>NZ_CP172876.1:0-3667568 GCF_050527835.1 Enterococcus sp. DIV0840 | reverse complement strand
ATGGTGACCTCCTTAGTTTAAAAGCGTAGTGCTAGCCCGGTAAGCTAGATAGTGTACAGAAACAAAATTTCTCGTGACTTCGCCTTGTACCAATTAGTATTAACGATAACTTCGTTTTATTTCTTGGCATGTTCAAAGCAAAAGTGTAACGGATTTGTCCAGTTTCGACAGAAAAATAGAAAAAATGAAGCGGGTATTGTTCACCACAAGCTCTTTCTATTCTTTTTTCCAAATTTAATCGGAAGATGATCCATAAAACGGAACAAATTTTTCTATATAAAAAATCTGAACAAATATAAATAGATAAGCAAATAGAATTTTAGCATTTTTTTGGAACTTTTTCCACAGGCAAATTGTGAATTGTGGAAAAAAAATTCACAGAGGGTTATAAACTTATCCACAAACAAGAAAAAAACAGTGGATTTCTTTTTGTTATTTTATTTATCCACAGCAAGTTCTGTAAAAAAAACCCAAGCAATTCAATCTTTTTAGAAAGTTATACACAATTAAAAAAGCGAATGTGCATAACTTTTTAACATCCTGTTTTTTTGTGCAAAAGTGTGGAGAAAACTTAAAACGAAATGTGATGGCTGAAAAAACTATCCACAAGTTATCCATAAATTTTTCCCTTTTGTGGATAACTTATTTTGATAAGAAGAATAATTTATTCCAGAAAATTTATTGACAAATCGACCTAATACTAGGTATACTATCAAAGTATGTCTATGTATTGATGGATAGTTACAATTTCAGGAGGTGGAACAAGAGATGAAAAGAACGTATCAACCAAACAAACGCAAACGTCAAAAAGTTCACGGTTTCCGTAAACGCATGAGCACAAAAAATGGTCGCAACGTATTAGCGAGCAGACGTCGTAAAGGCAGAAAAGTTATTTCAGCATAATTTATGTTGACTTTAAATAACGAATCAAGTTTAAACTAAGAACCCTTTATTATCTTCACAATGTATGTGTGGAAATAATAAAGGGTTCTTTTGTTGTGAATCACTACGACTGGCTTCGCCAGAGTAGATGATGAACAATACTTGGCGAACGTAGTGAGAGAAGTTTCCATACTAGTGAATCACGAACTCGTTTCAATCGCATCGATCTAAGGACTAAGGCACAAAGAATACAAGGACTAAGCCAGAATTAGCCAGAGTAGATGATGAACAGTACTTGGCGAACGTAGTGAGAGAAGTTTCCATACTAGTGAATCACGAACTCGTTTCAATCGCATCGATCTAAGGACTAAGGCACAAAGAATACAAGGACTAAGCCAGAATTAGCCAGAGTAGATGATGAACAGTACTTGGCGAACGTAGTGAGAGAAGTTTCCATACTAGTGAATCACGAACTCGTTTCAATCGCATCGATCTAAGGACTAAGGCACAAAGAATACAAGGACTAAGCCAGAATTAGCCAAAGTAGATGACGGACAATACAAGGCGTGCGCAATGAGAGAAGTTTCCTTACCAGTGAATCATCAAACACTTAACACTAAAAAAGTAGTACAGTCGTAATGAAAAGCAACAGCATTAATCAGACAAAGCTAAAAGTCACATTCTAAATCACCCCATTTCGATTTGATCTTACCCATTTCCCCATTTGTATAACTTAAACGTTAAGAATTAAATCCGCACACCCCAAAACCAAATGAACCTCAAAAAATTCTCTCAATCCCATAAAATAAAGTGAAAAAAAACTAAAAAAATGATAAGATATGAAATTAGAGTCATTATCACCAAAATCTCTGGATATTTTCCTTTAATTTTGAAAAAAAATGACTAAAATATGCTATCATTGTAGAGTGAGTGAAAAAGAAAGATAGAAAGAAACAAAGGGATGCAGATGAAGAAATCCTATAGAGTAAAAAAAGAAAAAGAATTTCAAGCAGTGTTTCAACATAAACAGTCCTGTGCTAACCGAAGATTTGTCGTGTACGTATTAGAAAAAACAGAACAAAAGCATTTTCGGGTAGGAATTTCAGTAGGGAAAAAAGTTGGGAATGCTGTTGTTAGAAATGCTGTAAAGCGTAAGGTTCGTACGTCGATCTATCAATTAAAAGATTCAATCGATCCCACTTGTGATTTTATTATCATCGCAAGGCCTGGCGTCGACAAGTTGAGTTCAGAAGAAATTCATAGCAACGTGACGCATGTGTTAAAACTTGCAAAAATTTTGAAATAAGAGAGGAACAGTTTTGTGAAGAAGTATAAACGCCTATTATTGATGGCAGGTTTACTAGCACTTGTTTTTGTGTTGTCTGCCTGTGGAACAGCCCCTATTAATGAAAGTAGTACAGGAATTTGGGACCGCTACATTGTCTATTATTTCGCTGAAGCAATTAAATTCTTATCCATTTCAGCAAATACTGGTATCGGGATCATCTTATTTACATTAGTAATCAGAATCATTTTACTACCATTGATGCATTTCCAAACGAAAAGCATGCGTAAGACTCAAGAGTTACAACCAAAATTAAAAGCGCTACAAAAACAATATTCATCAAAAGATCCAGAAACACAACGTCTATTTCGTGAAGAACAACAAAAGTTGTATTCTGAAAATAATGTAAACCCTTATGCTGGATGTTTACCGTTATTGATTCAAATGCCGATCATGATGGCGTTGTACCAATCGATTTCTCGTGTACCAGAATTGAAGCAAGGAAGTTTTATGTGGTTGAACTTAGGTCAACCCGATCCATATTTGATTTTACCAATTTTAGCAGCAGCCTTTACCTTTGCTAGTACATATTTGACTAGCATGAGCCAAATAGAATCAAATGCGTCGCTAAAAATCATGAACTTTGTAATGCCAGTTATGATCTTTGTAATGGGGATGAGCTTAGCCAGCGGATTATCACTTTATTGGGTGGTTTCTAATGCCTTCCAAGTTGGTCAAACATTATTGATCAATAATCCATTCAAAATC
This sequence comes from Enterococcus sp. DIV0840, assembly GCF_050527835.1. Lineage (NCBI taxonomy): Bacteria > Bacillati > Bacillota > Bacilli > Lactobacillales > Enterococcaceae > Enterococcus > Enterococcus sp. DIV0840. The sequence goes on along the minus strand of NZ_CP172876.1, from coordinate 3,664,633 downwards.
CGCAAAGAGCGTGCTGAAGCAGAACGACAAGTAAAAGAGCGCGAACGTGCATTGAAGAAAGCAATGAATCCTAAGAAAAAAAATAAGAAAAAATAAAAGGAGGTTTTCCAGATGCCGGTATATGAGGGAAACACAATTGAAGAAGCGACCACTAAGGGCTTACACGCACTGAATTTGTCAAAAGAAGAAGTAGAGATCAGCGTAATTACAGACGCTAAGAAAGGTTTCTTAGGTTTTGGTAAAAAACTTGCTCAAGTATCAATCGAGCCTACTGTCAGCGAACAAATCGCAGAAGCAGTTGCAGAGACCGTCGAAGATATCATCGTGGCAGATGAGGAAGTAAAAGTAGAAACAGCTGTTGAAGAATTGTTAGCTGCTAAAACCTCAGATTCCTCTGAACCGAAAGTCTTGGAAAACCTAGAAGATGAAGAAGCGATCACTGAACTAGCGATGTATTTAACAACTATTTCAAAAGAATTGAATGCGCCGGCTTTAGTCCGTTTAGAACGTAAAGATGGTTTGTTAGTTTTCCATTTAGATACAGATAAACAAGGAATCTTGATTGGAAAACACGGAAAAGTCTTAAATGCGCTTCAATATTTAGCACAAGTCTTCGTTCATCGTGTTGCAGAAAATAAGCTATCTGTTGTAGTGAATGTTGGTGATTATCGTGAAAAACGTCAAGCGATCTTGCAACGTTTAGCAGAAAGAACAGCAGAAAAAGTCAAACAAACTGGCCGTCCTGTTTTTCTAGAACCGATGCCAGCATTTGAACGAAAACAAATTCACTTTACCTTGAGTAAAGACGATCATATCAAAACACATTCAGAAGGTGACGAGCCTTATCGCTATTTGGTTGTTGAACCTGTGAAAAAATATTATTAAATAGTAAATGCCCCTTTGAAATTATTTTTTAAAAGCGGCATTTATTGTTAAAATAGGATAATTTTGTAAAAAAAAATACATTGACAAATACAGTTAAACAAAGTATATTTTAAACGAAATCATTCTTATCAACGTACAAAATACGATGATAAAGTAGTTGGAGCATTCGTGCTTCTTCCAGCCTGGTTCTTTTAGAATCAGGTTTTTTTATTTTGTAAAAAATAACAGAGAAAAAAAGGAAAAGCTTGATCGCCTTTCCTCCTTGAATAGTATTTAACCAATATTTGTTTGTGTAAACTGAACGACTGTTCCATAAGCAAATATTTCTACGACCCATTTCCCTTGATATTCTACATATTTTTCTTCAAAATGACAATTTATCACAGCATCTGCTTCATATTCAAACGCAATTACTTTCAGCTGACGATAAACACCACTGAAAATATCATTTGGATTGACATCTGGTGAAAATAAGTCTGTCTCGATTCGATCTGTTGCAAAAACAATATCCCGAACGATATATTTTTTACTGACATTTCCTGTAGATAATGTGATTCCACTTAAACGATTTTCTAATTCTTGTTCATTGAATTCATCTTTTTTTGTTCGTTTCATCATAGGAACCTCCTTGCCTTATATAAGTTTATTTTAAAGATAAAACAGAAGAAATGCAAAGTTAACGAACGCTTTTATCAAATAAATAATGTTGCGAAAAAAATAAAAATATGCTATTCTATGTCAAGAAATTAATAGGAATTGACGCAGTGAAAGTGCTAGATCCAACCTAAAAAAATAGGGGTGGAGTGGGCGCTTTTTTTGTAGCCAAAAATAGATGCGTACATAGTTTAAAAGAGATAAGAGCGGTTTAACGTAGTAATAATTACACGAAAAAAAGCTTAATCCATTAATGAAAGGAAGTCAGTCAACCATGCAACAAATAACGCTAGAATTTGATACAATCGCCGCAATTTCAACACCTCCTGGCGAAGGTGCCATCAGTATTGTCCGTTTAAGTGGTGATGAAGCAATCGCAATTGCAGATAAAGTCTATCGCTCAGGGAGTAAGCAGCTGCTAGATGTGCCTACACATACGATTCATTATGGTCATATCCTTGATCCTAAAGACGACAGCTTGCTAGATGAAGTGATGGTTTCTGTCATGCGGGCACCGAAAACTTTTACCAGAGAAGATGTTGTTGAAATCAACTGTCATGGTGGGATCGTAGTCGTTAACCAGTTATTGCAATTGTTGTTAAGAGAAGGCGCTCGTTTGGCTGAACCTGGTGAATTTACGAAAAGAGCCTTTTTAAATGGTCGAATGGACCTATCTCAAGCTGAAGCTGTGATGGATTTGATTCGAGCAAAAACAGATCGAGCGATGCATGTTGCCTTGGATCAATTGGATGGAAATTTATCTTCTTTGATCCGTTCGTTGAGACAGGAAATTTTAGAGACTTTAGCGCAAGTCGAAGTAAATATCGATTATCCTGAATATGATGATGTAGAAGAATTAACAACAAAACTATTACTTGAAAAAGCTGGATTCGTCAAAGCCCAGATCGAAGGATTATTGACAACAGCGAAGCAAGGAAAAATATTGCGTGAAGGCTTAAGTACAGCAATCATCGGTCGTCCAAACGTTGGGAAATCAAGTTTATTGAACCACTTATTACGTGAAGAAAAAGCGATCGTAACAGATATTGCAGGAACGACACGTGATGTTATCGAAGAATACGTCAATGTCCGCGGAGTACCATTGAAATTGATCGATACGGCTGGAATCAGAGAAACAGAAGATATCGTAGAACGAATTGGTGTTGAACGTAGCCGTAAAGCATTAGCTGAATCCGATTTGATTTTGCTTGTTCTGAATCAAAATGAGCCACTTACAGAAGAAGATCGTCAATTATTAATAGCCACAGACGGATTAAAACGAGTGATCCTGCTGAATAAAATGGATTTACCTTCTCAATTAGATCGAGAAGAATTAAAACAGCTCGTTAATGATGAAGAAATATTACCCGTATCAGTTTTATCCAATACAGGGATGGAACAATTAGAATTAAAAATCGCAGACTTATTTTTCGGCGGACAAACAGGGGAAAAAGATGCGACATTCGTATCCAATACTCGCCATATCGCATTATTAGATCAGGCAGCTATAGCGCTGGATGAAGTGATCCGAGGAATCGAAGCTGGAATGCCAGTCGATCTCGTTCAAATGGATATGACCCGCTGTTGGGACTTTTTAGGTGAAATCGTCGGGGACAGTGTCCAAGATGAACTGATCACCCAATTATTCAGTCAATTTTGTTTAGGAAAATAGAGAGGAAGAGTCGATGAATCAATTTAAAGCAGAATCTTATGACGTAATCGTAGTTGGAGCAGGACATGCTGGTTCAGAAGCAGCCTTAGCATCTGCTCGCATGGGCAGCAAAACCTTACTTTTAACAATCAATTTAGATATGGTGGCATTTATGCCGTGTAACCCATCTGTGGGAGGCCCAGCCAAAGGAGTTGTAGTTCGAGAAATCGATGCATTAGGCGGCGAAATGGGTCGTAATATAGACAAAACATACATCCAAATGCGGATGCTAAACACTGGAAAAGGACCGGCCGTTCGCGCGTTGCGCGCCCAAGCGGACAAACATGCTTATGCTACTGAAATGAAGCACACAATCGAACGCACGGACAACTTATCATTACGTCAAGGAATTGTGGAACGCTTAATTGTAGAAGACGGGATTTGTAAAGGTGTCATTACAACAACAGGTGCACAATACCAAAGTAAAGCGGTAATCATTACAGCTGGAACAGCACTTCGTGGTGAAATCATCATTGGTGAACTGAAATATTCTTCAGGACCGAACAATTCATTACCATCAATTGGTTTAGCAGATCATTTGAAAGAATTAGGACTTGAAATGGATCGGTTCAAAACAGGAACACCACCGCGTGTGAAATCTAGTACGATCGATTATACTGTCACAGAAGAACAACCTGGTGATGAAGAACCCAATCATTTTAGTTTCAGCACACCAGATGATGCGTATAATTTAGACCAACGTTCATGCTGGCTGACTTATACGAATGAAGGAACCCATGAAATTATTCAAGAGAATCTACATCGTGCACCGATGTTTACAGGAATCGTTGAAGGTGTTGGCGCGCGTTATTGTCCGTCGATTGAAGATAAAATCGTTCGTTTTTCTGACAAACCTCGCCATCAATTATTCTTAGAGCCAGAAGGGCTGAACACAGAAGAAGTTTACGTTCAAGGACTTTCTACTTCATTACCAGAAGATGTCCAAACAGATATCTTACATTCGATTGCAGGGTTAGAAAAAGCTGAAATGATGCGTACAGGATATGCGATCGAGTATGATGTTGTTGTGCCGCACCAATTACGTCCAACCTTAGAAACAAAAGTGATCGATGGGTTATTTACAGCTGGACAAACGAATGGTACCAGCGGTTATGAAGAAGCAGCAGGGCAAGGCTTGATAGCTGGAATCAATGCCGCACTTAAAGTTCAAGGAAAAGAACCTTTTGTGATGAAACGTAGTGATGGTTATATCGGTGTAATGATTGATGACTTAGTCACAAAAGGGACGAATGAACCTTATCGTTTACTAACATCAAGAGCTGAATATCGTTTGATTTTACGCCATGATAATGCAGACTTACGTTTAGCAGAGCAAGGCCATGAAATTGGTTTAGTCAAAGAAGACCAATATACAGCGTATCTTGAAAAGAAAAAAGCAGTCGAAGCTGAAATAGCTCGCTTAAACTCAGTCAGAGTGAAGCCTACAACGGACGTACAAGCGTTTTTAGAAGCGAAAGGTTCTGTTCCGTTGAAAGATGGGGTCTTAGCTGGAGACTTCTTAAAACGCCCAGAAATGAGCTATCATGAAGTGACACAATTTATCCCAGCTTCTGAGGTAGATTTGGATGACAAAGTCATTGAGCAAGTTGAAATTCAACTAAAATATGAAGGCTACATCAAGAAGGCATTGGAAAAAGTCGATAAACTAAAACGGATGGAAGCCAAACGAATTCCTGAAAACATCGATTATGCCGCAATAAATGGCTTAGCTACTGAAGCAAAACAAAAATTGCAAAAAATACAACCAGAAACGATTGCCCAAGCAAGCCGAATCAGTGGTGTAAATCCAGCTGATGTATCGATTTTGATGGTGTATATCGAACAAGGGAAAATCGCTAAAGTGCAGTCTTAAAAATAGTCGCTTTAATAGATTACAAACCAAAGTAAATAACAGATAAAAAAGAGGGAGCTCATAATGTAGCTGCCTCTTTTTTTGTTTCATGTGAAACATTCTGTATTTCTCCGTTTTAAATCAGGCTTTTTTGGGAGAGTTTTAACAGTAAGTTAAAAGTCAATCGGCACAAATATAGAGTAAGATCAACGTATAAATAAAAAATAAAACAAAGGAGTAAAACCAATGCGTACTATAAAAACAATCAACGATTTTTGGGAAGTAATCGATGAAATAAGAATGAAAAAAGAACTCAATTGGACAGAATTAGTTGGAGGAAAAGCTAAATTAGCTGCTAGTCAACGATGGAATCCTCCATTGACATATATTCTTCAAATACAAAAAAAACTAGACATAGATATCATGAACACATTTGTCTTTGAGTTAGTTGAATCTGAACAATTAGTTGATAAAGATCCCGAAACGCCCAATAAAATGAAACTGATACACCAATGGATTCAATCCGACAATTGGATGGAAGACGAAGAGCTCATTCAAAAAGTTCAAGAAGTTGCTAAGACGATTTTATAAAATAACAAATTAAGGGAGTAAAAAAGATGGCGAATATAGAAAATATGATTAAATGGATGACGGACCGCAAAGGAAGAGTCACTTACTCAATGAATACAAGGCTAGGTCCTAATAGCTATGATTGTTCAAGCGCGGTTTATTTTGCTTTGATCAGCGGCGGTTTTTTGACTAGTGGAGTGATGGGTAATACGGATACTCTTTTCTCACATTTGGAAAAGGCTGGCTGGACTCAAGTAAAGGCTGATGCATCCGGTAATTATCCCGCTAAAAAAGGGGATATTTTTATCTGGGGAAATCGGGGAGCATCAGGAGGAGCGGCCGGTCATACAGGTATTTTTATAGATGATCAAGATCGAATTATTCATTGTAACTATGGTTATAATGGCATTACAATCAATGATCATGATATGATTTGGGAATTAAATGGCTGTCCAGCAGTAACTATCTATTCTTACGGGAAAACTGAAAGTAGTCAGCTGAAACCACAGCCAAATCCTCCAAAAGCAAAGCCCGTGCCACAAGAGCAACCATCAGGATTAGTTTCAATGGTAGGTACATTTTATCCAGATAGAAAATTAGGGGTTAGCCAAGATACTGATCCTGATGATACGAAAAGTCCAGCACTTGATTATTATTTGCCTGGTATGGCAATCAGCTACGATCACTATCTTCATAGTAACGGTTATGTTTGGATCAGTTATATCAGTCAAGGTGGTGTCCGTCGTTATATTGCTGTGGGACCGGACGATGGACAGACAAAATCGACTTGGGGGACGGGTTTCTTTAATTAATCAATAAGGTATAAGCAGGTAAAAGTTGCCTGTCTATAAAAATCGGCAGAATCTTGTTATAATGTTGGAAAAGTGACGATAGGTGGAGTGACAATTAATGAAAACTAATTTTGTAGAGAGTGAATTTGCTCCGTTAAAAAGAGTTGTTTTAGCGCAATCACAATTTTATTTACCAGAAGGGGAAGAGGAATTAGATACAAGTTTTCTATCAGAAGAAAACCTCAATCTTTTCAGGAATAAAGTTGGTGATGTAGGCGATCTTTACCCAGATATGCAAAAAAAATGGGAAAAAGAAAAAGAGCAGATGTTTCAACTGTTAACATCGTATGGTGTAGAAGTGATCAGGCCACGACTGTTAACAGAATATGAAAAGACGTTAGGCAAAGAGAGCGGAAGTGGATATGCTAATTTCTTTTCGAGAGATCCATTTTTTACAATTGGCCATTTCATCATTGAAGGAAACTTGAGATTTGCGCATCGACGTTTGGAAATATTGCCAATTCGAGACATTTTAACTGCGGAATCGAAACATTCTGAAGCTGTTTATTTAGCTGCGCCGCAACCAGATATTTCTGAAGGATTGGATAGTGAAATTGGACCATTTTTAGAAGGCGGGGATGTTTTAGTTTATGGTAAAACAATATTTATCGGGCATTCTGGATTGGCGAGTAATCTAAATGGGATTAATTGGCTGAAATCGCTGTTAGCTCACTGGGATTATGACGTTATACCAGTACGTTTGCATCCAGATATCCTGCATCTAGATTGTGCACTGAGCATGGTGAGAGACGGCTTGATGATTTATTGTGAAGAAGCTTTTTTAGATGGTTTACCTGAAGAGTTAAGTAACTGGGATAAGATAAATATTTCTTTAAAAGAAGCGTCTCTATTGATGGCTAATGGTCTGCCAATCAATGAGTCTGTATATGTTACAGACCGGTCATTTACAAAGTTGATTACAGAGTTGGAAAGCCACGGAATGAAGGTGGAAACGTTAGATTACGAGATCTCAAGAATATTCGGCGGTTCTTTTAGATGTACGACACAAGCATTATTGAGAACAACTAACTAGTCAAAGATTATAAAAATCTAAAAGAAATTCAGATTTTCGGCAAACAATTGTAATAAAGAATCCAAATTTTCAACATAAAATAGTCACAATTTGGAGTTATTATATATTTATACCAAACAAACAACCCTAACAAAACACTTTTTCATTTTTTAACTCCTTTTCCCACTCTTCCCCAAAGAGTGGGTTCTTTGTTGTGAATCACTACGACTGGCTTCGCTAGAGTAGATGATGAACAATACAAGGCGTGCAAAGGGAGAGAAGTCTCTATACTAGTGAATCACCAAACGCCTACGTCTAAAAAATAGTAGAAGAAAAGATTAACTCAAAAAAGGGAAAATATGTATCATCCTGAATTTGAATTACTAAGTATCTTTTTGATACCACCAATTTCAAAGAATTGCAGGACTACAAGAGTTAGGTCCTTTAAAATAGAAAAAACCTGAGAACCAATCACTTTAAAGCGATTGATTCTCGGGGTTTTTTTGTTATTCAAATAATTCTTAGATTACTAAATTATTGAGTAGAAAACTAGCACTTATTTACTATGTTTTCCTTTTTTTCTCTTCCAGAAAAGAAGTGATCCAGCGGCTCCTGCCATAAAGGCGCCCATTCCTTGTTCCATTGAAGAAGTTTCTGATCCTGTGTTTGGTAATCTTCTTCCAGAACGTGTATTTGGAAGTTTAGACTTTGAAGGATCTGCGACTGTATTCGTTTTAGAACTTACAGTCATAGGTAAAATCTTTTCTTCTTCCTCCTTCTTAGGAGCTAGTAACGATACAGGCGCTTCGGATTGCTTTCCTGCCACAGGTGCTTCTAATATTGTAGGTTCTGTTGGCGCAGTAAGTTCAATTGGCTGTTCGACTGGTGTTGCTGCAGGATCCACCGTTTCTGGCGCTGTAAGACCAGGAATAATTGGTTCTTCGACTTCTGGTGCTTTTTCTAGCTCTTTTGGTGGTTCTAATGGATCTACGTTTGTAACATCTTCGAAATCGTTCAATTCAACAGGGGCTTCAGGTTTAATGCTACCCTCAGCTTCGTCACTATTAAGTTCTACATTACTCACATCTTCTGAAGTGCCTAATTCTACGATTGAATCAGGAGGAGTAGATGCATGCTTTATTGTTAGCATAGGTAGATCGATTCCTTGGATATCTACTATTGTTTTGATAGAGGCTGGAGCAGGTGCAGGAGCTAGCGTTCCTGGTGTTGCTGCAGGATATACTTTTTCAGGTTGGTTAATTCCTACTGGTTCCACAGGAGTTTCAGGCATATCAGGTACTGATCGGATTACTGGAGCTGTGATATTAAAGACCTCAACCTTTTTTAATTCAATTTTTTTTGCCTCGAAAGTTGTTGGTTTTGTCACTGGATTAATGAGTTGTTGTCCGTTTATAACTCCTGTATATCCTTGGAAATTTCCAAAAAAGTTAGTTAGCCATTCATAAATTGAGACACCTTCATCCTCTGAAAAAGGTAGATCTGTAAACATTTCTAAATTGTACTCCAATGCTCTCTGGAAGCCAGGAACGATCCCATTAGCTTGGGTTGGAATAGGATCTGCTCTATTGGCCAAAACAATGTTGTTTCCTGTTGCTGTATTAAAGGCGTCTATTTTATCTTTGAAATGTTCTTTAGCTAGGGTCCATTTACCAGATACATCTTTCAAATAATCGGCATATAAGGAAGCTTTCTTAATAGCATCTTCTACCGCTGATGTATAAGTAGACACAAATATTTCCCAATCAGAGTTAGTATTTAATGCATACAAATCAGCAACGCTATATCCGATAGGTAAAAAGGCATTAGCTGGTTCTCTGCTCTCTAAATTGATTTTCAGACTGTTAAGAATAGGCTGCCAAGTATTGATATAATCGTTGTTTGGGTCACCCTCGTTCCCAGAACCCCAGCCAGCATTATAATCGTCAAACGCAGTTTGAAATTCACTATAATCCAAGTAATATTGTTGGTAAGCTTTTACGTCACTAATATTCTTCTCTGTGATGTCTTCTATAGTTTGAATATAGGCTAAGATTTTTGTTTCAAAGTTTACCGGACCATAGACATTTATAATATTATCCTGAGGTACAATAGAGCTAGCATTGTAGCTATCATTTTTAGCTTGGTAATCCTTAATATCTGGCCAGGATTCATTTAATGTATTAGTCAAAGTTAGCTTAGCTGTATCATATTTTGTTTGCTAAGCTGCTAAGTCAGCTGAAATATTCTCAAGATTTTCCTGTGTAACTTTATCATCTGGTAATGCTTCCATGATCTGATTCATAGTAGTAACTGCAGCATTAATTTTCCCTTCAGCAATAACTGCCTTCTCATAAGCTTCTAGTGCATCTTCATAAGGTTTTGCAGCTGTACTGAAGCTTTCTTTTGCAAGATTATACTTGGTTTGCAGACTATTAAAGAGCTCAAGTGCAGTATCATAGTTATCTTTAAGCGTTTTTAGTTTGTCATTGGCAACTTGATATGCAGGATCGGCTAATTTCCACGCATCATTCGCGGCTTTGTATGCTGTATTAACCTCACCATATTCTATATGAAGCGCTGTAAGAGAGTCTTTTAACTTTTCATACTCTTTTGAAACAGCGGTGTACTCTTCTTCATGAACTTTTTGTTCAGCTGTAACTTCGGCTAATGTGTCTAAAGTCGTGTTATAGATTACTAGAGTTTCTTCATATTTAGTTTTAAGACCAACATAATAAGCAGCTAAATCAGCATATTCTTTTTCGTGGAGCTCAAAAGTTTCTTTTGCTTTTGAAATTGCTTCAGCTGCAGTTGTATAAGCTGTTTTAGCAGTAGTATAGTCCACTCCTAGATCAGAAAATTGCTTTTTAACTTTTTCGTAATCAGCCATTGTTTTAGTATATTGTGTTTTTAAATCAGTGTATTGGTTTTTCGTAGTCTCTAATATTTTTCCTAGATTAGTAAAAGATGTCTCAGCCTTTGAAAGCTCAGTTTTTAATTGTGCTAATTCATTTTTCAATGTTTGATACTCCGGGAAAAGACGGTCATATTCGGCGCGAGCTAATTCAAATTTTTGAGTAACTGCTTCATATGTTTTGTTTGCCTCACTATATTTCACTTTGGTCGCATCAAAAGCTTCTGATCCACTTGTAAATTTACCAAAGACAGCTTCATAAGATGATTTTACCTGAGCAAATTGAGCTTTTACTTCATCAGACTCTTTAAGTGCTGTTTTATAGGCTGTTTCCGTTTCAGCATAGACACTCATTACGTGAGTATAGCTAGTATTGATGGTTTGATAGGCTTTTTCTAATTGTTGATACTTGCTCTTTGCTTGATCGTATTGTGCCACGAGGGAATCATATTTCTGCTTGATAGACTGGTAAGCTTGAGCTATGGCTTGATACTCAGTTGTTGCAGTTTCATAAGCTATCGTGACTTCTTTAAATTTAGCAGTTAGTGCATCTGCTTGTTCTTTGACTTGTTGATAGTCTTTATTCACTTCATTGTAACGATTATTGTTTTCAGTGTAGACTGTCAACGCAGATGAATATTCTGCAGTACCTTCTTCATACTGTTTTAAAATTGCTTCAGCTACCGCTCGTTTTTCATTATAGAGTTTTAGATCTATTTCGTAAGCAGCCAGTTTCGTATCATATTGTTGATCATACGCTGTTTTCGCTGTTTCATACGCTTTTGTTTTCTGCTCAAAGGCTGTTTTTTCTGTTTCATATGTTGTGCGTTGTGTTTCATATTGGTTTGCTAATTCTTTTAATTGGCTTGATAGAGTCTCGTATTCAGATTTTGCTTCTTCATAAGCTTGTTTTGTTGTTTGATAATCAGCTTTGATTTTATTGTACTCAGCCAGCATACTTTCGTAATTACTTATTGAAGTGTTTAATTCTGACAGACGTTTTTCATAAGCTGCTTTGTCAGTTAAGTAACTATCTTTTGCTTTGTTATACTCAGTTAGCAGTGTGTTATATTCCTTAAGCGCCTGATCATACTCTTTTTTGACGTTAGTGTAGTCAACTTTAGCTGTTTCAAGTTCTGTTTTTAGCGTGTTATATGATATAGCTGCTAGGTTGAATGCTTTCGCTTTAGCATCATAAGTGTTTTTTTTAGTAGTATAGGTGCCAAGTAGATTTTCATAAGAAATTTTTTGTGAATTATAGTCTTTCAATTGGGTATTATACGTTTCTTTCGCTTTGTTATAGGCTGTTTGAATCGTTCTATACGCAGTTGCAGCTTCTTCGTAAACTTTCTGTTTGTCTTCATATGCGATACGTAAGGTTTCGTAGTCGGTTCTTTTTTTCTCAGCATCTTCGTTTAATGTTTCATATTCTGCTTGTGCTGTTAAATACGCAGTTTGCATGTTAATAAATGTGGCTTCTGATTCTTCATAAATCTTTTTTTCTGTTTCGTAAGCGTCTTTGGCTGTATTGTAATTTTCAATATGTGCTTCATAATTAGACTTATTTGTTTCATATGTAGCCTTGCTTACGTTGTAACTCTTAGTAGTTTCGTCAAATTTCGTTGACTGCGTTTGGTAGGTTTTTTTTAATCCATCTAAAGTTGTTTTAAGTTGATTGGCCGTATTATAGGTTTCGTCTGCTGTGCTTTTTAACGTATTGTAATCGTTTAATGCAGTATCATAACTTGCTTTTGTTTGCTCGTATTCCTCTTTGGCTGTTAAATACTCTTGTAACACAGTCTGATAGTCTTTTTCCAAAGCTGTTTTGGCTGACTTGGGTTGAGTTATCTGCTCTACAGTTGCGGCCAATCCTGGTATTGAAGTATTAACTGCTATGATAAGCGTACTTGAATACAATAAAAATTTAAACGAACCTTTTCTCCATGAATCATTCATTAAAATACACATACCTTCCTTTTTTGAAATAATATTTATATAGTAAAAATATAAAATCTTGAAGGAAGTTATATTTTTACAAATGTAATTATAAAACATTATTAAGTAATTTATTTATCATAATTTTCTATACTGTTCAAATTTTTTGATAAATAAGGATAAAGAAAATATTTTTTAGAATATCTTTAAAATAATAAGAAAGCGTGTTTATATAAAGATAAACAAGAGAATTTTTTAATGAAAAAAAATAAACATCGCGTATTAAAATATTGGGATTTTCGGAATTTATTGATGGTTGTTAACGGATATGGGCTCTTTATTAATTTATTATTTATTCATTTTAATTATTAATTTTATATTTTTTAAGTCTAAGGAATGCAATAATTTATACTGAATTAGAGTGAGTGAATGGTTCTTGTGGGTAGCTTCCAAGAAGATTCTTTTAAAAAAATCTGAGTTCCCAGGGAAAGAAACTCAGATTGACTGTTTTATTTTAATGCAAACGCCAAGTTATAGAGTAAAATCAATAACTTACGGAATAACTTGTCTTCTTATAACCAAAAATTTGTTTGTTAGGATTGCCAGTTTGCGTTAAGTCATTTGTATCTTTACTAGCCTGGACGATTGGTTTATAGTTGGTTGCATTTGAATTAGAACTTCCGAACGCAATAACAGATAGGTCATTCGTTTTTTGTTCCGGTGTTTTTAACCAAGCACTTAAGAATGTTTCACCAAACGCACTTCTAATTTGGAAATCATACTGAAAAGAAAGTTTTAATCCTTTGTATTCAGTACCGTCAAAAACACGGTTTTCAAGGTCGCTGACAACAACTTTATTTGAATCTAAATCATTTATTGAAATGATAGGATCCAGACCCATTGTAAAGGCTGCAATCTCCATATCTTTTTGATAGTAGAAATAAAATTCAGGTTTTAACCATTTAGCTGTTGGAATTGTTTGTGTTCCCATGTCGTATTCATTTTCAAAACCATAGTTTCTAAAAGAGGTTTGCAACCCTACATTTCCACCAGGAATTGCAGATAGACCATCTGAATATTGCCCAATGAAAGGTCTTGATTGACCGCTTTCATTAATGACGACGTTAAAACGTCCTAATTCTACTCCTTCAGTATTTAAAATCGCAATACTTGCTTTATCATTAATACTGGTAATGGCTCTAGCAACTAAACTGAATGAACCATCGGCTTTGATTGCAGTTGTTTGCTGTCTCTTGTTATTTACATATAAACGAACCTGAGACGCCCCGCCACCACTAATAATACCTGTAACATTTCGTTCGCCAAGTGTAAAGTCATTTAGGTTCATTGCTAATTTAATTGGATTGACCGCTACTTTTGCCTTTTGAACTAATTCACCATCCGCATCAAACCCTAGTACTTCAACATAATCTCTAAGAAATTGTATTTCTCCTTTTGAGTCTAATGAAAATAAGCTAGTATAGGGAACTTCTTTTTCATCGATGATTTTAGTATTTACAGCAAGTTTTACATCAGTCATTTCCCAATCTGCAACGCCCGTGACGACAGAATCTTTTCGCAACGTAAATTCATCAGGTGTTAAAACCCATTCACTTGGTTGAAGAAAAACTTCAGACTATTCACCAACCACTTTTTTATCTCGATCTAAGCCAATCACTTTCACCGTATCTTCTAAAGACTGAATACTATTATTAATATCTAATTCAAAAAAATAATTGTCTTCGTTTGGAACGTCTTCAATTATGGGTTCCGTTGCCACCAAGACATCATTTACCCAAAGCTGTACCCAATAAATAGTTGAACCTCGTTTTACTTCCCCAGATACAAACAGACTCTTTTTACCACCTACACCAACAGGGTCAGTAATAATATAATCACTGTGATTTTTAAAAGCTGAAGAAGTGACAACTGGTGAAGCTTCAGCCATTAAAGTTTCTGCTCCAGTAATATTAGGAAGAAGAAAACCTCCTAAACTGAATCCTAAAATAGCACTTGCAATAACAATAGACTTTTTCATTTTTTTCTCCTTTTAATTTATTTGACAACTAATTATAATTTATTTATCTCTTTAAGTGAATTAATACACTTATTTAGGTTTCAATATTTATTTCTATGGGAGAGTTTAATAATAGTTTGAATAGAAAAATATGCTTCTTTTAGTTAGGTAGGTTATTTTTAAGAGTTCAGAATTTCGTCTAACAATCATAGTAAAGAAACCAAAATTTCAGCACAAAATAGTCACAAATTCAGGTTATTATAGATTCATACCAAACAAACAACCCTAATAAAACACTTTTTTCATTTTTTAACTCCTTTTCCCACTCTTTCCCCGAAGAGTGGGTGTTTTTTTTGTCAGCGAGGCTTCTTTCATTTTCCCATACCCAAAAAATAAAAAATTGATGTTCATTTTTCGAAAGAACCTTTTATAGATCAGCAGTATACTAAAGAGACCAATTGAAGGGGATGATGATCAATGAAAGAAAATAAAACTACAGAATTCAGAAATGCACACCGAAAAGACAAACCACTAGTCTTACTAAATATTTGGAGTGTAGCAAGCGCTCGTGGACTGACACAAAATAAAATCACGTTGATTCCAACTGGTAGTTATGCAATGTCAAATCATTATGGCTATCAAGATGGTGAAAATATGCCTTTTGCTGAAATAGTAGGTTATATCAAACAAATGAATCCAGAAACCAATTATATCACCGCAGATATTGAATCAGGTTATGCCGAAATTACAACAGATTTGGTGAGTAATATAGAATCACTCATAAACACCAGCGTTGTCGGGATCAATATTGAAGATAAACAACCAAACATAGAAACGCTTTATTCCATAGAAGAACAAAACGAGCGGTTACTTTGTATCATAGAAAAACGTAACGCCATGAAAAATGATCTATTTATCAATGTGAGAACTGATATGTATTTTATCGGAGATATTGCTGAAAACAACCAAAATGAAGATGTATTAACCCAAACAATCACTCGAATCAAAGCCTATGAAAAAACGGGAATCGATGGTATTTTTATACCAGGTTTAAAAAATAAAGAACATATCAAGAAAATAGCAGATGAAACAACGTTGCCGATCAATATCATGCTTGATATCAAAAAAGATTCCATTACAGACTATCTAAATACAGGAATTTCAAGAATCAGCTTTGGTCCTTCGATCTATATGCTTTATAATGAAAGTGAAAATACTGACTTAGATGCATTTTATACATCGTTACTGGCAGATTTGGCTCAATATGAGGAACAAGATCTTATTGAATTATTCAGAATAAAATAGAAAGGGGAATGTCCAATGATCAGCGAAAAAGAACAAAAACATTACTATCAAGCACTATTGGCGAAAGATTCTACCTATGACGGTATCTTCTTTGTCGGCATCAAATCAACAGGTATTTTTTGCCACGCAACATGTCCTGCAAGAAAACCGAAGTACGAAAATTGTACTTTTTACGAAACAGCAGAAGAAGCCCTTTTATCTGGTTATAGACCATGTAAACGCTGCAAACCGTTATCTTTCCCAAGAGAAATTCCGCCTTTGATTCAGCAAATGGTGGAACTAGTGGAAGAAAACCCAGAAAAGCGTTGGAAAGATCAAGATTTCGCGGAGTTGGGCATTCACTCAATGACAGCCAGAAGGCAATTTAAAAAAGTCTATGGCATGACATTTGTTCAATATGCACGTTCAAGAAGGATGGGAATGGCGTTGAAATCAATCAAAAATGGTGAAAAACGGATCGATACTCAGTTGGATGTAGGCTATGATTCTTCTAGCGGATTTTATGATGCTTTTTCGAAAATCATGGGCAGAAATCCGAAACAATCAAAGGACATCAAGGTATTATCTGCTGATTGGATCGATACGATTCTTGGACCGATGATGAGTATTGCAGATGACGAATATTTATATTTGCTGGAATTTGTCGATCGCCGTGGGTTGGAAAGAGAAATCGAGCGGCTGCGAAATCGAATGAATGCGTCGATTGTTCCTGGAAAAACAAAAATCAATGAACAAATCAAAGAGGAATTAGCGTTGTATTTTGAGAAGAAACTGGACGAATTTCAGACACCTTATATGTGTCTAGGTTCTGACTTCCAAAAAAGTGTGTGGCAGGCTTTGACGGAAATCAAGCGTGGTGAAACGTCTTCTTATAAAGAATTGGCTGCTGTAATCGGAAGTCCAAATGGAATGCGGGCGGTTGGGAATGCGAATGGTGCGAATCAGTTGGCGATCATTATTCCGTGCCATCGGGTGATCCAGACGGATGGAAGTTTAGGTGGCTATGGTGGCGGAGTTGAGCGGAAGAACTGGCTGTTGAAGCATGAGCGGGAGTACCGTTAAATAGATAATATTAAGAGCGTGTCATTTTCCTTTAGCTAGAGGGAAATGACACTTTTTTAGTAACGATCGTTATTTTATTTGAATTCAAAAAAAACATAAAAGATACTATTTTGATCTAAAAGATTTATAAAAACGTGTTATTGTAATGGTAAAGTTAAAATAACCTATAAAGATTTAAGAGAAAGAGTGGTTAATATTTTGAAAAAAACGTTATTAAATGCATTATTCATCTGTCTGGGCAGTGCAGCTTTATTTTCGATGGGCGTGCAAGCATCTGCTCAAGATGTAAGAATCAGTGAAGCAAATAATCATGTTATGGGAAATAACTTACAAAAAGCGGAGCCTACTAGAAAAAAGAGGCAGGTCTCACTTCCATATACACAAGAATCTCTTCCGAGAGCTGACTTTATCGATATCTCTTCTTGGAATGGTGAAATATCTGTGGAATCCTATAAAAAAATGAATGCACAAGGTGTTAAAGGGGTAGTCGTAAAATTAACGGAATATACGACGTATAAAAATCCTTTTGCGAAGATCCAAATCGAAAACGCTAAAAAAGCAGGTTTAACTGTTTCAACGTATCATTATTCTTGGTTTGTAGATGAGCAAAAAGCCGTTGAAGAAGCCAATTACTTTGCGGATTTTGCTGAAGAGCTTGGTTTGAGTTCAGATACTGTAATGGTCAATGATGCAGAAGAAGGGGAGATGATTCCTGCAGATGTGACGATTACATCGACTGCTTTTAAAAATCAATTGAATAAACGTGGGTTTAGCAATGTGATACATTATAGTATGGCTAGCTGGTTTACGAATAATTGGTTAGAATTTCCAGTTTTAGGAAAAGAGAACTGTTGGGTAGCAGAATGGCCGAAAAATCCATCAAATGAAAATTTACTACACGCTGATACAGCTGCATGGCAGTGGAGTTCGCAAGTGGAATTTTCAGGTGTGACGGGCGTATTTGATGCGAATGTGGATTATCTTGGCCGATTTGTTTCTACACTTGAATTTAAACTGGGAACGGATTTGAAGCCGATTCAGTATTATCAGGGAGAAGAAGTGGTCTATCAAGGAAAAAAGTATACAGTGACTCAAACGCATAAGAATTATGGGGATTCTAGTTGGGTGCCGGGGATTGCTGAAGCGCTGTTTGCGGTGAAAAATTAATTAAATAGATGAATAAAAAAGAGTGGGCGATGGTCAGGTGAATTTTGAACATTGTCCACTTTTTCAAATTTACCAGCCTCCAGAAAAGCCGCCTCCGCCTGATGAACCACCGCCACCGGAGCTACTTCCGCCACCCCCGGAAGATCCGCCAGAGTCACTACTTCGATAACTTGAGGTACTAAAATATTGTAACGTTTGATAACTTGATAAATTCATGCCAGGTATGGCACCAAGAAATAAGCATTTATCAAGATCCGTGATCGCTTTTTGATAATAGTCAGACTCGATTTTTTTAAAATCCTTCTCACCCTTTTTAAAAGCTTTAGGCAATTCATTTTCAAAATTACCTGCTTCTGTTAAAAAATCTTCCTTACTGGTATCTTGACCTTTTAACAGATGATAGGAAACAAGTAAAACTAGTAATTTTTCTTTTTGTTTTGTGTAAAATGATTTTTATACATGTTTTTTTACATAGACTTGCACAATCTTTCTCGTTTGCATGAAAGCAACTCTGGCTTGAACGATTTTTTGTAAAATTTCTAAGTAGTCACTATCTGATTTTTTCAGTCTTGGTTGTAGTTGTTCTTTAGCCTGAGTGATGTTCTGTGGTTCTGTTAGGAAATCACCTAAACTTTGGGAATACGCTTCATAGTACCGCTCACTGATTTCTAAACACATGGTGCAATATGTTAGCTTGTTGGCTGCAGTAAGGTGATGCATACGATATTTACCAAGTTGTGTTGTGTAATCAATGACATCGCTTGTAAATAAAATCTTAGTTAAATAGTGTTGTAAAGGTTTATAGTTATCAAAATTGGCTAGAATCAATATCCTAATAGGTGCTTCTTTAACATAAAGCATAATCGCTTTTTCTCTCACAGCTACTTTACCTAGCCAACGTACTTGTAATTCTTGGATCGAATCAAACAGGGGCTTTTTTAAAAGCCGTTCTTCTAAGAAACTCCTTAAGAAAAGAAAGCCGATAAATAGACTCAAAGCTACCAACGTTGATAGGACAAAATGATCCATGATAAAAGCAAAAGCGCTCCCAATATAGTTTGAAAAATTCTTTTTCGGTTCTACATAGTGATATTCAGAGTCGTCATAAGAATTACTTGCCTGTTCTATATCTTGAATTTCCTTTTTCGCTGCTTCGTAATTGCCATAACGTTCATTGACGATCGTTATGATATTGTGGCTGATGATAGTCAAACCTTGATCATACTTTTCCTCACGAAACAATTGTTCCACGCTTGTAGGCACAATGGCACGTTTCATGCTATCTGTGATCACGTCTTCTACACCATACCCAACTTCTAAACGATATTTTCGGTCAGAGACGGCAATGACAAATAGAAAGCCGTTGTTTAGATCTTTATCACCGATACCTAACGTTTGGAAGGTTTCATTTGCGTAGGTTTCAATCGTTTCGTTTTTGGGTAATTTTTTTATCGTTTTTAGGACGAATTGCGGGCTGCCAGGTAGTTGTTTGAAGTCTGATTCGTTTGCTTGGATGATCGCTTGTTTTGTTTCCTCGCTTAATAAACCAGCTTGATCATCGACGAAGAAGCTTTCGGCTGAGCTGGTTTGTGGGGTGGATAGAGTGAATAGAAAGATTGTAGTGAGGAGTAGGATTGTTTTTAAAAAGTTTATTTTGGTAAATTGTGTGTGTGTTTTATGTGTGTGATTTGAGTTCATTTTGCTCCTTTTGATTGTGTTGTTTTAGTTTAGGGGTTTAGAAAAGGATTGCTATTTTTTCTTTGTTCTTTTTTGTATTCCTTAGATTTAGAGCCATACCATATTCCATTATCTACACCAAATTTTTTTCTGAAGTCTTCTGAAAATTTATTCAGAAAATATATTCGTGCCATTGTTTCAAATAGCCAAGGAAATGCATAAATGCTAAAAATAGAGAATAGAATAGGTAGTACTGGAACAAGCGCCAAGATAATTCTGCCTTCTATGTTTTGTTTAGGTGTTTGATCAGACAGTTCATTTGAAAATATGTTACTTACGACAGATGCTATAAAAAGAATTGTCAAAACGGATTTAATCATTTTAGGATTTTCAGTCATTAATTTACTTAACCGATCAACTTCTTGATTTTTGTAAATTAAATTTTTAATTTTTTTAATCGATTTGACTATACTGAAAATAAAACAAGCTAGGACGACTAAAATATTGAAGGTTCTCAGATAAGGATTTTTTGTCAACAGTTGTAAATCAATAATTAACAACCAGTAAAAGATTACGCTAAGTTGTGCTAACCAAACATTGGATTTATATGCTAACTTAATATTGTTCCAACATCTATATTTGGCACCTAAAAAAATCATATTAAAAAGAAAATATAGACAGAACAGCATCACGAACCATTTTAAGGACAACGTGAATTGATACTCATTTGTAGTACCTGAAAAGGTTGAGTTTCCCACTAAAAAATAGCCAAACCAATACAACGCTTGTACGGAACCAGCAAAAAAAATTGCAGCTATTAACCGTTTACCAAAAGACATATTTCCTGCTTTTATATACCCTTCCTCGGCCATCTTTTCTGAGACAGTATTTTCTATTTGTTAAATCTAATGCTCTTTTTCATGTTATGATCCTCATTCTTTTCTCCAAGTAAATATATTATGTAAGATCAATATATTATTTTCATTAATTTCCCCAACCTTCTCTTTTTAGTGTTGCTTCTAAAGCTTTTTCAGAATATTGTTTAGGAAATTTAAATTTGACGAATGACATAATCAAGACTTTCCCTACTACAAAAGCTATAAAGTAAGCGAGAGCAGTTAGCAGTATAAATAATATAAATGATCCTTCCATAAGTCCGCCTATTCCGATTCCAGCGGATGTTCCAATCAAAAGAATTCCTTGACTCTTAGTAATTGCACTATCTACATTACTATCCCCTTTAACTTTTTTCTCCATCTCAATTACTTTTGGATATTTTTTATGAGTTTTTCCAGTTAGAATCATCCAAACGTACCATACTATTGAGATAAGTATAAATACAAATGGTAGGAATAATAGAATGTCGAATGCGAGTGCTTGATGTTCTTCAGAGATAGAGATTGATAAAAAATTTCTATATTCAACAATGAGTATAACGTAGGCTAATTCTAAAAAGCCCCAACTGACCAGAAAATAGATAATTGGATCATAAAGTTTCGTTTTTATTAGTAGTAGTGAGAATAGAATCAACACATTTATAACTAAAAAGAATAAAACAATTGTTTGGAAAAACATTGTGTTAGGAAAGTAAATCTCATCATATTCAAAACTATCAATGTAGAAATACATGATTGGAAAACATGCTACGGCAATAAGGCTTATACTTCTTGAAGCCTTGATTCCAGCAAATTCTAATCTGTATTTTATTGGTGCGATAAAAAAATAAAAATCATTAGCTGTTTTTTTCAAAATTCTTCTCCTAATGTAATTTTATCTGAAAGCTAAATTACGCATTTTTTTGATAGATTTTCCAATCCTATCTTTAACTATATAAAGTACATAGTAGATTTAATTTTAACATAAAGGGTGAACGAATATTTTCATTTGAGAGAAAAAGTCAAAAATTACTTAAAAAAGTAATTTCTGACTCGGAAAGGTAGTAAATAATTAAATTTTTTCTTTTCGACGTAGTTCTTCAATTTGATTTTCCATTTTGGGAATAGTCTGTGAAAAATCAGATTGAAAAGCTGAGAATATTTGAGAACAGGCGTAATAGTCACTAGCAATTTTCTTTTTGTTCACAGGGCGTTTTTTGTCACTGAAAAAGTCGTTCAATAACTTTAGTGCAACTTGCCATGAATTAAGTTGTTCCAACATATCATGTAGAGAGTAAATTTCCTGATGACTTACCATTTTAATAGGTTGATTATTTTTTGTCTCTAGCTTTTTAATTTCCATAATTTTCCTCCTTTTTTCAGAATGATGCTTTTAAGAGCACCACCTCTTTTTTTATTATACTATATGATGTTCGTATGAGCAACAAAAGAGTGGAGGAAATTTTATGGAAAGAAAAGTAGAAATTCGTTTAAAACAATTGGTAAAAGACAGAGGTATATCATTAAGAGAACTTGCACGTTTATCAGATATCGAGCCTTCAATCGTTAATAAATTAGCAAATAATAAAAGAGAAAAGATTTATTTACCGCATATCGAGAGGATAGCGGATGCGTTGGATATTAGTGATATATCTGAGATAATTCAGTTGAAGTAAAGATAGAGATATATCACCGTATAACTAAAAGTGATACTAAATAATAGAACTATTTTAATATCTGTTTTTTTTATGTTCGATAAAAGGTTTAATTTAAAAAAGTGGTACAATCGTCAGTAAAAACTGATGATTGTACCACTTTTGAAGTAATTTGATAAAGGACTTACCATAATTTGAAAGAATAGATGTACATAGTATTTAAGAAAAAGTTATTAATATGTTATCCCACTCTTCTTCTGTATTTACTTTATCTAAACTAATTTCGAAGTCTTTGAAATACCAAATATAGAATACGTGTCCGTTGTATTCATAATCAAAAACTTTATCTACTTTTTTCCCATTCACACTTAACCCTTTTACTTTAGGATCAATACTGACCCCATAGGAAGGTTGGCGGGAAAGATGTTTATTTTCATTACCTACAACATTTAATTTGATCATTTGTTCGAGCCCGAAATCTTTTTCCATTTTTTTCTGAGCTTTATAGTCAAAATAGTTGTCAGATTTTGTTTCAAATAATATCTTTTTTTGACTTTTATCTTTGTATGTTTTGAAAATAAAGTCATTCTTTACTCTATAGAACGCATCGATACTATCACTGTATTCTATTTTTGTTATGTTATTTGAGGCTTTAACAGGATAATTTGAAACGACATTGTTAGCATCAGTATTAGTTTTTGTAACAGTAGTAAAAATAAAATATCCAGTCAGAAAAATACATGTTAGAATAAAATATTTTATTAAGTCGTGAAAATAAAATTTTTTCATTTTTTTTCATCACTCTCCACAGCTTCTTTAAAAAAACATGTTCCGCCATATTTTACTATAAAATTTCTAGCTTTGTCATGGTACTTTTGGTCATTCTTAGATGCTAAATACACAACGTATGCAATGCTTACTCTAGATATATTAAAAGATGTATTTATTTTTTTTTTCGTCATGTATAATTTATAATCTAAATTTCCTTCTAAACACTCAATATAAGCTTGATTTGATTCTTTTAATGTTGTGATCCTATGCTCAATGCTTTTTCTTCTATATTTCAAATTTTCAAGTTCATTTTTGATTTGTTGTAATCCATTTGTATCTTGTAAGTAGAAGCTAAGATTATTTTTAATAATATAGTAATTAACATAGTCAGAGATAGAATATATCTTGTTTTGATCGAGTATGGATAGCTTTGTAGATGCTTTAACAAATTCACCAGTTAATAATAATGCGTTGATGTATTCGAGTTGGCTTGAAATTTTTTTCTTTTTGTCTATTTTCATCTTTGTTAAATAGTATAACCAAAGTTTCGCATCACAGTCTTTTAGTAAAATATCATTCAAGGTGAAGTAATGTTTATATTCTTCTATGGAAGAATAGGTAATATAGTTCTTTTTCTTTAAAAAGAAAAAGAGGATAATCATTAGTAATAGTGTATACCCATTTAAAGCACCTTTCCTAAAAAAAGGCACAAATGTTACAAAAAACAATAGTATCAATGGAAGATGTATCAAAAATCGTTTCTGTTGTTCTTTTTTGTATTTTTTTAATTTTTCTTCGTATTTTGTATCTATTCTAAACATGTTATCTCCTCTGCGGATACTTCTTCTCCACTTAGGAAGGCTATCAGAGCTAATAATGCTGCTGCCCCAGCAGTGACTACACCTCCGGCTCCTATGAAAGGAGCTAGTGCTGCTAAACCAAAACCAGCTAAAATAACTGCTAATGCTCCCCCAAATAGTCCTCTACCATCAAAAACCTCTCTTTTTCCTTCAAAGATTTTTTTAATATTATCACTTATTTTAGCTGTATTTTTCCACTGTACTCCCCAGACGAAATTATCAAAATATAAACCATTTTGCCAAGTGTTGTTCTTGTCGTGAGAACTAATATTACCTTCGCTTTTAACCCCGGACAATCCCATACTTCCTTTACCGTTCATACCTATTCCATAATCTCCTACATCTAAATTAACTTTTCCGCCTAAAGAAATATCTTTCCCAACGCCAACATTTGTTCCTATTTGAGGATTGATGGAACAAATTTCTACACCTACTGAATTGTTGACAGTGACTCCACTTGAAGACCAGCCTATACTTGAACTTGTACCAGTTAAACCAAAATCACCTATTGGAGTGTTAACTTTAATGACACCCCAATCAATACTTATTCCAGACCAGGAACCATTTGTACTATCGATAGTAATGAATTTACCACCACTTTTTTCAGTCATCTCAGTGTTAGTCTTTTTATCAACAATTTTATCAGTAGTTCCAATCACATTGTCTCCAACCCAGTCAACAACACCTTTAGCTCCATCTGTAACATCTTTCCATGTTGGGAAATTTCCGTCCAAATCTACAAGTGTCAAAGGACTATTCCATACATAAGAATAGGTATTCAGCGTTTCTGGAACAGATATAATACCTTTGATAGTATCTTCACTCACAAAACGCCCTTGGCTCTGATCGTAATATCTAGCTTGTGCGTAACTTAGTCTACTAATCTCATCTTGTTGATAGCCAGTAAAGCCGAAGGGGTGGCTTGTTGTTGTACCGAATAAAGGTTGCCCAAATTCATCAAATCCATATTCTTCAATAGTCTGTCCAGTATTCGCTAACTGACGTAACGGACTGCCTAAATCATCTAACAAGAAGTATTCTTCTTCATTCTTTGCCAATAATTCATTATCCCATAAATACTGTTCTTTGTCTTCATTCACTTGACGTGCCAATAAATTATTATACGGTCTCGTCAAATCTAAAATATACTGAATCTGTTTTAATGGTTCATTGGCTTTTTCAACGGTTTGGCTGGTACGATTTCTTAAACCATTATACCGATAGGTTGCTTTGTCACCTGAGGCAGTAGTTACTTGTGTCATCATGTTTGTCGCATCAAATGTAAATGATTTAGTAACTTGATTGTTGATCAATTCCTCCACAAGGTTGCCACGTTGGTCGTAGTTAAATTGTTTGGTTTCTTGTGGTGTATCTTGTTTGATTAGCTGATTCAAGGCATTGTATTGGTAAGTTATTGAACCAGTTGATTCTTGTTTACTTGTTCGATTACCGAAAGCATCATAGGTATACTGCCGTAAGATTTCTTGGTCTTTTGAGACATGTGTTAAGCGCTGTAAGGCATCATATTGATACTGGTATTGTCCACTGTCTTCGGTTAAACCTTGACGGTGTTTCTCAATCACTTGTTTGTTGCCAGCTTGATCATACTGATACTGGTATTTTTCCAGAATTTCTTGCTCTTTTTGATGAATCAAGGCACTTAGTTGATGAGCAGGTGTATATTCATAGTGTGTGGTCACTTGATTTGGTAAAGATTTCTCAATCAAGCGTCCTTGGGCATCGTACTGATAACGGTAAACTTGATCGTCTGTGTGTAGTTCGGTTAGTTTATTGGATGGATTATAGACATATTGCACTTCTTTGCCATCTGGGTAGACTAATTTTGTTCGATTGCTTTGACCGTCCCAGCCATATTTCGTAACTTGTTGATCTGGTGTTTGCACTTCTTCTACACGACCTAAAGCGTCTAATTTCATTTGAGTGGTGCCTAACCAGTCTTTCACAGCTTCCAATTTACGTAAAGGATTATACTGCATAGTGACTTCTTTACCATCTGAGTAGTTCAATTTTTGAACTTGACCTGTTTGGTTGTAACTTAAGGCGGTTTGGTAACCATCTTTATCTGTCTTTTTAATTAATTGATTGTTTTCGTCATAGCCATAGTATTCTTGATTCCCGAATGCATCAGTCACGGTGGTCACATTTCCTAGTAGGTCGTATTGATACTGTGTCACACGATTTTGTTCGGACACGTTTTCTAATTCGGCATCAATCAATCCGTATTGTTGAATGGTTGTTAGGTTCCCTACTGTATCATAATCGTAGTGGGTTTCATTGCCTAAAGCATCTTTGACCAAAGTAAGATTTCCTGTCGGAGAATAATCGTATTCTGTAATGGCTCCCGCTTCATCTTGATACAAAACGATTCGATCGGCAGCGTCATAAGAGAACTTCCGAGTGTTGCCTAATGGATTGGTAATAGCTGTGACACGATCCAAGCTATCGTAGGCATAGGTAATTTTACTTTCTTCACTTGTCCATTTTTCAATGACATTATCATTCAAGTCATACACATATTGTTCTGTTTCACCAGCTGGATAGGTGACTTGTTTTAAGTTTCCACCAGGGTAATAGTCATAAGAAGTAACCCCGCCGTTTGCGTCAGTGACAGATTCTAATTGTCCAAGTGATGTATAAGAAAGGGTGATTTCATTTTCTAAAGCATCTGTCTGGCGGATTAATTGTCCTAACAAGTCGTATTCAAAAGTCGTTGTATGGTTTAAGGCATCGGTGATTGTTGCGACTTTGCCTAGTTTATTATAGGTATAACGAGTGGTCGCACCATCGGCTTCAACCATCTTTGTCCGTCTGTTTAAGGCGTCATACGCAAACGTGGTTTCTTCACCTTTAGGAGAGCGAATACTTGTCACATTTTGATTTTCATCATAGTCATAGTGAACGCTGTTTCCTTTGGCATCGGTGACTTGACTTAGTTGATTGTATTGATTGTACAAGTAAGCAGTCTCTGCGCCGTTTGGTTCTTTAATTTTGGCGATATTCCACATCAAGTCATAATCCATCTCTGTCACGTGTCCAGATTGATTTGTGATAGCTGAAACTTTCCCTAATTCATTGTATTCTTGTGTGATAGTTGTCCCATCAAAGTCTTTAACGGTGGTCACTTTATTAATTTCATTATACGTATATTCACGTGTATTGCCTTCATCATTCGTAACTTTCGTCAAATTACCTTCTGTATCATACTCAAATGTCGTTACGGCACCCGTTGGATTCGTGGTTTCAATGACCTGATTTTGGTTATCATACACATAACGAGTGGTTCCTTGATTTGGGTATTGGATACTTGATAGATTCAATCGTTAATGTCGTCCGTCCAACGATTGCTCTAGGTTCTGAATCATCAATCATCTTCAACACAATTTGTGTCTTGATATTACTTGAAAGCGTCATGCGCATTGAATTCTGACGTCCCGCAGAAAGTAATAGGTGAAGTCCAATCCCAGCACCTTCACGAGCTACTTGCGTAATAACTTTTTAAAGGATCTCCTCAAACTTGGCACCTTTCATTCCTTCAAAACCATCTAGAAGAATAAGGATAATCGGTTCTTCTTTGCCACTAGCACGTTCATACATATCCAAACTAGCCACAGAAAACTCACTCAACAACTTCTTACGGCGTTTCAACTCATCATTTATTCTACGAGCAAATTTCTCGATTTTCTCTTCTTCATCAATACTCATGGTAATATTTTTACTGAAAGAACTTAATCCTTTCACACCACCAAATACACCTAGGGCGCCAGCACCAACTCGGAACCAACGTTCACCAGTTCCTAATTCACGACCACTTAATAAATCTTTACCAACTGCGGCATTAAGTAATTCATATCCGCCCAATGCAGCGCCTAACGCAAAACCAGCAGGTGGACAAACGATTCCTACCACAACAGTCGTTGCAAGTGCAGCCATGTTAAACCAAAATTCTTTTTTGTGTTGTCCATCTGAAATAGATTCATATTCAAATGCACCAGAATAAAGAGTTGCTTTCTGATATTCGGAATATTTTAAATCTTCTGCTCCAGGATTATTTTCTAAATAGTTTTTCCATTCCTGAGTCATTGCACGACCAACAGTATTGTTGCCGTTCATAATATCTTCAAGATTTATCTTGTCTTTCTTTACCTCATACGTCATGTTGCTTCCCATGGCGTATGCAGTTCTAGTTTCTTTTATCCCTAAGCTATTCGATACTGAGTATTCTGTGATATCTAAATCTCTTACAGCAGTTACATAGGCATCCATTTCTTTATAGAAAGGATCGTCGATTTCAGTAGATAAAATAGTGTTAACTTGTCCTGTGAAATCTTTCAGTACTTTTAGTTTTTCACCAATCTCTTTATACTGACTACTTCGATCGGTATGACTGAAACTGATAATTCCATCTTCGTCATAGGTTGCGATATTGTCTTCTGCTTTTTCTAAATTTTTAGTGACATCATTTAATTCTTCATGGACACCTTTACCCCATCCAGAACCAATTAAATTTCCTAAGTCACGTCCCATTTTTTCCCAACTACTTTGAGTATACTTTACATCTAAGTTTGATGCTTTTAATTGGTTTTGATCTGCTACTTTTCCTAAAACAATTCCTTTGTTGACAGTCTTCAATAGTTTCTGCACTCCCTTTTTCACTGGTAGAAAAAACCTCCCAAGACTTATTTTCTTTCTTTATTACTACTTCATTTTCTTTCAAAGAATATTTTTCAAATAAATTAAAATTTGTTAGTCCTTCATCTTGTATTATTTTATTAACTTCATCTTTTTCCACGAATAAGTCTCCTTTAAAGTTTTGTTATTCGTTCTAGGTTGATTAAAATTTTAATGTGTTTAAAAACGGCATCAGCGGTTACCGCTAATACCGTCTATTATATCTTATTTAGAATCGCTACTTATGATCAATAAAGTTTAATGTCACATCGTCATTTTTCAATAGTGTTGGAATCGTGATTTTATTAAAAACACTATCATCATCAAATGAATTAGTATAAATAGATACAAAACCTGTTGCAGCTTCAGCAAATCGCGTTTCCAAATTAAGCCATAGTTCTTTAACCACTTCTTTTTCTATATCATTATCTGGGTCAAACAAGTCTAAATTTAAAAATTCTTGCCCACCGGAAGTTGATTCAAGTGAACCTTCTTCATATTCATTTTCAGAGAAGCTAATTAACTCCAATTCTATAGGGCTTTGAATGAAGGTAATATCTCTGTTCCAATCCATTTGAGCCAGTGTTTCTTTTATTTTTGTTATTGGAGTATTATCAAAATTACCTTCAGATGGAATATTTACAATATCAGACTTATCAACTCGCTGTTCTATTGGCAATACTAGTTTTTTTGTTTGGTTCGATATACTGATAAATGACCAACCCATTTTTACAGATAGTTGTACATCATCGATTATTATTTTTATCATTTTTTCACTTCCAATCTAATATGGGAATTTCTAAGGACATAGGAGCATCTTCTATTAAGCCTAATTTACTAACATATATCTGTTTACTTAGTTCTTTTACTGTTAAGTAGTTAATACGTTTATAAACCTCTAATACTTGTACGTTTGTTAATTTTATTTGTTGCTTATCTTTTTTGTTTTCTGACCACAATATAATAGTCCAAAAACTATCGTCCCTAAAATCTGCAACATTGCAATATACGATACAAGATGAATCGCTATAAATTAGATTTTCTTTTTCTGTAGCTTTAGTCATTATTTGAAATTTTTCTTTGCTCATTGTCTATCATCACCTTATATTTATATGAGATACATTCGGATTAGTTCTAAGCTGGGGAAGTTCTGTAGACCAAAAAATAGTTTGTGGTTTAAACTTATCGGGTACGTTTTTCGTGAAAGCAGTTACTGCACCACTTGCTCCATCTGCATATCTAGAAGAGAGATTCGACCAAATTTGTTTTGCTTCGGCTTCATTTAGTCCATATTTCTCATAAGTGTAAGCACCATCAGAAAGCTTTTCAAACAATTTCAAGTCATCCATCCATTTACCACCAGGAGTTCTTTCTAAAGTTAATTTGGTTACTCCTTTATTTTTTAATAATTGATCTGCATAATTTTCTGCCATTTGTCTAGCAGTAACTGTTTCCAATTTGCCAGTAGCATTGTTATAATATTGGGTTCTTCCTGCATAAAAAATTGATTTATTTTTTCCAGTTGAAACATCTAATTTATTCGATTGTTCTAACAAAAACTCTGCTTTTTTTCCAGGATCTTTTATTGAATTTAATTGTTTGGATAAACTTGTTAACGAATTTTTAGCTTGGCTAGTGATACTCTTATAATTACTTCGGCCACTATTCTGCATCATCTTCACAACATGTTCCATCTTAGTGGATGATGCACCTTTGACCATACGAATATTTTTACTGAAGGAACTTAATCCTTTCACACCACCAAATACGCCTAGAGCACCAGTACCAGCTCGGAACCAGCGTTCACCAGTACCTAATTCACGACCACTTAATAAATCTTTACCAACTGCGGCATTGAGCATTTCATAACCACCCAGCGCAGCGCCTAACGCAAAACCAGCAGGAGGGCAAACGATTCCTACGACAACAGTTGTTGCAAGTGCAGCCATGTTGAACCAAAATTCTTTTTTCTTCTGTCCATCTGAAATAGATTCGTATTCAAACGCTCCAGAATAAAGGGCTGCTTTTTGGTAGTCAGCGTAAGATAAATCTTTTGCTCCAGGATTGTTTTTTAAATAGTTTTTCCACTCGTCAACCATCGCTTTACCAACTGGGTTATCCCCATTTAAAATATCATTAAGGTTGATTTTATCTTTTTTTACCTCATACGTCATGTTGCTTCCCATAGCGTATGCCGTTCTAGTTTCTTTTATCCCTAAGCTATTCGATACTGAGTATTCTGTGATATCTAAATCTCTTACAGCAGTTACATAGGCATCCATTTCTTTATAGAAAGGATCGTCGATTTCAGTAGATAAAATAGTGTTAACTTGTCCTGTGAAATCTTTCAGTACTTTTAGTTTTTCACCAATCTCTTTATACTGACTACTTCGATCGGTATGACTGAAACTGATAATTCCATCTTCGTCATAGGTTGCGATATTGTCTTCTGCTTTTTCTAAATTTTTAGTGACATCATTTAATTCTTCATGGACACCTTTACCCCATCCAGAACCAATTAAATTTCCTAAGTCACGTCCCATTTTTTCCCAACTACTTTGAGTATACTTTACATCTGCCATTATTTCACCTCTTTTCTAACTATTTCTGTGCAGCCTGTATGCCGTTAGAAATGCCTGTATCCATTTCGCTCATTTGCTCCCAAGTCAATGCAGTTATTTGTAGCAGTCTGCCATAATGTTCAGCAACAGAAGCATATTTATTTGGGATATCTTTTAATTTTCTAACAGCGTCTTTTGCTTGTCCTTCTTTATAAAATTTTAAATTACCGATTTTTTGTGCTTCTTTGCAAGCTTCTTCGATTGTTTCAAGAATATCCATTAAATCTGCAGCAAAATCTTCAATATCACCAATGTTTATATCTACGTTTTGTGCCATATCATTCCCTCTTTTACTTTCCTTCACTTTCTTGTGGGTAAGGAATTGCTAAGCTATCAAATAGTTCTTTCATTAGCCAATACTGACTTGCTCGATAGTAGGATTCCTCCTCAACATTAACCGCACAAAGTTTGTCTTCTTCCATAAAATAAAGCCATTGTGCGAATTCTTCTTCCGTTTGTACTGCATTTGTGTCGAAAACTGCAATGGAAAGAACATTTTCTCCGACCTCTTCTTCTAAAATGGATCTTCTTTCGCGATTTCTGAGTTTTTTCAAGGTAAACTCAGTCTCATCAGATAGAGGTTCTCGTTGAACAATTGGTAGTGAGTCGAACAAATCTTTCAACACAAGGCGTTTATCCATCACCTTTATCTGATAATAGGTTTGATTTTCTACCTCGGTAAGCACAATTAGTTCATCTGGTTCACTTTCACTAAAAGCAATCATTAAATTATTTAGCTGAACATATTTTTTAGAAGTTGCATATTCTTGTAGAGCTTTTATAACAAAGAATCCGCCCTCAGAAATGTGACCTTCTTCATCTAAAATACCTTTTTCTTGAATAGCTTCTATGGCTGTTTCTAAATACTGTGGATCAGTAATAGCATAGACACTTTTGTCAGGTAAGCCAAAAATCACTTCATTTTCCGTGGCTTCAGCCATTAAATATAATTCGTATAAATGAAAAACATCATTTCGTGTTACTTTTGTTTCGGTCATCATAAGCTCTTCACCTTCGATACTTCACCATGACTTTCGTAACCAGAAATTCCTGTAGGAATTGTTTTTAGAGCTTTCGTTTGTTTCTTACTAGCTTTGTGCATATCTGAATGATATTTTTGAACAATACTTAGGTAGGCTATAAAGGAATCTTTCGCTTCACCATCCCATTTAGAGCCCTGTACTTTACTTAGTAAGCTTTTTGCTTTCGCGTTTGAGTCGCCTAGTAGGCGTGTTAAAGTTGTGGCAGAGCTAATTGCCGTATTGACTTCACTTTCAGTGATATCTAATTTGGATAATCCCATCTTTTAAGCACGCTCCCTTTCTTTTCTAGCCTTGTCAGCTTTTTCTTTTGCTTCTCGTCGTTGTGCTTCTTTTGCTTGACGTTCTTGTTCGATCTCTTGATTTACTTTGTTGATATAATAGTTTTTTCTAGTTTCAGCTTGATTTTTTGCAGAAGTAATACTAACGCTTTTTGCTTCTTCTTGACTAATGTACGTACTTAACTTTTCTGTTAATTCTTCTCGCTTTGGGTCAAAATGATTGGATGGAATCTTAGAATTTGAAAAGTTTGACACAGTTCCTTTATAAGTTGAAAAAATTTCTTTTGCGTTGTTCATGTGTTTATCATGGTCACGAATGCGTTTGTCCAATTTATTACACAAGTGTTCATATTGATTTGCTTTTCTTTCGCTTTCTCTGGTTACAAAAAAGTACATATAGTTTCTCCTTGTATATTATATTTAAGGTTTTAATCTTCCGATTTTAGTGGATAACCTTATGAACCATTGTTATTTTTCATTAGGTATTAACTCAATAAATTTGAGATAATATAATTACTGGATTGAGAGGCTATGTCGTTTTCTCCTTGAGTCTATGAGCTCGTCATCGAAAGACTGACACCTCTCTCTGTTTAGCTGTTTACGAATGAGTTAGATGTTGAAAGCCTTCTGGCTTTACTCCGTATCTAGAACAAGGTAGTAACGCTTTTCAGTTGAGTGGATTTCAATCCAAATCCTTATGAAGGCGGTATAATTATGTTCTACATTGGAATTGATATTGGGAAACGTTCCCATGTTGCTTCAATCATGAATGATGAAGGAAAGGTTGTTCTTAAAGGATTTTCTTTTCCGAATACCATTGAAGGTGGAGAAAAATTACTTGGAAAAATTCATGATTTTTCTTCTTCATCAGATGATTTTACTGTAGGTATGGAAGCTACCGGTCATTATTGGTTAACGGTTTTTTCATACTTACATGAAAAAGAGTTTTTAATTCATGTTCTTAACCCCCTCCAAACGGATGGGTGGCGTAAAGGGACAGAAATTCGTAAACGTAAGAATGATATTATTGATTCAGTTTTAATTGCAGATCTGATTCGCTTCGGTTCCTTTGTTGAAACGACACTCTCTGATGAAAATATTTTTTCTCTTAAACAGCTTTCCCGTTATCGTACTTACCTAGTTGGGACAGCGAGTGACTTTAAACGTAAAATCATTGCCGTATTAGACCAAGTTTTCCCTGAGTATGACTCAGTATTCGGTAAATCAGGTGTTTTTGGTAAAGCATCAAAAGAAATTTTACTTGAATTTAGTTCTCCTGAAACACTCCATGATATCTCTGCGAATACTCTTGCGAAACTACTTAAAGAAGCGAGTCACAATCGTTTAGGGATAGATAAAGCCAATGCCTTAAAAAGTGCTGCGAGTCGATCTTTTGGTATTACTTTTGCTCAAGAGACCTTTACTTTCCAATTACGATCAATGATTGAACAACTTAAATTTCTGGAAGC
Source organism: Enterococcus sp. DIV0840 (assembly GCF_050527835.1). Lineage (NCBI taxonomy): Bacteria > Bacillati > Bacillota > Bacilli > Lactobacillales > Enterococcaceae > Enterococcus > Enterococcus sp. DIV0840. Next base: position 3,630,763 of record NZ_CP172876.1, on the reverse strand, counting down.
CCAAATTAAAGATACTGAAACTGAAATCAAAAAAATCATGGTTACTCTGCATTCTGTCATTGAAACGATCCCAGGGATCGGACCAATCAATGGCGCTACTATTCTTGGGGAAATTGGAGACATTAGTAAATTTTCCAATCCTACAAAATTAGTCGCATACGCTGGTCTAGACGCGACTGTTTCTCAGTCTGGTCAATATCAAGCAACACATAACGTTATGAGTAAACGTGGTTCCCCTTATCTTAGAAAAGCCTTATTTTCAGCTGCTTTAATTGCAGTACAACATGATCCTGTTCTTAAAGCCTTCTACGAAAAGAAACGTTCTGAAGGGAAACACCACCTCACAGCTCTTGGAGCAGTTTCCAGAAAGTTATGTTACATCGTTCATGCGATTCTCAAAAAGAACGAACCTTACGAAATACGAATGTAACTCAAAAAAATACCTTTGCTTTCTCTTATTTGTTATGCACTTTTTTGTTATTAAATTTTGGACTAATTCTTTTATTCTTTACTTGACTTCTTATAGTTAGTCTTTCAGATTTCTATCTTCCCAATGATATTTTTACTTTCTCAGCAAAATCATTTTCTACGAAGTATCCTTCTGTATCATCAAGTTGAGGCTCACGATAACCTAAGTTTGAGGCTTTTAATTGGTTTTGATCTGCTACTTTTCCTAAAACAATTCCTTTGTTGATAGTCTTCAATAGCTTGCTTGCATCGTCGTAGCCAGTAATTCCATTGAACAATGAACCGAATAGAAGATATATACCCATTTTTGGTCCATTTTGTAGTATTTTTACAAAAGCTAACTCCATTTCCCTTGGCATTTCGGTTAATATATACGGGATATTTGGCATTACTAAGATAAATGGTTTGATTTTTGTTAAATACTCTTTCATATTTGCAACTTCGCCATCTTCTTTCATATCTTCAAAATCATCTTCACGATCTTCCATAAGTTCCACTAATTTTTGGAAAATTTCTGGATATTCCGAGTGGTTTGAAGTATAGTGAGTGGCTCCACCACGATATTTAGCAAAATTTTCTTCTTGATCATCTAAAATTGCATATTGATAGTGACCAGAATCAACAATGAAATTTTGAATACTTGTTAAGCAATAAAGTAATCGTTCTGGTTTTGGTGCAAAAACAGCTAATTGGTTTAAGCTTGCAATGGATCTTGCAACAGGTTCAACAGCTTCAAATTCTAACCCAATTGGAATTTGTTGTTGTTCCAATAATTCTTGCACTTGTTTTTTCTGTTTAAATTCTTCAAAGTACAATATTTCAGGAACCATAGGAATCGGTTCAGGTCTTTCACCAGTCCAATGTTCATCCATTTGGCTAACTTCTTCTTGAATCGATTCAATGATCTGCAACGTATCTTCACCATCAGCTGGAAGGGCAGTTTGGAACAATTCAGGTTCTTCCAACTTGATCAACCCGCGACCAGGTAAGTCATCAATCGTTAATGTCGTCCGTCCAACGATTGCTCTAGGTTCTGAATCATCAATCATCTTCAACACAATTTGTGTCTTGATATTACTTGAAAGCGTCATGCGCATTGAATTCTGACGTCCCGCAGAAAGTAATAGGTGAAGTCCAATCCCAGCACCTTCACGAGCTACTTGCGTAATAACTTTTTAAAGGATCTCCTCAAACTTGGCACCTTTCATTCCTTCAAAACCATCTAGAAGAATAAGGATAATCGGTTCTTCTTTGCCACTAGCACGTTCATACATATCCAAACTAGCCACAGAAAACTCACTCAACAACTTCTTACGGCGTTTCAACTCATCATTTATTCTACGAGCAAATTTCTCGATTTTCTCTTCTTCATCAATACTCATGGTATCTGCGACATGCGGTAATTTCTTCAACGGAAGTAAACCATTCGTCCCAAAATCAAGCAAGTAAACATTCAACCGCTCAGGACTATGCACTCTCGCCAAATCCATCACAACCGTCTGCATAAACGTACTCTTACCATACCCAGGACTACTAAACACGGTCATATGACCTTCTTGCGTCATATTCAAACGCAACGTATTCTGTGCCTGCATACTCGGCACATCCACCACACCAAGCACAGGTTCAAGCGGCTGTTTCTCCGTTAACCATTCTTCTCTAAAGTCCACAGGATGAAGGGTAGAAGAAGCAATTCGTTCTTCCAACGGTGGTAACCAAGGTCTCGGTAGTGGTGTGATATTTTCACGTTCTGCCACTTCATGAATCCCATCAATAATGGCATCGAGTTCTGTCGGAATCTGTTTCACATCATCCGCATTTTCCAAGCCACTTAAATCTTCACTTAAAATCTCATACTGACCAAGATCGTTAACCAAGTAAATCGTATGATCCTCAATCTGTTGGTCATCTTTCTCAGGCTGATAATCCGCACCACTCCACGCACTTTGGAACAATTCATAAATTTCATTATTTCCCACTTGCAAGTAAGCACGCCCAGCTTGGGTGATTTCCGCCGCATCTGGTGTTTTCAACATTTCCATCGAATCGGCTTTATCCGCCACTTTCAACGCTAATTTAAATTTCGAGTTACTCCAAATTTGATCGTTTACCACACCACTTGGTTTTTGCGTCGCAAGAATCAAGTGAATCCCCAATGAACGCCCAATACGAGCAGTGGAAACGAGCTCCTTCATAAACTCAGGCTGTTCTGATTTCAATTCCGCAAACTCATCTGAAATTAAGAAGAGGTGAGGCATGGGCTCTTCAACATCGCCATTTTTATATAATTTTTGATACTGATTGATATGATTCACATTATTCTCCGAGAAAAGGCGCTGACGGCGTTTTAGCTCGGCGTTGATGGAGATTAAGGCACGCATACTTTGAGCGCCATCTAGGTTGGTAATACTCCCTAATAAGTGAGGTAAGTTACGGAACAAGTTCGCCATTCCGCCACCTTTGTAGTCAATCAGTAGGAAAGCCACATCATAAGGATGGAAATTCACCGCTAAACTCAAAATATAACTCTGCACGATCTCCGATTTACCAGAACCTGTCGTCCCAGCGACTAAACCATGAGGTCCGTGGGCTTTTTCATGTAAGTTCAAGTACACGATATCGTCTTTTCCACGTAAACCAAGCGGTACAGCCAAGGTTTTATGTGGCGAATGTTCGGCCCAACGTTGGGGCACATTAAATTCCTCAAATTTCTCGATACCGTACATTTCTAAGAACGTCACGGCTTCAGGAATACTTGATTTCAAGTTTTGTAAGTGATTCAATGGCGCCAATAATCGTGGTAATTGTTCTTTATTAAACGCAGTAGGGAAGTGATCCAATTGGAACGGCGTATTTTTCAATTTCCCTTCTTCCAACAAAAGCACCCCAGTATTGCGATCACGGATATCGATAACCGTTTTGATATTATCCGATAAGCTACTCATAACATCTTCCACGAAAATCACGCTACAACCAAGCTCACTCGGATCTTCATTAAAGAATTCCATAATGACATGATCCAAAATCAACTTCTCATCGGTGATCATTACCACATAATGAGGGGAGAAGATGGTACTATCCCGACTATTGCGGTTTTCTTCCATGGAATTTTTACGGTTTTTCAAAATTTGATTCAAACTATTCAACACTTGGTCACGGCTCCGTTGGTTATAGACAAACCCGCGCACATTCACATCTTGCATCGTTGCATGAGGCAACCAACGCATCCATTCCCACAGGTCTTTTTCAGCTTCTGGAAAAATTGAGATAAATTGTAGATCATGGTAGCTATGGAATACAGATAACTGATTGACTAATAAATGAAGCTGTTCCAACACTAAGTTTCTAGCGCCAATATACCCAACAGGTCCATTCACTAAGTTGGCAACAATCGGCATATCCTCTAGCTCTAAACTCTTCGTATAAAGCTCATACCCACTTTTTTCTAAATCATCCGTTTCTTTGCCACGTTCTTTGTTAGAATAGGTAATTTCACTTGATGAACCAAGCGTTCCCAATCCTAAACGGTAGAAGAGAAAGTCAAAATGCAACGGTGTTTTTTCATAAATTCTTGGGCTATACGTTTTTGTCATCTCCAACAATTCTGAAACCGTTGGATAATGATACAATTGCCCTTGTTTTTGTTCTTGATTTAATTGGTGCAATTCTACCGATTTATCCACTAAATATTTCTTATAGCTGACTTCACGGTCGATCAAGCTTTGTTTGTGCTCTTTTTTCCCTTTAAAGTAATTCGTGATCGAGAAAATAATCGTAATCAAGGTCGTTGCCGCACTGGCTAAGACGAATAAGCCATTCGGTCTGAAAAAGGCCATCGCAACTGTCACCATCAACATCACGATCGGTGGTAAAATCGTTTTGATCAGTTGGTCTTGTTGTTTACTGTTTGGTTCACTTGGGGCATTGATAATCATTTTTTCTTCTGGCTCACGGTAAATGATCCGCGGTGAACGGTGAAAATCTGGGTAATCTTCATACACGTCATAACGAGACGTATAGATTTCGCATAAATCAGATTTGATGATCGTGCCTTCTGTTGCATGGATTTCATGGGTAAAGACCTTCAATGTGTGGTGCAAGAAAGACAGTTCGTCTCCTTTACCAAGTAAATACTCTGTGCCGGTAAATAGCTGATTATTGAGCATCAACTCACTAGAAAGGACTGTCAACAACCATTGATCGTCTTGTTTTTTCAAAATAGCGGAAAGAGGCTCGGCTAAATGATCATTCGGTAATTCAAGGGTTGCGCCTTTATCCGTACTTAAAATGATTTCTTTCTTATCTAATAGATCAAACACATGTAGCTTGGTCACAGGTGTTAAAATAACTGTTGCTTGTTGATCGTCTGATAATGAAAGAGTGAGGGGAGAGCCAAGGGATAAAACATGTTCTTGACCTTGGTGTGTGATTACCCACTCGTCTTGCTTTTCAATCGTCAATTCATCTGCTTCTGTCAATAATGGCAAGTGAAGAGAGGCTTGATTATCCGATCCGATTCGTTGCGTCTTTTCTGCATCAAGGATTAGTTGATAGCGATAGCCTTGAAGGTAGATGATGGCTTGTGTCTGGGTCATCTAATTTCCCTCCTGAGCAGTCGATCCTTGTGTTTGTTCCGCTTCTGCTGCAGCATTCACACTTTCGTCACGTTTTTCTTTGTATTTTTTGTAGTCCGCTTCTAATTTGCCGATCGTTTCTTCTTTTTCAGTACCAGTCATTTTCGTGTCTTTTCTAACTTGTTCGATTTTTTGTGTGATTCCATATAAAATCAAATCAGAATCTTCTAAGTTTTTCGCTACATCTAGCGCTTCATCAAGATTTCCACGACCGTTTTCGATCCAGTAATCTAGGTAATTTTCATCAGAACGTAACGTTACGTTGTTTAAGATGACTTTTTTCTGTTGTTCTTGCAATGCTTCCCCTTGAATGAAACTAAAGGCTAATTCATATTTTTGCGTGAAAGGAATACTTGCTGTTTTTACTGGTTCTAACGTTGTGATCACGGCTTCATAGTCATTTTTCAAGAAAGCTGTGTCCGTATTTTGTATTCGATCTAAGAATGGTAAACGGAAAAACAGTAAATAAACGAGTGGAACCACTAAAATAGCAGATAGGACTGTCATCCAAATCGATAACTGTTTCATCACTTGGAATTTAGTTTTACTGACTTTTTTGATTGTTTTTGCCGCATGTTCTACGGTTTGATCGTACATTTGAACCAAGTATTGTCTGATATCTTCAAAGCTTTCTTGTTTCAGAATCGTTTGGATAAATTCAGAGCCTTTTTTGATTTCTAATTGGCCTTCATAGAGTTTAGTAAAGTCATCTTTTTTCTCGAATAAGGCGATGATCAAGCTTTTGTATTGTCTTAGTAGTAAGTCGTTATTTGTCACTTTCGGCGGCATTTTTCCGTCTAGTCCGCGATAAGCGATTTTTGGCTGTAAGTTATAATCAAACAGCAAGTTTTCTGGATGGATAAAGAAGGTAAGAGGTAAGTCTAATAGTTGTTCAACTGCGGCCATATTTGCCATGGCACGAAGTTTATCTTCTTTTGTTCCAGCTTTTAATTCGGTAAAGGTAATGCGTTCTTTTGGTAATTCATAGGTGAACGTCACCGCATCTTCTTCCCAGTGGATGCTTGTTTCCATCAATAGTGGATGAGCAACTTTTAGTAAAGCCAAATCCTTTTCTTCGTTGACTTGAACTTCTGATTTTCTTAAGGCAAGTTGCCAATTTTCCAGTGTTTTCTTAAATTCATACGTATGTTTTTCAATTAGTATAGCTACAGTTGTTTCCTTCATATTTTCCATCATTATTCTCCCAACACTTCAATTATATCTCCGTCAGTAATCGGAAAATCTTTTAGTTTTTGTTCTTCATCTAAAAGAAGTCCTTTATTCAAAACTTTGATTTGGTATTTTTTTACATCTTTTTCTTTTCCAAAAATTTGGTTCAATTCTCGAATAAACCGAAAAACAGTAATGTTATTTGGGATTCTTAAATCGACCATTTTTTCTTTATTTTTCTGATACAACAACGTTACGTTGATATGCTCTGTATTATCTGCCATGATTCTGTCCTCTTTTTCTGTTGTGATACAAAAGTAAGGTGACAACGGTCACCAACGCTAAGCCTAAAATTAATGGAAATAACGCAGGAGGAGAAGAAACCGTTGATTCAGTTTCTTCTCTTTTTACTGCTGCTTTGTTATTTTCACTTGCTGTAAATAGCTGAGTAGGGTCTAATTCTTTTACTTTTGCTCCTTTTGTTAGGAAGAGCTTAGACATGTCTTCTTGTTTTTGTTTTTCTTCCAATGCTTTTGCATCGGTCGTTTTTTTGATCATTTCAGTTTCAAATAAGCGTTCTTCTGCTACAAAGCTTTTGGTTTTCCCATCGTCCACTTGCTCTTTATTTAAACGATCTGTTTGTAATTCTAAGTTGTTATCAAGTAACGTTTCTTCAGCGTTGGTTACGTCAGAAAAGGAAAGGATACTGATTCCTAGTAAACTTAAGAATAGTAGCTTTTTCATTTCGACATCACTTCCTTCGCTTTCCGTTTGGGTTTCCAGATGAAAATATTGAATACGATCAAGGCTGCAATTGCTAATAGATAAAGAATGATCTGAACAATATTTAAGGCATTATTTGCTAGAATATCTGCTAAGTTATTTTCCCCTATCGATAGTGGATTGATCGAGCGAATAAGGTCGACCATCGGATTGTTTCCTTTGGTTTTACCAATTGCATTAGTGACAAAGACATAACTAATAAATAGGAAGAGACTCAGAGCAAAACCTGCGATATGGAATTGTTTCATGGCATAGTGATTTAATAATGAGAAAATCAGCATAAACAATACGACCATCATGCCCCAAACGATTTGGGATTCTTTGACGATACTTAATTCACTGATACTTAACATACTTAAGATCAAACCAATGCCGATAGCACTTAAGCTGAGCAGTAATGTTTCTAGCATGTTGTCTTTTAGCCATAGTTTTTCTTTTTTGAATTTGTTTTTGACTTTTCTGGCAACGGGTTGTGTTGCAAACAGGTAAGCGACAAACAAACTTAAGGTATACATGATCAAGATCCAAGTGAATGGTTCATTGACTTCCGTTGTTTTGATCGTGGCTTCTGACTTTCCGTTGACAGGATTTGCGATAAATTGTAGCAATGTATTATTTGGTACGCCGTCTTTGTGTGCATTGTTCAATACTTTGATAAATGCTGAGACGAAATCATTGTTGTTAGCGAGTTCTTTGTTTAAATTGTCCATGATGACATCCGCATTAGCAGATAGGTCTTCACCATTTTTTTGTGCGGTTTGTACGTCTTTATCGAATGAGGTAAAGACAGATTTAACACTTTCTGCTTCTTTGACATTCATATCAGATGCTTCTTTAAGCATTTCTGCTTGTTTTTTGATTGAGTCTAGCATGGAATCGATCGCGGATATTTCTGTATCTGTTGCAGTATTGTCTGAAGCAACTTTTGTTTCAGAAGTTGTCGCTTCGGTCATCGTTTTTTGCCAATCAGCAATTTGTGCTAAGTGGGATTTAACGTTTTCGTTCAGGTTCATGGTGTTGCCTTGGATATCTTGCAGTTTTTCTCCGATTCGTTCGGATTGGCGATCGATATCGTCTGCTTGTCGGCGTAAAGCTTCAAGTTTTTCATGTTGGTCTTTGTAATGACCTGTAGCAAACGTTCCGTTAAGAACTTGTTTGAACATTTCTGTCATGTTCATGTCTAGTAAGTTGTTGAAGACATCGAATGGGTATTTGTTGAAGTTTTTTAGTTCTGCGTTGACTGTTTGATATAATTCGATATTTCTACCTAATTGTTCCGCATATTGTCGGTTTGCTTCTAGGTAACTTTCTGATAGAAAGGCTGAAACATCTGCTTTTTGTGTCCATGTGGCGATGTATTCTCCATTACTAGCTCGAGTATTATAGTTTTCAACCTGTGGTGCTTCTTCCACTTGGGAATTTGTTTCAATTTGTGTGTCGGTCGTTTGACCTTCTTCAGTATCAGAAGTTTTTGTTTCTTCTGTTGTTGCTTCTTCTATTTTCGGTGTAACTTTGAATGAAGGTGTTGTTTTTGTAATAGGCGCACTTTCTCCAACAACAGAAGGAACTACAACTTTTGCAGTAATACTGAATTCAGGAACAGGTTGTGTTTCATCAAAATCTGATGTGAAAGTATAATTAAAAGTAATTTTGCTATTACGTTCGATTTGGATAGGAGTTTCAGGTTCAACTATAATCCCTTGATAACCATAAGTAACGCTCTCGATTCCGGTTGGAAATTCTCCAAATGTAATAGATCCAATATCTTTATAATTTGTTGTTTCAATAGTAAAGGACTTAGAGGCAGCATGTGCAAAGTTTCTTCGATTCACTAGCCCGTCATAAGCAGTTCTTAAATCTTTATGGTAGATACTCTCTCTCAGTGTTTCACTATCCACTTTCCACACCAGTTCATCTATTGGTGTATTTTCAGGATACTTTTCATTTGTATCACGAATTTGTTGATTGATTTCCTCTATATATTCAAGTATCCCGCCACTTTTATACATACTAGTTCTGATTTTATCTATGGCTGGATTTTTTATATATGGAGAATAGTCATACATAAAGAGTTCATTAAATTCGTTGATATCCCGAGTATCTTGTTTGAAAGGCAGGCTATCTAAACGTTTTTGCATGTTGTCTAAATAGTTTTTGTTAAAAGTTGAGACAGTTGAGAGTTGCCCAGAGTCATAATCCATTTTTGTAAGGACATCTTTAAACGTAACTTCATCTGGATTGGTTACTCTAAATTGTTTGAAAAATTCTTTACTATAAGTATCAAAATACTTATCTTCAATTCCTTCTAATTCATCAATCTGTTTTTCAACATCGGCTTTAGAAGCAACCAATTGTTCATTTAAGGCATTCATCTGCTCGATATAACGACCGTTACCGTCATCTGAGGCGATAAAATCATCTTGCAATGACTGGTTTAAACTTTCAAGTGTGCTGTACAATTTACTTGTCTCTGAACTTAGCACACTGTCATCCATCGACGTTAAGATTTTTACAAATTCCTCATACGATAGTTTGCCATCTGCACGTTGTTTTAATAACTGTTCCAGTAATGTAGAAAAGTCTTGGTGACTGCTGACAAGTGACTCTGGATTTTTGATAAAATCGACTAAGGTGTTTGTCAGTAGGTCATTTGCTTGCAATGCGCTTTGAGATTGTGAGGTGATACCTGGTAAATAATCTTTAAAGTTAATCGTTGGCTGATAAAGAATATCTTGAAATTTACCAACTGAATCTGTCTGGTTAGTATAAACTTTTTCAATATTTTGTTGTGCAGTATATAAATTATCAACGATACTGACCACATATAAATCCACGAGCTGCTGGTTCAAATCGTTGACGATTCTTCGCCCAACACTCCTAGATTCATTTTCTAAGGTAGCATTCCCATTCGCATTGATTTTATAATTGACTTGCACTTTTTCTGGTGCTTCACTATCTAGCTCTAAAAGTTTGCTTGAAAAATTGCTTGGGATTGTAACAAGTAAATTATAAGTGCCATTTTTTAAACCATTTTCAGCAATCCCTCTACTCACTGTAAACCAGTTGTATGTTGCATCTTTTTCAATTTTCTTTACGTAATCTGAGCCTAGGTTATAGTCTATGTTATTTTTATTGATCCCGTTATCTTCATTTAATAATGCAATATTTAACCGCATATCTTGTTCTTCTTTTGCTTTATTTGCAGAGATATCGGTAAAATCTCGGTTCATAAATATCAACATAATAAGTAATATTACAACCATCCAAACAGACTTCAACATATAATATAGTTTTTTACTGTTCATTTATCATTCTCCTAAAAAAAGAGGAACAGTGAGGAGCAAGTGCCCTCTCTATTCCTCAGATATGTGTTTCTTATAGACCTCTTCCGATTGCTGAAGAGATATTTTGGTCTGTTTCTTCTACAATGTTTGCAACTTCGTTCAATTGTTTGTTGATTTGCTCTAATAATTCAGCAAACTCAGATACTTTTGGTTTTAAAGCAGTGAATTGATCGTTAAAGCTATCAAAACCGCTACCTTCCCAGTTGCCTTGGATTGTATCTTGTTCAGATTGTAACTTCTGTAAGATATCGTTTACTTGGTTTGAACCATCCGTATATTTTGTTGCAGAAGTTCTTAGTTCTTGTGGGGATAATTTAATTCTATCGCCTGCCATTTTTCATTCCTCCAATTGTTTTTTTAGTAAGCATTTATTAATGCCCGCTACTTATATAAACGTTACCATAAAAAAGAGGTATAGAATCACTTAATGTAATAAGTTGCGATTTTTAAGTAAAAAATAACAATAAAAATAGGTTTTATGCTTTCCATTTAGAGTGTTTTTTATCTTAATGAGGTTTTTATAGTTATCTATAAGTTTGAAAAATAAAAAAATCTGTAAGAAAAAACAGATTTTTTATAAAAAATTAGATTTTTTTATGTTTATATTTTATATAAGGATGAAATATAAAATCAAACTTTAATCATGATCTCCTTATTTTAGAATCGCTGTATTTGTTTTTTTGCTTCATCTTTAAAAGTTCTGCTCATAGGCAAAGAAGTTAGCTTCTCTTGTTGTATGTCGTGTTCAAAATACTTAACAAAGACTTCATTTTTAATGATCTTAACAATATAATTTACGTTCACCACATAACTACCATGTATTCTAGTAAATAGATCTTTATCCAACTTATCTAAAATTTCAGCCATTGTTAGATACGTTTTGTAAACTTTTCCTGTTGTGTGGATATAGGCGATGCGTCCACTTTTAGCGACATAGACGATTTCATCCATTGTAAGCACAATAAGTTTTCGGTTAAAAGAAAACTCGAAGTAGGCATGAATAGCAGTAAAATAATTTTTTGCTCGGTCCATTATTTCTAGTAAACAGTCATCAGAAATCGGCTTAACCAAGTAATCGAACGCTTGGACTTTGAATACTTCAGGCATTCGCTGAACATTGTCAGATACAAAAATAATCAATGCTTCTAAATCAAAGGCTCGTATTTTTCGAGCTAATGCAATACCATCCATTTCATTTAGTTCAATAGAAATGAAGTATATAGCGTAATGTACATCTATTTCGTTTAGGTGCCGTACTAATTTTTCTCCGTTACTAAAAAAATCAAATTCGTATTTTTGAGAAGTGTGTAGAGTTATAGATTTTTCAATTTTTCCCATTTCTCTCTGGTTGTTATCACACAATGCAATCTTCAATGGCTCATCTCCCTTGAGTTTAAGATTCAAAATGTAAATATATAGTGTGTTTATCACTTTTATTCTGTTTATTTTTATCAATTCTAATCATATCATATTTTTATTACAGAAATCCTCAAAAATTTTACTCAAATCACTCTTTTTAGAAAATTTGTTACACTCTTTTTGAAATACTAATTATTTTAATGAAAATGCATGAATGCTATATGTATAATTAGCTGCCTTTTTTTGATACACTAAAGATAGTAAATGGGGGGAAGCGAAGTGAAAAAAGGTCAACAATACAATTCATACAACCAACCAATCGGCTATCCAGTAACTAACTGGTCTACAAGAGCATATCCAACAAAATCAACACTAGAAGGAACCAACTGCCGATTAGAAAAAGTAGACCCAAACAAACATTTAGAAGATCTATATCAAGTATACGGACCGCAAAGTAATCCTAAAAATTGGACATATATACCTTTAATGTCATTTAAAAATAAAATAGAATTCTCAGAGTATCTCACAGCAATGAGCCACTCACAAGATCCATTTCACTACGCCATTATTGATAAAACAAGTGGAAAAGCATTAGGAACAGTAGCTTTGATGCGGATAAATCCCGAACATGGAACAATCGAAGTTGGTTTTGTGATTTATTCTGATCAGCTGAAAAAAACGCGAATAGCCACAGAAGCACAATATCTTTTAGCTTGTTATGCGCTAGATGAGTTAGGGTATCGACGCTATGAATGGAAGTGTGATGCGTTAAATGAACCTTCTAAAAACGCAGCACTGCGGTTAGGTTTTGTTTTTGAAGGGATTTTTCGTAACGCTGTAGTTTACAAAGAACGCAACCGGGATACTGCCTGGTTTTCTATCCTTGAAAGTGAATGGCCAAAACAAAAGGCCCGGATGGAATCATGGTTGTCTGACTCCAATTTTACTGCTGATGGAGAGCAAAGAAAGCGTCTGAATGAGTTTTAAAGTGTAAAAATAGCATACTTGAAAGGAAATCGATGAAATGAAAAAGCCAGAAATCCAATTAACAAAAGTTTCTAAGCCAATGATTTTTAACGATGTAGCCCCAACTTTTTTAACAGATGAAACGATGGGTGAAAGAAAGCAAAAAGTATTAGACAATATGAAATCAGAAGGTTTTGACGCACTAGTAATCTATGCAGATAAAGAGCATGGTGGTAATTTTGAATATTTAACGGGTTTTATTCCTCGTTTTGAAGAAGGACTACTTGTTTTAGAGGTTACAGGTGAATGTACGTTGATTCTTGGAAATGAAAACTTGAAAATGGCAAAGGTCGCCCGGATCGAAAACCGATTGATCCACTCGCCATTATTTTCTTTACCAAACCAGCCGATGGATAACGAAGCAAGGTTGGAAGTGATTTTTGAAAATATCGGTTTATCTGAAAAGAGTAAGATAGGTGTTGTTGGCTGGAAGATGTTTACGACAGCTGATTCAGAGAATGATGCTTATTTTGATCTTCCGTATTTTATTATTCAAGCACTTTTGACAAGTAAAAACGAACAAGCGGAGCTAAAAAATGCGGCACATTTATTTATTCGAGGAGACAAAGGCGCCCGTACAACCAATAACGCAAATGAGATCGCGCACTATGAATATGGAGCAAATCTATCTTCCAGTTGTATTTTAAATGCGATGGATGCAGTACAAGTTGGCGTGACTGAAGCCGAATTAGGCAATGAATTGACTGCTGAAGGACAAACCAATACGGTGGTGACCATTGCCGCAACAGGTCAGCGTTTTGAATATGGGAATGTTTACCCAACACACAAACAAGTAAAATTAGGTGATCCATTATCTTTAACAACTGCATTTAAAGGTGGTTTGTCTAGCAGAACTGGTTTTGTGATAGAAAACGCGTCCCAACTTCCAGCAAATCAGCAAGATTATTTAGAGCGAGTGGCTAAGCCTTACTATCAAGCAGTTACTACTTGGTTGGAAACGATAAAAATTGGAATGCCAGGGAATGAGCTCTATCAAACGATCGAAACTGTTTTTCCTCAAGGGGATTATCATTGGCACTTGAATCCTGGCCATTTAGTATCAGACGAAGAATGGATGTCATCTCCGATTTATGCTGGATCTAAGGAAAGATTGAAGAGTGGAATGATTTTACAAATCGATATTATTCCATCTGTGGCAGGGTACACTGGAGTGAGCGCCGAAGAATGTGTTGCACTGGCTGATGAAAATTTACAAAAACAAATCAGAGAAGATTATCCAGAATTATGGCAACGGATAATCACAAGGAAAAGCTATCTCAAAGAAATATTGGCTATCGATTTAAGCGAAGATGTCATCCCATTATCTAATACAGTAGGGTATTTACGACCATTTTACTTGGCAAAAGATCAAGCATTTCGCTGGGTTAAGTAGGTTAATAAGGTAACGAGAATAAGGATCCATAACTCATTTTGAAGTTTGGGTTCTTATTTTATTTTGGAAGCCCATTGTTACACGTGAAACATTTGTTCAATTTCCTTTAAAACAATGTTATTTTTCAAAGTCTCAATATTTTCGATGGATACATATTTAAGAGTATTATTTTTTAGAGACGTTAAAATATCACTACACTCGAAGGGTTGGTAATTTATGAGTAAAAATAAAGTAGTTAGTTTAAGAAGCTCTTCGATTCTTTTTATTTGTATCTGAAACAAGGAGAAAATTTTTGCGTATATAATAGAAAGAAACATTTCATTACAACTGCCATAAATCTCGCTAAAAACATTGCAAGAAATTGCTATTTGCGTTAAAGTAAGAAAAGACAACTGTGAAACATTTTTCTGTTTCACGCAAGGAAGGAAACATATGATACCAGAAGAATTTAAACAACTATTAAGCCAAAAAGAGATTCATTTATCGGATCATCAAATGGAACAATTTGCTCGTTATTTTGAATTACTCGTTGAGTGGAATGAAAAAATGAATCTAACAGCGATTACAGAAGAAAAAGACGTTTATTTAAAACATTTCTACGATTCTATTTCGCTAGCGTTTTTTGAAGATTTTTCAACAAATAAATCAATTTGTGATGTAGGGGCTGGAGCAGGGTTTCCTAGCATTCCGTTGAAAATTGTTTTTCCAACGCTGCAAGTAACGATTGTCGATTCATTAAATAAAAGAATCACATTTTTAACTGAATTGGTAAATGAGTTGAAGTTAGAAGAGGTCTCTTTGTATCATGACCGTGCAGAGACGTTTGGTCAAAAGGAGGAATTCCGTGGCGCTTTTGATTATGTAACAGCTCGTGCAGTTGCCCGTTTAAATG
Source organism: Enterococcus sp. DIV0840 (assembly GCF_050527835.1). Taxonomy (NCBI): domain Bacteria; kingdom Bacillati; phylum Bacillota; class Bacilli; order Lactobacillales; family Enterococcaceae; genus Enterococcus; species Enterococcus sp. DIV0840. The sequence goes on along the minus strand of NZ_CP172876.1, from coordinate 3,615,694 downwards.
TATTAAGTGAACTGTGCCTACCGTTAGTCAAAAAGGATGGTTTTTTCTTAGCCTTAAAAGCGGCTAAAAGTGAAGAAGAAATTATTGAAGCCAAGCCTGCCATTGCCATTTTAGGTGGTAAATTTCAAAAAGAAGTATCATTTGAATTACCAATCACCGAAGATGAGCGACATATCGTTGTGATCCAAAAGAAAAAAGAAACACCCAAAAAATACCCAAGAAAACCAGGTTTACCAAATAAACAACCAATCAAATAAGATGGAGGGACACAAATGGCACGAATAATTTCTGTAGCGAATCAAAAAGGCGGCGTTGGTAAGACAACGACCACTGTGAATCTAGGTGCTTGCCTTGCTTATTATGGCAAGAAAGTGTTGCTGATCGATATTGATGCTCAAGGAAACGCAACTAGTGGTATCGGTGTACGTAAACCCGATGTTGCAACGGATGTTTATGATGTATTAGTGAATGAAGAACCAATCAAAAATGTGATTCAACAAACCTCTCGTGAAAATTTAGATATCGTTCCCGCAACGATTCAGCTTGCTGGAGCTGAAATTGAATTGACGTCAATGATGGCTAGAGAATCTCGTTTAAAAGCTGCTATAGAGGAAATAAATGATATCTATGACTTTGTTTTGATTGATTGTCCGCCGTCTTTAGGACATTTGACGATTAATGCTTTTACAGCGAGTGATTCGATTTTGATTCCTGTACAATGTGAATACTATGCATTAGAAGGATTGAGCCAGTTGCTAAACACGATTCGTCTCGTTCAAAAACATTTTAATCCAGATTTACGTATTGAAGGTGTATTACTTACGATGTATGATGCACGAACAAATTTAGGCGCTGAGGTTGTGGAAGAAGTTCGCAAATACTTCCGTGAAAAAGTGTACGATACAATTATTCCTAGAAATGTCCGTCTGTCTGAAGCACCTAGTCATGGTTTGTCGATTATTGATTATGATCCCCGTTCACGTGGTGCCGAAGTGTACCAAGCACTAGCAAAGGAAGTGTTGGATAATGAGTAAAGGAAAAGGTTTAGGTAGAGGTATCGATGCATTGTTTCAAGATTTTGCTAGTTTGGAAGATGTAGATGTTCAAAAAGAAGAGGTACTTGAAATTCCTTTAAATGAACTTCGTCCGAATCCTTATCAGCCAAGAAAAACATTTGATGAAGCATCCCTTCAGGAATTGGCAAACTCAATTCAGCAATCAGGTGTTTTTCAACCGATCATTGTTAGAAAATCAGCCGTTAAAGGATACGAAATCATTGCTGGTGAAAGACGTTTTCGCGCATCAAAATTAGCAGATAAAGAAACGATTCCAGCAATCGTTCGCGAATTCGATGAAGAAGCCATGATGCAAGTCGCTGTTTTAGAAAACTTGCAGCGTGAAGATTTAAATCCGCTAGAAGAAGCAGAAGCGTACGATATGCTGATGAAAAATTTGAAATTAACACAAGTAGAAGTCGCAGAACGTCTAGGAAAAAGTCGTCCATATATTGCAAACTACTTACGTCTATTAACATTGCCAACACAAGTCAAAGAGATGGTTCAAGGCGAAACCTTATCAATGGGTCAAGCTAGAACATTACTTGGCTTAAAGGACAAAGACTTGATTTTAACATTGGCAAAACGAGTAGTAGAAGAAAACTTAACGGTTCGTCAGTTAGAACAAATCGTCAACGACTTAAATGAGAACCAAGGCAAAAAAACACCTAAAAAAGAAAAGAAAAATACCAAAGATAAACCGTATTACATTCGTGAAAGCGAAGATCGCTTAATGGATAAATTTGGCACAACTGTTGCAATTCAAGAAAAAGAAGGCAAGGGAAAAATTGAGATAGAGTACCTTTCACAGTCTGATTTAGCTAGAATTTTGGATATTTTAGAAATTCATTTTGACGAAGCTTGATTAACTAGATAAATAAATCAATAAAAGCGTAAAGCGAAACTAAAAATAGTTTTGCTTTACGCTTTTTTGTATGAGAATTTTTAAATCACGAGAATAAACACAACGTACTAAGTGAAAAAGCAGTGATATTGTTGTTTTCTTATTAATTTATATATTTGTATCGCTTAGATATCTATAAAAATACTTATATTCAAAAATAACATATTTTTTCTTGTTTTTATATAAAATAAGAAAAATCTATAATTGTTTAAATTAAACCACATGAATGTTGTTAAATAGATACCTTGGTTAATTAGCCTATACCACGAGTATACAATAAAGAATTTGGACATGTCAATGAGGAATAAAAAAATAACAATATATTTAATTTATGTATATTATAGCTTATAAAGAAGACAAAATCATCATTTATCGATAAAACATTGATAAGTAGCTACATTATTCTATAAAAATTAGGGTAGGCTACTCCTATATTTCTGAAGTTCATAAAAAATAGTAGGGCGTAGTATTTTTACTTATTTTTTTACGCCGTCAAATGAACCGTCAAATATATTATTTTAGACTAACAGTATTTGTTGGTGTAGTTGGATAAAAATAGTTTCCCTCAGTATTAATATACGCAATAAAATAAATAATCACAGAAAAAATAAGAGTGTTACTTAAATGAATAAATTGATTAAAATTGTGACTGGAACAATAAATAGTTGTAAATCACTGTAATTTTCCTTTCTTTTTTTCAAATTCCTTAAAAAAAGTAAACTTCCATTAAAAGTCTGAAAAGAAAATGGCCCAGTGTAATTGTATTTTAAGTGAGACTGAATGAAAATGAATAAAAAGAACCGTTATTATTATTCTTTTTAAATTTATAAAACAATGTAGATTCATTTATTTTTATAAAATCATTATTTTCAAGATATTTTCTTCGATTTTTTTAAAATAGACCGTCGTCCAACCGTCAAAGAGAGGATAGAAATATTTGTATACCAACTTAAAAAGTTGTTTTTTCTTATTTTATATAAGAATAGGAAATTCCTATTATCTAATAGTTACAGTTTTATGTATTACAGTATTTAAAATTATGAGTCACTTTTATCTGTCTAGGGAATTTTTATCAAATAATAAATGGTTGGAATTTACTATATATAAAAATTAAGAGGAGGATTTTCTTTTATGAGGAAAAAAATTATTATATTAACTGACACACTAAGTGCAAACGGGTTATTGCAAAATAGTTTGTTGAATATGGATTATGAAATAATGGTTTCAAAAGATATATTAACTCAACCAAAAGATAAAGAGTTCTATTTTCTGCAAAATTTTGATCTTATTATTTATCAACAATCCATGTATAGCGGGCTAAAAGAGTCATTTTTAGATAACTTGGCATTATTGAACAAACCAATTGTTGTTTTAACATTTGAATCAGAACAGGCTAGCAAATCTAAGTATCTGAATAATGCTAATGTGAGTTTTGTTCGTTATCCAATATCTGTCACGGATCTAGCGAGCAAATTGGCGGCTATTTTTGAAGAGAGTGCCAACCGTACAGGTAAAAATAGTCAAGAAAGAGTAGTAGATTCTTCTATGAATAATGGAGAGGCTTCGCGAATGACATCATCATCTTCAACTTTAGTTAAGGTGAAAAAACAGTATTCTTTCCAATTAAAGGATCGGACATTGATTATTGATAGCTGGCTGATTCCATTGACTAAAAAGGAACATCAGGTATTAGAACATTTTATTGAATCTGATCAAAGAGTTTTTTCAAGTCAGGCACTATGTGAAGCGATTTGGACAAATGCTAAACAAAAAAATAAACAAGCATTGTTGAGCAATCTGATTAATCGTATCAAACAAAAAATAATGGAAAAAACATCGATTTTTGAACCATTCATTTTAAATAAGAAAGGAATAGGCTATTACTTAAATCAGGAGTTTGTCGAACTAGATGAACAAAATGATGAAAAAATAAGAGAACTACTGGTAGGTAGTGTTTAACTTAAAATAGGATATGTAAGAAGGGGAGCGGGAGAATTGGCGATATTTAATAAAAAAAGCAAAAAAAAAAAGAATGATGATGAGTACGAAGAATACTACGATGAGTATGACGAATACGACGAGTATGATGATTACGATGAGTACGACGACGATGACGATGATGAATATGAAGAAGAATCGTATGAGCCTCCTAAAAAGAGTCGTCCGGAAACTTCAACTAAGAGAGAGCGTTTGGAAAACACTATGAGAAAACAAGAGCAAGAAGTACAAGAAGAACAAGCAGCAGTAATTGAACATTTAAACAACGAAAATCAACAATTTCAAAAAGAAATGCAACGTCAAAAAACAATGGCTGAGCGTTTGAAAGCTGAAGTCGAAAATAAACAGCAAGAAATCGATCAATTAACAATGCGTCTGACAACTTCATCTAAGTCTAAAGAAAGAATTCTTTCGCTCGAAGAACAAGTAAGGCAATCTGAAGAGTTGAGAGTCCAATTAGACGAACAATTGCTAGAAGAGCGCAACAGAAGTGTAGAGACCGAAAAACAACTTCGTCAACAAGATCAGATGAAAAACCAAATTGCAGAAGTTTTGATGGAAGCGAAAGAAAAAGCTCAACAAATCATTGAACGTGCAACTATTGAAGCTGATCGAACAGTAGAAGCAGCAAGACATGAAACTAAAAAAGCCGTGTCAGAAGCTTCAATTGAGTTGAAAATGATTAATCAGGAAGCAGCAAATTATCATACGCGAATTCTTCGTTTGCAAAGTGAAACAAGTGTGTTGATGGAGGATTTGTTAAGCAAATCCAGCCGACTAGCTGATCAATCACTAGATTAAGGGAAGGGGATTAAGAAGTGGTTTATCAAAATATTATGGTTGACATTTATCAAGCCGCTTCCCCAGCAGTAGGTGAGCGTCTGTTTGATGACGATATGTTACGGGATATCTATTATATTTGCGAAGAGATCTTTCAAAAGAAAAATAAAAGAATCCCCTATCCTCAAAAAGAAGTAGAAGAATATTTTGAAGAATTTCATACCATAATTTCTTTTTTTAAACATGTAGAAATTACTTTAGATTTTGTAGATCTTGACTGGTCTGCGTTGTTGGATGAGCTGATTCATACCTTTCCTCAAATTGCTTGGATCGGCGGTTCTAAAGAAAAAGAAGATAATCGTATTGTTTACTTTATTGATTTTGTGCCCATTGCTTATCGAGAGACTGGATTTCCTTTCATGGTCAATTTACTGCAGTCGTTAGATCAGCAGCTATTTGATGACAGTGACGATGTGCTAGAATCGTTTGTCTGCGAAATCGAAAGACTTGTAGCTATGTTTATAAAACCTCTTAAAGCATCTAATTCTAGTCCTGCACAAGATGCAGAGGTTGTAGAATACAGTGAAGACGATGATAACGCGAACTATTTGATTAAAATGGAAGAAGCTGTCAGTAGAGAACGATATGCTAAAGAAAGAATGCGGCTTGCAAATAAGAAATTGGAAGTCGTAATCGATCAGATGGAGCGGCAGAATCTCTCTAGAGCGATGAAAGAATTAAGTCAATCAAATAGTGATGAAAATGAAAATTGGGATCACATATTAAAAGTGGACTTACGAGAATATTCCCAACTACTGCAAAAAGCCAAGTTTTTAGAGCAGTCTTGGATGATGAATAAAGAATTAATTACAAAATCAGAAAAAATGACGATTTCGGATAATCAATTGACCTATGAAAGAGAACAGGTAAGAAGTTTCAAAGATTCTGTTTCTACGAATGAAATTTACTTGGTTTTAGATGAGTGTAAGTTAATTGAGTCTAGAGTAAAAATAAAGAAAAAATCTTGGTTTCGTCCGCCACATGTCCGGATTATGAAGATGGATTATGACAGTATACTGAATAAAGCGGCTTATTTTGATCTTATACAGGGAGAAAACTACTTACTTGAACAGATTGTGATAAACGAGGAGTCAATCGTGGACGACTAAAATTGTTTTTCTCTTGAATTTTTAGAGAAGTAACACGATTTTGTTTGAAAAAGCAAAAGGATTGGGAATCGTCGGCTTTTCCCGTCCACCACTACATAAAGCATTTAAATATCTACTTAGGGAAAAATAATGTAAAAAAGAATATCGCTAAAACAGCAGAATTATCAAGGATATAAGAAAGAGGCTTACCGGTACATTAAAAAGAAAATCAATTGAAATATTAGGAGAAAGTAATATTTTTTCGCTACGGTTCATTTGATTTTCACACCTGTTATGTTTTTTTCTTTTTTCAAATCTGTACATATGATTTTACGATGCAGGGAGCTTAAAATTCAATGATTAATAAACGAAAAATACTTCGCCTGATTGTTGTAATGATAGGAGTTTTTCTTTTATCGCTAACATTAATGATTACGAAAGCTCAAGTTGGGCTGGCGGTTTCGGTAAAGCCGATTTTACCAAAAAATCAACATAATTCAGACGCAACCTATTATGATCTTAGAATGAAGCCAGGTCAAAAACAGGACGTGCAGATGGAGTTGACCAATAGTTCTGATAAAGAAGAACAAGTCACTCTAGAAATCAACGATGCTACAACAAATGATGCAGGAGATATAGATTATTCTGATCGATCAAAAATCGTTCCAAGAGACAAAAGCCTAGGCGTTTCTTTTAAGGACATTGCGACTGCTGAGGCAGAACTGACGATTCCAGCTAAAAAAACGATTACAACAACGGTACGTTTAGACATGCCTGAAAAACAATTTGATGGAATGATTTTAGGTGGTATCAAAGTTGTTTCATCAGAAAAAGATATTGAAAATTCTGATTCGAACAATAAGGAAAAACAAGCTAAAAAAACATATATCGTAGCAGTTAAACTAACTGAAACAGATACACCAGTTGTAGCAAAATTGAATTTATTAGACGTCGTTTTTTCAAAAGAAGCAAATAAAAATATTATAAAAGCAACTATTCAAAATGATCAAGCAGTGAACTTAGAAGATATTGACTTTAAAGCAGATGTATATAAAAAAAACTCAGATAAAATTTTTGCTCAGACGAAAGTAACAGGCTATCGAATGGCACCTAATTCAAGTTTCATTTTCGCAATTGATGGTGAGAAACAAGGATTTCAGGCTGGGGAATACCAAATCGATTTAACGGCTAAATCTAAAGCAACTAATCAAGAATGGAAATGGAATAAAGAGCTGGAAATCACAAAATCTGAAAACAAAAAAGTAGAGAACACTGCGATTGATTCAGAGAAGGATAAGATCATGTTTTACACCATTATTTGCGTGATCACATTCGTTTTATTCCTGTTACTCTTATTGTTATTGCTGATTTTAAGAAAGCGAAAAGAGAAACGCTATGAAGAAGCCTTATCTTACAAGAAGAAAAAGCGTGACCGAAATAATAAAAATTCGCAACGAAAGAAAAAACCAAAAGCAAGCAAGGTTGATGGTGGTAGAAAAAAACGTCCTGCAGAATCTAAACGATTAAAAAGATAGAGTTGTAACGCATAAAAAGTAGGGGTCATCATATCGGCCTGAATAAATTTAGGTGCAAAGATTTTAGGAGTTGGAGGATATGAACGTAGTTGAACAAAATACCCAAAAGCAGGGAAAGAAAATAATAAAAAAATATATTCTCCATCGAAAAGTTAATCGAAGACTTTTAGGAGTGGAACTTTTTAACAATCACTTAGTTACGCCGCATGAAGCTTATCTATCCTGTAAATTGATCTTTAAAAAAGATGTTCACTCTTTGATGGAACTTGAGCAGATTTCAAAAAAAATATATAAAACTTGGGCTGAAAAAAATGATGAATTGCTCATAAAAAAAATCAACGTTTTTACATCAACTGCATATATCGTATTGACGTTTACTATAGGTTTTTATGAGGAAACACAAGTAAAGTATCTGCGAGTGTTAAAAGAATTTGCCAAAGAACTCATTGAAACTCATGACAGCATACTCAAGCAGGAAAAAGAACTTGAATATAAGAGAAAAGAAGAAGAAATCTCTGGCGTTTTAGAAAAGTTCAGCCAGCTAACTAAAAAAATAGAGAGCGTAGAAGATCGGCTCGCGAAAAGTGAATCAATCGTTTTAGATTCAGGCGAGTTGCTAAAAACGGAGCTTACTAAAGTAAGTCAAACAATTAAAGCGCAAATGAGTCAAGTAGAGCATAACGTGAAAGATAGCCAAAGTTATTCTGAAAACAAAGAACAAGTAGTGAAGGAAACAAAATCAAATCTCGAAAGTACAAGTTACATAACAAAAAAGGTCGTAAGCAAAAAAAAAGATCGAGTACGTAAGTATAGACTTGATCGGTCCAAACAACATCCAGTAACTTTAAAAGTAAAGAATTGGGCATCAGATTGGTCGCCAAAAAAAAAGATAATTAAAGCAAATCAAAGGCTAAATAAAAAAAATGCTTTAAAAGGCTGTATGTCAAAAATTGAGATGGACGTTTTAACGTGTTTTACCAAAAATGAAGAATTGAATAAAAAACGAATGGTACCAAAAAAACAATTTTTAACTTTAAAAGCGAAAGTAGAATTTATTGATTATTTATGGATGTTGTTGGAGTTGGAAGGAAAAGAAGAAATTATTATTGCGGATAAACTAAGTTGTAGAGAGCTGATTGAAGATTTAGGTCAGTTTATGGAACGTGTAGAAAAAGTTTCTGTTGGCCCGACAATTTTTAATTACTGGGTATACTGTTCGCAAGAAATGCTGGTAAAACTAGAAGGATATGCCGCCTTAAAAGAATTTTTGAGTAGTTCTTTGAGGTTAAGCAACAATACTCTAGTAAATGAAGCATGATGGTTAGGTTGATTTGGAGAAAAAGGGGTGGTGTACAAGAAACTAGAACAGTTTCAGATGTATATGCCTCTTTCTTTTTCTTTGAATATTATATAAATATTATTTGTATAACAAATAAATTTGACATTATACTTCCAAATTTTTTCTTTTTTAGGAAAATATTTGAAACGAATCGAAAAAAATTATAATGCATACTTAGTTAAGAAAACTGAACGTATTGTAAAGTCTCGTGCGGGAGTATATGAAAATTGGAATTAAATAGATTAATTTCAAGTGAATGATTTTATGTTTGATAAAAATAACATAAAAATAATTAAAGGTTGCAGTGATTGCATTTTTTAAAATTAAATTTTAGAAAGGATCTTAATTATGGCAAGAAGAGGAGAAAACATCTATAAAAGAAAAGATGGTCGCTGGGAAGGCCGATACATAAAAGGTAGACAACAAAATGGGAAGATTCATTATGGTTATATCTATGGCTATAAATACTCAGAGGTCAAGCACCAACTTATTTTGATGAAATATGAAAAACAGACAAGCAATAGTAAAAATCTGTTACCTTATGAAGGAAAGTTACTAGACTGGACAAATTACTGGTTGAAGACATTTGTTCGACCGAAAGTAAAAAGTAGTACTTATGCTAGCTATAAAAATAAAATGGAAGTTCATGTATTATCAAGAATTGGTTCAGTTAAGCTGCAAAAACTGAAGCAATCAGATATTGATTCTTTACTAAAAGAGATGGATCAAACGTTGAAAGCAAGTTCTATCAGGTCAATATTTTCAGTATTAAAAAATTGTTTGGGTAAGGCAATATCTTTAAACTTACTTGTAGAAAATCCATGTATGGGATTGGAACTTCCGAAAACAAGAAGAAAAACAGTGCGGGCTTTATCCATTAAAGACCAAGCCAAGTTAGTCAAAGAAATCAATACAAATCAGAAATTCTTTTCTATTATGCTCGCTTTACAGACCGGACTTCGAATTGGAGAAATTTGTGGACTAAAATGGGAAGATATTGATTTTGAAAACAATACATTGGGTGTTAATAGAACAGTGCTTAGAATTCAGTCGCAAGACAAAGCTGGAAGAAAAACAGAAATTGTGGAAGTCACACCTAAAAGCGATAACTCCCAAAGGAAAATTCCTATTACTAAGTCTTTAAAGAAAAATTTGCTAGAACTTCAAAAAGTATCAACTAGTGATTACGTTATTTCAAACAAACAAAAGGCTTTAGAACCTCGCACGATAGCGTATCGTTTTCAAATAATTCGTAAAAAGATTGGGTTGGAAAAATTTTCTTTCCATTCTTTAAGACATACTTTTGCCACTCGCTGTCTAGAGGCTGGCGGAAATATTGCAACAATAAGTTCATTATTAGGACATTCATCAACAAAAATGACGCTAGATTGTTATACAAATTCATTTTTCACAGAAGAACGTCAGCTGGTAGAAAAACTTGAATTTATTTAACACAAAAATTTTAGTTGTTAGGAGTAAGACCTACTCTTATACAGCAGGTCTTTCAGAGAGCGTTGTCAAGAAGAATAAATCTTATATAGTAACTGATCAAGATCTGAGAAGTCCTTTTTTTCATTGTAGTTAGTCAAAAAGAAAAAATATTTTCCTCTTTTCTTTAAGTAAGAACAATCTACGTTACTAATAACCAGGTCATAAAATTGGTTTGGAGCAAGGGGTTCTGCTTCTGCAAAAGTGTTTAATCCAATATATTTGATCCACTGATCTGTAAATTTTTTTTTGCACAGTAAATCACCTTCAATAAATATTCCAACAGAAATTTTAATTTTGACACACTCTTCATAAAAGCTTAAAGCATGAGCGTATTTTGTGATAAGAACAGTGTCATGGTTGGTGTCTACAAAAATTTCTGGGTATTTTTCTTTTAAGTAATTAACAAAATGTTGAATCGACTCAGAGTGTATCGTCTTTTCCTGGTTTGTATAATTTAGTTCCCAATAATAATCAATACATCCTTTAAATATCAAATGGCGGTAGCTAATAGAATTTAGATAATATTGAAGGGTTGATCGGTGAGAATTGTTTAAGCAAGTGTTTGGATAGCAGGTTTTCATAAAATCAAAAAATTCGTTATTCAGAGTTTGTATAAAAAATCTACTGTATCTTTCAATTAGATCAAGTTCTTTTAAGCAATGTGAATTAGCAGGAATGATATCTTCGCCGAGCATGAAGAGAAGCAATAAAATAGTTTCATTAGGAGGCATTTTAAAAGAGTAATAAACTAAAAATGATCCAAGTGTTTCATTGATTTTTTTGAATAAGCGAGAATTTTTAAGTGCATTTATGAACCTTTTTTGACTACAAATATCGGATTTGTTATTGAAAAAGGGTTCCAGTTCACTGAAGTCCTGTATGGTTTTTTGTGCATTTCTTCTTTTTAATAGACTCAAATAAATGACAAGTTTTTTTCGAGCTAAAACTGACATTGGGCTGCCTAATATCTGCTGAATGTGATTGGCTGTTTCGTAAATTCTAGGATCGACATTTGGAACTTTTAATTGGTGTTTAGGATCTGTGACGCTGTAAAGAGATACATAAAAAAAACGAATTTGCAATTCAGAACCGAGTAGAGAACCATTTTGGATAGTCAAATCAAATTCATCTAATAAAATGTTCAATTCGTTGATTTTCCTGAAGTATGTGGAATGGCTGATGCCAATTTTTTCACATAAGCGATTGACATCGATGGTTCCACAAAGCAGTAATTCTTCTAAAATTGTATATTTGGGTGCATGGATGATCAGTTCATTGTACAAAGTATGAAGAGAATAGTCAGGTTTGGTTTGAAATATAATTGTGTGTTTATTTACTTCAATGGAAAAACAGTCATTTGATTTTTTTGCTGAGGTCATCAATTCTTCGAGTAGCTTTGATAAAAAATATTTGCCTATATCTAGATGCCGTAAAAGCTCTTTTTTTGTTGCAGTACCGCCAACATCGCTCAGATATATTAATATGTCAATTTGATAAACTTCCAATTTTTCTAGCAAGTCAAATTTTCTCATAGTAGAACTCCTTTAAATATAAGTATAAGAATAGTGGTTAGGATATAATGTGGTGAGTCATATCAGGATAAACGTTGGGATACTAAGGTATCTCGTTTCAATATCATTCTTGGTGCCAACTTCTGAAATAACTAGTAAGATTTTCAATATTATCCAACATAAATCGAGTAAATACAATTTTATTTAAATTATTTTATTTTCATTATTTTGAGAAATAATATTATTTATTTTTGTGGGTCCTTATTTAATGTATAAAAAAAGTGAATTAATAAAATAGCTTTGCTTGATTGTCCAAAAAATGGTATTGTATCTTTGTATGTTTATGTCTGATTTCATGAATATGGATGACTATTTTTAGAAGGGATATGTCTGTTATGTATGAACTTGGTGATATTGTAGAAATGAAAAAGCCCCATGCTTGTCAGGCAAATCGTTGGGAAATTATCCGAATGGGTGCCGATATTAAAATAAAATGTACGAACTGCGGTCATATCGTTATGATGACACGCCGTGATTTTGAAAAAAAGATGAAGAAAATTTTGGAAAAAAAACTGATAAAGGATAGTGAATAATCAATGGCATTAACAGCTGGAATCGTAGGTTTACCTAACGTAGGGAAATCTACCCTTTTTAACGCAATTACAAAAGCAGGAGCAGAGGCGGCGAATTATCCGTTTGCAACAATTGATCCTAATGTGGGTATGGTTGAAGTACCAGATGAGCGCTTGCTGCGTTTAACAGAGTTAGTGAAACCTAAAAAAACAGTACCTACTACTTTTGAGTTTACAGATATCGCCGGAATTGTAAAAGGCGCAAGCAAAGGTGAAGGTTTAGGGAATCAATTTTTAAGCCATATTCGCCAAGTAGATGCTATTTGTCATGTGGTACGTTGTTTTGATGATGATAATATTACTCACGTTGAAGGACGTGTAGATCCGTTAGCAGATATTGATACGATCAACTTAGAATTAGTATTAGCAGATCTCGACTCTATTACGAAACGCTATGCTCGTGTGGCTAAAATAGCTAAAACAAAAGATAAAGATGCAGTAGCAGAGCTTGCAGTATTAGATAAGCTTAAACCAGTTTTAGAAGAAGGTTTGTCTGCTCGGACAATCGAATTTACTGAAGATGAGCAAAAAATTGTTAAAAGCTTATTCTTATTAACAGCAAAACCTATTTTATATGTAGCAAATGTTTCAGAAGATGAAGTAGCAGATTCTGACAACAATCCATATGTTCAGCAAGTTCGTACTTTTGCTGCAAATGAACAAGCAGAGGTAATTGTTGTTTGCGCACGTGCAGAAGAAGAAATTGCGGAATTAGATGACGAAGATAAAGCTGACTTTTTAGAAGCACTAGGCATCGAAGAATCTGGCTTAGATCAATTGATTCGTGCAGCGTATGATTTATTGGGACTAGCGACATACTTTACTGCTGGAGAACAAGAAGTTCGTGCCTGGACTTTCCGTAAGGGGATCAAAGCACCTCAAGCAGCAGGAATCATTCATACTGATTTTGAACGTGGATTTATTCGCGCAGAGACGGTTTCATTTGATGATTTGAATACGTACGGCAATATGCAGGCAGCCAAAGAAGCGGGCAAAGTTCGTTTAGAAGGAAAAGAATATATTGTTCAAGATGGCGATGTTATGCTTTTCCGTTTCAATGTATAGGAAAAAAATTGCTAAAAACTGTTTTTCTCCCTAAAAAATGTGTTAGAATACTTTTTAGGTAAAGACTGCCCCGTTGGCCACGGGCGAGGAGGACGCAAAAAATGGAATCAGAAACACTTCGAGACATTGTTTCAGAAAATCGTGAACTTGAACAAAAATTGACAAAAAGAAATGAACAATACATCTTTGACTTAAAAAAATCATTAGTTGCTGCTAACCTTTCAGAAGAAGCACAAACACTTGCTTTGCATGAAATTCTACCTCATTTAGTAGAAGGTCAAAAAAGCGGGAAGACTGCGCGTCAGCTTTTCGGAACAGTGGCTGAACGTACGGAGTCTATTTTAAATAAGCCGGAAGAACTGCCAGAGTCAACCCCAACCTTGATGTGGTTGGATAATACATTGTTATTATTTGGGGTAATGTCAATTATGTTTTCTATCACTATGATGTGGTCGAAAGGTAAATCACAACCATTAGGCTTAGTAACACTTATTCTTGCCTCAATGGTTGGTGGGTACGTATTTTATCTAATGTTTAAGTATGTTTGGCAATATGATCGCCCAGGAGTAGACAAAGCAAAACGTCCTAGCTGGATTAGAATTGGTCTGATCTTAGTTAGCGCAATGTTTTTGTGGATTGTGGTGTTTGCAGGATCTGCAATGTTGCCGCCTGTTGTCAATCCTATCTTAGATCCAATTATTGTCATTATTATTGGTGGGATTGACTTAGGAGTCCGTTACCTACTAAAGAAAAAATACAATATGCGCAGCAGTTTGGTGCGCTAAAGAATGCAAGTAGAAGAGTTTTGACCAAAGCTAACGATAGTTTCGGTCAAGGCTCTTTTTTTAACTAATGAATTAAGTAAAAGTTTCACTACCATAAAATCATTAAATATCGATAAATAAATTCAAACTAAAAAGGCTCATGTTTGAAAGAAAAGCCTCAGCACGATACCATAGAAACTAAGAATGAAATTTACAATTAATTTTCATTATGAAGAGGTGGATCAATGAAAACATGGGTCAAACAACATAGTCATTTCCTGATTTTTTTAAGTTTTTTTATATTAAGTGTCTTATCTTTATATATTGTTTATCTTCGAAATGGGCATATCATGATTGGTGACGATTACCATTTTCATCAAAATCGGATCGAAGGTTTGGCTTTATCTTTGCAGCATGGCATATTGTTGCCGAAAGTAAGCTACTTTTTTATTGGAGGATATGGGTATGCATCTAGTTTATTTTATCCAGATTTTTATCTGTATTTTCCAGCAATTATACGTATGGCAGGCTTTTCACTCGCAACTAGTTTTGTCATTTTTTCTATTGGGATCAACTTGGCTACATTTGTTTTAACCTATGTATCTGGAAGATATATGGAATTAACGAAAATTAAAAGCTACTTATTTTCATTATTGTATACTTTATCAATTTACCGGTTACAAGACTTTTTTAATCGCCAGGCTATTGGAGAGCTGTTGGCAATGGGCTTTTTTCCATTAGTTCTAGCAAGTTTATATCTATTGAAAAATGGAAAAGAGAAGAAATGGTTATTGTTAACAGTAGCTATGACAGGAATTGGTTTAGCTCATTTTATTTCATTGGAAATCGTTAGCATTTTTATAGGGATGTATATTCTTTTAAATCTGAAGTACTTTTTGAAAAAAGAGGTCATTGTTGCGATATTAAAGGCCGCAGGAGTTACTAATTTACTGCTAGCTTTCTATTTAGTGCCCGTTTTTGAACAGATGAGTCACGTTACGTTTCAAGTAACGTCTAATCCTTTGACGTTGATTTCAGATAGAAGCTACTCTTTGAGTGAACTAATAACTAACAGCTTTAAAAATAGCGTATTTCATGCTTCTTCAGCGAATATAGGCGTTATCCTGTTATTTGGTTTGGTGATCTACACAGTAATGCTTTTTAAGCGAAATTCACCCAATCGTGAGTTGGTCATTCTTGCTTTGCTATTTATGTTTATGACAACGGATCTTTTTCCTTGGCAGTTCTTTGACAATACGCCACTTAATACGATTCAGTTTCCTTGGCGCTTTTTATCGATCGTGACGTTGTTGCTAGCATTTCTTATTGCAAATGATGATATTGGATTATTTAAAAAATTTCCAAGTAGTCAGATAATCTTGATAATGGTTATTTTAATTGGCGTTGGGTTGTATGAAAAAGAAAGTATTGATACTGAAGGAAAGCGTATTTTATCGCACTACTCATACGATCAAACAAATAGCTATTATATCGGTGCTGGACACGAATATTTACCAAAAGAAGTTGATTATTCTACTATTAAAAAGAATAAAAAGCGAAAAGTCGTTTATGATGATTCTAAAATAGAAATAACAAACGTTAAAATGAACTTTGATTCGGTGGCTTTTGACTATCGCACAAATGATACAAAGAAAACAACTGTTACTGTCCCATTCATCTATTATTATGGTTATCAAGCTAAAATAGTAAGCGACGGCAACGAAAAAATAATTCCAGCCTCATTAAATAAACAAAACGGATTAGTTGATATTGAATTATCTAAAAAAGGCCGTGTTTCTATTTCTTACCAGACAACGTTGGCTCAAAAAATTTCTTTGAGTATTTCTGTTTTGACTCTTTTGACTTGTGTAACATGGAAGGTTGCAACAATGCATTCTACTAAGATGAAAACAAAGAAATAACTATAGTTATCCTTTTATTTCGATAACAAAAAAATGAGAAAACACTCATGTTTCGAGAAACGAAAAGAAAATCTCTGTAAACAGAGAAATGCGGTTGACTTACCTTTTATTATCTGTTATTTTCTTATATAAAATTAAATAGAGGAGTGGTCTAGAAAATGTCTAACTGGGAAACAAAATTCGCGAAAAAAGGTCTTACATTTGATGATGTTTTACTGATTCCAGCAGAAAGTCACGTATTGCCTAACGAAGTGGATATGAGTATCCAACTAGCTAAAAATATTAAGTTGAATATCCCTCTGATCAGTGCAAGTATGGACACCGTAACAGATAGTAAAATGGCCATTTCAATGGCTCGTCAAGGTGGTCTAGGTGTTATTCATAAAAATATGAGCATCGCGCAACAAGCAGATGAAGTTCGTAAAGTAAAACGTTCTGAAAGTGGCGTAATCATTGACCCATTTTTCTTAACACCAACGAATTTAGTAGCAGATGCAGAAAATCTGATGAGTAAATACCGTATCAGTGGAGTGCCGATCGTAGAAACGATGGACAACCGTAAATTGGTTGGTATTATTACGAACCGTGATATGCGATTTGTCACGGATTATCAAATGAAGATCGACGAAGTAATGACGAAAGACAACCTAGTTACAGCCCCAGTTGGTACTTCTCTAAAAGACGCTGAAAAGATTTTACAGAAACATAAAATCGAAAAATTACCGATTGTTGATGAAAACAACCGTTTAAGCGGCTTGATCACGATCAAAGATATTGAAAAAGTAATCGAATTTCCAAATGCAGCAAAAGATGAGCATGGACGTTTACTGGTCGCTGCGGCAGTTGGTGTTACAAGTGATACTTTTGAACGTGCGGAAGCTTTATTAGATGCAGGAGTAGATGCGATCATTATCGATACAGCTCATGGTCATAGTGCTGGCGTGATTCGTAAGATCAAAGAAATTCGTGATACATTCCCGGAAGCGACATTGATTGCTGGAAATATTGCAACAGCGGAAGGTGCTAAAGCACTTTATGATGTAGGTGTGGATGTTGTTAAGGTTGGGATCGGACCTGGTTCTATTTGTACAACGCGTGTCGTTGCAGGTGTAGGTGTTCCTCAATTGACAGCTATCTATGATGCGGCTTCTGTTGCACGTAAATATGGTAAAGCAATTATCGCTGATGGCGGGATCAAGTATTCAGGAGATATCGTAAAGGCTTTAGCTGCTGGCGGACATGCAGTTATGTTAGGTAGTATGCTAGCTGGAACAGATGAATCACCAGGTGAATTTGAAATTTATCAAGGTCGTCGTTTTAAAACATATCGCGGAATGGGTTCACTGGGCGCAATGGAAAAAGGCTCAAGTGATCGTTATTTCCAAGGCGGTGTCAACGAAGCCAATAAATTAGTTCCAGAAGGTATCGAAGGCCGTGTTGCTTATAAAGGCAGTGTGTCGGATCTTGTGTTCCAATTGATTGGTGGATTAAAATCAGGTATGGGTTATGTCGGTGCGGCAAACTTAAAACAACTACGTGAAGAAGCACAGTTTATTCAAATGAGTGGAAATGGGTTGAAAGAATCTCATCCTCATGATGTGCAAATTACAAAAGAAGCCCCTAATTACTCGGTAGAACAATAAATCGAGATAACGATAAAAAAATTCCGATGTCGCATATGACATCGGAATTTTTTTATGTTTATTGAACAGGTCGTTCATCTTTAGAGCCATAATACATATGGAGTGGTTTGGCTTTTTTTCCTAATAATTCTTTAGAAGGTAAAATTTCATAGCCTGCCCCACGTAAGTGATCGATCACAGTTGATACAGCGTCCACTGTTTCTGGATGAATGTCATGCATCAATACAATCGTATCATTATAAGCTGTATCGTCAATACGTTTAATGATCGCCTGAGCATTATGGCTTTGCCAATCTTGTGAATCGACAGACCATTGAATGATTGGTTTACCAATGATAGTTGCCACATCTTTGTTTACAGCACCATAAGGCGGTCTAAAATCAGTTGGAAGTTTGCCAATTGCACGATAGATAGCTTTGTCTGTATTTTGGACTTCATCTTTCACCGTTTGTGCATCAACTCCAGTTAATTGTGGATGTGAATAGGAGTGGCTAGCTACTTCATGGCCTTCTTCAGCCACTCGTTTTACAACGGATTCGTGTTTTACAACATTTTGCCCTAACATAAAGAATGTTGCTTTGACTCCCTTTTCTTTTAGAATATCTAGAAGTCTAGGGGTAGTCTCAGGATTAGGACCATCATCAAATGTTAGTGAAATGTATTTCTTGTCTGGATCTAAAGGTTTAGGTAATGCATCTTTGATAGAAGATACATCAATAAACTCTGGATTTACATAACCAGCAATTTCTTTATAGGACAATGTGATTTCTTTTTTACCCGTAGGATTTTCTGGTAAGCCTAAGCTGATTTTATCGGAATAATAAGTAAAGGCGGTTCCATCTAGAGAAATAATTGGCATGTTGAGTATATCATCAATAATGGCATTGCCATCGGGACTTTCAGAAAGCAATTTTTGTTGAACAACTTGCTGAACGGCTAAGACATTTGCTTCGCTCATGAAAATATCCTGCAAGCTAAGCGGCTGTTTTGTTTTTTGATTGACGAAGGCTGTATTTTTACCTTGTTCCGTTTTTTCAGACCAGTCTTCTTTCTCTTGATCCCAAGTATAGGTTTCAACGACAGGTTGATAGCTGATTACTTGTTCATTGATTTTTACCCTTTTCACATAACCGATGAGCTTGATTGCGGTCTCTTTGGGACTGTTCTTTTGAGTAACGTCGATCAAACCTGTCAATTCAGTTTTGATTGTTGGTAATTGAGGAATAGAGTCAACTGCAACAGGTTCATAAATAAGTGTCTGGATGCTGCCGTCTGTTTTTTCTTGCTCGGTAGTTTTAAATTCTTCTTGGTTTTGATCTTTCCGAATTTTTTCTAACAAGGCGGCTTCTTTTTGCTCATATTGATCATCTTCTTCAAGTTTGCTTGCTTCTTTTGGCTTATGCTGCATGGCATAGGTTGCATAAACAGCACCGCAGACTAAAATGAATGAAATCGCAAAAACGGATAGAAAAGCTATTTTTGTTGAAAAACTGTACTTATTTTTTTTGTGCCGACTATTTCGTGTTCCTGGTGGGTGATTATTTCTGTCCATAACGTTTGATCCCTCTAATTTATAAATTTGATTGTTTACAGTAACATAAATGTATCACGCTTGTTTTGGACTTTCAACAATGACTTTGTTATATGAATGATTCTTTTGATTTATTTAATTAGTTTTAAATTACCCATATATGGGATCAAAACTTCTGGAATGGTTACTGTTCCGTCTTCATTTTGATAATTTTCTAAGATAGCTGCGACTGTCCGGCCAACTGCCAAACCAGATCCATTTAGTGTGTGTGCATATTGAACTTTATCATTTTCATCACGGTAGCGGATCATCGCACGACGAGCTTGGAAATCCTCACAGTTTGAACAAGAACTGATTTCACGATAAGCATTTTGAGCTGGGATCCAGACTTCTAAGTCATATGTTTTCGCAGCTGAGAATCCCATATCACCGGTAGCTAATGACATGACGCGATAAGGTAGATTTAATTTTTGTAAAATATCTTCTGCATTTGCCGTCATTTTCTCTAATTCTTCATAAGAATGTTCTGCATCGCTAAATTTCACCATTTCTACTTTGTTGAATTGATGAAGACGAATCAAGCCTCGTGTATCACGGCCGGCACTTCCAGCTTCAGAACGGAAAGAAGGACTTAGAGCTGTGAAATAGATTGGTAAATCTTTACCGTCTAAAATTTCATTATTATAATAATTTGTTAAAGGAACCTCAGCTGTTGGGATCAATGTCATATCAGTCCCTTCTAATTGAAAAACGTCTTCTTTGAATTTAGGAAATTGACCAGTACCAAACATAGAATTGCTGTTTACAATGTAAGGGGTCATCATTTCAGTATAGCCATGGTCATAAACATGCATATCCAGCATAAAGTTGTACAATGCGCGCTCTAATCTAGCACCTAACCCTTTATAGTAGACAAAGCGACTTCCAGAAACTTTTGCTCCGCGCTCAAAATCAAGAATATCTAATTTTTCTGCTACATCCCAATGTGGTTTCGGTTCAAAAGCAAAATTTCTAGGCTCACTCCAACGGCGTACTTCAACATTATCGTCTTCATCTGCGCCTACGGGTACTGAATCATGAGGAAGATTAGGTAATGTTGTAGATATTTCATGAAGCTTAGCATCGATCGCTTCGATTTCAGTGTCCATTGCTTTGATATTACCGCCAACTTCTTTCATTTCAGCAATTTTGGCTGCGGCATCTTCTTTATTTCGTTTTAATTGTGCGATTTCTGCTGAAACATCATTCCGATATTTTTTTAATTCTTCTGATTTCACTAATAAATTACGACGACTTTCATCTAAGCGCAAGAATTCTATTAATATCTCTTCTTTTACACCACGGTTTTTCAATTTTGCTTGAACATCATCAAAATTTTGACGAATCATTTTTACATCTAACATAATTACTCCTCCTTAAATTTAAAAGCGCAATGGGTTAACCCACGTAGCTAGATAACATTGTAGTAAAATAAAAAGCCACTCCATCCCTAGAAAAAAATTCTTGGGACGAAATGACTTGAATTTCGCGGTACCACCCAAGTTCAGCTGTAACGCTGCCCTTGTAATGCAGATAACGGCTGCAGCCGGTCTGACTTATTTCGTCAAACGCATGTAATAGAGACGGACTTCTTTATAGTAGAATATTTGCTCTCACCACCGCAAACTCTCTTTGATTCAGCACTATAAATACTTTTTCTCTTTGCTTGTCATTAGGATACAAAACTTTTGTTTAGATGTCAACCTTAGCAAATCAATTTCGCTTTAAAGGTAAGTGAATAATGAAAGATGTCCAGTGATTATCGGACGTTGCATAGATATAGCCGCCATGCAAAGCTATAATACTTTGTGCGATAGCCAAACCAAGACCTGTTCCACCTGTTTCTTGGGAACGAGATTCTTCTACGCGATAGAAGCGATCGAATAATTGATCTAAGGATTTTTTAGGAATTGGCGGACCATCATTTCTAACAGCGATTACAGCTTCTGTTCCAACTTTCTCTACATCAATGACGATATTTTTACCGCCCTTACCGTATTTTAGTGCATTTGATAGTAGATTATTGAAGACACGAACTAGTTTCTCAGTATCGCCATCCATTTTTATTGATGCCGGATCAGCATTGACTTGAATCGTCATGTCATTTTTATCTGCTTCCAACTCAAAGTCAGCAGCAAGTTGTTCGATCAATTGTGCCATATCAAAACTAATCGTATTGATCGGGACGGAAGGCTGACGAACTTTTGTATATTCAAAAAGATCATCAACAAGCAGTTTCATTTGTTTCGCTTTTACATAAGCTGTATGTGTGTACTTCAGCAAATCTTCTTCATTATGAAATTGTCGATCCTCAATCAAACCTAAATATCCTATAATAGAAGTTAAAGGTGTTCTAATGTCATGACTAACGTTTGTAATCAGTTCATCTTTTGATTTTTCTATTTTACGTTCATCCTCAATGGCTGCAACAGTGCTATCAACTAGTCCGTTGATACTAGTGACAACTTTTGCTAAATCACCACTTAGCTCAAAAGGAATCCGATGATCGTAATTCCCATCAGCGATATAATGTAGTTCACTGATAATGTGACGTAATTGCATTTGGCGATAACGACGAATCAAACGCCAGTATAGTACAGCAACGTCCACTATAAAAAATATTGGTATAACAAATTTACTCAAACTCCAAAATAAATCTGTATTTAGCTCTGTTGCAAAAGCACCTTTCGTGGCCCAGATGATTCCTTGTAGTGTTTGGTTGCCACTAAGAATAACAGTAATCGAGACATTTAATAGAAGCAACAGGATAATCGTGACGATTCCTTCAGCAAGTAATTCGCTGATTTCCTTTGATGTTAAGGTAATTCGCTTTTGTTTTTCGATTTTCTTTTGTCTAACGAGCATCGATTTTATATCCAACTCCCCAAACTGTTTGAATGACTTTTTCTCCACCAGTTGCTTCTTCTATCTTATCTCTCAAGTGACTTACATGAACCATGACTGTTTTTGCAGAAACAATGCTTTCTTGCTGCCAAACTCGTTCAAAAATTTCATCAGCACTGAAGACACGATTAGGATGACTAGCTAATAGATACAAAATCCCAAATTCCAACGCCGTTAATTGAATTTCTTTTCCTTCAACTGTTTTTACCTCATGGGAATCTTTATTGATGATTAATGATCCTATTTCTAGTACATCAGGTTCATCCGCTTTAAGTTGCATTTGACTCCGTCTTAAAATAGATTTAACACGAGCCATAACTTCTAATGGATTGAATGGTTTTGTAACATAATCATCAGCACCGGCTACCAACCCTTTGATTTTATCCATATCAGTTGTTTTAGCAGTCAACATAATAATCGGAATTTGAGATTCCTTTCGTAATTCCTTAACTACTTGCATACCATCCATAATTGGCATCATGATATCTAAGATAAGTAAATCAATATCTGAAATTGTTCGAATCTTAGATAAGGCTTCTTTCCCATCATAAGCTTTAACGACTTCGTACCCTTCGTTGTGAATATAAATGCTCAGTAGTTCTACAATCTCTTTATCGTCATCAGCAACTAAAATTTTCATATCATTCATTTCCTCCATATATATAGTAGAATCCTTCTTCCTTATTCTAACAAAAAAATAGAAAAATTGACAAAAACAAAGAGAAGTTACGGGAAATTTAGAATATGTTACTAAAAATTAAGAAATAGGTCGAAAATCGCCTTTTTATTAGTTAAAAACGAACAATAAAGAACAAAAGTAATAAAACAATCGGTAACGAAAAAAACTTTAAAAAAAGTACAAATTTTAGTTGACCTAAGCCCATAATCTTGGTATATTATATCTTGTCGCAAGGCACTGATGTAACACGCCGAACGATAAGAATAATATAACAGTCTAAGTTTGAAAAAAACTTTGACAATCAGCGAAATAGTTGTTGACAAATAACAACAGTCCTGATAAACTAGTGAAGTTGTCATCGAAAACAATGACGATTAACTAAAATAGAATAACAATTCAGGTTTGAAAAAACTTGAAAAATCAGTAAGAAAGTTGTTGACAAACAGCGAGTAACCTGATAAACTAATGAAGTTGTCGCGAAATATTCGATAACATCAAGCAGAAAAAAACTTTGAAACTTTTTAAAAAAAGTGTTGACATCAAATCGAAGATTTGATATGATATAAAAGTTGCTGCGAGGTAACACAGTAGACCTTTGAAAACTGAACAAAGTAAGACGAACCAAATGTGTAGGTTGTTTTTACAACGGTAAAAACAAACAACAATTTTTAACAAAAGCGAAGCAATATGCTAGCAACCAAATGAGCTTAACAATCTTCGGATTGTGTTCAACTTTTATTATGAGAGTTTGATCCTGGCTCAGGACGAACGCTGGCGGCGTGCCTAATACATGCAAGTCGAACGCTTCTTTTCTACCGAGTGCTTGCACTCAATTGAAAAGAGGAGTGGCGGACGGGTGAGTAACACGTGGGTAACCTACCCATCAGAGGGGGATAACACTTGGAAACAGGTGCTAATACCGCATAATAGTCGACACCGCATGGTGTTGATTTGAAAGACGCTTTCGGGTGTCACTGATGGATGGACCCGCGGTGCATTAGCTAGTTGGTGAGGTAACGGCTCACCAAGGCCATGATGCATAGCCGACCTGAGAGGGTGATCGGCCACACTGGGACTGAGACACGGCCCAGACTCCTACGGGAGGCAGCAGTAGGGAATCTTCGGCAATGGACGAAAGTCTGACCGAGCAACGCCGCGTGAGTGAAGAAGGTTTTCGGATCGTAAAACTCTGTTGTTAGAGAAGAACAAGTAGGAGAGTAACTGCTCTTACCTTGACGGTATCTAACCAGAAAGCCACGGCTAACTACGTGCCAGCAGCCGCGGTAATACGTAGGTGGCAAGCGTTGTCCGGATTTATTGGGCGTAAAGCGAGCGCAGGCGGTTTCTTAAGTCTGATGTGAAAGCCCCCGGCTCAACCGGGGAGGGTCATTGGAAACTGGGAGACTTGAGTGCAGAAGAGGAGAGTGGAATTCCATGTGTAGCGGTGAAATGCGTAGATATATGGAGGAACACCAGTGGCGAAGGCGACTCTCTGGTCTGTAACTGACGCTGAGGCTCGAAAGCGTGGGGAGCAAACAGGATTAGATACCCTGGTAGTCCACGCCGTAAACGATGAGTGCTAAGTGTTGGAGGGTTTCCGCCCTTCAGTGCTGCAGCTAACGCATTAAGCACTCCGCCTGGGGAGTACGACCGCAAGGTTGAAACTCAAAGGAATTGACGGGGGCCCGCACAAGCGGTGGAGCATGTGGTTTAATTCGAAGCAACGCGAAGAACCTTACCAGGTCTTGACATCCTTTGACCACTCGAGAGATTGAGCTTTCCCTTCGGGGACAAAGTGACAGGTGGTGCATGGTTGTCGTCAGCTCGTGTCGTGAGATGTTGGGTTAAGTCCCGCAACGAGCGCAACCCCTATTGTTAGTTGCCATCATTTAGTTGGGCACTCTAGCGAGACTGCCGGTGACAAACCGGAGGAAGGTGGGGATGACGTCAAATCATCATGCCCCTTATGACCTGGGCTACACACGTGCTACAATGGGAAGTACAACGAGTCGCTAGGCCGCGAGGTCATGCAAATCTCTTAAAGCTTCTCTCAGTTCGGATTGTAGGCTGCAACTCGCCTACATGAAGCCGGAATCGCTAGTAATCGCGGATCAGCACGCCGCGGTGAATACGTTCCCGGGCCTTGTACACACCGCCCGTCACACCACGAAAGTTTGTAACACCCGAAGTCGGTGAGGTAACCCTTGTGGAGCCAGCCGCCTAAGGTGGGATAGATGATTGGGGTGAAGTCGTAACAAGGTAGCCGTATCGGAAGGTGCGGCTGGATCACCTCCTTTCTAAGGAATATTACGGAAACTTACACATTCGTCGATACTTTGTTCAGTTTTGAGAGGTTTACTCTTATAAATAGAAGTTAATCATCGGATTATCTTTCTTCTTATATGATACTCTCAAACGAATTGTTCATTGAAAACTGGATATTGAAGTAAAAAAGTAATCAAAACAAACCGAGAACACCGCGTTGGATAGTAAATTTATTTATTGTTCGAAGCTTATTTTATTGGTAACGTCTCTATCGCTAGAGAAACGAACCAAACAATTGACCGTAAGGTCATAAGGTTAAGTGAATAAGGGCGCACGGTGGATGCCTTGGCATTAGGAGCCGATGAAGGACGGGACTAACACCGATATGCTTTGGGGAGCTGTAAGTGAGCTATGATCCAGAGATTTCCGAATGGGGAAACCCAACATCTTTTATAGGATGTTACTTTCCAGTGAATACATAGCTGGTTAGAGGTAGACGCAGAGAACTGAAACATCTAAGTACCTGCAGGAAGAGAAAGAAAATTCGATTCCCTGAGTAGCGGCGAGCGAAACGGGAAGAGCCCAAACCAACAAGCTTGCTTGTTGGGGTTGTAGGACTCCGATGTGGTAGTCTGTCAAGATAGTCGAAGAACCTGGAAAGGTTCGCCAAAGTGGGTAATAGCCCCGTAGACGAAATGTTGGCAACACCTAGGAGTATCCTGAGTACGGCGGAACACGAGAAATTCCGTCGGAATCCGCGGGGACCATCCCGCAAGGCTAAATACTCCCTAATGACCGATAGTGAACCAGTACCGTGAGGGAAAGGTGAAAAGCACCCCGGAAGGGGAGTGAAATAGATCCTGAAACCGTGTGCCTACAACAAGTCAAAGCCCGTTAATGGGTGATGGCGTGCCTTTTGTAGAATGAACCGGCGAGTTACGATTGCATGCGAGGTTAAGGTGAAGAGCCGGAGCCGCAGCGAAAGCGAGTCTGAATAGGGCGAATGAGTATGTAGTCGTAGACCCGAAACCATGTGATCTACCCATGGCCAGGTTGAAGGTGTGGTAAAACGCACTGGAGGACCGAACCCACGTACGTTGAAAAGTGCGGGGATGAGCTGTGGGTAGCGGAGAAATTCCAAACGAACTTGGAGATAGCTGGTTCTCTCCGAAATAGCTTTAGGGCTAGCCTCGGAATTAAGAATGATGGAGGTAGAGCACTGTTTGGACTAGGGGCCCATCTCGGGTTACCGAATTCAGATAAACTCCGAATGCCATTCATTTATATCCGGGAGTCAGACTGCGAGTGATAAGATCCGTAGTCGAAAGGGAAACAGCCCAGACCACCAGCTAAGGTCCCAAAATATATGTTAAGTGGAAAAGGATGTGGGGTTGCACAGACAACTAGGATGTTGGCTCAGAAGCAGCCACCATTTAAAGAGTGCGTAATAGCTCACTAGTCGAGTGACCCTGCGCCGAAAATGTACCGGGGCTAAACATATTACCGAAGCTGTGGATTACACCTCTGGTGTAATGGTAGGAGAGCGTTCTAAGGGCGTTGAAGGTCGATCGTGAGGACGGCTGGAGCGCTTAGAAGTGAGAATGCCGGTATGAGTAGCGAAAGACGGGTGAGAATCCCGTCCACCGTATGACTAAGGTTTCCTGGGGAAGGCTCGTCCGCCCAGGGTTAGTCGGGACCTAAGCCGAGGCCGAAAGGCGTAGGCGATGGACAACAGGTTGATATTCCTGTACCAGTTGTTTTTGTTTGAGCAATGGAGGGACGCAGGAGGCTAAGAAATGCATGCGACTGGAAGT
The DNA here is from genome assembly GCF_050527835.1 of Enterococcus sp. DIV0840. Lineage (NCBI taxonomy): Bacteria > Bacillati > Bacillota > Bacilli > Lactobacillales > Enterococcaceae > Enterococcus > Enterococcus sp. DIV0840. The sequence continues at coordinate 3,588,675 of NZ_CP172876.1, read as the reverse complement.
GCATGTCCAAGCAGTAAGTCTTGAGTAGAGTCAAATGCTTTACTCTATACGGACAAGCTGTGATGGGGAGGGAAATAATAGTACCGAAGTTTCTGATGTCACACTGTCAAGAAAAGCTTCTAGTGAGAAAACAACTGCCCGTACCGTAAACCGACACAGGTAGTCGAGGAGAGTATCCTAAGGTGTGCGAGTGAACTCTCGTTAAGGAACTCGGCAAAATGACCCCGTAACTTCGGGAGAAGGGGTGCTGACTTCGGTCAGCCGCAGTGAATAGGCCCAAGCGACTGTTTATCAAAAACACAGGTCTCTGCAAAATCGAAAGATGAAGTATAGGGGCTGACGCCTGCCCGGTGCTGGAAGGTTAAGAGGATGGGTTAGCTTCGGCGAAGCTCAGAATTGAAGCCCCAGTAAACGGCGGCCGTAACTATAACGGTCCTAAGGTAGCGAAATTCCTTGTCGGGTAAGTTCCGACCCGCACGAAAGGCGTAACGATTTGGGCACTGTCTCAACGAGAGACTCGGTGAAATTTTAGTACCTGTGAAGATGCAGGTTACCCGCGACAGGACGGAAAGACCCCATGGAGCTTTACTGTAGCTTGATATTGAGTGTTTGTACCACATGTACAGGATAGGTAGGAGCCGATGAACCCGGAACGCTAGTTTCGGTGGAGGCGCTGGTGGGATACTACCCTTGTGTTATGAACCCTCTAACCCGCACCACTTATCGTGGTGGGAGACAGTGTCAGGTGGGCAGTTTGACTGGGGCGGTCGCCTCCTAAAGAGTAACGGAGGCGCCCAAAGGTTCCCTCAGAATGGTTGGAAATCATTCGCAGAGTGTAAAGGCAGAAGGGAGCTTGACTGCGAGACTTACAAGTCGAGCAGGGACGAAAGTCGGGCTTAGTGATCCGGTGGTTCCGCATGGAAGGGCCATCGCTCAACGGATAAAAGCTACCCTGGGGATAACAGGCTTATCTCCCCCAAGAGTCCACATCGACGGGGAGGTTTGGCACCTCGATGTCGGCTCGTCGCATCCTGGGGCTGTAGTCGGTCCCAAGGGTTGGGCTGTTCGCCCATTAAAGCGGCACGCGAGCTGGGTTCAGAACGTCGTGAGACAGTTCGGTCCCTATCCGTCGCGGGCGTTGGAAATTTGAGAGGAGCTGTCCTTAGTACGAGAGGACCGGGATGGACTTACCGCTGGTGTACCAGTTGTTCTGCCAAGGGCATTGCTGGGTAGCTATGTAGGGAAGGGATAAACGCTGAAAGCATCTAAGTGTGAAGCCCACCTCAAGATGAGATTTCCCATTTCTTTAAGAAAGTAAGACCCCTGAGAGATGATCAGGTAGATAGGTTGGAAGTGGAAGTGCAGTGATGTACGGAGCGGACCAATACTAATCGGTCGAGGACTTAACCTAAGAAACGAATAAAAAAGTGTTTAACCACGTTTTGATTACGTACTTCAATCCAGTTTTGAGTGAATAATCACTCAACTTAATAGCAACAACACCCAGTGTGGTGGCGATAGCGAGAAGGATACACCTGTTCCCATGCCGAACACAGAAGTTAAGCTTCTTAGCGCCGATTGTAGTGAAGGGTTTCCCTTTGTGAGAGTAGGACGTCGCCACGCTAAAGTGTTGTCTTGGAGGTTTAGCTCAGCTGGGAGAGCACCTGCCTTACAAGCAGGGGGTCGGCGGTTCGATCCCGTCAACCTCCATTTTTTGAGCCGTTAGCTCAGTTGGTAGAGCATCTGACTTTTAATCAGAGGGTCGCAGGTTCGAGCCCTGCACGGCTCATAGGAATATTTTGCGGGTGTGGCGGAATTGGCAGACGCACTAGATTTAGGATCTAGCGCCTTACGGCGTGGGGGTTCAAGTCCCTTCACCCGCATTTTTAGTCTCGTTTTATTACTAGGCGATTATAACGCCGGCTTAGCTCAGTTGGTAGAGCATCTGATTTGTAATCAGAGGGTCGAGGGTTCAAATCCTTTAGCCGGCATCCAGACTGCGGAAATAGCTCAGTGGTAGAGCACCACCTTGCCAAGGTGGGGGTCGCGGGTTCGAACCCCGTTTTCCGCTTAGCCTTTTCAAAACGCCGGGGTGGCGGAACTGGCAGACGCACAGGACTTAAAATCCTGCGGTGAGTGATCACCGTACCGGTTCGATTCCGGTCCTCGGCATTGCTTTGAAACACTATGAATGGCAATTGTAAAATTGACAGAATAGATGTTGAAAGGTACAAAGCAGATGAATATATCTGACTTTGATCCTTGTTTTAGCACCCATAGCTCAACTGGATAGAGTGCTTGACTACGAATCAAGAGGTTAGGGGTTCGACTCCCTTTGGGTGCATAGTTAAAGTGTTTGACTGAGGATTAGAAGGTTCAGAGAATTTAGTTCCTTTTAAGCGTTTAGTCTTTTTTTATTATTATAGCTACGGGAAGTAGCTCAGCTTGGTAGAGCACTTGGTTTGGGACCAAGGGGTCGCAGGTTCGAATCCTGTCTTCCCGATTTAAAGAACAGAGTAATTACTCTGTTCTTTTTTGTTCGATTGAGTAACTAACTATTTCAATATATTTATCTTTTCTTATCAATTTGGGCATTCTTCTTTATTAAACAGTTGAAGTTATGTATAATTAAGGTCAGTATTAGTCAAGGGAAAAGGATGAGTGTGATGAGTAATCAAAATACTTCTGATTTAATAGAAGCATATTTAAAAAAGATTCTTGAAGAAAGCAGTAAAATTGAGATTCGTAGAGCTGAAATGGCTCATTTATTCAATTGTGTTCCCTCCCAGATTAATTATGTTATCAACACACGTTTTACGATTCAACGTGGCTATTCTGTTGAGAGTAAACGTGGCGGCGGTGGTTATATTAGGATCGCCAAAGTTCAAATTTCTGATAGTGATCAATTACTAAAACAAATGGCTCAGTTTACGGGTAATGAGCTTTCAGAAAAAGATGCGCTGATTTTTGTACAAAAATTGTATGAAGAAGACGTAATCACCAAAAGAGAAGGAAATCTGATGTTGTCAGTTCTTGGCAAATCAGTTTTAGGCAAAGCAGGATCGAATGAAGATTATTTACGTGCTCAATTGATGCATTCATTTTTAGAACGTTTGAGTTACGAGGAGGAATGATAGTATGGATGAATTATTTACAGAAAGTGCCAAGGCGGTATTAGCTATTGCACAAGAAGAAGCAAAATATTTTAGGCATCAATCTGTGGGCTCAGAACATTTATTGTTAGCATTAGTTTTAGAGCCAAATGGAATTGCTGGGAAATCACTACGTCAGTTGAATGCAGATAAAAATGATATTCGTGAAGAAATCGAGCATTTAACTGGCTATGGAACGGTTAAAGGATATCCTAAAGGGGCCTATTTACCTTATTCTCCTCGTGCAAAACAAATTTTTGCTTACGCAGGCGACGAAGCGAAACGTTTAGGCGCACCGAATATCGGAACAGAGCATATTTTACTAGGTTTATTAAGAGATGAAGATATTTTGGCTTCACGTATTTTATTGAATTTAGGTTTGAGTTTATCTAAGATGCGTCAGTTGCTAATGAAGAAAATAGGCATTACTGACCCGCAAATGAGTGGGAATGTAGGGCGTCGTCGCAATAATCAGGCTCAAAAAGCTGCACCTAAAGGAACGCCAACGTTGGATTCATTAGCACGTGATTTAACGAAATTAGCGCGCGAAAATGATTTAGATCCTGTTGTCGGACGTTCACAAGAGGTTAGACGATTGATCCAAATTCTAAGTCGTCGTACAAAGAACAATCCAGTATTAGTTGGTGAACCTGGTGTGGGTAAGACAGCGATCGCTGAAGGTTTGGCCCAAAAAATTGTGAACGGTGAAGTTCCTGATGATATGCTGGAAAAACGATTGATGATGTTGGATATGGGCGCTTTAGTTGCCGGTACCAAGTATCGTGGTGAATTTGAAGATCGACTAAAAAAAGTAATTGATGAAATTTATCAAGACGGAGAAGTAATTTTGTTTATTGACGAATTGCATACCTTGATCGGTGCAGGTGGTGCTGAGGGTGCGATTGATGCATCAAATATTTTAAAACCAGCACTTGCAAGAGGCGAATTACAAACAATTGGTGCAACAACATTAGATGAATACCAAAAATATATTGAAAAAGATTCTGCTTTAGAACGTCGTTTTGCTCGTGTGCAAGTTGATGAACCAACGCCAGAAGAAGCAGAAGAAATTTTGAAAGGTTTGCGTTCTCGCTATGAAGAACATCATGGTGTAGAAATCACAGATGAAGCGCTACATGCGGCAGTTCAATTGTCAGTACGTTATATTAACTCTCGTCAGTTACCAGATAAAGCAATCGATTTGATGGACGAGTCTTCAGCTAAAGTTCGTTTAGATTTAGCGGATGAGCCTTCTGAAATCAATAGTTTACGCATAGAGATCGCTCATTTAGTGCAAGAAAAAGAAGAAGCGATTCAATCACAATCTTTTGAAAGTGCAGCAAGACTACGCCAAAAAGAGAAAAAACTAGCCCGCAAATTAGAGAATATCCTACTATTAGAACAAAAAGAAGCTTCTGGATATGCTAACCGTGTGACGGAGCAAGATGTTGCAAATGTTGTTTCACAATGGACAGGCGTACCATTGCAACAGTTAGAGAAAAAAGAAAGCGAACGTTTACTTGAATTAGAAAGCATTCTACATCATCGAGTAGTAGGTCAAAATGAAGCTGTGCAAGCTGTGTCACGTGCGATTCGTAGAGCCCGCAGTGGGTTGAAAGATCCAGACAGACCAATTGGATCGTTTATGTTTTTAGGCCCGACAGGTGTTGGTAAAACGGAATTAGCGAAAGCATTAGCTGAAACAATGTTTGGTAGTGAAGACGCACTTGTTCGAGTGGATATGTCTGAGTTTATGGAGAAATATAGTACTAGCCGTTTGATTGGTTCACCTCCAGGTTATGTTGGATATGAAGAAGGCGGACAGTTAACTGAAAAAATCCGTCAAAAACCATATTCTGTTATTTTGCTAGACGAAGTAGAAAAGGCGCATCCAGATGTATTTAATATTTTATTACAAGTATTGGACGACGGTCATTTAACCGATTCTAAAGGACGTAAGGTGGACTTTAGAAATACGATTTTGATCATGACGTCAAACATAGGTGCAACAGCGATTCGTGAAGAAAAAAATGTCGGGTTTAATGTAAAAGACCTAACAAAAGACTACGATGCAATGCAAAAACGAATCATGGAAGAATTGAAAAAAGCATTCCGTCCAGAGTTTTTGAATCGTGTAGATGAAACAGTTGTCTTCCGTTCATTAGATCAAGCGGAAATCCATGAAATCGTGAAAATTATGAGTAAATCTATTGTTCAGCGTCTGAAAGAGCAAGATGTCAATGTGAAAATCACAGCAGCAGCGATCGAAGTAATCGGGAAAGTCGGGTTTGATCCAGAATATGGCGCACGGCCAATTCGTCGAGCGTTACAAAAAGAGGTGGAAGATCGTTTAAGTGAAGCATTACTTTCTGGTCAAATTCATCTAGGTGATAAAGTAACGATTGGTGCAAGTAAAGGGAAAATAACATTAAATGTTAAGTCACCTAAGCCTGACCAAGTATTACAAACAATTTAATATTTAATTCGAACTTAGGACGTAAGCCTCTAAGAAAAATCCAGATACCAGTCAAATTGATTGGCATCTGGATTTTTTTGCAAAAAAAGATCACTATTGATAGAAAAAATGATATCATATTCGCTATTAATCTATTAATTGAGAGTATTCTTTAGGAACAATTTATTTCGTTTCACTTTCAAATGGATCTTTTTCTTATCACTTGCAAATGATAAGAAAGATGATTTTTTTACTTACATAATCTGTGTTTTCTAGCAGAGAATTGAAGCATCTATGATAGTATCAATGTTGATATCTTAGTGAACGTAACTTTTATAGAGTACTTATTTCAGTTCCGAAGCCAATTAGTCAGAGAACAATTAATAGATGACAAAATTCGTGAAGGGATAAAACTCTTTGAGTGCTAATATCATTGAAAATCTGAATAAACGGTGTAAAAAGTCAATTTCTTCACCAATTTCGTAAACGATTTGTGCTACAACCTCATTTATCGAAAAAAGCATGGGTATGATAATTTTCAAAAAGTTGAGTCTATAGTTAAAAAAAGAACAAAAAAAAAGAACTATGTTGTGTTAACCTTGAAATAGAGTTACCGCTTTCGTAGCATAAAAATACACAAGGGATGGAAATTAATGAATTCGAAAAGAATTGAGGTGGAGTAATCTTAGCTTTAGGATTAAGTCTTTTCATCGGATAATATGGCGATGCTGCTTCAGTATTCACTGGAAATATTAATTTTAAAAGGATAAGATACGACGACACAAAAATGCAAAGGTTCATTCAATTGATATTAAAAAACACTAGAATTAGGAAAGATAGAACTTCACAGAATGAAGGAGGACAAAAAAATGATGAAAAAAAATATCCTGCTGGTAATTAGTTTGCTCGCTCTAACACAGATACTACCAATTGAAACTTTGGCGAACAATGATATTCAATCTAGTGATTCAAATGAAATACTAGAAAAAACTACAAAAACGTTGGAAGATATGCAGTTAAAAAATATTCTTCCAGGAAATTTGGACTATTCTGCAAATAGTACTGAATTTTCTACAGGAGATCAGTATAGGGGCACTCTTCATCTAGTTAATACAGATGGAAACACTATTTCTGCATCAACTAAAATAATCGTAGCTATTCCAGCCGCCGCCGTAGACTATAGCACATGGGATTTTACTGACCCGACCTTATCAAATTTATTTGATGTAGTTATTTCTGCAGATCAAGGAATTATTACTTTTATTCTAAAATCAGATATTATAGGTGTGGCAGATATTAGTGTACCCTTTAGTACAATTATTATTGGCCCTGAAAATACAAGTTACCCTGTTAGCGTTTCTGCACAGAATACCGATGGTAGTTTTACTGATGTAGTGGTAAATAATAATCAAATAATAATTCCTAAAGCTGATATTCCCAATCCTAGTTATGGTATTTTAAATATGTATTGGGGTGTAAAGGATAGCAATCTGTCTAATACATTTTTAGGAAAAAACCCAATAGCAATTGATAATATTAGTACTGGAGTTTTTTCTAGAACAACAAATAATATCCAGAATTTTATTGAAATTAACCCTGAACAAAAAAATATATTGAGTAATGATGAACACTATGAAGTCAACTATGAAATACATTCTACTAGAAACGTAGGGGATATTTATTTAGATGAAATAGAAGTGGTAGATGCAACTGCGAATAAAATTGTCCCAGAGAGTGAATATGAAAGCCTATTCATAAGTGATAGTTCTATTTATATTATAATTAACAGCCCTGAGCAATCAGGAACGCATGAAGATGGCAGTAAAATAATACAAACAAATCACAAATATATTGTTAATTTAACATCATTAGCAACAAATGATGGTGACGTTTATAATTCCAATTCTTCCTTACAAATTAAAAATGACAGCTCAGTAATCAATGAAGAATCCTTTGGTTTAAATAATATTTTTACCACTCAAGGATTCAGTGTTATATTTCCCAATATTACTGCAGATAATAAAATATATGAAGTAGGTGAGTTAACTGTTGCAAATATTTCAGGAAAAGTAACAGCAGGAATTTTTGCAACAGATACAATTGATGGAAATTTAACAGATAATATTAAAACAGATTATAAAGATCTTTTATCTAAAAAAGACACGATAGGTGTTTATCCTGAACAAGTGAGCTATTCTGTAACAAATTCTTTAGGGTACACTTCTATCAAAAATATCATTGTTACTATCACTGATAAACAAAGAGGAAAAGATGTTACCATTAAATACGTTGATACTGACGAAAATACAATCTCTGATGATATAGTAAAGTCAGGTAATGTTGGTGAAGATTATACAACAGAACAAAAAAATATTGATGGCTATACGTTCAAAGAGGTTCAAGGTAATGCAACAGGTCAATTTACAGATCAAGCCCAAACAGTTATTTATGTTTATACAAAGAATAAAGTTGAATCAGAAAAACCGAATAACCATTCAAATCATAAAGTTGATCCTGTAAATTCAGAAAAACCAGATAATAATTCAAATCATAAAGAAAAGAGAAACAATGACAAAGATTTACTATATTTAAATCAGCAGAAATTGCCTAAAACAGGTGAAAATAAAAGAATCTCCTTGGTGGGTATTTTCTTAGGAATTATTCTTTTATTTTCTACTTTAGGCACCTCAATTCATCGATTTATAAAACTTGAAAAATAGTTTTGATAAAAAGTTATAAAGTGCGTGTTTTTTTACTTAATATTGGTAAAGAGAATCAGTAAAATAAAGTTAGGAGCTTGAGGCATAAGTCTCAAGACAAATGAAAAAGAAGCCCGAAAATCTTAAAAAAGGATTTTCAGGCTTCTATTTTTTTTGATTATCCAAATAACCAACCTTGTTTGCTAGCTTATTTAGCTCATATTTCCTTTATCGATGACATCGTCAGTTAGAAACTGAGTGATTAGGTCTATTAGAGAAGACAAATTGGGATTGTGAAGAAAACGTGTATCTACATATTTTGTTGCTTTTACTTTTTTATCGGAAAATATACGAGGATTTAAAGCTGTATGTATAATTAAATCAATGGGTTGAGTTACGTTGTTTACCCCTGAAAAAAATTCGACATTTATAATGTCAGAGAAATAGTCTGTTAAAATACGCAACAATTTGGTTTCAATAGTGGGTTCTAAATCGGTACAAAAGCTAATGATGATTTTTTTTGAAAAAGTAGAAGGTGGATAAATTGTCGATAAAATAGTGCTGTAACGATATGTCAAAAAGGATTTGACTTCTTGATTCAAGGGTACCTCTTCTTCAATTAAATCTATAATATTATTAATGACTGGCACCATATTCTTGTGGTTAGAAAACAGTAATTGTTTATTGTTGATAATATAGTTGTTATTAAATAGAAGCAAGTGCATATGAGTACAAATTAAATAATTGGACACGATACGCGTATTCTCTTTTGACAATGAACCAAGTGTTTCTGTAATGAAGGCTAAAATTCGAATATTTAGTTGTACGTAAGTGTTCATTGCATCAGAACATAGCTTGGTAGTGTTAAAATCTGTGTCAAAATAGGAGTAGTATTTAGATTTAGTCGCTAGCCAAAAGTAAAAATAGTAGAACTCTCCTTCTGTTGGAAACAATGATTTATTTTGTTGCATATGTGTTATGAAAAGGTTCAAAAAAGAACGGTAGCTTGAATCATATTGATTGACTTCAAAGAGTTCTCCACACTTGACTCGTACTTCTTGAATAGCCAAGGAATAGTTGATTCTTCGCTGGTCAATCAATGAGAATGCTCGCGTAGCATTTTGTAATAGTTGTGTCGTTTTGTCCAGGATTGCTTGTTCTTCAACTGTTTTAAAAGGCCAAGAACTTCCTTTGAAAAATTCCCAGAAGAATTCTTCCGACAGGCGCCGAATATTGGCTTCATTGCCTTCTAAGTAGTACATGCTATTGCTAATTTTTAGGGAAATAGAAAAATATGCTAAGACTTGTTTAAAATCTTTGATTTTATTCTTTAAAACCGAATCACTAATAAAAAATTCGATAGGAAAAAAAGCTTTGTTTACTTTATTATGTAAAATTAATTGGTTTAAAAATTGAACAGGCCACATATTAAAGAGGATATCGCGATAATATTGACCGAATTCAAAGGCATTTTTTATTTCTAATAAGTAGCCTAGCTTTTTTTCCGATTTTAAAAAATAGCAATTGTTTTTTGGGGATTCTTTTTCGATTTGATTTAAATATTTTCTTAACGTAGCTCGTGTATACCCTAATGATAAATGCAATTCTTCGAGTGTCATCCATCCATTTTTATACTCTAAGGTCTTCATTACAGCAAGTTTCTTCTTGGTTTCTGGTTCATAAAGAAAGTTTAAAAGTTTCTCTAAGGTAGTAGCCATTTATAAGCTCCTTTCTGCGGAAAGACTTTTTTTTTATTGAAATCGAAAAAAAAAATATCCCTTAAAAGTAAAAAAAAATAATATGATTAGTATACAAAAAAAATATTCTATTATTATTATAATTTAAAAATGGTGAAAATAAAATTTTTTTGATCGAACCTTATAAAAAACTTCTTTCTATAAACTAAGTATCTGCACCGAAATATCATTAAACAAAACAAAATTAAAAATGACGTGAGGAAAACAATGAAAAAATTTTTTATACCATACGATTATAATAGTGGCTTTGCTCAGTAGTGTAGAAAAAAATACTACCGTGTTTGCAAAAGATTATAGTTGATGTGTCAGCATTTTTTATTTTTTTATATTTTTTAATTAAAAAATATAAAAGTATCATTTTTCGAATTATTATAAAATTAAATAGTTGTTTGGTAGTTGTTACAGTTTAACAAATGTGCTTACACAAAATATTTTTTATAGACTGGTATAAAAAAGTTTATCAATCTGGTTTATGTTTTTAACGAAGTCAAGAAAAACCAAGTATTAAGGAATATATTCTATTAGTGAACGTGATGTATGAGTTGTAATTTAATCTAATTGTCTTCATATGTTAAAAAAGGGGGAGCGGCCAATGAATAGGAATATGTTAGTGTCTAAAATACTAAATCAACTATATTCTGTACAATTTACAACAGATTGCCGAACTTTTAATAGAAATTGCATTGTTCCTATGTCGTATGGAATAGATTCGTTGAAATCATATACAGAAAAAGCTACAGGTATTGACAGGGATGCAGTTCGTGTCATTACAAGGGAACAGGTTATTGTTTTTTATGACTTTATTGACCAGAGGCTGCTAATTGATAATGGATTTATAGACACTTATTGGATTGACGTTGCTATATATTTAATAGAAATTCTAGATGAGAACACCATTAGTTACTCTCTTGTAGTGGCTGGGATAGAGAGTGAAGAAGTGATTAAAGCTATATTCCAAAACTGTTATCAGGATGCTGAAATTAATATAATTGATTATGAAAATGGTTGGTTAAAAAGAGCAGAAAAAAGTCGATTATTATGAAAGATGAACTTATTGCCTACACATAACATACTGTTAAAGCTCAAAAAATTAAGAGAAAACAGTATGTTATATGTAGGTGGAAAGTTCCATAAGTTAGTTGAAGGCCAGTCAACTAAGCAATTTTAATAAGGAAGGAGAGAAATATGAGTAAACTTGTAAAAGCTACCATAGGCTTTATGTTTGTTTGTTTGGCGTTTTCGGTATCTTCGAATACGTACGCATTAGAACAAGAATACGAGTCAAACGGGGAAACAAGTTTTTACGGTAAGTATGAGTATAATACCGAAGAAGATAAAGAAGAAAATAAAGACAGCAGTAGTATCAATGTAGGGAAGAATACTGGGGATGCAAGTAATCATGGGACAGAAAACACTGGATCCAATAATTATTCGGCGACTGGTCAAAATATATTGCCGAATACAGGCGATTTTATAAATCCACTTTATTCAATTATGGGGATTTCTACGTTTTTAGGAATGGTAATCTTAATCTATATGTTTAAAAGAAAAGAGGAATTTTAAATAATGAAAAAAGCGATTATGTTAATGTCAACAGCAATACTATTAAGTGTTACAGCAAACGCAACTTCAGCAATGGCAGAAGAAGCATCTAAAGAATATAATACGGATGCAACAATTACCTTTGAAGCAGGCGATGATGAAGTAACACCTCCAGTTGATCCAGAGAATCCGGATCCAGAAATACCAGTTGATCCAATTGATCCTCCAGGACCTGGTACAGGTGGTGCCTTGTCTATTGATTATGGCTCAAAATTTAAGTTTGGTACACAAAAGATTTCAACGACAGATAAAATCTATTATGCTGCCCCAGATGAAATGAGTGATGGATCAAAAAAACCAACATATGTTCAAGTAACAGATAAAAGAGGAACACTAGAAGGTTGGAAATTAAGCCTTTCACAACCAGAACAATTTAAAACATCGACAGGTGAAGAATTAGTAGGGGCACAATTGAAATTTACTAAAGGTGAAGCTGCATCTATTATTGACGAGAAATATGCACCAACAAATGTGTCATCAGAAATTATCATGACACCTGGAGAGAGCAATCTTCTAGCTGTCAATGCTGAAAAAGGTACAGGTGTGGGAACATGGGTTTACCGATTCGGCTCAAATGTAGACGAAAACGCGGATGCTGTTCAACTGTCTGTTCCTGGTAAATCAGTTAAGCTGGCTCAACAATACTCAGCTAAATTAGTCTGGTCATTAGAAAATACACCGGGAAACGAATCAGAAAAAAAATAAATATAAATGAAAGAAGTGTTTTATAAAATGAAGAAAAAACAATTAATCACAATGTTAGCAATTGGCACAGTCGTATTACCTTTTGGAGCTCTTAAAGTAGAAGCGGAAGAAACTAAAGAATATGAGTCGAATGGGGCTGTCGAATTTATTCCAAACCTAGACCCAACAGATCCAGTAGATCCTGAAAACCCAGATCCTGAAAAGCCAGTTGCTCCGATTGATCCAACAGATCCAGAAGGACCAAATCCTGGAACACAAGGACCGCTATCAATTGACTTTGCATCAAGTTTAGATTTTGGTAAAAACCGTATTTCAAATAAAGACCAAACGTATTTTGCAAGAGCGCAAAAATATCAAGGCGAGCAAAAAGATACACCTAATTTTGTTCAAATTTCAGATAATCGCGGAACAAACGGTGGCTGGACACTGACAGTCAAACAAGAGGCACAATTAACAGCAACAACTCAAACTTTGAATGACGTATTAACGGGAGCACAAATAAAATTATCTGCGCCATCCGTTAACAGTAATGCACAAAACGTTGAAAAGCCAGTAGCAGTCGATGAAATTGCATTAACCCCAGGAGTAGAATCAGTTGTTACAACTGCTGCTATAGGAGCTGGATCTGGTACATGGGCGACATATTGGGGAGCGGTAGAAGAAGTAGAAGAACGTGATGAAGAAGGTACTGTTCAAAATGTAAATGTAACAAAAGATGTGCAATTGTCAGTACCTGGAGCAACGCCCAAGGATGCTGTTAAATATCAGACAAAATTAGTGTGGACATTAACAGACGTTCCAGGGGAATAATTGATGGGAGTGAAGAGATATGCACAAAAATAAGTTGTTAGGAGTTGCAGTAATTGCACTAGTAACATTAAGTATCTCTCCTATTATTCACTTTTATAGTATGCCTACCCCTATTAGCGCACAGGAGAATACATCGTCTTCGAGTAGCTTGGATAGTAATCTAAAGTCGTCTACTGATGAGTGGTTGGAGATGCTTCCGAATGACCTAGATACTGTGGAAAGTAGTGAATCAGAGGAGACTATTACACAAAGTTCTTTAGGCAATGAAAATAGCACAGTTACAGACGATGTTATATTGGATGATAATGAAATATCAGAAAATGGAACAAGGTTAGAAGTAACGGTAAGAGATTGGACATCATTCGTCAATGCTGTTAGAAATGAATCTGTAACTAAAATAACGTTATCTAATAGCTTTGAGAATCCCAAAAATACGGATACTTCGTTATCAAATTATTCAAGGATTAATAGTTTAGAAATAGATGGACGAAATAATATGATCAATTTCAAAAGTTCATCAATCCAATTGGGTAAACCGAGTGCAGGCATTGGAACTTTTCATATGCATGACATTATCCTTGATCAAAATTATGGTGGAGCAAACAGTGAAGATATTGTTGGGGCGCGGTTAAACACCGTTAATGGTAAGCGGTGGAAATATCGTTTTGGTAATATAATTACTCAACCAGGTGTCCAACGCTTAGCAAGAGCCTCTCATGCAGAGGTAACGATATATGGGTACATGTATATTGATACTCGTGCTGAAAACTTTTATTTAGGAAGTTTAATAATGGAAGACGAGACTGTTTACACTGGTAATGTTAACTTTTACAATTTTTCTATTTTCTGGTATAACGTTAAAGCAGATGCTGATTCAACAGGTGCGTCGAAAGAATTTACAATCGGAAAGAACTGTACAGTTAATTTATCTCAAAGTCAGACATCGGGCACTACCTATCCAGCTATCTATTCATACTATAATACTCTTACTGTTGGAGAAAATAGCAAATTCAATGTAAACATGCCAGGAAACGCAGTTCGATTTGATTTAAAAGGCTCAGGGATGATAGTTCAAAAGGGCGCTGTAGTTAATTTAACTAGTAAACAAAAATCTGGTGCTGTAATTGCTTATAGCGAAGATGATACCTATCTTATAGTAAATCCAGGCGCATATTTTTATGTTATTGGGGTTAGTACACAACCATTGATAAATTTATCTTCTAATGGAACTGGAACTAATAGTACGAGACGTCAAAATACTTCATTGATATTAAATCAACCTGCTCAATACGACATAAGAAATCTTTCGGATGGAGCTACAGCTGTACAAGTAGCTATGAATAATAATAGTGACAACTTTTTTTCAATAAACAATTCTGACATTGACTTGTGGCGAAAAGAAGTCAACGCTTTAGGACCATCTAGTGAGACATATACAAAAGTTTCTAATTTTTCCGTTCAGGGGAATGGTACTTCTGAAAGGATATCTTCAACAACTACGGGATTGAATTTTTTCTCTCAGAAAAATTACAGAAGAATTTCCGGAATGAATCAGAATCCAGAGATTGAATGGATTCCAGTTACTGACGCGGATAAAACAGCTAAACTGAGAGTCATAGTAGGGTATGTTCCAGATAATAATGGATCTAACTCTTCTGGAGAAGTCAATTATATTCCTGTATATGCTTCGAAAAATCAAGCAAGTGTTACCGTAAGAGATACTTTAGGTAATACTCAAGCTAACTTATCTACAGATGCTAACGGATATGTTTATTATAAGTCAGATGAATTCAATATTGCAGGAAAAGATATGGAAGCAGAGGCAACTAGGGGCCCATGGGTCAATGAAGATGTATTTAGATATACTGTTATTGATGTAACACCCCCAGAACCAGCGATAATTAATGGAGGTAATACTCAATCACCAAGTATAAAAAGTCTTTCTGGGACTGGTGAACCAGGTAGTAGTGTAACTATAACCCTAAATGGTGAAAATCAATCAGATGTTAAAGCAGAAGTAAATGATGCTGGATCTTTTACCATACCATTAGAGACGCTTACTCTTTATAAAGATGATGTCATCCAAATCTTTTTACAAGATAAAAGTGGAAAAGTTACACAGATAACAGATCCACCCAAAACAAATAATTCTGTTGGGAATATTGAACCAGAAAGTGAGTATGCTTATCGAGATGCTATATTTAAAGCCGCCACTAAGGTTTTGATTGCAGGCACATTAGATCTTTCGTCAGTTCCACAAATTTTTGATTTTGGTTTGCATCAGGTCAGCAATGTCACACAAGAATACTTTCCACAGACCACTGGAAGTTTACAAATATCTGATACAAGAGGACCAGATAAAGACTACTGGAGAGTTACGTTACAAGAATTGTCACCAATTTCAGGAGAAAATAACAGTCTATCGGGATTATTTTACTATACTAACTCAAGTGGCACTATAAGCATAGGTGCAGAAAAAGTAATAGTAGAACAAAGAAAGCTAGATGACGCAGAGAAAGTAGATATTTCAAATGAATGGAATGAACAAATGGGGCCAAAACTTGTAGTTCCAGTAGAAAAACAAATTATAGGTAATTATCAGGGAAAACTTGCCTGGACATTAGAAGATGTTCCAAGCAATTAAAATAATTTAATTTGAGGAGAAAACAACATGAAAAAACTATCAACACTATTATTATCTACTGTATTATTAAGCACATTAGCAGGTTCAACTCAAGCTTTTGCAGAAGATGGAGGTGTCTACACATCAAATGGAGTAGTAGAATTCACACCAAGTGAAGATCCAACCGATCCAGTAGACCCAACCGATCCAACAAACCCGGTAGATCCAATTGATCCAACCGATCCAGAAGGACCAAATCCTGGAACAAACGGACCGTTATCAATTGATTATGCATCAAGCTTAGATTTTGGCGTTCAAAAAATTACTTCTAAAAACGAAACTTACTATGCAGCAACACAAAAATACAAAACTTTTGACGAACAAGGTAATGCAACTGAAGAAGTTAAAGAAGGACCTAATTATGTTCAGATTACGGATAACAGAGGAACTGAGGCAGGTTGGACATTAAAAGTCAATCAAGAAAAACAATTTACATCTGTATCAGGAAAAGAATTAACAGGTGCTCAAATTACATTCAATAATGGTAACGTAGTATCTGCATCAGCATCTGAAAAACCTACTGGACAGGAAAAAATCATTCTTAACGCTGATGGGTCTCAATCAGAAGTGATGAGTGCTAAAGCTGGACAAGGAGCTGGGACTTACTTACTTGATTGGGGAACAGATGCTGAAACAGCAGCAGAAAGTATTGAATTAAGCGTTCCAGGTTCAACAACTAAATACGCAGAAAAATATTCAACTAAATTAGTTTGGACTTTAACAGATGTTCCAGGAAATAATGAATAGAGATTCCCAGAGATATAGAGAAATAAAATAAAAAAATAAGAGGGCGAGAGTCCTCTTATTTATAAGATGAATATTAATATAAATAGGAAAAGGAGTCTTGAGATGAAAAGGTTAGTTATTTACATTTATTTGATAGGGCTATTAGCGGTTTGTATACATACATCTCAAGTTTTTGCTGATGAAGTACGTTTTGATGATATAAACATAAATGAAATGAGCAATTTAGAAGAAGGAACTGCTTCATCTCAAGATTTTGCTGACGAAGTACATTTTGACGATATAAACATAAATGAAATGAGCAATTTAGAAGAAGAAACTGCTTCATTTAAGAATTTAGAGAAGTATGTGTCAGAAAAAAAAGCAGAGACTGAAAGCAGAGCGACTGTGAACATAACTGCGTATCCAAAATATAAGTATACGACTTCTCCTAGTGATATTAATTGGCCGAATGACTGGGTTAAGCCAATGGCTACAAAAAAATCGCAAATTAAAGTAAATGGACAAGTAGTTAGCATATATGATCTTTCAAAAGCACCTATTGGAACAGAAATCATATTTACTAAGATGGGATATTTAGATGAGGAAATGGAAAAAGCGTTTTCTGTAAAATGGACTATTAAAAAAAATAACAATCCAACAGACGCTATCATTGTTTCTTTTGATTCCAATAGATCAGTGCAGGTAAACTATAAAGGTAGTGCAGCAGAAGAATTAGAGGTTATCGAAGAAATAATAGATGAAGAAAGTGAAGAAAGTCTAACTCAAAATGTATTAAATAATATAGAAATAAGCAATGGAGAAAACCCAAAATACGGTAGTGCCATTTATTATGATGAATCTGACGTTACTAGTATTGTTCAGACCTCGGGCGGGCAGATAATGTATGAGATGTTAGATAATGATAAGAGAGTAAGATTTGAAAATGTATCTAGTGTTCGAAGTTCAAGTTTAGAGGTATTAAATAAACCTAAGTCTGTTTTAAGTTTTCGAACAGCTTCGCCTGTCAATAGTCAAACATTACTTTATAAAACTGTGACAAGTATAGAAACAGAATATCCAAAACCATATGTAACTGGGTATAAAGAAGATGAGAAATATGTAGCCCAGTATAATGTTAAGCAAGTGCTACCACTACAACCAGCTGCTAAGTATTCGGATTTAGAAATTAAAATGGATATTAACCCAATCTTAGAATTGAATAGTCAAACATTAAATAAAATTAAAATAACTAATCTCGATGACGAAACCGTTACCGCTGCTAAAACGATTAAGGATAATTTATTAACTATAAGAATACTTTCTAGCACATTACAGAAACTACGCCAGAATAAGCTGAATATTGAATTGGAATTTAATGTTGATCTAGCAAATCCTAATTTGAAAGATTATATTGAAGGTTCATACTTAGTAGTGCCATTAACTGCATACAATAATAAAGCAGAAGGAAACTCTACTGATAATGCTTATATAAACATATCAAATACTATATCAGGTGTTCCTATTCCCCAAGAAGTAATTTTAGGTACAAATACTTCAGACTTGGAACTATCTGACCTAGTTGAGGAGCTGAGCAGTCAATTTGAAAATGATGAAGTGTTTGTAGATAGATTTGAAGAAGAAAAAGTTTTTGATTCCATAGGAGATACAACTATCGTAGTAGTTATAAAAAGTAAATTAACTGGTATTGAAAGGGAAATAATAGTCCCAATACATGTTATTTTGGGCGAAGTAAAGTTAGAATCGGTTCCCGATAAACTAGATTTCGGAGTCAATAAAATTAAAAATTATACTCAAACTCTTTTTCCGAAAATAGAAGAAGAACTTATTATTTCAGATAATCGTGGAAATAATAAAAACTATTGGAGGCTAACTTTAAGGGAGAAAGCCCCTTTATCCTCTAATACAAATAATTTATCAGGTTTGATGTACTATACAAATGCAAAAGAAACCGTAAATATTGGGAATAATACAACAGTTGTAGAAGAACGGAAATTAACTGAAAGTGAGACGGTTAATATATCTAGTGAATGGCAAGAAAACAAAGGTATTAGTTTAAAAATACCTGTGGAAAAACAAATTTTTGGAGAATATAATGGCACTTTGTCATGGTCTTTAGAAGATGTGCCCGAATAATAGTGATATTTTTTGAAAATACCCAAAATGAATAAGATAAAGAATAACAGATATTCTATAAAATAAGAAGCCAAAAAACAAGATTAGGAGAAAGAACAGTCTCATAATCTATACATATTATTGAGGAGCGATTCAATTGAAATTGATAAAAAAATTACTAATAATGATTACGTGTGCAGTTAGCTTGCTTGTTCTAAATACAAGTATAGTTGAGGCAAGTGAATTTAATTTTGCCGTTACACCGACTACACCGAAAAGCCAGATTGATAAAGAAAAAACATATTTTGACTTAAAGCTAGAGCCTAATCAAGAAGAAATATTAAATGTCACCTTGAGAAATGATACAGATAAAGAAGTAAAAGTAGAGATTTCTGTAAATAGCGCCACAACTAATTCCAATGTTGTTGTTGAGTACGGAAAGAATGATATAGAAAAAGACGAGAGTTTAGATATTGATGTAGAGGAGTATGTAGATTACCCAGAGACAGTTACTTTAAAGCCCGAAAGTGAACAAGTTGTCCCATTTAAGGTGAAGATGCCTAACGAAAAATTTATTGGGGTACTTGCTGGTGGAATTACGTTTAAAGAAGTTACAGAAGATACTTCACCAGCTAAGGATAACGAAAAAGGTTTATCTATAGAGAACGAGTATTCCTATGTTGTAGCACTTCTTATGCGTCAAAATCTAAACGAAATAGATCCTAACTTACTATTGAAAGATGTAGGACCTGGTCAGATCAATGCTAGAAATGTTATTTTGGCAGGCTTACAAAACGATCAAAAAACTTATATTAATCAAGTTGCGATCAAAGCTGAAATTACAAAAAAAGGTAGTTCTAAAGTTCTTTATTCTGAAGATAAAGACGGCATGCAGATAGCACCAAATTCAAGCTTTACCTTTCCAGTTTCTTTGAATGGCTCACGATTAGAAGCCGGAGAGTACCACCTATCAATGACTGTATTTGGCAATAAAAGTGAAGATGGTCAGTTTATTCAACAAAAAGGAGCGACAACCATCAATTTTAAAAATCAATGGAAACTAGAAAAAGATTTTAAAATAGACGGAAATACAGCGAAAACATTAAATGCTAAAGATGTAACGATCAAAAAAGATAATACATGGATCTATCTATTGATTGGCATTCTACTGATTTTATTAGTGCTGATTTTAATTATTTGGTTGGTTTGGAGAAAAAAGAAAAATGATGAAGAAGAAAAAAAAGCTGAAGAAAGAAAAAATAAATCTAAAAACAAAAAAAGAAAACGAGACAAAAAAAAGGTTTAAGCTAATGCTTATCTTGTTTTTGATTATTGGAACGCTCTTGATTTGTTTTCCAATATTCAAAAATACAATAACAATTATAAAGATTAAAAATACAAAAATTACCCAAGTTGAAAATATGCCAGAACCAAAGCCAAATGAACGAATTGATTTTCCAACAGTTGAAGATTACCTAACAGCATCAACTGATAATCTTGAAGATGCTGTCGGTCAATTGATGATAGAATCTGTTGGGATTTCAGTTCCGATATTTTTGGGCGTACATTACCAAGAGATGCTATTTGGAGTAGGATTTATGCACCCAGACAGACACTTTGAAAAGGACAATATTGTTCTTTTAGGGCACCACTTAGGGATTGAAAATTTATTATTAGGTAAAATAGCTAAAATCGAGGTCAATGATCTTATTAAGGTACAATTTTTAGATAAAATCTATCAATACAAGATAGTAAACAAAAAAATAGTGTTGGAGGATCAACTTGAGGTATTAGATAACACAGCTACCCCTCAACTGACTATCATTACTTGTGATAAACCCTATTTAACTGATAAAAGAATTATTGTTACAGCTGAACCAGTAAAAGAAAAAAGAACTGAAGCTGTTAAAAATGAAGAAAAAAATGAGTTTTACCAAAATATGAAAGCAATCAGAAAGAGTTTTGTAAAATATAGTGTAGTGCCGATAGTAATAAGTTTAATAGCTTTGATACTTAGCGGTTATTGTATATGGAAGTATGTTTGATGGTGAGTAAAGAAGTCCAATCAGAGTTTCAATAGAATCAGTACTCATATTAAAAAATAGAAATAACGGTAAATAATAAAAAGTAGGATGTGAACAAGTTTGAATAAGATAGGTGTAATTAATTTAGACTCTGAAATAAGCAACTCAAGGATAGAGACGCTAGAAGGGTTTAATGAACATATTTTATTGAGGACTACAGAAGAATTATTTGATGAGCTGTATTGCTTAGATGGACTAATTATAGTAGAAAGACAACCTAAATTGAGTACGGTATGCGAATTGATCTTAGAGATTAAAAAATATTCTGATTGCTATATTTGGATAGATTCTTTAAGTAAAAAAGAAACAGAGAAAATAATTTATTTACAATTGGGCGCAGACTACGTCTTTAATGAAAATATTACTAATATTGAAAAAAAACTCATTGTTAGGAATGCTTCACAAAGAGTGCAGGAAGTTATAGATAGGCATCATTCGATTCAGGAACTAAGGTCAGAGCAAACAGAGAATATCCGTTTAATGGCAGATAATATGAGTATTATAATAAACGATACCGTAGAAGTGTTGTTGACTAAATCGGAATTTATAATAATTGAATTATTAGCACAAAACCCTCAAAGAGCTGTCAGTTACCAAAAAATACAAAAACATGTTTATGGGGAAGATCATAACGAAAACTTTCAATATCGACTCGCTAATATCATGCATCATATAAGAAAAAAAATAAATAGTTGTACAGGTGATAAAAGAGAATATATCAAAACGGTTAGATCTAAAGGATATATGTTGGATATGAAAAAAAAGTAGCTATTTTCTAGGTTATCGGAGATAGATGATTATATTTGTTATTGAATGTTCCGGTATTTTTACACACCTAAGAAAGAGTATCAATCTTTTGTAATTTCTTTCTTAGGTGCAATATAATTTGCTAGAAAAAAACTGTTTTCACTTCTCAACATAAGAATAAAAAAACACTTATTGAAAATGATAGAGAGGAATATTGTTAAGATAGCTAGATTCCTAATTTATAGATAATAGGTAGTTTATATTATTTTTTCAGTATTATTTTGTGACAAAAATGAATAAGAATAAGCAGATTGTTTTGTGGAGTAGTATGGTACTTTCAGTTTTACAATTTAATAGTTTAGTATTTGCAGAGGAAGTAAAGATTTATGATCCTACTAACCCTAATCAGCAAGTTAAACCAATTGAAAATACGCATGTGCCTGATTCAACTGATTACAATGAAGAAAGTGAAGTTAAAAAAGTACCTGAAAAACCAGTTAAAACAAAGAATGAAAAAGAAGAAATAAAAAAAAATTTGAATAATAATTATTCTTCAAAAAGAGATAAAGAAAAAATTTATCTTACAGAAGACTTATTTAATGAAAACATAAGTTTAAATTCTCAGAATGAGGTTGGCGGAGATGACTCAGAAGAAGATTCTTTCTATTTAGAATTGATCAATGAATTTGTAGGTACTGTTATATATGGAAGAAAGAGCTGATTGATGGTGAATCATGAATTTTTACTAAATAAGGATGATCGAAGATGTTACAAATTATTGAGATATTTAGAAACTCGAAATGATTTAGTTGAGAAAGTGATAATAATACAAGAAGATTTATCTTTTTCATCTTTTGTACTGAAAAAAACACTAGATAAATTGATAATAGATATTGATAACTGGAAATTAACTAAGCACTTCAAAATCACTATGTTTGGTTCAGAAATATCTCTAGAAATAGACGGAAGTTACTCAAGTAAATTTATTTTTTCAAAATATATGCAGCAATCTATTTCTTTTCATTTGTTACTAGCCTATTTAAAAAAAGAATACAAAACTTTGGAATCTTTCTCAGAGAAATTCCATATTAGTTATTCATCAGTGTATAGCTTATTAACAGATATAAAAAAACACTTGAGAAAGTATCAAATTTATTTTGATAAGAAAAATATCTATGGAAATCAAAAATATATTCTGAGCTTCTTTTACCAGTTATTTTTAGTATCTGATACTCCTTTTAATAAGGTCTGTAAAAAGAGGATTTTAGAAGAAAGTCGTCAGGTAGTAAGGATTTTAGAACATAAATACCATATATCTATATATGAAAAAAAAAAGTTGACTTATTTTTTAATACTTGTTCTTACCATAGAAGATTACCAAACACTAACAATGGAAGCGAATACTCGTTTCTTTTTTAGTGACTATGGATTTAAAGAGTTGAGATCCTTATTACCAGATAATAGTGAAAATTTAATATACAGTGTGATGATATGGTTATATTTAGAGGGAAATATAAATTCGTTGTTTAATTATGATTATTCGGATACTAGTATTGTTCAATTAAATGACTCGTTTATTCACACTTTTGAAGAAAATTTTAAATTATTGAATAAAAAAATTAAAGGCAATATCTATGAAGAACTTACTCGGATACACTTCAATATCCTTTATTATCCAATCAATCGATTTGAAGAATTAGAATTGAATATATACTTTTTCAAAAAAACATATCCTGATTACTATAGCTATCTATTGGAGTATGTCAAAAATATACCTAAGAAATATACTCAGATACCATCAGAAAAAAATACGTTATTTTTCTATTATTTGATGTTACTGATTAATCATGTCCCAATTCAAATTATTTCAGAACCTGTATCTATCTTGCTCGATTTCTCTTACGGATTTTCTTACAATCAATTTATAAAAAAAAACTTAGGTTTGTATGTCAACTTAAATGTGAACATAATAGATACATCTGAGCCATATAACCCAGATGTTATTTTAACTAACGTTAATGATGTGTATAGACAAGCAAATGCACATGTTGTTGTTTGGTTAGATCCGCCAAGAGTAATAGATTGGGGGAATTTAACACGTATTTTACTTGATGTACAAAAAAACAAAAGTGTGAAATAGTGTTAAATATCAATATATAAGTTGACTACTTTATCAGCATAAATGTAATAAAAAAACTTTAGTTCCATAAATTCGAAAGCGTAAAAATGATCAGATGAGTAAAATTTAATAAGCAAGCTATTTACCAAAAGGATGTGAAGAATAGTTTAATGAAAATTTTTGTAAGAATAATAAAACTATCCTTACTAACTTTTGTCATTCAATATAGTTGTGAAAATTGGATTAATACAAATTGGGCTCCTAAAATCGTGTATTGGTCTTTTTGGGGACAGCTGTTATTACTGTTTCTGTACGCCTTTTTCTTAATCTTATATTTAATAGTTTTAAATAAAATTAACAAAAAAAGGAAATTAAGAAGATGAAAGTTTTGGAAATGTATCAGGAAATATCCTGTTTTATAGGAGCAAAAGGTAATCAAGCTAAGGAGGAAATGATGCCAAACATTGATGAACAAAAATCGATTTTGGAAGAGCTGAACAAAATCTATAAACAAAATGAAGATTTTTTGAGTAATGATCGAATCAGCACTTATTTGGAGAAAGATATGATCCAAAAGGTCTCGATACAGAGAAAAAAAGATCCAGTTTACCTGAATTTTACGACCTATTTCCCAATAATAAAAATCAAAGGTAATGCTGAAATCATTGTGTTATTTCCAAGTGAAACTATTAGAAGGAATAAACCACTTCGACAAGCTTTTTTTGATGCAGCATGTATATGTAAGAATGTCAATCGATTGATAGAGTTAAGAAAATAACAATTTGACAATAAAGTATCCTAGTTTTGGTTCACTCACTGTATATTTACTAAATGAAATTTTTTAGTTATGTTCATTTAGTAGAAAATTATCGAGTAGCGAGGATTTGTTATAGAAAAAAGTCAGTTAACTATAACAGAAAAGTAAGCATAACAAAACTAAATTTAAATATAGATTATTACAAATATTAATAGTTTCGGCAGTATCTATATATAGAGTAATGATATATTAGGAAACGGTATTCAAAATCCACTAACAGTATGGGGAGACTTAAGCAAATGGACTTTAGCTGTTACTTTTCAAAAGTCTTTGACCAGTGTTGAAGCTCCAAGTAAACAGCTACCTTCCGTTTTGAAATATAAGGTGAACAATACAGATACAGTAGATTTGCTTGAAGGGATTTCACAACCAATTGAAGAAAGATATCTCTCTGAAAAAGGAGTATTCAACATTAGTGATACATGGGAAAAGAATCAAACAGGTATAGTACTAGAGACAACTAGATTTAATGTGATTAAATCAGGAAAGTATGAAGCAACAATTTTGTGGCAAGTAGAACAAGCACCTTAACTTAGAACATATTGCTTTTCATTTTCGGCACAAAAAAATTATTAGGGGTATTAATTTAAATCGTTGTATAAAAGATTAGCTCCAAAAAAATCCAAGTAGTTTTGGTTTTTACAAGCAATAGTATAAAAAAATTAATTATGATAATTAGGAAGCATAGATGTAGAAACTTCTATGCTTTTTCACTGCATTCAAAACGTATAGCTTTTTCATTCTCTATCTCAATTATTCTATAGTCTTCATAAATTTTAGAGCCTAGTTATGCTGTTTAATTATGATAAAAGCGATATAGACCTGTTATTTATTTGGATACTAGGAATCGATAATCGTTTATCGTGATAGCATCCATAATTGTATTTAAGGCACATTTACTCAATATTACTTTTCTTGAAGTTTATGTTCCTAATATAAATATTTATAGAGTTTTATCTAATAGTTATTTTTCTTTTTTTTGTATAGGTGTTAAAAAAAAAAAAAAGAAGTTGTGAATACTTTATTATACACTTGGTTTATAAATGCAACATAACTGATTGTTATATTTTACTAAATATAGAACCAAGTAATATTGAATCAGATGTACTAGTGGCACCATAACCTAAGTTAGTTTCAAGGTATAACGTTGTCTTATATTAAAGATGCTAAGATACAACTCGTATCAGTATTGTTGGTAAAAAAATATTAAACAAGACTTGAAGGTGAAATTTAAATGAAGGGGATTTTTGAAAAAAACGATTACGAAAAAATCAGGATACTAGCGTTTATGGAAAAATATGGAAATAATTTGATTTCTGTAAGTAAAATTGTAGAAGGACTTTCTCTTAGTTACTTTAAAGTCGTTACGCGATTGGATGAATTAATGAATGATTTAAAGAATGTATATAATGAAGTTATTTGTATAAAAAAGGTAAATGAGAAATACCTATATATAAAAAATGGTACTGATTCCATTGATTTTTTAATTTGTCTTTATGCTAGTAATTCTCCAAGATTTTTGTACGTTGATTATTTTCTTAAAAATGAAAATAAATCAATCGAAGATTTTTCATTTGATCATCATATGAGCTTGTCTAAAGCATATCGCGTTAGTAGGGAAGTAAACAGAATCTTAGATATGTACGGAATAAATTTTTTTGAATCCAATAACTATTCCGAAGAAAAGTTACGCTTTTTCCTTTCAGACCTTTACTTTAATGCTTTTCAAGAATATGAAATGCCATTTGATAGATCTGTAACATATAGAGTAGATCAATTACTTTATTTGTTAGAGAACAAAATGATCATTATCAATAAAAACAAGATAGACAGACTAAAATTGAAATTTTATCTTTGCATTACTTGTTTTAGAAATGAAACTAATTTTTATATTGGAAATGATTCGGAAAAAATTGTTATTTTAAAAGAAAAAGAAAGTGAAGAATTGAAAAAATATATTACTGCTTTTTTAGCTAACATAGATGATTTATCAGGTGCAACAAATTCAATTATTAATTACTTATATGTAAACGATTTTTTTTCAGACAATACAGTTAAAGATGTACTATATAATGTTGAGATGTCTATATTGCAAGAGATTCTTTCTGTTATTATTACAAAAAAAACACTTAATGACTGGGGGAGTTTTTTTAAAGTAGCTTTTGAAACGACCTTTGCTAAGTTGTTGTATTTTGGATCTGTAATATTAGATAGCTACTGTTACAGAGATTTTTCTTTTTTAAAAAAAAATTATTATGAACTTTATACAATTTGTTTAGAAATCTTCATTGAAAATAAAAAAACGTTGGAAAGAATTTTTGGTAAAAACAATTACGATAAATATTTAGCGCTATTTGTAATTAAATTTATAAGTATAGCTCCTACTGAAAAGTTGCAGCCCTGTGTAAAGATAGCAGTAGATTTTTCATTAGGAGAGGGATATAACGCATTTATAGGAACCATGATAAAAAAAATTCCTAGTGTGAATGTTATTATTACTGAAAATTTTTCCCAATATGCAGATATATACTTAACAGATTCACCTGATAGAAGATCGGATGCAAAAGTGATTGTTTGTAGCACTATTCCAACAAATAAAGATTGGGAAGTTTTAGAAAATTTTATTTTTTCATATAACATCAGCTCATTTTAATTATATAAAATACCGAATATTTAAAGTGATTATTTATTCCTTTTTAAACTTGGAAACTTAGGTTTTGTATAGTTCGTTATTTAAGATCACGATTGATTAATACAGAAGATGAAGTAAAATACTTGGTTTATAAGTATATCCAAATGAAAAACTTAAATAAATTGAAAGGCGCAAAAATAAAAAAAGAAAGGAAATGATCATATGAAAATGAATAAAAAAATAATTTTAGCGAGTTTTGCAACACTTGCAATAAGTTCACAAGTTGCTTTAGCTAATCCGAGTATTGTAGGAGCAACTGAAACTAGTAAAGGTTTATTGTCAGAAAGTCTTGTTACAGAAGATAGTGTTGAGGTTAGCACATTTGGAGAGTTTCAACAAGCATTGATGACTCCAGAAGTAAGTCATATTATTCTTACTCAAAGCTTTTCAATGGAGAAAAACATTACTAAAATTCCTCAAAGAAACTTATTAATTGATGGAAACTCTGACAAAGGTGTCGTTTTAAGTTCTGAAATGTACGCATTATATGGTGAAAATAAGTTAAATGAAAATGTTATTTTAGAATTGAACAATATAAATATTCAAGGAGCACAAAAAGATGGTTCTAGATTTTTAGAGCAGGTGTCAGATGGATGGGATGTTAATGTTACAGATACAACATACACTGGTGCTAGATTTTTACTTCTAAGTAATGGTAAAGTGACATTTAGAGGGAATAATAAAATTGACACTATTCATGAAAATGCTTGGGTTCACGAAGTCGTTTTTGCTAAGAATAGTGTATACAATTCAACAGCTGCTAATGGAGCACAAAGATCTGCATTTTATTTTAATGGTAAATTAAATAATGGTAAAGCAGATGGCAAAGTTATCGTTGAAGAGAACGCGGAGGTAAATATAAAAATATCTTCTGAAAATGAGAAGTATTATTATTATCCAGCTTTTTATGACAAAGTGAGTCAAGTAGATGTCAAAGAAAATGCCTCTCTTAATATTGATTCTGCTGGTATAGCAATTCAGTTTATCCCAAGAGCAGACTTTGATGTGGATCCATCATTAAATATTGAATCAGGAGCTGTAGTTAATCTAAATGGACGTGGTGGGGGAAACTATCCAACAGTTCGTTTTGGACAAAAAAATAGTACGATTAATGCCAAACCAGGTTCAACTCTAAACATTACTGGAAATAACTCTAAAGAAGTCATTGAAACTGCTAAAAATGCACAAATTATCTTGAATAATCCAAAAGCTTATGATCTAAAAAATACGAATCCTAAGCAACCAATTTTTGATTCCAAAGATACTAGTTTATCAATTAGTAACGCCAATGTAAATGTATGGGAAAAAATCGGTGGGGACTATGAAACTGATCCTTTATACTCATGGTCATCAGTAGAATCACTAACAACTATTATTAATAAAGATACGTCTTCGGAAACAGTATCTACTAACGCTGACTTACAAGAAAAATTCCAAACTGCAGATTATGGACGCATTTCAGGTGCTGGAGAAACGGAAAAAATAATCGATCCAACTTTTAATCCTGTGACTGATAAAGATGATCAGCTTACAGGTACAGGTCAACCAGGAGCGTTAATTGTTGCTTACGTTGGAGATCAAAAACTAGGGGAAACAGTTGTCGGTGCAGACGGACGATGGACTATTGCTCCAATTGAAAAACAAACGGAAGGTACGGTCATTCATATTATTCAAAACTATGAAGGTCAAAACTCTGATAAAGTTGAACAAACTGTCGTTCATTTAGGTGAAGAAACGATTAATTATTTTAAATTAGGTTACTGGCAAGAATACGGGATGATTTTAGAAGGCTCCGTAGATAATATTGACTGGCCTCTAGAAGATAGCTCTAAAGTAAGAAAAACAGTTAACTTAATTGACACGAATAGTCAACAAGTAAAAGCAGAAATTCCTGTAGCTAATACAGATTGGTATCAAGCTGGTCAATATAATGGTTATCAAGCTATATTAGATAATGAACTATTATCTAGTTTAGAACCTGGCGAGTATAAACTACAAATTGGTGTAACTATAGAAGGTACAGAAATCAATGAGACTAATGATTTAAATGTGAAAAATACCATGAAAAAATCGTTAGAAAATTATCCTGGACCGTATCATCAAGATTATGAAAAAATTGAATCTAGAGTATATGAAGGAAAAGTAGTATATACATTTAAATACGATAATCTTGCACATATCAAAGTGGAAACTAAATAAGGATTAATAGTGAGTGTAAAAAAGTTTATCTATAGAATTGCCAGTATATATGGTGATTCAGTAGTAATCTTATTTCGAGTTGTATTACGATGGTTAAATATAGTGTTCAAATAGGTTGTTTATAAATTCTTATTGTCTTTTTTTGGAAAATGGAAATGGATTCACTATATTAAATATTAACGCTTAGAAAGTGTATCTTCTATGATTCGAGATGCACTTTCTAAATTGATAAGGAGAAAAAATGTTTATTTTGCCAGAGTATTTATTTCTACCAATCCAATTGATTGCACAATTTTTGGTATTCATTGTGTTCACGAATCTAATTTATTTTACGAGCTTAGCTATTTTTGGTTTGAAAAGGCCCAAATGTGATTATAAAATAGTTCCGAATCAAAAGCGCTTTGTATTTATTGTTCCAGCGCATAATGAAGAGGACGTGATAGGACCTACAATCGAGAGTTTGATTAATCAAAACTACAATCCTAACTTGTTCGACATAGTAGTTATTGCAGACAACTGTAAAGATGATACAATGAAAATTATTAATTCTTATGATCGTACAATTGCATTTGAAAATAAGTCTTCCCCAGACGAGCCAAGAGGAAAGCCTCATGCAATTGCTAAATATATTGAAACAAACCACTGGCGTAAATATGATTACGTTGCATTTATTGACGCTGATAATATTGTAGATAAAAACTATTTAACTCAAATGAATTCCCAAGTAGTTGAACATCCAGATTTAACTGTCGTTCAGGGATATTTAGGTATGAAAAATGTACGTTCTTCGATTACTGCTTCAGGATACTCGGCAGTCTATTTTATAACGAATCGAGCGGTTCAAGCTGCGAATTACTTTTTAGGATGGAATGCTGCTATTGGAGGGACTGGATTTATTTTAGATACAGAGTACTTAGCAAAATACGGTTGGAATCCTCGGAGTTATACGGAAGACTTTGAGCTTCAAGTAGAACTATCCATTGAGGGAAAACGTAGTGGTTGGAATCATTTTGCAATTATCCATGATGAGAAGCCTGATTCGTTAGTTGCTAGTCATAACCAACGAACAAGATGGTCTCAAGGACACTGGTTTGTTGCGTTTAGCACAACTAAAAGACAAATCATTTCACTTTTTAAATCCAATTCATTGACAGAATTTTTTAGTAAGATAGAAACGTTGTTTTACTCGTATTCAATGGTTCGACCAGTTGCTATGTTAATCATTTTATTTCTTTGTCTAATAGATATCCGAATTTTAAAGTATTTACCGAATCTTTTTTCTTTAGCAAAATTTTGGCTAGTCATTCAAGTGTTAAATTTTTTAGTTTTACCAACTGTTTATTTCAATCAAGAAGCTAAAATTTATTTTAAAGATGAGCCAAATATCACACGAAAAATACTTTTTTTTCTTCGGTTAGTAGTCGCTTTTATTTACAATTCATTAACATACATGCTTGCGCAAATCGTTGGATTTTTTACTTGGTTTAAGCCGCAAAACAAATGGAACAAAACTGTTCATAAAGCTTCATTTGATAGAGAATAATCAACTAAGGAAGGTTTGAAATGAAAAAAACACTATATAATTTACAATTTATTGCAGTAGTATTAATATTTTTACTCTTTTTTTTATATACATTATAGGAGGATCTATTGATGATTAAAGTGATGACTGTTTTTGGGACCCGACCAGAAGCTATTAAGATGCTACCTATCGTGAAAGAACTGAAAAGAAGGTCATCGAATTTTAAAGATATTACAGTTGTTACGGGTCAGCACAGAGAAATTCTAGATCAAGTACTAGGTATTTTTGATGTTACCCCAGATTATGATTTGGATATTATGGTACCTAACCAAACAATAACAGAAATCACTGTAAATATTTTAATTGAGCTATCTGAAATTATTAATATTGAAAAACCGGACATTGTTTTAGTTCATGGAGATACCACGACAACATTCTCGGCAAGTGTAGCAGCTTTTTATAATAAAATACCTGTAGGGCATGTAGAAGCAGGTTTGCGTACATGGGACAAATATAGTCCATTTCCTGAAGAATTAAATAGACAATTGACAGATGTTTTAAGTGATTTATATTTTGCACCGACTGAGGAAAATAAAGCTAACTTATTAAAAGAAAATCATAAAGAAGAAAATATCTTTGTGACAGGTAATACGGTGATTGATGCTTTAAAGTATTCTATAGATGAAAATTTTTCACATCCGGTTTTGAGACAAATAAATACTGGTAGTCAAATTATTTTATTGACGATGCATCGCAGAGAAAATCAAGGCACCCCTATGATAAATGTTTTTAAAGCTATAGTTGATATTGTTAAAAAAAATCGAAATGTTGAAGTCATTTTTCCCGTACATCCAAGTCCTAATGTTCGCTTATTGGCGAACCAGTATCTTTCAGGTATTTCACGTATTCACCTAATAGATCCTTTAGGCATGCTTGAGTTTCATAATATTGCTGCGAAAAGCTATTTGATTTTATCAGACTCGGGTGGTGTACAAGAAGAAGCAGCAGCTTTAAATAAACCCGTATTAGTTTTACGAAAAGAGACAGAACGGTCTGAAGGGGTGACAGCTGGCGTTCTAAAATTGGTAGGCACAGATACTCATGATGTAATACAGGATACTGAATTACTATTAAATAACAAAGAGGAGTATAGAAAAATGGAGCAAGCAGAAAATCCTTATGGAGATGGTCATTCATCTGCAAGAATTTTGAATATTATTGAGCAACATATCGATTGATTTTAAGAAGTTATTGTATTAAATTTTCTCATAAGGTTTTATTTTTACTAAAGCTATTTGATTTAAGAAACAGTATAAAAAACAATTGTCCACAACTGTAAAAAATTTTGATTATGCAATAAACTCTAACATATGAAGGCTCTTTGTCAACTAATGTTGGTAAAGAATCAGAAAAATCCAGATACCAGTCAAATTGATTGGCCTCTGGATTATTTTTTTATAACCATAAGACTACTTTTGATAGGGCTTGAAAAAAGTTTTGAGTTCTGGAAAATAAATCTGAAGGGCTGTGTGTAAATACTTTATAATCTGTTTTAAGAATATGCAGCTCACTATCGAGTAGTTTTTTTGCTTAAAAGAGGTTTAATAAAAAATAAGATAAGTGGTTGTTTTGCAAAAGGTTTTGATAACTACTGAATAGACGCTGATTGTCTCAACAATAATATCTACAACAACAAAATTAAAAATTCTGTGTTTATTATCGTTTTCGTGAACGCTCTTTTATTGATGCAAAACACAATAAGGTAGGAGTTGATATTGACAGTATTTATTTTGTGAAAAATACGCGTTAAAATAAAGAGAGGCTATTGGAAAGTTTGTGAACCTATGCTACTATAAAACAGTTGTTACAAGATTAAGGAGGATACAAAATGATTGAGCTTATTGCGACTGCTGAGTCTATTGAACAAGCAGAGGCGTTATTAGCAGTAGGAGTTGACACTTTATATATCGGAGAAGAAATGTTTGGGCTACGTTTGCCAACGTCATTTTCTCGTGAAGAACAGCGCATAATTACTAAAATAGCTCATAAAGCTGGCAAAAAAGTGATTGTTGCATTGAACGGAATCATGCATCCTGAAAAAATGAAAAAGGTGCCTGAATATTTGCAGTTTCTACAAGAAATCAACGTAGATCAGGTCGCTGTAGGCGATCCTGGGGTTGTATTTGTGATGCAGCGTGACGCAATTGATATTCCTTATATTTATGACGGAGAGACGTTAGTAACCAGCTCTCGACAAATCAACTTTTGGGCAAAACGCGGCACAGTCGGTGCCGTATTGGCGCGCGAAGTTCCTTTTGAAGAAATGAAAGCGATGAAAGATAATTTAATGGTTCCAGCAGAAGTCCTTGTGTATGGTGCTACATGTATCCATCAATCGAAGCGCCCGTTGCTGCAAAATTACTACAATTTCACTAAAAATGATGAGTCAGCTCGCAAAGAACGTGGCTTGTTTATATCAGAACCTAAAAAAGAAGAGACGCACTATTCAATTTATGAAGACAGCCATGGCACGCATATTTTTGCAGATAATGATGTGAATTTAATTGGTGAATTGGACAAGCTTCATGAACATAATTACACAAAGTGGAAACTTGATGGAATCTATTCGCCAGGAGAAAACTTTGTAGAAGTAGCAAAACTATTCGTAGACGCAAAAGAAAAAATCGAGACAGGTCTTTGGTCGAGTGAACAAGCTCAAAAAGCAATTGATCAAATCGAAGCTTTACATCCAGAAAACCGTGGGTTAGATATCGGATTCTTTGATTTAGATCCAGACGAGATAAAATAAGGAGAAAAAACACATGACAAACGAACGAACACTGAAGCGTCCTGAGGTCTTAGCACCAGCAGGGACGCTAGAAAAACTAAAAACAGCCATTCATTATGGAGCAGACGCGGTATACATTGGCGGAAATGCTTATGGTTTACGTAGCCGTGCAGGTAATTTCACAAAAGAGGATATGATCGAAGGCGTAGCATTTGCCAAAGAACATGGAGCGAAAGTATATGTAGCAGCAAATATGGTTACCCATGAAGGAAATCAAGAAGGAGCAGGAGACTTTTTCAGAGAAATTCGCGATGTTGGTATTTCCGCAGTAATCGTTTCTGATCCGGCCTTGATTGAAATTTGTGCAGCAGAAGCACCTGGCTTGCCGATCCATTTGTCTACACAAGCTTCAGCCACTAATTATGAAACATTGGAATTTTGGAAAAACGAAGGCTTGGAACGTGTTGTTTTAGCACGTGAAGTATCAATGGAAGAAGTAGCAGAAATTCGCAAAAATACGGATGTTGAGATCGAAGCATTCATCCATGGCGCAATGTGTATTTCTTATTCGGGTAGATGTACGTTGTCTAATCATATGTCAATGCGGGATGCTAACCGTGGCGGTTGTTCACAATCTTGCCGCTGGAAATATGAGCTTTATGATATGCCTTTTGGCGCTGAACGTACAAGCTTAACAGACAAAGGTGAAGTTGAAGAAGAATTTTCAATGAGCGCGGTTGATATGGCGATGATCCAGCATATTCCTGAATTGATCCAAAATGGTGTTGATAGTTTTAAAATTGAAGGAAGAATGAAATCCATTCACTATGTTTCTACAGTAGCAAATGTTTATAAAAAAGCAGTTGATACGCATATGGAAGATCCTGAAAATTATGAATGTAAACAAGAATGGATCGATGAACTTTGGAAAGTAGCGCAAAGAGAGCTTTCAACTGGTTTTTATTACCATGTACCAACCGATGAGGAACAACTATTTGGAGAACGTCGTAAAATCCCTCAATATAAGTTTATTGGTGAAGTCATGGCATATGATCCTGAAACAAAAATCGCAACAATCCGTCAAAGAAATCATTTTAGTGTAGGGGATGAAATTGAATTTTATGGTCCTGGGTTCAATCACTTCCATCAAACAGTAGAAGTTATGTATAATGAAGATGGCGAGTCGATCGATCGGGCACCAAATCCAATGATGATTCTAACGATGCCGGTTGAAAAACCTGTGGCAGTTGGCGATATGATTCGTAAGAAGAAATAAGTAATACAAATGAGGGATTGGCTGTCGTAGCCTATCCCTTTCATTACAGGTGGAAGTTCGTTAGCATTTCGGACATAAATTCCTATTATCAGTCTTTAAAATAAGGAGGACAAATAACTATGTCAAAACAATATGATTACATCGTGATCGGCGGTGGTAGTGGCGGGATTGCTTCTGCTAATCGTGCAGGTATGCATGGGGCTAAGGTTTTACTGATTGAAGCTGCAGATATTGGCGGAACGTGTGTCAATGTTGGCTGTGTACCAAAAAAAGTGATGTGGCAAGCTAGTTCAATGATGGAAATGATGAATCGTGATACTGAAGGATATGGATTTGATGTAGATGTAAAAGCATTTAGCTTTAAAAAACTTGTTCAAAATCGTGAAGCCTATATCAATAATTTACATGCAGCTTATCATCGCGGATTAGATAGTAACAAAGTAGAAGTTTTATCTGAATATGCAACATTTGTTGATGATCATACAGTTGAAGCAGGTGGTGAAATCTATACTGCACCTCATATTTTGATTGCTACTGGTGGACGCCCCAAAAAATTAGGGATTCCTGGTGAAGAATATGCGATAGATTCCAATGGTTTCTTTGCTTTAGAAGAATTACCAAAACGAGTAGTATTTATTGGTGCAGGCTATATAGCTGCTGAACTTGCAGGAACAATCCATGGATTAGGTGCTGAAACGCATTGGGCTTTTAGAAAAGAGCGCCCGTTACGAGAATTTGATGAAATGCTTTCTGAAAAAGTAGTTGAGCATTATATTGAAGACGGTATGCATATTTATCCTCATTCAACTCCCCGTTCTATCGAGAAGTTTGAATCTGGAGAATTGATGATCACTTTTGAAAATGGGACTAAGATT
This sequence comes from Enterococcus sp. DIV0840, assembly GCF_050527835.1. Lineage (NCBI taxonomy): Bacteria > Bacillati > Bacillota > Bacilli > Lactobacillales > Enterococcaceae > Enterococcus > Enterococcus sp. DIV0840. The sequence continues at coordinate 3,552,834 of NZ_CP172876.1, read as the reverse complement.
ACAGCAGATAGTATTGTATTCGGAACGGGTCGTCAACCAAATACGGATACCTTGGGATTAGAAAATACTCATATTGAGCTAACAGATAAAGGCTATTTAAAAGTCGATAAATTTCAAAATACAACGCAGTCTGGTGTGTACGCCGTTGGGGATGTGATCGGTAAAATTGACTTAACACCTGTTGCTATTGCAGCGGGGAGAAGACTTTCAGAACGCTTATTTAATGGGAAAGAAAATGAATATTTAGACTATGAAACGATTCCTACTGTTGTTTTTACTCATCCACCAATTGCTACAGTTGGCTTGACTGAAATAGAAGCAGAAGAAAAATATGGCGATGAGAACATCAAAATTTATCAATCGACGTTTACTCCAATGTATTTTGCGCTAGGAGAATATCGTCAAAAATGCGATATGAAATTGGTGTGTGTTGGCGAAGAGGAAAAAATCGTTGGACTACATGGTATTGGTCTGGGTGTAGATGAGATGCTGCAAGGTTTTGCAGTTGCCATAAAAATGGGAGCTACGAAAAAGGATTTCGATAATACAGTAGCGATTCACCCGACAGGTTCAGAAGAATTTGTGACGATGAGATAAAAAACCAGGATAAAACGGCTAACGTTTTATCCTGGTTTTTAATTTGTTCGTGCAAGAATCGCTTGTGTGATTGTTAACAATTCATTTTTAGCATTAGTGGATGTTTCAGGTAATTTACTAATCCCCTTTAATGCTTGTTGTGTATATTTTTCTGCAAGTTTCTGCGCTTTAGCGACACCGCCAAAAGAATGAACGAGTTCATAGATTTTATTTGTCTCAGTTTCAGTTAATGTTTCACCTTTTTCAAGATAAGGAAGTAAGGTTTCACAACCTTCTTCTAAAGCATATAAGAGCGGTAGTGAATAAACTCCTTGACGAACATCTTCTAGAACGGGTTTGCCGATTTGTTCAGGGCTTTGTGTATAGTCTAAAACGTCATCGATAATTTGAAAAGCAATCCCGATATTTTCCCCGATCTTCCCACAATTTTTAGCAAATCGCTCTGATGTTCCACTTTCATAGGCACCAACAAAACAGCTTAATGAAAAAAGCTCGGCTGTTTTACCAGAAATATTCTCAAGGTATTGATCGATCGTCATGTCAAGATTATAGCGATTATCCATTTGGCCCAATTCGCCGCTCAATATTTTTTCCATACTTCTGGAATTCAATTGGATACTCTTTAAAGAAGAAGAGTAATCAGCTAATAGTTTAAAACAACTGACAAATAAATAATCACCAGCATAAACGGCTGTGCTATTGCCGAATTGAGAACGTATAGTTGGTAAGCCGCGTCTGATATCTGCATCATCTACGATATCATCGTGGATCAGGGTTGCGGTGTGTAGTAACTCGATAGCCGCCGCCAAGGCAACAGCTTTTTTTCCTTCTCTTTTTTCACCAAATTGTGAAAATAAAAGTTGATAGGCTGGTCGCAACAATTTACCACCAGAATGGATCATAGATATGACCGCATTTTCGACCTCTTTGTTTTTTAAATTAACACTATTTTCCATTAGCTTTAGTGTGCTGTTTAAATCTTTTGCTAGTTCAGGATATTTTTTCCACATTGGGTGAATGTTCATAAAATGACTCCTTTGATTGTACTCGATCAGACTAAGATGTTACTGGAAATATTGACTCCATTTATGCTTGGTTATTGATTCATAGTTTAACTGGAATTGCCGTAAGGTTTGAACATGGCGCAACAAGTAGTTTGCTGCAATTCCTATCGCAATCCCGGATAATAAGCCGATAAACGAAAGGAACGGTAGATAAAGCATAGGAGCCCACGATTGAGCAAAGAAACAAGTGGTCAATAGTTGCCCAACATTATGCAAAAAGCCGCCTGCTGCACTGATTCCGATAATACTGACACGTTTTGGTCCTAACTGCATGATAATGAGCATCCCTAAATAACTAAGTAACGCACCACTGGCACTGTAAAAGAAGGTAGAGATCGTTCCTCCAAGTAAAGTCGTTAAAATCAAACGCATACAGACTAAAAAGAAACTGTCTCTTTTTCGCATGGTAAAAATGGCAATGATCGTAATTAAGTTAGCCAATCCTAATTTTGCCCCTGGAGCGAAAGCAAAGGGATAAGGGATCATATTTTCAATCAAACCAATAATCACGCCTTGGGCAACTAACATGGAAATATAGATGTTTTTTTGTAATTTGCTCATAATATACTGGCAACGTTTAGTAAATCAAACTGCCATCCTCACTCCCGTCAGAAGCTTCAACTGTGATGAATAAATTATGTGGTAAACAAGCAATCGGTGTTTCTCCTGATTTTGATATCCATCCTCGTTGTACGCAAATTTGATCTCCGCAGTTTGTTTCAACCATGCGGATTCTGTCTCCGCTGACTTCGATCAAGTTGTAATCACCATCAGCTGCTTCATATTTGTATGTATAAGTAGGGCCGTCTTCTTTTAGCTCGAAAACTTTGATGACTTCACCATCTACTTTCAAGACGGCTTGTTTTGCGGCATCGTCTTGGGCGGTATTTTGTATGCCAAAAACAACAAGGGGCAAGAAAGAACTGATCGTTAAAAGTAAAATAATAACAATATCCCATGGACGTAGATAACTTTTTTGAATAAATTCTTTAAAATCCAACTCTTTCCTCTCCTTTGTAGTTTTTAGTTTAATATATTTTATCATAATGAGAAAAGAAAGTTCTAGGAGTAAACCTAGAACTCTCTTAGATTTTTACTATAAAAAGTAATTATTTACTGCCGTATCTAGATTTAGGTGTACCATACCACCATTTACCTAATGTACGTTGTACCCAAGGGATAACCCAGCGGTCTAAACCAAGTGAGCGTCCAGAACCATTCATCAAAGCGAAGGCTACGAAGATAAACCAAATGTTTACCCAGTAGAACATGCCTGATAGACAGAATGCGATTGTTAAACCAATTGTAGCGGCACTACTTAACCAAGTAAATAATCCAGCGATCAACGCTAAAGCAATCAGCACTTCAACGATTGTCATGAATTTTTGCATAAACAACGCAACTTCTTGGTTTGGCATCATGAATTTCATCACACTTTCAAACCATTTAGGCATATGATCGAACACTTGCATTGGTTCTTCACCGTATGCATAGCTTAAACCAAATTGAGCGGCTTTAGCTGTTGTTTCAGTTGCTTCGGCTCCACCACCTGCAGCAGAAGCCCCAGTTGTTACTTGTTCTTGTAACCATGGGAATGGGAACGCAACTTTATCCGTAAACCATGAACCGTCACCAAACCAAGTGCTTGGTTTTAGGTAATCACCAGTTCCGACAATTTTCTTCATTGCTTCTACTAACCAAACTGTTCCGTAGAATACACGTAAAGGTACACTCCATAAAACATTACCATAACGAGAAGAATGTCCGCGTGTTACATTGCGGTCGTCTTTAATATGGAAGAACTCGTGCATAATATATTGGAACATGTAATAACCAGAACGGATATCAAAGAAATATTTCAAGTTAACGATGTGTTTCATGATGATTGCTAAGAAACCGCTAAGGTGAATTTTATCAAATAAGTTCGCAACACCCCATTTAGCGCCGACAGAAACCATGAATCCTTGATAATTTCCTTTGAATTTGTGTTTTTCGCTACCTTTGATGTCAGCCACGATATTTGCCGCAGCAGTGTGACCAGTTTGTTCAGCAGCTTGAACGATTTGTGGTGTTGGTGTTTCAGGGAACTCTTCGTAGTATACTAAGTCACCAACGATATAAATGTTTTTGTCTTCGTAGCCTTTTGCTTGCATATACTCGTTTGCAATCAAACGATTACCGCGAGCTGATTCTAAACCAAAGTCAGCAGCATCAGAAGTTGCTTTAACACCAGCAGTCCAGATCAATGTGTGTGTTGGAACTGTAGAACCATCTTTTAATTTGATGTGATCTGCAGCTACTTCAACGATTGGTGCGTTAAGCAACAATTTCACATTTTTCTTCTCTAAATAACGTTCAGCTTTGGCTGCGTCATTACGAGATAACATGTTTAAGATTGTCGGCATTGCTTCAACGACCATTAATGTAAATTCATTAGGATCAAGTTTGAAGTCTTTAGCTAGACGATCTTTCCAGTCGATCAGTTCGCCGACCATTTCGATACCAGTAAATCCTGAACCACAGACAACAAATGTCAGCATTGCTTTACGAACTTCTGGATCTGGTTCGATAGCTGCTTTTTCAACTGTTTCCAAGATATGTTCACGAATTTTCAGAGAGTTTTCGAAAGACCATAAAGTAAATCCATGTTCTTTAACTCCAGGGGTACCAAAATCATTTGGCTCGCCGCCCATACCGATGATCAATTGGTCAAATTCATAAGAACCTAACTTTGTTTGAACGACTTTTTTGTCTTTATCGATACCAGTTACAGTGTCTGTTACAAGAGTGACATTCTTTTTACGTGAGAATAAACGTTGTAAATCATATTGGATCGCAGAAGGTTCAACGCGTCCTCCAGCTACTTCATGCAACTCAGTCATCATGGTGTGGTAAGAATGACGATCAATTAAAGTAATCTCAACGTCAGAATCTTTTTTCAATTTTTTGGCTAAAAATTTAGTAGCTGAAACTCCAGCATAACCAGCTCCCACAACGACAATTTTTTGCTTTGTCATTGATAATCCGCTCCTTAAAAAAATAAAATAGAAAATGATAATAATTACACAATCGAATTCATTATATAGCGATAATCAGGTTTTGTCTAATAACAATTCTAAATATAGGAAATAAATTTTTATTATTAAAAAAGTGTGAAAAACGGGTAAAATTTTGTCTTTCTTTTATAACTTTAATTGACATAATTGAAATTTTCTATAGAATGTAAATTATATCACAAACTTAATTTGTGAACGTTTAAGAAAAGGAAAAGGTGAACAAAAATGAAAATGAACAAAATTGTAAAGGGCTTCACAGCTATCGCACTTTCATCTCTTTTATTAGCAGCATGTGGATCAGATCAAAAGAAAGATACAGCAAAATCATCTGACTCAAGCACTGCAACATCAAAAACAGCTGAATCTTCTAAAACAACAGAAAAAGAAGCTGGTGCAGATTTACAAGATGGTACGTATAAATTAGAAGAAAAGAACGAATCTAATGGTTATCGTGCAACATTTGAAATGACTGTTAAAGACGGCAAAATCACTGAATCTAAATATGACAATATCAACGCTGATGGTAAATCAAAAGCGGATGATAAAGACTACGAAAAAAATATGAAAGACAAATCAGGCGTAGGCCCAGCTGAATACATCAAAGAATTAAACGAATCTTTTGTAAAAGCACAAAGCGCTGATGGTGTAGAAGTAGTAACTGGTGCGACTCACTCTAGTGAATCATTCCAAAACTATGCACAACAATTGATCCAAGCTGCTCAAGCAGGAGATACTAAAACAATCGAAATCGACAATGGTGCTGATCTTAAAGACGGTACGTATTCATTGAAAGAAAAAAATAATTCAAATGGCTACCACACAGAATTTTCAATCGTTGTTAAAGATGGCAAAGTAACTGAATCTAACTACGATAATGTTAATGATGAAGGCAAATCTAAAAAAGATGACGCTGACTACAACAAAAACATGAAAGACAAATCAGGTGTAGGTCCAGCTGAATACATCAAAACTTTAAACGAAGAATTAGTAAAAACAATGGGTGAAGAAGGTAAATCAGCTGCAGACGTAGAAGTAGTAACTGGTGCAACTCACAGCTCTCACTCATTTGTAACGTACGCAGAACAATTAATCAATGCTGCTGAAAAAGGCGACACTAACGAAATCGTTGTAGACAACATCGTAATGAAAAAATAATTTTTTACACAAGTGAGCCAAAAAATATATATGTGGCAGAATTCAGGTATTACTCTGAATTCTGCTTTTATTTTTATCAAAATACATAAATGGCAGATAGAAAATCCTTCCCATTCACGAAAAAAAGCGCTACTATAAATAAGACAATTTTCTATTTAGAAAGAGGGATACGATGAAGAACAAAAAAACATTAATCACTATAGCAATGGCATTATTTTTAGTTGTTTTAGCAGGATGTAACTCGAAAGATGCGCAGTCAAAAATCAATAAAGAACCTTATTCAGATCAGCAATCATTGTTAGGAACATATGTCCAAGTAAGAATCTATGATGATGGAAAAGAAGATGTTTTGAAAAAAGCATTTGACCGAGTAAAAGAACTCGGTGATAAAATCACTGTAAATGAAAAAGGCTCCGAAATAGATGCAATCAATGAACAAGCTGGTATCAAACCGGTTAAAGTTTCGGATGATATTTATCCATTGTTGAAACGAGCGTATGAATATAGTGAAGATTCTTCAGGCGGTTTTGATATGGCAATTGGTCCGATCACGCAATTATGGCATATTGGCTTCGATGATGCGCGTAAACCTTCACAAGAAGAGATCGATCAAGCGTTAAAATTAGTTGATTACCATAAAGTGAAATTAAATGATGAAGATAAGACAGTCTACCTTGAAGAAAAAGGTATGCAGCTCGATTTAGGTGCAATCGCAAAAGGATTTATTACAGATGAAGTTGTGAAAGTCTTAAAAGACAATGGCGTAACAACTGCGATAGTGGATTTAGGCGGAAATGTTTATGTATTGGGCCATAGTCCTCGCGGTAAGGATATGGATTGGAATGTTGGTATTCAAGATCCTAACAAAGCACGTAATACCGTGATCGGAACAGTTCAAGAAAGCAATAAAACGTTAGTAACTTCTGGTATTTATGAGCGCTTTTTAGAAGTAGATGGTAAAAATTATCATCATTTATTTGATCCTAAAACGGGTTATCCGTTTGATAATGATATTGCTGGTGTGACAGTGATTACAAATGAATCGATCGATGGTGACGGATTATCAACTGCGGTATTTTCTATGGGTGTCAAAAAAGGCTTGGAGTATGCTGAAGGGTTGAAAGATGTCGATGTGATTTTTGTTACAAAAGAAGATAAAGTCTTTGTAAGTAAGGATATTGAAAAAGATTTTGAGTTAGGAAAAGATTCAGGTTATACAATGGGTGATCGTAAAGACCTGAAATAAGGAGAATGGATATGTCGTTGAAAGTATTTTTGCAAGTAGTGGAAATCCAGACGAAATTAGCAAGTCTATTTCCCTTTGCAGTTGGGGTACTATTTTCTATTGCTTATTTTAATCAGTTTCAATTAGGGTATACAGTTCTGTTTTTCATTGGGATGGTCGTCTTTGATATGGCGACGACTGCAATCAATAATTATATGGACTTTAAGAAAGCAAAGTCTGAAGTATACAAATATGAAGAGAATATTATTGGCAGTTCGGGAATTGCCCCGGTTCTTGTGCGAAATATGATCTTTGGAATGATTGCTTTTTCAGCGGTCATTGGGCTCTTTTTGACAGTCCAAACAGGTTGGTTATTCTTGGTGATGGGCGGTGTGTGCTGTTTTATTGGTATTTTTTACACATTTGGTCCGATCCCGCTTTCTCGAATGCCTTTAGGTGAGGTATTTAGCGGATTTACTATGGGTCTTGGTATTTTTGCGATGACGATTTATTTGAATGTTCAGGAGAGCCGACCGTTTTATCTGCTGCTTGATTGGAGCTTGGGAACATTCGCTTTGACTGGTAATCTGTGGGCAGTATTTGCAATTATTTGGGCGTCGTTACCGATGGTCTTTACGATTGCGAATATTATGCTGGCCAATAATTTGAGGGATTTAGATACGGATATTGAGAATCATCGGTATACATTGGTTTATTATATTGGTCGGAAGCAGGGTGTGATTTTATTTCAATTGTTGATGTTGGCTTGTTACGTGGTTGTTTTGATTGGATTGCCATTTGGCGTGTATCGTTGGCCGATTTTGACTGTATTTTTATCGTTACCGGTTGTTTGGAAAAATCTTCAGCTATTCAAAAAAGAATTACCGCATCCTAAAAGCTTTGGTTATTCGATAAAAAATTTGATGGCATTTAACGGAAGTTATTTAGTAGGTTTATTGTTGACGATTGTTTTAGAAAAAATATAAATAAAAAAGAAGGAAGCAGGAACGACTCAGCTTTCTTCTTTTTTTATTCATATTTTAGCAACTCTTTTTCAAAACTACTCTTTATTTTTTTTACTCTTAATGAATAGAAATAGTATAGCTAGTAAAATAATGGCAATACCGGCAATTGAAAAGTAAACAGTTTTCTTTTCCCCTGTATTTGGAAATAGACCTTTTTTCTTTTCTTCTTTTTTCTCAGAAGAGGACTGTGTACTTTCCGCAGGGGTAGATGTGTCTGTAGTTGCAGATGCACCAGCGAAGGTTTTATCGTTCAATGTGTAGACAGGTGAATAGTCGTTAGTTTCACTGTTGAAAGCAAAGAAACTGTAATTGTCTTGGTAAGAAAGTGTAAAGTAACCTTCGGTATCTGTTGAAACAGGATTATTTAGATCAACAAATGGATAAAATCCTGTTATGTTTGCAGGTGCTGAATCATAGTTAGCAGTATTGTCTCCGTATATATGAACGTTACTTGCTGCTACGCCATCTACTGATGATACTTTTCCTTTAACGTGTTTGTTATCAGAATCGTAAGAGATAAACTGTATATTGTAAGTTGGGGCAGTTTTTACTACTGTATACGCCATATTTAGGATAACTTCTTGTTTTTTTCCTTGATCCTCTTCCCAAGGATAAAGCATGAAGCTAACTTTGACTAGATTTTTTCCTAGTTTATCTGTTGGAGCTTCGTCTAAAAGTTTAAGATCTCTAAATGCAGCACCATGAAAACCTCCATCTTGGTAGAGCATTTCAGCCGTCACTTTTTCTCCTTGAAAGACAACGAGTGTTGTGGAGATAAGATCACCGTACAGATTTTCAATAGTGTTGGATGTTTCGGAGGAACTTGAATCTACTGTGGAAGAAGAACTGCTCTCCACAATTTTCTCATCATTTTTTTCTGTGTCTTGTGTTGAGGCTGAAGAGCTTTCAACTTTTGAATCCTCAGTGGTAGATAATGTTTCCTCTGCAAAACTTGTGATTGGAAGAGCAAGCGATAATGCAACCAAACAAAAAACTATTTTTTTCATAATCATTCTCCCTTTGTAATATTCGTATCATTCGCAATACAAATGTAACATAAGTGAAATATATAGCAAATGGTTGTAAGAAAATACTTGCGTTTCTTAAGGTATTCTTAATAGTTTTGTTTGGTGTAAAGCTTAAAGTGTTGGGTTTATACTACTTAGGCTAATTTCTCCAGAAGAAAGCACTTTTTCTGTTTTATCTTGGAGTTTTACAACTAATTCACCATGATCGTTGATTGCTGTGGCAATTCCTTCATAGTCAACTCCTGCTTGTGTAAAGGAAACAGTTTTACCAATGACAAAGGATTTTTGGCGATATTCTTCTAGAAAAGCTTGTTCAGGTAGTTGAGTCAATATGCGATAAAATTGATTCCAGATCGCTCCAATCAGTTGGTTACGTGTAATCGTCGGTTCTGTTTCTGGAAATAAAGAGGTTGCTTTTTCTCTTAGATCTTCTGGAAATTCATTTTGCTTTAAAGAAAAATTGATCCCCATACCGATAATGACATTTGAAATTTGTCCGGATTCTACATCGCTCATGGCTTCTGATAAAATACCGCAGACTTTTTTTCCATTAATATAAATATCATTGACCCATTTTATTTCAGTTTGTACTTGGGTCAGATCATCCATTGCACGAGCGATCGCTACCGCCATGATCACGGTATATTGCGCCATTTCTTCAAAGTTTTGGTTAGGTCTTAATAGCATACTCATATAGATACCGCTACCTGCTTTTGAGAAGAAAGGTCGGCCAAATCGTCCTTTGGGTGCTTCTTGGATATCTGCTACGATCAATGTATTAGCAGGCTCTCCGTTGATTGCGGCTAATTTAGCATCTTTCATTGTAGACTCTGAGGCGTTTAAAACTGTGATTGAAAGTTTAGGTGTTTCTGAATCTAGTGATAAACGAATCCCTTCTGCAGATAGAACATCAGAGTTATCATAACGGTAGCCTTTATTTCGACTGCTGGAAATAAGATGTCCTTCTTTTTTTAATTCATTGATTGCTTTCCAAATCGCCGTTCGAGATAAGGAAAGTTGTTGCGCCATTTCTTCACCTGAGATAAATGCGGGTGCTTGTTTCATTAATAAAGTTAACACCTGACTTTTCGTAGACATAGACATCGCTCCTTTATAGTAGTTTTATTGTATCTGATAGGAGGAAGGCGGGTCAACCGCAATACGCCTGAAAGCGGAGAGAAAAATCCATCTAAGGATGTATGATTTCTCGTTGAAAGCTTGCTATACTTATTAGGTAGGAACGAAAAACAATGTATAGAATTATAGAGGTGGAGTGGGGAAGAATGGAAAAGCAACAGTATATTTGTGATAAGTGTGGAAATGAGCATTATGTTTCGGATCAGTTTCAAGCAACAGGAGGAAACTTTGCGAAAATATTTGATGTACAAAACAAAAAATTTATCACAGTCAGTTGTACAAGATGTGGCTTTACGGAATTATACCGTGGACAAACATCAGACGGCTGGAATGTTTTAGACTTTTTAATGGGTGGTTAATAACTGCCATAGTAACACAAAAAATGCACCCAATTGCATTATGCGATTGGGTGCATTTTTCTATTTAAACTAATAATAATTGATCGTCTTTTAATTCAGTGCCGCTATTTTTATGGAACATTTCCATTAGTTCGTTAACCGTTAAATCTTTTTTCTGCTCGGTAGGTACATCTACCACGACTTGTCCTTGGTGCAGCATAATTAGACGATTGCCATAACGAATGGCGTCTTCCATATCGTGTGTCACCATAAATGCCGTTAAATTTTGCTCTTGGATCAACTTTTCAGTCAGTTCCATGACGGTGATCGACGTTTTAGGATCAAGTGCTGCAGTATGTTCGTCTAGCAAAATCAATTCTGGGCGAATCAAGGTAGCCATCAGTAAAGTAATCGCTTGACGCTGTCCGCCAGATAATAAACCAATTTCTGCGCTTAAACGATTTTCTAGCCCTAGATTCAAGCTGGCTAATTGTTCTTTGAAGAAATTGCGGTCATTTTTGCGAACACCATTTCCCAAACCGCGTTTTTTCCCACGTTTCATAGCAAGTGCCATATTTTCTTCTACCGTTAAACGAACAGCGGTCCCCATCTTAGGATCTTGGAAAACACGGCTGATTTGTTTTGAGCGAGCAACGACACGTTGTTTTGTAATGTCTTTGCCGTTTAAAGCTAACTGACCTTCTTCAATCGGTAGCGTTCCAGCAATGCTGTTTAATAGAGTAGATTTACCAGCGCCGTTTCCGCCGATAATTGTAATAAATTCGCCTTGATTGATAGTCAAGTCAATTCCTTTTAGTACGTGGTTTTCATTAACTGTTCCACGTTCAAAATATTGGTGTAAGTTTTTAATTGTTAATACAGGCTGCATTAATTTGTGCCTCCTTTGCGTTGTCCAAGTTTAGAAAAACCTAATTTTTTTTGAATCAAAGGTGAAGAGAGACAGATGACCAGAATGATCGCTGAGAATAATTTCAAATCAGCAGGGTCAACACGGAGCTCTAAAACACAAGCTAAGATAAATCGGTACAAAATAGCACCAATCACAATCGTGATCAAACGCAAACCTAATGATTTGTTTTTAAAGAGTACTTCAGCAATGATGATCGACGCAAGTCCGATAACGATTGTTCCAATACCGGAATTCAAATCAGCAAAGTTATTATTTTGTACGAGTAAAGCACCTGCTAAAGCGATACAACCATTTGAAAGCATATAGCCGATGATTTTCATATTATCTGTTTTGATTCCGTTGGCTTCGCTCATGTCGATGTTGTCACCAGTTGCTCTAGTGGCCAAGCCGATTTCAGTTTTAAAGAATAGAACAAGTAAAATAATGACCAAAAGTACAATGATCGAGCCAACAACTATTGCACTGTTGACTTTAGTGAAACCTAATGACTGAGCATGAGAGAAAATGGAATCTGTTCCAATCAATGAAATATTTGGAGCACCCATAATGCGTGAGTTGATACTGTAAAGTCCAGTCATTGTGATGATTCCTGCTAACAAAGCCGGGATTTTTAATTTTGTATGGAGAAGTCCTGAAACAAGACCAGCTAACATACCAGCGATAAAGGCAAAAAGTAATGCGAAAACCGGCGCTATCATATAATGAATATCAAATAAGGACTGGATCGGCTCCGGCCAAGTAGTAGAATCTTTTGCTAAAATAACTGCGGCTACAGCGCCACCTAAAGGAAAACTTCCTTCTGTTGTTAAATCAGCAATATCTAAAATACGGTAAGTTAGAAAGACTCCAATGGCGAGTAAAGACCAAAGAAGACCTTGAGAGGTTGAGGAAAGTAGTATGTCTAACAATAAAATCAGCTTCTTTCAATAGTATTTATGTATTCCCCGCAGCTCTTAATTGTAATGCGGGGAAAATTCAATTACGGTGCTTTGATAGTTTCTGGATCGATGTCTAAGGCTTTTGCCATATCTTTGTTTACGAAAAGTTCTAAGTCTTTCGCTTTTTCAACAGGCATGTCAGCAGGTTTTGCTTCACCTTTTAGAATTTTCGCTGCCATAACACCTGTTTGTTTGCCGAGTGATTTATAATCGATTCCCACAGTTGCCAAACCACCTTCTTCTACTTGCTCGATCGAGCCTGCAATAACAGGAATCTTGTGTTCTTTGGCTACTTCACCGATAACAGCAGCGGCTGAAGCGAAGGTGTTGTCAGTTGGGATATAAATTGCATCAACATCTTTTGCTAAGCTTGTGGTTACTTGTTGTACGTCATTGGTTGAATTTGCCGTTAAAACTTTGACCTTGATTCCCGAATCTTTTAGAGCTTTTTCCGCCATATCAGCTTGGATTTTAGAGTTAGCTTCCCCTGCATTGTACATAATTCCGACAGTTTTAGCGTCAGGCACAATAGACAATAATAAGGCGATTTGTTTGTCGATCGGAACGATATCGGTAGTTCCAGTAACATTCCCGCCAGGTTTTTCATCTGATTTGACTAATTTTGCGCTGACTAAGTCAGTAACCGCTGTGACTAGAATCGGGATATCTGTTGTTTCGTTCAATAATGATTGTGCGGCAGGTGTTGCAATTCCTAAAAGTAGGTCTGGTTTTCCTTTGACTAATTTTTCACTCATGCTTTTTAATTGAGCCTGATCGTTTTGGGCATTGCTGTATTCGATCGTTAGATTTTCACCATCTTTAAATCCGTTATCAGCTAAACCTTCTTTGAATCCTTCAAACGCAGCATCAAGTGAGCCGTGTTCAACAGGTTGTAAAACACCGATTTTTTTATTGTCACTATTTGTTCCGTTACCTGCTTTTTTGCCATCGCCGCATGCACCAAGAGCTAATAATGCTACTGCTGATACGATGCTTAGTCCTACTAGTTTCTTTTTCATCTTGATTCCTCCAATTATAGTTGATAAAACAAAAAATCCATTCAGACAATATGCCTAAATGGATTGATAAAAGTCGTAGGTAAACACTTCTTCTTTCGCCACTTAGGAATGTCTAGGTGGCTGTTTGTTCAGTACAAAGCGCTCTAGCCATCATAGATACAAAAACAGGTTTTTGCTGTTTGTACCCACGATTACATGAATACAAAACTATCTAAAGTAGCTAAAGTAAGCTTTATTCAGTTGTGCGTTGATTGAGTATGTCATAAAAAATCCCTCCGCAAATTGAATTGTGTTTAGTATAAAGGAAAAGTAGGTATGCTGTCAACATATTAGTTGAAATTTTCTGAACATTCACGTAATGATCAGAAATAGAAAAAAGAAGATAAAACTAAATAAAAGAAACTTGTGAAGTTTTTAAATTAATCGTAATAAATCAAATGAAAATGGATATCTTTGTGAATTTAAACGATTTCATGCTACTATTTAACTGAATAAATAGTAAAAAATTAGGAGGATGTATATGATTTCAAAAAAATTAATCACATTAGGAACATTAGCAGCAACAGTATTGGTATTGGGTGCATGTAACAGTGACAACAAAGATTCTAAAGATAGTTCTTCTGATAGCAAAACTGAAACATCAATGAGCTCAAGTGTAGATGCAGTGAGTGGTGCTTCAATCAGTGACAAACCAGAAGTAATCGAAAAAGCTTTAGGCAAAGATGGTAACTGGATCGTTGCAGCAACAGCAGATCTTACTTTTGATAAAGATGTGACTGTTTCAGGAGAATTCCACGATAAAGGCGAAAAAACAGGCGATATTTATAGAAAATTAGCGTTATACGCACAAGATTCAGATAAAAAAGTTACGGCTGAATATACAGTAACGGTTCCTCAATTAATTGTTGAAACAGAAAACTTCAACATCGTTAACGGAACAATCAAAGGGGATATCTTGGTTAAAGCGAATGGCTTTGTTTTAAACGGCACAAAAGTTGACGGTAAAGTGACGTTTGAAAAAGAAGAATATAAAACTTCTGCAACTCTAGATAAAGAAGGCGCTGAAGTAACTGGTGATGTGACTGTTCAGTAAACTAGTTTCATAGAAAAAAAGAAGGCACTCGATTGTTTATCGAGTGTCTTTTTTTGAAGAGTTTGGGTCCTTTTGAGCTTTCGAAAACCCTTGACTTTTACTATAGAAGGAAGTACAATGTATAGATGCAAAAACTATCTGAAAAATGACAAAGCAGGAGCGAAATATTGTCCGCTCCGGTTTTTAATAGGGAAACAAAAGTAGAAACGCACGAGAATTTTTTAAGAGCACATTCTATTTTTGGTTTTTTTTTGCCTGAAAACTGCAAAAAATGCTCAATATTACAGAGATTTAATATTTGTAATATTCATGAAATGTTTTCGGTTAGTGTTTTGATAGACTTTTAATTAGAGGAGTGAAGAGCTTGGCTGGACACGTAGTAAAATACGGAAAACACCGCGAACGTAGAAGTTTCGCCCGGATCAGTGAAGTGTTGGAATTACCCAACTTGATCGAGATTCAAACAGACTCTTACCAATGGTTTTTAGATGAAGGACTAAGAGAAATGTTTGAGGACATTTTACCGATCGATGATTTTCAAGGTAATTTATCTTTGGAATTTGTGGATTATGAATTAAAAGAACCTAAGTATACGGTGGAAGAAGCGCGCGCACACGATGCAAACTACTCTGCACCGTTACATGTTACTCTACGATTGACAAACCGTGAATCTGGAGAAATCAAATCACAAGAAGTATTCTTCGGTGATTTCCCTCTAATGACTGAAATGGGAACATTTATCATCAATGGAGCAGAACGTGTTATCGTTTCTCAATTAGTACGTTCACCAGGTGTTTATTTCCATGGAAAAGTAGATAAAAATGGTAAAGAAGGCTTTGGCTCAACAGTAATCCCTAACCGTGGCGCATGGTTAGAGATGGAAACTGATGCTAAAGACATTTCTTACGTACGTATCGACCGTACACGTAAAATTCCTTTGACTGTATTAGTTCGTGCTTTAGGTTTTGGCTCTGATGATACGATTTTTGAAATTTTCGGTGAAACATTAAGCTTACGTAATACGATCGAAAAAGATTTGCACAAAAATGCGAGCGATTCTCGTACTGAAGAAGGCTTGAAAGACATCTATGAGCGTCTTCGACCTGGCGAACCGAAAACAGCAGACAGTTCTCGTAACTTACTGAATGCTCGTTTCTTCGATCCGAAACGTTATGATTTAGCTAACGTTGGTCGTTACAAAGTCAACAAAAAATTAGATTTAAAAACACGTCTATTGAACCTAACTTTAGGTGAAACATTGATCGATGCTGAAACTGGCGAAATCATTGTTGAAAAAGGGACAGTATTGACTCACCAAGTAATGGAAACATTAGGTGAACATATCGATAACGGCTTAAACAGCGTAACCTATTATCCAAGTGAAGATGGTGTGGTTACTGAACCAATGACTGTTCAAGTAATCAAAGTTCTTTCTCCAAAAGATCCAGAACGCATCGTTAACGTAATTGGTAATGGTTATCCTGATACAAGTGTGAAAACTGTTCGTCCAGCAGATATCGTAGCTTCAATGAGTTATTTCTTTAACTTACAAGAAGACATCGGTAATGTAGATGATATCGATCACTTAGGTAATCGTCGTATTCGTTCAGTTGGTGAATTACTGCAAAACCAATTCCGTATTGGTTTAGCTCGTATGGAGCGTGTGGTTCGTGAAAGAATGTCGATTCAAGATACTGAAACATTAACGCCACAACAATTGATCAATATTCGTCCAGTTGTTGCAAGTATCAAAGAATTCTTTGGTTCTTCTCAGTTATCACAATTCATGGATCAAACAAATCCTCTAGGTGAGTTGACACACAAACGTCGTCTGTCTGCCTTAGGACCTGGTGGTTTGACTCGTGATCGTGCCGGCTATGAAGTTCGAGACGTTCACTATTCCCATTATGGCCGTATGTGTCCGATCGAAACACCTGAGGGACCAAATATCGGGTTGATCAATAGCTTGTCAAGTTATGCCAAAGTCAATAAATTTGGTTTTATCGAAACACCATATCGTCGTGTTGATCGTGCAACAGGAAAAGTAACCGATCAAGTGGATTACTTAACTGCTGACACAGAGGATCACTACATTGTAGCGCAAGCAAACTCACGCTTAAATGAAGATGGAACATTCGCTGAAGAATTAGTAATGGCCCGTCTGCAAAGTGAAAACCTTGAAGTAACGATCGATAGAGTCGATTACATGGATGTTTCACCTAAACAGGTAGTAGCAGTTGCGACAGCATGTATTCCTTTCTTGGAAAACGATGACTCCAACCGTGCCTTGATGGGTGCCAACATGCAACGTCAAGCAGTGCCTTTGATCCAACCTCGTTCACCACTTGTGGGAACTGGTATGGAATACAAATCAGCACATGACTCAGGTGCCGCTTTACTATGTAAACATGATGGTGTCGTTGAATATGTGGATGCATCAGAAGTACGCGTTCGCCGTGATAATGGCGCATTAGATAAATATATGGTAACAAAATTCCGTCGTTCAAACTCAGGAACAAGTTACAACCAACGTCCAATCGTTCTTTTAGGCGAAAAAGTTGAAAAAGGCGATACATTAGCTGATGGACCTTCTATGGAAGAAGGCGAAATGGCTTTAGGACAAAATGTCCTTGTCGGATTCATGACTTGGGAAGGGTACAACTACGAGGATGCGATCATCATGAGCCGTCGTTTGGTGAAAGATGATGTCTATACTTCTATTCATATTGAAGAATACGAATCAGAAGCTCGCGATACAAAATTAGGACCTGAAGAAATCACGCGTGAAATTCCAAACGTCGGGGAAGATGCTTTGAAAGATCTTGACGAAATGGGAATTATCCGTATCGGTGCCGAAGTCAAAGATGGTGACCTATTAGTAGGTAAAGTAACGCCTAAAGGGGTAACAGAGTTATCTGCTGAAGAACGTTTACTACATGCAATCTTTGGTGAAAAAGCCCGTGAAGTTCGTGATACATCTCTACGTGTGCCTCACGGTGGCGGCGGGATCGTTCATGATGTGAAAATCTTTACTCGTGAAGCCGGAGACGAATTATCTCCAGGCGTAAACATGTTAGTTCGTGTGTATATCGTTCAAAAACGTAAAATCAACGAAGGCGATAAAATGGCCGGACGTCACGGTAATAAAGGGGTTGTATCCCGCATTATGCCGGAAGAAGATATGCCATTCTTACCAGACGGCACACCAATCGATGTCATGTTGAACCCACTAGGGGTACCATCACGTATGAATATCGGACAAGTACTAGAATTGCACTTGGGTATGGCTGCTCGTCAGTTAGGTATCCACATTGCAACACCAGTATTTGATGGCGCCAATGATGATGACGTTTGGGAAACTGTTCGTGAAGCGGGTATGGCTCGTGATGCGAAAACAGTTCTTTATGACGGACGTACTGGTGAACCATTTGATAACCGTATCTCTGTTGGTGTGATGTACATGATTAAATTGGCCCACATGGTCGATGATAAATTACATGCCCGTTCTATTGGACCATACTCACTTGTTACCCAACAACCACTTGGAGGTAAAGCTCAATTTGGTGGACAACGTTTTGGGGAAATGGAAGTATGGGCTCTTGAAGCATATGGTGCAGCTTACACATTACAAGAAATCTTAACGTACAAATCTGATGACGTAGTTGGTCGTGTGAAAACATACGAAGCAATCGTTAAGGGTGAACCAATTCCAAAACCAGGCGTACCAGAATCATTCCGCGTATTGGTAAAAGAATTACAATCACTTGGATTAGATATGCGCGTATTGGACATTGAAGAACAAGAAATCGAATTACGTGATATGGATGACGATGATGATGACTTGATCACAGTTGATGCCCTAACAAAATTTGCCGAACAACAATCAGCGAAACAATTAGAAAAAGAAGCAGCTGAAGCAAAAGAAGCTGCTGATGCAGTTCTTGAACAAGAAATTGAAACTGCTGAAGATACAAAAGACTAATTGTTAAAAGTCTTATTAAAATTGTCAAGTTAGTTGTGTTTTGCTATCTCATTTTAAAGAGATAACAGATACAGTTGTTGGAAGAAAATAAGTACTTTAAGAAAAAGTGCAGTATTTTTCTTCCAGCTCTAACTTTTCCTATCAAGAAATGGAGGGAATCCCTTTTGATCGATGTAAATAAATTCGAAAGTATGCAAATAGGTTTAGCTTCTCCAGAAAAGATCAGAAGCTGGTCTTACGGTGAAGTAAAGAAACCCGAAACGATTAACTACCGTACGTTAAAACCTGAACGTGAAGGTTTGTTCTGTGAACGCATTTTCGGCCCAACTAAAGACTGGGAATGTGCATGTGGAAAATATAAACGTATTCGTTATAAAGGTATCGTTTGTGATCGTTGTGGTGTAGAAGTAACTCGTTCTAAAGTTCGTCGTGAACGTATGGGACACATCGAGTTAGCAGCACCTGTTTCACATATCTGGTATTTCAAAGGTATTCCATCTCGTATGGGTCTTGTATTAGACATGAGTCCTCGTGCCTTAGAAGAAATCATTTACTTTGCATCTTATGTGGTAATTGATGCTGGAGATACATCTTTAGAGAAAAAACAATTATTAACAGAGCGCGAATATCGCGATAAACGTGATCAATATGGTCAAGGTTTTACTGCAGCAATGGGTGCAGAAGCTGTTAAACAATTATTGGATAACGTTGATTTAGATGGCGAAGTTGCTGGTTTGAAAGAAGATTTGAAAACAGCACAAGGTCAAAAAAGAACACGTGCGATCCGTCGTTTAGATATTTTAGAAGCATTCCGTGCTTCTGGAAACTTACCAAGCTGGATGGTTATGGATGTTATTCCTGTAATTCCACCAGATTTGCGCCCAATGGTTCAATTAGAAGGTGGACGTTTTGCGACAAGTGATTTGAATGACTTATACCGTCGTGTAATCAACCGTAACAACCGTTTGAAACGTTTATTAGATTTAAATGCGCCAAACATCATTGTTCAAAATGAAAAACGTATGCTGCAAGAAGCGGTCGATGCGTTGATCGATAATGGTCGTCGTGGCCGTCCTGTTACAGGACCAGGTAACCGTCCATTAAAATCTCTATCTCATATGTTGAAAGGGAAACAAGGTCGTTTCCGTCAAAACTTATTGGGTAAACGTGTAGATTACTCTGGTCGTTCAGTTATCGTCGTAGGACCTAACCTTAAAATGTACCAATGTGGTTTACCAAAAGAAATGGCGATTGAATTATTCAAACCATTTGTAATGCGTGAATTAGTTCAACGCGAAATCGCAACAAACATCAAAAACGCAAAACGTAAAATCGAACGCGGAGAAGATGAAGTTTGGGATATCTTAGAAGAAGTTATTCAAGAGCATCCAGTATTGCTTAACCGAGCACCTACGCTACACAGACTTGGTATCCAAGCCTTTGAACCAGTATTAGTTGAAGGTCGTGCAATCCGTCTTCACCCATTAGTCTGTGAAGCTTATAATGCCGATTTTGATGGAGACCAAATGGCCGTTCACGTTCCGTTGAATGAAGAAGCACAAGCAGAAGCACGTATGCTGATGTTAGCTGCTCAAAACATTTTGAATCCAAAAGATGGTAAACCAGTTGTAACACCTTCTCAAGATATGGTCTTAGGTAACTATTACCTAACGATGGAAGAAGATGGACGTGAAGGGGAAGGCATGATCTTCCGCGACATGAACGAAGCTGTTTTAGCATGGCGTAATGGATATGTGCATTTACACTCACGTATCGGTGTTCAAACAACTTTACTTGGCGACAAACCGTTTACGGATTGGCAAAAAGAACGTATTTTGATCACAACTGTAGGTAAGATCATCTTTAATGAAATCATGCCTATAGAATTCCCTTACTTGAATGAGCCGACAGATTACAACTTAACTGTGCAAACACCTGACAAGTATTTTGTAGAAGCTGGTACAGACATTCCTGCTCACATTAAAGAACAAGAATTAGTCTTACCGTTCAAGAAGAAAAACTTAGGGAACATCATCGCTGAAGTCTTCAAGAGATTCCATATCACTGAAACTTCTAAGATGCTTGATAGAATGAAAGACTTAGGTTATAAACATTCTACTCATGCTGGTATGACCGTTGGTATCGCTGATATCATGGTATTGCATGAGAAACAAGAAATCATTGATGATGCGCACAAACAAGTAGAAAATATTACGAAACAATTCCGTCGTGGTCTGATTACAGATGACGAACGTTATGAACGTGTTATTGCTGTTTGGAACAAAGCCAAAGATGAGATCCAACAAAAACTGATTGAAAGTATGGATGCTAAAAATCCAATCTTCATGATGTCAGATTCAGGAGCCCGTGGTAACATCTCCAACTTTACTCAGCTTGCTGGTATGCGTGGACTTATGGCCGCACCGAATGGACGTATCATGGAACTGCCGATCATCTCTAACTTCCGTGAAGGACTTTCTGTTTTGGAAATGTTTATCTCTACCCATGGAGCTCGTAAAGGGATGACCGATACAGCCTTGAAGACAGCCGATTCAGGTTACTTGACTCGTCGTTTAGTTGACGTTGCCCAAGATGTTATCATTCGTGAAGACGATTGTGGTACAGACCGTGGTCTAGTTATCCAATCTATTCGTGAAGGTAATGAAATCATTGAACCTTTAGAAGAACGTTTACTAGGACGTTACACTCGTAAATCAGTGATGCATCCTGAAACTGGCAAAATGATTATCGGCGAAGATCAACTGATTTCAGAAGATCTTGCAAGAGAAATCGTAGATGCTGGTGTTGAAACAGTAACGATCCGTTCCGTATTTACATGTAACACGAAACATGGTGTATGTAAACACTGTTACGGCCGTAACTTAGCAACTGGTTCTGGTGTTGAAGTTGGTGAAGCCGTTGGTACAATTGCTGCTCAATCAATCGGTGAACCTGGTACTCAGTTAACAATGCGTACGTTTCATACAGGTGGGGTTGCCGGAGATGATATTACACAAGGTCTACCTCGTGTCCAAGAAATCTTTGAAGCACGTAATCCTAAAGGACAAGCAGTCATCACAGAAGTTACCGGTGAAGTTATCGATATTTCTGAAGATCCTGCAACACGCCAAAAAGAAGTAACGATCAAAGGGAAAACTGATACACGTACGTATACAGTTCCTTATACAGCTCGTATGAAAGTCGCTGAAGGCGATACGATCCGTCGTGGTGAGCCATTGACAGAAGGTTCGATCGATCCTAAACAATTGCTACAAGTTCGTGATGTTTTATCAGTTGAAAACTACCTATTGCGTGAAGTACAACGTGTTTACCGTATGCAAGGCGTAGAAATTGGTGATAAACATATTGAGGTAATGGTTCGTCAAATGCTTCGTAAAGTTCGTGTCATGGATCCAGGTGATACTGAAATCTTACCAGGTACATTACTAGATATCGCTGAATTTAAAGATCGTAACTATGACACATTAGTAGCTGGTGGCGTTCCTGCAACAAGCCGTCCAGTCTTACTAGGAATCACAAAAGCATCATTGGAAACGAATAGTTTCTTATCTGCTGCGTCATTCCAAGAAACGACTCGTGTGTTAACAGATGCTGCGATTCGCGGTAAAAAAGACCCATTACTTGGTTTGAAAGAAAATGTTATCATCGGTAAGATCATCCCAGCTGGTACTGGTATGGCCCGTTACCGTAACATGGAACCAAAAGAAGTTGGCGTAGCGAGCGAAAATGTCTACAGTATCTCTGATATTGAAGCGCAAATGGCTGCTGAAGATGCTTTGAATGAGTTGAATAAATAGTTAAATAGAAAAAGGCTTGAAATCGATTGATTTCAAGCCTTTTTTTAATTAGTAAAGCTCTGATGCAGCGTCTTGATCTAAAACAATTGTTAAGTTAGGATGGGTTTGTAATAAGGAAGCTGGGACTTCGTTTGTAATTGGACCAAAGAATGCACGCTGTATGATTGCCGCTTTTTTCTTACCCGTAGCAAATAACACAATTTCTTTTGCCTGCATCACGCTTTTTGGTCCCATCGTCACATAAAAGTTTGGACGTTCATGCTCATCTCCGCCGACTTCACTTAATAAGATATCTTTCATGTTTTCAGTAGCATCTTCTCTTACATGAGAGGTTAAATCTTCAAATTTGGTTGTTCCTGGAAGATTTCCACAATAATGTCCATCTGATCCAATACCTAATAAAATCAAATCTAATCCGCCATCTTGTTCAATTCTTTTATCTTGAGTTTTGTAGTTATTTTCGTCTAAAGGATGGATTTGGCTTTCAGGAATTTCTGCTGGTTTAAAGAAGAGATTATTGAGGTTTGTCATGGTTACGCCATATCCTCTTCTCTGTTTAAACGGGATCTCATCGAAGTTGTAATAATGAACATTGTCAAAATAGGCTTTATTCTTTGTGTCAGTAACCAAGTATTCATACATTTTGACAGGTGTTGAACCAGCAGTTATCGCTAAGTTAACTCGTTTTTGTTGACGCATTTTACCAATTAGAATGTTTGCAGTGACTCGACTCATTTTTTCGTAGTTTTCTTCAATGATGATTTTCATTTTTTTTACAGCTCCTTCTTTTTGTTTAACTTATCATATGGGAACCATCCCAGGTCAATGATTTTTTTTGCTACAGGCAAATCAATATCATTATTTTTTTATTCAGCTTATGATAAGGAAAAAGAAGAGGTGAAGTAATCATGGAACACAATTACGAAAAAGCAATTTTTGCTGGCGGCTGTTTCTGGTGCATGGTCAAACCTTTTGATACTCAGCCAGGGATCATTTCAGTTGTCGCTGGATATACGGGAGGTCATGTTGAAAATCCAACATATGAACAAGTTACGACTGGTTTGACGGGACACACAGAAGCCGTTGAAATTACTTATGACCCAACGATTATCCCATATGAAAAACTGGTGGAAACTTATTGGCAACAAACAGACCCAACTGATGCGCTAGGACAATTTGCTGATCGGGGCGATTCCTATCGTCCAGTCATTTTTTATGCAGATGAGACTCAAAAAGAAATCGCAGAAAAATCGAAAGCTGCATTACAGGCAAGCGGCCGATTTACACAACCGATCGTGACCAAAATAGAGCCAGCCCAAAGGTTTTATCCTGCAGAAGACTATCATCAAGATTATTATAAGAAACATAGCATACACTATAACCTGTATAAAGAAGGCTCCGGACGTGCTGGATTTATTCGGAAAAATTGGAAAGATTAATAACTTATAAAACGAGACAGAAGCAGATGTTACTTTTGTCTCGTTATTTATTTACATAAAAACACAAAAAATAGTCCGATAGTTAAAAAAGGTACAAATGGAAGTTGTCGTATTTTTTTCTTTAAAATATATCGGGAAACTAAAAGAAAAAGTAAGCCACTACTGCTGGCAATGAACAATAAAAAGATAAGGGATTCACTGCCTAAAAGTGCTCCCCAGACCGTTAACAGGAGAATATCTCCGCCTCCCATGGAATCAGGCAGGATATAGTTTAAAGCATGCAAGCTAAAGAAAATAATAATGCTTGTGAAAGGAAAAATCGGTAAAGCTAAATAAATGTGTCCGAGACATAATAAAATGGATAACGGATAGAAAATTTTAGGCTCAACGATTAAATAGAAAATGTCTGTTAAAGATAACGTAACTGCTGTAAATAAAAAGCAAAGAGAATACAACGGAGAAATAGATTTAAAAGCTACAAAAAAACAAAGCAATCCGCAAATTATTTCGCTGTAAAAATAAATTGATGATAATTTGAACCCGCAATAGCGACAACGAAAACGTAGAAAAATAATAGAAATAATCGGAATTAATTCAAGAACTGCTAACCTAGTCTGGCAATGAGAACAATGAGAAGCAGGATATAAGATAGATTTTCTGATGGGAATTCGCTCGGCTACTAGACAAAGAAACGAACCAATAACACTACCAAAAATAAAATAAATGATCAACATAAAAATCTCCTTTCATAAACAAATACGCAATTAAACGCTTTTTTAACTAGACAATTCTTTTTTTATTAGGAATAATGAAAGTGAGAAATGAGGCGAGAAGATGGAAAAAATAGCAATTGGTGTGGATATTGGCACAACGCAGACAAAGGCTGTCGCTTTTAGTGAGGATGGAAAGGTTCAGACATCGGCATACGTTCGGTATTCACTCATTCAGGAAACAGAAGGTATGGCAGAACAAGATGTGGAGCAGATTTTTCAAGCAGTTATTACGTGTATCAAGCAAGTGGTAAGTGCAGTGCATCCGCTTGAAATTTCGCTGATATCTTTTTCTACGGCGATGCATGGGTTGATTGTCATGGATAAAAATAATCAACCACTGACTCGGGTTATCACTTGGGCGGATAACCGTGCAGAAAAATATGCGGAAGAGTTAAAGGATACAGCTTTAGGAAAAACGATGTATCAAAATACAGGATTACCGATGCATCCTATGACGCCTTTTCATAAGATTCGTTGGCTAAAAGAAGAATTTCCGGAAATTTACAAGCAAGCAGAGAAATTCATTGGGATGAAAGAGTATGTATATTATCGATTATTCGACCAATATATCACGGATATCAGCACAGCTTCTGGGACTGGATTTTTAAATATTCATGATCTTATTTGGGATCAGCAGGCTTTATCGGAGATGGGGATCACAACTGAACAGTTGCCATTGTTGGTTAAACCGACTCACCAATTAATAGGTTTAAGAGCTGAATGGTTAGAGCAATTGGGCTTGTCTACAAAAACAGTTTTTGTGTTGGGCGGAGCAGATGGGCCATTATCCAATTTAGGATTGGGTGCAATGGCAAAAGGAACGGCTACACTGACTGTTGGAACAAGTGGAGCTTTACGTTATATTGTTGATCGGCCTTGTACTCATCCACAAGCAGAAACCTTCTGCTGTGTTCTAGATGAAAATCATTGGGTTATTGGGGGCGCGACAAGTAATGGAGCTGGAATTTTTGATTGGGCTTGTGAAAATTTATTGAAAGAAGTTCAAAACGAAGCACGTAAAGCTGGGGAAAATCCTTATGATAAGGTAATGGAGCTAGTAAAAGGAACGCCAGCTGGAGCTAAGGGGTTGCTGTTTCATCCGTATTTACTTGGAGAGCGCGCACCATTGTGGAATGCAGAAGCAGCAGGTAGCTTCATTGGTTTAAAGAGAAATCATGATGACAAAATAATGATGCGTGCTGTGGTTGAAGGAATTTGTTTGAACATGAAGCGCATTTTAACAGAATTAGAAGAGTTAGGCGGAACAGTGAAAGAAATTCGAGCGACAGGCGGTTTTGCTGATTCAGAGGTTTTTAAAAAAGTGATGGCGGATGTTTTTGGTTATAAGCTTTCGTTAACTGAAAGTATTGAGGCTTCAGCTTTAGGGGCTGTCTTATTAGGCTGGCAAAGTCTAGGGATAATTTCAGACTTGAAAACAGCTTGTGAACAAGTTGAGATTTATGAAATAGTAGAACCTAATAATGAGAACTATGAAGTTTATCAACAGATTTATCCACTATTTATAACAACTCAGCAGCAAATATCTGCCAGTTATCACCAGCTAGCGAAATTAAGAGCAGATTTAGAATAAATTTTTTTGACAAATAAGGCTGAACTTGCTTTACTAGTAGTAAGAGAACGGAGGAAAGGAAATGAAGAAGTCATGGATCATCTCTTTGCTTTTAGCGGGAATTTTTCTGACAAGTTGTGGATCTAAAGGGATCTCAGCAGAAGATGCTGGAATGTTGTTCGTTGATCGTTTAGTTTATCAAAAAGAAGAGAGTAAGTTTGCCAAAGAGTTTCGTGATGGTAAACGAGTTGGAAAAGAACTAGATGAAAATAGTAAAACTTTTGAAGAAAATTTTGCCAAAGGATTATCCTCTACAGGAGCAAAGGTTCCGGAAAAAGAAGCAGATCAGTTAACAAACGAACTTTTACAGCAAGCAAGAGAAAAAGCAACCTATAAAATCGTTCAAATAGATGAAACAAAAACTGGTGCAACAATTTCTTATTATGTAACTGGATTGGACTTAGTGAGTGCGATGCAGGAGATGACAAGGCAGCTGGTAAAAGAGACCTTAGCTGAACCTGAAATAGCCAAGGATGAGCAAAAAACATTGGATGCGACGTTTTCTATTTTAGAAGAGCGGGTCAAATCGATTAAAATCAAAACAGATCCAGTTGAAATGAAATTACATTTAGAGAAAGAAAAAGGAAAGTGGTTTGTGCCGGATAATCAAAAAACTGCTGTATCTAATTTGTTTATGGCGTTCATTTCTGGTTCAAAAGATACAGATACGATGAATAAAGAATTGCAAGAAGCATTAAATGAAGTTGCTAAAGAGATTATCGATTCATTGGACACGGTATCAATACCTAATAGTAATTAATGATCTAGTTTATAATTATTATTAAATGAGAAATGTTTTAAAAATGAAGATTTTAGTGTACTTTTTTACCGTTTCGTACTACAATTAAGTGTAGATAAAAATTTAGGAGGATGATGTATAATGAAATTTGAACAAACTAAAGAAGTATTAAACCAACTAGTTGCGGATCTAAGCCAGTTTTCAGTGGTGATCCACCAAACACACTGGTATATGCGTGGCGCAGAATTCTTGACATTGCACCCTAAAATGGACGAATATATGGACCAAATCAATGACCAATTAGACGTTATTTCTGAACGTTTGATTACGCTAGATGGCGCACCTTACTCAACATTACAAGAATTTGCTGACCATACTGGTATTGAAGATGAAATCGGCACATATGAACGTACAATTCCTGAACGTATGGAAAAATTAGTAGAAGGCTACCGCTATTTAGCAGATTTATATCAAAAAGGAATTGAAGTGTCTGGTGAAGAAGGCGACGATTCTACACAAGATATCTTTATTGCAAACAAAACAGATATCGAGAAAAATATTTGGATGTTGCAAGCAAAATTAGGTAAAGCACCTGGTATTGATGCAGATTCACGTGCAAAAACTCGTTAACCAACAGAATTTGAAAGCTTATGGAAGATAGTTTACTATCTTCCATAAGCTTTTTTTAGTTTTCTTTGCTTTCTAGTTTTAGTTTACTACGCTCAATTGCTGCTTTCACTTGATCAAATCCGGTCCCACCATACGAATGTCGCCGTTCGATTGCTGTTTTTGAGGCTAGGGTTTGATAGATGTCTGCTTCGATCAACGGTGTAATAGCTTGGTAGTCTTCTAATGGGACATCTTGCAAATAAATCCCTTGTTTCGTACATTGTAATACTAATTTTCCAACAATTTCGTGCGCTTGTCTGAAGGGCATTCCCTTGCTTGCAAGGTAGTCTGCTAGCTCCGTTGCATTTGAAAAATCTTTTTCTGTTGATTTTTCCATGATTTCTTGATTTAGTGTCATTGTTTCAATCATACCTGCCATGATCTCTAAACTAGTTAATATCGTATGAGAAGTATCAAACATGCCCTCTTTGTCTTCTTGCAGGTCTTTGTTATAAGCTAACGGTAAACCTTTTAAAACGGTTAAGAGGCTGAATAAATTGCCATATACGCGACCAGACTTCCCACGAATCAATTCTGCCATATCCGGGTTCTTTTTTTGAGGCATGATTGAGCTGCCGGTAGAAAAAGTATCGGTCAATTCAATAAATTGAAATTCGTGGCTGCACCATAAGATGATTTCTTCACAAAAACGAGAAAGATGCATCATTAAAATAGAACTATTGCTAAGGAATTCTAGAATGAAGTCTCGATCACTCACACCGTCTAGACTATTTTCATAGATTGAAGAAAAGCCTAGCAGCTCAGCTGAATAGGCACGATCTATTGGAAAAGTAGTGCCAGCAAGGGCCGCACAGCCTAATGGGGAAATATCGATTCGCTTCAAACTTTCTGAAAATCGTTCTTGATCCCGTGTCAGCATACCGTAATAAGCCATCATATGATGAGCAAAGGAAATAGGTTGCGCATGTTGTAAGTGAGTGTAGCCAGGCATAATAGTCTCAATATTTTCTTCAGCTTTATGAACTAAGACTTGGCGAAATAAGTGGATCTTTTCGATAACTTCTTGAACGATTTCCTTTAAGTAGAGATGCATGTCTGTAGCAACTTGATCATTTCTACTACGGCCTGTATGCAATTTTCCAGCAACTGGGCCAATTTCATCATGTAGGTGTTTTTCAATATTTAGATGGATATCTTCATTTTCTATACTAAATTCAAGCTCACCAGCGATTAACTTTTTCTGAATGGTATTAAGCCCGATAGTGATTTTATCAGCTTCTTTTTCCGTTAAAATTCCTGTCTTAGCTAACATTTTTACATGAGCTAAGCTTCCAATAATATCTTGTTTGGCTAACTTTTGATCGAAGAGAATCGAAGCCCCAAAGGCATCTATCCATGCTTCGGTTTTCCCTTCAAAACGTCCGCCCCATAATTTTTCCATTATGCACACCTCATTTATGTATTATTATTCATTGTGATAAGAAAGAGGTCATCTACTTCTCGATGTAGATAACCTGTTTACTTATCAGTTGTTTATGGGAGATAGCTATAGCTGACAAGGATTAATTTTTAGTGAAAATTCTTGCTCTCCGTCGTAACGAGCATAGCTATCAGATGAACACCTATCGATTTCTTTATTTCGATCCATAGCTCGAAAAGAAGTTCTCTTAGGATAGGTCGATTGGAATAGCTGAATTGGATAACCTTATTTACAACAAAAGTAAAAGTTACCTCGCTTTAAAATTCAGCCTAGATAAAAATAAAATCAATACTAACTACTTTTTGTTTAATGTAGCTTGAACTTCTGCATTGACTTTGGTAGGAAGTCCCCAGAGTTTGATGAAACCTACGGCTGCATCTTGATCAAAAGTATCAGCAGACGTGTAAGTCGCTAAGTTTTCGTTATATAGACTATTCGCTGATTTACGTCCTTCAACAATGGCATGACCTTTAAAGAGTTTTACCCGAACCACACCATTTACATATTTTTGCGTAGATTTTAAGAAAGCAATCAACGCGTCAGTTAACGGATTGAACCATAGGCCATCATAAATAATTTGAGATAGTTGATTTTCGATGATTGGTTTGAAGTGTGCTACTTCCCGAACGAAAGTTAAATCCTCTAGTTCTTTATGAGCGGTCATCAACGTGATTGCTGCTGGACATTCATAAACTTCTCGCGACTTGATCCCCACTAAACGGTTTTCTACATGATCGATTCGACCAATACCATGTTTACCAGCTAAATCATTCAAATCCAAAATTAAATCAGATAACAGCGTTTCTTTGCCATTGATGGCTGTAGGTACACCCTCAACGAAAGTCAACTCAATAGTATCTGCTTCATCAGGTGCGTTCTCTAAGCTAGCTGTTAATTCATAAGCACCTTCTGGTGGAGTTGCCCAAGGATCTTCTAAAATGCCGCATTCATTGGCACGTCCCCAAAGATTTTGGTCGACAGAATAAGGATTATCTAAATCGGCAGGGACTGGTACGCCTTTTTCTTTTGCATAATTGATTTCTTCTTCACGTGACCATTTCCATTCACGAACTGGAGCAATCACGCTGAGCTCGGGTGCAAGGGCATTGATCGCTACTTCAAAACGTACTTGATCATTCCCTTTTCCTGTACACCCGTGGGCAATCGTTGTCGCTCCAGTCTCGTGTGCTAATTCTACTAATTTTTTAGCAATCAGAGGGCGAGATAAAGCGGAAACTAACGGATAAGATTGTTCATAGAAGGTATGGCCTTGTAAAGCAATCAAGGCAAATTCTTGTGCAAATTCCTCTTTAGCATCAATGGTATATGAAGCAGAGGCTCCAACTTCTAATGCTTTATTTTTGATGAAATCTAAATCTTTCTTTTCACCGACATCTAAGCAGCAAGCAATCACATCATATCCTTCGTCAACTAACCATTTAACAGCAACGGAGGTATCCAATCCTCCAGAGTAGGCTAAAACAACTTTTTCTTTCATGAGTAACACTCCTTATTTTCTAATTGTCTTTTTTGATTGTTCTCATCATATCACTTGAAAATACAAAAATCAACACTTTTTGTAAATAAATATACATAAAAATAAATATTTTGGGAATAATATACATTTTTAGTTTTTGGAATCACGTAATATACATTACGCATATTTTGGTCTTTTCCATTTTTATAGTAGAAGTTATTTTTTTGAATCAGAAAAAATAAGAAGAAAAATAGCGGAAAACCTCAGAAATCCATTGACTTTACTAGCGATAGAAGGTATCATGTTAAATGGTATTGTTTGCCCCACAATGAGCCCCGGAAACTCAAGTGAATGTCAAACATCGAATAGAAAATTGGAGGAAAGAATCGTGCGTACAACATATATGGCCAAATCTGGCGAAGTAGAACGTAAATGGTATGTAGTAGATGCAACAGATATCCCAATGGGACGTCTATCAACTGTAGTTGCTTCTATCTTACGTGGAAAAAATAAACCAACATTCACACCACATGTGGATACTGGAGATTTCGTAATTGTAATTAATGCTGATAAAATCAAATTAACTGGTAACAAAGCAAGTGATAAAATTTACTACCGTCACAGCCAATACCCAGGTGGGTTGAAATCTGTTACTGCTGGTGAATTACGCGATAAAAACTCTCGTCGTTTAATCGAAACTTCTGTAAAAGGTATGCTTCCTAAAAACACTTTAGGCCGTAAACAATTTACTAAGTTGAACGTATACGGTGGAGCTGAGCATCCACATGCTGCACAACAACCAGAAGTATTAGATATTACTAACCTAATTTAAGGAGGGAAATTCATTGGCTCAAGTACAATATATCGGCACTGGCCGTCGTAAAAATGCAGTTGCCCGCGTACGTTTAGTACCTGGTACTGGTAAAATTACTGTAAATAAAAAAGATGTTGAAGAATATATTCCACACGCTGACTTGCGTGAAGTTATCAACCAACCATTTGGTGTAACTGAAACTAAAGGCGCTTATGATGTAATGGTAAACGTTAATGGTGGAGGCTACTCTGGTCAATCAGGTGCGATCCGTCACGGAATCGCTCGTGCATTATTAGAAGTAGATCCTGATTTCCGTGCTGCTTTAAAACGCGCTGGACTTCTTACTCGTGATGCCCGTATGGTTGAACGTAAAAAACCAGGTCTTAAAAAAGCCCGTAAAGCTTCACAATTCTCTAAGCGTTAATATTCGCTTTATATCAACAATCAAGACGTTTCGCAACTTAGTTTGTGAAGCGTCTTTTTTCATTGTTGGCACCACTATTGACACCATTCAGGACACTACCGTTTTGGGCTAGTTTGCGATAAACAATCTCACCAACGGGCATTTTTATGACGTTAGGTGTGTTTACGTAAGTTTTTGTAATTGTGGTATCGCTATGGGTGAGTGCCTCTGAAATCTGTTCTAAAGAAGTACCAGACTGCCTAGCTAAAGTTGCTCCAGTATGCCTCAATTTGTGAGGTGTTGCATGAGCTAAATGTTTATGTCTGCGTTCAATAGATTTCATTCGATAGTTTAGATAGTCTGTATGAAGCGGTTGATTGATATTGCCTTTACGATCAGTATATGTGAAAACAAGCTGTTCATTTGTTTGCTCGATATCAAATTGAGTTAGTTCGGATTGCTGTTGATTTTTCCATTCAAGTAATAATTCTTTCAGCTCAACAGGGATATGGAAAATTGTTGTCTTATTTCCTTTTGTGTTTTTCTCATTACCGAATTTATCTAATGCTTTGCCAATAGAGATTTGTGATTTTGGAAAATCAATATGCTTCCATTTCAAGGCATAAGTTTCAGATTTGCGATCAGATAAGAAAAAGGTTGTCTGGAAAAGAATGTAGTCTTGAAAGGATAGAAGTTCGTTCTGCCAATCTTCATGAACAGTGATAAGCCACTCCTGTAACTGTTCAAATGACAAATATAAATCTTCCTCGTTCCTAGCTTGCTTTAATTGGTTCTTTTTAGTCGCTTTAATGCGCTTTAAGGACTTTTCAAGCTTGTTCCGCTCAATGTATTCTAGTTCCTCAGCCCAATCAAAAATCGAGTTTACATAGCTTCTTAACGTTTTGAAGTTAGCGTATTCGAAAGCCTTTTTTGTCATTAGTTGCAAAACTAACGCTTTATTTTGGTTGAGGTAATTCAGTGTGTATTTACCGAACATTGGTAGTATGTGAAGTCTAAACACATCTTTTGTATTGCTAACTGTTACAATTGTTGGCGGATTCGTAGTTGTTGAAGTAAGCCCTGACGTATAAGCATCTAGCCAAATATCTTTATAAAAATCTTTGAATAGTGCTTCTCCACCTAATTCAAAAGCATTCTTGTCTTTATTCTCACGTACTTCTTTGATTTTGGCATAGAAATCAATCTGTGCTTCATTTGCCTCTTTTTTTGTTTTGAACGTTTTTGAGTAAAGCTTTTCTACCCCCAGTAATTCTTGAATATCTTGAGGGTAATAAAGTCTTAATCTATAAGTATTATTTGCAGTTTTTGAAATTGCCATAGTATTTACCTCCGAGTTATGCGAGCCGAAACCAAATACTATAATTTGATTATACAAACTCTAGGATGATTTTTCTAGATGATTTAGCCATTTATCAATGGCGATTCTATCGAAACGAATGGAGCCGTTGATTTTTATAACAGGTAAACCCTGTTTTATCCACGAATCTAGCGTATTGTTGGATATTTGTAGATATTGAGAGGCTTGCTTTTTATTCATGTATCTGTAATTAAGATTGACTTGTTTTCTTGTGTTTTCAATTTCAGTGAGAATCAATGTGGAAAGCTGATGCTTAATGTTGAGTAACTGATTTTCGCTTAGTAGAATTTTAAGTTCGTTCATTAGATATCCTTCTTTCTGGTTAGATGTAATAAAAAGTAGCAGGTATGAATCCGCTACTTTTTAACTTTTTTTCTGTTCTTGTTTTTCTGTTTTTGAGGGGAAGGGTGTACCTTGTGCAAGGTAGTCATTTTTGTTTTTCTTTAGCCAAATATTTACATCATCATTTGGCTTATATAATGTGTAGCATTTATCTAGAAAAATCCAAAAATCTTTCAAACCGTCAATTCCCCAAATATCTTGTATCTTATATAAGGTAGGAAACAAGCCAGAACCTTTAATTATATGGTTGATAGAACTAAATAAGCTATTGTTTCTGGGAGAAGGAGTATTGAATTCAAAGGATTTCGCAGATAATGCAGATATCATTTCAGTGGAATAAAAGGTTAATTCATTTGTTTTTGCATTTAAAAATCTATATCTATCAGTGATAGCAGATAAGATCAATGTTTTAAAGTCTTGCTCGTTTTCGATTTTCATAATAGCTTTTGTTAACTCGTGACTATACTTCCCTTTTACGACCATTTCAAATCTAATCCATGATTCTGAATTGATAGCTATTTCGTGATATATTCCCCAATTTTGAATTTGCTCTAAGCGCTTATCGTATATTCTTAAAAGTGATTTTACATTTCTACCTCTGCTACCGATGTAGATGGTTGAAGCTGTGTTATCAACGACGATAGCACCTATTTTAGAATTGTTTTTTCTCTCTTTAGAATTTTTGATGATGACTTTTTCTGTTGTTAATGTTTTATAAACTTCATTTGCATCGAGATCATAGTTAATGAAATCCACAGTCAAATCAATTCTAGATAATCTGGTTTCGTATAGGTTCGACTGGATGGAACTCAAAAACAGGTAAACATCTGTTTCGTCATTAAGATTTTCGTTATACCATAATCTATAGTATCTCCAAGAAGTAGCAGAAAATTTAACTGCTATCCCCATTCTAGGATGGGCGGAATGAAAGGATATTGAAAAGTAGAAGTTGTTCTCTCCATACTCATAGGAGGTATCATATCCTGAAATTCTGTTGTAGGATTCTTTGCGGTCACCAAAAAGAAATGGGATTCTAGAAAGAGTTTCAAATTCGGCAATAATTTTGTTAGCTTCTTTAGTCCAAATCTGTCCGATATCGGATTCGTTAAGTATTAATATAAGTGTGAACTCATCAACATCTACTAAAAATTGTTTTCTTTTCATGTTGTGCCTCCATTTACAAAAGTGGAACTGGCGTATTACAATACG
This sequence comes from Enterococcus sp. DIV0840, assembly GCF_050527835.1. Lineage (NCBI taxonomy): Bacteria > Bacillati > Bacillota > Bacilli > Lactobacillales > Enterococcaceae > Enterococcus > Enterococcus sp. DIV0840. Next base: position 3,518,114 of record NZ_CP172876.1, on the reverse strand, counting down.
CCAGTCCATATATATTTAGGAGATTAGACGGCTCTCTGTCTTCGACAGCGCCGTCTAATCTCCTATTTTTTAATTTTTTTAGCTGTAGATTGATATTTTCGTCTTTTTTTTCGTGTAATATCACTAAATAAGAAGTTTTCGTCTAATTCATTTAATTCAGCTCTTATGTTGGGGAAATTGTCTTTAATCAACTTTATGCTTTCATTATTAAACGGTAATTTTGAGATCATGGTTGCCGTGTCATTTTTGAAATTGATTACGAGAGTATTAATAGAGCGATTTGTTTTACGAATAGTTTTATCTTTTCTGTTTTTTGAGTTTTGTGATTGATAGCTTTCATTTTCATCAATATAGGCAAATTTTCGAATTAAATAAGTTGCTTCATAAGATTTGTAGATATTTTTTACTGAATCATGAATGATTATCCTAAAGATGATTTCCATTGTAATGAAAAGAATAGTTAATAAAATAAACAACAAATCAAATTTCAAAATGAAATATAAAATTTTTGTGTTTAAAATATTATTTGCTGGGTTTTCAGTAAGGTATACGATCATTAATTGCAGTAAAAATAATATACTGCAAATAGCAATTAAAAAAAGTAAGAGTTTATAAATGTTGAATTTGTTTATCATGAGCGTGAGTCCGCCTTTCTATATGTCGGTGTCAGTAGCGGCATAATCTGATTATTATGTTTTCCGTCGTTAAACTTGATAATTCCTGTTCCGATTCCACTAGGAACTACGATATTATCAATGTGTGCATTTGGAAGTAAGAATTGTGTGGTATTTGTATTGATTTCTCCCAGTATAATAGAGCAATTGATTTGTTCCCGAACCGCAGTATTTCCACCAAAGGCAATGGCATCAAATCTCTGGGAAACGAGGACTAGTGAGACGTTAGTAGCACGACCTAATAATGCGATTGTTCCTAAGAGTTGAGCAAAAGTATCTCGAGCTTGTTTTGAACTTCCTTGAACAAGAGCAAGTAGTTCATCTATTACGACATAGCATCTTTCAAAGTTCATTGTTGGGGTAGCTAGTAAGACTTGTTGTCGCTTGTATATCTTATCTATCACTTGCCCCAAGACCTCGTTAACTTCAGTAATAAAGCTATTCAAATTTGAACCGTGATAAGGAGAATGAACCTCTAAATTAAGTTCTTTGCCTAGAACATAAATATCTGCCATTTTAGGATCAATCAAAATAACATCGTTTGTAAAAGAATGAATAGTTCTGATAAGGTACTCGACAAAAACAGACTTGCCCGAACCGCTGGAACCACTAACCGCTAAATGAACGACATCATCCATATTAAGAGAAACATTATTTTTCATGATAGGAATATTTTGTTGTTTTACATTTTCTTGGATAAATTGCTCAATGTTATCAATAACCAATCGTGTCGGTATACCATCTAGCCACGGAAAAAACAAAGCACGAGCAGTATTAGGATCATCGGTATTAAATGGTACAAAGTAAGCGTTGTTTTGTAGTAATAGCGTTTTGTAAGGATACAAGATACCAGAAGCAATGGAAGCAACTTGAAAGTACAAGTTGCTATCCAATGGATAGGAGACTGGGAGGTTTGGAATAAAGAAAAAACCTAAATCATCTTTTGCTAGGCGGATTAAAAACGAATTTGTATAGCTCGTTTCGCCATTGATATCTAAAGAGTTGTTTAGGTTCTGTAGTAAAAACTTGTCCAGTTGAACTGGACAAGTTAGATTTGTGTGACTATTCATTTTTTTTACTTCGCTTTCTTAATTTTTTTTGCACGGAAGTAAATATTTCCGTTCACGTCAATTGCTTCCAATTTCTCAAAATCTACAATATCACCAATATGAAATTCTTCTAGTGACGGTTTATCTTCAGCGGAAAACTTTACTTTAAATGGATTGTTTGTGTCAGTGGCACACCATATTTGATAGCCTGTGATCTCATCAGTGGGGCTATTGTCCACATATTTCCGTTGAGCAGTTAGGTCACGTCCGACAATATAGATTTTTTGACCGTCAATTGCTTCATTTGCTAGTGATTAGTTATAATTAGATTTTTTCATTTTAAACATAGTAGATTCCAACTTTCGTTTTTTTTTTTGAGTTTCCGTAAAATTTTTTGAAGTGTAACATTGCCTAGAGCATAAAGCATCATCCTTTCTTTACCTCTAAAAGGTTTATCTTGTAAAGTGAAATCTTGTGATTTTCTAAAAAAAGTGTAAATAACTTGACAAACCACCTGAATTTCACTAAAATAAGCCCGAAGAGGCGTAATTGGTTGAAGTTGAATAAAGATTATTATTCATGAATGAGATGGGGTTCGGGGCATCCCCGATTGGTCTTTTTGCGTATGCAAAAAGGGCGGAGTGTAGATATTTATGAATTACTGTACATATAAATAAAAAACTGGCTTGCCAAATTTTGGCAAGCCAGTTTTTTTAATCTTTTAATATGTTTGTATAGAGCTGTTTATCTTGATACTAGCTATTTTTCTTCTTTAGTGTATTCCAATCCTTCACCTATTCCTCCAAGAACATCTGAAGATTTAATAATAAAAGATTTTTTATCATCAGATAATTCAGCGCTTAAGTTATACTCACCTAGTTTTATTTCAAGTTGATTATCCGAAATCGTATAGGTACCATCATTAGTAATCTCACCATTTTGTTTCTCTGTAACAGTATTTCCTTTAAAAACCATTGTATTTGTTGTCTTTGTAAATATCAAATTTACTTCTGTCGTATAATCACCATTCAAAGTATTTGAACTACATGCTGAAAATACAATCAACCCTAGTATACTAATTATCCCAATAGTTATTCTCTTATGCATTTCTCTCTCCCTATTTCCATACATCATTTGTATTTTTATCAACAAACAATGTTTTGTTATATTTTAGAGCCGTTCTCCATGTTTTAATTCCACTGTATGGCGCTATAAAGGCAATCCAAATGAGAATAATAACATTTTGTACAATAATTTTCCAAATTAAGCTCCAAATAGAGCCAAAATAGATAATGCTTTTTGAAAAATTGTCTATAATGCCACCTTGATAACTCCAAAATGCATAATGCCAAAAAACAAAAGCAATAACGGAATAAATTAATGGTATGACACTATTGATACTGATTAGGTTATCGTTGTAGGTTGATTGGGAATATCGAAGAATTATGAACAACAACATGCAACTGATAGATCGCCGTACATTGTATTGCTTGCGATACTCGGGCTTTAAATGCTCTCGAATAGATGTATAAATATTCTTTACCTTTACAATATGGATATTTTCTTTACTCCCCGTACTCTCAGTCGTTTCTTTCTTTTCCATTGTTTTCTTCTCCTATTTTTATAATTGTTAGTTTAAATAATACTTTATATAGATAATACTAACATAAATTCCTATTTTTATCAATATTACATGTATTTAATACAGTTAATACTGTTATATATTTTTGATATCCTTAGTTGAGAAGGTGAAAATTTATGACTCTAGATTTTTTTGGCGAAAAATTAAAAGCGATTCGCAAATCAAAACGCCTTACGCAATTAGATCTATCGAAAAGGTTAAATGTCAGTAAAGGCACTGTATCGGCATATGAGCAAGGACTATCCTATCCTTCAATTGAGACTCTTGTGAAAATTTGCGAGATATTAGATACATCTTCAGACTATTTGCTTGGAATATCTGATGATTTACCATTTAAATTAGGTGGCTTGACAGATGAACAGATGGAAAGTGTTTTGCAATTTGTTTCGTTGATTGAACGAGCAAATGGTATTTTAGATAAGCAATAAAAAAGGGAGAATTTTCCCTTTTTTATATTTATTATCAATCATGAAGTTGTTAACAAGTGACTGTAAAAAACCATGAAACGTATTGCGATTTGCAATGCATTTTTCATTTGCAAAATGAATTACAATTAATTAGGTCAGGAGGTAATGCTAATTGAGTGATTTCAAAATTAAACCTAACCGAAAAGAAACAGAAAATAAGACGATTAGATTTCCTGTACCACTTATCGAAAAAATTGAAGAAGTTATTGTAGAAAATGATGCAACATTTTCGAGTTTTGTTATTCAAGCATGTGAATATGCTTTAGAGAATATGGAGACAAATAAAACAAAGTCTCAATAAAATAATTCATTAAGTTAGACTATTAAAATGGGAATGTAGAGGCGAAACGTAAATGGCTATATTATTAGATATTTTGAGATCAACAGATTATAGTTTAGATCAGTTTTCAGATGCTGATGTTCTTGATTTAGAACAGCGTATTTTTATAAAAAATGTTCGTGGAAAGGATCAATATTTTGTAACATGTCTAATTCGTAATAAAGATATTCAATTAAAACCTGAAGAAGTAGTCCGTCAGTTATATATAAAACAATTGTTAGACCAATATAGATATTCTTCAGATAGAATACATGTTGAATATATTGTTAATTTTGGTCGTCAAAAAAAACGTGCTGATATAGTAGTTATGGATAGCCAAAAACTAACGGCTCCATATATAATCATCGAGGTTAAGAAACCCAAGTTAAAAGATGGGAAGGAACAATTAAAATCTTATTGTAATGCAACTGGTGCTCCACTAGGAGTATGGACAAATGGTGGAAGTATATCTTTTTACAATAGAAAAGATCCTAATTACTTTGAAGATATACCGGAGTTACCGAAGGCTACACAAAGTTTATCAGAAATATTAACAGAAAGATGGACGATCGATGATTTAATCTTAAAAGATAAACTGTTAACTGAAAGAAAATCTTTAAAAGACCTTATTTTGGAAATGGAAGATGAGGTTCTAGCTAACGCCGGTGTTGATGTTTTTGAAGAAGTTTTTAAACTTATATTTGCAAAACTGTTTGATGAAATGGAAAGTGGACGTAACAAGACAAGAAATTTAGAATTTCGTAATTATGGCTATAGTGATACTGAACTAAAAGGGAAAATTCAAGACCTATTTAATAGTGCTAAGAAAAAATGGGAAGGAGTATTTAGCGATGATGCTAAGATCGGTTTAACTCCTTCCCATTTAGCAATATGTGTTTCTAGTCTACAAGATGTTAAATTGTTTAACTCAAATTTAGATGTTGTAGATGATGCATTTGAATACTTGATGAATAAAAGTCAAAAAGGAGAAAAAGGTCAATATTTTACTCCACGATATGTTATTGATATGTGCGTGAAGATGCTTAATCCTAATCAAGAAGAAAATATGATTGATACAGCCGCTGGTAGTTGTGGATTTCCTGTTCATACTATTTTTTATGTTTGGGAAAAAATCTTGCGACAAAAAGGATTAGATAGGTCTCATTTATTTACTTCCGAGGTTAAGCCTCCCGAATGTACAGATTATGTAAATGATCATGTCTTTGCTATCGATTTTGATGAAAAGGCAGTTCGAGTAGCTAGAACTTTGAATTTAATTGCTGGCGATGGTCAAACCAATGTTTTACATTTGAATACACTGGATTATGATGGTTGGGATGAAAATGAAGAAGATGAAGATTGGAGAGATACTTACTACCTAGGGTGGAAAAGGCTGAAACGTTTAAGAAAAACAAGAGGATCAAATAGAGATTTCAATTTTGATGTATTAATGGCTAATCCTCCGTTTGCTGGAGATATTAAGGAAAGTAGACTTATTAGTAAATATGAACTTGGAACTAAAGAAAACGGCAAAGCAGAGTCAAAAGTAAGTAGAGACATATTATTTATTGAACGTAACTTAGATTTTCTTAAACCTGGGGGAAGAATGGCAGTAGTATTGCCTCAAGGTCGATTTAATAATGCTAATGATAAAAGAATAAGAGATTATATTGCTGAAAGATGTAGAATCCTTGGTGTTGTTGGTTTGCATGGCAATGTATTTAAGCCACACACCGGTACTAAAACAAGTGTTTTATTAGTACAAAAATGGGATGAAAAACTGTGTCCAAGAGTAGCAGACTATCCAATATTTTTTGCTACTATGCAAAAACCAAGTAAAGACAGTTCAGGTGATAAGATATATCTTAAGAATGATGATGGTACTGCTGTTCTTGATGAACACAATCATTTAATAGTTGATCATGATCTATATAATCATAATGGATATACTAGCGATGGGATTGCAGAAGCTTTTTCGGAGTTTGCAAAGAAGGAAAAACTAAGTTTTTTCTAGACAGCCCTTTTAATAAAAGAAAATATGAAACTTTATTAAAAGGGTTAGAGATAAGCGAGGTAAAATTATCTTATTGCAAAAAATTTATCGACTTTAGAATAGATTCAAATACCTATAAAAAACTATTTCTAGATATGGAAAAAATGCTAGATCAGAAAGATGCAATAAAGTTAGAAAAGTATTCAAAATCAATCAAAAATTTTGGTGCATATTCTTTAACAAGCAAAATAAATTTTATTGAAGAGGGTTTGCCATTTCTTAGAGCGCAGAATGTCAAAGATAATTATATTGATTGGAGTAACTTAGTTTATATAGATGAATCGAGTCACGAAATACTTGATAAATCATATATTCAAAGGGGCCAAGTTTTACTGACAATGGCTGGAGAATATTTAGGTAAATCTGCAGTTTATGATAATAATCAGATTATTAGCTCTAATCAAGCAATTGCAAAAATAACTCTAAATGATGGAGCGCCGAATCCATATTACATTTCTACTTTTCTCAATTCATATTTTGGTCAAGTGCAAATTAATAGGTTAAAAACTATTACTGGACAACCTAATATAAATATGATGCAAATTAGAGAAATACGTTTTCCAGAGATGAGTGTAGATTTTCAAAATCAAATTGCAAGAATAGTAAGTCGAGCTCATGAATTAAGAAAAAGAAGCAGAGAACTTAATAATGCAGCTGAGGAAAAAATATTAAAAAAATTGAATATCTATAATTTTGTCAAAGAAATAGATAGTTTTTCTTCAGTTAATATTAAAAATTATTCTGAGACTCAATTAGCTAGTAGGCTCGATGCAGAATATTACCAACCAAAGTATGAAAAATTATTAGAAAAGATTATATCTTATAAAGGTAGTTGGGCGAGAGTAAGAGATCATTTTGATCTGGTTGTCGATAAGAGCAGTAAGATGAATGAAGAGTACAACTATGTGGAGATTAGCGATGTTGATGTATCAACAGGTATGTACACATATAAAACACTTAGTTCTAGCGACTTACCCACAAATGCAAAGATAGAACCTAAATCGGGAGACATACTCATATCTAAAGTTCGACCTAATCGTGGAGCTATCACAATTATTGATGATGATATTTTTAATTTAATTGTAAGTGGAGCTTTTACAGTTTTAAGATCAAAGTCAAGCTACTCTACAGAATTATTAAAAATGCTATTCAGAAGTAAAATATATCGGGAGTTACTATTAAAAAACAACGTTGGTACATCATATCCTGTAATAAAGGATATAGATGTATTAAACATTCCGATTCCATTATTTGACAAACAAACGGAGGAGGAAATATTAATTATAGCATTAGATGCGCAAGATATGCTAAATGAATCAAATTATTTCTTGTCTCTTGCTAAAATTATAGTAGAAAAGGCAGTAGAAAAGGGAGAAGAGATAGCATTAAACTATATGGATGATGTTAATAGTTTTACAACAATATGATAAATTATTCTATTTGACAGATATACTATGATGAAAGCTTATATGTATTTTTATTTTTTGCTTAGTGATATAGTATTTTTTCGGCTCGCATATTATTATTTAAAAGTTGACACCATTGATTTCAAATCATTTGAAATTCAATAAAATTTTTTGAATATGAGTTACGCTCTATCTATTGCTATTAAAGGCTTTTGAACCTTATTCAAAAACTAAGCAATCGAACCAGGTCTTAAGAAAGCCCGTAAAGCATCACAATTCTCAAAACGTTAATCTTTGTTATATCAAGGATTTCAAGACACTTTCCAGTTTTAGGAAGGTGTCTTTTTTCGATTTGGTTACGAGTTTGGTTACGACTTTTTCATACCTCGTAACTAATTACTCTTGATTCGCTTGTCTATATTCTTCCAAACGTTTAATTGTTTCAATTTTTGTTTGTTCATTTGTGTGTCCATAAACGTCTCGAATCATATTAGAAGTTTCTGCATGACCGACAAGAGATGTAATAATTAAACCGTCTACTCCTTGATTGAGTAAATCTGAAACAAAGGTGTGTCTTAAACCATGAGGGATGATATGATGTGGTTGGCAGTCGCTAAGTATTTCATAGATAATGGAACGTATGGAAAAAAAGTAGGACACTTAGTCTATACTGCAATGTTGGGGATGCCTAATTTATATGCTGGACGATATAAAAATGAATTTATTGAACAGAGTGAAAGCTTTAATCAATTAGAAATCATGTATTATATTTATGCAGAAGTTGAAAAAAACAGATTACATGTCATTCCTTTTTCATTGAATGAGAAGAATAGCAAGTTATTTTTTGAATTTCCAATGTATCTTGAAAACGAGGGAGAACATCAAGTGTTTACAGAAAATTTTAGTGAAATAGGATTAACTTTGGAAGGTTCTTCTATCATTTATTATGGAATAGATAAGGAAAAAGGTATGAAAGATATTCGATCATTTCAGTATAAAAATGAAGGAAATAATTATGTGTTAAAGGAAATGGATGATTCTGTTTGTTTAGAAATGTTCATAGATGAGCTTGAAAAGGAAATTGTAAAGTTATAAAAGTAGTATTGTCAATATAAATACTTATTGATAGATTATTATAAAGAAAAAGGTCAAAGAGAAAATTCTGTGACCTTTTTCTTTATTTTTAACATCTGAATAGTATGGTTTCTAAAACATATTGACGATTGATACTATTGAGTGTTAACATAAATATAATGATTTTATCATTCTATTTTAATAGTTAACGGAAGGATGGAACAATGTGCGAGAAATTCTAGATGAATTAAAAAAAATAAAACTCAATCCTGATATTCAACAAGTATTATTCGAAGTGCTCGATATTTCCACTGAAATCACGAAACTGGATGCAGCTTTAGTGATTGGATCAATTGCAAAAAATCTTTATATAGACGGAATCTCTGATATAGATATATTACTTCTTACGTCTGGATTAGAAAAAGAAATTATTGATACCTATAAGGAAAGAGGCATTAATTTTATTAAAAACGATGATATTTATACTTGTGAAAAAGTTTCATCTTTGAATATTTGTGTAAGAAACACAAATGATTTTATAGGACATATCAGTAGCATAATACTAGGTGAATATATAGAAAGTATACAAAAAGATTGGGCTATAGGTGGTGCGAATGAAGAAGTCTTATTGTGTGATTTATCTCAAGCATTAGTCTGTATGGATAAAAGTGGTCAAGTTAAAAATCTAATTAAAAATTTAAATGGTAGCTATTTTATCAAATATAAAAAAAATGTATTAGACAAACTAAAAAAAGGATTTAATCAAAAAAGAGAATTAACTATGATGAATTATCAAAATCAAATATTATTTCTACAAGGTTTTTTAGAATGTATAGTGTTATTATCAAGGATAGATTGTTTAGAATCTAACAACTATAATCCTGGATTTAAACATTTAGTTAGAGATGATAGTTCATTTCTTGAAAAGTACAATATTGAAGAATGCAATAAGACAAAATGGGATAATGAATTTTTAATAGATAGGTTAAAAAAAATTACTGTGTAACTTATTAAGGAGTGGGAAAATTTGTGTAAAAAAGAGAAAATAAAAATAGCTAATAATAAACCTGTTTGTGAAATTATTGGTGATAAGACAGGCCGTAAGTTTGAATTAACGAAGTACATGTATGGTTGCTTGGATCCTAACCCTGATGCTAAGCTTTCTTCTGTAAGCATAACAGGAAATTCTATGAGTATAGACATATGGACTGGTTGTGCCTTTCAATGTGCTTATTGTCATGTACAAGGAGTGTTTGAGGATTTAAATTCTACTGATCAAAAAATGCGTTATATTCCAATTAGAAGAACAAAATTTTCTATAGACGAAATATTGAATGAGTTAGCCTTGCATCCTTTATTTGAAGCAAATACAGGAATTATCAGTATTGGTACTTCTAGTACTGAGCCTTTTGTTCAAGGGGAGGTATTAGAATCAACATTACAGATCATGGAGTGGTTTGTTAACCGAGGCTTAAAAAATCCGTTTTGGATAGTTACGAAGGCTGGAATTCCTAAAGGAGCAGTTGAGAGATTAAAAAATATTTCATTGACAAATCCAATAATTATATCTTTATGTTGGGCAAATAATGAGCAAGAAGTTGAGCCTATGAAAAATAACAGATTTAAAAATATAGAGTTATTTCGAAAGTGTCCTAATATTCATTTTAATTGGTACCTAAGACCGCTAGTGCGAGATTGGAGTAATGATTTTAAAGATTTGGAATCTATGTTTAAGAAAGTATCGTCTGAATATTCTGATGATATAACTTCTATTATTCCTGGAGGGTTAAGGTGGACAGAGGGAATAGAGTATGGGATGACAGAAGTAAGAGATATGACCCTGCCTAACAATGTTTCAAGTGCTTCTAGGCACACAAAGACTTTAACCGAAACTGATTTTCAATATATAGAAAAATTATCCGAAAAATACTTTGGAAGAAATATGCCTGTTTATAAACATTCTGCCTGTGCAATAAGTAATTTGCTAGAGATAAACAATATAGCATTGACAAATTTTTTTAAGAGGAAAGATCGTGAATGTTCAATTTGTCCAAAAGAGCAAAGGACTAGATGTGTTAAATCAAATAAATTGGATTTGGCAAAAATCAATAAAATACTGGTTGATAAAGGAATCGGTATTCAGATTCTTGAGTTTAGTCCCGAAAATGGGCAGGAACCTATAGTTACTCAACCTGATTATAAAAAATTTGCACCAGCTATTAAGCAGCAATTAATAAGTATTATTTCGAGAAACCTTTATGGAGAGGGAGTATAAATGAAATGGCAGAACTTTGCTTGGGAACATGGGAACTGGATTTTATATCAAAAAAGCAACAATTGGAATTTTTTTATACAGCCAACAAGATTGGAGTATATAATATCGATACAGCACTAGCTTATGAAAATGGAAAGATACATCAATTTTTGAAAAAAAATTTTGAGAAAGGGAATATTTTTAGTAAAATTCCTTTGAAAAAGTATCCATTAGAACAGGAAAAACTGTCAATGAATTATACAAGAGAATATATTGAGCAATCTTATGAGACGATAAAAAACGATCTTAATGATAGTTTAAGTGTTGTAATGTTACACTATTGGATTTTTGAATGGAATACTAGTGAAGGTGAAGAGCTTTTAAAAAACTTAAAAAAGAAATCACAAAATGATAATGTAAAAATGGGTGTTTCTATGTCTAAAGATGTTTGTGAGAATGCTGAACTAAATAATTTTATGTGGTTATTTGAGAAGATTGATTTTATTGAGTTGCCTTATATGAATAACTACAAATTATTTATAGAGTTGGGCATGTTGGCTAAAAAATACAATGTAGAAATAGCCATTCGTAGCATATTTAGAAATAATAGCTTTTCTGAAACTAGTTATACAGAAAAGCTAGAAAGAGTATTTTCAGAACTATTTTTAGTAGTTAATTACATGATAATTGGAACTAGTGATGTTGAGCATCTATTAGAGCTCAACAGGATGTTTGACTTGGAGAAGAGAAGTTTAAAAAGGATGTTTGATTGTCTCGGTAAAGTATTTCAAGAAAGCTATTTAGAAGAACTTAAAGGTAATTATTTTAGGTATAAAGATGTAGATTTTTTGGAATTAGATATTGATTCTTTAGACTATATGAATTTAGTCGTTCAGCTAGAAGATTATGGTATAAATGATTTAGACAAAGTAAATAATATGACTGAGCTAAAAGGATATTTCAGAGGTGAGATTTTTGAACAAGATGTTAGAAGATTTCTATAATGACAATTATACATTTATTGAGAAAGTGCTAGAGCCTTCTCCAGTAGCTAGAAAATATTTAGACTATCAAGATTCAAATTTATTTTATGTACCTATATTGGAAAAAATTCCTACAGAATATTCTGAAGAAGATATCAATTCCTATATGTGTAATCTTTACTCAAATAATTCATTGTTAAGATGTAAATATATTAATGATGAATTTTGTATGTATAATGTAAAAAATGTAGAGTTTATGGAGATTGCAGTACCATCAAATGAGACCCAAACTTCATTTTTTAGTAGAATTATAAACTCAATAGACTTTAAAGACATGATGGGAAAGGGATTTTTACACTTTTTTATTATCGTTCATGGCAATGACGGGAAATATTTATTTGGAATGCTCCACCATGCTATTTATGATGGAGATTACCAATTTTTTTCTAAAAAAAATGAAGAAATAGCTAATACAGACATAAACGACTATTTGGACATTAGCAAAAAGTACTTTGTTGACTATTCTAATTATAAACCTTCTCAAGTTAATTTTAAAGATTACGAGAAAAATAAATTTATTTTAATAAATAAGTATAAAGATATTGAAAATGGTTTTATTCAAGTAAAAAAATACTACTCATTTGATTTTAAAACTATTGACATGTCTTTAGAACTTTTCTGGACTATTAAGATATACAAAGTTTTATCTGAATTTTTTTCAGAAGACTTGATTGAAGAAATTCCCATTAGTTTGATTGCTGGTAGATCAGCTATAGAGTCAAAACGTTATAAAGGAATTGCAGATTTTCATGATGAATATATATATTCTTTTAAAAGAGGATTAGATAAAGCAGCAATAAGAGATATCTATGAACATGAAAAAGAAATTCCCTATTTAAATAGTTTAAGATATAACAACAATAAGGATAGTAAGTCTAGAAAACAAGAAATTGAGCCGATAATATTATTAATTATTTTTAATAATGAGGAAAATGATAACCATCAAGAATTAAAAAAAGCAATTCTTCCTAACAAAAAAAATTATGTTCTGACATTTAAAATAGGAATATCAAGAGATTTAAAAACAATAGATATCACTTATAGATACTCAAATAAATTGATGAATAGAATAGATTCTTTATTTGAACTTATGACAAGTAAATATATTGTGGAGAAGGAGTGATTATTTGGAAATTCTAGTAAGTGATTTTTTTATTATGATGGAGAATTCGAAATTTGTTTCCGAAATTAAAAAAAATATTTCAAAAGGGGATGTACTCATAGTTCCAACCTCAGATGATGAAACTCTAACAAAGTACTATACAAAAAATATAGTAAGTAGCTTTAATAAAAATGATATAGTGTTTGATAATATTAAAATTTATCAATCTGATTTTAAGTTAATAAAATCTGAGAATGTTTCATTAGTTTTTTTAATGGGAGGATCATTTGTTTATCAAAATTCTCTCATATGGTCAGATTTAGAATTTGTGGAATTTTTAAAAGAATTTACTGGACTTATGATAGGTTACAGCGCAGGTGCATTAAATTTGGGAACAGAGGTCTACTTAAACCCCATACATGGAGAAAAAATAGAGGCAAGAGCTCAGGGATTAGGGAGGTACACCTTTTATTTAGATGTTCATAGTACACCAGAAGTGTTAGAAAAGACTAACTATCTGTTATTAGAGAATGATATATACCTACTTGATGATAATTCAGCAATAATATGTTCTAGAGATGAGTATATCTTTATAGGGAATGTGAAATATATAAATAATTTAAACACCCATGACAAAAAACAGGAGTTTTGAGTATGAGAACTATAATTTTTTTAACCACTGAAATATATTTATTAGAAGAATTTGAACAAAGCGCACTAAAAAGGGGAAATAAATTAATTGTCTTCTATATTGGGAAGTTTCATGATGTAAACCTAAACCTTTTTAATTGTCATTTTGAGATGTTTAACCGGTTAAATATAAAAGAAATTGTTGAATGTTTGAAAAATAAGTATAGTTTTGCCGATATTATATTTACTAATGATGAAAAGTTAATTGATAAAGTGTATGAGATAAGCGAACTATCCAATATAAAAACATATAATTTCTTTGAGAATAACTATAGCAGAAGTAAGTATAATACAAAAAAAGTGCAAAATGGGAAAAATGTTCCTAAAATTTCATACTTAGAGGAGTTTTTGAGTGGAGAATCAAATTTAGAATATCCATTAGTTATAAAGCCAAACTGTGGTTATGGCAGTAGTGGTGTTTATTTACTAAAAAATGAATTGGAGCTTGAAACTAGTATAAGAAAAGTGACAAAAGCTATTAGAATAATGAAGTTATGGGCAAATGGATATAACTTTGATTCCAAAATAGTATTGGAAGAATATATTGAAGGTAAAGAATATGCGATTGATATGTTGTGGTACAAGGGAGAAGTTGTTTTTTCAGGGATTTGCGAGCGTTTGCACGGATTAGAAGGACATCATTTCGAAGATTTTGTTTACTATTCTAAAAAATTAGAGCTTGAGATTGAACAAAAAATTAGTAAAGCAGCACAAGATTTTTGTAGAGCGTTCAATTTTGAAACTGGAGCAACTCATACAGAAATGAAGATAACTAGAGAAGGGAAAGTATATATACTGGACAATGCGTTAAGACCTGGTGGTGGAGGGTGTTTCTATTATATTTATTCATTAAAATATGGTAGGAATTTTTTTTAAAATTTATTATGACATAATGACAGATCAATTTGTGAGAAGCGAATTATTAACAAAAGCGCCTAATGAAGGCTTATATTTTCTTTATTGTAACCTTCTGGAAAACGGAGGGAAAATTAAAAACATTTTTTTCAATAGTTCAGAAATTCCAAGGACATTAGTTAATACGCGGACAGATATCTTTTTTAAAAAGGGAGATATTATTCCTGATTTGCAATTCGGAAATACGTACAATATTTTTATTTTTGGAAAATTGAAAGATAATTTTCCAGAGGTTCAAGGATTAAACGATATTGTAAAATTGAATAAATGTTGTCATATTGAATTTGAAAATTCTTAAAGGGGGGAAGCCAGTTGGGAAAAAATAGAATTGTTTATTTAAGTTCTTCTGCTTTAGCGATAATATCAAATATTTTATTAGTATTTGTATTTAATTATAATATTGTGAAAGTTGAAGGAAATTCATTATTGTTAGGGAAAATTAGTTCAATTATTTTTGGCATTACATTACTAGTTAATATACCAGCAGGAGTAGTGCTAGATAAACTGAACAAAAAAAAAATTTTAATGGGTATTAATTTTTTTAGTTTTTTAGTATGTTTTATTGGATTAGTTTTGATAGAAAAAGACAATCGAAACTATCTTTATGCTATTTTAATATTATTGCGGATTTTATATGCTTTTTTTGCGTTAAGCGATAAAGCTGTTATTCCTCAAGCTTTTTTTAAAGAAAATATTAAGCAAATAAATGGAGAACAAACTTTTATAAAAAAGATCATAGAAATTTCTATTCCAATTTTTACTTCAGTATTCCCTTTGCTATTTGAAATGAGCGTTTCCTTATTGGTTTGTTCCATTTTTTACTTTATTTCTAGTGTGTTATTGTTTATGTTGAAAGAAATAAACGTTGATGGTCAGATTAATGAGAAAGAAAAATTTTTATCTGTGTTCAAAGAAATGTATAAAGATAAAAAATTACGTGCCATTCTGTTGATTTCAATGGTAAGCAACTTTTTCTTGCTAGGAGTGGAGATTTGTTTACCTAATATACTAGTGAATTTTTTGGATGGAAACGCTTATAGTATTGTGAATTTTTTCCAAGTTGTAGGGAGTTTAAGCGCCCCTATATTTTTTAAATATAAAAAGACTAAGAATTTATTTAAGAGTTTGATTGCTTACACAATGTTGTTACCTCTAATTTTACTTATGGCTATTCCGAATCTTTTTGTTTTGAGTATTATAATGTTTTCTTTCTCATTCTGTTTAGTATTATATAATATACAGTTATATACATATATACAGATGGAAACAAATCTTTTTAATATAGGGAAGACACTTAGCATACTTTTTGTTGTTTCAAATATATTAAATCCTATTAGCAGTTTAGTCTTTGGATATTTATCTATATATTGGAAAGGATATGCACTAGTTGTTATAGGAGCAATATATTCTCTTTCAGTACTTGTGCTTTTTGTTGGTAATAAAAAGCTTAGGAAGGATATGTGAATGCAATGAAAAAATTAAAAAGAGGTCTTTTCATTGTTATAGAAGGAGTGGATGGAGTGGGTAAAACCTCCGTCTGTAACGACTTGAAAAAAGTAATTGAGAAAAAAACAGACAAAAAGGTAATGATAACTAAAGAAACCGCATATAATTATCTGTCGTCTAAGATAGTTGATTTAATTTTGAATAAAAAAATGGATAAAGTAACAGAGTTATTTCTTTTTTTATCATGTAGAAGACAGCACTATCTTGATGTTATAGCACCTGAGCTATTTAAAGGTACAATTCTTATCTGTGATAGGTTTACACTGAGCACCTATGTTTATCAAGGAGGAATTATTGAGGAAAATGTTATTACAGATTTGAATAGTCTTGCGATTGAAAATTTTATCCCAGATATTACTTTTTTTCTTGATGCGTCAACATATAATTTGAAAAAAAGAATTTCTAAGAAACAAAAAGATAGGTTTGAACGTAAGATAGATGTTCAGCTTTACGTCAAAGAATACAAAAGATTACTAAAGAAATATGATGATAATACGATTGTTATTGACTCTAACAAATCACTTAATGAAGTGGTCGATAGTTGTTGGGCATATATGCAGATGAGTTATCCTGAAAATTTTAGTGAAACATAGTATAGTAATTTAGGAGGTAGCGTGATGCGATATTCAAATATGTTTAAAATGCTGGGAGTAAGTTTTAAAAGATTTGGGGAAAATATTGCTATTACAGATGGAATTACAAGTTTAACATATTCTCAATTAAAACGGAAATCGGATAGATACAGTGCTTTTTTAATAAATGAAGGGATATCCAAAAATGAAGTTGTTGGTATTCAAATGGAAAGAAGTATAGAGGCAATAGCAGCAATGATAGGGGTAATAAGCTCTGGTGCAACATATACAGTAATAAATCCTGATTATCCGCGAAATCGAAAAGAGTTATTGATGAGTGAGTTGAATATAAAGATAGTCCTTGATGCTTTTTGCATACTACCTGAAGAGTATAACGATTTAATTTATCAAGATAAAATACGAAGCGCTAATACCTTGAGCTATATTGCATTTACTTCTGGTACAACTGGAATTCCTAAAGCTGTTGGGATTTCTGATAAAGCAATATTACGCTTGATAAAGGAGCCCAGACTATCATTTGAAGAAGGTAAAATAATGTCGCATATAAGTCCTTTGGAGTTCGATGCTTCACTCATAGAGATTTGGTGCCCTTTGTTAAAAGGTATGACCATTTCAATATTAAGTAAAAAGGAAGTACTAAATATATTTAAAGTAGAAGAAAGAATACGTCAAGGAATTAATATCATGTGGATAACATCTTCGCTATTCAATTTTTGGATAGATAAAAATCCTGAACTGCTTGTTAATGTAGATTGTGTAATCGTTGGTGGAGAACAATTAAGTTTAGAACATGTACAAATTGCTTTAAATTACACTACTGTAATAAACGGATATGGACCAACTGAAGGTACAGTATTTACTACCTTAGATGTTATAGGGAAATTGACCAATATCAATGAGATATCCATCGAAACCCCTGTCTATGGAACAAGTGTATATATTATTGGGGAAAACGGAAAAGAAGCACAACAAGGGGAACTTTATATAGCAGGTGATGGGCTTTCAATAGGATATATTAATTCTAAAGCTGAGACTAAAAAAAAATTTATTTATTGGAATGATCAAAAAGTATATAAAACGGGGGACATGGTCAAAAAGAAAAAAAATGGGAAAATTATTTATCTTGGTAGGATAGATAGAACAGTAAAAATAAAAGGTTTTAGAGTAGATTTAGGGGAGATTGAATACAATGTTAACCGATTGAATAAAGTAAATTGCCACGCATTTGTGTATAAGAAAAAAATTATAGTTGTTGTTTCGAAAAATGCTAAAGAAGTAAAACAAACATTAATAGATAATTTACCAGAATTTATGAGACCTTCGCAAATCATTGAATTATCGACTTTTCCGTTGAAAAAAAATGGAAAAGTTGATACTCAACTTTTAGAAGAAAAAAGTATTGGTTTGTTAGACTGTCAGTAGTTTTGAGAGTATTTTTCTTAGTGTGTAAAAATAGTAAGCAAGCCTGCTTATAATTTATGGTTATAAAAAAGTAGCCTTATTCTGATTTATGTGTGTTTTTGGATAAAATTATTGTGTTAAGTATGAATATATACTCTGACGTGCAAGCTATTTTGTTTGGTTACGAATTTTAGTTACGAGTAATTGAAATTTATTCAAATATAGTGACACTTTCTTTAGCTGATTTTAATAGAAACTGTTGATATTACTATATTTTGAAGCTGAATGTTATCTGAGTTTAGCCAACCAGGTCTTAAGAAAGCTCGTAAAGCTTCACAGTTCTCAAAACGTTAATCAACTCCTTGTTTTATCAGCATTTACAAGAGTTTTTTGGTTCAAATTAGCAATTCGACAAAGAATTTAAAAGACTTTAAGCATCAGCATCTTGCGGGTGCTTTTTTGCTAACATCAATTCAATATAGATAGAAGTGAAACATGACTACGGCAGAATTAATGAAATATTGTGCTGAGAACATTTAATTTTTGTAGCCCAGTCCATACCTCATTAATTTATCGCTCTTTTTTTATTTATAGGAGAGTATATATTCAGATGTACGATAAACATATTAACAATGACTACCTTATTTAAACAAAAAAGTGTATTATATCGATATAGTAAAGTAAAAGAAATGTCTTTATCGGTTTTTAAACGATATGTACGTATAAAAAGAGAGGGGTTTCAGATGAAGCGAATTTTATTTGTGGATGATGATCAGGATTATTGCCTGTTTATGGAAGAACTATTATCACTTAAAGGCTACCATGTGACGAGTGCGAATAATGCAATTTTAGGTTTAAAGTTTTTCAAAGAAAAAATTTTTGACTTAGTAATCAGTGATTTGCAGATGGTCTCAGTAGATGGACTACAATTTCTTTCATTACTACGTGAGATTAGTCCAGATATAAAGGTCATTATTTTAACCAATTCAGACAATGAAGATGATGAATATCGTGGGTTAGACTTAAATGTCAATGAATACATAAAAAAAACAGTCTCTGTCAAAATCATTTCTAAACGGATTGAAAAAGTTTTAGAAGAAGATTTTGTACCAGTGACAGAAGAGCTATTCAGTAAAAACGAATATATTCGAGTTAATGTGAAGACCAGAAAAATTTATAAGAATAATGAGTTGGTGGAAGTAACGCTAAAAGAATTTGATTTGTTAGTACTATTATTAAAAAATAAAAATAAGGTTTTATCTAGGGAAAAAATCATCAAAGATATATGGAGAGAAGATTTTCAGATTGCAGATACAAGAGTGATTGATACACACATTAAGAATTTACGTTCGAAACTATATTTAACAAGTGTTTACTCAATTAGGGGTATTGGTTATGAATGGGCAGAATAAAAAAAGACTGAATAACTCTAAATTTTCGGTGTTAGCAGTAACATATATTATAGTGATGCTGTTTTTGGGCATGGTAGTATTTTTTTTGCCAGAAATCTATAACAAAATCGATGAAAAAAGAATAAATACTATTACCATAGATATCAAGGAAAGTGTCGAAGTAACGGACTCTGCTACCAGAACAAAGCGCTTAAAAGAAATTTCTGAAATGAACCAAATAGATGTTGTTGTTCTGAGTCAATCAGGTTATGTTTTCCAGACTCTTCCTAGTATTGAGTTCAAAGAACTAGATAAAATAGTAAAAAAGGTTCCTTTGAGTTATCATGCCAGTTACGTAATCACTGTGGAAGGGACGGATTATCAAGTTTGGTTAGCCATTTATACGGTTAACCCACAAAAATTCTTTGAAGTAACATTAATCGGCTTGGTAATTTTAATCTTGATTCTATTTACAGTGATCATGTTGCTCTTATTAAAAATGTTTTATGATACAGTGAGACCGTTAAAAAGATTGAAAAATACTATCATAAAAATGAAAAAGTTTGATTTAGCTGGTGTGTCAAGTTCAGAAAATCTATCAAAGTACGATGGACTTTTGGAAGATTTAACTGAATTCACTGGAGATTTGCAAGGGAAAATGGATAACTTTGGGATGAGGTATACAGAGTTAGAAAAGGAATTACAAGCCAAAAGAGAAGCTATGATCTACAAGGATCAATTAGTAGCATCGGTCATTCATGATTTGAAGACACCTCTAACAATGCAGTCCATGCAGTTCGAAAATTTAATAGAACAACATCAAGATGATTTAGAACTTATAGCAGTTTTGAAAAGAATGCAAGAAAAGAATCATAAAACGTTAAAAGAAATTCAAAGTGCAATTTACTTAGTCCATAAAAATGATGTGAAAGTAGAACCTGTTAAAGTGGATATTATTAAAGTTATTCAAGAAACGCTTCAGCGATTTAAACCAATACTACAATCTAGAAAAATTTATGCGGAATTGGACTTTCCGAAAAGAGCGATGATTAAAATCGACGAGATAGAAGCTAAACAACTAATCCATAATATTCTGTCGAATGTAGCTCAATATACAAAAGAAAATGGGATGTTTGAATTAAAAATCGAGGAAAGGTCAAATGAAATGATCATTTCTGCATATAATGAAAGTGATGACGCTGAAATGATTGATTTTGATCATGTATTTGAATTGTTTTATCATACAGCTTTAGAAGTTAATCAATATAGCACAGGAATCGGGATGTATACTGTTCGAGTAATGGTTGAGAAGTATGGTGGGAAATACTATTTCGAACCAAAGAATGAGGGTGTTTTATTAAAAATTATCCTTCCAAAAGAGGTGGATAATGCATAAAAAATTGAAATTATTTGTTTCTTTTTTCTTTCTTTTTATGAGTCTGATTTCCACCGCTACTGCAACGGCTACGACAACAGACGAACAAAGTTTAAAAAAATTAGAGAATGTGAAAGAGCCTGGGAGTTACCCTGTTAAAGTTTATTATGAAGAAGAAGGTAAAAAACTGGAAAAAAACGTCTATATGCTTGTAACAGGAACATATACTACTATTGGCGATAATGGAATTGCAATTGATGCTAGTCCTTTATCGGTGACAATTCAAGATGTATTACAGTTTGATCAAGCTGATTGGATACGAGCAGGAAAAGCGAAGGCATGGAATACTAAGTATGGCGCAATAGAACAAATAGTTGCGGTTAATACAAATCGAATACAAGCGACTGTCGGAAGTTATTCTATAACCTACACAACAATTGGAGGCGTCCAAACGAGCGTTGGAGTAAAGGTGAAAGGTGAACGTAAGGACATTGAAATCATGTTTTTGAAGAATCAACAACAGGAGCTTATGGGCAGAAATACTACAAAAGATACTTTAAGAGGGCTTAATTTTAACTGGATTCAAAAAATTAGTTTAACTATGATGTTTTTATTTTTAATATTGATACCAGTAATCATCTTAATTACCCAGTATCAATACGCGATGAAACTAATCAAAGAGGTTTTAGAAATACTTCGAATAAAATAGGAGCTTGGGACATAAGTCCCAACGAAAAATCCAGATACCAGTCAACTTGATTGGCGTCTGGATTATTTTTTTGTACAAAAATAAGAACACCTTTGCTAAAATAAAAGTACTACACAAATAAACTAGCGAGGTGTTCTTATGTTTAAAAATTATACCACAAATCAAGTTGTTCTTCCTCTAGATTTTAGCTTTCAGTTAGAAAAAAATGATATCGCGTTCGCGATTGATCAATTAGTTGAAAGTATTCCTGATGAACGTTTTCTTCCTTTCAACCATCAAATGGGGCCTTCTTCTTATCATCCAAAAATGATGATGAAGATGATTTTATGTGCCTACACGCAATCTGTATTTTCTGGTCGCAAGATTGAAGCGTTAACGAAAGACAGTATTCGCATGATGTGGCTCACTCAAAGTTATCAACCTAGCTATCGAACCATTAATCGTTTTCGAGTGAATCCTTTAGTGAATGCACTCCTTCGGGAGTGCTTCGTCCAGTTCCGTAGCCAATTAGTCAAGGAACAATTGATTGAAGAAGAAGCGATTTTTATTGATGGCACAAAGCTTGAAGCCAATGCCAATAAATATACTTTTGTCTGGAAAAAATCCGTTGACAACTTTGATAAAAAGCTCACTGAAAAATCAAATTTTCTCTACGATGAATTGCTAAAAAATAAAATTATCCCTGAAATTGAACGAGAGTCCTCAAAAGAATTATCTGTCACTGAATTAGGCAAGATTGAAGAAAATCTCGCGCATGTTGTAGAAAAGTTTACAGAAAAAATCGAACAAGCAGAGGATGGAATTACGCGCAAATCAATCCGTTCTAAACGAAAAGTTCCTAAAAAATTAAGGAAACTTTTCAAGGACTTTAAAGAGCGAAAACTCGCTTATCAAAAACATAGACAGATTCTAGAACAATGCAACAGCTATTCTAGAACTGATCTAGATGCCACTTTTATGCGCATGAAAGACGATCACATGAAAAATGGTCAGTTGAAAGCAGGCTATAATCTCCAAATTGCCACAAACAGTCAGTATATTTTAGGTTACGACCTTTTCTCAAATCCAACAGATACACGGACATTGCGCCCTTTTTTAAGCACTTTAAAAGAGCGTTTCTTTGAACTGCCAACCTATATTGTCGCAGATGCTGGCTACGGAGGAGAAGAAAACTATCAAGCGGTTTTAGAGGATCATGAGCGAACACCACTCATCACTTACGCCATGTATCATAAAGAACAAAAGAAAAAATTCAAACAAAACCCGTTCCTTCCCGCAAACTGGTCGTATCAGGAATTAGATGATACGTTTCTTTGTCCCGATGGACGGAAAATGAATTTTCGAAATTATTCTATTCGTACAGATAAGTATGGGTTTAAACGGTATTTAAAACGATATGAATGTGAAGACTGCTCGGATTGTCCTGTTCGAAGCCAATGTACAAAAGCGAAGAGTGGTAAGAATCGCGAGATTCAAAAGAACATGAACTGGGAATACTTTAAAGCAAGGGTTCAACAACTGCTTTCAGAAAAAGAAACAGGTAAAATCTATCGCCAACGAAAAATTGACGTTGAGCCAGCTTTCGGACATCTGAAGGCTTGTTTAGGCTTCACTCGTTTCTCTGTTCGTGGGAAACAGCAGACACACAATGAAATTGAATTCGCGCTAATGGCGGTAAATTTAAGGAAATATAGGCTAAGTAAGCTAGAAAACAAGGAGGATTCTCCCAATAATCTAAAAAATAGAAGACTGAAAATCATTTTTTACGATTTTCGGTCTTCTATTTTAGGGTTCTTGGGACTTACGTCCCAAGCTCTTGTTTTTTTTATTAAAATATGGTTATAAAAACAAATAAAAATCAAATATTTTATTGAATTTTTTCACAAATGATAGTATTATGATATTTCTTCGATATAAATAGGATTACTTTATAAGAAAAAACACAAAAAAAACACAAAAGTACATCGTTTCAACTTTGAAACGTACCTATATACATTGTAAATTATAAAGTAGAGAGTGAATATATTTTAAAGTACAGGAGTGAAGTAGGATAGAGAGAAACAAATGGACAATTTTTGGAAAACGATTTAGTAAAACTACGTTATGTTGCATAGTTGCCGTTATCTTGGGGACAGGATTTATTATAATTAGTGGGTTAGTTCAAAAATCAGAAGTTGATTTTGAGCAAGTACATATGGGAGCCGATTCGGATAAAGTAATCGATTTACTAGGACAGCCAAGTGAAAAAATTCACAGCAAAATCGAAATCGATAAATTATTTAATGAGGATTTGAAAGAATTTAATGAAGATTTGAATGTGAAAAAACTAGATAAATATTTAGAGTTTTATGGCACTACTAATCAAACTGAAATGATTCATCAGCTTCAATTAATTGATAATCCAACAAAAAAATTGAGTGTATATCAGTATAATTTAGAAGATAAACAAAAGAAAATAATTTCAAAAAATATTTACTTTTTTGATGATAAAGTATTTTTCCAAGTGTTAAATTAAAATCTATGAAGCGAGGAAATAGGATGAAGTTTAAAAATAGAGTAACTATTTGTATGGCGGTACTGATGTTAATGTCTCAAACGACAGTTCCAGGAATTGTATCAGCGGAGGGAATCCGTGAAACATACACAACAGATTCGACAGTCGAATCAAACGAGACACTAGAGAGCAGTGGAGAACAAGGATCACTGAAACAAAACACAGATATCGTGCCTAAGGTACGCTCAATTACAACTGAGAGTTCGAATAAGGAGCATCAACCAGAGAATAAAGGAGTAGAACAACGCTTTTCTTTAGCATTAGAGGAGCAATCGACACCAATTACTATGGAATCTGATTTTAACTTAAAGATCAAAGGAACAATCAGTACGGGTGTCCTTGAATTGCCAGAAGGGATTTCATTTAACACTGAGAAGAATAAAAATGCTGATGGAGGCTTGAATCAGAATTTAGCTTACAATCAAGAAAAACGTGAATTAACGATAAAAAATATTTCTGAAGCCCAAGATTTCAAATTAAACTTAATAGCAGATCAAGTAGGGACGTATAAGTTAATATTACAAGACATTGATAAAACAGTTAAAAGTAATGAATTGGAAGTGGCTGTTAGTGAAAAAGCACCTTCAACAAATCAAGAAGCTTCTAAAAAGACAAATGAGCGTTCAGAAATAAATCCAAACGAAACAGTTGTGGCACCAACGCTTACAGCTACAACTAGTAAAGAAGAAACAAGTGATGTTGATGAGCGTCTTCAATTTTCTGGAAGTTTGACTTATACAGATGCAACAACAAATTTAAATAATACAACAATAACGGTCGAAGTTGAGAATGGTACGATTCAAACGTATACAAAAATAGCAGATAGTACTTGGTTTAAAACGGTTAAGTATGATCGTGATGCAAATACAGTGACGTATACTTTGAAAAATGGATATACATCGGGTAATTTCGTTAATATGGCTGTAACAGTATTGCCAAAAGTAGGAATTGGCTTAGACGAAAATATTAAAACGAGCTATACAATTAATGGTACAAATAGTAATGGTGATCCATTTGAAACTGTTGTGAATAGCGCAAGTACTAAGTTTACGGGAGATCCTTTTGCTTTAGTAACACCGAATAGTAAGAGTTGGGATTTTAGTGGCGTTGGCGTTAATGTGACGGCCTATCAAGGTGAGACGCAAGAAATATATCCAAGATTGACACGAAGCAAGACTCTGAAAGAATCGTTTAAAAATGCTCGAATTATCTTAACAGTGAGTGATCCAGAATTTAAAGATATGCTCACTTTCAAGGAAGGTCGAGGCACTACTTACGATAATAACGGAACTATACAGAATGCTTCTAAAAAACTTACCGAATTAAGTGATACCCAGACAGAGATGGCATTTGGTGAAATAAATGCTAATCAAGTAAGTGTCTTTTATTGGGGCGGCGGTTTACGAATCAGTAACGATGCTGAAATCGATAAAACTTATAGCTATAGTTATGAGATTTATGACGGAGACGAATTGATTTATTCGACAGCACCTAGCACGGTTAAGATAGTACCAGCAGGAAACCAAGTTAAATTTACTCAAGCATCACCAAAGGAATCTCAAATTACTTCAGAATTCAACTACGCATTAGGTTATACTAGCCAAGGTTCAGGTGAAGTGTCGAATTTTGAAACAGTTTATCAAATACCAGATGGAGTTGATGTTACACGTGTTTCATCAGGTCGAATAGATCTTACTCAAAACGCTATTCAAAAAGTAGAATATCTTCTTGGAAATCAATGGATTGAAGTGACTGAGAAGTCAGATGAAGCAACGTATAGCTTTGAAAATATTTCTGGAGAGATAAAAAAAGTCAAGATTACTCAAGCCAATAATGCAACTGCTAGAAATATTCAACCTGATCGAATATATATGAAAAATCGTGATAATAAAATTGGTGATACAATTCAATTAAAAGTTGAAAGCATAAGTTTCACAGATGCATTATCAGAAAATATTTCATTAGACACAGCAAATTATACAGCAAATTATACTATCATTGGAAATGATGAGCAATTAACTGGCGGAGCTTTATTTGAACAAGCGACTACTGCCGCTTTTGATGCGATCACAGTTTTAAATGGTGATATATTTAAATACAATTATCGTCTTGGTTTAAGCCAAGGAAAGTTAGAACAACCGTATATTTTTGTTAAAGTTCCTAAAGGAATGTCTGTAAAAAATACGGATAATACTATTCAGATTCCAAACGGAGGTAGTGTAACTTATCGTCAAGCACCTGTCTCTGGAACAACGGTTCAACCTATCTCCCAAGCTGAAAATACTGGAAGTTTTGAAACTTCAGATAAAAAAAGCGTGATCTATTATTATAAAGCGGACAATACAACGCTTAGATATTTTGATAAAACAGAGATGCTATTTATCGCAAATCAGTATAAAGCTGAGAATTTAAGTTCTGGATTATATGAAGTAGAAGTTGGGATGGGTTCATTAACACAAGAGATAGACACGATGAATGTGAACGGTACAGGTTATGGCAAAAAAACATTGTCAGCAGAATTAAAACAAGGTTTAGGTGTTAATATCTCTTCGTACTACTCAAAGACAACAGCTTTTACAGTTGGTGAAGTAGATAAAATCGAAACAGACGTCAAAGTCAAAGGCAGCGCAGATGCCGATTATGTGAATGCGACAAAAGGCGAGATCGCTAATGTCGTTCCAGGACAAAAAATTGACTATGATATCACTTTGACAAACAAAGGAACAAATGAATATAAGAACTTTGAGGTTGTCAATATCTTGCCCTACGTAGGTGATACATTGGTTGGTTCAAATGTTCCAAGAGGTTCACAGTTCCAAGTGAATCCAGATGCTTCGGGAATCCACGTTTTTTATAATGGAGAACAAACGAATGATACGACGTTACTGACATCAACATCGTCCACTCCTGAAAGATTTTCTGTTCCATCAGGTAGTTATGTGAGCGGGGACCCTTTCCAAAGTTCTAATGAAATTACGAGAGTTCGTTCATTAAACTTAACTTTGCCGGGAATTACGGTTAAACCAGGTGATACAGTTCAGTTGAAATATACAACGAATGTACCGTTAGATGCAAAACGTCCACCTAAAGGTAGTTCAGAAGTGATTTCTGCTAACAATAGTTTAGCGTATAAAGTAACAAAGACAACTCAAGCTGGAGATGTCACACTTGCTGGTGAACCAGTGGTTGCAGTCGCTAAAACTACTCCAGCAGCAGAAGATGGTATACTTTCTGGTCAAATATATTTAGATTTAAATAAAGATGGTTCATTATCAGCGAGTGAACCAGAGTTAAATAAAGTTCAATTAGAATTATTTAAAAAAGAAGGAACAGATTTTATTTCTACAGGAGCTAAAAGTGAGTCAGCTGCTGATGGAACAGGTAAAGCAGGAACATTTGGCTTTGTTGATTTAGCACACAATACGTATAAAATCAAAGTGAGTTTGCCAGATGTTGAAGGCGCAGAATTTATTACTACAGGAGATAATGGTTTAGAAAAGATTGATGATAAAACGGCGTGGTTGAAGCAAAGTGGTCAAACGGAGTTAATTATCAGTCCAACGACTAATATCATAACGGATTTGAAGGTGGCACTTTATATACCAACTCCTTTATCAGGAAAAATTATTTTTACTGATAAAAATGATGTTATTAAAACAACTGAGTATGGCTCAGGATATACAGTGGCATTAAGAGATGCCACAGCAAAAGTTATTGAAACAACAATTGCAGGTGCTGAAGGTTCTTATTCATTTGAAGGTTTAGATATAAGTAAACCTGGAGATTATACCTTGGAATTTACTGCACCGAGTGGTAAAAAGTTTGTATTCAATGAAAAGATGAATGGTCAAGCTGGTGGAACATTAGCCATCAATTTGACACCAGGAATTGGGAAAGATGCTACGGATATTTCAGATATCTATATCACAGATGCAGATACGCCAATAGGTTCTGTTGATTTAGAAGGTGCTATTGGGACAAAAGGGAATGTTAATCCCAGTGGTGCGAAGATTACAGCAACAGATGATACAACAGAGGCAACGTTTGTTTGGACAATTTTAGATCGTCTTGGAAAAGTAAGCTATTCAGGAAGTTCTATGGGTGAATTAGATAGAGCAATTGGTCTTCTAATTTCAGATGGAAACTATGGAAAATATACCATTGACTTGGTTGTTACAGATGATGCGGGAAATGGAAATGCCTCACCAATTAAAACGGATTTTATCGTAGCAAGCAAACCAACAATTGCTATTACAAATCCAACAATTACATTCACAACAATAGACACAGTTGATGAAGCTACAGTTTTAGCGAAAGCTGTTGCAACTACAACAACATATCCAGCGGGATTAACTACAACACTGACAAGTAATACGGCTACGGTTATTCCAGATAGCAAAGTTCAGGGAAGCTATGCGGTCATGGTTACCGCAACGGATGAACTTGGTTTAGTCTCGTTTCCGAGCGTAATCACAGTGGAAATTGAAGATGCAAAAGTTAATGTTTCTTATATGGTTGAAGGAACAGAGCGTTCAAAATCAGAAGTTGTTTACAATAAAACTATTACCAAACCAAAAGATCCTGTGAAAAATGGGTATAAATTTACAGGTTGGGCTAAAGAAGACAATAGCATCTGGAATTTTGCCACAGATGTAGCACCAGCCACAGATTTTACGTTAACAGCTCAATTTAAGGCTGAAGATCAAACTATCAGCTTTGATATGGATGGCGGTTCTCCAAAACAAGAAGATATTGTAGCTGCCACGGATAGTGTAGTTGATCTAGATGGACTAGCTAAGCCAACAAAAGCAGGATATCAATTTATTGGTTGGTTTAATGGTGAGACACAAGTGTCAGGAACAATTGCAATGCCAGTAGGCGGTCTATCATTGGTTGCGAAATGGACAGGTGAAGATCAAGTGATTATATTTGATTCAGATAAAGGTACTGGAGTGGACTCAATCGTATTACCAACAGGTGCCGAATTAGACCTAAATGACGCAGTCACAACACGTGTAGGATATACATTTAAAGGTTGGTATGTGGGGAATGAAAAATACGAAGGTATAATAACTGTCCCAGCCAGCGGTCTATCATTGGTTGCAAAATGGTCTGCTGAAAATCAAGTGATTACATTTGATTCAAGCAAAGGTACAGCATTAGAGCCGATTGTATTGCCGACAGATAGCGAATTAAATCTAAATGACGCAGTCACAACACGTGCAGGCTATACCTTTGAAGGGTGGTATGTAGGCAATAAACAATACGAAGGTACAATAACTGTTCCAGCTGGCGGTCTATCATTAGTTGCAAAATGGACGGCAGAAGACCAAGAAATTACATTTGATTCAGGCAAAGGTACAGCATTAGAGCCGATTGTATTGCCAACAGATAGCGAAGTAAATCTGAATGACGCAGTTTCAACACGTGAAGGCTATACATTTGCAGGCTGGTATGTAGGCGATAAACAATACGAAGGCACAATAACAATGCCAGCCGGTGGTCTATCATTAGTCGCAAAATGGACAGGTGAAGATCAAGAAATTACATTTGATTCAGGTGAAGGGACACCTGTAGAGCCAATTGTATTGCCAGCTGGTGCTGAATTAAATATGAGTGAAGTAATCACAACACGTGCAGGGTATGCATTTGCAGGTTGGTATGCAAACGATAAAAAATATGAAGGTGTAATAACTGTGCCAGTAGGCGGTCTATCATTAGTTGCGGAATGGGCGGTCGAAGATCAAACGATTCGTTTTGATGTTAATGGCGGAGATCCAGAGACAAAACCAACCGATATCATTCAACCAACGGATAGTCAAGTTACCTTAAAAGGAATTACGACTCCTGTTCGCGAGGCATTTGCATTTGCTGGTTGGCTAGATGAGAATGGTAAAGTTATGGAAGAATCATTCATAATGCCAGCTTGTGGTATGGTGCTAAAAGCTCAGTGGATTGATTTGATTGCAGATGGAACTTGGAAATTAGAAGCAGACAATTTTAAGATTGCTTTATCGGATTTGAAAAAATTAGATACAGCGAACAAATTAAATACGGCAATTTTAGCGGCCTCTAAAGCTCAAGTTGTTAATGCAAATAAAGAAGTTGTTGTAGCTGGGAAGGATCTATTAGTGGATACTTCAGCTGTTAAAGCAAATGTTGGTGGGGAACAAAAAGTAACTATCAGCTATGCACCAAAAACTTACGAAGAAACGGAAGCATCCCTAAGTACGAAGGCAACTTCCGCTCAAACAACAAGCGATGAAGTGCCTGAAGCCTCTACGGTGACTAAAACAATTGTAATGTCTGTGGATGACGACGTTACAAAATCGAACGATGACGAAAATCAAGACGGAACTAATATAGATGAAAATAGTAAAGATAACAACAAAAAAAGCGATGTTATTTCCAATGATAAAAAATCAACAAAGAGAAGTGATAAACAAAGTAAATTACCAAAAGCTGGTGAGACAAAGTCGTTCCTAACTTGGTTAGTCGGTTTAACTATGGTTATGAGTGGATCCGTTTTACTATGGTTTAGAAAAAGAAATATTCAAGACTAGAGTATAATCTGAAATAAAAGCCTTAAACGTTAGAATAATGAACGTTTAAGGCTTTTTTATTATAGAAGACCTAAAAGACAAACAAATAGATTTTAATATCTCCATCTTACTGTTAAAGACTCATTTCATAAAATTCTCTCAAAATCTCTCGAACTTCATCCGTCGATTTCGTTCCCATCAATTTAACTCGCAAATCACTCGCTCCAGGAAATCCCTTAACATAAATCTTAAAAAAACGATGCAGACCAACAATCGAGCGTGGCACCATTTCAGCATAATGATCTTGTAAATCAAGTTGCATCTCCAATAATCCAAGCAACTCTTTTGGAGAATGTTCTCTGGGTTCTTTTTCAAACGCATAAGGATTTTTAAAAATCCCTCGACCGATCATGATTCCATCTACACCATATTGTTCCGCAAGTTCCATTCCTTTTTGTCGATCAGGAATATCGCCATTGATCGTAATCAGTGTTTGAGGTGCAACACGATCACGAATTTCCATAATTTGAGGAATCAAATCCCAATGGGCGTCAACTTTACTCATTTCATTTCGCGTCCTTAAATGAACAGAAAGATTGGCAATATCTTGTTTCAGTAGGTGTGTGATCCAGTTTCCTAACTCAGCGGTTTCTGCATACCCGATCCGTGTTTTAACACTAACAGGTAAACCACCAGCTTTAGCCGCTTCAATCAATTCGGCGGCCACTTCCGGCCGTAAAATAAGACCGCTTCCTTTTCCGCGCCCTGCTACATTGGGAACGGGACACCCCATATTGATATCTACGCCTTTAAAGCCCATTTCTGCTAATCCAAGACTCATCTCTCTGAAGAATTCAGGTTTGTCGCCCCAAATATGCGCGACCACTGGCTGTTCATCCTCGGTAAATACTAAACGTCCTCGTACACTTTCTTTCCCATCTGGATGGCAATAACTATCTGAATTCGTAAATTCAGTAAAGAAAACATCAGGTGCGCCTGCTTTTTTGACAACATGGCGGAAGACAACGTCCGTCACATCTTCCATCGGTGCTAAAATAAAAAAAGGCTTTGGTAATTCTGCCCAAAAATTATTCATCATTCTATAGTCTCCACTCTATTACTTTCGATTATGTTCTGAAAAACATTATCATTATACTAATAATACTTGGAAGAATCAAAGAGAAGATTTAACTAGTGAAATGATCTTCAAGATAAATCGATGATTATTAGTAACAGCGAGTAGCTGCAGTTTGCTTATTTTTAGTAAGTATATTATACTAGCTTCATCAGTTTAGTTCTAAACTAAAGAGGAGGTTTAATCAATGGAAAAATTATCACTTTCAGAAAAAGTAAAATTAAGTTGTTGGATGTCTATTTTGCAGTTTGTTCAAAAAAGCAATATTCAGTCCAATGAATTTTTAAAACAATATGACTTGAACGTTTCAAAATTTGATATGCTTCATCGGATTCATGAAAATCAGCCAATCACACAAAAGGAACTTGGGGAGAAATTACTTCTTTCCAAAGGTGGCGTTTCGCAAATGATTAAGCAATTTGAAGCAGATGGTTGGATTACTCGCCAGCAAGAATGGAAGGAAAAATACATCTCTTTGACGGATGTTGGGCAAGAACAACTAGATACTTGCTTCTTTAAACAAAGTAAACAGCAGGCCTCTGCTTTTGATACTTTAACGAAACAAGAAGTGCTTCAACTCGCTAAAATCAGTAAAAAATTGATGCAGTAAGACCTATGTAATAGATTACGAGAAAGAGGTGCAGAGAAATGAACAAAAAAATGAATGAAAAATTCGGCATTGATCCATCAAAAGGCATGGAAATTGGCTTATATTCTTTAGGAGATCACATTAAAAATCCAATGACAGGAAATATAATCAGCGAACAACAACGAATCAATGACATTATCGAAGCGGCAAAATTTGCCGATGAAGCAGGAATCGATGTTTTCGGTGTAGGTGAAAGCCACCAAAGTCATTTTATCGGACAAGCTAACCAAGTGATTCTATCTGCAATTGCAGCACAAACAAAAGATATCAAAATTTCCAGCTCAGTCACAGTTCTAAGTACCAATGATCCAGTTCGAGTTTATGAAGAGTACGCCACCTTAGATTTAATTTCAAATGGTCGTGCAGAAATCGTTGCAGGTCGAGGTTCTCGTGTCGGTGTTTATGAACTACTTGGGTTTGATTTAAAAGATTATGAAGAATTGTTCGAAGAAAAAATACATTTGTTAAAACTATTGAATGAAGCAACACCAAATGAACGAATGAATTGGAAAGGTGCCTTTCGTGCGCCATTGCAAAATGCAGAAATCTTACCACAACCAGTGCGTGGATATTTACCTATTTGGCGAGCAGTAGGCGGACCAGCAGATAGTGCAATCAAAGCTGGATTAGATGGGATTCCAATGATGCTAACGACTTTAGCAGGACCAGCCCCTATTTTCAAACGTGCTGTGGATGCGTATCGTTTATCTTTAACAGAAGCAGGTTATGATGAGAAAGAATTCCCGCTTGCCACGACGAGTTTGTTTTATGTTGCAGAAACGGGTAGTCAAGCACGTAAAGAAATGTATCCATTTTTAAATGCTGGTTGGTCAGCGATTCGTGGCGGAACGTATCCTAAACAACATTTTGCTCAATCGCAAGATACACGAGATACGCTAATGGTCGGAGGCGTCAATGAAATTATCGAGAAGATGCTTTACCAATACGAATTATATGGACACCAACGTTTTATGGCTCAAATCGATTTTGGGGGTGTGCCGCTGAATCTGGTGAAGAAAAACATTGAACTAATTGCGACAAAAGTGATGCCGGAAGTTAAAAAATACACCAAAGAATAGGCGGAATGTTTATGAAAATCGTAGCAATAATCGGCTCAGCTTTTGGCAGTAAATCAAGAGTAGCCGTAAATTATACAATCAATAAAATAAAAGAAGTAAAAGAAGGCGCCGAAGTAGAGATTATTGATTTTGCCGAAATACAATTTCCATTTGTAGATGGGCGAGAATATCTTCAGCATGAAGGTGAAGTTGGCACAGCATTGAAAAAAATTATGGATGCAGACGGCTTGATTATTGGAACGCCGATTTTTCAAGCATCGATGCCAGGGACCTTGAAGAATTTATTTGATATGTTACCAGTCAATGCTTTTCGGAATAAAGTAGCAGGAATGATCGTTACGGCCGGATCAGAAAAACACTTTTTGATCCCTGAACAACAAATCCGTCCTGTTTTGAGTTATATGAAGGCTAATTTAGTGCCGAACTATGTGTTTATTACGGATCAGGATATTATTCGGCAAGAAATCAAGAACCCAGATATCGAATTCCGATTGGATCGATTCGTGGATGACTTTTTCTTATTGCTGGATACGTATCAAACGATTATTCAACAAAAAGAAGCGGAATATGATTTTTAAAAGTTACTGATTGAGCTTGTACACTCTTCTTTTTGAGAAGAGTGTACTTTTTATACCGTAAAAAGTAAAGGCTAATGTTTAATTAAAGTGATATCATAAGAGTAACTTTTAAAATAATGATAAATCATAGATTAAGGAGACTCGAGATATGGAAACGTTCGATCAGAATAGTTTGAAAAATGTAGTAAAAAAATTTCTTGTTGAGCAAAATTGCCTAAAAACGTATGATCACTGTATTTCAGTAGGAGACTATGCTTATGAGTTAGGTAAGGATTATTTGGATGAACCTGAGAAAGCTCGAATTGCAGGTTATTTGCATGATATTTCAGCAATTTATCCAAATGATCAAAGAATCGATGCAGCTAAGAGGATGGGAATCGAGTTATATAAAGAAGAAATGGCGCTCCCGATGATCATTCACCAAAAAATATCAAAGGCGATAGCATTAAATGAATTCAAGGTGACTGATCCAGTGATTCTGTCTGCTATAGAATGTCATACCACTTTAAAAGGGGACTATTCGGATTTGGATTTAGTTGTATTTATCGCAGATAAAATAAAGTGGGATCAAGAAGGAGAACCACCTTATATTGCAGGTCTTATGACGGCATTGGAGAATTCGTTAGAAGAAGCTGCTTATTATTATATTGAGTATTTATTAAATCATGATATCCAGGTGATTCATCCGTGGTTGAATGAAGCACATGTGAAATTGAAAAAACAGTTAACCTCTGTTTAGCTTTTATTTTTAGAAAGATATAATGAAAACCTACTTGGTTCTTTTATTAAAAGAACCAAGTAGGTTTTTGTATATTATGATAGTTTCAATTTGCTTTACAATAAATCAGCATCTTTCAAAATATCTCCAATATAGGTATCTTTTGTTTTCTCAACAAATTTCTCAACGATTTTACGTTCTACAAAAGGTAATTCCATTTCAGTCAGTTTTTTCTTATCTGATAAGTAGTAAACGGAATTCGCCAATGTCCGCAAATCATAAGCTGAAGCAAATACTTCTGGTACACCGCGTTCAACATCAAGTAATTGATAAACAGCTTCCATCGCAGTTCTAACTGAGTATTCAGTAGTGAACACTGTATCTCGTTCTGTTTCTGCAAAGTTACCAATAAAGGCCAAGTTTTTAGAACCTTCTGGAATGACCAATGGACGATCACCAGGTTCACGCAGCATAAAGTAAGAGGTGATAAACGGCATATAAACGGGAATTGCTGTACATGAATTTTGCGCAAATTTAATGATGTCTTCTTCAGGAACGCCTAAGTGATACATCAATTCTTGGGCAATTTCTTCACCAGAACATTGTTCGATCGGTTTTTTAATATAATTTCCTGGAGTATTTGACAACAAGCCGTAGACCCAAGTGATTGATTGTTGCTCATTTTGTTCTTTGAAATGGGGTTGGCGGTGCATTGCAAAACTCATCAACCAGTTAGAATCCTTGATGGTAATGATTCCACCCGTTACGATTTTTCCTGTTCTCATTTTACGATGTGTCAATCTAGAAATATAAGGTTCGATATCGAAATTTTCCCAGGTTACAGTAGCGGAAACAAACCAACTTTCAGCTGGTAAGTTCTCACAAAAGACATCGGGGTTTCCGAACTCTGGTGATTGTTTCGCTAAATTTTTCCAAAGGTTCCAGCTACCGCCTAAATCATGTGTGATCGGTGCAGGTGTATGATGATCGCCTTCTGTCGAACTTTCAGTGATCGAGCCATTTGTGACAAAGACTAAATCATTTTCTGTTAAGTGAATTTCTTCTGTTTTTCCAGCTCTTGTTAGTAAGATGCTTTTAGCGATTTTTGCGTCTTCGGTGATATCGACTTTGATATCATTGATTTTTGTTTCATATTGGAAGTCTACGCCATTGTCTTTTAAAAAGCTCAACAATGGTTTAACTAAAGATTCAAATTGATTGTAGCGTGTAAATTTAAGTGCAGTAAAATCTGGTAATCCTTTGATATGATGGATAAAACGCATTACATAGCGTCTCATTTCAATAGCTGAGTGCCATTTTTCAAAAGCGAACATCGTACACCAATATAACCAGAAATTAGATTCAAAGAATTCTTCAGTGAACACATCTTCGATCTTTTTCCCGATAAGCTTATCCTCTGATGTCATAAATAAATCGACTAATTCTTTTTGGGCTTTTTTAGATAAAGTAAATTCACCGTCATCAGCTGCACGTTCGCCGCGATTGTAAATGATTCGGCAATTTGAAGAGTTAGGGTCATCATGATCCAGCCAGTAAAATTCGTCTAAGACTGAGGCATCGTCTACTTCTAATGAAGGAACAGAACGGAAAAGATCCCATAAACATTCAAAGTGATTTTCCATTTCACGACCGCCACGCGTAACAAAACCATCATGGGGTATGAATTTTCCATCCAAAGAGCCTCCAGATAAGGATAGTTCTTCAAAAATATGGATATGTTCACCTTTCATGTGTCCGTCTCGAATCAAAAAGACTGCTGCTGCTAAACCGGCTAAGCCTGCGCCCACGATATAGGCATTTTTATCATCCACGCCTTCTGGTTTTCTGCTTCTTGCAAATGCTTCATAGTTTCCACTTACGTACTTCATAAATATCCCTCCTGATTTTTGATTTGTTACACCGTCATTGTAACAAGAATCATTTTTACTAACAAAGGATAGCTGTAGTGTTTTAGACAATTAATAGAGAGTGTCTGGATTTTTATTTTAATGAGATAAATTCACCATCGACAGCAGTTGATAAAGATCTTTACGAAGGGAGAAAAAGCTATTTTTGGAATACTTAAATGTTTAGCAGGGAAGCTGTTCAGATAGTTAGCCCAAAAAAAATTATCTTTTTTCAAAATGAAAAAAATTAAGATAAAAAACATGTTGATGTAAGTGGTAGAGCTAGTTCTCAAAATGGAGTGGTTTACAAGTTTGATTGAACGATTAATTAATCAAACTATGTATTGCTAGTTTTTATTTGAAAAACAATTTAATAGCATCTTTTAGAGAAAGAATCCATCTTAAAGGGAGATATTTTTCTTTGTAATCGATAAATATATTTTTTCTTTGGCTTGTATTATATGGTAAATTTCGTTTATTTTGATTTATATAACGATGTAATATTTATCTTTTTTTATGATATATTTGCATTATCATTTATCTTCTTCTATTCAAAAAAAAATGAGAAAAAAACAAGAAAATCCGTGTTATATTGAGTGCTGTCTTGAAACTAAAAAAGACTAAATAAATTAAAGAAGGAGATTAAAGTTAATGAACATGACTAAAAAAACTATTGGGTATTTATTTTTTGTGATGATCGCATTTTTATTGGTATTTACAGGAGGACAAAAAGCTTTTGCTGCGCCAGTTTTGACGGTGGATACTGACTTGAAAGGCTACGATGCAACTATTACAACAAAAGCAGATGGGACAAATGTTTTGACAACTAAAAAAGGTGAATATTTGTTAGACGAGACGGCAACTCTATATAGCTCACGAACAATCACAATCAACTTGAATAACACGAAACCAGTAAATATGGGTGCAATTAATGTGAAAAGTACCCTTGAATTTAGAGGGAATGGCGAGTTGAACGTAACTACTACTGAAGATACAGGTATTTCTGTTGGCATGCATTTACGTGCATTCAAGATGTCAAAATATGGTAAAGGACATGTAACAGCAACAGCTGCTGGGACAGGTTTGTTCGTTCATAATGAGATCCAAATGGATGGCGGTACGGTAGAAGGTTTTGGTGCAAATTACGGAATTTATAGTGAAAATGATATTAAACCGTATCATGACGCTGTTTTAAAAGGTACGAGTAGTGAAGGGACAGGGATCTACGCTTATCGCGATATTTATGCATGGAAAGGTGCCACTGTTATAGGCGAAGGGAAAATTGCTGGAGCTCGTTCAATCATTGCGCATATCCAAGCCGAAGACGCAGGTAGCTCAATTACTGGTATCTCTACAGATATCAACAGTCCATATTCAGCGCTTCATGCAGATAAACAAATGTTACGTGCTTACTCAGGTGCTGTAGTTCGTGAAGAGTATAAAAAACCAACATTTGAAATTACAGATGATGTACCTGTATTTGTAACAGACTTTACAAGTGTTGCCCGTAATATGAAAGATATGAAAAATTATACGTGGGTTTCAGAACCTGATAACGTCTTTTTAGATGCGCAAGGTGGTTTACTAGGAGACCTTTCTAAAGGAACACCTAAAGAACTTAAAATCATCGGTTCGCGTCAAGAAAATAAACTGTGCTTTAACAAAAATGAAGTGAGTCAATTAAAAACGAATGGCAAACATGAAGTGATTTTTTCGGAAACACCAACTAGATTTGTTGTACCGGTAACGGTTAAACATTGGATTTATGATACTAATATAAAAGAGTATGTAGTTTATCAAGAGTCTGTTCACGATATAGAAATTGGAAGTGAGTTCAAAGTAAATGACTATATTTTTGACTTCTCAAGTGTAGGTGGCGAAGGTCAACTTGAAAAAATCGATCATAGTGATTTTATCGTTGAAAAAACTGGTAAAGATTTAGTAGTAAATTATTATTATGATGTTGAATTTTAGTTATAATAATGAAATACACTTCAACGGCTAGATAAAGATAAAAGCGTGGTATTCTCCGAAATGGATGAATACTACGCTTTTTATTATTCTATTTGTAAGGCTAGCTTTCTTTTCTTAATCAACGACTGTCCACTCATTCAGAGTCTTCCCGTTAGCATCGATTAATTCCAACCAGCTATTTGTTCCTCCAAAGTATAAAAATAAGCCGACCTCATTGACACTTTTTAAAATGATATCTTCAGTTGTGACAAAATTTTTTACTTTATCTTTATGATCTTCTCTGATTCTTTGCCCCATTTTGGCAGAAAATCCTAGTGACCCATCTTTGTTAAGTGACGGTTCAGGCATCATTGTAGCACCAGCTTTTAGGAGCATTTCGTTTCGTTTGTGCCAAAGAGCAGTGGCTCTGCATCCTCTTGCATCTATAAAAAATTCTATTTGGCTGACTTCTTTTGTCCATTTATGACGTGCTTTGGCCGGTTTTGCTTTTTTAGGTTCCTCATGGTGTTTTAAATGGTAGCCAAATTTTTCAAGAACGAATAGAACTTCATTGTTATAAGATGTGACTGTTTTTTTATAGCTTGCTGGAATCTTTGTTTTTATCTCAGGTATATTAGCAAGTTTGATGTCGTTTTCAACAGCTTCTGTGATAAACTGTTGGACTAAATAGTCCAGTTCGATGTCCCAAGATGGAGCAACTGTGATTATTTTGTTAAAATCTAGTTCATTTTGGAAAGTCCCTGCTTCTGATTTTCCTATTGAAATTATTGTATGGTCTTTGAGTAAAATATAGACTGCTGGTTGATCTAGGGTGATTTCTTTTGCCGCGTCAAGTATGTTGATGACTCCTTGGTGGTCGTTAAATTCAATCGTTGTTTTGGTTTCTGAGATATGGACAGATAGTTTGATTTCCATGTTAAGCTCCTTTAGAAAATGAATGTATGTTTAGTGTCTATTCTTTGAATTGAGGTACTACGCATCCTTGATTTTATCATGAAAGTAAAAATAAATCTTTTAATATAAGTCTATCTGTTGACATTTCCAAGTAATCGCAGTAAAATTTAAATGTAACTTAGATTGTTACTAAGAGTTGGAGTGATAGACATGGCCATGTCGACGAAATTAAGTGTCGCGATCCACATCCTCAGTTTGATCGAAATCGGGCCGCCCGATCGTGTTAATTCTGAATTGATCGCATCAAGTGTAAATACCAATCCAGTTGTTGTTAGAAGACTGATGAGCAAGTTGAAAAAAGCTGGACTCATTCATACAAGTAGAGGCGCGACTCAGACCTATTTACTGAAAAAACCAGAAGATATTTCTCTTTATGATATTTATGAGGCAGTTGAATTAGATCACGAAGTATTCAATATTCACCAAAATCCTAATCCAAACTGTCTAGTAGGAGCAAATATCCAAACGGCTTTAGAAGAACAATATACGAAGGTTAAGCAAAGTATGGAAACAGAATTAAAAGAGATTGCTTTATCTGATGTAATCCATCAAATCAAGCAGCAAGAGACTTGAACAGGTCTCTTCTCTTTTTAGATTTAAATGTAACAGAAAAAGTTTCATTAAAAGAAAGGAAGATAAATATGAAAGTAGCAATTTTAGGAGCAAACGGTAAAGCAGGTTCAGCCATTTTGAAAGAAGCAAAAAAACGAGGACTAGATGTAACAGCAATCGTTCGTGATGCAGCCAAAATCACAGATGGCACACCTGTGATCGAAAAAGATGTATACAGCTTAACAACCGACGATGTAAAAGACTTTGATGTTTTGGTTAGTGCGTTAGGTTTCTGGGGTGATGTGAGTGAATTTACTGGTTCAACGCAACATTTAATCGATATTTTGACAAATACAAAAACACGTTTGCTAGTAGTCGGTGGCGCTGGAAGTTTATTTGTAAACCCAGAACACACTGTACGCTTAAGTGAAACACCAGATTTTCCTGAAGCTTTTAAACCATTAGCAACTGCAATGGGTAAAGGTTTGGACTTGTTAGAAGCCGCTAAAGGTCTTGATTGGACATATATTAGTCCAGCAGCAGATTTTGATGCAGAAGGTCCAGCAACAGGCAGTTATGTTGCAGCTGGCGAAGAATTAGAAGTAGATAAAGATGGCAAGAGCTATATCTCATACGCTGATTATGCAATTGCGATGGTCGATGAGATTAAGAAAAATGCGCATCCGAACCAACGTTTTAGTGTGCATCAATAGAAAAATATTTGAGGCGTTAAAACAAAGCTGTGAAACGTTTTGTTTTAACGCCTTGTTTATTTTGAACCGAAATTCTTTGCATTACAAAATTGATAGGCTCTTG
Organism: Enterococcus sp. DIV0840; assembly: GCF_050527835.1. NCBI lineage: Bacteria > Bacillati > Bacillota > Bacilli > Lactobacillales > Enterococcaceae > Enterococcus > Enterococcus sp. DIV0840. The sequence continues at coordinate 3,476,993 of NZ_CP172876.1, read as the reverse complement.
CAAGATGATTATAAGGCAAAAAATCAGTCTTTATTTTATAATACGTTAGGTTAATAAGTGAGGAGCAGATCATAATGGATAATTTAACAACGAGTAGGTTTAAGGGGCTTACGACATTTGATTTAAAAACAATTGGGATCGTTTTAATGTTTATTGATCATATTCACCAAATGTTTGTTCCGATGGGGGCACCGAATTGGTTGGATTGGTTTGGGCGACCTGTTGCGACACTTTTTTTCTTTGTCAGTGTGGTTGGGTTTAGTCATACAAGAAGCAAAGAAAAGTATATGATGCGTTTGTATTTAGGCATGGTTATCATTACATTAGGCAGTTTTGTTTTACAGAAGGTTGTCGGGTATGAAGAAGTTCAGTTGATGAATAATATTTTTCGTGATCTTTTAGTAGGAACATTAATGATGTACGGAATCGATAAGATTTCTGAAGGCCGCTCAAGTAAAAAAGTCGGGAAAATTTTATTAGGGATTGCTATTATACTATTTCCAATTATCTCTTCTGCAATTTTGGTTTCACTTATGTCAAATCCAAGCACGATCATGGTAACCGTTTGGGGTGTTAATTTTATTCCAGCATTACTGTTTACGGAAAATAGTGTGATGGTCTTGTTGATTCCGTTGATGTATTTAGCAAGAAATCAGCGTTGGTTGCAATGTGTGCTGATTGCTTTAGTAGCAGTGCTGTTCTTTTTCCAAGGTTCGACACAGTGGATGATGATTTTTGCTGTGATTCCTATTATGTTGTTTAATGGCGAAAAGGGACGAGGAATGAAGAATTTCTTTTATTTCTTCTATCCATTGCATATTTGGATTTTGTATTTGATTTCAGCGTATATGTTTATGCATTGATTTATTGGTGAAAAAATGAGGTTGGGACAGAAGTGTTTAACTCCGGGAAATAAGAAGGAATTGCTTCTTATTTCCCGGAGTTTATTCGGATTCCTTGAGGCTGAGATGTGACTCGTAAAGTTATGTCTCAGCCTCATTTTTTCTATATATTAGTACTAATAGCATTTAGAGCAAGGTGTTAGACCTCTGGCTTGAGCCTCTTCTAGTGTTGCTGGAGTGTAGGTTCCGTTGCCGCACTTGCGATTATGATATTTGGATCCAGTTGCTGTAACTAAGACTGTTTGTCCAGTTCCCTGTGTATCTGGTGCAGGAGTTTCTGGTGTTTGAGCTGCGAGTGTTTGTTTTACACCATTTGCTCGGTTTGTTAATTCAGTATTGCCATTTGGTAGTTCTTTGATTCTAGCAATTGCTTGGTTGTAATGATCATCTGTTGGTTCCTGTTCGGCTTTTTCTACGGCTTCACGAGCTGAGGCGATTTGCTTTTCTGTCTTTTCTTTTTCAGTAATTTTTTGCTGAACAGTTGTTAAACGCTTTAGTAAAGAGTCTTTATTTAGAGTTGCTTTTGCTACTAAAGCAGTTGCTGAATCGACCTGTTCTTTTGTTTGTTTTGTTTCCGCCAGTTCAACAGCTTCGTAAATCGGTACATTCTCTTTTACGATCTCTAAACGTTTTGTAAAGTCGTCTTTTTCCTTTGTTAATGAAGTAATACGAGTTGCGGCTTCATCATAATTTTTTTTCGTGGGTTTATTTTCGGCTAAAACTAGGGCAGTTTCGGCTTTTTTCAGTGTATCTTGATCTTGTTTTTCTTCATTTAAAAAAGCAACGAAGGCTTTTGATGGTTTAACTTCGATTGTTTCCGCTTTGTCGTTGTCACCGATTGAAGCGACGAAAGTCAGTTTTTGCGGCTGATCATCTTTTAACGTAACTTTGTAAGAAAATTCTCCGTTGTTTGTTTTGATTTTCTCCCCATCAAGTGTGATTTTACTTTGGTCATTCGTTTTTCCTTCTATTATTGCGGTTCCTTGATCGTTTGTTTCTATTGATTTGTCCGCAATGTCAATGCGTGGTGATGTGGGTGTTAAGGCTAGTGCACCAATCATTACGACAAAACTAGCTCCGGTAAAAATTAAAGCCTTCTTTTTCGGTTGTTTTTTGAAAATAGTCTTTAATGAGAGAAAACCTCCAACTCCTATCCCTAAAAAACTTAATAATCCAATAATTGCTGTCATTTTTATGCTGTTCCTCCTTTTAACTCAATATACAAATTGTATCATATTATTATATAAATGATACTAATATCACTGTTTTAAATTATAAAGTAGACAAAGCCGTTTGATAGTAATAAAAAAATTTCCTGTGATAAAATGAAATAAGAATCGTTTACGTATCTTATTAGAGAAGGGGAGAAAAATGAAAGCAGAGATCATTGCAGTTGGTACAGAGTTGTTATTAGGGCAAGTCGTCAATACAAATGCGACTTTTCTATCAGAAGAATTAGCAGATTTAGGAATCGAGGTGTATTATCATACCGTTGTAGGAGACAATCCGCAGCGTTTAGAACAATTGCTGATTGAAGCTGAGGGACGTAGTGATCTAATCGTTTTATGCGGCGGCTTAGGGCCGACAGATGATGATTTAACCAAAGATACTGTAGCTGAACATATCGATCGTTCTTTAGTCCAAGATAAGCAGGCGCTTACTCGTCTTCATGAATTTTTCAAGTTTTCAAAAAATAAAATGACTGAAAATAATTTAAGACAGACCTTGATGATCGATGGGGGAATTGCTGTTCAAAATCCTACAGGGTTAGCAGTAGGAACCTTGATCACCGAAAATGAGACGACTTATTTATTATTACCAGGACCTCCCAATGAGTTAAAACCGATGTTTCAACAAAATGCTCGTCCATTATTAGAAGAACTTTTCCCGCAAGCAGAGCAGCTGATCTCTAGAGTTTTGAGATTTTATGGGATTGGAGAATCGCAATTAGTGACAGAATTAAAAGAATTGATCGACACTCAGACCAATCCAACAATCGCCCCATATGCTAAGCCGAATGAAGTAACATTACGCTTAACAGCTAAGATCGCTGATGAAATAGCAGGTCAGCAGTTGTTAGATAGTCTGGAAGCGAAAGTCATGAATAAAGTCGGTGAGTATTTCTATGGATATGGTGACGAGAATAGTTTAGTAAAAGTCACAGTAGAGGCACTAAAAAAATACGGAAAAACCGTAACAGCCGCAGAAAGTCTGACAGCAGGTCTTTTTCAAAGTACCTTAGGAGATATCTCAGGTGTTTCAGAAGTATTTAAGGGTGGTTTTGTTACCTATTCTGCTGAGACAAAAGAACTTTTTTTAGGGATCGATCCGGCATTGCTTGAAAAAGAAGGAACAGTCAGCGAAGCTTGTGCAATCGCAATGGCAGAACAAGCAAGAAAATTAGCAGATGCAGACTTTGCAGTATCGTTTACAGGTGTAGCGGGCCCAGATGAATTAGAGGGTCAGCCAGCAGGAACTGTCTGGATCGGTTTAGCGCAAAAAGGTCAGCCGACTATAGCTATACTCCAACATTTTAATCGTGATCGAAAGTACATTCGTCAAAGCGCTGTAATGAAAGGCTTAGACCTGATTCGAAGAGCGTTATATAAGAAAAAATAAAAAGGCGAATGTTTGTTCGTTTTTCTCTTGCTTTTTTTAAATAAACCAGTTATGATATATTTATTGAAAAGGAATTTAAATCGTTTATATATAAGGAGGATTATCGATTGGCAGATGATCGTAAAGTGGCCTTAGATGCCGCATTAAAAAAAATTGAAAAGAACTTTGGTAAAGGTTCAGTAATGAAATTAGGGGAAAAGATCGATCAACAAATTTCGACTATTCCCAGTGGTTCACTAGCATTGGATGTGGCATTAGGTGTAGGCGGTTATCCTCGTGGACGAATCGTTGAAGTTTATGGACCAGAAAGTTCTGGTAAAACGACTGTTGCATTGCATGCGATCGCATCTGTACAACAACAAGGCGGAACTGCTGCATTTATTGATGCAGAACATGCCTTAGATCCTCAATATGCACAAGCATTAGGTGTAAATATCGATGAACTACTTCTTTCACAACCAGATACTGGTGAACAAGGATTAGAAATCGCAGATGCATTAGTTTCCAGTGGTGCAATCGACATCGTTGTTATTGACTCTGTAGCAGCCCTAGTACCTCGTGCAGAGATCGATGGGGAAATGGGTGCAAGTCACGTTGGTTTGCAAGCGCGTTTGATGTCACAGGCATTACGCAAGCTTTCAGGTTCGATCAATAAGACGAAGACAATTGCGATCTTTATTAACCAAATTCGTGAGAAAGTCGGCGTTATGTTCGGTAATCCTGAAACGACACCTGGTGGTCGTGCCTTGAAATTCTACGCAACTGTTCGTTTAGAAGTAAGACGTGCAGAACAATTGAAGCAAGGAACGGACATTATCGGTAACCGTACAAAAATCAAAGTTGTTAAAAACAAAGTAGCGCCACCATTTAAAGTCGCTGAAGTAGATATCATGTATGGCCAAGGGATCTCTCAAGAAGGAGAATTACTTGATATGGCTGTAGAAAAAGATATTGTTGATAAGAGCGGAGCATGGTATAGCTATAAAGAAGAACGAATCGGTCAAGGACGTGAAAATGTTAAAGTTTACATGACTGAACATCCAGAAATGGTCGAAGAAGTTTCTAAACGTGTTCGTGATGCATTCGGTATTGGTGATGGAACAGCTATCGTTGAAGAAGAACAAGCGCAAGAAGAACTTCCTCTTGACGAAGAATAATACAGATGGAGAGGCAAACCAATAAGAGCTTTCAAAAGCTTTTTGTTGGTTTGTTTTTTTGTGTAGTGGAAATTCTTTTCACCACCAGAGCTCTTTCGTCGGGAAAGGGCTTTTTTAAGTTGACACACTGGTGTACAAACATTAGAATAAAGTTGTATACAAATATTAGTATATAACTTTTACGTGTATGCAAGTAGACATATTGATAATTGATTATAGTTTATCAGAAAACTACATGAATATTGAAAATTTGAAGATAGTACGGAGGTGGAAACAATGGGTTTAGAAATTCTCCTCGCTATCATCGGTGTAATTGTCGGTCTTGGTTTAGGGTTAGTCGTTGCAAAATCACGTCATGAAAAGGCTATAGATGGTGCAAAGTCCTCTGCAGAAGGCATAATTGAAAGTGCTAAGAAAGAAGCAGAGACTCTGAAAAAAGAAGCTTTATTAAAAGCTATGGAAGAAAACCAGAAGTATCGGTCAGAAATTGAAAGTGAGTTGAAAGAAAGCAAAGTAGAACTTAAATCTCAAGAAAATCGTTTATTACAAAGAGAACAAACGTTAGATCGTAAGGATGATTCTCTTGAAAAACGCGAAAACTCACTGGAAGAAAAAGAAGAGAAACTTGGTGCTAGACAGCAATTAATTGATGAGCGAGAAAAAGATGTAGAAGAACTAGTTGAAAAGCAACACCAAGAAATAGAACGTATTGCTTCACTATCTAAAGACGAAGCAAAAGATATCATTATGAAATCAACAGAAGAAGAATTAAGTCACGAGTTGACAGTAATGGTTAAAGAATCTGAGCAACGTGCCAAAGAAGAATCAGATCGTAAAGCCAAAAACTTACTTTCTCTAGCGATTCAACGATGTGCAGCTGATTCAGTTTCTGAAACGACTGTCTCTGTTGTTAGTTTACCAAATGATGAGATGAAAGGAAGAATCATCGGCCGTGAGGGACGTAACATTCGTACATTAGAGACCTTAACAGGAATCGATTTGATTATTGATGATACGCCGGAAGCTGTTGTACTTTCTGGATTTGATCCAATTCGTAGAGAAATCGCTCGTATGACACTTGAAAAATTGATTCAAGATGGTCGGATTCACCCAGCTCGTATTGAAGAAATGGTTGAAAAGTCGCGTAAAGAAATGGATGAACGTATTCGTGAATACGGTGAACAAGCTGCCTTTGAAGTTGGTGCTCACACATTACATCCAGATTTGATCAAGATTTTAGGTCGTTTACGTTTCCGTACAAGTTATGGTCAAAACGTATTGAACCACTCAATCGAAGTTGCGAAATTGACAGGTGTCTTAGCCGCAGAAATTGGCGAAGATATTCAATTAGCAAAACGTGCAGGTTTATTGCATGATATTGGTAAAGCGCTAGATCATGAAATCGAAGGTTCTCACGTTGAGATCGGTGCTGAATTAGCTGCTAAATACAAAGAAAATTCAACAGTCATCAACGCAATTGCATCCCATCATGGCGATGTAGAAGCAACCTCTGTTATTTCTGTATTAGTTGCTGCAGCAGATGCTTTATCAGCTGCTAGACCAGGTGCACGTAGCGAATCAATGGAAAATTATATTCGACGCTTAGAAAACTTAGAAAATATTTCTAATGGTTTTGAAGGAGTTGAATCTAGTTTTGCTGTACAAGCTGGACGTGAAGTCCGCGTTATGGTCAAACCAGATGAAATCACAGATTTAGAAGCGGTTCGTTTAGTTAGAGATATTCGTAAGAAAATCGAAGACGACCTAGATTATCCAGGACACATCAAAGTGACCGTTATCCGGGAAACGCGTGCAGTAGATTACGCTAAATAAGTAAAGTCAAAAGAAGCAACGCCCTTGGGTAAGTTGCTTCTTTTTTTATCGTTTAAATTAGAAAAAATTCAGAATATTTTTACTAAACCCGTTGTAGTGTTTTAATTGTGATAAGCTTAGAACTTTGTTATATTCTTTATAGCTTTTATTAAAATTGGGGGTTTTTTATATGAAATTAAAGAAAAGTGCCTTACTAGGTTTAATTACAGTATCAAGCATTGCCCTAGTTGCATGTGGTGGAAACGCTAAAAATGCCGATGGCGGTTCAGGCAGCGATGGAAAAGTATTTAGATTTATTGAAAGACAAGAAATGCCAAGTGCAGACCCTTCACTTGCAACGGATGAAGTAAGTTTTGTTGCGTTGAACAATGTTTATGAAGGAATTTACCGCTTAGATAAAGATAGTAAACCTCAACCATCTGGAGCCGCAGAAATGGCTGAAGTCAGTGAAGATGGTTTAACGTATAAAATCAAATTAAGAGAAGATGCAAAATGGACAGATGATAAACCGGTAACGGCAGCAGACTATGTTTATGGCTGGCAGAGAACGGTTGATCCAGCAACTGGGTCAGAATATGCTTACATGTTCAATTCTGTAAAAAATGCTGAAAAGATTTCTAAAGGTGAAATGAAAAAAGAAGAACTAGGCATAAAAGCAATTAGCGATTATGAGTTAGAAATCAATTTAGAAAAAGCAACACCGTACTTTGATTACCTATTAGCATTCCCTTCATTTTTACCACAAAGACAAGATATAGCTGAAAAATATGGTAAAGACTATACAACAGCTAGTGATAAAGCTGTTTATAATGGTCCATTTACATTAACTGATTTTGATGGACCTGGAACAGATACAAGCTGGTCTTACACAAAAAATGATAAATATTGGGATAAAGATACAGTGAAATTGGATAAAGTTGCAATCGATGTTGTAAAAGAAGCACCAACTTCTTTGAACCTATTCCAAGACGGTCAAGCAGATGAAGTGCCACTATCTGGTGAACTAGCACAACAAATGAAAAATGAACCAGATTACATCGTCTTAAAAGGCGCGTCAACTTTCTATCTTGAACCAAATCAAAGAGAAGAAAACTCGCCTTACCGCAATGTGAATTTACGTAAAGCAATCTCATATGCAATTGACCGCAAAGCGTTAGTTGACCAAATCTTAGCCAATGGTTCTGCAGTTCCAACAGGTCTTGTTCCAGAAGGCTTAGCGACTGATCCAAAAACAGATGAAGACTTCGCTAAAGAGTCAGGCGACGAAGTTGTTTATGATGTTGATAAAGCAAAAGAATCATGGAAGAAAGCAAAAGATGAATTAGGTGTTTCTACATTATCAGTTGATTTATTGATCGATGATACTGACAATGCGAAGAAAATGGCTGAATATCTTCAAGGTTCATTATCTGATACACTAGATGGACTAAAAGTATCGGTTAGTCCAGTACCATTCTCTGTTCGTTTAGATCGCTCAAATAAAGGTGATTTCCAAATCGCAGTTAGCGCTTGGGGTGCAGATTATGCTGATCCAAGTAGTTTCTTAGATCTATTTACAACAAATAATTCTTATAACAGAGGTCACTATTCAAATCCAGAATATGACAAATTAGTAGAAGCTGCGGCAACAACTAACGCAAATAATCCAGAGGCACGCTGGAAAGATATGCTAGATGCAGAAAAAGTGATAATGGGTGACATGGGTGTTATTCCGTTGTATCAAAAAGCTGAAGCGCATCTTCGCTCTGACAAAGTCAAAGATGTTGTTTACCACTCAACTGGTGCAAAATATGACTTTAAATGGACATACATTGAAGATTAATTAGCATCATTAGTTAAAAACAAACTAAATTTTAACAGATTTAAAAGAGAAGAAAACAACTGGATAAGTTTTTTATCTTCTTTTTTTGTTATTTATATCCTTGAAAAACACTTGGAAAATTGATAGAATTAGAAGTAAGGTTACCTATCCCAAAAAACAAAAAGGTAGAACAAAACGAATAAAAGTTTTGTTCTACCTTTTGTTTCTTATTCAAAAAAACGTAAAAATTTCCAAAAAACATCTGGAAACAAATAATATTGTAATTTAAATGAGTTAAAATGGATGCTAAAGGTAAAGAATCAATCTCAAAAAAAAAAATATTTGCGATATTTTCTAAAAAAATTCTTTATTGTTTGACAATATAGAATAGAGTATAAATAGAAAACCCATTTTCTATTACAGTTACAATTTTAATGTTAAAACGTATGTAAGTCAATGGGTGGATAAATTTATTATTTTCATGTTTTTTAAAATGAAGTAAAAAATTAGAGAATTATTAATTATTATTTTTGTGATTTGTATGGGAATTCATTGATATGACAGGCTTTAAAGAGGGTTATGAGAATAAGCTGTCAAAAATACCGTCAAAAAATCTGGAGGAAATCATTATGTCTAAAAAAGGAGAAAATATTTATAAACGAAAAGACGGACGTTGGGAAGGGCGTTATGTTAAAAATCGCACTCCTGACGGAAAAATTAAATACGGTTATGTGTATGGAAAAAAATATGCTGAAGTCAAAGAACGTTTGATTATATTAAAGGCGAAATATGCAGGGAAACAAAATTTTCAAAATATTTATTATGGGGATTTTCCAGATTAGGTATTATTTTGGAGAGAAAAATATTTAAAAAAAATGGTTAAACCGACGACCTTTTCTGTTTATTCTGGTGTTATTAATAATTATTTATTATTTTATTTTAATAAAAAAAGATTAAATAAAATCAATTCTGCTGACATTCAAGAATTTATTGAATATCTCGAAAACTTACAATTATCTTCCGGGTATATAAGAAACATTTTCCATATTTTGAAAATTTGCTTTCGTGAAGCTGAGAAAAAAGGATATATTAATCAAAATCCATGCATAGGAGTTACGTTACCAAAAACAAAAATAAAACCTGTTCGATCATTAACGATTAAAGAGCAACGTAAATTGGAACTAGTCGCATTTCAATCGAAAAGCTGTTCACCAATAATTTTAGCATTGTATTCTGGAATGAGAATCGGTGAAATCAGTGGACTAAAGTGGGATGATATTGATTTTGACAAAGAAATTATCCACGTTGAGCGAACAGTCTATAGAATAAGTAAAACGACTGATGAAAAAAAGAAAACCCAACTTATTGAAGGATCACCAAAAACCGAGAGTTCTCGGAGAATCATCCCATTATCACAAAATCTAAAAAAATATTTATTAGCTAAGAAAAAAGAAAGAAGTTGTGACTATGTTGTTGCCGAAAAAGGGAAGGTTACGGAACCGAGGCTGATTAACTATCGTTTTAAGCGATTGCTTCGCATCGCTGGACTGGAGAATGTACATTTTCATTCGTTGAGGCATACATTTGCTACACGTTGCTTAGAGAATGGCGCTGATATCGCAAGCTTAAGTCACTTACTTGGACATACATCCGTAAAAATGAAGTTGGATACATATACAGATTCTATGTTGGAAAATAGAAGAGCGGCTATTTCAGCTGTTGATTATTTGCTCTCTTCTTCTTCTCAACAATTCATTGAAATAGAAAAAATAGAAAAAAACGCGGGATGATTCCCGCGTTTTTTTTGGTTTCATGAGCCGTCAATAAAGTCGTCAAAAAGCATATATAATCAGTGTTTTCAAGCTTATTTAGCCTTGTTCTTTATTGTCAAACAATAAAGATAAAGAAAATAGATTTAAGAATTATACAATATGAAGATATTGTCTTCATATGAAGAAATGAGTCACAAAGTAAATGCCAACTAAATACACAGTAAAAGCATGAGCAAGGCAGCAGAGGAGGAAGAAATATGTACCACATAGGCTATGTAAAATTGTCAGAAATTAATGAAGAAGAGTACGTACATTCAATCAAAAAAGAGTGTTCCGTAGAAGAAATCAATCAAAACATAAGTTCACAGCAGTTAAAAACAAAAGATGGCATCATTATTTTTAGTAAAAATGATGAAATGATTTGCGCTGCTAGTGAAGTAATCTTAAAGATAAGGGAACAATCTAATGCATTTATTTGGATCATTGCTCCACAAATGAATAACATAAGCAAAGTTGTGTTTCTCCAATTAGGTGCAGATGGAACTTTTGATGATGAGCAATCATTAGATATCTTGCGGCTAACAATAATAAATGCATTGAAAAGAAGAATGGTAGAGCAACAGGAGAAACCAGAAAGATCAAATGAAGAACCTCCTTCGTTCATCTTAGATAACCGAAACCAAGCAATGAAAATTGAAGGAAAGCCAACAGCGCCGTTAACCAATTTAGAATATAGAACCTTACAGCTTCTTGCAGATAATTTGGGTAACACTGTAACATATGAAGAAATTTACGAGGCTATCTGGCATCAAAAATATACAGACGAAAAATACAAGATTGCCAATGTTATGTTTCATATTAGAGGGAAAATAGAGGAAGACACTTCAAATCCTGTCTACATAAAAACTGTGAGGTCAAAAGGCTATTTACTTTGTGAAGTGTAAAAAGAAATGTCTGACTTCATTTTTGAAAGGGGACAACTAAAAAAATGAAAAAAAGAAGAAGCATAGCAATTATTTGGTTAGCGGCATTTCTTTCAATAATGAGTATTCTATTCATGGTGAAATCATTCTCTCCAATCAAAGCAGCTGATGAACCAGGGAATCAAATCAAAATCGATGTACGCAATGAAACTGATATTTATCAAACAACAGTTGTTTTAACCATCGAAAATACTGAAAAACAAGAATTGATGATACAAACGGAAGGTATCAAGGAAATAGATAATAAAATAATAAACAATGGAATTGACTCAACATTTGACGGAAAAGTTGTAGTAGAGGAAACAGAAAATCCGAATCGCAAAAAGGTATTCATTGAAAATGGCACGAAACCACTTGTCTTGTCTTTTTCTGTAGAAAAAGAAGGAACAGCGAAACTAGGAAAAATCAACTTATTGGGAAATCATCAAAAAAGCTTAATTGAAAAAAGTATTGATTTCGAAGAGGTTTCCACAGAGACACAATCGGTAGATTCTGAAACGCATGATACAGAACTGTCAAAGCAGTCCAGAGCATTAACAAGGGATGCGACAACACCGCCAGTCAATGATAGCTTACCATTGCTAGATGTTTTTCGAACGCCGATTGGAACGGGGCCAGAATTGATCAATGATGGAAAAGTCTTAAGAGTTACGCAAAATAGGGGGAGTCAAATTGGAGCAATTTGGTCCAAACGAAAACTAAATTTGAAAAAAGATTTTCATCTGAAATCTTTTTTGTATTTAGGAGATCGAGGAGCAAGTGCAGGTGACGGTATGACGTTTACTTTGCAGAATGATCCTAGAATGGCAACATCACCTGAATTGGTTATTGGTTCTGCTGGCATGGGATTAGGCGCTTATTATAGCGGTCGTTCTGGAAATCCTTATATCCAAAGAGGGCTATCAATCGAGTTTGATACGTATTTTAATAATGGATCGGGCGATCGTATGGATCGGGAAGTTGGTCAAAATGGTAGAAGAGGGCACGTTGCCTTCGTTACGCCTAGTTTACAAAATAATAACTATACTGGTCAGCATCACAGCTGGATCTTAGCACAAGAATATTTATCTAATGGCAAGTGGAGGACCCTCGACGTTTTATGGGATTCTGTTACCCAAACATTGTCTTATACTCTTTCTGGTGTAGGGACGGATTCTTATCGAATTACAGATTTGAATGCAAAATTTGGTGGAACGGATGTCTATTGGGGATTTACTGGATCGACAGGTGGATCTTATGAAGAAAATGCAATAGCAATCACTCAATTACCTGGAGACATTGAACAAACGGCACAAATAGAAAACCTTACACAAAACATCGCACCACAAGAAACCGTACAGGCTAGAAAAAATGATACGTTAAAACTAAAAGATACGATCAAGTTTGATGGAAATAGCATTATGAGTACAGATGGCACAAAAATGAGAGTTAATTTAGCGGAAGGTTTGACCTATAAAACAGATACTTTGGCGTTAAACGGTGAGAAAATACCAGAATCATCGATTCAAAAGAATAATAATCAACTAATTATTTCTAATTTATCCTTTTCCCGTGCCGATTTCCCTTATGATCTGAGCTTAGAAGCAGCTGTCACAGGGAATGAAAATGATGTCCAACTGAAATCTTCGTTTGACTATCTTTCTTCTGTGGATGCGGTCGTCTCAACATCTAACGCCGTGTTTGTAAAAATTCCATTAGTAAAAGGAACAGTAACGATTCATTATGTCGATGAAAATAAAGTGGATTTAGCGTCATCTAAAACGTTAAATCAAAAAGTTGGAACAACATATAATGAAACGCCTATTTCTGTCACTGATTATCTCTATGATCGAACGGAAGGAAATGCATCAGGCATAGTTCAGGAAACCCCGCAAGATGTGTACTTCTATTATAAAAAAGCAAAGGCCGATTTGACTGTTCAATTTGTAGATGAATCTGGTGGGAAACTTCATGAAGCGGTTGTAAAAGAAAAAACGATCGGTGAAAAAGTCGATTTAACAAAAGAAAAAGAAGTAAAAGATGCAATTGCAGAAGTTCTTACAAAACGATATTTACTAGAAAATTCAGGACATCCTACAAATGAAAAAGCTGTTTTGATCAACGCAAATGGAACGAAAGTAACATACACGTTTCAAGGGACATTATCGATTTATTCAGGACCGAAAGAAATCAATTTTGGTAGCCATGAGGTCAGTTGGAAAGGGACAAAAGATGCCAATCCTTCTTATGATCAGCCATTGATCATTTGGGATAATCGTAAAACCTTAGACAATTGGAAACTTTCGGTCAAGCTAGAGGATGAATTAAGTATTCCAGATAGCCCTGATCATGTGCTGAACGGCGTTTTGAGTTATCAAACAGCAACAGATAAAAAAACACTATCTGTTGATGCCCAAGAAGTATTACGTACAAAACATGAAGCATCTGGTCAATACAATGTTTCAAATAAAACTTGGGGACCAGACAAACAAGGGCTTCGTTTGGATGTACCTCCTGGCGCAGTAAAATTGATTGGTGATTATGAAACAACACTGATCTGGCGTGTGGAAGAAGCGTATTAAATAATGGAAGGAAAATCAATGAAGAAAAAAAGCATAAATTGTTTCCTATTGACCTTTGTTGTCTGCTTCGGTCTTGGTTTAAGTAGTTTTTTGACGGTGGATGCTGAAGAAATAGGGCAGGTACAGACAAGTGCGGGTGTTGGCTTTTATGAGGACAGTACACAAAGCAGCAGCTCAATAGAGCCTACAGCGACAACTTCTCAATCAGATGTTTCTGAAAAACCTAAAGGTAGATACCCATCTACAGGAGAATTAGTGAAAAAAAGTTTAGCTCTTAGCAGTATTATCCTTATTCTTTTTGTTGTGTTATTTATTTTATGGAAACGTAAAAAGAATAACCAAACGAAAAATGGAAAGGAAGAGTGATCAGATCATGTTGAGAACAAACCGCGTAAACCTTCAAGTAACAGCTATGATTGTGATTTTTTTCTTTGCACAGCCGATGCGTTAACGCTGAGCCCATTGTTCATTCAGATGATGGCGCAATCAAATTTAATGGTGAGTATCCCAAAGGCGTTGTAGATCCGGAACATCCAGATAAAGGTGTTAATGCAGGTCCGAGTCCTTCAACAGATGGTGCATTAAGATTCGATTTTGTTCCTCAGTTGAATTTTTGGAACAACGTAATTTCAGAAAAGGATCAAGTATACCATGCAAATGCACAACTATTTTTAGACGGAACAGGTGCAAGAGGAAATTTTGTGCAACTTTCTGATTATCGGGAAAAAGGCAGCGGATGGAATTTACAAGTTCGTCAAGAAACACAATTGACTAAAGAGGCTACACAAAACAAAGAATTGAAAGGTGCCGTGATTTCATTTGATCAATCCTGGACGAATTCAATCAATAGTACCGCATATGCTCCAAGTGTCTCCAAAGAAGTGATTCATATCAATAACATTGGTGAGACATATGATTTAGCACAAGCAAAGCCAGGGACAGGTGAAGGGACATGGTCGATCATCTTCGGTGCTTCAATCGATAATGGTCAGGGGAAAAAAGATACTTTAAGTCCCAGGATCGATCAATACGGTCAGCCATTTTTAGATTCGAACTTTAACAATCAGCCAATCTATCAAAATAGTGCCGTTTCTTTATTCATACCAGGGAAAACTAAAAAGGACCCAGTCCACTATCAAACGATGTTAACTTGGATATTATCTGAGTTGCCATAAATAAAAAACATTTTGGGAGGAAACAAAAATGAAATTGACACACAAATTATGCGGGGCAGCGTTATTAACAGCAGTCGGAATTGGACTTGCTTTACCATCAGCAACAAAAGCGGACGGAGGAGATGAAAAAGTTCACTCTTCAACGGGCAAAATAAAATTTACCCAAGAAGGTACGGAAACAGATACAATCACACCGCCAGAAACAGATGGTCCTGAAATCACTGAACCAACTGGTAACACCGATAATGGTCCATTGAAAGTAATCGCTATTTCACCACTTGATTTTGGAACAAATGAAATCACTTCAGCAACTGCAGGTGGTTGGGAGTACTTTGCAAAAACGTTTAAAACAACTGAAAAAGACAATGAATCAAATGAAGTTGAAATGCCGAACTTCGTTACATTCAAGGACGAGCGTGCAGATGATAAAGCAAATAAATACACATTGACTGCCAAAGCAACAACATTTACGAATACAGCTGGTAAAGAATTGAAAGCTGCCACAATCACATATGATAACATTCGTCTAACAACAACAGGCGATGCTGGTCAAATCAATTCAGCAGCGGCACCAACAACAAAAGTTTTAGCGACAGATGGAACAACACCGTCAGAATTTGTCAATCAAGATGCGGATGATAAAGGATTTGGTCGTTTTGATTTAGTCTTCGGTAAAATTGCGGATGACAATGCTGATAAATCTATAAAACTTTGGATTCCAGCTGCCAATAATAAATTATCAACAGCAAGTGAATATACTTCAACAATTACTTGGACGATTGTAGATACACGCGCCTCTGAGAGTCCTGAAGAAGGCGAATAATTTAAACAATAGAAAATAAACGTAGGTTTGGAACAGACTCATCAGGTTTATCTCTATGATGAGTCATGTTCTCTTTGAAAGAAGGCAAGTAAATGAAGAAAAAAGCAATTATTTGGTTAACAAGCATCATGTACATAGCGATAGCACTTTTTGTAATGCCTAACAATGTATCAGCAGATAAAGAAAGTGACAAAGCTACGGCTGGCGGATTTACCTATAAAGTAATCTATCCAGAGAATCAACATAAAGAAGTGAGCTATTTTGATTTGAGAATGAAACCAGGTCAAAAACAAACCACCGTTATACAAATGAGCAATAATTCGGATCAAGAAATTACGGTCGATGTCAGCTTGAACAGCACAAAAACAAACAGTAATGGTGTCTTAGAAAATGGACCTTCAAGTTTAGAGAAAGATCCTTCTTTAAAATACGACTTCGCTGAAATCGTAAAAGGTAAAGAATCAGTTGTGATCCCAGCAAAGCAAACGGTCGATTATTCGATTGATATCACAATGCCTGAAACTACATTTGACGGTGTTATTTCTGGTGGTATTTATATGATTCAAAGAGATCAAGAATCTGAAAAACAAGCAGGCATGATCAAAAATAAATATGCTTATTTAGTGGGCATGTTATTGACAGAAACAGATAAGAAAATTAAACCTGACTTAGAATTAAACAAAGTATATGCGGATCTAAAAAATTACCGCAATACAATCATCGTTGATTTTTCAAATACACAGTCGGCCTATCTGGATAATATGGCGGTAGATGTTCAAGTGATGAGTGAAAAATCTGATGAAGTCCTTTATGAAACGAAGCAGACAAAAATGCGTATGGCACCTAACTCTAAAATTAATTTTCCAATATCGATGAATGGCGAAAAAATGGTACCAGGAAATTATCGCGCCCATATTTTAGTGAGTGCCAAGACAGGTGAAAAATGGGAATGGGAAGAGAAATTTACCATTACAAATGAAGAAGCCGATAAATTTAACCAAGAAGACGTTAGTTTACTTCAGGAAAATCGGATCAATTGGCAATTGATCATCATGATTATTTTAGGTGTTCTAGTAGTGATCGTGATTATATTTGTTATTGTTCGACTTATAAATAAAAAGAAAAAAAAGAAGAAAAGAAAAGTTGCGGGACGTAAAAAGCGTTGATGTTGAAAAGTATAAGATGAAGTGTAGCAGGACGTGGGTACTATATGTTATCTAGCTCCTCGGAAAAAAGTCAAATGATGAATGAGGTAAAAAATACCACAGTCATCATTTCCTATTTTTCACTCGGAGCTAAGCGATCCCGCTACACTTTTATATTAGGAGGATAGAAGTATGTCATTACTGGATTGGGTATTTATCGGAACATTATCAAGTGCTATCCTCTTTGCGCTATTTTCTTTACTAAGCATTATTTTCCTTTTCAGCACTCGAAAGCAAGTCCGGCAATTTGCAAGAATCAGGACAAAAAACGCGCGAAAGCGCAAAAAAATCAAACGAGCATTGAAAAAAGCCAAAGCAAAACATAAGAAACAAGGTTGGAATCTGGTGATATGTATTATGTTTGCCTGCATTATGAGTGGGACGGCATTTTATGCACGTTACTACCAAGCGACGAATCTGGGAGAACGAGATTCAGAAGGAATTGTTCAAGGGTATTATTTACTCAATGAAACAAAGAATCAAATCAATACCTTGAGTGAGAGCGATAATCCAGAGAAAGCTGGGAATAATTTACGTGAATTAGCAGCGAAACTATCAAGCTTTGGGATGCGGGGACCCGATGGCCGATTAACAGCAGAAGGTCAAAGATCATTGACTCGTTATTATAATCAAGTCAAAGAGTTAGGATTAAATTTAAATAATCAAAGTGCTGAGATGATGGAGAATGCCCAAACGCGTGAAACGTACATCAACGATCTGCAAAAAGCGCAAAAAATCCAAGCAAAGATCATTACCTATTTTAAAATCAATGAAAATGCATTGAAACAAAAAAAATAAGCAGATGAAAATAATGAATGAAAAACAAAAGGGAAATCCCCGTAACAACACGAAGAAAAAACGTCCAAAAGCCCAAATAAACAAGGCACAACAAAACAGAAAACGAGTAAACAACACTTCTTTCAAAAAGAAAAAAAAGCTACGGAAACGAAGAAAACAAATAAAATCGACGAGAGAGCTTTGGAAAGAAATAGGAGTGACTATTTTTATCGTGCTCTTTCTTTTTATTATCATGGCGGCAACCATCTTTGCTTTGCCCAAAAGTGAAGGATATGGCATGGCGCCAATAGTCAACGATGGTGAGCGAGTTTTTGTGAACCGTTTTGGGACCGTTAGACGATTTGATTTGATCTATTTTAAAATACCAGATAGTGAAGAAAAATCGATTCGTCGCGTGATTGGGCTGCCAGGTGAGAGTGTTCAATACAAAAATGATCAACTTTTTATCAATCAACAAGAGACGATTGAGCGTTTTTTACAAAGCCAACTAAAACGAGCAGAACAAAATGAAGAGTTGTTGACAGATGATTTTCGTTTATCGCAAATTCCTAATACCAAATTAGATCGAATACCAAAAGGTAAATACTTAGTATTGGGAGATAATCGACCTTATTCGACAGACTCACGCTACTATGGATTAGTGGATGAAAAAGAGATCATTGGAACAGTCGAAATGAGAATTTGGCCCATACATAAGCTGACAAGCTACTAAAAATCAGAGGATAAACAGATGGATAAGAAAATAAAACATAAAAATCAACGAGCTAAAAAGAAGCGTAAACATAAACAATTATTAAATTTAGTATCAAATAGCGTATTTTTCCTTTGTGTCTGCCTATGCGTATTATTCTTATTCAAAGTGAAACCACATATTGTGGAAGGTTCCTCGATGTTTCCAACTTTAGAAAATGGCGATCGGATTTTTGTAAACAAAGGAGAAGTACCAAAACGATATTCGATCATAACACTCGACCCTCTGAAAAAGAAGAAAGAATCATATGTAAAGCGTGTAATCGGTTTGCCAGGTGATTCTATTTGGCTGGAGGGAACGAATTTATTTTTAAATCAGGAGAGGTCTAGTTTTGATTCGAAAAATAACAAGTCTACTCAACTTCCAGATGGCACGATCAAGATTACGGTAAATAAAGCTGTTGCACAAGAAATGAAAGGGATGAAACAGATTCCTAAAGATAATTACTTTGTGTTAGGGGACAATCGCAATCATTCAAATGACAGCCGCTCTTTTGGATTCGTTTCAACAAAACAAATTGAAGGAGTTGCAATGTATCGTTATTATCCATTAGATCGTTTAGGAAGACTTCACTAAAAATCGAATAGCAATAGAAAGGAATCTTATGAAAAAACAACTAGCACTATTTTTTTCAGGAAGAGTCAGATATGCCGCAGCAAGCTTTGTATTGCCTGTGCTGATAGTAGTCAGTATCTATCTTTCCATCGGTATTTATCCAGGAAGTAAAACGAGTATATTGGCTAGTGATGGATTTGGTCAGTATGTAAACTTTTTTGCTAGTTTTAACAATATGATGAAAAGTGATCAGAGTATTTTTTATACCTGGTCAGGTTCATTGGGGTTAAATTATCTGTCACTGGTTAGTTATTATTTAGGCGGGATTTTTACACCGCTCGTTTATTTTTTTGATAATCAGAATATGCCTGATTTTATTTATTATTTAACAGTGATGAAAATTGGTTTGATGAGTCTAGCCTTTTGGTTTTTTTCAACAAAGACGTTTCACCTACCTAAGTGGGGCGATTTGTTATTGGGTGTCAGCTATGCATTGATGGGATTTACGATTGCAAATTCGGAAATGGTCATGTGGTTGGATGGATTGATTTATTTCCCGTTAGTAATTCTAGGGATAAATCTTATCATGGACAAGCGCAGTCCAGGACTTTTATTTATCAGTTATTTTCTTTTGTTTATTTCCAATTTTTATATTGGTTTTATGATCGGTGTGTATTCGGTTCTTTATTTTATTGTCCGTTTATTTACGGATCAAAAGCGTTACGTAAAATGTTTGCCAAGTTATTTGTTTACCTCGCTACTAGCAGGAGGGGCTTCAATGATTTTACTTTTGCCGACGTTGATCGATTTACATACAAATGGAGAAGTGTTGACTGCAGTAAAAAGTTGGAAAACGGCTGCTACAGGACCTTGGGATTTGATCATAAAAAATATGGTTGGGGTTTATGATACAACGCGTTATAGTTCGATTCCGTTTATATATGTGGGCTTGTTGCCGCTCGTTTTTTGTGTATTTTTCTTTCTGAGTAAAAAAATAATCATACGCGATAAAATCTGTTATGGGATTTTACTGATCATATTGATCGTCAGCTTTTATGTGGAACCATTGAATTTATTTTGGCACGGATTACATGCACCGAATATGTTTCTTTTTAGGTTTAGTTTCTTATTTTCTTTCACAATTTTACTGTTGGCTGGACATGGTTGGTCGGTGTACAAAAAAGAAAATTTTGAGCAGCTAGTCAATATTTTTATTGGATTGATGGTGCTGTTTACAGTTGTTCGTATAGTTACAGCCAAAAGTCGTGATTACGAGTACTTGACCTATACGTCATTTATTCTAACCTTGGTTTTTCTAGCGGCATATTTGATTTTCTTCTTTTTCATCTATAAAGGCAGAGGGCAAACGAAGATGTTTATTTGTCTGTTTATGGGCATTTATTTCTTAGAATTAGGGATGAATACGCAATTGTTAGTGAAAGGGATCGAAAACGACTGGGGCTATGCACAGCGTTCAAATTATGACGAAGATTATCAAGATATTCAAAAGTTAGTAAAACAAACAAAAGATGAAAACAAGGACTTTTATCGTATGGAAAATATCACGGATAGTTCGCCTAATGAAAGTTTTCGTTATGGGTATAGCGGTATCGGAATGTTTTCCTCAATCAGAAATAGGCATTCTTCTTTTTATATGAATACACTAGGTTTTCGCTCGTATGATACAAATCTCTCTATTCGTTATCAAAATAATACCCTTTTGATGGATGCACTGATGGGTGTCAGATACAATCTGTCAAAAGCTGATATATCTAAAGCTGGTTTTGAGAAGATTAACACGAGCGGGGCGTATCAACTGTATAAAAACCAATATGCATTGCCAATGGGAATATTGACGGATGAGGCGATTTATGATGAAGATATCGCTAATGATCCGGCCAGTCTATTGTCTGAACTTGCTGGCGTCAAAGAAGCGCTTTATACAACAGCTTTTCCAGAAATAATTGAAACTGAAAATACGACGTTAAGCGAAGGGGTTAAATATGATCGTAACACATTGATTTTAAAGGCCGAGGATAAGGATAAACCAATGAAAATCAAGTGGAAAGTCAATGTAAATCCTCATTCCCAACTATATCTAGATTTATTTCCAGCCAATTTTGCGGGTCAGGATCGGACAAAAGTAGAGGTACGATCAGCTAAACAGAAAACAAATACTCAATTAGCAAAGACAGGGCAATTTTATTCCTTAGGCGACTATGAAAAAGCACAGGAAATCACAGTGGAAACAACATTTTCTTATACGGAGCAGCTAGAATTGTTTGAACCGACTGTGATGTTGTTGAATACCGTCAAATTTGAAGAGGCAATGCAAAAAGCTAAAGAGAAAGGAGTCGATTTTCAAGTTAGCGGACGTAGGGCAACGGCTGAGATTACAACTGAAAAAGAGCGCGTTCTATTCACAACGATTCCAGCTGATAAAGGCTGGCAAGTGAAAATAGATGGGAAACTAGTGCCAATCCGTACAATCAATGATGGACTGCTGAGTATTTCGGTCCCAGCAGGTAAACATCAAGTGGGATTTATCTATTTACCGCAAGGCGTATTAACGGGAACTGTTTTGTTTATCTTTTGCGTGACCGCTTTTAGTGTGTATCAATACTATCTGATTCGCCACGGAAAAGATCCATTTTACGAATAAAGGGCGGTGTAAAATAGATGAAAAAAGCAAGAATTTTAATTTTTTGTTGCTGTTTACTTCTTGTAGGCTGTACAAATGGAATCGAAAAAAATAATTCTGAACAGAAGAATGATGGAGCGAACTGGTCAAAAAAACGGACCAATTTATTTAGTTCGATGGACTATCCAGAACTTTCTAAAAAGGATGCTGGAAAGTTGATGGAAGACAAGTTCGATTTGATGATACCACCCTTTTTTGAACAGTCATTAGCATTAATGCAAAAAATATTGATGACAGAGGATGAGTCGGAGTTTACGATAAAAAGTGATGCAGAAATTCTGACGATCCAAGGAAAGCTTAAAGCGGGAAAAGAGAATACTTCTCCCAACTATGCTGTATCAGCCGAAGCTCAGTTTCAAGTAAATCAGCAAAAGCAACAAGTTTATTTGACGAAGCAGTGGATACTGATTCAAAATAGTTCTGCAGACAGTGAGCTGCCGGGAGAATCTGTTTTGTTGTTATTGAGGAAACTAGGTAAAGTGATGGAATTGCCGGATTTAGATCAGGTAATCAAAAATGCTGAGAAAAAAATCGCAGAAGTGAACGACAAGAATTCCAATCAGCTGATTGAAATATACAATGACAGTCAAATGGAACAACAGCATACTAGTCGTATCCTGACTATATCCTATGATAAGAAGAATTGTTTTAAAGAAATATATGGATTGATTTCTATTGAGTAATCATTAAAATAAAGCGAGACGATGATACAAAGCAAAATGTTGTATCATCGTCTCGCTTTTTGTGCGGATTAAGTTACTTTGTCTAATATAGAGAAAACGGTGAGGTATAGATGTCAGATGATTTCAAATAAGTTAGATGGAAAAAACGAGTTAATATAAAATAAAGATAGTTATAATGTGTTTTTCATTAAATTTTCTTACGGTAATTAAGTTTTTGATAAGTAAACCGAAATAAAATGTATTTATTTTTCTTTTATTATGTGAAAGTATGTTTTATAAAGAGGAGCTTAATCATGAAAAAAATGATCGTTAGCATATTTATTTTAATAACGGCATTATTCTTATTGCCACTATCAAGCGAAGCAGCACAACTCAATTTTTATGATATCGA
This sequence comes from Enterococcus sp. DIV0840, assembly GCF_050527835.1. NCBI lineage: Bacteria > Bacillati > Bacillota > Bacilli > Lactobacillales > Enterococcaceae > Enterococcus > Enterococcus sp. DIV0840. The sequence continues at coordinate 3,454,283 of NZ_CP172876.1, read as the reverse complement.
CACGCTTAGTCCCAAAGAACAAGCTGAACTTATTAAAGATAAGCCTTCAATAAGTTCAGAGCATGAACAATACAATCTCGTTTATCAAAAGTCTTTGGATGGTGTTGGAACGGATAGTCCTACTGATTCAGAATCTCAACTGGGTCAGAATAATGCTGGAACAACGTCAAAACCAATGAATCAATCTAGTTTACCAAAAGCTGGAGAGCTGGATCATGCTAGTTTACTATTATGCGGCAGTGGGTTTATTGTCATTAGTCTATTTGTCTTATATAAACGAAAAAAATATAGTAAATTGTTATTGAGCATTATTGTTCCAGCAGCGATAGGAACGACTTCGATGACGGCTCTAGCAGTAGGAGTGCCGCTGATTCCCGCAGAGAATATCTCGATTTCTGAGGGTGAAGTGAAAAGTATTAAGCCTACTGTAATTGAAGGATATACTTACGTAGGTTACTACCCAGTTTCACAAACGAATCCGCCAAAAGTTGAGTCAACGATTCTAGTCCGTTATGTTGATGGCAATAACAATGAGCTCCATGATTCGCAAACCATTACTGGCACAATTGGTGAGAACTATGACGTATCTACAGAACAATATAAATTACCGATTCAAGGTTATATTTTGAATGAAGCCAAGTTACCAGGGAATGCTAGGGGTATGTTTGAAGAAAAAGAACAAACAGTTGTTTATGAATATGAAAAAGAGATTGATAATTTAAGTACTGTGACCGTTCAATATTTAGATCAAAATGGCACTGAAATTATGGATTCTGATATTTTGAAAGGTGAAATAGGTCAGGCATTTCATGTAGAAAAAAAAAATATCGCAAATTTTTTGTTTGAACATACAGAAGATGATCTTGACGGAGTATTTTCGGCAAATAAAAAGGTAATTAAATTATATTACACAGATGAAGTGAAGATAAACATTCACTATGTTGATAAATATACAAAAGCGCCACTTACGTTGAATTCTCTTACCCCGTATATAGAGTACTTACGTCCTGATGTAAGCGATATTGATGGCTATTATTACACGAGCTCGTACAATGGGAAAGCATATACGCTAAATAGTATTGTAGATCCGGATCAATTGACTGTAAAAGTTGGGACGGATTATGAATTTCCGAAAGAAATGAAGTTTTTAATAACGAAACCAGACGGACAAGTAATGAATCAGTTTTACTTTCCCAAATTTATTGAAATGCCTAACGGTTCGCTGATCGCCGCTGTGGCCAGTTATTCAAACTTCCCATATTTCAGTGAAAAACCAGAATATATACCAATAAATTATAAAGGAACTGCAGATCAACTTGAGATTGATGTTACCTATGAAATAAGCTTTATATCAACTCAGATTCCAGAACCGTAATTTTTTACTAAATACAAATAAGCATGAGATGAACTTTTCAAAGTTTTTATCTCATGCTTATTTTTTTGATTTGATAATCATTTATTTGTTATGAACGGGTCGAACCAAATAGAAAAATTCCAGAAAGTTTGCCTAACAATTCTCCATATTGAGTTGTTTGATTACTTCCAGGTGGCTCGACTGCCATTGGATACTTAACATTGAGCATTTTTGAAGGAAGAGGGATCGTTTTTTTTCGGTAAACAAACACAATTTCTTGGGGCTCATCTGTAAATTTCCCCTCTTGAAGAGCAGACTCATTTACTAATTCCCAGAATTGACGTTCTTCTTCTTTTGCATAATACACAATTGTTGCGGGTTGGCTAATGAGCAAAATAATCAGAAAGGTTGTTAACAAACAAACACTAAAAAACATGATTCTTTTCATTTTCGACCTCCCTTAATTCAATCACTAGGTCAGCGAATTTAGCCCAATCAGACGAAGTAGGCGGTTGTTTCCAAATAATTTGACGACAACTCGCTTCATGTAGGCGATAATCAGATAAAAAGACATGGGTTTCGTTATTAAATTTTTCTTGAATCCTGACATTTAAATCACGAAAACGCCGTAAACTCTGACAGATATATTCTGTATATGCTATGCCATGTGAAAAATCGATATAAATATTGATTGGTTGTCCTAATTGTGAAGGCTCTAAGAGAGACAACACGGAAAACATTATGTCGTAGTAAAGTTTTGCTTGATCATTTTTGGAAAGTTCTAAAGATAATAGAAAATGATTTTTTCGGATGAATCGCAATATTAATTTATGTATTGGATAATAAACCTCAGCAAAATAGCTGTATGCGGCGGTTTCTACAAATGTAGTATAACCTTGTTTAAAAATGGATAGACTGAGTAGTTTTTTTAAGAATGAATTATACAACTGTTCTTTTTGCCTGTCCGTGACTTGAAATTGACTTGCTAAACGCTCAGTTAGTTCCTGTGCGGCATTTTGGTTTTGTATAAATAATTCTTGGTTAAACGTTAATTCGGTTGTAAACATATCTGAAACAAATAGAAAGGCTAATAAGTAGTTACTTTCCTTGAAATTTTCAGGTCTAGCTTCCTTTGTTGAATAAAGGGCTTGCTCAATCATAATCATTTGCTGTTCCATTGATTGTTGCATCTTTTCATTGATAGAACAAAGGTTTTCTCTCAATTCATGGTATTTTTTTATTCTCACGTATATGATGTGAATAAATAAGGCTAACTTCTTTTTCTGAAAAAAAGTTAAGTCTAAACGGAAATGGGTAGTCAACAGCTGTAATAGTTGTTGAACAGCTTGATCACTTTCTTTAGAAAAAGGATACTCTTCTCCAAAAAAGAAATAAGAAACAAGATCAAAAATGATCGATCGGACTTTCATCTCATCGCCAGTCAGTCTATTTTTTTGAACAGCGATCCGTTCTTTCTTTAAATAAGATAAAACTTTGTTGCGTATTTGATAAAGAGTTGTTTTGGCTATATGCTGTTCCTCTTGAAATTTTTTTATCGTTTTTTCTTCCACTAACACCTCAATAAAAAAGCGGAACTTTAAGGAACGCTGCGCATAATCATGTTGGACTTTTTGGATTATATCATTTGAGATGGGTGGATAGAACAATTCATCGTAAATTTCTTCAGAAATGCTTAACTCTGGGCATTCCACATTTAATTCTGTTATATATTTTTCCAATAAAAACTTTGATAAACCTGTCAATTCTATTAATCTTTTTTGTGTTAAATATTGGTCATTATAGAGTTGTAAGGTCATAAGCAATTTTAATTTATCGTGGTCTTCGTCATCTAAAAAATCTAGGTATTCCATTACTTTCTCCCTGATCTTGGTGTAAAAGTGCTCTAACAATCGCTGTGTGTCAGTCCCACAACGATTGCTGGAGCAGAGGTTTCACCATCGTTTATTTTAATTTCTTTGCAGTTACTGTATAAGATTCCCCAATTTTTCCTGTTATTGTATTTGGCGCGGCTAATTCATTTCCCTGTTCATCTACAAATTTTATAGTCACTGATCCTGTACCTCGGCCATTTCCCTGTTTTTTCTTCGGCAGTTCTTCAGAGACAGCCTTTTTTTCAGAGAATGAAAATGTTTTTGGAAGTAAACTGGGGATCAACGATTGTTCGTTCGTTTTTTTGGAATTCTCAGACTGAGTTGTAAGTGGTTGAGTAAGTCTCCTATTACTAGAGGTAGTTCCAAGGTTAAGATATTCTATTGGTGAAACAAGTCGTAGACGAGAAGCTTCACCTGCCAAAGGGATTAACGGCCTCTCATTTTTTTTATAAATATAGCGTATGGTTTGCGGGTGACTAGTAAAGAATCCCTTGTTATTTTCGGGCATTTCGTCAAGTTGCCAACTAGGTATTTGTTTATTTGTTGACTCAAAAGGCGTATCAAGCTTTCCACTCAGTACCTCTGTTTCTGCAAGTTTATTGTTATCTGTATCTAGATATTGAACTGTTACAGGTGCACCAAGTGCCTTTTCATAGATAAACCTGATTTCCTGTGTGTTTGGTGTAAAAGATCCGCTGGAATTCTCCGATGTAGTCTTTAGAACCCAGCTACTGATTTCTTTTGGCACAGCATTGAAAGGCGCGTCGATTTTTCCATTTAAAACAGTTGGTTCATCTATATCATGTAATGTCTCGTCCAGATAGCGGACTGTTACGGGCGCACCAAGTTTTTTTTCATAGATAAAAATAAATTCTTGCGGGTTCTGTGTAAAGGTTCCTTCTGTATTCTCCGGTGTAGATTTCACTATCCAATTGTCGAGTTCTTTTGGTAAAACACTAAAAGCTGCATCGATTTTTCCGTTTAAAACAGTAGGCTCACTAATTGGGTTCCCAGCGTCATCCAGATAGCTGACAGTCACAGGCGCACCATCTTGAGGTTCGTCGGTCACATTGAATTGTTGTAGATAAGTGCCAGCGGAAATGGAATAAAAACCATAATTTTCTGGTTGTACATAACTTCCTGCTGGATTATTCATTCGGGTGTTGTATGTAAAACTAGTTAGAGCGTCAAATTCCTCTTCCGTAATAGCTAAAACGGTGACTCCTTGATCTGTGATTTGCAATTGCTCCTCTGGTAATTGTGAGCCATTAAATCCAAGCTTCGTTTCATTAGCAGAAGTCGATGTTGTAAAAGGAGGTACATAACCATCAAAATTCGTTAGTCGATTAGGCATTACCGAAAATGGGATAAAAACTGTTTGTTGCGCACGATCATAGGTCAATGCGGTTCGACTGATTGTTGCAGGCATGTTTGTTCGCCCAATATTTTGTCCAAATGCTGCTAAGTCGTTAAGCGCTGGAAAGTCATTAATAACTGTAAAATCTACGATGCCACAAAACTGAACAGAGATCGAACGCAATTTCGGTAGTTCTTTCAATGGTTCAAGCGTTGTGATATTGATATTTGAATCTAAATAGAGTCGTTCAAGATTCATCAAGTGGGCAAACATAGGCAATATATCATCACTTAATCGTCTGGAATTCACAGAGATATGGGTAATTCCAGTACTTTTGCTTAAATCTGGGAAATTAGCTGATGTTAAATAGTTGCCATCTATATTTATATAAGTAAGAGATGATAGTTGTTCTAAAGGACTAAAATCAGTCACATTATTTGTATTTAGAAAGAGAGAACTTAAATTCGTTGCATATTCTAATCCTGATAAACTGCTGATTTGTGTAGAAAATTCGTTCGATAGTGTTAAGGAAGTTATCGATTCCATATCTTGATTTGTAAGTTCGCTGTTGGCAGGTTTTCCTAATTTCGACAAAAGAGCTTCCTTTAGGGCTTTATCAGGAACGGGTACTATCATTAAATCAGTTTTCTTAGGAGTCAGATCAGGATTGGAAGATTGAATAGAAGAATTATACGTAGAGAAGTCGGAAGAATTCATGTGTTCAATTGCTGTCATACCCTGTTTGTTGATTGCGATCGCTTCAATGGACATGCTTGCTGAAGCATAAACTCCAAAGCAGAGCACCGAAGATAAAAGTACTTTTTTTAAATTGTTCAATGTTATTACACCTCAGTAAATATAGTAGTGAAATAAAAATCAGTTTATTTATATATATGTAATTTAAGTGTTTTTACACATTTGTTGAATAGGAATTTAAAAAAATATATAAAATGATAAACCGTTCTTTTGAAATCACTTTTTTTATATTGAAAAGATTGCTTTTAAGAAAAAAGAAATCCACTAATATAGTACACTTTTTCACTAGTAACATCTATAAGGAATGTTGCTTTTTTTCTTTATTTTTTGGTGATTTCGTAAAAAACATGAACTTTCTAAAATAAACTGAAAAAAATTTTATTTAGAGTGATTGTATTTTAGTTGGAACTGAAAGAATATTAAGTAAGAGAAATACAAATAATTATGATTTGTTTTTGATATTATTTTTATGAAAAATGAATAGGAGAGAAATACTATGATGGTTGGGATACTTAACAAAAATAGCAGTGAGAGCTTTATGGACCGTCAAACCTCTGCTTATTTACCAGAAAGTAAAAAAGTGGTTGATGAGAGTGACTTAAAAGATATAGATGCATTGCTTATTTTTAAAAATCAGACATTTAGTATCGTTGAGATTTGTGAATGGGTTATCAAAACCAAAACGTATCGATCCATTCCAATATGGATAGCGACTTCTGAGAAAAAGCTAGAAGAGAAAAGTATTTATTTACAATTAGGTGTTTGTGGGATATTTGAAGAAAGCTACACGATTGAAGAGATAGATCTGTCGATCCGTAATAGTTTAAATACAATGAAATCCAATCAGCAGATGAGAACCAAAGAAGAGTTGGGCTTTCAATTAGATCCTTTAAAATTATGTTTATCTTTAGAAAATACAAGTGTTTCACTGACAAAGCTCGAATTTTTTCTAGTCTCTCTTCTTTATGAAAACAAGGAGGAAGTTTGCACGTATGAAATGCTTACAGAATCTCTTTTGGGAGAAAAGTTTGAATTATTTGGTGAAATCGGACAAAGCAGAGTCGCCAACATTGTTTGTAAAATCCGAGCAAAAATAGCACAAGCAACGGATGGGAAATCAGAGCTGATCAAAACGATACGATCAAGAGGCTATATGCTGACTTTATCTGCATAAGACAAGGTATTTTATAGTAGAGAGGGGGTGAGTGAGGTAGTCTGTCGATCAAATAAAAAAGGCAAATCTCCCTACAAATAGAGTGGCTGCTGGGGAACAAAAGAGTATCGTAAAAAAAGATCGTTCATTTAAAACAGAGGGGAGGCAACTATGAAAAAATTAATCCAATCTAGTATTTGTTTACTGCTCTTATTCGTCCCGTTTACCGGAACAATTGCAGAAGCCTCTGGGAAAACGCAATCTGATATTACTTTTATTCAAGGTGATCAGCCAAAAAAGCCAATTATTGATACTATTTTTTCTGGGAATAAAAAAGGAATACTCCCACATACTGGGGAGCAACTAAGCTTATATTTACTTATCATTGGAATTTGTCTTTTGATCTTCATTTACTTAGGGTTTCATTTTAAAAATAAAAACACACGAAAGAAGGAACAAGAATGAAAAAGAAATTTGTTGCAAGTTTATTATTAAGCGGGTTGGTATTAAGTTACTCAACGACAGGAGTTTATGCAGAAGAAACAACAGCTTCAGGGAAAACGAAAGCTGAAACAGAATTTACAGCCGGAGATCGTCCAGATCCATCAAAACCAGAAGAAGGACCAAAAGACCCTAATCCATTAGATCCTGATCCAGACCCGACAGATCCAACGAAACCTAAACCATTACCAGAAGCAAATAATGTTTATGTAACGCACCTACCAGACATCTCATTTGGATCGAATAAAACAGAGTTGAAGACAACGGAATACGAAGCATTAACGGAAAAAAGAACGAAGGGGCAAGGTACAGAAACATTTTATATGCCTCACTCAGTTCAAGTAGCTGATTTATCTGGGAATAGTGAAACAAAATGGAAATTAAGCGTCCAACAAGATGACGTATTCCAAACAAGTGATAGCACTCCGAAAAAATTAGACAATTCTCGTATCCGCATTTATGGTAATACGTTAACAAGTACAGCGTATGCAGCAGCAGATTTAGCAGATAAAGTTTCTGGCGTCGCGTTAGATAAAACAGATGAGTTTGGCGCATTTTCTACGATTCCAGTCAAAAGTGACACGCCAGACGAATTAGTAGTGTTAGAAAACAAAACAGCTGGTTTTACCTTGAATTCTTATACTTCTTCTGTTTTTAGAAATAGCTATGTAGAAGAAGATTATGATGCAACTAAATCACCTGCTGCGAATCGATATGAAGGGGTCAAATTAAATGTACCAGCAAGTGACCAATCACAAGCTAAAGCCTATTCGACTAATTTGACATGGACACTGACAGTAGAACCATAAAAATTGGAAACTTTAAGTAGAAAAAAGTAGCAAAGACAAGGAGCGAAAAAATGAATACAACAATAAAAAGAATTTTAGGATTAAGTTTAGTAACAATGGGGACATTAAGCTTAGCGACACCTGCTTTTGCCGAAACAGGAGCAGTAAAAACAGACGGGAAAGCGTCATTTGTCCCTCAAACTGGTGATATCAACACAATTAAACCAGGTACAGATGAGAAAATAGACATCGTGGATGGAAACAATGAACGTGTAAACGTAGAAAATATTCAATTGATGCATGTACCAGATTTTGATTTTGGCAGCAACGAAACCAGTGTCGATACTAAAAATTATGATGCTATTTATGAACATTATCAAAAATCAGGTGACACAACAAAATATGCAATTCCACACTTTGTACAAGTAGGGGATGTTTCCGGTGTCCAAGGAACGGCTTGGGCTGTGATGGTTGAGCAAGATGCTTTATTTAAAGAAACAGGTGGGCACTCATTAAAAGCCTCTAGGGTCAATTTTTATAACCAAACATTGACAAACAATGTTCAAACTGGAAATGTGGCGGATGTCATCACAGGATTGACGATTCCAAGTGATAGTTCTGTTCAAGTTCCTGTAAAAGGTGTTGATACAACAGGAAGTGTTGCTGTACTAACATCTAAAGTTGGAAAAACAGACCAAACAACAACAAACGGAACGATCAGTTCTGTTGTTTTCCAAAAAGATTATGATGAAGCGAATTATGGAAAAGCAGGCTCACCAGCGTTAACAGATAAAAATACAGATGTAAAACTAAACGTTCCACAAAGCGATGGGGTACAAGCCAAAGCTTACGGAGCTAAATTAAATTGGACCTTAACAGTTGGACCATAAAGTCTAAGATTTTATTGGTAGAAAGTTCCATTTCTAGGAACTTTTTACCAATTTTGTTAGAAAGGAAAAATGTATGAGTGTACTAAAACGAGCAATAGCTTGGAAATGGCAACTACTTTTCTTCTTGAGTGTACTGATAGTGGGGCCGTTTTCTACAGCATATGGGGAAAAAATCCCTATATCAGTTAAAGCCATTTTACCAGACAACCAAGTCACAAAAGACGCCGGTTATTATGATTTGAAAGTCAATCCGGGAGAAAAACAGGAACTCTCTTTTCAGCTTTATAATCAAGGAGATAAAGACGCAACAGTCAATATAAACATCAATCCAGCTTACACAGGCGATGGCGGTTCATTTGTTTATACAGAAGACGAAACCAACAAAGATTCTTCTTTAAAATTTCCCTTATCAAGTATTGCGACATCAGAACAAACGGTCAGTATCCCAGCTAAAGGAACAACTGTGACGAAAGTAACACTAGATATTCCAAGCGAGCCTTTTGAAGGCCTGATTTTGGGCGCTATTCGTGTTACAAGTGCAGATGCAGGGGAAAAGAAAAAGGAAGAGACGAAAAAAGGCTTTAATATTTCGAATAATTTTGCCTATTCAGTCGCGATTCGTTTAAGAGAATCAGATGATCTACCCAAATCAGATTTAGCACTCAAAAAAGTCTTCGCCTCACAAGTTGCAGGGCGCAATACCGTAAAAGTGAATCTGCAAAATCCAACAGCGACAATCATCGACACTGTTTCCTATGATGCTGCAGTCAGTAAAAAAGGAGAAAATGCACCTTTACATGAGACAAAAGTAAAGGGCTACCGAGTGGCGCCAAATACCAATTACAATGTCCCAATCAGTTGGGAAAACCAACCTTTTACAGCTGGTACCTATGTTGCCAAAGTCAAAGCCAAATCAGAAGATACAGGACAAGAATGGACATTTGATCAAGAGTTTGTAATCAGTGCCAAAGAAGCAAAAGAGCTAAACGAACAAGCAGTAGATCTTGAAAAAGACTATATGACCTATGTTCTGATCGGTGCAGGGATCTTTGCTATACTAGTCATTTTTCTAATTATTTTATTGATTGTTTTATCCAAAAGGAAGAAAAAACGAAAAGAACAAGCAAGACGAGCGCGCCAAAAAAAGCAAAAAAAAGGAAAAGAACATGACAAACGAAAACAACGACCAACTGATAAGCGAACTTCCCCAAGTTCAGGAAAAAATAGACGAAGATAAACAAAAATCACTTTCTTTTTACATTACGTTATCATTACTTGTATTTGTTCTAATAAGCGGCGGGATTGCTGGATATATCTGTTATCCATTTGTTGTGAAATTAAATGGAAATTGGTTATCGACTGATAACACGATTCATTTAAAAAGCCATGGCAAAAACTGGGAATTGGCAATTGCTGATTACCAAAAAACAAAAGGTTTTACGCTCGTCTATACAGGAACGTGGAAAGCCGCGGGAGTCAATAAGTACGATGGGAAACAAGTGAAATTATTAGCCAAAATAGAAAAAGGAGTCTTTTCTGAAGAAAATATCAGTACTTTAGAAAAAAAGTCAGACTTGTATACGATTCTTGATCAGAATGAAGAAGAACTGACGTTGCAGTACACAAAAAAAGGAATCCAACAAATTCAATCAGGTTCTAATTTGAATACAGTCGTACATATGACGCTAGAAAATATTCATTGGAATAAGCAAAAAGAAAAACTATATCTAAATAGTCGTTACTTTTCTAATGAACGGATTGAATTTACGCATAAAAATGAAAAATAAACATAGGGTGTTGTTGAACATTGGACGAAACGAGAGGAGTGAACAGTTGAAATAGTTCTCTATTTCACAGCTTATGAAAAGAAAAAAGTATATTCTCTCTTTGATTATTTTAGGAATTAGTTTAGTGATAGGAATATTCATTGCCACTTCTTTAAGCTCTAAAAACAAGCTCCAGGCACAAGAAGTACAGCCGACCAGAGTGATAACAGATAATATTTTTCAAGAAGTGAAAATCATAGTGCCTGGTGAAAAAAGCCGGGTATTAGAGCAAGAAGATTATCTTAAAAATGATTCAGAAGTTAAAGCCACAATTACGTTTAAATTCACGAATAAAAATTATAAAATTGGTGATACATTTGAAACAACGTTGCCGGAAGGTTTCACCTATTCACAGGTTATTGAAGGCCAATTAAGCGACACAGCGGCTTATCGCATTGATCCAGCAACAAGAAAATTAGCCTTAACGATGATAAAAGATGTCCAATCAGCAGAATATAAGTTGAATTTAGTGACACGAATCAAGTTTGATAGCACATTGAATTCTAAACAAACAATGCCTTTTGAAACACAAACTCCAACGAATTATATCTTTCACTTATATGAGAAAACCAACCCTCAATATCTGTATGGAAAGACTTTTGATAAGGATAAAAACGAAACAAAATTAATGCCTGCAAGTGGCGGTGAATATGACGCAATGGACGTCAATTACGCCCATGTAGATTTATCAAAAAATAATTTGGAAGTTGGGTTCTCCAAACAAGTGATGCCCAGTGATTGGAGCGACGGTTATGTTAAGACAATACAAGATCTTGCATCCTTTAAATTCTATACCTATGAAACAATGATTGATGGAACACGCATAGGCGAGAAAAAAGAATTAAAGGTCAACGAAGATTTTGTCGTGATTGAGAAATCAGATTGGCAGAGCCAAATTAAATTTAAAGAGAAATTTCATGAAGCTTTAGAAATTTCAGGCGGCGAAGTAACTTTTGACTATACAGGTTTTAATCCTATTTCAAATGGAAAAAGAGGGTCGATCACATCTGCAATGACATTTATTGTTTATCCTGGAACAACTTCTGATAGCTTTATCAGTTATAGTAGATTTTCTGTTAACTTCTTTGTTATCGAACTCGGCTACTTAGGCTTAGGGACAATAATCGCCGATACGAATGTAAAAGAAAGTGAAATGATCGTTAAAACACCGATTTATATCAATGGAACTAATCAGCAACTAAAAACAGGTGACACTTTTACCCTGACGAATGATAAAGATCCCGCCTTGGTGGCAATCGATACAAAGTTGGCTCAAGAATATAACGTTACATTCAATGCCAACGGCTCAATTGTTGAAGGGGCTAAAAAAGCAATCAGTAACTGGAAAATCACGAGTGATGCATTCGGCGAGATAACGCTAACTTACTCAGGTGAAGATACAACGGACACATTTGGTTTGGATATCTATACTGGAATAGATGAGACGGTTACAACACCGTATAATAGTAAATATGTTCTTTCAGGAAATGGTTACGAAACAAACGGAAAAACAACAGTCAAAGGTCAAGTCAACAACGTGAAAAGTGGGACATTCAACACGGAGAAAAATATCATCACTTGGACGGCGACAATCAATTCTCTTTATCAAAAAGTTATGAAAATAACGGATACTTTTGGTGATGGTGTCAAAGCTGGAACCTTAAAAAATGTGAAAATCAGTTCTGTGGAATTCGGAAGATATGGTGTGAAAAAAGAATTAGTCGAAGGAACCGATTATGAAGTGTTTGATTCATCTAATCATTTTGAAATCAAGTTCTTAAAAGAAGTCAAAGAAAAGCTCACGATTACTTACGAAACGGGTGTTGATCTTCAGACAGTCGACCAAAAATACTCACGGGCTACAAATACAATTACGCCTAAACTAGCCTTTTCTTCTAAAACTGAAAAAGAATTTCCAACGATAGGATATGCTTATGTTCCGAGTTATATCTTTACTAACTCGCCGTTTTTTCTTGGCAAAAATGGGACATATGACCAAACTGAAAAAATCAAAGAACAACCTGTAAACCAAGTGAAATTATTGATAAATCCATCTGGAGCCGACCTGAATAACAATGAGATCGTTATAAACTACAAAAGCTTGGATGTGTCGATTTTAGACAAAAAGTTTACAGTAAATAAGGTTCAACAGTTTTCTACAACGGTCTATTCAAGCCTACTTCCGGGTGAAGAAATTACTTCAAGTAGTGAAGAGTATCCGGAAATAAGTGTTGAAGAGAATCAAATACGTGTGAAAAGTAAAAAATTGACGCAATCGATTATCGTCAGTTTTACTTTAGCTAAAAATAACTATTATAATGCTGCTGGTGATTATGCAAAAATCAGTCAGATAAATGATGATTTTGAACCGGTCAATTCAACATCACAATCTCTTTATTTTAACAATGTATTGGCAAAAGATTTTACATTAAAGACTAGCGAAACCTATACAAACATTGCTGAAGGAACCTTGGTAGTCGACAAAAATAACGGTTTTCCATTAATCAAAGGAACAAAAATTAATCTTGCCAGCATTGTGCCGGCAAATGATTCTAGCGAACTTTCAAGCTTAAGAGAAATTACAGATAGAGAAGGAAATCCTTTACCAACCTCAACGATTTCAGTGAGTGGCGGTGGTTTTTCAGTTTGGGCTATCACTATTAATGATGATCAGCTGAAAAATGGTTTAATTGTAAAATTAAAATGGAACTTTGCTACGAGTGGCTCAAAAAGTTATTCAGGGGGCGGTTCAAGTCATCCATTTACAAATTATGGAGGCAACATCGCAACACAAGGCTATTCAAGTAGTTATTGGTCAGGGAAATTTGATATCGACAACTCTGGTGCGGGTGGCGGAGGAAATCTGATTTTAAAAGATATGATGATCAATATGATCGATTCTGTTACGAATAAACCATTAGCTGGAGCAACCTACGAGATCATCGACAAAGATGGCAAAGTAAAGGATACCTTAACGTCAAATGCAAATGGTCAGATATTATTGAAAGAATACGTCGTTACAAACTATACGTTAAAAGAAATAAAAGCACCCGATGGTTATCTATCTAATGAAGAATACAATAATTCAGGAAAAGAGATCACCCTAACGCCGACTGGCGAAAATAAACTCACGATTCCTTATATCAAAGAAGGAAAAATCGTCATTCATTTTGCCTACCAAGACGGAACAGATATCGAAAACATCGAGCCAATAACGATCAAAGGTGGAAACGGCTCAACCGTTAATTTAAAAGAACAAAAAGCTGTGTCAGATCAATTGGATCAAATGAACGCAGTGAATTCAGATTATCGGTTTGTAAAATTTGATCCAGGAAAAATGCAAGGGTCAGATGAAGCATTAGTTTTTCCATATGAAAGTGAAACGGTCTACTACAAATATGAAGGCTTACTTTCATTAAAAGTACCGGAACGGTTAACTTTTGAAACTGGCTTTGTGACACCATTTGAGCAAGTGCTTTCATATAATAATACAGATGATTTTGAAGTTGCATTGAGAGATAACCGTCAAATCACCACGTCAACCACAACAAAACATGGTAAAACACGAGGCAACATTCGATTAAATGCCAACTTGTCAAAAGAATTCACAACACAAGGAAACAAAGTGTTGAAAGATGCACGATTGATTTATCGGAATGGTACCACAGACATTGTCTTGAATGGAACTGGTGGAGAATTGGTGAACAATAAACAAGATGCTGATGACAAAGCGAAAAAAGATTTTAATTTTATTTTAGACACAGCAGAAAGTAAAAACCAAGGCTTTAAACTGGAAGTTCCAGCTAAAGGGACATTGGCAGATGAATATACAGGAGAAGTTACCTGGGAGATTATTCAAGAGCCGTAAATTTTTTGAATCAATATAATGAAAAACAGACTAAAATCGTAGTTTACGATTTTAGTCTGTTTTTTGTCGTTTTTGAAATAGCCGACTCTTAGATAATAGAAAAAGTAACTCATCTTTCAGACACCTTGTATTGTGCATCATCGAATCATATTGTTCTTCGTGCTTCACAGCAATTTCCAACAATGTTTTTTCTTAGATCCTAAAGGCCTAAGAAAAAATGTCACTGACTTCTTTATTCAGTGAATTGGCGATATTTAATGCTAAAGAATCGGAAGGCTTGTATTTTCCTTTTTCTATACTTTGGATTGTTTGGATAGAAACATTTACTTTCTCTGCAAGTTCTTCTTGAGTGAGGTTATTGCTACTGCGAGTTTCTTGTAACGTGTTGTTGCTCTTTTTTTTCATATAGATGATATCCTCTTTCTTTTATTATTTATACTAGTAAGAAAATAGGTAATTAAGTATTTACTAGCAATTTCAATCAAAAAACACATACTAAATTGGCTTTTATATTTTATACGTTACCGATTAAAAGAAAATTCTTCCTCTATAAAAATCAATTAGTATTGTTTAATGTATTAAAAGTATTTCTTTTCTTTGTTAAAAGTTTTTATAATTACCAAAGTATCAAAAATATATTATCTTTACTCATAATAATACCAAATATTAAGAAAATTATAAACCCATTATTAAATGAATTTTTAAAAAATGCATAACTTAATAGTAGTCAGATGAATAATAATTATGTTCATGTGAATAATTATTGTAAGGAAATCCTGTTTGGACAAGTTAAATTAGCAGGGATGTGTTGAGGAATATGTTGCTGGAGAAGATTTTTCAATCAATCTTAGGATATGCAAAATCATTACAATAGTAATAAAATCGACAACCCTTCCCTTCCACCCCAAAAACCTCTATAATAAATAAAGAAATCAAAAGAGAAGAGGAAGTTTTTTGCGTATATTATTTATAGGAGACGTAGTTGGATCACTAGGTCGCGATACAATAACTACTTATTTACCAAAGCTGAAGAAAAAATACCGTCCCCAAGTCACGATTCTTAATGGTGAAAATGCTGCAGCTGGTCGAGGAATCACTGGTAAGATTTACAAGAAGTTTTTACAAGACGGTGTAGATGTGGTCACATTAGGGAATCACACTTGGGATAATAAAGAAATCTTCGAATTTATCGACGATGCTAAAAAAATGATCCGACCGGCTAATTTTCCAGAAGGCACCCCTGGACAAGGGATGGTTTTTGTCAAAGTCAATCAACTTGAACTTGCCGTTATTAACATGCAAGCACGTGTTTTTATGGCGGATATCGATGATCCGTTTCGTAAAGCAGAAGAATTGATCACAGAAGCACGCAAGCGTACACCGTTGATTTTTGTCGATTTTCATGGTGAAACAACTAGCGAAAAGCAAGCAATGGGCTGGTTTTTAGATGGACACGTTAGCGCAGTTGTCGGCACGCACACGCATGTGCAAACCAACGACGCTCGGATTTTACCAGCTGGGACAGCATTTCTTAGTGATGTCGGCATGACAGGTCCTTACGATGGTATCTTAGGCATGAAACGCGGACCCATTATTGAGAAATTCAGGACAGCGTTACCAAAACGTTTTGAAGTCGTAGACGAAGGTCGGAGCTTATTATCAGCTTGTGTGATTGATATCGATGATCAGACTGGACAAGCGAAAAAAATCGAGCCAATTCAAATCAGTGAAGATCGTCCGTTTGAGGAATAACTAAGTTTAACTTAACCAAATACAAAATAAAAAAGGGACAGAAGTATCCAACTCCAAGCAACATGAGAAGGAGCATCTGATGCTTTTTTATTTTGCCAAAAAAGATGGTTGAGCATTTGTGAACAAGTGAACTGAAATTTGTTCTATAATAGGAAAAGAATCAGAGTACAGTGACTAAAAGTAACTAAATTAGGAGGCGTCTATGCGAAATTCTTTTATGGGAAAAAAAGAGCGGATGAAGTTTGAATTATTTAAATCGATCATTTTCTCAAAAAACGGGTTAAGCTTTAATGAATTGATGCAAAAGCATGATCTTACGAAAAGTACATTAAGCAGATATATCAATGATTTGGCGCAAGAAGTGGGAGAGACATTTGATGAGAAGGTCCATTTAGCACAGAATGCTCAGACAGGGACCTATCAAATCCAAACGGAAGAAGCATACGGCATAGGGTATTTGATCGATTATAGTCATTTGTTTTACGTAAAGCAAAGTGGGATTTTTTTCATTTTAGATGCACTACTAAAAAATCATTATAGTTCGATCGAGGCGATGGCACTTGATTTACATATGAGCAGTTCGTCTGTTTACAAACAACTGCGAGCACTAAAAGAAATGTTAGTTCCATTTGGAGGAAAAATTTCATTTGAACAACTTGCTAGCCCTTTGACTGGGAATGAGCTTGGTATTCGTCTTTTTGCTTTTTATTCTTACTGGTCAGTTTTTAAGTCAACGGAATATGGTAATAGACATTATCCAGAAGAATGGTGGAACATAAAAGAAATCGAGGAATACTTTGATCATACGACCTCATTGTCAGAATCACAACGGGCAAAATTACGGTTTATCCAGTTGATTACCCTAAAAAGAGTCCTTTGGCAAAAAAATTATCTAGAACTTTCCGAAGAGTTTTTAGCAGATGTTGCCTACTTTGATACCAAAGAGACAGAGTTATTACCGTTACTTAAACAACGATTGGCAAAGGACGTCTATCATAAAGAGCGAGCGTTATTGGTGTATGCAACTAGAGGGCTGATTTACAATCTAGACTCACTGGAAACGAAAAAGAATATCGTTCGACATTATCAGCAATCGTCACTAGAAATTGCAGCGTACACGACCAAATTGATGGAAGAAATTCAACAAGAATTTGATTTAGATTATACGGAGGAAGGGTATGTAAATTTTTATTTTAATCTGATTATTTTACTGATCTATATCAAGCATATCAACATTGATATTTCTGGCTATTATAAAAATGAGCTATCGTTTCATTCGATGATCGATTACGATGAAGGAAATGTAGAGATTTTTCAAAAAATCAACAAGATTATTGAGCAACAGGAATTTTATTCTATAATCAATAAAAAATCGTTGAAAGGCGTCATGTCGATTCTCTCATTAACGATTTACTCAGGCATTTATCTGAATAAAAAAGCGGGAAGCATGTCGATCTGTGTCATTTTCAATAATAATTTGATTTTGGCAGACGGCATCAAAAAGATTATTCTAGATGTTTATAATCGGGATCGAATCGTTTTTACGAATGATGTATTGACAGCAGATTTGGTTATTTCAGATTCTTATGAAGTAGCAAACCCGCATACGGAATATTTCTACTTTGATGAGCAGCTGAACCCGGAACAATGGGGAAAAATGATCGAAGCAATTAATCAAATTTTTTATAAAACTGTTTTTTTAGGAATGTAGTGAAGAAGAATCGAATTTGTCAAAAGTTTAAAAATATCTATTTTATCACTAAATTATCTCTGAAACTCATCTGAAAAAAGGTTGAGACAAAACAATTATTTGTTTTGTTTCAGCCTTTTTTCGCTTGTTAATAGTGGGTTTTCATAAAATGAACTGTTGTTTTTTAATTTTTGGAACAAATCGTTTCAGAAATATATAAATTTTTTCTGAAAAAAATTGTATTATTTCATTGTAATAAAAAAAGCGACTTGGGTTAGATTTACCAAATGAAGTAAGCAGATAGGAGAAATCGATGAAAAAGAATGTGTTTCGTTTACTCGTTTTATTTTTCTGTCTTTTACATATCGTTGATTCGT
Source organism: Enterococcus sp. DIV0840 (assembly GCF_050527835.1). NCBI lineage: Bacteria > Bacillati > Bacillota > Bacilli > Lactobacillales > Enterococcaceae > Enterococcus > Enterococcus sp. DIV0840. Next base: position 3,436,079 of record NZ_CP172876.1, on the reverse strand, counting down.
CAGACACAGTTTTTGCTGAATCGGTTTTACCACCTGGAAACTATCCACTGGGGGTTTCTACAAAAACGAATTTAACAGCTGGCGGCACACTTTATTTTAATACCGATCAATTGCAAGACAAACAGCTGGTAGGGCAATTTTTAGCAAAAAATATAACGTCTAATGGTTCTTCTGGATTATCCAAAGGCGGGTTTCAAAATTATCAAAATACAACTCGTCAGTGGGAGTTGGATCAAATCGATCCAGCAGTTGTTTCTGAAACAATTACGGGCAGTGACATCATTCGTTTATATGCAAATGCGATGAGCTTCAAGTATGTGAATGGTGAAGATCTACATTATTATTTAGGAACAGCACCAACAGAAAAAGAAATGAACGATGCATTGCAATATTATCCTAAATTACGTGAAAATTTCTCTAATAGAAAATATAATGATTCACTCGAATCATTTCCTTCATTTGTCGATAATGGTATTTCTGATTTTTCTCAAGTGACAGGCAATATTCAAAACGTCAGTGATTACTACGCATCATTGACCGATAGCGAGCAGTCAGTCGTCTATAATTCAGCGGTTCAATCGGCAGAAGTAAATACAGAGAAAAAAGTAGTGAATCCAAACGACTGGGGCGGACAATCGTCGATCCAAATTAATATTGCATTAAAAAAAGGGACGACGGAACAAGCAGTCGCAGTCGTCAATGTTGATGGTCAGATGGATCATTTCAAAAATGTGCAGGATATTTCGATCAATTATACAAATTATGATCCAGATACAATGTTGCCACCCTACCTGTTCATTAACTATAAACACTTTCCAACATTTAATTTCAGTGGTAGTACATTCTTCCATGCGACCGCTTATCCGAGCTTGCCAGGCGATGAAGAATACAAATTCGAAGGAAACAACGGTATTTTTTTTGAAGGGAAATATGCGGATAAAGCAGTACCGTTAATAAAATCGGATAGTCATACAATCTCTGACGAGTTAAAAGATAAAACCTATAAGATGGCGACGCATCTAGTTCATAATTTTAATGATGAAGACCAAGAGATCCAATTTAGAAGTAATGCGTCATTATTTATAGGAAGTGTTTTGGCGCCAAGGGCATCTGTCATACTTGATGATACGCAAGGTCGAGTGTTAGGAAGTGTCTATTCTGGTTATGATATTCATACGAACATGCCGATCAGTCCTGAAGAAAGCACCGCTATGTTTGATTATGACGACTTCCCAGGATTAGGTAATATTGTTGGTGGGGAAGAACTTGAAGCACCAATCAAAGTTGGAGAACAGTTTACATACACTGGAAATGAGAACAGGCGATTATATACAATCACCCAAAAAATCCCAGCGTATTCTTCACGATTTCCGATCCAAACAGTAAAAATCACAGATCCATTGGCAGATTCATTAGCGATTTCGGCAGAAGATGTCGTGATCAAAGATGAGACTGGAGGGAATGCTACTGATTATTTTACACGCAACAAAAATGCAGAGAATGAATTATTGATCGAAGCAAAGCCGGAAAGCTTAGCCGATGAATCATTTTATGGAAAGACCTATACGATCGAATTGAATGGCAGTTTACAACTGAGCCAAGAAGAATTAACCGATCCCGAACTCAATCAAATCACGATTCCTAACACAGCCGTTACAACTGTAAATGAGGAATCAAAAGCCAGCAATGAAGCTGAGCTTAAAGCCGAGTTTGTTCAAGGAAAGTCAGTTGTTGTAAATTATCTAAACGAAGATGGACAAGAAATTGCCCCAACGGAAATTTTAGATGGTAAGGTCAGCCAACCTTATCAGGCAAAAGCCAAAGAAATTCCAGGTTACACGTTAACGACAGTACTAGAAAATGAGTCAGGAACTTTTTCAAATGAAACACAAACTGTGATCTATAAGTACCAAGGACACTTGAGTTTTTCAGCTGTACCAACACAAATCAGCTTTGGAACGCATGCATTATCTAGCAAGGATGAAGAATATAAGATCGAAGCAAAAGATCGAGACATTGTTGTAAAAGATACACGCACGTTAGGGTCAAATTGGCAGTTAAGAGCAACATTGAGTAAGCCTTTGACTGGAAACAAAACGCAGCATGTACTATCCGATGCACTATTTTATGTAAAGGATGGTCAGTCAGTTCCAATTCCTGCACATTCATCAGCGATCATTGAATCAGCAGTGTCAACGACCCACGATGATTACAATATAACCCATGATTGGGCAACTTCTGATGACGGGCTGAAAGTCGCTGTAAAATCAGGTGATGCGTTAGCGGATCAATACTCTGGCGAAATCAGCTGGGAATTATACGATGTTGTAGCCAATGATTGAAAGGTGGCGAGCGGTGAAAAATAAAAAAAGAAAATGGCTTCAATTGCTACTAGTTTCCAGTTATTTTATCTATTTGATTGGAATGAATGAAAGCCACGCCGCAGAAAACAATAAAGTAACAGTCGGTTTTTACGAAGAAAAGCAAAAGGCCTCACATAAAACGCACAAATTACCACAAACGGGTGAGGATTCACCTAGTCATGTTTTACAAATAAGTGGAATATCCATTCTGTTAGTTATAACTGGAATGATATCATATAGAATTTTAAATAATGAGGAGAGAATTTAAATGAAAACAAGTAAAATTTTAGTAGTATTAGCAGTAGTAACAATGAGTTTAAGCACAAGTATGGTCGTAAATGCAGAGGAAATCGCAGATCAAGCGTCAAAAAGTGATATTGGGTTTACAGCCCCAACAGAAGGCGCTTTGACATTATTGAATGTAGCTGATTTTGATTTCGGTTCTAATCCAATTTCTGCTAATGATGAAGTATATAAAAGCAAAACTGAAACAGCGACAACCGTTCAAGATATCCGCGGAACAGAAGCTGGTTGGACTGTCCAAGTTGCTCAAAATGGACAATTTAAAGCAGATAAAAAGGAATTAACAAGCGCTCAAATCACATTGAAAACACCAACTATTTCAGAAAAATCAACAGGTTCAGCTACTGCCAAAACGGAAGTTGTCCTAAATACAGATGGTTCAAGCGAAACGATTTTAGATGCTGAAGCCGGACTAGGTAATGGTGTAACAATTGAAAGTTTCGGTAAAGATGCTGCTGTTTTATCAGTACCAGGTGAAACTGTCAAAGTAGCAAAACAATACGAAACAACATTGACATGGACATTGTTGGACCAACCAGCAAATAGCTAGTATAAAAAAGGGAATGGCATGGGACTAAATCTACTTTTATCCCGTGCCGCTAACATACATAGTAAATTAAAAAATGGAGGAATTCACATGTTAAAACGTACGTTTAAAGTTTTAGTACCGCTGATCGCTGTTATATTCGGGTGTCTGGTAGGAACACTGAATGTTTGGGCTCAAGAGGCAGATTATGAAGTAAAAGCAATTCCTTCAACCAAGCAAGTTGACACAACTAAAACCTATTTTGATTTACGACTTACCCCAGAAGAAACGCAAGCAATCACGGTTAAAGTAACCAATAAATCTGATCAAGAACAAACCATAGATACAAAAGTCAAAACAGCTACGACCAATACTAACGGCATAGTCGAATATATGAATAGTGACAAGAACAAATCGATCGATTTACCATATGATATAAGCAAACTCGTTAAAACCAACACACCTAAAATTACACTAGCACCTCATGAATCAAAAGAGGTCGACTACGCAATTACGATGCCTAAAAAAGAGTTTTCTGGCATTTTATCAGGTGGTATTATTTTTACAAGTGAAAATACAGATGAAAAGTCAACAGATTCTACAGCGGATGTTGCAATTAAAAACCAATTTGGGTATGTGATTGCCCTTGTTTTACATGGGGAAAAGGAAGTCTCACCTGATTTAAAACTAGCCAAAGTAAGCTTAGGACAAGTCAACAATCGGAACACAGTTTTTGCCCATTTAGAAAATCCTAAAGCAGCTTATCTCAACAAATTGAACGTAAATGTTAAAATCAGAAAGAAAAATTCAGATAACATTCTTTACGAAACAAAAAAAACTGATTTGCAAATGGCACCGAATTCTGTCTTTAACTATCCAGTAAGCCTGCAAGAAACAGAATTTAAACCAGGAAAATATCTTTTAGCTGTTCACGCAGAATCAAAAGGGAAAACATGGGATTTTGAAGAAGAGTTTGAAATCAAAGCAAATGAAGCAGATAAATTAAATGATCAAGCGTATATTCATCATGATAAAAATAACTATCTGCTTTATATAATCCTATTCTTAGTTCTGTTATTGTTGATTCTTTTATTTATTCTATATAGAAAAAGACAACAAAAAATCAAAGCGTTAGAAGAACAAGTAGCGGAATTGACGAAAAAGTAAATGTATAGAAACATGCTAAACAGAGTAACCTTATCAAAAGGCTGCTCTGTTTTTTTGACTGCTGTTTCTAATGTTGCACAATAAACTTCAAAATATTCGCTACTGTTTTTCCCGACAAACTGTTGATTCTGCTGGAATTATGTTAAAATAAGTAGACCTGTTTTACAACAAAATCTTACCCAGAATAAAGGTGTGAAATCATGGAGCCATCCATTACAGATAAAAAAGTCAACGAAGAATTAACGAAATTATTGACCTTGCTTGGTGAGGATGAATTGATTCAGCGTTATAAAGAACTAGAAGAAAAAGTTCAAAACAACGAGAAACTCACCGATTTAGTCGAACAAATCAAAGCAGCCCAAAAAGATGCCGTTCAATTTGCACATTACGACAAACCAGAAGCAGAAAAAGCGGCAATCAAGCATGCGGACGAACTAACCAAAGAATTCGATGAACATCCTTTAGTTGTGGCATATAGAGAACAACTGATGGAAGCCAATGACCTCTTGCAGCACGTCACAGATATGATCCAATATAGAATCAACGAAGAATTAGAGAAGGAAGGGTAACAATGCCGCAAAAAACAAAACACACACCCATGATGGAACAATACTTAGCAATCAAAGACCAATACCAAGATGCTTTTCTATTTTATAGACTAGGTGACTTTTATGAAATGTTTTATGAAGATGCCATCAATGCGTCACAGGTGCTGGAATTAACGTTAACGAGTCGTAACCGCAATGCAGATGACCCGATTCCGATGTGCGGAATTCCTCATCACGCAGCCCAAGGCTATATCGATACATTGATCGAAAAAGGCTATAAAGTCGCAATTTGTGAACAAGTAGAAGATCCTAAGACAACGAAAGGCATGGTCAAGCGGGAAGTGGTTCAGCTGATTACGCCTGGAACGGTCATGACCAGTAAAGGCCTAGATGCTAAAGACAATAACTATTTAACGGCGATTGTTGAAGCGAACGGCATGTTTGGATTAGCCTATGTTGATTTAAGCACAGGGGAACTAAAAACAGCCGTTTTAAGTGACGAAGATGCGGTGATCAATGAAGCATCAGCACTGCAAACCAAAGAAATCGTATTAGGTAGTGCATTATCAGAAACGTTGCAGCGAACCTTAAAAGATCGTTTAAACATCATTTTCTCTGAACAAAACCAAGCAGAAGAAAATGCTGAATTTAGCTTTTTGACAAGTGAACTGACAGATCCGCTAGAAGTCGAAGTTACAGGTAAGCTTTTAACCTATTTAAGTGTGACACAAAAGCGTGGCTTATCTCATATTCAAAAAGCAGTAGAATATCAACCAAATCACTTTTTAAAAATGGATCACTATTCTAAATTTAACTTAGAACTGACTCAATCGATTCGAACTGGCTTGAAAAAAGGCACCTTATTATGGTTACTAGACGAAACAAAAACCGCAATGGGTGGTCGCTTACTAAAACAATGGCTCGATCGTCCGTTGATCCAAGAAAAACAAATCCAAACCAGGCAAGAAATGGTTCAATCATTATTGAATGCCTATTTTGAACGTGTCGACTTACAATCTACTTTGACGAAAGTCTATGATTTAGAACGTTTAGCTGGTCGCGTTGCTTTCGGGAACGTGAACGGACGTGACTTGATTCAATTGAAGACGTCGTTAGAACAAGTGCCGTTGGTTCGTGAGTTGATCGTTGGTATCAATCAAGGTGAGTGGAATGACTTATTATTAGATTTAAATCCAGCTGAAGATATCGTTGAACTAATCAATACAGCTATCAACGAAGAAGCGCCGCTTGCAATCACAGAAGGAAATATCATCAAAGACAATTACAATGAAAAATTAGATGAATACCGCGATGCGATGCGTCACGGCAAACAATGGTTAGCGGAATTAGAGGCAAAAGAACGCCAAGAAACAGGCATTAAGACCTTAAAAGTCGGGTTTAATCGAGTATTTGGTTACTATATTGAAGTGACGAAATCCAACTTAGCCAACCTAGAAGAAGGCAAATATGAACGCAAACAAACCCTAGCAAACGCGGAACGTTTTATCACCCCTGAACTAAAAGAAATGGAAACCTTGATTTTAGAAGCAGAAGAAAAATCAGTAGATCTAGAATATCAATTATTCCTAGAAGTTCGCGAACAAGTCAAAGCCAATATCGAACGACTACAAAAACTAGCGAAAACAATCAGCGCAGTGGATGTTTTACAAGCTTTTGCAACGGTTAGCGAAAGATACCAATACGTTCGACCAACCTTAAAAAGCAACAGTAAAGAACTGCATATTGTTGAAGGTCGTCACCCTGTAGTGGAAAAAGTTTTAGGTCATCAAGAATATATTCCAAACAGTGTCCATATGAGCAAAGACAATATCATTTTGCTAATCACAGGACCAAATATGTCCGGTAAAAGCACCTACATGCGCCAATTAGCGTTAACAGTCGTGATGGCTCAAATCGGTTGTTTTGTTCCAGCTGAATCTGCGGAACTACCGATTTTTGACCAAATTTTCACAAGAATCGGTGCATCAGATGATTTGATTGCAGGGCAAAGTACCTTCATGGTGGAAATGATGGAAGCCAATCAAGCTTTGCGTCATGCTACGCCGAATAGTTTGATTTTATTCGATGAACTTGGCCGAGGAACTGCAACGTATGATGGAATGGCATTAGCGCAAGCAATCATTGAATATATCCACCGAGAAGTCAAAGCAAAAACACTATTCTCGACCCATTATCATGAATTGACGGTCTTAGATGAAAACTTGACTGGCCTGAAAAATATTCATGTCGGTGCAGTAGAAAAAAATGGCGAAGTTGTCTTCTTGCATAAAATGATGGATGGACCAGCTGATAAAAGTTATGGGATCCATGTAGCTAAAATTGCTGGTTTGCCAAGTGCGTTATTAGAACGTGCCGCTACGATTCTGACTGCTTTAGAATCAGATGAACAACCCCTTAAGGCCGTTGAATATAAAGACGAGATCAAAGAAGATACAGAACAATTATCACTATTTAAAGAAGTATCGACAGATGAGTTAGGCGTGATCGATACCTTGAAGAAAATCAATTTATTGGAAATAACGCCAATGGATGCCTTAAATAAATTGCACGAACTGCAAAAAAGAATTTAGCTGAAAAAACTGAGCAAGGAAAGGATCGTATAGATGGGGAAAATACAAGAATTATCAGAACAGCTTGCCAATCAGATCGCTGCTGGTGAAGTAGTAGAACGTCCTGCATCAGTTGTCAAAGAACTTGTGGAAAATGCGATCGATGCAGGAAGCACGCAAATCGATATTTTTATTGAAGAAGCAGGACTTAAAACGATCCAAGTGATCGATAATGGAGAAGGAATCGCAAAAGAAGATATTCTTAGTGCATTCAAACGCCATGCGACCAGTAAAATCCATACAAGAGACGATTTATTCCGCATCCGTAGTCTAGGATTCCGTGGAGAAGCCCTGCCCAGTATCGCATCCGTTTCAGAAATCGTTGTAGAAACAGCTGTCACTGAAGAAGAGGAAGGCAGTTATGTTCAAATGAAAGGTGGCAAGGTGGAAGAACATCGCCCAGCTGCCTTAAGAAAAGGAACGAAAATCACTGTTTCAAACCTGTTTTTCAACACACCAGCTCGTCTAAAATATGTTAAAACGATTCAAACTGAATTAGCCAATGTCGGTGATATCGTCAATCGGTTGGCGTTAAGCCATCCTAAAATTGCTTTTCGCTTGGTTCATGATGGCAATAAAATGATGAACACAGCTGGCAATGGTGATTTGAAACAAACAATCGCTGGCATTTACGGTATTGGTACGGCGAAAAAAATGCTGAAGATCGAAGCCGAAGATCTAGACTTTAAATTAACAGGCTATGTTTCGCTACCGGAAGTGACTAGAGCAAGTCGAAATTATTTGTCCACGATCATCAATGGCCGCTATATCAAAAACTTTGCGCTGAATAAAGCCATCGTAGATGGATACGGTTCGAAACTTATGGTTGGTCGTTTTCCGCTCGCGGTATTAGAGATCGAGATTGATCCCTTGCTCGTTGACGTTAACGTTCATCCGACAAAACAAGAAGTTCGTTTAAGTAAAGAAAAAGAATTGATGGCCTTGATAAGTGAAGCAATTCGTGAAGTATTAAGTCATGAGCAGCTGATCCCAAATGCGGCAGATAATCTGCGTTTTAAAAAGAAAGTCGAACAACAGCCCAAAGTTGAACAAATGGAAATTCCTTTGACTGAACAAGAAGAAGTAGCAAAACCGATTCGTAAACCGGGAAGTCTAGGCTACGATTCAACGAGCGGTAATTTCTTTGTCAAAGAAACGACAGCAGGATTTTCACCCAAACCGCCTACAAACAATGAGGCAAAAGAATCGGAACCTCAGAGTAAAGAGGAGCTTGAAAAAGAAGCATTGATGGCTCATGCGTTTAGTTCACCAACTGAAAATGAGGAACAACAAGCACCTGATAACAGCCAAATAGTAGAACCAACAGAAGTAGAGGAAATCCCTCAGCAAAATGAAGCAGCAACAGTAGATGAACAGGTTTATGAAGAAGAATTAAGTCATCATCCGGAATTTGATTTTTCAGCAACAGGTGCTCAAAATGATTTAAATAAGGTGTTGAACAAGCTATCTGACGAACGACCGAAAGAACGTTTCCCAGAATTAGAATATTTTGGTCAGATGCACGGCACTTATCTGTTTGCTCAAAGCAAAGACGGCTTATATATCATCGATCAACATGCAGCGCAAGAACGAATCAAATATGAGTACTTTAGAGATAAAATCGGAGAAGTAACGAATGACCTACAAGAGTTATTAGTACCGATCGTGATCGATTACCCAAACAGTGATGCGTTAAAAATCAAAGAACAAAAAGAAACCTTAGCGGAAGTAGGCATTCATTTAGAAGACTTCGGTCAAAACAGTTTCATTGTTCGGGCGCACCCAACTTGGTATCCAGCCGGTGAAGAAGAAACAATTATCCGTGAGATGATCGATATGTTTTTGACAACAGGTGCTGTCAGTGTGAAAAAATTCCGAGAAGCAACAGCAATCATGATGAGTTGTAAACGTTCGATCAAAGCCAATCATTATTTAAATGAACAGCAAGCTCGAGTGTTATTGAAGGATCTCGAAACCTGTGAGAATCCCTTTAATTGCCCCCATGGTCGACCTGTTTTGATTCATTTTACAAATTCAGACATGGAAAAAATGTTTAAACGAATCCAAGATCCGCACTAAAAAATAGAGGAAGAAGGTTTTATCCTAATGGCAGTTATCCTAGCCTCCCAATCACCTCGCAGACGTGAGCTGTTGAGCCGAATCATTTCTGATTTTGACGTTGTGCCAGCTGATATCAATGAAGAAGTCAAAGGTTATTTTACTCCGATGGACTATGTCTTGACGATGGCAGCCCAAAAAGCAGCACATATTGCAAAAAAATATCCAAATGATTTAGTGATCGGTTCCGATACAATTGTAACGATCGATAATGAAATATTAGGAAAACCCACTTCCAGAGACGATGCTTTTCGGATGTTACGGCAACTAAGCGGCAGAACACATAAAGTCTACACTAGTGTTGTCATAATGAAAGACGATCAGGAATCTTCGGCCACTGTTCCGGCCACAGTAGAATTTTACGATTTGACAGATGAAGAAATCAATCGCTACTTAGATACAAAAGAGTACGAAGACAAAGCTGGAGCATATGGCATTCAAGAGCAAGGTGCTTTGTTGGTAAAAAGTATTCAAGGTGATTACTATTCGATCATGGGCTTACCCATTGCGACATTGTACCGAATGTTGCCATCATTTGATTAGTAACTGAACGATGAAAGAAGGAAACAATGAATGAAATGTTCACAAACAAGAGCCATCCAAACACATATGATCACGTATCCTCATTTAAATTTTCATAAGACGTTATTTGGTGGCCAACTAATGGCGTGGCTGGATGAAACGGCTGGTATTTCAGCTGTTCGCGTTTCAAGAGCGGCAATTGTCACAGCCTCAGTCGATCATTTAGATTTTTTAGCACCTTTAAAAGCGGATCATTCAGTTTGTATCGATGCCTATGTATCAGGTGTGGGCACACGCTCGATGGAAATATTCGCCAAAGTGATCGGTGAAGATTTATTTACAGGCGAACGTTATCTAGCTGGTACTTGTTTTATGACCTTTGTCGTACCTAAAGGAGCAAGTCTGCCAAAAACAATCGAGCCTGAAACAAAAGAAGAACGCTTTATCTGTGAAGGCTATGAAGCGAGAAAACAGTTTAGACAAGCTAAGCGTCAAGAAAGTATTGATCTAGCTAGAAATGTCGACTTAGATATTCCTTGGAACTAGTAATAGACGTGAACACTCATTTTCTAAACAGAAAGTGAGTGTTTTTTTCACAATGATGCTATGATAAGACTAATAAAAAAGTAAGGGTGTGATTTGTCATGGAAAAACCATCAAAAGAAGAGTTGAAAGAAAAGCTATCCGATATTGAATATGCTGTAACACAGGAAAATGCGACGGAACGACCTTTTACTGGTAAATATGATGACTTTTACCAAGAGGGAATTTATGTGGATGTGGTGAGTGGCGAACCACTTTTTAGCTCAAAAGATAAATATGATGCAGGCTGTGGCTGGCCAGCTTTTACTAAACCTATTGAAAAGCAAGGCGTTAAAGAAAATTCAGATTTTTCTTTAGGAATGCGCCGAGTTGAGGTTCGCAGTAAAGAAGCGGATTCTCATTTAGGACATGTTTTTACGGATGGACCACAAGATCAAGGTGGTTTACGTTATTGTATCAATGCGGCAGCGTTACGGTTTATTCCAGTGGAAGAGCTAGAAAAAGAAGGATACGGAGAATACAAAAGCTTATTTGAGTAATATAAAAGCTGATCTAGACAGTTAAAATCTGTTTAGATGGGCTTTTTTTATTTACGTATAAAAATGATTGCTATTTACTTTAATTTTTAGTATTATAAGAATATTCAGAAAATTAAAATTACGTAAGAAAATAATTGTTTATCGAGGAGAAAAAAATGAAAAAAACAAACATAACGAAATTAATCAGTGTGATGATGCTATCTACACTAGTGTTAGCAGCCTGCGGCGGTGGCGGCAAGACTGATTCTACAGATAGTAGCAATGACAGTAAAAAAGCGAGTGGGGAACAGCTTTTTAAACTAGTCGTTCAACAAGAAATGCCAAGTGCAGATTTATCAGTAGCAACAAATACGATCAGCTTTTCAGCATTGAACAATATCTATGAAGGGTTATATCGTTTGGATGATAAGAGTAAACCACAGCCTGCCGGTGCAGTAGAATTGGCAAAGAAAAGCGATGACGGGTTGACATACACATTTAAACTTAGAGAAGATGCTAAATGGTCAAATGGCGATCCTGTAGTGGCGTCAGATTATGTCTATGGCTGGCAACGTACAGCAGATCCTAAAACAGCAGCAGAGTATGCGTATATGTTTGAATTAGTTAAAAACGGCGCAGATGTTTCTGCAGAAAAAAAAGGACTGGATGAATTAGGGATCAAAGCAATCAACGATTATGAATTAGAAGTAACCTTAGAACAAGAAACGCCGTACTTTGATTACTTGTTGGCTTTCCCATCATTTTTCCCGCAAAATAAAAAAATAGTCGAAGAAAAAGGCAAAGACTATGCAACAACGAGTGATGCATCAGTTTATAACGGACCATTTACATTGACTGATTTTGACGGACCTGGAACAGATACCGAATGGTCTTACACAAAAAATGATCAATATTGGGATAAAGACGCAGTTCAATTAGATAAAATCGAAGTGAAAGTTGTTAAAGAAGCACCGACATCATTGAATCTTTTCCAAGATGGACAAGCAGATGATGTGATCTTAAGCGGTGAATTAGCCAAACAAATGGCCGATGATCCAGAACTTGTAATCGAAAAAGATGCGCGTACTTCTTATCTTGAATTCAATCAAAGGGATGAAAAATCGCCATACCACAATGCGAATCTACGTAAAGCAATCTCTTATTCAATCGACCGTGATGCATTAGTTGACCGAATCTTAGGAGACGGCTCGGTTGCGTCTACTGGTCTCGTGCCAGCAGGAATGTCATTTTCACCAGAAGGCAATAAAGACTTTGCTGACGAAAATAAAAATGTACTGACACATGATACCAAAAAAGCCAAAGAATACTGGGCAAAAGCGAAACAAGAATTAGGAATCGATTCATTTAAATTTGATATCGTAGGCGATGATACTGATTCTACAAAAAAAGTACTAGAATATATCCAAGGCGCAGTGAAAGAGACCCTTGATGGTGTGGATGTTACCGTCACAAATGTACCGTTTACTGTTCGTTTAGACCGTGGTAAGAATGGTGACTTTGAAGTGATCATGGGCGGCTGGGGTGCTGATTATGCAGATCCAAGTAGTTTCACTGATCTATTCCTAACTGGCGGATCTTACAATAGAGGTCGCTACTCAAATGAAAAATATGACCAATTAGTCAAAGATTCTGGCAGTAAAAATGCGTCAAATCCAGAAAAACGCTGGACAGACATGGTAGATGCTGAAAAACTATTGATGGACGATATGGGTGTTGCACCAGTTTATCAAAAAGCAGAAGCCCACATGCGTAGTAAAAAAGTCAAAGGTGTAGTAGCTCACGGAGCAGGCGCACGATATGACTATAAATGGACATACATTTCTGAATAAAAAAATAAGCCAATACGAATTGAATCCTAATTCGTATTGGCTTTCTTTCATATCAAGCTACTGATTTTCTTGGATTTGTGCTAAAATAGAAACGTATGTGCGTGTAAAGCATAAGCGACGGTATCAAGAAAGGTGAAATTATGTACGAGTATATCATTGGTAAAGTGACATTTATCAGTCCTTATTATATTGTAATAGAAACAAATGGCATTGGCTTTCAGATTTCTGTGGGGAATCCCTACCGTTATTCTGGAAAAACCGACCAGCAAATCAAAATCTATGTCCATCAAGTCATTCGTGAAGATGCCCATTCTTTATACGGATTTGGTGATTTAGATGAAAAACAACTTTTCTTAAAACTGATCAGCGTTTCAGGAATCGGACCTAAAAGTGGTTTAGCAATCATGGCTTCAGAAGATCACGGTGGGTTGATTAATGCAATCGAAAGTGAAGATGCGGCGTATCTAACGAAATTCCCTGGTGTAGGCAAAAAAACGGCACAACAAATGGTACTTGACCTCAAAGGGAAACTAGGCGAACTGGAAACATCAGAAGCAGCTGTTGAAGCAATGGCCAAAACACCGAGTACCCAATCAACAAATCAGTCTCTAACAGAAGCATTAGAAGCTCTAAGCGCATTAGGTTATAGTGAAAAAGAAATCAAACGAATTACGCCAAAACTAGAAGAATTAGGGACACAAGCCACAGACGAATACTTGCGCAATGCATTGAAATTCATGATGAAACGCTAAGGAGGAATCGCTATGACAGAAGATGAAAGACTACTCTCCGCTCAAACAAGCGAAGGGGAAGAGTCAATTGAAAAGTCGCTACGTCCGCAATTTCTCGCACAATATATCGGTCAAGACAAAGTCAAACAAGAACTTACGATCTACATTGAAGCGGCCCGTAATCGGGAAGAAGCGTTAGACCATACACTTTTATATGGCCCGCCAGGATTAGGTAAGACAACGATGGCGATGGTGATCGCCAATGAAATGCATGTTAATATCCGCACGACCAGCGGACCTGCGATCGAACGAGCTGGAGATTTAGTCGCAATTTTAAATGAGCTTGAACCAGGCGATGTTTTATTTATCGATGAAATCCATCGCTTGCCTCGAATTGTGGAAGAAATGCTGTATTCGGCAATGGAAGATTTTTATGTGGATATCATGGTAGGACAGGGAACCACTGCTAATCCCGTTCATTTTCCCTTACCACCATTTACCTTGATTGGTGCGACGACCAGAGCTGGAATGCTGTCTGCACCGCTTCGAGATCGTTTCGGGATCATTTCTCATATGGAATATTATGAAACACAAGATTTAAAAGAGATCGTTCTGCGTTCGGCTGATATTTTTCAAACAGAAATCGTAGAAGAAGGCGCCTTTGAAATTGCACGTCGTTCTCGCGGCACCCCTCGAATCGCCAATCGTTTACTAAAACGTGTGCGTGACTTTGCCCAAGTACAGTCAAATGGTACGATCGATCGCAGTATCGCTGATCAGGCGCTGACATTGTTACAAGTCGATCACCAAGGATTAGATTATGTCGATCAAAAATTATTGAAAACAATGATTGAATTATACGGCGGTGGTCCTGTAGGTTTAAGCACATTAGCGGTAAATATCAGTGAAGAAACTGAAACGGTTGAAGATATGTACGAACCTTATTTGATTCAAAAAGGGTTTATCAAGCGGACGCCAAGAGGACGAATTGCGACAGCTTTAGCTTATGAACATTTTGGCTATGAAACTTATTATCAAGAATAATGCCTAGGAATTTTATCAAGTTAATAGGAAAAGGATGAGACAAAACTACATTTAGTTTATCTCATCCTTTTTATTATTTTCTGTAAATCTGGTTAGTCTATATCCAAAGGCGCAATCTCTTTACATATAGATATTATTAAGTGAGTATTCGATTAGAGAAAAAATCGTATCATTTGCACTAAATATTATCTCCTTTTATAGTTGATAATGTACCAATTAATAAAAATAACGGACGAAAGGATGAAAATTATGGAAAAGAATACGAGAAAAAAAGGATTTGTATCGTACTTAACAACGCAAGACGAAGCAGGGGTAAATATCTCTTGGGGGGCAATTATAGCGGGATTAGTTTCCTTCTTTGCCATTTTCTTTACCTTAAGTTTGATTGGATCTGCAATTGGTTTTGGTATAGTCAAACCAACGTCGGACAATCCTTTAGATGGTATAGGCACAGGACTTATTATTTGGACAGTTGTAACATTTGTCCTTTCATTATTTTGTAGTGGATTTATCGCAGGGGTAGCAGCGCGCAGAGTGGGCTTAGTTCATGGTTTTCTAACATGGGCAACAAGTGTTTTGGTATTATTGGCTATCCTTTCTTATACAGCAATCGGTGCATTTTCAGCAATTGGCTCTTTATTTGGCAATATTGCGTCAGCAACTGGTAGCAGTGTGGAAACTGTAGCTTCGGGCACATCTGATGCAATCAGTAAAGGGTTTGATAAAGTGACGGACAATGTTCAATCAGTAGATACAACAGAACTACAAGGACAAGTCAAAAAAGTTTTATCTGATACTGATGTCAAAGAGTTACAACCTGATTATTTAAAAGATCAAATGAAAGAAGCAACCGATGAAATCACAGAGGCTGGAAAAGAAATCCTAAAAAATCCAGACAACTCAGATGAAATTTTCAAAGACACAGCAGATTCTTTAGCAGCGAAAGCGAAAAAAATCGGTGATTCAATTGATCGTCCAGCAATCGCAAACGCAGTAGCAAAGAATACGGATTTATCACAAGAAGAAGCACAACAAGCGACAGATAATATCTACAACGAATTACAAACAGCATCGAAAGAAACACAAACACAAATCGAAAACGCAAAATCAAGTCTTGAAGATGCGAAAAAAGAATTAGATAAAGACATCAAAGAAGCCAGACAAAAAGCAGAAGATGCTTCAAACACAGTAGCTAAAGCATCTATTTGGGGCTTTATCGCAATGATTCTCGGCATGATCATTACCTCTTTAGCAGGTTTATGGGGTGCTAATTTAGTGAAAAATCCTGTGACTGAAAGTAAATTATAAGAAAACGTAACTGAAAATGCCGCAATGGATTCGAATACAAAAAAAGGTGTAGCTTCGGCTATACCTTTTTTATGCTCTATAAAGCCAATAACAAAAATAATATTTTTTGAACTTTTCCCTACTATTATAGTCCTTAAAATAGCACGCATTTACGTAAGTAAAATCACGCAATAAATAAATTATTTCATTGACGAACAAACATTTTTAAATTAGAATATAAGAAATAGAACGAAAATAAAAAGGCACTCTGCAAGAAGATTGGACGTCCTCTCACAGAGCCTTATACAATCAGCCACACTGACTGTACAAGTTGCCCTTAGTCAATTTTCATTGACTGTTTTTATTTTACTCAATTTGTTAGAAAATAGCTAGTCTTTTTTCTAATTTCTTAGAGTTTAATAGCGACAGATCGATGCTTCTTAATTGTACTTAGCGCGGTATTGGCAGGTGTCCGATACCGTTTTTTTTCGTTCTATTTTTCTCACTGTTTCAAAAAATCTGCTGTAAACGTCTGTCTGTGTTTAATTTTGCGAATGTTTGACGAGGTAAGCCATTTATGTTGTGGCAGAGGAATACAGTAGTGAGAATAGCAGGGGATCAGCCACACCTCGTAAGAAAGAGCGGCCACTCGACTTATGTAGCCAAGGATGATCAGCACGGAGCCTCAAATTAAGTTGCCTAAGTCAATATTGATCATATAATGGGATGCTATCTACCAGAACAACATAGCATTCAAGTGAAGAAGATGATCCAAGGCGGCTGGGTCTCTGTTATTATTTTAGTGAGTTATTTATGAAAGGTCAAGTTATATTTAAGCGATTAAAAGTAATTTTTTTATTTTTTGTCAATGTTAATTAAGCTATGATACATTAATAGTGCGAACGAAATAAGTTTTTCCATTGCAAACACGAAGATACTCTATCGTTAGTAGGATGTTTTCCTTTTCAACGATTGGAATAAATGACCAACGGGAAAGTTATCTTCACGTGCCAACCATTAACAATCCCTAAAAATCTCTCAAAACCTTATATTTCCTCCCAATTTTTTGGTATGATGTACCTAACTAAAAAAAGCGAGGCAAAAACCATGAGCGAATCACAAATAACCAAAAAAGCCATCTCATCCGCATTAATCGAATTATGCGATCGAAAGCTTTTCAATAAAATCAGCGTCCAAGATATCACAAAAGAAGTTGGCTTAAATCGCCAAACCTTCTACTATCACTTTACCGACAAACAAGATCTCTTACGCTGGATCTACTCCCATGATGCATTGATTTACCTGGACTCACCAGATGTCAGCATCGATAATTGGGAAGAACAAGCCCTAAAAATGCTAAAAGCGATCCAAGCCAAAAGTGATTTCTACTATAATACAGTCACTTCAGATTCAGACATCTTAAGGAAATGTTTTTCAGCGATCACCAATAAACTCTTCATCAATCTATTCGATCAAATGGACAAAGAAAACCAACTACTTCCAGAAGATAAAGTATTTTATGCACGTTTTTTTTCATACGGATGCAGTGGTGTCTTGATTGATTGGATTCTCGGAGGCTATAAAGAATCACCATTAGAAATCGCCACACAGCTATTTCGTCTGGCTAAAGACACTGAATTTTTCTCGTATCGGCTATATACAAAAGAAAATGAACTATTGTGACAAATTGTCCATAGTGTCTAAAAAGAAGACGGAATAATAATGCTATCACAAGACTTTTACATGAAATCATTGTACGCTAGGTTCATAAATTGAATCGGGGGGATTTTCATGAAAAAAAGACATATCGGATTAGCCGCAGCAGGAGCATTAGGTGCAGCGTACCTTGCTAAAAAAGTATCTGCTGAAAAGAAAGTAGAAAAAGTTGCTGAAATAGAAGAAGAAATCAACAGCCGATATTATGGAGACAAACAGGTCTACCTGATCGGCGGAGGTATTGCAACTATGGCAGCAGCAGCATACTTGATTCGTGATGCAAATTTCAGTGGTAAAAATATCCATGTGATCGAAGGTATGAAAATTCTCGGTGGAAGCAATGACGGAATCGGTACAAATGAAAAAGGCTTTGTCGCACGTGGCGGCCGAATGCTAAATGAAGAAACCTATGAAAATTTCTGGGAACTATTTGATAGCATCCCTTCTCTTGAATGGCCGAATCACAGCGTAACAGAAGAAATTCTGAATTTTGATCATTTACATCCTACGCATGCGCAAGCACGTTTAGTCACAAAAGACCAAGAAATCCTTGATGCACATACAATGGGCTTTGATAATGAAGACCGTCTAGCGATGACAAAATTATTAGCCGCTTCTGAAGAAAGCTTGGATGATGTAACGATCGAAGAATGGTTTGGTCCGCATTTCTTTGAAACAAACTTCTGGTACATGTGGCAAACAACCTTTGCTTTCCAAAAATGGAGTAGCGTGTTTGAATTACGCCGTTACATGAACCGAATGATTCTAGAATTTTCTCGCATCGACACCTTAGAAGGGGTAACACGAACAGCCTTGAATCAGTACGATAGTGTGATTCTACCGTTGAAATCATTCTTAGAAAAACATGGAGTAGATTTCACTTTAAATGAGGATGTCGTCGATTTAGATTTCAAATCAGGATCTGAAATCACTGTAACGGCATTGAAACTTGGCAATGGTGAAACAATCGAGTTGAGTGAAGAAGATATCGTGATCATGACCAATGGAACGATGACCGACAGCTCTACAGAAGGTGACTGGAGCACTCCTGCACCGGCGGTTACAGAAGAATCACGTTCTGCTAGACTTTGGCGTAATATTGCAAAGAAAAAAGTTGGACTAGGGAATCCCGAACCATTCTTTGGCAATGAAACGCAAACCAATTGGGAAAGTTTCACAGTAACGTGCCACGGCGATAAATTGTTAAAACGAATCGAAGAATTTTCAGGTAATATTCCAGGTTCAGGTGCGTTGATGACCTTAAAAGATTCAAGCTGGCTGATGAGTACTGTTGTTGCAGCACAACCTCATTTTAAAAATCAAGATCCGGATACCACTATTTTCTGGGGCTACGGTATTTATACAGATAAAGTCGGTGATTATGTGAAAAAACCAATGCGTGATTGTACAGGTGAAGAAATTTTATATGAATGGATCTGTCAGATGGGATGGCAAGCGGATTGGGATGAAATAATTAAAGATGTTGTGAATGTGATCCCTGCTTATATGCCTTATATCGATGCTCAGTTCCAACCGCGTAAAATGACGGATCGTCCTCAAGTTGTTCCTGAAAACAGTACTAATTTTGCGATGGTCAGCCAATTTGTGGAAATACCTAAAGATATGGTTTTTACAGAAGAGTACTCTGTACGTGCCGCTAGAATTGCTGTTTATAAACTATTCGACATTAATAAAGAAATTGCTCCTGTGACACCATATAATCGTGATCCAAAAGTTTTAGCAAAAGCTGCGCAAACCATGTTTAGGTAAGAATTATTGTCATAGGAAAGCTAAGAAAAGTTAATAGAAAAACAAGACCCTCGGGGATTTCATAAAAACCGCACAATACGTATTGTGCGGTTTTTAGTTTTTTCAAAATAGTTCTTATAATAAGTAAAAAATGGTGTTAGAGTGTCTATGTTATTGAAAAAATTACTATATAATTAAAATAGATTGTATGCATACAAATGCAAAAAATATATTGATTACAGTAAATAAAAATTGAAATGGGAGTATTATGATATGAAGAATAAAATAAGAATAATTTTTACTGGATGTATAATTTTATCAGGATTTTTATATACATACTCACAAAGTACTGCTATAAAAGCTAAAGAAAAAATAAATCAAGATGTCAGCGTAAAAGAGATACCAAAAGAGACGAATTCTACAACAAAAAAAGTGCAAGGACCTAAAAATAAAGCAAGCTCAAGTTATAGAAGAGATGTATTTACTGAACAATTAGACAGTCTTGATTGGGTAGGAAGGTCTAAAAAAGATATAGTACGTAGTATTTCCGACAAAGCGATCTTAACTGGTGGATATGGAAGAGTAGCAGAACAGTTGGACAGGTTCCATACAGCAAACTCAGCTCCCGACAAACCATATTACGCAACATATCGCAGTTATAAGCCTTATGTGAGTCTGATAATGAGTAAAGTCGGAATTGGCTTTAATAAAAATCCTCAAGGTCCCTTATACAGAGGGGTTGAACAGAATGAAGGTCCGGAATGGCAAAGAGATGACTTTGAAACAATGTCGCCGCTCATTATTTCTCAGACATCTGAGTCAGGCACTAAAGTAATTGATGTTCTTAACATGTATGGGCTAGGAGGGGAAAAAGATCCTGAAACGCCACCATCACTTATAGAACCGGGTGCAAGCTGGTATGGCATAATGGCTCCAAATGAAATTCCTGTTAGATTTCTTTGGTCAAAAATCGTATACAATGTAAGAAATAATCCTGATGCGCATTCTGAAAATGCATTTGATTACTATTTGAGAGTAGAATATCTAATAGGAATGGACTCAAACACTGCTGGTAGCGTAATCACTGGAATTCGAGTAACGAATATCGGAGAAGAGACATTGACTGGATTTTCTATAGGTGGTCGATATAGTATTGCTTTTAAAAATATTCCTGAAAGTATGTACCCAACGAACAAGCGCCCTGTAAAATATATTGGTGGGAATAGAGGGCTAATTTTTTATAGTCAAAATCAGGATCCAGACTCGGATGTCGCAACACGATTTTCTTTTGACTCACCATCTAGGCCTGATAACTGGTCGGCAGGACAAATTACTGAATTGGGACACCCAGAACAATTTTTCGCTCCCAAATATACCAGCTTCAGTGGTCCCAATTCTAGTGGACAAGAAAAAAATAATGCTGCGTACGGAGAAATAGCCTATTCAGAAGACAGTTATAAAGAAAACGGATTTACTAAGCCATATACCACGGGTTTATATGTTAAAAATACACCAAAAGACTTAGCACCAAACGAATCCACTGTATATAGTTTCAATCTAGGACCTTCTGGGGTGATATCACTTAGACCAGAAATAATGTTGGATGAAAACGAAGTTTCTTATGAAGGAGGCCCTCATACTGTTACAGGGCATGTCTTGCAATATAGTGAAAATAGTAAAGAATTTAGCCTCCAGTATTCGTTTAAAGAATCAGGTCCCTATACTGATGCTACGAAGGTTTTAAATAAACCGGGGGAAGAAGTCCCATGGTCATTCGAAATACCTGAAGATAAACTTCAGCAAGGCGTTACGCAGGATATCTATGTTAGAGCAAGAGATACGGGTACTGATGCTATTTCAGTACCGCTACGTCAAACGTTGATCTACAATTTGAAACCAGTAATCACAGTTGAAAAGCCTAGTTGGTTCTTTACGGGTTCAGGATATACAATAAATGGGACTTGGAAGGAATCAGAAGGTGAGACCGTCTCCCTGTACTATTCACTTGATAACGGACCTCGAAAACTAATCGGGAAGGATTTAGCGAATACGCCAGTAAATACAGAGATAAACTTTAGTAAAGAAATTCCTGCAACGGAGCTAGGAAGTGCCAGTCATGAACTAGCAGTTTGGGCAGAAGATGTGCGTGGTGGATTATCTAAAGAGGAGATTTGGTCTATAGGTCCCCATAATAAACCAGTTATATCAGCTGACTTAACCATTGATAAACCAGAAATTGATGAAGGAGGAACCGTTTTATTTACCTCCACATTCAAGAATAATTCAACACATTCATTATGGGATAAGGTTATTTATGAGACAACAAATGCATTTCCAGAGAATGTGTCAGTAGATACTAGTTCAGTGAAGCTAGTCGCTGATGGTGTTGCTGTTATACCTGATAAGGTTGAGTTTGGCGTAGACAGGAAGCTTAAAATAGAATTGGGAACGGTGAAAGAACAAACTGAAATGAAACTAACGTATAATGTTGTTTCAGAAAATGGGACACCACCAATCAAAACACCAGTAAATGTGGACCAATCCTATAAATTAAGTGGGCAAACTGCGGATACAATTCTAGTAGAAAGTAAGTCAAATCTTCAGTCATTTACAATTAAACCAAGAATTGCTTCTGTAGAAATTCTCTTTTTGGAGGCTGGAACAGAACTACCGCTAAGAGAAAAAGTGACACTTCCATTGGGATTAATTGGGGATTTAACACCAGATGTTTCAATTGAAGTAATCGAAGGTTACGAGCTGACTCAACTTTACTTTGATTCTGTTCAGCAGACACCTCTTCCGACAAAACCATTCCAAGTGGAGTATGGCAAGGTGGAACAAGTAAAATTCTACTATAATGGAAGATTAAGTTTCAAGACAGTTCCGACTTCATTTGACTTTGGTATTCAAGACGCCGGAGTAGAAAGGAAACGTTTCAAACCAGAAATCAAAGGTTCTAATTTAGTAGTTTCTGATATGCGTAATGAAAAATCTGGATGGTCTTTGAAGGTTAAAGTCACCAATCCCTTGAAAAATGCCGATGGGATAATTGTACCTGATGTTATCAAATATAATAATGGCAGCGATGAATTAGTTTTAAATGAAATGGATACAATGATCTTCCAACGTAAAGATAACACCAAAAATGAGTATGATCTGACAAAGGAAAAATGGAATAAAAACGAAGAAGGATTTATGCTTGATTTTCCTTCAGGTTCTTTAAAAGCCTTAGGAAAATATCATGGAGAATTAGAGTTTACACTGGAAGATGCTAAGTAAATATAAAAATCATTTTTTCGGTCGAACTCCAAGTGACTAGTATATGACTATTTGAGTCGTGTATTAGTTACTTTTTTTTTTTAAAATTAAAGTAATTTGATTTGTCAAATTAAGCTAGACAATTGTCTTTCATTTATGTAACTCAAAAATACTTCTAATGGTGTTCGATAATTTAAAGATTTCCTTGGTATGTGATTTCTTTTAGAGGCGACAGCCGCAACAAAAGCTTGGTCAACTTGATTAAAATCCATTGTTTTAGGCAGCCCATCTTTACGTAATAACCCATTCGAATGCTCATTTAATCCGCGTTGTGAGGGGGTTCCAGGGTCTGCAAAATAGATAGAACTATCATTGACATTACTCATGTTTTTCCAATTTGAAAATTCTTTTCCACAATCAAAGGTCACGGATTTGAACAAATTTCTGGGAATCTTTTGTAGCCAATCAGTTGTCGCTTTTTCAATATCCAATGCTTTCCGACCATTTGGTTTTAATGTAATAATCACTTTTGAAAGGCGTTCAACTAGAGTGATGATGGCACTTTTATGATAAACGCCAACAATTGTGTCCCCTTCTAAATGCCCAAATTCCTGTTGGAAATCAGGGTAGTCAGTGGATCGTTCTGAAATATTGCGTTTAAATGCTTGCTTTCCGCGACGTTCTTTATGCCCGTTGGGCTTTCGTTTCCCTTTCATTGGTAGTTTTGAGCAATCAAATTGATTTGCTTTAAACTGACGATAAAGTGTTCTAACAGAGCATGAAATAGGAAACTCAGCTCGACCAATAATCACATCAGGTGTCCACCCTTGAGCCACCATAGTTTGAAGGTAATCATGCTGTTCTGTAGGCAAACTAATGGGTTGTCGACCACAACGCGTTTTATTTTCTTTATATTGTTGGTAATAGTCACAGATAGATTTTCCTTGTTTTAGGAAGTTGTAAACATTGTAGATTGTCTGTCTAGAACGATTTAAAGTCTTAGAAACCATCGTAACAGGTTGGCTCATATTGAAATAAGCTTCTATCATCACGAGTTCATTTGATGTAAGATGAGTATAGGTCATTTGTCTTCACTCCTTATAATTCTTTGGTCGGAACTATTTTGAGTGTAGCACAAATGACTTATTTAGTTGTCTAGCTTAATTTTACTATCGGCGAAATAAAAACTCTACAATAGAAAAGTAGAGAACAACGACAAAGAGAAAAAATCTATTAGATAAGTCAAAAGAGATTGGGGAAATGAATCATGAAGCGTTTATATAAATCAGTAGTATTTGAGATGAGTTTGTATTATGGGTTATTGGCAATCGTTCTGCCATTGATTTATGCTGTTACTTATCATCTATCTTTTATGTCTGTATTTAGTGTTGAATGGTTCGCTGTGACATTGTTCATGTATCCAATCGTATTGATTTTATCAATGATTCGTTATGGTTATCATAGGATGAGAAAAACGAGTCATTTATAAATGACTCGTTTAGAAAAAGCTGACACACAAATGAAAAATTTTGTGCGTCAGCTTTTTTATTTTACAACGTCAACTGTTCCATCTGGAATGCATCCGTCATTGCTTGTGTGGCATCTTTCATCGGTGTCACAGATTCTAGTTCTCCTTGAACCGCAATCCGAGTCGTAGCATACATATCCCCACAAGTGATCAATGTAATCATCTTCTTACCGGGGACATCATCGATCAACTCCACACGAGAAGGATCGATTTTTTCAACATAAGTGATTTTATATGTATAAACATTATTTAAATCAGTTGTATAGATTAATTCTCCAGGTTTGGAATATTCCAATGGTGAAAATAAAGAAATCATATCCTGTACACGGTGACTTGCTAGAGCGTAATTGCCTTTACCCATTTCTTGGTCAGGTTTCATCGTTCCAGCGCCCGTTAGTAACACAACATTATCCAATCCTCTAAAAATTGGTAAGTTGATTTTTACATCAGGAAGTGCAACTGCCCCAATAACAGGCAAATTTTTATTTGCAAGTTGGGCTTTGAGAACAGCTTCTGTACTAAGAGATTCAACTGCAGCGAAGTCAAAAGAAGTATCTGTCTGATTATTCTTTTCAACGATTTCAGGCGTTAATTTGTCTACCGCATAGGCTTTACCATTTTGCTGGATCAGCATATTTCTAATTTGTGTATTGAAGATTAAAGCTAAACCAACAATAAGTAATAAGAATAGGAAGATATTGATCAGCCAATTTCTTTTTCTTGATTTTTTCTTTTTAGGGCGTTCTTTTCTTGAGGCCATAAGCTTCCTCCTTTTTTCTTTAAGTGTATCATAAATCATTTTGAAACCCTAGTTTAAAATATTTATTTTTTTATAAATATGACTATTTAAAAGGAACCTTAAAGATACGAAAACTGCCTATTATTTTTTAGTGGATATTTGCTATCTTATATAGGATGTGTCTCCTTTTTAACTCTTTGTAACTGAATCTTAAAATAAAAGACACAAGCTTTTCTTACAGAAATATTGTAGAATGTAATAGAAGACATATGAGAGGGGTGATGGAACAAATGTTGGACTTGATTTATGTACATATTGATATGACAAGTAATGCAGTATTATCAAAAGGAATTACACATACAGACTTTACGCGCTCCATTGTTCATCACCCTAAAAATCTGTTGTTACTGAATCCTTCTACTGAAGAAGGAGAGTATGATATGCACAGCGGACTGAAGATTATTCGCGGACAAGAGAATGTAGACCAATATTTTTCTACAGCTCATCGCCGAAAAATGAACGAAGAAATTAAATGGATCGATTTCTCAGATGTTACGATGCTCAAAGAATTAACGCCTTTGGAGATTTCAGAGTTGCTTTATTTTGGACATATGAAAACCAGTCTGCATTCACCGTTCTTTTATAAATTACAGAATGATTTTGTTTTTTTTGAATTCGTTGATCATATGACTAGGGTTTATTATCGTTATATTGATGAGTTTTATCGAATTCTAGCAGATAAAATCACTCGAGTGATCTTGGAGAAAGTCAATGATCGGAAAACGTTTTTTAAACGTGGCGTTTCAGTTGAGAAACTGGATGTAGAATTGTTGAAAGAAATGAAGTCGATTTTACAAGAAGGTGTCGTTTTCTGTTTTGATCAGATGGATATCAAAGGCAAAGAATATCATATTCCCATTCATGTAGTGGAAGATTCTTTATGGAAAACAAAAAACTTCGCTTATCGTAACGAACCAGTAATAGCAATATTGATTTACAATACAGCAAAGCGCACGTGGCGTTTAATGCAAGAAGATGAATTTGGATTTACTGAATTGCCAAGACAGGCATGATATATAATAGAAGAAAACAAGCAGAAGAAAGTGCAACCCTTTTTCCTGCTTGTTTTTTTATGTTAAATATTTTTTTGTAATCTTAGTCGTTTTGCAATTTTTTCAATTAGAAAAAGTGCTGGTAGCTGAGAGGTTAGTTCGATCGTTTTATCATGATTATCACTGGTTTTATAAATGGTTTCCCGATTGATCGTATAAGGAATATTCAAATCAGACATGCGGCTGATCGTGGAACTGTCACTATTCGTGATGGAAATGATCGGGCATTTTTTTGTATTCAGGCGTTTGATATAGTGAATGATTTCTTTGGTTTCACCAGTGACGGACAACGCAATCACACAGGTACGCGCCAGTATGTCATCTGGAAACCATTCGATTGGATAATTAGAAGGATCTTCGATCCGTAAGGCGGTTTGAGATAAGTTTGTAAAATAAAGTGAACCGTAAGCAGCAATTGGTTCAGAAGAACCGGATCCGAGAAAAAGGACCAAACCTTTATCCGCTAAAAGAGTAACTGCTTGCTCGATTTTGATATCAAGAAAAGGCTCGTTGACACGTTCTAAAAAATGGATGTGCTGAGTCTCGTCGACATCGGCAATTTGGGCTTGGTTGATGGATTCATAATATAACTGAAGTTTCACCTTGAATTCAGAAAAACCGTTGCATTCAAATTTGTGACAAAAGCGTAAAATACTAGCAGTACTTGTGTGTGTTTCATCTGCTAAATCCCTTATCCGCATATAAGTGACGATTTTTAAATGATTCGCGATGTAGTGATAAATTTCATATTCTAAAGGGTTTAAATCAGGAATATAATCTAAAAAAAGCATAGCGTCCTCCTTGTGGTTACAAACTGTGACAAAATTGTGATAAATGACAAAAGCTGATACTTATCACAAAGGAATGAGAGCGCATAACCAAACATTATAATCAATGCTATACTCCAATTATAGAGTGTGAAAGCGCAATCTGCAAGAGAATTAAAATTGTTTGATACACGAGTTTAGTTTAAAAATTGGAGGAATAAATAATGAAAGTAGAATTTCCAAAAACGTTTTTCTGGGGAGCGGCATCAAGTGCGACGCAAGCGGAAGGACGTGTCGTAGGAGACGGAAAAGGGGAGAATATCTGGGACTATGCGTCAAAAGAATATAATCATCGTTTTTATGAGGGTGTCACGACAGAAAATACTTCTTTATTTTATCGCGACCATCAACAAGATATTCAAAAAATGCAGGATATTGCATTTAATTCATTTCGTACATCGATTTCATGGTCTCGTTTGATACCGAATGGTACAGGGGAAGTCAATCCAGAAGCGGTGACTTTTTACAATAATGTGATCGATGAATTGATCGCTAATAAAGTGGAACCATTTATTAACTTATACCATTTTGATATGCCGATGGCGCTTCAAGAAAAAGGGGGATTTGAAAATAAAGCAGTGATCGAAGCGTATAAGCAGTATGCTAAAACGTGTTTTGAGTTATTTGGTGATAGGGTGAAGTATTGGTTTACCTTTAATGAACCGATGATTCCAGCAGAAGCAGGCTATCTGCATGATCGTCATTATCCTAATGTTGTTGAGTTTAAACGAGCGGCAACTGTTTTACACACTATTATTTTAGCCCATTGCGAAGCGGTCAAGGTGTACCGTGAAATGGAATTGACAGGTAAGATTGGGATCATCATGGACGTGATTCCCGTTTATCCACGTAGTCAAAATCCAGCCGATCTATATGCTGCTGAAATGGCAGATTTATTTTATACGAAAAGCGTCAATGATGCGATTTTAAAAGGGAAGTATCCAGAAAGGCTAAAAGAAGTTTTAGAAGAATACGATCAACTACCAGAAGTGACGGAAGCGGATATTCAGTTAATCGCATCCACGAGTATTGATTTGTTAGGGATTAATTACTACCGTCCCAGAAGAGTGAAGGCAAAAGAGTGTGTGCCGAATCCTCAAGGTGTTTTTTCGCCAGAATGGTTCTTTGATGACTATGTGATGCCAGGCAGACGAATGAACACGTCGCGTGGGATCGAGATTTATCCAAAAGGGATTTATGACATAGCTAAAAAAATTCAGACAGAGTATGGAAACATTGATTGGTTTGTTTCTGAAAATGGAATCGGGATAGAAGGCGAAGAAGCGTTTATTAATGAAGGGATCGTCCAAGATGATTACCGTATCGATTTTTTGAAAGAACACTTGACGTACTTAAATCAAGCGATGGAGGAAGGCAGCAATTGTTTAGGGTATCATATGTGGACGTTTGTAGACTGCTGGTCTTGGGGGAATGCGTATAAAAATCGTTATGGTTTTTATCGGTTGGATCTAGAGACTGGCGCAAAAACAGTGAAAAAATCTGGTTTATGGTTTAAAGAGATGGTTGAAAACAACGGGTTTGATTAAAGAAAGGAAGGTAGATTGTTATGATGAAAACTCTTGATAATTTAGCGATGAAACTGCTGCCAATCGCAAATGCGATCGGTAATCAGCGGCATTTACAAGCAATTAGAAATGGCTTGATATCGATCTTGCCGTTAACAATTGTGGGTTCGTTTTTTACGATTTTATTGAACTTGCCGATTCCTGGCTATTCTGAAATGATTGCGCCGTATTTAGCAGCGTTAGATGTTCCGTTTCGTTTTACTGTTGGTTTGATGTCTTTATATGCGGCTTTTACGATTGGCTCATATCTAGGGAATACGTATAAATTAGATAAAATCACCAGCGGCTTTCTTTCGATGCTAGCAACGCTTTTGATGGTTATGCCGGTCAATCTTCAAGAAGGTGTGGATATCGCTGGGAATGCGGTCGCAGGCGGTCGATACATCCCGATTACACCACTCGGCTCACAAGGATTATTTGGAGCAATCGTGGCAGCATTGATTTCTGTTGAAATTTATCGTTTTACAAAGGAGAAAAAGCTAGAGATCAAGATGCCTGAGGGTGTTCCGCCAGTGGTAGGAGAATCATTTGCAGCACTATTACCGACTTTGTTAGTCATTTTAGTTTTCTGGATTCCACGTCACTTTTTTAATTTCAATTTAAATGATTTATTGAGTGTGGCGATTTCACCTTTGAAAGTCTTTTTGACGGGTAATAATCTTTTTGGCGGTATTATTACACAATTTATGATTTGTTTGTTTTGGGCTTTAGGGATTCATGGACACGCTGTGTTAGGACCGATCATTCGTCCGTTTTGGGATCAAGCGATTATTGAAAATGCGGAGTTGTTTCAAAATGGGACCAGTGCTTTCCAATTGCCGAATATTTTTACGGAGCAATTTTATCAATGGTATGCGCAAATGGGCGAAACTGGAGCAACGTTAGCATTTGTTTTCTTATTCTTATTCTCTAAATCAAAGTATTTGAAGCAATTAGGGAAATTATCGATTTTACCAGGGATTTTTAATATTAATGAACCAGTGATTTTTGGGACACCGATCGTGATGAACCCGCTGCTTGCGATTCCTTTTATCCTCGTTCCAATCGTCAATACGATTTTGGTTTATATTGTGACTGCACTAGGTTGGATGCCGAAAATGATGGTTAAACCACCGTTTTCGATCCCTGCACCTTTGGGGGCGTTGATTACTTCTAATTGGAACTGGGTGGCTTGTGTGATGGTTTTTGTTTGTTTTGCGGTTTCGTTAGCAATTTACTATCCATTCTTTAAAATGTTTGAAAAAATCCAAGTGGAGCAAGAGCAACAAGTTGAGCAAGATGAATCTGTTACGGCAAGCGAAGGGATGTAACATAATTTTAGGAGGGCGAAGAGATGGTTTACTTTATTAGCGGATGTATTATATTCGGCACGCATTATTTATTGAAAGAAAATCAGTGGTTGTTTGGGAAAAAGTTGTGGCAATTGATTTTGGGCGCTATTCTTTTTGTGGGGGTTACGGCTATAATAAGCACGTGGATTGGGTCGTTGTTTCCAGTTATTGGTGTAACGTTAGTTTGTGCTACGATGCTTCAAATCAAGTATACACATCAATTGGCTACTCAACGATTAGGATAGAAAAAAGACGAGCTGAATCGTGATCAGTTCGTCTTTTTTTCTGCTGTCTCGTTTTCTTTATCTTTCAAGGCATCTTCAATTTCTTTATGCAAGAAGTAAGAGATCACCGTTCTGATCACGACTAAAATGGCTAATTTTAAAATATCTTGAAAGGTTGGTTTGATGATTGATTCAATGATGTCAGCAGCAATCAATATTTCTAAACTAAGTAGAATGTAGCTACCTAGAAAACTTTTAATAAAATTATTTTGTCGAGCCATGACGATCCGATTCCGATCGTTTTTTTCACTTTTTAGAAAATCGATCCCAGCCATGATTACACCCCAAATCAAGACAATGATTGAAAAAATATTCAATGCTAAAATGAATAAATCAAAAAATGGAATTAAGTTGTCCATGATATTTTGAGCTAAATCGTGCATTCGATATTCCTCCTTTTTCTAGATTTTAATAAGACTATCGAAATGATTTAGTCTCGTTGAGAAATTTTTTTAGCAGAAACTAGCAACATCATAGGCCTACGTAGTTCATTACGCATTTCTGCGCTTGCTTCAAGCATTTCAGGTGCAGGCATAGGTTCAACTAAACGAGTAATTTGGAAACCATTTGTTAGTAGTCCATCTAAATAGGTAGTCAAGGTTTTGTGGTATTTCATTACAGTTTCCCCTAAAAAGGTTGTTTCGCGAATACTTTCATCAAAATAGCGGTCAACCGGCCAATAAATCGGTTGTCCATTCTGATCGTAGATCCAATCTTCTGTTCCTTGTGCTGTGAAAATCGGATGTTCCGCAGAAAAGATAAAGTCCCCGCCAGTTTTTAAACAGTGATGGACCTTCTTTGCGATCTCGTCAAATGACGGCACGTAATGAAGTGCTAATGAGCTGATGATAATATCAAAGGTTTCGTTTAATCCATCAATTTCTTCCATACCCATTAAATGATAATTGATTTTTGGAGAATCCGTCATTTCATTTGCTTTTTCGATCATCCGTTCAGATAGATCAATGCCAATGACTTTTTCAGCCCCATTTTCAACGGCATACCGGCAATGCCAGCCGTAACCGCACCCAAGATCCAAAACATTTTTTCCAGTAAAGTCAGGTAGTAGTTTTTTTAACTCATGCCATTCACCGGCACCTTCCAGCCCTTTTTTTGAGCGATCCATTTGGCTGTAAGCCTCGAAAAAGTTGGGATTGTCATATTCATTTTTCATTGTATATCTCCTTTATACGAGTGTAGATTCTGTCTTTTTTATTGTATCAGATTGCTAGGAGAATACCCATAAAAGAGAATGGACTAATACATTTTTAAATCATTGAAAAGTATGACCGCAATCACGTAATACATGAATGGTTTTATCTTTATCTTTGTTTTTGATTAAAAGGTAATCCGTATTATAAGTAGATAAAGCAAAAATAGAAATCTGGTTTTCGGCTAATGGATTCGCCAATTGAGTCAAAATACCGACTAAGGAAAAATCCAATTCACCAACGATCTGAATAATAAACCAATCATTATCGACAGAAAGTGCTTGGTCGGTCTCAAGTGTATCAGAAGGGACAATAATAGAACATTCATCTTCTGTATAGGTAATACTTTTGAATGCGTTTATCTTATGAAATGAAGTAGGAATTTCGGTATAAATAGGAAATTTCATGATGGTGTAGTTTAGTTTATCTAGTAGTTTTAACTGCATCGGGTTTCCTCCAGGTCTCTTTCTTAAATAGGGATCTCTAAACGTGCTTGTGAACCGTAAACATTAGGAGGCTGCTGACTGATATCTTTGAAGCCTGCCTCCAAACATAATGCTTGAGTGAAAGTTTTATCTTCATTGACGATGATTGTAAGTTGATCGATGTCTGAAAAATATTGGTGAATGAATATTGGTAGTAATTGAACAGCTTGTTTGACATAGCCATTTCTTAAATGCCGAAAGTCAGTTGAAAGGTCTTGCACTAATAGACTGTTTTCGTTATCAGAGTAAGCACTGCTGCCTTTTGCTTCGAAAAGGGTGAAAAAGGCTACCAAATGCTCATTTTCAAAAGCGAGGACAGCATGACGCTGTGGGTCTTTTTTCGTTAAAGCGATAGCGATTTTTGGTTCGCGGACATAGCGTAGCTTTATTTCTGATAAGCAGTAATTATCGATGAGTGTTTGATGTGTATCATCATACATTTTTAGGTACATGATTTTTCCCCCAGTCTCTTTTAATCTACTTATTTATCCAATCAGTAAGAACTATTGTTTTATATGTATAGTATAACTTGTTTAGAAGTTCTTGTGCAGTACTTTGTCGAAAAAAAGAAACAGTCAGAGGGTGAAACATGATCGTTTCGCTCTAACTGTTTTGCTTATTTTTTTGAAATAAAAGGATTCTTACTCTTGAGTAGTATCATATTTAGTCCTTTCTGTATTCTTTTTTCAAAAAATAAAAAAATTATAAAATTCAAATTGCAAATATTTTTTTTATATGTGAATCAATATAAGCTCTATATTCGGCGGTTTGAAGGGATAGACAGATAATAGTCTTTTTTTTTTACAAAAATATACAGTAATAAAATAATGAATATCAAATAAATAATGCATAATAAATTCAAGGGAAATATATTTATAGTGGAAAAATATAGTTTAAACATATGTATATCATACAATTAAGTTATAAAGTTGTTCAACTATTTTGCCTAAAAAATTAATGGAGGGGAAATTGTATGACAAATAGATTAGGTGTGATCGAAATCAACAATTATGATGAAAAGAAGTCGTTTGTCAATGAAATTGTTGAGAATTACGAACATGAATTAGTAACAATTAAAAATGAAAATCAATTAGAGGAAATTGATGGATTGATCATTTCTACAAATAAAATGGAGGACTACATTGAAGTTTGTCACTGGTTGGTAGTACTGCGCGATAGAAAACCATTATTCGTTTGGATTATTTCCAAAGAATATGACGATGATATGAAAAAACTTTACTCTAAATTAGCGACAAATTCAATTGTTGAAGTTGTTAAATCTGACATTGATAATCAATACCTACTGATTCAAATAAAAAAAGCAATTGATTTTCAAACAAAAATACTAACTTATAAAAGAGACAAACCTCAAGGAAATATTTTTAGTTTGGATAGTCAAAACTTGAAATGTGTTGTTGGTGACAATGAAATACATCTAACAAGAACGGAATTCAAACTGTTTACTATTTTATACGACAATATAGGTGATGCTGTCAGCTATAAAAGATTAATAGAGATTATTTGGCCTGATGCTGATGAAATGAATTATAAATATAGACTTGCAAATATAGTTTTTCAACTAAGAAAAAAACTAAGCAGACAAACATATTTAGAGCTTCAAATTGTTAGAACAAGAGGCTACCTATTGAGCTACAAATAGTTTGATTAAATTAATCTGAAAACTAACTACATGAAGGAATGGATGGTACATCAAGTGAACTTTATCAAAGAGAAATTCAGAAAAAATAAATTCTATTTTTTGAATCTATTATTTATAACAATTGCATGGTCAGCATATTTTCTTCTGTTTTCTAATTTTTACAAAGAAGCCGCTTTTTACACAGACAAAAATGCAAATATTATCCTACAAGTACTTTTTCTAACTACCTATCATTTAGATGAAATATTGTTGTATCTTGCGCTAGCATTTGTACTGTTAACAATTCATCAATTGATCGTGTTGTACTTTTTTATAAAAGAACAGAAAAATCTAGACGTGAAAAATAAAAACCAACTAATTATAGTGGGCTATTTACTCCTATTAGTTAGTTGTGTGATTGGACTATTATACAACCTATTGTGGCCATTGTTTTTGCTTGTGGTTATTTTTTCCGGCACAGCTGTTTATACAATACATGCAATAACGAAATATCTGTATGAAGATGATCAAAATATGTATTTACACAACGAAAATATAAAAATGGAAGGTCCGTTTGCAACAGAAGAAGAAGTACAGAACTTTATAAATGAATTTAATAAATACTGGGAAAGTTATTTTTATAAAAAAGGATTCGAAATACATAGTAAAGTTGAGCTGGATGACAGTAATGGCTATTTTGTTTATTTATATGCAATCAGTAAACAAAATTAACAAAATATGGACAAGGAGATAGATTATTGGAAAAGAAAATTAGACTATTATTTATAACAATCGCTTGTTTTATCACTACCCTCATTGGATGTGAGACAGCATTGGCTGTACCAGAAGACAATAATCTAGGTTATGTCGTACAATTAGTCCAACCTAAAAGTCAAATTGACCCGAATCAAAGTTATTTTTATGTTCAAACTGAACCTGGAGTAGAACAAGAATTAGAAGTAAGAATTAAAAGTACAAAGAAAGAAAGTGTCAAAATTAAAATAAGTGCAGCAGATGCATTTACTGGAGACAATGGAACAATTGAATACACAGCTGATAAAAAAAAGTTAGATGAATCGCTAAAAAATCCTATTAGTTCATTAATTAAAATCGATACTCCTGAGATTACCATAGGTAATTATGAAGAAAAAAAAGTGACGGTTCGTTTGAATCCATCTGAAGAACATTATAAAGGGATAAAAATGGGTGCTTTAGTTTTCAAATTAGATTTGGGCGAGCAAAGCTCTGGAGTTGCGACAGAATTTTCTTATAGAACTGGTTTTCTTATGTCAGAATCTGGAGATGAATTCACTGATGGACAAACCTTAGAAATGACCTCAGTGAAAGCTTCAATAAAACGCGGGAAAAAAATGGTACTAGCAAGCTTGAGAAATCCAGAACCGAAAGTATTAGAAGATATGGATATCACTGCAACAATGGTGAAACAAGGCACAGATGATGTGGTGAAACAAAAAACGGTTCAGAATTATTCAATGGCGCCAAATAGTCATTTTGATTTTGAAATGGATTGGGGAATTGATAGTCTTCCATCTGGTACTTATACACTGAAATTAGATGCGAAAAATGCAAATAAAGAATGGCATTTAAGTGAAAATTTTACTATCACGAATAAAGAAGCAAAAGAAATGAACGAACAGAGTGCGTTCAAAATCGTTACACCAACATGGATCAAGGTAATGAGTATTACCATGGCTATTTTGACTGTGATGCTAGCGATTATCATAATAGTTAGACGTAAAAAATGGGAAAAACTTTGGAAAAAAATGCGCTTAAAAAAGAAAAAGAAAAAGAAAAAGAAAAAAATATAGTTTGCTAAATGAGGAGAATTATATATGGGAAAAAAAAGTGTATTTTTAGTTAAGATAATCATGATTCAAGTATTACTGTTTCTTATTTTGTGCTCTAATAGTCTGTTTGTTCAAGCAGAAAAAACAGATGCAGGTATCGGTTTTGAAGAATCAAAAGTTGTGGACCCTGTAACACCACCTGCGGAGATAAAACCTGTTGGTCCCGACCGAGACAAGCAATTGCCTCATTTAGGTCAGATGGTCACGTCCATTATTCTATTGTTGATAGGTTTAGGAATGTTAGTAATATTTATTGGGGTTCTTTCGTTGAAAAAATTATGCTACACGACTCTAAAGGAGGTATAAACAGTGAGAGATTATTTCTGGGTATTCGTATTGTCTGGAATATCAGTTACAGCACTACTATTTTTTATTACGACGTTGTCTAGAGATGCATTCTTAAGCAGACGTCTTAAATTAAACAAAAGTTACTTAATCTTAAATTTTAGTTTCATCATAATCTCACTAGGAAGTTTATCATTGATTATCTATTTGTTTATTCTATTAAAAGAACAAATCGGATTAATTGCATGATCGTTGATTTAGTGAACGGTTTAAATCAGTAATTGTCTCCATTCTAGTTGACAGCTTGAGAAGGAGATAAAATTTTGAAAAAACTAATTTTAACAACACTTTTAGCATCATCAGCTTTGATGGTTTTCGCTAAACCAGCAAATGCTGAGGAAGTAAGTAAAGATAGTACAGACGTAGGAATTCGTTTTGATACTGATGGACCTGTTAAACCTGGACCTGGACCGTATAAAGACAACTTAGCGCTAATTTGGACACCATCTAGATTTGATTTTGGTAAACAAAAAGCGACAGCAAACATTGCAACTTTCAGTAATAAAGTTGTAGGAGACCAATATCTTGTAGTCAATGATGATAGAGCATCAGAAGCTGAAAAAACAACAAGTGCTTGGAAATTATCTGCGACGATGTCTGAATTAGTATCTAAAGATTCAACTAAAGCTGAATTACCAGCTAAATTGACATTTTCTCTAGGCGATATTGAATCGTACGATATTGGTGATGTGGATGAAGAAACAAATGATTACTATCCTAACCCAATTGAAGGTAACCTAGGTAAATTACCAGAAGGTAGTGATACTAAGCTAAACAAAGCCGTTTCTTTAGAAGCTGGAAACACAACTGCTGTTGAGCTTATGGGGAAAACAAAAGCTAACGCTGTCGTAGATGGTTTTGCCACAAAATTATCTGATACAAAATTAGTCGTTACAACTGGTACTGGCGCTGAGGGTAAAAACTTCAGTGGTCAAGTTAACTGGAGCTTAGATAACACATACTAAAATTAAAGTATCTAAATTAAAAATTAAAAGATAAAGTTGTTTCTGGATGGGAATGACAGTTACTGATTTAAGCTGTTCACTAAAAATAAGTAAAAAAACAAGAAAAGAGGCATACCATTGAAAGGACTAAAATTAGCTTGTTTAAGTATTATTCTACTCCTTTTTTTTCCTCTTAAAACGTATGCACAAGAGGAAAATAATCAGTTAATGAGCGGTTTTTCCTATGAAGTGGTGCAGCCGGCTAATCAGCTGAATAAGAATGTAGGATACTATGATCTGTTAATGCAAAAAGGACAAAAGCAAAAAGTGGAACTAATTTTGCATAATACAAATCAAAAAGCACTCGATGTATCCATAAAATTGAACAGTGCTAAAACCAATGGCAATGGTGTTATAGATTACGGACCAAACGATTTAAAAGAAGATGTGTCACTAAAACATAAGTTTACAGATATTGTTAAAGCACCTGAAAGAGTCACTGTTCCAGCAAGAAGTGATAAGAAAGTTGTAATTGAGATAGCAATGCCTGAAGATACGGTTGAAGGTCTAATTGCAGGTGGTATACAACTGCAGATCATAGATGAAAAAGATGAAAAAAAAGCAACAGAAAAAGAAGTCGTACAAAATAAATTCGCTTATCTGATAGGCTTTTTATTGAGTGAGTCAGATACCCAAACGATTAAACCAGAGCTCAAATTTAATAGAGCGTATGCAAAAGTCTATGATGGACAGTATACACTTTTTTTAAACTATTCTAATACCCGCCCGATTTATGTGGAAAATATGGGGGTAGAAATCAAAGTATTTAAAAAAAATTCAAACAAAGAATTGTTTCAAATGAAAAAAAACGATTTAAGAATGGCCCCCAATTCAATGATCGATTTCCCTATCTCTTTGGCAGATAAAAACTTTGTTAAAGGGGAATATACATTAAAAGCGGATGTCAAACTAGCGACTGGTGAAAATTGGAAGTGGGAGAAAAATTTCAAAGTAACACAAGATGATTTATCGACACTGGCTGTCCAGAAAAAACAAATGAGACCTGAAAGTTCAAATTCATGGTACAAGTGGCTGTTTAGTGGTATTTTTATCGTATTTTTAATTACAACTCCAGTAGCATTTTTTATAATAAAACGGAGAAAGTAGCGTTATTTAAATTTTGTAAATACGAAAATAATAATTTTATAAGGGGTGGCAACTTGAAGAATATACGACAAACACGTAATAAGTCTATAATGGCTATTGTAGCATTACTATTTACCGTTTTAGCATTTTATGCGATCAAGGCACCAACAAAAATAAAAGCGGATGAAGAAACAAGGGTTTCTTCAACGAGTGCTGAAACTCAAGATAGTGCTATTCATGCTTTAACTACAGAAACAGAGCGGAAAAAAACAGAAGTTGAGACTAGCGAAACTGTTAATTCTGCTGAAGTGCCAAAGGACACATCAATTAAGAGCAATGACGCTAGCCAATTTTCTTTTTATACTGCTAACGTTGACTCAGACCAGCCATTTGGTGCCACTGCAATTCCTCAGGTAATTCGCGTTGGGGAGACCTTTACAAAAAAACCAGAAGAATTATTAAAAAATATCCTGTTGCCGGAAGGGCATACAGCTTCGTATTCATATGTTGGGGGGCAGCTACCATACATAGATACTACTGGTCCAAATTCGTTAATTCTTAAAATCAATATGGTGGATAATAACGAACCAGAGAATAAATTAGTGATTAAAGTACCATTAGCAATACTAGAAACAAATCAGTCGCTAAACAGTTACATAATTGCACAAGAGCCAGACCATATAATTAGGATTGATTACGCCGATTATAGTGCTAAAGTTTCTAATACAAAGGAGATGAATGAGTATATACTTGAAAAATCAGGATTGGTTGTTTTTAATGGACAAACTGGTAAGTCAGGAAAAATGACCGCCGGATATCAACCCGGCATATTACCAAGTGAAAATCCAACTATGGGCGTTACGTACGAATTGAATTATTATTATAGTTCTAGTGGTCCTAACATATATGGTAATGTTAAAATATCTTTTAGAAATGAGGTAAACCCAATTGAGGAAAAAATAGAAAAGGAGTTCTCTTCAGGATATACTGATATTCCTTACGGTAGTAAATCAGCTTTATTGACAAATAATCAGAACGGATCAAAAATTGGGATGATACATCGTGGTATTCATTTTAATCTTGCTAATCCTCAAGGTGGGGAAATTGGCTATAATTCAAGAGATAAAAATGGTAGAAGTATGTTTGAGCTGTATGGAGTAACTGCTTATTTCCCTTATATAGATGGTAAGAAGCAAACTGAGATCACTAAAATATATAATTCGGAATTTGCTAATGTCAGGTTTTTGAAAAAAGATAATAGGTTACGTCAGATAGTAATTGACCAAAACAAGCAGGTTGTATATGTACTAGATGCCTATATAGAAAAAAATGGTTCTTTCATAGAAGAGGCTTCCATATATAATACGTCGGCTAATAAACGAACACTTGGGTTAGTATCAGCAAATGAGATGGATTACTTAACTTATGGCAGCACTACCTATTTATATAGTAACAGTTCTGGCTTTTATATGCTTGAAAATAACACGGGGAAAGATCGCAAACGTTTTTACATGAAAGTTAAAAATAGTCGTGGTCAATTTTTAGGAGACCAATCTATGTGGGTTGTCGGCAAGCGAGGTCAAGGGGATCTCAATTTAACGCCACCCAAATTTGGAGATATGCTAAAAAGG
Organism: Enterococcus sp. DIV0840; assembly: GCF_050527835.1. Taxonomy (NCBI): domain Bacteria; kingdom Bacillati; phylum Bacillota; class Bacilli; order Lactobacillales; family Enterococcaceae; genus Enterococcus; species Enterococcus sp. DIV0840. The sequence continues at coordinate 3,396,530 of NZ_CP172876.1, read as the reverse complement.
TATAACTTTTTTTATGATGATTTTTCTAGATCTGGTTTTGAAAATAAATTCTATGCTAACGGTACTAAAGTCATGGCTTGGTCGATTCTTCCTTCGGTGGATGAAAATCAACAATATCAGGTAGGTGTCAAACACAGACCGATAGAGTCAGGTGAGAAACTCAGATATAAAGTAGAATATGGGTTAGGTGAAGTACCTCCTTACATTTTAATAGACACGGATCCAAAAGAATACAATGTTTATAGTGATTATGATAAAGATTCTGACTTTAGCTACGAGTTAAGTCAAATTCCGGAAGTTGGCAATACTGGAACGGTTACGTTTACTTTTCCTGATGAGACAACAAAACAAGTATCTTATAAAGCGGATAAAGATAAAAAAAGCAAAGGAGACTTCACGGTTCCTAGAAAGACATTACCTAACGTATTGAATGACTCTCCTGGGACAATAAAAAGTTATTACACGGATATCTTTGCTGAAAATGATTCTCTGGGTATTACGTCGGAGGAAAATACAGCGGCGATCAATGTCTATCGTGTAGGTGCAAAGCCCATCCCACAAATTATTCAAAAAGGCAAACCATTTACTAAAAAACCGCAAGAAATAATCAGGGATCCGATTATTTTGCCAGGAAATACAGCTGTGTATGAATACGAAGGCGAACTGCCGGATACATCCACCTTGGGGCTAAAAAGCGTCCTCGTCCGTATGACAGACAAAGAAAGACCGGATGAAACAGCACTCATCAAAGTACCCGTCCAAGTTGTGGAAGGCCCGCCACCAACCAGCGGACTATTTTTAGCAGCAAATGATTATTCGAGTCCAGTACAAGAACTACAAGGGATTACAGAAGATCAAGTAAATGAACTTATATTAAAGAATTCAGAAGCTATTGCGTGGGACGTCGGCACAGGATCAACAGAAGACATCCAAATGTCCGTGACAGATACAACATTGAAACCAAATGCCCAAGTTGGCACATACAAAGCAAGCATAAAAGCGGTCAAAGGAACACTCACTGCTAAAAAGGATATTACGATTAACATAATAGATAAACAAACAGTTAAGGTAGAATTTTTAGATGAAGCAGGTGAGCCGATGCATGAACCTGTGTCATTGCTGAGAACGGTTGGAACAAAAATTGATCTGACGAAAGAAGAAGAAGTTCAAGCGGCAATCAACGAGATTCAAAAGGAACGCTACCAAATTTATGAAAGACCTGAAAACGAGACTGCATTGGTCGTTCCGAATCAGGATACAACGGTTACCTATCGATTTGAAGGGACATTATTTGTCAGCTCCTATCCGAACTATATGAATTTTGGTGTGAAAATACTACAAGCTAGTACGCCGTTCATCAGAGTAGAAAAGGCAAGATATGACAGACCACTAAAAATTTGGGATAACCGTAAAGGGACGAAACCTTGGACACTGATGGCAACGTTAGAAAAACCGTTGACGAGTCAAGAGGATGAAAGTAAAAATCTCCCAGAAGCTATTCGCTATAAGAAAAATAACTCGACGACTGTAGTTTTGAGGACAGGAACTGCGGAAACGATTGAAACGAAAAAAATAAAAGAACCTGGTGATGTAAACATCAGTGAAGAATGGGACTCTGGAAAGTCAGGATTACAATTGGAAGTCCCTGTAGGCAAGGTTGTTCAGGTCGGAAAATATCAGGCAACTATTTTATGGCAACTAGCAGAAACACCTTAACATCAGTTATATTGATGAAAATAAAAGAAGTAGCGGCACTAAGGCTTTAGGGTGATCACCAAGTACTATCACTTAAAGCAACAAAGCAAGTTGTTGAATTAGCTAAATTTACACCATTTAACTTATTCTAATACTTTTTATTTTAAAATGAACTAACCATTTTTTCTGAATTACCTCCAAAAATCCAACTTTTTTAAGTGGTAATTCAGAAAATTATACATAGTTAAATCAACATCAATAGGTTACATAACTAAGCATCTAGAAATTGGGAACGATGAAGAGAGGCTAAGGAGGTAAATCAATTGAAAACATACACAATAAAAGAAGTCTCAGAGATAATGGGGATTTCACCTTATACATTACGTTTTTATGATAAAAAGGGATTATTTCCTTTTATAAAAAGAAATAGCCAAAATATTAGAGAATTTAGTGAGGATGATTTAGAGCTGGTCTACATACTAATGTGTTTAAGAGCGACAGGGTTATCTGTTAGTAAAATGCAGTATTACATAGAATTATTTTGTCAAGGGGATAATACCTTAAAAAAACGCTTAGATTTATTGATAGAGCAACGGCATACAATAAAAAAACAGTTAGTAGAACTTAATCAAAAAAGTGAAATGTTAGAGTATACGATTGCAGTATATCAAGGGATAATCGAGAGGAAAGAGGATAGTTTGCACAGTCCAATTTCTGAAAAAATATAAAGAAATCAGAAAGTGATGCGCTTTAATTTTTTATCATGCAAGCAATTTTGATTTTTAAGACCTGAATAAGAAGTGAAAGTAATTGATACTGCTTATTTTCTTGAGTTTCAATGAGTAAAAATTATTTAAAGAGAATAAATCAGAAGACGTATACTTGCTTTATAAGTATATTTATAAATTTGATGAACTAAAAAAATAATTAGGAGGTAACTATGAAATTTCAAAGCCAAAGGAGTCGAGAAATAAAAGAACTATTAGAAAAAAAAATTGTCAAACACAATGACAAATTTGTTTCTAAAGAAACGAAGAATGCACCTACAGGTGAAGTTTGCTATGTGAAAAAAGAGGCTTTATACTTTCTGATGTTGGTGAAATTCACCGACATCTTTTTTAATGCAAATAGTAGAAAAGACACCCTGATATCCTTTAGAATTAAGTCGACGAAAACCAATCAAAAGGGGAAATCAAGATGTCCTATACAAATCTTATCAAAAATACCTTAGATATTCTAGACTTAAACATTACTTTTAATGAAAATTCTTAAAAAAAAGAACGCATCAAAGGACGGATCTGCCAAGTATTTTCTGGTACATTGGATTATTCAGCTCACTCTTGTCCTCATTGTGATACCAAAAAAGACGGATCGATTATTCGTTGGGACTTTACAACCTGTCTGATTTTACTGAATGATGTTTCTGAATACCAAACTTATTTACGCTTGAAGAAACGTCGTTTCTTCTGCCATTCTTGTGATAGAACTTTTGTCGCTGAAACAAGTCTTATCGAAAAGTGTTGCTCGATCTCAACTAAAGTGAAGCTTTCTATTGCCGATCGTTTAAGGAAAATCATGTTTATGAGCGAATTTCCCCGTCAAAAGAAGGTCTCTGTTTCGTCTGTTTATCGCGTATTAAAACAGTTTTATGAACCCAAAAAAGTCAATCGACTCACCCTGCTTGAAGTCCTCTGCTTCGATGAATTCAAATCAGTTAAGCAAGTCGCGGCTTCTATGAGTTTCATCATGATGGACGGTCAAACAAAGCAGTTAATTGATGTCGTTGAAAACCGTCAGCTTCCTTTTCTAGAGCGGTATTTTCCATGATTTTCTTTGTCCGTTCGTAAAACAGTAAAATATATTGTTTGCGATATGTATGCGCCTTATTTCTCTTTAGTCAAAAAGCTGTTCCAACAGCTCAGATTGTTCTTGATCGCTTTCATATTGTGCAACACATTGGGCGAACGTTCTTAAAACACCGCATTCAACGAATGAATACCTTTCTCCATCCAGGATTTGTAGAGGCAAAAAAATACCGTCACTTGAAGAAATACTGGAAGCTACTTCAAAAGAATCAATCGAAGCTCAATTTTGAAAAACGCCAATGGCGCCCTTCTTTCCGTGCCTATTTAATAGAAACAGAACTCGTGGATCGGTTACTTGCCTATGATGAAGAATTGACAGCTGGCTATGCCTGTTATCAGGATTTTCTCTATGCCATACAAACAAGAGATTACACACGGTTTCACGCGTTATTAGAACAAGATTATTCTAGTCTTCCGTAACTTCTATAATTTTAAATTGAGAATTACTTTATGTTTTGGCATGGTTCTTTTTCAACCAACTAAAAAATCCTAGAGAAAAAGACCTCTAGGACTCATAATACATGATTTAATTCTTTGGATTTTCTTCACCAACATTAGTTGACAAAGAGCCCTTATTTGATGAGTCGTTTGTCATTTTTAGACAAGGTACTCACTTTCTTTATATGTTCAACCGTAATCATCCGGATTTGTTGACTGTCTTCTTGTAATCGTAACATGATCGAATCACCAATATTTTTAGAAACGATCCAACCAGAAACTGTTTCGAATTTTTGAGAAGTCGGCACCTCTTTTAATTGTAAAACAACCAAACTTTTCTGAGCAGAAGCAACTTGTAATTTCTTAAGAATTTCCTCACGCTCTTTATTCTTGCTCTGTTTATCTTTAGAGTCGTCTAAAAACGCCGAAAAGAAACTTTGGGAAGATTGGCTGATCAATTTTGAAATGCTTTTCATTGTTGATTTGTGGTTATTGTCCATTCTTCTACCTCCTTTACGAATTTACTGCTAGTATCAGACTCTGAGGAATCAGATACTACCATTCTACCTAAAAAAGTCAAATAGTTCAAGAAAATATGTTCGTAATAATTTTATAGCCGATTATTCCTACTTGCTTTTTTCGATATATTCAGTAATATTAGAAGTACTGATTACAATTTATGTAATTCGTTTGAAGGTGAGGATTAGCTTAAAGCTTTCAACTTAAAAGAGGGAGATACTAATGAAACAAAAACAGACAGCGAAATCAAAAGTTTATATCATAGCATTACTAGTAGTGACTATATTTGCAGGAGCGATTTTAGCAAAAGTTGCACCAATGGAAGAAGGACACGGCTTTTCGGCGCTATTTAATGATGGGAAAGCTAATGAGATAAAAACGACTGAGACAAGTGAAACGAAAAAAGAACCAGAAAAAGTTAAAAAACTGACCTATACCGAACAAATCAATCAGGATCTGAGTGAAGGGAAATTTGCTAATCGAATACCAATCAATTTATTATTACAGACGGATGATAAATGGAAGGCAACACCATATGGTACAGGCAACCCTGATGGAAACACCTTAGAAATCAATGGTTGCGCGATTCTTTCGTTAGCAATGGTCTCTTCTTATTTGGATAACAAAGCGTATACGCCCCAAGATATTCTGAACTGGTCACAAAATAATTATTTTGTAGAAGGTGAAGGCACGGCTTGGTCGGTTTTCTCTGATTTTGCCATGGTAAAAGGTTATCAGTTTGAAGATCTTGAAACGGATATTACTTCTGTAGAAGAGCATTTAAAACAAAAACATCCTGTGATTATCTCAGTAAAACCAGGTTTATTTACAGAAACAGGTCATATCATGGTGCTTAGCGGCACAAATAACGGGAAATTCTGGGTGAACGATCCCAATGATTCTGAAACAAAAGGACATTCGAAAAAAGAATTTACAGCGGATGAATTGCTGAACGAAGCGTTGAATTTTTGGGCGGTTTATAAGTAGGAGTGAATTCTTATTGTCTTGCTTGTTCGATTTAGAGTGCAGAGCAAAACTATTTTTTTAGTTTTGCTCTGCACTCTTTTTAGTTTGGAAGAAAACGCTTTATTATTTTCCAGAAAACTATTGACATGGGATGGTTCCCACATTATACAATTAAAGTATAAAAAGGAAACGGAGTGAACCAAATGGAGATCATTATTGAGAAAGATTTTGAAGCAATGAGTGAAACAACTAAAAACATTTTATTCGGCCATATGAGCGAGGATAAACGTGTCAACTTATCAATCACAGCAGGTAACACTCCTGTTAATGTCTATAAAAAAATGGTGGAGATTGTAAAAAATTCACCAGATTATGCCAATGTTCACTATTATAACTTTGATGAAATTCCTGTAGCAGGTCAGACAGAAGGCGTAACAATCACTGATTTACGAAAACTATATTTGACACCTGCCAATATCAGCGAAGCAAATATTCACCCGCTAACTCTTGAAAATTATGCGGAGCAAGATAAACGCTTGGCAATGGACGGCGGATTAGATGCGATGTTGATCGGATTAGGCGGAGATGGACATTTTTGTGGCAATATGCCGACAACGACAAGTTTTGAAAATTTGACTTACAAGATCAAGGTAACTGGGGAAGAACCGTGGTTTGTGCCAGATATGATGGAAAAAGGCTTGGAATTCGTTACGATGGGGCCTGTTAGCGTAATGCGGGTAAAACATTTGATTTTGATCGTGAATGGCGAGAAAAAAGCTGAAATGGTAAAAAATGTGTTGCAAGGTCCTGTAACAGAGGAATTTCCAGCTTCTGTTTTACAACTACATCCGAATCTTACCGTTATTTTAGATGAAGAGGCAGCAAGTAAACTTGATAAATAGTTTAAAAAGATTAAGGTAGTAAATTGCCTTGATCTTTTTTAAAACTTGATTTACAAACGTATGTTCTCGTGGTATTCTTAGGTAAACGAAACAAGAATGGAGCTAGCTATGGAAAAGATTAGATGTGATTGGGCGCAGGGAAATGAATTAGAAGAGAAGTACCATGATGAAGAGTGGGGTACAGCAGAATATGAAGATCAAAAGCTTTTTGAAATGCTGATCTTGGAAAGCATGCAGGCTGGATTAAGTTGGTCGACGATCCTAAAAAAGAGAGAGACTCTAACGAGTGCGTATGATCAGTTTGACTATGTAAAAATCGCTGAGTATACCCAAGAGAAGATTGATTCTTTACTAGAAGATCCAGGAATCATTAGAAATAAGTTGAAAATCAATGCAACGATCAATAATGCAAAGGTCTTTATGAAGATTCAAGAGGAATATGGCAGTTTTGATCAATTTATATGGGCTTATGTGGATGGAAAGCCGATAAAAAATGGTTGGAAAGATGTCAAAGAAGTCCCCGCATCAACGGAATTGTCGGACAAACTCAGCAAAGATTTGAAGAAAAAAGGATTTAAGTTCTTAGGAACGACGACAGTCTATGCTTTTATGCAGGCGACTGGTATGGTAGATGACCATTTGGCGCATTGTTTTAAAAGTCATGAAGAAGCAAAATAGCCAGCTTTAAAGTTACAGCACTAAACGAGTGTGAAACAAAACTAAAAATCAGTTTTGTTTCACACTCTAAATCCGAATAAACGGCGAGAAAAAAGCAGCTATTACACTACACTTCGTTTCGATCACATTCACTTCTACCCATGAAATATGCTAAAGCCAAAGGCCTTCGTTTCGATCACATCAAATTCTAAGTGCTAAAGCACTAAGATTTGAAGGCTTCGGAAATAAGTTGAAATTGTTGTGAAACACAGTGAATGTAATGAGCTGATGTTGCACAATACCTACTTGGTCAAAACATTTGAAGAGCAGCAATTAGGAATCATTCAACATCGAAATTAAAAATTTCGTGTTTCTTGTCATCTCCGTGAATTCCCTCTTATTTCTAATTTGCAGAAACATGAAGTATTTCATAAAGAACGGCTTCGCCTTGTAGCGGTTTTTCAGTATAAAATCCAAAAATGACAGCTTTCCATTTGTCTGGATTATAGACGATAAGTTTTCCTACATTATGTTTGGGTAAGGTTTCTTGAATTTTCAATAGCTCGTTTGGTAGGTCGGTCAACGATTGCGGTTCAGGTATCGCAATTGTTTGTTCTAGTAAGTAAGTTGCATTTGAAAAGTTGTCTTTTAAGTCTACTGTTAAAGGAACGCCGATTTGAACGGTTTGCCAACCAAAATCGTGAATAATATTGTCATAAAATCCTCCAAAAATAAATTGATTCATCCCATCAGTATTTTCCCAGACATATAAAGGAGAGTATGAATTAGAAATTGCCCCTTGTACTTTTTCTGAAATAAGATAAGCTTTAAAGAGTAGACCTTGTAAATGGTCTGTTTTAGCCCCGTTTTCTTCAACTCGTTTTCTAATCAGTGACATGTCGTAATCATCTGGCAAAATTATTTTATATTGCATAGCATTCATCTAAATCAGCTCCTATTCTTGATAAATTCATTATAATGTTTTTAAAAAGTATTGCATAATACGGAAAAATGATATACGGTATCAGTATGAGTGATAGCAAGGAATGGTGGGAAGATGGAACTGAATGATTTAAGAATCTTTCAATGTGTAGCAGCTGCTGGTTCAATGTCAGAAGCCGCCAGAATAATGGGCTATGCGCAATCCAATATAACGGAGCGTGTTAGACTGTTGGAGCAAGAAGTGACAGTGAAGCTCTTTGAGCGGACGAACCGAGGTGTTAAACTACTTCCAGAAGGCGAAAAATTACTAGCATATGCAACTATAATTTTAGCCCAAATCGATGAAATTGACATACACTATAAGAAATTGCCAATAAAAATCGGTTGCACACAAACAATCGCATCTAATTACTTTGAAATGACAGCTGTCATCAATTACCAGCCCGCAATCGAGTTGTTTGTTGATACAACTGATCGATTAGAAGCAATGTATAGAAAACAAGAATTGGATGTATTGATTACAAACAAAATGACTTACTTTAAAAACAACGTTTTGCTTAGAGAAATGGTTGGCTGGCTATCTGCAACAGGTGCGCAAGATATTTACCTGATGAGCCGAGATAAGGAATGTCCATATAGAAAGATGATGCTGTCTTTAATCAATCCGCAGACATGTAAAATTGTCGAAGTTGACTCTATTTACTTGATGATCGACCTAATAAAAAAAGGAGCAGGCCGATCGATTTTACCAAAGCGTTTCTACCAAGAGAAACAAAATCAAACGTTGTGCTTTACTAAAATAGAGCAACAAGTTCCTATCTATATCGTTGGAAATGAAAGGAACAGCCACCATGTTCGTTTGTTTTTAGAGCATAACAACGGTTTGAGATAGAGAGGATTTGATTTGTGTGAGTGATATTTATAAAGATATCAATTCAAACTATGAGAGATTGTCAGAAACTGAGAGGGAAGTTGTCAATTTTATTTTAAAATTTGAAGATATCGAAGAATTAAAATTAAGATATATCAAAGATGCATTGTATATATCCAATGCTACGGTTATCAGAGCGTGCAAAAAGTTGAATTACGATACGTTTAGTGAATTGAAAGCAGCATTCATTCAATCAAGAGAAGAAAAACAAAGTATGTATCCAGTAGAATCAAATTTTTCACATGAATTAGACTGTATAAAAAAAGATACTTTGACAACTTTAGAATTAGTAGATGAAAAAGATATCGACCAAATATGTAATTGCCTGATCAATGCAAGAAGAATTTTTTGTGTTGGAACGGGTTCGAGTTCCAAAGTCGCATCTGAATTTAATTATAAGCTAAAATCAATCAATCTTTGGACGAATGATTTTTCAGATAGACTGTTGATTGAACGCATTCCTCAAATCAGCACAGTTCAAGATGTGATTGTTATTTTTTCGTTGAGTGGTGAAGCAGAAGAAATCGATGAGATCATGATCAAAGCAAAAAGCAATAGAACAAAAATTATTACCGTTACTAATATGGCAGCAATCAAACTAAAGTCAATCAGCACACACTGCTTAGTGACGAGTAACCCTAGTGATCAGAAAAAATTTTGTTCAAGATTGATGCTGTATATGATGAGCACTCTGATTTATGAAAAGTTGATAACGAAAGTACCTAGTTTTGAGTGAAAATTACTCAACTAAGTTTTTTCTAACGAAGGACGAGCCAAAACTAATTTCCAGTTTTGGCTCGTCCCGTTTTTATTATGTAACTGTAATGAATAAAATATAGAAATAAACGCCTAATTCTTATCAAAATAATCTTCATAAACCAGCATCAATTTATCAAAACTCTTAGCATCAGGAATCAAAGGGATGACAATGATTGGAATAGTATTGATATAGATTTCAGGGATATTGGTGATGATGCAGTCATATGCTGAAGCCTCTTTTTCAAGTTCATCTAATGATGTGACCTTTAGAGGTGTACAAGAGAACCGACCGCGTAAATAGTAGTTGATTCGTTCAGATAGCATGTTCATATAGTCCAATCCAGAGTTAAATAAAAGACAGGCTTTCATTGTGGGCGTTGAATACTCTAAACGATCTAGTAAGTTTGGCCAATTAGTGAATAAAATCGAAATAGCTTCGTATACCATGTATTCTTTATAAGGATTTGAATAGAAAATGGCTTGCAGCGAGTGGATCAACTCCATTGGGAAATGACCATATAAGTTTTTGATACTTGTAAGAAATTCTTTGTTTTTGTTGTGCAAAATATATGCTCGTCCGTGAATCTGATAATCTAGGTTATAGAGACGCATAAAAATATCATCAAAATTGTCACATTTGCAGTCCATCTTCTTTTCGATTTCTTGTAGAAGATTGTCGATTTTTTGATACTTTAAGAGAGCATTACGATCGACTTTTATCAGCTCACGTAGAGTAGCTAACGAATCAATATATTGATCACTAAATATTAGATAGAAAAAAATATTTAAATTAGTAGGAGACAAAGGTAGATGAAATTGGCTGTAGAATTCATCGCAAGCATAAGAATCAGTAAGAATTGCAAACTTTTTTTCTGGTAGATCGTGAAGTTGATTTTCACTATTATGTTTTAGAAGATTAATGACGGTATAGGTGTAAAAACGTAGACGATTCAATAAAGAAAAATCTAAGTTCTGTGATGATTCGTTTGGTATGGCTTGTTTAATGATCTGAAGTCCAACTTGGTCTAAAATAACTAATTGAGCAGGAGTCAACAAGCTTTCAGCTACGCCATATTTTTCATAAAAATAATGCTGCATAAAATTACAAATACTATGTGGATCGCCGACAAGCTGCATTTTTTTTAAGTTAATCGTAAAACCTTCTATTTGAAGCAGTTGGTTTACTCGGAGAACGATTCGTTTGATTGTCGAGACGCTGGTATAAAGATCGTCAGCTAAATCAACGATAGTAGAGAAATTATGTAAGAAAATTTTTTCGATTAGCTGAAATTCAACGCTACTTTTTATAAATTTTTGATAAATACTTGTTTTACAGAAGCCAAAACTTGTTGCAAAGCGAATGCCATATTTTTTTGAAGACTCGATTGTGGCAGGTGCAAGTAATGCTTCTAATTCAATAATATCCGATTTCAGCGTTTTAACAGGAACATTTAAAGATTCTGATGCTGCAGTGAAGGGGACCCAGTCGTTATCAACTAAAAGTTCCACTAGCTCTAATTGACGTTTTGATCGTGAGGAGAGGATTTCTTTCATCGTATCAACACTTTCTATTCTTTATGTTATTTTTTAAATTTGTTCAGCTTATAATGAAATAAATTTCAAGACTTTTCTTATTTTAACTTGAAACTATCTGTTTTGTCTATATAACAGTAGGGAAACTTATATTTTTTTTATAATAATTAAAAATATAAAGCTCATATTTTTCTTTTTAATAGAAAAATTTGACCTTTAAGAACACTATTTTTGAATAACGTTTGTAATATTTATTGATTTTTGTTTTGAATTTCTTTTTATATCCGTATAAGAGTGAAATTTAATCAAGTATTCCTTTTTTATGCCGATAAATGACCTCTTTTTTTCTTACAAAACGTTTAAACTGATGTTAAGCCAGTTGAAGGCGAAACAATAGATGGGGGACAAATATGAATAAAAAATTTTTAGGATTAGCATTAATGTCAACAATTATTTTAAGTGGAGCAGGTCTGTTAAATGCAGATGAAGCAAATGCCCATGGATATGTAGAAAAACCAGCAGCTCGTGGTTACCAAGGTTCATTAGATAAAAATACTATGGGCTGGACAGCAGCGATGGAGAAATATGGAAATGTTATTACAAATCCACAATCTTTAGAAGCGCCAAAAGGATTTCCACAAGCGGGTCCAGCAGATGGCCGTATTGCTTCTGCAAATGGTGGATTAGGACAAATTTCTGACTTCGTTTTAGATAATACTGGCGCTGACCGTTGGGTGAAGCAAGATGTTCAGACTGGTGAGAATACATTCTCTTGGCATTACACAGCACCTCACAGCACAACGAAATGGCACTACTATATTACTAAAAATGGTTGGAACCCAGAAAAACCAATCGCTAGAAAAGATTTACAATTGATTGGTGAAGTAAAACATGATGGATCAGCTGCATCAAATAATAAATCGCATCAAGTGACTATTCCAGCAGATCACTCTGGCTACCATGTTGTTTTAGCTGTTTGGGATGTAGAGGATACGCCAAATGCTTTTTATAACGTAATTGATGTAAATGTAAAAGGAAATGGAGAAATCACTCCTCCAGTTGAAGAAGCTCCCGCAACACCGACAAACGTTAAAACATCCGAAGTAACGACTTCTTCACTTAAATTAACATGGAACACTGTTTCAAATGCTAAAGAATACAACGTATACCGTGATGGCAAAAAAGTTGCCACAGTTGGCGGAACTCAATTTAACGATGCAAACTTAGCAGAAAACACAACATACTCTTACCAAGTAGAAGCAGTGGGAACAAACGATAAAATCTCTGAAAAGAGTGCAGCAGTAAAAGCAACAACACAATCATCAGAAGTAGAAGATAATCAAAAACCAACAGCTCCAACGAACGTTCACTCTATGGGAACAACTGAGAATACAGTTGACTTAATGTGGACAAAATCAACACATTTCTTAGGCGTTAAAAACTATGAAGTTTACCGTGATGGCAAAAAAGTTGCAACGACAGAAAAAACAAGCTTTAAAGATACTGGCTTAAAAGCTGATACAACATACAAATACACAGTTAAAGCAATCAGTGTCGGTGGAAACGTATCAGAGAATAGTGCTGTATTTTCTGTGAAAACAAAAGAAGCACCAAGTGGCAACACAACATGGGAAGCTGACAAAATTTATAATACTGGCGATAAAGTGATCTTTGATGATTTAGAGTATGAAGCAAAATGGTGGGTTAAAGGCGATCGTCCAGACCAATCAGATGCTTGGAAACTTCTTTCTGACAAAGTAATGAACTGGGAAACAAGTAAAGCATACAATGGTGGCGATAAAGTAACATTCCAAGGCCAAACATACAAAGCGAAATGGTGGACACAAGGCAATCAGCCAGGAACTGAATCAGTTTGGGAATTAATTTAATTAGTTAATACCTTTATGACATAGTACTAAACAAACAATCTCCACGACATAGCACTGAAAAAGAAACACTAGATAGGATGCCTCGCATCTTATCTAGTGTTTCTTTTTTCATAAATTTTGAATATGTGTATGGTTGAATGCACCAGGATATTTAAGACCATAGCCTAATGTTCGATCCATAAAAATATGTGCGCACCACACGATCGCAATCGGTAGCAAAAAAGACATATGTGTGAACAGATAAATAAAAATCAGCACGACTGGAAAAACTAAAGTATGCCCTAAGTTGTAGATTCCAGCACCAAGGGCTGGACTTCTTAAATAACCGATCATCATCATATCCGGTAATAAAAGGAAAATAAAAAAGTAAAAAAATGGATATCCAAAGTAAACGAAAAGAGTGAATGCTAAAAGAAAAAGTATACCATTTTCTAATTTTAAAATTTTTTATTTGTCATGTTCATCCCTCCTGTAATTCGTATTCGGATAATTGATTAATCAAAGCGAATAATTCACCTTGATTTTCTGCGTATTTATTGTCTGTAATCGTCGTTTTTAGTTTGAGCAAAAGTTCATACGCTACTTCATATGCGCGGAGCATCAGCTAGACAGAAGATCATTTGACCATCGAGAAATTTATCTCTCTGACCCTAGAAAAGTAGTGCCTGAAAAGATGAAGACGGTGTTGCGTTATTTTGTTGAATAGAATGTAAACAGAAGAGGAGACAAAAGTACTATTTACTTTTATCTCCTCCATTTTTATATTTACTTAAACAATTATTTTACGGTAAATATGCGCCTCAAAATCGGAAAGGCTCATTTGTTGTTTTAATGGTTGAGCTTGTGCGGTTGTTATTATCTCTTCCCAGTTAGAACAATCCAAAGAATCTGAGAAGGAAACGGTCGTTTGTTTTCGATCTAACTGAACTAAAATCAACCAGTGTTCTGTTTCAGTCGTGTGTGTATAACAAAAGACAGTTGGATGTTCAGACAAAAGTAACTCGAATCTCCCATAAATAAGCGCATCTGTCTGTTTTCTTAAGCGAATCAAGGCTTGATAATGGTGAAAAATACTGCTGCTTTCAAGATCTTTTTGCGCTGCATTGATCATTCGATAATTCTCGTTGACATTCAGCCAAGGCTCGGTTGTTGAAAAACCGCCATGTAGGGCATCTTCCCATTGGAAAGGCGTCCTACTATGATCTCTGGACCAATTCACTGCAATCGCTAAAGCTTCTGTAGTCATCCTTCCTTGTTCCAGTAGTGTTTGATAAAAATGAATCGTATCCGCCGCGTTGATTTCTTCGATTGAGCTAAAGGGATAATTGGTCATGCCGACTTCTTGTCCTTGGTAAATGAATGGTGTTCCTTTCAATAACAAAAGAACCGTCGCTAATGCTTTCGCGGCTTCTGGAGAATCATCACCATACACAGATACACTGCGATGTGTATCGTGATTCTCTAAATACAACGCATTCCAGCCGTTATCGGCTAAACTTGTTTGCCATTGAGTTAAGGAATATTTTAAGTGTGGAATGGAGCCCTTTTGTTGGCCGATTTCACCGATTCGTTCACAATGTTCTAACTCAAAAATCATATTAAAATACCCGTGATCACCAGTCCATGATGCCGCTTCTTGATGTGGCACACCGCTTGCTTCTCCTACAGTCATAACATTGTATTCATTAAAAATAGCTTTTAGTTCTTTTAAATAAGTTTCGATGCCAGCGACATTCATAAACGGAGCCCATTGATTATCGGTGATCTTAAAATCCCAAGGTTCTTTTTGAATATGGCTGATTGCATCTATACGGAAACCATCAATCCCAAGATCCAACCACCAACGAATCATCTGATAAAGTTCATGGCGAACCTTTGGATTTTTCCAATTAAGATCGGGTTGTTCTTTGGCGAAAACATGGAAATAAGATTGCTTTGTTGTTTCATCGTACGTCCAAGTGGAACCGCCGAAAAAAGATTGCCAGTCGTTAGGTGGAAGATTTTTTGTAGTGTCAGCCCAATGATAATAATCGCGATATGGATTATCCAATGATTTTTTAGATTCTAGAAACCAAGGATGTTGATCGCTTGTATGGTTGACGACTAAATCCATAATGACTTTTAAATCCAGCGCATGTGCTTCTTTAAGCAAAGCTTGGAAATCGTCCATTGTACCGAAATCTTCATGAATAGCTTGGTAATCCGAAATATCATAGCCGTTATCGACATTTGGTGAAGCGTAGATTGGATTTATCCAAATAAAATCAATCCCCAGTTCTTTTAAATAAGGTAATTTTTGTCGAATCCCGTTAAGATCACCGATGCCGTCGTGGTTGCTATCTTTAAAGCTGCGTGGATAAATTTGATACCCTATAGCATTTTTCCACCAACTTCTTTTTTCTGTTTGGCTTATTTCTTGTGCTTGGATTGCTAGATTAGACATGTTTATTTCCTCCAAGAGTTGAATTGGTATAACTGTGCCGATAGACAAATAGTAGTTAGTCCGTGAAACTCGATAATTTGACTACAAAAGCTTCATAAGGCCCTAGTGCTTTGTCGGAAAGTTGGTTATACGTTTTTTCGGTATTTGCGATGATTGTTTCTGTTGCTGTTTTATCCAATGAAAATCGTTGCGCTCGATCTGAAAAATTACATACGATCAACCAGCTTTCTCCTTGGTAATGGCGATAATAAGCAAACACGTCTATTGCGGTATCTTCTATTAATTCAAAACTGCCCCAAACGATCAATGGATAGGTTTTACGAAGTTCAATCAGTTTTTGGTACGTGTAAAAGATCGAGTTTTTATCTGTCAAAGCTTGAGTAACGTTGATTTCATGATAGTTTTCATTAACGGCAAGCCAAGGTTCTCCTGTTGTAAAACCGGCATTTTCGGTATTATCCCACTGCATAGGGGTGCGGGCGTTATCTCGTCCTTTGACGTTGATCGATGCAAGGATTTCTGGTTTTGGATAGCCTTTTTCGAGTCGATCAGCGTACATATTCTTACTTTCAATATCTTCAACTTCTGCGATGTCGTGGATTGTCCGATTGGTCATCCCGATTTCTTCTCCTTGATAAATATAAGGAGTTCCTTTTAGCATATGCAGCAAAATTGCCAGCATTTTGGCACTTTCTACACGGTATTGGCTGTCGTTGCCCCATCTAGAAACGATGCGAGGCAGGTCATGATTGTTCCAGAACAGTGAATTCCAACCTTGATCGCCAAGCTCTGTCTGCCATTTTGAAAAGACTTTTTTTAGTTCCGTTATCTGTAAAGGGCGCAGATCCCATTTGCTTTTTCCAGGTTGCTCATCTAAGCCGACATGCTCGAATTGAAAGACCATTGATAGTTCGTTTCGTTTTGGATCAGAATATAATTTGGCGATTTCTGGTGTGGCGCCCCAAGTTTCGCCAACTGTTAGTAAGTCTTTACCACCGAAGGTTTGCGTATTCATTTCTTTTAAATAGTCATGTAATTTTGGGCCATTACCAGTGATTTTTTGATCTGGAATTTTGCCGACAAGATCGATCACATCCATTCGGAAACCGCCGATGCCTTTATCGATCCAGAAATTCATCATGTCGTAGATTGCATTTCGTACAGCTGGATTTTCCCAATTTAAATCTGGTTGTTTTTGACTAAATAAATGCAGATAATATTCACCGGTCGATTCATCCAATTGCCAAGCAGATCCTAAAAAGGTTGATTCTAAGCCATTTGGTGGACCGTCATTGATGCCTTTACGCCAAACATAAAAGTCACGATAAGGATTGTCTTTAGAAGAGCGGGATTCGATAAACCAAGGATGTTCGTCGCTAGTATGGTTGACCACAAGATCCATAATGATTTTTATCTCTCGTAGCTTGGCTTCTTGGATCAGTTGCTCCATATCATCCATAGTGCCGAATTCCGCCATGATTTGTTCGTAATCACTGATATCATAGCCATTATCGTCGTTTGGTGAACGGTAAACGGGACTTAGCCAGATGGCGTTGATGCCTAGCTCCTGCAGATAATCTAAACGCTGGATAATACCAGCTAAATCACCGATCCCGTCGCCGTTGCTATCTTGAAAACTCCGTGGATAAACTTGATAAACGACGGCTTCCTGCCACCAATGGTTGTTCGTTTCGTGTTGAGTCATTCTTTTCAATCCTTTCTGTTGAGTCTACTGATACAGCAAATCCGTATGGTGCAAGTTCAATGATATTTTTATCTAATGCCTGCATTTGAGTTGAGAATAAAACATGTTCTTTTTCAATATAAACAGGAGACTGACCTGTATTGAAAATACTGCGGATCATTTTTCCTTCATGTTCGTAAGCGAAGTCGATGATTCCTGTTTGTTCATCAATTTCGTTCCAACGTAGTTTGCCCTCTGATAGAAGTGGTTGGTGTTCTTTTCTAAACGCAATCAATGCTTTAGTGAACTCGTACATGTCTAAATCTTGTTTTTCGGGTTCCCAAATCATACATTTTCGGCAATCTGGATCGCCTGCACCGTCCATTGCATATTCATCTCCATAATAAAGGCAAGGTACACCTTTTTGTAAGTAGGTAAAGGCTAAAACTTGTTTCATCAGCTCTTTGTTATTTTGAGCAATCGTTAATAAGCGTGGTGTATCGTGGGAATCGAGCACATTGAACATGATTTGATTGGTTTGTTCACGATAAAGCATCAATTGATGATTTAGTTCAGAAACTAGCTTGCTTAATGAAATCGTTTGATAGACAAAATAAGAAAGAATGGCATCTGTAAAAGCATAATTCATGACTCCGTGAAATTCATCTCCTTGTAGCCACGCTTGAGAAGAATGCCAAATTTCACCTAGAATATAAATATCTGGTTTGGCTTCTGTACAAACATCGTGAAATTTACGCCAAAAACGATGGTCTACTTCATTCGCTACGTCTAAACGCCACGCATCGATATCAAATTCTGTGATCCAGTAACGGGCAATTTCTAATAAAAAGTCCTGTACTTCTTTGTTGGCCGTGTTCAATTTAGGCATGTGTGGAGTGAATGCAAAAGTATCGTACGTAATATTATCTGAGAATTCAAAGTCGGCTGTCGGAGTGTAGTCAACTGGAAATTTATGGATGTGGAACCATTTTGCATAAGGTGAAGTTTCACCATTTTTGACGACGTCCTGCCACTGAGGTGAAAAGTCACCCATATGATTGAAAACGGCGTCCAACATAACACGGATCCCTCGTTTATGACATTCGTCTACGACCTTCTTAAAGAGCTTTTTATCTCCGAAAGCAGAATCAATCTCAAAATAATCAATTGTGTCATATTTGTGATTGCTAGCGGCTTGGAAAATCGGACAGAAATAAATTCCGTTGATCCCAAGGTCTACGAAGTGGTCTAAATGATCTAAAACACCTTGCAAATCCCCGCCAAAAAAGTCTTTTCGTCCAGGATGTTCTTTGCTGCCCCAAGGTAAAGTGCTTTCTGGATCGTTTGAGATATCGCCGTTGGCAAAACGTTCGGGGAAAATTTGATACCAAATGGTTTCCTTCGCCCGTTGAGGTGCTTTGAAACGGTCTGCTTCGTGAAAATAAGGTAGTTTAAAATAATTGCTAGCTGATTTTAATGTAGAATCTTGATAAGGAAAGAAGCCGTGATCACCGTAAAATAACACTGTTCCATCCATGCCTTCTATTTTGAAAGCGTAACTTAGACGTCTAAACGGTGCAGAAGTTTCGATTATCCAATAGTCATGTGTTGTAGTAGATAGGTATTTTTCCATAGGAATCGTTAATTTGAACCACTCGCTGTGTTCGAATTGATACGGATCGCCATTTAATAGTTCGACGCTTTTGATATCTCCTCTACCTGTTTTTAGCCGGATGTGCATTTTATCTGATGTGTATAAATAAGCATATTCGCTTTCTGGTTGATGGTGGATCGCTGCAGTATTCATCTAATTTCTCCCCCTGTAATCGACTCGGTATCTTTTATTGTCATACTTTTCTAAAAACCACCCATATTATGACACATAAGAAAAACGTTTTCAATGTATTTTTTCGCAATCGATTGCATTTTGTTTTATCTGCTGGATGATTTACTTGATAAATAAAGTAAATCACTTTTAAAAATCACTATTTAGGCTATATATAAATATTATCTTTGTTTAATCAGTGTTGTTCTATTTGAATAGTATGATTTCTAAAGGCTTTTTTATTGATATAAAGGAAAAAAAATAAATTTATTTATATTTCTCTTGACAATTTACGCAAACGATTGCACAATATAAGAGAACAGAACAGTAAAAAATTCCTAGGAGGAACAAAAGATGAGAAGAAACACAAAAAAGCTTTTGACATTAGGGGTAACAATGACAGCGGCAGCGTTTTTACTTGCAGCTTGTGGCGGAGGATCATCAGAAGAAAAAACTTCTGCCAAAAATGAAAACGCTTCTATAAAATTATGGGTAGACGTAGCATTTGTTGATACGTATAAACCATTAGTAGAAGAATTTGAAAAAGAACATAAAGATTGGAAAGTAACCATCAAGCCAAGTGAATCTGCAACAGCACAAGAAAATCTGAAAAAAGATCCTAGTGCCGCAGCCGATGTTTTCATGATGCCTCATGATCAATTAGGTCAAATGGTGGATGCTGGAATTATTTATGCTAATACAAAATATGAAGATAGTGTGAAAGAAAATAGTACTGAAAGTGCAGTAGAAGCTGTAACATATGATGGTAAATTATACGGCTATCCATATGGTGTTGAATCTCAATTTGTATACTATAACAAAGAAAAACTAACTGAAGAAGATGTGAAGAGCTGGGAAAGTTTAACTGCTAAAGGCAAATTGGGTGCAAACTTTGGAGAAGCAGGTGCCAACTATATCTTCACGCCGTTATTTATGTCGAATGGCGATGAATTATATGGCAAAAATGGTGAAGATATCAACGGAACGAACTTTAATAATGATAAAGGAGTCCAAGTTTTAAAATGGATTCACTCGCAAAAAGATAATTCTGGTGTTGTTCAATCAAATGCTGACGCTCTTTCTAATCTAAGTAATGGTAAAATCGATGCCTTCTTATCGGGTCCGTGGTCTAAGTTAGATGTGGAAAAAGCATTAGGGGATAAATTAGCAGTAGCACCATATCCTACAGTTGATTTGGGCAATGGGCCTGTTCAACAAAAAGCATTTTTAGGCGTGAAATTATTCGGCGTTAATGCATCTACCAAAAGTCCAGTTGCGGCAATGGCTTTAGCAGACTTCTTAACAAACAAAGAAAATCAATTAACTGTTTTTGAGAAAAATGGTACAGTACCTGCAAACAAAGACGCACAAGCAGACAGCAAAGTGACGTCTGACAAAGTAGCTGAAGCTGTAATGAAGATGAGTGATGCAGATCATTCCGTTGTGATGCCGAAACTTCCAGAAATGGTTTCTTTCTGGGGACCAGCTGATGCGGTGATCAATGATACGTATAATGGCAAAATATCAGAAGATCAATATTTACCGAAATTGGATAAATTAGTGAAAGATACAAGTAAATCAGAAAAATAATTCTTCACCATTTTCAAGGTGACCTTGAGGCTGGAACGAAACTCTATGAGCTTTGTCTCAGCCTTATTTTTTATTTTAAGAACAGGAAGTGAAATGCAATGAAACAAAAGGCAAAAGCCGATGGACCAATTTCTTTTAGAGAGCTATTTAAAAAAGGGGATAAATCAATCAAGCTTTCTTATCTATTTATGGGAACAGCGAATATCATGAACGGGCAAATCGTCAAAGGTTTAGCATTTTTAGCGCTGCAAGTTGGGTTTGTAGCGTGGTTGGTGGTTAATGGATTTCATGCATTATCAATGCTGCAAACCTTGGGAACGAAATCTCAAGGTTGGATCATGGATGAGTCACTAGGAATCGAGGTTCAGCAGCCAGGGGATAACTCGATGTTGCTATTATTGTTTGGGATTGCTGCAATTATTCTTATTTTTCTTTTTATTTTTCTATACATCGTAAATCTAAGAAGTGCGCGTAAAATTTTTATATTGAAACAAGCTGACCAATCTTTACCGACGTTAAAAGAAGACTTAAATAGTTTGTTGAATGAAAAATTTTATATAACGTTGATGAGCATTCCCTTGCTCGGAGTTTTGGCATTTACGATTTTGCCACTGCTTTATATGATTTCTATTGCATTTACGAACTATGATCATAATCATTTGCCGCCGAAAAATTTATTCCATTGGGTTGGTTTTTCTAATTTTGGGAATGTGCTGACGGGAGATATTGCTGGAACCTTCTTCCCTGTACTTACTTGGACCTTGATTTGGGCAGTTTTAGCAACAGCTACGACATTTTTCTTTGGGATTTTGTTAGCGTTGTTGATCAATGCTAAAGGAGTGAAAGGGAAAAAAGTTTGGCGGACGATTTTTGTAATCACGATGGCGGTGCCGCAGTTTGTCAGCTTGTTATTGATGGCGAATTTGTTTAACGGTTCAGGGCCCGTCAATGCGATGCTACAAAATTGGGGATTGATCGATCAGCCGATTCCTTTTTTGACAGATGCATTACTCGCAAAGGTCACGGTTATCTTCGTGAATATGTGGGTTGGGATTCCAGTGACGATGTTAGTTGCGACAGGGATCATTACGAATTTACCGACAGATCAAATCGAAGCAGCTGAAATCGATGGTGCAAATAAATTTCAAGTTTTTAGAAATATTACGTTTCCACAGATTTTGTTTGTTATGGCGCCTAGTTTGATCCAACAGTTTATTGGAAACATCAACAACTTCAATGTGATTTTCTTGTTGACTGGCGGACAACCGGCGAATAGTAATTTTCACTCTGCCGGTGAGACGGATTTGCTCGTTACGTGGTTGTATAAACTGACAGTGACAGCGGCTGATTATAATCTCGCATCCGTAATCGGGATCATTATCTTTGTTCTTTCAGCAGTCTTCTCATTATTTGCTTATACAAGAAGTAGTTCATTCAAAACGGAAGGGGCGTAAGCGGACTTATGAAATCGAAAAAAAGAAAAAATCTATTCTTGCACTATACGTTATTGACGATTTTGTCGATCGTTTGGATCTTTCCGATTGTTTGGATTGTGTTGACTAGCTTTAGAAGTGAAGGTGGCGCTTTTGTAACGTACTTTATTCCTAAGCAGTTTACTTTTGAAAATTATAAGATGTTACTGACGAGTTCGACGTATCCTTTTGTGCAATGGTTTTTGAATACGCTGTTTGTGGCGATTTGTAGTTGTATTTTATCGACGTTGATCACGATTGCGATGGCATACTCTTTGAGTCGTTTACGTTTTAGAGCACGTAAACCGTTCTTGAAATTAGCATTGGTGTTGAACATGTTTCCAGGATTTATGAGTATGATCGCTGTGTATTATATTTTAAAAGCGATGAACTTGACGGGGAGTTTATTGGCGTTGATTTTAGTTTATTCATCTGGTGCAGCGTTAGGTTTTTATATTGCGAAGGGATTCTTCGATACGATTCCGATGGCCTTGGATGAATCTGCGATGATTGATGGAGCGAGTAAGTTTGAGATTTTTACGAAAATCACGTTGCCATTGAGTAAACCGATTATTGTTTATACAGCATTGATGGCATTTATGGCACCGTGGATGGATTTCATTTTTGCGAAAATCATTTTAGGGGATAACGTGAACAAATATACGGTTGCGATTGGGTTATTTACGATGCAGACAAAAGATAAAATCGATCAGTATTTCATGGCGTTTACCGCAGGCTGCGTGCTGATTGCGGTTCCGATCACGTTGTTGTTTATCTTTATGCAGAAATATTATGTAGAAGGAATTACGAGTGGTTCGGTGAAAGGATAACGTTTAAAAAAGCATTTCCGTATTGGAGATGCTTTTTTTATGTTCGTCTGTGGGTGTAGGGAGAAGTTTTTCCTTCGATCACGTTGGCGATTTCTACTGCTAAATGTTCTCTTGAAATAGGATCATATCCTGTGGTCAATTTGTTGAATCCAGGTATTTTTTTTAATAAGTTGATGAAAAACGCGCTGATAACAGACGAAAAACGCTTTTTATCTACAACTAAACTAGGGTAAATAATCACACTTTTAATCGCTTGCTCTTTAATCAACTGTTCAGCCTGAAGTTTGGCATTCATATACTTTCTTAAAGGGAAAGGTGCGTTGTTGGCTGATAGAAACAAAAGTTTAGATTGAGTTTCCTGTGTGTTTAAATATGCTAAAATGATTCGGACAGGTTCTAGAATAAAACGCTCATAAGTGATATTTTTAGAAGAATTTTCTTTAAGAATCCCGATTGCATCAATGACCCAATCTGCTTTCTGAACGGCTGGATGCCAATGATCATCTGCTAAAACGTCAGAACGAAGCCAGTGAACTTTTTGTGACCAAGCAGTTGTTAAATCGCTTGGTTTTCCGCTACGGGAAATGGACGTCACATTATGACCTCGGTGGATTAGTTCTTCTGAAAGTCTTTGTCCGATAAAGCCACTACCGCCGAAAATAGTTATCTGCATCTTCTCTTCCTACTTTCCTGAAATTATCATGATACATCTGTCTTATAGCTAGTTTAGCATTATCTGGCGAAAAAAAGGTTAAGGGATGCTTGAGGGGGAGAATTAATATTTATTGTATTTAGCGTTTTTATGTTCTTAGCAGCCTTTTCTTTGAATGATGAATTTTGTCTTTTGATTGTGATTGTTGGCATAGTTTTATTGACTTCAAAAAAATGAGTTGTTGAATTGATAATTTTTAGAATTCTCAAAAAAGACGGTTTTTGTAAGTTGTTAAATGCTTCATACTATTTTAATGACAAAAAAGAGATAAAGGAAGTTCCTGTAACGTTGCTGGGAGATATTATAGGCTAAGTGATTTTAGCCTATAGATGAAACTAGTTTGAGTCAATGAGTTAGATAGTGATGGGAGTTATCGTGGCAATTGAGCATTTAGGGTAGGGAGCAATTCTACCCTTTTTGCCTATCCCAAAAACATTCTTTCTTGAGACGAACAAAAAACACCTACGAATTATAGGTGTTTTTGTCTATTTTTAATTATTGTACAATTAACATTAAACTTGTCCTTAATTCACGTAAATCCTATTAAAAAAAGTTAGAAAAGTCAATAAAATTAAAATACTCAAATGATGAAAGTGTCTACTTCCTCTTTAACAATTTTATATAAAGGATCATCATTTAAAAGTTTTAATATTTTCAATCCATCATTAATTTTTCCTTTTTGATTAGACAGAAGTCCATACCTTATTAATGATATGGAAATATAATCAATTCTTTTACTCTGGAAGGATCTATCTAGTGCTTTTTCAGAAAAAAACAGAGCAGATTTTTTATCGTTTTGTAGTGAAAAAAGGAGTGTTAAATTTAGATATATAGATGTTTCTAACAATATAATATTAGAAAAATTCTTGTACTTATCTAACGATTTAATTAGTTGTTTGCTTATAAGGGGATAGGTATTTGGATCAAAAAAGTGTAGACAGCAATTAATTATTTTTATATCTAAAATAGTCCAAGAATCAACTTTAGATAGTTCATCCCAAACATCTGCAGCGTATAGTTTAGATTGACAATTTAATTTACTGTTGGTTGAATCTGCAATGTGTTTTAACATATACAATGTACTACGGATACACTTAATTGACTTACTGAAATTGTCATCTAGGTAGTTATCACAAAGTGTAATTAAGTTATCAAGATATTTTAAGTCGCTATTAGAGAAAATCTTATTAAATAAATATATAATTTGTTCTTTATCCTTATAAGAGTATCCGTTTTCAATAAAATTAAACTCTTCAAATGAAACATCAATAGAATTAAGTAAATAATTAAAATGAGCCATAGACAACATTATTTTATTATTTTCAAACTTTGATAAAGTTGTCCTAGAGATTTTTTGTTTACAAATATCTTTTTGTGTTATATTTCTTGACTGTCTAATATTTTTAAATGAACTTCCCTCGTTAATCATAATATAGCCTCCTTTTAAATATAAGATGTGATTATAGTTTACATCATAAGTTATGATATTCACAATAGGGTATTCTTTGTAAGAAGGAGGATAAAAAATCATGAGAAAATTATTTAGAATTGTTTTATTTGCATCAATTTTTTGGATAGTTGGTGGTTAGTTTATCCTCTAAAAAAATAATGGAGGTTTTTCTATGAAAAAGAAAAAAGAATTTAAAAAGATTCGTTTTGCTAATGTTGCTGCTTGGGGTAAACATTAATTTTTAGCAAAAGGAAAGATGAGAAATTTAAATTTTCATCTTTCTTTTTTTAAAGGAGGAATAAAAATGAGGAAATATTATTATAAACCTATATTAGTAGATGTATGTGTGACTAATAGGTGTAATTTAAATTGTGATTATTGTTCAGCCGAATCTGGCCCATTTGCTAGTAAAAAAGGAGAATTAACAATACAAAAATTGTCTGAGTTATTTCAAGAAATGGATAAAATTAAAGTTCCGAGGGTTGCTTTAACAGGTGGAGAACCATTTATAAGAGAAGATATTATTGAAATTTTGTATGAATTCGATAAATACAATTTCACAAAAGTTTTGAACACTAACGGAAATTTAATTAGAGATAAACAGGCATTAGCGTTATCAAAGTTAAATCTGGATAGAATTTGTGTTACATTAGATGGAAGCAATCCCGAAGTACATGATAGCTCTAGAGGTAAAGGTTCATTTAAAAAAGCAATTGAAGGTATAAGACAATTACAAAAATACAATCTACCAGTATCAACGCTATTTACCCTAGGTAAACATAATGTTAATGATTTAATTAATACCATAAAATTAAATGATAAACTAAATATAAATTTTATGTCTGTCATGGTTATTTGTCCAACTGGTAGGGCTAATGATGGAAGTGTGTTAGCAGACAAAGAAAATTGGTATCCTGTATTTTTAGAATTATCAGAAAGAATAAAAAATAAAGAATTTAAAGTTAATTTTAAAATAGTACCTCCGAATGAAAGTGATATATTTTGGACGCATTATTTTCCTTTGGAATACTATAATCGATTAGATTTATTGCAAGTTTGGGGTGTGGAACTAGAGTCATACAAAAATAGAGTAGATAGAGATATTTCTTGTCAAGCTGGAATCAAAGCATGCTCCATTTCTCATAAAGGAGATGTTTATGGATGTGATTTGATGAATGGTATTGATGAATTAGTTGCAGGAAATATAAATGAAAGCAATTTAATGGAGATATGGAATAACTCATCTGTATTTAGAAAATTTAGAGAAATGAATTTTAAGGATTTATCTGGTAAATGTTCTATCTGTCCTCATACATGGTGTGGTGGTGGTTGCAGATGTAGTGCATTAGAGTTAGATGGTTCTTTATTAGGGTCTGACTTATCATGCTTTTATGAGCCGATGGAGGAAATGAAATGTTAGTTAAAAACTTTTATATTGATGGTAAGAAAAAACTGTATTTTGAAAAAGATGAAGAAATGAATTTCTTAACTTTTGATCCAATAAGATTGTCCTATTTTGAAGTTAGCAATATTGGTGCAGAAATATTATATTGTATTTCTAAAAAAATGAAATTAGAACATATAGTAGAGTTAATAACAGAGGAATATGAAATTAGTAAAGAGGGGTGCATTTCGGAAGTGATAGAATTTTTAAATTATATACCTATTCAAGATATAATTTATACTAATTTAATTCAATCAGATGTGTATTTATATTTAGAACCTTTTAATAAGGAAGTTAGATAACATGAGAAAAAGAATTTTTATAGATATTAATAAATTCTCATTACCATTAATATTTTCACAACTAATAACGACTACTATAGGGCAGAAAGCGTTCTCTATAGCTGCGAGATTAGGAACTGATAATTTAATTGCTATGAATACAATTGATAACTTAATTTATTCTGTAACAGGAGTTTTAGGGGTCATTAGTGTAGCATTTAGTATGCTAAGTTCAAAATCTTTAGGAGAAAAAGATACAGATAAGTTCAAAAAATTAGTTAGTTCTGTAATGCATGCAAATGCAATCATAGGTTCGTTATTTTTTTTCATAATTCTATTTTTTTCAAAAATCTTTATTAGTGCAATATATAAATTTTCTGATGAACTACTGAGTGTGGCAACTACATATCTATATTCAATGAGTTTCTATGTTTTATTAACATTAATCACATTTACTCTTACGAATTTATTAAAAGTCGAAAAGAAAACGAATTATATATTAACGATATCTATAATATCTTCACTGATTCAAGTGCTTTTGAGTTATATATTTATTAATGGCATAGGAAATTTTTCGGGTTTAGGTGTGTTTGGTGCAGGGATAGCATTAAATATTACATTACTAATAACAATCTTGTGCTATCTGATAATTGTAAGAACTACCTTTTTTTCATGTTTAAAGTTAAAGCCAATATATATAAAAGATATATTGATAAGGAGTATTCCTTTAGGGATTCAAGAATTACTAGAAGGAATAATATTTTTGATTTTTTTTGATGCAATGATTGCAAGATTAGATACAATGTCTTTGAGTGTGTATTCTATTATCAGTCAAGCATTAGTATATTTAAAATTACCAATGTTTATGTATGGTAATGCAGTTACAATATTTGCAAGTGAATACTTTGGAGAGAAGAATAAAAATAAAATCATAGTGGTAAAAAGGATATCAACATACATGTCTATCTTTTTTTATGTGTTAATAGGAATAGGTATATACTTAATGATAGTTCCGTTTTCTAATTTATTCACTTTTGATGATAAGCTGATAAACGAAACAACTAAAATAATACTACCGCTATTTTTTTTAGTTAGCCCAATAATACTATATGAAATAAATAAGTATATATTACAGGTTATAGAAAATGGGAAATTTGTTGTGAAATGGACTCTTATAATAAATATAATTAGTATGGGGATTATATTTATGTTGTATCTTTATAAAATATTAGATCTGTATTTTATATATGCAGTATACTTTGGGAATTATCTGATTTTGTCTGCATTATTTGAATTTAAATTTAAAAAAGTTTGTATTAAATAATGGTTATTAGTTATTTAAATCCTTAGTTAACATAATCCTGATATAAAAAAGTGCCTACCGTTCCATTTATTGGTAGGTATTTGTTGTGAAATGTAATTGGTCTATTTTTACCCCTAGGGAACTCATTCACTTTTAAACTTAATAAATTTGTTGAAAATAAAAAAGTAACCTTTGGAAAAGTTATTATATTTGATTCTGTTACAAAGTTTGATTTAAACGCATTCCACCTCTCATGAATTTAGTCAGGAAAGGTGGAAAAAATGAGCTGTCATTATAAAGGGAACAAATTGATTTTACGTATAACAAAAGCATTGGTTTTTGGTGAAGGAAAGAATGATGCTTTTGTATCAAATTAGTGAGTAGTTAAAAGTGATCTTGCGCAGATGCAGCGAGATCACTTTTTTTATTGTAAATTATACGATAAATAATTAGGCTCTGGCATAAGCACGTTGAGTTATCTTTGGCGTACATTTTTATTTTATTGGATAATAGCTGACACGCCGAAATGATCGCTGATTACCGGTGTACTTTTCCCATCAAAAACGATTTGGTAGCTGGAAACAGATATTTTTTTTGAAGTGAAAATATAGTCGATTCTCAATTTCTCTTGATTTTCTCCCCAACCATCAATGGCTTTTTCAACGGTATGTTCACCGATTTTTTCACAAGCTATCAAAAAACTATCTTGCAATTGTAACGGGCTATCAAGAACAAGAGCATGCCCCGTTTTAGCTGAAGCTGGGTTATTGAAGTCGCCCATCATCAGTAAAGGGGAAATGTGTTCTTGTAAGGCAATCTCAGTTTGCTGCCATTCATATGAAAATCCGCCAGTTTCAGACCACCAAGAATAATGACAGCTTAAAGCGGTGATGCAGTGGTCTCCTAGTTTTGTCTGCCCTATAAGTAAAACTCTTCTGCGATAGTCACGGGGGTCTTTTTCGGCAGAAACTACAACAGCTTGTGGCTGGATCGGTTGTTTTGAAAGGAGTGCAACGCCCTCGTGATAGATCGAGTACCCAATGTGATTGTATGCCCAACTCCAATGGTAGTTATAGCCTTGCTCTTTTAGAAGCTGAACTAAAAGATATGCGAAATTGTCTTCATGGATTGGCAGCTGGTCTTCCGTGGGATGGAAGTTATGAGTAGTAATGGCTGGTAAGCTGTCAATCCGTTGATTGACTTCTTGTAGGGCAATCAGTGCATAATCCTCTTTAATGATTTGATCTGCTAGTTGTTGTAATTTTTCTAACGGCTGATTCTCTAACCAACTGTGGGTGTTCAATGTTAAAACCTTCATGTTGTTCCTCCTTGTTTAAAAGCGTAGCGTAGTGGCTAGCTCGTGAAGCTATATAATGATAGGTAGAAAACAGGGTCAGGATAAAACTCTGTGAGCTTTAAGCCAACCCTGTTTAAACGTGTTTTTAATTATGATCAGATCTCTAAACATCCAATAGCTGTTCCAGGATCTTGTTTACCAGTTTTCTCTAAATGAAAAGCATTGATCTTCTCGCCGTTTGTAAAGACAACGATCATGGTTGTTTGTTTACCTGCAGATTTGATTTTATCTAAATCGGCTGTTGCAATTATTTCACCTGCGGTAATCTTTTGTCCTTCGACCACATGAATCGTAAAGGCAGATTCTTTCATTTCAATCGTATCAAGTCCCATATGGATCAAGACTTCGATTCCCTCAGTAGTTGTAATACCTAACGCATGTTTAGAGGGGAAAATACTGGTGATCGTTCCGTCGATCGGCGCGTAAATCGTCGTGTCGGTTGGAATGACTGCGAATCCATCGCCCATCATTTTTTGTGAGAAGACAGGGTCATCAACTTGATCGATGGCGATCACTTCGCCATTTGCGACAGGCACAATCGTTTTTGTGACGCCTAGATAATCTGGCGTATCAATCGTTGTATCAGCTGTGGTTGCCCGTGATGAGTCTGGAATAGCAACGCCAGAGTCCAATAAATCTTGAATATCTGATTTTAGCACATCCGCTTTTGGACCGTAAACAGCCTGAACCCCGTTGTCTTTAACAATCAAGCCCATCGCGCCAGCTTTTTTCCAAGCCTCTACTGTTCCGACCTTGTTTTTATCTGAAACGCTAACGCGTAAGCGAGTCATGCAGGCGTCTACATCAACGATGTTTTCTTTTCCGCCTAACAAATGAACGATTGCGATGATTTGAGGGTCAATACCGTCAGCGTTCTGAGCATTTGCTTGCGTTGAATCGGTTTGTGTTTCGTTATTATCGTAATTTCCGTTCCTACCAGGTGTAGCAAAATTGAATTTTTTGATCATAAAGTTGGCGATAAAATAAGTGAGAACACCGAATACGATGACGAAAAGAACGAAATTCAGTAAATCGCCACCTAAGCCAGCTTTTATTGCTAATGGTGTCCGAGTCAAAAGTTCAATGTTACCAAAAGAATGAACTCTTAAATTGACGATATCCGCCATAGCAAATGCAGCGCCTTGGATGATGGCGTACACAACATACAATGGGACAGCTGCAAACATAAACATGAACTCCAACGGTTCAGTAACCCCTGTGAGAAATACCGCTAACGCTGCTGAAAGATACATTGATTTGTAGCTTGCACGTTTATCGGGATCAACATTGCGGTACATTGCAAGTGTCATTCCCATCAAAATACCAGATGCACCAATCATCTGTCCGACTTTAAAACGAGCTGGTGTCCAGTTTGCAAGAACATAATTGTATTGAGAGGTATCACCGGCGCCTTTTAAATTAACCAAATCAGTAGCCCAAGCTAACCACAATGGATCTTGCCCGAAAACCTGAGTTCCTGCCTGTGCACCAGATAAAATCTCATAGGTTCCTCCTAGTTGCGTATAGTTGATAGGAATCGTCAACATATGGTGCAAACCAAACGGCAATAGTAAGCGTTCTAATGCTCCGTATAAAAAGGGGGCTAAAATCGGCGCAGTATCTTGAGATTGAGCGATCCAAAGGCCGAAATTATTAATACCAGCTTGAACATAAGGCCAAATAATGGCT
This sequence comes from Enterococcus sp. DIV0840, assembly GCF_050527835.1. NCBI lineage: Bacteria > Bacillati > Bacillota > Bacilli > Lactobacillales > Enterococcaceae > Enterococcus > Enterococcus sp. DIV0840. Next base: position 3,365,354 of record NZ_CP172876.1, on the reverse strand, counting down.
AAAAGAATCGAAACGATCGTCGACCAAAGAATGACAACGAATGGGACGAAACGTTTGCCATTGAAAAAAGAAAGTGCATCGGGCAATTTCCGATAATTATAATATTTATTGAAAGCCATCGCACCGACAAAACCAGCAATGATACCAACAAAAACCCCCATATTTAAAGCTGGAGCTTCTAAAACACTAGTGAAAAATCCTTTGACCATGATTTTTGTGCCGAATAATGTGTGAGTAAATGCTTTGTCATCAGCTAACATTTCACTCGTCACACCGAAGATCGAACCTGTGATCCGATTGATCAAAATGAAAGAAAGTCCTGCAGCGAAAGCTCCGCCTGCTCGTTCTTTCGCCCAACTTCCGCCAATCGCAAGTGCAAATAAAATATGCAAGTTGCTAATGACACCCCAACCGATGTTTTCAATTACACCGCCTGTTGTAGCGAGTGCTGTCCAATCTGGATTGATCAAAGGAATTGTTTTACCGATACTGATCATTAATCCTGCTGCAGGCATCACGGCAATCACGACCATCAATGCTTTACCGAACTTTTGCCAAAACTCAAAACTGAATAACTTTTTCATCTTTTTTCTCTCCTTTGCAATAATAGCGCAATCGTTTTCGTTGATTGTAGTATAAAATAGTTTTTTATTTTTGTAAACCCTTAAATAAAATCATTTCTCTATCATTGTCTATAAAACGATAGTATCATTATAGATGAAGTTTTTTCAAATAATAAGCAGTTCCAAATAAATAAATGTTTGACAATGCAATCGGTTGCGTTTATTATGATGTTAAGAAGCAAACCATTTACAGGAGGAGAGAGAATGAATCACTTATTTGAAATAGACCCGTGGAAGATTGCTACACATCAGTTAGAGCGGAATAAACGTCGTTTACAAGAATCGTTGACTTCAATGGGAAACGGTTATATGGGTATGAGAGGGAATTTTGAAGAACAATATACAGGAGATCATCATCAAGGTACCTATTTAGCAGGTGTTTGGTATCCTGATAAGACAAGAGTTGGCTGGTGGAAAAACGGGTACCCTGAGTATTTCGGGAAAGTCATCAATGCGATTGATTTCATCGCGATGGATATTTTTGTGAATGGGGAAGCACTTGATTTAGGTATTCAAGATCCGAAAGACTTTTATTTAGAACTAGATATGCGTAATGGTTTGTTGACACGTACATTCACATTTGAACAAGGAGAGACAAGTGTTAAATTCAGTTTTGAACGTTTCTTGAGTATTGTGCAACAAGAATTAGCGGTGATTCGTGTAACGGTAGAAGTTCTTAAAGGAATAGCCGCTATTGAAATCGTCTCAAAAATAGATGGTGATGTGCGTAATGAAGATAGTAATTATGATGAAATGTTCTGGGAAGCACAGCAATCAGGCTTTGAAGAAGCAATCGGCTTTTTAACGACGCGTACAATTCCCAACCCATTCGGGATCGAACAGTTTACTGTAACAGCGGCAATGAAACATGTGACAGATGCTAAAGCAGGTATCGCTGAAACAGAACCGTTAAAAGTACAACAAGCATTTCAAGCAACGCTACAACCGAACGAGATTATGTCACTAGGAAAGCAAGTAATTATTTTGACTAGCCGTGATCTTCCAGAGACAGAACAACAAGAAAAATCTGTTCAATTATTGAAAGAGAATACTAAGACGTTTGATGAATTACTAAAGGAACAAAACGAAGCCTGGGCTGCGCGTTGGGCACTTGCAGATGTTGTGATCGAAGGAGACGATGCGGCGCAACAAGGGATTCGATTTAATTTATTCCAATTATTTACCACGTATTATGGTGAAGATGAACGCTTGAATATCGGACCTAAAGGCTTTACGGGTGAAAAATATGGAGGTGCCACTTATTGGGATACAGAAGCGTACGCTGTCCCTCTTTATCTAGCTTTGGCCAAACCAGAAGTGACCAAAAATCTATTGAAATATCGTTACAACCAATTGGAACAAGCAAAATATAATGCCCGTCAGCAAGGTCTAGCCGGTGCTTTATATCCGATGGTTACGTTTACCGGTATTGAGTGCCATAATGAGTGGGAAATCACATTTGAAGAAATTCATCGGAATGGTGCGATAGCCTACGCCATCTACAATTACGTGAATTACACAGGTGACAATGACTATTTGAAAAATGAAGGCTTACAAGTCTTAACTGAAATCGCACGTTTTTGGGCAGATCGAGTTCATTTTTCTAAGCGAGCTCAAAAATATATGATCCATGGTGTCACAGGACCAAATGAGTATGAAAATAATAGCAACAATAACTGGTACACGAATACGATTGCTACATGGGTGCTACAATATACCTTAGATAATTATCGTAAATATCAAGAGGAAACACCCGTCGAGATTACGAAAGAAGAACAAGCGCATTGGCAAGAAATCGTTGAAAATATGTATTATCCATTTGATGAAGAGTTAGGTGTTTTTGTTCAGCATGATACCTTTTTAGATAAAGACTTGATGCCAAGAACCGCTTTGACACCAGCGGATTTACCTTTAAATCAGCATTGGTCTTGGGATCGTATTTTACGCTCTTGCTTCATTAAACAAGCGGATGTGTTGCAAGGGATTTATTTCTTTGGCGAACGTTTTTCACGAGCAGAGAAAGAGCGGAATTTCTTGTTTTATGAGCCAATGACCGTTCATGAATCCTCTTTATCGCCAAGTGTTCATGCGATTTTAGCGGCTGAACTCGGGATGGAAGAAAAAGCGGTAGAAATGTATCAACGGACAGCTCGTTTAGATTTAGATAACTACAATAATGATACAGAAGATGGTCTGCATATCACGTCTATGACTGGTAGCTGGCTTGCGATCGTTCAAGGGTTTGCTCAAATGAAGACGGCTGATGAAAAATTAAGCTTTGCGCCGTTTTTACCTAGTACGTGGACAAGTTATGCCTTTCATGTAAATTACCGAGGTCGTTTGTTGTATGTAACAGTGGATAAAGAGAATGTTCGCATACAGCTTGTGTCAGGATCGGAGTTACCTCTTACTTTATACGGAAACAAAATGGTTTTGGTAGATGAATTAGTGTGTGCGATGGAAAAGGTGAATGAACATGTTTAAAGGTGTTTTATTTGATTTAGATGGTGTGTTAACCGATACGGCGGAGTATCATTATCAAGCATGGCAGCGTTTAGGAAAAGAAATCGAAATCACGATCGATCGTGCATTCAATGAAGAATTAAAAGGGGTTAGCCGCGAAGATTCGTTGAAATTATTACTGGCTCACGGAGGTCGTACACAAGATTTCGACTCAAAACAGTTTGCTGAACTGGCGCAACGGAAAAATGAGTATTACGTAGAGATGATTCAAGAAGTCAGCCCAGCTGATGTGTACCCAGGTATTTTAGATTTGTTAAAGCATTTAAAAAAACATGGAATCAAAATTTCGTTGGCTTCTGCTAGTAAAAATGGTCCGTTTTTACTTGAAAAGATGTCTTTACTGCCCTATTTTGATGGTATTGTTGATCCAGCGGACGTGGCAAAGGGGAAACCAGACCCAGAAATTTTCCAATTAGCAGCCGAAAAAGTTGGCTTGACAGCTGTAGACTGTATTGGAATCGAAGATGCTAAGGCGGGGATTCAAGCGATTTTAGCAAGTGGTGCACTACCAATTGGTGTCGGACGTCCAGAAGATCTGGGAACAGATATCGTTTTAGTTTCTTCCACGGAAGAATTAACAGTCGATTTTTTAACTTCTGCATGGCAAACAGCAAGAAATAATGTTTGATTTAAAGGTTATTTTCCTCGAATCAAAATGACGATAGCAACAAGGCATCAATCTATGGTATTATTTTCTACGATAGAATAATTTTTGACAGATTTATAATAAACCGTGAAAGGAGTGGAAACGATGACGATTACAGTGAAAGATGTTGCTAAGAAGGCTGGAGTTGCGACTTCTACCGTTTCCAGAGTGATCAACGATCATTCCAGCATTTCGGACGCTACGAAGAAAAAAGTCTATAAAGTAATGGAAGAAATGGGGTATGTCCCCAACATTGCTGCCCGAAATCTTGGGAAACGTTCTTCAGGAGCTGTTGGTGTAATATTGCCACCGCTAGATTCTCGCGAGCGGATGGGGAATCCGTTTTATTTAGAAATCATTGAGTCGATCAATGACGAAGCGCGTAAACATAGTATGACAACGGCGATTGCTACGGCACAAACCTTTGAGACTTTGCTGGAAAACGTACAACTAATGCATCGACAAAAACAAGTTGACGGATTTATCCTGCTGTATTCTGATAAAGAGGATCCAGTCATCGATTACTTATTCGAAAATCAAGTTCCCTTCTCATTGATCGGTCAACCTTATACAAATGAGGATAAAGTTATTTATGTGGATAATGACAATCAGTTGCTAGGAAAACATGCAACAGATTATTTGATTGAAAATGGGCACAAAACTATTTTATTTATCACAAATACAACGCATGAAAATGTTTATTATGAGCGTTATTTTGGCTATCAAAAAGCGATGATGTTAGCGAATTTAACGGTGCTTCCTTCTGTTGATATGGAAAAACCAGAAGATTATGTAGCATTTGAAGAGCTTTTAAAAGCAACAAAAGCAACAGCGGCTGTCGTGATCGATGATATCTTTGCGATGCGAATGATTCAGTTAGCGCAAATGTATGGCTATCGGGTGCCAGATGATTTTTCGGTGATTAGTTTTAATAATTCGATTTATGCGACGTTAGTCCATCCTTATCTGACAAGTATCGATATTGATATTGCAGAACTTGGTAGAATGGGCATGCAAAAACTGATTGAGTCACTGCAGGAAAAAGAAGCAACAGGGGTTCGGATGGTGATTCCTCATAAGTTGATTAAGCGGGAGACGGTACTTTCTTTGAAGGGATAGATTACGGCATCTAAAACATACTAATATTAGAGTAGTATGGGACTACAGTCAAAAAAATCTGATTAATTGTCCCGCATTTTTTAAATTTAGGGTACACAAAAAGTACGCAAACCTGTAAGATTAAAGGGCTCTATACTTTCTGATGCCGGTGATTTTCACCAACATCAGAAAGTATAGAGCCTTACTTTATTCACAGTCAATCATGCAAACGAAATCCTTATAACAATGCAGTAATGGAATCTTGTTACAAATCTATAAAATGACAGGATCTTCAACTAAAACATTATCAAACTATGGATCAATTCCGATTAGAATCAACGGATTATTTAGGTAATTATTATAAGCACAAACGCATTAGTTCAAATTTACACTATCAGACACCTGTATATTTTGAAATAAATCACTAATTTTCTTAATTTAAAATGTCTTACTTTTCTATAGACACTCCAGTCTAAAGCTGCTTTGATTAATCTACGCTAATGGAGTACAGTGTAATGTTTGATGGGAAACCTGGTTTTAATAAATTCGTAGAAATTACTAACGGTTATTAAAGAAATCTTCATAAAAGATCAATAATTTATCAAAACTCTTAGCATCCGGAATTAGTGGAATAACAATTATTGGAACAGTATCAATAGAAATTTGAGGAATATTTGTAATAATACAATCATAAGCAGAAGCTTCTCTTTCAAGTTCTTCTAATGTTCTAACCTTTATAGGTGTACAGGAGAAGCGACCACGCAAATAGTAGTCGATTCGTTCAGAAAGCATATTCATGTAGTCAAAGCTAGAGTTAAATAAAAGACAGGCTTTCAATTTAGGCGTTGAATATTCTAAACAGTCAAGTATTTGTGGCCAATGCATAAACAAAATAGAAAGAGCTTCGTAGACTATGTATTCTTTATAAGGATTTGCATAGAAAATTGCCTGTAAAGAATGGATTAGGTCTATTTGAAGCGTCCCGTATAATTTTTCGATATTTTTAAAAAATTCCTTTTCTTTATTATACAAAATAAATGTTCTTCCATGGATCTGATAATCTAAGTTATAAAGGCGAATAAAAATATTATCAAAATCGTTATCGCTACAATGACAATCCATTTGTTTTTCGATTTTTTGTATAAGAATTTCGATTTTTTGATATTTTAAAAGAGCATTGCGATCTAATCTTGTCAATTTGCGTATCGTTTCAATCGAATTAACCGACTGTTCACTAAAAATTAAATAGAAAAAAATATTTAAATTTTTTGAAGACAAAGATAGCGTAAATTGGCTATAAAATTCATCGCGAGCATGGGAATCATTGATAATGTCAAACTCTCTTTTTGGGAGACCATTAAGTTGATTTTCACTGTTATATTTTAACAAATTTATAATGGTATAAGTGTAAATCCGTAGACGATTTAATAAAAAAAAATCTATATCTTGGAATTCTTCTTTTGGCATGAATTGACTGATAATCTGTTGATTAACTAAATCTAAAATAGCTAACTGATTGGAACTCAACAAGCTTTCAGATATTCCATATCTCTCTTGGAAATAAAGTTGCATAAAATTACAGATACTGTAAGGGTCACCGACGAGTTGTATTTTTTTTAAGTCGATAATAAAGCCTTCTGTTTGAAGGTATTTATTAACTCTATAAGCGATTCTTTTTACAGTTGAGGTGCTGATATAAATATAGTTAGCTAAATCAGGGAGGGTGGAAAAAGTATTATTAAAAATTGTTTCGATTAGTTGGAATTCGACACTGTTTTCTATGAAATATTTATAAATAGTGCTTTTGCATATTGAAATATCTGGTGCAATACGTATTCCATATATTTTTGAAGATTCAACTGTTACAGGTGAAATTATTGTTTCTAGTTCTATAATATCTGATTTTAGTGTTTTTACTGAAATATTTAGAAATTCGGTTGCTTTAGCAAAAGAGACCCAATCGTTGTCAAGTAATAGTTCTACTAACTCCAATTTTCGCTTTGTTCGTGAGCAAAGAATTTTTTTCATTAGGATCACCACTTTCTTTATTTTTTACAGTTTGTTCAAACATGAAACGGGAAATATTAACCATTTATCAACTATGATAACACACGTGTTAATAATTTTATTTTAAAACAAAGTGCAGTCGAGTATTTACAATGGAAATAGTTGAGCTTTAGTTGTTATATTTATTGAAACTATTGGAACACATATGTATTTCTTTGTTTAATGTAATCATAATTTTCGTTTACAGAACGCAAAAAGATTTTTTTTTGTCTTTAAAATATTTACACTGGAGTTAACCCAACAGGAGGTGAAATAAATGGACTTGACAATCATGAGGAAAAATTTAGTCAGATGTATGAGCATAATTGTTTTAGGCAGAACTGAGTAACATTTCTTGTTTACTAAGTAAGTTATGTGAAGGTTTGACAATCAAAAGTTAGAGGTATTCAGTTTAAAGTTAGTATAATTAAAAAAATTTAGGAGGAACAGTTATGAAAATCAAATTATTAGGAGTTATTGCTTTATCTATGCTATGCACTGCATCTTTAGGGAATCAGGTTTTAGCTGATGAGGTAGCCGATTCACAATTAAATATAAAAATTGATCCAGTTGAGGAAAAGAAAACACCATCACTGAAGTCCATTGATGCAATTGATTTTGGTAATATTAAGCCAACTATTGAAGAGCAAACAGTCACGTCTATCGGAAATCCTCAAATTGTAATTGGCGATGCCCATTCTGCAGTAGGATTTAAAGTTGTAGTTAAAATGAGTCATGAGCTAGTTCCTGGAAGTGTATTAAAGATGGGACAGGAGACATCAAGCCACGATGGAATTTTGACAAATGAAATCGATGTGAACGAAGATTACCAGACGTTTCTTTTAGGTCGATCGGAAATAGAGGGTGATCGTACATTCTCAATTAATCCAAGGCTTGTATTGCCTCCAAATGTAGCTAGTGGAAATTATGAAGGAACACTAAATTGGAATATAGTAATTGCTGTTTAATCGGATAAAAGTTTAAGCCCGGATGTTTTCAATTTTTTCGTGGAATAGGAGATGACTTACTAACAATTGAAAAAAAAAATAGCTGTCGTATTTCTATTTTGTGTCCTGTTTTTTTCCTCTTTGTTTTTTTCAAGGGCACTAGCGTATGAGAAGAATAAATTTGAGGAAAAAATAATATTAACCCCAGTGCTTCCAGAGAATCAAATAGGACCTGATTTGGGATATTACAATCTACGTGTGAAGCCCAATTTAAATCAAGTAATAGAGCTTAAAATAAAGAACAAGTCTTCTGAAAATACTGAAGTCAAAGTTAAAGTAAATGGAGCAGGTACTAATTCTAATGGTTTAATTGATTATCAACTTTTTACAGAGGAACAGGGCATACGAGATTTCAATAATGTAATGAAAGTAACTGATTCTGTTGTAATTCTAAAACCTGGTGAGGAAAAATTGGTAAAATTCGAAATATCATTACCTTACAAAGAATTTGATGGAATACTTTTAGGAGCTATTCTAATAGATCTTGGTGGGACAGATAAGAAAAAAAATTCGATAAAAAACAAGATTAGCTACACAATAGGAGTAGTTTTGTCAGAAAATGATAATTATACAGAACCCATTTTAGATTTCTTATCAGTAAATGTAAAAGAAAGATCTAACAGAACCTATGTAGAAACTAAAATTGGCAATGCAACTCCAACAATTATAGAAAATGTACACATCAATAGTGTATTACGCAAAGAGAGCAAAGTAATAGTATCAAAAGATTTGGGTGCTGTACGTATTGCTCCTAAATCAACTTTTAATTACAGAATAGAGATACCGAGAAATGAAAATTTGCAACCAGGGTTATACGAGCTAGATATGGTTGCAACATCGGATGATCACACTTGGAAGTGGACGGAGTCTTTTTCTATAAGTGAAAAACAAATAGAAAGGCTCCGACCTGTTTCAATTAAAAAATTTCAAGTACAACCCAAACAAGTTGTTCTGATTTCAGCTTTAAGTTTAATTATAGGTGTATTTATTACAAAAGTTTTTTTGAGATGGAGATATCGTAATGGCAGCTGAAGAAATAGATACAAATATTCAGATTAAAGTAATTGAATCCTATTCTATAGATAAGAACAACGAGCATATAAATTTACCAAAGAATAATGAAGTCGGTTCCAACTTTTTTGTAGGTTTGGGATTTGTGGTCATAATTTTCTTCGTGTTCATGTTCTCTGTTAAAATAATTCCCGACGAACATAAAAATCTTTAATTTGGGAATACTTCAAAAGTTATTTTAGAATAGAAAATGCACAAGTCAACTTAACAGTTATATTTTTGATTGCTATTAAATTACTCAGCAATATCGTTGAGTAATTTAATAGCAATCAAAAATATAATTTTCTCAAGAAAGCTGCAGTATCTAGAGACATTAATGACAGACTATTGGGGGGAAGTTAGACATATTTTTTTGTGCTATTATACTAAACGCTGTGTATTAATAAGATATTAAAACAGTTAGAACAGAAGATTTTATGTAATTAAAACTCAAATTAAAGCAATTAGAGAATCAAGAAAAATATTATAGAGATATGCTAGAAAAAAGGAAGATCTACGCAGAGTCATTAGAAATCATTATTCCATCTGAATGATTGAAGCGATACAAAGGTACTAATGCAGATAGTTTGATAAAAAAGTGGTCCGGCACATAAAACTTGTGCTGTTTGTCTTACGAACGGAAAGTACTTAACATTGTGTTATTGATGGAGAAATAGAACTTACTAATCAAGAAGAAGCAACGTATATTTATATTAATGACATACCCTAATAAGGAGTGCTGTATATGAGAGAAACAAAAATCAAATTTACGTCGGTCGTGTCACTAATCGTTGGAATGTTATTTACAATGTTTACTTTAGGAGCTAGCTCAGCTTCGGCATTCTTTTACAGTAGTGATGGATGGAACACGAATGACTTGAATTCTACTATAATTCAAGGTGATAAAAACATCACAGATAGAACGTACGAAGTATATCCATTCAGCGAAATTGAAGTATCTGGTTCACTTCAAGTATCAGTGTCTAGCGATTACTCAAATGATATTCAGGTTAAGACTGATGATAATATCCAAGATCATATCATAGTAAAAGTAGAAAGTGGTATATTGAAACTAAAAATAAAAGGAAGTATTGCACCAACACAACCAGTGCAAATTAAAGTGCCTTACTATTTTGGATTGTTATCAAAGGTTAATGCAAATAGTTCTTCAAGAGTGTCATTTGAAACAGATGTAGAAGCAGAAAACTTCTATGCTATATGTTCATCGAGCTCCACAATTACCTTCAATAGCATAAAGGTGAATAATGATGTGCTACTTTATGCAGCATCTTATGGCTCAATCATTATGAATAATCTGGATGCTCTCAATACAATTAAGGCCACTTGTAATTCTTTAGGTGTACTTCACGTATTGAATCCAGGGCAAGCAGATTCTGCAATATTGAAAGCCAGTTCAAATGGAAAAATAAAAATGGATGTTATCGATTTTAATACAGTAAATGCAGAGGGCTCAAGCTCTTCTTATATTTCATTTACAGCTAATAAAGTGATAACTATAAAATCAATATCTTTCGCAGAAATTGAGTATAAAGGCGAAAGTAAACAAAATGATATAACAAAATATTCTTTTGGAAAAGTTAGGAAGATAGGTTGAGTTTATAAAGTTTTTGAGGGGAAAACGGGGTAAAGATACTAGGCTAATCAATATTATGAAGTTGGAATAGGTTAGCTAAGGTTGAAATTCACTCTAATTAAATAGACTATAATCAAGATAAGGCAGATATTAAGGAGTGATAAGCATGACTTTTTTGTAAACTCACCGTTCTTTGGATAAATGTCAATAAAGTAGACACAAAAAGAGCAGATACTTAGTGAAAATAAAAGTAGTTATCCTCCATTTCATTTGGTGAAAGCATATCTAAGGTTCCGTTAGAGCGCTGCGAGTTGTAGAATCCCTCGATATACTCAAAGCAAGCAAGTTGGACTTTTTGAAAAGAAAAAAATTTCTTATGGTGATTTTTTCTTTCTTAATATACTTGAAGAAAGCTTCTGTTACAGCGTTGTCACAAGGATAACCAGATTTCGATAAGGATTGAACAATAGAATGATTTTCTAAAAACTTTCTGAATTCAAATGAAGTATATTGAGACCCTTGATCAGTGTGAAAAAGAACAGAAGCCTTAGGCTTTCTGACTTGGATGGACCTTTCTATTGTTGAGATAGCCAAAGAAGTATCAATTTTTTACTGCCAGTCCAAGCAATGACTTTTTTAGGAAATAAATCTAAAATCACACTAAGATAAACAAATTATTTTTTCCCAACAGGAATACAAGAAAAACACTCGTCCATACTTGGTTGGGTGCAGCAGTGTTAAACGCTTGCTTTAAATGATTTGGGCGCTTCAAAGAAATCTGACCTGTGGTCGGTTTAAAAATAGGTTTTACTGTAGACATTCTAGGTAAATTCATGGTGCTCATTAGACGATAAACTCGGCCGATACTAATAGAAATGCCATAGTCACGTAGAAGCATACGTCGTACTTTTGCAGGTCCTACTCGTTTTTTAGAGGTTGTATAGATTTCTAAAATAGTTTTTCTCAATTGTTGATTTTCTACAGTCCGAGGAGCTATTTTCCCGGAAAAGCGTTTGTAGTAAGTCGAACGATTGACCTTAAGAACCCTGTAAAGTGTAACAACAGAATGTTCAGGTCGTAAAATACGAATCGCATTTAGTCGTACGTTGAGTGTGACGTGAATATGGCAATCGCTTTTTTTAAGATTAAATTTTCTTCTTCCAATTGGAGATTTCTTTTCTAAAGTTGTTTAATCTGACGAGCCGTAAGGATCGTATCGTCATCGATTTTACCTTCAGAATATTGTGTCACCCATCGAGCGACAGAAGACAGGGCGATACCATATTCGTTGGCTAATGCGTTTTTTGATTTTCCACTTTCATAAAGTTTTACGATTGATTTTTTAAATTCTTCGTCAAGCTTTCGCTTTGTTTTCGTTTGTCTACCATAATCAAAAGTCTTTTCTTAAATAGTGTCTAATTTATTAATAGTATAGCAAAACAGTTCTACTTTATTAGCATACATGCAAGTATGGATGACACCAACGAAAAGAGAAGTGGGGTCCATACTTGATTCCACGAAATTAGAAAGTGAAGTAACTATTTTATTTAAAAATGTGGAGGGAATTCCGAATGTACAATATAGGATATATAGATTTATCTGGAACTAACTCAGATCAGTACATAAACGTTTTGTCTAGAGAATGTAAGTTGACACGTTATGATTCATCAGTATTTGAAGAATTCCCTGTAGACTTAGATGGTTTTCTAATAGTAGATAAAAATTGTGAATCATTATTTCAAGTTAGTGATTATGTTTTAAAAATTAGAAAACAATCTAATACTTTTATTTGGATTGTTTCGCGGCAGTTAGATAGTATTGCAAAAGTTGTTTTTTTAAAAATGGGAGCGGACGACAATTTTTGTAGTGAACAAACTATTGAAGAAGTAAAACTGAAAATCCTTCATTCATTAAAGAGAAAACAAGAAATAATAAAAGAAAGCAGGATTGATTTAGAGACATATCTCCAAAAAAAAAGAAACACACAAGACCAATTATACTTAGATGATCAAAAGCTTATATTGATGTTCAATGATCATGAAATCGAATTTACCAATATCGAATTTAAAGTTATAAAGATTCTATTCGACAAACAAGAACAAGTAGTGACCTATGAACAATTGCATGAGGCAATTTGGAAAGCACCATATGAAAAAGAAAATTATAGAATAGCTACCGTTATTTTTCATATTAGAGAAAAAATAGGAAAAGTTGAATTGAATGCGATTCTTATAAAAACGATACGATCAAAAGGGTATCTTCTAACGCTTAAAACTAATTGATTTGACAGGATTCAACGATTTAATTCAAATTTACTTTAAATCGCATTCTTCAATTATACAAAAGTAAAAATACTTTTTCTAAAAGGTTATTTCTAAAGAATAACTATGCTTAAGGAGGTGAGAGAGAAACATGCAAGAAAAAAAGGCTCTATACTTTCTGATGTTGGTGAAAAATCACCGACATCTTTTTTAATGCAAAATACTAGAAAAGACACCCTGATATCCTTTGGAATTAAGTCGACGAAAACCAATCAAAAGGGGAAATCAAGATGTCCTATACAAATCTTATCAAAAATACCTTAGATATTCTAGACTTAAACATTACTTTTAATGAATATTCTTTAAAAAAGGAACGCATCAAAGGACGGATCTGCCAAGTATTTTCTGGTACATTGGATTATTCAGCTCACTCTTGTCCTCATTGTGATGCCAAAGAAGACGGATCGATTATTCGTTGGGGCTTTACAACCTGTCTGATTTTACTGAATGATGTTTCTGAATACCAAACTTATTTACGCTTATAGAAACAACCTTTCTTCCGCCATTCTTGTGATAGAACTTTTGTCGCTGAAACAAGTCTTATCGAAAAGTGTTGCTCGATCTCGAAGAAAGTCAAGCTTTCGATTGCCGAGCGTTTAAGAAACACCACCTCTATGAGTGGAATTGCCCGTCAAAAGAAGGTCTCTGTTTCCTCTATTTATCGCGTATTGAGACAGTTTTACGAACCAAAAAAAAATCAATCGGCTCACCTTGCCAGAAGTTCTGTGTTTTGATGAATTTAAATCAGTGAAACAAGTCGCAGCCTCTATGAATTTCATTATGATGGATGGACAAACAAAGCAATTACTCGATGTCGTTGAAAACCGCCAGTTGCCCTTTTTAGAACGCTATTTCTCACGATTTTCTTTATCTGTTCGTGAAGGGGTAAAATACATTGTTTGCGATATGTATGCGCCTTATTTTTCTTTAATGATGAAACTATTTCCCAAGGCTCAGATTGTTCTTGATCGCTTTCATATTGTGCAACACATTGGGCGAACGTTCTTAAAACAACGCATTCAACGAATGAATACCTTTCTCCATCAAGGATCTGTAGAGGCAAAAAAATACCGTCACTTGAATAAATACTGGAAACTACTTCAAAAAAATCAATCGAAGCTCAATTTTGAAAAATGCCAATGGCGCCCTTCTTTCCGTGCCTATTTAACAGAAACAGAACTCGTGAATCGGTTACTTGCCTATGACGAAGAATTGAAAGCTGGCTATATCTGTTATCAGGATTTTCTCTATACCATACAAACAAGAGATTACACACAGTTTCACGCGTTATTAGAACAAGATTATTCTAGGCTTCCAGCTTATTATCAAACAACAATTACTACCTTTAAAAAAGTTAAAACGGGCATTAAAAATGCGTTGGATTTGCCGTATTCCAACGGACTGTTAAAATGCTTGAATAACCATATCAAAGTATTAAAGAGAAATGCCTACGACTTCCGTAACTTCTATAATTTTAAATTGAGAATCACTTTATGTTTTGGATCTGTTCTTTTTCAACCACATAGAAAAACCTAGAGGAATTTCCCTCTAGGCTTCATCATTGATTTAATTCTTTGGATTTTCTTCACCAACATTAGTTGACAAAGAGCTTAGTAAAACACCCCTTAATTCGGATATTAGTCCAGATTATGAGGTGCACTACATAACCTAGACTAACTTTTGGTGGACGACTCGAACAACACAATTAAGAAAAACTGACACAATTTTTGTGTGAACTCTATTATTGTTCAATTTATAATCGTAATATTTGATAGCCTACTGTCCTGATTATTAATGCTCAATTTCATTAGATCAACACAACCCAATGCATCTACCAATTTTTTATACTTTAGTATTACTCATCCAATTCCAATTGAATGAAATTTACCATAAGTTTTCCATCTAATTCTAATATCATTATGTCTTCTATATTAAGAGTACCATTGTCTGCCAATATTTTAGTTAGCTCATTCTCTGTCAGTTTCAATCTATTAGTCTCTTCTTCATTTACTTTACCATCAGAAATGATCAAGTAGTTTTTTTCTGTAGATTCTTTCAAAATAACTGATAAGCTCCCATTTTTCTCAATTGTTCCTATTTCAACTTGTGTTATAGATCCTACTCCTTGGGTTCTCAACATTGAATATAATTGATCGATTGTTAAGCTGGCTTCTGTTAAAGAGTCTTTAACGATTGAACCCTTTTCCAAAACACGAATGGTTCTGCCATCGAGTAATTCTGAAATTTTCGGAAATTCTTTTCTTACATAATAAAATGAAATAGATATTAGTGCCCATATAAGCATTACTACGACAAACATTCCAATTGTAATATCTTGAGAATAGATAGTACCTCCTATTATCCCTCCCAAAATATAGTTTTGAATTTGATCGATAGGTGATTGGGGTGCTAATGTAGTTTTGCCAGTTACTTTTATAATAGCTGTAGCCATCAATAAACCTAATAATAATTTTATAAATGTTTCTAGATAGAACATGATACTTCTCCTCTATATTGTATTATAAGAAGTGTGGGACAAAACTGATAATCAATTTTATCCCACACTCTAAATCCGAATGAACTAAATACTTTTTGTCTCGGTCTCTTAAATTGATAGTTTATTGAACTCTGGACTCTGTTGCATCTTTTGCTTTGGATACACCATTACTTGCCATTTTTTTTGCTTTTTCTGTTTGTTCACTTGTAAAGTTGCTTACTGATTCTGTTGCATCACTTAAACGGTCTTGAACTGTCATTGAATCTTCTTCATATTGTTCTTTTGATTTTACGTCGGTTACAGTTACATTAACTTCCACTACTTTAAGAGAAGTCATTTTTTCAACTTCTTTAGAAATAACTTCTTTAATTTTTTCATACAACGCTGCGATATCCCTACCATATTCAGTCACAACATCTAAATCAACTGCAACTTGTTCTTTCCCTACTTCAACATCGATTCCAGTAGTCACATCTTCTCTATTAACAAGCTTATTAGCAACGTTTGAGAAAAAACCGCCTTCCACTGTTAGTAATCCATCGACTGATTCTAACGCAATTCCGATAATTTTTTGGATCACTTTATCATCATAAGTAAGTTCCCCCTTAATTCCATTTACATTTGCTTCTTCTTTTTTAGATACATTCTTGTTGTCCATATCTTCAAATCCCTTCTTTTAGTTAATTATTTATAGTTTTACTTTCTTTTATTAGAAAGAAAGATATCTATCCATCCATGCGCAGTAGCATACCATCCAATAAAACCGCCGATAATAACAAACACGATAATTAGAACAGTTTTAAAAAAACCTAAGGTCAACATCAACAGTGCAATAAACAAACCTGCTAGTGCACCAATAATAGGCCCTCGATATGTTTCCCATATTTCATTCATACGTTTCCTCCTATGTCACACGGTTATTATTTTCTGGTCGAGGCTTTTCGAATTTAATTTTGATTGAAATTTTTACATCTGGTCCAATCAACTCGTGTAGTTGAGTTTCTAAAGTTTTGCTCCATTGGTCAGTTTTGCCAAATAAATCTGAAACTATTTGATAATCACCTTTGACTTTTATCTTTATCTTTCTTTGACTCATTGTTGCTTTCACATTTGGATTTTTCATTAATTTCTCTGCTATCAATGACTCAGCAACAAATCCTTCGACCGCTTTTTTGCTAATTCGTAAAACGCCATCTGTTTCTCTGAATTTAAATTGGCTCAATTTCTTTGGATAAAATATCGTAAACAGCATTAGAATAAATAAAACAATGAAGACACTTCCTGCAAGATAGAATGTGATTGCAGGGAGCCATTCCCCAACTAATGGGTACTCATTCAGATTTAAAAAATAAAATGGTATAGATACATAAGCTTGATTAGATACTATCGCTGAAAAACACAGATACATAAATAACAAAAGAAAAATAGCAACAATTGTTTTTTTTAATTTACTCAAAGTGAACCTCCTATCAGTTATTGTCTTAATTTACATCTATCTACTAAAATAACAATGAGTTGCTATTTCTGTCAAAAGGTATGCTCAGGAGTAACTAGTTAATTAATGAACACAATAAACAAAAATAGAGCTCAATAACAGAAAGTATAAAAAAATATTTTCTAACTTCAAAATTATATTTATATATATAAAACAACTGCTTTTGGGGAAAGTACGTTTAAGAGAATCTAACTCAATCCATTTGTGTCGGACTCTGGCATTTATTAACTTAAAAATTCTTAAAGAACAAAATAAGATAGAGAGTTGTTTTGTTCTGACTATTTATTTTCTTGAAGAGAATCCCCAGAATAAATCTCTATACATTCCCTCTTTGTACTCAATAAACGGAATACGTCCGTGACCAGTTGATACATATTTAGGCATTAATTCATCCATAATCTTAGCACTATCAATCGCCATGTCCATATCCTCTGTATATCTTAATGCTGGTGGTAATAAAATAGTCTCCGTATTAGAAATCATATCCCCTGCCAACAATACACAATCTTTTTCGTGGTAATATACTGTGTTTCCTTTACTGTGTCCAGGTACGCGGATTGCTTTTAATCCCGCTTTTTCTAACATCGCTTTATTTAATGGCTCATAATAATCTGCCATCTTTTCGTCAACCGATGGATAAGGGGGTACCCCTGCTTTCAATGCTTTAATTTCCTCACTATCAATGAATGCCGGAATATCCCAAATTTCTTTATACACTTTCACTCCTAGTACGTGATCTAGATGTCCATGTGTTGCAAAAACAGCTTTGGGCGAACCTAGAGCTTCTATATACTTCACAACATCCTCTGCTAACTCATTAAACCCAGTATCTACAATAAAAACTTCTTTATTGTTATTTACAACTGCCCAAAAGTTAATCGGCACAACTGTTCCTGGAACATCTGCATTTACATCGCCTTCTGGGTTTGAAAATATATATACTGATTCCGTTACTTGAATAATATCCATAAATTTTCTTGCCATAAATATCTCTCCTTAATTAGAATATCTGAAGTATACAGGATTAGAGTTACTATCAAGCAATAGTTTTTTAGATAGAATCTATTTGGTTAGATAAGCAAAACCTCTTGAAGAATAAAGTTTGGTAGGTTATGATATTATTCATAATTCTTAAATATGAAATTATCTAAAGCGTTAGGAAATTAATTTTTAAAATTTTCGCCAAATTGTTTCGTGTTTTTTTAGAAAATAAGATCGTTCAGTATAATAAATCAAGGGTTGCACTATCTACATTTGATAAATATAGTGATAAAGTATGCTACGTATATGAAGAAAATTCTGAATAAAATGCAGGCATATTTATTGAGTGCTACATGGGTATTATGTACATTAATTTCCTTTGGGTAGATGAACATTTGCGCGGGAAAAAACAGGAGAAGCTTTTCTTTATTTTACTGAGAAGTTTGTTTTAGAAAATGATTGCGTTTTGATCGATCTTGAGGCTTTTACTTTTCACCCCCCCTGAATTTTATCAAAAGTATGGCTTTAAAGAATTTGAAAAACTTGAAAATATTCCGGATGAAAACGCACATCTGTATTTTATGAAAAAATTTTGAAAGGATGACTAATTGCGTGGAAATTGTTGAATACGAAAAAAAATATAACAAAGATTTTACGGAGATGAACTTTAATTGGATAGAAAAATTTTTTTCAATTGAAGCTGAAGATTTATAAACTATAAAAAATATTGAATCTCTTATTGAAGAAGGAGCCATGGTTCTTTTCGCTGTGAAAAACAACCTAGTTTTATCAACATGCATGATTCGCCCTTTAAAAGAAGGCACTTGGGAAATCGGAAAGCTTTCCACAAATGAAAATTATCTTGGTAATGGTGCAGGTAGCAAAGTATTTGAAGCTTGTATTAGTTACGCTAAAGAACACGGTGCAAAAAAAATAGTACTTTTTTCCCATACATCTTTACAGCCAGCGATTCATATATATGAAAAATTTAACTTTAAAGAAGTTCTGGTCACTAATACAGAATATTCACGTTGTAATTATCAAGCAGAATTATTACTTTGACAAATTATTGTAGTTTTATTCAACTAATTTTTCTATCAAAAGTTTTTTCATCTACACCTTTTTGTAATAACGCTCATCCGTAAAACGAATGTTTTTAGGGTATCTATAAATTATCAAATGGTTAGTTATTTTTTGTTTAATGTCGGAAATTGTATCAGTGTTGGTTTAAGTCTTTATTTCGTTTCTTCATACTTTACATAGTAATCTTCTAATTGCAATTTGTTGACTTTTATACAAGTAAATATTTCTTTCAAAAAGACCGCATACTTTATTTCTAAATTAAAAATAAAAACTGAGTCTCGTGGATTTTCTTTTAAACAAGAGGCAAGTAAATTTTCCTCATTAGTGAAAAATAGCACCGAATAGTTATTCAGATTGCGACAGAGCTCACAAAAAGCTTGAACCTTTATAAATCTCATCACATTTATTGACATGACAACGACTAGTTCATTGCAGGTATTTTCTTTTTTTCTTCTGTTTGACATAGTAACCTCTCCTTCCACTATCCATTCTAATCAAGAGTGGCATTACCAAAATCAACAATACGTCAGACAATTGAAGCGAGCAAAGTTATACCAGAGTATGTCACGAAAAGGAAAGTGTTTGGACAATGCATAAATTGAAAATTTCTTTGGACTAATGAAACAAGAAATGTATTATGGTCGTCATTTTCTAGCTTTGAGGAATTAAAACAAGCCGATACAGATTACATTGATTATTACAATCATCATTGAATAAAAGCAAAATTGACTGGTATGAATCAGGTTCAATACCGAATCCATACCAGTCAAATGATAGATTCATCTACGTACAACTTTTAGGTCGCACATCATTTTTAAATACTCAACCCCGATTCGCAAACGTTCATTCTCACGCTCTAATTCTTTTTCACGAGATAGTTTACTTGTTTCATGTTGTTTTTTTTGGTTTATTCATTCTTTTTTTGTCTCCCTTTTTGATTAGACAGAGCAGTTTGACCACCAGCGATGTATTTCTTTTGCTAACAAGAAATCATCGACCCTTTAGGCAGCTCGAATTGTCTTACTGCTTCACCGAAAGAAGCACCTGTCGTTTCTATAAAGTGTAATACATCTCGCTTAAATTCACTAGTATATTTTGTCAGTGAACGGTGCCTTTTGAGCCCTTCTTTCCAAAAAAATTATAAGAGTGTTTCCAATTTTAAATTAAGGCATTTGACGGGAGTCCGTATTTTTTAGCCAGGGTACGTCTACCCAGTGGCCCTTGTAAATACTCTTTTAATAGCTTTAAATTTGAATTCCATCTCGTAATAACTCATAAAAAATAACCTCCAAAAATTGTATTTTTCACGTACAACTTTTTGGGGGCACATCATTTTGTCCCATACCCGTTATTTTGATTATACTTATCATAAAAAAAATATTTATCTTAATAAGTAGAGCATCCTCTTAAAAAAAAGAAATATAATTATAAAAGCTTGACTGATACATACTCTAATACTTTATTATAAAATTATATAGTGTTAAATGTATTAAATTTTTCAATGTATTTAGTTTGATAATGCCTTAAAATTATAGTATTCGCTATAAAGCGGAGAAGTGCTTTGAAATTAAACATTAAAGGAGTAAAGTAGATGCGAAGAAAGAATATTTTTTTAGTTTCAATGTTACTAGTAGGAATACATTACTGTACTATTAATGTAGAAGTCTGTGCTCAGGAAACGCTAGGAGAAAAGATTGTAAAAAATAAGGAAGAAGAGTTATTGGAACTTATACCTGAAAATGATGGAGAAGCAATTAAAGATTGTTTGCAAGACGATGAACAATTTTCAGAAGAAAGTAATAATAATCCAAATCATGAAGAAATGAATGTCGAAGTAATTTCTCCTATATATAGAGTTCATAATCAGGCATATGGACGGTTTGTAGAGAACGCTTTCCCCTATAGTAGCGACATGGGATTAGATGTACCAATCTATGACTATGGCCAGTCAGCTCAATATTTACCTAGAGTATATATCATTATACCAGATGGGACGAAACTTAGTGGAGGGTTAGATAGTTTGCAAATAGAACTGGATAAATATCTAATTGTAAACAAAAGTATAATGGGAGGGCAATTGATTGCTTCTCGATTAGCTAATGCTCAAAATGGGAGAGAAGTTTATCAAATTACACCAACAGAAGGTACCTATATAGGTGGAGAGTTACAAGATAGAAATTTACATTTAAAAGTCGAAGCACCCGGAAAAAAATCTGATATTGATAAAATAAGCATCAACGCAAATAAGACTGGTGAAGTAGCAGATTTCAATATTTTGTTCTTTGGTTATGATAAAAAAAATCTTAGTAATATCAATGGGTTAAATCCAATTTTAAATGCTGCTTCATGTGGGATTGTGGGAAGTGACGAGGAAGTTGCAACTAGCGTTTCAGCTAACTATCGCCAAGAAGTTTCTTTTTACATTCAAAAAATTAAAGATAGTTATAGTTTATGGAATCGAATAACTGGAAATTTCATTGCAGAAAAATCGATAGATGGTGATTTTGGAGACGTCTATAATAGAGATGGGTTTATCAATAGTATGGAGTTATGGGGACTGCAACCTAATGAATACGCACAAGAGACTTTAGCTATGGAAGTAGGAGATATTAATGGATTAGCAGTATTTTCTACTGAAGCTAGAAATCCCAAAGAAATAGTTGAAGGAAATAACTATTCTTTATTAGTAAATAAATATGCAGGAGATATTGAAATAAGATTCGTGGATCTTGAAGGTGAAAACATCGTGCCGAAGGAATTTATAAAAGGTTTTGTTGGTCAAGAATATGCAACACAAGCAAAAGAAGTTCCAGGATGGCTTTTAGAAACAGAATTACCTGAAAATCAGCATGGGGTATTTAGTGATGAAAGTGTGATTGTTACGTATAAATATGATCGTAAAAATGGGGAAGCAGTTACAGTTAGATATCTTGACGAAGAGAATAATGATTTAATAAATGAGGAAGTATTGCATGGGAAAGTTGGATTGGACTATATCACGAAGGCAAAGTCGATAGAAGGGTGGGAAATAAAGCAATCCCCTTTAAATGCTATTGGAAAATTTATGGAAGTTTCACAAGAGGTGATCTATGTATATACTGCTAAAACAACCTCACCACACAAAGAAAATAAAGAGAAGAATTCTGTAACAAAAGATACAAATCTAAATAAAGCAAAGCCTTCAGAAAAAAATAATGGGATATTGCCAAGGACAGGTGAACAGAATGCCAATCAATCCAAATTAATAGGTGTAAGCTTGATTTTTATTCTGGTATCAAGTATCTGTTTTTTCAAGAAATTAAAAGTAAGATAAAAAGAATATGCAAAAATAGGTTGGAACAGAAATAGTTGATAGAGTCCTCTTATTAGTAAACAGATTTTGGACTTTTTAAGAAAAAGTAAGAATTATTTGCCTAGAAAGGCATAGAGATAGACAACTTAAAACAAGGGGGGCGTATTATAATAGGTTTCTATATAGAAACCATGCTTTTTGCATTTAATCAATTGATGTTAAATTGGCTCTTTGTAAACTGATGATGGTGAAAAATCCAAAGAATTAAATTAATTCTTTGGATTCCTAGAAGAAATTTTCTCTGGTCTATTAGAGTAAGGCAATTCTAGCGAATTTTTAATTTCATTTTGGTTTTTCTTAAAAGTACCGACTGATGTGTTGCACGTTATGAAAGCGGTCAAGAATAATCTGAGCCATCGGAAATAACTTTTTGACGAGAGAAAAATGAGGCGCATACCTATCGCAAACAGTATACTTCACTGTTTTACGAATAGACAAAGAAAATTGTGGAAAATATAACACTCTAGAAAAAAGAAGCTGAAAGTTTTCAAAGACTTCAATTAACTGCTTTGCTTGACTGATTTTAATTTATTGAAACAAAGAACTTAAGATAAGGTGAGCCGATCGACAATGGAGAGCCTCACTTTAGTTGAAATCGAACAACATTTATCAGAAAGTATGGAACCAGAAGTTCGACAGAGCAGCACAAAAGCTCTCTTACAGCGAATAGGAGGACTTTTCGTAGATTACAGGATACAGAGCGACCAGCGCGTGGGTTATTAGGCAACTACTTTTAATTCTCATCTCAATTAGATAAGCAATAATCAACTAGTGTTGTCGCTAAAGCCGCAAAAAGTAGTTAGATAATCAATATAAGAATTTCATAAACTAGAGCAGTCATACCCTTTTTTGCAGTTGTCACATGTAATTTTAATATTATATCTCATTAAGAATTAGACTTAATAGTTAAAACGAATAACAGACATCTAAGGTGGCTAGAGAGAATTGTGAATAACACTGATCCGTATATACCTGTTTTTAGTATACTCAAAATAGACCAAACTTTTTTTAAAAAAGATGCTGGTGGACTATATTTAAAGTTAATAGTTATTTTTATAGGTTACTTTTATGACCAAGGATGTTCGAAATTTTTGAAATAGCAAGTCATGAGCAATAGACACCAAGATGAAATAAAATTATAGATGTTATTTTTTATTTCTGTAATAAAAAAGCATACAATTTGAACTACTAAAATCTCTTTGGTATTATGTGAATAGAAGGAGGTGTTTAAATGGACAATATCAAAAAAATAGTCACACCTAAACGTGTGATAGCCCTAATTGTTGTTATACTTATTATGTTGTTTGCGTTTCAGAATTTTCAAAACGTTGAACTATCACTTATATTTATTTCTGTAGAAATACCCTTGCTTATTTTGATTCTGAGTCTTTATATATTAGGTATCATCACTGGTTGGGCAATTAAAAGAAATGACGTTAAAAAGATTGTCAATGATGTATAAAAAGAAACAACCGAAGAGATATCTGATTTACAAAATCAACTTAAAAGTAAGTGATTGAATCTTAATTAATAAAATTGGAGGAATTAACATGTCAGATAAAGGAACGATGGATCAAGTTAAAGGGAAAACGAAAGAAGTAGCTGGAGATGTTTCTGGAGACAACAAACAAAAAGCAGAGGGTTTTTTAGATCAAACAGTTGGTAAAGTAAAAGAAGTAGCCAGTGATGCGAAAGAAAAAATGGACTCTACTGTTAAAGACATTAAAGACAAGTTAGATAACTAGGCTTAATAATTTAGAAGAATTGAATAAAAAAAGTACAAAAGAGTCTGGGGTAGGATACGCCCCGGACTCTTTTTTAGGAGCCATTTTTCTAATCTAATTTTTAATCTTGTATTGGACATTAAAAAGAGGGCCCCTTTTTACAAGGAAACCCATTTCTTAACTTCTGGAATGCAATAATAGATACGATAGACATAAATAGCTAGTTTTCAACTAAATTCTTTTACATAAGAAAAATCCTTTTAACTATGTGGAATCGGCCAGTTTATTTTTAATAGATGACGTTGAATCGCCTTTCCAAGCTCTTCCCAATTAGTTTTGGAATTAATATCAGTGAAAAAGAAGAGCTCTTTATCTGTTACATCTGCTGAGATAACATTGGTAATGATTAAGTCCGATTCTTGTGGATTATCTGTAAATAGGAGCACTTCGTTGCTATAACTGTGCTTTAAGATATTTTCGATAAACACTCGAATACTAGAATATTCTAATAAGTCGACATGTATTTTAAGCGGAATTAGCAAATTTAAATATGAATAAGTTAATTCTGAAAGCTCATCAATATATTGATCAGTAGATAAAGGAGGCAAAATACCTTTTAACTGAACCATGCTAATTGCCGAAATCTGATCAATGAATTTATTTTTGCTTCTCTTTATTTCAATAATATTTTTATACTTCCAGCATTTAAAATAGCGATAGACGATAAATCGTGCATAGTATTCCCACATCAATAAATACATAGTGTCTTTTGAACAGCCAAACTCTTTTTTGAGTGATTGAATAAACGATTTAAAAAGAGTGGCCGTCCCAGAATCGTTTTGCCATAATTCTTCACCAATTTTTTTTTTCTCATCAGTTGTAATAATATCAGGAGCAACATAAACCAGCCATAACAACATACAAGAAGATTCGTTATTGTCAAATGAAGACAGTGCGTAAGTGGGGCATATTCGCTTAATTAGACTGACGAAATCTGATTCTTCTTGACGAAGTTCAGCTACATACATTAATTGTTGTTGTCTCAATATGAAAATTTTTTCTACTATAGTAATAAGTTGATTTGTTGTAGGAGCATACTTGCTACTATTAACAAAACTGATGGATGGGTGTGCAGCAGTTAGTTTGAGTTTAGAACTCATCGTATTAAAAACTAAAGAAAAAATGTAATAGGCAATACAACGAATCTCTGATTCATCACCGATAAGCGAAACTTTATAAGCTTGAATGTCTATCTGAACATCAACAGCCCAACTTTTTAATAGCATAGATAGATTTTTTATTAATTTATAAAGATAGGATTGACTAACACCGAGTTTTTCCACTAGATCATATACAGAGATAGATTTAGATTTATATAATAAGATAAATAGTTGGAAAGAGATAGAATTTTCGTAATAAGTGAGTTGCAACGTTTTGTATACTTTCAAATAAACTTTAGATTTAAAGTTGTTTCCAAATTTTAGTGTATTTCCAATGAGAGAAATATCTAAAGAACGATCTACACTAGTAATGTCTTCAAGTAATTCTATCACTAAATTTCTTGCAGTCCTTTGAGAGGTGTTATATAAGTCAATTAGATCATCTAAGTTGACAGATCCGTTTTCCAATAAATAATTCAATAAATGAAGTTTCGTAACCTCTTTTTTTGTAATAAAAGGATTCTTACTCTTGAGTAGTATCATATTTACTCCTTTCTGTATTCTTTTTTCAAAAAATAAAAAATTATAAAATTCAAATTGCAAATATTTTTTTTATATGTGAATCAATATAAGCTCTATATTCGGCGGTTTGAAGGGATAGACAGATAATAGTCTTTTTTTTTTACAAAAATATACAGTAATAAAATAATGAATATCAAATAAATAATGCATAATAAATTCAAGGGAACTATATTTATAGTGGGAAAATATAGTTTAAACATATGTATATCATACAATTAAGTTATAAAGTTGTTCAACTATTTTGCCTAAAAAATTAATGGAGGGGAAATTGTATGACAAATAGATTAGGTGTGATCGAAATCAACAATTATGATGAAAAGAAGTCGTTTGTCAATGAAATTGTTGAGAATTACGAACATGAATTAGTAACAATTAAAAATGAAAATCAATTAGAGGAAATTGATGGATTGATCATTTCTACAAATAAAATGGAGGACTACATTGAAGTTTGTCACTGGTTGGTAGTACTGCGCGATAGAAAACCATTATTCGTTTGGATTATTTCCAAAGAATATGACGATGATATGAAAAAACTTTACTCTAAATTAGCGACAAATTCAATTGTTGAAGTTGTTAAATCTGACATTGATAATCAATACCTACTGATTCAAATAAAAAAAGCAATTGATTTTCAAACAAAAATACTAACTTATAAAAGAGACAAACCTCAAGAAAATATTTTTAGTTTGGATAGTCAAAACTTGAAATGTGTTGTTGGTGACAATGAGATACATCTAACAAGAACGGAATTCAAACTGTTTACTATTTTATACGACAATATAGGTGATGCTGTCAGCTATAAAAGATTAATAGAGATTATTTGGCCTGATGCTGATGAAATGAATTATAAATATAGACTTGCAAATGTAGTTTTTCAACTAAGAAAAAAACTAAGCAGACAAACATATTTAGAGCTTCAAATCGTTAGAACAAGAGGCTACCTATTGAGCTACAAATAGTTTGATTAAATTAATCTGAAAACTAACTACATGAAGGAATGGATGGTACATCAAGTGAACTTTATCAAAGAGAAATTCAGAAAAAATAAATTCTATTTTTTGAATCTATTATTTATAACAATTGCATGGTCAGCATATTTTCTTCTGTTTTCTAATTTTTACAAAGAAGCCGCTTTTTACACAGACAAAAATGCAAATATTATCCTACAAGTACTTTTTCTAACTACCTATCATTTAGATGAAATATTGTTGTATCTTGCGCTAGCATTTGTACTGTTAACAATTCATCAATTGATCGTGTTGTACTTTTTTATAAAAGAACAGAAAAATCTAGACGTGAAAAATAAAAACCAACTAATTATAGTGGGCTATTTACTCCTATTAGTTAGTTGTGTGATTGGACTATTATACAACCTATTGTGGCCATTGTTTTTGCTTGTGGTTATTTTTTCCGGCACAGCTGTTTATACAATACATGCAATAACGAAATATCTGTATGAAGATGATCAAAATATGTATTTACACAACGAAAATATAAAAATGGAAGGTCCGTTTGCAACAGAAGAAGAAGTACAGAACTTTATAAATGAATTTAATAAATACTGGGAAAGTTATTTTTATAAAAAAGGATTCGAAATACATAGTAAAGTTGAGCTGGATGACAGTAATGGCTATTTTGTTTATTTATATGCAATCAGTAAACAAAATTAACAAAATATGGACAAGGAGATAGATTATTGGAAAAGAAAATTAGACTATTATTTATAACAATCGCTTGTTTTATCACTACCCTCATTGGATGTGAGACAGCATTGGCTGTACCAGAAGACAATAATCTAGGTTATGTCGTACAATTAGTCCAACCTAAAAGTCAAATTGACCCGAATCAAAGTTATTTTTATGTTCAAACTGAACCTGGAGTAGAACAAGAATTAGAAGTAAGAATTAAAAGTACAAAGAAAGAAAGTGTCAAAATTAAAATAAGTGCAGCAGATGCATTTACTGGAGACAATGGAACAATTGAATACACAGCTGATAAAAAAAAGTTAGATGAATCGCTAAAAAATCCTATTAGTTCATTAATTAAAATCGATACTCCTGAGATTACCATAGGTAATTATGAAGAAAAAAAAGTGACGGTTCGTTTGAATCCATCTGAAGAACATTATAAAGGGATAAAAATGGGTGCTTTAGTTTTCAAATTAGATCTGGGCGAGCAAAGCTCTGGAGTTGCGACAGAATTTTCTTATAGAACTGGTTTTCTTATGTCAGAATCTGGAGATGAATTCACTGATGGACAAACCTTAGAAATGACCTCAGTGAAAGCTTCAATAAAACGCGGGAAAAAAATGGTACTAGCAAGCTTGAGAAATCCAGAACCGAAAGTATTAGAAGATATGGATATCACTGCAACAATGGTGAAACAAGGCACAGATGATGTGGTGAAACAAAAAACGGTTCAGAATTATTCAATGGCGCCAAATAGTCATTTTGATTTTGAAATGGATTGGGGAATTGATAGTCTTCCATCTGGTACTTATACACTGAAATTAGATGCGAAAAATGCAAATAAAGAATGGCATTTAAGTGAAAATTTTACTATCACGAATAAAGAAGCAAAAGAAATGAACGAACAGAGTGCGTTCAAAATCGTTACACCAACATGGATCAAGGTAATGAGTATTACCATGGCTATTTTGACTGTGATGCTAGCGATTATCATAATAGTTAGACGTAAAAAATGGGAAAAACTTTGGAAAAAAATGCGCTTAAAAAAGAAAAAGAAAAAGAAAAAGAAAAAAATATAGTTTGCTAAATGAGGAGAATTATATATGGGAAAAAAAAGTGTATTTTTAGTTAAGATAATCATGATTCAAGTATTACTGTTTCTTATTTTGTGCTCTAATAGTCTGTTTGTTCAAGCAGAAAAAACAGATGCAGGTATCGGTTTTGAAGAATCAAAAGTTGTGGACCCTGTAACACCACCTGCGGAGATAAAACCTGTTGGTCCCGACCGAGACAAGCAATTGCCTCATTTAGGTCAGATGGTCACGTCCATTATTCTATTGTTGATAGGTTTAGGAATGTTAGTAATATTTATTGGGGTTCTTTCGTTGAAAAAATTATGCTACACGACTCTAAAGGAGGTATAAACAGTGAGAGATTATTTCTGGGTATTCGTATTGTCTGGAATATCAGTTACAGCACTACTATTTTTTATTACGACGTTGTCTAGAGATGCATTCTTAAGCAGACGTCTTAAATTAAACAAAAGTTACTTAATCTTAAATTTTAGTTTCATCATAATCTCACTAGGAAGTTTATCATTGATTATCTATTTGTTTATTCTATTAAAAGAACAAATCGGATTAATTGCATGATCGTTGATTTAGTGAACGGTTTAAATCAGTAATTGTCTCCATTCTAGTTGACAGCTTGAGAAGGAGATAAAATTTTGAAAAAACTAATTTTAACAACACTTTTAGCATCATCAGCTTTGATGGTTTTCGCTAAACCAGCAAATGCTGAGGAAGTAAGTAAAGATAGTACAGACGTAGGAATTCGTTTTGATACTGATGGACCTGTTAAACCTGGACCTGGACCGTATAAAGACAACTTAGCGCTAATTTGGACACCATCTAGATTTGATTTTGGTAAACAAAAAGCGACAGCAAACATTGCAACTTTCAGTAATAAAGTTGTAGGAGACCAATATCTTGTAGTCAATGATGATAGAGCATCAGAAGCTGAAAAAACAACAAGTGCTTGGAAATTATCTGCGACGATGTCTGAATTAGTATCTAAAGATTCAACTAAAGCTGAATTACCAGCTAAATTGACATTTTCTCTAGGCGATATTGAATCGTACGATATTGGTGATGTGGATGAAGAAACAAATGATTACTATCCTAACCCAATTGAAGGTAACCTAGGTAAATTACCAGAAGGTAGTGATACTAAGCTAAACAAAGCCGTTTCTTTAGAAGCTGGAAATACAACTGCTGTTGAGCTTATGGGGAAAACAAAAGCTAACGCTGTCGTAGATGGTTTTGCCACAAAATTATCTGATACAAAATTAGTCGTTACAACTGGTACTGGCGCTGAGGGTAAAAACTTCAGTGGTCAAGTTAACTGGAGCTTAGATAACACATACTAAAATTAAAGTATCTAAATTAAAAATTAAAAGATAAAGTTGTTTCTGGATGGGAATGACAGTTACTGATTTAAGCTGTTCACTAAAAATAAGTAAAAAAACAAGAAAAGAGGCATACCATTGAAAGGACTAAAATTAGCTTGTTTAAGTATTATTCTACTCCTTTTTTTTCCTCTTAAAACGTATGCACAAGAGGAAAATAATCAGTTAATGAGCGGTTTTTCCTATGAAGTGGTGCAGCCGGCTAATCAGCTGAATAAGAATGTAGGATACTATGATCTGTTAATGCAAAAAGGACAAAAGCAAAAAGTGGAACTAATTTTGCATAATACAAATCAAAAAGCACTCGATGTATCCATAAAATTGAACAGTGCTAAAACCAATGGCAATGGTGTTATAGATTACGGACCAAACGATTTAAAAGAAGATGTGTCACTAAAACATAAGTTTACAGATATTGTTAAAGCACCTGAAAGAGTCACTGTTCCAGCAAGAAGTGATAAGAAAGTTGTAATTGAGATAGCAATGCCTGAAGATACGGTTGAAGGTCTAATTGCAGGTGGTATACAACTGCAGATCATAGATGAAAAAGATGAAAAAAAAGCAACAGAAAAAGAAGTCGTACAAAATAAATTCGCTTATCTGATAGGCTTTTTATTGAGTGAGTCAGATACCCAAACGATTAAACCAGAGCTCAAATTTAATAGAGCGTATGCAAAAGTCTATGATGGACAGTATACACTTTTTTTAAACTATTCTAATACCCGCCCGATTTATGTGGAAAATATGGGGGTAGAAATCAAAGTATTTAAAAAAAATTCAAACAAAGAATTGTTTCAAATGAAAAAAAACGATTTAAGAATGGCCCCCAATTCAATGATCGATTTCCCTATCTCTTTGGCAGATAAAAACTTTGTTAAAGGGGAATATACATTAAAAGCGGATGTCAAACTAGCGACTGGTGAAAATTGGAAGTGGGAGAAAAATTTCAAAGTAACACAAGATGATTTATCGACACTGGCTGTCCAGAAAAAACAAATGAGACCTGAAAGTTCGAATTCATGGTATAAGTGGGTGTTTAGTGGTATTTTTATCTTATTTTTAATTACAACTCCAGTAGCATTTTTTATAATAAAACGGAGAAAGTAGCGTTATTTAAATTTTGTAAATACGAAAATAATAATTTTATAAGGGGTGGCAACTTGAAGAATATACGACAAACACGTAATAAGTCTATAATGGCTATTGTAGCATTACTATTTACCGTTTTAGCATTTTATGCGATCAAGGCACCAACAAAAATAAAAGCGGATGAAGAAACTAAAGATAGTGCTATTCATGCTTTAACTAAAGAAACAGAGCGGAAAAAAACAAAAGTTGAGACTAGCGAAACTGTTAATTCTGCTGAAGTGCCAAAGGACACATCAATTAAGGGCAATGACGCTAGCCAATTTTCTTTTTATACGGCTAACGTTGACTCAGACCAGCCATTTGGTGCCACTGCAATTCCTCAGGTAATTCGCGTTGGGGAGACCTTTACAAAAAAACCAGAAGAATTATTAAAAGATATCCTGTTGCCGGGAGGGCATACAGCTTCGTATTCATATGTTGGGGGGCAGCTACCATACATAGATACTACTGGTCCAAATTCGTTAATTCTTAAAATCAATATGGTGGATAATAACGAACCAGAGAATAAATTAGTCATTAAAGTACCATTAATAATACTAAACTCATATGAGAATCCAAACAGTAGCATGACTGCACAAGAGCCAGACCATATAATTAGGATTGATTACTCCGATTATAGTGCTAAAGTTTCTAATACAAAGGAGTTGAAAGCGTATATACTTGAAAAATCAGGATTGGTTGCTTGGAATGGACAAAATGGTAAGTCACTAGAAATGGACTTGAACGCACCTGTTCCCGCCATATTACCAAGTGAAAATCCAACTATGGGTGTTACGTACACATTGGATTTTTCTCTTAGTGGGAGTCCTAATATCTTGAATAGACCTGTTAGAATATCTTTTAGAGATGAGGTAAACCCAATTGAGGAAAAACTAGAAAAGGAGTTCTCTTCAGGATATACTGATATTCCTTACGGTAGTAACTCAGCTTTTTTGGTGACTGGTCAGAACGGTTCAAAAATTGGGATGCTATATCGTGGTTGGAGTCCTAAGTGGGGTAATCCTAAAGGTGGGGAAATTGGCTATAGTTCTAGAGATAAATCTAATGATGTTTTATTTGATCTAGAGGGAGTAACTTCTTATACCCCTTATATAGA
Organism: Enterococcus sp. DIV0840; assembly: GCF_050527835.1. Classification (NCBI taxonomy): domain Bacteria; kingdom Bacillati; phylum Bacillota; class Bacilli; order Lactobacillales; family Enterococcaceae; genus Enterococcus; species Enterococcus sp. DIV0840. The sequence continues at coordinate 3,333,172 of NZ_CP172876.1, read as the reverse complement.
TGGGAAGAAACAAACTGAGCTCACTAAAATAGGTAATTCGGAATTTGCTAATGTCAGGTTTTTGAAAAAAGATAATAGGTTACGTCAGATAGTAATTGACCAAAAAAAACAGGTTATATATGTACTAGATGCCTATGTGCAAAAAAATGGTTCTTTCATAGAAGAGTTTTCCATATATAATACGTCGGCTAATAAACAAACATTTGGTTTATTATCAGCAAATGACCCTTATTACATAAATGGTGGCTCCTTCACCTATTTATACGGTAACAGTTCTGGTTTTTATATGCTTATACGTTCTCAGAATCAGAATCCTGATCGTCGTTTTTACCTGAAAGTTAAAAATAGTCGTGGCCAATTTTTAGGAGACCAATCTATGTGGGTTGTCGGCAAGGAGCTTGAAGGGAATCTCAATTTATCGCCACCCAAATTTGGAGGTATTTTCAGAGACATTAACTTTTTTAATGATGATTTTTCTAGACCTGGTTTTGAAAATAAATTCTATGCTGACGGCACTGAAGTCATGCATTGGGGTGGTGGAAATACGGGTGATATAAGACAAAAATATCAGGTAGGTGTCAAACACAGACCGATAGAGTCAGGTGAGAAACTCAGATATAAAGTAGAATATGGGTTAGGTGAAATCCCCCCTTACATTTTAATAGACACGGATCCAAAAGAATACAATGTTTATAATGATTATGATAAAGATTCTGACTTTAGCTACGAGTTAAGTCAAATTCCGGAAGTTGGTAATACTGGAACGGTTACGTTTACTTTTCCTGATGAGACAACAAAACAAGTGACTTATAAAGCGGATAAAGATAAAAAAAGCAAAGGAGACTTCACGGTTCCTAGAAAGACATTACCTAACGTATTGAATGACTCTCCTGGGACAATAAAAAGTTATTACACGGATATCTATGCAGAAAATGATACTCTGGGTATTACGTCGGAGGAAAATACAGCGGCGATCAATGTCTATCGTGTAGGTGCAAAGCCCATCCCACAAATTATTCAAAAAGGCAAACCATTTACTAAAAAACCGCAAGAAATAATCAGGGATCCGATTATTTTGCCAGGAAATACAGCTGTGTATGAATACGAAGGCGAACTGCCGGATACATCCACCTTGGGGCTAAAAAGCGTCCTCGTCCGTATGACAGACAAAGAAAGACCGGATGAAACAGCACTCATCAAAGTACCCGTCCAAGTTGTGGAAGGCCCGCCACCAACCAGCGGACTATTTTTAATAGCAAATGATTATTCGAGTCCAGTACAAGAACTACAAGGGATTACAGAAGATCAAGTAAATGAACTTATATTAAAGAATTCAGAAGCTATTGCGTGGGACGTTGGCACAGGATCAACAGAAGACATCCAAATGTCCGTGACAGATACAACATTGAAACCAAATGCCCAAGTTGGCACATACAAAGCAAGCATAAAAGCGGTCAAAGGAACACTCACTGCTAAAAAGGATATTACGATTAACATAATAGATAAACAAACAGTTAAGGTAGAATTTTTAGATGAAGCAGGTGAGCCGATGCATGAACCTGTGTCATTGCTGAGAACGGTTGGAACAAAAATTGATCTGACGAAAGAAGAAGAAGTTCAAGCGGCAATCAACGAGATTCAAAAGGAACGCTACCAAATTTATGAAAGACCTGAAAACGAGACTGCATTGGTCGTTCCGAATCAGGATACAACGGTTACCTATCGATTTGAAGGGACATTATTTGTCAGCTCCTATCCGAACTATATGAATTTTGGTGTGAAAATACTACAAGCTAGTACGCCGTTCATCAGAGTAGAAAAGGCAAGATATGACAGACCACTAAAAATTTGGGATAACCGTAAAGGGACGAAACCTTGGACACTGATGGCAACGTTAGAAAAACCGTTGACGAGTCAAGAGGATGAAAGTAAAAATCTCCCAGAAGCTATTCGCTATAAGAAAAATAACTCGACGACTGTAGTTTTGAGGACAGGAACTGCGGAAACGATTGAAACGAAAAAAATAAAAGAACCTGGTGATGTAAACATCAGTGAAGAATGGGACTCTGGAAAGTCAGGATTACAATTGGAAGTCCCCGTAGGCAAGGTTGTTCAGGTCGGAAAATATCAGGCAACTATTTTATGGCAACTAGCAGAAACACCTTAACATCAGTTATATTGATGAAAATAAAAGAAGTAGCGGCACTAAGGCTTTAGGGTGATCACCAAGTACTATCACTTAAAGCAACAAAGCAAGTTGTTGAATTAGCTAAATTTACACCATTTAACTTATTCTAATACTTTTTATTTTAAAATGAACTAACCATTTTTTCTGAATTACCTCCAAAAATCCAACTTTTTTAAGTGGTAATTCAGAAAATTATACATAGTTAAATCCACATCAATAGGTTACATAACTAAGCATCTAGAAATTGGAAACGATGAAGAGAGGCTAAGGAGGTAAATCAATTGAAAACATACACAATAAAAGAAGTCTCAGAGATAATGGGGATTTCACCTTATACATTACGTTTTTATGATAAAAAGGGATTATTTCCTTTTATAAAAAGAAATAGCCAAAATATTAGAGAATTTAGTGAGGATGATTTAGAGCTGGTATACATAATAATGTGTTTAAGAGCGACAGGGTTATCTGTTAGTAAAATGCAGTATTACATAGAATTATTTTGTCAAGGGGATAATACCTTAAAAAAACGCTTAGATTTATTGATAGAGCAACGGCATACAATAAAAAAACAGTTAGTAGAACTTAATCAAAAAAGTGAAATGTTAGAGTATACGATTGCAGTATATCAAGGGATAATCGAGAGGAAAGAGGATAGTTTGCACAGTCCAATTTCTGAAAAAATATAAAGAAATCAGAAAGTGATGCGCTTTAATTTTTTATCATGCAAGCAATTTTGATTTTTAAGACCTGAATAAGAAGTGAAAGTAATTGATACTGCTGATTTTCTTGAGTTTCAATGAGTAAGAATTATTTAAAGAGAATAAATCAGAAGACGTATACTTGCTTTATAAGTATATTTATAAATTTGATGAACTAAAAAAATAATTAGGAGGTAACTATGAAATTTCAAAGCCAAAGGAGTCAAGAAATAAAAGAACTATTAGAAAAAAAAATTGTCAAACACAATGACAAATTTGTTTCTAAAGAAACGAAGAATGCACCTACAGGTGAAGTTTGCTATGTGAATAAAGATGAGGAAGGTGCGATTCAAGCAGGTCTTTCTATGCAATGGTACTGGGGAATTATGCATATTGATTATTTATGGGTCAATGAATCATTAAGAGGCAAACGGATAGGAGAACAATTATTGAAATTGGCAGAAGAAAAAGCGATCGCCTTGGGATGTACAGTCATTCATTTAGAAACCTATAGCTTTCAAGCGCCAAACTATTATAAGAAATTCTCTTATCAAGTATTTGGAACATTAGAAAATACACCGGAAGACGGAATTTCATTATTTTATTTGAGAAAAAATTTACAAACAAATCTGGATGACTGATCTATCAAGGCGCATAATCACTATTGCTGAACAATATCAGGTGAACAAAAATCTATATAATTAAAGAGTAACAAATAGGAAAGGATGTCAGAAAATGAGCGGAAAATTATATGTTGTATTTATTTTACTTGTTTTATTTAGACTGTTAGCTCTTTATATATCTAAAGAAAACGAAAAAAAATTGCTTGCTAGTGGTGCTGTAGAATATGGAAAAACGACATCTAAATATTTAGCGATTCTACACACGATGATTTATTTCTCATCATTTTTTGAAGGAATTATTACTCATGTGAAATCAGACATGTTAAGTTTTGTTGGGATTATAATGATGATGATATCGTACAGTGTGTTATTGTTTGTCATCAAAACATTAAATCGTTATTGGACAGTAAAACTAATATTTGAAGAAAATCACAAAATTAACAGCACTTGGATATTTAAAAAAATCAAACATCCTAATTATTTCTTTAATATCATTCCTGAATTGATTGGCATCACTTTTATATTCCATGCATGGGTGACATTTGCGATAGGATGTATTCCTTATGGTGTTTGTTTATATTTAAGAATCAGGCAAGAAAATAGCTTGCTTACTAGATATAATGGGTCGTAAAGTATGACGAAAAATACTACTGTTTTATAATGTTTATTTGCTATTAAATGTGATATTCTTTCTCATCGTATTGTCGAAAAAAGAGAGTGTACTTTAACTTGAAGTGAAAATTTATAAATAGATTGGAGTGGATTTAAGAGTATGTTTAAGAACATTAAAAACTACTTAGTAATCGTTTGCTTTAGTATAGTGTTGGTTGGTTTTTACCAATTAGATAAGTCTGATGCTTCTGAACTAATTGAACAAGATAGCAGTGCAAGTTTTTCTAGTGAAACTGCCACAACGCAAACCGAAGCTATTGCCTCTACGGAGAGTAATGAAGAAATCAATTCTAGTAGTGCATCAGAAGAAGTTGACTCAGGTCTAGAAGAAATCAATTCTAGTAGTACATCAGAAGAAGTTGACTCAGGTCTAAATGGGTCATCATCAGATCAGTCGTCTGATTTTACAACGAGTATTGAAAAAACAGATTCAGTTATCAGACGTAACTTAATACAAAATGCAACATTTGTTAGAAAACCTAATGAGGAAATAAGCAATTGGAAGACTACTCGAGCATCATATGGTTTGAATTACCATAAGGAATTATATGGTCTTTCAAGAAATAGCAACTGGGATGGAGAGTGGTATGAGTCTACTGGATACAAGTATGTTTGGTTCTCCGCCTTTGAAACTTTTCCTGGGTTGGGTATGTTAGCTCTTAAAGATTATTATGGGGATGGTCCAGGAGTAGCTGTTGTGGCTTCTCAAACAATTAAAACAGAAGCTGGGCAGAAATATAGAGTTTCAGCAAGCTTTAATACACTTGTAACTAATCGTATAAAAATTTCTAGCCCGGAAGCTCGAATGACAGTATATAATGGGACAGCTTTTGCAGGAGGAGGCGCACTCGTGAACGTGAGTCAACAACTTCCAAGCGGAAACCAAGTTATAAAACTCCAACAGGACTTTATAGCTAAAAGTGAAATAACGACAATTGGATTAAGAATGATGTACAACAGTTTGGAAGACGATGTTGGAATGATTGTTAAAGACCCCTTTGTGTTAGAACACATGAAAGTAGAAACAACTCCAACGGATTTTAATGTCTATTCGAATTACAATGAAGATGTAAAGGGAAGCTATCTTATTAAAAACATACCTGCTCAGGAAGATACGGGCACTATCACCTATACATTTCCAGATAAAAGTCAAAGTGTACAAAAATATACCGCAGATAGTAAGAGAGAGTATAGAGGCACGTACAGTATTCCTAGATCAAGTTTACCTGATAACTTAAAAACTGAAACAGGCTCAATTAAGTCTTATCTAACGGATGTTTTAGCAATAAACGAACATGAAGGCTTGCCTTCTGAGGAATATAAAATTCCAATCAATGTATACAATATAGGTGCAAAAGCAATCCCGCAACTGATAAAAAAAGGGACAAATTTTACAAAAAAACCGCAAGATATTGTCAGGGATGAAGTAATCCTTCCAGGTAATACAGCGAGCTATGAATACGATAGTGAATTACCAGATACATCGACTGTTGGTTTAAAGAGTGTGTTGGTTCGCATGACAGATAAAAATCAACCGGAACAAACAACGGTGATTAAAGTTCCTGTACAAGTTGTTGACGATCCTCCGACCAGCGGATTATATCTTGCTGCAAATGACTTTGTAAGAGATTGTCGAGAGGTTGCGAATAGTTCAGAAGTTGAACTTGAGCAATTTATTTTAAAAAATTCAGAAGCTGTTGGATGGGATATAGCTTCTGGCTCAACCGATGATATTTCATTAACTGTTTCTGCAACAACGTTAAAGCCTAATGCAAAGCCTGGGAAGTACAAGGCGACAATTAAAGCTACAAAAGGTAGCGTTACAAAAGAAAAAGATATTACGATAACACTGATACAAAAGCAATACATTGATATTGTTTTTCTAGACGAAACAGGAGAAGAACTAGATGAGTCAGTTTCTCTATTTGGAGAGGTCGGCTCGACTATTGATTTGACAAAAGAAGCAGAAGTCCAAAATGTCATTACAGAGATAACGGATAAAAACTATCAAGTTACTGCAAGACCAGAAAATGAAATGGCATTTATCGTACCCGAGGACAGAATAACGTTAGAATATCATTTTAAAGGAATACTATTTATTTCTTCACATCCAAATTCACTGAATTTTGGAACAAAATTGGTACAGGGGAGCATACCATTTATTCAAGTAGAACAGGCGAGATACGATGTACCTCTCGTCATTTGGGATAATCGTAAAAGTCCAAATAAATGGTCGTTATCAGCGACTTTAGCAAAGCCGTTAACTAGTGTCGAAAATCCGCAGATTGTCTTATCAGATGCGATTCGATACAAAAAAAATGAAGAGAACACTGTGGTACTTAACAAAGGAAACAAAGAAATAATTGACTCACAAAAAATTAGAAATGCTGATGAATATAATGTTAGTAAAGGATGGGATTCTGGAAAATCTGGTCTGCAATTAAAGGTACCCACAAGGAGTGTTGTTCAAAAAGGGAAATATAAAGCGACAATTCTATGGCAACTTGAAGAAGTGCCATAATCAATGAACGAACAACTTAGATAACTAACTTTAATAAAATCATCAATAAACGGCATGAGGTATCCTAAATTTCCTTATGCGGTTTATTGATGATTTTTTTTGTATTTAGCAGTCAAAGAATAAATAAAAAGCGACTATTACTTATTTCTAAAGGAACTATTTTTTCTCAGCAGCAGTTATTCGGTTTTAGAATGTGAAGCAAACTAGACCTTACTTTTATAGGCAATCCTGAACAGTTAGTTCCGCTTTGCTGGCGCTTATACCATCTTTTTCTCTAGTCTAGGAAGGCTTATATTAGCATGAGTTTACAAAGTAAAGAGGCTAATCGTTTCAACATGTTGAATAAACATATTTATGATTATTATGAGCTATTTAGGTTGACAATTTAAATAGCATATCCTAATATAAAGAAGGGATAAATCGATTACGCTTGTAGTCTTTTCGTTCAGAAATAAAAGCTAGCAAACAAAGGAGCTGGAAAAAAATGCAAGCAAAAACATTCGATATAGAAGGTATGACCTGTGCATCATGTGCGCAAACAGTAGAAAAAGCCACCGCAAAACTAACCGGCGTGTCAAAAGCCACTGTCAATCTAGCAACAGAAAAGCTAAATGTTGAATACGATGAAAGTAAGTTATCAGAAAGTGATATTCAAAAAGCTGTATCAGATGCAGGGTATGAAGCGTTAAGCAATGTACAACAAAAAACATTTGATATAGAAGGTATGACGTGTGCATCATGTGCGCAAACAATCGAAAAAGCGACAAGCAAATTAACAGGTGTATCAAAAGCCTCTGTCAATTTGGCAACAGAAAAAATGGTCGTTGATTTTGATCCATCGGTAATAAACGTTTCTGATATTACCAAAACAGTTTCAGATGCTGGTTATGGCGCAGTTGAACAAGTTGATTCAGCAGATACGGTAGACAAAGACCGCGAGAAAAAACAAAAGCATATCAAAGACATGTGGCAACGTTTTTGGCTGTCAGCCGTATTTACGGTTCCATTATTATATATCGCAATGGGTCATATGGTTGGTTTACCTTTGCCCACATTCTTAGATCCAATGATGCATGCTGAAACATTTGCGATGGTTCAATTGGTTTTAACGATTCCAGTATTGTATTTAGGTAGAAGTTTCTTTACAGTTGGGTTTAAAGCGTTATTCAAGGGTCATCCTAATATGGATTCTTTAGTTGCCCTAGGAACGAGTGCGGCCGTTGCCTATAGTTTATATGGGACGATAATGATTTTTGCAGGGGATCCACAATTTACGATGGCACTTTACTATGAGTCAGCAGGTGTAATCTTAACTCTGATCACATTGGGTAAATACTTCGAAGCTGTTTCAAAAGGAAAAACGTCAGAAGCAATCAAAAAATTGATGGGCTTAGCGCCAAAAAATGCCCGTGTTTTCCGTAATGGGCAAGAAATGGAAATTCCAGTTGATAGCGTTCAATTAGAAGATATTATTGTTGTTCGTCCTGGTGAAAAAATTCCAGTCGATGGTGTGGTGATCGAAGGATCATCTGCAATCGACGAATCAATGCTAACAGGTGAAAGTATGCCCGTTGAGAAAAAAATTGGGGATAATGTCATCGGTGCAAGTATCAACAAAAACGGTAGTTTCCGCTTTAAAGCAACTAAAGTTGGTAAAGATACGGCACTATCTCAAATCATTAAACTTGTAGAAGATGCCCAAGGCTCAAAAGCACCGATCGCAAAAATGGCGGATAAAATTTCCGGTGTCTTTGTACCGATCGTAATGGTTTTAGCTGTTTTAGCTGGTCTTGCTTGGTACTTTTTAGGTCAAGAATCTTGGGTCTTTGCTTTAACGATCACTATCTCCGTTTTAGTCATTGCGTGTCCATGTGCTTTAGGTTTAGCAACACCGACAGCCATTATGGTTGGAACAGGAAAAGGCGCTGAAAATGGCGTATTGATCAAAAGTGGTGATGCACTTGAAACGACACATAAAATCCAAACGATCGTTTTTGATAAAACAGGAACCATCACAGAAGGAAAACCAAAAGTTACGGATATTGTTACTGCAAATGATCTGACACAAGATGAGTTACTCCGTTTAGCGGCGTCCGCTGAAAAAGGCTCAGAGCATCCGCTTGGTGAAGCCACTGTTAATGGAGCACAGGAGAAGAATCTGAATTTGGCAGAGACAGAAGACTTTGTGGCAATTCCAGGTCATGGGATCGAAGTAACGATCGAAGAGAGTCGTTTATTATTAGGAAATAAAAAATTGATGGATGACCGCAACATTTCTTTAGGAAATTTAGGCGCTATGTCAGATCAATTAGCAGAGCAAGGAAAAACACCGATGTATATTGCAAAAGATGGCAGCATTGCTGGAATTATCGCAGTTGCGGATACAATCAAGCCAAACAGTATTCCAGCAATCAAAAAACTACATCAAATGGGCATCGAAGTGGCGATGATCACAGGGGATAACAAACGAACAGCCCAAGCAATCGCGAAACAAGTAGGAATCGATCGTGTCTTAAGTGAGGTCTTACCAGAAGATAAAGCAAACGAGGTAATGAAACTTCAAAAAGAAGGCAAGAAAGTTGCCATGGTCGGAGATGGAATCAATGATGCACCAGCGTTATCGCAAGCAGATATCGGGATCGCGATTGGTTCTGGGACAGACGTTGCTATGGAATCAGCGGATATCGTATTGATGCGCAGTGATTTGATGGATGTACCGACAGCCGTAGAGTTGAGTAAAGCCACAATCAAGAATATCAAAGAAAACTTATTCTGGGCATTTGCTTATAATACGTTAGGAATTCCAGTTGCGATGGGTGTCTTGTATCTATTCGGTGGGCCGTTGCTGAATCCAATGATTGCAGGAGCTGCGATGAGTTTTAGTTCAGTGTCTGTATTGTTGAATGCGTTGAGATTGAAAGGGTTTAAGCCTTCAGTGTTGAAGAAATAAATAGATAAACTTAAGATAAAAAAATCGACTAATTTCTTAGTGAGCAGTAAAAAATACTGTTTCTAAGGTGAGTAGTCGATTTTTTTGCTGTTCAAGTAAAGATGTGGAAACGAGTTTTTTTATTCGACAGCTGTCAGAATTTCATTAGTAGTTTGACGTTTTTTCAGTGGTATTTCTTTTGTACGATAACCTAATCCAAGCATATAAGAAACACCAAATTCACTAGTATCTAAAAGTCCTTTTTTACTCAAATAAGTTTCTACTTCAATGCGATTAAATCCTTCAATCGGACAACTTTCGATTTCTAGTAAGGCTGCTGTTGTCATCATATTAGCTAATGCGATATATGTTTGTTTAGAAGCCCAATCGAACAAGGAACGTTCACTATTTAAGTCAAAATCTTTTACCTGAAATTGTTTGAACATTTGAGTTTGTGGAGCGTCTGGCGAGAATGGTAGGCCAAATACATCTTCTACCATATGTTTTACATGTGCGCTTTCGGCTGTAACATTTTTACGTGCCAAGGCTATGATAAAATGACTTGCTCCATTTAAACTGTTGACAGCGCCCCAAGAAAATTCTTTCAAGTCTTCTTTTACTTGAGTATTTTCTATTAGTAAAAACGACCAAGGCTCGTATCCAAATGAGCTTGGAGATAGACGTGCGGTTTCTAAAATGGTTTCCCAATCTTCTGTTGAAATTTTTTTAGTTGAATCAAAAGCTTTTGTAGCATGGCGGTGTTCAAAAGCTGTTAAAATTTCTTTTCGTTTGTCTTCATTCGTTTTATTCATTTCATCTTCCTGCCTTTACCTAATAGTTTATTGCACTAAGCAACAAGTGACTTTAGTGTAAAGGAAGAAATGATCAGTGTAAATCGGGGTAATTTTTTATACCACTATTTAAATGATTATTGTGTATTTAATTGATGCAAATTAAATGAATTGCCCCAAGCATACATCGATTCAATGACAGGGGCCAGTGTTCTTCCGTAATCAGTTACTGAATAGCTTACAGCTATAGGCTTTTCCTGTAAGACTGTCCGACTGATTAGTCCATCCGATTCTAAATCCTTTAATTGTAAAGACAACATTCTTTTGGTAATTCCAGGTACAAAACGTTGTAATTCACTGTAACGATAAGCACCTTCAAAGATCAAATGGTACAACAACACGCTTTTCCATTTACCTGAAATTAGCTGTAAAGTTGATTCTACCGAACAGCCATCTAAACAATTATGAATTTTTCGTTTTGCCATTGAATTACCCCCTAGTCTTTATTTTGTTGAAACTGTCAGTGATAGATTATGTATTATAATAGCATAATCAATATTTTTATATGATGTATATTGTCTTGCAATAGATTCAATCCTTTGAGGAATCATCCTTTTTAGCCAAACAAGCAGAAAGATCTTTATGCATCGCCCAAACATTTTGCCCTAAATTGCTCATAATAGTAATCGTAAGATTTAAGGATCGATCATAAGAAGAGATAAACGAAATACCAGGATCTTGCCCTTGCATATAGGGAAAAGGTTGTTCATTGTTTTGAGCGATCCAAAAGCCATAGCCGTAATAATCAGAAGCTTGTATCGTTTGCATCAAATTTACCGCATGTGTAGAAATGATCTTTCCACTAAACAATGTTGGCCAAAAACGTTCAAGGTCTTTTAAAGTAGTGAAACAACCGCCAGCACCAGTTCCTTTGACGTCTATACTGTAAATGTTGCTGTAATATTCCTTTGATTCTTTATCGTAAATATAAGCATTCGCAACATTAGCGGGCAGCCGATCTAAAGCGAAGTAACCAGTCGAAGTCATACCAGCTGGGTCAAAAATGGCGTGCTTCAAATAGCAATCAAAATCTTGGCGTGTAAGTTATTCGATGATTGCTACTAAAAGAACGTACCCTGTATTGTTATATTGAAATTTTCCCCCAGGAACATCCATCATTTTTTTATCAATAAACAGTGGCAAAAGATCGCTATTTTTGCGTATTTTATAATTAGGGAAATCTTCCCATAATTCAGCATAGTCAGTAAGTTCTTCTTCATCAAAATAATCCCCGACCCCAGAGGTATGATTTAGTAGCTGATGTACCGTGACATTAGGATCGATATTAGGCATTTTCTTTGAGAGAATTTGGTCGATCGGTTGATCGATCCCGATTTTCTTTTCTTCGATCAGTTTCATGATGGCGACTGCAATGAAGGCTTTGCCGCCGGATGCTGTACCGAAAATCGTATCAACAGTATTTTCTATTTTGTTAGGAAGATCTCGATATCCGAAAGCCTCGAATAATAATGATTCATCATTTGATGTGATATTAACAAAACCACTGAAGTCTGCTGGGATAGATTGTTTCAAGTTCATGAGCGAAGCTCCTTTATAAGAATGTTTATTTGCTTGTTATGTATTTAGGATAAGTTTATCATTAATTGGCTGAAAGATGTTTTATTTTTTTACTTTTAGAAATAGTTTGACTTGAGAGGAAAGTTAAACGCTTGAGTTAGGTTGCGTTTGAAATTGAAAACAGAGTAGGACTTGTGCTACTATGAGGAAGATGGGAAATGGCCATATAAATAAATGAAAAGGAAGTGATCAGCAGATGAATACCTATAAATTAATATTGATTATGCTCCCGCCGCTTCCCGGAGATAGATGTTTTTTTTCAACCCTTTAATTTAATGAACTGGGGAAGTGGGCTAGTGCTGCGCTCTGCTTCGAGCTCGACAATTCCTAAGAGATAAAGCTCTAAGGATTGAAGGCTTCGGAAAAAAGATAAAAGTTGAATGAGGCAAAAAGCACCTCAGGCAATTTTTCCTATTTTTCAGTCAGAGCTGGACGAGCCCATTCCGCTTTTAATTTAGGAGGAATTTTCTTGAAAAAAAGCATCGAAACTCGTATACCATCGTTATTATTACTGATTGTTTTAGTTGGGTTTCCACAGATCAGTGAAACGATTTTTACTCCGTCACTGCCAGATATTGCGCATGATTTTCAAACATCGATGGCAATGGTTCAGTTAACGTTGAGTATTTATTTTCTGGCCTTTGCGCTAGGTGTGTTCTTTTGGGGCTGGCTGTCTGATTTTATTGGACGGCGTAAGGCTATGCTTTATGGCTTGTTGTTTTATGGAATTGGCAGCTTTCTTTGTTTTCGTTCAGAGACGATCGAAGTATTGTTGCTAGCTCGATTTGTTCAAGCTTTTGGTGCTAGCACAGGATCGGTTGTCACTCAAACGATATTGCGTGAAAGTTATTCTGGTAATCAGCGTCATGCATTATTTGCGCAAATTTCTGCAGCACTTGCCTTTACCCCGGCAATTGGTCCACTGATTGGCGGTATTGTTGATCAGTATTGGGGCTTTAGGGCAGTTTTTCTTGTGTTAGTATTCATGAGTGTGTTGATTTTTTGTTATGCGTTTTTGCGTTTGCCGGAAACGTTTGAAGTAAGTAAGCGAGTACCAGTAAAATTAGTGCCTATCGTTAAACGGCTGTTAATGAATCCGAAAGTTTTGACTTATGGATTTTTGATAGGGGCGATCAATGGCGTGTTGTTCAGTTATTATGCGGAAGCGCCATTTATCTTTATTGAACAATTTCATTTATCAACCGCGATGTATGGATTTTTAGGCATTGGTGTGGCTGGGGCTTCAATTCTAGGTTCTTTATTGTCCAAGCGGTTATTGCCGATTTATCAGCCGGAGAAAATCATTCTGATTGGCATCAGATGTATGTTGTTTGGAGCGGTTTTTCTGTTTTTTGCCAGTGCGGCAAATGTTCTACCGGAAATGGTTCAGTTTTGGTTGATGTTGATAGGGATTTTCATTTTGCTGACTGGGACAGGAACGGCTTTACCTAATTGCCTTAGTTTAGCATTAACTGATTTTCAAGATGTGATCGGAACCGCTGGAGCTTTCTTTAGTTTAGGTTATTATCTGCTGGTTAGTTTATTCACGTTTGGAATGAGTAAACTTCACAACGGAACTTTGCTTATAATGCCATTGTATTTTCTAGTTATCGGTAGCTTGATGTTATTTTTAACAAGAAAATATCTATTGTCTGGGAATAAAAAGTGATAATAATGCTATTTTAAGGTTATGAAAATGAACAAACATCTGCGTAAGAAAGTTTACGTGGATGTTTTTTTGTTAAAATCGATGAGGAATAGGATTTTTTTGCTATACTTTATGTTAGTGATAGAAGTAGATAAGTGAGGAGCGAGTTGGTTGAGAGAAATCTTAGTGCAAGCAATTGGGTTTTGTTTTGTCATATTTTTGGGTTATCTAATGAAGCGAATCGGTTTATTGAGTAAAGCGGATGGAGGAATGTTATCCGTTATTATTGTAAATATAACGTTGCCCGCAACGGTTATCGTTAGTTTAGCCAGTGTCGTTGTTTCGGGAACGTTGTTTTTCTTGTTGATAATGGGGATATTTTTGAATATTTTGGTGATTTTGATTGGTGGGCGAGTAAGTAAAAAACGTCCCATTCTAGAACAGAAATTTCAAATGTATTCGATGTCAGGATATAATATCGGTAATTTTAGTTTACCGTTTATTCAAGGTTTTTATCCTTTAGCGGTGCCATTTCTCTTGATGTTTGATATTGGAAATAGTGTGATGCTGACAGGTGGAAGTACCTTGTTGATTGATAAAGTAGTGGGAGCTAAAGAAGAGACAACACTTAAGAGAATTGTTTTGTCTTTGTTTAAATCAGCGCCTTTTACAGCCTATATGGTGATGTTGTTACTGAGGATCTGTCAAGTTGGACTGCCTGTAGAATTGTTGGGGATCTTAGAAATGATCGCCAAAGCAAATGGTTTTTTATCGATGTTTATGATTGGGTTATATTTTGAGTTGAGGTTACCTAAAAAAGCCTTACATTTAGTGAAAGAAGTTCTGGCTTGGCGTTATCTATGTGGGGCAGCGTTTGCGCTGTTATTTGCTTTTGTAATTCCATTGTCTCCATTGTTGAGAATCGTTTTAGTTGTGTTGAGTGTCGCGCCGATGCCGACATTTTCAGTGATCAATAGTGTCAAAGCTGGAATGCCGGAAGAAACAGTTGGGTTTACGTCTTCAGCGAGTATTTTGATTAGTTTGGTATTGATGACGCTGATAATGATGCTGATGGGTTGAAAATAGGAAAAAAAGTAGAGATAAAAGTGTTTCGCTTTTTTCGCTATTTATTCAAATTTAAAGCGCAAACCAAAGCGAATTATTCGTTTTGGTTTGCGCTTTTTCTTTTTTTATCCAAGGATTAAACGTTCGGCGATAGAAAAGTCACCCTCATAAGGTGTATCTTCTCCACCAACTTTTTGATATAAGTCAGCACCTTTACCGGCTAAGACGACGGCGTCAGCGGGTTTGCTCAAAGACAAGGCCTCTTTGATTGCTTCACCACGATCAAGTACGGTTTCGATTTGAATATCTGTCGTGATATGACCTGCAATCTCAGCGCAGATATCTGCTGGGTTTTCATCAGCCGGATCATCTGTCGTTAAAATAGCAATATCAGCTAGTTCAGATAAAACAGTTCCGAAATCTTTTCGTCTAGAAATTGCTTTGTTTCCAGTGCTGCCGATTACGACAATTAAGCGACCACTAGGATGTTCTTCTTTGACAAACGTTAAAAGATTCTTTAAACTATCGTAATTGTGTGCATAATCTACATAGACTTTTGCGCCATTTTTATTTGTTAATAATTCCATTCGACCAGGAACAGTGGTTTCTTTGATCCCTTGCTGACAATCTTTGCGGGTAGCACCAACCAGAGCACTAGCAAGAACAGCACTTAGCGCATTCCCTTTATTGAAATCACCGCCTAAACGTAAGTGATACTCACCAGAAACGGCTAATGTATCGTTCTCTGTGCTTATAGAAAAGGCAAGTGAGTCATCAGGGTTCGTTTGATAGATATAATCTGCATCTGTTGATGATTGATCGCCGTAAACGAGATAAGGGACTTTATGAAGCTCTGCTGTTTCTTTCAATAATTGGAAATGATCAGATTCATGATTTAAAATCATCGTTTTTGAATGTTTGATCAACTGACGTTTACAATAAAAATAATCATCGAATGTAGGATGTTCGATCGGGCTGATATGGTCAGGCGTGATATTCAGAAAAATCCCTACATCGAAAAATAAACCATATACTCGATTGGTTTTATAGGCTTGTGAGGATACTTCCATGATGAAGTGGGTCATGTTGTTTTTAACCGCTTCTGCCATCATTTGATAAAGATCAAGTGATTCAGGTGTTGTTAAATGTGATTTGAAAAAAGTTTGCCCATCTAAAGTAGAATTCATGGTGGACAACATCGCCGTTTTTTTATTGGTGGCCTGATCTATAATAAATTTAGTAAAGTAAGCTGCAGTTGTTTTGCCTTTTGTGCCGGTGAAGCCGATCAGCTTTAATTTATTTTGCGGGTAATCATAAAAGGCCATACTTAAAACAGCCATTGCTTTTTTGATATCTGTTACAATGATTCCTAATGCTGCAGATACATCATACGGTTGCTCTGCTACATAAACGTCAAGTCCTGAGTTGACGGCTTTTTCTAAATATTCTGATTTGAAATTCAATCCCTTGCAGAAAAAAAGTGTATCAGCATTTACTTTACGGGAGTCATAGGAAACGGTATTAAATGTTTTATGATTCAACGAGGTAGGTAAGGTCAAAGACCAGCCTTCTGCTGAAATGAATTCTTTTAAAAGATGTTCTTTGAGTAAACATTCACGGATTTTTTCTAAAGAAATAGTCATCATTATGCCTCCAAGCGGTATCTAAAATCTGAATGTAAGATTTTTGGGATAGAAAACTTTAGAAATTCATCATACAATTTAAACGTCAAAACTTCAAGGCGCTTGCTAGGAGCGGAAGAAAAATCTTTGGAAAACATTAAGTTAGGAAGAACTAATTCTACTATCAAAGCTCTATTTAAAATAACAAACACATAATAAATATATTTTGGTAAAATACAAAAAATAAATAAGGATTTAAAGCGATATTGAGGTGTTTTTACTCGGAATATAAATAAAAAAGAAATAGTTATAAACGGAGTGTTTATTTGCTTTTTAGATATTTTAAAATTGAAAACGACTGTTTTTTTACAAAATCTGTGAGGAAAATACAAATAAGTTAATTTATTCAAGAAAGTCGTTGCATATACTTGATTTAACAATTAAAATAAAGAAAGCATGTTCAAAGAAAGTTGGAGGAGTTAAATGATAAATCAACCAAATCCTGCTGATCAACCGATCTTGACCAATCAAGAGAAAATGGTTAAAGGATCGGCTTGGATGACAGCTAGTAATATAATTTCTCGTTTGTTGGGTGCGGTATATATTATCCCATGGTATGCATGGATGGGAGAACACGCCAATGAAGCGAATAGTTTATCTTCAATGGGGTATACCGTATACGCTCTCTTTTTATTAATATCTACAGCAGGAATTCCTGCCGCTATTGCTAAGCAGACTTCTTATTACAATTCATTGAATGAATATAAGATCAGCCGGCAGCTTTTTTATAAAGCTCTTCAATTGATGGCCATTTTAGGGGGCATTTTTGCGATCGTTATGTATCTGGCCTCGCCACTTTTGGCAAAATGGTCTGGTGGGGGAGAAGAACTGATCCCGACAATGAGATCGTTGAGTTTAGCTGTTTTGATTTTCCCATGTATGAGTGTAGTGCGAGGCTATTTCCAAGGGAATCAAGATATGATGCCTTATGCTTTGTCGCAAATCGTTGAACAAGTTGCACGTGTTTTTTATATGTTGTTAACAGCGTTTATCATTATGAAGGTGATCGATGGTAATTATGTTGATGCAGTAACACAATCAACGTTGGCAGCATTTGTGGGGATGTTGGCAAGTCTTATTGTTTTGTTTTACTATTTCCAAAAACAAAAACCAATGTTTGACTATCTTGCAGAACATAGTGCGAATGAGCATGAAGCGTCAACACGCGATTTATTGATTGAGACATTAAAAGAAGCACTTCCTTTTATTGTTGTTGGTTCAGGTGTAACAGTCTTTAAATTAGTCGATCAATTTACGTTTTCTAATTTTATGAATACATTTACGACTTATTCTGGTAGTCAGCTACGAACACTATTTGCGATTTTTAATGCAAATCCAGATAAATTGACAATGGTCGTGATTGCTTTAGCAACATCTATCTCAGCTACGGGATTACCGTTGATCACTGAAGCGATTACCTTGAAAAAATATAGAGATTTATCAAAATTAATCAGTAACAACTTACAGTTATTTATGTTTGTGATGTTGCCGGCGACATTTGGTATGATCGTTTTGGCAAAACCACTGTATACAATGTTTTATGCACCAGATGCTTTAGGTGTATCGGTCTTGATTCAAGCGTGTTTTGCAGGTTTGTTTATGGGACTTTACATGTTATCGTCAACAATGTTGATGGGGATGTATGAGAACAAAGCTGCGATCAAGTACTTTGGCTTAGGTTTAGCATTGAAATTGATTGTTCAATATCCAAGTGTGCGTTTGTTTGAAGTATATGGTCCATTGATTGCGACGATGATTGGTTTTACGCTATCATGTGTACTGATCATGAGAAAAATCAAAAAAGTCAGCCATTTTAATTATGGTTTGACATTACGACGCGGTTTATTGATTTTCTTGATCACGTTAGTTATGATGGTTGCTGCGATCATCATGAGACAATTCTTGTACCTATTCTTAGACCCCACCCGTAAGTTCCAATCTTTTGTGATCATTTTATTTGTGGCATCATTTGGTGGAGCGGTATACGGCTATATCACACTTAAACTGCGCTTAGCAGATAAATTATTAGGAGCAGGTGTGGGCAAAATTCGTCGTAAGTTGAAAATGAAATAGAACGAAACCAGTAGCGGAACGAAATGTTCCGCTATTGTTATATCTAGCTTTTCAGGCTAGCCTTTAGGGAAAAAGAAAAAATAGATTGCGGCAAAAAGCGCCATCCTCAATTTTTCCTATTTTTCTGTCAAGGCAGAACGAGCCTGTTCAGTTTTTAGTCATATCTAGCTTCTCGGGCTTGCTCCTCGGAAAAAAGATGAAATAGGAATGAGGTAAAAAGCACCTCAGTCCTATTTCCCTATTTTTCAGTCGTAGCAGGACGAGCCCGCTACGCTTTTAAATTAGGAGGATCATATGCGTTTAGATAAATTTCTTGCAGAAACTGGAGTCGGTAGTCGTAAAGAATCAAAGCAATTGCTGAAAAAAGGTTTGGTAACTGTAAATCAAGAGGTCATTAAAGATGGGAAAACACAGATTGATGAAAAGCAAGATGTTATTAAGTTTCTTGGAGAACAATTGACCTATCAAAAATATTATTATTATATGCTGCATAAACCGCAAGGCGTGATTTCAGCAACAGAAGACAAATGGGATCAAACAGTGATCGACTTATTGAAAAATGAAGATTATCGCGAAGATTTATTTCCTGTTGGTCGTTTAGATAAAGATACAGAGGGGTTACTTTTGTTAACAAATGACGGTCAGCTTGCCCATCAATTATTATCACCCAAAAAGCACGTTGATAAAGAATATTTTGCACAAGTTCAAGGAATCGTGACAGAAGAAGATGTTCGCCATTTTGCGGCGGGATTTGCATTAACAAATAAGGAACAAGTCAAACCCAGTCAGTTAATGATTGAATCGGTGGATGAAACGAATGAAACCTCAGAAATCCGCCTGATTATTCAAGAAGGAAAATTTCATCAAGTCAAGCGCATGTTTGAAGCAGTCGACAAAAAAGTTGTCTATCTGAAACGATTGCGGATGGGAAGTCTATGGCTAGATGAAGAACTGGCTTTAGGAGAATATCGTATTTTGACTGAGGAAGAGCTTGAAAAATTGAAGATAAACCAATAAAAAAATGTGATAGAAGCGATTATTTTGTTTTAAAACAAGGTTTCCATCACATTTTCTTTGCCCTTCAGTCAAGATAGAGATATACTTCAATTGACTAGTTAGTCAATGAGGAGGAATAATAAAATGCATGCCATTGAACTTAAAGGATTGACCAAATTATATAAAAAACAACCAGCCATCGATCAAGTAGAGCTATCAGTAGAAAAAGGCGAAATCTACGGTTTTATCGGTCCCAATGGAGCTGGAAAATCAACAACGATCAAGGCCATGTTGAATTTCATTTACCCAGATCAAGGAACGGCTACTTTACTTGGTTTGGACAGTATTAAAGACGCGAAAGAAATTCGCAAGCGAACGGGTTATGTATCAAGTGATGTCCGCTTTTATCCAAATATGACAACGGTTGAAGTGCTTAAATATGTGGCGGAGTTTCATCAGCTAAAGGATAGTAAAAAGCAAATCGATTATTTTATTGAGTTATTCGATATCGATGCTCAGAAAAAAATGTCTGATCTGTCTTTGGGAAACAAAAAGAAAATCGCCATCACTGCAGGAATTTTACCTAATCCAGAGTTACTGATTTTAGATGAACCGACGAATGGGTTGGATCCACTAATGCAGCATCGTTTGTTTGAAGAGTTAGAAAAGTACAATCAAAAGGGCATGACGATCTTTTTATCCAGCAATGATTTAAATGAAGTCCAACAACATGCGCACCGAGCAGCGTTTATTCGACAAGGAAAAATTATTACCGTTCAAGATATTACAAAAGAAAAATCATTAGGTAAAGTCATTACATTGATTGGGGATCATATCCCGTTATCTATATTTGAAAAAATGGGCGCAGCTATTTTAAAACACCAAGGAAACGAAACTCGTTTATTGTATGAGGGAGATCTACATGAAATCTTACCGTTATTAGCGGATTCTTCAATTAAAGATTTTACGATCACAAATCCTGAATTGGAAGATCAGTTTATGGCGTTGTACGAAGGAGGAGATGGAAAATGATTACAGCTAAAATCGAAAGTAAGTCTTTAGTAAAAGGGTTGATCATTTGGACTATTTTATTTGCTGTTATTATTTTTGGCTTTAGTGCAGTCTACCCTCAAATGCATAGTTCAGCTATGGAGGATCTTCTAGGTGCAAAACTAGATGGGCTGTCTCCGTCATTGTTAAAAACTTTCAATATCAGCGTAAACGGACAAACAAGCTTTTTAGTCGCAACGGGTTTCTTCGGTTATTATTTTCAATATATGTTTTTGGCAGCGTCCATTTATGCCATGATGCTAGGAAGCCAAGCGCTGATCAAAGAAGAAACCGATGGCACAATTGAGTTTTTATATGCGCAACCTGTGACACGCAAAGGAATCGTTACAAGCAAATTTGTAGGGAATCTATTTATTTTAGCGGTTTTCTGGTTGATGTCACTGGGTGTTTCTTTAGTTTCCACATTACTCTATCGTCAATCGACTGATTCGGTTGCGACGATCACTAGAGAAATTAGTAAGATCTTTATGCAAGAAAGTTTGATTTTACTATTTTTCCTAACGCTAGGCTTCTTTGTTTCAACCTTTTTAAAATCCAGCAAACAAAGTACCAGTATTTCGTTAGGTATTGTTTTTGGTTTTTACTTAATTGGAATTTTTTCCGATTTGAATGACTCATTTAGTTGGGCAAAAAATCTCTCTCCCACACATATGGGGATTCCAGGTAACTTGTTGGATAAGGGGTTATCTGCTGGAAATGTCATTTTATTGAGTCTTCTGATTGTTTTATTCCTAGGTGCAACATATAGGGTTTATCAACGGAAGGATCTGAAAGTCTAGTGAAAGAAATCAATATCGATCAGCAAAAATACGAGCGAATTTTACAAGCGGCATTAAAGCAGTTCGCAACGTATGGCTACCAAAAAGCAAATACAGATGAAATAGCACGTGATGCTGGGGTGTCTAAAGGCTTGATTTTTCATTATTTTGGAAAAAAACAAGTATTGTATGAACGTACGATCAGCCGTGTGATTGATTTTCTAATTGAACAATCAAGCGATTTATTTACAAAGCAATATACGGACTTGGTAGAAGTGGTTGTCGTATCGACGCGGTATAAAATAAAATTAGAACAGGAATATCCTGATTACATTCATTTATTGATTGCAGCGTATGCACAAAAGTATAGTTTACCTAATGAAATTCAAGAAAAGTTAGCACAATACATGGATGAGAATATGGAAATCGTACATCAACTTTTGACCGGCATCATCGAACAGTTGCCTATAAAAAAGGAAATTGTACAGCAAGATGTTATTCAGCTAGTATTAGGTATTTTTAACCAAGTCTCGGTGGAGAGTTTGCAGTTTTTAAAAGCTCATCCAGAAGTAACCGAGGTCAAACAAATGCAATTTCTAGCAGAACGAGCAGAGATTTACATGGGGATTTTACAAACAGGATTTCTAGAAAATAAAGAAGAGGAAAAATGATTATCGTTTTTCCTCTGCTTTTTTCATGTAATAAGGTAATTTTTTACTGATTTCAGTTGGTAATACTACGCATCTTTCTTTTCCCAACTCTTCTCCAATCAAACTATGAAGATAAACAGCAGCGCAAATAGCTGCTTCTTTTTCTTGAAACTGTGCCAGAAAGCCAGTGATCATCCCAGCCAGTGTATCGCCCATTCCACCAGTTGCCATAGCTGGAGTTCCTAATGGATTTCTATACTGTGAAGAGGCAGTATAAATTTCTGTTCGGTGGCTTTTTAAAATAATTGTTGCATCTAATTGCTTTTGTACAGCTTGGTTGTTTGCAGCAGTTTGATCAATAATTTTAAGTCCGCTTAGCCGTTCCCACTCCATTTGATGAGGTGTGAACACCACTTGTTTTGGGTAGTTTAATGAATAATGATTTTGGGCAAATAACGTAATGGCTGATCCGTCGATCACGAGCCACTGTTCTGATTTTTGGTGTTGTAAGACTTTTTCTAACATTTGCCGACTATGAGTGTCTAAACCTAAACCAGGTCCAATCAAAATGACATCCGCTGTCTCGATTAAATCACTGAATTCTTGAGTGAACGTCCAATCTAGCACCATTGCTTCAGGTAAACGAGCGTGAAGGGCTGTGTGATTTTTTTCTGCTGTAATGACTGAAACTAAGCCAGAACCCGAATTGATACAAGCTTCCGCACTCATGATGATCGCCCCGCCGTACATGTTATTTCCGCCGATCAAAACAGAACGGCCAAAGTTTCCTTTGTGAGAATTTTGTGGACGAGTCTTGATTACAGTCGTCAAATCTTCTTGTGATAGTTCTTCCATCTGAGCATTCTCCTTTAATGATTTACCTTCAGTATAAATCTGTTTCGAATGAAGAGCAAAATATTACGGAAAAAAACTGTTCCCGCCTTTTTCTTTTAAGCGAGTTAGTGGTATGATGAGAAGGTAGAATAATGAATTGGAGTGACTAAAAAATGACAATTGATTGGCAAAAAGAAGTAGACGCACGTAAAGATGCACTATTAGAAGATTTACAAAATTTATTACGCATCAACAGTGAGCGTGATGACTCTAAAGTAACACCAGATGCACCATTTGGACCTGGTCCTGTAGCTGGCTTAAAACATATGTTAGCGTATGGCGAACGTGATGGTTTTGTTGTGAAAAACGTTGATAACTATGCCGGACATATCGAATATGGCGAAGGCGACGAAACACTAGGGATTTTCGGACATATGGACGTTGTACCTGCTGGTGACGGCTGGGATACAGATCCTTATGAGCCAGTAATTAAAGACGGCAAAATCTTTGCCCGTGGTTCGAGTGATGATAAAGGCCCAAGTATGGCCGCCTATTATGCATTAAGAATCATCAAAGATTTAGGTTTACCATTATCTAAAAAAGTTCGCTTTGTCGTTGGTAGTGACGAAGAAAGCGGCTGGGGCGATATGGATTATTACTTCAAACACGAAGAAAAACCAGACTTTGGTTTCTCTCCAGATGCAGAATTTCCGATCATCAATGGTGAAAAAGGGAATGTCTCTTTATATGCTCGTTTT
Source organism: Enterococcus sp. DIV0840 (assembly GCF_050527835.1). Taxonomy (NCBI): domain Bacteria; kingdom Bacillati; phylum Bacillota; class Bacilli; order Lactobacillales; family Enterococcaceae; genus Enterococcus; species Enterococcus sp. DIV0840. The sequence continues at coordinate 3,309,577 of NZ_CP172876.1, read as the reverse complement.
GGCGGATCAAGCGAAGGCGAATATGGTTTAGAAAGTTTTAATGCTGGTTTGCGTGAAAACATGGTTCCAGGTACAGCGACTGCTGTGATTACTGTTCCAACTGCCGAAGCTGCTGGAAAAATGCAAGGCGCATTTAGCGTTTTTGTCGATGAAGAACCGATTTCTGGTACGTTAGAAGCCAATGGCACAACGGTTACGATCAAAGTTGTAGGAAAAGGTGCACACGGTGCTAGCCCGCAATCTGGGATCAATGCAGCGACATTCTTAGCATTATTCTTAAACAGCTACGGATTTGCTGGTGCAGCGAAAGAATTTATCCAAGTTGCAGCAACACTTGTTCACGAAGATTTTTATGGTGAAAAATTAGGCGTAGCCTTTGAAGATGCTAAAATGGGTAAACTGACAATGAACGCTGGTTTATTCGTCTTCAAGAAAGATGCTGAAGAAGGCAACTTTATGAGCTTGAATTTCCGTTACCCTAAAGGCATAACTGCAGCAGATTTACAATCTGGCGTAAAAGCGACAGCAGGCGCGATCGGTGCAGAAATCGTTCAAGGTGGACGCAACCAAGAACCACATTATGTGCCAGCAGATGATCCATTGGTTGAAACGTTATTACAAGTTTATGAAGATCATACTGGTCAAAAAGGCCATGAACAAATCATCGGCGGCGGAACTTACGGACGTTTACTAAAACGTGGTGTGGCGTACGGCGCAATGTTCCCTGGTTATACCGATACAATGCATCAAGCTAATGAATTTATGGCATTGGATGATTTATTCCGTGCAACAGCAATTTATGCGGATGCGATTAATCGTTTGGCGAAATAAGCTGTGCTACTATAATTTGAAAACAAATTTGAAAACCTGACAGACAGTTGTCAGGTTTTTTTCTGTACAATAGAAACAAGTCGTTAGAAACATCGGACATTTTCAAGTATACTTATAAACATACTTAAAATAGTGAAAGATTACCTAAAGATAAATAGTACGTGCATACAAGAAAAAATGAGGTGAACAAATGATTAATTTTCAAAACGTATCAAAAAAATACAACGACCAATTAGTATTAGAAGACTTCGATGTCTCAATTGAAGATGGAGAATTTTTTGTCTTAGTCGGTCCAAGTGGAAGTGGAAAAACAACCACGTTAAAAATGATCAATCGCTTGATTGAACCAACAGACGGCGATATCTATTTTAACGATCAAAGACTGATTGATTACAATCTAAAAGAATTACGCTTAACAATAGGATACGTTCTTCAACAAATCGCGCTTTTCCCGAATCTGACAGTTGCTGAAAATATCGAATTGATTCCAGAAATGAAACACTGGAGCAAAGCCAAACGACGAGAAAGAACAGAAGAATTACTAAGAAAAGTTAGCTTACCACCAGAAGAATATCTTCACCGAAAACCAGCTGAACTATCTGGTGGGGAACAACAGCGTATTGGAATTTTACGTGCGATTGCAGCCAAACCAGATATTATTTTAATGGATGAGCCCTTTAGTGCATTAGATCCGATTTCAAGAGGGCAATTACAATTGTTGATCAAAGAACTGCATAAAGAGTTAGCCAGCACTGTTGTTTTCGTCACCCATGATATGAATGAAGCCTTACTTTTAGGCGATCGAATTTGTGTGATGAAAGAGGGTAAAATCGTTCAAACAGATACACCAGAAGCAATCAAAAGCCACCCAGCTAATGAATTTGTGGCACAGTTTTTCCAAAATGAACACGCCAACTTGGAAAATTATTGTGCAGAAGACTTATTAGCATCTGGTTTTATAGAAGATGGACAAGTAGATAGTGAAACAACCGTGAATTTAGGTACAGATTTACCAACAGTGATTCGCTTACTGGTAGATGGAAAAACGGTTGTACTAGTTGACGAGAAAGGACCTATCGGTGAAATCACAGATCGAACGATTTTACGCTTCTTAGAGACGAAGATAGAAAAAGGTGATCAATAATATGGGAAAACTGATTGAAACATTCGTTGCTCGTAAAGAAGACTTTATTCAAGCCGTCGTCGAGCATATCCAACTATCCTTACTGTCATTACTGATTGCAATTCTTATCGCAATTCCATTAGCAATTTTATTGACGAATTATAAAAAAGTCGCTGAATTTGTTTTACAAATTACGGGTATTTTCCAAACCATTCCTTCATTGGCTTTACTTGGTTTATTGATTCCGGTTATCGGCATCGGCAGTCCACCAGCAATTGTTGCATTAGTGATTTATGCGCTATTTCCGATTTTGCAAAATACCTATACAGGTCTGACAGAAATCGATCCTTCCTTAGAAGAAGCGGCCGAAGCTTTTGGAATGAATAAACGAGAAAAACTAATCAAATTTGAGCTGCAATTAGCCTTGCCGTATATCATTTCAGGGATTCGTACGGCGACAGTGATGATTATTGGTACCGCAACGCTTGCGGCACTGATTGGCGCAGGAGGACTAGGAACGTTCATCTTACTAGGAATCGACCGAAATAATGTGTACCTGATCTTGATCGGTGCCATTTCTTCTGCTGTCTTGGCGGTCTTGTTTAACTTTGGGATTCATTTATTAGAGAAAGCAACAGTAAAACGCATCGTAGCGGCATTTATGGTCTTACTTGCGTTATTAGTTGGCTCGTTTGTCTACACCCATCAAGAAGCAGAACAAAAAGAAATCACAGTAGCAGGAAAATTAGGTGCAGAGCCAGATATCTTGATCAACATGTATAAAGAATTGATCGAAGCAAACAGCGATATCCACGTAAACCTAAAATCAAACTTCGGGAAAACCAGTTTCCTATTTAACGCACTAAAATCTGGTGAAATCGATGTCTATCCTGAATTTACTGGAACAGTTCTTGAAACCTTTTTGAAGGACAATAAGAACACTTCTAATGATCCAAGAGAAGTATACGAATATGCACGAGATCAAATCAAAAAACAAGAAAATATGGATTATCTAGAACCAATGCGTTATGAAAATACCTATGCTGTTGCGGTTAAACGTTCATTTGCAGAAGAAAATGGATTGAAAACAATCGAAGATTTGAAAAAAGTTGAAAGTCAGCTAAAAGCTGGTTTTACGCTAGAATTTATCGATCGTGAAGATGGCTATAAAGGGTTGCAAAAACTGTATAACTTGAATTTCGATGTGAAGTCGATGGAGCCATCGTTACGTTACCAAGCAATTAATAATGGCGATGTCAACGTGGTGGATGCTTATTCGACTGATAGCGAATTGAAGCAGTATGATTTGGTGATTTTAAAAGATAATAAACAGCTATTTCCACCCTATCAAGGTGCACCATTGCTGAAAGCTGAAACGCTTGAGAAGTATTTAGAATTAAAAGAACTATTGCAGCCTTTGGTTGGTAAGATCACAGAAGAAGAAATGAGTGAGATGAACTACCTTGTCAATGTGGAACAAAAAGATCCAGCGACGGTTGCGCATGATTATTTGTCGAAACAAGGGATGCTAGAGAACCATTAATACATTCTTCAAAGACATAGAATCTTTTATTTTGATGTGCTACTATTTATATTATTAGGAAAAAGGAGAATTTAACTGAAAAAAGGAGGATACTGGTATGTATGAAGAAAATATGGAACAAAAGCTAAACTGTATTCAACAAAATCATTTTGGGAATACTATAACATCTTGAATAGGAAATGGCGCACGATTTTATTGCCAGTGCTGGTGATAGTACTGGATCTAATTATGACATTATTTGGTTCACCATTCCCGAAAAGTAGTTTACTTCTAGTTCAGGTACTTGTAGTGATAGTAGCAGAAACCTTTGTCATTTACATGGAGTACCGTTTTTATAAAGATGTCTTTATTACAAAAGTGAAAAAATATAATGGAACATTATTTTTTATAATAGCTGTCGGATTAACGACTATGTTGTGGTTATCAATGATCGTTCCTATTATGAGTAAAGGTGAGCTGCTTTCATGGGCAATCGGCGGAGTGATTTTTAGTCTGAATATGGTAGGGATCGTGTTGCCAAGTATGAACGGGTTTGCAAGGAAATATGCTGTTCAGGCTTAGAGTAAAAATAAAACAAAGTACACAAGGTGAATAATCGTCTTGTTGTACTTTGTTTTTTATTTATATTGGCAGACCTTGAAAGGGAGAGCCGTTTGATTTTTTTAGTGAAATCGTATTCTTTCCAAAAGTCAATTCAAGTTTATCGAGTAGTACATTTTTGCTAAGAGTCTAAGTCAGGGTGCCTTTGTTTTTCTTACCATTAAAATATTTCCAGACACCTAGTTTGTGTAATTTGTTTTGTTTGGAAGAGTTTTGGCAATCAACACTAGAATCGATAATAATTGTATAAACTACTCCAGTGGACAAAATAGTCGCTATTTTTCTTTCTTGTTCAGATAGTTTTAGCCCCATGGAAATCTCCTCCTCTAAATTATTCGTTGTAAGAATAGTATAGCTTTTTGAGAATGCGTTTTCAATTCTTCTGATTAAAATTTTTATTTGCAGCATCGAAATTGACTTGAAATCTTTTGTGGAATAACTAGGATAAGTTGTTTTTTGTATGCTTTATAAGGTATAATAAACAAGAAGGTAATCATTATTTATTATGATTACAAAAAAAGCCAGTGCTGATACACTGACTCTTTAGTTGAGTTCTGACTAAAGCCCGATTGTTTAATGTTGCCACTATCTTACTTTAGTCGAGCAGATAGTGGTCTTTTTTTACTCAAAAATAGAAGTGATAAAAAGTTTAATCACTTCAACAATATAGTAAGCCACAAGCGTGACGACTATTTTCGAAGCGATATCTTTTAACAAATCTTTCAAGGACCGCTTTTCCAATGTATTAAAGCAGGACAAAAGCGATAAAGACATATCTTTATGGCATCAACTCCTTTTTCAGAGCTTCAGCCGTTATTCAACTAGTTATAGTATAACAAAAATTGCTTCGTTAGTGTATTAAATATTTTACAAAATAGTAACGAGCAAACAGTCAGCCGTGGAGAATGTTTATTTAATCGAATGCTACGTATTCTGGTAGATAGCATTCTTTCTTACTATACGCATTATTGACCTAGGCAACTTGATTTATCAGTTCGTGCTGATTGTTTTTGGCTTCAAAATACTAAGTGACCGCTTACTATTTTGAGGTGTCGGCTGTTTCCTCGTTACTATCATGGCTGCAAGGATCTGTCATAAAAAAGGCTTGCTCCGTCAAAAGTTAGCACAAAATCGACAGATCATTACAGCAGGTGATGCATGGTGAGAGAAGTTAGATTTGCGGTAACTTCCTCGAAAACGATTGTTCAAATCTAAAAAAAGAGTTGCACAACCGTAAAATAGAACGAAAAAAAACGGTTCCGGACACCTGCCGAAACCGCGCTAAGTACAATTAAGAAGCATTGACCTGTTTTTGTCGTTAAACTCAGAACATCAGAAAAAACACTAGTAATTTCATGAAATATTGAGTAAAATAAAAACAGTCAATGAAAATTGACTAGGGCAACTTGTACGATCAGGTGATGCTGATTGTATAAGGCTCTGTGGGATGACGACCAATCTTCCTGCAGAGTGCCTTTTTATTTTGTCTAGCTGAACGAAGTTCGTTTGGCTAGATTTTTTTCGTTCTATCTCATTCCATTTTAATTTAAGTGAGGTGGAGAGTCAATGGGGGAATGTAAGTTTGTGTGAAAAAATATTTTTATAGATTTATTTTTCTGATTAATTAAATGCAATATATAACTTTTTGTTTTTATCTGATACAATGGAATTATTGGAACAAAGTGGAACTTTGGGAGGACATAATGAATATCACATTTTTGATAGGTAATGGATTTGATGTTAGTCTAGGTATGGAATCTTCATACAGCTCTTTCTATAAATATATACAAGAAAATGAGTTATTACCTAATAATATATTTACTAAGCTAATAAATAAGGATATAGATAAATGGTCTGATTTTGAGCGAATGTTGGGAATTTTAACTGCTTATAGCGATTGGGAGAGTACCATAAAAGAAAGTCTGAAAAAACTAGCTTTTGATATCTCAGATAGTGAAATTGAAGAGATTATTACAATGATTTCTGATGAGGGCGAGATCAGGAAAGATTTGTAAGCGATTTAGATAAATTTCAGGAAGAATTTAGACTATATCTACTAGAGAAGCAAAAATCTGTTCTAGAAAATCTATCTTTAGAAACTGATTGTAGTAGTATCATTGCAGATACAATAGAAGAGATATATGCTGATTTTCATGGATTTGAGAAACATTACTTTCAAAAAAATATTGAAGACAGTATTAAGTTTAGCAACAAAAATAATATTTTCAATACTTTAGAAGTTAATATAAACTTTTTAAATTTTAATTATACCGATACTCTCTCGTATCTTATTGAGAATACAGATATAAGTACTATTGTTAAATTTTTCGATGAGTGTATTGAGTCTCAATACCAAACTGCAAATATAAGGATTAGCATTCAGGAAGAACATGTACATGCAACTTTGGAAGATGGAATGTATCTAGGTATTAACTCAGAAAATCAATGTATAAATGAGTTTTTCAATGATGTATCTGATATGGAAGAATTAATAAAACCTTTGACTAAGGATTATTTTTTTGATGATTCTACTAAGAACACTCAAGAGATTATTTTATCTACAGATTTACTCATAGTTTTTGGTATGTCGTTTGGAGAAACAGACCAGATTTATTGGGATACAATTAAGGATACGCTCCAGAGTAGAAGCGAAACATTTCAACTTATTCTAAATATTTACAATAAAAACTATACTAATAATTTCATTTCAGCTCATCAACGAAGCTATAGAAGAAATCAGAATATCTTAAAGAACCTCTTTTTTGAAAAAGTAGAGTTTAGCAGTGATAATAAAAAACAATCAGCGATGAGAAGAACGCATCCTATTTTAAATTCAAATAAAATTTTTAACTTCAATAAAAAATTGACAAAAGTAGCTAGCTCAAATGACACTAAGTAGCATAATGTTACTTGGAAACTGTTAATAAGATTCGTTCCATCCCGAACGAAATTGGAAAAACATGGAAAATAAAAAATGCTTCTACTGGTAATGAGCAAGATCTGGGCGATTATTTAAAAAATGAGCTAGGAATCGAAATACAAGAAAATTAATTTAAAGAGGACCCAAAGCTTTTTTACGATAACCTCCCCAATCTTCTTTATAAAAATATCAATCATTAATAAAAAAAAGTAGACTTTATGTTATGTATATGATAATGTGATTAGTATTAAATTAGAAAAGGAAGTGTTTTTGGTGAAAAAGATGTTTTTAAGTATTTTATGTAGTGGTTTTTTATTAGGCGTTGTTGGGTTTGGAGCTGTCTCAGAAGCTTCAGAGCTAGAAAAGAATGCTGAAATCCCTGTTAATGTAGTATCAGAGGATGATGAATTTTATTATGTTATTGATGACAATAATGCTATTCAATCCAGAACATGGTCAAAAACACAAAGTTATAAAATAAAAAAAGGAGCAAGAACCTATTTAGGCACTTATACAACCAATCGTAAATCCACTGTGCAAATTAAATTTATGGTAGGTCCTGCTGAAGTAAAATTAGGAAGTTCTTATTCTGAAAGTGGTAAATTTAAAAAATACAAACAAAATGTTACTGTAACAGTAACTTACAAGAGATATAGAAAAATAGATAATAAGTACGTTGATACTAAGACAGTAACGTCTAACACATCCTATACTGATTACGTAGCGATTTAATAAAGCATAATGAATTGAGTGAGAAAAGTGATTCTTAAAGTTATCTACATTTTAATCTATTTTTTAATAATGGAAGTAATTCCATCTGTCGGAGTCAGCTGGGATTTATCTAATCCAATAATTATACTCAGTCAAAAGGTATTTTTCGTATTATTAGCGATGCTCTTATTTAAAAATGATTTATGGCTTAGATTGAAAGAAGTGAGACTGAAGCAAACGATTATTCCAATTTTCGCTACATTTTTATTAATGTGTTTAACATATCTACTTGTAGTTAAAATCTTAGGTACAGGTTTAGCTATCGGTAAATACAATGTGAGTTTCATACTGATTTTAGAAGGAGTTCTTATTACACCATTTGTTGAAGAGATAGTTTTTCGATATTGCTTTATTAACGCTCATAAAATTTATGTGATGATTGTTCAAATGCTAATATCTAGTATTTGGTTTATGTATGGTCATGCAGCAGCTGCGAATTACAATTATATATTATTAATCCCTTACTTTGTATTGGGTATTCTTTTAAGTTTAATTTATATAAGAAAAAATAATATTTGGTACAGTATTTTGGTACACTCTAGCTATAACTTTGTGGTAATAGTAATTTCCGCAATTATGAACTAGTAAAATAGTACGGGACGATTATTAGAAAAAAGTTTCAAATTCTTTTGTCATAAAGAATTTGAAACTTTTTTCGTGCTAGCCATACAGACAAAGAGCTTCAATTTTTTAAACAAACCTATCACAACAGATAAAAGAAACCCCTTCAACCCAAACCATCAAGTTGTCTGCCCCTGAATTAATTTTACAGGCAACAGATAATTCTTCTCCAATTTTTTTTCAGGATTTTGTATCCTCTGCAATAAAAGATCAACTAAAATATCTGCATAATCAGCCATTGGTTGAGCAATCGTCGATAATTGGGGAAAATAGTTCTGAACAAATTTTGTCCCATCATAGCCAATGATCTTCAGCTGTTCAGGAACATTTATCTTTAATTGCTGACATTGATTATAGGCAAGAATAGCCGTTAAATCATCTGTACAAAATAAACTATCAATATCTTCCGTCTCTAAAATATGCTTGATCTCTAAGTTTTTTAGCGTCGTTGAGCGAGCCGTCGTTTGAATATGAAAAATTTTAGGTTCTAATTCATGTTCTTCTAAAAAGTTTAAATACCCGTTTAATCGAAAATTTGTTGGGGAGTTTGATTCTTGTGAACCTGTCAGGATCGCGATTTTTCTGGCTCCTCTAACGTATAAGGTCTCAGTCGCTAAATATCCGCCTTGGAAATTGTCACTGCCGATAATCGGAATAGTATTCCCTAAAAAGCGGTCAAAAGAAACAATTGGAAGTTCAACGTCCTCATATTCTGTGATTCCTAAGTTGTGCGCACCAGCAATAATGCCATCAACTTTATTTGCTGCAAGCATATTTATATAATGACGTTCTTTTTCCTTATTATTGGCACTATCACACAAAATGACGCGATACCCTAAATCAAAGAGTTTTTGTTCGATTCTTTCCACCAATTCCCCAAAAAAGGGATTCGCAACAGTTGGAAAAATAAGCCCGATTAATTGTGTGTTTTTTCCTTGTAGTGAACGAGCTAAAGAGTTTGGTTGATAATTAAGCTCTTTCATCGCCTGATTTACCTTATCAATTGTTTTTTTGCTTAATGAGCCGTAATTATTAATAACACGGGAAACAGTCGTAGGAGAGACACCAGCTTTTTTTGCTACATCTGTTAATTTGACGACCATACAATTCCATCCTTTATTGGTTAGTTTTCCGCAGTTGCCAAAATTGTCCTTGATAATCTCCGTCACACGTTAAATGAAATCCTGTGTGACCTGTTTCTGGGAATGCTCGCATGGTTGCTACTTTTTCACCATCGTTGATAAAAAGTTCAACAACGGAAGAATCGACAAAAATTTGTACATTCAATGGTTTTTGTTCGATAGAAAATGATCGTACAACGCCATAATCTTCTCCAAAAGGAACACCAGCATGACTGCGGTCTATTGTCATTTTACCACGTTGGGAATCAAAATGAATCGTTAATCCTTGATTCTGTGCTTTATCAGCATATAAGGTAAGGGTTCCAGTGGCTAGAGAATCAAATGATAGGGCTAATTCATAATGATTTGTTGCAGTCTCATGATAAGAATCTTTGCTGTTATCAAAATGTATTCCTTCGCCTATATGTAGTTGTTTCATCTCTGCAACAGGACGTTGGTACAATTTTTTATCCTCTACAATCAATTCCTTCACGATGCTCAAACAATGTGCCCATTCTTCTTGGTCAGTGGGATAATCAATTTCCGGCAATCCGATCCAGCTGATCGATAATAAGCGCTCGTCGGGTGCTTTAAATGCTTGTGTAGCGTAAACGTCAAAGCCTTCATCTAAGTTTTTCAAGCTAGAAGGGTTTGTTAAGCGGTTTGATTCAGGCTGATAAGAGTCGCCAATGACATACATATTTGGGTAGATATTTTGGTAAGGGCAAACGTCAGGGTCTAACCCTTGCGGACAAAAAATAAGTAGAGCGAATTCGTCCGTTAAAAGTAAATTTGGGCATTCGATCATAAATCCCATGTCCTGATCAGTAAACCCTAATTCACCGATACAATGCCAAGAAAGTAAGTCAGAACTTTGATAGGTTAGAATTTTGCCTTTTTCTGCTTCATCTTGCGCTCCGATCGTCATTAGATAGCCAGATTTATAACGAAAGACTTGAGGGTCTCTGAATTCAGACGTATAACCAGCTGGAGGTGCAGCGATCAGCGGCTCTTCGATTTTTTTTATGCTACCTGATTGATCCATCCAGGCACCTAATTGATACGAATGACGAGTCCAATCATCATCACGAACGTTACCTGTATAAGCAAGAAATAACTGATCAGACATCGGCAGAGCAGTTCCTGAATAAACGCCATGGCTGTCGTATAAGCTATCTGGGAATACTTTTATTCCCTCTTCTTTCCAATCAATCAAATTATCTGATGTCATGTGATACCAAGATTTTATACCGTGAACGGGGCCCATCGGATAAGATTGATAAAAAACATGCCATTGATTATTGAAAAATGAAAAACCATTTGGGTCGTTTAATAAACCTGTAGCAGGTTGAATATGATAACCTAAACGCCAGGTTGACGCGTCTATTTTTTGTTTTAGTGAGGCAAGGTGTTCTGGCTCCCATTCTTCATAGGGCTGATAACGTTCTTCTCTAGGCCAAACTTTTTTTTCGGACATATATATTCTCCTCGTAAGCGTATTCTCACATATAGTGTAACTATTTAGTATTTAAATGTCAAACGTATAACAATGTATTCGTTTGTTAATATAAGTATCTTTTATTCTGTTTGTCGAATTTGATAAACGTTTGACAATTCGTTGGAATCGTGGCATACTTTGTATGTGAAAAAGCGATTACATTTTTGAAACACAAGATAGTTTCTTCTATTTCAGTAGCGCTTAAATGACAATTAGGGGGAAAGAAGATGGATTACAAAAAAGTAGCAAAGGAAATCAATGAAGCACTTGGAAAAGACAATATTCAGGCTGCCGCACACTGCGCAACTCGTCTAAGGCTTGTTCTAAAGGATTCAAGTAAAGTGGATCAGAAAGCTTTAGATAATAATGATGCTGTGAAAGGAACGTTTGAAGCTAACGACCAATTCCAAATTATCATAGGTGCTGGCGATGTAAATAATGTATACGATGAACTTATAAAAATCACCAATGTGAAAGAAGCGTCTACTGCTGACTTAAAAGCAGTCGCATCGAATGGTAAAAAAAATAATCCTATTATGGCATTTATTAAGGTATTATCTGATATTTTTGTTCCGATTGTCCCGGCATTAGTCGCCGGTGGATTATTAATGGCATTAAACAATGTCTTGACTGCTCAGGATTTATTTGGTCCTCAATCAGTCGTAGAACTATTTCCGAATGTAAAAGACTTTGCGAGTATCATCAATCTACTGGCGTCCGCCCCGTTTGCATTCCTACCGATCTTAGTCGGTTTTTCTGCTACTAAGCGCTTTGGTGGAAATCCTTATTTGGGAGCTGCGATGGCAATGGCGATGGTTATGCCAGATTTAGTTAATGGCTATGGTGTAGCAAATGCAATCGCAGATGGAAGTATGCCCTATTGGCATATTTTTGGAATGGATGTTGCGCAAGCAGGCTATCAAGGTTCTGTGTTACCAGTATTAGCGGTTTCGTGGATTTTAGCATCTTTAGAAAAATTTTTCCACAAACGTATTCCCAACGCGTTTGATTTTACATTTACACCAATGCTAGCCATTATTATTACTGGTTTTTTAACATTTATCGTTGTGGGTCCGATGATGAGAATTGTATCAGACGGTCTGACGAATGGACTTGTTTGGTTATATGATACAACAGGAGCACTCGGCTTAGGTGTCTTCGGTCTATTTTACTCACCGATTGTCATCACAGGATTGCATCAAAGTTTCCCAGCCATTGAAACGACACTATTAGCAGACGTAGCACGAACTGGCGGATCATTTATTTTTCCAGTCGCTTCTATGGCCAATGTAGGGCAAGGGGCAGCAACGCTTGCCATCATGTTATTAACGAAAAATAAAAAACAAAAAAGCTTAGCAACGTCAGCCAGTATTTCTGCTATGTTAGGTATTACTGAACCAGCGATTTTCGGGGTCAATTTAAAGCTTAAATTCCCATTTATTTGTGGCATGATTGCCTCAGCTGTGGCCTGTCTATTTATCGGCGCTTTCCATGTGCTTTCAGTAGCGATGGGACCAGCAAGTGTGATCGGATTTATTTCAATCGCACCAAAATCAATTTCCTATTTCATGATCGGTATCGTTATCAGTATCTGTGTAGGATTCGTGACAACGTATGCATACGGAAAACGTCATATGGAGGTTTTTATAGGTGATGATGGAACAGCTGGAGAAGTTGCCGTTGAAATCAATGAAGATCCTGAAGCAAGTGTAGCGGCTGTTCAAGATGAGGTATTAGCATCGCCCGTAAGTGGTACTCCTATTTCACTAAAAAAAGTAAATGATCCTGTATTTGCACAAGAAATGATGGGAAAAGGGATTGCAGTGATTCCGGAAGAAGGCACTATTTATGCACCTGCTGATGGAGAATTAACCGTTGTTTATGATTCAAAACATGCGTATGGACTTAGAACAACGAATGGTGCAGAGGTATTGATTCATATCGGAATCGACACAGTTGGATTAAAAGGCGAAGGCTTTGAAACCAATAGAAAATACGGTGAATTAGTAAAAAAAGGAGATATTTTAGGGACAGTTGATTTAGAGAAGCTTAAACAAGCTGGTTTAGATAGCACCGTAATGATGATTATTACAAATACGGATGCCTATGCTGCTGTCGAAGCGATTAATCTACCGAAAGTGGATGGAGGCCAAGATCTATTGGCGTTAAGTGCGCATTATGAAAACTAATTGGTGGAAGAAAGCCACGATCTATCAAATTTATCCACGCAGTTTTCAAGATACAAACGCTGATGGCATTGGGGACATAAAAGGGATTATCCAGCGTTTAGATTATCTGGCATTACTAGGAATAGAGGCGATTTGGCTCAGCCCTGTTTACCAATCGCCCAATGAAGATAATGGCTACGATATCAGTGATTACGAAGCGATTGGTTCAGAGTATGGCACCATGGAAGATATGGATAAGTTAATCGCTGAAGCACAGAAAAGAAACATCAAGATTATTATGGATCTGGTCGTGAATCATACGTCATCAGAACATCCGTGGTTTCAGTCCGCACTGCAAAATCCTGCGAGTGAGTATCATGATTTTTATATTTGGAGAAAAGGAAACGAAAGCGAAAAACCCAATGAACTTCAATCAAATTTTGGTGGTTCTGCGTGGACTTTTGTCCCGACGCTCGGGGAATATTATTTTCATTTACATGCGAAAGAACAGCCTGATTTGAATTGGGAAAATCCTGTGATGCGTCAAGAAATTTATCGTATGATGAATTATTGGATTGAAAAAGGCGTTGGCGGTTTTCGTTTAGACGTTATTGATTTGATAGGAAAAGAACCAGATCAGTTGATTACTAAAAACGGACCAAAGCTTCATGAACTTTTACAAGAAATGAATCGAAATACATTTGGAGACTATGACTTAGTTACAGTCGGTGAAACGTGGGGCGCAACGCCAGAAATCGCTCAGCTTTATTCTGATGAGAGCCGAGAAGAGTTATCAATGGTTTTTCAATTTGAACACATCAATTTAGATAAGCAAACAGGCAAAAGAAAATGGGATATCAAAAAATTAAATCCTAAAGAATTGCATCAAGTGTTTTCTAAATGGCAAACGGAGTTAGCTGGAAAAGGGTGGAACTCGCTGTTCTGGAATAATCATGATTTACCTCGGATTATCTCTCGTTGGGGCGATGATCAGAAGTATCGCGTGATTAGTGGGAAAATGCTAGCCATCTACCTTTATTTTCTTCAAGGAACACCTTATATTTATCAAGGAGAAGAAATCGGCATGATCAATTATCCGATTAAAACGATTGATGAAGTTGATGATATAGAAAGTCGCAGAATGTATGATGAACGTATCAATTCTGGTTATACGGAAGAAGTGATTATAGCATCAATCAATGCAAAAGGACGGGATAATGCACGTCACCCGATGCAGTGGGATAATTCTGAACAAGCAGGTTTCACAAAAGGGCTTCCTTGGCTTCCAGTAGGGAATTCAAATGAAATCAATGTGGAAGCAGCGTTAAATGATCCAAACTCTTTATTTTATACGTATCAAAAACTGATTCAGCTTCGTAAAGAAATGCCGATTATTATAGAAGGAACATTTGAAAGCATTCCGACTGCGGATGCAACAGTTTTAGCTTATATTCGCGAGTATCAAAGTGAAAGGGTACTCGTTGTCGTCAATTTCTCTGATCAACCAGCACATTTTGCGCTAGGAAGAACACGAGTACTAAAAGAAACGATCATCCATAACTATGAAAAAGAGATTACAGACGAGTTGCTAGCTTATGAAGCGTATGCAGTATCTCTAAAATAAGCAAGAGAGAAAAAGTATATAGCTCAGAAAAATAGACCAACGTCTGCAAAGATAGTAAAAACGTTCTTGTAGATGAAGGCTTATTTTTCTGAGCTATTTGGACTCTGAAACATTATTAGAGACTATTTAGTTAGTTCATCAAGCACAGTCCAATGTTTGTAAAAGCATTGGAAATCGCCTTTTATTCTTGGAACCAGTATGCCGGCATGATTTAATTCACTACCGCTGTATATATTTCCTGTTTCCGTGTCTTTGTAGTGTGCAGATGCGTCTAAATAGTTTGTCTTTACATATTGAACAGGTTGTGCAGGTTGTGTAAGACCATTGGAGTAAACAAGTAATGCCTCTGTTTCATTTTTAAATAACCACGCTGTAGCATAAGTGGAATCAATTTCTTTGACCCGGTAGAATTGCCCAAATTGCAATAATCTTCGATGCTTTTTATAAAAAGTAATTTGCTCCTTTATTTCTGCCAATGCTTGTGGAGACTGTTTTTCTATTGCTAGTTCATAACCGAAATTCCCACTCATTGCAATTAGGAATCGGCTTTCTAATGGTGTATTTCTGCCAACTTGATGGTTAGGGCTATCAGAAACATGCGCACCCATCATGATAGGTGGGTAAAGATAGCTATATCCGTATTGGATTTGTGTCCGACATAACGCATCTGTATTGTCACTTGTCCATGTTTGAGGCATATAGGCGACCATACCAGGATCAAATCGTCCACCACCGCTTGAGCAATTTTCGAATAATACATGTGGAAATTGTTTTGTTACTTCGGATAAAATATGATACAGCCCTAAAACATATCGATGACTTACTTCTTTTTGTTGATCATTCGGCAAAATAAAACTGCCAACTTCAGTTAAGTGTCGATTCATATCCCATTTTATATAATCGATTTTATTTGAAGAAAGATAATTGCTTAATACCTGAATAAGATAATCTTGAACTTGGGGTAAACTTAAATTTAAAACAAGTTGTTGTCTTCCTTGTGTTTGAGGATAGTCAGGTACTTGTAAACTCCACTCAGGATGCACTTCAAACAGATGACTTTTCACAGAAATCATTTCTGGTTCAAACCACAAACCAAATTTCATGTTTTGTTGATGTAGAATATCTGCAACATGTTCAATGCCATTGGGCAGTTTGGTTTTATTGACAACCCAATCGCCTAAAGACGTGGTATCATCTTCTCGTTGACCAAACCAACCATCATCTAAAACAAACAATTCAATCCCTAAATCATGTGCCTGTTTTGCTTGGCTAATTAAGTCCTCTTCTGTAAAGTCAAAATAATTTCCTTCCCATGAATTAAGTAAAATTGGTCGTTCCTGTTCTTGCCAATATTCAGGTATTAAATAATTTTGGTACAGTTTATGAAATGTTTGAGACAGTTGGTTAAATCCCTGCTCACTAAAATTTAGCACGACTTCTGGTGTTTGAAAACTAGATTCAGGAATCAATTTCCACTCGAAAGTTTCGGGATTGATTCCCATCTGAATGCGTGTGTTACCATATTGCTCTACCTCGGCTTGGGCAACAAAATTCCCGCTGTAAATAAAATGAAATCCATAAACCTGTCCTTGATCTTCATTTGTATAGCGATCGGCAAGTCCTAAAAACGGATGATGCTGCGGACTGCTCGTTCCTCTGGTCGAACTTATTTTTTGGATACCTGGATGAAGTGGCTGCCGATGAATCGTCGCTTCATTGGTATGTGAACCATTAAGTGTTAATAGATCAAAATCAGAACGTGGCAAGTCTAGCAACATGGAGCCTGCATTTTCCAAATAAATAGGCTGTACTCCATTATTTTGATACTCAACATTGCGCGTAATGACTGGGAGATCATCATATATTGTATAACGAAGAACCATTTCAAGGGATTGGACAGGATCTATAAGGTAGATTTCTAACGTCTGCTGTGTTTCTCCTCGTAATGAAGGTAACTCTTTTAAAGGAGACTTCCCTTGTAAAATTTCAAAACGATCATACACAAAATCTGTGATTCGAAACCCCTCTGAATTTCGGAACTGATAATTACTCACCCGATAATCCAAACTTCCTTGTGTGCTCGTTTCAAGAGGCAATGTGTTTAAAGAAAATGTTCGTTCTTCACTGATCGGATTTGTAGCAAAACCGCGATCGATATGTTGTAACTGGTTGACTTGATGATAGCTGTTTAAATACGGACCAAAATATCTATGGGTAAGATATTTTTCTTTTTCGATACCTATAATATAACTTATTGTATTGTTGCTTAGATGGAAAATATTTTGCGAATCATCAAAAAAGATAGTCATATAAGTCATTCCTTTTCATTTATTATATACATAGTATCGAGTATAATAGGAATCAACAAGACGAAATAATTTTAAGGAGGGTAATAAATTGCAGAATTTTGTTCGTCAATTCCATTATACAGATGATCACCATTTGCCGATTATTCGTGGAGTTGGTATAGGTGAGGGCAGTAGTACTTATAATTGGGATGCTCGTATTCGAAAAGAACAGCTGATTGTTTTGCAGGTGACATTAACGGGTGAAGGTTTCTTAGAAATGGGCGGGAGAAAAATTGCTCTCAGGGAAAACAACGCTTTTTTTGCTAAAATACCTGGGAACTATCGCTATTTTGGTGAGAAGTGGCGTTTTTTATTTATCGAATTTTCCACTATAATGACGCATTGGCTGGATACATCGATTTCTGTTATAGAATTATCAATGGATTTGATTGAAAGACTTAGAAGTGTTGTGATCGATTTAAAAGATTGTGAGTTGAGTGCAGTACAAAATGCTAAAGTAGCATTTGCTCTTTTTTTGGATATTAAGGAAGCAATCCAGAAAGAAATTCAACAAAAAACGGATAGAATTCAGGCAGTAAAAAAATATATTGATACCCATTATTTTGAAGATATAAGTTTAGATTTACTATCTGAAAGGTACATGTTGTCAAAGTATACATTAATTCGTCAGTTTGAAGAAGCCTATAAATCATCACCTATTAACTATTTAAAACAAGTACGAATTATTCAGTCTCTGTCTTTATTATGGGAAGAAGAAACAATTGGTCAAGTCGCAAAAAAAGTTGGGTTTTCAACAGGGAATTATTTTAGTAAAGTGTTTAAAAAGGAGATGGGGATGACTCCAAGTGAGTACAGAAATCAAAAAGAAATTTATTTTCCACGATAATCAGCGAACCGGGAAGTGACTGCTGTAAAATTAAGTTGTAGTGAACGATTTCCTTATTTTTTTATAAATAAAGTAATTTTTACCAAAAAGAAATGCAAATTCCACCAACTTTGCGCTATAATAAAGAAAATAACCAAAACAGGAAGTGTAAACGAAACATGAAAAAAGCAGACCGACAACGGTTGATCAAGCAATTGATCACAGAAAATGAAATAGAAACTCAAGACGATCTGATTGCTCGTCTTGAACAATCAGGCGTCAAAGCAACGCAAGCGACTGTTTCAAGAGATGTACGCGAGATGAGTATCGTTAAAACCCACGGCTCTGATGGTCGAGTGAAGTATGCTTTATTCTCTCAACAACAAGCATCCAGCAGTGAAGATAAGCTAAAAGAATCCGTAAAAGATTCAGTGATTCGCATGGAACGTGTCCAATTTATGGTAATCGTTCATACCGATATGGGCGCAGCTGATGTGGTAACTAACTTTTTAGATGAAGTCAGTTATGAAGAAATTGCAGGGACAGTCGCAGGAGTCGATACAATCATTATCATTGCTCGTTCAGAAGATGACGCAATCGCTGTTGTTGAACGCTTTGAAGCGATGATGGATTAAACCTAACCAATCAAAAAATGAAGGGAGATTTGGTTACATGGAATTGAAAGCGTTACAAAATGGGTCGGATATAAGAGGAATAGCAGTAGATCATGAAGAAAAAACAGCGAACTTAACACCAACGCAAGTCGGGAAAATTGCAGTAGGATTGGTTCATTGGCTTCGTAATAAAAAAAAATTAGCTGAAAAACATCAAGCAGGAAAATTAAAAATCGGCATCGGCCACGACAGTCGTATTTCAGCCGATAGTCTAAAACAAGCATTGATCGACAGTTTCGTTGAGCAAAACATAGAAGTTTTAGATTTTGGTTTAGCGACAACGCCAGCAATGTTTATGGCAACTCAATTTCCGCAATATGACTGCGATGCAGCGATTATGATCACCGCTAGCCATTTGCCTTATTATTTTAATGGGTTGAAGTTGTTCACTAAATCTGGTGGAGCTGAAAAAGCGGATATTGCCTATATCTTGGCACATGCTGAAAAACCTGCACTTGTAGCCAAAGGAACAGTTACAAAAACCTCGATTTTAGATGATTACTCCGCTGATTTAACAGATAAAATTCGGAAAGGCATGAAAACGACAGCAGAAAAACCTCTAGCTGGTTTTCATATTATAGTAGATGCCGGGAATGGAGCAGGTGGTTTTTTTGCTGGAAAAGTCTTAGCCAAACTTGGAGCAGACATCACAGGTTCACAATTTTTAGAACCTGACGGCATGTTCCCAAACCATATTCCAAACCCTGATAATAAAGAAGCGATGGCAAGTATTCAACAAGCTGTTTTGAAAAATAAAGCGGATTTAGGTGTGATTTTTGATACAGATGTGGATCGCTCGGCGGTGGTGGATGCATCTGGTGAAGTGATCAATCGAAATAATTTGATTGCTGTCTTAGCAACGATTGTTTTGGAGGAATATCCAGACAGTAGCATCGTGACAAACTCGCCGACGTCAAGCCATTTGAAATCATTCATTGAATCAAAAGGTGGCAAACAAGTGCGCTATATTTCTGGTTACCGTAACGTAATCAATAAAATGATTGAACTTAATGAAGAAGGTGTGGGTACCCAATTAGCAATCGAAACAAGTGGACACGCAGCATTTAAAGAAAACTACTATTTAGATGACGGAGCCTATGTTATTGCTAAAATTCTGATGTTGTTGCCTAAGCTAAAAAAAGACGGATCAACATTAGGTGATTTGATCAGCTCATTAAAACAACCAGCAGAAACCCAAGAATTACGTTTTGAAATTCTAGCAGGAAATGTCCGTGATTACGGTGAACAAGTGATTCGGGATTTAAGCGGTTTTGTTTTGTGTCAACGAGGTATGAAAATCGATCCTGAAAATCATGAAGGAATTAGAGTGAATGTTTATGATGAGTATGGTAGTGGCTGGTTTTTGTTGCGGATGAGTTTGCATGAGCCCTTGTTAGTCTTACAAGTGGAAAATGATATAATAGAGATGAATCAAAAAGTCTTAGCTGAACTTGCTGGATTTTTTGAAGGATATAAACAGTTAGATTTAGCTATACTTGATGAAGCATTGAAAAAATAATAAAAGCTAGGAAAGAACAAAAAGTTCTCTCCTAGCTTTTTTGCTTACCATAAACTTGGTTCAGCAATAGCCACAATCACTTCTCCAGTAAATGGATGTGTCAGATGCAGTTCGTAAGCATGAAGCATCAAGCGCCCAACAGGTTTTGGGTGATATAAAGGATCACCAACGATTGGATGCCCGATGCTTGCCAAATGAACGCGGATTTGATGGGTTCTCCCAGTTTCCAAAACGCAATAAACGGTTGCATGATTTGCCTTTTTCAGATAAGACGCAACATCAACATGAGTAATTGCGGCATCACCACGACGCTCATCAATCACTCGTTTTCGGCGGTCATGTCGATCACGTCCAATTTTTTTATGAATGGTCAAAGACTCTTTTAGGTGACCGGAAACTACCGCTTGATAGCGTCGATAAATTTGCTTACTTTCTAGTAATCGACCTAAAATCGGTAATACAAAAGGGTTTTTAGCAAATAAAATCGCACCACTTGTTTCTTTGTCTAACCGATGAACTACATACGGGATTTGATTTTTAGGTGCCAAGTAAGCTGCTAAATGATTAAGTAGGGTATCAGTTTCATCCGGTTGATTAGGATGGGTTTTCATTCCAATTGGTTTATTCAAGATAATAAAATGTTCATCTTCAAATAATACATTAACGTTAGACTCGTCGCCTAAAAGAATCGTAGGTGTCGGATAATCTTCTGGTTCAAACTGTAAAGTAATAACGTCACCACTTTTTACAGAAAAATGGAATAAAGCATTCTCTCCATTGATCGAAACATTTTTTCGAGTTCGCAAAAAATGTCGTACTTTGCGAGGAACTAACCATTCTTGTTCGATTAATTCTCGGACGGTTTGTTCTTTAAAATTCTTAGGTAATTGGATGGATAATTCCATTTGTTTTCCACCTTTTCAATAGCGTTCTATCTTAGTTTAACAAATGGAAGAATAAGTTCAAGTAGTTAGTTGGAATTAAAGTAGGAGTGCCAAATATAGTGGTGTTGATTTTTTGCTCAGCACTTTTTAGAAAAGTATAAAAAAACATAGCCAAAATAAAATTGGCTATGCTCTAAATCAATGACACATTTTTTCTTATTGTTCAGTGATTTTAACTGCAAAACTTACATCTACAGTTTTATTGTCTTTATCCAAAATAGTAATATTCGTCATGCGGAAGTCTTTTGTTTGGTTGCGAATGAATCCTTGCATTTTCTCTACATCTTGACGATCTTTTATAGCATGAACACGGAAGCCATAAACTTCAGAGATTTTACCATAAATATCGTTATAGTGCCATGTTGCTCCTTTAGGTATAGTGACAGAAACAGCATAGTCTTCTTCAATGATAGAGATTTTAATATCTACGGTTTTAACTTTTTGATCGTTTGTTTTAACCTTGATATTTTTCAATGTAAAATTCTTCACTTGATATGTTTCAGCTATATTAAGTTTTTCGAATTCAGCAGCTGGCATATCTAAAATTGAAAAACCTAATGTACTTTGAATGTTATTAAATAAGTCATCACGTGTCCATTTTGTTTTAGTTTTGAATTCTAAAGAGTGTTCTAGCTGTGCAGAATTTGAATTTATTTTTACAGCTAGATTGATTCGTTGTTTTTTGTTTTGACGATCTGTAACGTCGATGTTTTCAAGGGTAAATTCACTTGCTTGTGCGTTTAACAAGCTATGCATTTTTTTGACTTCTTCACTACTTGAAATCCCAGCAATTGTTAAACCATGAGATTCAGACATTGCATTATAGATATCATTAAATGTCCATTTTGCACCATCTTCTAGGGTAATAGTCACTTTTTTAGTTGTTACATTCCCTACTAGCTTAGTCGAGATACCTAAATCATTTTTTCTTTGGCTGATGCATCTTGAGGGGCAACTGATACAAGTAGGCTCAAACTTAACATTACCAATCCAACACTAATTTTTTTCATTTTTTCCTACAGTTAAACTTATTTTTTAAAAAATTGTTTTTATGTTACCTTTTGATTGTAGTATTGTTCTTTTTAGATTGCAAGGTGTTTTGAGGGGAAAAAGAAATAAAAATGATTTATGTTCAATATATATATATGTGATAAATACAAACTATTTTTGAACAAAAAAAGACCCACTCTTTGGGGAAGAGTGGGAAAAGGAGTTAAAAATGAAAAAGTGTTTTGTTAGGGTTGTTTGTTGGTATACATATATAATACAAAACAAATATGAATTTTTTGTGTATTAATTTATCCAAAACTGTAAAGCTTTTCTAAAGAAGTGTTTAAGTTTCACACAAAATTCTCTAACTAGTTGTTCTTCATCGAATTGCTTAAGCGATTCGTCCAACTAAAATCGGTTTTTGTGATCGTATCATCACCAAATTGTTTACCATCCCGATCAATTGCATAAACGAACATACCGCCTTTTTGGCCATCTTTTGGATTCCATTTCGCATAAGAGTATGCGCGACTTGTTTCATAGGGTTCTACAGTATCGTTCCAACGATTATTATCTTGTTCTTCTGGGAAAGAGATACCTGGAAGAAACTGTTGTGGCGTAACCGAAGTCTTGTACGTATTCCATGTATTATCTAAAGAACTAGCTGATCGTCCGTATGCTTGGATAAATAGATAGTCAACGTAAGAAGCAACTTTTTTGAATAAGGAATGATTATCTTTATTTGTATCATAAATCAACAACTTCCCAGTATTAGAATTCGGACCTAATTTTTTAGATAACGCTTTGAACGTACCTGCAGCCATTTCTTCTTGTTTAGCAGTCAAACTAGACTCCATATCAACATCCAATCCATCCAAATTCCATGGAGTCAGATAAGTATCAATCAGTTGTTGTGCGTATTTATCATATTCTGCTGTGGTTGGTGTTGTCCCTGTATGAGGAACATTCCAAACTTCTCTAATATCGATCGTCCGAATGACACGAGTTCCTCTAGCATGTAATGTTGGAACGTAAGTGTCTTTCAAGGTATCCCAAAATTTCTGTTGATCTGTCCCAGGATTGACATAATGGAAAACAGAGACAATGTCCACGCTATCTGGGATATCGGTCATCGCAGTGACGTTTTGATCAGGTAATGTAGAATTTGCATCGTGAGGCATCGTAACATCTCGCCATGTACGGTAATAAGCCATCATGATTGGATCTTTTGGGTTTGTTTGTGCTGCATTTGACAGATTGGGCAGCAGACTAAAACTTAGTAAAAAGAAAATCGGAATAAGTAAAAATTTTAACTTTTTAGACATAAAAATTCTCCTCTTCTATTTTTTTGTAAAACGGTTACATTTAAGAGCAAGTGTAGCATAAAAAAATCTATAATAACAATTAGAGCGGCTCTAACAAATGATCTAGGTAGAGGTTTCATATCTGGAAGCTTTAGTTGAAAATTTTCTCAGAACAAAAAGAGACCCACTCTTTGGGGAAGAGTGGGAAAAAGGAGTTAAAAAATGAAAAAGTGTTTTGTTAGGGTTGTTTGTTGGTATACATATATAATAAAGGAAAACTATGAATTTTTTATGATCAATTTCATGTCAAATTAGCATTTTTTTGTAATGAAAATAAGAATTTATTACTCGGATCATTATTTAAACCTTTAAAATCGTCTATTTCTTGACAGATTCTTAAACTTTTCTACATAAAAATAAAAGAAAAGCATGGTAAAATGAGCAAAACAAAATCTATGCCCATTATTCATGCTAAAGCCGTATGAATAAGAGCAGCAATTTATGTTAAAATGACTTAGAAACTTTTATATAAAGAGGGAGCACTATGGACTTTAAAACAATTATGGGAAAAATAAAATCTGGTTTCCAAAGTTTCTGGACTTGGATCAAACCATATCTTATTCGTTTTCATCACTGGAGAAAGCGAATTTGGAAGAAATATCAAATCAATAAGATTATTTTGCTCTTAGGGATGGTAGTTGTACTAGTGACCAGCATCTATCTATTCACCTTAGCAAAATCAGCGAATGTTGGCGCCTTGAAAAAAGGGTTAGAAGAATCAACAGTCATTTATGATAAAAATGGAGAAGAAGCAGGAAAGCTGTTTGGGCAAAAAGGAACATTTGTCACAATAGATCAAATTTCTCCACACGTCAAAGATGCCCTGATCTCAACTGAGGATAGAAATTTTGAAACCCATCATGGTTATGATATCAAAGGACTTTTACGAGCAGTGGTTGGGAAATTGAGTCTCGGTATGATTGGTGGAGGTGGTGGAGGTAGCACGATTACACAACAACTAGCTAAAAATGCCTATCTTACCCAAGAACAAACAATGACTCGTAAAGCAAGAGAGTTATTTTTAGCCATTGAAATTGAGAAAAAATACGACAAACAGCAGATTCTAGAAATGTATCTCAATAATTCATACTTCGGTAACGGGGTTTGGGGAATTGAAGATGCGTCACATAAATACTTTGGGGTCAGTGCCAGTGAATTATCAGTGGGTGAAGCAGCAACGTTAGTCGGTATGCTAAAAGGACCTGGTATCTATAATCCGCTAGACTATGTTGAAAATGCAGTCAATCGCCGTAATACGGTTTTACAGTTAATGGTGGATAACGGCAAATTATCTCAAGGAGAAGCCGATGCTCAAGCAGGTGTCGATATGAATAGTCTATTGGCGGACAATTATTCTGACCAAAATTCGGATTACCGATATCCTTATTATTTTGATGCGGTCATCGATGAAGCGGTTAATAAATATGGCTTAAAAGAAGAAGATTTACTGAATAAAGGGTATAAGATCTACACAGCATTAGATCAAAATTATCAAAAAGCGATGGAACAAACCTATGCCAATGATGCTTTATTCCCGCCAAATGCAGAAGATGGTGCAATGGTTCAAAGTGGTTCCGTTGCACTTGATCCAAAGACTGGTGGAGTTCAGGGTGTTGTAGGAGGACGTGGCGAACACGTGTATCGTGGCTTTAACTTTGCGACTCAAACCAAACGCTCACCAGGTTCATCATTGAAACCAATTTCGGTGTATACACCGGCATTAGAATCAGGAATGAAACCAAATAGTATATTAGAAGATAAACCGCAAAATTATTATCCAGCTGAAAACTATAGTCGGACAAACAGTGGTGAAGTACCGATGTACCAAGCCTTAGGTGAAAGTTTGAATTTACCTGCTGTTTGGACATTGCATAAAATAGGTTTGGATAAAGGCTTTGAGAAAACAGAGAAATTCGGTATTCCTCTGGCAAAAGAAGACAAGTATTATGGATTAGCACTTGGTGGCTTGAAAACAGGTGTTTCTCCAATGACGATGGCGAATGCGTATAGCCCATTTGCGACAGGTGGCTCCCAGTCAGAAGCACATTTGATTACAAAAATCGTTGATTCTACAGGGGCAGTGATTGTAGATAATACCAATGCTAAAACGAAACAAATTATTACAAAAGATACCGCAGATCAAATGACAAGCATGCTTTTAGGCGTATTTAGCTCAGGAACTGGAATCAATGCCGATCCAGCAGGCTATGTCATGGCTGGGAAAACCGGAACGACAGAAACCAACTTTGATACAGATAAAACCAATGACCAATGGGTTGTTGGGTATACGCCAGATGTGGTGGTTGCAACATGGTTAGGCTTTGAACAAACGAGTGAAAGCCATTATCTACAAGGTAGTAGTGCTACACATGCTTCGACCGTTTTCAGTAGCCAAACCCAAGGAATTTTACCTTACACAGCGCAAACACCGTTTACAGTAGCAGATGCCTATGCGACAGGTGGCGTCGTACAACCAGCAAGTGAAGTGCCAACGACTGAAAATGATGATGCCTGGAAAGACAGCGTCAAAGATATCGGTGGTCAAGTCAAAGAAGGCGCTAAAGATATCGGCGGTAAAATCAAAGAAGGCTGGGACAAAACGAAAAATGGACTGAAAGACTTCTTTGGCGGTTTGACAGGAGAATAATCGGTTTGAAAACGAATCAAAGAATGGTACAATCAAAGAGAAGAATTTATAGAAACGAGGGAGATTGAATGAGCAATATTTATGATACAGCCAATCAAGTAGAACGCGAAATACGTGAAATGGAAGAATTTAAAGCCTTGGAGCAAGCCTATGCTGAAGTAAAAGCAGACGAAGAAGCGTACAAATTATTTAAAGAATTCCAAACGTTCCAACAAGGATTACAAGAAAAACAAATGCGTGGCGAAGAATTTTCAGAAGAAGATGCTGAAAAAGCGCAAGCTTTAGCAACTGAAGTTCAACAAGCAGAAGTGATCAACCAATTGATGCAAAAAGAACAAGCATTTAGCATGATCGTGAATGATTTGAACCGTATTATCATGACACCGATTCGTGATTTGTATAACGATTAAGAACTCTAAAATATAATGAATATAAAAGTCTTTAGAGATAGCTGAGAAGAAATATCTTCCACTATTTTTAAAGACTTTTTGCATAAGTATATTAATTATATGAAATGGAAACGATTTTCAGTGTTAAAAAACACATGGAATCTTAAAAAATATCCCAAATTCTCTTACTTTAATGATATAGTAATATTAAAAGAAAAAAAGGATTGGGGAACAAAAGGTATGATTGGTATTTATGATTACACAGTTATTCTAACGTATGGAAACGCAGTTTTTTCTATAGTCGGAATGTATTTAGCAATGACTCAGCATGTTGTTGAAGCGATTTTTTGTTTGGTGCTTTCTGGCATTTGTGATATGTTTGATGGTTTTGTTGCGAACATGAAAGAACGCACAAAAAGTGAGATGTGCTACGGTATTCAAATCGATTCACTTGCTGATTTGATTAGTTTTGGGGTTTTCCCAACAGTTTTAGGCTATGCCTCTGGACTTACACAAGGAATTTATGTGCCATTATTTGTCTTTTATATTTTAGCAGCGTTGATCCGTTTAGCGCACTATAATGTGACGGAAATGGAACGAAAAAAACACACAGAAGGATGTCGTGAATATTATGAAGGATTGCCGGTAACGAGTAGTGCAGCATTGATTCCGTTGTTGTTCTTCATTGCAGGGCGTTTCCATATTGCAATTACACTTGTTTATCCAGCAGCATTATTGATCATTGGATTCTTGTTTATTTCAAAGGTGAAAATCAAAAAGGTCGATCCTAGAAAATTAGCTTTTGGAGCCTTTGTAGGCGCGGTCGTTGCTTTTTTTGTTCGGTAAATTTCTCAAAGGGGTAAATAGATGGAGACGCGTTTTAGAACAAAGCTTATCACAGAAAATGATAGCTGCTCATTAAATTTTTTATATAAAAATCCGATTGGACGTTTTATTTTAAAGGGACTTATCCAACCACCACTTACAAAACTGGCTGGAGCTTATTTAAATAGCTCTCTTTCAAAAGGAATGATCAATCGATTCATTAAGCAAAATAAACTTCAAATGGACGAATATGAACCTATGACTTATCGTTCTTTCAACCATTTTTTTATGCGGGAAATCAAACCGGAAGCGCGCACAGTCTCTGAAGACAAAACATTGTTGAGTGCGCCTTGTGATGGCAAAGTTACAGTCTATCCAATCAGCGCAAATCAAACGTTTAAAGTGAAGCATTCAGAATATGCTCTTTCAGAGTTACTTGATAGCACAAGCCTTGCAAAAGAATGGCAAGGCGGCTGTGCTGTCATTTTTCGTTTAACACCAGATGATTATCATCATTACTATTTTATTGATGAAGGAACTATTCTAGCGCATCAGAAAATAGTAGGGGTGTTTCACACTGTACAGCCGATTGCGATTCATAACGAACCCGTTTTTTCAAGAAATTCAAGAGAAGTAACAGTCATTGAAACGGAAAATTTCGGGAAAATAGCTCAAATCGAAATCGGTGCCCTAATGGTAGGGAAAATCAAAAATCTAAAAAATTCGGGAAACTGTGAGCGTTTTGAAAAAAAAGGTTGGTTTGAATTTGGTGGTTCAACAGTGATACTACTATTCCAAGAAAATCAAGTCACGATCGACCCAGAAATTTGGCTGAATACCGAAAATAATCTCGAAACAATCGTGAAATTTGGACAAATCGTTGGCGAAAAAATGGAGGGAAGGCATGAATAAAGTAGCATTTTTAATAGTTGGCTTATTATTCCTTTTGAGCAATTTTTACATCGGTAGAAAATTCCTTTCTATACTAGAACAGTTTTCGTTCTTTAAACACCCGCTTATTTTGTGGGGGATCATTGGCTTATTTGCGATTACATCGATGCTGACGATGTTAATGTTTGATGCGAATGTGGGCGGTTTTGTCGGGAAAATAGGTAGCTACTGGTTATCATTTTGGTTTTTATCTCTGGTTATTTTTGGGTCGACAGATTTGATCTTGAAAATTACAGGTAAAATCACGATACTTCAATCAAAGACAGAACTATTCGTTTGGTTAGGTTCAACGATATTGATTGTTGTGTTATTCTGCTATGGTTCATGGCAAGCACAGCAAATCAGAACGGTGAATTATCAAGTGACGATCGATAAATCAGCTGATAATAAACAGAAAAAGCTAAAGGCAGTATTGATCAGCGATTTACATTTAGGTTATGTAAATGATGTGAAGAAGCTAGAAAAGATCGTGACTAAAATCAATCAAATGCATCCAGATATTGTGTTTATTTCAGGTGATTTGTTTGATGGGAATTATAAAGCTTTGCAAGATACGTTGGGCATGGAAAAACAATTCAAACGACTTTCCTCTACTTATGGAACGTATATGAGTTGGGGCAATCATGACGCTGGAGAAACTTTTGAAAAGATGAAGGCACTTGTTGAAGCATCAAATATTACGTTGTTGGAAGACCAGATGACGGTTATTGGTGAAGAGATTCTAGTAGTCGGCAGAAAAGACAGCCGACCGATTGGGTCGCAAGATGGCAGTAGAAAAAGCATGAAAGAGCAATTCAAAAAAGTGGGCAACAAACTTCCCAAAATCATCCTAGATCATCAGCCATCAAATATTGATGAATATGAGCAGGCGAATGAATTGATTCTTTCAGGACATACGCATCAAGGTCAAATTTTTCCATTTAATTTAGTTACAAAAGCTTATTTCACTGTGGATTACGGTTATTATCGTAAAAATGAAAATAGCCCTCAAGTAATTGTTTCTTCTGGCGTTGGCACATGGGGACCACCGATGCGAATCGGAACTCAAAGTGAGATTGTTCAAATTGAAATCTCCACAGAATAAAGTTTAGCGAATAGAGGCTGGAATGAAACTCATAGAGTTGAATTTTGGTTTCTTTCTTTTTATATCGTCAAAAAAAATGAAAAACGAACAAATTTTCGTATGTTTTTACTGACCGTTTCTAAATAAAATGATATGATTAAAGAAAACAATTAGGGCGAATAGGAGGATCTAATGAAAGTATTGCATACGGCAGATTTACATCTGGATCGGTCTTTTGAAGGCCTCAAAAATAGTCCGAAACAAATCGTTGAAAAACTACAGCAAGCCAATCAAAAAGTTGTCACAGCGATTGTTGATATAGCACTAAAAAATCAGGTAGATGTAGTTATTTTTGCAGGAGATACCTTCCACCAAAGTCGGACATCGATCAAAACGCAAGCATATTTTATCGACGAAATGAAGCGTTTAGATCAAGCTGGAATTCCTGTGATCATGACATTTGGTAACCATGATTATTATCTAGCCGAGCGCTATTGGTTTGATTTTCCTGAAAATATGTTTCTTTTTCAGAAAGAACAAGTTGAAACGCATTATTTTATGACGAAGAATCAAGAAAAAGTAGCAGTCACAGGTTTTAGTTATGAGCATCCTTGGATCAATGAGGATAAACTGTCAGATTTTCCAACAAAAGATCAGGCGGCGGACTTACATATTGGAATTTATCATGGAGATACGACGAATAATGGTCAGCAGAATTATGCACCATTTTCGTTCAGCCAGATGAAAAACAAAGGCTATGATTATTGGGCATTAGGGCATATTCATCAGCCGCAAGTAGTGAGTGCATCGCCTTTGATCGTATACCCAGGAACGCCGCAAGGGCATACGAAAAAAGAACGGACGGTTCAAGGTGTGGCGATCGTTTCGATAGAATCAGGGCATGCGACAGTTCGATTTGAACCAGTAGCTCAAATTAATTGGCAAGTGGAGAAGTATTCATTGCGCCAAGCGTTAAGTCTACAAGAAGCATTAACTATTCTTACAGGGCATCTTTTAGACGGTGAAGCAAATGAAAGACAAGTGGTTTTAAAGGAGATACAGTTAACTGATACACAACATCTGGGTGAAGAATTTCGCCTATCCTATGAAAACGGTGAATTACTTCAATATTTGCAAACAACCATATTGCAACAATCGAATCAATCGCTGTTTCTATTCCAAGTAGAGGTGTTGAACGATAGTCTTGACAAGAAAGTGATGATTACCGCTGCACCAGAATTATTAAATCAATTAGAAAAAAACTATTTGCAATCAGATATATTTTTGAATACCTTGCAGGAACTTGTTCAAAATCCATTATTTTCTTCAGTTGTACAGATCAATGAAGAGTGGCGTGAGCGCAGTGTTGAACAGGCAGATCAAAAGATCAAAGAAGATTTTGTCATTCAGGAGGATCAATCATGAAACTCATTGCAATAGAACTTGTTGGATTTGGCAAATGGCAGCAACACAAAATTGAATTTTTACCAAAAAACCAATTATTATTTGGCGCAAATGAAGCGGGTAAATCAACGATTTATCAATTTATTCAAGCAATGCTTTTTGGTTTTCCAGCCAAAGGTAAACGGAAAAAAGATTATCAGCCGAAAAATGGTGCAGCCTATGGGGGACGTTTGTGGTTTGCACATCCAGTTTATGGAGAAGTGCAGGTAGAACGTTTCAAAGGTCAAAATAAAGGACGAGCGAAAGTTTATTTTAATGATCAAATTGGGGATGAAGCGCTGTTGGAAAAGATGATCCATCCACTAACCAAAGAGCTATTTCAGTCAGTATTCACTTTCCAGCAGGAACAACTTAGCCAGTTAGAAAAATTAAACGAAGAAGAATTGCAAACCTCTCTGCTTTCTTTGGGGTTATCGGGGAGTCAACAGCTATTATTAAGCAGAGAAGACTATTTTAAAAGCGCTCAGACCATTTACAAAGGCAAAGGAAGTCAGCCGCCATTAAATCAAAAATTAAACGCATATCAAAGCTTACAACAGCGTATCAACGAAAAAGAACAACAAGAACGTCCTTTCCAACAATTAGTTGTAGAATTAACAGACACGGAGAGTTTGATTGCAGAAAAACGCCAAACAGCGCAAGAAATCAAGAATCAGCTGGCACTCGTAGAAAAACAAGTGATGAACTTACCTTTATATGAAGAGCTGCAATCTATCGAACAATCAAAAACGACTGCAGTGATACAGCCAGAAGAGCAAGAGACCTTACTTTCTATTTACCAACAGCACCGTTTTTTGAGCGAAGAACTGACGCGTTTAAATCAAAGTATTGCAGCCCAAAGTGAGACAGAAGATCAAACAGATGACTATCAGTTTTATTTAAAAGAAGAAGAGCACATCAAACAATTACTCAATCAACGGTATGATATCGACAAGTTACTTTCTGAAATTAGCTGGATGACCCAATCTTTAGAGCAAAATCAACAAGAAATGTTTCCTTTAGAAAAAAAATGGGGCTGGAATTCCGAGACGCCACCGCAACTGTCTTTTGAAGAGCAAGCGGTCAACGAGATGAGAGATGAGATCGTTTCTCGGACGGTCAAATTGCAAACGACTCAGACTGATTTGCAGTTATTAGAAGAAGAAATAGCGACTCGGGAAGAAAATTTAAGTACCTTTGAAACGATTAATAAAGAAATGTTTCGGAAAAACCATCGGCAAACGAAAAAAACAGTCAATTTGGTTTTTTGCGGATTTGCAGGAATCATTCTATTACTGAGTTTCTTTTTACCGGTACCGATTCGGTATGGAACCTTCGTTTTAAGTGCAGGATTCTTGGTTGCAGCTTTATTACCGCTATTTTATCAACCAAAAGACACCTATGAAAATGAAAAACGGCAATGGCAGGAAAAGTTATCTCAATTGGATTACTTGAATGACCAATTATTAAAAATAAAGGCAGAAATCAAAAAAATCCATGAAGAAGAAAATGAAATGGCACGTTTTATTGCCCAAAAAGTGAAGGAAAACCATTTAGGACGCATGGATCAAGTCGAATTTTGGCTGACTCATCGTTCAGATATTACCCGCTATTTGATTTTACTTAATACGAATCAAGAGCTTGAGCATCAACTGAAAGAAGATCAAAAACGTGTGACTAAATTAGCTGAACAGACTGAACGTTATACAGCAAGGTTGCCGATCGCTGGAACGACCTTAGCTCAAAGAATCCGTGTGATCAGTAGTTTTGCTGACAAAATGGAGAAAGTTCGTTTTGCACAAGAATATCAGGCGGATGCTTACTCACGTCAGACGATTCGTGAAGTCAAAGAAAAGCAGCAACAAGTGATTGATCAAGCCAGACCACTGTTGCAACGGTTTCAGATGAACTCTATCAATGAGATACCAGATAAGGTCCAAAGTTATCAAGAAGGTAAAGCTAAGCACAAACGAAAACAGGAACTACAAACAATGTTAGTAGGTTTATACCCTGAATCAAGTGATCCAAAACAACTGCCATCTAAACAAAAAGAACTATCCCAAGCGCTCAATGAGATAGAAGAGAGTATCCAACAATTGCAGGAAAAAGAACAAAAAATCCTTTACCAACGTCAACAAATGTTGTCAGATGGTACACTAGATGAGCTTTATCAAGAACAGGCTGAGCTGAAAACAGAGATCGAAGAACTTGCTTTAGAGTGGTCAGCTCATCAATTAGCGGGTCAATTGTTGATGGATCTCTTAACAGAACTATCAGAAAAACAATTGCCTAATTTATTGAAAAAAGCGACGGATTATTTTAAACTTTTGACTCAAAACACGTATCGAGGAATCCAGTTACATGAAGACCAATTGATCGTTATTCGTGAAGATCAGCAGCGTTTTATGCTGCATGAGCTATCAACAGGGACAAGAGATCAAGTCATCATGGCAGTTCGTTTTGCTTTTCTTTATTTACAAGAGCAACGTAGTTTATGCCCAATCATAATTGATGACGGCTGGCTTCATTACGATAGTCAAAGAAAAGAGCAATTAGCACAACTATTTGCCGTTTTTTCTGAACATCAACAAGTGATTTGTTTTTCTTCTGACCAAGAAATGGTAAGCTATTATAAAGAGTTAAAACAACCGATTATTGAACTAGAAGGAGCATAAGTATGAAAAAAATCCGTGAGTTAACTGTAGATGAAACGTTTGAATTATTTCTTTTGATCAAAAATGCTGATGTACGCATGGCAAAAAATGGTAAAAAATTTATTGCATTTACTTTTCAAGATACATCAGGCACGATCGATGGGAAATATTGGGATGCTTCAGAAGAAGAAATTAGCCGGTATACAGCTGGAAATGTTATTCTTTTAAATGGAAAAAGGGAAGTATATCAAGGAAATCCTCAAGTGAAAATTATTCATATGCGTGTTGCACGACCAGATGAACCTAGTCAGCCAAACTTGTATATGGAACGGGCGCCATTGAAACGAGAAGATATGGTTGAAGAAATCAATCAAACGGTGTTTGAAATCACGAATGCGCATTGGCAACGGATCGTTCGTTATTTATTAACACAATACCAAAAAGAATTTTTTGATTATCCAGCGGCGAAAAGAAACCATCATGCATTTGCAAATGGCTTAGCGTATCATACGGTTTCTATGCTTCGTTTAGGGAAAGCCATCTGTAAAGAATACAATGAACTGAATGCAGCATTACTTTATTCAGGAATTATTTTACACGATTTAGGGAAAGTCAAAGAACTGTCAGGTGCCATGACCACTGAATATACACTTTCAGGAAATCTGATTGGGCATTTAGTTCTTGTAGATGAAGAAATCACAAAGGCTTGTATTGCGTTGAAAATCGATGAGAATGATGAAGATGTGATCGTTTTACGCCATATGGTTCTAGCACATCACGGCTTATTAGAATATGGATCACCTGTTAGACCACGCATCATGGAAGCGGAAGTGTTGCATCAAATCGACAATATCGATGCGTCGATCCAAATGATGTTAGGCTCAGTTCGTCAAACAGAACCAGGACAATATACTGATCGTATCTTTGGGTTAGATAATCGTAGTTTTTATGTACCGAAAGATATTTAAGTGAACTAGGTAGGAGATAAAAATGAATCAATCAGTGATCGATTTATGGACACAATTTCAAAATCAACATGGGATCATGCATGATGAATATGAGGCTTGGGCCTTTGGGAATTCACCAGAGATGGCGGATGAATTGCTAGTTCATGTTATTAAAGGAGAAAAGACTGGTACGTCTTCGTTACATCTTTTATATGAATTAGGTTTAGAAGAGGAGAAATTGCCAGAAGTTGGAAATTATAGTGTACTTTTGGATGGCAATGACCAAGCACAAGCGATTATTTGTACAAAAGTAGTTGACATTATTCCCTATTCTCAAACCTCTGAAGTTCATGGTTATCTCGAAGGAGAAGGGGATCGGACATTAAAGTATTGGCGTAGTGTTCACCAACCTTTTTTTGAGCAAGAGTTAGAGGCGTATGGGCTTACTTTTTCTGAGGATATGTTGATTGTATATGAGCTTTTTGAATTAGTTTTTCAAAAATAATGCACAAAAAAAGAGATGATATTCATCTCTTTTTTTGTTGTGCTTATTTAGAAGACTCTTCAGTCTTGCTTGATGATTCTTCTGTTTTACTAGATGAATCTTTAGATTTTTCAGAGTCACTTGATTTAGATTCTTTTTCTTTAGAAGATTTTTCTTCTTTCTTAGAAGAATCGCTTGATTTAGCTGAATCTTTTGTTTCAACTAAGCCAGCCAATACATCTTTGAAGGCGTCATCTTTGATTTTAACATTTGCTTCAGTTAAAACTTCTGATGTCACTTTTTGAGTGAAGGCTTGGTCACTTTGTTTTGTTGTTTCAGCAATTTTCTTCAACTCTTTTTTGTAAGGAGTCATGTCGTTGCCTTTTTCTTTATTTTTCACCATTTTTACAATAGTGAATGTTGATTGGTAACCAGTTGCATCAGTTGCTTGAATCGGTTCAGAAACTTCACCGTCTTTTAATTTGAATGCAGCTTCTTTTACTGCTGGAGCAACTGTTTCTGTCTGAGAGTCAAATTTCACTTTGCCACCATCTTTTTTGGTAGCTGTATCAGTTGATTTTTCTTTAGCGATTTTTGCAAAGTCGCCGCCATCATCTAATTGTTTTTTGATTTCTTTTGCTTCGTCTTCAGTAGCAACTTGAATCATTTGTGCTTCTACTTCTGGGTGGAATGATTCCCAAGCAGTTTTTAAATCTTCATCTGTAATTTTGATGTGGGCTTTGATTCCAGCTTGATAAGCTAAGCTTTGTTTGATTTGTTCTTTATAGCTTTTCTCTGTAAGACCAGCTTGTTTCAATTGATCAGTAAAGTTTCCGCCTTGAGCTTCAATTGATTTTTTAGATTCATCAAATTTAGCTTGAACATCTTTGTCTGAAACATCTTTGCCGTATTTTTGATCAAATACTTTAAAAACGATCATTTGTTGAACGAGTTGTTGGCTTTGTTGACTTGATTTAGTTTGGTTGTAAAAATCGTCAACAGTGATTGTTCCACCCTTCATTGTTGCGATGTCTTGTGAACCGCCTGAACAAGCAGCTAATGCAAAAATACTGAATACGCCTGCTGCAGCTAAGATTAGTTTTTTCTTCATTTTCGTAAGCACTCCTAAGTTTGTTTTATTTTTTATTATGTAGAAATTAATTCTCACGGTTATAACTATACCACACTATGTTTGATAAAAGAAATACGTAATCAATAGTTTCAAAGAATTTTCGAATTTAGGACACAATTTCATCTATAAAAACGGAGGGTTTTAAGAAATTTAGTCTAAATTACGAGTTTGATTGATGAATTAAACGAGATAATGAAGTTGAAAAACGTAATTAATTGAATTAAAACAGAAAAAAGAGGATAAAATGCAATAAAATAGTATTTTATCCTCAAAAATCATTAGTCTTCTGAAGGCATCTCAGGTAATTCAGAGTGGATTTTTTCAACTTGTTCTTGGATTTGATCTAAACGTGGTTCTGCTTGAAACATGAAATTTTCAACGTCTTGGTTGATGCCATCAATAAAAGGCTCAATATACATATCAGCAGCAGCTTGCAATGCTTGTGCTGATTCTTTAAACTGATCTAATTTTTCAGTAAAATCCTCTTTTAAATCAGACCAATCTTCTAGTTCATCGACAAATTTTTGACGAGTGGCTTTACCACTTCTTGGAGCAAAAAGTAAACCGCTAGCCGCACCGACGACTGCGCCAAATAAAATTCCTTTAGAAAATTTTCCCATTATTGTTCCACCTGCTTCATGATTTTTTCAGCTATTTCCTGCATTTCTTCAGGAGAATAGCTTCCCTGATTATTTCCAAAATGAATAGAGAAGTCATCTGTTTTCCCATAACGTGGGATTAGATGGATATGAGAGTGGAAAACAGATTGGTAGGCTAATTCTTTATTATTATTGATAATATTTAATCCTTGCATCTGCGGAAATGCTTTTTCTAACGCTCTTGCTACTTTAGGAACACGCGCGAAGACTTCGCCTGCAAGTGCAGGTTCGTACTCAAAAATATCCGTTACATGTTCTTTAGGAACAAGTAGTGTATGGCCTTTTGTCACTTGAGTAATGTCTAAAAAGGCATAAACCTTGTCGTCTTCATAAACTTTATAGCTTGGAATTTCTTGATTGATAATTTTACAAAAAATACAATCTGTCATGGTTTCCCTTCTTTCTTTTTGTTGTTTCTTTTACTTTACCATACCTTGAAATTTATTTGGGAGGAAAAGTTCATGAAACCTTCAAAAAGTTCGTGGTATAATAGATTCATGATAAAATAAGTTGGAGGAAATAAAATGAGTTTAGTAATCGAACATTTAACAGGAGGCTACGGCCATGTTCCTGTATTAAAAGATATTAATTTTGAAGTGAAATCAGGCGAAATGGTTGGTTTAATCGGTTTGAACGGTGCTGGTAAAAGTACGACGATCAAAAACGTAATCGGATTATTAACGCCGCAAAAAGGTAAAATCTCGATTGATGGCGAGACGTTAAAACAGCAGCCGGAAAGTTATCGAAAAAAAATCGGTTATATTCCAGAAACGCCTTCTTTATATGAAGAGTTAACCTTGCGAGAACATATTGAAATTACAGCGATGGCGTATGATATCCCAATTGAAGAAGCATTTAAGCGCGCAGATACGCTATTAAAAACATTCCGTCTAGAAAATAAATTAGACTGGTTTCCTGCTAATTTTTCAAAAGGAATGAAACAAAAAGTGATGGTTTTATGTGCCTTTTTGATCGAGCCGAGTTTATATATCATTGATGAACCCTTTTTGGGTCTGGATCCCTTGGCAATTCATGCATTACTAGAATTAATGGATGAAATGCGTAATCAAGGAGCGGCAATCTTGATGTCGACGCATATTTTAGCTACAGCCGAGCGATACTGTGATCGTTTTGTCGTTTTACATGATGGAGAAGTTCGGGCCGTGGGTTCAATGGAAGAGCTGCGTGAAGAGTTTAGTTTACCAGGTTCTTCTTTGGATGATATTTATATCGCATTAACAAAAGAAGAAAAGGTGGGTTAATATGTCTGGATTTTTTGGCATTCGTTTAGCGCGCCATTTGAAAAAAATGATGAAGTATATGCGTTATGTGTTTAATGACCATTTTATTTTGGTTTGTGTCTTTTTGTTAGGCGGGTTGGGTTTCTATTATTCCCAAGTGTTAAAAACATTACCAGCAAGTTTTGTTTGGGGTAGACCAATCATTTTAGTTCTTTGGCTAGCGTTGTTGCAAATTGGCCGTATTGCTACATTGGCTGAGGAGGCAGATAAGGTCTTTATTTTACCGAAAGAACCTGTTATGAATAGTTATTTAAATCGCGCTATTCGCTACTCTTTTTGGTTACCGCTAGTTGCGTTATTCTTGATGGGTGGTATGTCGATGCCTTTGGTAGTAGTCTCAACAGGCTGGGCCTTTTCAACATTTTTCTATTTTATTGTGATGTTGGGAATTTTAAAGGCGAGTCATTTGCGTTTACAAAAATATGAGCTATATCAAATTTCTTCAAAAGAGCATTATTTGTGGTTTGCATTGTGGTTCGTTACAAGTTTTGTAGCGATTGTTCTTAGTTTATATGTTGCACCTTTAGTTGGTCCTCTTGTCGCCGCGGTACAAGCAGTATTTTTCTATATAGCATTAAATAAAAAAGAACAAACTGTATCGTTAGACTGGGAAGGAATGGTTCAAAAAGAAAAAAATCGGATGCATCGAATTTATCAGTTCATTCATTTATTTACAGATGTACCGGAAATTTCCAGCAGTGTGAAACGTCGGAAATTCCTTGATCCCTTGTTGGGCAAAATCAAGAAAACAAGTCAAAACACTTACTTATATCTGTATGCTCGCAGTTTTTTAAGAGGCTCTGAGTATAGCGGTTTATTCATTCGTTTAGTATTGGTTGCTGGAGTGATCTTATTTTTCTTAAAAGAATTCTGGATCTCGATGGCTGTCTCCGTTTTGTTTGTTTACTTGATCGGCTTTCAATTGATCCCGATTTATACACAGTTTGATTATATGGTGATGACACATCTTTATCCTGTGCCAAATGGACAAAAGAAACAGGCTGTGAGTAAGCTTGTAACGGTGTTATTACTTGTAGCAGCAGTTTTGTTCAGTATCTTTGTTTTGATTGCATTACCTGATCTTAAAGAAGGGCTAATGGTTGTCGCTGCCCTGATTGTTGAAGTTTTGTTGTTTGCTAAGTTTTATGTCCCTTATCGTTTGAAGAAAATGGAGGCTTAATCATGCATATTTTGTGGAATGATCAAATCGTTGAACGTGAAGAAGTAAAAATCGATATCGAAGATCGCGGCTATCAATATGGGGACGGTTTGTATGAAGTCGTTCGAGTGTATAACGGTCACTTGTATATGGTGGAAGAACATTTAAATCGTTTATGGAGCGGTGCTGAAAAAATCAGAATGCACTTGCCTTTTACAAAAGAAGCGTTGACTGCTAATTTGAAGAGATTAGTTGATATTGAAGGAATCAAAGAAGGAAAACTTTATTTTCAAGTAACGAGAGGAATCGATTCACCAAGAAATCATGCCTTGCCAGATCCAGAAAAAGTCAAAGGAGTTTTAACGGCCAATATCAGACCGTATGAGCGTCCTGTGAAAAAAATGGAAGAAGGGATCAGCGTTGCTGTAGTTCCTGATACACGTTGGTTGCATTGCGATATCAAGTCGTTGAGTTTAATGGGCAATGTGTTGTCATTGGATGAAGCACGCCGTCAAGGTTTTGATGATGCGGTGCTTGTCCGTGATGACAAAGTAACAGAAGCATCCGCAGCGAATTTCTGGGTAGTCAAAGAGGGCACTGTTTATACCCATCCAGATGGGAATTTGATTTTACCAGGAATCACTAAAAAGAAAATTATCGAGTTAGCAGGAGAGCTGGGGATTCCAGTGAAAGAAGAAGCTGTTTATGAAGAAGAATTATTTACAGCAGATGAATGTTTTGTTTCTGGATCATTAACTGAAATCGTACCCGTTGTAAAAGTAAAGGATCATGTCATCGGAACAGGAAAACCAGGAAAAATTACTGAACAGTTGCGAAATGCTTATATTGCCAGTGTTGATGCAGTATGCAGAACACCAGAAAACTAGTTTGAATATGAAAAGAACAAGAGAGATGCTTGACGTTGAACGCTATGGAAGCTAAAATGATACTTACTGTAATTAATTATTAGAAGTTGTTAGGATAGGAGATAATTTCCATGGCATTTCAGTTGGATAAGGAATGGCGCTTGCAGCCAATAAAAGGCGCAACTGGCCAAACTTTCATGGGTATACGTGCGACTGAAAGAGTATTTATTAAACGAAATACTTCTCCTCTTTTGGCTGCATTGTCTAAAGAAGGAATTGCCCCTAAGCTAGTTTGGACGAAACGAACAGTAACAGGCGATATTTTAACAGCACAAGAATGGCTAGACGGTCAAGTACTTAAAGCCCAAGAAATCGGTCAAAGAAATGACGTTGTGGATGTACTTTATCATTTGCACCATTCACATATGCTGAAAAGCATGCTGGGGAAAATTGGCGGTCAGATCCATTCGCCTGCGATGATGCTTCAAGCATATGGCGAGAGATTGCCTCAGGAACTTCAAAATAATTCGTATCTTGCCAGAGTGTATCACTATCTGCAGGAAAATATACCAAATTATTCTATTCATAATTATATGGTCGTTCATGGCGATGTGAATCATCGTAATTGGATCGTATCGAATAATTATTTGTATTTAGTTGACTGGGATTCCGTAATGATTGCCGATCCTGCTTTAGATTTAGGCATGTTGCTTGGTCATTATGTTCCTAGGGAAAGCTGGAATAAATGGCTGTTATCTTATGGTATGAGGCCTAGTGAAGAAGCATTGACGCGAATCAAGTGGTATGCATTATTCAATTTCTTGCAAGAAATTCTCCGACACTATCAATCCGGAGAAAAAAGAGAAATGAATGCAGAGATTTTGAAGCTGAAACAAGCTTTTGGGTATTAAAGTTGTTGAGTATTTGAGTCTCACCGCTTACTTGAATAATAGAGGGCAGCACAAGACGTTGATCGTTTTGTCCTACCCTCTTAAAATTTGTTATAAAGAAAGGAA
This sequence comes from Enterococcus sp. DIV0840, assembly GCF_050527835.1. Classification (NCBI taxonomy): domain Bacteria; kingdom Bacillati; phylum Bacillota; class Bacilli; order Lactobacillales; family Enterococcaceae; genus Enterococcus; species Enterococcus sp. DIV0840. Next base: position 3,268,556 of record NZ_CP172876.1, on the reverse strand, counting down.
ACATAAAACATGCGAATGAGAAAAAGACCAGGAGCAGCTGAACTTTTGGCTAGTCATCCTGAATTAGTCGTTGATGAACCAGCTAAGTGGCAAGGACGCTGGGCTGAACGTTTTGGGAACAATCACCCCATTCATATCGAAATCGGCTCTGGTAAGGGACAATTTGTAGTCGGAATGGCAAAAGCTAATCCAGAAATCAATTACATTGGGATCGACATGCAATTAAGCGTTCTTTCGATTGCGTTAGAAAAAGCGTTGGAAGAAGAATTGCCTAACTTGCAATTACTTCATGTCAATGGCGAAGAATTGACGCAATATTTCGGAGAAAATGAAGTGGATCAAATCTACTTGAACTTTTCTGATCCTTGGCCGAAAACCAGACATGAGAAACGTCGTTTGACGTTTAAAACTTTTTTAGCGACAGATGAAAAAATTCTAAAACCGAATGGCGAGATTCATTTTAAAACAGATAATCGTGGCTTATTTGAATATTCATTAAGTAGTTTTTCAAAATATGGTATGATTCTAGAACAAGTTTGGCTGGATTTACATGCTAGTGATTATCAAGGCAATGTTATGACGGAATACGAAGAAAAATTTTCTGCCAAAGGTCAGCCTATTTACCGTGTTGAAGCAAGGTTTCAAGCTGAAAAGTAAATACACTTTTTTTGATAGGGTTACAAATTTGATTACACTAAGATGACTACTTTTTGGTGAGATAAAAAGGAGGGGCTATATATTCTGACATTTTTGTTAGGATGTATAGCCTTTTTTTATTTTATGAAAATCTGACAGGTACCTACATATTATTGTTGACATTTAACGCAGGTACCTTTATAATTCTTTTTTGTAAGGTACCTGTATTAAAGCCGAATAATGTATAAAAAATATAGTAGGAGATGATTTTTATGTTAGCTTGTTTATTTTTGATCTATGAATTTTGTAAAGAATATCAAATGAGACATACCCACAAAGAAGCGTTTTGACTAAAGTAGAAAACTTAAAAGGAAGTGAATAAAATGACATTAGTGGATGGAAAATTAAGAATAGAATTATTTAGCGATGCTGTTATTGCTATCGTGATTACAATTGCAGCTTTAGAGATCCCAATTCCTCATAACGGCGTCTCTAACCAATTTATCGAAAGTTTGATTACATTTGCAATCAGTTTTTTTATAGTAGCAGGCTATTGGAACGACCATCGGAAACTGTTTGAACAAGTAGGGAAAATCAATGAGCGGTTTGTCCTAAGAAATACGTGTTTTCTCTTTTCACTGGTTTTGATTCCAGTATTTACGAAATGGTCGATGGAAGCCGTAGATAAACAAGTACCGATGTTAGCGTATGGTGTATTGTTGATGTTCATCAACGCAACATTCAGCGGATTATTCTTGGCGGGTATCCCTTTAGCAAAAGAGCAGACAGAAGATGTGGATCACTTTAAACAGCTCTATAAAAATCGCGATCATGTCTATTATGTCGCTATACTTTTAGCGATGGGGATCGGTTATTTTATTCCGCAGCTAGCGTTGCTGTTATTTATCGGTTTACCAATCATTAGTTACTTTTTAAAAACGAATTTTGAAGAAAAATTTGAGGAGCAGCATCGGTTAGAACATCGAAGAAATAATAGACAGAAGAGGAAATCATAAATCTCTGCAAAAAAGAACGGTTGAAATCACATGTTTGTCCTGTGGCTTCAACCGTTCTTTTTATTTTAATCTTTGATTCGTTTTACATCGATCACAGTTCCTGTAAAAGCGTCCGCAGTAAACTCATACTGAACCATAACGCCATCTTCTAAACGTGAAATTCCACCGTTATAAGTCTTTGAATGTACCGCAAATTTCCGTAATGGTTTTTTCTCAAACTCGATCCAAGATCCTTCGATCGGTCCTTCTTTTAAAAAGGCTTCTTTCACGTTTTCTAAAACCAAATCAGCGTCCAACGTACGTTTTTTCTGATACCATAAAGTTGAAGCGATCCCGCTTAAGATGCCCAGACTCACGCCAAGCGCTAGGCCGCCTTTAAAATAGCTTAATTCATTTTCTTCATTCATGGGGAATAACCTCCGAGTATTTTCAAATGTTTGCCAAAATTCTTCAGCTTTAACTCTATTCTAACACATTGAATGAAAATATCGAAAAACAAAAAACGTGGGCAATTGAAAAAATTTGCGTTATAATGAATGTGAAATCATATGAAAGGAGTATCTGCCGTTTTTGTTTGAAAAGAGTGTTATTTTTTAACAAAAAAGAATGGTTGATCCTAAGCAGGATCGCTGGCAGATAATACAACGATGGAAGAAAAAACATTTCAACGCATCAAAGAACTAACAGAATTACAAGGGACAAGCGGATTTGAAGATGATATTCGTGCGTATATGAAAAAAAATATGGCACCATTAGTAGACGAGATTCAATATGATGGTTTAGGTGGGATTTTTGGACTTAAAAGAGCCAAAGAACAAGATGCACCGCGTGTTATGGTAGCTGCTCACATGGATGAAGTTGGTTTCATGCTGACACAAATCAAAGATAATGGATTGTTCCAAGTGGTTCCTTTAGGCGGCTGGAATCCATATGTGGTATCAGCACAACGCTTCACGTTAAAAACAAGTAAAGGCAATTATCCATGTATCTCTTCTTCCGTTCCTCCACACTTATTACGTGGAACAGGCGGTCAAAAGCAATTAGAAGTGACAGATGTATTATTCGATGCTGGTTTTGAATCAAAAGAAGAAGCCGAAAGCTATGGCGTTCGCCCAGGTGATTCGATCGTCCCACAAACTGAAACAATCAAGACAGCTAATGGTAAAAATATCATCAGTAAATCATGGGATAACCGTTATGGTTGTACATTAGTGTTAGAAGCATTAGAAGCATTGCAAAATGAACAATTAGGCCACACGCTGATCGCGGGTGCTAACGTTCAAGAAGAAGTCGGTTTACGTGGTTCTAAACCTTCTGTTCATAAATTTAATCCAGATTTATTCTTTGCAGTTGATTGCTCAGCCGCAGATGATATCCAAACGAAAAAAGGAACATATGGACATCTTGGTGAAGGGACATTGTTGCGTATTTATGATCCAGGTATGATCACATTGCCTCGTGTACGTGAATATTTATTAGATACAGCCTCAACACATAACATTCCGTACCAATACTTTGTGTCAAAAGGTGGAACCGATGCAGGTGCAGCACATACAACAAATAATGGCGTACCAAGTACTGTGATCGGTGTTTGTGGACGTTATATCCATACACATCAAACAATGTTCAATATCAAAGACTTTGAAGCAGCCCGTGAAATGTTGATCCAAGTCTTAAAAGGGTTAGATAAAACAACTGTTAATACGATCATTTACGGAAAGTAGAGGATAGCTTATGATTATTCCAACATCTTATGAAGAGTTGGCAGGTTACGTTTCAAAAGGAAAAAGTGTTTTCTTTTTCACGGCAGATTGGTGTGGTGATTGCCGTTTTATTAAACCAGTGATGCCTGAAATCGAAGCAACATTCCCAGAGTTTCGTTTTATTGAAGTGGATCGAGATAAGTTTATGGATCTTGCTTCTGAATGGACTATTTTCGGTATTCCAAGTTTTGTTGTGACGGATCAAGGGAAAGAATTAGGTCGTTTGGTCAACAAGGACCGCAAAACCAAAGAAGAAATCACAACATTTTTAAAAAGCATCAGTTGAGGTTTTAATCGACATTAGCTAGCCGATTCAAGAGAGCAAATAAAACAATCGGGAGATGAGTACTGTGTTAACACAAACCTATAAAAACATTTTAGTTGGTGTAGATGGCAGTGATCAAGGAAATTTAGCCTATCAACAAGCAATTGAAGTTGCTAAAAGAAATAATGGCCGTGTGATTGTCGCTCATGTGATAGAAAATAAAGTCTATATGATGATGGAATATTCCTCTTTGAATGATGGGTTATTAGATCAAGAGACAGAGAGTGCTAAAGAAATATTGGAAGACTGTAAAGTGTATGCCAAAAGTGCTGATTTTACTCAAGTAGAAACCGTGATAACGTATGGTGTGGCAAAAGAAGTGATGTGTAAAGAGTTGCCAGAAAAATATGATGTTGATTTGATCCTGGTTGGTCAATCAGGATTAAATGCGGTAGAGCGTTTAATGATGGGCAGTGTTAGTAGTTATATCATTCGTCATGCACCTTGTGATGTTTTGATCGTCCATCCAGAAACAAAAAAGTAAATAAATAGCACGTGTAAAATAGGTGAAGCAAGGCGTAACCGTTTTGTTTCACTTATTTTTTCTGGTGCAAGTGCTAAAAAATAGATGAAATTCCATGCAGTGACCCTATTTTTTTGTTAAGATGAGACAGGTGATAGAGGAACTGTATGCTTTTAAAAAGCCAGTATAATAGAAAAAAGATAAAAATGGAGTGGGAAAAAATGATTTTTGCTTATAATAAGGAACATGTCGGTGATGTCTTGATGGTCATCACAGCAGATGATAAAGGTCAAGAAAATCGTGTAGAACGTAAAGGAAATGTGGCGCGAGTAAGTGTAGTGGAAGAGGGTCAAGTTGTAGCTTGGAATATTTTTGAGGCATCAACTATTTTAGGAGACATTAAAGGGAATGGCCAAGTAGAGTTGACCGAAGAGCAATTAACGAAAGTGAATGAAGAACTTGCTAAAGTAGGTTTTTCCGAAACCTTGGTTAAAGAGAGTGAACCAAAAATCGTCATCGGTTTTGTAAAATCTTGTAAAAAACATCCTGATTCAGATCATTTATCGATCACGCAAACAGAAGTGGATAATGGCGAAGTATTACAAATCGTTTGTGGTGCGCCAAATATCAAAGCTGGACAAAAAGTCGTTGTAGCAAAACCAGGAGCAATGATGCCGGATGGTCTGATGATTTGGCCAGGTGTTTTACGTGGGGTAGAAAGTTTTGGCATGATTTGTTCGGCAGGAGAATTACGTTTGCCTGATGCACCAGCGAAAAAAGGTATTTTAGAATTACCTTTTGATGCTGGTGTGGGTGAAGCATTTCCTGTTGGAAAATAAGATTTAAAGCCAGCAACCAAACTGATTCTTAGTTTGGTTGCTGGCTTATTTGTATTATTAATCACCGTTATATTCAGCAAAACTGGGGCCATCTGAACGGACTTTATTCTGTTCTTCTTCTTCTAACGCCGTAAATAAAGTACTGTCATTTAAAAAAGAATTCCAGTCAGCATACATCATTGCATTTAAAGAATCTACAGAACTGTGCCCTAGAACATCGGTATTTAACCCGTCATCTGTAATGAAATTTCCATTTTCATCGTGCTTTGCTTTTTTCAGTTCTTCTAAATCATGTTTCTTGCCAAATAATTTATCCCATTCTTCACGCAATTTATGAGCCATAGTGAAATCCTTCTTTCTAATTTTTTATTTGTCTTTATTCTACAGTATTAATTGATTTATTGCTTATATGAAGGTGTGTCATTAGAGTAAAAAACTAGGTTGTACTCTCCTCATCTAATTGAAAGGTAAGTAAACAACCTAGTTCTTTGATTCACTGAAATTATGGATTTTGTGAATTGTTTGAGTTAGATGAGTTTTGTTTAAGTGCGGATTGATCGATCGTTAAATCAACATCTACACTTTGCTCTTTCCCATCACGATAGAAGGTAACCTTCATTTTATCGCCGACTTTTTTCTTGTAAAGAGCACTTTGTAAATCTGTTACAGAGCTGATATCTTCCCCATCAATTTTAGTGATGACATCATATTTTTCAAGTCCTGCTTTATCAGCTGGAGTGGCAGTTTGAACAGTACGAACGAGCACACCCATTTGAACTGACTCAGGAAGCTTCAAGATTTCTTTTCGTTGTTGTGTGGAAACATTTGTTAATTCTTCCATTGAAATTCCTAAAGCTGGACGAGTCACTTTACCATCTTTTTCTAGTTGATTGATGATATTGACTACATCGTTACTTGGAATCGCAAAGCCCATTCCTTCAACATTTACTTGGCTTTGAGCTTGAACGATTTTAACAGAGTTGATCCCGATTACTTGACCTTCGATGTTGACTAAAGGGCCACCAGAGTTACCTGGGTTGATCGCAGCATCAGTTTGGATCGCATTGATATTGATCGCTTGCCCATTGTTTTCATTTTGGATATTTCTGTTTAATGAAGAAATGATCCCTTGTGTTACTGAGTTAGCATAAGCTGAACCTAATGGAGAACCGATTGCTAATGCTGGTTCGCCGATTTTTAGTTTATCAGAGTTCCCAAATTCGGCAATTGAATCTACTTTATCAGAAGAAATTTTGATTACAGCAAGGTCAGTATAAGAATCAGTACCGACTAATTCTCCTTGAACTTTTGTGCCGTCGTGTAAAATAACTTCCAACCCTTTTGCTTGGTCTACTACGTGATTATTGGTCACGACATAGGCTGTTTTACCATCTTTTTTATAAATTACCCCACTACCTTCACTTGCAGCTTGTAAATCACTGCCGTCAGATTTTGAGCTGTCCTCTTCGCTGCCATCATTTCCACCAAAAATACTACCAAAACCTCCGTCATCAGCATTTTGAGTAGGGCTTTGTAGATTAATGACTGAAACAACAGAATCTTTCACTTTATCAACCGCTTTAGTAACGTCACTGGTTACGTCTAAATTAACATTTGTTACTTTCGTATCGCCTTTGTTATCTTTGACTGAGTTTGTGGTCGTTGGTGAATTAGATGAAGACGGGCTTTGACCCATGATGGCATAAGCACCACCAAAAACAAGCGCACCTCCAAGTAATCCTCCTGCTAAACCAATTCCAAATTTTTTAAATAACCCATTTTGCTTTTTATCTGAATCAGGTGTAACGTCTTTCTTTTGCATACAAGCAACCTCCTAATTAATTATCATTATTTATTATATTTAGTATAGTCTTTCAAGACACCTTTAGTCTACCCAAGAGCTTTGAATTTTTTATGAACAAGTTGGGGAGAAAAACAGATACAAATAATGAAAAAAACATTTCAAGAAATACTTATGCACAATAAAGTGTGAAAAACTTTTGAAAAATAGAGGAAAACCCCTGTGAAAAAGTTATCCACAAAATGTGGATAATGTGGATAAATAAATGGGAATATGTGTTTGTATCTCAAAATACTGTGAAATAAAGGATAATCCGACATGGTTCTGTGGATAAGTCTGTGCATATGTGTATAACTTTGTGGGAAAGTATGTGGAAGAGTCAAAACATTCATGATAAAATTGTTAATAAGTGAAAGAAACAAAATAGGAAGAGACGTGAAATCGATGAAAATAAAAATCATTACTGTGGGGAAGTTGAAAGAGAAATATTTAGTTCAAGGTATCAATGAGTATTTAAAACGTCTGCAAAGCTATGCGAAAGTCGAAATTATTGAAGTAGCGGATGAAAAAGCGCCGGAAAATTTAAGTGAAGCAGAGATGCTTCAGGTTAAAGGTAAAGAAGGCGAGCGGATTTTAGCTAAAATCGGGGATCAGGATTACGTTTTTGTGTTGGCAATCAATGGGAAGCAGTTTAGTAGTGAAGAGTTTTCAAAAGAAATTGAGCAGTTGGGTATTAATGGGAAGAGTCAGTTGGCATTTGTGATTGGCGGATCACTTGGATTGAGTGATGAGGTGTTGAAGAGAAGTCAGCAGCAGATGTCGTTTGGGAAGTTGACTTATCCACATCAGTTGATGCGGTTGGTTTTGCTGGAGCAGATTTATCGCGGGTTTCGGATTATGCGGGGGGAACCGTATCATAAATAGGGATATTTTTTTGCTTATTAACAAAAAGTATAGAAAATAGATATGCTCTTTGGTAAAATTAAATAGACACAAAGTTAATGACTTGTTAGAAAAAGGAGAGTACAGCATGTCGATTAATAGTAATTCTAGTATTGCCAGTGGGGTTTCAGCCTCATTTAGTCAATCAGCTAGTGCATTAAATAGAATATCCGTTTCTGTCAGCTCTGGACAAATCAACGTGGCTGGTAATAGCACTGCAATTGAAAGTTTTTCAACCTTTCAATCTAGTCTAAAAAGTGTCTATAACAGCATTGTAAAAGCAGGGGACAATATAAATTCTGTTGCGAAAGAATTTGAGCGCATTGACCAAAAAATTGCGCAGTTACCTACTCTTTCAATTGGAGGGATAAGGTAATGACGTTAACTTCGCAACAACGTTTTGACGATCAAAACTACCAGTTTCGAAATCAACTGGAAGAACTTCAAGAAGCACAACGAGACAATAAGAAAAACCAACAGTTTATTGAACAACTGCAAGAACGGTTCTATGCGTTACAACAACAAGAACAACGAATCTATCAGGAATCTCTAAATGAAGTAGAATCAGAAGAGAGAGCTTTTTTCGAGGAACGACAAGATGATAGTTTTCACTTATCACGACAAGCATTACAAGAATTTGAAGAGGAACAAGAACAGCTAGCGCAAGACCGTAAAACCTTGTTAGAAAAAGAAGACTCGGTCCGTTCAGCACATCGAAACTTCTTAAAAACAGAAGAGAAGGAGATGTCGAATGGGACTTAAATTTATTGTGTCAGAAGCACAAGCTAGAAGTTCACAAGCAACACAAGTTAGTAGCCAAGCACAACAAGCTGTGTCTTCCTTACAACAAAGCATCCAACTGTTCTTATCTGCGCCTTTATCCAGTAAAGCCTATGATTCGGCTAAAAATTATTTTATGGTGGCGTATACGCCTATTGGGCAGTCCATTATCATGACTGCGGAAGCTTTTACCAATGCGCATAAGAAATTTGTAAGTGAATATCAAGCTACTGTAGGTGGAGAAGATATAGATGAGGACAAAATTCAAGCAGAGATTGATCAATATCAAGAGTTATTACACACGATTGACGACTTGATTCGGGATGCGAAAAGACCTCGACCAGACTTAGAAAGACGTTCTATGAACGCTTATGAGGCCATGCAAAAGAGAAAAGAAAAACTGGAGAAATTACGGACATACAGCGCTCAGTCAACAAGCTTTTTTAGTGAATATAATTCTTCTCAACAAGAATTGAACACAGCGATTAATCAAGTAAAGGATTGTAAAGCGTGGAATGCCTCTACAGGGACATTTGACCTCAAGAAATTGGATATGAGCTGGGCGAAACCAATCAATGAACGTTGGAAACGAAGTCCAATTTATCTAGATAAACAAATTGAAGCTATTCTAAATAGTTCTGATTCAGATGCTGTTAAAACAGCAAAAATAGTTAAAGCATATGAAGATTATTTGTTTAACATGAATAAGGGTGCTTTTGACGAATATAACAATGCTAGGAAAAAATATGGTGATGATTGGTTTCTTGAAAATGAAAGTATAAATCGAATTAAAGAGAAGCTTGAACGAGAACTATCAAATTATCTTAGACAATCGGAAATTGATATCAAATCTATAGTTAGGGACATGGGAGATGATATATTAAAAGCAAATGGTACAAAAGATGGTATGTCACCGTTAGATTATCTCTATTTTGCAAGTATTGTTGATACTGGTGCTCCTTTGGATTTAAAAACAAGAGCATACAATGAAGATTATGATTTTTCTATATGGTCACGAAACTGGACAGGTGATATGTCAGGAGATTATCTAGGTAATTATCTTTTTGGCTATTTTGGTCAAGGCTTTTTAATGTTTGATGATGCTGTACTGAAATTAAGTGCAGGTGCCGCACAAGCTTGGTCTGATAAAGATATAGCTAAATGGTTAGAAAACATGAAAAAAGGTAATTTTGGGGACAATCCAAACGATGCACAATACATTGAAGATGGGATAAAAGATTATAAAAACCGAAAGGGGAGTAATTAATGTACCCCTATAGAAAGAGGCTATATACATACTTACTCATAGTATTTGCGATAGTAGCTTTACTTTTTAGTTTTTTAGTTTTTATAAACTACACCAAAATATTCGCAGGATTGGGCTATAAAACACTCAATCCAGGACAAGAGATAGTGCTAAAAGTTGAACCGAAAGTAAAGCAAGTGGATTACGATTCCGTACTTAGAATTGAGAATAAAGATGGCATTAAGTTAAAGTTTAGTACAGAATACGATAAAGAACTCTGGCATGATTTAACAACAGATATATTTTATGATACAGTAACAAAACAAAAAACAGAATTTGTTACTGTTGACGGTGAGGTTGTTGAAAAAAAAGCTCCCATAAACAAAAACGATGGTGTAAGTTTCGACAATAATCACTTTGTAATTGAGTTTAAAGGGGAAAAAACGTTTGATGTCACTAACAATAAGAATTACACTATAAAAATAGAAAATGTATCAAACTATTCTGGAAAAGTATATGTATCTGTAGAAAACACTTAGCTAGTTATTTAACCTGTCGATTTAGATAACTAAAGCATTTTACCAATTTTACGATTGGTGAGCTAGATTTGTGAAATTAAAATAGTCTAGATAAAGATGGATTATAGATGCGTGTTTTCTTATCATAACAGCAGTTGATACTTTCTAGGGCCGATTTACTTATTAATATGATGAGGTTATACTAGCGTATTCATCTCAAAAACAATTATATATTATATCTATGAAGATCAATCATCGTAAGTGGTGATTGGTCTATTTTTGTGTTTTAAGGAGGGAATAAAATGTTTGATAACAAAGAAAATCGTTACATCACGATGGGAGTGAACGAACAAGTACCAAAAGAAATCCAATTATATTGCTGGAAATTAATCGACAAAAAAAGAAGTGAAGCAGAAACAGAATTAGACTACTTGCAAATCTTTGAGTTCAATCCAGATAACCAACGCCAAGCAATTGAAGTGATTCATCGACAAGAAGAACCATTTTTCATTGATCATCATATCTATACCATAAAGGGAAAGATGCTTGATTTTCAAATTGAAAAATTATGGGTGATAGATGATAGTAGTCATCAAACCATGTTATTACCAGAAGACTATTAATTGGCATTTTTCTAAGAACCAACTACAACAATCATAAAGGAGAAAACATGAAAACAAATCAACCAAGAAAACGTGTAGCTATTGTCAGCCTTGAACTGGTGAAAGAAGCCTCAACTTTTTGCGCCGCTAGAACTTGTACTAACCCTCAAGCTGTCTATGAATTATTCGCCCCGTTTATTGAAACAAAAGATCGAGAACATTTGGTGGTCGCTGGTTTAAACATAAAAAATGAACCAACAGCTATTCAAGTTGTTCATATAGGAACCATCAATCAGTCATTAGCTTTTCTTAGAGATATCTTAAAGATGGCGCTGTTGTCAAATAGCGTGTCTATTTGTGTCGGGCACAATCATCCTTCAGGTAGTGTGACCGCTTCATTAGCGGATATTGAATTTACTGCGAAGTTAGAAAAAGCCTGTCGATTGCTTCAAATCAATTTACAAGATCATCTGATAATTGGTAGTGGAAGGAAATATCTGTCTATGAAAGCAGAAGGCCATATAACCGATAGTAAGTAATGAAGCCTCATGTGGGAAGCACATAAGGTTATTTGTATACCTTAGAAAGGATGTAAGCGATGTTAAATGAAGCAATAACGATTTTACAAAAACAAACGCATCTTGTAACAGTACACGAGGAATGGAGCTATGAATCTGTCACATTGGAGCGAGAAGAACTAGATGAGGCTACCCTTCCAGAAGGAGCCAAAAAACAATTACCCAAACTAGTAATGACCCATTTATATTTATATGTAGATGATCAAGACAATGAATATGTTGTGTATTTTCTTACTGACGTTACGAGCCAAACCACGTTTATCAAAGGTTTGTTAAAGAATAATACACGACTCTATTCCAAACTTTTACCAATGAAGGATGAAGCTGAATGACAAAAGAGAAATTTTTAGAATTGGTTTGTCACTGTATGATGCAAATAGTAGAGGCAATAAGAGAGGGGCGAGAGTAAATGGGTTTATGGATTCGTTTAGCGTGTGTAGTCATTATTAGGAGTTAGTGGTTCAGAAAAAGTAGAAAATATAGAAAAAGTTACATTGATTGAACATTTATTAATCATTATTAATTTTAGGGGACCGATAGCATAGTTTTTAATTATGATCGAATATCATCATATTATAAATTGGAAAACGTGAAGGAATCCTATGTAGTATATAGGAGTTACTTCACGTTCTATTTTGCCTATTCAACTAAACTAAGGTGCTACGATAATAACAAATGGAACTACTACAGCCAATAATAAAATAGACATACTAATCTCTCCTATCTTAAATTCTGTTACTACCTTAGTTCAAGAAATTCATGAGTATTTGAAGGAGGTCAATATATGATAACAACGAATAAAGTCCATAAAGAAAACATACTGATAGGATTAGAAGCAAAAAATAAGACAGAAGTGATTGAAGAAATGGCGGCAATACTTTATCAAAACGGCTATATCTCTGATCTTGCTACATTTATCAACGACGTATTTATTCGGGAGGAACATATGACGACAGGTATTGGAAAAGGTCTAGCTATTCCTCACGGTAAAAGTGATGCAGTTGTTCACTCAACAGTTGGATGCCCAAGCAGATATTCCAACATTTGTAAAAAGTAAATTAGATCCAGCTATTCATTTTCTTAAAGATCATGGGGCGAATGAAGATATCTTGATTCCATCGGGGATTGATCAAAAAAATATCGTTCGGTCATTTGATCGAGTGATTGAACAAATCAATAAAGTAAGTGAATACGAAAATATGCTTAGTGATTATCCAGCATATGTAAATGTGTTAAAGGGGAAAAAGGGGCTGCCTGAATATAAAGGAGAACTAAGAGAGCCGGTTTATTCAAGAGTTCATCGATCAATTGGGTCTGTTCGAAGTCAAATGAAGGTGGAAAATTTTAAGTTAGAGCAAATAATTTTAAGACGAATTGAACCATTGATGATTATCGTTAAAAAAAATAAGATTACCATCAGCCAAGGATTGCTACAAAGACTATGGAAAAAAGTGCTTGAGAATCAGGCCCATGACAGTATTGGTGGTTGCGTATCTGATAATGTTGCAGAAGATATTTTTCATCGAATCAAAGAAGCCAAAGAGATAGTAGCCGGTTTGGAAAATTTTATTGCTAAACGAATTGCAGACTCACTTGGGTTGACACAGAACCAAGTCTTGGTATTTAATACGGACCCAACACCCTATACTGGTGAAAAAAAGGTTCATATTGTATCTAGAACAAAAAATATTTATTTTAAAGAAAGTGAACAGGCTGTTGTTGTGAAGGAAGTCTTTTATCCAGAGCGCAAAAATATAATGAAATTGGTAGCAACGGGCTATGACTATTTTGATGAACCGTCATACTATGAATTGGATATACGAGTGAATGTTGACCTACCGGCTTTTGGCTATAAAATCATAGAATTTTCTGAATCTAATCAGCCATTAGAACAAGCAAGCATAAGCAAACTCAAATTAGCAACAGTTGCTATACTCTTTCGTTTGAAAGTCAGGAATTACTCTTGGAAACAAGTGAATGGATAAAAATAGCAGATTTTTTAACCTTTGTCGATGAAGCTAATGATGGGGATACCTATGACTATTCTCCTTTAGTTGGAGAAAGGGAACAACAATTATCATTCACTTTCTCATCGATTAAGAATGAAGATTCAAGTAGATGATTCAAAAGAAATGTCCATTGCACAAGTACAAAATGGTTTTTCTTGCAATCATCCAGATGATATACCAGCTAATTGGGAAGAAAGCTATGTAGAAAAACCTGTGAATCTAGAAATATTTGATAAAAGTGTTACTGTTGAAAATAATTTTGGACATGTCACTATTTTTGCAGATGGGGTGAAGGAGTATGAACGAATCAACGATAAATACTCATTACTTTGATGGCAACGACAGGTGAGCTAGGGAAACTCAAATTAGCTTGGCGGCCAGGGAGAGCATCAGGTGATACAACAAATGAAGGGCACATCATGATGCCAACACCACTGGCACAAGAGCTTGGAGAAAACGAATGGACATTTGCATTTAAGATATCTACTGGTACTTTTGATGAAATGAAGACGGCTAAGTATGCGTATGAACGATTGACACCGTCCATTTCTTATCAAAAACAGGCGTTAAATGTATTTATTAATCGTTTGGACAATAAGATTTGGCCTTTAGAAGAGAAGATTGACTTAGAAAAAGAGTTTTCTATGTTAGGCTTACCAAGAGAGCTACTAGTCTCTGCTATTTATCCATCTTATCGTAAAAAGGATGCTTTTGTTGTCAGGTTGGCTAATCTGACAAAGAAAAGTGTTACGATTGATAAAAAAATCTTGACCGATGTGAAAATCGTCAATGCATTAGAAGAAGAAATTGTTTATACAGAAGAAATCCAACCATATGACTATATCACGCTTCAAATGACTCTTTAATAAATGGAGCGACTGGACAAAGGAGAATTAGGTTTCTAATTCAAACGATCCGCAAAAACAAAGACTGAAAATCGGGAAAAAGATTTTCAGTCTTTGTTTTTTTAAAATTTTGATATAAAACCAAAGCACAATCTTGTTTTTCTTTAATCGATGGTCGAAATAACGATAGAACCGTTGAATCTATTTAGCTTCAAGGACGGTTTGATTTCAAAAGAAAGTCCAACTATGTATAAGAAACAGCTTTCTTGCAAATGAAATATATCGAAAAGTATGTGATTTGTTTTAAAATTTGGGATATACAAATTAATAATAGGATTAACATGAACGTTGAAAGATAAATAGGAACGAATCATACCCTGATACTGATTTTATTACTCTTGTCATATATTAAGAGAAATTAAAGAAGCGTTTATAAGAAGACTTTTAGTGCTCTTATATCTTAGCTAAATACAATATTTTTTCAAATTTTTGTTAAAATAAACGATTGTTTGATCAAATGAAATTTTTATTGATAAAAAAATGAGAATTTTTTAGAGTAAAGTGGTTTATTTCAGCGAAAAACTAATCATAATCTTATTTAAAAATATTTTCTAAGAAAGATAATTTACCTGAAAAAATTTTCATGACGTATTTACTTATTGAATAATATAGAATATACATTATTGAAATGCCGGTTTGACAATGTTTTTTTGTGATTTAGAACAATGAGCGAAGTTATACATCAAATGAAATAGTATCTAGATAAGTGAATTTTTTCAATAAAAACAAAAAAACTTTTTATTTTTGAAAAATTACGACTTTCTTTGGATATTTAAAAACGGAAAACACTTTTTTTATATAGATTTTGTTTAATTTTTATACTATCCTTAGAAAACAGCAAGAGCGCTATTGAATAAATAAGCTGATAGATACTAATTGTTCTCTTATTTCTTAGATGACACTTTTCTTATAAAAGTTTAATTAAAGATTGAAAGAAAATGATAAAAAAGAAATAGTTGTATTTTTTGATTTAATGTATGTTGAATAAAAAAAGCAATTATTTGATTACTGTACATATAGAAAAAGATGTTAATCATTTGTTCACAGTTTATCTATTTAAAGAGCTTTGCTGAAAGAATAGTTTTCTGTTTCTACTATTAGATAGTAAAAATAGACCTTATCAAAATGGATAAGGTGATCAAGTTGTATCAATTAGACTGATATCGCTTGTCAAAAAATCAAAAGTCCCCATGCCTATTCTTGACTTTAGTGTTGATTTAAGACACGAGTCAAAGGAGGTGATGTTAAAAGTAGTACTGAGAGTACTTATAGTGGAAATATAAAATAAGGAGGCTGTGGAGTGTTGCGGGATTAATTTTTATAATGACTCTTGCATTAGGCGTAACATTAAGTCGCACAGCGCCGATCCAAGCTTAACTTGGGACAGCTGATGCTCTAGAAATGGGAAGTAAAACAATTTCTATAAAAACTGTTGGTACTTACAAAGCAACGCTTGAAGCTGATTTAGGCATAGGAAAAGCAACAGCAGAAAAAGCGTTAGTAGTTTTTGGTGCTGATCTGTTAGCTTTTGTAACAATCGTACGAAACGGAACATTAGCACTAAGTAAAACGCTAACGAATCTATTCACTAAAATTTCAAACAGTTACGAATACAATTACTATCGATGCAACAGAATCAAAATCTAATTTAAGTGCTCGGAATATGGATAGAGGAGAAGTACTTCTAACTTCGGATACAAGCACAAGTACAGTCGATAATTCTGAAGGATCATATACTTCAGCGATTACTGTAGATTTCAATGGAGCAAAAGCATCAACCAATCGAGCAGCTACTGTATTTGGTGCCGATTTAAGAGCTCCTTTTTATTTTACCATTGAAAAAAATAAAAAATTTGCACTGGGAACTAATGATGCAACGGTCTTTTCAAAATATCAAACAACGGTATCTACTGTCGCAACGAGTGTAGCCTATCAATGGGTAACCGATGAAACAAGAAAGTAGACGATGAGTAAGTTTGTTTCTGATAAAGTTGGTTTTCAATATAGGTATATCAAAATGACCGACAAAAACAATACGGCTATTTCAAGGGTTTTGGAAATACCAATGAATATTTTTGCAAATAATCGAACAGTAGATTTAGGGTGTATGACAGGATTAAATTATCAATCATTTATTCCTAATTACGATTGTTCCTGTTTCTTATGCAAATGTGAAATAGGTGAATGGAGGAAAATGATGAAAAAAAGAGTTAGTTTAATAAAAATCGCGCTTTCTTCTATCTTAGCACTCGCTTTTCTAGGGCTATACGCAGGAAATGTCATTGCTGAAGAAAATCCAGAAGTTTCTGTCAAAGGTGAAATTACACTGTTTGAAGAAGCGCCTATAGATAGCAGTGAACCACCAATTACCAAACCTTCGGATACTACACCAGATGAGACGGTAAAGCCAAAAGGCAAACTTCCTTCAACTGGTGAGTTGGTCAAATATGGTTCTATGATAAGCGGTGGTTTATTACTGATCGTAGTCACACTCTTTTACTTCATAAAAAGAAGCAAAGAGCGGACTGAAGCAAAAGAAGGGAGCGATGAATAAGTGAAAACAATTCATTGGATTTCTTCACTGTGTCTGCTTTCTACTGGAATGCTAGGTATTTCTATCCCGGCTGAAGCACAAGAATCAATACAAGCAAACGGAGAGATGGGGATTACTTTTGACGGACTGGTCGATCCAAACTTTGGCATTCGAGATCCAGAAGCACCAGAAAATGAATTGACGACAGATGAGATGTACGGCAAAACGAACGGTCCTTTACGAATTGATTTCGTTTCGAATCTTAACTTTAATAGTAACAAAATCGTAAAAGGAGATATGGATTTCTCTGCAAATGCTTTACTATTCAAAGACGTCATTGCGCCTAGAGGTTATTTTATTCAAGTCTCAGACTATAGAGAAGACCGAACAGGTTGGGGCTTACAAGTTCGACAAGAAACACAATTTACCAATCAAAGTAAAGCAAACAGTGAGCTAAAAGGTGCTGTCCTTTCATTTGACAAATCGTGGACCAACACACCAAATGGCGGCAGCAAACATCCAGTTGTTTCAAAAGAAGTCATACGCTTAAACAATATAGGTGAAACCAACACACTGGCGAAAGCGGACAAAGGAACTGGCGGTGGCACATGGAGCATTAGTTTTGGCGCATCACAAGATAATCAGAAAGATATCACGCCAACATTCAGCCCACGATTAGATGGAAATGCGAAACCAATTATTGATCCTACTAACGGTAACCAAGCGGTTTATATGAATGATGCAGTTCGCTTATCCATACCAGGAGGAACGGAGAAAGAACCAGGCACCTATTCAACCGTGTTGACTTGGATTATTTCAGAATTACCCTAAAAACACGAATTAATAAAGAGGAAACACAAATGAAATTCACACACACAATTTATGCAGTGAAGCAGCCTGATTTTTCTAAAAGACAGATCAAAAAACAAGTGTCTTCTTTGGAGAGGACAGATTACTTTTATAGTGGAAGGAGGTATAGTCGTGACAAAGAAAATGAAAAATTTTATAGGGATAGTCCTGTTTGTTGCTTTTAGTTGGTTTTTTGTATTCACGAAAGCTGAAGTCGTTGAAGCATACTCTTGGAGTAAAACGCTTGGCAACTCTCCTAGAGTCGTTCAAATAGATCCTGAAAATCCCAATATAGGTGATATAGACCCAAATGCAATTAATATAGGGCTAGTTGGGACAGATAATACTGTATCGATTTATAACACAAGTGGGAAATTAACTAAAACCATTCCTATGTACCCAACTTCAACTGTTTATCACAATGATTTCATGCCGAATGAAACGGCTAGGGTGTCAAAAGCTGGAATTTACAAAGGTCGATATGTAGATCTAATGTTTAAAAATACTGGAGTGTATAGCGGCGATATAAACATAAGTTCAAACGGTACAGTAACCTTTTATCGTACCAATACCTATGTAGCATATGCAAAATACTTGACGATGAAGATAGTTGATCATGAAACGAGTGAAGAATTCAAGGATAACACTTTTTATATGCCAACATATATCACAAGTATTGGCTATTCGCTTGGGCAGTACGTTAAAGGCTATGATAAAAGTTTGACTAAGGCTTACTATATCCCATCGGCAGATGCGTTTTTAAAGAGCAGTGCATACCTTGATACTACATCTAATTCAGCGTTTGATTTCATGTCAGCTCAAGGAAACAGTAAAACTGGTGAAGGCTATTTTACAATTTATGGACAAACTAGCGCAGCTGGTTATTCATTTGGAAGTATTACCAGTGGTGGCTCTGCAACGGCACTTCCTTTTTTCTCACCAGGGCTGAAATCTCCTTTACCAGTGGACTATCTTCCATTAGCGATTCCAAAGACGGCAAGTCCATCTGCGGATCAAAAGAAAATGGAACTGACGATGAAACAAGAGTTAAGCAAACAAACTATAGATAAGTATGTTCCCGATAATGATAGTTTTAAATTAACTATTACCGAAGAAAATACCACTTTTCTAGATATCCAAAAAAATGATTTCTCACTCTTTATGAATAATCAAGAGGTTGTAAATGATGGCACAGCCTATACATTAGATGTAGGTAAGTCAGGAGATAAGACAACGATCACGGTTAATTTAAAAACGAGTTATCTTAAAGAGCAAAATGGAATTGCACAAGCCAAAGCAATAGAAATCAGACAAAGTTCAGCAATAAAACAGAATGAATCTGACATGAAAGCGGCTATGAATGAACAAAAATTTACAGTACCAATAGCTGCGAAACTTTCATATGATCTGAAGTTTGATGAGGCAAGTACGCTTAAGAAAGAGATAGATACGCCAAATCAAGATGTTACGTTGGCGTTGACACCACCATTGACTGCAGATGTTACTACAGGCTATATGGTTACCTCAGGAACAAAAGTAAGTGATATTCCGATAGATAACTTAGTTAAAAATTTTAGAAATACGATGTACGATTGGGATCAAGTCACAGCTTCATACGCTAGTCCAACAACGACCTTGAGTGGTACTGGAAATCAAATTATTGTGGTCAATCTGATTAGTGACACATTTGGAAACACAGTACCAGTGAATGTGACAGTCAGAATTCAGAATAACTATATTTTGAGCTACAATCTCAATGGTGGACAAGGGACGCTACCTGCACAAGCAGTATTTACTTCATCAACTAGTGTGATAGTAGCTAGTGGAGCAACCTTATCTAAAGAAGGTGCAACGTTTATGGGGTGGAGCTTAGCAGCAGAGCCAAAAGATCAAGATAAAATTTACAAGCCAGGAGACAGCTATGGAAACATAGCCGCTGAAAAAAAGAGTGCAACACTCTATGCGGTTTGGAAATTAGATGCTGTCTTGTATACCTCTTGGGATGATAAAACTCCAACTAAAGAGTTAAGTAAAACCATTTATAGGAATACGACTGAAACTGTGCTTCCGTTTTATTGGAAAACCACAGATAAAGTAAAGTATAAAGTCGTTGTGAAATCAGGTAGCGAAATTATCCTAACTAAAATGATTGAAAATCAAGAAGATGGTCAAGAGTTAACAGAAGCAGAACTAGCTATTTTATTAGAAAAAGTACCAGATAATGGCAGCAATGCTGTAACTGTAGACTTTTATGAGCTAGACAGTGACGATGACGTGATTAATCCGTCGAAACCAAGTGATACGTTGAATCTGACGCTTATCATAGAGGTACCACCAACAGCGGAATATACGGTGAACTTTGTTGATGAAAAAGGCAACGCATTACATGAGCCCTATGTTGGATCAGGATTAACCGGTTCAAAGGTGAAACTTAGTGATTTACTAGAAATCGAAACGATTGTTGAAGGATTGAAAGCTGATAATTATGACTTAATTGAAAGTCCCGCAGATGAATTTCTAATCAAGCCGACTGGAAATAATATGAACTATAAATTTACTGGTCTACTAACACTAGTTTCAGCACCAAGCTCTTTAGATTTTGATATCAAAAAAGTAGCCATTAAAGCTGAGAAATTCACGAATCCAGAAATTAAGGGGAATCCATTAGTCGTTTCTGATACAAGAGCCGACAAGGTGAAATGGAATCTTAAAGCAAAAGTAGATCAGCCGTTAACTAGTTTAGACAACAGCAGTGTGATTATTCCTGATTCGATCAAGTACAGTAATCAAGAAGAAGAAATCGCATTAACAGATGAAGATGTCGTGATCTTTAGTCACACAAATACAGAATCTGGGCAATATAATGTTACCCAAGAACGTTGGTCTAAAGGGGAGGGGTTCTTATTGGACTTAGAACCTGGAGCAATTAAAGTACTTGGCAAATATCAAGCAAAAATGACGATTACGTTGGAAAATGCCAAGTAATCAGAAAAAAACAGGGGTCAATTCAGCCTATGGAGCTGGGGTACTTAGCATGTGATTTTCAATGTAGCACAAAATGCAAAGGAAATATCATCATGCCTAAACTTATGAATGCTCTGGTGAGTTGACCCGCCCGACGAGATTGCTGTTTCATATTGGAGAAGCAGTTCGTCAATCCTTATCTGGAGGGATTTAAAACAACCAGAAACATATTCAACGGTGCTAACTTGGATTAACTCCAAGCTAACATAAATAAAAAAAACACACATCATAGGAGGAAACACAAATGAAATTAACACACAAATTAACTGGAGCAGTATTATTGGCAACTTTAGGCGTAGCGGTAGCAGTACCAGGGATTACAAAGGCAGAAGACGCGTCTCACTCTAAAAAAGGTGACATGGATATCCAATTCACTCGTAATACAGATGACGATACAAATACAACTCGTCCAGTTTTCACTGACTCAGATGGTGAATCAGATACAAGCGTTATCTCAGGAACTATTACTCGTCCTTTAGAATCAGTTATCTTCGGTGTTCAAGATGTAACGCCACTATCTTTTGGCGGACATGCAGTAGTCAATGACGGAAGCGATCGTACATTCTTTGCTAAAAACTATGTTGAAGAAGATGGTGTAGCAGCAAACCACGTGATGATTAAAGATACACGTAGTACATTAGATCACACGTACAAAGTAGAAGCGAAAATCACAAAACCAATGACTGCAACAATTGCGGGTGAAGGTGATTATGAACTTTCAGGTGCGACATTAACATACACAAATATTGGTATTAAATCAAACCAAGCAGCAAACTTAGCTTTGAGCGCAGATTCAATCGCAAGTCCTTCTATTGACGTAACAGAAGAGGGTGTAACCTTCATTGACAACCAAGAAGCAACTAAAGGAATCGGGCAATCAATGATCTACTTTGGTACATTAACAGATGCAGACACTGAAAAGAAATCAGATAAATCAGTGAAATTAACTGTTGGAAGTGACAAAGAAATCGTTGAAGGTAACTATAAAGGCGAAATTACTTGGACGATGTCTAACACTCTATAATTAAAATTTTTAATACCTATCAGTATTAATCGCGAGTACCGATCCAGGTGGATCGGTACCGCACTTAAAAAAATGACTTGAAAGGAATCGACGATGAAACAATATTTTAAACAAGCACTATTTTTATTACTATACATAAGCTGTCTGTTATTAATAATCCCACAAACTACATATGCACAAGACGGAGACGGGGAAATTGGCTACAGCTATAAAATCATAAAGCCAGAAAATCAAATTGGTAATGCTGGTTATTTTGATCTACGAATGACACCAGAGCAAAAACAAACCGTCGAAATCGAGCTATATAACATGACAGATGGTGAATTAAGTGTTGATTTATCTGTTCATAGCGCGAAAACAAATAGTAACGGTGTAATTGAATATGGTCCTACTAAAATTGAACAGGATCCATCATTGAAATATGACATAGGAGATATTGTAAAAGTCCCTGAAACCGTTACTCTTGCACCGAAAGAAACCAAAAAAGTCCCTGTTGACATTTCTATGCCAAAAGAGAGCTTTGATGGTCAATTGTCTGGTGGAATCTATCTGCAAAAATCTGAAACAGAGGCAGAGAAAAAAGCAAGTGAATCAGCTAATGGTGTAGTAAACAAATATGCCTTCATAATAGGGATGTTACTAAGCGAAACAGATACAAAAATCCAACCAGAACTAGCATTAAACAAAGTGTATGCAGGTTCTTCAAACTATCGTAATGCCTTTTTGATAAACTTCTCCAATCTGGAGCCGACTTATGTAGAAGGTATGACTGTAGATGCAAGAATCTTCAAAAAAGGATCAGATGAAATTTTATACGATTCAAAAAAAGAAAATTATCGAATGGCACCAAATACTCAGATGACCTTCCCTGTTAATTTAAATGGCGAACAATTCGCTCCAGGTGATTATGATAGCCATATCGTCGTTACTGCTGGGGATAAAAAATGGGAATGGAAAGAAAGCTTCTCCATTACACAAAAAGACGCAGATAAATACAATGCTCAAGACGTTTCACTTATCCAAGACCGAGGAATAAACTGGGTCATGATAGCGATGATCGCTGGCGGCGTTTTAGTTCTCTTACTGGTTATTTTCATTATAGTTCGTACCATATCAAAGAAGAAAAAGAAAAAAGCAACTAAGAGAAAAAAAACTAACTAAAGAAAGGAGGTAGAATATGACTATATTAGATTGGCTGTTTATCGGTTGCTGTTCTGCCTTCCTTATAGCTTTTGCTATTGGGTTGTTTTCATTTGCTCTTTCTTTTGTAACAACTAAGAAATTCAATGAGCTAAAGAGGAAACGACCTAAAAATAAACAAAAGAGAAAACGGTGGCAGCGTAAAAGGCAGCAACTGAAAAAGAAGAAAACAGCACAAATAAAACGAGGAATTATTTTTATCGTTTTAAGTATCCTCTTTCTTAGTGGTGGTTTGTATGCCCGTTATTATCAATTAACAAACTTATCTAAAACAGATGGGAATATCATTGTTCAAAGCTATTTTGTCACAGAAGAAGTCAACAAAACCTTAACGAGTCTTCAGAATGGTTCTGATGTGGGCGAATCAAAACAGAAATTGATGGAACTGACCTCACTATTGGCATCTTATGGTAGTGCTACCCCTTCAAATGGACTTTCAAAAGAAGGTCAACAACTATTGAAACGATACTATGTTCAACTGCGTGAATATGGATCCAATACATATTCGCTATCAGAAGAGCAATTGAACAATCAAGAAACAGTTTTAACCTATATCAACGATTTGAAACGAGTGGAGCAAACACAAAAAAAAGTTTTTAAAGAATTTAGCGTCAATGAAGCCGCATTAAAGCAAAAAAAATAAAGTGAATCAAAGGGGATTTATGATGAGTGCCAAAAAGAGAACGACTTCTCACTCACGCCCTAAAAACAGGTTGGATGAACACATTGGGAAACCTGCAAAAAAAAGCAACGCCCGAAAAAGTGATCCGACATACATAAAAAAGAAGAGACAACGATCAAAACAGGCTAATAAAAAGAAACAACGAAAAAAGCAGACCTGGCAGACATCAATTAAACGGATCGTAATTGAATTTGGTCTGAGTTTGATTCTGTTAGGAACTGTGTTGTATCTGTTATCCTTCTTTACATTTACTTTCGCGAAGGTAGAAGGCTATTCAATGGTTCCTACATTGAATAATGATGAATGGGTTTTTGTCAGTAAATTAGCTAAGCCGAAGCGATTTAAGTTAGTTTTACATAGAGATCCAAACAGTAAAGAAACGTCAGTGAGAAGAGTGATTGGTTTACCAGGAGAAACGATCAGCTATAAAGATGACCAGCTATACGTTAATGATCGGGATGTATTTGAGCGCTTTTTAGAAGATGAAACGAAGCGAGCCCAAAGCAGTGGAGGTGTATATACCGAAGATTGGTCAACTAAAGCAGAACAGGTTCCTAAAGGAAAGTATCTGGTTTTAGGTGACAATCGGCCCTATGCCTCAGATAGTCGGGAATATGGTTATGTGGATGAACAAGACCTTGTTGGCCTTGTGGAAATGAGAGTTTTACCTCTACATCAAGTGCAACAATTTTAGCAGAGTAGTATTCCAAAGAAAGGATGGTTCCTATAAAAAATAAGAATCAAAAGAAAATAAATAAGCGCATTATGAACGGCGAAATAAAAAAAAGAAACCCAGAGTACAAAAGAAAAATGCTGATTTATTTAAAAAATACATGCTTCTTGCTGCTTTTATTTTTAGGCGTTCTTTTCTTAGTGAAGGTAAAAGCTCATCAAGTTAGCGGTGAATCCATGATGCCGACATTAGAGGACGGAGATCGCCTATTTATTTTAAGAAATGAAGATCCACAGCGTTATTCTCTGATTACTTTCGAACCGAAGGAAAAGAAAGACGAATCTTACATAAAAAGAGTGGTCGGAATGCCAGGTGACCGTATTTGGCTGGATCAAAATACTGTTTATTTAAATAGTCAAATGGCTGAAACAAATCCCACACCGCCAAACGAAGAGCATCTTTCTGGTGTTGACTTGCCCGACGGAACAGTAAAAGTCCGCGTAGACTGGGCGGTTGCTGCAAAATTAGAGGGCTTATCCATAATTCCAAAGGATCACTATTTTGTTTTGGGAGATAACCGAAGACATTCAACAGATAGTCGAGCATTGGGATTAATCGATAAGGATCAGATTGAAGGTGTCGTAAAATTTAGATATTTTCCATTTAACCGAATTGGCATGATTGATTAAAGAAAAGCGAGGATAAACATGAAACAACAAGATAAAAAAACATTTTTCAAAAAAAATAGCGTAGCAATCGTTCTTAGCTTTCTTTTACCGGTTGCAATTATGGCAATCAGTTATTATCGACTAGGAATCTATCCGACGAGTGAGCGTACGATTTTAGCCAGTGATGCATTTGGTCAGCTCGTCAATTTTTATTCAGGATTTAATAATATGCTTCATGGCGATCAGTCGTTCTTTTATACTTGGACTGGTTCTTTGGGACTGAATTTTGTTTCGTTAATGAGTTATTATACGAATAGTTTATTCAGTTTTCTCGTATTTTTCTTTGATAATTTACATATGCCGGATGCGATGTACCTCATACTATTAACTAAAATTGGTGCAATGGGTGTAACTTTTTGGGTATTTGCTCGTCAAACATTTAGAATACCGCAGTGGGCGAACGTTGCTTTGAGCGTGTCATATGCCTTAATGAGCTTTACGATGGCGTATTCCATTATGCTCATGTGGATGGATGCAATGGTGTATCTCCCATTAATCTTATTAGGAATTCATCGCATTATGGATAGACAACGACCGGTTCTATTATTTAGTACGTACTTTTTATTATTTATCACAAATTACTATATGGCTTTTATGGTCGGTTTGTTTAGTTTTCTCTATTTTTTCATTCGTGTGTTGACACAATGGACGATCTATAAGCGTTCGATCCTACCTTACTTGATTACATCAGTATTGGCAGGACTTGCTTCTATGGTGATCATCTTGCCGTCGGTACTTGATTTAAGAACGAACGGAGAAAAACTTGACTCGATCAATAGCTTTATGACAAATGATGTTGGACCTTGGGATTTTGTCGTGAAAAGCATGAGTGGTGTGTACGATACCTCGAAGTTTGGGAGTAGTCCCTTCATATATGTTGGCCTATTTCCGCTACTGTTTTTCATCTTTTACTTTGTGACGAAAAAAATCCCATTAAAAAACAAATTATTATTCGGTGGTTTACTGTTACTCATGGTTGCCAGTGTCTACATCCAGCCATTGAATCTATTTTGGCAGGGAATGCATTCACCGAACATGTTTTTATTCCGTTATAGTTTCCTATATTCAGCTTTAGTTTTGATATTAGCTGGTTTTGGCTTGGAGAAATTCGAGAAAAAAGATCTTAATATCCTCGGGAATATTATGTTGTCATTGGTCACTATTTTTATCGGCGTTGCCATTATTTCCAACAAAAAAAGATATGGCTACATTACGCAGGAATCCTTGATTGTCACGGTAGTTTTATTAGTGGTCTATGTGCTGTTATTGATCCTTAAAAGCAAAGTGACAAAATATAATTGGTTGATGCCGGTTTTACTGTTGACTGTACTATGTGGGGAAATGTTCTTTAATACCCAACAGATATTGCTAGGAATCGATAAAGAATGGGGCTATACAAGCAAGGAACGCTATACACAAGGACATAAAGATATTGAGCCATTAGTGAAAAAAGCTCAATCAATGAATGATACCTTCTATCGACTTGAAAACTTAGATCCAATCAGCCGAACAGATAGTTTTAATTACAATTATTCTGGTGTAACAATGTTTTCATCCATACGTAATCGTAATTCTTCTCAATATCTGGATCGTTTAGGCTACCGTTCAGAAGGAACCAATCTAACGATTCAGTATGAAAATAATACAATTTTGATGGATGATTTATTGGGCGTAAAATATAATTTAGCCAAAAATGATCCTCAAAAATATGGCTTTAAAAAAATTGAGACACATGGCGAGTACAGTCTTTATGAAAACGAACATGCCTTGCCATTAGGAATATTAACAGATAAAGGCATTTATGAAACTAAAAACAATAACAATCAAACAGCGTTGATTCAATATTTGTCAGAAATAAAGGAACCACTTTTCCAATTTACTGGTTTAACAGAAGTTTCCCGAACCAACATGTATGTGCAGGAATCTGGCGATTTCACCCTCTTTTCTGAAGAAAGCAACACAGGAGAAGAAAAAAGTATTACCTGGGAAGTCAATGTACCAGCACAGACGCAAGCGTATTTATCTTTAGATACTAGAGCATCGAGAGGAATCGATAATGGCTCGGTAGAAGTAAGTGTCGATGGACATAAAAAAACCAGCGGACTCTCTTCAACAGGTACGTATTTTAATTTAGGTCATTATGATCAAGCAACGAAAGTCAAAGTTACAGCTAAATTTATTGGCAGCTCCGTTGTACAAGTTGTTCGTCCGTCTGTATTAGTTCTAAAAACGGATATACTAGATCAAGCAATAACTGATATCAGAGAAAAAGAGGTCGCTTTTCAGGTTAAAGGCAATCATGTGAAAGCCGAAGTTTCGACAGAAGAAGAACAGGTTATTTTTACGACAATTCCTTATGATTCAGGCTGGAAAGCATCTGTTGATGGAAAACCAGCAGAAATTAAAGCGGTTCAAGATGCCTTGATTACAGTTAAGGTACCTAAAGGAAAGCATACAGTTGAACTCACTTATTACCCAGAAGGAATGAAACTTGGCGGATTATTATTTATCAGTAGTCTACTGTTATTTATCGTTTATGTTTATTGGTACCAGAAAAAAATAAAAAAATAAACCAAAAGGAGTTAATCCATTGAAAATAAACGGAACAATTATTTTGTCTTTAGTAGCCGTATTGCTTTTTTTTACCGGATGTTCAAAAGAGCTGGAAGATACCGAGCAAAAATTTAGTGCTAGGGGAACTTCCTATGAAATGCAACTACCAGTTGGCTGGAAAGCAGATAAAGAAGTTAGAAGTGATTATGGACTTCAAACAACTTTTAGTGCAGAAGATACAAAAAGTAATTCCTATCTATTCATTACAACGACACCAGCAACAGAAGTAGCGCAAGAAGGATTTGGAGAAAAGACAAGAGAAAAATTAAAAGAGCGTTATAATTATAAAAACCTTGAGGGGATTTATATGAAAAAAATAAAGGTAGGAGAGTATCCAGCTTATAAATATACCTTGAACACTGTCTATAAAGAAAAAAGTGTCTGGGCACATTTCTACTATATTTGGACAGAGAACAGTTTTGTCCAGATGACCTTTTACTCGGCAGACGATAATTCCTATGAGAAGCGTTCAGAGAGAATCGATGCCGCGGTAGCGACTCTTAAAGAAGTCAGTTTTGATGAGAAAGAAGCTGAAAAATCGGAAGAATCACAAGAAAAAGCAGAAGGTGATATCATTACGATTGAAAATGACGAGTTAAAAATGGAAACGACAGGTGTAAGACAAGTGAGAGGAACAGACCAACAGAAACTACTAGCCATTCGCTATAATTTTACGAACCTAGGTGCAGATCCTGTTCAGCCCTCTATTTGGCAAGAGCTTGTTACAGCTTCGCAAAATGGGCGAGCGCTGCCAGTAGCAAAACTGCCAGAAGATTCAGCTTTTCTGGATGTAAAAGATCTTGCGGACGCTCAGACTAAAATGGTTTCTCAAGGAGAAACAGTTGAATGCGTTGTTCTTTATGATCTTTATGATCAAAGCACGATTGAATTGAGTTTCTCACAAGAAGCTTTTCCAGGTCGCCAAGCAGCACGGGTGGTGATTCCTAAATGAGTAAAAGAAAATCAATGATGGGAATTCTCACGTTAATGCTCCTATTTGTTTTTTCTGGATGTAGCAAAGCAGGCAGATACGATGATTTTACCAAGGAAGAACAGGCGCTGAGCTTTCAGACCAAACGCAAGCAAACCTTTGGTAATTCTGATTATTCAAAGATAGCAACGGAAAAAGAGGCTTTTCAGCTTGTCGAAGAAAAATATAAGCTAGGTATTCCAGCTTATTATGAAGAAACGAAAGAACTTATTGCCAATGAAATACCCTCAGATACAGTAAAAGCAGGGGAAACGTTATATGCCGTTTTCGCTAGAAATAAAGAGCTGAACTTTCAAACCAGATATACTTTTTATAAGGAAGAGGAGTTACAGGTTGTTTCAGAAGTAAGCTTGAATTATGAGTATTCAGAAGAAAACAACCTAGCATATTTACGTTCACAGACTGTTTCGATTAAAATTGCGCCAGTCAATGGTGGACTGCCTAATGATAATCTTAATAGACTTGTCGAAAAAATAGGCACAAATATGAATATTTCTAATGAAAAAATCATGTCTGGCTTAGCTGGCTATGAGAAACAAGTAAAAGAATCAACTAGTCCAATTACAGAAGAGTTCTTACCAATCATAACAAGTCAGAAGCGTGCGAATAAAAATGAGGAATTCAACAAACTAATAGCTGTTGGCTATGATACGAATGGAACCGTAAGAGAGCTCTACGCAGAAATATCGGAATAAGTTGAGCTACTTTTTCCAGCATTTATTCAAAAAAAGGTGGGACAAAAGCATATTCCTGATGGGAGTGTTTCTGGTTTTACCATCTATTCACTCTTAGGCTATGAGACAAAAGTAATTTTTACTTTTGTCTCATAGCCTTTTTTATATTCTTTCGTTTCATACGACATGATGTGAAAATATCAACGTCTGTTTATCTTTTATACTATGTATATCAAGTTGATACATATCAACCAAAATTAAAATTACGGAGGAATGACCGTTATGACAACAGAAAGAAAATTCAAGGGCAAGTATTTTATCATCGGACTATTATTTACATGGGCTGCTATTATCGCATTTCAAAATCCAGCAGATGATATAGCTGCACTGGTAATGTTCGCATCAGTTTTAGCAATAGTAAAAGGATCACTTGGTTTTTTTGACCGAAATAAAGATACGGACATAAAAAATAAACCAGCCCATATGTTTATCAGTATCATCGATCTTCTTATCGGAATTTTCTTTTTATTCCATTTAGCATTAGGAATGATTGTTTCACCGTTTATCTTCGCAATTTGGTTTATCTGTGATTCGGTGGGACACCTAATAAATCAAGATGTAGCAAAAAAAATTAGCGAAAGTTATTACAGATTTTCACTTGTTATCAATATTTTAGGAGTCATTATTGGTGTGATACTATTTTTCAACCCATTGGTATCAGCTTTAACGCTAGCTTTTCTAATCGGTTTTTATCTTTTGTTAACAGGGATCAATTATCTAATAGCTGCATTTTAGAATAGAAGCAAGCGAATTGAAACAAAAGTTTAAACGAAGAAAATCATAAAATCAAAACACAATGAAAATTAAAAAATGAAGGGAAGAAAATCATGTCAGAAACTAAAAAGAAATTATCATTATTCAGCTTTTTCGCAATGACCGCTTCACTATTTATTACAGTTTACGAATATCCAACCTTTGCTATGTCGGGAATGACCCTTATCTTTTTCTTGCTTGTCTGTGGTCTATTCTGGTTTTTACCAGTCGCTTTATGTTCAGCTGAAATGGCAACGATCAAAGGCTATCAGGAAGGAGGCATCTTCGGTTGGGTTGGGAAAACACTTGGAGAGAAATATGGGTTTGCTGCTATTTTCTTCCAGTGGTTTCAAATTACCGTTGGCTTTGTCACAATGATTTACTTTATTATCGGTTCCTTGTCCTACGCAGTTGGAATTCCAGCGTTGAACAATAATCCAATGTTGAAATTTGCTAGCGTTGTACTAATATTTTGGATCGCTACGCTCCTACAATTTAAAGGAACAGAAACAACTGCCAAAGTAGCAAAAGCAGGTTTTGTCTTAGGAATTATTGTACCGGTCGGTTTAATGCTGATTTTGACAATCAAATATATTGTCATTGGCGGACATCCAATCGCCCCTTCCTTTACAGATAAAGGCTTTATACCAAAAGGAAAAGATTTTGCGGCCCTTGCGTCATTTATGTTGGCTTACATGGGTGTCGAAGCTTCAGCTCCTCATATCAATGAATTAGAGAACCCTAAGAAAAATTACCCTTTAATTATGTTTATTTTAGTCATTGTCGGTATTATTCTAAGTACCATCGGTGGAAGCGCGGTTTCAATGGTGATTCCAGCAGATAAACTATCTTTAAACTCAGGCGTTGTTCAAACGTTTCAAACATTAATCTTAGCTGAAAATGGTCAGCTGACGTGGGTGGTAAAACTGGTTGCAGTATTGGTGGCCTTTGGTGTCTTAGCTCAAGTTTGTTCATGGATTGTTGGACCGACTGAAGGGTTAAGAACAGTGGCGGAAAAAGGACTCATTCCAGCTCGTTTCAAAAAAGTGAACAACTCTAAAGTACCAGTTCCGTTATTGATACTTCAGGGGATTGTGGTAACAATTTGGGCCGCAGTATTGACCCTTGGTGGCGGCGGTAGTAATGTCTCATTTTTAACGGCGATTTCATTAACGGTCATTATCTACTTAAGTGCGTATGCTTTATTCTTCGTAGCATACTTCGTTTTAATCTTTAAACGTTCAAACCAAAAATTAGAAAGAACGTACAATGTGCCAGGCGGAAAAATTGGAAAAGCATTGATTGGTGGTTCAGGATTGCTATTATCACTTCTAGCTATTGCTTCTTCCATGATTGCCCCAAGCGAATTAAAAGGAGCAGAAATTCATACCTATCTGATTACATTAGGAATCAGCTACCTTGTTACACTGGCTATTCCATTTGTATTTTACCACTTTTATAGTCGTCATCAATCAAACAAAACTATCATTGAAAATGAAAAGGAGAAACTATCATGAAAATGGTCAAACAAGAGTTCGTTAATATATTAAAGAATAAAGTATTACTGATTTCAGTTATAGCAATCACGTTTATTCCAATTCTTTATGCAGGTTTCTTCTCAAAATCTGTTTGGGATCCTTATGGTCGCGCCAAAGATTTACCAGTTGCAGTAGTAAACGAAGATAAACCTGTTGAAATGATGGGACAAGATATTAATGTAGGTGAACAAGTTGTTGATCAATTAAAGAAAAATCATGATTTAAAGTGGGAATTTGTCTCGGCAGAAGAAGCTAAAAAAGGAATGGAAGATCTCTACTATTATATGATTGTTACGATTCCTAAGGACTTTTCAAAAGATGCAACCACACTTCTCGATAAAGATCCCAAAAAAATGGAGCTAACATATACAACAAACGGGTCGCTAAATTACATAGGTGAGGAAATTTCTCAAATAGGTGCAACCACTTTAGAAGCTCAAGTTAGAGAAAGTGTAACAGAGTCTTATGTTGAAGCTTTAAATGAAGTTGGAAAAGAAGCGGCTAAGGGAATGGATCAAGCATCAGACGGTGCTAATCAGTTAGCCAGCGGTACTGTTCAATTAGAAAATGGCTTACTTCAATATACAGACGGTGTCTCACAAGCAGCAAGTGGTTCAAGTCAATTAGCAGACGGAACCAGTGAATTAGCAAGTAATATCGGACCATTAAGCTCAGGAGTTGGACAACTGGACTCGGGAGCGTCAGAACTTAGCACAGCATTAAATACTGTCAATGGTAAAGCACAGCCATTAAACAGCAAAGTTACAGCCTTAAGTGCTGGTCTAAATGAGTTATCAAGAGGTAGCAAAGAGCTAGAGCAAGCATTGCAAAATGTCGAAAATAACTTAGATGCAACCTCAAAAGAAACGATTCAGCATAACCTAGATCAAGCTAAAGCAGACTTGGATAAGGTAATGACAGATTCAAAAATAATGGAAAATACAGCAATTGAATCTGGTCAAATATCAAATGATTTACAACAAGTCAGTACCCAATTAAACGAATTAAATGCGAAATTAGTCATTGATTCAAGCAGTCTTCAAAGCCAAATTACCGCAAGTGTCAACCAGCATGAAGGCATCGAAGCTGCAACAAAAAGTCAACTGATCGCTGATATTAACGGTCAAATCGCTGCTTTTGAAGCTGCTCAAAATGCTAAAATCCAATCTGAAACAGCAGCATTGTCAGCAAACATTCAACAAGCAACAGCTTCAGCAGAAAAATTAGCAATTCAAGCTAAAGCATTAAGTGAATTGGCCGCAGGAATTTCAGCAAATACGAACAATCTAAAAAATGGTTTAAATGAAATTGAAGTAGGAACAAATGGTTTACTGTCAGTATTCGATTTACCCCCATTGTCAATTAAAGCTTCTACTATCGTAAGAGATTTAGATCAAGCATCTGCTGATTTAACCCTTGTAAGTATGGAATTACCAACAGCTTTAACAGATGTTAACCAATTAGCACAAGGTGGCAATCAACTATCTGACGGCTTAGGTCAACTATCTGCTCAAATGCCGACATTATCATCAGGTGTAACGCAATTAAACAGTGGTGCAGCACAGCTGAATAGTGGTTTGACTGAATTAACCGATAACTCACCGCAACTAATGAGTGGGGTAAATCAACTAGAAGATGGTTCAACACAATTAGCCACAGCTTTAGGTGAAGCGGCAGCAATGGCCGGAAAAGCAAATTTAGGTGAAAAGAACATCGAAATGTTTGCAGCTCCAACAGATTTAGAGCTAAAAGAATACAGTCATGTATCAAATTATGGTGAAGCATTATCTCCATATATTATGTCACTTGCCTTATTTGTTGGCTGTCTAGTTTTTAACTTCGTCTTCCCAATCCGTAAAGTTTCACTAGCGGGACAATCTGCGCGTAATTGGTGGCTAAGTAAAGTTGCTATTGGATTTACTGTTTCAACAGCGATGGCTGTGATAGAAGCCACATTAATGTTAGCAATAGGTTTACATGTTGACAATATTGGTCAATTTTATCTAATGAGCTTTATCAGTGCCTGGGCATATATGTTCTTAGTAATGTTCTTTGCGATGACCTTCGACAATCCAGGACGTTTTGTATCAATGATCCTATTAGTATTACAACTAGGCGGAGCAGGGGGAACTTTCCCTATGCCATTGACCAATGGATTTTTCAATGCGATTCATCCATATCTACCAATGTCATATTCCATTTATGGATTCCGAGAAGCTATTTCCGGCGGAATCGGTGCACCAATGTTTAATAAGAGTGTCTTGATTTTAGGTATCATCTTTGTGGTTTTCGTCATACTTCTAGGTTGCTCAATGAAATGGTTACAAAAGCATCATTTAGCAGGGAAATCAGAATTAGATAATAATCAAAAATTGCTTGCAGTAGAGAATCAATAAAGAGAGAAAGAACGATTTAATTTTGCGGTTTTGTCGAGAGAATCAACAGAATCGCAAAATAAAATAACTGAAATATCATTATAATAAGAAGTGTAAAGAAGAGAAAAAGGATGTGATATGAATCAGATTATAAAAGCGATAGAGGGAAACGTTTTTTAACAGGAGTTAACAAAACATAGTTTGCGAAATTGTCGAAAGAACCGACAGTATCACAAAATAAAAAAGTAAAATAATCAGTATAATAGGTAGTATAAGGAAGAACAAGAAAACGAAAATAAAAAGGATGTGGGTGAAACGTTCAAAAAAGTGACAAACGGAAACATCTTTTAATAAGAACTAATGAAAAACTTTAAAGAGATAATAGACACGAAAGACAGTTTGCAAAATTGTCGAAAGAACTGACAAAATCGAAAAATTAAATAACTGAAATGTTTAGTAGAATAAGAAGTGTAAAGAAAATAAAAAAAGAAAAGGACGTGACACATTATGTGTACAAGTATTTTTACAAAAACGATGGATGGAAAATATCTTTTATCAAGAACAATGGATTTCTCATTCCCATTAGATCCTAGCCCGATCTATATGCCTAGAAATTACACATGGACTTCACAGGCTGAAAATGTAACAAATGAAAATCAATACGGTTTTGTAGGAGCTGGACGTTTACTAGGAAGTTCATATTTTGTAGCTGACGGCGTGAATGAAAAAGGTTTATCGATCGCAGAGCTATATCTACCTGGAGAAGTTCAGTATCAAAAAGAGGCTGAAGCAGGGAAAGTCAATTTAGCGCCTCATGAATTAATCTTATTGCTTTTAGGATACTGTGCCACAATCGAAGAGGTTGCACAAAAAATTGAAACAATTAATCTTGTAGATCTTAAAGTACCTATGTTAAATATCGTGACACCTTTACACTGGATTATCACAGATGAAACAGGTCGTTGTGTCATCATCGAACCAACTGAAAAAGAATTGAGCATCAAAGAAAATCCAATCGGCGTAATGACAAATTCACCTTGCTTTGAATGGCATGTACAGAATTTACGTAACTATTTAAATGTACGACCAAAACAATATGAGCCAGCTAAATTTGGCGAATTCACAGCACTACCGTTCTCACAAGGAACTGGAACAATGGGCTTACCAGGAGGCTATACACCGCCAGAACGCTTTGTTCGTGCAGCTTTCTTTAAAGAACATATTGACCAAGCACAAGATGAAGCCGTAGGTGTGACCAATAACTACCATATTTTAGCAACTGTGCGCATCCCTAAAGGAATTGTTGTAACAGATGAAGGGACGCAAGATTACTCTCAATATGTTAGTACAATGTGTAATCAAACACGATCATACTACTTTAATCATTACGAAAATAATCAAATTGCTAAAGTAACGATTACTAAAGAATTATTAGAATCTGATGTACCTATCAAACTTGCAGCAGATAGAAACGAAACGTTTAAAGAGTTGAATTGATTTTAATCAGCTCGATTCGAAATAAGTAAGGCACACATAGTAAGAATCAAAAATAGCACATACAAAAAATATAAAAAATAAAACCCAACGGAGGCAATAAATTATGATGAATCAAAGTGATCTAGCAACCCCAATTTTTGGAACAAAAGTATCAAGTGAAGATGTGATTATGACCAGTCTACATAAAAATCCAGTAGCGCCGGAAGTGGCCTATCGTTTGATTAAAGATCAACTAATCGATGAAGGGAACGCCCGCCAAAATTTAGCGACGTTTTGTCAAACTTATATGGATCCGGAAGTGACACAATTAATGGCTGAAACAATGGAGAAAAATGCGATTGACAAATCAGAATACCCTCAAACAGCAGAATTAGAAACCAGCTGTGTCAATGTCTTGGCAGATTTATGGAATGCACCAGATCTAAAGCGCATCATGGGGACATCTACTGTGGGTTCAAGCGAAGCGTGTATGCTAGGTGGTATGGCAATGAAATTCCGTTGGCGTAACCAAGCAATCAAACGTGGGCTGGATATTAATGCTCAAAAACCAAATTTGATTATTTCTTCTGGGTATCAAGTTTGTTGGGAAAAATTCTGTGTCTATTGGGATATCGAAATGCGTGAAGTACCGATGGATAATGGACAATTAAGTATGAATATCGATAAAGTAATGGATTATGTAGATGATTATACGATTGGTGTTGTAGGCATTTTAGGTATCACTTACACTGGGAAATTTGATGATATCAAAGCATTAGACGCTTTAGCAGAAGCATACAATCAAACGCATGAACATGAACTGGTAATTCATATAGATGGCGCTAGTGGTGCGATGTTTGTCCCATTTGTAGATCCGGAATTAGAATGGGATTTCCGTTTGAAAAATGTTGTTTCAATTAATACATCAGGTCATAAATACGGGTTAGTTTACCCAGGTGTGGGTTGGGTTTTATGGCGTGATAAAGAGTATTTACCAGAAGAACTAGTCTTTGATGTTAGCTATTTGGGTGGTCATATGCCAACAATGGCGATCAACTTTTCAAGAAGTGCCAGCCAAATTATTGGACAGTATTACAATTTCTACCGTTATGGATTTGATGGCTACAAAGAGATTCATACTCGTACTAAAGAAGCTGCCGTAAGTATTGCAAATGCAGTGGAAGCAACAGGTCTGTTTGATATTTATAATGATGGTGAGAATTTACCAATCGTTTGTTATACATTGAAGGAAAGTGTGGATGTAGAATGGACACTATATGATTTAGCAGATCGTCTTCAAATGAAAGGCTGGCAAGTACCGGCTTATCCATTACCGAAAGATTTAGGCAATCAAGTGATTCAACGATTTGTTTGTCGCGCAGATTTGG
The DNA here is from genome assembly GCF_050527835.1 of Enterococcus sp. DIV0840. Classification (NCBI taxonomy): domain Bacteria; kingdom Bacillati; phylum Bacillota; class Bacilli; order Lactobacillales; family Enterococcaceae; genus Enterococcus; species Enterococcus sp. DIV0840. Next base: position 3,231,552 of record NZ_CP172876.1, on the reverse strand, counting down.
GTCAAAACATGGCAGATGCTTTGATTAGAGATTTTGCTCAATGTGTTCAAGACTTAAACAACGCTCGCATTTTGTATCATGACAAAACAGAAGCACATGTTCAAGGCTTTACGCATTAATACTATGTTGAAAGGTGAAAGAGAAAATGACAAATGCTGAAGTGATTGAACTGATTGTAAAAACAATGGAGCTACTTGATGTAGAAATTGATTATTTAAAAGTTAACGTAAAAAATTGTAAACATCAAAGTATGAAGCTTTGGTTTGAAGAAAAAAAAGCAATTTATGAAGTGAAACGGCTTCTACATGAAATCGGTCAGTACGACAAATACAATGAAGCAGAGACTGATCAGATCATTCAAGGTTATTTAGCTCAAAGCGCAACAATTAGTGTGTGATTACCGACTTTGCACTTTACCTTTAGACAAATGTACAGGATAAGAACGCCAAGGCTGGGACAGAAGTATTTAGCTTCGAGAAATAAGAGGGAATTCACGAAATTGCTTTTCAAATTTTTGTAAATTTTAATTTTATTTCCAAAGGGGTGCTTCTGATTCCACCATTTATTCGGAGGTAGTGTGTGAAAAAAAGTAAATATTAAAGTGAATGTCTAGTAGAAAAATCTATAAATTGATTAGCGCCATTAGAATAAGAATGCAATTAATTTTAGTGGTAGCTGCATCAAGTACATATGCTACAACGATTCTTCATAATGAGAATGATGAAGAAATCGATACATAAACAACTATCCATTTTAATTAAATGATTGTTAACAACAAACCTAACTCGTAACTACTTCTTAAAAGATTGTCATATATATTGAACAAAAATTTTGATTTTAACTCAATTTTTGTGGAATTCTTTCAGGTTTTCTATAAACTAGTGACTTAAATCTTATACAATTGATGCCAGTTCTGCGTTCAGCAGAGCAGTACTTTACTTCTTACCGTTCAACTGGATACTCATTATATTTTTCTCCAAATGAGTAAAGATATCGTTGTCTAAATCATATTTAACTGCAACCTCAAAAGACTCACTCTGGGTCCTTGTTAATTCATAAAAACAATTTCAAACAATTACAATAAAACTTTATTATGATTTTAAATAATTTCTAAATATTCTCTAAAACGAAGTACATATTTCTTATCTATATTAGAAAATGATGTGAGATGGAATGTTTTAAATTTATCATTATTAATCAAAAAAGTATAATTATTTGAATAATGTTAAATAATTAAATGCCATAACTAATGATAAATCAAGAAAAGAATAAGAGCTTTTTTATTTGACAAACCTTTTTTTAAAAGAAATGTTCCTGTTTTTTAGCTCGGATATTCTTGTGGTCAACTATTTGAAAAAGATTGTAATCGCTTATTTAGAAAGGCGTTCCGTTGATTAAGCAAAAGATATCTATCCTTACTTGATGATATAAAAATAAGAAAAAAAACTATAATTTAAATTTAAAAAGTTTGAATTTTTGGGAATTTTAAAACTTTAATTGGTTGAAAAAATTTTTTTTTGAATTAGAATTTATATTCTAGGGTAAACAAAATCAAAAAATAAAAACAAAAAAATATAAAATGGTTTATATGTAAATATGAATAATAAAAAATGTCGATTTGAATAAGTAACATAACAGAAAAGAGGGAGGAGCATGATTAATATATTAGATAAAATGTCATCTAGAAAAATAGAATTAGTGAAGATATTAAGTTCTGAAACAAGATACTTCAGTGTGAAGGAATTGTCGGAACAATTAAATATCAGTAATAAAACATTGGTTAGAACTGTGGAATTACTGAAAGAAGATATGCAATCTTGGACAAGCAATGTCGAAATTCAAGATAAAAATATTTTGGGCTACTGTTTATGCCAATTGGACGGTTTCTCAATTAAAGAGATCGAGGTTTATTACTACAAAGATTCAATTATCTACCAAGTTATTGATGAATTATTTCATAACAAGTTTGTAGATATCAAAACATTTGCAAACGAGCGCTACCTTAGCTATACAGTCGTTTACACTAATATTGTTGAAATCAGAGAATTGATCAGTGATTTTTCGCTAGAGCTGGAACTGAACAAGAAGATTCACATCAAAGGTACTGAAATGCAGATCAGATATTTTTACTTTAGCTTTTACTGGAATATTCTAGGTGGTGTTGAATGGCCATTTAGATTTTATGATAAGCAAAACGCATTTGAATATATCGAAATTATTGAAACCTTCTATTCGAGAAAATTAAGTGTTTCAGAAACAGAGTTCTTTCTTTATTGGATCGGTACGATTTTCAACAGAGTTCACTTAATGAAAAAGAGTGTTGATTGTAGCCAATTTCATCTATACAAAGGAGCCTATAACGAATTGGAAAAAATGTTGAGGCCTAAATTGCTAAGTAAAAATTTTGCTGCAGATAGCGTAGATGAAGAAGTATTGTTCATTTATCTGATACTGTTTGGGTTTCAACCTAGAAGGACATATGGAGAACAAGATCAGACTCAAATTAGAACAGAGCTTAATAAAAACATAGAAAGCATCGTTGCAAGTTATTGGATGCGGGAATTTTATGGGAATTTTTCAGTAAATTTGACTATTTCAGAACAAATCACTTTGTACACCAACTTAGTTATTCAACACTTTAGGTTGATGGTTTTCAGAGGAGGAGGAGACTTTTTTGAAAATCAAAATCTCTTTATACCAGAATGTGATCCTTCTATGGAACTGCTGCTGAAAAATGCTGTAAAAACCATTGCAAGTGAATTGTTTCAAATCGATCAGATTAAAAATCTAAACTTAGATAGAAAACTTATAGAATCATACTATAAACAAGAACTTTACGATCTATTAACATCGGATTATCGTATGGGAAGTATCAAAGTAGCGATTATTTCTCAATTTGGAGAGAAAATAAATCAACACTTAAAGAATATCGTTATTTCCAAGACTAATGTGAAAATTGAGTTTTGTTCATTCACAGACGCAGATGTCGATTTGATTATATCTAATCGGTCATATTCTGAGATTATTCAGAAAAAAAATAGTCAAGCAGAATTAATTATTTGGAATGATACTCCAACAGAATTAGATAAGAAAAAGGTAACAGAGGTTTTGAAAAAAATTTCGAACCAAAGACAATATAGCGTTTTTTTAGAAGCACTAAATACGACTGTTGAAGAAGCGATCAATTAATACTACATAGGAGATTTGCCGTTGGTGGGACATAACTCTTAGGGTTATATATCAACCATACAAAATCATTAATCTATCGGATTAAAAATAGGTTATAGCTTGAATAAGCTGCATTAAAATTGTTAAAAAATTATCGTAAATATATAAACGATAAAAATCGATATTTTATTATTTGTTCTTTTGTCCCTTAAAAACAAGAGTCTAGATGTTACAAAGAAACTTGTAGGCAATTGGACTATCGGATCAGTATGAAAGGAAATGTAATTAGAAGCATTACATTTATATAATGAAATAAGTGATTTTGTTAGGGAAGTATCCAAGTTAAATGGTTGAATTGTAAGTGAGCCAATTTCATAATTCACTTTTAAAAAAAGTAAACACTCATCCAATTTTAAATAAATCATTTTTAAAATGACATGACTGCTTCTTTTTTAGCTAATAATTGTGCGCAAAATGTTTTTAAATTGTAAGCCAGTTGGATTAATTGGTGTTCGACTACCACTCGTGTGGCGATAAAATAGTTCGTGCTATTAAGGCTATAATTGTCTTTAAGATAGGCATTAACGCGTTCGACTGATGTTCGCTCTTTGTAATGTTTCCGCCATGCCCGTGTACCTCGGGCTGGCTGTGAGTACTTGCGAAAGTTGTCAGATTGTTTGATTTTAATGACGGTTTGACAGAGGCCTTCATTTCTTAACGGACAATCGCGACAATGGGTTTCAGGTTTCGTAAATTTTAATGCACTGTAACGCTTATCAAAACTATCATACTTGTAACTATATTCTAGTAAGCACGTTGGGGCGTAAAAACGATCAATTTCGCCATCATTTTTAGGCACACGTTTTAAATCAATAATCGGTTCAAGTTTTAACTCATGGGCTTTTTCATAGATGGAGTGAGCGTCATAGCCTTTGTCCATTAGAACCATGGTATCTTCGATACCTAAATCGGCTACTTTCATCATTAAGGGGATCGCAACACTGACATCTGCGACAAAGGCAGACGTTGTGATGCCAGCTAAGATATATTGGCTATGGGCCGTGACGGCATAATGGGTCTTATAACCGAACCAATAATTATGTTTGCCTTGACTGTTTGCTTTCACACCCCACGAAGGATAAATCGGTAATTCTTGGCGGATCTCTTTAAGTGTCATTTCTTTTTGAACAGTTGTCGATGAGACTTTTTCGTTCTCTGTTTTTTTAGGCTTGGAATGACCGTCAACAGAGGTTGCATCGATGGCAACGATTTCCGTATAAATTTGAAATTCTTGATTGATTTTGGCCAGTAACTCGTCGTTTAATTGAACTAAAACTGTTGGGTTATCACTTAAGATTTTCATGATTCGACAGAAACTCGCTTCTGAAGGCACCCGTTCAGAATAAAGAAAGCCCAAACTTAGTTTGAAGGCGACATCTTCGTTTAATCGTTGAACAAGGGCTTTAATCGATGGAATCCCCTCAATATAGCGGGTAATCATCGCTCTAATAGCCGCCTCATAGTTGAGAGTAATGGGAGCACCGACGTGGGTTTCTTTTTGAAAGAGCAATACCATTGGATAAAAATCGATTGGGGAGAAAATATGGGCATGTCGTTCTTTGACATCAAGTTGTATTAAAATTTCTATGTCAATGAAAGTAGGTTGTTGTATAATGGTCATAAGGGAACACTCCTTTTTGATTATGCTTGTGTCGTAACTACATTATATCAAAAATGGGGAGGTTCCCTCTTTTATTTAATTTTAACTCTTGCGCCTCAAGGGGTTGGAATTATGAAATTAGTTCAAGTATCATTTATCAGAAGATAAAATATAAGGAGGAATTTTAAAAATGTATAATGTAGCAATTCTGGCATCTGAAGAGTACCCTTTGGATGGATACATAGAAGCGTTTACGCGTGAGAAATGTAAGGTCGTATTTTTTAACATAGAAACGGTTGTGGAGGAAGAAATCAAAGGGATGGACGCTGTTATTATAGAAGAAGTGAATTCTGAGAATATTGGGCGAACATGTGAGTTGATTATTCAGGTAAGAAATAATGCTAAAGGGCTGATCTGGATTGTATCAAAAGATTCTAGAAAAAATAATCGAATTATTTATTTACAACTAGGAGCAACTGGTATTTTTGATGCAGGAATAGATCTCGATGAATTTTCATTAGTGATCAGAACGACGCTTGATCGTAGTGGAGCTAAAAATGAAGCTATTTTGATGAATAAACATGCAAAGCATTCAGTTATGAAAACAGAATCAGAAAAGCCGTCAATTGTATTACAACCAAATATTATGGGCGTTAGCATTGCTGGTAAAACGGCGGTTTTATTGACGCGCTTGGAATACAAAGTGTTGTTGGTATTGAGTGAGCAACCAAACCAGGTAGTCCCTTATGATGAAATACTTCGTCGTGTTTGGAAAAGTGAAATAAACTACAGCACGTTCCGCCTCGCAAATTTAATCTCTCATCTAAGAAAGAAAGTTGAGGAATATCCTGATAAGCCCCAATATATTAAGACTATTCGTTCCAAGGGATATATGCTGACGATTTAACTTTTCTAGAATACCTATTTAGACTATAAGCGTATTTTTAGAATAATATAAAATACTTTGGAGCGAACAATCCCGAAGATCAGTTATCTTAATTGGTGATTGGTCTATTTTTGTGTTTTAAGTAGGAAATGGAAAGCTGATATCAAAGAGACATGAATATCACGAGATGAGTGGATGAACAAGTACCAAAATAGCTGTAATATAATAGTTAGAATTTGATTGATAAAAATGAAGGAAAGAAAACTGCTGAATCTGGATTTTCATAATTTCAAGAACAAAGAAGCAGATTTTTGAAGAAGACAAAAATGCTAAAGAAGATAGACTTTTTGCCAATAACTAATAAAATTCAGTTTTATTTATCGTCAGAAACTCAAAAGATTGTTGAATTAATAGGAAGAAAATTCAACAAAGTAAAGTAATTAAAATGATATCAGTATATGATACGTTCTGATATCTTTTTTTGTATCAAAAAATGAAACAATGGCAAGAAGTTCATTTTCTAACAGCGTAAATAGTGAAGGGGCCGCAACACCTAAAACATCGGTTTGTAGATTGAATGATTTTTTCTGAATTGAATTTTTGAATTATAAAAAGTGATCTTGTGCCTATGCAACGAGATCACTCTTTTTGTTTAGCTATATGTGTAAATGATCAGGACCAGAGGTAAGCAAAAAGTTGTTTTGACAAAGCAAAAGGGATCTAGAAATTCTACGAGCTTATTTCTGTTATAAACATTTAATTTCTATTTTCTTAACATAAACCATATGATGCTAAGTTAAATTATTTAAACTAAATAGCTTCTAGTTCTTCCTAAATCAGAAAAATTGTTCTTCAAATAATATCGTTGTGCTCTAAAATTAGAATCTGCTGTATCAGTATGAAGCTAGGTACAATTTTTTTGATAGAGATATTTACAAAGTAATTTCATAGATTGACTGCCATATCCTTTATTTTGAAACTCATCTGCTAGAAAAATCCGTCGAAGATATACACGTTTTCCATCAGGAAGATAGAAAATATTACATTTGCCAATGGGCTCGGTCTCTAAGAGAAATGTAATGTTATCTGTACATTCATTGAGGTTACAATCGTGTTTTAATATTAATTTATTTTTTGTTACAAACTCATTTTGTAGAATTTTTCTGTAATATACGTTTTCATGTTCAATTTTAAAGCCATTATTCAAAAGTAAATTTTCTATACAGTCAAAATTTTTAGATAACTTTCCGTGTGATGAAGTAAAACTCATTCCTAATGCATGAAAAAAGGCATAATATTGAGAAAAATTATTTTGCTTAAAATAATTCAATGCTTCATTAATCAACTTTTGACCAATAGTTTCTTTTCTTTCTGAAAAATAAATTTGGCGAATAACAGCAATTGGTTTTAAAAAATCTTTCTCACCATTTTCGTCATAACCATAACTAGATAAGCCAAATTGTATAAAACCTTCAATTTGCTCATCCTCTCGAGCAACTACCGTAAACAACTCTTTAAATTTTTGTTTTCCTTCAAAATCAGTATCTTCAAAACAAGATTTCTTCCAAGTTTGTTTAGTTGTTAAATGAAAATAAGGTGCCAATTCTGCCAAATTGTTTATATAATAATCGAATAAATTTTTTTTGTCGTTTGTTAGTTTTATCATTTATTTCCTCCATATTTTTTTAGAATGAAATATAAGATACTCTATTCATTGGAAAGCTCCTTTCTTAAAATTATTAAAACAATTGTACCATATTTAATTAACTTCTTGCTTAACAAAATCTAGAATTAATAGAAGTTAACACTATTAATACCGTAAAGATGAACTTAATGTATTCAGCCCAAAAACAACTATATATAGCTTCTTTGTCAATGAATGTTGCTGAAGAAAATCTGAAGAATTGGATCAATTAGTTTGCTTTCTACAGGAAAATTCCTCCGTGATTTTTGGGCAAATCCAATCAGCGAAGAATGTATTTTTTATTCGATACGTACAAGATGGTGAGGGATCTATTTTTGGCATTTCAAGAAGGGAATAAAATTAGACTACCTATAAATCTTCGAATTTGATCACTATCCCTTATTAGAAGAACAGCCTTTTTTTCAGAGAAAGCTAAACAAAAATTGGGAGTATTTCGAAAGTAATTTAAAAGGTTGAAGGTCTCGTTCATATTTTGTTTCGTTTCATACGACAACATATGAAAATATAAACACCAAGGTATCTTTTATACTACGTTTACCACGTTGATACACATCAACTGAAATTAAAATAACGGAGGAATAAAAGTTATGACAACAGAAAGAAAATTTAGGGCCAAGTATTTTATCATCGGACTATTATTTACAGGAATTTCTATCATCGCATTTCAAAATCCCGCAGATGATATAGCTGCATTGGTCCTATTCGCTTCAATTTTGACCATAGGGAAAGGACTATTTGGCTTATTTGCCCGTAATCAAAATACGGAAATAAAAAACAAATCTGCTCACATGCTGATTAGTATCATCGATCTTCTTATCGGAATCTTCTTTTTATTCCATCTCGCACTAGGTATGGCTGTTTCACCATTTGTTTTCGCAATTTGGTTTATCTGTGATTCAGTAGGACATTTAGCAAATAAAGACGTTGCAAAACAAATCAGCGAAAGCTACTATTGGTTTTCACTTGTTATCAATATTTTAGGAATCATTATTGGTATTATGCTATTCTTTAACCCATTAGTTTCAGCTTTGACATTAGCTTTTTTAGTTGGTTTTTACCTTTTGTTAGCAGGAATCAATTATTTAATTGCTGCATTTTAAAGAGAGAACAGGCTGATTGAAACAGTAAAGTTTGGAAAATTTGATGTTACATAACCACTGTAGTAAAGTGTTTAGTAGATACCTAGTATATGACAGGCTGTTTCTATCTCAAACACAAAAGGAGAGATCTACGATGAAAGTTACACAATTTTCTTTGGATACTTTAAAACGAGCGCAGGAACGTTTTGAAGAGACACTTGATCAAATGAAGGTAGACGAAGCAAATACTATGCCGGCACCCTTGATCAAATCAGTTACTTGGCTGATTTGGCACACCGCTCGAGAACTTGATTATCAAATTTCAGAACTTAACAATACAAAACCACTATGGCTGGAGTCTGGTTGGAGTACTAAATTTGCTCTGGATTTGCCAGATGATACGCAAGATTGGTGTCATACGCCTGAACAAGCAGCTAAAGTCATAGTAAAAGATAAAGAATTATTACGTGATTATTTAACAGCTAGCGTTGATTTTACGAATACCTATTTAGAAACGCTTGATGAAGCTACTCTTAGTGATGTGATAGATACAAACTGGACACCAGTTGTTACACGTCAGGATCGATTAGTTTCTGCTATTGATGATGCAGTGATGCATTCGGGGCAAGCTGTTTATACAAGAAGATTGGTTATTGGGAAATAGTATCTATGCTAAAAATAAAAAAGAGAAACGGTATTCTAAGTAAAGGTACTTAGATACCGTTTCTCTTTTTTTAGACCTCAGCATTACTTACTAGATTCTCTTAAAACCAACGAAACAGGCACAACGATTTGTCTTCCTAATGCCCCTTTTTTATTAATCAACTCTAGCAATGTTTCCACTGCATGATTGGCAATTAAATCCGTATTTTGTTTCACCGATGACAGGGTAGGAGTGGTGTATTTCCCCGATGGAGTATCATCAAAGCCAATCAATTTTATTTTTTGTGGTACCGCAATATGATTTTTTTTCAAGCGAAGCATTAATTCTAAAGCAATTAAATCATTGATTGAAAAAATACCATCTGTCTCCGGATTTTTTTTGAGAAAATTCAGGAGATCATGCTCAAAATCTTCACTTTCAATATCAATAGAAAGTAAATGCTGTTTTGGATTGAAGGAGATACTATTTTTCTTTAAAGCATCTTTAAATCCTTTCAACCGTTCTTTGGCACTGGTCGATTTTTGATTATGCATCGCAATAACAGGATGTTGACAGCCTTCGCGAATCAATTCTTCTGCACTTTCAAACGCTCCTTGATAATGATTGGAGGAGATAAAAACAGTGTCTTCCTTCTTTTTCGGCTCCCGATCGATACAGATATAAGGGATTTTCTTTTCAGCACTAGATGAATCAAATTGAAACGCCTCAGCACCTGAGATAACGATCAACCCATCCACACCTTTTCCTTCTAAAATACGTAAATAAGCCAGCTCTTTTTCTGAACTTCTAGAAGTATTGCAGATGATGGTTGAATAGCCCTTAGCAAATAAAATTTCTTCCAATTGTTGAACTACATCAGAAAAGAAATAGTTACTGATATCCGGCACCAATATGCCAATTGTGAATGATTTATTCATTCGTAAGTTTTTAGCACTGTAATTCATTTTGTAGCCTGTTTCTTCAATGACCTTCAGCACTTTTTTTCTTGTTTCTTCAGAAAAGCGCCCATTATCATTGATGACTCTAGAAACAGTTGCCACGGAAACACCAGCTATTTCAGCGATGTCTTTGATCGAATAGTTTTTCATAGATAGTTTCCTCATGAGTAATCGTTCTCTTTTTTGTTTGATATTTACTAGTATTTTCGCATAAAAAACAACTGAATACAAATTTTTAAGGTAAATTATGGTTGACAGTTCAAAATATTGGTGATATATTGTCCGTAAATAAAGGTAAACGATTACTCAATTATTTTTTTCGGGGTTTGGGTAATCGATATCTCAAGAAGGAGGGAATCGATATGACTAAATTATTATGCCCATCCATGATGTGTGCTGATTTTTCTAATCTAAAAAAGGCTACACAAGAGCTTGATCAAGCTGGAATCGATATTTTTCATATTGATTTTATGGATGGTCGTTTTGTGCCGAACTTTGGCATGGGGCTACAAGATTTTGAATTAGTCCGTTCTGTTACGGATAAACTAGTCGATGTTCATTTAATGATTCAAGAACCAAGTAAGTATGTGGAGAAATTTGCAGATCTTGGGGCAGATATTATCTATATTCATCCAGAAGCAGATCAACAGCCAGCCCGAACATTGGATATGATTCGGCAAAAAGGAAAAAAAGCAGGAATTGCAATTAATCCAGGTACATCAGTTGAAATGATTCAAGGGTTGCTGCCATTAGTAGATTATGTGATGGTAATGACGGTCAATCCGGGATTTGCGGGTCAAAAATATTTGGAGTATACAGATCCAAAGATAGAAAAGTTAGTAGCATTATCAAAAGAGTATAAGTTTGAAGTGATGGTCGATGGGGCGATTTCTCCAGAGAAAGTTGAGCAACTGAGCAAAGTAGGTGTAACGGGCTTCGTATTAGGAACATCGGCTTTATTTGGAAAAACAGGCACATACAAAGAAATACTTATGAAATTAAGAGTCTAAGACAATCTGTCGATCGGATCTATTCTGGCATTTTAAAAATAGGAGGAATCATTTTATGAAATTAGCAATTGGCAGCGATCATGTTGGCTTTGAGTTAAAACCAATCATTATCGACTATATAACAGAGTTAGGACATGAGATCGAAGATTTTGGCGCAGACTCATCAGAGCGAACGGATTATCCTCAATATGGTAAGAAAGTAGCAGAAGAGGTCGCTTCAGGAAATTTTGATGGAGGAATTTTGATTTGCGGAACAGGAGTGGGTATCTCGATTTCTGCTAATAAAGTAAAGGGAATCCGAGCGGTGGTTTGTAGTGAACCTTATTCAGCTAAGCTTTCTAAAGAACATAATAATACCAATATCTTGGCATTTGGTTCTCGCGTTGTTGGTAGTGAACTGGCTAAAATGATTGTAAAAGAATGGCTGGATGCAACATTTGAGGGTGGAAGACACGCTAAAAGAGTAGAGATGATTCGTCAGATGGAGAATTAATCGGGTCGAATTTTAGTTATTTTTGAATATTTTTGGATAAAAATGGAATAAAATGAAAAATAATGGTTGATAATGAAAAAAAGAGATGCTATTATGGGGGTGTAGAAAAGAAGGGGAGGAACAAAAATGAAGTTAGCAACAAGAATCAATTCATTTTTACCCAAGTTCAATAATGATGTAGAAGAAGTCTTACAAGAATTTAGTCGTCTGGGGCTTACTCATGTGGACTTTAATTATCCAGAACATGTGGAAAATATTTCAGCTGAAAAGATGAAAGAGGTTTTACAAAAAAACAAGTTACAAGCAAATGGTGTGGCACTACGTTTCAGAAGTGAATTCATCAATGGAGAATTAGGAAATGCTGATCAGAATATTTCAAAAAACGCAGTACAATTATGCAAAGAAGCATGCGATTATTGTCGTGACGTAGGCGGAGAAGTAGTTACGATCTGGTTAGGTTTTGATGGTTTTGATTACTCATTTCAAATCGACTATGAAAAAGTTTGGAACCAGATCAAGGCGTGTATGATCGAAATCACAGATTATGCGCCAGATCTTAAAATCAGTATTGAGTATAAACCTTTCCAACCAAGAGCGTATGCTTTTCTAGATAGTTTTGGGGTAGCATTATCGATGGTTCATGAAGTGGGTCGCGATAATCTAGGAATTACCTTAGACTATTGCCATATGTTAATGAAACATGAAAATCCAGCTTATGGGGCAAGTATTTTAGGCAGTCGGAAAAAGTTGTTTGGGGTTCATTTAAATGATGGTTATGGGCTAAATGATGATGGATTAATGATCGGTACAAGTACGTTGATCAAGACAATCGAATTTATCTACTATACAAAGTTACACAATTACGAGCATGCATTTTATTTTGATACATTCCCGATCATTGAGGATCCTGTAGAGGAGTGCGAAAGAAATATCAACATGATCAAAAAGATCGACTCAATAATCGATCGATTAGGGATGGACTATATTGCAGATGTGATTAAACAAAATAGTGCAGTGAAAGTCAGTGATTTAGTATTAGAAATCTTAGTCTAAGATTTCTAATACTGTATTTCAACAATAAAAAGAATAAGGGGAGTGGATGACTATGGATTTCAAATTAGCAGCAAAAGAAATTTTAGAAAATGTTGGCGGTCCTGATAATGTGGCGAATATGACCCATTGTGCGACACGATTGAGATTAACTCTGAAAGATCCTTCTAAGGCAAATGATGTGGCCGTGAAAGAAATCGATGGTGTGGTCAATATTGTCAATAAAGCAGGACAATATCAAATCTTGATTGGTACAGAGGTTCCGAAATTATATGATGAATTTGAAGCATTAGTTACCGGTGAAGATGGAAATGTTCAAGTGAATAATAGTGGAGAACACTCTGGCAACATTATCAGCAATATCTTTTCAGCGATTTCAGCTATTTTTGCGCCATTATTACCTGCATTAGCTGGTTCAGGGATTTTACGAGGGTTACTGATTTTAGCCGTACAAACGGGTCTTTTATCAGAAACTAGTGGAACATACAGTATTTTAAATGTTGCCTCAATGAGTGTCTTTTATTTTTTACCAGTATTGTTAGCGTTTACTTCTGCTAGAAGATTTGGAGCGAGTCCTTATCTATCTGCTTTGATCGGTGCAGCTTTATTAAATCCAGAATTTATTGCCTTGATGGGAGATACTGGGAATGGCGCAACGACTAGCTTTTTGAAAATACCTGTAGTTTTGATGAATTATAATTCGACGGTTGTTCCAATTATTCTTTCGATCTGGGCTTTTTCTTATCTTTATAAGTTTTTAGATAGAAAAGTTCCTGAGACATTGAAATTGGTTGTAGTTCCTTTAGTTTCTTTAGCAGTGATGATTCCGTTGACCATTATTGTGATTGGTCCGATCGGTGTTTATAGTGGGGAAGCTGTTGCGCAAGTTGTAAATTGGTTGATCGAACGTAGCAGTATTTTGACAGGAATATTGATTGGTGGCGGTTGGAGTGTTCTGGTAAGTTTAGGGATTCACTGGGCAGTTAATCCAATCATGATCAATAATGTTTCGACTTATGGCTTTGATTATATTGTCCCGTTTACCTTTGCTTGTAACTTCGCCGTTATTGGTACGACGATCGGTGTGTATTTTAAAGCAAGAAATAAAAAATTGCGTAGTTTTGCAGTAACTGGTTTAGTAACAATCGCTCTTTCAGCAATTATTGAACCGACTCTATTTGGATTATTGGTAAAAAATAAAAAATTATTTTTAGCACAAATCATTGGTGGAGCTTTAGGTGGTGCGTATTTAGGACTGATGAAAGTCGTGACGAATGCCTTTGTTTTTGGTAGTGTGACAACTTTTCCAGCTTTTGTGACAGATAATGCCTCCAACTTTATTCAAGCAATGATCGGGCTAGCTATATCACTCGCTACGTCAGCCATTTTAGCGTATATGTTTACAGATAAAGAAGAAACATTATCTTAAAAACTAAAAATAACTTCTTTCAAATTCGTTGATTTCGTTACTATTTATCCAGATTTATGGTATTTTAAGAATGGGTATTCTTCTTGAACGTATTAGTAATGAAAAGATGAAAGGAGTTTCTTATGATTCCATACATTCGACAAGAGAAAATTATTGAGATTCTAGAAAGTAGAGAGTTGATCAGAATCGAGGAATTACAAAAGTTAATACCGGAAGTATCGATTTCTACTCTTAGACGTGATTTAAAAGAATTAGAAGGTTTAAATAAGGTCCAGACTTTGTCAGGAGGAGCTGTTAAGATTTCTTCAAGTGTGTCAGAGCTTCCGATGTCAATGAAAGCTAGTTTGCAAACCAAAGAAAAACTCTATATAGCGGAGCTAGCTGCCCGTGAAGTTATTGATGGAGAAACAGTTTACTTAGATTCAGGTTCAACATGTACGGTATTGTTAAAGGAACTACTTAAAAAGAAGATACGAATCATTACTACCAATACAGATGTTCTTAGATTGACAGGTGAATTTGAGGCGGAAATCACGATTTTAGGTGGAACGTATGATCCGACAATTTCATCACTAAGCGGTCCGCTAGCTGAAGCGAACATAAAAAAATATGTTTTTGATAAGGCATTTCTAGGTGCAAATGGTATTGATTTAAAATTCGGTGTAACAACGCCTAACTTAGTTGAAGCAATCAAAAAAAAGACTGTAATAGAACATGCCAAAAAAGCATTTTTATTATGTGATAGTTCTAAATTTCATAAGACATCTGCAGTGAAATCTTTTGATTTAAATGAAGTTGTTTTGATTACGGATAAGTTCGATTCAGATTTAAGCAAAGAAATGACAATCATTTCTAAATAAAGAGATAAATAATGAAGCACGTCTATATTTTTTTATAGATGTGCTTCATTATATTCCAATATTATTCAAAAATACGCATATCAATCAGAATCAACTTCTCAAGCCGCGTCCTCTATCAATCAGATACCAGCAAACAGTATAAAGTACTGCGATAAAAAGTATCAGAATAATCATAGACAGCATGATCGGCACATCGATCGTACCAAGAAAACCATATCTAAATCCTGAAATCATATATACGATCGGATTGATTTTTGAAATAGCTTGCCAGATCGGCGGCAACATTGAAATCGCATAAAATACTCCGCCAAGATAAGTTAATGGCTGTAAAACGAACGTCGGTACAATTGATACATCGTCAAAAGATTGTGCAAAAATCCCGTTTAGCAAACCTGCCAATGAAAATAAAATAGCAGTCATAAGAAGGGTAATAATAACAATGGACCATGAGAAAACGTGAAGTGGTACAAAAAATAAAGAAATAATAGTGACTAATGTGCCGACTAGAACACTTCTACCAAGTCCTCCAATGACAAATCCCCAGATAATGATATGTGTAGGCACTGGGGCAACTAGTAACTCTTCAATATTCTTTTGGAATTTTTGTGAAAAGAACGAGGAAGAGACATTAGCATAAGAACTAGTGATGACCGACATCATGATTAGTCCAGGCACGATAAATTCCATATAGGAGAATCCGTCCATTTGACCGATTCGTCCACCAATCAGGTTTCCGAATATCACAAAATATAATGATGTGGTAATAACAGGTGGTACCAAGGTTTGAACCCAAATCCGCAAATAGCGGTTAGTTTCTTTTACTGCAAGGCTTCTTAAGGCCGTGAAATATAGCTTAAACATTTTTTCCCCCCACTTGACGTTTTTCTTCAGTAATTTTTAGGAACAGTTCTTCTAATCGATTCGATTTGTTACGAAGGGAAAGAACTTTAATCCCTTGTTTAGTGAGCTGGTCAAATAATTCGTTGATTCCTTGATCACGTTCAACTTCGACAACAAGTGTCCGCTCATCTTCAAAACTATGTGTATACCCTATAATTTCAGGTTTCTTATCAAAATCCTCTAAATCAAAAATAAATGTTTCAAACTGTAGTTTAGCTAGAAGAGTTTTCATGCTGGTATTTTCAATCAGTTCCCCTGACTGAATGATCCCAATATTGCGGCAGAGCATTTCTGCTTCTTCAAGATAATGGGTTGTTAGGATGATCGTTGTTCCGTTTTCGTTCAACTCTCTCAAAAAATCCCACATTTCCCGTCTTAATTCAATATCCACACCGGCTGTAGGTTCATCTAAGATGAGCAGTTTTGGCTCGTGCATCAAGGCGCGGGCAATCATTAACCTGCGTTTCATCCCACCGGAAAGCATCCGTGCACGTACATTGCGTTTCTCCCATAGATTGGATTGCTTTAAGTATTTTTCACTCCGTTTTAAGGCTTCTTTTCTTGAAACGCCATAGTATCCAGCTTGGTTGATAACGATTTGTTCAACTGTTTCAAATGGATTAAAGTTGAATTCTTGTGGAACTAATCCAATTTGTTGTTTTGCGAGAACTAAATCTTTATCAAGATCGTAGCCAAAAACATTTACTTTTCCTGATGTTTTGTTGACAAGGGAGGTGATGATACCAATTGTCGTTGATTTTCCAGCACCATTGGGGCCTAATAAGGCATAAAAATCGCCTTCTTCTACGATTAAATTGATTCCTTTTAAAGCCTCAACGCCCGTTGCGTATACTTTTTTTAAGTCTGTTATCTCAAGTGCATAAGTCATTTACTAACGATCTCCTTAGTTGGTCTGATTTATTGGTTTATCCTTATTTTGGCAAAGGCAATCTGTACTGCTATCCGAAAGTAATTGCGCCATGGAGTCCATGAATTCTCTTACGAACTCTTCTTTTAACGTGTAGTAGTGCCATTGCTTTTGCTTATTGACCGAAACGATCCCTGCTGTTTCCAATACTTTCATATGATGAGAAAGAGTTGGCTGAGTAAAGTCAAAGTGCTTTAAAACATCGCATGCACACATACTGCTGAAAGAAAGAAGATCAATTATTTTCATTCTATTTGGATCAGCCATAGCTTTTAGGACCAATGATAATCTTTCGTAATTCATGCGTACCCCTCCTTTATATAGATGGTTGCCTATGTTTAATATAGATCAGTATCAATGTTGTGTCAATAGAACGTCTAAAAAAAAGGAAGGTTTGCAAAAGGATTTTTAAAATGCTTCATCCTAGAGTATACTAGAAAGGATAAAACGATATAAATTTAATTGAAACACCTGTCTAAGCGGGATGTTTTCAACAGAGCTATCAATGAACGCACATAAATGTGTTATACGAGGAGAATGATATGAGAAATATTAAACTAACAATTGAGTATGAAGGAACCAGATACTCAGGATGGCAACGATTGGGTGACTCAGATAAAACGATTCAAGGGAAAATTGAAAATATCTTAACACAAATGACGCGTTCAAAAATTGAAATCATTGGTTCTGGCCGAACGGATGCTGGCACACATGCAAGAGGCCAGATTGCTAATTTCAAAACGGATAGTAAAATGGACTTATCAGAGATGATCGAATTTCTAAATCGTTATCTTCCACAAGATATCGTTGTAAAAAAAGCAGAAGAAGTACCGGAAAGATTTCATGCTCGATATAATGCCAAAGGGAAAAAATATAGTTATTATATCTGGAACGATCTGATTCCTTCGGCCTTTGAGCGCAATTATAGTTTCCATTATTCTGAAAAACTTGATTTTGAGTTAATGAATGAGGCTTGTCGTAAACTGACGGGAACCCATGATTTTATTGGTTTTTCTTCTCTTAAAAAGACGAAAAAATCTACTACTCGGACAATCAATGAAATATCGATTCAAAAAGAGGGGAACCTTATCCATTTTACTTTTGTTGGAGATGGTTTCTTGCATAAAATGATTAGGATCCTTATGGGAACACTCTTAGAAATCGGCTCTGGAACAATGAAATTAGAAGCTATCGATGAAGTATTTGAACGTAAAATCAGAAGTGATGCTGGAATGACTGTGCCAGCACAAGGATTGTTTTTAGATGAGGTTTATTATCGAGACTAAGAGTAGAAGATTAGTAATAATTTCCGTTTGATAGTTGAATAACCTGAGGCATAACTTACAGAGTTATACCTCAGGTTATTTAGTTTTTTTATTCAATATTTGTATCATCAAGCTCAACAAATAATTGATATAAAGCTCCTAATAAATTAGAAGAATTACGGAAGGCACAAGCTTCAATAGCAAGTGGTACAAATGTTTGTCCCAGCATTGTTTCTTCTTGTCTAATATTGGAATATTGTATTTGAATCATTTCAATTAACTGATCTTGCGCACTGATTCCACCGCCAATCACGATTTTTTCTAGATCCAATAAGACTTGCATATCAATCAAAAGAATCGCAATATCACGGCAGTAATTTTCAAATAAAGCAGTCAAATCGACTGATGATCGTTCAGATATTGTTCTAAAAACAGCTTCATGATCGTCTTTTGAAACGTTTAGAAGAGTTGTAGCTTCGTTCATGAATTTTACAGCTGAGCCATAAAAACCAAAAATTTGTGGTTGTTTTGGGTTCGGAGATTGACGAATCAGAAAGCTTAGTTCGCCAGCTTGGAAATTAGGACCTTGATGCAAATGATTATCCAAAATCAACCCACCACCGATGCCAGTTCCTAAAACAACTGCAGCCCCGTTTTCAATACCTTTAAGATTACCGATCCACCACTCAGCTAAAGCTGCTGCTTTTCCATCATTTATCACGGCAAAGGGTAAATCAGTAAGGCTAGCAATCCAATCTTTCATCGGAAAATCATAGAGAAATAATAAGGCACCACCTGTGTGGATGTAGCCTTTACTTGAATCGACTCTCCCAGGACAGCTCATGGCGATCCCTTTGACGTGCCCTTTTTGCGTGTTTAATTCTGAAATGATCATTTCTTTGAACGTTTCCAAAGTTTTTGGGGTTGGTTGCCGCCATGTTTGGATAAAGTTGCCAGCCCGATCAATCAAGCCGAATTTGATGTACGTTCCACCAATATCAATACTTAAATAGTCCATCTTTCAATCCTCCCGATTACCTAAAAATAGCATTTATTACATCTTAAAGAAAACGTTTGAAAAAGGCAATCTCTTCATCATTGCACTTTTTAGCAATATCAGTTTTTTGATTGAGGTGAAAAACATGACCAAGATCAGAATTATCTGAATTGCTGTAAAGATGATACTCGGATTCAATTCCTTTTTCTTTCAACAAATCTGCTAACGGCTGAGCAATATCTTTTAGAAAATCTTGAGTTGCGGTCGCAACAAAAGCTGGTGGGAACTCAGCAGTGATGTAATTTTCAACCGGAAATTGATTTTTAAGCGTCGGCGTCACTGTTTCGCCAAAATAAAATGGGAAGTCTTGATTGATAGCACCGCTTTGACCAATAAAATAGGCACCGCAATTCATAGCAACGGCTTTAAAATGGACTGTCGCAAGCTTAAACGGAAATGTCTGCGCATAAGTCAAATTACTGATCATCGTGGCATATTGTTCCACTAGTTGACCGCCAGCGCTGTCACCGATTAAAAATAGTTGATCTAGATCAACATGATATTCCTTCCCGTGTTTAATCAACCAATTCATCAAAGCATTCGTATCTTCTAAGGGGGCTGGATATTGATGCTCTGGGGCTAAACGGTAATTGAAGTTTACCACAGTAACTCCTTGCGTTGCTAAATACATCGTATAAAAACGATAAAGCTCTTTGTCTCCATAAAAGAACCCGCCACCATGAATATTGATGATCGTTGGAAGACACTTGTCGGTACCTTTGGGATAATAGATGTCAAATGTATTTTCAATGCCATAAGGTCCGTAAGACAAATCCTTGAATATTTCCAGAGTATCTGGTTCGGTCAAACCGGCATCACGTTTTTCATCATTTTCACGCATTTGAATCCGCATTGTCGGGATATCGATAGTTGCCATAGTTGTTGCCTCCTAATGAAGTATATTCATATTTTTATCGCTACTTGTATTATAAATGCAAGCGGTTACTATTGGAAGTGGAAAAAGGTTATTATTTAAAAAGGATAC
This sequence comes from Enterococcus sp. DIV0840, assembly GCF_050527835.1. NCBI lineage: Bacteria > Bacillati > Bacillota > Bacilli > Lactobacillales > Enterococcaceae > Enterococcus > Enterococcus sp. DIV0840. The sequence continues at coordinate 3,211,475 of NZ_CP172876.1, read as the reverse complement.
ATTATCGTAAAATCTACTTAATCAGCAAAGTTTTTTGAAGTATCTACCCTCTCTTATTCTACAGAATTATGATTAGGAAATTATCGTGTAATTGCGTATAATTGGAATGACAGAACTACCGGAAGCATTATTTTAGGAGGCTCAAAATGAATGTTCTTAAAAAATATGGATATTATTTTCTGTTGTTAGGTGCAATAAGCGATTTTTTAACACCTTACATTCTAGGTATTTTTTATCCGAAAATGAATCAAATGACGATGGTGATCAGCGTATTCGGTGATGTAGACAGTCCAGTCAGGCAAGCATTTTTGATTTGGTCTGTAGTATCCGGATTATTATTCGTTTTGGCAATTCCAGTTTTATATCAAACATTTAGCACTACTTCGCAAAAATTGGCTACCTTACTGGCATTAGTGATTGGATTTTATGGTGTGGGAGATTGTATTTTCACTGGACTCTTCAGCATCAATACAGAACAAGCAAACTGGAATTTATCTACTTGGATCCATAATATTGGCTCGGGTTTAGGGTATGCAGGATTTTTTCTTTTCCCGCTGTTTTTGTATTTTCTTTATCAAAAGCAAGAGAAAGCAACCTATAGCAGACTGTATTTGATTTTATTTCTGATCAGTATTTTTTTTGCAGGGATATATGGTTTGGCGCGGATTCCCGCAATCAACCAGCTGCCTGTATTGAATCAACTTGGTTTTTGTCAGCGAGTAAGTTTCATATTTAATTATTTACCGATAATGATATTTGCCGTAGATCAAATCAAAAACTTGGAGAAAGTTAAGAGTTCAAATAGAAAAAATTTCCGCTCTTAAAACTTGATAGGATCATCGTTTTGGAGTAAATCAAAAAATGGATGTTAGTTGGATTGTAGAGAAAAAAAGAGCTTCATTCGTGAATTTGATCGAATGAAGTTCTTTTTGATTCTCTATTTTAAACCGATTTAAGTAGTTTTAATAGTTCATTAGAAGCATTAGAAAATACCTGATTTTTTTTCCATACAATATTGATAGTAGCCGTTAATGACGGTGAAAAAGGGATAAAGGTTAAGTTGGTTTCGGTAGTATTAATAATTCCATCGATGCAAAGAGCACTTGCTACATTCTGTTTTACTAATAAAGAAGCATTGTACAACAAATTATAAGTTCCGATCACATTGAAATTATCAATATTTCCACCAAGCCATTCTGCTAGTTGATTGTCGACGAGTGATTGACTTGAGATCAATAACGGAGTATGTTGAATATCTTTTGGTGTAACGGTTTTTAGTGAGTGTAACGGGCTGGTATCATTCACTAATATTCCCCAGAGATCAGCTAGCGGCAGGCGTAAATACTCATATTTTTGCTTTTCCACAGGATCAAGCACTAAACCAAAATCTAATAACCCTTTATCAATCTTCCCAAGTACATCATCAGCATTACCACTATATAGGTGAACTTTAATATCAGGATGTTTGCTCCTTAATTCGTGTAAATGAGCAGCAAAGAATTCAAAAGCTTGTGTTTCTCCGCCACCTATTGAGATTTCTCCACTGATCATTTCGTCTTTTATTAAGTTAGTTGTTGTTGTTTCAACTAAAGCAAGAATTTCTTTCCCTCTATTTTCTAAATAAATACCAGCTTCAGTTAAGGTGATAAATCGATTTCCACGTTCAAATAAACGTATTCCTAATTCTTCTTCTAACTCTTTTAACTGTTTTGAAAGAGTTGGTTGTGAAATATGAAGTACCTCTGCGGCTTTACTGATTGTTTTTTCCCTAGCTACTGTTAAAAAGTAGTTTATGATACGAAGGTCCATACGATTTCTCCTTGTATATTATATTTAAGGTTTTAATCTTCCGATTTTAGTGGATAACCTTATGAACCATTGTTATTTTTCATTAGGTATTAACTCAATAAATTTGAGATAATATAATTACTGGATTGAGAGGCTATGTCGTTTTCTCCTTGAGTCTATGAGCTCGTCATCGAAAGACTGACACCTCTCTCTGTTTAGCTGTTTACGAATGAGTTAGATGTTGAAAGCCTTCTGGCTTTACTCCGTATCTAGAACAAGGTAGTAACGCTTTTCAGTTGAGTGGATTTCAATCCAAATCCTTATGAAGGCGGTATAATTATGTTCTACATTGGAATTGATATTGGGAAACGTTCCCATGTTGCTTCAATCATGAATGATGAAGGAAAGGTTGTTCTTAAAGGATTTTCTTTTCCGAATACCATTGAAGGTGGAGAAAAATTACTTGGAAAAATTCATGATTTTTCTTCTTCATCAGATGATTTTACTGTAGGTATGGAAGCTACCGGTCATTATTGGTTAACGGTTTTTTCATACTTACATGAAAAAGAGTTTTTAATTCATGTTCTTAACCCCCTCCAAACGGATGGGTGGCGTAAAGGGACAGAAATTCGTAAACGTAAGAATGATATTATTGATTCAGTTTTAATTGCAGATCTGATTCGCTTCGGTTCCTTTGTTGAAACGACACTCTCTGATGAAAATATTTTTTCTCTTAAACAGCTTTCCCGTTATCGTACTTACCTAGTTGGGACAGCGAGTGACTTTAAACGTAAAATCATTGCCGTATTAGACCAAGTTTTCCCTGAGTATGACTCAGTATTCGGTAAATCAGGTGTTTTTGGTAAAGCATCAAAAGAAATTTTACTTGAATTTAGTTCTCCTGAAACACTCCATGATATCTCTGCGAATACTCTTGCGAAACTACTTAAAGAAGCGAGTCACAATCGTTTAGGGATAGATAAAGCCAATGCCTTAAAAAGTGCTGCGAGTCGATCTTTTGGTATTACTTTTGCTCAAGAGACCTTTACTTTCCAATTACGATCAATGATTGAACAACTTAAATTTCTGGAAGCCCAAATTAAAGATACTGAAACTGAAATCAAAAAAATCATGGTTACTCTGCATTCTGTCATTGAAACGATCCCAGGGATCGGACCAATCAATGGCGCTACTATTCTTGGGGAAATTGGAGACATTAGTAAATTTTCCAATCCTACAAAATTAGTCGCATACGCTGGTCTAGACGCGACTGTTTCTCAGTCTGGTCAATATCAAGCAACACATAACGTTATGAGTAAACGTGGTTCCCCTTATCTTAGAAAAGCCTTATTTTCAGCTGCTTTAATTGCAGTACAACATGATCCTGTTCTTAAAGCCTTCTACGAAAAGAAACGTTCTGAAGGGAAACACCACCTCACAGCTCTTGGAGCAGTTTCCAGAAAGTTATGTTACATCGTTCATGCGATTCTCAAAAAGAACGAACCTTACGAAATACGAATGTAACTCAAAAAAATACCTTTGCTTTCTCTTATTTGTTATGCACTTTTTTGTTATTAAATTTTGGACTAATTCTTTTATTCTTTACTTGACTTCTTATAGTTAGTCTTTCTATAGATGTAAGTTATATCTGTATATGTTATATAGGTATTAGTTAAGTATAATACATTCAAGTAGAATAAGAATAGTAAAGATGACTATTTTATTGGGAGGGATTTAGGTGTCAAACGAGGATTTGCAAAAAAAACTAATGGGTGAAACTATATTGAAAGATTCTGAGCTTTTTAAAGAAATCCACTTAATTAAACAAAATAATGAACGTCTGTTAATGGAACTTAATACGCAGTACCATACAAAAGAGAAAGTTTTAGAGTACATGGAAAAAATTACTGGGAAAAGCTTAGATAAATCTGTCACGATTTCACAGCCATTCTATAGTGATTTTGGAAAACATATTACTTTTGGAAAAAATATTTTTATTAATCAGAATGTAACTTTTGTGGATTTGGGTGGCATTACGATTGAAGATGACGTATTGATTGGGCCAAGTTCAAGATTGATTACAGTGAATCATTTGATTGATCCAAAAGCAAGACGAGGATTGAACGTGGCGCCAATTCTTGTTAAAAAGAATGCTTGGATCGGGGCAAATGCAACAATTTTACCAGGCATTACAGTGGGTGAAAATGCAATCGTAGCAGCTGATTCAACGGTCACTAGAAATGTTCCAGATAATGTTATTGTGGCGGGAAGTCCTGCTAAAGAAATTCGCGAAATTTTGAAAGATACTGAAAGTGATGTATAGGTAGAATGTAATATGCTAAAAGAGTAGCAACGAAAAAAGTATAGCGATTAAAGACAAAGTAGTCATTATTACAGATGCTTGATCAGATAATGTTGCACCTGTAATCGATCAGCCTGAAGGCATAATTGTAGTAGGCCTAACTAGCCAATCTTGGTAAGTAAAAAAGAACATAAGGATAGCCTGTTTTAGTGAGTCAATTACTTTATTGTAATTGATTTTTTTTGTTGTAAAAATAATCAATGCTTATAATTTTACTTTTTTTACAAAACGAAAGGAACTTTCTGAAATTTAATATAAAATTTTCGGAGCTGTTTGTATTATCCTTCTAAGTGTAAATAGTTGAATTTGAATTCAACAAAAATTTATCATTAGGAGGTTTTAGTTTATGAAGATGAAATCAGTTAAATTGTTGAGTGTAATGGGATTAGTAGCTGGAATGGGACTATTAGTAAGTACTATTAGCGGCAGTCAGTCAACGAATGCTTCTATGGACGCTTCTACACAAAAAGTAGATTGTGAAAAACCGATGATTTTATTTCCTAATACCTTTGAATTAACGATGGACCAAGTAAAAGAGTTTGATCCCTTAAATGGTGTAAAGGGCTACGATAACTATGATGGAAATATAACAAATAAAATTAAAGTGGAAGGGCCTAGCGTTATTGCTGAGCCTGGAACCTATACGTTTACTTATACATTAAAGGACAGCAGCGGAAATGTAGATAAAAAGGTCAGAACGTACACAGTGGTGGAAAATCAGCCAAAACAACCAGTTACTGAGCAAAAAACAACTGAGCCAATAGCTGAAGTTATGGAAGAAAACAATCAGTTCCAACCAATCGAAGTGGCCGAAAGTGAAGTAGGACAAGTTACAACTGAATCGCAAGAAGCAGTCACAGAACTTGAAACAACAGCTGTACCACAAGAGCCTAGCAGTTCAATTGTCAGCAATCAAGAATCAATTGCTCCGGCAACAATCAGCTTCTTAGGACAAACCATTCCATTTATTCAATGTAATGGTGCACCAGAAGCGCCTAATGTAGGGGCTGGAACTTGGACAGGTACAGGTGCTGTAAACGATCAATTACCAACCCATTTTATCGGACACAATCCTGGCGATTTTGCAGGTGTTATGAATATAACGGTTGGAACACCAATAACTGTAGTTGATGGAAATGGAAATGCTAAGACATACGTTGTTTATGAAGTATTGGATGTAGCGGATGATGGTATCAACGCAAACGATCCATCCGATGACACTTGGGCAAGAGTGATAGAAGATGGCGGAGAACGGATTTCGCTTCAAACCTGTATTACAGATACTGTAAATCGGATCGTATTGGCAAGGTAGTTATATAAAAAAAGGCTATTTATTTCAGCGATATTTTCTGAAATAAATAGCCTTTTTAGTGTTTATCATCAAGAATTATCATAAGCGTACATTAGAATATTTCTAAGATCCAAAGAAAGGGTGCTTCTTGAAACAGGAAAAATCGTGCTGTCAGGTGAAATCTCATGATCAGCAAGTAATGCTCGCTCACATAGAATAACGTGAGACCAGGATTTAGCATAGACTGGTAATTCATCTATAGCATAATACATTCGATCGTCAATAAATTTATCAGAATGATTGATCCACTTCTCCAAGTGCTCTCGATATAAAATATGTGAGAATTCATCTTCTGCAACGACGAAAAAGATTTGTTTTTGCTGGTTTTTCTGTAAGAGTGTAGTCGAAACTTGTGAGGTGAACTTATCAATGATCGTATCCGTAAAATCTAGATCCGAATCAATATATTGTTTTTGCCACTCTTCAAGAATTTTTCGAACCGATAGAATCAAGGATAATTGTTCATCATTTAAATAATAATGCTGTTCAACTAAAAAGGATTGAATATTTTGCCACGTAGAAAGTACAAGATTAATAAATGGCTTTTCAAACAAGATATTGTCGACTAAATTAACAGAAAAGTATTTTTCAAAATCACGTATGAGTGCACGGATTTTCGGTGAATTCTCAATAATTGTGTGACGCTCATAATCATGATCCATTTTTACGATTAAATAATTGGGCGTATTCAAGGAAATTAAGCGATAGGCAGCAGTAAGATAACCGATTTCATCATCAGAAAAAGTTGTCTCTACTTCACTTGGAAAAAAATGAACGATCGTCTTTTTTAGCTCCTTAAAAATGACGCTTTGACGAATCATGTTCAATTCATTTTCTGGATACTTTAGCGGATGGTCAGATGAGCGAGTCAATGACAAATAAACGTTCACTACTAAGAAGATGTACTCTCGCTTATTGATTTTTATATTGTTGGAAAAACGTTCTAACAGTTCATCAACAAATTGCTCTGCTATTTGCCAAAGCTCAGCTTTTGACCATAATTCTTTGAAATTGACCCTCATCAAGATTGACAACACAACACTGCGATAACGTAATTCATCATGAATAAAATGGTTATTTTCATCCATGATTTTAGCGTGCTTAAAAAAGTCTTCCACATTCTTTTTTATTTGAAATGCTTTTGCGACAGAGACAAATTCATTTTCAACGATGGATAAATAATCAGTATCGCCAGATAAATATCTTAAACAAACGTTTAAAAATTTCGATTCTTCATAGATTTTAATAACCAAGGTATACCGAGTCAAATCACTTAAAAATACGGCAGATATCTTTTGACTAGTGCTAGTTGAATAAAGAATCCAATCGTCAAAATAAACTAAGATTTTGTCGAAATCGCGTTTGATGGTGTTGGGTGTCACGTTTAATCGCTTGGCGGTATCTTTGATGGAAAGTTCCCGCATTTCAAATAGAAATTCAACTAGTTTTACCCTTCTCATAATATCTTTTTCGATATACTCTTCGATCATGTGTTCACTCCTCCCAGGGCTGTGGTTTCAAAATGAAAATAGTTCTAAATTATTTACAAATTTCCGGCTGTTTTTTTCAAAAAATTAGAATATCTTCACTATTATCTTAATTCTATTTCGCTGTATTTACAAGGAAGTTCTTAAAACGTGTAGCTGAAAACCAAAGAAATTAGAGGAGGAAGGTAAAGATATGTTTTTTTGAGTGCTAAAAGAAATATGTCGGGATTAATGTCTTTTTATTTATAATGAAACTGACAAAATGTACGATATTTTATATTAAGCAGTGATAAACTATTACTTGTGAGTGAATAAGAATGTTTAGCTTCGTGGGCTAGCTCTTCGGGAAAAAGATAAATTAAGAATGAGGCAAAAAGCACCTCAGTCATAGTTTTCTATTTTCCTGTCAGAGCTAAACGAGCTCGCTACGCTTTTAATGTTATCTAGCTTCGCGGGCTAGCTCTTCGGGAAAAAGATAAATTAAGAATGAGGCAAAAAGCACCTCAGTCGTAATTTTCTATTTTCCTGTCAGAGCTAAACGAGCCCGCTACGCTTTTAAATTTAGGAGGAATAAAAATGTTAAAAAGAATGTCAGATAGTAGAAGAATTGCAATTGTTATCTCAATTTTTGTTGTTTTACTAGGGATTGGTACGTTTGGAGATTTGGCTATTTCCAATGCTGTGATGAGTCAAAATTCGTATATTGCGACCTTTTTACAAAATTATGCCTGTTTTCCAGTAGGTGTTGTGATTATGATGAGTGGAGAAATTATTATTCATTATGCGGTTCGATCGAGCCAACCGTTGATTGCAAAAGTGTTGATCGTTGTTGCAGGGGTAGGGCTATCTTTGTATGGGATATGGTATTACTTAAAATTTGCTATCCAATATACATTATCATCAATCCAAAATGTAGAACACAATCGTCCGATCGGACAAGCAAATAATGATGGCGGTGTTACTCCTACGTTACCAACGTTTATCAATATCATTATTTGAATCGTGGTTTTTGCCATAGCAACATTGATTGTTCAAAAATGGTTAAGTCGTAAAACGTCGGAAGAGCTTGACCGTTTGATGCGAGTAGCTATTTAGGCGTTGCAGTGGCGTTTGTTTATCTAATGTGTGTAGAGGAAATCAAAATTTTGTGGGGGCGTGTTCGGCCGTATGAATTAAATGCTGTTCAAGATAATTTTACGCCTTGGTACAAAATGAATGGGCCAACTGGACATAAATCATTTCCATCAGGTCACTCTTGTGAAAGTATGTTTGCTATTTTCTTCCCTTTATATGCTAGTCCAAAAAATAGGAAGCTTCGTAAACATTTATTGATTTTTGGTATAGCTTGGGGCGCTATTACAGCAATCAGCAGAGTGCTTCTAGGGTGTCATTTCTTTAGTGATGCAACGATGGGTGCATTTATTATTATTTTCCTTGTCTTTGTTGGGACGAGATGCGCACAGTTGAAATTGGTAGACTAAAAAAGCAGAGCAGTGTGACGTTAAGGAATAAAATCAACTAATCTCTAGAACAAAATTTAACGAATTTTGTTCTAGAGATTTTTTGTAGTCTAAAATAGGCGGTCAAAAAATTTACCTATTGTTAACGGAATCTATACGAAGAACATACAAGAACACAACACTTCTCATTTACAATTTAGTGTAGAGAGGAGGTTCATTAATGAACTTTATAAAAGAAAAAAGAGAACTAGTCATACTTGTAAGTTTAGGGATTTTGTTGTTGATTGGTGGGATATGGGATAAACAAATCAGTCAGGGAGTGATGAATCAAGGATCATTATTCGGCACTTTTTTTCAAAATTATGGATTGATTTTTCCAGGAATCATTATTTTTATGTCTACTCAAATATTTATTTATTATGCTAAAGAAAGCAATTTACCACACTTCAGTAAGGGGAGTATCTATTTTATCGCTATTATTGCTGGTTTATATCAAATTTGGCAAATGATCAAAATCATGCTTTTTTATACGGTCACTTCATTGAATAATAGTCAAAAGAATCAACCAATAGGAGCTGCAAATAACGACGGTGGTGGAGCAATGAGTTTTCCAAATTGGTTCTTTCCAGCACTGGTTATTCTTTCTTTGCTTACTTTTGTGGTAGGGTCTATGTTGTGTAATCGATGGCTAAAAGGAAAAAATCAAGAGGAGTTAAATAAATTGGTTTTGGTTGGTTTAGGCGCAATAGTGGCGGTCTATGCTAGTAATACCATCATAGATGTGATGAAAAGTCTTTGGGGCAGATTTCGTCCTTATGAATTGCAAAATAGCTGGGCCGATTATACAAATTGGTGGCGTATCAATGGAGCCGATGGTCATAAGTCATTTCCTTCAGGACATTCAGAACAAGCATGGTTAGCCTTATACTTACCACTTTTTGTTGATCCTTTGAAGAAAAATAAACGGCAGAAAATTGTGATTTTGACAAGTGTATTCGGCTGTTTTGTCGCTTGGTCAAGAGTTCGAATCGGGGCGCATTTTTTGAGCGATGTAGCGGTTGGTTCTGCGATTGCTATTTTCGTGATTTATGTGGTTTCTCGTCTTTTAAATCAACGATTGGATGGAGAAGCTTTATCGGAATAATTTAGTTATTAATGCTGAAATGACGGGTTTTCTTAGTGAAGAAAGCTTGTCATTTTTTGTTTTGGGAAACAGTTTTAGATAAATTGCAGTTAGTAAGCTTTGTATTTACTTATTCTATTCTTTATTATATGATTGAACACGTTGTTTAAGTAATACATCGCAATTTTACGAACAGTTTATTGTTCGGATTTTAGGAGGATATCAAGTGAAAGAAAAAATTATTTCCTATTTTGAGATCGACAAATTAAATACGACTGTGAAGCGTGAATTTCTAGCTGGGTTTACGACATTTATTTCAATGGCGTATATTCTATTTGTTAATCCAACTGTTTTAGGGGCTTCAGGAATGGATGAAGGTGCAGTTTTTACTGCAACAGCTTTAGCCAGTGCATTAGGCTGTATATTGATGGGGATTTTTGCTAAGTATCCGATCGCAACGGCGCCAGCACTAGGAATCAATGCTTTTTTTGCTTATTCTGTTTGTGTCGGGATGGGTGTTCCTTGGGAAACAGCTTTAGCAGGTGTTTTTGTCGCATCTCTAATTTTTATTTTGATCACGATTTTTAAGTTACGTGAATTGATCATTGATGCTATACCAGCAGATTTAAAATTTGCTATCTCTGGCGGGATCGGTCTGTTCATCGCTTTTCTAGGTCTAAGTGAAGGTGGGATCATTGTTTCTAATGAATCGACACTAGTTGCTTTAGGGCCACTGAACGTTGGGTCGACTTGGCTGACTATTTTTGGTCTAGTAATTACGGCGATAATGATGGTGCGTCGTGTTCCTGGCGGTATTTTTATTGGGATGACCGCAACGACTATTTTGGGATTAGTAACTGGTTTGATTGACGTACCCACTAAAATCATTTCAGGTGCTCCTAGTCTTAAGCCAACTTTTTTAGTTGCTTTAAAACATGTGGGAGATATCAATTCTCTACAGCTATGGGTTGTAGTGTTAACCTTTTTATTAGTGACCTTCTTTGATACGGCTGGAACATTAGTTGGTTTGGCGAATCAAGCAGGTTTTATGAAAGACAATAAAATGCCTCGAGTTGGAAAAGCACTCGCTGCAGATTCAACAGCAATGTTGGCGGGGTCACTGTTAGGAACTTCTCCTGTTGGTGCTTATGTAGAATCTTCTGCTGGAATCGCAGTTGGTGGACGTTCTGGACTGACAGCTGTGACGACGGGTCTGTTCTTCATCGTTGGGCTATTTTTCTCGCCATTACTTTCAGTAGTAACGTCTCAAGTAACGGCCCCAGCGCTAATTGTTGTGGGTGTTTTAATGGCTCAATCGCTTAGCCAAATCAAATGGAAAGAGATGGAAATCGCAATTCCTTCTTTCTTGATTCTTTTAGGAATGCCTTTGACATACAGTATTTCTGACGGAATTGCACTTGGATTTATTTTCTATCCAATTACCATGATCGCTGCAAAACGAGGCAAAGAAGTGTCACCGATCATGTACGCTTTATTCTTTGTTTTTGTAGGATTTATGTGGATTTTGAATGCTAGTTAAGTGACGAGTACAATAAAAAAAGTCGTGCGACTAGGGTCCATGGCTTTTCTTTTATTGGTAAGGTTCTTAAAATTTTGACTTTTTTACTAAAAACAAGCAAACTATAACTAGTTGAAAAGAATAATCAGGGAGGGATGATCAAATGGAAGCACCTCTTATATCACAATGGCTGGATTATACAAAAAAACAGTCCATAGTTGAAAAAAAATTAGAAGAAATGTTAAAGAAAAATAATCAACTTACAACAAGTGAGTATTATGCTTTATATCAACTCAAACAAAATGGACGCTGTATGAGGTTGAATGATTTAGGGAATCATCTATGTTTGAGCCAAAGTGCATTGTCTCGTCTGATCAATAGATTGGAAGATCGAAATCCTTCAGTGATCGAAAGAAGGATTTGTGCGGATGATAAACGGGGCGTATACGTAGATTTGACCAATGATGGAGCAAATCTAGTGTCGTCTGTTGAGCAAGAAGTAAATGCTATTTTGAAAGAATACTTTATTTAAAAGACTAAAGAGTTGCTTTTTAGTCTTTTATTCTTTATTATGTAATTAGTTGCATGCGCATGCATGTATGGTAGAGGAGGAAGATTGATGAATAACGTAGATACAGGTTTGACCTTTAAAAGAGGATTACATTTAAAAAATAGACTTGTTGTTGCGCCAATGACAACCAAAATGTCTTTTTTTGATGGTGTTGTAACGAATGATGAAATTGAGTATTATGCATTACGTTCAGGCGAAGTAGGTGCATTTATCACGGCAGCTGCTAATGTTCATGAAGGGGGCAAAGGCTGGGACGGAGAATTAGGTGTGTATGATGACCGTTTTATTCCAGGACTGGCTAAATTGGCCGCAGCGATTAAGAAGAATCATACAAAAGCAATTCTTCAAATTTTCCATGCGGGAAGAATGACAGATTCTAAAGTATTACATGGGGTTCAACCTGTTGCGCCAAGTGCGGTTGCAGCTGAAAGACCCGATGCGCAAACACCAAGAGAATTAACAGAAACAGAAATTTTAGAAATTTTAGAAAGTTTTAAACAGGCGACAGAAAGAGCCATAAAAGCAGGTTTTGATGGCGTAGAAATTCATGGGGCGAATACGTATTTGAGTCAACAATTCTTCTCGCCGCATTCTAATCGACGTACCGATGATTGGGGTGGCACACTAGAAAAAAGGTTTAAATTTATCAATGATTTGGTTGATGGTGTTACAGAAGTTGTCGATCAGTCAGGTGTGAAGGATTTTGTTGTGGGCTATCGTTTTTCACCCGAAGAGTATGAAGAGCCTGGTATTCGGTTGAGTGATACGCTATTTTTAGTAGACCAACTGTCTAATAAGCCTTTAGATTACTTACATTTATCAATCGGTAATTATAGAAATCATTCAGTTAGTGAGTCGTATAAAGAAAAACCAATCCTAGCGTATATAAAAGAAACGATCAACGGTCGTCTTCCATTGATCGGTGTAGGCGATATCAGAAATGGAGCAGATGCAAAAGAGGTTTTAGCGACTGCTGACTTAGCTGCTGTCGGACGGGCTATTTTAATTGATCCACATTGGGCGCAAAAAGTGCTAGATGATCAAGATCATTTGATTAAAACTGAACTTTCTCACTATGATCGGGATGAATTACGAATCAGCAATGGTGTTTGGAGTTTCTTAGAAGGCATGATGCCAGAGCGACTTAAATAAAAGAATACGAATGAAAAACTAGAAATAGTAGATAAAGTTGTAATGACTTATCTGACTTTTCTGGTTTTTTATTTATATTTATTTTAAACTATATAAATAGGTACGATTGAATCAAAGCGGGAAGGGAAATAAAGCTTTAAAAAATGGAGGGACATAATGACAATTAAAATAGAGCGAGTTGCAACAACAAATTCAGATTTACTAAATTTAATCCAGGAATTAAATTATTTTTTCAATGAAGAATGGGGCACAGAGGTAGCGCAAAGCTATCAAAATCATCATAATTTGGCAGAAATGGCTTGTGCAGTTGTCGCGTATGAGGAAGGAAAAGCTGTTGGTTGCGGCTGTTGGAAGCTTCTAGATGAACAAACACCAGAAATAAAACGAATGTATGTAAAACAAACAAACCGCGGTAATGGCGCTGCTGGAAAAATCATGCAGGCGTTGGAAAGCGATATGCTGGAAAAAGGGTACCAACAAGCGGTTCTGGAAACGGGTAAAGAAATGGTAGGCGCTATTCGCTTTTATGAAAGACATGGATATCGAATCATTCCAAATTATGGGGAGTTTGTTGGAGATGAGTTGTGTATTTGCATGAAAAAAATACTCGAAAAGGCTTAAGTAAGGAGCAAATTCTCTATATAGCAAATAACAGCGAAGAAAAAAGTAGCTCCTCTGAAAATAAGTGAGCTACTTTTTTAGATAGTATTCGTATTTATATCGGTAATAGACTAAGAATCACGAATGCTAAGCAGGCTAAAATCATAGACAATGTAAACCATTTATATTGCGTTAATAAGGCAATATATTCTCGAATAAGTGCAGTCGGAAGAAAATACAGAGCAGTTGGAGCACCAATTCCCTCAGCTTTTAAGTGCGCTTTTCGTGCGTATAAAGCGCCTCGTAACACATGGTAATTATTTGTTGAGAATAAAATGATAGGAGCAGAGTCTTTACTTTTCCAGTCCTGAAAAATAACCTTTTTTGAAAAGACCATATTTTCAAAAGTTGTCGTCGATTGATCTTCCACTAGAATGTGAGTTTCCGGGATGTTCTGTGATAATAAGTACTTTTTCATAGCAAATGCTTCTGAAACAGGCTCATCTGCTCCTTGTCCGCCGCTAACAACAATTTTGGCATTTGGATTTTTATGATAATACTCAATCGCTTTATCTAATCGACTTTTAAGTAATGGAGGAACTTCTTCACTTCTGATACCAGAACCTAAAGTAATGATGTAGTCTACCTTTTTTTTGATCGGAATCATTTGGTACATCCATGAATAAAATAAATAGCAAGCAAATAGAAAAGAAAAAAGTAAATCACTTAATAAGGCAAAAATCAAAATTGAAAATAGCCACGTAGGAACTTTACCAGCTCCTACAGACAATAAATAGAAAAAAGCAGGCACGGTGATGAGTAAATTGATCCCCAATAATGCGGAAAGCTTTGCTGTAACGCTACGACCTTCTCTTGTCTGCATCGTATGCGTATTAAAAATGAAGAAAGCGCAAATGCCCAAAAAAATGAGTGGAAATAATGCATAGACAATAATAATGACGAATGTGGAAATGTTTGTAGAAATTTCCCCGATCTTAAACAACCCCATCATCAATAAAGTCAACGTAAGGAACAAGCCGCCAAAAGCAAAAATCATCCCGCCAAAGAAGCTTCGACGTTCCTTTAGTAAAACTAAGATACCAATAATAATAAAAACACAAGATACAATAACCAGTGGCATTATATTTAACTCCTTTTCACCAAATAAATAGGATGAAACAAAAGCAGCTACTTTTGTTTCATCTCTTATGCAAATTTAACGAGAGTGAAGCTGATTGTAAAGTTTATGTTCCACTCTCATCATATAGTTGATTCATTTCGACTTTATTATAATTGATTAAGACCTTTGATGCATCTGATTTGACTTTTAAGACGCCTAAACTAATAGGTGAACCAGTAAAGGCATTGTATTGCTTATCTGGAAGGATTAACAAATTATTGACATGAGCAGAGGACTCACCTAACGTAACGTACTCATTAATAGGAGATGGAAAGGCTTTGTATGCTTCGTCAGTAACCATAGATGTACTTTCTTTTGAAAACAAGGATACTTCATTCGGAGAAATTTTTTTAATAGGTTCAAATTTATAATTATCTTTTGAACCAGTTACTTTTTTGAAGCCATTAAACGCAATTATTTTTTGAGCATCTGTTACGTTCAAAGCAAGGGTTTTTGTCGGTTCGACCCATTTACCTTCAACAACTACATGTTTCTCGATATCTTTTTTTTGTGCGTTGATGGAATTATTGACTTTTGTTCCATCCTTGTCTAAAAGAATGATTCCGTATACAGGTTTATGTTTAAAATTATTATAAAGAAAGAGTCCCCCTATCGATAGAACAATTAAACTTAAAATAGAAATTAAAAATTTTTTTAACATGAAAAATCTCCTTTTATCATTATTTGACATTAGTATATAAAAAAAAGAAAAAATCAAACATCGATTAACGAACATTAAAACGAACAATAGTGAAAGGTAATAAAAACTCTTATACATGGGACTTTTCTAAATTCGTATCTATAACTTGCTTTTATATCAAAGCAATCTATACTATTTATGAGATGTTAAATTCAGGGGGAATGGGTATGGAAGAAAAAAAACTTAGTATCACACTGCCGGAAAAGATAGTAGAAGAGTTTCATTTAGAAAATGAAGATGACGTGACTGTAAGTATCAAAGATCAAAAAATAGTGATTGAACCCAAAAAGAAAATAGCAGGCAACCAGACGCTTTCGTTAAGATGGTTTTTGATTCCGACAACTGTGATCAGTATCCTATTTTTAGCTTATTTATTTTATACAGACAAAAGTCAAATTGCGTTGGTAGGGGCGTATTCAATTGCGAATTTTGTCCTTTCGTTGGGTGTATTAAGTGGGGTTTTCAGTTTTTTACTCTTTTTTATTAAAGGAAAAAGAAATCAAGTTACAACGCAATCGAAAGATATTTATTGGCGGAATTTCCCAACGATCTTACTTTCATTCATTGTTATTTTAGTTTTTGCATTGTTAGTTTTTTTCAAAGTAATCGGGTTGGTTTTTATAGGTGCGACGTTTGATCGTTATACCGCGACCTTATTATTTTTTGTGTTTGTTGGATTCGTCAATTATTTTATGATTTATTCAGCATTGTCGATCACACCGGTAAAATTGACTAATTTACTGATTTTTGTGATTATCGGTGGCGTTTTGCTGGCCATGATCACAAATAAAGATTACCAATGGTGGCAATTCAACTTTAGCTTTTTAGGAACGATCGAGGCAAAAAGCCGCTGGCAATTTAATTTAACGTTGATGTTTTCATCATTACTGATGGTGGCATTGATCGATGGGCTGTTTGTAGAGTTGCAAAAAGCGATTCCGCATAGTAAACGACTAACGATTTTGCGTATTCTTTTAACCTTAACAGCACTAGATCTCGGTGCTGTGGGATTATTTCCTTATACAGAAACAGGTCCGTTTCAAGGTGTCCATAATCAAGTCGCTGGTTATTTAGTTTATTTGATCGTGATTTTGATTGTTGGAATCAAGTGGTTATTACCTAATGTAACCAAAGAATTTTTGTCGATTTCTTATATGATCGCAGCAACATTAGTTGTAGTCGTGGTGTTATTTCAATGGACAAGTTACCTTTCGCTCACGGCATTTGAGCTGTTATCTTTCATGTTGGCATGTAGCTGGATTGTTTTGCTGCTTCAAAATCTGCAGAAAATGGCGCAAAATATCACTAATACATTTCAGGTGAAAGTCAAACTGGATCCTGAAAAACAAGAAGAATAATAAAAGTAAAATAAGGGTAGAGCAAGGCTTTCTAGTTTTGCTCTACCCTTATTTTATTATACAAGCGATTTTTATTTGTCTAGATAACGGGACATCAGTTCTATATGATGCATGACAGCCGCTTTTCTCATAACGCTCATACCAGGGAATTTATCGTTTGAAACGGCCGTAAGCAGCAACTCAATTCCTAAAGTGAGGTTCTCACCGCACAATTTATTTTTCCAGTCGCTGATCTCATCCATGAGTTCAAAAAATTTATCTTTTTGTGTGGGAGCCTCTTCAGTTGAAAGAAAATGATGGATTCGCAACGAATCGTCCTCAAAATAAACCAGATGCAAACTTAGGATTTTTGACGGATAACTGTGTTCATAGTAAATTCGGCTGTCGATAGAAAAATCACTAAATCCGATAAAACCACTTTTTTTAAAGGTCAAATGAGTATCTGAAAAAAATTCATCTGGGCATTCTTGATAAAAACTCGTTTTAGGTAATCTGGTAAAAACGTCTTGAGACAGAATCTTTTCGCCTTTGATTTTTTGCAGTAAACGGAATTCTTTTGGTATCAAAACTTTCGTCTGATTGGCTTGCCAATCACTTTGTAATGCAGGTGTGGAGTTGCCAATCACAAATAATTGAGGTTCTTCGCTCAAGGTTTCGATAGGTTGCTCCACGATCACTGCTTTTTCCAAGGATAACGAGTTTAGATAAAGAATTCCTTCTTTAGTCATAAAGTCACCCGTTTGAGGGTTTTGGATAAGGTAAAATGGTTGGTTTTCTCTTTGGAACAAGTCAATAAATTTTTTTAATGCATTAGAATTTTTGACTGGCTCAATGATTGGCAGAATGTGTGCAGATAAGCGTTTTTTTTCTACTAAGGTTGTTAAAGCGAGCAAATCAAACTGCTTACCTCGAAAGTAAGGATAATACATTATTTCTCCTCCAACAGACGCTGTTCCAATTCAAAATAAGCCTCACGCGTGGCGTCCAATTCAATTTTTAAGGCCTCGACTGCTTGATCACAAATATCTTCAGCGAAACGATCATAGAAATTCACTCCACCACCAAACAAGTCATAATCCGGTTGTCTTTTTTTTAACTCTTTGTATAGCTGATCCGTCGAAAATACCCGTAACCCACGAGATGTCTGCTTGGCTTTACCGACTTCGCGAGCTTGGGCTGTGATCAAACGAAAAAGCAGTTCTTGCTCATTGACCAAAAGCTCTTGTCTTTGCGGTTTCTTCTCTATTGTAAAGTAGCCCGGCAACATTTGCTCTTCCTCCGAAAGGTATTGATGATAAACCATAACTCCGATATGACTAGGAATTTCTTCTTTGATTTTTTCAAAAAGAGCAACGGGTAAGACAAAATAATTATAGTTTCCAATAAAAGAAAGTTTTGCTTTTGAACGGAAATCAGCTTTACTAGCCTTTAATTCATAGCAACGCCATTCAAATTGTTTCTCAGCAGTCAAACGGCAACTCAGCGTATCAACAATGCCTTGTTCGGCGGGCATCGTTACCTCCTCTACCACTATATCTCCATTTTCCCGACAATAATAATATAGAACTTCTTCCATTTGGGTCGTTAATGATGTTTTCATTCTTGACTCCTTTTTCTTTTCTTCTACTATAAAACGTACGTTCGTAAAAATAAAGCTTTTTTTCTTGTTTCGGTTATAAATAAAAATTAACATTAATTTATTAACTAGTAATATGTTAGTTCGAAAATCAAGGTGATTATTTATAGAAAATTATTTATATATATAATTAATATTCGTAAATAGTCCGATTTTTAGTGAAGTAGATCATCAACATCTGGAACGAATTTACGTGTGGTTATTGAATAATATAGCTTCTTCGCTAACTATAACAGCGTATATGTTTTTATTTTTCGTTAAAATATAAAAAAATAATCATAATAAAGTTTAAAAAAGTATATTATATAATTGTATTAAAATATTAAGAATAAGGAGTTCGTTCATGAAAAAAAGAAAATTACATATATTGATGCTTACAGTATTACTCACTCAAAGCTTTGGATCGACTGTAAGTGCATTTGCAACAACTACGAATAATATAGATGACCTTTCCCAACACAAAGATTCTACTGACACATCGTCAGAGATAAATTCTGAAACTAATTTGGAGAATGAGGCATTAGAATCATCAACAGAAAATCAAAATACTGAGACTAGCGGAACGAGTGAAACAGCAGCTAGTAATCTGCCGACTGAAGTAGAGAACAATACGGCCGCTGAAATCAACGCAGATTCCATTACAGACAATACACAAATTCCTAAAACGAAAAACGCAGATAAAAATGTCGCGATTGAAGATGAGATATTGGCAAATATGACGCTTACCAATATGGACGGTGTTGAATACAGTCAAAGTACGTTAAACAGATTATTGAATACAACACCAGTAACAGCAAAATTGAACTTTGTGATCGAAGATAAAGATTATGCACCAGGTTCAGTTTATACGATGACGTTACCTGACCATTTAGGCTATTCAGATATCAGTGGCGAAGTAGCGAATGTTGGGGCTCATTGGGCAGTCGATGCCAAAAGCAAAACATTGACGATTACGTTTAATCAACGAATCACTGAAACACAATTTAAATTAGAGTTAAAAAGTTATGTATACGCAGATACAACCCCTTTAGTTACGATTGAAACACCAGGTCAAACAACGAATCGGTATAACTTTGACTTGTATGAAGACGTCGCTCCTATAAAATATGAAGAAACGACTAGCCAATACGGACTCAAAGGGAATGTTTATTATAACTTGGATAGAACATTATCTGGCAAGCAGACATTAGAATTAGTGATGTCAGAAGCACCAGGAGCAAAATTTTATAATACCTCTAAAGAAGAAATTGGTGTTTTCTCATATGATGTAGATATCAACGGCAATGTGATTCCAGATTCAAAACAACTCTTAGAAAAAGATAAAGACTATACGATCGATGAAGACACTGTTTACAGAGGAGCAGTCACAATTACAACTATGGATCAACAAAAAGCATATGCCTTATCTGTTGATCGTGCCTCAGCGTTAGAGAGTGTTTCCAATTATTCTTACAGTTTTTACAATCAATATCCGACGACTAAATTAGGATCAGTCATTTTAAATCGTTCCTCTGCCCAATATGGCGGACTTGAATTTACAGCCAAAACAAGTAAAGATCAAAAATCTTTAAAAGAAGTCGGTCTAGGATCACTTCAAAGTGCTGGTTTCCAAGAAAAAGGAAATTACTATGTCTATATTTACAATCTCCCTACACAAACTAAAGTCGGCGAACAAATCATTTTGGAAAGTAAAAATGGACAAAAAATCACGGACGCTCAACTTTCTGCTTCTGATATGGAGTACAAAACAGTTCCAATTACGGATTATTTTGATGTGAAAAAAGAAGAGAACAAAGTAATTTTAACTGCAACGAAAGATAGTGTATTAAGAATAAAAGCAGATAAACTAATTATTCCTTTTGATCAAAAAGACATTGATATTGCAATTAGCACACCTGTTGTCAATGGCGGAAAAGAAATAATGCTAGTATCGGACCAGTACCTTCAGCCAATTTCTATCATCAATCCCAACAATGTAGAAACAGCTTGGGGGAACTATGATCGAAATGGCGCCTACTTTGGTGATACAACAATTGCAATCGAGGGAAGCGATAAAAATCCTGTAAAGAACGCAACAATCAAAATTGAACACCCAAACTATTTACAGTTAAGAGCACCTAAAGGGGAGTACGACTATTACAAACTAGACAAAGATTACACGATAACGGCAGTTGAAGGGGGCTCTCTTATTAAGTTTACAACGCCTGTTACTCGTTCTTTCAATCTAGATTTAGGTTTTAATTATATCCCAGATAGTCTTGAAAAAAGTAAGAGTATCCCTGTTGATACCCTTGCTGTGACACTAAGTGCAGATGACTATGAAGCAGTGGAAACAACCGTTAGAACAGGTAGAAAACAGTACTCAGAGCGAACGCTCCAAGCTAGTAAAAATCAATTTTTAGTAAACGCAAGAAATGATTCTTTCGATTCCTTGAGCGTAACAACGAAAATTCCAACTGGTGTAGATGTGGCTTTTGATATTTATGATGTTTCAAATGACCAAGTGGAATCAATTTATCCGCAATATTGGGATCGAGGGCAATATTTTGATAAACCTTTAGCACCGACTAGCGCAGCGTATCCAAAAATTACGTTTGATGAAGCGACGAATAGTTATACATTCGATTTTGGTAAAACCTCAAAACGGTACATTATTGAATACAAATACGCAAATGGCTGGATCGATACCAAAACAATCAATGTGGCTGGAAGTGCTGCGGAACCATTGTACGGAAATCAGATAATGTCAACGGGTGTTTCTGTAAACAATGAAGGAACAGAGATCCTATCTGCCAGTCAAACAAGCCATGAATCATTGAAAAATGTAACGAAAAATGAAGTGAAGACTAAAAATATTAATAACGGAACCCGCAAAGTCAAAAATCCAACTTTTGATATTGCGACTAAAGGAACAACGAACGCTGGAATCGACTTAAATTCGATTATAGTAACGAATGTCCCTCAAGATGCGTACACAGTTAAACAAACAGCGAACGGTGCTCAAATTGTTTTTGATCATTATACGCTAACGGAAGATATTACGATTACGTACAATACAATTTCTAAAAATGCTGGACAAATTTCTACTGAAACGACTATTAGTGCGGATAATTTAGCACAAATGTCAGAAACGCGCAGAAAGGTTGCGACAACACCTCTTGTTTTGAGATTCTCTGATGGTGATGCTGAAGGAGTCGTTTATTTGGCTCAAGCGCAATTTCACACGTATAATGAAAAAGATCAAGCAATAAATATTCCAAATGTTCCATTTGAACTGATCGACAATGTGACCAATAATAAAACAGAGTTTACGACAGATGAGGATGGCCAATATAAATTTGACGCAATCATGTCTGGAGAATACACGCTAAAAGCAAACGACATACCAACAGGTTATACGATCGATGAGGAATACATGAATGGCAAAGAAATCAAATTGACGAAAGACGCGAATTCAATTGAAATTCCACTTAAAGAAAAAGTAGATCAAACAAGTGTCAGTGCAAAAGATTCAATCATTTATGTAGGAACAAATTGGCAGCCAGAAGATAACTTTACAGAAGCTACTGATCAAGATGGAAACCCAATTATGTTTGATCAAATCACGGTAAGTGGAACGGTAGACACTACAAAAGTCGGAGATTATGAGATTACCTATCACAATCAAGGCAAAGAAGCGAAAGCAATCGTTTCTGTGGTTGCTAATCAGGAGACATTAGTAGTCAAAGACTCAACACTTTATGTAGGTGATGCATGGCAGGCTTCAGATAATTTTGTTTCAGCAACGGATGAAAATGGAAAAACTATTCCGTTTGAAGAGGTAACGTCTTCTGGAACTGCTGATACAACAAAACCAGGTAGCTATAATGTAACTTATCATTACGGAAATCAAACCGAATTGGCTAAAATCACTGTATTACCCAATCAAACCACAGTTCGTGGAAAAGATTCAACCATTTCTGTCGGTACAAATTGGACACCAGCCGATAATTTTGTTGAAGCAACAGATAAAACAGGAAAACCAGTTGCCTTTGATCAAATTACTGTAACTGGAACTGTCGATACAAGTAAAGTTGGCGATTATGAAGTCACCTACGAAAATCAAGGCCAAAAAGATTCGATAATGGTTCATGTTGTGGCTACACAAGAAACGATTGCTGTTAGAGACTCTATCATCTATGTAGGAGATACTTGGCAAGCCGCAGATAACTTTGTATCAGCGACAGACAAAACGGGTAAAAATACCCCAATTCAAAACATAAAAGTAACGGGCACTGTAGATACAACAAAAGCTGGCGTTTATGAAGTTGTTTATGAAACGAGCACGTTAAAAGAAACAGCAAAAATAACAGTAAAAGCTGATCAATCAACATTAGTCGTAAAAGACTCAACTATTTATGTCGGTGATGACTGGAAGAGTGCAGATAACTTCGTGTCAGCAACTGACCGCGACGGTAAAGCCATTTCTTTTGAAGAAGTAGAAGTCGCAGGAACCGTTGAGACTAAAGAAAAAGGCGAACACAAAGTATCTTATACGGTTCAAACAACGAAAAAAGCTGAGCCAAATAAAGCCAGAAAAACTGTAGAAGCAGAGAAAAAACTGACTGTCACAGCGAAAATCACAGTACTGGAAAAAAATGCACCTAAACCAAACGAAACAAATAAGAATCAAACCCATATTGCGAAACCAGACAAACAAGGGAATTACCCTAAAACAGGTGAAACAGTCAATCATTATTTCAGTTTGATTGGACTCTTGGCGGTATCGATCACCATAGTTGGGATGATCCGATTAAGGAAAAGAAGAACAGATTAACTGAATGATACGTAAGAATGGGGCTGGGACAGAAGGAAAGTTACAATTGCTTCTGTTCGGGCCTTTATTCGATTGATCCAACCTTTGGAGGCGCAGGAATAAGTGAAAAATAAACCATTGATAATAGGGACGACCTTACTAGTTTCATCCGCACTTTTTACTCATATTGAAACGTTTTATGGAGAAGAAGCAACAACACCCGGGAAATATAAACTGACCTACGAGGTAGATGGGAAAGTTGAAACAGCTGTAATTGAAGTCAAAGAGAATCAGACGGAGCTAATCTTGAAAGATATCGTCATCAAACAAAACGAGAAATGGTCTCCGTTAGACAACGTAGTTTCACTAAAAGATAAAGCTGGCGAGCCGCTGAATATAAACCAAGTGACGATTAAAAATAACGTCAATACACAAGAAACTGGCATTTATTTTGTAAAGTTTTCCTATAAAAATTACGAATCTATTGCTAAAGTATCCGTCAATCAATTTAGCCGTTCTGAACATAAAAAAAGAGTAATGAATCACTATTCCCCAAGTGACTCTCAAACCAAAATCATGCTGAATGATGATCTATTGCAAAATGAACCAACTAAACCAAAGGGAAACTTAGAAACTTCTGGCGGAGCAGGTCTGCCAGGTTCCTCGAGTTTTGGTAATATGTTGAGTTTTCTATCTGGATCACTTCTGTATGGAACAAGGAGAGTATAAATGGATTTCTTGTTATTAGACGAACGAACGAATTTAAAACTATCCATTATCCGAAAATTAGAGCAGCACTATTCGTTTTCTGAACGTAAAGATAGTTTATGTGCGCAATTAGATATTTCCCAATACCTTCTGGAACGAAGCGTTTTAGAAATAAATGAGGATTTGAAACGGTTTGAGCTGATCGATGAAATGGAATTGATCGAGCAAAATAATGAGATCATCCTTTTTCAAGGTTCTCATGTATCATCAAGTATTGTGGAGGAGAGATATTTAAAACATTCGTTAGAATTTACATTGCTGCAAACGATCTTTTTTAACCAATTTTCTTCGATCAAAAAATACGGGGAAAAACATGGTATGAGCCGCACAGTTGTTTATAAAATTGTTGACAGAATCCGGAAAGAGTTAATGCAATATGATATAAAATTAACCAAAACATTTCAATTAGTTGGAGATGAAATGAAGATTCGTCAGTATTTTAACATGCTCTATTATCGAATCTATAAGGATTCAGACGAGTTATATAATCAATCGGATATCTTATTAGTGAATGAGCTACTTTCTGCTATGAAACTGCATTGTAAAGAAGTAAAAACGTTTTATCTGTTTAAGCATTACTTGTTTGTTATGCTAGAAAGAGTGAATAAAAAGCATAACTATTATTTACCTAGTCATTTTCAATCAGTCGATTTTGATAAAAAGAACGCGTTATATCAAACGCTGGATCAATGGGTGAAGCAGACCTTAAATGGAACAAACCGAGAAAAAGAAGCCGAAATAAGCGGGATTCTTAGCGAATTATCGATGTATCAAAGTGAATTTTGCGACCTTGAAAATGAGGTGATCGAAAAGTATCAACAGCAGTTGGCACAACAAATTCGCCTATATCCACAGCTAACATTAACAGGAGCTGATTTCTGGAATAATGTGAATAGAACGATCTATCAGCACAAATTCGTTACGCCTTTGATTGATCTTACGTTACGTGTGATGGACTTGGAATTTTTTCACGAGCGCTATCCAATCATCTTTGAAGTCTGCCATACATTTATTTATCAATTGGACAAAGAAGAATTTAAATTTAGTAGGAAATCGCTTTTTTTCAATTTATTGCTCGTACTTTCTCAACAATACGATCAGGAAAATGAGAATAATACGATTAATATCCATGTGAACTTCACACAAGGCGAAAAATATAACCAATTTATCAAAGCGCAAATCAAGATTTTCGATTCTTTTAGCATAAACTTTCAGCCAGTCGTACGTCCAGACACAGATTTAATCGTCTCTGACTATCTTCCCCAGATAACTTTTTCAGCACGTAGTCTGATCTGGCTGGCTCCGCCTAGAGCAAGCGACTGGCGTAATTTCGGTAATGAAATCGTACAAATCAATAAGAATTTACAATTGAATAAGAATCGGATCTAGTTTCGATTGTTAAGTGAGTAAGAGAAAATGTAATAAATTTTCTTTCACTCACTTTTTTTATGTAAATGTAAACACTCTTATTATTTAGACTGACCTTGAGGAAGAAACTGGCGTAATTTTGGAAATGAAAAGTTCTTGATAAGAGGGACTCAGATTTTTATTGAATCAAAAAAGAAGTAATTTCAGAAATCTGTGCATCTTTTTGATTGCTTTTAAATCGTATAATAATTGAAAAATAAATTTTAGCACCTGCTTTAGTTGTGATGATCCCATGAGCTGACCCTTCGTTTCCATGGGTTAAAATAGATTGAATCTCAAGGAAGCCAATCTCTATTGTTTCTTTGAGTATCAATTCGATAAACGTATTTTTATCTTCAATGGCTTTCTTATTAGGAATGATACAACGAAATGAGTCAGATAGCATAGATTCTAGTAAATATTGATTTCTAGAAGCTGCAGCAACAATGCAATCGCGAATCATTCTTCGTTTTGGGGCATTGTCGCAATTCAAAGAACAAAGGACTGTAAAATCAGACTTTGGCAATGATACATCCTTTGGGGAATCTTGAAAGAATAACTTGTGCTCAGCCAAGGATTTTTCTAAAATGCTGATTGCTTTAGATCCTATACCATGTAGTTTTGAAAGATTCGCTCTATCTAGTAAGCTAATTTGTTCAAGCGTTGTAATACCAATCGAATGAAGTGCATTAGTAGCAGGTTTGCCGATGTTGGGTAATTTGGTCATATTTGCCTCCTTATGTAATTTATTCTTTGTCCCTATTATATATCTAGTAGGATTTGATTGAAAATAAATAAGAAACGCAAAATCGTTATCGAAAGGAGTCTGGTATCTTAAAAATAATCTTTTTCCATTTAAGTCGTATGAACAGACAGCATCGAAGAAAAATTAAAAATAATCAGAGGTAAAATAGGGTTAACAAAAGAAAGGGAGGACAATAACTACATAGGAAAAAATTAAATAGAAACCATTACACAATAAAGAGTCAAAAAACGTTTTACCCAAGCAATACAAACAGGAAAATTGCTTTGATCCATCTTATAAAAATATAGAAGAGGTGCAAATTATGAACAAGATTAAATTAACAGGATTAGTGTTAGCTTCAGCGGCTGTTTTATTCAGTTTGGGCGCATGTTCTAAACAAGAAGGAAAAATTATCAACGAGGACTTGGTAAGCTCATCAGAAACAGCTGATGGTTCGATCAAAGAAGATACATACGCTTTAAGTGAAGACGGTGAGTTTAAGCAAATTGAATTCGGAAATAAGGACGCACTGGTCATTGATAAAGCAACCTTTGACACGGATTGGTCAGATGATAGCTGGTCGGGTGTTAAATTATCGATCGATAAAGCGAAAATTGTAGAAGTTGAAAAATACAAAGATAACGAAGGCCATGAATACAAAGGACTACTAGCCTTGGACTTTAAACTTCACAACAATGAAGACAACAAAGATCTTCATATCCATCCAGGAAAAGCAACCTTAGTGCTGGAAAATGGTGAAGAAATCGACGGAGAACATTTTTCTGATTACTGGGATGACTTCTTTGCAAAGGGTGAAGAAAAAGACGGGCATGTCTTTTTCAAATTTGAAGAAATGGACAAAATCGACGAAATCAAAGAAATTCACTTAACATTTGATGGAACATATGGTGGAAAAGACAAGGATCTAGGTACTGTTGATCATGAATATGATGTGAAATTACCACTCACTCTAAAAAAATAAATACTCGTTTATCCCTGTCGACTCTGGTTGAATCAAACCAAATAAATTCTTTGACAGGGATTTTTTTAGCAAATTAGGTTAATTATTGGAGGAATAATATGAACACGATTACGAATTTTAGAGATATTGGTGGCAATCCGGCTTTTAATGATAAAAAAGTGAATAAACAACAATTGTTTCGAAGTGGCAGTTTAACTGAATTAACTCAAACAGAACAACTCTTTTTAACGAAAGATTGTAAACTAAAAGTGATTGTTGATTTTCGCAGTGAAGAGGAGAAAAAAAGTCAGCCTGACACTGTTATGGAGAGGGTCAAATACGTCCCAATCAACGTATTGGCTGATAGTATGGACAAGAATGGGAGTATCGAAAGTATGATGACAGCAACGATTCCAGCAGACGAAATGATGGAGGCTATCTATAAAAATCTTGTTTTGTTGGATTCGGCACAGAAAGGCTATCAAACATTTTTAGAGCTATTGCTTGAGATACAAGGAGAGCCGTTGGTTTTTCACTGTTCTGCAGGAAAAGATCGAACGGGTTTTGCGGCAGCGTTAGTGTTAAGCGTGTTAGGGGTATCGAAAGAGGCTATTTACCAAGATTATTTACTAACGAATAAAATGCGTAAAGAGGCTAATAACAAGCTACAGGAACAAATAGAAACATCCTATCAACTTTCTGATGTACAAATGGATCAACTCAAGCAGATGTTAGAAGTGAAAAAAACATATTTAGACATAGCTTTTGCAACAATCGACCAAGAATATGGCAGTTTTCATACATATGTAACGCAAGTGTTACATTTTTCAGATGAAAAAATCGCTCAGTTACGTAAGATTTATCTTAAGTGATTTGTTAAATGTCTAAAGCGGAATAGAGAAAAAATTTAGAAGGTGAAAGTAACGTGAGATTTGCCAAAATACATATTGAACAGAGAACAATTAAAATGGCAGCCGTTGTGTTTATGTGCATTGCCTTTTATAGCGTTGTTGGGACTCCAGATAATACAAGTTTAATGATGATTTCGTCAAGTACAGCAGCTTTTGGAATTTACCCAAAAACAGTTGATGTATGGATCTTTGCAAGGTATCGTATGCTCGGTACTGCGATTGGTTGTTTTTTTGGAACGGTTTATTTATTGATCCAAAATCATTTAACGGATGAAGGATTATCCAGACTTATTTTTATCCCATTCCTCATTTTTATTACTGTGACGATTTCTGGTGGTGTAAAAAGTCCGATTACAGTGAGAGGCTCTGTGATGACACTGATCGCAATGACGCTCGTTACACCTGTAAATGATAAAAACTATGTTTTGCAGCGAATACTTGCAACACTTGTCGGGACATTAATGGCTGTTTTGGTGAATTTCTTATTTGAACCTAAAAAATCACATATTTTGAAAGACTTAAGAAAGAGTATCGATGTGGATAAAAGGAAGGAAAAGGATGACTTATAACAAAAGAAGGATAGGAAACGACTCATGGCGTTTCCTATACTTTCTTTCATCTTTCGTTTGACTGAATGGTTATTGAGTAGAGGTCATTAATTCGGTGTAATATTTAGGATCACCTGTCGCATGATAATTATACCAAGCTTCAAGCATTGGTTTTGGTAAGACATCTAAATAGTCCATAATTTGCTTAGCCCATAATAAGGAACCAGCAGAACTGGCTGTAATTAAGTGACTATCTGTAACTGCTAATGTATTTTGGTAGAAAGTTCCACCTGTGTAGTGACTAGAAAAAGTAGTTAGAAATTCTTTTGAATTACTTGTATGCAGACGGGTATTCAGTAAGCCTAAGTCAGCAAGGGCAAGTGTTGCACCACAAATGGCAGCGACTAGGATTCCAGCATTTAGATAATCTTCTGCTTTGTGCAAAATCGTTTGATGTTTTGCTTCGTTCCAAGTATTTGCTCCAGGCAATAATAATGCTGCTAGGGCACGTTCATTGATCTCATCAATAGAACAATCCGGAATGATCGTTAAATCTCCTAATGTGAGGATAGGCTCTTTTGTAAGGCTGACTGTCTGAATAGAATAAACTGGAGTTGTTTGATTATAACTAGCTGCTGTGTTGATTGCCGCTGTGATATAACCTAGTTCCCAGTCTGCCATAGTATCTAAAATATAAACATAAACAATTGATTTCATTTGAAACATCCTTTCTTTACACCGTTGCTACTTCATAAAGTGCGGTGGTTTAAATGTATTGTAACAATAAAACAGTGACAACTATCTGTCACTGTTTGGGTAATTGTTTTGTAAGGTTGCTTCTAAATGAGTTTTTATTTTTTCAGCAAATGAAGCAGGAGCTAAGACCTTGATCTGATCACCAAAACCTAAGAGCAGAGAAAATAACATAAAGTTGTTTTCTCTTATTTTTAGTTCAATTGTCCGCGTTGTGGGTGACTCATTGAGCGTTTCGCCTTGAAAATATTCTTCTATAAGGATTTGGCTTTCTTTTTGGTATTCAAGAATTACGGATTGTACATCCGTGTGTTGCTGTTCAACATGTTTTTGCATTAAATCAGCCACATCATAGTCGTTTTGCCACTGTTCAGATTGAACATTTAAGTTTCTGAGTCGGATGATTTTATACATACGGCATTCTTGTTTTTCCTGATTATAGCCTAAAAGGTACCAAGCATACCATTTATAAAAGACATGAAGTGCATCGATGGTGACGTGACGTTTTTCTTTTTTGAGATTGACATAATCGAAAGAAACAGCCTTTTTTTCTTGAACGGCATTTTTTAATAGCGCGATATTTTCTATTACAGAACTATTTTCATTTACGACTGAAAAATCGATTTCTAATAGTGTCTGATCATCTGGAAGAGCATAGACCGCTTTGATTTTTTCATAAGTATCATTGACTTTTTTAGTGCCGTAGACACTTTTTAAACTTTCTAAAGCAAGTAACAGATAATCAGCATTGGTCTGGTCAATTATTTTATTACTGACTTGATAGTCTGGATTGATCGCGTAACCGCCATTTACACCGACCTCAGCATAGATCGGGACACCCGCTAAAGAAAGTGTATCGATATCTCGAATGATCGTTCAGCGTGAAACGTTGAATTCTTTTGCAAGTATGGTTGCACTAACACGGTCACGATTAAGAATGTAAAATAAGATTCCTAGTAAGCGTTCGATTTTCATAATGAGACTCCTTTGTTTTTTCTTAGTGTATAGTGTTCTTAAATGAATAGCAACAACGATAATTTAGCCTTATTTTATCTGGATTTGACTATTTTTTTCCAAAATGGTAGAGTAACACCTGAGGAAGGTGTTTCAAATGTACGTATTATTTATTTCAACTCTTAGCTCCCTACAACTTATTTTTGATGAAGTGTTGTATGGAGCTTAATCGAAAAGCTTAAGAGCTTTTCTTATTCATCAGTAAATTTAGTATACTAAAGAAATAGCAGATTTTTGCTATGCTTTTTGTATGCTCATTTACTGAAGGATATATAGATTAAAAAGGCCCTAGACATTTTGTCTATGGGTCTTTTTTGTATGTTCTTTAGTAAAAATCAGGGAAACTACACGAAAGAGGAAAATATAATGGAATTATTACAAGTCAAAGATTTAACTTATGCAGTACCAGATAAACAGCTTTATGAAAACAGCTCATTTACCCTAAGAAGCAATGAACATATGGGCATCGTCGGTAAAAATGGTGCAGGTAAAAGTACCTTATTAAAGATGCTTTTAGGCACTGTTTTGCCAGATGCAGGTGCGATCTCATGGAATCCTGCGGCTACTTTAGGCTATTTAGACCAGTATGCAGATATGGAGCAATCACTTACGATCAACGAATTTTTAACCTCAGCCTATCAAGACTTATTTAACACAGAAAAAGAGATGTTGAAACTTTACGAAAAATATGGTGAAACAGGCGACGATCAATTATTGACAAGAGCCGCAACCTATCAAGAACAATTAGAAATCAAAGGATTTTATCAAGTCGAAAACGATATCAATAAAGCAATCACAGGGCTTGGTATCAGCGATGGTGATGCTGATCAAACACTAAGCTCATTAAATCGTGGGGATCAAATAAAAGTCATTTTAGCTAAACTTTTATTGGAAAAACCATCTGTTTTGATCTTAGATGAACCAACGAACTATTTAGATCAAGAACATATCGAATGGCTGACAGAGTATTTAAATGCTTTCGAGAATGCTTTTATCATCGTTTCTCATGATACAGATTTTTTAAGTAACATCGCTACATGTATCTGTGATATCGATTTTGGTTCGATCAAAAAATACCACAGTAATTACCCCGATTTCTTAAAACAAAAAGCGCATTTATCAGAAGCTTACCAAAGTCAATTTGAAGCGCAACAACGAAAAATAAAAGAAACCGAAGCCTTTATACAAAAAAATATTGCGGGGATCAAAACCAAAATGGCCCAAGGTAGAAGAAAACATTTAGAAAAGATGGATCGCCTGAAAGAGCCTGAGAAGAAAATCAAATCGAATTTCTCTTTTAAATTAATGCCTCAAAGTTCGCCAAATGTCATGATGATCGATGAATTGAGCGCTGGCTACAAAGAATCACTGCTTACTGTGCGTGACTTGCAAGTAAAAAAAGGAGAGAAAATAGTGATCACTGGTGCAGATGGTTTAGGTAAATCTACATTAGTGAAAACACTCCTATCAATAGTACCGGCGATTTCTGGAAAAGCTCAATTTTCACCTCAAGTTGTTGTGGGCTACCATTCACAAGAAATCGAATGGGAAAATACAGAATGGACACCGATCGAAGCGTTAGCAAACAAATACACGAAGCTGACCTATGAAGATGTACGCCGAGAACTGGCTAAATGTGGTTTGAAACGAGAAATTGCTTCAAAAAATCTTTACATGTTGAGTGGTGGGGAACAATCAAAAGTGAAGTTGTGCGATTTAACGATGCAACCAAGTAATTTCTTGATCTTAGACGAACCAACCAATCATTTAGATGTCGATTCAAGAAAAGCGCTACAAGAGGCGTTAAAATCGTTTAGAGGCAGTGTCTTGTTGATTTCAAATGATGAACAGTTTTATTCTCCTGTAGCAGATCATGTTTATGTCGTTGCTGATAAACATCTTATTAAGCAATGAGGTGAGCTGAGATGAGTTTTACAGGATTTAAAGAATGGCATTTGTACCAGCTTTCATCGGGGGAACAAGAAATACAGGAAGTATCAGAAAATCAGTTGGATGAACGCATTTTGATTATGGGTAGTGGCGTATTGGAATGTCTGATTGCAATCGATTTAGCTGAGCGGGGTAAAGAAGTCGTGCTTGTAGAAAAATCAGATGAGCTACTTTTAGAGTGTCTAGCATCTCCAAAAAGAGCGGAACTTATGCGAAAGCTGGAACAACTTGTTGTGACGATTTTCTTGGAAACACCTTATATCGAAGTTTTGAAGAATCAAGTTTGTCTCCGTAATCAAGAAGGTTTTGAAACCTATTTCAAAATGGATAACATTATTGTTTCTAAAAAACGATGAATCGTTTAAAATTTGTTTATAGTTAAATAGACAAAGTAAAAAACTAAAGGAGAACCATTATGTTTATAACGATAGACGAAGCCGATTTTCAAAAAGTTGTAGAAACATGGAATCAAGGATTCAGCGACTACCTGTTACCGATCCATGTAGACCAAAAGGCATTAGACCATAGAATCCAGTCGCTAAACCTTTCAAAAAAACTCTCCGCTGTTTTTTCTGTTGATGGAGAATTTGTAGGGATCATTCTTTTAGGGATCCAAACCTTTCAGCAAACCAAAGTGATGTGGGTTGGCGGCATGGCTGTGATTCCAAAATATCGTAGAAGTAAAGTTGCGTCCAAATTAATGGACTATGCAGAAAATAGAGCAAAGGAAAATCATTGCGATCAATTGATTCTTGAAGTGATTGCAGCCAACGAGCGTGCAAGGAAATTATACGAAGCGAAAGGGTTTCACACAGTGAATGAACTGGCAGTTGGAACAATCACGTTACCAACTACGTCTAAAACTCAAAGGAGCATTCACTTTAAACCAGCTTCAGTAAAAGAATTAGCGTTGCTTGAAAAACAATGGACACCGTGGCAGAACCGCTGTATTTTTTCAGATAAAAATTATGATATTTATCAAGAAGAAACAAAACTTGGCGCAATTAGTTTTAATTTGGCAGAAGAATCTGGTGATAAGGCTCTGATTATTAAACAATTTCATGTACTTGAGCAAAGAAATAAAAATGTAATAACGGATATTTTACTTACGTTAAAGGAACAAGAAAATGTTGATAGCGTCAAAGTAGCTAATTTTGATATGGAGATTCCTGAATACAAGGAGTTGGGAAAAATCGGTATTACGTGGCAGTTGACACAATTTCAATTAGTAAAAAAGTTGTAAGAAGAATAATTGTCACTTAATTATAGAAAAGAATCTCTGCTGCATTTATTGATAAAATGAATGTAGTGGAGATTTTTTTACCGCGCTAAACGTGATTAATTCAATAAGCAACGTATTGTTGCGCAGGTCTTTATTGTATAATGAATGAAAGCAACATATTTGTGCGGCAAAAACGATGGACGTTAAGAATGGAGTGACTTATAGTGACGGTAGAAATTGGTAAACAAATCAAAAAATTTCGTCATGAACAACAAATCTCACAACAGGAATTAGCTGACTATTTAAATATCTCACGCCAAACAATTTCTAAATGGGAGCTAGGAAAAAGTCTTCCGGATTTAGAAAATGTCATTAGGCTTTCTGATTATTTCAACATCAGTGTAGATATTCTTTTAGGACGTAAAAAGCCTAGTTTCTTTAGAGGATTGTTTGATGGAAAAGAAAGAAGGCAAAGTCATATGGATCAAAACCAAGAAAAAAAGAATAATGCTGCATTTTACAGTGCTTATGTACAAGATATTCAGCCGCTGTTTCTAGAAGGCCGACGAGTGAACACCTTTATAAAAATTGAAGAAATAATTTTTCCTCAAGCGACTTTTTCCAAAATGATGGGCTATGCTAACTGTTTATGTAGCTTTAATGGTGAACGTGTTTCTATCGATCAGATTGGGAAATTTAAACTGGCTATAAATTTCCCTGTGGAAAAGCCAATAACCACATTTTCTCTAAGCGATATATCAGAAATAAATCTAAAATTTGGTAAGTATTTTCGGAATGTAGGCGGTAATTTTGTGACATTGATCGATATCGTAACGAAAGATCAAAGCTATTATTTATGGGTAGAATCTTTAAACGTTGCGCATCAGATCTGGCACCATGAAAAATTTAGTACAATACAGATCAACGTAGATAAAGCATTCCAAGAATCTTTAGATCTGCCAAATGAGGAAGAAGCTGTTGAGGCAATTCGCAGCAATGCAGAAACCATCCCACTGTTTTATGGAAGTAATCGATCATTGTAATGTATTAAGGTACTATAATCTTATTAGGGCTATTAGACGAGGGAGAGAACGATAGAAGTTGTTCTCTTTTTTGCTATTAAAATGCTCCTTCAGCAGAGGGCTAAACTTAAGCAGTACTAAAAAATCAGTCTCAGTACCGATAAATTATAAAATATGCTTTGTTATACTTAAATATAGGAAAACGAAGTAGGTTGAAAGTTATTGGGGTGGGGTGAAAAAAATCAAAAGGGCAGTAAAAGAAAAGCAGATGAATACCAAGGGAATTGATTTGGTCAAATACATAGCCGCGATTTTAGTTATTTGTTTCCATTGTGAAAGTATTTTTCAAGATCCGGCAATCAATCATTTATTTAAGAATGTTTTATGTCGATTTGCGGTTCCATATTTTTTGATTTCAACGAGTTATTTTGTTAGAAGAGGACAGAGTCAGTCGTCCGATTATACAAAGCAGTATATCAAATCGTTAGCGAAATCTTATTTTTTTTGGAGCCTGATTTATTTACCTATTGGGTTCATGTGGATTCAGCAAAATTATTCACTGACCCCCACGTTGTATCCAGTAGCTTTAGTGGCCGGTTTGTTTTATACAGGAACGTACTATCATCTTTGGTACATTCCAGCGGCGATTTTTGGAATCATTTGTGTTCAGTGGTTACTAAAAAAAGCAGGATATATCGCGTTGTTCAGTCTGGCAACTCTAATGTACGGATTCGGTACATTAGAAACCTATTATGCGTATATTGGAAACGATCAATTGAAGGTGTTTTTTGATCAGTATATGAGCTTATTTATTACAACGCGCAATGGTTTGTTTTTTGCCTTGATCTTTGTGGCGATGGGATTCTGTTTATGGGATCATCGAGAAAAAATTATCAGCTCTCAGAAGTATATGGGCGTACTTGTGGTGCTCACTGGGCTTCTTTTAATAGGTGAAGGAATCATCGTGTATTCAAATGTTGGGATTGATAAGAATTTTATGTGGATGCTCATTCCATTTACTAGCTGCCTTTTTTGTTGGAGTTTGTTTGTAAATGTGGAGGAGAAAATAGATGTAAAACGGTTGAGAGATTTAGGAAAATACTATTTTTTCATCCATCCGCTATGTATTTTGTGGACAGCTAATTTGGTGAATAGCTATGATTTTTTTGCCAATAGTTGGTTACAGCTGATCGTAACGCTGATTGCGACACATTTACTAAGCTCACTTGTGATCACATTAACACAGCAACTGCCGTATTATTATTTCGATCTACAACTGATGCTGCAAGTAAATCGTGGTTATTTGCAAAAACTTATTTAGAAATTAGGATTTACATGAAAAGATGAGGCTGAGATAAACTTCTTTAGTTGTATCTCAGCTTCATTTTTTTAAGTAAGGTGAACCCCTTTATCTACATAAATAATATCTCCTACGATACCAGCTGCTAGTTCACTGACTAAAAATGCACAAGTATTACCAACTTCTTCAATCGTAACACCTGCTTTGTCTGGTGTACGGCCTTCTGAAATTTTGATCAATTGATCATAATCTTTTACACCCGTTACGGCGAGTGTTTTGATTGCGCCTGCTGAAATCCCGTTCACACGGATTTTGTCTGCTGCAAATTCATAAGCTAGATATTTTACGGCCGTCTCTAAAGATGCTTTGGCAATCCCCATCATATTGTAATTTGGGATCGCTCTTTCAGAACCAAGATACGTCATTGTCACAATGCCTGAGCCAGGATTTAACATTGGTTTAGCATAATGTGCAACAGCTAAAAGTGAGTAACTGCTGATATCTTGAGCCAATAAGAAACCCGAGCGGCTGATATCACTAACATTTCCATCTAATTCTTCCTTGTTAGCAAAAGCAATGGCATGTACTAATCCATCGATCTTATCGTATTTTTCTTGGATTGTTTGGAAAGCTTGAGCGATCGACTGGTCAGAAGCCACATCACATTCAACAAGCAAATCTGTTGGTTCAGCTAATTTTAACAATTGTTTTTTCATGCGTTCATTTTGGTACGTGTAAATAATATCAGCGCCTTGCTCTTTTAATGCCTTGGCACAACCCCAAGCAATACTTCGTTTGTTTGCGACGCCCATCACGACGACTTTTTTATTTTTTAGAAACATATGGTTTTTCCCCTTTTAAAATTATTTTTAGTGTGTGAAAAGGTCTCACATCTTAACAAAATCGAACGATTTGATTTTATTTAAGTTGACGGATAAAATTGCAACTGGTATTATCTGTGTTGAGAATGATAAAAAAATTCTCTAACGAATAAACAACACCTGTACAGACATTTTATCGGATGTCTGAATTATTAACTAAAATACTTTGAAAGTCAAACTATTTTACTTAAATTTAAACAAAAAAGTGTTGTTTAAGCAAGTTTTTTTTAATTTGATAGTCAAAACAATAGTGGAGGTGCACGATGAAACGAGTTGTAATAACAGGAATGGGAGCAGTGACTCCTTTGGGAAATACGGTAAAAGAGTATTGGCAAAATCTAGTCAATGGAAAATTAGGAATCGCTAAAATCACTAAGTTTGATTCTGAAGATACAGGTGTGGCACTTGCGGGTGAGGTGAAAGACTTTGATTCAAGTGAGGTTCTTGATCGTAAAGAGCAAAAGCGAATGGATGTATTTTCACAATATGGTTTAGTCGCTGCGATGGAAGCATGGAATATGAGTGGCCTGACAAAAGAAACGATCGATCCAAAACGTTTTGGTGTGATCGTGGGCAGTGGTATTGGTGGCATGACGACGTTACAAGATCAAGTCAGAGTCATGGATAAAAAAGGGGCTAAACGAGTGACACCTTTCTTTGTACCAATGGTGATCGCAAATATGGCTTCAGGGAATATCTCTATCAAATTAGGGGCAAAAGGACCTTCTCAAACAATCGTCACAGCCTGTGCATCCGCGACCAATGCAATCGGTGAAGCGTTCCGTACAATCAAATATGGCTTAGCAGATATGATGATCACGGGTGGAACAGAAGCGACGATTTGTGAAATCGGGATTGCTGGTTTTGCAGCGTTGAGTGCGTTAAATACAACAGAGGATCCAACAAGAGCATCGATTCCGTTTGATAAAGAAAGACATGGTTTTGTGATGGGCGAAGGTGCTGGCATGTTGATGTTAGAAGAACTGGAGCACGCTCAAAAACGTGGTGCGACAATTTTAGGTGAAATCGTAGGTTATGGTAGTAATTGTGATGCTAGCCATATGACAGCGCCGTTAAAAGATGGTAGTGGAGCGGCAGATGCGATCGAATTAGCTTTAGCTGAAGCTGAGATCAAGGCGACTGATGTCGGTTATGTCAACGCTCATGGCACCTCAACACCAGCCAATGATGCAGCTGAAACGGCAGCTTTGAAACGTGTATTTGGCGAACGCGCCTACGATATTCCAATTTCAAGCACGAAAAGTATGACAGGTCACCTTTTAGGAGCGGCTGGAGGAATTGAAGCAATTGCTTGTGTGAAGACGTTACAAGAAGGCATTGCGCATCCGACAGTAGGCTATGAAGTAGCAGATCCAGAATGTGATTTAGATTATGTAACAGATGGTTCACGCCCCGTACAAGCAGAATATGCAATTAGTAATTCGTTTGGCTTTGGCGGTCATAATGGCGTTATTTGTATGAAAAAATGGGAGGAAAACTAACAATGACAAGATTAATGAATGCAACAGAAATTATGGAAATGATTCCAAACCGTTACCCAATTTGCTTTATCGACTATGTGGATGAAATCATCACGGATAAAAAAATTATTGCGACAAAAAATGTGACGATCAATGAAGAATTCTTCCAAGGACATTTCCCAGGAAATCCAACAATGCCAGGTGTTTTGATTATTGAAGCATTAGCACAAGTTGGTTCGATCTTGATTTTGAAAATGGATCAATTTAAAGGTGAAACAGCGTATATCGGAGGAATCAACAAAGCGAAATTCCGTCAAAAAGTAGTTCCAGGAGATGTATTAAAATTACACTTTGAAATCGTAAAAATCAGAGATTTTGTAGGAATCGGGAAAGCGACTGCTTTTGTTGAAGATAAAAAAGTTTGTGAATGTGAATTGACTTTTATCGTCGGTAGATAATTAAACGAATAGTAAAAGTGCTTGGGATTTACGTCCTAAGAACTATAAAATAAAAGACCGAAAATCTTAAAAAGGATTTTCGGTCTTTTACTTTTATATTATTGGGAAAATCATGTTTATTTATCCTGACCAAAGAACCGATAGAAACGTAAACAATTCTTCAGATAACCTAAAGCTGGTTGGACATCAATTTTTCGTTGAGGGTAAATTTTCTCCGTCTCTTTTTCTAAAACAACTGTTGAATCGTAGTGTTAGAGTATTTCCAGTTTAGATTCTTTTAAATCCCACGATTTTTTATTAAAGAAAAATGAGGATATAACACAAGCAAATCATATTTTTTTGTTTATTTAAGAACTTCTTACCCCTTCATTTCTACTGGATAAACAGAGGGCATTGCAAAAAAAACTCAAATTAGGGGAAAAAATGAAATATATAATGAAATAGAAACGTTCTTTTGTTTATTTATTTAATATGTCGTTTTTATCTACTTATTATTTCGCTACAAGAGTAATTCTAATAGATATAAATTAAAATTACAAGGTTTTTTTGTGATAAATTTTAATTTTTCCTTTTTTGAAACAATATTTATCTAAAAAATGACAATTTTTTAATAGCGTTGCTTCTATTGTAAAACAACATCATTAGGTGGAGAAAATAGCTCGTTTTTTTTAGCCGTCAATTCCGCCGTCAATAAAATTTGAAAGGATGAGTTATTTTGGCAAGAGGCGAAAATATTTACAAAAGAAAAGATGTTCGCTGGGAAGGACGATACCC
The DNA here is from genome assembly GCF_050527835.1 of Enterococcus sp. DIV0840. NCBI lineage: Bacteria > Bacillati > Bacillota > Bacilli > Lactobacillales > Enterococcaceae > Enterococcus > Enterococcus sp. DIV0840. Next base: position 3,172,198 of record NZ_CP172876.1, on the reverse strand, counting down.
TAAAGCACGAAAAGCAGATGGTTCCATCTATTATGGCTATATTTATGGACGATCTTATCGAACAGTTCGTGAACAACTTCTGGAAAAAAGACTATTTCATTCTCTTGAACAAAGGTCTTATCAAGAGCGATTTCAAGGAACTTTTGAGACTTGGTCAATTATTTGGCTGAACCAATTAATGAAAGAAAACATCAAAGAAAGCACGTATTCAAGCTACCAAAATAAACTGTCTTTACACATATTACCTGCCATTGGTAAAACTCCCTTACATCGTGTGGATAAGAAGCAACTGGAACGGTTAGTCGATCAGCTAAAAGAAAAACTGTCTCCAGCATCTATTCACATTGTCTTTCGATTAGTAAAAAGCTGTTTGAAAGGAGCCAGAGACAGAGGCTATCTCTATACAAACCCGGCGGAAGACATCTCTTTGCCGAAGGTTCAAAAAGAACAAGTCCCCGCATTAAATCGCCAACAACATACCAAAATTTTAAAAGAAAGTAAGAAAACCATCTACGGGCTCCCCATCGTTATTGCGCTAGAAACAGGCATGCGGATTGGCGAAATCAGTGCATTAAGATGGGAAGATGTCGATTTTGAACAACAAGTGATCCATGTACGTCGAACAAAACAACGTATTTTTGATTATGTAAATAAGTCATCCAAAACAAAATTGATTGAAACGGCGCCTAAAACACAACGGGGGAAACGGATTATTCCCATGACTCCTTGTTTAAATGAACAGCTTATTCAGGCAAAGAGTCAAGCAACGTCCTCATATGTCATAGAATATCACGGGAAATCAATAGAGCCAAGAACGATTAGCTACCGATTTGAACGAATTAAAGCAAAAGTAGGGATAGGAAATGTCGGTTTTCATGCGCTACGCCATACATTTGCGACCCGTTGTGTAGAATTAGGGATTAGCATCAGTACAGTGAGTGCTTTATTAGGGCATGCGTCTATCAAAATGACATTGGACACGTATACCTATTCTTTTCTTGAGGATCAGCGTCAAGCAATGAGTAAATTCTCCCTTTTATCAGTGTAAATTTGCTAAAAAAATTGGAAAAGTGGGTTAAAGCCCTTTTCTCTCACAATTAAATAACGTTCGTTATTTAATTGTGAGAAGTACAAAATAAAATAGTAAGAACAACTAGCCGATCTATTTTTGATAGGCTTTTTTTTATAACCGTCACTTTCGCCGTCAAAGGGGAATTCAATCCCCTACCTATCAAATAAAAATAGAAGTCATTCTCGTTTTGCTTAAAAACGAGAATGACTTCTATTGATAATTACTATTACCGATTTTACGTTCATATGAAAAAAAGTGCAACAGATAACCCTAAGAAATGAAACAACCAAGGGATATAAAACAAAGGAGGTAAGAGAAACAATGTACAAGCTAGGTATTTTAAAAGAAGAAAGACAACAAGATACACATGTGAATGAGTTTTCTAACTCTTCCGCATTCACTCCTTCTTTTTTCACCTGTATAAATAAAAATGAAGAGATCTTGTCGAATATGAATGCGATTCTGATTGAAGAAGGCGAGAACAGTGGATTTGAATCCATTTGTGAATCAATTCTGGAATTGAGGAAATGGTTTGAAGGCGTCATCTGGGTATTCTCGACGAAAATTTCCGATTTCCATCAAATGATTTATTACCAATTAGGAGCGGATGGTATTTCAGATGTAGAAGGAAACAAAGGATTGTTTCTATTACAACTGGAAAATTTATTGAAACACACAGGGCATAAAACCGAAGTAATCAAAGAGACACAAGAAGGACCAGAGAAACTTAGAGACTTTGAACTGAACGAAGGAAGCTTGAGCCTAATCCTAAAAGATGGCTTTGAGATTTCGCTAACAAAATTAGAGTTCTTTGTTTTAAGAGAATTATTTAACCGTTCAGGTGAAACATTATCGTATGAAGAGCTTTACCAAAAAATTTGGACAGAAAAAAAGAATGGCACGGACGCAACATTCAGACAATATCGGGTCACCAATCTTATTTTTCATTTACGGAAAAAATTTGAAGCAGCACCTGGAAGCCCAGAATACATAAAAACAATCCGTTCGAAAGGCTATAAATTAGATATTAAATAAGTGACACATACTGGCTAGGAAAGTCAAAAATAAATAGGGTGATTGAGGGTTGAAAAAAAGGATGACGACAGAACAAACAGAAAAACATCAAAATAAAGGGTTGAAATATATCCTAGTAATAGAAGGAATCTTTTCCATCATGTGGGTCACGTACTTAGTGATGTTTTATTCCTACTATAAGGAAGCATACTTTTATGTGGATAAACGACTCTCCTTATTCTATCAATTGTTGCTTATCGTGAATGATAACGGACTTGAATCTATTGTGTACTTTGCACTGAGTGCTCTGTTAATGACCATGACTTTCGTGTTTATGTACTTTCTATTTCTTACGAATAAAAGAAGACCGTATCCTAAAGCCATGTTGGTTGGATTTATAGGTCTAAATCTTCTTTACTTCTTACTATTATTCATCAATGTATATGGGGTTGCTTTTTTCATCATAGCCGCTCTATCTGGAAGTATTGTGTATGCGTTGGCGATGATTGGGAAAAAGGAAGACTTTGAGGAAGAATTAGAATATGAAGAAGGCGATGTGATTGAGACAAAGGGACCATTTGAAACAAAGGCCTCCGCGCACCAAGCAGCTCAATTGTTCTTAGAAACATGGCAGGAAAAAGAAACCGTGATTTTAGAAGAAGATTTGTATCAAGAAGAAGACAATCATTACTATGTAGACATTTATGTTGAAGCGATAAAAAAATAATGTTTCTAGAGTGTGATAGATAAGGAGCAATTGAAAATTCAATGAAAAAAAATAATTATATAGCTGTCCTGTTACTTATGGGACTATGTTTTATCTTATTTCCAAACCGAGCACATGCAGCAGATAATCTAGGATACACTGTTTCAGCTGTCCCAAGTAGTAAGCAAATAGATTTCGAACAAAGTTACTTTTATCTCCAAACGACGCCAGGGGAAAAACAACAATTAAAAGTAAAAGTAAAAAGTACACAGAAAGAGCCAGTAAAAATAAAAATTTATCCAACGGATGCTTACACCGGTGAAAAAGGAACAATCGAATATACAGAGGATTCTAAGTTATTAGATGAAACTTTAAAAGAACCAGTTAGCTCATTAGTGAAAGTGGAAACACCAACTATAACAGTAGAGAATTTTGAAGAAAAAGAAGTAACGATTCAGTTAACTCCACCAAAAGAAAGTTATTCAGGAGTCAAAATGGGTGTACTAGTATTTGAATTAGATGATTCTGGGGAAAAGAAATCAATGGTGAAAAATAAATTTTCATTTCGACTTGGTTTAGTCATCTCAGAAACGGGTGATGATTATAGAGATTCAAAATCTTTAAATCTATTAGAGGCAAAATCAACACTTAGACGAGGGAAAAAAATGGTTTTAGCGACCTTACAAAACCCAGAACCTAAAGTATTATCTGACTTAGAAATACAAGCGGAAGTAAAGGAAAAAGAAAGTAATAAAATTATCAAAAAAGAGACAGTTAAAGGGTATAAAATGTCGCCAAATAGTCGCTTTGATTTTGAAATGGATTGGGGAACAGCAACAATCAAAGGAGGAACCTATGTATTAAACATGACGGTAACCAATGGCTATAATGATTGAAAATTTGAAAAAGAATTTAGAATTACGAATGAACAAGCAAGAGACATGAATGATAAAAGTGGCTTCAAAATTATTACCCCTACATGGATAAAAGTAGCTACTACTATGTTAATACTATCAACGGGAGTCATTGTGATTTTGTTACTTGTTAGACGAAAGAAATTGGAAGAGCAGTGGAAAATAAAGAAAAAGAAAAGAAAGAGGAAGAAGAGAAAAAAGAAAGAAGGAAAATAAGATGAAAAAAGGAATCATTGTTCTATTTTTTCTAACCTGTTTTGTTAGCTTGTTTTTTGGAGAAATGACAGAAGCGAGCGCTCGCAAAGGTGAGACTGAAGTAGGCATTATATTTTCTGAAAAACAAAAAGATAGTATACAGCCACCTAATAAAATAACGCCAAATACGTCGAAACCGATAGGGAAATTACCTTCGACAGGGGAATTGATTACCTCAGTCATTTGGATGCTTTTAGGTACCTCTGTCCTTATCTTTTTTGTGGGAATGATCAGTTTAAAAGCGATTATGTCAAATAATCTATGGGAGAGAGTCTGCTAAATGATAAATTATTTATGGTTATTCATATTGGGGGGAATAGCAGTGACTGCACTACTATTTTTCTTATTAATGTTGTCACGAGATGCATTTTTAATCAGAAAGGTGAAAAGAAAGAAAGGACCATTGCTCGTAAACTTTAGCTTACTTGTGATTACATTGAGTAGTTTAGGCTTAGCTGGAATCGATCAAAATAGTTTGGACGTTCATCCGCTGAATCTACCATTGATCGATGAGGTTCGGGAAAAATTAAATCCGAATCAACAATATATTCGTGGTTTATTTACTGGTGGAACGCTTTGTGATGAAGCCATGTTCACTGCAAAAGAACGTTTTTCTGATGTGTATAGTAATATCGCTACGGATCAAGAACATCTTTTGCATTTTGGTGATGCAAGCAAAGCACACACGTTTATTGATTTCGGTGCAGATGAATTTACCAATGGCAAACCGCATCCAATGATCGATCCGTCTAATCGAATCGCTCGTTTTACAGAAGAAGCAGCTGATCCTACAGTGGGTGTTATTCTAATGGATTTTGTACTAGGATATGGCGCGCATCCAGATCCGGTCGGTGTGATGGTTCCTGCGATGAAAGCAGCGAAAGAGCGAGCGGCAGCCGAAGGTCGACATTTAGAAATCATTGGCTATGTTTTAGGAACAGATTTAGATAAACAAAATATCAATGAACAAGTCGAAAAATTGACATCGATCGGTGCAACATATGCCAGCAGCAGTCAAAATGCAGGATTATTGGCAAGAGAATTTGTTGTGAAAGACTAACTATAAGAAGTCAAGTAAAGAATAAAAAAATTAGTCCAAAATTTAATAACAAAAAAGTGCATAACAAATAAGAGAAAGCAAAGGTATTTTTTTGAGTTACATTCGTATTTCGTAAGGTTCGTTCTTTTTGAGAATCGCATGAACGATGTAACATAACTTTCTGGAAACTGCTCCAAGAGCTGTGAGGTGGTGTTTCCCTTCAGAACGTTTCTTTTCGTAGAAGGCTTTAAGAACATGATCATGTTGTACTGCAATTAAAGCAGCTGAAAATAAGGCTTTTCTAAGATAAGGGGAACCACGTTTACTCATAACGTTATGTGTTGCTTGATATTGACCAGACTGAGAAACAGTCGCGTCTAGACCAGCGTATGCGACTAATTTTGTAGGATTGGAAAATTTACTAATGTCTCCAATTTCCCCAAGAATAGTAGCGCCATTGATTGGTCCGATCCCTGGGATCGTTTCAATGACAGAATGCAGAGTAACCATGATTTTTTTGATTTCAGTTTCAGTATCTTTAATTTGGGCTTCCAGAAATTTAAGTTGTTCAATCATTGATCGTAATTGGAAAGTAAAGGTCTCTTGAGCAAAAGTAATACCAAAAGATCGACTCGCAGCACTTTTTAAGGCATTGGCTTTATCTATCCCTAAACGATTGTGACTCGCTTCTTTAAGTAGTTTCGCAAGAGTATTCGCAGAGATATCATGGAGTGTTTCAGGAGAACTAAATTCAAGTAAAATTTCTTTTGATGCTTTACCAAAAACACCTGATTTACCGAATACTGAGTCATACTCAGGGAAAACTTGGTCTAATACGGCAATGATTTTACGTTTAAAGTCACTCGCTGTCCCAACTAGGTAAGTACGATAACGGGAAAGCTGTTTAAGAGAAAAAATATTTTCATCAGAGAGTGTCGTTTCAACAAAGGAACCGAAGCGAATCAGATCTGCAATTAAAACTGAATCAATAATATCATTCTTACGTTTACGAATTTCTGTCCCTTTACGCCACCCATCCGTTTGGAGGGGGTTAAGAACATGAATTAAAAACTCTTTTTCATGTAAGTATGAAAAAACCGTTAACCAATAATGACCGGTAGCTTCCATACCTACAGTAAAATCATCTGATGAAGAAGAAAAATCATGAATTTTTCCAAGTAATTTTTCTCCACCTTCAATGGTATTCGGAAAAGAAAATCCTTTAAGAACAACCTTTCCTTCATCATTCATGATTGAAGCAACATGGGAACGTTTCCCAATATCAATTCCAATGTAGAACATAATTATACCGCCTTCATAAGGATTTGGATTGAAATCCACTCAACTGAAAAGCGTTACTACCTTGTTCTAGATACGGAGTAAAGCCAGAAGGCTTTCAACATCTAACTCATTCGTAAACAGCTAAACAGAGAGAGGTGTCAGTCTTTCGATGACGAGCTCATAGACTCAAGGAGAAAACGACATAGCCTCTCAATCCAGTAATTATATTATCTCAAATTTATTGAGTTAATACCTAATGAAAAATAACAATGGTTCATAAGGTTATCCACTAAAATCGGAAGATTAAAACCTTAAATATAATATACAAGGAGAAAAATCATGAACTATATGAAAATGGCGGCAGAAGCGACAGTTGCCGGAATGGAAAAGAAATTTGGCGGCCCTTTTGGTGCAACCTTAGTTAGAAAGGGTGAAGTGATCGTGTCAGTCAGTAATACGATGATGCGAGATACAGATCCATCAGCGCATGCAGAAATGGTTGCAGTGCGTGAAGCGTGTAAAAAATTAGATACAATGGATTTATCCGATTGCGAAATTTATGCAACGTGTGAACCTTGCCCAATGTGTGTTGGGGTTATTTTATGGGCAGGAATCAAAACAGTTTATTATTCAAATACTAGAGAAGATGCAGCAAAACATGGTTTTTCGGATATGCATTTACGAAATTATCTAGATGGTTCCGACCAATCATCGCTAGCAATGGTTCATATGGAAGGATGCCCGGAGTGTGATTCTTTATGGGAAACATTTAATAAAATCAAGTTGAATGACGAGTTGAATGAAGCCTAGTGTTTTTTTTTGAAGCTTTTGTTGATATGGATTATGAGTGGCTGGAAGATAACCCAAAGAGTTATCTCCCAACCACTTTTTTCTTTCTAAAAATGAGATTTTACCGCAAAAAAATGAATCCAACTAACGTATTCTCTAGAATATCGGCGGGGAATCTGCTACAATAGGTGAGAAGATTTTTTTAAGAAATAGCTATAATCTAGAGGCACTACACTAACGTTTCGATCAGACTTTTCGGTCGAACCTTAAAGAAAGAGGAGAAAACAACATGATAGCAGTAAGTGATCTTAAAGCAGGTATGACTTTTGAACAAGACGGCAAATTAATCCGTGTAATGGATGCTAGCCACCACAAACCTGGTAAAGGAAATACGGTTATGCGTATGAAATTGAAAGATGTTCGTACAGGCGCTACAACAGATACAACGATGCGTCCAGACGATAAAGTAAAGAAAGCTTTTATCGAAAGCAAACCTGTTCAATATTTATACAGCCAAGATGATACAGCCAATTTCATGGATTTAGAAACATATGAACAATATGAAATTCCAACTTCTGTGATCGAATATGAATTAAAATATCTTCTAGAAAATATGGAAGTAAAAATCCAATTTTATGGATCAGAAGTAATCGGCGTAACATTACCGACAACAGTTGTTTTAAAAGTAAAAGAGACACAACCATCGATCAAAGGTGCAACTGTTTCAGGTTCAGGGAAACCAGCAATCATGGAAACAGGACTTGTAGTTAACGTTCCTGATTTTATCGAAGCGGATGAATTATTAGAAATCAATACACAAGAAGGTACGTATTTAAAACGTGCATCAAAATAGTTTAACTAAAATAGCTGACAGCTGACAGGTGAGAAATCAATCTGTCAGTTTTTCATTATGCTCATGTTTAGTAATCCTTTCGTAATTACTAAATCCAGCTGGCATGGTACAATAGGTTATGTATTTTTATATGTAGAAAGGGAGAGAAGTATGGGTTTTCTATTAACATTGTGTCTGGTCTTATTGTTTACCAAACTTGCTGGACACTTTTGTAATCGAGTGGGGGTTCCTTCTGTAATTGGGGAATTGTTAGTCGGTATTTTGATTGGACCAGCATTATTAGGCTGGATTAAACCAGATGATTTTATGCATTATTTTTCAGAAATCGGTGTTATTATTTTAATGTTTATTGCAGGATTGGAAAGTGATTTGGAATTATTGAAAAAATATTGGCGGCCAGCCTTATCAGTTGCGCTTTTAGGCATTGTATTTCCAGCAGCGATGGGGTTTGGTGTTGGGGAAATGTTTCAGTTTTCCTTGCAGAATTCGATTTTTTTAGGTGTTCTTTTTAGTGCCACATCTGTTAGTATTTCGGTTCAAGTTTTAAAAGATTTGAAAAAAATAGACAGCGAAGAAGGGGCGACGATCCTTGGTGCGGCTGTGGTCGATGATATTGTTGTTGTTTTGATCTTGGGAATCATGTTGAGCTTGATGAATCGCTCTACGCCAGGCAGAAGTTTGCCGATGTGGGAAGTTTTATTGTTGAAAGTCTTCTTCTTTGTTGTGATTTTTGCGGCCAGCAAATGGCTAGTACCTTGGCTCTTGAATTTGAGTAAGAAGTTGATTGCGATTGAAGCGGTTTCTGCTATTTCCTTGGTGATTTGTTTAGGCTTTGCTTATTTTGCAGAGATGTTGGATATGGGCGCGATCATTGGGGCCTTTTTTGCAGGTGTAGCAATTGCACAGACTGATTATCGTAAGCGAGTGGATGAGAAATTAGAAACAATTGGCTATACTGTGTTTATTCCGATGTTTTTTGTTTCTATTGGTTTAAATATGACATTTGCCGGCATGTCGAAGCATTTTCTTTTTATTATCGTTTTAACGGTTGTTGCCGTGTTGTCGAAATTACTAGGTGGTGCTTTAGGTGCCCGTGTAACGGGGTTCAAAGGCGTATCTACATTGATCATTGGTTCAGGAATGGTATCTAGAGGGGAAATGGCACTGATCATTACCCAAGTCGGATTGACCTCAAGTTTTCTTTCAGAAGAGTATTATTCTTCTGTGATCATTGTTATTATTGCTACAACGATCATTGCACCATTGTTGTTAAAAGCAACAATCATGAAACAAGAAAAACAACTTCAGTATTAGAATAAAAAACAGTTTCTACCAAAGCGTGCTTTGATAGAAACTGTTTTATTTTAGTGGATAGAACCCATTAATTTTTTGATTGGATTCTTAGAAAGAATCAGTAGAATACCCGCAATAACCGCCACGATTCCGACGATCCCGAAATAGGCTGATTCAGTTTGAGGTGTGTAAAAACGTGCGATTTGAGCATTGATGGCTTGTGAAGCAGCATCGGCCAATAGCCAAATTGCAACGGTTTGTGATTCAAAGGCTTTAGGAGCAAGCTTTGTTGTAATCGATAGTCCAACTGGTGAAATACACATTTCCCCTACGATCATAATGAAGAAACTAAAGAATAACCACAATGGACTAACACGTGTATCCGTACCATAAAGCAATCCAGGCAGCATTAACAGTACAAAAGAAAGACCTGCAAAAACCAATCCTAATGAAAATTTGACCACGGTTGACGGTTGTCTTTTCCCCAATCTTGTCCATAAAGTCACGAAAACGGGTGTTAAAACAACGACAAAAATCGGGTTTAATGATTGAAACCAACTAGGTGCAATCGAAAAGCCAAATAATGTATCATTTGTTCGTTCATTTGCAAATAATGCTAAAATTGAAGAGCCTTGTTCTTCTAATGACCAAAAAACAATTCCAGCTAAAAATAATGGGATGTAACCAAGAACCCTAGGTTTTTCTTCTGCTGTTACGTTTTTGGAAGTCAGCATCTTGATAAAATAATAAACAGGCAACAAAATTCCCAGCACACTAACACTATTGATAAAGAAACCAATCGTTAAATGGCCCATAAGAAAGGCACCGCCAAAAAGTATAATGACAAAAGCAAGAGCAATCAAAGAGGAGCGCATGAACGTTTTACGTTCTTCTGTCCCAATCGGGTTTGTCGGTTTTAAGCCGATACCAGCTAATGATTTTTTACCTTGTAAATAATATTGCAGTAAGCCGAAAAACATACCGAACGCAGCTACAGAAAATCCAACATGATAGTTATAGGTTTGACCTAATGTTCCGACAATAAATGGTGCCAATAATGCGCCGATATTGATTCCCATGTAAAAAATAGAAAAACCAGCATCACGACGGGTATCTGTTTTTGAATAAAGATGTCCGACCATACCAGAGACATTTGGTTTTAACATCCCTGTGCCGATCACGATCAGTAAAATAGAAAGAAATAATGCTGCGATGCCAAATGGTGTCGCTAGAACAATGTGACCGATCATAATGAATACGCCACCGAAGAAAACCGTTTTTCTAGCACCAAACACTCGGTCGGATAGCCAGCCACCAACAATGCTGGACATAAAAACCAGAGATCCGTAGATCGACATGATTGCCAAAGCTGTTTCTTTTGGTAAACCTAAACCGCCATTTGCTACTGTATCATAGATATAGTACAGTAAAATGGCCCGCATACCGTAGTAACTAAATCTTTCCCACATCTCAGTAAAGAAGAGTGTAGACAATCCTTTTGGCTGACCCAAAAACGACTTGTCTAACTGCTGCTCGTCCATAAATAATAACCTCAATTCTTTTTAATATTCAGAAAATTCATTTAACCTAGTGTTTCTGAAAAAAGTATATGACATATATTCTAAACTTTTACTCTTTTAAATATCATAAATTTTCATGAATAGACTATAAGAAAATCGGTGTTTTTATTCATTTTTTTATCATATAAGAATAGAAAGGAAGAGTTTTATTGAAAATAATAGCACAAAGACAGCAAGAATGGCGCTCACTGAAGTATTTGATTTTGTCAAAGTCTCAACCAGATTATAGAGCGATCAGGAGATTGTTTACGGATGACGAGTGGGATGAAAGAAAAGAACAGGCATTTCGAGGTTATCTGCAACACGCATTAGCTGAGCCACCAAAAAAAGGCAATCTTCTAAATGCGTACCAACATGTGTGGGGATATTTTAAAAACAGAGCGACAGAGACAGAGCGACAAAAATATGAAGAACTGATTGAAACATTTTCTATAGATCAGGATGAATTACTCTCTTTTTTTAAAGAACTCACATTAAAATACCAAGAGCCATATCTACTACAGTCAAAACTTCTCTTTCCTCAATAGGACAAATAACTAAATAATCAGAAAAAAGCGATTCAAATAGCGAATCATAGTTTTAAGTTCGTTATAAATGTTTGAATTCGCTTTTTTCTATGTGTAAAGACGATTATTTGTCAATACACGAATATTTATTGTTTGAATTTAAAAAATATATTGAAATTGGTTTGTAAAATGAGTATACTGAATCAGTGGAAAAACGAACGAGGAGTGTACAAATGAACAAGAATGTTCCGTATTTTATTGTAGCACCTGGAATGATTTTATTACTATTTTTCTTAATGATTCCTTTGGCTACAAGTATTTTACCAACTATTTTTTCAGACCAAGGGGTGACGTTGAGTAACTACCTTGATTTTTTTAAAGACGAATATAATCTATCGATCTTTTGGCGCACGATCAGAGTTTCGCTGATTGTTACGTTTATTTCAATTTTACTGGGGATTCCAACCGCTTATTACATCGCGGGAGTCAGTAAAAAATGGCGTGGAATTTTAATGGCGATGACCTTGTTTCCGCTATTGACTAATTCAGTTATTCGCAGTTTTGCTTGGATCAACATTTTAGGAAAAACAGGCGTGGTCAATTCGTTGTTGTTGAAAACAGGTTTGATCGCTCAGCCCCTGAATTTACTTTATACAGAATTTGCTATTATTATTGGCTCTGTTTATCTTTTTTTACCAACGATGATCATGACGCTTGTAGGCGTTATGGAAAATATTGAAGGGGAAATGTTGGAAGCAGCCGAAACGTTAGGTGCAAGTCCATTCACGGCTTTTCGGAAAGTTGTATTGCCGCTTTCAATTCCTGGGACGATTGTTGGGAGTATCTTAGTTTTTACTGGGACACTGACAGCCTACACCACACCGCAATTGTTAGGCGGCAATCAGAAAATGATGATGTCGACCTTTTTATATCAAAAAGCCAATACATTAGGAGATTGGAAAGCAGCAAGTGTTTTAGCCTTGATTATGATCGTTGTAACGTTGATCGTTATGAAGGGACTTGATGTAGTCGCTAAAAAAGTTGATAGGAGAGAGGCAAACAATGCGTAAACAAAAAGGGATGACGCTGATTGCGATCCTAGTATTCTTATTTTTATTCTTACCACTTTGCTTGATTGTTGTTACGTCCTTTGGAACAGCTGCAGCAATTCAATTTCCAATCAAAGGATTTACTTTAGATTGGTATGCAAAAGCTTTGCAATCAGATACGTTTATGAGCAGTTTTAAATTGAGTTTGGTCATCGGTGTACTAGCGACTGTTTTAGCCTTAATTGTTGGGATTCCAGCTTCTTACGCTTTGGCACGCTATTCAGTTAAAGGAAGAAACTTTATTAAAAGCTTCTTTTTATCACCAACTGTGATTCCCGGAATTGTCGTGGGGTATACATTATTTCAATATATTGTCATCAAATTAGGTTTGCCAATTTTTCAAGGCTTATTGATTGGTCATTTTTTGATTAGTTTGCCGTATATTATTCGAGTGGTCGGTTCAAGCATGGAGCAGTTGGACTATTCGATGGAAGAAGTTGCCTGGACCTTGGGGTGTACAAAAACGCGTGCATTTGTTCAAATCGTTTTACCGAACGTTTCTTCAGGTATATTTGCGGCTTTTATGTTAGCTTTTGTAAATTCATTTAATAATGTTCCAGTGTCGATGTTTTTATCTGGACCAGGAGTTACAATGTTACCGACTTCGTTACTTAGTTATATGGAATACAACTATGATCCAACTGTTTCAGCCATTTCAGTAATGCTGATGTTACTGACAATGGGCTTGATGTTTTTGATCGAAAAAACATTAGGATTAGCTTCGATTGCGTAACTAATAGAAAGAGCAATCGTAAATTTCGGACTTAATAGGTAGAAAGAGGAGAAAATTTTGACTTTTGTTGATTTAAAAGAGATACGTGTCAGCTATGATGGCAAACAAGATATATTAAAAGATTTAAGCATTTCAATGGAAAAAGGGGAATTGGTTTCACTTCTTGGCCCAAGTGGTTGCGGAAAAACAACAACGCTCCGAGTGATCGCGGGATTGATCAAACCAAACGACGGTTCTTTTAAGCTGGATGAGGATGATTTGACGAAAGTACCTGTGCATAAACGAAATTTTGGTATGGTATTTCAAAGTTATGCTTTATTTCCACATTTGACAATCGCTGAGAATGTTGCATTTGGGTTGAAATTAAGAAAAGAATCGAAAGAAAGTACAAAAGAAAAAGTGGAGAAAATGTTAGAAGTTTGCGGTTTAGAAAATCTTGGCGATCGTTATCCCAAGCAGCTCTCAGGCGGACAAAGACAACGTGTCGCTTTAGCTCGTGCCTTGATCATTGAACCGAAACTATTATTATTAGATGAACCTTTAAGTAATTTAGATGCGAAATTAAGAGTAGCAATGCGAATCGAAATCAAACGGATCCAACAACAATTAGGGATCACAACCGTATTTGTGACGCACGACCAAGAAGAATGTTTTTCTATTTCAGACAAGGTCGCGATCATGAATAACGGCGTGATCGAGCAATATGATTCACCAGAGATGATCTATCGGTTGCCAAGAACAAAATTTGTAGCACAATTTATCGGATTTGAAAATTTCTTTGCTGTGACGAAAAATGCTGAAGGGCAATATAAAAGTGAAAATGGTCAACTATTCACTACGACGAATCCACAACCAATGGCAACTGAGACAGTTGCAACGATTCGCCCAGAAGACATTGAAATTGTGGCCGCAACAACGCAAAATTCAATCGAAGGAACAGTTCTGGTTAGAACCTTTTTAGGGAAAAGTTATCAATATGAAGTAACAACGCCGCTTGGAAAACTATTAGTCAATGGAACGAGTGAACAGATTTATGAAACAGGAGACAAAATCAACTTGGTATTTCCAGCAGATAAACTAGTTGTTTTAGAAAAATAAACGATAAGATGAAGGGGAGTAAATAAAATGAAAAAGAAACTAATGATCAGTGTTTTAGCAACAGCAACTTTGTTAATGGCAGCATGTGGGAATAGCGAGGCAAACACGAAAGAAGAGAGCAAAAGTGGCAGTAAAGCACTTGTTGTTTCTACCTTTGGTTTAAGTGAAGATCTTGTAAAAAAAGATATTATTGCCCCTTTTGAAAAATCAAATGATGCAAAGGTTACCCTAGAAGTAGGAAATAGTGCAGATCGTTACACAAAATTATTGAATAATCCCAATGCTGGAATCGACGTGATTGAATTAGCGCAAGCCAATGCAACACAAGGCGAAAAAGAAGGTCTTTTTGAAAACATAACAGAAAAAGAAGTACCGAATATCAAAGATTTAACTGCTGGCGCAAAGGAAGTCTACGAAAGTGGAGCTGGTATCCCAATCGCAGTTAATAGCATAGGTATTGTTTATAACAAAGAAAAAGTCGGCAAAGAAATCACCAGCTGGGACGATCTATGGTCATCTGACCTTAAAGGGAAAATTTCTGTACCAGATATTTCAACAACGGCTGGACCGTTGATGCTATATATTGCGAGTGATCACGCAGGGGTAGATATCACGACCGATAAAGGCAAAGCAGCGTTTGACGCAATGAAAGAGTTAAAACCAAATGTTGTGAAGACTTATTCAAAATCATCAGACCTTGCCAACATGTTCCAATCAGGTGAAATTGAAGTAGCAGTCGTTGCTGATTTTGCTGTAGACATCATTCAAGGTGCTTCTAAAGAGGCAACATACGTTGTTCCTGAAAGTGGCACCTATGCAAATTTCAATACAGTAAATGTACCTAAAAGTTCTAAGAATAAAGAATTAGCGTATACATTTGTCAATGAGAGAATTAGCGAAGCGTCACAAAAAGCAAAAGCCATTTCACTAAACGAAGGCCCGACAAATAGTAAAGTAACACTTGACGAAAAACAAGCAGAAAATAAAACCTACGGTAAAGTAGCAGATCGAGCAAAAACAGTTGATTTTTCATTCATTAATGACAACTTATCCAATTGGGTCGACCAATGGAATCGTACAATGAACCAATAAACAACAAGAAAGGCGATAAGTATGAACGTAGATATGATCATTCAAGATGTTTGGGTTTTCCAAACAGCAACACAATCCTTTATCAAAAAAAATGTCTCTATTAAAGATGGGAAATTTTACTACATCAGTACTACAGAGATGAATAACTTAACGCCTGAAACAATCATCAAAGCCGAGAATCAGTATATGATTCCCGGCTTGATTGATGCCCATATGCACATTGAAAGTTCAATGACGACACCGACGATTTTTTCAAAAGCAGTATTGCGTTATGGTGTAACAACGGTCGTGGCAGATGCACATGAAATGGCAAATGTCTTTGGTTTAGAAGGCTTAGAGGAATTTATGAAAGCAGAAACTGAGTTGGATATTTTTCATGCGATTCCATCTTCGGTACCTTCGACTACACCAGAATTAGAAACAACTGGCGGTATCATTGGACTTGCCGAAGTGGCAGAATTATTGAAAAATCCTAAGATTGTTTGTCTAGGTGAAGCGATGAATTTTAAAGGAATTGCCTACGAACCAGAGTCCTTGATCCGACAAATTATCGATTTATGCAAAAAAGAACGGCCGACGATGCCTTTAGAAGGGCATTGCCCAAAGATTTACGAGGAAGAGTTGGCAGCTTTTTTATTTAGCGGAATCACCTCAGATCATACGCATCAGTTTCCAGAATCGTTAAAAGAAAAAATCGAGGCAGGCGTTTTTATCCAATTCCAAAATAAATCTATCACGCCTGAAAATATGCGCGTTATTATAGAAAATGAGTTTTATGAGTACGCCAGCATCATCACCGATGACGTGATGGCGGATGATTTGCTCCATGGGCATTTGAACGAGAACTTAAAAAAGGCAGTAAAAGCAGGTTTGCCGATCGAAAAAGCCATTTATATGACAACTTACACACCTGCAAGACGGATGGGCTTCCATGATCGTGGGGAAATTGCGCCAGGTCGTACGGCTGATTTCATTTTATTAAATGATTTGGAAGAGTTTACGTTTGATGCTGTTTATAAATCAGGCAAAAAAGTTTATGAACAAGGAGCAAAAATCGAATATCCTACTGTGATTGAGTCATTTCCAGCTGAGTACAAAAAATCTGTCCACTGCAAACCACTTACAGTGGCTGACTTAGTGATCAAAGTAGCAACTGACAAAGAAACTGTTCGCTGTAACGTGATCCAAAAACAAGAAATAGGAACATTCACCGAGCGGATCACGAAAGAAATTCCAGTGAAAGCTGGGATTTTACAATGGCAAGAAGCGGACTGCGCTTTATTGCTCGTGATGGAAAGATACGGTAAAAATGGCAATATCTCGATATCGTTGATGGATAAACCAATCAGTGAAAAAGGTGCCATTGCTACAACTTGGGCGCATGATCATCACAATGTAATGGTTATGGGCAATTCGTTAGAAGATATTGTACTGGCGCAAAATGAATTAATCGCGATCCAAGGTGGTTACATTGTTGTTACAAATGGAGAAATTACAGGGAGATGTCCGTTGCCAATAGGCGGAATCCTCTCACAAGCGCCAATTGAAGAGCTAGGTGGAGACTTACAAAAAGTCCGTGCAAGTATGCAAGCGTTAGGCTACAAAAACATGAATGAAATCATGTCTTTTTCTACATTATCTTTGCCTGTTTCACCCGCTATCAAGGTGACAGATATGGGGATGATGAATACGAAAACACAAGAATTTTACCCATTGATTTTTCCAGAAGATGGAGCGTTGCTGAATGAAGACTCTTATTAAAAATGTTCATATCCTTTCAATGGATGATTATTTTTCAGAAGTTAAAGATGGATTTGTAATGATCGAAGATGATTTAATTACAAAAATGGGGAATGTTTCTGAACTTGTTTCAGTAACTATTCAGGCTGATAAAGTAATCGATGGAAAAAACGGATTACTGATTCCTGGTCTGATCAATACGCATACACATGCCGGGATGATCCCATTTCGTTCTTTAGGAGATGATGTACCAGATCGACTGCGACGTTTTTTATTTCCTTTAGAGCAACATATGACAAAAGAATTAGTAAAAGCGAGCAGTGATTATGCGATTGCTGAAATGTTATTGAGTGGTGTGACGACGTTTTGCGATATGTATTATTTTGAAGACGAGGTCGCAAAAAGTTGTAAGGAAATGGGAATCAGAGCCCTTTTGGGTGAAACGATTATTGATATGCCAACTTGTGACAGTCCGAGACCATCTGGCGGCTATGAGTACTGTGAAGCCTTTTTAGGAAAATGGCAGGACGATCCGTTAGTGACACCGATCATTGCGCCACACGCACCCAATACAAATAATTTGGAAATGCTGGAGAAAATCGTGGCACTTAGCGAAAAATACAATGCACCAATTACGATGCATGTATCTGAAATGACCTATGAAATTGAGGAGTTTCAAGAAAAATACAATCAAACACCAATAGAATTTTTACAAACTTTAGGGTACTTTGAACGCGATTTTATTTTAGCTCATTGCATTTTAACAACCGAAAACGATTTAGATATCCTTGTGGCCTCAAATGGAAATGCTCGTGTGGCTCATTGTATCGGTGCGAATACAAAATCAGCAAAAGGGATTGCGCCCGTCAAACAAATGCTTGAAAAAAACATCGTTGTAGGCCTAGGAACAGATGGGCCAAGCAGCGGCAATACCTTAGATTTATTTAGCCAAATGCGTCTATTTGCTAATATGCATAAAACCCATAATCAGGATCGCACGCTTTTTCCTGCAAAAGAAATTGTCCGTCTAGCAACAATTGGCGGCGCAGAAACATTGGGTTTAGCAAATCAAGTAGGGTCGATCGAAATCGGAAAAAAAGCAGATTTAACCCTAATTGAAACGGAGTCTGTTAATATGTTTCCCATTTTTGATCCATATTCAGCCATTGTCTATTCAGCTAACGCCGGCAATGTGGATTCAGTTTGGGTAAATGGTCGCCAATTAGTTAGTGAGAAAAAAATGGTTGATCAAGGGTTGGAAAAAATCAAAGAAACGTTATATTATGAAATGAAAAACTTTGTTGTGGAAGCAAAAAAATTATAATAAAAAATGAGCAGGAATAAAACATGTCGGGTTTTATTCCTGCTCGTTTTTTATTTTGATACGTAAGTTTCGATCGGTTTTTGATAGTTCTCCCAATCGTTGTTCCCCTCATTGAAATACTTCGCTAAAAGAAAACCAATATACGGTCCAGTTGTCAGTCCAGAAGAACCTAAACCACTTGCTACAACAGCCGTGGGATTATCCGATAAATAATTGAAAAAAGGAGCAAAATCGGATGTATAAGCGCGTGTTCCTACACGATAGGCAGCATGGTAGGTTTCAAAAAAAGTCGATTCAGTCAAAAAAGGAACTGTTTTTTGTTGTAGCAGAGAAAAAGCTTCTTTTGTTGGCGTTAAATCAAATCCACCATCATTCTCATGTGTTGCGCCAACTAGAATTTGCCCATCTTCAAAAGGAATCAAATCGCTTTCCCCATCTAACATTGCGACGGGCCAACTGCCGCTGTTTTTGAAAGGTGTTTCAAATGCTAATAGTTGCCCTTTTTGCGCTCTAATATCCGTTGAATATCCAAGAGAATTTAACAATGAAGGCAAGCCTGGACCAGCACATAGTGCAACTGCATCAAATTGTTCTGTTTCGTCAGTTGTCTGAACGAGCCATTGATCCTGTATTCGACTAAGCTTAGCGGTATCATTTTTTAGAGTGATCCTTTTTGTGAGGGCACGTTGTCTTAATGTTTCTAAGTAGCTAGCACCGTCTAATTTCCCGCCACCTGTGATAAATAAGGCAGGTTGCGCTTTTAATAAAGGCAGCTTTTCTGCGACTTGTTCCGCAGTCAATAATTGGATTTCTCCGATTTCAGGAGCGGACTGTTTTCGTTCTTCTGCAAGCTGCATAAGAGGACCAAGCTCACCATCTTTTCGAAGAATCAGAGTGCCGGTTTGTTGATAAACGTTATTGGGTAGAGAAAAGTCCTGAACTAATTTAGGATAAAATGCGGCTCCATCTTTCGCTAGTTGGTACCATTTTTTGTTGCGGCGTTTTGAAAGCCACGGTGAGATGATGCCGGCGCTAGCTTTAGTGGCTTGCCCAACAGGATTGTCATAAACAGTTACACTATATTTTGTTAAATCAATGTAGTTGGCTAAGGTCAAACCAATGATCCCGCCGCCTATGATCGCTAATTTTTTCATGAGGAACTCCTTTTATATACGTATAAAATCAAGTAACTCATTTTCACATAAGATTGTAGAGGATGCAAGAAATTTTGAAGACTAAGGGGTTAGAGAATATTTTCGGAAAAATAAAATTTGGTAAAAGAATAACATGATTTTAATGAGAAAACGCTTATTTTTATGGTATGATAATGAGTGTTATATTTTTTGAAAATAAATGTCGATCATGTAGGAGGTTACTAAATGAGAAATACAAGATTAGGGTATTTACTAGCTGCAGCAAGCTGTATTATTTTGCTTGGCGGATGTGGTTCTGGTAAAGAAAAGACTGACGAAACGAGTCAAAAATCAGCAAACAACGGACAAACATTTTCAGTTGTTGCAAAACAAGAAATTCCATCGATCGATGCATCTGTCACAAACGATGTTGTCGGTTGGGGTGTTCTGAAAAATACGGGTGAAGGGTTATTCCGTGCAGATAAAGCAGGAAAATTAGTTCCAGCAGGTGCGGCAGAAATGCCAAAAGTCAGTGAAGATGGTTTGACTTATACGTTTAAATTACGCGAAGATGCGGTTTGGTCAAATGGTGATCCTGTTATTGCAAAAGATTATGTGTATGGTTGGCAACGGACTGTTGAACCAAAAACTGCATCAGAAGTGGCTTACCTATTTGAATCAATCAAAAATTATCAGGCAATCATGGACGGAAAAAGACCGGCAGAGGAATTAGGTATAAAAGCATTGAGCGATCATGAATTAGAAGTGACGCTTGAATCACCTGTACCATATATGGAATCTTTATTGTCTTTACCACCGTTTTTCCCGCAAAATGAAAAAATCATCAACGAAAGTGGCGAAAAATATGCCAGTTCAAGTGAGCATATGGTTTATAATGGACCGTTCGTATTAAGTGATTTTGAAGGGGCAGGAACAGATACAAAATGGGCATATATGAAAAATGAGAAGTATTGGGATCAAGCCAATGTTACGATGGAGAAAATCAATTTTGATGTCGTAAAAGAAGATGCTACAGCTTTAAATCTATTTCAAGATGGTCAAACAGATGACATTGTTGTGACGGGGGAACTTGCTCAGCAAATGGTAGATGATCCAGCCTTTTTCTCACAAGATATGTCGAATGCGACTTATGTGGAATATAATCAAAGCAAAAAAGAATTCCAAAATGAGAATCTTAGAAAAGCCATTTCCTACGCATTAGATCGTCAAACTCTAGTAGACCAAGTTTTAGGAGACGGGTCGATCGTGGCAACTGGCTTAGTGCCGAAAAATATGTCATTTAACCCTGAAACAGAAGCTGATTTTGTGAAAGATTCTGGTAATCATTTGAAGTATGATCCAGAAAAAGCCAAAGAATATTGGACTAAAGCAAAAACAGAACTAGGAATCGTCACTTTAAAAATCAATTTGCTTTCGTCAGATGCCGATTCTGCAAAAAAAGTGGTAGAATACATGCAAGGTGCAATTCAGGGAACCTTGAAAGGTGTGACAGTCGAAGTTTCGTCAGTACCACTTTCTGTTCGTTTGGAACGTGGCAATAAAGGCGACTTTGATATGATTTTAGTGGGCTGGGGTGCAGAATATAACGATCCTAGTGTATTCCTAGAATTATTTGCATCGGATAATATCAATAATAGTGGTAAATATACCAACAAAGAATTTGATAAATATTTGAAAGCTTCTGCTACAACGAATGCAGGTGATCCAAAAGCTCGTTGGAATGATTTGATTGAAGCGGAAAGTGTTTTAATGGATACGATGGGTGTTTGCCCGGTTTATCAAAAAGCTGAAGCGCATTTGCGTAACCCAAAAGTCAAAGGTATATTGCCATCTGGTCCGGAATATGATTATAAATGGACATTCATTGAATAGTAACTGAACGTAGAAAAGGTGGGATTAGATGATTCATCGCTATATAGAAGTAACAGGCTCAGCATTTGAACGTGGGGTCAAAATTGGCGAAGTATTAAAAATGCAGATCGAAACAAACTTAACCAGTCAAAAATTATTTTATAAAGATCCAACTGAGATCATTGCCAAATGGTTGGAAAAAGCACAGACATATCTTGAATTTACAGAAAAATTTGCACCTGATGTAGCCGCTGAAATGCGGGGCGTTGCGAAAGGGAGCGGGTTGGATTTTCAAGAGATTTTGTATTTGTATACTGTTTATGAACGATCATTTTTTGACGAATTGATCAGTGATAAATGTACCTCATTTGCAGCGAAAGGAAATGCTACTTTTGACGGGTCCGTGATATGTGGTCAAACCAATGATGAACGCCTTGATGAATATCGTTCTGAGGTCGATTGTGTTGTACATCATCGTGATAGTGAATCTGATTTTGAATCTTTGATTTATAGTCATCCAGGCATTCCAGCTTATATGGGAATGAATAATTATGGTTTAGCCGTGATGTGGACGTATATCGATAACGGTCAGCGCAAAGAGGGCGTTCCGACAGCAGGAATTATTAGAGAGCTGATCAATAAGAAAAGCTTGAAAGAAGCACGGGATTACCTGTATAGCGTCCCTCGTGCTGTGCCGAATCAATTCAGCTTATCTCATGCTACTGAAGGAATCGCAAGCTTTGAGTGTTTTCCAAATAAGATTTATGAAAACGAGCAGGCAGATGTAATGATCCATGCAAATCATAATAGTATTGCGTTAGAAGAACCAGAAGAAGGCGGCTCTAAAACATCTCATTCTCGTTTTGAAGCGATGGAAGCAATCGTTAATGAAAATTACGGTATTATCGATGCGGATCTGGGAAAACAGTTTTTAGCCAACCACCGTAATTTTCCAAAAAGTGTCTGTAATCATCCTTCACCAGAACATCCATTATCAAAATCATTAGCTTCGATGATCTTTGATTTAGGCAAAGGTGAGATGCATTTAGCGTTTGGGAATGCTTGTGAACAGCCATTTCATACGTATCGATTCAAGCAATGGTTTGGATAATCAAAAAACAATCAATGTCTTGATTTTAGACATTGATTGTTTTTTTAACGTTCCTTCTTCAAATCTGTCAATAATCGTGCCGTATGCCTCAATAATCCAGCATAATCAGCTACTTTAGGTTTTACACCACCATACAAAGTTTGCTCATACAATTCCGTCAGCTGAATAAAACTACCGTGAAGCTGCGAATACGTACGCTCAAATCGTTTCGCATAAATAATTAAGGGTTCATCGGCTTGGCGAGACAAAATATGTTCTGCTTTGCGTAGTAGTATAGTATAAGCATTGCTAAACTTGTGAGGATATACTTTAAGATACAGGCCAAAACGCAGTAAGAAAAAGTATTTTTTCAAAAAGAAACTGCAGATCCCAAGTAAAACGATCAGTAAAACCAGTACGATATTACGTAAAACTGGCACCCATTTAGTCAATGCAGAGTCCTGTGCATGTTCTTTAGTTGAGCTTTCTGTACTGTTGGACGTAATTTCTGTTGTTTCGTTTGTTTCAGTAGGAGTACTTGTTTCAGCACTGCTGTTTGTAGTTGTGCTTTCGGGCGTAGTGTTGCTAGTAACTGTAGGCTGACTAACATTATTCGTAAAACTAGGCGTCGGTTCAAATGGAATCCAACCATACCCTTCGAAATAAACTTCCGGCCAAGAGTGAGCATCGCTATTTCTAATGGTATATTCTTGATACTCGGAGTTGCTGCTACTCAGAATTTCACCAGGAGCAAATCCTTTTGCCCAACGACTAGAAATACCGATCGAACGAAGTAAAATGATCATTGAACTGGAGAAATTATCACAATAGCCAACCTTCGACTCAAAAAGAAAATAATCAACGTAATCTTCATTTTGTGGAGTAAAAGGAGTATCCGTTTTTGAGTAGCGATAATCGCCCTCTTCTTTTAGATAGTGTTCGATTGTTTTGACCTTACCGTAAAGGGTTTCCTGATTTTCCGTTAATGAAAGAGCTAATTCCCGAATACGTTTTGGGGTAGTCATAGGGACTTGTGTCATTTGCACATCTTGAGAAAATTGATAAGGAACCTGTTTTAGGACTTCTGGTGTAAAACTAGGTTTTTGCCACGCAAGCTTGATAGTATCTGGTGCAGCCAAAAGATTGATGCGCTGTTTATCTTTGAGTTGCTCTGTTTGCCCAATCTCGCTAAGTGGCACTGAGACACGTCCATAAGGATAAGGTAAATATTCTTTTTGATAGTTGAATGATAACGTAATCGTAGTTTCGATATCCGTTGTATCCTGATATTCTGGATTTGTTGAAATGGTCAGTAGTGGCTCATTAGAAACAGAAACAGCTTCTGACGTATTTTTCCAGCCCTTTCCAGTAAAATAATTCTTTGTCTCTACACGCCAATAATGTTCGCTTGTTTGTTTCGCTGTAAAAAGAATCAGTTGATCATCTGACATGGGTCCACCTAATTGGTCATCGTTATCACTAAAACCAGCTTTGGAAGGACCATTCGAGCCGTAGCCTTCAATTTGCCGATAAATCCCTTGACGATTCATATAACTACGAATGCTTGCGGTCTGAGTAATTAAAAAATTCTGCGATTGAGGAAATACAATAGGGAAAAAATAAGAACCTCCTGCAATCAAAAACAAAACAAACCCACTTAATAGGAACAATCTCCTTTTTTCTTTTCCAGCTAAAGCTAGTGAAGACTGTTTCAATCCATAAAAAAGAATAGCAAAAATTGTGATCAAAATTACCTGAACACCTAAATTTAAATGATTAAAAACTGACAACATAAGCAAGTAACCAATAAGCAACAAACAACCGAGTGTCCAACGTTCGTAACGAATAAAAAGAACACTTAATAGAAGCAACAAAAATAAAATAATAGACAAAGCAAAAAAATCAGGTAGATAATTGGTTTCACCACTAAGCATTTTCGGATAGGTATGTAGCATTTTCTGTAAAAAACTGCCAAACCAAGTAAAACCAAACAGCTTACCCAATGGAAAATAATAATAGAGCGTAAATAAGTAACTAAGAATATAAAACGGAAAAAGAATCAGTTGATTCTTGATGAGCAAGTTCATAAAACAAACGAATGCGAGCATACCAATAAAAAACAATGTATTCGCTGGGGCCAAATCATAGACTTTTAAAAAAGGCAGACTAGCCGTTGTTAGTATAAAAAAGCTTAGAAGTGCAAAGGGCCATTTTTCTTTTATTCTACTTCTCAAGAATAGGACCTCCTTTATGGATAGCACTGACTTGATCTTCCCGCTGTAGACATAGCGCTCCATCAAGAAATGTGATCAGATAGATGTCGTTTCTCTTCTTTAAATCATTTAGTTGTTCAGACAGTTGAGTGGTTTTACTTGGAGCAAAAACCACTAATTTTTTATTTGAAAAAGCGGGTAAACGACATTCTTTTGCCAAGGGAGATGCCGTTGCTAGTGTATATTCCTTTGGCGTAGAATCGGGAATCTCAGCAAGAATCGTTTGCTGCAAAGTCCGTTTAGTTTCAACCAAACGGATAAATGAATAGTAAATGGAAAGAAGCTCTTCAAAGTTTTTATGAGACAAACCATAAAATACGAAATGTGTCTCTGCTTCTGCTTCGTGCTCATATTCTTTAATGATCAACTCATTTCTTTTACCAGATTGCTTCCAGTCGACAGAATTTAACGAATCTCCTACCTGATATTTACGGAAATTACGAATCGAGAATGTCTGATTCCCTAAAGGAAAAATGAAATTCGGCATAGATTTCAGTAATTGTTGGTAAATCTGTTCCGCCAAATCCAATTGTAGTGTGGGCATGATTACAATTGGTCCTGATAATGCTAGTTCCGACTGTTTAGAGAACAGTCGAAACAAATCAGAACCAGTTAGTACAAATGAGAGCTGGTGAAAAATTCCTCTTTGTGTAGGAGTCCATTCAAACGTCAGTTCCTTTTTCTGCCCTGAATAAAGTGTTACGTATTGTTTTTTGACAAATGAATTATTTTTGAGATTAATCATCAGCATGGGCAGTCTCAGTAAAGTTGGACGATAACGAAACATTTCCAGTTTGATGTTATTCGGGCGGTTTGCTTCATAAATTATGCTTTCGATTAATCGAATCTGGATTTTTCTTAAGGATGGAATCATTGTGAGAAAATCGAATAACAATAAAAATGTCAAAAAGAAGAAGAATAGCCAACCTGTTGAAGTATTAAAAATGATCGTATACATAAAAACAGCAACATAAAAAATAGAAATACCTAGAGTTCTTATAAGGTTAGTGATCATGTATCGTTTCATCACTATTTCCTGACCGGAACAGGCACTCGTCTGAGAATTTGACCAAAAATTTCTTGTAGCTGTTCGAACGATGCCGTATGTCCGTCTTTTAATAATAACCGATGACCAAATGTTGCTGGTAAAATCTGCTGTAGATCACCAGGTGTGACATAATTTCTTCCTTCAGTCAAAGCGAAAGCTTTAGCTGCTCGAATAAAAGCAACCGATCCGCGTGGACTGATGCCAAGAGCAATTCCACCATGATTACGAGTCGCGTGAACCAATTGCAACGCATATTTAGCAACTGCTGAATCAACATAAATATCTTCAACAATTCTTTTTAATTGAGTGATTTCAGAGGCGTCTAAGACTTGTTGTACTGTATTCAATTCGTGGCCTGTTTGATTCAATATCAAGTTTAGTTCATCTGAAAATTCAGGATAGCCGATATGAAGTTTAAATAAAAAACGATCCAGTTGAGCTTCTGGCAAAGGATAAGTTCCTTCATATTCTAGTGGATTTTGCGTAGCCAAGACAAAAAAGTGTTCATCTAATGAATAAGTTTGATTGTCGATCGTGACATGGTTTTCAGATAAGGCTTCTAATAAAGCAGCTTGAGTTCTAGGTGTGGTCCGATTAATTTCATCTGCTAATAAGACTGTTGTAAATACTGGCCCACGATGAAACTCAAACATTTGAGCAGTTGTATTATAGATAGAGACACCTAAAATATCACTAGGAAGTAGATCTGGTGTAAATTGAATTCTGTTAAATTTCCCATGAGTGGCTTTGGCCAAAGTTTTTACCATCATTGTTTTACCAACACCAGGAATATCTTCAAATAAAACATGTCCGCCTGCTAAGAAAGCGGTAACAGTTAGTTGGAGGACTTTGCGTTTTCCTAAGATCACTTTTTCCATTTCATCAATGAGCAAAGTGATTTTTCTGTGAGCTGATTCGATCATATTGTGTATTCTCCTTATTTTAAAAGCTGAATGGACTGGTTGCAAACCAATCAGCAAAGTTAGATAACGTATGTATTTATTTTATTGTATAGATAACAGTAGTCCAGTGCAAGATGTCATAAGAGTTTCTTAAGATAATGATAAAATCGATAAGACTGAAATTTCCCCTTATGGAATTATATTTATAGGGAAGAATGGATTCTACAAGACAAATAAATGTCAATCTTAAAAGAATGGGTTCATACTAATCATTAAAAAAGTAACAGGAGGCAAAAACAAATGGATGAAAATAAACGAATGAAGGTAGTCGGTTTTTTTGAAGGACTCCCTATTAAAAATGAAGCTAGTTTTATAGACGGATATAAGCAAATTCCGATTCCTGGTCCGCAAGATATTCTTGTAAAAGTCAAAGCTGTTTCCGTAAACCCCGTAGATACAAAATTAAGACAAACGACAAGAAAGCAAAATCAATTAAACGTTTTAGGATTTGATGGAGTCGGAGAAGTCGTTTCTGTGGGGAAAAACGTTAAAAAGTTTACTATAGGTGACCGTGTTTTTTATGCAGGGACAACAAAACGTGCAGGTAGCAATCAAGAATTTCAATTAGTAAACGAGGAAATCGCAGCTTTAGCGCCTAGCAATTTAAGCGATGAAGAAGCAGTCTCTTTACCTTTAACATCATTGACAGCCTATGAATTATTGTTTGAAAAATTCGGTTTGATTCCCAAAAAAAATGCCAATCAAGGGAAAACAATTTTAGTGATCAATGGAGCAGGCGGCGTAGGATCAATTTTAAATCAACTTGCTCATTGGACAGGGATGACCGTTTTTGCTACAGCTAGTCAAGCAAACTTTGATTGGTTAAAAACAATCGGCGTAGATCATCCTCTTGATTACCATCATGATCTTAAACATGACTTAGCAAAAACAGGTACGCACACAGTTGACTATGCTGCGGTTTTATTCAATATTATGCCGTATTTTGATACAGTAGCGGATCTGATCAATCCCTTTGGGCATATCGGGACGATCGTTGGTTTGGATGAAAAACTAGATATCAGCTACCTGAAAAATAAGTCTGTTAGCTTTGATTGGGAGTATATGTTTGCGAAAACTGATTTCGATTATCGAATCGAAACCCAAGGAGAAGCACTCGCCGTAATCAGTCATCTTGCAGAAACTGGGAAAATAGTAGCGACTGTGGGAAAAACATATTCAAGTGGAATCAATGCAGCTAATTTAAAAAAAGCCACAGCAGATATCGAAGGCGGGCATATGAGAGGAAAAGTTGTTGTCAGTGGTCCGTTTAACGGAGTGCCGGAAAGGTAAGAATAGTTGAAAGCATCTTTAAGTTCATCAGAACAATCAAAAAACACAAGAGCAAAGCAAAAGCGTTTTATCACTTTCGTCTACTCTTGCGTTTTTGATTACAAAGCGTTTATTTTTCTTGTTTTACTTTTTTTAATACATACTGATAGTTAACGAATCCAATAATAACAAGACCGAGGACTAACCAAGCATAGTTTGATTGTTCACCAGTATCAGGAAGTTTCTTTTTAGCGGAAGCATTTGAACTCGTGCCTGTTTTTGGTGTTTGGCTGTTATTGCTAGAAGAATTAGTTACTTGATCAGCAGAATCTTTTGTTCCTGTATTATTTGTTGTTTTTTCAGTACTAGAAGTAGTCGAATTGGTCGTTTCAGAAGAATCAGTAGATGTAGTAGGATCTGTTTTATCTTCATCTTCGGTATAAATATAAGTTACTTCTTGATCTTCTTCAGCAAATGTACCTGTTGTTTTGCCTTTGACTTCTTTAAACGTGTAGCCTTTGAATTCGAGTTGCTCTGTTGTAAAGGGTTTTCCAATTGTATCAGTTTGCGGTACCTTTTTAATCACCTTGTCGTTTGTATCAACATAATAAGCAGTCACTTTACCTTTAATTTCAATGATCGGTACAGATTTCGTTTTGTACACAAATGTTACAGTTTGTTCTTGATCAGTGAAGTTGCCAGATGCATTATTAGGCAGTTGTGTTAGCTCATAATCGGGAATGTCTGGAGCCGTGATATTGAAAGCTTGCCCAACTAAACCTGAACGAGTTTCGGTAGGTAGTAATTTATTACCATCAGTATCTTGATAGTGAATCGTCACGGGTTCGCCGTCATTAAGGACATTGAATTGGTGCAAATAAGTCCCTGATGATATAGCATAAAAAGCAAAGCCTGGTGGTTGAGCGTATGATCCAGCCGGATTATTTAAACGAGCATTATATTCAAAGGTAGAGAGATTTGCAAATTCATCCTCTGTTACGCCGGCAATCGTGATTCCTTGATCTGTGATTTGTAAACGACTTGCAGGTAATTGTGTCCCGTTAAAATCAAGATAGGTATTGCTGGCAGAATTCGATGTTGTAAATGGTGGAACATAACCATCAAAGTTTGTCAGCCTGTTTGGCATCATTGAAAACGGTATGAATAACGTTTCTTGGTCAAAATCATACTCTAGGGAAGAACGACCGATTGTAGTGGGTAGATCATTTCGTCCTGTATTTTGTCCAAATGCGGCTAGATCGTTAAGAACAGGGAACTCTTTGATTACTGTGAAATCTGTGATTCCGCAAAACTGGACAGAAAGTGATTTTAGATTAGGAAGAGCTTTAAAAGGTGCAATGGTCGTAATGTTCATATTTGAATCCATGTAAATCCTTGTTAAGGATGTTAATTGAGCAATTTTAGGTAAGATTGTGTCATCGATACTTGTTGAACCTAAACTCAGATTTGTAATGCCAATATTTTTACTTAAATCAGGAAAGTTAGTACTGGTTAAACTTTTTGTTTGAAGCGTAACATAGGTTAAAGAAGTTAGTTGCTCTAACGGACTAAAATCAGTTATATTATTTGTTGTATTCATATAAATAGAATTTAGATTTGTTGCATGCTCTAATCCTGAAAGAGAGCTGATTTGAGCAGAATTAAGAGAAAGATTCGTTAGACGATCCATGTCTGCTTGTGTCAACTCGCTATCAGCAGGTAAGCCTAGCGTCGATAAAATCGTTTGTTTTAAAATCGGATCTGCAATAGTAATAGTATCAGCTCTCGGAGCAATCATAGCGGCAGGTGCATCTTCAGTAGTGGTATCTGTCGTTGAAATCGGTGTTTCATTTTCAGTTGAAGTACTTATTGCTGTACTCTCTTGTGGGACAGAACTTTCAAGCGAGCTAGAAGATTCAAGTGTTGTTTCTGACATTTCGGTGCTTTCTTGTGTTTGAGAAGGAGTCGTTTGCTCAGTTGCGAGCGTATTATCTTCGGCAAAAACAAAGGATGAAGATAGAATAGTCGGTGCTAATAGAGCAAGTAACATGACTGCGTGGATCGTTGTTTTCTTATGTAGTGGTACGATGGTTTGATTTTTCATATGTAGTCCCTCCGTGGTTCATAATAAAGTGTGTGATGATGATAAAAGAATATTATCACAAATCATTTTATCATAAAAATGTGAATAAATTTCAATTATATTTTAAAAAAATGAATATTTTTGTTAAAAAACGTTTGTTTTTATTGGAAAAATGACATTTTTTAATATTTTTATAATAAAAAATCGTTATTTTAGAGTTGAAAGCAAAAAGATGACAAGTTTTTAATAGGTAGATTATAATAAAATGAATTATTGGAAAGCGAAGCGGCTATTTTAAGACGAAGCTGAACAAGTTTATTCAGCTTTTAAAATAAGGAGTATACAGATGACATTAAAACAAAAAATTATAGAAGAAAGTAAACGTTTAGGAATCGATAAGATAGGTTTTGCTTCAGCTGAACCGTTTTATGATTTAGAGGATTCGTTGAAAGAACAAAGAGAGCTTGGTTATAACTCAGGTTTTGAGCATCAAGTGATCGAAGAACGGATTTATCCTGAAAAAACATTTGAAAATCCTAAAACGATTATTTCTATTGCATTGGCCTATCCAACGAAAATCGAAGGGAAAGTACCGAGAGATGAAAAACGCGGGATGTTTGCCAGAGCTTCATGGGGAATCGATTATCATGATGTTTTACGCGATCGATTATCAAAATTGATCGATTTTATTCACTCACAAGCCCAAAGCTTAGAGGAAACTGGTGAATGGCGTTTTGCCCCTCAAGTTGATACTGGAGAATTGGTTGATGTAGCAGTTGCCCAACGTGCAGGATTAGGGTTTATCGGAAGAAACGGCTTGTTGATCACAGAAGAGTTTGGTTCGTTTGTTTATTTAGGAGAAATCGTAACCAACATCGATTTTGAAGTAGATGAACCTGTACCTTTTGGTTGTGGAGATTGTACTCGTTGCGTTACGGCTTGTCCTACGCAAGCACTTTTAGGTAATGGCAGTATGAATGCTAAAAAATGTTTATCCTATCAAACACAAACCAAAGATATGATGCCAGAAGAATACCGGAGAAAAATGCATAACGTAATCTATGGCTGTGATATTTGTCAGTTGGTCTGTCCTTATAACAGAGGAAAAGATTTTCATTTTCATAAAGAAATGGAACCTGAGGTGGATACTGTTTACCCTAAGCTAAAGCCGATGTTGAGTATGTCAAACAAAGAATTTAAAACGCAATTCGGACATTTGTCGGGTTCTTGGCGGGGAAAAAAACCATTGCAAAGAAATGCATTGATTGCATTAGCGAATTTGGGTGACCGTAGTGCACTGCCAGAAATTTTAGTTTGTGCAAAAGAGGATGTTCGTCCTGTAATCAGAGGAACAGCTGCTTGGGCGATCGGTAAATTAGGAAATAAAGAAGCAGAAAAATGGATCGATGTTTTAACTGAGTTGTTGGAAGTAGAGCCAGAAACAGAAGTGCTTGAGGAAATACAGAATGCAATCAAACAATTGAAAAAATAATAAAGAAAAAGCGCTGAAAAGAACATCTCTTCAGTGCTTTTTGATATTAAAATTAAGCTTTAGCAGCTTCTTTAGGTTCGCGGCCTAAAATAGCTTGTAAGACGGTTAAGACACCATATGAAGCTAAAATTGTGTAAATCAAGCTAGAGTATGTTGAAATATCAAAATCCCACGTTTTGTAAATAACTAAAACAATTGCTAAAACAATAGCTGCAAGAACATTCAAGAATGCGAACGCCCATAGATTTCCGTTTTCTTTACGTGAAAGATAATAGATCGAAAACCATAAACTTAATACGCCCCAAGCGATGCAGACCAAAATAGCTGCCCAATAAATAATAAATGCTACCACGAAGTTTCACCTCACTTTTATACATTAAGTATTCTATCACGTTCTCTTTTGTTTGTCATGAAAAGACAGTGAAAAACCTAACATTCTTAAAAGCTTCTCACTTGTTTTTGGCCGTTTGTAAGTAGCATTTCAATTGAGTAGAATAAAGTATTTCTTTTTTATTTGATGCGAATATTTTTTCTCTCTGCTCCTCATATACGCTATAATGGACCTAATGGGAGATGAAAATATGCAAACGATTGATGAGAAAAAAGCCGTAAGCCTGATTGAGCAAGCCGGAAAGATCACATTCTTAACTGGCGCTGGCGTTTCGACCGCTTCAGGTGTGCCTGATTATCGCTCGCTGTCTGGAATATATCATGGCATCGAACGCCCAGAATATTTGCTAAGTCATTCTTGTATGCTTGAAGAACCAGAGAAATTTTATTCATTTGTGCAAACTTTATATCATCCACAGGCAAAACCGAATAGTATCCATTTGAAAATGGCAGAATTGGAAAAAATAAAAGACACATGGGTCATTTCACAAAATATAGACGGGCTTCATGCAGCAGCAGGAACACAACGCTTAGTTAATTTTCATGGGGATTTGTATGATTGCTATTGCAGAAAGTGTGGACAAAAAGTTTTAGCGAAGACGTATTTACTATCTGATCGTCATGATCAATGCGGTGGTCAAATCCGTCCAAATATCGTATTGTATGAAGAAGGTTTAGACGAACAAGCGATTGCGGTATCGATTGAAGCCGTTGCTAAAGCGGAACTGATCGTTATTGTAGGCACTACTTTCCAAGTACATCCATTTTGTGACTTGATTCATTATGCAACAGATACCGCAAAAATCTTAGTGATCAACCAAACTGCGGTTCAATTAAATAGAGAGGCTTACTTTTTTAAACAAGATGCAGTGAAGGTCTTTGAAAATATTTTATAGAGGAGTTTTTTTATGGAAGAAATCAAATCAGAACGACAAAAGATGATCGATGGCGAACTTTATTTTGCAGGTGACCCAGAACTCGCCACAGCCCGCAAATTTGCGAGAGAACAAATGAAGTTGATCAACAAAGAAGAAGATAGTCAAATTCGCCGTCAATTAGTAGAAGAAACATTCGGAACAGTAGGAACAGGTAGTTACATTGAACCGTCGATTAGCTTTGATTACGGATTTAATATTCATGTAGGGAAAAATTTCTATGCTAATTTTAACAGTATTTTTCTAGATATATGTCCGATTACGATCGGTGATAACTGTATGTTCGGACCAAACGCTCAATTATATGCAGCAACGCATCCGTTACATCCCGTTAAACGAAATAGCGGTTTGGAATACGGTAAGCCTATTACCATCGGTGATAATGTTTGGCTGGGTGGTGGTGTTGTAATCACGCCGGGTGTGACTTTAGGAAATAATGTCGTGGTAGCAGCAGGTTCGGTTGTCACAAAATCATTTCCGGACAATTGTGTGATCGGCGGAAATCCTGCGAAAATCATCAAGGAAATAGAACTAGATGAAAAACGGTCACCACTCACGATTCAGCGCGATAAAATCAATGCGCTAGACAAACAAATTGTTGCTTTATTAGAAGAGCGCATGGATGTAGTTGAAGCAATCGCTACAATCAAAAAAACATCAGAACAGCCAATATTAGATATTTCAAGAGAGCAAGAAGTTCTAGCAAAAATCGACACATATATTGAGAACGATCAATACAAAGAAACAATCAAAGAAACGTATCAAGGGATCATGGATGCTTCGAAACGATTCCAGCAAAAGCAAATGGATTAAGAGACAACAGGAGGAAATTGGATGGATGGTATTAAAAGACGAGAAGCAATTTTACTCGAATTAGAATCAGCAGATAAACCAATGAGTGCCAGTCGTTTTGCAAAAAAATTCAAAGTCAGCCGCCAAATCGTGGTTGGAGATGTAGCACTGTTAAGGGCCGCAGGTTATGAAATTATCGCAACAGCTAGAGGCTATTTGCTTGAGTCTGAAAAAGACAAACAAGGCGTTGTCCGAAAAATAGCTTGCCAGCATATGCCGGAGCAAACCGAAGACGAACTACTAACAATCGTTTCTCTAGGTGGCGAAGTGCTAGATGTGGTGGTCGAACATCCGATTTATGGTGAATTAACAGGAGGCCTGCATATTCACACGGAAAAAGAAGTGAAAGAGTTTGTTAAAGCCTATGAAAAAAGCAAGGCTTCGTTATTATCTGAGTTGACCGGTGGAATTCATTTGCATATGATTCGTTGTGAAAATGAAGACACCCTTAACCGTATCAAAGAAGCATTAGCACAAAAAGAAATTTTGTATAAAGGCTAATGGTAGAAGCCGGCTTTTTTCTCGCCATTTATTTTTGGTTTAAAGTGTGCAAAGAAAAAACAAATCATGTTAGAGTATTTACCAAGATAAGTAGAGAAAATAAAATAGATCCATAAAAAAGCTTTATCAGAAATCAAAATGACTTCTGATAAAGCTTTTCAACTGTCTTTTTTTAATTATCTTCTGCTTCAAATTTCTCAAAAGCAGATTTAATGACTTCCTTCAGTGCGTTAGCAGAAGCATTCATGCGATCCATTTCAGAATCTGTCAATGGAATTTCAATGACTTGTTTGATTCCTTGACGATTGATTACAGCAGGTGCGCCGATGTAAATATCATTTTGTCCATACTCGCCATCTAAATAAACAGATAGTGGGAAGACAGAATCTTCATCGTCTAAAATTGCTTTTGTAATTCGAGCTAAGGCAGCAGCGATTCCGTAGAATGTCGCACCTTTTTTCTCGATGATTGAATAAGCAGCATCTCTTACATTGAAGAATAAGTTGACCATTGCTTCCTCATCTACATCTGGGTTGTTTTTGACCCATTCATAAATTTGTAAGCCGGCAACGTTGGCATGAGACCAAACTGGAAATTCGGTATCTCCGTGTTCGCCTAAGATATAAGCATGGACATTACGAGCATCTACATCAACTAATTCAGCGATTGCTTGACGGAAACGAGCTGAGTCAAGAGATGTCCCAGAACCGATAACGCGTTCTTTTGGAAATCCTGAGAATTTCCATGTAGAATAAGTTAAAATATCAACTGGGTTAGCAGCGACTAAGAAAATGCCGTTAAAGCCAGAATCAACGATGGCAGTGACGATTTGTTTGTTGATCTTTAAGTTTTTATGAACTAAATCGATTCTTGTTTCACCAGGTTTTTGTGCAGCTCCGGCCGTCAATACGACAAGATCAGCATCATGACAATCGTCATAAGTGGCCGCATAAATCTTTTTAGGAGAAGTAAATGCTAATGCATGAGATAAATCAGCCGCATCTCCTTCGGTTTTCTTTGTATCTATATCAATAATACCAACTTCTTGAGCAATATTTTGAGTGACTAAGGCAAAAGCATAACTAGATCCGACAGCGCCATCTCCAACTAAAATTACTTTTTGGTGGTCTTTGTTCCCAACTGCTGCAGTCATGTGTATCATTCCTTTCAGATAATTGTTTTATCACAATGATAATACCACCGTTTGTGAGGTTTGTCACGTTTTTTGTTTATATAAATTAATACAGTTTTCAGGGGTGTTTCATAAGAAAACTCTTTCATGTGCGGTATTTCACTATTTGCGATTTTACTGAATTTTTTTATCTTTAAAGAATTAAATCAAGCTTATGGCTTTTTTAAGAATTTAAATGAGTCGGCAATCGTTTGTTTTATGGTATAATTATAAAAAACTGGGCAAGGGATTCTCCTGCCCAGATATTTTGTGTTGGAGAATGAATAAATGGTGGTAAAAGAGCACCTCTTTAAGGAGAATATAAATAGATGAAAATGATCGTCGGATTAGGTAATCCTGGAAGTAAATATCAAGAAACAAAACATAATATCGGGTTTATTACTGTAGATGAAATCGCTCACCGATACAATGCAACCTTTAATAGAAGTCAATTTGAAGCAGATATTGCTGAATTTTTTATAGGAACAGAAAAAATTATGTTGGTCAAACCACTTACGTTTATGAATGAGTCTGGCCGTTCAGTAGGTCCTTTAATGACCTATTATGGTGTAGAAGATGAGGACTTGATCGTTATTTATGATGATCTAGATTTGGAAATAGGTAAGATCCGTTTACGTGGAAAAGGTAGTGCTGGTGGCCATAATGGTATTAAGAGTTTGATTTCGCATTTAGGAACAAATGTGTTTCCAAGAATCAAGATTGGCATTGGTCGTCCTATTGGCAGTAACACAGTTGTCCATCATGTATTGACTGGTTTTCCTAAAGAAAAACATGAGGAGATTTTATTAGCAGTGAAAAGCGCAGTTGATGCCGCGATTTATGCATGTGAAGGACATACGTTTGTTGATACGATGAATCAATTTAATGGAAAATAAGCAAAATAGAACGTGTAGAAGGAGGAGCCCGTTTTGAACATCATTGAACGAATTGGTGCAAGTGAACTAGCCCGAGAGTGGCAAAAGCAACTAACAGGAAATACGCGCCAACTGATTACAGGTTTAGCCGGCTCTGCTAAAACATTGGTCATGACGAGTGGCTACAAAGAAAAAAACAAAAAAATCGTTGTAGCTGTTCCAAACCTTTATTATGGAAACCAGCTAGTTGAAGATTTTCGTAATATTTTATCAGATGAAGAAGTGTATATATTTCCTGTAGATGAAGTATTGTCTGCTGAAATGGCTTTTTCTTCACCAGAAGCTAGAGCAGAAAGAGTTGCGGCACTTAATTTTCTTTTAACAGATCAAGCGGGGATCATCGTTGTTCCTGTAGCAGGTCTAAGAAAATATTTGCCAAGTAAACAAACGTGGAAACAAGCACAGCTTTACTGGGAAATTGGCGGAGAAATTGAACTGGATACATTGGCACAGCAACTAGTTTTGATGGGCTATGAGCGCCAATCTTTAGTTGGCAAGCCTGGTGATTTTAGTATTCGGGGCAGTATTGTCGATGTCTATCCGTTAAATTATGAATATCCAGTCAGAGCAGAGTTATTCGATATTGAAATTGATTCTCTACGTTATTTTGAAGCAGATACCCAACGCTCTGTAGAAGCAATTGAATCTGTGATGCTTTCACCAATGACTGATCTTGTCTTTTCAAAAGAAGACTTGATTCATGGTGAAAAAGAATTGAGCAAAGCGTTAGAAAAAAGAGTAGCGATTGCTAAAGATACTGCTGAAAAAGACTTTCTTCAGGATTACTTTGGTCAGTTAGCGACCTCGTGGAGTCAAGGGATTCCTACAGACACAGCGCATTACTATACAGATCTTTTATATGAAACAAAAACAACGTTGCTGGATTATATCGGAGAAGAAAGTTTAGTCTTTGTGGATGATTATGCGCGGATTTTAGAAGCCGAACGTGAAATTATTCGTGAGGAAAATGAGTGGCAAGTGCTTAAATTAGAAGAAATGCGTGTTTTCCCAGAGCAAACATTTGGCTTGGAGTTTCATGAGCAAGTAAGGAAAATGACCTTTTCGACAACGTTCTTTTCATTATTCCAAAAAGGAATGGGCAATCTACGTTTTCAAGCAGTTCATAATTTTCAGTATCGTTCGATGCAACAGTTTTTCGGTCAAATGCCGTTACTAAAAACGGAAATGGATCGCTGGCAAAAACAAGATCAAACTGTTGTGGTTTTTGTACCAACGAAAGAACGTAGTCAAAAAGTCGAAGAGCTGTTTCGTGATTTTGATATTTCAAGTGTGACCGTTTCTGCTGATAAATTAATAGAAGGAAAAATTCAAATCGTTGAAGGTTCGTTGCAATCCGGGTTTGAATTACCTGTAGAAAAAATCGTAGCCATCACGGAAAAAGAAATTTTCCATACCACAACGAAAAAAAGAGCACGCCGCCAAACCGTTTCAAATGCAGAACGCTTAAAAAGTTATAGTGATCTAAAAAATGGGGATTATGTCGTTCATGCGAATCACGGTATCGGTAAGTATATTGGGATGCAAACACTAGAAGTTGATGGCGTTCACCAAGATTACATCACGATTTTATATCAAAATGATGATAAGCTATTTATTCCAGTCACGCAACTCAACCTGATCCAGAAGTTCGTAGCGTCTGAAGCAAAATCGCCTAAAGTTAACAAATTAGGCGGTAGTGAATGGAGCAAAACTAAGCGTAAAGTGTCTTCTAAAATCGAAGATATCGCAGACGATTTGATCCAACTTTACGCCTCAAGAGAATCTGAAAAAGGCTATGCTTTTCCGCCGGACGATGCTTACCAAAAAGAATTTGAAGATGCCTTTCCTTATAGTGAAACAGATGATCAGTTGCGTAGCACTGCTGAAATCAAACATGATATGGAAAAAACACGACCAATGGATCGATTGCTGGTCGGTGATGTGGGCTACGGAAAAACAGAAGTAGCGTTACGTGCTGCATTCAAAGCAATCAACAATAATAAACAAGTGGCTTTTTTAGTTCCGACAACGATTTTAGCACAGCAACATTACGAGACTATGTTGGACCGATTTGAAGGGTTTCCTGTCGAAGTAGGCTTGTTGAGTCGTTTTAGAACGAAAAAGCAACAAAGTGAAACAATCGAAAAAATCAAACATGGACAAGTGGATATCGTAGTTGGAACCCACCGTTTGCTTTCTCAAGATGTGAATTTTAGTGATCTTGGGTTGTTGGTAATTGATGAAGAACAACGTTTTGGTGTAAAACACAAAGAGCGTTTGAAACAATTACGAGCACAAGTAGACGTTTTAACACTGACTGCAACGCCGATCCCTAGAACATTGCATATGTCGATGCTTGGCGTACGTGATCTTTCAGTCATTGAAACACCGCCAGAAAATCGTTATCCTATCCAAACGTATGTCATGGAAAATAATCCAGGTGCAATCAGAGAAGCAATCGAAAGGGAAATGGCTCGCGATGGGCAAGTTTTTTATCTTTATAATCGAGTTGACACGATCGAGCAAAAAGTTGAAGAAATTCAAGCGCTGGTTCCGGATGCCAGAATTGCATACGCGCATGGCCAGATGACTGAAGTTCAATTAGAAAATACCTTATTTGACTTTATTGAACGGCAATACGATGTTTTAGTTACAACAACGATCATTGAGACAGGTGTTGATATTCCCAATGCCAATACCCTTTTTGTAGAAAATGCTGATTATATGGGCTTATCTACATTGTATCAATTACGTGGCCGGGTTGGTCGGAGTAACCGTGTCGCATATGCTTATTTCATGTATGAGCAACAGAAAATTTTAAATGAAGTCAGCGAAAAGCGTTTAGAAGCAATCAAAGATTTCACGGAACTAGGTTCTGGATTTAAAATTGCGATGCGTGATTTATCCATTCGTGGTGCTGGAAATCTATTAGGCGCGCAACAACATGGCTTTATCGACTCTGTCGGTTTTGATATGTACTCACAAATGCTTTCAGAAGCAGTTGCCCGCAAACAAGGGAAAAATATCCAAGACCAAAAAACATCTGTTGAGATCGACTTGGGTATCGATGCTTATTTACCAACGAGTTATATTTCAGATGAGCGTCAAAAAATTGAGATTTATAAACGAATTCGTCAGTTAGAAAATATGGATATGTATGATGAACTAGAAGCAGATCTGCTTGATCGATTTGGAGAATACCCAGATGAAGTGGCTCATTTATTAACGACAGGTCAAATCAAAATGGATGGTGACCGTGCCCTAGTTGAAACAATTCGTAAGAGAAAGCAGGAAATTACCTTTACTTTAAGTAAAATAGGTACGAAGACCTATAATGTCGAACAGATATTTGAGGCGCTATCTCAGACTCAATTAAAAGCGGATCTCGCTGTCGATAATGAAAAAATGTCCGTTCGTTTAAAAGTGCCTAAAGATATGAAAGAAGCTGCTTGGTTGCAGGAAGTAGCGTTGTTTACCACAGCATTGAGACAAGAAAAATATAAAACTACGGCTGTTGAGACAGAATAAAAAAGACGGGTTTATTCAGATTTTAAACTTATCTAGCTTCACGAGCTAACCTCTCGGAAAAAAGATAAAAATAGAGTGAGGTAAAAAGCACCTCAATCGATTTTTCCTATTTTTCAGTCGAGGTTAAACGAGCTCGTTACGCTTTTAAACTTATCTAGCTTCATGAGCTAGCTCTTCGGAAAAAAGATAAAATATGAATGAGGTAAAGAACACCTCGGTCCTATTTTCCTATTTTCTGTCAGAGCTGAACGAGCTCATTCAGCTTTTAAAATAGGAGGTCAACGAATGGCACATAAGGAAATGCGGTCAATGATGCAAGGTGCAGCTATTCTAACTATTGCATCGTTTATTGCCAAAGTGCTGAGTGCGGTTTACCGGGTGCCTTTTCAAAACTTAGTTGGTGATGAAGGGTTCTATGTTTACCAACAGGTTTATCCAATTTATGGTATTGCCATGACCTTAGCATTGTCGGGGCTGCCTCAGTTTATTTCGAAAGTCGTAGCAGAACAACCAGACATTAGTGAACAGAAAAAAGTTTTACAAAAACTCTTTCCCTTTGTCTTTATGATTGCTGTTTTATGTTGGGCGTTTTTCTTTTTGGGGAGTCATGAAATTGCCTTTATGATGGGAGATTATCGATTAGCCTCTTTGATTCAAGTTGTTTCTTTTACATTCTTATTAGTGCCGATCTTGTCATTTTATAGAGGGAATTTTCAAGGACACCTATTGATGGTTCCAAGTGCTGTTTCCCAAGTGATGGAGCAAATTGTCAGAGTGGGTGTGATTTTGGTTGCAGCCTACTCTTTTAGCCGCTTTGGCTGGTCTGTTTATCAGACGGGGACGATTGCAATGGGCGGAGCTTTGTTAGGTGGTCTTGTTGCTGCAGGAATCCTTTGGTATTACGATCGAAAAATTCGTGTAGGAAGTTCAGCTTATCTGACGCAATGGAAAGTTGAAAAAGGTTCCAGAAAGTTATTTGGACGTTTAATGATAGAAGGTGGGATCGTATCTTTATATAGTGCTTTTCTGATTTTCTTTCAATTAATTGATTCTTTTCTGGTTAAAAATTCCTTGGTTGCATCAGGAATTAGTGATTCTGCTGCTAAAATCGATAAAGGGGTCTATGATCGCGGTCAGCCTCTCGTTCAATTAGGCTTAGTTGTTGCATTAGCGTTAAGTTCAAGTTTTTTACCAGCGCTGACAAAATATTTCATGAGCCAAGAAAAGGGGCGGTTCTTGCAAGCGGCTAAAATATTTTTACGCTTGACAACAACCATTGCTGCAGCCGCTTCGATAGGTCTAACACTGTTATTGCCGTATATAAACTTTGCTTTATTTAAAGATTATAAGGGGAATGGTGTTCTAGGTGTATACGTTTGTTCGATTGCTTTTATGGCAGTAATTCAAGCCTACCAGAGTATTTTACAAAGCCGGAATCAATTTTTCACGTCGATATTTTCGGCTGGGATCGGTTTATTGGTCAAGCTGTTCTTAACAAGCTCTTTGACCTATACTTTTGGAACAATGGGTGCAAGTGTTTCAACAATCGCAGGCTTAGTGGCCACCTTATTTTTACTGATACTTTTTTCAAAAAAAGAGATCAATCGTTTTATTGTAGAAAATCATTTCTTTAGAAAATTAACGATTAGTTTAGGAACGATGGGATTTGTGTTACTCTGTTATCAAGGCGGTATTGCAATTTTATTAGGAGCTATCGAGCATCGTGGACAAGCGATGATCATTGCAATAATAGGTGTTTTAATTGGCGGGGCAACATTTATTTTTATTATTATTAAAATACAGTTATTTACAATTCGGGAATGGTTGACATTACCGTTTGGAGCGAAAATACTAAGAATGAAGAGGTAAGGTTTATGCGTTTAGACAAATTTTTAAAAGTTTCACGTATTATTAAAAGAAGACCTGTAGCCAAAGAAGTTGCGGATAAGGGTCGGATTCAAATCAATGGTATCTTGGCGAAATCATCAAGTAACGTAAAAATCGGTGACCAAGTGAAGATCCAATTTGGTAATAAAATCTTAGAAATCGAAGTACTTGAACTTCGTGATTCGACGAAAAAAGAAGATGCAGAAAAGATGTATCAGATTGTTTCAGAGAAAAGAGTCGAAAATAGTGATAATTTAGATTAGACAAGCTTCTTAGATGTTGGTATAATAAGACAGACAAACCAAAAACGAGTGGAGCGTAAGACATGGGAAAAAAGAAAAAAGACATGGAGAAAGTTGCTGCATTAGATAATGAGTATACAAAAGAACAGTATGCCGAATTTCAAAAACAGCAAAAGCAGTTGATTTTCAGGCGCCGCCGTCTGGCAGTTGTTTTTCTCGTAGCGTTTGTGATTTTTATCGTTTCAGGTATCCAGCTAGTGAAAGACTATCAGCAACTGAGTGCTTTTAAAACACAGCAAGCTGAAGCTGTAGCTGAGTCGGCAGAAGCAGATAAGAAGTTAAATCGTTTAGAACAAGATGTTGCTCTTTTAAGAGATGACGATTACGTGGCGAAGTTGGCCCGCAGCCGTTATTATGTTTCTAAAGAAGGCGAACAAATCTACAACATTCCAGAGTTAGGCGGAACGACTAGCTCTAGTAATGAACAAAAATCATCAGATAGTCAATCACAGTCTCATTCATCTGAAAAACAATCAGGCGAATAACTGCAGATATAATAGGGTAAATAATAGGAGGAACATTTTTTTTATGTCAATTGAAGTAGGAGCGAAGTTGCCAGGAAAAGTGTCTGGCATCACGAATTTTGGTGCCTTCATCGATCTAGGTGAAGGAAAAACAGGGTTGGTTCACATTAGTGAAGTATCAAATGGGTTTGTAAAAGATATCCATGATGTATTGACCGTAGGGGATGAAGTGACGGTAAAAGTTACCTCAGTCGGTGATGACGGTAAAGTAGGCTTGTCTATTCGTAAAGCGCAAGAACAAGCTGCGGAACCAAAACGTGAATATCAACGTCGTGAGAACAATGGACATCAAGCAAGTCGTGACCGTGGAGCACGTCCAGCACCTAAAAAACAATTTACAAGAGCGCAACCTATGAATTCAAGTCAAGATTTTGATTCATTAATGACCTCATTTTTAAAAGATAGTGATGATCGTTTAACTTCATTGAAACGTAATACAGAAGGTAAACGTGGCGG
Source organism: Enterococcus sp. DIV0840 (assembly GCF_050527835.1). Taxonomy (NCBI): domain Bacteria; kingdom Bacillati; phylum Bacillota; class Bacilli; order Lactobacillales; family Enterococcaceae; genus Enterococcus; species Enterococcus sp. DIV0840. Next base: position 3,129,097 of record NZ_CP172876.1, on the reverse strand, counting down.
GCGCGGCGGACGCCGTAACTAACCAATAAATAATTGAAGCTGAGCGAAAGCTCGGCTTTTATGTTTTTGGCATTTTTTTGATAAGTCTATAAACTATGGAACAAAGAGGTGAGTAGATGTTTCAAGAATTTTATGATCATTGTAAAAGAAATGAATATTGGCAGTCAAACCAAAAAATTCTATTGGCAGTTTCAGGTGGAGTCGATTCAATGATTTTGTTAGAATTGATGCAAATTGCTGCCCAAAAAGACCACTTGGAGTTGGTAGTAGCCCATATCGATCACCAGTTACGTATAGAATCAAAGGCGGAAGCAGACTATCTAAAAAGCTATTGTCTAAAAAAAGAAATTCCATACTATAGTAAAGTCTGGGAAGAATTAGACAAAACAAAAGATACAGAAGCTCGTGCTCGTAAGTTCCGCTATGATTTTTTTGCTGAAATTATGGAACAAGAAGAAATCTCTTTACTTTTGACGGCACACCACAGCGATGACCAAGCTGAGACGATTTTAATGAAGCTGACAAGAGGAAGTGCTCTACTAAATTTAGTAGGAATTAGAGCAAAACAGTCATTTGGGAACGGTGAGCTGATTCGTCCTTTCTTAATTTTTTCCAAAGAACGATTAGAACAGTTCGCTAAAGAGTCAGCAATTGTGTATTTTGAAGATAGCTCAAATCAGAGTAATACATATATGCGCAATCGTTTCAGGCATCAAGTTGTTCCACTCTTAAAAAAAGAGAATCCAAAATTTTTACAGCATATAGCAGATTTTAGCGAGCAAATCACGTTAGCTGACGAAATTATTCAGTTCGTTATAGAACCGAAGTATAACAAGTGGGTGACCGAAACAACAGATGGCTGGCTTGTCCAGCTAACTGAGTTGAAGCAAGAAAAAAGAAGTGTACAGACCTTTTTCTTAATGACCCTATTTCAACGTACGATTGTACCTATTGGTGTGGCAATCAGTCGAATGCAGATCGAGCAACTTTTGTTGTTATTGGATCAACCGGAGCCTCAATTGTCTATGGATTTTGAACAAGGTTGGCAAGCCGTGAAAGAATATAACACGTTTCGCCTTAAAAAAAACGAATTAGCTCATGAAAAACAATTGTTTCATTTAAATAGTAATGACCATATCTTTCTTTCGGAAAATGAATGGTTAGGGATAGAAACATCAGAAAAAAAAATCGTCCCTCCTGAAAAAATAAAAGATTGGTCAGAATTTTCTTTGCTTATAAGCGAACAAACGTTATTACCGTTAACGATCCGTCATCGAAAAGATGGAGATAGAATTTCGTTAACACCAAACCTAACCAAAAGATTAAATCGACTTTTTATTGACCAAAAAATCCCCAATTTAATCAGAGAACGAGCCTGGGTCATTCTTTCAGCTGACGATAAGATTATTTGGGTTCCAAAATTTGTAAATTCATATTTGAGTATTCCTAAAGAAACTGATAAAATACTCTACAGGCTCCTTTATAAAATAAAAGAGTAACACCTAAAAATTATTTTTATTCAAAGAAGCAAAATAACATAAAATAATAACTAAAGACCTCAAAGGAGAAGGAAGCAATATGTTAGAGAATGATATTAAACAAGTTTTGATCACGAAAGAGCAAATTCTTGAAAAATCAACTGAACTTGGTAAACAACTAACAGAAGATTACAAGGATAAAAATCCTTTAGTAATCGGTATTTTAAAAGGTGCAATACCTTTCATGGCTGATATCACACGCTGTATCGATACTCATTTAGAAATGGATTTTATGGCTGTATCTAGCTATGGAAATGCAACCGTATCTTCTGGTGAAGTGAAAATCATCAAGGATCTTGATACAAATGTTGAGGGACGTGATATCCTGATCGTAGAAGATATTATCGACAGCGGACGCACATTAGCCTATCTAGTTGATCTTTTTAAATACAGAAAAGCAGCATCTGTGAAAATCGTCACGTTGTTGGATAAACCTGAAGGTCGTGTGGTTGATATTGTCGCAGACTATGTCGGCTTTGATGTACCTAATGAATTTGTTGTAGGTTATGGTTTGGATTATGCAGAAGCATACCGAAATCTACCTTACGTAGGCGTGTTGAAACCTGAAATCTACGAATCAAATTAATATCTCTCTTAGATTTAGTTATGTTACAATGTAATGGTCAGAATTGATAAAAAATAAACCGTAAAATTAAATTACGCGCACTAGTCAAAGGAGGACAGGCATGAATAAAAAGAATAGCGGCATGAAAAATGGCCTATATTATGTATTGCTGATTTTGGCGATGGTCATGGTTGTTTATTTCATTTTTGGAAATAACAATCCCCAGTCACCAGATATCGAATACTCAACCTTCAGTACCCAGTTAGAAGAAGGTAAAGTGAAAGAACTGACGATCCAACCAACAAATGGTGTGTACAAGATCACAGGTCAGTACAAAGAAAAACAAGAAATCAAAAACACTGGCGGTCTTTCATTGTGGGGATCAACAGAAGTTTCTACAAAATCATTCACTACGATTGTCTTGCCAAGTGATATCACATTATCTGGTATTCAAGATATGGCCCGAGAAAATAATGTAAAACTTTCTGTGAAAGAACAATCATCAAGTGGTGCCTGGCTTTCTATCTTATTTAGTTTCTTACCGATCGTATTGTTCATCTTCTTATTCTATATGATGATGGGGCAACAAGGCGGCGGTGGAGGTGGCGGCGGCCGTGTCATGAACTTTGGTAAATCAAAAGCTAAAGAAGCAGACAAAAAAGCGAACCGCGTACGCTTCTCTGATGTAGCCGGAGCAGAAGAAGAAAAACAAGAATTAGTCGAAGTAGTCGAATTCTTAAAAGATCCTCGACGTTTCGTTGAATTAGGTGCTCGTATTCCCGCAGGTGTTCTTTTAGAAGGACCTCCAGGAACTGGTAAAACCTTACTTGCTAAAGCCGTTGCCGGTGAAGCAGGCGTACCTTTCTACTCTATCTCAGGTTCAGACTTCGTTGAAATGTTTGTCGGTGTCGGTGCAAGCCGTGTCCGTGATCTATTTGAAACAGCGAAGAAAAACGCACCAGCAATCATCTTCATCGATGAAATCGATGCAGTTGGTCGTCAACGTGGTGCTGGTATGGGTGGCGGACACGATGAACGTGAACAAACCCTAAACCAATTACTTGTTGAAATGGATGGATTTGATGGCAACGAAGGTGTTATCGTCGTAGCTGCAACAAACCGTTCAGACGTGTTAGACCCAGCGTTATTACGTCCAGGTCGTTTTGACCGTCAAATTTTAGTTGGCCGTCCGGATGTGAAAGGCCGTGAAGCCATTCTTAAAGTTCATGCTCGTAACAAACCATTGGCTGATGACGTTGATTTGAAAGTCGTGGCACAACAAACACCAGGTTTTGCTGGTGCAGATTTAGAAAACGTCTTAAACGAAGCGGCTTTAGTAGCAGCTCGTCGTAATAAGAAGAAAATTGACGCATCTGACGTGGATGAAGCAGAAGATCGCGTAATTGCAGGACCAGCGAAGAAAGATCGCGTAATTAATAAAAAAGAACGCGAAATGGTTGCGTACCATGAAGCTGGGCATACAATCGTTGGTTTAGTATTAAGTCGTGCCCGTATCGTTCACAAAGTAACGATTATTCCTCGTGGACGCGCTGGCGGTTACATGATTGCTTTACCAAAAGAAGATCAATTCTTAATGACTAAAGAAGACATGTTTGAACAAATCGTTGGTTTACTTGGTGGACGTACAGCGGAAGAAATTATTTTCGGTGTTCAATCAACAGGTGCATCTAATGACTTTGAGCAAGCAACAGGCATTGCCCGTAGTATGGTAACTGAATATGGGATGAGCGACAAATTAGGTCCAGTTCAATATGAAGGAAACCACCAAGTCTTCGTTGGCCGTGACTATGGTCAAACAAAAGCATATTCTGAGCAAGTTGCATATGAAATCGATCAAGAAGTACGTCGTATCTTGATGGAAGCTCACGATAAAGCGCGTGAAATTATCGAAGCACATCGTGCGCAGCACAAACTAATTGCTGAAAAACTATTAGAGTATGAAACATTAGATGCTCGTAGTATCAAATCATTGTTTGAAGAAGGTGTTATGCCTCAAGACGTTATCGATAGCCAATTCCCTAGTGAAAAAGCACAGACGTTTGAAGAAGCAAAACGTGCATTAGAAGAAAAAGATGCACAAAGACAAGCCGAAGAAAAACAAGATTTTGAAGAAGCAAAACAAGAATTACATGACGAAGCGGAAGAAGTAAAAGCGGACAGCGAAAAAACAGAAGAAAAAGTCCAATCAGAAGTTAAATCTGATGATGAAACTAAAAAAGATTCTGAATATGACCGTAATAATTTTGATGATCGTTACAAATAAAACACGTAGAGCATCCCTTTTATGGGGTGCTCTTTTCTATAAGTTAAAATTATTTAGTTGAAAAAATGGCTAATTCCTAGTATTATCTGGTAATGAGTCAGAAAATGTACCAATCGAGAAGAGGGAAATAAAAATGGAAGATTACTTAGTAAAAGCATTATGTTATGAAGGATCGATTCGCGCATATGCGGTTTGCGCAACAAATACAATTTCAGAAGCACAAAAACGCCATGATACATGGAGTTCATCGACGGCTGCGTTAGGCAGAACGATGGTGGGCGCTTTACTACTGGGCGCAACATTAAAAGGTGAAGATAAATTAACTGTGAAAGTTCAAGGAAATGGACCAGCAGGAAGCATTGTTGTTGATAGTGACGGAAGTGGTAATACAAAAGGTTACATAAAGAATCCGCACGTTAGCTTAACTCTGAATGAAAGTGGTAAAATCGATGTTCGCGGTGCAGTTGGAGCAGAAGGAATTTTTACTGTAATCAAAGATTTAGGTTTGAAAGAAACTTTTTCAGGACAAACTCCGATTGTTTCTGGTGAAATTGGTGAAGATTTTACTTACTTCATGGCGGTCTCAGAGCAAATCCCGTCAGCAATCGGCTTGAGTGTTTTAGTTGATACAGATGAAAGTGTCAAAGCGGCTGGCGGATTTATGATCCAAGTGATGCCAGGAGCAGATGAAAAAACAATTGATTTCATTGAACAACGCTTGCAAGAAGTACCGATGATTTCTCGTTTGATTGATGAAGGCGAATCACCTGAAGGGATTTTAGAACGTCTGCTTGGTAAAGACGAAATTGAAATCCTGGAAAAAATGCCTGTTCAATTTAAATGTAACTGCTCAAAAGAAAAATTTGGTACAGCAATCATTGCAGTTGGCTTAGATGAAATCAACGCAATGATTGAAGAAGATCATGGTGCAGAAGCAGTTTGCCAATTCTGTGGTAACAAATATCATTATAGTGAAGAGGATTTAATTGAACTACGCGATGAAGCAATCAAAAATACCCGTGAAAAGTAGGAGAGAAGCGCTATGTGGAAAATAGGGAATGTTGAAATTCCGAATCGCGTTGTAGTAGCACCAATGGCTGGTATTAGTAACGCTGCTTTTCGTGTGACTGTTAAAGAGTTTGGTGCAGGACTTGTTGTCTGTGAAATGATCAGTGATAAAGGAATCCAGCAAAGAAATAAAAAAACCTTAGATATGCTTCATATAGATGAGCGAGAATATCCGCTAAGTGTGCAAATTTTTGGTGGTGATAAAGAAAATCTAGTTGAAGCTGCGAAATTTGTAGAAGAAAATACCCAAGCTGCAATCATCGATATCAATATGGGCTGTCCGGTAAATAAAGTCATCAAAGCAGAAGCAGGTGCAAAATGGCTTTTAGATCCGAATAAAGTATATGAGATGGTAAATGCTGTTTCCTCTGCTATAGATTTGCCAGTCACGGTTAAAATGCGAACTGGTTGGGACGAAGACCACCTGTTCGCAGTTGAAAATGCATTGGCAGCTGAAAAAGCAGGAGCATCCGCCATCGCTATGCATGGTCGCACAAGAGTTCAAATGTATGAAGGTCAAGCAAATTGGGATGTTTTAAAAGAAGTGAAACAGCATCTGACCATCCCTTTCATGGGAAATGGAGATGTTCGTACACCAGAAGATGCAAAACGTATGCTGGATTATGTAGGGGCCGATGGTGTGATGATCGGCAGAGCTGCATTGGGAAATCCGTGGATGATCCAACGAACCAAACAGTATCTAGAAACAGGAGAACTGATACCTGAACCAACCCCTCATGAAAAAATCGAAACAGCTAAAGTTCATTTGCAACGTTTAGTCGATTTAAAAGGTGAAAAAATCGCGACGAGAGAATTTCGCCAACATGCTTCATACTATTTAAAAGGAATTCCACGTGCTGCTAAAGTAAAAGTAGCTATCAATCAAGCGGAGACCCAGCAAGTGATGGTTGATTTGCTGGATGCATTCGAAGAAAAAGCAGAAAAACATGCAGAAAAAGAAACAATTGAAACAATCTAATAAAAAAAGCAGGCTGAAACAAAAATTCGGCTTGCTTTTTTTTGTTTCAATGTGGCATTATAGGGGTATGTGATTTCAGAATGGAGGAAATACAGTGGCAGATGAACAACAAGCGCACTTAGAAGATCTAAATGATCAAATGCTTGTGCGTCGTGAAAAAATGGAAAATTTACGTAAAGAAGGGATCGATCCTTTCGGAAAGCGTTTTGACCGAACACATAATTCAAAAGAATTACATGACCAATTTGATCAATACTCAAAAGAAGAATTGAATGAAATGGATTTATCAGCAAGCGTCGCTGGTCGAATGATGACAAAGCGCGGCAAAGGAAAAGCTGGATTTGCTCATTTGCAAGATCGTGATGGCCAAATTCAACTTTATGTACGTAAAGACCAAGTAGGCGATGAAGCATACGAAATTTTTAAACACGCAGATTTAGGTGATTTCTTTGGTGTGACTGGACAAATCATGAAAACTGATACAGGTGAAGTAACTGTTAAAGCGAAAACAATCGTGTTATTAACGAAAGCATTACGCCCATTACCAGATAAATACCACGGTTTAACGAATATCGAACAACGTTACCGTCAACGCTATTTAGATTTGATCAGCAATAAAGACAGTTTTGATCGTTTCATGAAACGCAGCCAAATCATTAGTGAAATTCGTCGTTACCTTGATGGTAATGGCTATGTAGAAGTAGAAACACCCGTTTTGCACAATGATGCTGGTGGTGCAGCTGCACGTCCGTTTATCACGCATCATAATGCATTAGATATGGACTTATATTTACGAATTGCTTTAGAGCTGCATTTGAAACGTTTGATTGTCGGTGGTATGGAGAAAGTCTATGAGATCGGACGAGTATTCCGTAATGAAGGGATCGATACAACACATAACCCTGAATTTACTATGCTAGAAGCGTATACTGCATATACAGATTATAAAGATGTGATGGATCTAACTGAAGGAATCATCCGCAATGCTGCAGAAAAAGTCTTAGGAACAACGACTATCACTTATGATGAAAAAGAAGTTGACCTAGGTTCTGAATTTAAACGCGTGCACATGGTAGATGCAATCAAAGAACAAACAGGTGTGGATTTCTGGCAGGAAATGACTGTTGAAGAAGCTCGTGCTTTGGCGAAAGAACATAATGTAGAAATCAATAATAATATGGCAGTGGGTCATATTTTAAATGAATTCTTTGAAACCTTTGTCGAAGAGACGCTTCAACAACCAACATTTGTCTATGGACACCCAGTAGAAGTATCTCCTTTAGCGAAGAAAAATCCAGAAGATGGTCGTTTTACCGATCGTTTTGAACTATTTATAGTAGGAAAAGAATTTGCTAACGCATTTACTGAGTTAAATGACCCGATTGACCAACGTGAACGTTTTGAAGATCAAGAAAAAGAACGTGAACAAGGAAATGATGAAGCTCACGGTGTAGATGAAGACTTTATTGAAGCATTAGAGTATGGTTTGCCACCAACCGGCGGATTAGGAATTGGTATCGACCGTTTGGTTATGCTCTTAACGGACGCTCAATCAATTCGCGATGTCCTATTATTCCCAACCATGAGATAAAAAGTGAAAGAGGAGATTATTATTTGATAATCCCTCTTTTTATTTTCCGGAAAAGCATCATGGAAAACCAGCGGATTCTGCTATTTAAATAGAAAAAAACGAACAATAAAGAACAAAAGTAATAAAACAATCGGTAACGAAAAAAACTTTAAAAAAAGTACAAATTTTAGTTGACCTAAGCCCATAATCTTGGTATATTATATCTTGTCGCAAGGCACTGATGTAACACGCCGAACGATAAGAATAATATAACAGTCTAAGTTTGAAAAAAACTTTGACAATCAGCGAAATAGTTGTTGACAAATAACAACAGTCCTGATAAACTAGTGAAGTTGTCATCGAAAACAATGACGATTAACTAAAATAGAATAACAATTCAGGTTTGAAAAAACTTGAAAAATCAGTAAGAAAGTTGTTGACAAACAGCGAGTAACCTGATAAACTAATGAAGTTGTCGCGAAATATTCGATAACATCAAGCAGAAAAAAACTTTGAAACTTTTTAAAAAAAGTGTTGACATCAAATCGAAGATTTGATATGATATAAAAGTTGCTGCGAGGTAACACAGTAGACCTTTGAAAACTGAACAAAGTAAGACGAACCAAATGTGTAGGTTGTTTTTACAACGGTAAAAACAAACAACAATTTTTAACAAAAGCGAAGCAATATGCTAGCAACCAAATGAGCTTAACAATCTTCGGATTGTGTTCAACTTTTATTATGAGAGTTTGATCCTGGCTCAGGACGAACGCTGGCGGCGTGCCTAATACATGCAAGTCGAACGCTTCTTTTCTACCGAGTGCTTGCACTCAATTGAAAAGAGGAGTGGCGGACGGGTGAGTAACACGTGGGTAACCTACCCATCAGAGGGGGATAACACTTGGAAACAGGTGCTAATACCGCATAATAGTCGACACCGCATGGTGTTGATTTGAAAGACGCTTTCGGGTGTCACTGATGGATGGACCCGCGGTGCATTAGCTAGTTGGTGAGGTAACGGCTCACCAAGGCCATGATGCATAGCCGACCTGAGAGGGTGATCGGCCACACTGGGACTGAGACACGGCCCAGACTCCTACGGGAGGCAGCAGTAGGGAATCTTCGGCAATGGACGAAAGTCTGACCGAGCAACGCCGCGTGAGTGAAGAAGGTTTTCGGATCGTAAAACTCTGTTGTTAGAGAAGAACAAGTAGGAGAGTAACTGCTCTTACCTTGACGGTATCTAACCAGAAAGCCACGGCTAACTACGTGCCAGCAGCCGCGGTAATACGTAGGTGGCAAGCGTTGTCCGGATTTATTGGGCGTAAAGCGAGCGCAGGCGGTTTCTTAAGTCTGATGTGAAAGCCCCCGGCTCAACCGGGGAGGGTCATTGGAAACTGGGAGACTTGAGTGCAGAAGAGGAGAGTGGAATTCCATGTGTAGCGGTGAAATGCGTAGATATATGGAGGAACACCAGTGGCGAAGGCGACTCTCTGGTCTGTAACTGACGCTGAGGCTCGAAAGCGTGGGGAGCAAACAGGATTAGATACCCTGGTAGTCCACGCCGTAAACGATGAGTGCTAAGTGTTGGAGGGTTTCCGCCCTTCAGTGCTGCAGCTAACGCATTAAGCACTCCGCCTGGGGAGTACGACCGCAAGGTTGAAACTCAAAGGAATTGACGGGGGCCCGCACAAGCGGTGGAGCATGTGGTTTAATTCGAAGCAACGCGAAGAACCTTACCAGGTCTTGACATCCTTTGACCACTCGAGAGATCGAGCTTTCCCTTCGGGGACAAAGTGACAGGTGGTGCATGGTTGTCGTCAGCTCGTGTCGTGAGATGTTGGGTTAAGTCCCGCAACGAGCGCAACCCCTATTGTTAGTTGCCATCATTTAGTTGGGCACTCTAGCGAGACTGCCGGTGACAAACCGGAGGAAGGTGGGGATGACGTCAAATCATCATGCCCCTTATGACCTGGGCTACACACGTGCTACAATGGGAAGTACAACGAGTCGCTAGGCCGCGAGGTCATGCAAATCTCTTAAAGCTTCTCTCAGTTCGGATTGTAGGCTGCAACTCGCCTACATGAAGCCGGAATCGCTAGTAATCGCGGATCAGCACGCCGCGGTGAATACGTTCCCGGGCCTTGTACACACCGCCCGTCACACCACGAAAGTTTGTAACACCCGAAGTCGGTGAGGTAACCCTTGTGGAGCCAGCCGCCTAAGGTGGGATAGATGATTGGGGTGAAGTCGTAACAAGGTAGCCGTATCGGAAGGTGCGGCTGGATCACCTCCTTTCTAAGGAATATTACGGAAACTTACACATTCGTCGATACTTTGTTCAGTTTTGAGAGGTTTACTCTTATAAATAGAAGTTAATCATCGGATTATCTTTCTTCTTATATGATACTCTCAAACGAATTGTTCATTGAAAACTGGATATTGAAGTAAAAAAGTAATCAAAACAAACCGAGAACACCGCGTTGGATAGTAAATTTATTTATTGTTCGAAGCTTATTTTATTGGTAACGTCTCTATCGCTAGAGAAACGAACCAAACAATTGACCGTAAGGTCATAAGGTTAAGTGAATAAGGGCGCACGGTGGATGCCTTGGCATTAGGAGCCGATGAAGGACGGGACTAACACCGATATGCTTTGGGGAGCTGTAAGTGAGCTATGATCCAGAGATTTCCGAATGGGGAAACCCAACATCTTTTATAGGATGTTACTTTCCAGTGAATACATAGCTGGTTAGAGGTAGACGCAGAGAACTGAAACATCTAAGTACCTGCAGGAAGAGAAAGAAAATTCGATTCCCTGAGTAGCGGCGAGCGAAACGGGAAGAGCCCAAACCAACAAGCTTGCTTGTTGGGGTTGTAGGACTCCGATGTGGTAGTCTGTCAAGATAGTCGAAGAACCTGGAAAGGTTCGCCAAAGTGGGTAATAGCCCCGTAGACGAAATGTTGGCAACACCTAGGAGTATCCTGAGTACGGCGGAACACGAGAAATTCCGTCGGAATCCGCGGGGACCATCCCGCAAGGCTAAATACTCCCTAATGACCGATAGTGAACCAGTACCGTGAGGGAAAGGTGAAAAGCACCCCGGAAGGGGAGTGAAATAGATCCTGAAACCGTGTGCCTACAACAAGTCAAAGCCCGTTAATGGGTGATGGCGTGCCTTTTGTAGAATGAACCGGCGAGTTACGATTGCATGCGAGGTTAAGGTGAAGAGCCGGAGCCGCAGCGAAAGCGAGTCTGAATAGGGCGAATGAGTATGTAGTCGTAGACCCGAAACCATGTGATCTACCCATGGCCAGGTTGAAGGTGTGGTAAAACGCACTGGAGGACCGAACCCACGTACGTTGAAAAGTGCGGGGATGAGCTGTGGGTAGCGGAGAAATTCCAAACGAACTTGGAGATAGCTGGTTCTCTCCGAAATAGCTTTAGGGCTAGCCTCGGAATTAAGAATGATGGAGGTAGAGCACTGTTTGGACTAGGGGCCCATCTCGGGTTACCGAATTCAGATAAACTCCGAATGCCATTCATTTATATCCGGGAGTCAGACTGCGAGTGATAAGATCCGTAGTCGAAAGGGAAACAGCCCAGACCACCAGCTAAGGTCCCAAAATATATGTTAAGTGGAAAAGGATGTGGGGTTGCACAGACAACTAGGATGTTGGCTCAGAAGCAGCCACCATTTAAAGAGTGCGTAATAGCTCACTAGTCGAGTGACCCTGCGCCGAAAATGTACCGGGGCTAAACATATTACCGAAGCTGTGGATTACACCTCTGGTGTAATGGTAGGAGAGCGTTCTAAGGGCGTTGAAGGTCGATCGTGAGGACGGCTGGAGCGCTTAGAAGTGAGAATGCCGGTATGAGTAGCGAAAGACGGGTGAGAATCCCGTCCACCGTATGACTAAGGTTTCCTGGGGAAGGCTCGTCCGCCCAGGGTTAGTCGGGACCTAAGCCGAGGCCGAAAGGCGTAGGCGATGGACAACAGGTTGATATTCCTGTACCAGTTGTTTTTGTTTGAGCAATGGAGGGACGCAGGAGGCTAAGAAATGCATGCGACTGGAAGTGCATGTCCAAGCAGTAAGTCTTGAGTAGAGTCAAATGCTTTACTCTATACGGACAAGCTGTGATGGGGAGGGAAATAATAGTACCGAAGTTTCTGATGTCACACTGTCAAGAAAAGCTTCTAGTGAGAAAACAACTGCCCGTACCGTAAACCGACACAGGTAGTCGAGGAGAGTATCCTAAGGTGTGCGAGTGAACTCTCGTTAAGGAACTCGGCAAAATGACCCCGTAACTTCGGGAGAAGGGGTGCTGACTTCGGTCAGCCGCAGTGAATAGGCCCAAGCGACTGTTTATCAAAAACACAGGTCTCTGCAAAATCGAAAGATGAAGTATAGGGGCTGACGCCTGCCCGGTGCTGGAAGGTTAAGAGGATGGGTTAGCTTCGGCGAAGCTCAGAATTGAAGCCCCAGTAAACGGCGGCCGTAACTATAACGGTCCTAAGGTAGCGAAATTCCTTGTCGGGTAAGTTCCGACCCGCACGAAAGGCGTAACGATTTGGGCACTGTCTCAACGAGAGACTCGGTGAAATTTTAGTACCTGTGAAGATGCAGGTTACCCGCGACAGGACGGAAAGACCCCATGGAGCTTTACTGTAGCTTGATATTGAGTGTTTGTACCACATGTACAGGATAGGTAGGAGCCGATGAACCCGGAACGCTAGTTTCGGTGGAGGCGCTGGTGGGATACTACCCTTGTGTTATGAACCCTCTAACCCGCACCACTTATCGTGGTGGGAGACAGTGTCAGGTGGGCAGTTTGACTGGGGCGGTCGCCTCCTAAAGAGTAACGGAGGCGCCCAAAGGTTCCCTCAGAATGGTTGGAAATCATTCGCAGAGTGTAAAGGCAGAAGGGAGCTTGACTGCGAGACTTACAAGTCGAGCAGGGACGAAAGTCGGGCTTAGTGATCCGGTGGTTCCGCATGGAAGGGCCATCGCTCAACGGATAAAAGCTACCCTGGGGATAACAGGCTTATCTCCCCCAAGAGTCCACATCGACGGGGAGGTTTGGCACCTCGATGTCGGCTCGTCGCATCCTGGGGCTGTAGTCGGTCCCAAGGGTTGGGCTGTTCGCCCATTAAAGCGGCACGCGAGCTGGGTTCAGAACGTCGTGAGACAGTTCGGTCCCTATCCGTCGCGGGCGTTGGAAATTTGAGAGGAGCTGTCCTTAGTACGAGAGGACCGGGATGGACTTACCGCTGGTGTACCAGTTGTTCTGCCAAGGGCATTGCTGGGTAGCTATGTAGGGAAGGGATAAACGCTGAAAGCATCTAAGTGTGAAGCCCACCTCAAGATGAGATTTCCCATTTCTTTAAGAAAGTAAGACCCCTGAGAGATGATCAGGTAGATAGGTTGGAAGTGGAAGTGCAGTGATGTACGGAGCGGACCAATACTAATCGGTCGAGGACTTAACCTAAGAAACGAATAAAAAAGTGTTTAACCACGTTTTGATTACGTACTTCAATCCAGTTTTGAGTGAATAATCACTCAACTTAATAGCAACAACACCCAGTGTGGTGGCGATAGCGAGAAGGATACACCTGTTCCCATGCCGAACACAGAAGTTAAGCTTCTTAGCGCCGATTGTAGTGAAGGGTTTCCCTTTGTGAGAGTAGGACGTCGCCACGCTAAAGTGTTGTCTTGGAGGTTTAGCTCAGCTGGGAGAGCACCTGCCTTACAAGCAGGGGGTCGGCGGTTCGATCCCGTCAACCTCCATTTTTTGAGCCGTTAGCTCAGTTGGTAGAGCATCTGACTTTTAATCAGAGGGTCGCAGGTTCGAGCCCTGCACGGCTCATAGGAATATTTTGCGGGTGTGGCGGAATTGGCAGACGCACTAGATTTAGGATCTAGCGCCTTACGGCGTGGGGGTTCAAGTCCCTTCACCCGCATTTTTAGTCTCGTTTTATTACTAGGCGATTATAACGCCGGCTTAGCTCAGTTGGTAGAGCATCTGATTTGTAATCAGAGGGTCGAGGGTTCAAATCCTTTAGCCGGCATCCAGACTGCGGAAATAGCTCAGTGGTAGAGCACCACCTTGCCAAGGTGGGGGTCGCGGGTTCGAACCCCGTTTTCCGCTTAGCCTTTTCAAAACGCCGGGGTGGCGGAACTGGCAGACGCACAGGACTTAAAATCCTGCGGTGAGTGATCACCGTACCGGTTCGATTCCGGTCCTCGGCATTGCTTTGAAACACTATGAATGGCAATTGTAAAATTGACAGAATAGATGTTGAAAGGTACAAAGCAGATGAATATATCTGACTTTGATCCTTGTTTTAGCACCCATAGCTCAACTGGATAGAGTGCTTGACTACGAATCAAGAGGTTAGGGGTTCGACTCCCTTTGGGTGCATTTTTAAATACGGGAAGTAGCTCAGCTTGGTAGAGCACTTGGTTTGGGACCAAGGGGTCGCAGGTTCGAATCCTGTCTTCCCGATTTATTTTGTGGGGCCTTAGCTCAGATGGGAGAGCGCCTGCTTTGCACGCAGGAGGTCAGCGGTTCGATCCCGCTAGGCTCCATTAGTACTTTTATATTTTCGCGGTGTAGCTCAGCTGGCTAGAGCGTCCGGTTCATACCCGGGAGGTCGGGGGTTCGATCCCCTTCGCCGCGATATTTCTTTTTAAGAGCCAAGGACCTTTAGCTCAGTTGGTTAGAGCAGACGGCTCATAACCGTCCGGTCGTAGGTTCGAGTCCTACAAGGTCCATTGTAGTGACGATATAATTAATAGTACTTTTTATTCCGGAGGATTACCCAAGTCCGGCTGAAGGGAACGGTCTTGAAAACCGTCAGGCGGGTAAAACCGTGCAAGGGTTCGAATCCCTTATCCTCCTTACAAAGTTCCTATAAAGGAATAATGTTACTTTTTCTATAAGATTACTTATAGATATTATCGCGGGGTGGAGCAGTCAGGTAGCTCGTCGGGCTCATAACCCGAAGGTCGTAGGTTCAAATCCTGCCCCCGCAATTGCTTTTAATATTTAATTAAAGGCGTAGTAATAAAGTGATGTAATACATTTACCTTGGTTTGGTAGTTCAGCTGGTTAGAATGCCTGCCTGTCACGCAGGAGGTCGCGGGTTCGAGTCCCGTCCAGACCGTTTTAAAGTATTGCGGGTGTAGTTTAGTGGTAAAACCACAGCCTTCCAAGCTGTTGTCGCGAGTTCGATTCTCGTCACCCGCTTTATGGGCCTATAGCTCAGCTGGTTAGAGCGCACGCCTGATAAGCGTGAGGTCGATGGTTCGAGTCCATTTAGGCCCATTTTTTAAATTATTTTCTTGGGGAAGTACTCAAGTGGCTGAAGAGGCGCCCCTGCTAAGGGTGTAGGTCGGGAAACCGGCGCGAGGGTTCAAATCCCTCCTTCTCCGTTTCATAGCGGCCCGTTGGTCAAGCGGTTAAGACACCGCCCTTTCACGGCGGTATCACGGGTTCGATTCCCGTACGGGTCATTTTTTAATATTTATTCCGGAGGATTACCCAAGTCCGGCTGAAGGGAACGGTCTTGAAAACCGTCAGGCGGGTAAAACCGTGCAAGGGTTCGAATCCCTTATCCTCCTTACAAAGTTCCTATAAAGGAATAATGTTACTTTTTCTATAAGATTACTTATAGATATTATCGCGGGGTGGAGCAGTCAGGTAGCTCGTCGGGCTCATAACCCGAAGGTCGTAGGTTCAAATCCTGCCCCCGCAATTGCTTTTAATATTTAATTAAAAGCGTAGTAATAAAGTGATGCAATACATTTACCTTGGTTTGGTAGTTCAGCTGGTTAGAATGCCTGCCTGTCACGCAGGAGGTCGCGGGTTCGAGTCCCGTCCAGACCGTTTTATTAATTTTTTGGCGCAGTAGCTCAGTTGGTAGAGCAACGGATTGAAGCTCCGTGTGTCGGCAGTTCGATTCTGTCTTGCGCCATTTCAAAGAAGAAACATGCGGGTGTAGTTTAGTGGTAAAACCACAGCCTTCCAAGCTGTTGTCGCGAGTTCGATTCTCGTCACCCGCTTTTTTTCTTTAAGGGCCTATAGCTCAGCTGGTTAGAGCGCACGCCTGATAAGCGTGAGGTCGATGGTTCGAGTCCATTTAGGCCCATAATTTAATTTTAAAAGGCCCGTTGGTCAAGCGGTTAAGACACCGCCCTTTCACGGCGGTATCACGGGTTCGATTCCCGTACGGGTCATGTCTTTAAAACATTTTGCTATGTGCTTAATGTTTTTTTATTTTCTTTAAAATATTTCTATGAAAACGTTGACATTGTTATTGTTATAGGGTATTCTATGCTTGTACACAACAAGTGAATATCTGGATAGTGATTGTTTAAATACAAGCTAAACCTAATTTTTTCAAAGAAGGAGAATGTCTTCTTTTTTGGAAAGGTTGGGTTTTTCTTTTTTTACAATTAAAGGAGTTAAGCATGATGAAGGGAGCGAAGAAATGATTATTCAAAAAATTTTGAATAATAATGTTGTGATTACGTTGGATGTGCATGAACAGGAACAAATTGTGATGGGACGTGGTATTGCATTTAAAAGAAAAATTGGAGACTTTGTTACAGAAGAACAGGTTGATCAAGTATTTCGTTTAGCGAATCAGGATACTTCATTAAAATTCCAAGAACTATTGGGGGAGCTGCCGTTAGAAGTAATGCAGCTGTCAGACGAAATTATTAAATATGCAAAAACAAAACTTGGTAGGAAGTTAAATGATACAATCTTTATTTCTTTAACGGACCATCTCCATACAGCTTTAGAGCGAATAAGGCAAGGGATCGAAGTAAAGAACTTTCTATTATGGGATATCAAACGTTTTTTTTCAGATGAATATTTGATTGGAAGTAAAGCTGTTGAGATGGTCAAAGATAAGTTCGATGTTCAACTGCCAGAAGATGAAGCTGGGTTCATTGCTTTGCATCTAGTTAATGCAGAAATGGATGAAGAAGTTGGTAACGTTTATGAATTAACAAAAATTATGCAAGAAATTACGAATATCGTTAAATATCATTTTAAAATTACTTTTAATGAAGACTCTGTTTATTTTTATCGTTTTAGTACTCATTTAAAATTTTTTGCTTATCGTTTATTAAACCATAAAGAATTTCATGATGAAGATGATGGAGAATTGTATGAAGTAATCAAAAAAAAGTATCGTAATGCGTATAATTGTGTGAATAAAATCGCCGAATTTTTAACTGAAAGTTATTGTTATACTGTATCAAAAGAAGAAAAGATGTATTTGATTATTCACATTGCACGTGTAGTACAAACCAACCGTTAGTAGATTATTAAATCTTTATAGATTAGTAATGTGATGAAAGGTGGATAGAAGAGAAGTAGTAGCGCAGTAAGACCCCTTGGATAGTGACATTAAGTTGGCTAAACCTTCAAAAGTAATGTATTGAAAAAAACTAAACTTTGGAGGAACAAAAAATGGGAAAATATCATGATTTAGCAGAGAAAATTGTTGAAAATGTGGGCGGAAAAGGAAATATTAATAGTTTGACGCATTGTATTACACGCCTGCGTTTTAAATTGAAAGATGAATCAAAAGCAAATGACGATGTACTAAAAAATATGGACGGCGTAGTTACTGTAATGAAAAGCGGCGGGCAATATCAAGTAGTAATTGGTAATCACGTACCTGCAGTGTATGAAGATGTTGTCAGTATTGCTGGAATTTCAGCAGATGCAGAACAAGAATCATCTGGTGGAAATTTATTTAATCGTTTGATTGATATTTTAAGTGGCTGTTTCCAACCCTTCTTGGGTGCATTAGCTGCAGCTGGTATGGTAAAAGGTCTAAATGCGTTACTTGTTTTCTTGAAATTATATTCAGCTACTTCTGGAACGTATACAATGTTAAATGGTATTGGCGATGCAATCTTCTATTTCATGCCAGTGATTCTAGGGTATACGGCAGCTAGAAAATTTAATTTAAACCCAATGGTAGGAATTGTTATTGGGGCAGCTCTTTGTTACCCAACAGTACAAGGAAGTGCCTTGCAAGCGGCCTTTGAAAAAACGGCAGGTGCAGGTGCAGCCGCTCCATATAGTTTGTTAGGATTACCTGCTTATGACACGTTTTTAGGTATTCCATGGGTTGGTGCGGGATATACAAGTAGTGTTGTACCAATCATATTCATTGTTGCCTTTGCAGCGCAAATTCAAAAACTCTTCAAGAAACTTATTCCTGAAGTTGTTCAAACTTTCTTGGTACCATTCTTTGTAGTATTGATTGCATTACCAATTGGTTTCTTAGTAATTGGTCCAATCATCAGCATGTTAACAGATTTACTAAGTGCAGGTTTCCAGGCTTTAATGGGCTTTTCACCAGCATTGTATGGCGTTATTCTTGGTTTCTTCTGGCAAGTATTGGTTATTTTCGGCTTACACTGGAGTGTTGTGCCGCTTGCAATCATGCAAATTACTCAAGAAGGGGCAAGTCAAGTTTTGGTTGGTTCTTTTGCAGCAAGTTTTGCTCAAACAGCAGTAGTTATGGCAATGTTCTTCAAATTAAAAGATGCAAAAATGAAAGCTCTATGTCCGCCAGCAATAATTTCCGGTATCTTCGGTGTAACTGAACCTGCCATCTATGGTATCACTTTACCAAGAAAAACACCTTTCATTTTTTCAATGATTGGAGCGGCCGTTGGTGGTTTATATTTAATGATTAACGGGGTAACTTCTTACACAATGGGTGGATTAGGAATTTTTGGTGTATTAAACTTTATAAATGGGGACAATGCAAGTGGGATGATTCATTCTTTTGTTGCCATCTTAATTGCCGTTGTTATCGGTTTTACATTAACATTCTTCTTCTGGAAAGATGATACAGTGGTGGAAGAAGTAACAGAAAATAAAAAAGCACAAAAAGCAATCAAGGAAGCCGTTTTAAGTCCAGTTAAAGGACGTGTCTTACCGTTAAGCAAAGCAAGTGATCAAGCATTTGCTCAAGGTACTTTAGGAAAAGGTGTTTTAATTGAACCGACAGAAGGCGTTGTTAGAGCTCCATTTGATGGCACAGTGATGACTCTGTTCCCAACATTGCACGCAGTTGGATTGATATCAGATCAAGGGATGGAGTTATTGATCCATATAGGTATGGACACGGTTCAGCTAGAAGGAAACGGTTTTGAAGCAAAAGTAGCACAAGGCGATAAAGTGAAAAAAGGACAAGTCCTAGTAACTTTTGACATTGAGGCAATCAAAGCAGCAGGATATAGTGTAGAAACGCCGGTCATTGTGACAAATACTGGTGATTATCTAGACATCGTGGAAACACAAGAACATGATGTAACCTCAAACGATACATTGATTACTGGATTAACTTAAACATAATAGATGAGAACAGAGCTTGCAGTAAAGCAAGATAGGTTTTACTGCAAGTTTATGTGAGAAAGGAATTTTGATATGGCATTTAGAAAAGACTTTTTATGGGGCGGCGCAACAGCGGCCAATCAATGTGAAGGCGGGTATAACGAAGGCGGACGCGGTTTGGCTAACGTAGATTTAGCACCCGTTGGACCGGATCGTTTTCCAGTAATCACAGGGGAGATGAAAATGTTTGATTTTGATGACGAACATTTTTATCCAGCTCAAAACGCGATCGACATGTACCATCGTTATAAAGAAGACATCGCATTATTTGGCGAAATGGGTTTTAAAACCTACCGTCTCTCAATTGCTTGGAGTCGAATTTTCCCTCTAGGAGACGAAACTGAGCCGAATGAAGAAGGCTTGAAGTTCTATGAAGATTTGTTCAAAGAATGCCGCAAACACAATATAGAGCCCCTTGTAACGATCACTCACTTTGATTGTCCAATGCATCTAGTAGAAAAATATGGCGCATGGCGTAGTCGTGAAATGGTTGGCTTTTATGAAAACTTATGTAACGTAATTTTCAATCGCTACAAAGGCTTAGTTAAATATTGGTTAACATTCAACGAAATCAATATGATTTTACACGCACCATTTATGGGGGCAGGTCTTTATTTTGAAGAAGGTGAAAATAAGGAACAAGTGAAATACCAAGCGGCGCATCACGAGTTATTGGCAAGTGCTATCGCGACAAAAATTGCCCATGAAGTCGATCCAGAAAACCAAGTAGGCTGTATGTTAGCGGCAGGCACAAACTATGCGTATACATGTAAACCAGAAGATGTCTGGGCAGCGCGTAAAGCGGATCGGGAGAATTTCTTCTTTATTGATGTACAATCTCGTGGGGAATACCCAGCGTATGCGTTGAAAGAATTAGAGCGTGAAGGCATTGAATTACCAATTGAAGAGGGCGACTTAGAATTACTGAAAGAACACACAGTAGACTTTATTTCATTCTCTTATTATTCATCACGCGTTCAATCGACTGATCCTGCGATCAATGAACAAACAGCAGGAAATATCTTTGCCTCAGTGAAAAATCCATATTTAGAAGCAAGTGAATGGGGCTGGCAGATTGATCCATTGGGATTACGTGTGACAATGAATGACTTGTACGACCGTTACCAAAAACCATTGTTTATCGTAGAAAACGGCTTAGGAGCAGTAGATACGCCAGACAAAAACGGCAACGTGATCGATGATTATCGTATCGACTATTTAGCTGCGCACATCCAAGCGATGAAAGATGCGGTAGAGCTTGATGGTGTAGATTTACTAGGCTATACCACATGGGGCTGTATCGATCTTGTTTCAGCAGGAACAGGAGAAATGAAAAAACGCTATGGTTTTATCTATGTAGACCGTGATAATGATGGAAATGGTACATTGAAACGTTCGAAAAAAAAATCATTTGATTGGTATAAAAAAGTGATTGCGACAAATGGGGAAGATTTGACGAACGAATAAAAGGGGAGGTAATCAGATGAAAAAGAGAGGAAAACTGTTAGGGATTTTAATATTAGGTTTATTAGTAGTCGCAGGATGTGGTAGCGGAAATGCCAAAACAGGGGATACCGGAACTGCTAAAAAGACACCAGAAGAGTTGACTTTGTATATCGTTCGCCACGGTAAAACAATGCTAAATACAACAGATCGTGTCCAAGGTTGGTCGGACGCAGTCTTGACTAAAGCAGGTGAAGAAGTCGTAACCGCTGCAGGTGTTGGGCTAAAAGATATTGATTTCCAAAATGCATATAGTAGTGACAGTGGTCGCGCCATTCAAACAGCCAATTTAATTGTGAAAGAAAATGAAAAATCATCTGACTTAAAAGTCATTACGGATGAACGATTGAGAGAATTCAATTTTGGAACATATGAAGGCGATTTGAATCACACCATGTGGCAAGATATAGCGGATGATCAAGGAGTAACGTTAGAAGAATTCTTGAAAAATATGACACCAGAATCTTTTGCTAACTGTGTAGCCAAATTAGACGCTAAAAATGTAGAAGAAGCTAAAATCAATTGGCCGGCAGAAGATTATAAGACAATTACGACTCGACTTAAAGCAGGGATAGATGATATTGTTGAAAAAGAAATGAAGAATGAAGGTTCAGGAAATGTCTTGATCGCATCACATGGACTAAGTATTTCTGCTTTACTCGCTACCTTATCCGATGATTATAAAATCCCAGAAGGTGGCTTAAAAAATGCGAGTGTTTGTACTGTAAAATATAAAGATGGAAAATACACGTTAGACAAAATCAATGACCTAAGTTATGTTGAAGCAGGACAAAAAAAATAGAAGAACGATTGAGCTAGAAACAGTAAATCGATAATCCGTTTCAAACTCATTGGCACAAAATTCGATCAAAGAAACAATTTTGATCGAATTTTGTGTATAATAAGAACAAAAAGAAGGAAAAAGGACAAAAATTATGGTGACTATTACAAATTTTCGTGATATAGGTGGTATCAAAAATAAAGAAGGTAAACAAGTTAAGAAAGATGTGTTTTTAAGATCAGGTGAGTTGTCTAGTTTAACAAAAGATGATGAGCAGCGTTTAGAAACAAAATACCGTGTAGGTAAAATCATTGATTTAAGAAGCGGAGCTGAAGTAGAAGAAAGACCTGATATGTCTGTTCCAAAAGCAGAATATATCCATATTGATATTTTGGAAGACATTCAAGATGAAGGAGCTTCGATCGGAGATTTTGTTAAAATCGGCTCACCAGAGAAGTCGGCTTCTTATATGGAAAAGCTATATTCGGATATTGCTTTAAATACGATATCTCAAAAAGGCTACAATAAATTTTTTGAAGAAATCTTAGCGTTACCAAAACAAGAAAGTATTCTATTCCACTGTTTTGCAGGGAAAGATCGTACGGGAATTGCCGCATTATTGGTATTAGAAACGCTTGATGTACCAAGAGAGGCTATATACACAGATTATTTATTAACAAATGACTTAAGAAAAAAAGAAAATGCAATGATCTTAGAACAAGCAAAAAAAGCAGAGCTGGAAGAAGCTAATTTAGAAGCTTTGCATGTTGCTTTAAATGTAGATAGCAGTTATTTAGATCGTTTTTATCAAACGGTTGAAAAGCAATATGGAGATGTTTCTACTTATCTAAAGCAAGCTATTGGTATCGATAAATTGACGAGAGAAGCATTGAATAAACGTTTTGTTGAGTAAAGAAGATTGAAAGAAGAGGGACTAGTTATGACGAAAAGTCAGCATATTGAACTATTGAATCGTTGCATCGAGATTTCCCGAAATGCCCGTGAGCATGGCAACACTCCCTTTGGCGCATTACTAGCCGATAAAGAAGGAACGATTCTTTTAGAGCAGGAAAATATTGAAATCACAGAAAATATCTGTACAGGACATGCCGAGACGACATTGGCAGCCAGAGCATCACAAAAATATAGCAAAGAATTTTTATGGGAGTGTACGTTGTATACTACGGCTGAACCTTGTGCGATGTGTACTGGAACAATTTACTGGGGAAATATCGGAAAAATTGTTTATGCGATGACCGAAAAACGTTTGCTAGAATTAACAGGTGATAATGAACAAAATCCAACTTTCGATTTGCCTACAAAAGAAATACTGAGTCATGGTCAAAAAAATATCCAAGTAATTGGACCATTTCCAGAAGTTGAGCAAGCGGCTGCCGCTGTCCATCAAGGCTATTGGAATTAATAAAAAAATCAACATCATTTCAAGGGTGTGGGGCAAAACTGAATTTCAGGGTTGACCCACATCTTAACTTTAACTATTTTGCAGTTCAACTCCGAATGAAATGTCAGAATTTTCAAAAATGTTATTGACTTATTGAAGGGTTAAGGCAATAATAGATAAAATCACCTATAAAAGTAAAAGGAGTTGTTATAAAGTATGATCATTAAACCATCACTGCCACAAGAAATGACGATTTTTTTCGATGCAGAAAATCAACCAAATGAAAACGTTCAGATGGGTGTGATTGTTTTACAACCAGGAGAAAAAAGACCATTAGAAGGATTTGCTAGACATGACCAAGATGAATATTCTTATGTTGTTTCGGGTGAGGCCCATACGATTTTAGAAGACGGTCAAGATCTGGTAGGAAAACCTGGTGATGCGCAGCTAATTGAAGCAGGAGAAGGACATATCAATTATAACGATGGAGCCGAAGTTGCAATTGTTGTTTGGATGTTAGTTGAACGCACATAAAATGAAATAGGGGAGAAACGTATGAAAAAAGTAGTCAAATCAATTATCGGTCTAACACTGATACTGACCATCATTTCGGGGTGTTCTGGTGGCAAAGAAGCAAAGCAAACAAAGGAAACAGATCCATTAAAGTTAATGTCGCCCTCGGAATTAACGACATTAGATACATCAGTTATGCTGGATTTCCCAGATGCCATTGTCCAAACAGCAGCTTTTGAAGGATTATATGCACTAGATGATCAAGATCAACTCATTCCAGCAGCGGCAAAAGAAATGCCGGAAATTTCTGACGATGGTAAAACATATACCATTAAATTAAGAGACGATGCGAAATGGAGTAATGATGATCCCGTGACAGCAGCGGATTTTGAATACGCCTGGAAAAAAATGATTGATCCTAAAAATGGCTTTGTGTATAGCTTCTTAGTTGCGGATACGATTTTAAACGCAGAAGAAATTTCAGAAGGAAAAAAATCAATCGATGAACTTGGTGTAAAAGCTATTGATAACCAAACGTTAGAAGTAAAGTTAAAAGAAGCAAAACCATATTTCACTTCAGTCCTTGCTTTCCCTACATTTTTTCCACAAAATCAAAAATTCGTTGAAAAAATGGGAACAGATTACGGAACAACAAGTGAAAATGTTATTTATAATGGACCATTTACCGTAGAAAATTGGAAGCAAACAGATTTAAGCTGGGATTTAAAGAAAAACGAAAAATACTGGGATCAAGCGAATGTGAAATCAGATAAGATCCATTATGAAGTTGTTAAAGAAGCCTCAACAGCATTGAATCTTTTTGAAGATGGACAGTTAGATGTAGCGACAGTCACTGGAGAATTAGCAAAACAAAATCAAAGTAATCCAAACTATCACTCCTATCCAACAGCAACCATGAATTATATTCGCTTAAACCAAAAACGTAAAGACAAAGAGACACCATTAAAAAATGAAAACCTAAGAAAAGCCTTAGCATTAGGGATTGACAAAGAAAATCTCGTGAATAATATTATTGCAGATGGATCAAAACCTTTGTATGGAGCAGTTACAGAAGGTTTTGTAAGTAACCCAGAAACAGGAGTAGATTTTAGAGAAGAAGCCGGCGATTTAATGACCTACAATAAAGAAGAAGCTTTGAAATATTGGGAACTAGCTAAAAAAGAGTTAGGCGATAAAATTACGTTGGATTTAATGGTAACAGACGATGGTTCATATAAAAAAATGGGTGAAAGCCTTCAAGGTAGTTTAGAAAAACTATTCTCTGGTTTGACAATCAATATGACAGCATTACCAACTGAGACAGCATTAAATCTTAGTCGTGAGAGTGACTACGATATGTTCTTGATTTACTGGACACCAGATTATCAAGATCCGATTTCAACATTAAACATGTTACGTACAGGAAACGATCGCAATTACTCGAACGCTAAGTATGATGCTTTATTAGACGATGCTTCACAAAAATATGCGACCGATCTAGAAAAACGCTGGGAAACCTTGATCGCTGCTGAAAAAGAAGGGATTGAAAACACAGCAGGAATGATTATTATCAGTCAAAATCAACAATCGGTTTTGCAAAATGAACAAGTCAAAGGGGTAAATTATCATACATTTGCAGCACCATTAACGTTGAAAAATATCTATAAAGAAACAAAATGACTTTCCTAAAAGAGGCTGGGAAAGAAGTGTTTATTTCCGAAGGAATTGCTTCTGCTCCCATCGTTTATTCGGATTCCTTGAGGCTGAGGTGTGACTCGTAGAGTTATGCCTCAGCCTCTTTTAGTCAAATTGATGTATGAAATCGACAGACCATTGTATGATAGAGGTATAATGAAAATAAGGAGTAAAAAAATGGCAAAACAAAACAGTAGCGAAAAAGCAGAAAAAAAGAGTTCTACCCACAATAACACAATACAATTGAAAAATACCGAAGAGGAAATACAGCTGTACATTCTTAAAGTACGCCCTGAGCTGACAGAAGAGTCAGAAATTACGTTTCCAGAGTTACTGAATTATAGACTAGATTATATCAAGCAACTGATTTCAACTGATTCAGGGAAAATGGAACAGTTGAATGAAACGATCGTTCAAAGCATTAAAGACAATACAACGATTACCGATAAGCTGAATCCTTCTCCAGCTAAAAAATTGACCACAGGACAAAAAACAGCTGATGGTATTGCTAAATTTGGCGGCAGTTGGCCGTTTATTTTCATTTTTTATCACCGTACTAGCTGTTTGGATCATTGTTAATTCTACGATGATTTTTTTTACACCATTTGATCCATATCCATATATTTTACTTAATTTGGCATTATCATGTTTGGCAGCGATTCAAGCACCTATCATTATGATGAGCCAAAATCGACAAGAACAAAGGGATCGAGCAGAAGCAAACAATGATTATCAAATCAACTTAAAATCTGAAATAGAAGTTAATTTACTTCATGAAAAAATGGATTATCTAATCAATAGTCAATGGCAACACTTAGTTCAAATGCAGAACATGCAGATTGAATTATTGGGAGAATTACAAGAGCAGATCAATGAATTGAACGAAAAGAAATGAGCTGAGCAAAAGATGTTTTTAGTAAAATTATCGTTAAAAAAGTGAAGAAATGCTATCATGAAATCACGTAAGAAGACAAAATAGTTAAGGAGAATAACATGGATCAGCACCAAGCAACTGAAAACGAGTACAGTAAACTCGTAGAAATCTGGGCAAAATCGGTTAAACAAACACATGATTTTTTGAGCACTGAAGATTTTGAAACAATAAAGAATGAGCTACCGACATATTTTCCTCACCTAGATGTAAGAGTATGGACAGATCATGACAAGATCATCGGCTTTTCGGGTGTGGATGGAAATAAATTAGAAATGCTTTTTTTAGATCCACTCTATATTGGAAAAGGATATGGCAAACAGGTAGTAACAAACTTACTTAAAGAAAATGATATTCAAATTATTGATGTTAATGAACAAAATCAGTCTGCCAAAGCCTTTTATCGAGTAATGGGTTTTGATGAATATGAAAGAAGTGAAGTTGATGATGCAGGCAGACCGTATCCAATTTTACATTTAAAAAAAGGCACTAAGGAAAAGTAAAATTTTTCTTAGTACCTTTTTTTATTTCAAAATAAAAATCAAGCAGATAATTTAGAAGCTTGCTCGAACATCTTCTGTAGAAAGTTTTTTCGTTGCGTGTCATTTAGATTTTTCATGGAAGATAGTGAATAGTGTTTGACCTTTTTGATACCAAACATGTTTAATACTTGTTTTTTCAAAATGGTTCCATAATCTTGTTGAAATAACTTCTTATACCATTTAGGTGCATCTTCAGTTGTGATGATCCATGCTGATTTTTCTTTTAAAAGTCCGACAGGGAGACTACCTTTATATTTATAAGCGAAACCTTTACTGAAGACTTTATCGATAAAACCTTTTAAAATCGCAGGCATACCGCCCCACCAAATCGGGAATATAAAGATAAGATGATCTGCCCATAAAATTTGTTCACGGTAAATGGCCGTTTCTTCATCAAATTGCATATTTCTTCTTTTTTTCTGTTCGTTAAACACCAATACCGGGTCGAAGTTTTCTTTATAAAGATCAATGATTTTAACGGTATTTTGTTGTTCTGTTCCTTGATGTATATTATTTAAAATGGCATGAGTATAGCCTGTTGTATTGGGATAAGCATAGATAATCAATATCTTCATTTGTGATACCTCCAGGTAATTTTTTAGGGATGCAAATCTTCAAAGATTGTATTAGTGAATTGTGCTAATTCCTTTTTCATTTGTTCATAGTTTGATTCGCATTCTTCATAAGTTTTGGGAATCGGCAGTGAGTTGATTGAGTTGATGATCAATTGATAATGCTGAATCATTGTCTCTAAATCATTGACTTTGTTTATCATCAGTTCTCGACTACGATTGTTGCATTCTAAAGACACTGGTTGATCGAATAAATTCAATACTTCTTTCATTTCCTTTAAAGAAAAATGAGCATACTTCATGACAGAGATATACTTTAAACGTGCAATATCATTCTGTCCATATAATCGGTAGTTATTCTCTCCTCTTTGGGGATGTATCAAGTCTTCTTTTTCATAATATCGAATAGTATCTTCACTTAAATGAACTTGTCGAGCGATTTCTTTGATCGTCCACCTTTTCTCCATTTCGATCACCTCAAAATCATCTTAACATTGGAGCATACTCCAATGTCAATGACTAAAATTAGTTTTTTCGAGCATTATGTTTTAATCTCACTATACTAATGTGTATAATTCCTATTAACAGCTTATACCTATTTATAAGAAATTAAAGTAACTAAAAGTATTATTTTTGAAAATTCGATTTATAATAAAATCAAAAAAATAATAATATAGAATTAACGATAAATAAAATAAAAGTAGCTCGATTCCCTTGCAAACACTGAGGAATGGGCTTTTTTTTTATTTTAAAGTAGAAAAAAAATAGACATAGGAATGAAAAAAATGACAAAAAATTGTATTTTAATAGCATATTACTTGATATAAGAGATTGAGAGATACTATAATAAACATAAGTCAGCGTTTTTAGCTGCTTAGTTATGGGAGGAGAGAGCATTATGTTTAGTTATACAGATATGATTTTGTCAGTAATGCAACGAGTTGAAGTCTACAATGAGATTTTTAATGCCATTTCTAAGGAAGTACAAGAGAACAGCTGTAGTCAAGCCATTAACAGAAGAGGTAAAGATACATATTTATTTTGCCGCAGCAATGTTAACCGGTTCTTTGTAGAAGAAGCAAGTTTTAGAAAAAACTTAGTATTTTATGGTGAAAAAGAAGCAACAAAAATTCTTTTGGAAGGCTTAGATACCTATAAAGAAGGGATCTACTTTTGGCTAGAAGCATTAAACGAAAAATGTGAAGTCATCGATGAAATCAAGTACAAACGTGGATTGAATAGTACAGAGAGTTCGTTTAGACTGATTAATCAAGCCTGTAAAGAAGCATGTGGTGGCATTCAAAGCGCGCACAGTGTCCATAAAATGTAGTGACATGTACTATAGATAATAGAGTTTGAGTGTATAGTAAATACTCTGTAAATTTTTTTTTAAAATTATCTGAAATAATTAGTATTCAAAGCCTATCATAAGGTTTTAATTTTATTCTGTTTTAATTTTTTGATCGTTTATTTTGAAACTCAGAAAATACCAAGACTAAATATATATTTAGTCTTGGTATTTTTTTCTTTCTATATTGTAGTTGAGAATTTTTTGATCAAGAGGCCTAATGCATTAGCGATTTTATGGATATTGTTCAAGGTCTCAATGTAAAAATAATGATGGAAATGAGTTCAGATCAATTAACAGTGTTCATTCTGATTGCTTGCTTTTCCTTATAAAGACCAGCAATTATCATATGCTCATCAATTGTCTGAATTCTATAAAATTCATCGAGAATAAATTTTTTTCTCAACAAATAGAGTCAATAGGTTTTTAATTTATCTTTTCCATTCCATTCTAATTATTAGAACAAAAGCGTTGAAATAATGATTTTTCATAAAGAAAGTCTTATAAATCAACGCTTTTCTTCAAGAGATTTCAAAAAAAGATAGTAGAGATTTTAATGGAAAATGAAGATTCCATTCACATAATTCTCAAATATTTGCGTTATTTATCAAAAATCTGATAAATAAAAGGATGAAATTGTGTAGACTTGATAAAAAAAATAGATTAAACTTATTTTAGTTTTGTTAATATATCTTTAATATATCTAATTCATACATTTTTTAAATTAAAAAAGTTATAAAACAGAGACTTGTTAATCAGAAATGACTAATTTAACGATAAAATCATAAAGGGGAACACCACATGTACAACATAGGATTCGTTTTGCTTGGTAATACAGATGAACAAAAATACATAGATTCATTAAAGAGCATTCAGTTGCACGTACACGCAACAAACAAAAATGAAGTTGCTAAAACAATAGAAAATTATGATGGTATCATCATCAACGAACAGCAATCACAGAATATCGGTATAATCTGTGAACTGATTATTCTATTAAAGAAAAAGCAAAATAATTTTATTTGGGTAATTTCAGAAAAAAACAATAAGATGAATCATATTGTTTATTTACAGCTTGGTGCAGATGGAATATTTGATAATGAATGTGACCCAGAAGAGTGGCAACTTACTATACTAAATGCATTCAATAGATACAATAATATGAATGAAAAAAATGAAGAGCACTCGAGAAAAACTATTAATGAAACAACTTTTCAACTTCGACCATGTAATTTTAGCGTTGTATTAAATGGAGAAGAGATCAATTTAACAAAACTTGAATTTAAAACAATTGAGTTTCTACAGACACAACAAGATGTGGCGGTCTCTTATGAAGAAATTTACAAAAATGTTTGGGAGAATGACGGGAATGACAAACAATATCGCGTATCGAATTTGATTTTTCATTTAAGACAGAAAATCGAAAAAGATGCCGCACATCCCGAATATATTAAAACAGTTCGTTCCAAAGGGTATAAGTTGACGATATAGATTACTTATTTTTGATTACTGGGATAAACGGGTCTGTCATGGCGGTTGATCTACTATTTTATTAAGACAATGACGGTGACAAAAAAATATGTTTTCTTTTTTTCAAGCCAATTGTTAAGCATAAACAAAAATAGAGAAAATCAGTGCTCATATACTAACGTCCAGAACGAGAACAGCCATTCTCAATGGGCCAGTAAAAAATAAGCGCTAATTTTCCCCTGCATTGTGAATGTATCAAAAAATTAAACAATTGGCAAGAAAAATAGAAATAGATTGTGCGTTCTTTTAAGACAGACGTGCAAAAAATTATTAAGGGAGGAGTTGAGAATATATGAAAATCGGAAAAAAGTCTTATTTTATTGGACTAGCTTTTGTTCTGTTGAGTGTTTTAGTGGTTGTTTTGCTTAATAACGCTACTCAAATCAAAGCATCTGAAGAATTTTCGACAGAAAATAGAGAGGGTTCTAATTCGCCAAAAACAGAAGCAGATTTGCATAACCAAGAGAATATTACTGTACCGCAGATGGAAGCTTACATGGATGGAACTGCTTATCAATCAGTTGAGAATAAATCTAGCAATAAAATTACTGGAAGCATGACAAATGAAGAATATCAGTCCCAATACAAAACGTTAAATGCTCAGCAAAACGATGAGTGGAATGCGAAATATAATTTTCGCCCAGAAACAAAAGTAGTTCATGTAGCAGATTGGGCAACTTTTAGAGCAGCGTTTGAAGATGATTCAGTTTCTAAAATCATTCTGGATGCAGATATTTATTATGGCACTGCAATTCGCATTTCTAGAAAAGAATCTCTTGAGTTGGATGGACAAGGTCACTTACTAGAAATGATTAATGGTTCACTTAATGTAGATGGCGTTACATCCCTAGCAACCTTTGGTAAAGCTTTTTCCGATGTACCGGTTTTTCATATGCATGATATTCAAGTTGCAAATAATACGGGATATGGTGCGTTAGAAGGAAACTTAGGAACTGCTTGGGCCTTTATCAACGGAAATGGCCAGTGGGGACCAGGAGTAAATTATGGTCAACAACGTGGATTGTGGCGTTATCGTATCGGGAATGTTTACACACCATATGATAAAAGTAAGAAAAGTAGTAACCAACGTATTGGTGGGCGTTTGATCAATGGGAATCGTGCAGAAATTAGTATTTATGGCTATAACACTGTAGTGACTGGAGCCGAGAACTTTTACACTGGTGGTATCACATACGATCCATCGACTTTTTATAAAGGGACAAATGCCTACTATGATTACTCAGTTATTTGGTTCATTTCGAACACTGGTATTGATGATAATGGAGCCGTTACTGGTACTAGAAAATTTGATATTGGTGATAACAGTTTTGTTTATCTAAATTATACAGCTAGTGGGACGAACTACCCTGCTGTTTACAACATGTTTGATGAATTGCACGTTGGTAAAAATGCGACATATAACGCGAATATGCCAGGTTCAGCTGCTTATTTTAACGTCGACAATGCTACTTTTACGGCGGAAGAAGGTTCTACTGTTAACTTACTTTCTCGTGCTGGGAGCCGACCAACTGTACAATCAGGTGCAGTAAACGCGACAAGTGCAGGCTCACAAGCGAACCCTAAAAACACTAAATATGAATTTAAGCCAAAATCAAATGTCTTTATTGTTGGAAATAACAATGGTGGAGTAATTGCTTATAACTCAACAAATGGTGGTAATCAATTTATATTTGATAGTCCTGAATCATTTGATATTCGGAATTCATTTAATAGTACAACGACAACAAATGCCTTTTTAGGTGACACGACGTCAAATAGGGGGAGTAATAGTTTCCAGATAAAAAACTCCGATATATCTGTTTGGAATAATCAAGCTGGCATAGATGGTGCTCCAACCTATGATTATTCAAATGTAACTGATTTTACTGTAACAAATTCATCAGCAAGTGGAGGCGTTACAAGTTCCGATCCAGCTCTTCAAAGCCAATTCACTCGTCCAAATTACAAACGTATTTCCGGAATGAACAGTACACCTGAATTGACGTGGACCCCGGTCACAGATGCTGATTTTGACCAACAGACACGTATCTTGATAGGTTACACAGCAGTTGGTGGAAACGATCCGTTTGACGAAGATGGCAATGCCAAAACAAAACCTGTTTATGCTGATAGCATTCGTAAGGCTTATGTCGATTTTACTGATACTTTGGGAAATACTTATACAGGAACAAGTACCGATGATAACTATGTCCATTGGAAAAAAGCGGATCATGTGATACCAGGCTTTCAACTTGCTAAAAAAGATATGTTTGGAACACCTTATCGTGCATCGTATGTCAATAGTGTTTTGACCCCATACAGAATGGGAGAAAAAACACCAACAACAGTAATCGATGTTACCCCTCCTGAGCCTGCAATTGTTACTGGCGATAAAGTAACAAACGTCATGAAACAATTAGTGGGTAAGGACGCTGAACCAAATGCAAAAATTTACGTTGACATCGATGGTGTTCGTCAAACAACTGTTGGAACCGTCAATGACGATGGTACATGGGCATATAATTTGCCTCGTTATCTAAATACAGGTGAAACAGTCCAAATTTTCTTAGAAGATAATGCAGGAAAAATTACAGAATCACTTACGCCAGCAGTACCGCCAACCAATAATGACAATGGGAATATCAATCCAGCAACTGAACTTAAATACCGTGATGCAACGTTCAAAGCTGCAACGAAATATAGTGTAGAAGATGGTATTTCAGATAAGCCATTAATGGAAAAGACTGTTGTTTCTTCTGGCGATAAAACAACGCAAGTCGGTGATATCTTAACCTATACGTTAACAGCAACTAATGGAAAAAACGCTAGTCTAGATGCTGTTTGGAATAAAGTTACTATAAAAGATACGATTCCAGAAGGATTAAAATTTGATCCAGCAACAGCAAACGTGACGATTAATGGTAAAGCGGCATCTGAGACGGACTTTACCTATGATGTCGATTCTCGTTTATTGACAGTGAATGTCGGGAATTTGAAGGCGGGAGCTTCTGCGATTGTAACCTTTAAAACAGAAGTTCAGCAATCAGCAGTTGGTAAAGTAATCAATAACGTCGGGACAGCAACTGGTTTTTCATCAAGAGAATCCGGGGAATTTATAGAAGGACCTGACGATCCTAACCGAGCACATGATGTATTTTCTAAAGATGCAAACGTTGATAATCCAGGAGGAAGTATTTTCGGTATTTTGGAACTTGTTTCAGCACCCAAAAATATTAATTTTGGAACAACTATCTTTAGTCCTAAAGGAACAAAAATCAATAATCCTTCTTATGAAGGAGCGGATTTAGTCGTGAAAGATGGCCGTGCGGTTCAAGAAACATGGACTTTGAATGCCCGTTTAGAAAAAGAATTAGCCAAAGTTGGTGAGCCGGATGTCTTTATCCCTAGAGCGATTCGTTATGTACACAAAAATGATGAAATCACGTTAATGGGAGCATCGCAGCCGATCATCTCACGTAAAAATGATAATAATGATCCATATAACATCAGTAGTACTTGGTCACCAGATGGCGACGGCTTCAAATTAAATGTTGATTCTGGTCAATCCATAGCTTCTGGTAAATATGAAGCAACAATTGTTTGGGAATTGGTCGCAGGACCACCACCAGAAAATCCATAAAATAGGAGTGAAAAGTATGAATAAAAAAAGAATAATTATTATGCTGGCTTCTATTGTGTGTCTGGTGGCGTTCACACCGACTTCATTGACTGTGACTGCAGCTGAAAACCAAAATGGAGGACAAGTAACAACTGAAGGAATCATTACGTTCTATGAAGACTCGACTGAGCCGACAACAGAACCGTCAAAACCAACGCCGTCTAGCCCATCAGAACCTAAGGTAACAAAACCTGTTGGAAGATATCCGTCCACGGGCGAAATTATCAAGGGCTCAATTGGGATTGGCGGAATTGCGCTAGTAGCTATTGCACTGTTTCTTTTCTTTAAGAAACGTAAAAAAGAGCAGGAGGCAGATAATAAATGAAAAAGAAAACATTGATTTTAGCTGTCGGCGTCCTGTTTTTACTAGCAATGAGCACGAAGACTATCGTTTCTGCTGAAGAAAATACTATAGGCGGACATGGAACGGTCGAGTATACTGGCGAACATCCCAAAGAGCCAGTTGATCCTGAAAATCCAGTGAAACCAGTTGATCCAGGACCCGGACCTTCAACAGATGGTGATCTTAGATTCGATTTTGCACCAACGTTGAATTTTGGTAGAAGTAAAATCACTGAAACAGATCGTAATTTTTATGTAAATGCGCAACTATTTCATGATGGAACGCCTGCCAGAGGTAACTTCTTGCAAGTGACAGATTCTAGAGCAGAAGCTTCAGGCTGGACGCTTCAAGTCCGACAAGAATACCAATTCAAAAATGATGTCATTCAAGAAGAGACTGAAAAAAAACTAAGAGGGGCTGTCTTATCTTTTGATAAAGCGTGGGCAAATTCTGCGTATACTCAAGAAAAATCGCCCCAACTCAGTAAAGATATCATTCAATTGAATGCACCAGGCACAACCTTTCCAGTAGCTACGGCCAATCAAGGGCAAGGGAAAGGAACGTGGATCATTTCGTTTGGAGCATCCGCTGAGAACGCTGGTGACCAAGCAAGCACACTTTTTCCTAAAGTTGATGAAAAAAATCAACCGATCTTAGATGAGAACTTTGAAAATCAGCAAGTTCAGGGAAATAAAGCCATCTTTTTATCCGTACCGGATGCCGTAAAAATCCATCCCGTACAATATCAAACCGAGTTAACTTGGATATTAGCCGAGTTACCATAAAAAAACACACACATATAAAAAACTAGGAGGAAACACACATGAAATTCAAAACATTATGTTCAGTAGCAGTAGTAGCAGCAATCACAACAGGAGCTTTAGCACCAATGGCGGCAAATGCCGAAACAGAAGCAAAATCGTTAACTGGTAAAGGTGAAGTAACATACGAAGAAGATAACGGCAAAAACGAACCTGGTGATCCAGAAGATCCAGATGGAACTAAAGTAGATCCAGATGAAAATCCAGATATCACTGTTAACCCTGATGGTGGACCAATCACGATCGATGTTGTTTCTAACGTGATCTTCCCTAACCAAAAAATTGGTGTATCATCAAAACCAACAACAGCTAAAGCAAATCCTGTTACGTTAACTTTGACAGATGGAACAACTGTAACACGTGGTAACTATGTACAATGGACAGACAAACGTGCAGGAAATGACCACACTTACCAAATCAAAGCAGCAATGACAAAACAATTTACCAATGGTTCAAATAAATTAGAAAACGCAACAATTGCTTATTCTAATGGTTTCCTTAATTCAGAGATGGGAGAAGCAAACTGGCCAAAAACTCGTCCAGCAGACTTTGTTTTATCTCAAGACGGAGTAAGTCAAGTTGTTCTTGATAATAATACGGCTGAATCAACAGGTGCCCGCGGTTTAGGTACTTTCTACGCTGAATTTGGAACATCAACTGCAGATGCTAAAAATACTCTTGCAGAAGCTTCTACTGGTTTAGCAGGCGATTCCGTTGAATTAACAGTTCCAGCTGGACAAAACATCGTTAAAGGAAAATATGTTGCAGACATTACTTGGTCAATCGAGTATACTCCAGCACCAGCAGCGCCAGAAGTTCCAGAAACTCCAACAAAATAAAAGATAATAAAAAAAAAATAGTCAATACTCAAGATACTGGTTCCTTTATTGGAATCAGTGATCTTGTTTAGAGTATAGAATGGAAGAAGGAAATTTTATGAAAAATAAACTAACATACATAGTAACAACGATTCTTATCTCAATCATTACACTTAGTACATGGCCAACGACTAGCATCGCGCAAGAAGCAGGCGGTGCAACAGGATTTGTTTATGAAATAAAATTTACTGAAAACCAACAAAAAGAGGCCGGCTATTTTGATTTAAAAATGACACCCGGCCAAAAACAAACAGTACAAGTGTTACTAAAAAATCCAAGAGACAAAGAAATTACCGTTGAAACAAGCCTAAATGGCGCTAAAACGAACATGAACGGTGTCTTAGAATATGGCCCAATCAATCTAAAAAAAGATGCCTCCCTAAAATATGATTTTGTTGATCTTGTTAAAGCCCCAGAAAAAGTGGTGTTACCACCAAACTCTGAAAAAACATTAGACATAGAAATTACCATGCCAAAAGCCTCTTATGATGGCGTGATCGTCGGCGGTATTCAATTAAAAAAAGCCGATGATGAGGATCAAAAAACACAAAACGGCGCCAACGTTATTAACAAATACGCCTACGTCATCGCAATGGTTTTACAAGAAACAGAGGCTAAAGTAGAACCCGAACTGAGCTTGAATAAAGTCAATGCAGGCCAATCAAATGCACGAAATGTAGTTTATGTAGATGTATCCAATACGAAAGCAAACTTCTTAGACAATTTATCAATGGAAGCACAAATCATGTCTGATAAAAGCGATGAAGTATTATATGAAACAAAGAAATCTTCTATGCGGATGGCACCAAATTCTAATATGACGTTCCCAGTCAGTATGCAAGGGGAGAAAATGGTTCCAGGTAAATACCGTGCCCATATATTGGCAACTGCCGACAGTAAAAAATGGGAATGGACGGAAGAATTTGAAATCACCGCAGAAGAAGCCGATAAATTTAACCGTGAAGATGTTGGTTTAGTGCAAGAAAAAGGCACGAATTGGCCGTTGATCATCGGTGCCGCTGTTGGGTTATTCGTTATTATTTTGGTTATTTTCTTTATTATCCGGACGATTCGCAAAAAAAGAGAAGACGCTAAAAAAGCAGAACGTCGTAGAAATAAAAAAGATCAAGGTACAAGTAAATAATGCTGGGAAATAATGGGAGGGAAGGATCATGACAACCTTAGATTGGTTTTTTATTATAGGATTAGTGTTGGCAGTCCTTGCCAGCCTAT
The DNA here is from genome assembly GCF_050527835.1 of Enterococcus sp. DIV0840. Lineage (NCBI taxonomy): Bacteria > Bacillati > Bacillota > Bacilli > Lactobacillales > Enterococcaceae > Enterococcus > Enterococcus sp. DIV0840. The sequence goes on along the minus strand of NZ_CP172876.1, from coordinate 3,091,888 downwards.
TTTTCATCCTTTTCCTATTTTTAACAATTAGAACAGGAGCAAAGGTAAAAAGTTTAAGTAAAAGAAAACCGAAAACAAAGAAAAAGAAGAAAAGACTTCACATTGCAAAAAAGAAATTGATTCGACAAAAGAAGAATCAGCGGACCGCGGCGATTATTTCATTAGTAGCAAGTCTATTACTAGGGGCTGGAGCTTTTTATTCTGCCTACTATCAAGCAATGAACTTAACCACAGATGACTCAGATTCAATTTCTAAGGGGTATTATCTTTTAAGTGATTTTAATGGAGAATTGTCAAAAGCAGGCAGTGCATCAGAATCTCAGGATAAAACAGAAACCAATTTGCGTTATCTTGCCAATAGTATTGCGAGTTATGGAACAAAAAAAGCAAGTACTGTTAATACGCAAGAAGGGCAATTGACATTAAATCGTTATTATAATGCAATGAAAGAATTGGGCACAAACGTAATGAGAAATTACACTCAAATTTATAATAATCCAGATCTGGCAAAAGAGTATCAGGAAGATGTAAAAAAAGTTAAAGAGTACGAGCAAAAAGTATTTAAGCTGTACAATATCAATGAAGCTGCTTTGGATCAAAAAAAGTAAACAATTGAGGTGATTTATCATGGAATCACGAAAACGTACAGTCAAAAAGAAAAAGCATCATACTAATCCAAGTCCAAAACAAAAAAAGAAGCCGCAAAAACAAGAACAATCGAAAAAGAGTCAACAAAAAAGAAAAAAACGACCTAAAGGAAAATCGAAAAAAGCACTGATTGAAGCTCAAAAGAGAAGGAAAAAACAAAAGCGTAAATATCTTTTATTTGAATTTTTAGGTGCAATCGCAATTACTAGTATTCTTGTTTTACTAATGTCTGTATTTCTATTTTCTCTTCCTAAAGTTGAGGGGTATTCGATGGTTTCCACATTGAGAGATGGAGATCGGGTTTACGTAAATAAAATTGGGAAACTCAAAACTTTTGAGCTAGTATATGTTCAGATACCAGGAACAAAAGGAAAAGAAGTTCGACGAATCATTGGAATGCCAGGCCAAAAAGTAACCTATAAAAACGATCAGCTGCAAATAGATGGACAAGATAGAGAAGAAAAATTTATCTTTGATGAAAAGCAAACCTCTCAAGAAAACGGCCGCCTTTATACAGATGATTTTTCGATTTTTACTTTAACTGGAGTATCAGAAATTCCAGAAGGAAAATATTTAGTTTTAGGTGACAACCGCCCTTATTCGGTGGATAGTCGTCAGTATGGACTGATAGATCAAAAAGATATTATCGGTGTGGTGGAAATGAGAATCTTGCCGCTTCATCTATTGCAAAGTTTCTAGTTTGTTTCAAATTAGGGCGGTATTTCATTTATCCAATTGATAAGACGAGCAGAATTGCTTTGTCTTATTTTTTAATATCAAAAGGTGTTTTTTTGCAAATAGGGAGTCTTTTCTTCAATAATCTGTTATACTAATAAGCGTTACAAGTTCCCGAAAGGATTTGTTGTAAAATAGTAGACTTTTCGATGAAATATTCTTTTTGGATATGATGCGGGTTGAGCTACATTTTGTACAAAGATGCCTTGTAACCGACTAAAATTAGGGGGAATACATTATGACAGAGAGACATTTATTTACATCAGAATCCGTTTCTGAAGGCCATCCAGACAAAGTTGCCGATCAAGTGAGCGACGCAATACTAGATGCGATTTTGGAACAAGATCCGTTGGCCCGTGTGGCATGCGAAACAAGCGTTACAACTGGTTTGGTTTTAGTTTTTGGAGAGATTTCTACGACTGCTTATGTAGATATCCAAAAAGTTGTTCGACAAACATTGAAAGATATTGGCTATACACGAGCTAAATATGGATTTGATGGCGATACCGTTGCAGTTCTTGTTGCAATCGATGAGCAATCACCGGATATTGCACAAGGTGTGGATGACGCATTAGAAACACGTGGTGAAAAAGATACCAAAGATGACATTGGTGCTGGAGACCAAGGCTTGATGTTTGGTTTTGCAGTGGATGAAACCCCAGAACTAATGCCGTTACCGATCTCTTTAAGTCATAAACTTGTTCGTCGTTTAGCGCAATTACGCAAAGAGGAAAAACTACCTTATCTACGTCCGGATGCAAAATCACAAGTGACAGTAGAATATGATGAAAACGGCAAACCACAACGTGTAGACACAGTCGTGATCAGCACACAACATGATGAAGAAGCTACGCTGGAGCAAATTCAAAAAGACGTGAAAGCACTCGTTATTGAAGACGTTATCCCAGCAGAATTACTAGATGAAGAAACAAAATACTTTATTAATCCGACAGGTCGCTTTGTAATTGGTGGACCTCAAGGAGATGCCGGCTTGACTGGACGTAAGATCATCGTAGATACGTATGGTGGATACGCTCGTCATGGTGGCGGTGCCTTTTCAGGAAAAGACGCTACTAAAGTCGATCGTTCTGCAAGTTACGCAGCACGATATATTGCAAAAAATATTGTTGCAGCAGGATTAGCTGAAAAAGTTGAAGTTCAGTTAGCTTATGCAATTGGTGTAGCACAACCTGTATCGATTTCAATCAATACTTTTGGGACAAGTGAAGTCCCTAAAAGCAAATTGATTGCAGCTGTTCGGGAAAACTTTGACCTGCGTCCAGCAGGAATTATTGAAATGCTTGACTTACGTCGTCCAATTTATAAACAGACGGCAGCATATGGTCATTTTGGTCGTACAGACATTGAACTACCTTGGGAGCAGACAGATAAAGTCGATGCAATCAAGAAAAGCTTGATGGAGTAAACGAGGCGGCGCTACTAATGAAAATTAGTGGCGCCGTTTTGCTGTGAAACACTGCGACTGCTACGCAGAGCAGATGTTGAACAGTACTTGGCGACCAAAGGGAGAGAAGTTACCTTACTAGTGAAACGCCAAACGCTATAATGCTAATAACAAATAGAAGTCAGCAGCCAAAGAGAGTGCAACCACCAACCGCCATAAACCAAACAACAAATAAAATCCAGCAATCCACAAAATTAATCATGAGTAGATTACAACAAACCTAAAAAATCTGATAGTAATGTAAAATCTCACAAAAGTACCAACAAACCTCTGTAAATGAATTTATAAGTAACTTTACTAAACCAAAAAAATCAAAAAGGATGGAGATACATGGAAAGAAAAACAAACGTCAAACTTGTAACGATCAGTGTTTTCGTTGCAACATTTATGACAGCAATCGAAGGAACGATCGTTTCAACAGCGATGCCGACGATCGTAGGATCACTGCACGGCATGGAAATTATGAACTGGGTTTTTTCTATTTACTTATTAACAAATGCGATGCTAACACCAATATACGGAAAGTTAGCAGACAAAATTGGACGTAAACCGATATTTATGATTGGAATTATTATTTTTATTATCGGTTCGTCACTTTGCGGCTTAGCGCAAAATATGATCACCTTGATTATTGCTCGCGCAATTCAAGGAATCGGAGCAGGAGCCATCATGCCAGTAGCTTTGACAATTTTAGCGGATATCTATTCAATTGATAAGCGGGCAAAAATGTTAGGTCTAAATAGTGCAGCTTGGGGAATTGCTAGTATTTTTGGTCCACTTGCAGGTGGTTTTATTGTAGATACAGTTGGTTGGCACTGGATTTTCTTCATTAATGTACCGATTGGACTTGTCTTGATGGGCTTGATCGCTTACTTTTTAGTGGAACCAAAAAGAGAGAAATCTAAAGTACCAATGGATATCTTGGGGAGTGTTCAGCTGATGTTCGTGTTATTAACGCTATTATTAGGATTCCAATTAATTGGTGACGGGGGTTTTAGTTTAAAAGTGTTCCTGTGTTTGGGGGCTTCAGTTTTATTCTTTATTGGCTTTGTTTTTGTGGAAAAAAGAGCCAAAGATCCAGTTATCGATTTGATGCTGTTTAAAAATTCTACGTTTGTGATCGTCAATATTGTAGCAGCTTTAATCAGCGGATTTTTGATGGGCGTAGAAGTTTATATTCCAATGTGGATGCAAGGCGTATTAGGTAAAAGTGCTGGAATCGGTGGATTAGTATTAGCACCAATGTCGATTTTATGGATGGTAGGTTCGTTCATTGCTAGTAATTTAATGGAGAAACATACAACAAAAAGAGTACTGACAATTGGCTTGAGTATTACTTTGCTAGGCGGTATTTTCTTAGTGTTGGTTCCAGCAACGATTTCATTTGTTTGGTTCTTCGCGATTTCTTCTGTTTTGGGAATTGGTTTTGGGATTACGATCACAACCACAACTGTGACTGCTCAAAGCAGTGTAGATCCATCTGAAATGGGGGTTGCAACGTCGTTCAATACATTAGCTAGAACGATTGGGCAAACACTGATGGTATCGATTTTTGGTGTGATCATCAATGCAGTAACAACTTCTGAATTAGCGAAAAGTACATTACAGGTCGATCCTGATGTGATGAATCAACTCGTTAATCCGCATACGGCCAATACGATACCGGCAGATTTACTGAGACCTTTACGGGGCATGCTATATGCTGGCCTTCATAATGTGTACTTAGTCGGAATCGGCTTAATTATCGTCGCGATCATTTTAAATGTGAGCGTTAAAAAGAAAATAGCTAATTAGAGGAATTTCTATTTCTTTATAAAAAAGGACCATAGAATACTAAATTTTGACATGAAAAGTTCATATTTACTTTGTATTATATGGGTATACCAATAGAAAACAACTTAATCAAACACATTTTTCATTTTAACTCCTCCTCTGCTCGTTCTTCTTAGAAGAACGAGTTTTTTGTTTTATATATATCAAAAAATAATTGATTTAATGCTACAATAATAGAAAACAGAAAATGAGGGATATTGGATGGCTTTTTTGCAAGCGAATATTTATTCTAACGTATTAGAAATGGAAGTATCAGTGAATGTTATTTTGCCTCAAAAAACGGAGAAAAAAATCGGTACAGCGACAAAAGGGAATCTTACAGATGTCCCTGTCATGTATCTACTTCATGGAATGGGTGGAAATCATAGCGTATGGGAACGTCGAACATCGATAGAACGTTATGTTTCAGATTTAGGATTAGCGGTGATTATGCCGTCTACAGATCTTGGTTGGTACACGGATACAACGTATGAAATGAATTATTGGACGTTTGTCTCTGAAGAATTACCGATTATCTGTCATGAATTGTTTCCACAATTAACGACGAAAAGAGAAAAAACATTTGCGGTAGGATTATCAATGGGTGGATATGGTGCTTTAAAACTGGGACTGGCTAAACCAGAAAACTTTGGTGCTGTGGCTTCTTTATCAGGTGCAGTGAATCTCGCTGACAGAATAGAAGATTTGTTGGCGGTGAAAGGAAGAGCATTTTGGGAAGGAATTTTTGGTCCGTTAGAAAATGTTCAAGGATCGATCAATGATCCCGTTTTTTTACTTGATCAGTTAATTGCAAGTGGGAGAACTGTACCGAATATTTTTCTTTGTTGTGGTGAAGAGGATTTACTTTTACATGGAAATAAATCAATGGCGGCAAAACTTATAGCTTATAATATTGAACATACATTTGAAACAGGACCGGGTAACCATGATTGGATCTTTTGGGATGAGTGGATTCAACGAGTATTAGAATGGTTGCCGCTAGATAAATAAAGAAAAAAAGCTTGGACAAATAAAAAATGTCTAAGCTTTTTGCGTATTTACTATTAGACGAAAGTATCTAGCCCATTCAAAAATACCCGCAATGTTTTCATAAAAAAATCTTTTTGTTTTTCTTTTTGCCGATATTGAATACTTTCACTGATATTATTCAGCTCATGATCTTGAACGTATTGTTTCATCAAGATAATTTGTTTTTTCAAATAATCGTCGCCAGACACCACTTTATTATACAATTTCTTCTCTTCAGCAGAATCCAACAGCATACCAAATAATAAATGCTGTAAAGAGGTGATCGTCATATAACTTAATTCGATGGAAAATCCGGCTTCATTAAGAATACCCAATATTGCGTCGAGATTTCTTAAACGAGAAGGATAAGAAGGAATCGTTTGGATTTCAATTTCTATAGCACAAGGATATTGTTGATACAATTCATAATAATTTTCCATATAAGCATAGATTGTTTCTTTCCAATTCTCTTTTGGTTTTGGCGGAATAAAATGATCTTCTATTTCTTCAGCCATACTTTGCAGCAAGGCTTGTTTATTTTCTACATGCCAATAAATCGCGGGGGCTTGTATATCAAGTTTTTGAGCGACTTTACGCATGGATAATTTTTCTAATTCAGGATTTTCTCTTAATAATTGAAATGCAGCTTGAACGATTTTTTCTTTTGATAATTTTGATTCCAAATTTTCTCATCCTTTTATCTAAAAATGTAAGCTAAGTTCTTGAATTTCGTTTCTAAAAATGGTAAATTGTTATGCGGCCTAATTTTACAGTGTTAAGTTTGTGAAGTCAATGAAAGTGAACGTGTCTAGCGTATTATCTATGACCACATAATAACACTAAATGATCGTTGAAAGTTGCACAACGAATCAGATAAGGCTAGTTCTACTAAGAAAGTTGGGATATAAGTGAGTATTATTATGGAGCATGTCAAAAAGTACAAGCTGGAAGTTACTATAGCATTGTTTACTGTTGTTGTCATGGTCATGTCGGCATTATGGCAGCCTAAACTATTACAAAAAGTGTTAGAAGCAATTATTAAAGATGATAAGAGTCAAATGAAAGAACTTGGATTGTATTTGATTGGGATCGCAGGATTAGGCTTGATCGCCGGCGTTTTCAACACGATTTATTCTGCAAAAGTTGCACAAGGTGTGAGTGCAGATATTCGTGAAGCAACATTTCGTAAGATTCAAACCTTTTCATTTGGAAATATCGAAGAGTTTTCGGCTGGTAATTTAGTTGTTCGTTTAACCAATGACGTGACTCAAATTCAAAATGTGATCATGATCGCATTACAGTCATTATTTAGAATACCGATTCTGTTTATCGGTAGTTTTATTCTAGCAATGATGACATTGCCGCAGCTGTGGTGGGTGATTGTCTTATTGGTTATCGCTGTATTCATTATCACAGCACTATCGTTTTCACAAATGGGCAAACATTTTACGATCATCCAAACATTGATCGATAAAGTGAACGGATTAGCCAAAGAAAATCTTTTAGGGATTCGTGTCGTTAAATCCTTTGTTCAGGAAAAGAATGAATTAAACCGTTTCACCAAAGTCAGTGAAGAATTGACGAAACACAACTTGATTGTTGGAACACTATTTTCTGTGATGATCCCATCCTTTATGTTGGCAGCTAATTTAGCTGTTGTAGGGTCTATTTTCCTTGTAAGTAATCTTGTAAAAGATGATCCAACTGTTATCGGTGGTATTGCCTCATTCATGAGTTATTTAATGCAAATCATGATGGCGATCATTATCGGTGGAATGATGATGATGATGACTTCTCGTGCTGCTGTTTCAATCAAGCGGATCAAAGAAGTCATGGATACAGTTCCAGCACTAACATATAAAGATGTACCAGAACAAAAATTAAATGGTAGTGTGGTTTTTGATCATGTTAGTTTCCGTTACCCAGGAGATGATACAGATACGTTGAAAGATGTATCGTTTTCTATCAACCCTGGTGAAATGGTCGGGATCGTAGGCGCGACTGGTGCCGGTAAGTCGACTTTGGCACAATTGATTCCACGATTATTCGATCCGTCTGAGGGAAAAGTGGAAGTTGGCGGAATTGACTTGAAGGATGTCAATGAACATAGTTTGCGTAAAGCTGTGTCTTTCGTATTACAAAAAGCGATTCTTTTCTCTGGTACGATCTCACAAAATTTACGTCAGGGAAAACGAGATGCTAGTGAAGCTGATATGTCTCGGGCAACTGAAATTGCGCAAGCAAAAGAATTTATTGAAAAATTATCATTACAATACGAAGCACCAGTTGCTGAACGAAGCAACAACTTCTCAGGTGGACAAAAACAACGTTTATCTATTTCACGAGGGGTGATCGGTGATCCTAAGATTTTGATCTTAGATGACAGTACAAGTGCCTTAGATGCCCGTTCAGAACGTTTAGTAAGAGAAGCGTTGGATAGAGATTTAAAAGATACAACAACGATTGTGATCGCACAGAAAATTTCTTCTGTTGTGCATGCAGACCGGATTTTAGTTTTAGATAAAGGTCAATTAGTGGGTGAGGGAACACATGAAGAATTAGCGAAGACAAACCCAATCTATCAAGAAATCTATGAAACACAAAAAGGAAAGGATGAAAATAATGACTGATTTAATAAGAGCAAGTAAATTCTTTTTTCATTATTTAAAACGTTATAAACTTTCCTTCTTGTTTATCTTTGTGACAATTGTTATTGCCACGTATTTACAGGTTAAAGCACCTCAATTTATTGGTGAAGCAATTCAAGAATTGGCAAATTACGTGGGTGCTTTGGCGCAAGGAACAGATGATAAGAGCAAATTCATCGATATTATCTGGAAGTTATTGATTTTTTATGTACTAACAAGTGCAGCAAACTTTATTTACAGTATACTATTTACCCAAGTTGTTGGAAAATCAACAAACCGGATGCGTATCGGCTTATTCAATAAATTAGAAAAATTAACGATTCGTTTCTTTGATTCACATCAAGATGGTGAAATTTTAAGTCGTTTTACCAGTGATTTGGATAACATCCAAAATAGTTTGAATCAAGCCTTACTTCAAGTGTTGACGAATGCCGCATTATTTGTTGGAATCTTGATCATGATGTTCCGTCAAAATGTTCAATTGGCGTGGGCAACGATTGCTTCTACGCCTGTAGCGATCTTGATTGCTGTAGTTGTTATTAGCAAGGCAAGAAAATATGTTGATATCCAACAAGATGAAGTCGGTAAATTAAACGGATATATGGATGAAAAAATTAGTGGACAACGCGTGATCATCACAAATGGTTTACAAGAAGAAACAATCGATGGATTTTTAGAACATAATGAAACAGTGCGTAAAGCAACGTTTAAAGGACAAGTTTATTCTGGACTGCTATTTCCAATGATGCAGGGAATGTCTCTTGTAAATACTGCTATTGTGATTTTCTTTGGTGGTTGGTTAGCTTTAAATGGTGATTTGGAAAAAACAGTTGCTTTAGGTTTAGTCGTAACATTCGTTCAATATTCACAACAATATTACCAACCATTGATGCAGATTTCGTCAGGCTATAGCATGATCCAATTAGCGATCACAGGAGCTCGTCGTTTGAATGAAATGTTTGATGAGCCGGATGAAATCAATCCAAAAAATGGCAAAGAAATCGATGGTATCAATGAGTCTGTCTCGTTGAATCATGTTGAGTTTGGCTATGACCCAGAAGTACCGATTTTAAAAGACGTTTCAATTAACGTAAGCAAGGGTGAAATGGTCGCTTTAGTTGGGCCAACGGGTTCAGGTAAAACGACGATCATGAATTTATTGAATCGTTTTTATGATGTGAATAGCGGTTCGGTTACATTTGATGGTACAGATATTCGTGAAATTGAATTAAGTAGTTTAAGAAGTCATGTAGGAATCGTTTTACAAGATTCAGTTTTATTCTCTGGAACAATTCGAGCAAATATCGCTTTTGGTAAACCCGAAGCTACTGAGGAAGAGATTATAGGGGCTGCTAAACAAGCAAATATTCACGAGTTCATCATGGAACAAGAAAATGGCTATGACACTGAAATTACTGAGGAAAACAATATTTTTAGTACAGGTCAAAAACAACTGATTAGTATCGCACGTACAATCATCACAAACCCATCATTATTGATTTTAGATGAAGCTACAAGTAACGTAGATACTGTAACAGAAGCAAAAATTCAAAAAGCGATGGATGAAGCAATCAAAGGCAGAACCAGCTTCGTCATTGCTCACCGCTTGAAAACAATTTTGAATGCAGATCGTATTGTTGTTTTAAGGAACGGTGAAGTGATCGAAGAAGGAAGCCATCATGAATTGTTGAAACAAGAAGGTTTTTATTCAGAATTGTATCACAATCAATTTGTATTTGAATAGAAGAAAAAGACAACCCTTTATTTTTATAGGGTTGTCTTTGTTTATTTATAGAGGAAATGAAGACACAAAACCCCAAAAAATTAAGAAAATATCTTGTAGATTCTGAGATAATAATCAGTTGTTATTGATTATTGTTTCACTTTTTTATAAAAGCAGGTTTGTTTTGGAAACATGGGGTGAAGACTTCCGTTAGGCTGGCATTGAATGGAATAGGAAAATTCATAGAGAGAAAAGTTTACATAACCGAAAAACAAGTCTGATTTTGACGATTATTATCAAAAATCAGGCTTGTTTTCTTTTAGTAAAGGACTATTGTCTCAGATACGTCTTTTTGTTCATCATGAGGAAGTTAAAATTTAGTCTTTGCATTTTCGCCCATAAATCAGTATACCTGATAATCTGGCTAAAGATTGACCTGTTTGAGTGGTAGGTTCGATAAAATCTGATGAGCCTCCACCTCTGCTTGGAGAAGGTTCAAGCAATACTCCTTCATTACCGATTGGGTAAAAAGAAAGCTTTTTAATATTGTGTAATTTAGATTGTTTCTTCGCTTTAGTTTCAGGTAGAGTAGGCTTATTTTCCTCTTTCTCTTCCTCTTCCTCTTTGCTAAAAGTAATGGAATATTCACTGTTCACTTGATTTGTTCCGCTTAATTCGTTTGATTCACGTTCATTTTCCGATTTTTGGTCTGGTGGTGGGGCTGTTGGCTCAACTGTTACCTCAGGATTTAACGGATTTACAGGCGAAACGCCCCCGTCATCAGGCGAGGCAATACTTTCTATGGGTGAAGTAATAAGTAAACTAGCAAGTACAGCATTACAAATAAAAAGTGTTGAGAGCAATTTTTTTTTCTATCTATCCTATCCATATATGTAGTCTCCTTGTTCTTTTAATTTAACGACTTTATTGCCAAAATGCTCCCAATCAGAAGCGAGCGGAGGCTTTTTCCAAATAATATAATCACATGTTAAACCAGCGGGTTTAAGGTCGGATAAATATAAAGCTGTTCGTTCAGAAAGGCTCTCTTCAACGACAATATTCAGAAATTTGAATGACTGGATATTATCTAAAATAAATGAATTGTATGATTCACCATAGGAAAAATCGATACAAATATATATAGGTTTACTAAAAATTGCAGCAGGAACACATTGAATCAGCAAAAATAAATAATCATATTTAAGGGCATTCGTTTTATTTTCATCTAACTGCTGCTTACGTATAAATGAGTCAATAAACAGAAAAAAATCAGGATAGTTCTCTTTAAAAAAACTAAAGTCAAAATCAAAACTATATGCTGCGTCTGTATGAGTAAAATGAAGAAATTTATAGTGAATACGTAATAATCCCCATTTAATATTGGAAAAATTCGGAGTTTGTTGATTTATCCCCATAACCGTTTTCAATTCTTTTAGCAGTAATTTATTTAAGGAGAAGGCTTCTGGGCAAAAGGTATCTATATGCTCAGCGATTCCCTTTGGATTATTACTCATAATCAACTGTTCAGCAATCAAAAATGAATAGATAAAAGACACTTCCTGCACAATTTCTTTTAATGTCAATGTTGTATGGTCAGAAAACCAATTTTTTATCGACATCACTTTTTCAGAGTATTGAGCACTTTTGGTTTCTAATGGTTTTCCATGTAAAGCAATCGTATTTCCAGCATATAATCGCTGAAATAAAATGGCTAAGTAAAATCTTAGTTTTGCAGCTTGTGAAGGTGCATAGTTCATCGAATAAAGTTTATCAATTCGATGGAGCAGAAGGTTGGTCAAAGTGACAATTTCTTTTGAAAAAGGGAATTCTAAACTATTGAAAGAGTAAAAATAGACATCGTAAAGAAAAATCCGAATCGTTGTTTCGTTTCCTGACAAGTTTAAATTAGAGTCGATCTTAATGTCATATGTAGTAAGCAGTTTATCAAGCTCAGATTTTAAAAGGTATGCTGCAGAAAGACTCAAATAATACTTTGACGAAAAATCCTCAAATGAAAAATCCTCGGACTTAAAAATGGCGTCTAAAAGCAAAAATAGCTTTGATTCTTTTTGATAATGCCATTGCAAGGTCAATAAAGAATCTTTTCCAGTTGAATAAAAATAAACATCTTTATCCTTAATGATTATTTTAAAATTTGAGAGTTGAAAGATTTCCAAGTCCTCAATTATTCTATTTATTTCTTTTTTTATGACATAGGAAGAGAGAGCTAGTTCAGCACTGAGTTGCTTGAATGAAGCTCTTTGTAAAGGTTGAATCTCAAGGTATTTAAAATTTCTAACCTTTGCTGATACTCCTTATCTAGTAGTTGTTTCAAAAATCCTCCATAAAATATTTTTAAATAATGTAGTAATGATATTTAAATTTAATCTTTATTATAGCCTTCATTTCATAGGGAATACAAGATGTATACGTATAAAAAATAGATTATGGGGTGAAAATGGTGATGGCAGAAGCTTTTGTAGATCTTTCCAAAAATATTTAAAAAATTTGAAAAAAATTGAAATGACAAAGAACTCTCAAGAGAATAGAATAATCTCATGTCTTAAGGACAAGGTGCACCAACTCCTTTTTGAAGACAAATATTCACTGGAAAGGACATCGTGAATGACAATAAAACAGAAAAAGAATGTTATTTTTGGTAAGTATTTGATTCTTATTTTCTCTCTTTTATTTGTTTTAATTGGTAGTGTAGCCATGTCTACTTCTAATAAAGTTTCCGCAAAAGACAAAACAATTCAGTTGAGTATGACTGAGGAAACGGTTCAAGTTAATAGGGTAGCTAATTTCTCTATCAAATTAAACAATATAGAAGAGGACGCTTTGACACTAAGCTACCCAAAAAGTTTTCAGCTGAATGAAGAAAGATTTAGACAGGAAAATACAGACAAGATAGAAAATATCGAGATTACTTCTGAAAAGCATCAACTTTCATTTGTATTGAAAAATAAACAAGTAAATACTGTTATATTTTCTGGACGATTTCTTCAAGAAGGAAAGCAGAATATAATACTTCAGGCTGGTGAAGAAAAAGAACAGGTTACAGTGGCTGTTGAAAATTCAACAGAAGAAATAGCTGAAGATGAGGAAACAATCTCAGATCTATCTACTCAAGAAACTACAACAGAAATGCTACCAGAAAGTTCGTCAATAACGACTGTTAGTACCGCAGAAGAAATCAGTCCAAGAGTTACGTTACCTAGTTTTGATTGGAAGCAATTAAACAATGATGGGTTAGATTTATCAACGTTTAAACAAGTTTCTGTGAATACACCAGTTAAGTTGACAGGTGGAGTGTTTGATAATCAACTACGAGATTACTATATGTTTTTTGGGCATATGGGTAAGTCAAATATTTATAATTATACTACTGGATTTTCTACTATTGGTAATATGTTTGCGCCGCTAGGATCAGATAAAAAATTACCATTACTATCTCCGATGATGATTGGCGTAAAAAAACCGGATGGTGTTCAAAAGAGCACAGGAGTTTTCGGTTACGATTATGACTATGCGTTTAACTCTGTTGGTTCATCAGGAGCCAATTTTGATATTGGAGAGGTAGATCCTACAACAGGTTCCATTTCAAAGTCAGGAGCAAGTTTAGAAGGGGAAACTACATCCACTTGGATAACTTCTCAATATGTAAAAGACAATGAAGTCGTTTCATATGGTTTTTTTGAGACACGTGGGAAAGCTGGTACGGATACAACACCTTATTATTTACCTGTGAGGGTTCATGGTTATGTAGTAAGTGAAGGGACTGGAAGAATTCGTTATGATGTAAGTTTTTACAATGATAGTACTACAGACAAAGACTATGCTATAACATACGGAGCGCATATGGATGTTGGTGGATCCCATACAAACTCTCAGTTATTTTCTTATGGTAAATCAGGTTTGTATTTCAATGAGCCAAATAAAACACCAGTAGATAAATTGCCTGCACGGATTTATTTCTATACGAATAATGGTTATGGAGATGCCGCTGGACCGAAAGATTATAAATCAGGGAATTTAACCGAGGCCAGCGGAGGTGGTGGAAGAGGTCTATTTAAAATTAGTTATTGGGGTTCCATCAAGTCTGAACAATGGTTACATCCTATGGTGGGTTCTACAGCTCCTTCTGAAGAGTGGGATCCAATTCAACCATTAGGGTATAAATTTCCCTTAAGCCATCCTGTTTTTGCTCTCAGATGGAATAAGATGAATGTAAAACAGGGAAGCGTAGGGACTGGTTCCTTGGATTTATCAATTGAAGAACCTGCACCTGTAATACCTTCTGTAGAAAAAACATATGAAAATGATCGAACTTCAGGAGAAAAGGCTGAGGTTGGCGATACTCTTTCGTTTAGCGTAATTGCAAGAAATCGTGGAGATATGGATGTTTGGAAACAGGTGGAATTAACAGATACATTGCCGCAAGAATTAGAGTTGGACACAAGTTCGTTAAAACTAGTAGATGTAAATGGCACAGAATCACCTCTAGATCCTTCGATTTATGACAAAGCATCACATAAATTCACAGCTGGATTATATGATATAGCTGCCCAGTCACAAGTTGAAATAAAGTATAAAGCGAAAATTATCTCTGGAGCGGATCAAACAATTATCAATAAGTTTGCTGCTACTAATAACCTTGCACAAAATGCAAGTATAGATGCCAAAATACCCGTTCATGAAAAAATAAACTACCAGGTAAAACAAGAAGTTTTTCATGAAGATGGAAAAACTGTTGCGGATAATGCTGTACAAGGAGAAACGCTGATTTATCGTACAACTGTATTAAATCCGAAGTCTTTAAGTAACCCTTCGTATACAGCTTTTTCAGCAAATGTAACTATGGATAAAAATAATTTAGAAAATATCCGGAATCTTACTGTGAAAAACGAAGCTGGAAAGTCGATTGGTTACGGAGTTATCGCTAACACAGAAGTGGTATTTTTAGGCTTGGATATGGAGCAACTTAAGAATGAACCTCGCAATCAAAATCTTGTTTTTGAATTTGAAGCGACTGTGAAAGAAGACGCACTCGACGGAACAATAATTAAATCAAAAGTAAATTCATTTTTTGGAGCATTTACTGATGATTCAAAGACACCACAAGATATAGAATCTAATGAAGTACAAACAGAAATCAACAAAAAAAGAGGAGATCTTGTCTTCATTTCTGCTCCTAAAATGCTTGATTTTGGCCAAAACTTAAAAATATCTGCAAAAGATCAAGTCTATCCAATTGGAACAAAAGACGATGATTTAGTTGTTGAAGATCATCGTGGTGTTGGTGAAAAGTGGTCAATGAATGCGACATTACAAAAAGAATTGACAAGCACCTCAGGTCATGAGTTATCAAATAGTCTTCATTACAAAGATCAAAAAAATGACTATATCTTTACCTTAGGAAACGCTATACCAATTACAGAGAAAGAAACAGTCGATGAACAAGCTGTGAATATTTCAAATGATTGGTCGGGAACGAAGATTGGCCCATTTTTAGATGTAAAGGCAGGTAAACCACGAGCAGAAAAATATTCAGGAACCATTCAATGGACATTGCAAGATGTTCCTGCCAACGAATAGGAGGAGGAATAAATGAAAACAAAACAAGCATTTCTATTTGTATTGTCGCTATGCGGTTCTTTCCTTTTATTGATTGGGAGTCTCAATGTTTATGCAGCCGATTCTAAAGAATATGAGTCTCGTACAGGAGTGGGATTCTATGGTTCTTATGAATACCCAGAAGAAAATTCATCATCTGAAGAAGTATCATCGGACACCATTGACGACTCTTCTAAAGTGATTTCAGACTCAGGTATAGTGCCTGCTAATAATGATCACAGTCAGCTTGGAAGTAAACCATCTAAAATCTTTCCAAACACTGGGGAAAGCAGTAATCGTTATATAGGATTGATAGGTATCTTTATTTTAGTGATTATCCTATTGATTATCCTTATAAATAAGAAAAAGAAAACAAAGGGGAATATGAAATGAAATTAGTTAATTTTAAATCAGCAGCGGTGTTAATGATCCTTGCTTCACTGTCTGCGTCAAGTGTGAAAGTTTTAGCAGCTGAAAGCTACGAAAGAAACTATCAAAGTGGAGGAATCGTTGAATTTGTTCCAGATACTAACCCAACAGATCCCGTTGATCCAGAAAATCCAGATCCTAACAATCCGGTTGAACCATGGGACCCAACAACACCTGATCATAAACCAAATCCAGGAACAGAAGGACCATTAAGTATCGATTTTGCTTCAAGTATTGATTTCGGTAAAAATAAAATTACGAATAAAGATGAATTATATTACGCAGAACCACAATATTTATGGAATGAAGATCATTCAGATTTTGAACCATCATCAGCAAAACCTAACTATGTACAAATTTCTGATAAACGTGGAACAAACGGTGGTTGGACATTGACTGTTAAACAAGATGCTCAATTTAAAAATGACAATACATTGAATAAAGAATTGACAGGTTCACAAATTGTTTTCACTGAAGGTAAAGCAGCATCAAATAGTACTAATGTAACAGCACCAAAAACAGTGGATATGACATTAGTTCCAGGAACAGCAACAAAAGTAATGGCTGCTGAAAAAGGAGCTGGAGCAGGTACATGGGTAGATCGCTTTGGAACACTTGAAGATGTAGACGTAGACGGTAAAACAGTGAAAAAAAATAAAGCAATCACATTATCTGTACCAGGAACAACACCAAAAGATGCAGTAAAATATGAAACAAAATTGATTTGGTCATTAACAGACGTACCAGAAAATGCAACAGTGGAAGAATAAATCTAATAAAAAAATTGATATAAACAGAGGAGAAATTTAAATGAAATCATTAAAACTAACAACACTAGCAGGTGCTTTATTATTCAGTACAGTAATTTTCGGTTCACAAGCTTTAGCAGCCCCTGAAGAAATTCCTGCAAACCGCGACACAGATGCACAAGTAAAATTTGTTGAAGATGATGCACCGACCGACCCAACAGATCCAACAAATCCAGATCCAGAAAAACCAGTTGTACCAGTTGACCCAACAGATCCAGAAAAACCAGTGGAACCTGGAACAAATGGTCCTTTGAGTTTAGATTATGCTTCGATTCTAGATTTTGGTACCCAATTGATTTCTAATAAAAACCAAACATACTTTGCAAAACCTCAATTTTTAAAAGGAGCAGATGGCAAGGTTGATGAAGCAAATCCAGTACCAAACTACGCTCAAGTAACTGATAAACGTGGTGGCGAAAAAGGCTGGGCGCTTAGCGTGAAACAAAATGGTCAATTTAAATCATTAAAAAATAAAAAAGAATTAACTGGTGCACAAATCACTTTCTTGAATGGTGAAGCGGCGACTGTTTCTTCTTCAAAAGCGCCAAGTGCTGTAAAAGACACATTCACTTTAGGTACAGACGGATCAGGTATTGCTCAAAACGTGATGGCTACATCTACAGGTGAAGGATTTGGTACGTGGGTATACCGTTTTGGTGATGAAAATACCATGAAAGAAAGCATCAAACTAGATGTTCCTGGTTCTACAGTTAAAGAAGCTGACACATACAAAACAACTTTAACTTGGACATTAACTGATATTCCAGAAAATATAGAAGAGTAAACATAAAAGTATCACTTTAGAATAAGACATGAGATAAGACTGGTGATACTCATTGCCAGGTAGATAAACAATGATGAGGGAATAGTATCAACAACAAATTTCCTCATCAGGTTCTATCTACTAAACGCATCCATTTAAGAAAATTTACATGCCTACCTTATTTATTTTCTTAAAGAATGAGTATCTCGTTCAACTTATGACTTTATTCTAAATACATAAAAAGAAAATGGAGGAAAATAGTTGTGTTAAAATTTAAGAAGAATTTAGGTTTTTTTTTATTATTTTAGTTGGTTTAATGAGTTTTGTTTCTAAAACAGAAGCTTCTGAATTGAAGTTTAGTGTCGAACCAGTGATACCAGAAAATCAAAAGGATACAGGTCATACATATTTTGATTTAAATATGACCCCAAAACAAAAACAAAAGCTAAAAGTCCATATGCGTAATGATACAGAAAAAGAAGTGATCGTAAAACCATCTGTTCACGCAGGGACAACGAATATCAATGGTGTTGTAGAATATGGAGAATCTAATACAAAAGTTGATGATACTGTACAATACAATATCGAAGATATCGTCAAACCAACCGTCGATGAAGTGAAAATTCCTGCTAAAGGCTCAAATGATTTAGAGTTGGATATTCAAATGCCGGAAGGAAAATTTAAAGGGATTTTAGCTGGTGGCATTACATTAGAAGAAAAAGAAGAAAACAAAAAAGAGGAGAAAGATAAAGCGCAAGGACTGGCAATTGAAAATAAGTATGCCTATGTTGTTGCAGTTGTCTTACACGAGTCAGATGAAAAAGTCGAGTCTGAATTAAAACTAACCGAAGTAAAACCTGGACAAGTTAATGCCCGAAATGTCATCAATGCGACTATTCAAAATACGCAGCCAAAATATATGAACCAGCTATCAGTAAATACAAAAATTACAAAAAAAGGTAAAAAAGATGTCTTGTATTCTTCTAAAAATGAAGGAATGCAAATGGCGCCAAAAAGTTCTTTTTCTTATCCAGTATCGTTAAATGGAGAAAAGTTGAGACCGGGGAAATACACATTAGATATGTACGCAAATTCTATGAAAAAAGAGTGGCATTTCGTTCAAGATTTTGAAATCAAAGCAGATGTTGCAAAAAAACTAAACGAAACGGATGTAAGTGTGAAAAAGAATGATATGTGGATATATATATTGATTGGCGTATTATTCCTCTTAATAATAATTTTGATCGTCATCCTATTAAAGAAGAAAAAAAGAGAGAAAAAAGAAGCAGAACGCCAAATGAAAAAAAGCAAAAAAAGAAAAGTTAAACATAAATAATTCTAGAGATTGTCATAACATTTGAAAATCGTGCGAACTATTCAAAAATAAACATAAGGTGTGAACTGAAGTGAGCAATATTGGTTTATTTTATTTAGGATCGGAAAAAAGGAAGTGCAAGAAGAGTATCTAAAAGAATATCCTAGAATTGTTTTGTTGAGGGATGTGGCTGAACTTTTTGAGCAATTAAATCAATTAGAGGGCGTCATTATTTTAGAAGAAGAAAAAAATCGGTTAGGTGCAGTTTGTGAGTTGATTATGACCATAAAAAAACAGTCAACTTGTTTTATTTGGATTATTTCTTCTATAGAAAAAGAAATGGATAAATTAGTATATTTGCAATTAGGTGCAGATTTTGTGTTAAATAAAAACTCCAGTAAAATGGAGAAAGAGCTGATTATTAAAAATGCTTTGCTAAGAAATCATTTTTTGCTAGAGAAAGATGCAAGCATTAAAGAAAATACAAAATCGCGTAGGCAAAATATCGGAGAATTTCATTTGATTCCAGATAACTTTAGTGTGATGATCGATGGAGACGTTGAAGTTTCACTAACAAAATTGGAATTTAAATTATTAGATGTTCTTTCACAAAAACCTAAAATGACATTCAGCTATGATGAGATTGAAAAACAAGTCTACGGGTCTGATTCTAAAACGAGACAATATCGGATAACCAATCTCATTTATCACTTAAGAAGAAAACTTGAAAGAACCACAGGTCAAAATAAAGTCTATATAAAAACAGTTCGCTCTAGAGGATATATGTTGGATATCTATAATAATAACGTTCGTTAATACTAAATTTCAAAGGTTCTAGGAATGATAAAATAGTCATGACGATGGCAAAGACCGTTCGAAGAGCAGTTAGGAAAATCGTGAAAGTTTCCCCTAATTGCTTTTCGGACGGTCTTTTCTGTTTCTAAAATAAAACGGAGTGCCTCTTTTTTTCAATACAAAATAAAATCGGCGGATTATTCTTCTGATTGACAAACTGATATGTCAGTACACTATACTCTTCTTGAGGTAATTTTTGAGAATACTCTTGGACCAATGCTAATTCAGCTTCGCCGCCAGTATGTCCATAATAAACGACTAAAATGATTCGTCCTTTAGGCTTTAGCCTAGCAAGCAATGCATCTAGAGCTTTTTTTGTTGTATCAGGTTTGGTAATGAGTTGTTTATCACTTTTAGGAAGATAGCCCAAATTAAAAATAGCTGCTGTCAATTGAGTTTCTTCTGGAATTGCATCTCCAAGGGTTTCATGACCTTGATGCAATAAAGTAGTCTGGTCTTTTAAACCTAATTCAGTGAGCTTCTTTTCTGTATTTATCAGGGCTTGTTCTTGGACATCAAATGCATAGACTAAACCAGTTGAACCAACGAGCTCTGCTAGAAAAGCTGTGTCATTTCCGTTTCCCATCGTAGTATCAACGACTATATCGCCAACTTGAATCACTTCTTTTAAAAGTGTATGACTAAAATGGAGAGCTGTTTGTAACATTAGCTAAATACCTCCGTAGTTTTGTGTACATTATAGATACCTTGAATACTTTCACGACGTTTCATCTCATCATCAATGGCATTCAAGACTTCCCATTTCTTCAAACTCCACATCGGACCAACTAAAGAATCAGTAGGTGCGTCCCCCGTTAAACGATGGATCACGATTTCAGGTGGAATCATTTCTAGCTGATCACAAATAACATTTACGTAATCAGTTCGGGTCATTAACTGCAAACGTCCCTCATGATAATCTCTTAGCATACGTGTATTGGTCATAAGGTGCAATAGGTGTAATTTGATCCCTTGAATATCTGAATCAAGAATCGTTCGACGAACATTTTCTCTCATCATATCTAGACTTTCTCCAGGCAAACCGTTGATTAGATGGGTACAAACTCGAATATCATGTTTCCGTAATTTTGCTACACCGTCTAAATACGTTTGATAATCATGGGCTCGGTTGATCGTACTGCTTGTGTTTTCATAGGTCGTCTGTAATCCCAATTCCACCCACAAATAATACCGCTGATTCAGTTCAGCTAAATATTCGACAACCTCATCAGGTAGACAATCTGGACGAGTCCCAATCGAAATGCCGACAACCCCTTTTTCGTTGACCACTTGTTCAAAACGATGCCGAATCACTTCAACAGGCGCATGCGTATTTGTGAAGTTTTGAAAATAGACGATATATTGGTCAACATTCGGCCACTTTTTATGCATCATATGAACTTCTTTTTGAAATTGAATCGGCAAAGGATCTTGAGGAGCAACGATCATATCACCTGATCCTGAAACGCTGCAAAAAGTACAACCGCCTTTTGCGACAGTTCCATCTCGATTAGGACAATCAAACCCACCATCTAAAGGAACCTTAAATATTTTCCCGCCAAACTGCTGACGCAATGCATAATTCCATGTATGATATCGTTTATTTGGATCTTCCGTATAGATAAATTCAGACATAATTCTTCTTCTTTCTATTGTTGTTTACTTTTAAAGCGCCAGACAAAGCGTTTTTCTAAATAAATTGGATAGGTCATCAATAGCCAAGCTAAACCAAAACAGAATCCGCCTAAAACATCACTAGGGAAATGAACACCAGCATAGATTCGGCTGATACCAATCAGAAAAACACCTAATCCTAAGAGAATTTGTAAAAATAAACAAAGATTTTTTTGCTTAATAAATTGCGGTAATAATAAAATAATCGTTCCATACAACAATACGCTTCCAGTAGAATGACCACTTGGGAAACTGTAACTATGCTCTGTTACTAAATGATTTAAGGTTGGACGAGGGCGCATAAATAATAACTTGATCAATGGGTTAGCAACACCTGCAATCAATCCAGTATTGATCAAAAGCCAAAGCATTTCCGCATAATATTTTCCTCTAAAAAATATAAAAGCAATTGCTAAAGTCAAAATCCCTACCGTCAATGGATCAGCGAACTTTGTATACCAAATGAAAAATTGATTAGCTGAAGGATAAGGCGTCCGCACGATCGTCGTGATCGTTTGGTCAAACCCTTTTAACCAACCAGGGTAAAAACGCACTACGTAGCCTAAAAACATAAAGACAACTAAAAAACAGCTGCCTGCAAATTGATAGTATAATTTATTTTTCATGAAAGATCCTTTCCAGATTAGATAAAGTTTATTATAACATCAAATAATTAAGAACACATCTGAGAATCATCAAAAAAGAGGGTGTGAGACAAAAGTCAAATCCACTTTTGTCTCACACCCTAAATGCGAATGAACAGTTGGAATAAAAGTAAACACTTTTGTTCCGATCTCTCTGAATGTAAAAGAAAATTAGTCATCTTCTCCATCTTCATAATCTGAAGGACCTTCAACTGAAATATCCCCAGAACTTGTTTGTAACGTGAATGATTTTGTTCCTTTACCTTTTTTGTAAGAAGTTCGTTCTTTTCCAAATATCGTACTATCACCCAATTTTGTTTTTGTTTTGATCGTTACATCATATAAAATTTCTTCTGTGTGCAAATCAATACTTCCTCGTTGGGTTTCAACCAGTAATTTTTTAGGAATTTCTGTTCCATATAATGAAAAATCGCCGTTGATACTCTTGACGATAGCTTCGCCTTTTAAATTAGTTGCTTGGATTTCTCCATTAGTGGTTTCTATTTTAGCGCTCCCTTTGACTGAATTTAAGGAAATATCGCCAGATCTACTAGTAGCAGACCAATTAGATGCAACAAAATTACCTATTTGAATATCACCATTTGTGGTTTTGAATGCCGCTTCGTCTGCTTGAACATCATTTTGAACGTTAAGATAACCATTGCTAGTTTCAAGCGTCAATTTTTCTGTATTGGTATTAAGAACGTTAATGTCCGTATTGGTCATTTTAATGGATAAATCTTTTGTTGTGACACCCGAAAGATTGATAGTATCGTCAGCACTGCCATCGATTATCAAGCGTTCAGTATCGTCAGGGATCGTTAATGTTACAGCTGATCCTCGATCGAAAATCCCAAATTTTATTCCGTTTAGTTCTTGTTTATTCTTATTACTGTTTGCTGAAACCGTCAGTTGGTTGTCTGTTTCCTTAACATCTAAAGAACTGTTAATTGAAATAGGCATAGAACTCCGAGTATTCATTACGATCTTATTCGAATTTTCAGTAAGAATATGAAACTCAGCATTACCTGAAAGCTTAAGATGGATTTCTTTTGTACTTTGTTTATTTTTTATCTCATATATTTGTTCTTTTGTATCTGTCATAGAATTTTCAGCGCGTCTGAAATACACGGCACCTCCTATTCCACCGATGATCATGGATAAAACACCAATGGTCAGAAAAAAAGCAGTTGTCTTTTTCATATTAAACCTCTCCTCTTAAAACGCGAATATTCCATTGCAGATATCGTTTCAAAACTTTTCCAAAGAATTTTGTTAACGGCGTCAAGATCAATAATCCGATAATGCCGGCACCAAAAAGGAAAATACTGACAAACAATTGGAATATTGCGCCATCATTAAATCCGGAAAATATTGAAACGCCTCCGAGAATTGGTGAAAATAAGAAAACGACAGCGACTAACCAACAAGAAAATACAACCATAATAAATGCAAAAATCATCCAAAACATAAAAAGAAAGTTAAATGAAAGGACTCCTGCAACCTGACAGAATCGAGTAAAACCAGTACGATGAGGACGTTCATAGGAACGGTAAGTATCATCATAAGGATGTTCAGATATTTCATCATAACGGTAGTCATTATTTACAACTGGCTGGATTTCTTGCCAACCATCTCGTTCAAGTTTCTTTTCAGGAACGGTGATATCAAACTCTTGTAAAATTTCTTCAGCGATTGCCCTTGGTTTTCCTAGACTTTTTGCAATCTGTTCTTCTGTTTCTCCAGCAGCTATGCGTTCATCAAAAATTGTTTCATATTTATTCAAGATAAAAGCTTGTTGTTGGTTGGTCAGAGGTTTTAAGTAGATTTTCAATTCGATTAAAAAGTGCTCTTTGTTCATTTTTTTCCCCCGTTTCTTTTTACAGTCTCGTTACTTCTTCTCCACTATAATTTTTTTTAGAAGTAATAACAAGTCTTTAATCAAAAAATCAGCCTAAGGTAAAGAGCGGAATCAGACTTGAGACCTAGTCGTATTGAAAATTAAAACAAACCCGTTCAGTTGAGAAGAAAATCAAATTAGAAAGAAATGTTTTACATATTTTTTTGCATTTTTGGGAAGAAAAAATAAAAAAATATTTCTATTTTCTTTGAAAAAAGGGTATACTATAAATTAAGGAATACTTTCTTTAGAAAATTCGGAGGATATATTATGGAGAAGTACAAAACATCAAGAAAAGAGCGGAGGAAAGCCGAACAGAACAAGCTTGCTTACGATCAATTTAAAAAAGGAACCACTGTGCTTAGCTCTGCAATTGTTGTTTCCTCAATTGCTGCACCGATTGCCGCGCCAAAAATTGCTGAAGCATCAGAAGATAAGATACCAAGTGAACAAGTAAGTTACTCAGATACAAATACACATACAGAAGCCGTTCAAACGCAAACAACGACAACTGACTCTAACGATTCGATGACACAAGATACTCAGACTGCAGCACCTGAGACATCTTCAAGTGAAGAAACGTCTGAAACACAAGAATCATCAGAATTAAATACATCAGAAACAACACAAAGTACTGAGACAACTGAATCAACAGAAGAATCAACTGCAACAACAGATTCTTCAACAGCTGAAAAGGAAGAGCCGAAGACACCAGAGCTTATGATGCGAGCAGCAGCTGCTCCTCAACTTAGAAATATCAGTCCAAGTGCTTTCATTGCTGAAATATCTGGACATGCCCGTTCAGTTGCAGCAGCAAATGATTTATATGCTTCTGTAATGATGGCTCAAGCGATTCTTGAAAGTGACTGGGGGAGAAGTACATTATCTGCAGCACCAAACCACAATCTATTTGGGATCAAGGGAAGTTACCAAGGACAATCTGTTACAATGAAAACTTGGGAAGTGATCAATGGGCAGTGGGTTCAGGTAGACGCAGCTTTTAGAAAATACCCTTCTTACTCAGAATCATTCAGTGACAATGCATATGTTTTGAGAAATACATCATTTCAAGCTGGCGTTTATTATTATTCAGGCGCATGGAAGAGCAATACGAGTTCATACAGAGATGCAACGGCTTGGCTGACAGGACGTTATGCAACAGATCCTAGCTATAATACAAAACTTAATAATATTATTACAACATACAATCTAACTCAATATGACACTCCTTCATCAGGCGGTGGAAATACTGGTGGCGATACTGGTAGTGGCAACACAGGCGGTAATACAGGTGGAAATACTGGCGGTGGAACAAGTAGTCAAGATGTGACACATACTGTAAAAGCCGGAGATAGTTTATGGGCATTGTCTGCTAAATATGGCACATCAATCGCTAATATCAAAAGCTGGAATAAACTTTCTAGTGATGTAATTTACGTAGGTCAAAAACTGATCGTGAAAAAAGGTTCTGGGAACACGAGTGGCGGCAATACCGGTGGAAATACTGGTGGCTCAACTGGCAACAACGGTGGTTCAGGAAATACTGGAACTTCAAACACATACTACACAGTAAAATCAGGTGATTCGTTATGGGCAATCGCTAATGCAAATGGCATAAGTATCGCTAACCTACGTCAATGGAATAATTTAAGTGGAGATATCATTTACCCAGGTCAAAAATTGATCGTGAAAAAAGGTTCAGGAAATACTGGTGGCGGTAGCACAGGAGGAAACACTGGTGGCTCAACTGGTAATGCTGGCGGTTCAGGCAATGCAGGAACCTCAAACACATACTACACAGTAAAATCGGGTGATTCGTTATGGGCAATCGCTAATGCAAATGGCATAAGTATCGCTAACCTACGTCAATGGAATAATTTAAGTGGAGATATCATTTACCCAGGTCAAAAACTGATTGTGAAAAAAGGTTCTGGCAATGCTGGCGGAGGCAACACAAGTGGAGGCAATAGCGGCTCAACTGGAAACGCAGGCGGCTCTAATAATACTGGTACAGCCAATTGCTACTACACGGTAAAATCAGGCGGCTCGTTATGGGCAATTGCCAATGCAAATGGCATAAGTATTGCTAATCTACGCCAATGGAACAATTTAAGCGGAGATATTATTTACCCAGGTCAACGTTTAGTTGTGAAAAAAGGCCAAGGGGGATCAACTAGTTCATCTGGGAATCAAGGTGGTAGTCAAACAGCAGGTTCACATACTGTAAAAAGCGGAGATACCTTATGGGGACTTTCTCAAAAATATGGAACAAGCGTCCAAAGAATCAAACAATTGAACGGCCTATCTAACGATATAATTTATATTGGTCAAACATTGAAAGTTAAATAAAACAATTGAATTTAGCTGAGATCTTTGGTAGTATGATAGCACATGATAGATATATAAACAGTGAAAAGGAATAGTAGAAAGAACCATGTTTTAGAGAGCGTATGGTTGGTGAAAATACGCACAGAAGCTTTCGAACTCGCCTTTGAGTTATTTTACTGAATGAGTGAAGAAATGCTCTTTGAGCTTTTTTCGATGTAGATGAGTGACGAGTAATAATTCGGCGATCATCTGAACTTTAGTAAGTAAAATCGGCGACGGCCGTTACAGCGTTGAGGCTTGTATTTATACAAGTAAATTTAGGTGGTACCACGTTGTCAATCACACGTCCTATAGGAAATTTTTCCTGTAGGACTTTTTGTTGTGAATCACTGCGACTGGCTAGCCAGAGCAGATGATGAACAATACAAGGCGTGCAAAGGGAGGAAGTTACCTTACTAGTGAAACAAACCAAGTAAAAACTTTAACAAGGTACAGAAAACAAACCTAAAAAAGTAAACAATCACTAACAATAAAAAGCTACATAAATAGGAGGAAAAAACGTGAGTTACGATCACAAAAAAATCGAGAAAAAATGGCAAAAATATTGGGCTAAGCATAACAGCTTTACTACTCATGACGATCCAAATAAAGAAAAATTTTATGCCTTAGACATGTTTCCCTATCCATCAGGGCAAGGTCTTCATGTTGGACATCCAGAAGGCTATACAGCGACAGATATCCTGTCTCGAATGAAAAGAAGTCAGGGTTATAGCGTTTTACATCCAATGGGATGGGATGCATTTGGATTACCAGCCGAACAATATGCTTTAGATACTGGTAATGACCCAGCAGAGTTTACGAAAAAAAATATTGAAACATTTAAACGTCAAATCAATTCATTAGGTTTCAGTTATGATTGGAATCGTGAAATCAATACGACAGATCCAGAATATTATAAATGGACGCAATGGATTTTCACAAAACTATATGAACATGGTTTGGCTTATGAAGCAGAAGTAGCCGTAAACTGGGTACCGGAACTTGGAACTGTGATCTCAAATGAAGAAGTCATCGATGGGAAAAGTGAGCGCGGCGGTTATGATGTTGTTAGAAAACCAATGCGTCAATGGATGCTTAAAATCACTGCTTATGCAGACCGTTTACTGGATGATTTAGATTTAGTCGATTGGCCTGAAAGTATCAAGGATATGCAACGTAACTGGATCGGACGTTCTGAAGGGGCGAATGTTGATTTC
Organism: Enterococcus sp. DIV0840; assembly: GCF_050527835.1. NCBI lineage: Bacteria > Bacillati > Bacillota > Bacilli > Lactobacillales > Enterococcaceae > Enterococcus > Enterococcus sp. DIV0840. Next base: position 3,064,239 of record NZ_CP172876.1, on the reverse strand, counting down.
AAAGTCAAGGGAAGTAATGATACGATCACCGTTTTCACAACACGTGCAGATACTTTATTTGGTGCTAGTTATTTAGTCGTTGCGCCGGAGTTAAAAATAGTTGATGAGATTACAACACCAGAGCAAAAAGCAGCAGTAATAGCTTATCAAGAAGAAGTAAGCAAAAAATCTGATTTAGATCGTACAGATTTATCTAAAACAAAAACAGGGGCTTTTACAGGGGCATATGCGATCAATCCGGTGAACGGCAAAGAAATCCCAATCTGGATTGCAGATTACGTTCTAGGAAGCTATGGGACAGGCGCTGTCATGGCTGTTCCAGCTCACGATGAAAGAGACTACGCGTTTGCTGATAAGTTTGACATCGAAATGATTCAAGTTATTGAAGGCGGAGATATCACGAAAGAAGCATACACTGGAGATGGTCTTCATATCAATTCTGGTTTCTTAGATGGTCTAACTAAAGATGAAGCTAATGAAAAAATGTACCAATGGCTAGAAGAAAATGGCTGTGGTAAAAAAGAAGTCACCTATCGCTTGCGTGATTGGCTATTTTCTCGTCAACGTTACTGGGGTGAACCAATCCCTGTGATCCACTGGGAAGATGGTACAACAACGACGGTTCCAGAATCAGAACTACCATTGAAATTACCGAAAACGGATGATATCAAACCAAGTGGAACAGGCGAATCACCGCTTGCCAATATTACTGAGTGGATCAATGTAGTCGATCCTGAAACTGGCAAGAAAGGCAAACGTGAAACAAATACAATGCCACAGTGGGCCGGAAGCTCATGGTACCATTTACGCTATATCGATCCTCATAACAAAAATGAAATTGCCAATTATGAAAAATTAGAGCGCTGGTTACCTGTCGATATTTACATTGGCGGAGCAGAACATGCAGTACTTCATTTATTATATGCACGTTTCTGGCATAAATTCTTGTATGATATCGGTGTGGTACCAACAAAAGAACCGTATCAAAAACTCTATAATCAAGGAATGATTCTTGGTCAAAGTTTCCGTGACAGCCGTGGAGTACTGGTTCCTACCAATATGGTCGAGAAACGTGACGGCGTTTGGGTGAATAGTGAAACGGGCGAAGAGCTGGAAGAAGCACCAGCTAAAATGAGTAAATCATTGAAAAACGTTGTAAATCCAGATGATGTTTTGGAAAAATATGGTGCGGACACATTAAGAATGTATGAAATGTTCATGGGACCTCTTGATGCATCGATTGCGTGGAGTGAAAATGGACTTGAAGGCAGTCGTAAATTCTTGGATCGTGTATGGCGCTTGATCGTAGATGAAAATGATAAGATGCGTGACCGTATCACGACAATAAACGATGGACGTTTAACGAAAGTTTATCATCAAACAGTGAAAAAAGTGACAGAAGATATGGAAAATCTGCACTTCAATACGGCAATTTCTCAATTGATGGTCTTTGTGAATGAAGCGAATAAAGTCGATGTTTTACCGTATGAATACATTGAAGGATTCGTTCAATTACTAGCACCAATTGCACCACACGTTGGTGAAGAGCTATGGGCGATCCTTGGAAATGAAGAAAGTTTAACCAATGCTCCTTGGCCGACATATGATGAATCTGCATTGATCGAAGATGAAGTCGAAGTCGTTTTCCAAGTTAACGGAAAAGTTCGTGCAAAATTGAATATCGCTCGAGGTTTAAGTAAAGAAGAGCTGGAGGAAAAGGCTCTAGCAGCAGAAGAAATCCAATCCTTCATTGATGGAAAAACGATACGTAAAGTTATTGTTGTTCCAGATAAATTGGTGAATATTGTAGCGAATTAAAGAAATTAGAAACAGAGGTGCTGAATAAAATCAGTATCTCTGTTTCATTATATCGTAGGATGTGAGAAAAAAATGATCAGTCATATGACATTTATCGTTCAAGATTTAGAAAAGGCCACCCTCTTTTTCGAAACAATATTTGCCGCAAAAGAGGTTTATTCAAGTGGAGCAGATACATTTTCAGTAGCGCAAGAAAAATTTTTTCTGATCGATAACCTGTGGATAGCCATCATGCTAGGCGACTCTTTACCAACCAAGACATATAATCATATTGCTTTTAAGATAGAAGAAAGCGAGTATGACAATTACTTAAAGAAAATCAATACATTAGGATTAGAAATAAAAAATGGACGTCCTCGAGTAGAAGGTGAAGCAAACTCACTTTATTTTTATGATTTTGATAATCATCTATTCGAACTGCACACAGGAACCCTAGAAGAACGATTAAAATGCTATCAACAAGGGAACAAATAAACTCATTTTGCACAAATAAAAACATCATGCTACAATAGACCTAAGAAATGACGAAGGTGGTGAATAAGTACAATGGTCAACATGCCAAAAATAACAACAGGTTTTTCTTATATAATAGCGTACCTAGCTTTTTGTCATGTTATTATTTCCAATTTTTTATCTCAAGGGACAAGTGTGTCTAAAAAGGGATAAAAAATTAAATAAAACAGACCATTCAGACTTATTTACTTAAAACGAATCAGTCATAAAATAACAGGGGATAGCGATCTCATTTCACTCATCTTTACCAGAAGAAATATAGGGAATCGCTAGCTAATAGTAAATAATGGAGGTTGAACGGAGAACATTGTTCAGCTTTTTTGCGTACGCTAAAAAAAGTATAAAGACGATAAAGTTTATTTTTGTTGATCTGTCTGAATGGCAGAAAGAGGAAAAGATGTTAGTACAATTACAAAGATTTACCAAAAATTATGGAACGGAACCACTTTTTGAAGAATTAAATTTACAAATAAACAAAGGTGAAAAAATAGGATTAATCGGGACAAATGGCTCAGGAAAATCGACCATTTTAAAAATCATCACAGGAATCGAGACTGTTGATTCAGGAACGGTTAGTTGCAAGAAAAATGCGCGTATTGGCTATTTAGCTCAAATGCCAGACGTTTGCGAACAGAAGGTCAAAGATTACTTATTAGAAACGTTCACATTACTGAATTCGATCCACTATCAATTAACGCAACTGGAAGAGCAAATGACGAATCCAGAATGTGATTTAGATAAAATATTAGCTCGTTACGGTCAAAAGCAAGAAGAATTTCAACAAGCTGGTGGTTACGAGATGGAAAATAAACTTGAGATGATTGCCAATGGTCTAATGATCAATTATTTATTACCAAAAAAATTGTCAGAATTAAGCGGCGGTGAACAGACGATCGTCGCATTGGCGAGAATTCTATTACAGGAAAATGATCTTGTATTACTAGATGAACCAACCAATCATCTGGACACTCAAAGAATTACTTGGCTTGAAGGCTATTTGACCCATGAGAAAACAGCATATCTGATTGTTTCTCATGATCGGTTGTTTTTAGATCATACGGTAGAAAAAATTGTAGAACTAGAAGAGGGGCATCTACAGGAATACAAAGGAAATTATTCTGCTTATAAACGGCAAAAGGAAGAGCAACTTGAAAAGCTTAGAAAAGATTTTGCAGAGCAGCAAAAAGAAATTCAGAAATTAAAACTAGCAATTCGTCGCTTTCGACAGTGGGGACACGAAGGAGATAATGAAAAATTTTTCAAAAAAGCTAAGCAGCTTGAAAAACGATTAGAAAAGATTCAGAGAATTCCTAAACCTAAAGATGAAACAGAAAAAATAAGCCAGAAATTCAAAGAAACGAATCGCTCTGGTAAAGAAGTTCTCCAATTTAAAGAGGTCAGCAAAAGTTATACTGACCGAATATTGTTTGATAAAGTCGAATTTTCACTATTTTGGAAAGAACATTCGGCGATCATCGGCGAAAATGGTGTAGGAAAAAGTACCTTGCTAAAACTTGCCCTAGGATTGGAGGGATTTGACAGCGGTGAAATCAAGCAAGGTACGAATCTTCAAGTTGGCTATTTGCCTCAAGTTATTCGATATAAGAATCCAAAACAAACATTGTTACAATCCTTCAGTGAAGCCTGTTCTCTAGCTGAACAGGAAAGCCGTCGCGCATTAGCCAAGTACTCTTTTTATAGTGATGACGTGATGAAGCAAGTTCGATTTTTAAGCGGCGGTGAAAAAATTCGTTTGGAATTAGCTAAGCTGATGCACAATGAGGTTAATTTTTTAGTGCTGGATGAACCAACGAATCATTTAGATATTGAAACGAGAGAAGAGATAGAAGAAATATTAGAAGACTTTAAAGGAACGATGCTAGTTGTTTCACATGATCGTTTCTTTTTACAAAAAATGTTTGATACTTTTTTAATTGTTGACCAACAGAAAATCAAAAAAGAAATAGGAACTTACGTAGAGGTACTTACGTATAAGTAAATGAAACTCATAAAAAGATGAACGGATAAAACTGTACCTTGTTTTTATACCGTTTGTCTTTTTTATTTTAGTTTCATCAACATAAAAAGTAAATTTGAACCATAAAATCCCTAAAGAGCAAAAAGAATTTTGAGAGCTTAGAAAAAACTTAATATTTGTGAACAAAAGGCTTGAATAGCGATAAAAATATATAAAGTTTAAAATAATTCTCTATTAACAATAAAATAATCATATAAATTTAAAAAAACTAACGTTATTAAATTGATATTCCTCGTGAAGTGCAATACAATAATAGATAGAAGATATATTATTGTTATAAATTATATAAAATAGTAGGGGAGGACTGTCATGAAAAAAAATATTCATTTGATTTTCATTAGCTTTATCATTTTAATAATTTTTCCGACTGATTGGTCCTATGCTATAGAAATGGAACAATCTATTGATCAACCTGTATTAACATCTGAGCCAACCGAGGAAAATGAAACTTCGAAATCCGTAGAAACAACTGTTAGCGATTCTTCGTCTATTCAAGAATCGACGAAGGAAGAAGAACCAATAACTAGTGAAAAAATAACGAGTAGTAATGATATAAATAATTCAGAAAATCAAAATAATTCTGAAATAAATAGTGAAAGAATGTTAAGAGCGGATGCCTCACAAGATGCGGATGGTTTCTGGTTAGTCGATTCTGCTGCTACTTTGACAGAATACTTAAAGGATAGTCAAAAGCTGAAATTTCGTTTAACCAATAACATTGACCTTGGAACTAGTGGTTATCAACTTAAAGATAGCATGATCATCGATGGTGCAAATCACATTATTACATATGATAAAGGCGCCTCGGCTACGAGAGGTTTTTATGCTAATCAGGCAAATGCTGTAATCGAGATTCGTAATACACAGTTTGGTAACAGCGATGGATCTGGTGCAGTAGGATACTATGGTTTTTTATCTGGCGGGTCAGCTGCCAACATGACGTTTATCTTTGATGGCGTCGATTACTATTCTACAAATGGTCAAATGATTTATAACATAAACGGATCGGTCATTATGCGAGGGCAAAACATAATCGATCAAAGAGGTACGAGTACATATTCCCAAGAATGGGCAGAAATCAATTACGTAGAAGTTCAAAGTGGTCATACGTCAATCAAACATTCTTCCAATCAAACCAGTGCGTTTATTTGGTCAACTAGCACCTCTTCAGCCAATCCTTATTCAGGAAAATCCCAAATCGTAGTTAGAGAAAATGCGCAACTTGATATCCAAACCAACAGCAATATGACATATGGTACTTTAGCACCAAGCTATATCGTTGAAAGAAATGCTGTTTTCAACTTGGATAAAGTAAGTCTTGCTACAGGTGGTGCAAGAAATCAATTTTTTGCTTCTTCTCAAACGCAACCAGTACTATTTGATTTTCAAGAAAATACTCAAGTCGATTTCAAACTACCTTTACCGATCAATCTTTACACAGCTAAAGGTGGACTGACGATTGCTGAAAACGCTGATGTTTCAATCGATGTTGCGAGTGGCGCAATCTTCACGACAGCTGCTTCCAGCTCATTCTCAATCAGTATGAACAAAGCAAAGCGAGCCTCATTTTCTGGTACAGATAGTGGGACAATTGGGTTAAATGGTGCCAATGGTGCAAAGAACTTGTCTTTTACAAGCAATTATTTACAAAAAATCGAAACATTTTCAAGCAAAACAAACAGTACGCCGACACAAGAAATATTTAAAGAAGCGTCCGATTTAAGCGTTCAAGGAACAAATTTTACTAATATTGTTGGGACACCAAATCCTTTTTCAATACAAGAAATTTCAGCTTTAAAAAATTCGCAGAAAATAGTGTTTAGTGAATTTATGGAAGTTCCGAACCACTTAGGATTAATTGCGGCTGATGAAACAGATACATCCGTCCTTTTAAATGGTTCATCAGTCAACAACGGAAGTCCAGCATCAGAAGTGAAATTTTTCCTGTTTACCAATGAAGATGATACTAGCGATTTAAGAAAAGCCAAGCATATTGTGACACTGAACAATTTTGACGATCAAGAAAATACTGCACTTGATTCGACATACAAAGTAAAGGTAAATGAGTTAAACCCCAATACAACTTATTGGGCGCAAATGGTTGTCGTCAATCAAGCAGGAGAGAGTGAGTTTTCCGGTGCAACTAGCTTTACTACAAAACCTCAGCTAAAAAATATCACATCAAATGTCACAACAACTTCGGCAATCATCAACGGTGAGTTAGCAAGTGATACAGGTAAATGGACAGATTTTACAAATGGAGAAGCAGCAGCAATTCCTGATCAAACGGCTTATTATGGTGGTAATTATCAGCAAGTCAAAGTGGAATACAGCAAGAATAAAGACTTTCCGGTTGATGCAACAAAATCACAACTAGCAACTCTTTCAGGTGATAAAAATCAAAAATTTTCAACGAAATTAAAAGGTCTTGATGGAGATGTTACGTATTACGTGCGTGTGAGAGTTACGGGAGCATCTGGAGAAGAAGTTGTTTTAGCAATGAATCCTTTAACCGAATTTCAAACAGTAACAGAAATCATCAAGGTAGAAGTTCCTATTGAAATGGCTTTTCAGACCCAAAACAAGGACCTAGGTACCTCAAAAGAAGGTGAAGTGTCTTCTAGTGAATACCAAGTCGAAAATAAAGGGAATACTCCGACAAAACTATCGATAACAAATTTAACAAAGGAAAACACAGCCGCAAATCAACTACAATTGTTAGATAGTCTTTCAGGAAATTCAGGACAGGATGAACTAGCGTTGCAAATGCTAGTAGACAATAAACAGGAAGCACCACTATTTTTAACGAGTGAATTGTCAAAGAATCCTTTATCGATCGGTATTTTAAACGTGAATGAAGAAAAAAGCTTGAGCCTTAAAGGCAAGTACTTTAATCCAACAAAGCAAGCAGTTTTTCCAACCTACAAAGTGACATTCAAAGTTGAAAAAAATGAAGAATGAGAGGAATTCTATGAATAAAAATAATCAAACAAACGAAGAGAAGAAGAAAAAGAAACGACTGCTGATTTTATTATTGCTATTCTTGTTGGCTATATCAGCAGGCGGCTTATATTATTATTTTTCAACTAAAACGGAATCTGTGCAAGTTGTTTCAGGCGATTATTTACCAGATGCCAAAAGCGCTAAAAAAATGAGTGACAAAGAAGTGAAAGCAGCTGAGCAAAAAGCTGTGGATGCAAGTAAGTTCAATATGGTCATTAAATCAGAAGCCGTATTTGAAAATGGCGACAGTGAAGGCAGTCTCTATATTCAAAATCCAGTCGAAAACGGTTATCCCATCAATGTGGTGATTCGTTTAGACAGCAACAATGAACAGGTTTATTCCTCTGGTGCAATTCAGCCGGGATATGAAATAAATGGAGCAAAACTAGAGAAAAAACTTGCTCAAGGAGATCATCCAGCGACAGCCACATTTGATATTTATGATTCAAAAACAAACAAAAAACGTGGACAAGTTCAAGCTGGAATTACAATTCGTATCAACAACTAATATCGTTATTTAGCAGATTTTCTGTTAAAAATAAATCATCTTACACATAGAAGGAGAAACAATATGAAAAAAACAAACTTTTTACTCGCTACAATGATGCTAGGTCTAAGCATATCCGGACTAACACAATTAGCTTCAGCTGAAACCATCGATGGAGAAAATTCAGCAGATGTTATTATCAACGGAACAATCGGTAAACTAGATAATACAGATCCAGATACGAATATCCCAGAAGGGTCTGATGAATGGATCAACGTGACTGTTGATACCGCGACAGCGTTCCATACAACGACAGCAAGTGCCCACAAAAATATTGAGTCTGCTGATTATAGCATCGTGAATAATTCAGGGCGCGGTGTTGCTGTGACATTGAATAAAATTGAGGGAACACCCAAGTATGTTGATACTTTAACAATCAATGCAAAAGGGAATGGTTTAGTGGCAACACCTGCTGCGACTAAATTGGTTGAAAACAATGCTTTAGCTGATTTGACAAGTGCACCTGTTTGGATGCGTTTAGCAAATAAAGATGGACGTTTGAATATCGCTACAGACGCTGCTTCTGCTTATGCAAATTCTGCAAAATTCAATTATACTGGTACGACAACTGCTAGTTTACCAACTGATGTCAATGAAAATGCAGCAACAGAAAACTACACATTAACATTGAAATTTACATCGATCCAAAAAGATGGCACAACACTTGGTGTAACACCATAATTAAATAAAGGCTGTGATAAACAATGAAGCAATTTAGTTGTCACATCATTACGATCATTCTTTTGGTGAGTGGTATCAGTTTGTTTCAAGATTTTACTTATGCTGCTACTGATGTAGAGATTCACGGGCAAATCGGTAGAAATGAAACGATTCCACAGTCGCCAAACAAACCAGAATCTGATTCGGAAACAAAATTAGCGCAACCAAAACAAAATCACATAGAACTAAAAAAACTTCCAAAAGCAGGCAGTGTCATTGAAAAACTAACCTCAATCGGATTAATGTTGTTATTCATTTATCTGTTACTTTATACATGGAAAGCACATAGAAATAAACGTTCGGGATGACTAAATTGTTTTCCCGACATTTACTTGATAGGAAACCGAGCAATGTTGAAAATTACATTGTTTGGTTTTTAAATAATAGTCTTGATATTTAGAAATATTGATAGCGTTTTCTTCTGTGCTATAATTATAGATAACGGAATGTAACTGATTTTCAGGCATAACCATAATATAGTAAAGACGACAAGCCATTTGTTGTATTTACTATATTATGGTTTTTATCATTTTAAGTGGAAAATAAAGAGATAGAGTGCTAGTAATCAGTTCGTTTAAAAAAATAGTAAGGAGAAATGACTTATGAGCAAATCAGTATTTCCAAAAAATTTTTTATGGGGTGGCGCAACAGCAGCTAATCAATATGAAGGAGGATATCTTTCAGGCGGCAAAGAACTAAGTACTTTAGACGTTATTACAGGAGGCAGTCACACAACACCAAGAATGATCACGTATAAAACCAAAGAAGGTAAAGTTGAAACTTCTACCAGAGGAGGAGCTTTACCTGAAGGGGCGGTTGGCTATGTTGATCCTGACAAGTATTATCCAAGCCATGTGGCAACAGATTTTTACAATCATTATAAGGAAGATATTGCTTTATTTGCAGAAATGGGCTTCAAATGTTTTAGACTTTCAATTGCCTGGTCTAGAATTTGTCCAAATGGAACAACGGAAATCAATGAAGAAGGCTTGGCTTTTTACGATAGCGTTTTTGATGAATTATTAAGTTATGGAATAGAACCAATTGTTACGATTAATCACTTTGATATTCCAATGTATTTAGCAGATGAATTAGACGGTTGGTCAAGTAGAAAAGTGATTGATTACTTCTTATTTTTCTGTGAAACATTATTTAAGCGTTACAAAGATAAAGTCAAATACTGGATGACGTTTAATGAAATCAATTTTTTACGTAGCTGGACACAAATCGGTATTCATAAAAATGATCCACAAGCGAAATATCAAGCAGCGCATCATTTATTTGTTGCTAGTGCTAAGGCGGTTAAATTAGGCCATGAGATCAATCCTGATTTCAATATAGGAATGATGGTGGCTTATATTCCAAGCTATCCGATGAGTTGTAATCCAGAAGATGTAATGGAAGCAATCAAATTTAATCGTGAGCAAGAATTTTATATTGATGTCCAAGTCAAAGGGTATTATCCAGCCCACAAAATAAAAGAATTTGAGCGAGAAAATGTCGTGATCAAAAAAGAAGCGGGCGATGATGAGATTATTAAAGAAGGAACTGTTGATTATATCGGCTTTAGTTATTATATGTCGACCGTTTCTGCGGCTAATCCAGATGAAGTGAAATATGTAGGTGGAAATCAAATGCCGGCGGTCAAAAACCCGTATTTGCAAGAATCAGATTGGGGCTGGGCTGTAGATCCTTTAGGTTTACGTATTTCTTTGTGTAAATTATATGATCGTTACAACGTACCATTATTTGTCGTAGAAAATGGCTTTGGTGCGGTGGATAAAATCGAAGCAGACGGTACGATCCAAGATGATTACCGTATTGATTATTTCAGTAAGCATGTGGCTGCAATGAAAGATGCTATTGAGTTAGACGGTGTTGATTTGATTGGTTATACGCCATGGGGATGTATTGATTTAGTTTCCGCTGGAACTGGTGAAATGAAAAAAAGGTATGGATTTATTTATGTTGATATGGATGACGAAGGGAATGGGACACTTGAGCGATCAAGGAAAAAGTCTTTTTATTGGTATAAAAAATTAATTGCAGCTAATGGCATACAAGAATAAATGTAAGGTTTACTTCAAATGAACTTTGAAGTAAACCTTTTTTTAATAAATTTTCAAAAAAAGGGCGTAAAATGTTGTAGTAAAAATCAACAGTGGTATACTGCTAATGAGGCGAATTTTCTGAGTACAGAATTGCGTGATAAGAGTAGGCTTATGTTTGAAAAAGCCGCAGGAGGAATAGTAATAATATGAAAAGAGTGTCGATCAAAGAATTAAAAGAATTAATCGAATTAACAGTCAATGAACCAGTTTCGATCATTGATGTTCGGGATGTGGAGGAGTTTGCTGCAGGTCATATCGTCAATGCAAAAAATTATCCTTTGTCCACATTACCTGAAACGATGACAGAGATAAATCGTGAACAGCCCCATTATGTTATTTGTCAGCATGGTGTGCGTTCAGAGCATGCGTGCTCTTTTCTTGAAAATTATGGATACAATGTCGTTTCTGTTTCAGAAGGTATGTCAGTTTGGGATGGAAAAGAAAAGAGTTATCAATAAAAAAAGAGGTTGGGACAGAAGTGTTTAACTTTGAGAAATAAGAAGGAATTTACGAAAATTGCTTTTAAAAATTTTTGTGAATTTCAGCTTATTTCCGAAGGAATTGCTTCTGCTCCCACCGTTTATTTAAATTCCTTGAGGCTGAGATGTGACTCGTAGAGTTATGTCTCAGCCTCTTTTTTGTTCAGCAAACGCCGGTAAGAGTTGTATTTTGAAATTAACTTATTTTTAGTAAGCAAAATCTCTTGCAAGTTCACTTACTTTTTGTTAGTATATAAATGTAGATAAGAAAACAACAGTTATTGGAGGAAAAAATCATGACAACAAAATTATTAATTGCTTATTATAGTTCAACAGGAACAGGTACACAAATGGTGAAATGGGCCAAAGAAGCAGCTGAAGCAAATGGTGCAGAAGTTCGTTTGAGAAAAGTCCATGAGTTAACTCCCGATGTGGCAATCGATTCAAATCCAGCTTGGCGTAAGAATGTTGATGCAAGTAAAGAAATCCCAGAAGTGACAAGTGATGATTTATTATGGGCAGATGCATACATCTTCTCTTCACCTTCACGTTTTGGCGTAATGGCTAGCCAATTAAAACAATTTTTTGATTTGCAAGGTGGACTTTGGGCACAAGGTAAATTAGCGAATAAGTTTGTAACAGCTTTTTCTTCTGCACAAAATCCAAATGGTGGACAAGAGCAAGTAATCCAAGGTATTTATACAGTAATGCAACACTGGGGTGCGATCATAGTCCCAGCAGGCTACGTAAATCCATCGACTTTTGCAGCTGGCGGTAATCCTTATGGAACAAGTGCTTCAATCGATGGAGAAGGAAATATGTTGAAAGCTGATGAAGTGAAAGCAGCGATTCAAGATCAAACAAAACGTTTGGTTGATGTAGCTAGTAAATATTTAGCTTAATAGTATGAGCATGGAAACGTTAAACCCCAAGAGAATTTAATTCCCTTGGGGTTTTTCATTGGCTATACAGTCTAATATAATTTTACTTGGTCACATCTTCTCCAAACCATTCCTTAGAAATTTCGGCCAGTTTTCCTGATTTTCTTAATTTTTCGAAACCGTTGTTGATTTTTTCAGCCAGTTTTTTATCAGACTTTCGTAAGCCCACCGCAAAAGCTTCACTTTCAAAATCACCACTGACAATCGAATAATTTGCTAAGTTATCTTCATGAGAAAGATAATAATTTGCATAAACACGATCAATCAATAAGCCATCAATGCGTCCAGATTTTAAATCCATAAAGGCTTCATTAAAGCCATCATACAAAATAGCGTTCTGGTCTTTAACAAAATTTTTCAGAATTTCAGGTTGTTCTTCGAAGCTATTGTAGCCAGAAGAACCATTTTGAGCGCCTAGAATTTTTCCGTTCATATCCGTAAAGCTATTGATATTATTTTTTTTCAAAGACACTACAACTTGCTCGTTTTTCATGTATTCATCACTAAACAAAACCTTTTCTTCACGTTCAGCACTTTGAGAGTAACCATTCCAAATCAAGTCGATCGTCTGATTCTGTAATTCATTTTCCTTCATCGACCAATCAATTGGTTGAAAGTCCACAGTGATTCCGTATAAATCAAATACTGCTCGAGCTAAATCAACATCAAAACCGATGATCTTGCCAGATTTATTTTGAAAGCCCATGGGGACAAAGGAATCATCTAGACCGACAATCACCCGTTTTTCAGAATTGATCCGTGACCATTGATCTGTGTCTGTTTTTTTTCTGCCACAACTCGCTATTGATAAGACAGCAAATAAAGCAGTTATGGTAAGGATTAGATAGTTTTTTTTCTTCATATGAAGCGTCCTTTCTACTGAACAGGTGTTACTGTTAGTAAGTTATCTGCAATATTTTCAGCAAAATTCATATCATGAGTGACGACGATTTGAGTCATGCCTTGCGCTTTTAGCGTCAAAATTACTTCTTCGACTTGCTGACGAAGTTCAGGATCAAGCGCACTGGTTGGCTCGTCATAACCTAATACCTTAGGTTTCATAGAAAGAGCACGGGCGAGAGCTACTCGTTGTTTTTGACCGCCGGATAATTGATAAGGGTACAAGCGCTCTTTTCCACTAAGGCCGAATTTTGTCAGTAAATCCATTGCTTCAGATTCACTAGCTTCTTTTGTTTGTTTTAAAGAAAGGATCGGTGCTAAAGTTATATTGTCTAGAACTGAAAGGTGAGGGAATAATTGAAAATCTTGAAAAACGATCCCTACGACTTGGTCTGCATTGTCCATTTCCACAGGATTAAAAGGTACACCATCCATCGTTAGCTCGCCAGAATCGATCGTTTCTAGACCCGCTAAGCAACGCAGCAAAGTTGTTTTCCCACCGCCGGAAGGTCCTACGATTGTTAAGATTTCTCCATCTTTGATTTCTAAATTCAATTGATCGATGATACGGCGACCATCGAAGCTTTTGGTTAAATTTTTTATTCGTAACATGATTTTCCTCCTAAATTTAAAAGCGTAGCGGGCTCGTTCAGCTCTGACAGGAAAATAGGAAATTATGAATGAGGTGCTTTTTGCCTCAATCATAATTTATCTTTTTCCCGAAGAGCTAGCCCGCGTAGCTAGATATGATTCAAAGCGTAACAGGCTCGTTCAACTCTGACAGGAAAATAGGAAATTATGAATGAGGTGCTTTTTGCCTCAATCATAATTTATCTTTTTCCCGAAGAGCTAGCCCGCGTAGCTAGATATGATTCAAAGCGTAACAGGCTCGTTCAACTCTGACAGGAAAATAGGAAATTATGAATGAGGTGCTTTTTGCCTCAATCATAATTTATCTTTTTCCCGAAGAGCTAGCCCGCGTAGCTAGACATGATATCTGGTAACAACGTTCAGCTTATTTATAATACTGATAGTGTTTTTCTAATTTTTTCGAAGCCAGAGTCAGCACAGCTGTCAATAATAGATAAATAACACCAACTAAAACTAATGGTAATAAACTAACATCCCGACTCATCGCAATTTTCCCTGCTCGTAATAAATCCCCTAAACCAAGTACATAAATCAAAGAAGTATCCTTAACCAAATTAATCACTTCATTACCAATAGAAGGTAATACGACTTTGATCACCTGAGGTAAAATAATCCTTGAAACGGTTTGAAATCGTGTTAAACGTAAAACTTTAGCTGCTTCATATTGCCCTTCAGGAATCGATTGAATCCCACCACGGAAAATTTCTGCAAAATAAGCTGCATAATTTAAAATAAAAGCGAATAAAGCTGCACCATATCGCTCAAAGACGATCCCAATCAATGGTAGTCCGTAAAAAACAAAAATAAGCTGCAATAATAATGGCGTTCCACGCATCAGCCAAATATAAATATTGATTAAAAAATTCAAGGGTTTAAAATTTGTCTGTAAGGCAAAAGCAACTAAGATCCCGAGTGGAATCGAGCCTAACAGTGTAAAAATAAATACTTTCAATGTCATGAGTGCGCCGTCTAATAAAGCCGGCATGATTTCTAAAACGTAGTTCATAATTTTTCCTCCAGTATTTTTAATTTTTTTTTTTCTAAGAGTAAACAAAAAATCCCCTTGGCTATATTGCCAAGAGGACGAAATAATCGTGGTTCCACCTCAATTTGTTAATACCTCACAGTATTAACCTCATGGAATCTTTACTAAGCTAAAGATTCTTTTCTGATAACGGAGAATGCCGCAGCTTCTTACTTGATTCAGAAGATGACTGAAACAGATGTGTTCATCAAAGGTCTCCAGCTTTTTTTCTCAGCGAATAAAAAAGTCTCTGTCAGGAAATGATCTGTGATTACTTGTTCTGTTTATACGTTTTGATTTTATTGATCAAAATGAGTGGGAAATGAATGTTATTTTGTATTAAGGTAACTACTGAAATTCATGAGTAAACAAAAAGTCCTCTGGCAATTAAGCCAAAGGACGTAAAATTCGTGGTTCCACCTTTTTTTATTATCGCTTCACAACGATAACCTCATGAAGTCATAGACTTCTAATGCTATAACGGGCATTCCCGAACTTTCCTACTAATTAGGTTCAAAAAGTTAACTCCCAGATGTGGTTCGCTTTATCGTTTAGTCTTTTTCCACCAGCCAAAGACTCTCTTCAATAAAAAATAAAGCTACTCTTCTGTTCTTTGTTTTTTATTACTTTACCACCAGTTTTTCTCCTTGTCAACAACTCTTTGTTTAGAAAATTCAGAAAATAAGGTGTTTTAAGCATAAAAGTAACCGATTAAGTGAAGTTGAGGTAAAATATAAATAGTTATTTCCTATTAAAAAGTAAGTAAATGGCGATAGGGAAAAACTATCGCACTGTTTCTATTTATACTATCCTTTCATATATATATCTGATAAACTATGTACAATTATTGTCGGAAAGTAAAAAGGAGTGGTGTTGATTGAGGCGGCCGATTATTGGAATTGCAGCAAATGAAATTGAAGATGCAGGAGCGCGGCTGTATCATTTATTGATTAGTTACACGCCTTGCGGTTATGTTAAAGCAGTTCAAAATGCTGGCGGCTTACCTATGGTTTTGCCAATTGGGTCTCCTGATTTGGCTAAGGATTATATCACACAGATCGATAAGTTGATTTTAGCTGGCGGACAGAATGTTTCACCAGCTTTATATGGTGAATCAATTCAAGTTGAAGAAGCTTCATTATCTGAAGAAAGAGATCGATTTGAGTTAGCATTGATTGAAGAAGCCATTGCACAAAAGAAACCGATTTTTGCAGTTTGTCGTGGGTTACAGCTGGTTAATGTAGCTTTGGGTGGTAGTTTATATCAAGATATCAGTCATTTGAATGGCACGAAAATCGCCCATATGCAAGTGCCAGTATCTAGAGAAATTCCTACACATCAGATCCACACAGAGGACACATGTATTTTACGTGAAATCTATGGTGAAAAAACGACTGTTAATTCATTTCATTTTCAAGCGGTAAAAAAATTAGCAAAAAAGCTAAAGGTTACAGCACTTAGTGAAGATGGCATCATTGAAGGGGTGGAAAGTAACGATTCAAGTCTAGCATTTTTAGGAGTGCAGTGGCATCCTGATTTTGCTTATGATCATTTAGAGCAAGAAATGGCTGTTTTTCGTTATGTCGTTGAAGAATTATAGAGTATCTAGCGTTTAAAAAGAGGAGGAATTAGGTAATGAAGAAAAAGTTTGGTGTTTTTGTATTGGCGGCGAGTTTGTTATTGACAGCTTGTAGTGGGGGCAAAGGGACAAGTTCATCTGGTGAAAAAACGGATGATGGAAAAACAGCTCAGACACAAGTGATCAAAGTTGCTTCTGGGGGAGAATTATCAACATTGGATAGCGCTCATTATACGGATGTTTACAGTTCAGATATGATCGGCCAAGTTGTTGAAGGTCTTTATCGAATGGATAAAAATCATGATCCTGAGTTGGCCGTTGCAGCGAGTGAACCGACTGTCAGTGATGATGGATTAGTTTACACATTCAAATTAAAAGAAACAAAATGGAGCAATGGTGATCCAGTTATAGCGGGCGATTTTGTTTCTTCATTTAGAAATGTTGTTGATCCAAGTTTTGGCTCAAGTAGTAGCAACCAAATGGATATTTTCAAAAATGGTCGAAAAATCCGTGAAGGACAAGCTAAATTGGACGAACTTGGTGTAAAAGCAATTGATGATCGAACCTTGGAAATGACACTGGAATACCCAATTCCTTATTTAGCACAAGTCTTAGTCGGAACCCCCTTTATGCCTAAAAACGAAAAATTCGTTAAAGAAAAAGGCGAAGCATATGGCACTTCAACGGATAATTTTGTTGGAAATGGTCCATTTGTGATCTCAGGTTGGGATGGTAACACAGAAAATTGGAAATTAACGAAAAACAAAGATTATTGGGATCAAAAAAATGTCAAATTAGATACGATCGATGTTCAAGTGGTCAAAGAAATCGGGACAGGAACGAATCTGTTTGATGCTGGTGATTTGGATTACACTGTTTTAGCAGATACCTATGCGCTCCAATATAAAGATTCACCTCAAGCACATTTTACACCTAAAGCAATGGTTGGTTATTTAAGTCCTAACCATAAACGAGAAGTAACGGGCAATGTAAATGCTCGTAAAGCGATTTTACAAGCCATCGATAAAGAAACATTTGCTAAAGATATTTTAGGGGATGGATCAACAGCAATCAATGGTTTTGTACCAAAAGACTTTGCAAAAGATCCTGAAACAGGAGAGGACTTCCGTAAAGAAAATGGCGATTTCCTTCCGTTTAATTTAAAAGCAGCACAAAAAAGCTGGGAAACAGCTAAGAAAGAGTTAGGCAAAGATGAAATCGAATTAGAATTACTTTCAGCTGATTCTGCACTTGCGAAAAAGACGATCGAGTATGTTCAAGGACAGTTGCAGCAAAATTTACCTGGGTTAAAAATTACGTTAAAATCAGTTCCATTACAAAATCGTTTGGACTTACAAACCGCTAGTAACTTTGACCTCGTTTTTGGGACATGGACGCCAGATTATGCTGATCCAATCAACTTCTTAGAATTCTATGATTCTAAGAGCGGTTTGAATACAGCGGGCTACAACAATCCTGAATATGATAAAGGCTTGAATGATGCCAGAATCACTTTAGCCAATGATCCAGAAAAACGTTGGGATAAATTGAAAGAATTAGAAGAAACGCTGATTGAAAAAGATGCGGCTGTTTTGCCACTTTACCAAGGAGCAATCGGTTATCTAAAAGCGGATCGATTAAAAGAACTACAAGTTTTTCCTTTTGGAAGAACGGTATCTTATCGTTTAGCTTATGTTGAATAACAGATAAAAAATGAAGAAGTAAGTGGATTTTTAAGATATTTATCTTAAAAATCCACTTTTTTTATTATTATTTATATGGGATCGATGAATACGTTTATACCAGTATTTATAGCGTATGAAATGCAGAGTAATAATAGAAAAATCCAACCAAGAGCATGCGTATCTTTTGTAATTGTCGGATAATGCGTTTAACATAAAATGTATAGACAGGAAAAAAATTTTTACAAAAGAACAAACAATGTTGGAGGGAGAAAATCTATGCGAGTGATCAAAGGAATTATTTCGTTATTGTTATTAGCTGGTATTTTTGGGATCGCCGGTTTATATTCTCAAATGGTGGATTTAGGCGTTGTGACGACGTTTTTCAATAATTTACTATTTCAATATGATTGGTTGTTTTATTTTTACCAAGTTGTTCTGTTTGTTTTATTAGCAGTCTTGTTGCTGACTTTTTTGATGGTTTTATTCAAACCAATTACCAAAAAGCAAATCCACATAAAAAAAGATACAGGACAGGTCAACTTGCCTTTGAATACACTGGAATCAATTGCTAGGTCTTCACTACATGGAATTGTAAATGTCAATGATGCACAGGTGAAAGTGAGATTGACCAAGAAACAAACAGCAGATGTAGAAGTCACGATAGCCGATGAGAAACAACAGCAGTTTTTAACTAGAGGGAAACAAATTCATGAATTGATCCCACAAGCTTTACAAAATATGGCAATGATTGAGACGAATAAAATAAACGTTATTTTCAAAAAGAAAAAAGTAGAATCGTCCTTGTTGCCAAGTGCCAAAAAAGAGTCACGTGTGGTTTAAAGGAGGAAGCATAGTGAAAAAACGAATGATAATAGCTCCTTACCGCAATCAAATTATATTCACCGTTTTAGCCGTTTTAATTGCCATCCTTTTGATGACAATTGGATTTTGGAAAACAGTTTTGCTTGTCGCTTTAACAGGAATCGGCTATTTTATTGGCAAAACGCAAGATGAAAAACGCTCTATCTCTTCAATTTTAGCTTCTATACAAGCTTTTTTTGAAAGGTAAAAATAAATTGAATCAAAATCAGAAAGGTTGAGAAGAAAATGGATAACAAAGCAAATGGAAACACAACTGAGGGAACAAACGTAAATGGGATCAAAACAAAATTAACATTTGACGACCAAGTCGTGAAAAAAATTGCTGGTATCGCCGTATCAGAAATCCCTGGTATTTTAGGATTGAGCGGAAATGCAATTACAAACTTGACCGACAAATTTACGAATGGAAACAACCCAACTAAAGGAATCAGTGCAGAAGTTGGAACAAAACAAGTAGCGATCGATTTAGATGTAATTGGGGAATATGGAAAAAATATTGCTCAAGTATTTGATACAGCAACTAAAAAAGTTGCCGATGAAGTAAAAAACATGACTGGTTTGGATGTTATTGAATTTAACATGAACGTAGATGATGTCATGTCAAAAGAACAGTATGAAGAAAAATTCGAAAACAAGAAAAAAGATGATAACGAAAATGATAAAAAACAAGAAAACAATACACGTGAATTACAATAATTTTTCGTTATATTTAAATTAGAGGAGGAAATTTATTATGTTAAGTTTTATTTGGTCATTGATCGTCGGTGGTGTACTAGGAGCCATTGCTGGAGCAATTTTAGGTAGAGATGTACCAGGTGGTGTAATTGGTAATATTATCGTTGGATTTATTGGTAGCTGGGTAGGTACGATGCTTTTAGGAAACTTCGGCCCGATTATCGGTGGTTTCCCAATTATTTCCGCACTGATCGGTGCAGTGATTTGTATTGCGATTTATTCGTTTATTGCGAAACGAATGGCATAAATAAAAAAAGTTCTGATAAGGTTGTTATAACTTATCAGAACTTTTTTATTTTGATGACTGAACTTTTTTTCCTATTCCAACATTTCTGCCGGCAGTAAAATCGTTTCTTTATTCCCATCATCAAAAGCGAAAACTTGAGATGGGTATTCTTCAGAATAAGGGAAAGGCAAGTCAACGGCCATTTGAACGTCGCTTATTTCTTGTGAGAAATGAACGGTTACTTTTCCGCCATTATCGATCAAATCAAAATATAACATATTCGTGAGTGGAATAACGCCTTTTAAATCCAAATCAATAATCAGCCAGATACTGTCGATCAAAGCGCTAGGTAGACTTTCAACCACTCCTAAAGAAGCATACCGACTACGTTCACTATCAAAACTTTCAACCATTTATATGACCTCCTTTATCAATCTAATAACAACAGTATACCTTATTTAGTAAAAACGCGCTTCTGTCATGTTTCATAAAAAAAGCAAGTAGAAAGCTTGCGATTCTTTGCAGTAAAAAAGAGACAAGGTCAAAAGACCTCATCTCCCTAAATTTATTTCTAAGCAACCATTTATTCTGGTTTTTCACCAATTACTGTAGGTTCAGCAGCTTCATCAGAACTTTCTTCTTCAGTTGCAGCTTTGGCTTCTGTAACGGCCACGATTTGCTCTTCACCATCAGTAATGATATCGTAATCTTTATTTTTTGCTAAATCAGCAACAGTAAGTGCATCGCCAATTGCAAGTTTAGTAATATCGACTTCTACACGTTCTGGTAATTTATCCGGAGTTGCTGAAACTAAAACATTATATAAGTTTTGTGTTAATTCGCCACCAGATTTCACACCAGCGGATTCGCCAACAAGAACGATTTCAGCTTCTACTTCAGTTGTTTCTTTCATGTTTACAGCTAGAAATTCGACATGTTTCATTTGATTTGTGAAAGTGTCCAATTGTGCTTTAAATAGCAATGTATTGATTTTTTTGCCACCAATAGTCATTGTGATTACGGCATTGGCACCATTATCTCGTAAAATTTTTGTTAATTCTTTTTGATCGACTGAAATGGGTGTACTTTCAATTTCATACCCATAAACGACGGCGGGAACTTGACCTGTGTGACGTAGTTGATTTCTTAGTGAACGCGGACGGACAGCTCTTTCTTTAACTTCTAATGATACTGACATAACCTAAATTCCTCCTTGATTTAAAAGCTGAGCGAGCTCTTTTAGTCTCAACTGATTTAAGAGAGACTAGCTCGTGAAGCTAGATAAATAAAATGAATTTATATTTGGTTATCTGCAAAACGCAACATGATGGAAAAAAGGAGTTTTGTTGACGCAGATTGTAAACATGTAAAAGCATAAACTTAGCTAAGGTTTTCCTGTTCAAATTTGAAACGAACAAGCAGCTTCTACAAACGAACTACAAAAACAAAAAATCCCGAATAATTGTGCACAATTATCCAGGGGAAAATTCCATATGATACCTTATTCTCTCCCAGGTCATTACGCTGTTTTTGAGAAACCTTATTCACTTTCTATATTAACCATAACGCGAATCCAAAGTTAAGTCAAGAGAAGTGAAAGAAGAAGGGACGTCTTTTAAATAGTACTTAAAGTTTTGTTTAAGAGTGAATGAACCGTTTTCTTATCCTGTTTTCTTTTCATTCTATAAAGTTTATACTAAAATGTTACTTGAAATGAGGAAAATAAATGCGCTTAGATAAATTATTAGAACAAGAAAAAATTGGATCGAGAAGGAAAGTCAAAGCTCTGATTCGCAGTAAACAAGTGACTGTTGATGGACAAGTCATGATGGATGAAAGTTTAAATGTAGATGCTACCTTGCAAGATATTATCGTTGGAGATAAAAAAATCCAACAACAAACCCACGTCTATTATATGCTGAACAAACCTCAAGGCGTTGTGACAGCAGTGAAAGATGCTCAGCATCAAACCGTCATTGATTTAATTAGGGCAAGTGATCAAAGAGCCGGGCTATATCCTATCGGTCGCTTAGATCGAGATACGGAAGGGTTACTCTTGATTACGGATAATGGCCAATTGGGTTATCAGTTATTGTTGCCACATAAAAAAGTTTCAAAGCGTTATGAAGTCGTCGTTAATGAACGTTTGACGGAGGTTGATTGTAAAGCATTTGCTGAAGGGATCGTATTTTCAGATGGTAAACAATGCAAGCCGGCTGAGCTCAGAATTTTGTCTTCAGAAAAAAATAAAAGTCATGCCCAGTTAGATATCACTGAAGGGAAATTTCATCAGGTCAAAAAAATGTTTTTATCTGTAGGGAAAAAAGTGATCTATCTAAAACGTTTGTCGATGGGACCGATCCAATTAGATCCAGGCCTTGGTTTAGGTGAATACCGTTCTTTAAATCAACAAGAATTACAGGCTTTACTGCCCTACTTTACCATTCATAAAAAAGAAAAGAGTGTGGAACATGAAATTTAAAACCTTATTATTTGATGTCGACGATACATTGCTAGATTTTCAATTAACAGAAAAAAAAGCATTACAGGCGCTTTTTCAAGAAGAAGAGCTAATTTTAACTGATGAAATAGAAGCAACTTATAAAAAAATCAACAGCCAATTATGGCGGGATTTCGAACAAGGAAAAACAGATAAAAAGACGATTACGGATACTCGTTTTAGTTTGTTATTTGCTCAGCTGAATAAAAAAGTGGACGGGAAAAAAATGGGAGAACAGTATCGCTATCATTTAAGTCAAGGCCATGATTTGCTAGGAAATAGTAAAGAAATTATTGGACGGCTTAAACCAGACTATGCGCTTTATATAGTTACAAACGGTGTAGCAAAAACGCAATATCAGCGTTTGAATGATTCGAACATGACTTCTTTTTTCAACGATATTTTTGTTTCAGAAGAAGTAGGGTATCAAAAACCAATGAAGGAATATTTTGATTATGTTTTTGAACGAATTCCAAGTTTTGAGCGGGAAAAAACACTGATCGTTGGTGATTCACTAGCTTCAGATATTCTGGGGGGGAATTTAGCTGAGATTCAGACTCTGTGGTTAAATCCGTCGAAACAACCAGCAACACAAGCGATTCAACCGACTTATGAAATCAGTCGGTTAGACGATATTTTTAGTGTTTTGGACTAATAAAAATAGTGATCAAGAGTAGGTTCAAAATCTCTTGATCACTATTTTTTACTGTTTACACATCAATACTCAATCGTACCATATCTTTCAAAACAAGCTTGTTTTCGATAATTTCTTTTTCATAATGACGTAGGAAAAAATCACGATCAATACTTGTCATACGAAAGCCACATTTTTGATAGAGATATAATTGTCCAAAGCTAGTGCTTCCAGTACCGATTTCTACTGTTTTGTACCGATTATTTTTAGCATGAGCTAATGCAAATTGAATTAATTTTTCACCAAATCCCCTGTTTTTGAAATTTTTCAGAGACAGCGATGTTGACGATTTCTAGGGTTTCAGGACGAGTGGGTAGCAAGACTAAAATACCGACAATCATTTCGTTGAAAATAGCTTCAAAACACAAGCCGCGTTTTACATACTCTTCTATCAAATGCTTATCTGGATCAGCTGATAATAATAAATCATAGTGTGCTATTTGAAGCTCTTGAATTTCATTAATCCTCATACTATTAACTCCCTTCTGGTGTATCTGTCAAAAAATCGACAGATTTAAAAAATAAATGGATAAAATTGTAGCTTTCTTGCTCGTTTCTATTATAATAGAAAAAGGTTAACATGACTATTACATACAAGAGAGAGGTTTCGTTGAATGAAAAATACTCAACCAATCGTGATTGGTGTTACTGGTGGTTCCGGTAGTGGAAAGACCAGTGTCAGTCGGGCGATTTTCAATCATTTTCCCAATCATTCGATCATGATGTTGGAACAAGATTCTTATTATAAAGATCAAAGCCATTTGAGTTTTGAAGAAAGATTAAAAACGAATTATGATCATCCGTTTGCATTTGATACGGATTTGTTGATTGAGCATTTGCAACAATTAATAAGCTATCAAACAATTGAAAAACCTGTGTATGATTATGTTGCACATACAAGAAGTTCAGATGTCATTATTCAAGAACCAAAAGAGGTTATTATTTTAGAAGGTATTCTGATTTTAGAAGATATCCGTTTACGAGAGCTGATGGACATTAAATTGTACGTGGACACAGATGATGATATCCGTATCATTCGTAGAATCAAACGTGATATGGAAGAGCGAGGAAGAACTCTTGATTCTGTTATTGAACAGTATCTGAATGTTGTAAAGCCAATGTATCATCAGTTTATCGAACCCACGAAACGTTATGCAGATGTGATTGTTCCAGAAGGCGGAGAAAATCATGTAGCTATTGATTTGATTACAACTAAAGTGGCAAGTATTTTAAATGAAGTATAAATAGATGAAAAATAAAAAATCAGCAATTGTATTGAAGTGTCTCAAATACAATTGCTGATTTTTTTGTTATTTTATTTTAATTTAAAAAATGAAATATAGACAAATCATTCTTAGGTATAGTATCTTATGAGATAACTATTGACGGGTGTATCAGTTATCGTAGAGAGGAACCTATTGGATGAGAATTTTAATTATCGAGGATAATCGTGAACTGGCACTATCAGTTCAAAAGGGTTTAGAACGAGAAAAATTTTTAGTAGATCTAGCATTTTCTGGTCTTGAAGGAGAAGAAAAGGCCTATGTCAATAACTATGACGCTATTTTATTAGACTTGAATTTGCCAGATAAAGATGGATTATCTATCTTGAATTTTTTAAGAGATTCGGACATTGGCACGCCTATTATTATTACTACAGCTAGGGACGAAATCGAAGAAAGAGCCAAGGGACTTGACTTTGGCGCAGATGATTATTTAGTCAAACCGTTTGAATTATTGGAATTAGTTGCCCGCATTCGTGCGGTTATTCGGCGTTTCCATGGTCGGACATCACCTCATATCCAAATCAATCAGTTAATGATCGATCCTGTGAAGCGTTTTGTTCGTTATAGGGAAACAGAAATCGTGTTAAAACCAAAAGAATTTGATATTTTACTATGCATTGCCCAACAATATCCAGCGGTAGTTTCCACAGAGATGATAGCTGAACATGTTTATGACGAAAACTTTGATCCATTTTCTTCTGTTTTGCGTGTTCATATTGCCCGTCTAAAAAAACAACTTGCCCAAGCATCAGGAAAAGAGTTACTTAAAACCATTCGGGCGAAAGGATATCAATTATGCGAGTGAATTTTAAAATTAGTTTGACCGTATTAACCTTTGCGTTTTTTGTTATTTTGATTATCAGTGGTGGATTTTTTGCAGTGAAAAGTAACTGGAGTTCACTCCAGATAGGTCAGTCAATCGGTTCAGCTGTATATGTTGTGAATGATGCAAATTCAACAATTGCTCAAGAAAAACCGATAACAAGTATTGAACTTAGAACATCTGAATTAGTTAGTACGCAAACGCTAGATGATATTTATGTAAATAGTTTATCCAAGTATTTGCCAATGATTATTTTAGCAGTGTGTTCAGCCATTTTAGTGCTGACTATGACATTATGGTTTGTTTTACGGCGGATTTATACGAAGCAAATGGTTTCGATCATCCATGATTTACAGTTTCTAGAAAAATTTTCAGAAGATAAAGTTGAAGATAAATCAGTCGCTAAAGCATTTAAACAACTAAAAGATAAATTTGATGGGAATTTAGATGACTATAAAAGACTAAGTAGTTATCTTACTCATGAACAGAAAAATGCCATTGCGATTTTACGAGCTAATTTAGAACTAGAGCAAAACGAAACGGGTAATCTGCATATTCTAGATCGTCTGACGGATAGTATAGATGATATTTTAACTCTTTCAAACAGTACGGAAGAGGTGATGAGTGAACAAGTTGATGTTTCACTGATTTGTGCAGAAGTGTGTGATACATACCGCAAAAGTTACCCACAGCTTACATTTTCTTTCGATGAAATCAAATCGACATTGATCATAGGTAAAAACCGTTGGATCTATCGAGCAGTATCAAATTTAGTAGATAATGCAATCAAATATGGTAATGGTAACCCCATAGAAGTTGCTGTTAATAACAAAAAAGGCAGTGTTATTGTTGAAATCAAAGATCATGGAAAAGGGATTGATCCTGAAGTTCATGCAACTATTTTTAATCATAATTATCGAATAAATGGGCTCAAACAAGATGGTTACGGTATTGGATTATCAGTGGTGTCTCATGTTTGTGACTTATGCCAGGGCTTTGTTTATGTTGAAAGTAAAAAAAATCAAGGCTCAACTTTTTTTCTATCATTTCCACAAATCATTGAAAGTTAACATTCAGTTAACAATTGATTTGGTATTGTAGTATCAAGGAAGGGGAGAGCAAGAACATGTTCGTCTTTAAACATGCTTTCTTAAATCTTAGAAGACACATTTGGAATTATTTACTAGTCGGTATCATGTTGTTTCTTTTGATTTTAGGAACAATGGTTACAAATACCATTTATACTTCTGCTAAATTATTTACAAAAAATTATAGCAAAAAGTTTATGACTGTAGTAACGATTCTAGAGCCAGATTTAAGTAATTCAATGCATGAAGAAAAACTAACAAAAGAACAGTATATCAAATTTGGAGAGTCTAAGTACGTAACTGGAATAAAAATGATCGGCAATGTTCCGATTTCATTTGAAACATTAAAACCAGTCGGAATCACTAGTTCAGATCAGTTTCAAAAGATTGAGGGGGCCAAAACTAATTATGGCCAAGCAATAACGAATTGGATAGGGGCTGAACCAGAGACGCTTGTAAAAATGCTCGCGGATAGTGGAATGGAAATCAATGAAGGAAGTACGGACCTAAAACAAAATGAATGCTTTGTCAGTAGCGCGTTTGCTCAGCTGAATCAGCTTAAAATAGGCGATTCGATTGAAGTGGCTTTAACAGGAAATCAAGATACTGAGAAACAAACATTGGTTGTTGCCGGAATGTATCAACCTAAAGAACAAGTTCAATCATCTGATGGAGCCAGTCCGCTTGTGAGTTATCAAGGGAATGATATTTTTACGAGTTGGGAAACACTGAATAGTATGAAAAATTTTGGTTATTCAGGTCATAACAGCGTATCGTATGAACTAAAAAGTATGGATGACTTTGATAAATTTTTAAGCGAGATGAAAGCAAAAGGGTTGCCAAGTGATTATCAAGTGATAACAAATGAAGCAAAAAAGAATTTGATTTTAAGTCCAGTTAATGGAGTAAGAACATTGGCAGGAACGATTCTGTTAGGTTTCTTGATTTTCGGGAACTTTTGGTTGGCATTATTTTCAGTTCGGAAGTTTAGAAAAAGTCAAACAGAGCTTTATGTGCTGCGCAATATCGGAATAACGAAACAGCAAATAATCAAAAGTCGAGTGACTGAGTTGATTATTGTTACGTGTGTTAGTTTTAGTTTAGCATCCGTGATTGCAAAATGGTTCGTGCAACCAATTGCTGATTGGCAATTAGTAAATCAAAAACGACTGATGGGAAATATTGATCAGCTATCTAATCTAATGGATGGCGAACAAAATGAATCCATACTATCTATTCCTATGTTGATGAATGCTCATTCTTTTATCACTATACTTGGAATGACCAGTTTATTCTTGATTACGATCATTTCCATTGATATCTATAAACTTTTCAAATTTAAACCAATTGATTTTTTGTTAGAAAGGAACGTAGACGAGTGATGATTCTCTCTCTTAAAAAGATAGTATATACGAATAAGAAGAACGATGTGACTGTTTTGAATGATATAACGATCGATTTTTCATTGGGGAAAGTTTATGGGATTTTAGGAAAACAGGGAGCAGGAAAAACCACCTTGCTAGCGCTAATTGCAGGATTAGATACCGTTGATTCCGGCACAATTCTTTTTAAAAACCAAAACCTTGAGAATATAGATCGAGACAATTATCGCAGGCAAGAAATAGGTACTGTTTTTCAATACTACAATGTTCTTTCAAATGAGACCGCTTTGACGACACTAAAACTTTGTAAGTCAAACACTGTTCCAAAAGGAAATAGCTATTTTTATGAAGCACTGAAGAAAGTTGGAATTGACGAAAAGGTAGCAAACCAAAAAATCAAAAAAATAGCTGTTTCTAATCAGCAACGGGTGTATTTGGCAAAAGCAATAATTAATGATCCTGAAATCGTTTTGATTGATGAACCTGCTGCGTCATTAAGTGAACTTTCATTAGAAATGATCATGGAGTACATACGTATATATGCAAAAAATGAAAATAAATGTGTCGTTATCAGCTCACAATCAAAAGCGATTGCTGAATATGTTGACGAATTATGGGGATTGAATGGTGGGAAGCTATCATTTATCAAAGACAATATAGAAAATCAGCTTTAGCGGATACAACTCAATTGTTTTTATTGATTTGACTGAATAGTGTAA
Source organism: Enterococcus sp. DIV0840 (assembly GCF_050527835.1). NCBI lineage: Bacteria > Bacillati > Bacillota > Bacilli > Lactobacillales > Enterococcaceae > Enterococcus > Enterococcus sp. DIV0840. The sequence continues at coordinate 3,035,895 of NZ_CP172876.1, read as the reverse complement.
TGATATCTAGCTAAGCTGATTTTTCATTGTTTTTTTAGTAGGAAGGAAGAATATATGAATTATTGGAATCGAGCACTGTGCAGTGTTGTAAGAAGAAAAGGGAAATCAGTTATTTTATTTGCAGTTATTTTTATATTAGGTAATGTTATTGCAGGATCAATTGCTATTCAGCAATCCACGGCAAATGTCGAAAAGAAAATCAAACATGATTTAGGTGCCACTGTTAGTGTTGAAATGGACTATGAGAAGATGATGGAAGAAGGTCAATCTTTTTCACCAACAGCGTTAAAGGTAGATGAGGTTAAAAAATTAGGTGAGTCTACATATGTAAAGGAATTTGATTACAACGTGAAGACAACTCTTTTTGTAAAAAAAATCAAAACTTACGAAATGGAAAATGCTACGACGATTGGCGGTATGCCAAAAAGCGTGACTCTTAAAGGCAATAATTTGCTAGAACCATTGGATTTTAAAGATAAAAAGGTGAATTTAGTTGACGGCCGAACGTTTAAACAAGAGGAAATCAACAATGGAAAAGATGTTGCGATCATCTCAAAGAAATTTGCAGAAGCAAATGGTTTTAATGTTGGAGACAAGGTCGTTTTAGATAGCTCAGTTATGGATTATAAACAAGATGGATCAACAGAAGAGTTAGCTTCTCAAGATCATCCAGTCGAGATTATTGGTATATTTGAACCTACAAGTGTTGAAAAGAAAAAATCGGATGGAAAAGATCAAAAAGGTGGTATACAAGAGCAATTCATGGAAACAGAGCAATTTAATACGATATACATGCCAAATGATGCTGTTATGAATATTAACAAAGTAGAATTCGAAAAAGGAAAAGAATTAATCCCAGATCGCTATAAAAAAGCTGACGGTACAGCTATGTCAGTTGAAGATATGAATCAAATCACTCCTGTATATGTACTAAAATCTCCAGAAGATATTGAAGCCTTCAAAGAAGAAGCAAAATCAGCGGTTCCAGAAGGATATAAATTAACTGCTTCAAGTGATCAGTATGATCAAGTGGGCGGAACGTTCAAAAAGATGTCTCAAATTTCTGGTTATGTAGTACTTCTAGCAATTGGAGCAACATTATTGATCATTTCATTAGTCGTAATTCTCTTCTTGCGGGACCGTAAGCATGAACTAGGAATTTATCTATCATTGGGAGAAACAAGAGCGAAAGTAATGCAACAGATTCTGATTGAATTGTTGCTTATCAGTTTAGTTGCTATGTGTTTATCTTTAATTACAGGGAATATTCTTGGGAAAATGGTCTCAGAATCTTTGATTGCCAGTGATGCATTCTCGCAAACGAGTGATGCAGCCAGTCAAGGTGGCGCGATGATGGTTGGTGGCGGAATGAATACACCAACATTAACAACGGAAGATGTTTCAAATGCTTATGAAGTGAAATTTTCAATTAGTTATATCGTGACTTTCTTGATTGCAGGATTAAGCACAGTACTTTTATCTGCGGTTCTACCTTTGGCGTATGTCTTACGGTTGAATCCAAAGAAAATCATGATGTAGGAGGAAACCAATATGACAATTTTACAAGCAAAAAACGTGAGCTATTTTTACCAAGATGGAGACAAACGACGAATGATCCTACACGATACATCGATTAATTTTGATCAAGGACAATTTTATACGATCTTAGGTCAATCTGGTTCAGGGAAAACGACGTTTCTTTCTTTAATTAGTGCATTGGATGAGCCTAAATCGGGCGAAGTATTATACAAGGGGCAGAATATCAAAGAAATTGGGCTGGAAAAATATCGTAGAGATGATATAAGCATTATTTTTCAAAGTTACAATTTAGTTCCTTATTTAACTGCATTGGAAAATGTTTTAGTGGCAATGTCGATTACAGACAATGATATGCCTGATGATAATCGTGAAGTAGCCTATAATTTATTGGATTATATTGGCATCAATAAAGCTAAAGCAGATCGTCTGGTTGGTCAATTATCCGGTGGGGAACAGCAGCGTGTGGCAATTGCTAGAGCTTTAGCAACGAATGTTGACATTATTCTTGCTGATGAACCGACTGGAAACTTAGATGAACGAATGGAGCAGGAAATTGTCGATATCTTTAAAGATTTGGCTGAAACACATAATAAATGTGTGATTGTTGTTACCCATTCCAATGAAATAGCGAAACAATCTGATAAAACCTATTTTCTTAAGCAAGGTGAGTTGATGCTGAATGAGTGATTTTTTATCTAATTTCAATAAATCAAATTATGATAATACAAAAGAAAAAAAGACGCGGGACGACTCTGATAAAACTGAACCGATAAAACAGGAATCGGAAAATTTGTCGTCAGCTGAACCGATTGACAAAAAGACAAACGAAACACAACCAAAGATTGGGCCAACTAATGTGTCTGAACCAAAGGAAACTAAACCAGAACAAGAAACAATCCCTTCAACTCGAAGAAGTCAGACAGATGATGGAACAGAAATAGACCCGACCTATCATAAAAAAAGGAAGCAAAAATTTTTACTGATCGGAGTAGGGACCTTCGTAGCACTTTGTATCCTATATTTTGGTTATTACCAAATGACACATGTTGCACTCCCTGATTTTGCTGGAAAAGATTTAGCTGAAGCACGGACTTGGGCAACTGAAAATAAAGTCAAGTTAAAAGTAGATCAAAGCTACAGTAAAAAGATAGAAGCGAACAAAGTGATTTCGCAAAAAGCAAAAAAAGGGAGTAAAATAAAAAAAGGTGCTGAACTAAAGATTGAAGCAAGTTTAGGCGCTGATCCAGAAGAAAAATTGACCTTGCCAGATTTTATGACGATGAAAAAAACAGAAGTAGAAAGCTGGATCAAGGAGAATAAAGCAGAAAATATTTCTTTGATCGACGAATATAGTGATACCTTGGAAAAAGGTAAAGCTGACCGCTTTGAAATCGTTAATAAAGAAGTAACAAAAGAAAATTACAAACGCAAAGATAAAGCCAATATGTATTATTCTAAAGGCAAAGAAACCTTTGAGAAAAACATTTCTGTCCCTGATTTTACGAAAAAAATGAAGACGGAAGTTGAAAGCTGGGCTAAAACAAATGATATAAAAGTGACCTATGAAGAAGCTAGCTCAGCAGATATTCCAGCAGAAAGTATTATTTCTCAAAGCATTGCTAAAGATCAAAAAGTTGCTAAAAAAGATAGTTTAACTGTGACGGTATCATTAGGTAAAGGCTATAATGTTCCTAACTTTGCTGACTATTCACAAGAAGAAGCAGGGACTGCTGTCGATGGATTAACAATCCAAGCTAAAAGTGTCTTTACGAATAATGTTCCATATGGTCAATTGATTTCTCAAAGTGTCGAAGCGGGAACCCAGTTAACAAGTAAAGATGATTTGAAAGTAAAAGTCTACTATTCTGCTGGACAGCCTTATCTTAAAGACTTAAGAGGAAATACTGTAGAGGGAGACTTGCAAAAGCAATTTTATGACGAATTTCAATCGAAAGGAGCCAATATTCAATATACGATCAGATATGTTGACTCTGTAGAACCTAAAGGTACAGTTGTGGGGATGAGTGCTTATAATTTATATGTACCATTGGAGTACACGGTGGCTTTAGATATCAGCTTAGGTAATTTAGAAGGTGCATCTAATCAAACGCCGAAAAAAGATTCTGGGAATGAAAAAGACTCAAAAGAAATGCCTTAATAATCTAGAAAAATAATGATAAAAGAAGAAATCAGACAAGTGTTTTGGCCTGGTTTCTTTTTTTGACAAGATAATGAAATAAGAATTTGATGAGAACGGATACTTCGGTTTAGACTGTGGCTAAACAAAGTTCTTTTTTTTTAAATAATTAATTTATACATAAAATCTATTTATGATAGAAATAGGAAAATATATGGTTTGATTTTAATGATTGGTATTTGTTCTTTTTTTAAATGTGTAACTATGATAATCCGACTTTGTTTGAATTTATAGAGAGTTATATCTGAATTCTGATTTAAATTCATGATGTTTTTTTGTTAAATATGATAATTAATAAAGAAATGTTTGATTGAAATTTACATTTTTGGAATAAAATATATTATGTCTTTTTTTCTCATGAAATCCTTTTTTTACAGAGATTATCAAAGTTTTCAGGGATTGGTATAAATTTTTGAAAAATATTACTGGAAAAGCATGATATAATTTACACGAAAGAGTTTTTTTAGATTAGGGGTGATAAAGTATTATGATGCGAAGGGGAGAAATCTTTTATGCAAATCTCTCACCTGTTGTTGGTTCGGAGCAAGGAGGAATTAGACCGGTATTGATTATTCAAAATAATAAGGGGAACTTATTTAGTCCAACGTTGATTGTTGCACCCATTACTAGGAATGTGAATAAGAAAATGCAGCCGACACAGGTCAAGGTGGATATACCTCATGACGACCGTATGACACCGTCATTAGTATTACTAGAACAAATCCGAACGTTGGATAAAGAACGAATCCTTCACAAAATTTGTCAGTTAGAAGAAGACGATATGCTGAAGGTCAATCAAGCACTGAAAATAAGTATTGGTATTCGTTAAGCGGGAGTAGTACATAGGTAAAGATATACATAAATATTCGCAAACAACGGATTAAAAAAAATCGTGGTACGATTAGACTAAACGATTCGCGAATATGCTTTTTGAAAATTGAAGATTAACTAGAGCCTAAAATAAAACTGAAAATGGTTTTTGATTTAGGCTCTAGTTTTAGTCCCCTTATTCAGGTAGTAGGGCTGTACTCGAAAAGAATTCTTTTGAAGTTTTTAGAATTAATCGCTATAGTAGAGTCAAAGGAGTCGATAAGGATGGAGAAAGTTCGTTATGGTATTTTAAGTACAGCTCAAATTGTTCCTAGGTTTGTAGAAGGGATCAAAAAAAGTACTGTAGGGGAAGTGACGGCAATCGCATCACGTACTTTTGATAAAGCTGCGAAGATGGCAGAAGAATTGAATATTCCAAAAGCTTACGGTAGTTATGAAGAATTATGTAAGGACGAGGAAATCGATATTGTCTATTTGGCTACCTATAATAAAGGTCATTATGAAGCAGCGAAAATGGCGTTGGCATATAAGAAACATGTTTTGGTTGAAAAGCCATTTACTCTGAAATTAGCTCAAGCAGAAGAATTATTTGACATAGCAGAAAAAAATGGCTGTTTCTTGATGGAAGCACAAAAATCTGTTTTTCTACCAATCAGTTTACAAGTAAAAAAAGCGATTCAGCAAAATAAAATTGGTGAAGTACACTGGTTGCAATCAGTGACTTCGTATCCTAATGTCGATCATATCAGTTGGTTTCATTCATTAGATGCTGGAGGTGGAACACTGCATGGTTCAGGTAGCTATCCGTTGCAGTACATGCAATTTATTCTGGATCAACCAATTGTCGAATATCATGGCAGTTCTACAAGGCGAAAAGGTGAAACAGATGATCAGGTAAATCTGTCTTTGAAGTTTCAAAATCAAGCACTAGGCACTATTTTTATCTCTGTGAAAGTAGATATTCCAAGTAAGATGACAATTTATGGCGAACTGGGGCGTATAGAAATTCCGTATTTCTGGAAAACTAGGCAAGCAACGATTTATTATGAAGATGGCAGGCAAGAGATACTATCAGGTGAGTTTGACAGTGAATTTATTTTTGAAGTGGAGCATGTCAATGAATGCTTGCAAAATCATTTGTTAGAAAGTCCTATTATGACCAAAAAAATGACAGTAGATACTGTAAGCTTGGTGGATCACTTCTATACTGAGTGGCTGGAAGAGGATGCTAAATCATAAAGATATTGCAATCAGAGCACATCTATGTTAAAGTTATCCTCATGCGACGAGTTGACTCAATCAGATAGCTTCGGCTGTTCCGTTTTGACGGCTAGTGATTGACAAAACAACAGAGGCACATATGTTAAATCATACCTACCGGATGTAGGCGTGTCGGATAAATATTTTTGTGGAGAAGATGTTATCTATTTATTTTTATAAATACTGTGGCAAAAAAGAAGACTTCGGTCTTCTTTTTTGTTGTGAATTGAAGCGTAACATTAAATCTGTCGTACTGTTATATTAAACTGTTTATTAGATTGTTTCACTAGTTGGTGCAATAAGAATTCAATAATGGATAATTTTTATTGCACTAAGAAAAAATAGTGATAAACCTTGTATTTATGCTTTGAATTCTTATAGAGAGCTTTATAAAATAACGATTTTTGGAATACAAAGTTTCTAAATAAAATAGTATACTAAGAAAGTTGCACTTGTGTAAGTGCAACTTTTTTGTGTTGTTATGCAATAAAAATCAAGCTATAGTTCAAGTGTAAGGAAAGAAAGTTGGTGAGTATATGTCATTGCACTTATCAAAACGGGAAATAAAAATCTTGTTGTTGCTTTTAGATTTAGAAGACAGCGTCACGACAAAAGAATTAGCAGAAACCTTCCATGTTAGTGTGCGGACAATCAAATATGATTTAGAAAATGTACGTGATTGGTTCAAAGAGCAAAACGTTTTGCTTCAGACGCGCCGTAATAAAGGAATTTGGCTAGAGATACCTGATTCAGAACGATTGACCTTGAAAAATGAAATTATTGAAGTAGAACGATTCGAAACCTATCCGGATCAGGAGTTGCGAGTAAATCAATTGATTTTCCGCTTATTATTAGCCTCCAAATGTTTAACTTCCCAGAAATTGGCAGAGGATCTACAAGTCAGCAGAAATACGATCATCAGCGATTTAGATCGTGTAGAAGAATTGATCCAAACGTATGGTTTGGTACTAAATCGCCAAAGCCGTCAGGGGTTTTCGATCATTGGTGAAGAAAGTAAAATCCGATTGTTGATGGAATACATCACACAAAAAGAAATAACGGAATATGATATTTACCAGATCATGAGCTATTTTGTCCAATCTGGCCAGCAGAAAAAAATGCAGGAAGTTCATGTAGGCGTCAATACGATTTTTCAAAAAATCTATCAAGTTGCTTTAAAGGAAATGACAGGTCTTTTAGATCCGTCTTTGTTCGATCAATTTAATTATGCTGAAATTCTTTCGATCACCCTAAGAGTAGCGATTGCAGCTTCAAGAATGCAACTCCATCATACAGTTGGCGGTTATAAAATGCTGACAAATCAAAAAGTACTACAGCAAAAGCAAGAATTACCGTTTTTATTGATGAAAAAAGTCTTTGATCATTATGAGTTACCACTTTTAGCAGATGAATATTTCTATATTTACAGTGACGTGTTTGTTGCCAATAATCAACAAGATATCGTCGGATTGACAGAAGAGCTGATCAAAGATGTATCAGAAGAAATCAATTTTCCTTTTTATAGAGATCGTCAGCTATTTACGAATCTTTTTGCTCATTTATCCTTACGTTTAACAAAGAAGCACCTTTTTATAAATGAATATAATCCTTTTGTTGATGATATCAAGGCGAAGTATCCGCAATTATTTTCAGCAATTCAACTCGCCAGTCAAAGTGATATCGTAGGATCGGCATTATTGATCAATGATTCGTTTATTGCCTATATTGCCTTGCACTTTTTAGTGGCTTATGAAAAAAATCTCCATGAAGTCAATGTTGTGAGAATCGTATATGTGTGTTCAACAGGTCTAGGTGTGACAAGTTTGATCGAACAGAAAATTCTAGAAGAGGTTTCAAATGTTGAAATTGCTGGATTTGCCTCCGTTTTAAATGCTGTGGATGTAATAGAAGAAAAAAATCCGGATTTGGTTTTGAGTATTTTTCCGATCGAAATCGTTAATCGTCCTTTTGTTAAAGTGAATCCGCTACCTACAGAAGCAGATATTCACAGCATCCAAGAAGAAGTCAATAAAATTTTGACGCATACTAAAACGGGTAAAGTTCCACGTTTGATTCCACGTCAGCAAGTTAAGGAAAAACAAGGGATCGAAGCGGAAAGTCGAGATATTCTTGTACGTACCTATGTGATCTATGAAGAATTACTGAAGGCGTTCGCTGAAAAATTGACGCAAGAATATAAAGAAGCGTTTTTGCTTCATGTGATGTTGATGGTTCATCGAATCACGTTTAACAGTCAATATGAGAATGAAGGCAATATCGTAAAAGAAACATTATTGGCTCAGCAAGAATTAGTGGAGCAAATTGAACGGATTTTTGCAAAAAATGATCTAATGGTTAATCAAGCAGAAATTACTGCTTTATTGAATTATATAAGAGAGGAGTAATATGCATGAAGTTAAATGAGGATGCTCAAAAAATCATTGACGAAAGTCCGAATAAAGTCGAGTTAGAAGCCGCACTCGAGCAAATCAGTGGATTGTTGGAGGAACAAGCGATTCAACCGACTGAATTACAATGGACGATCTTGATCAATCACGTCAATGAAATGATTAAACGCTCGGTCGCTGGAGAAAAAATGTCTGGTGTTGATCCGATAATGTTTGAAGAAGTGTCGAAAGAGGCATTAACGATTGCTGATAAAGTTGTTCAGCATATTGGAAATCTACCACAAGATGAAATGTATGTATTATCAATTCATTTTGAAGCAGCAAGACAAAATGAAGTTTAGTAAGAAAAATTGAAGTATGGACTATCAGTCTATAAATAAAAAAATGGAGGAATAAATTATGATAACAGTAGTAATCGCAGATCGCTTAGGTAAAGGTCAAAATGTTGCAAAAGGGGTAGAGGCAGCAGGCGGCAAAGCAGTTGTCGTTCCAGGTATGGGGGCAGATATGCGTTTAGGAGACGTAATGCAACAAGAAAGTGCAGATTTAGGCATTTCATTTTGCGGAAGCGGCGGCGCAGGCGCTTTAACAGCTGCCACAAAATATGGTTATCCAGAACGTCACGGTATGCGCTCGATCGACGAAGGCGTAACGGCAATCAATGATGGGAAAACAGTTTTAGGTTTTGGGTTTATGGATCAAGAAGAATTAGGGAAGCGTATAGTGGAAGCGTATCTGAAAAAGAACGCCTAAGCATTAAAACTGGAGGGGGAAACCAAATGGAAAAAGTAACAATTAAAAAGCGTCAGGTCATTCAGGTCGAAGGAACAGGGAAAGAAAAAAATCTGGCTTTCGCCAATGCGCTGAATCAAATTCATAATCGTGTATTAAAGGAAAAAAATGATGTGATCGTCCGAATTGAACCATTGGATATTCAGATTGTAAGAGCAGAACAAGAAACATTTACGGAACGCTTTTTATTTTTCTTTCTACCTCGCACACGTGCGGATTATCGTGTATTGTTGGATGTTGAAGTTGAGATCACGCTGATTGAGATGGAAACGGTCCCGTTTGTAGAAAAAAGAGTTACTGATCCTAATGGTCTTCCTATCCCTTTTGGAAAGAAAAAAAGAATGCATAAGGAGGCAAATTAGATGGATGTTTTAGTCGTTTTACTCAAGTCATTATTGATTGGGGGATTAGTTGGATTTGCAGCAGGAGCAGGAGCTGCAAGAATGTTCCATGCGCCAAGTACACAAGGCTTAGGTGCTTTTAGAACATTAGGTGAAATGAATGCATGTGAAGGAGATGCGGCCAGTCATTTTTCATTTGGATTAGGCTTCTTCTTTAATGCTTGGGCATCAACCGTTGGAGCTGGGGCATTTACCCAAGATGTGGATCATCGTGTTATTCCCAACTGGGCAGCTGCGGCATTATTAGTAAAAAATAAAAATGTTGCTGAAACGATGCACAACCCTAAGAAAATGGGGATCTCAGGTGCAGTCGTAGGGATGTTGGTTGTGGCTTTCTTGAATACGACGGCATCCGCAATTCCAGAGTCGTTACAAGTGACAGCAATTGCTGTTTTAGTACCCGCAGCAAACCTTTTGATCAACACTGTAATGCCAGTTTTATTCTGGTTAGCAGCAATTGATGCTGGGAAACGTTCTGGTCTTTGGGCAACGATTTTTGGAGGTCTTGCAACGATGATCATGGGCAATGCTGTTCCTGGTGTGGTTTTAGGGATTTTAATCGGTAAAGGAGTCGATGAAATCGGCTGGAATAAAGTAACGAAAAGCATGATGGCATCAGTTATTCTATTATTTGTATTGAGTGCCTTTTTCCGTGGCTTCGATTTGCAAATGATCGAAAGCTTCCGCTTACAAATTCCTGGTTGGCTGGAAAACATGCATGATGTCTTCAGCATTGGTAAATAATTAAAGAGAAAGAGAGGGAACTATAATGGAAGAAACTTTGGAATTAGAAGGAAAAAAGAATTTTTGGTTTGCTGATTGGTCATTTCCGATTTTAGTTGGATTGTTGTCAGCGGGTGTTTTTGCTGGAACGCATATGTATTTTGTTTATGGCGTTGGGGCGTTTAATGAAGTGGCAATCGTTGCAATGTTAAAAGCTGGAATGGATGGCGGTTCATATGGTGCTGCTGCAGCATTTGGGGCTAGTTTCTTATTTGCTCGTATTTTAGAAGGGTCGTTAGTTGGTATTTTAGATATTGGCGGTGCGATTTTAACAGGGGTCGGTATTGGGGTTCCAGCAATTCTTTTGAGTATGGGAATTGAAGCACCACTTACAAATTTTAGTCTTTCGTTATTAACAGGTATGCTTCTTGGCGTAGTTATCGGTGGGATTATCGTGATGATTCGTAAGTTTACAATTAATCAGTCGAATTCTACATTTGGTGCAGATGTGATGATGGGGGCTGGGAATGCTTCCGGTCGTTTCCTAGGACCGTTGATTATTATCAGTGCTTGCGGCGCTTCAGCTCCGATTGGTATTGGTTCGATTATTGGTGCCGTGATTTTCTATGTATGGAAAAAACCAATTGCAGGTGGCGCGATTTTAGGCGCGATGATCTTTGGTGCAATATTCCCAGTTGATTTACCAAGTTAAAGGCGAATAAAGTTGCACTTTTCTTTTGAAAACCGTTTACATTATAATGTTACCATGTTATTATGAATGGGAAATAATTTGATTTTTTATTCATACTAATTTTTTGAACGGAGGACAAAAGAAATGAATGGTTTTGTGCAGTGGATGGAAGTAAAATTGATGCCGATCGCCAATAAATTTGGCTCTCAAAGACATATGACGGCAATTAGAAAGGGACTTATTGCAACAATGCCCTTGACGATCGTGGGTGCCTTTTTTACAGTATTTCAGAATATCCCGATCGATGCTTACATGAAGTTTATTGAGCCTTATCAGGCAGTTTTGGATATTCCATCACGATATACGATGGGGATTTTAGCTTTGTATGCAACCTTTGGGATTGCTTCTTCTTTAGCGACGAGTTATAAGTTGGACTCTTTAACATGCGGGATCTTAGCTGTTATGGCCTTTTTGGTAACAGCGGCGCCTCCAACACGGGTTTTTGAAGATGTCAAAGATGTTATTGGAGCTGGACGTTATATCAATTTGGCTAATATCGGTTCTGCTTCGTTGTTTGGTGCAATCGTTACAGCGCTCGTTTCTGTTGAAATTTATCGTTTCTTTATCCAAAAGAATATTACAATTAAAATGCCAGACGGTGTTCCGCCGGAAGTATCTAATTCCTTTATCGCGTTGATTCCAGGCGCTGTGATTTTATTACTATTTTGGGTGATTCGTCATGTTATTGGTTTTGATTTAAATGGTTTCTTGAGTACGTTATTGATGCCGCTAAAAGATACATTAGCCGGAAACAGCTTGTTTGGCGGGCTGCTTACCGTTTTCTTGATTTGTTTCTTCTGGGTATTAGGGATTCACGGGCCAGCAATTATGGGACCTGTTATCAGACCTTTCTGGGATATGTCAATTGCTGAAAATACGCTTGCTTTTCAAGAAGGCGCATCTGTTCATAACTTGCCAAATATTTTCACTGAACAATTTTTACAATGGTTTATCTGGATCGGCGGTGCGGGTACTACCTTAGCTTTAGTCGTTTTAATGATGTTTTCTAAATCAACATACTTGAAAAGTTTAGGACGTTTGTCCTTCTTGCCAGGATTATTCAATATTAATGAACCTGTGATTTTTGGTACACCGATCGTAATGAATCCGATTTTAGGGATTCCGTTTATCGTGGCGCCATTGATCACAACAACATTTTCTTACTTCTTAACTGTTACAAATGTGATTCCGATGATGGCGGCACGCTTACCGTTTGCCATACCTGCACCAGTCGCTGCTTGGATGAGTACAAACTGGAGTGTTCCAGCAGCACTTCTTGTCTGTGTCAATTTCGCGATTACTTTGGCGATCTACTACCCGTTCTTCAAAGTATACGAAAAACAACAGTTAGACAAAGAAGCAGAAGAATTAGCGGCTGAAAAGAAAGCGAAAGCAGCTGCATAAGTAAGAAAAAAGAGAGGGAGGGTAGTAGCGTTACTGCCCTCTTTGGTGATTAAGGTCATGTTAATTTGGTTCATCGTATTTTTTATTCTTAGTCAAGTAGTGATTGAAAGAAACTGGTTGCCAGAAAAATTTACTGATTTACGGTTGTTACATTTATGTATTGCTTCAATTGGGTTGATTTTTATTTCGATTGTCATTGGAATTTTAGTTAAACAACCTATATTTATAGTAGGAACCGTCACTATTTTTTGCAGCTCAGTTATCTCTTGGAAATATAGAAATAAATTCGACCATATAAAGCGAGGGTAAAAGGAATGAAAAGAGCATTAGGTGTATCTGTCTATCCAGATCATAGTGATATAGAAAAAGATAAAGCTTATCTAAAAAAAGCCAGTGAATGTGGATTTTCACGAATCTTTATGAGTATGTTGGAAGTAACAGAAGGCAAAGAAGTTGTAAAAGAAAAATTCAAATCGTTGATTGCGTTCGCAAAAAATTTAGGTTATGAAACGATTTTAGATGTTGCACCGAATATTTTTGATGAGTTACAAATTTCGTATGATGACCTGACCTTCTTTTATGAGACTGGTGCTGATGGGATTCGTTTAGATGCTGGATTTGATGGGAATAAAGAAGCAAAGCTGACGTTTAATCCATTTGATTTAGCAATTGAGTTGAATATGAGTAATGATGTGGCCTATCTTGATAATATTTTGACCTATGAAGCGAATGTTCCGTTTCTTTATGGGTGTCATAATTTTTATCCGCAAGAAGGCACAGCACTGCCTTATGATTTCTTTGAGCGTTGTAGTATACGTTTTAAAAAGCATGGGATTCGTACAGCGGCATTTATCAATTCTCAAGCGGGAACGATCGGTCCTTGGGATGTGAACGATGGCTTACCTACACTGGAAATGCATCGACATTTGCCAGTGGATGTTCAAACAAAACATTTATTTGCAACAGGATTGATTGATGATGTAATCATTGGTAATGCGTATGCATCAGACGAAGAATTAGAGCTACTTGGCAGCTTAAATCGTTATCAATTAGAATTAGTAGTAGAATTTACAAAAGATGTAACTAAGGTTGAAAAAGAAATTACTTTGACCGAACAGCACTTCCGCCGTGGTGATATCACTGACCAGGTGGTTCGTTCAACCGAAGTACGTAAAAAATACAAAAACGATGCCAATCCGGCACATGACAGTACACAAACGTTTGAAATTGGTGATGTTGTGATTGGTAATGATGCATTTGGGAAATACAAAAATGAGCTGCAAATTGTTTTGCAGCCACATTCAGATGACCGTAAAAACAAAGTGGGGCAAATAACAGAGAAAGAATTGTTGTTGTTGGATTTTGTAAAACCCTGGACAAAATTTAGATTTAAAGAAAAGTAGGGGATAAAATGAGTTACGACTTGATCATAAAAAATGGGCAAACTATTGAAGGAAAACCAATAGAAATAGCGATCGACGCTGGGAAAATTGTCAAAGTTGCAGATAAAATCGAAGCAGACAGTATAGAGTTGATTGAGTTAGAGATAGGCACTTATGTATCAGCTGGTTGGATCGACGATCATGTTCACTGTTTTGAAAAGATGACTTTATACTACGATTTTCCAGACGAAATTGGTGTCAAAAAAGGCGTAACAACAGTAATCGATGCTGGCACTACGGGTGCAGAAAATATCCATGAATTTTATGATTTAGCCAAACAAGCGAAAACCAATGTCTGTGCTTTAGTGAATATTTCAAAATGGGGTATTGTTGAACAAGATGAGTTGGCTGATTTAAGTAAAGTCAAAGAAGAACTAGTTCATAAGGCCTTGGCTGAATTACCTGATTTTGTTGTCGGAATCAAAGCTCGTATGAGCAAAACAGTGATCGGAGAAAATGGTATCACACCTTTAGAAATGGCTAAGAAGATTCAAAAAGAAAACAACAATTTACCATTGATGGTGCATATTGGTTCTGCACCGCCTGAACTAGATGAAATTTTAGCACATATGTCAAAAGGGGATGTCTTAACCCATTGTTTCAATGGCAAACCTAACGGAATCTTAAATAAAGAAACAGATCAAATCAAAGACTTTGTCTGGACAGCCTATGATAAAGGAATTGTTTTTGATATCGGTCATGGGACAGATAGTTTTAATTTTCATGTTGCAGAAACTGCCTTAAATGAAGGGATGAAAGCAACTTCGATCAGTACAGATATTTATATCCGTAACCGTGAAAATGGGCCGGTCCATGATTTAGCGACTACCATGGAGAAACTTCGCGTCGTAGGCTATGAATGGCCTGAGATTATTGAGAAAGTTACAGCTACTCCAGCTGAAAATTTCAATTTTGACACAAAAGGACACCTAAAAGAAGGATATGATGGTGATATCACGATTTTTACGATCGAAGCAGGTCAGAAAACATTGACTGATTCAAATGGGTTCACCAGAGAAGCAACAGAATTGATCAAACCTGTAAAAACCATTATTGGAGGAACAGTTTATGACAATTAGTTACGAAAAATTCAATTTAAAAGAAGTCATCAATGCCTCAGGTAGAATGACGATTTTAGGCGTATCAAAAGTCTCAGAAAATGTCTTAGCTGCTCAAAAATTTGGAGGGGAACATTTCTTTGAAATGAGCGAACTAAGTATTCAAACAGGTGCTTATTTAGCAAAATTATTGAAGGTCGAAGATGCTCAAGTTGTGTCTTCTGCATCAGCTGGGATCGCACAAAGTGTGGCAGCCCTAATCGGTGAAGGCTCAGCTTATCACGCCTATCATCCGTACACAGATAAAATCACGAAACGTGAAATCATCCTACCAAAAGGGCATAACGTAGATTATGGTACACCTGTTGAAGTGATGGTGGAACAAGGCGGTGGTCAGGTCGTTGAAGCAGGGTATGCCAATATGTGTTCACCAGAGCACATTGAAATGATGATCACGGATCAAACAGCTGCTATTCTGTATATCAAGAGCCATCATACCGTTCAAAAAAGTATGTTAAGTGTAGCAGAAGCTGCCGCTGTAGCGAAAGCGCATAAGTTGCCGTTGATTGTGGATGCAGCAGCGGAAGAAGATTTATTCAAGTATAACGAAGCGGGCGCAGATCTAGTGATTTATAGCGGTGCTAAAGCAATCGAAGGCCCAAGCGCAGGACTTGTAATTGGTAAAAAAGAATACATCGAATGGATTCGTCTCCAAGGTAAAGGCATCGGACGCGCAATGAAAATCGGTAAAGACAACATACTAGGATTCACCCAAGCAGTTGAAGATTATGTGAAAAACGGCAGTGAATCCGGCACGTCAATGCAAGCTCGTTTAATGCCATTTATTGAAGGATTGAACCAAATTGACAACATCGAAGCCAAAAGTGTCCAAGACGGCGCAGGTAGAGATATTTATCGTGCCAGTATCAAAGTAAACGGTGCAAAATCGGCCAAAGAAGTCATCAAAGAACTAAGAGCTGAAAGCCCAGCAATCTATACACGAGAATATCAAGCCAATAAAGGGATCATCGAATTCGATATCCGTTCAGTCAATGAAGAAGAAATGAATAAGATTACCAAAAGACTACAAGAAATTATGAACTAAGGGAGAGAAAAAATTATGACATTAACACCAAACTATCTAGAAAACCGAATTTGCTTAAACGTCCTTGCCAACTCAGTAGAAAACGCGAAAGACTGTTATGAAGCAGCGGAAGGCCACATTGTTTTAGGCGTATTATCTAAAAACTACCCAACAGACGAAGCGGCGATCGAAGATATGAAAAAATACGCTGCTGAAACCAACAACGCTTTATCAGTAGGTTTAGGTGCAGGAGATCCTAACCAAAGCCAAATGGTTTCAAGAATTTCAAAAGAGTTACAACCCCAACATGTCAACCAAGTTTTCACAGGTGTGGGTACATCACGCGCGTTACTAGGTCAAAACGAAACGATCGTGAATGGTTTGGTCTCACCAACTGGCAAAGTCGGTATCGTGAATATCGCCACAGGTCCATTAAGCTCACAAGCACCAGCAGGAGAAGTCACGATCGAAACAGCCATCCGCTTATTACAAGATATGGGCGGCAGCTCAATCAAGTTCTTCCCAATGAAAGGTTTAGCACACATTGAAGAATACAAAGTAGTCGCAGAAGCTTGTGCCAAATACGATTTCTATTTAGAACCAACAGGTGGAATCGATTTAGAAAACTTTGAAGAAATCGTACAGATCGCAGTGGATGCAGGAGTGAAGAAGATCATTCCTCACGTGTACAGCTCCATCATCGATTCAGCAACAGGCGATACACGACCAGAAGATGTGAAAACATTACTAGGTATGATGAAAAACAGCTTGAAATAATAAAAGCTGAGCGAGCTCACTCAACTCTGACAGAAAAACAGGAAAATATGAAGGTGGTGCTTTTCGCCACTATCAGATTTTATCTTTTTTCCGAAGAGTTAGCTCGTGAAGCTAGAAAAAAATAAAAGCTGAACAAGCTCGAACAGGTCTGATAGAAAAATAGAAAAACTAGAGTGTGGTGTTTTGTACCACAGTCAAGATTTATCTTTTTTCCGAAGACCTAGCTTGTAAAGCTAGAAATAGGCAGGGATCAGGATGAGAATAGCAGCTTTCGGTGAAATAATGATGCGTTTGACCCCACCAGAATATCTAATGTTGGAACAGACCAAAGAATTACGTTTAGATTTTACAGGAACAGGTGTCAATATTTTAAGTAATCTCGCTCATTTTGGTTGTCAAACAAGCTTACTGACGAATCTTCCTGATAATCGTTTAGGTGAAGCTGCTAAAGCAAGTGTTCGCCAATTAGGTATTCAAGATCGCTGGATCGGCGTATCTGGAGATCATATTGGTTCTTATTTTGCAGAAATGGGATTTGGGCCAAGACCGACTCAGGTAACCTATCAAAATCGCCGAAATAGTTCATTTGGTGTGAGTGGAGCTTCTAGTTATGATTTTGATGCATTTTTAGCTGAAGTTGATTTAGTTCATATTTGCGGGATATCATTAAGTTTGACTGAAGAAACGCGCGAGTCTGCATTTATGTTAGCAGAAAAGGCACATGCTTTAGGAAAAAAAGTTTGTTTTGACTTTAATTTTCGCCCTAGTTTAAATGAAGAGCATGGAGTTTCATTTATGAAGGAACAATACGAAAAAATGTTACCGTATTGTGACTTGGTTTTTGGCAGTCAGCGGGATTTGACTGATTTGTTAGGAATGAAGCTTGATAAAACGTTGAAGGCTTCGAAACAATTTGAAGCATTAGTTCAACGATTTATGACGAAATACCAGATTGAACATTTTGCTGGAACGATTCGTCAAGGCGAAGGAAGCAAACATTATTTGACGGGTTTTCTATTTGATTCAGAAAACTATGTTCAATCAGTACCAAAAGAGATCATTAATTTAGATCGGATTGGTGCTGGAGATGGTTACGCTGCAGGTATTTTACTTGGCGTAAGTGAAGAATGGTCATTATTGGAAACAGTCGAGTTTGCTACTGCCAATGGTGTTCTAGCTCATACGATTCAAGGTGATGTGCCGCTAACAACCAGAAAACAAGTTCGACATATCATGGAACAACCAACAGTTGATTTGATTCGTTAAAGGGAAGATTAGAATGAAATAGTGTAAATGCGTTTATACTACTTTCGTTCTAGTCTTTTTTTCATTATAATGAAGATAGGCAGGGAATTTAGCGAAACCATTTACGTGGCGAAGATAAATTGGTATGCTAAGGAAGCGGAGCTATTATTTTGTACGTTATTTTTATATAGAAAAGTCTGTTTACAGGAGGAGATCGACATGACCAATGAAAATATTTGGAAAGCACTAGATGATGATGTTTTGAAAGATAGTATTCGAAAACGACCAGGTATGTACATTGGCGGGATTGGTCCGACTGGCTTGGAAAGTATGGTCTTGCAAGTGCTTGATCATTTACTGCAATTAGCGGTTGATTTAAAACAGGCGGAGCTTTCGATCGAACTTTCAGATAATCAATTTATTTTTTCTTTTTTCAGTAAAAAAGGATTGTTTTTAGATAAAATTCCAGAAGAACAGTATACACCGCCGTATCTTTTCCTATCTGTAGTCAACGCATTGTCGGAACAGTTAGGTTTTGGTATAGAAAAATTAGGTAAGCGGACGATTCAAATTTATCAAAATGGACAGTTAAACAAAAAAGCGTTGATTCCGTCAGAAGATGAAGGACAACGGATCGAACTTGCATTTACACCTGATGAGCTATTATTTGGCAATAAGCCGTTATCTTATTTTATTTTATTCAACCGTTGTCAAGCGTTGGCAATGTTGAATAGCGGATTGACCATTTCATTGACCGACGGAAAAAAACAGAAAAATTATTTTCATTATGAACAAGGACTTGTCGAATATATTTTTCAAAAAGATGACAGTATCACGAGGAGTGGTCAGCCTTTGATCATCAACACGATTAGTGAAGGTGTCTCAATTCAAGCGGTTATCTCAAAAAACGGCTCCACCAGCATCAAAGATAGTTTTGTCAATGGGCACCTACCTTCTGATGGCGGGACACATCTTGATGGATTTATTCAAGGAACGGTGGATGCAATTAATCAGTTTCTTGAAGAAACGAACCGTTTGAAGTATCTAACGGTCGATAATTTTCCAGAACGCTTTGATGTTGTTCTTTCCATCAGAGTCAAACGTCCTAGATACACGGGGGCAATCAAAAAGAAAATTAGAAATCCAGAGCTATATAAAATCGTGAAGGAAGCTGTTTTTATTGAAGTTTCTACCTTTTTAAAACGGCATCCGGCTTGGTACTTAAATTAAAAGATTGATCATTATTGAAAGGTGCACTTATGAGAATTTTTATTGACGGTGATGGTTCACCAGTAAAAGATACGGCAATTGATGTTGCACTAGCTTATTCGATCGAAGTTGTGATTGTGACGAGCATCGATCATTATTCATTGAAAGAATATCCTAAAAATGTTTCTTTTGTCTACGTAGATAAAGGGGCTGATGCAGCAGACTATAAGATTGTTCAGTTGATTAAAACAGATGATATTCTAGTGACGCAAGATTATGGGTTAGCTTCATTGGTTCTGCCTAAAGGCGTTCGAGTTTTGCATCAATTAGGTTATGAATATACTGGAGAAAATATGGACGGATTGCTGGAACAACGTTATTTTAGTGCGAAGGTTCGAAAAAGCGGTGGCCGTACGAAAGGTCCAAAGGCTTTTACACAAGCGGATCGTGAAAAATTTAAAGAAAATCTCGTTACGTTGCTCGAGGATAATATATGATACTAGAAAATAAGGCATCCTCAAATGAATGTCTTATTTTCTTATCCAGCCAAGTAAATAAATATACCATCTCATTTGAAAGAACGGTAATAAAAAAATTTTTCCCTGATTTCGTGATTTGTTTCTATTCGGACTAGCGCTTTTATGCTAAAATATGAAGGAGCTATTTTGAATTTATTTATTGGACTCAATAATAATATTTGAATCTAAATAAGTTTATTACACGTTAAAAGTTATCTAGCTTCACAGGCTAGCTCTTCGGAAAAAAGATAAAATCTGATAGTGGCGAAAAGCACCACCTTCAAATTTTCCTATTTTTCAGTCAGAGCTTGGCGAGCCTATTCAGCTTTAAAAGTTATCTAGCTTCACAGGCTAGCTCTTCGGAAAAAAGATAAAATCTGATAGTGGCGAAAAGCACCACCTTCAAATTTTTCTATTTTTCAGTCAGAGCTTGGCGAGCCTATTCAGCTTTAAAAGTTATCTAGCTTCACAGGCTAGCTCTTTGGAGAAAAGATAAAATCTGATAGTGGCGAAAAGCGCCACCTTCAAATTTTCCTGTTTTTCAGTCAGAGTTTGGCGAGCCTATTCAGCTTTAAAAATTATCTAGCTTCAAGAGCTAGCCTCTTGGGAAAAAGATAAAAAATGAATGAGACAAAAATAGCTCAGTCATTTTTTCTTATTTTCCTTTCAAGGCTAAATGAGCTCTTTCAGCTTTAAAAATTAGGAGGAAAAGCATTTGAAGATTACATTGCTATATGGTGGGAGAAGTGAGGAACATGATGTTTCTATATTGTCTGCCTATTCCGTTTTAAATGCGATCTACTATAACTATTACCAAGTTCAATTGGTTTTTATCAGCAAAAATGGTGAATGGGTCAAAGGACCTCTTTTATCAGAAAAGCCAGAGAGTCAAGATGTTCTGAAGCTAACTTGGTCTGAAGATGGAGACAAGGATAAATGGGGAGAATTCACAGGCCGTGTGATTTTACCTTGTGAAATCCAAGAAGAAGACACGATCGTTTTCCCAGTATTACATGGACCAAACGGTGAAGATGGCACGATCCAAGGCTTTTTAGAAACAATCGGTATGCCTTATGTTGGTGCTGGTGTGCTAGCAAGTGCGAATGCAATGGATAAAATCATGACAAAATATCTACTGCAGACAGCTGGGATTCCACAAGTACCATTTGTTCCTGTTCTAAGAAGTGATTGGAAAGAAAATCCTAAAAAAGTCTTTGAGCAATGTGAAGGTTCATTGATTTATCCAGTATTTGTCAAACCAGCTAATATGGGCTCAAGTGTAGGGATCAGCAAAGCTGAAAATCGTGAAGAATTACAAAATGCTTTGGAAGAAGCGTATCGTTATGATTCTAGAGCGATCGTTGAGCAAGGAATCGAGGCTCGTGAGATTGAGGTCGCAATTTTAGGTAATGAAGATGTCCGAACAACCCTACCAGGTGAGATCGTCAAGGATGTTGATTTTTATGATTACAATTCTAAATATATCGACAATCAAATCACGATGCAAATTCCAGCTGAAGTGCCAGATGAAGTGCATCAAAAAGCACAGGAATTTGCTAAAAAAGCTTATACTATTTTAGATGGTAGCGGGTTAAGTCGATGCGATTTCTTCCTGACTAGTAAAAATGAGTTATTCTTAAATGAGCTAAATACGATGCCTGGTTTTACCGAATTTAGCATGTACCCACTATTATGGGAAAATATGGGGTTGAAATATAGCGATTTGATCGAAGAATTGATTCAATTAGCCTTAAATCGTTTTAAACAAAGACAAAGTTTTTACGAAAGATAAGACGTCAAAAAAGGGAGGAGGCAAAACGTTAGAAGTTTTGTTTCAGCCCTTTTATGTATGATTAGCCACTGGAAAAAAATCAGCTGTCAAAGTGAACTTATTTTACGTTTAAAAAGGAGAGAAACCAATGAAATTAACTTTCTGGGAAGCCGCTGAAGCGACAAATGCTACGAATGATTGGAAACAATGGTCAGATTTCGAATTAACTGGTATTGAATTTGATAGCAGATTAATAACGCAAGGCAATCTTTTTGTCCCGCTGAAAGGTGAAAATGACGGCCATGCTTTTATTAAAAGTGCGATGGATAAAGGGGCAAAAACTGCTTTTTGGAGTTCGACAGAAACGGCTCCAGATCAATTACCGATTTTACAAGTTGCGGATACCTTAAAAGCAATGCAGGATCTAGCTGTTTACTATCTGAAGAAAATGACACCCACTGTGATCGCGATTACAGGAAGCAACGGTAAAACAACGACAAAAGATATGACAGAAGCAGTTTTAGCTCAGCAGTTCAAAACGTATAAAACACAAGGAAATTACAATAACGATATCGGTTTACCCTACACTATTTTACATATGCCAGATGAAACAGAAAAACTGATTTTAGAAATGGGTATGGATCATGCCAATGAAATCGATTTTCTCTCAAGACTAGCAGAGCCAGATATTGCTGCAATTACAATGATCGGCGAGGCGCATATTGAAAATCTTGGTTCAAGAGTAGGGATAGCAAAAGCAAAAATGGAAATCACTGCAGGACTGGTTGCTGAAGGCTTGTTGATCGTTCCAGCAGATGAACCATTACTAGTACCACTAACGAAAGAATTAACGCAAACAATCCAAACCTTTGGGTTAGAACAGGCTGATTGCAAAGCCACGATTATTGAAGCACAAAAAGAATATACATCTTTTAAAATCAATGGATCAGACACATTATTTACTATTCCAGTTCCAGGGAAGTACAATGTTGGTAATGCATTGATTGCAGTCATTATTGGCCAATGGTTTGACGTTTCGGAAGAAAAAATCCAAGCCGGTTTAGCTGATTTTCAATTAACCAAAAATCGCACTGAATGGTTGAAAAGTAGTACCGGGATTGAAATTTTAAGCGATGTTTATAATGCGAATCCAACGGCTATGAATTTAGTGCTGGATAGTTTCAGTCAAATGCCCACACAAGGAAAACGAGTGGCAGTTTTAGGCGATATGCTTGAATTAGGGCCAGATTCTGCTTTTATGCATGCGTCAGTAAACGAGCATCTAGATCCAGCAGAAATCACAGAGGTCGTTCTTTATGGAGCTGAAATGCGAGCATTATATGATACACTTAAGACAAAATATCAGGAAAGACAACTCCATTACTTCAAAAAAGAAGAAAAAGAAGCATTAACAAATACTTTAAAATCAATTCTTGAACCAAAAGACATGGTAGTATTAAAAGCAAGTAATGGTATGGGCTTAAATGAAGTAGTCACTAATTTACTTGAAATGTAGCAAGCTTTCATAAAACTTGCTGAAAATGTAAAACTATGCTAAAATAACCTATTGCCGGAAGATCGAAGTAGATAAATCGAAAGTACCTATTGAAGATACTTTTCTATCATATAAAGATTAAAAAAGCTGAACGAACTCGTTTGGCTTTTCTAGTGCCTGTAGCTTCATAAGGTGGATTTTTCGGTAACGCTAATGAGAAAATAAACTAAACCTAAGTAGAAGGTTGAATGACTCCATGAACATTTTCAAAATTAGTGAAAGTCAAATCACCTGTAACACCATTTTTAGAAGAATCTATTTCTTCTGCAACAAACATTATTAGGAGGATATCATTTGAAATTTAAAGAACTAGGCTTAGAACCAGACTTATTGGCAGCAATCGAGCGTTCAGGATTTGAAGAAGCAACACCCATCCAAGAGGAAACAATCCCTCTAGCGTTACAAGGAAAAGACGTGATTGGACAAGCACAAACAGGAACTGGTAAAACAGCTGCTTTTGGTCTTCCAATGTTACAAAAAATCGATACATCAAAACGCGTGTTGCAAGGAATCGTTATTGCACCGACACGTGAGTTAGCAATCCAAACACAAGAAGAATTATACCGTTTAGGCCGCGATAAAAAAATCCGTGTGCAAGCAGTTTACGGTGGAGCAGATATTGGCCGTCAAATTCGTGGACTAAAAGAAAACCCACACGTTGTTGTCGGAACACCAGGACGTTTATTGGATCACATCAATCGTCGCACACTAAAACTAGATACAATCGAAACGTTAGTTTTAGATGAAGCTGATGAAATGTTGAACATGGGATTCCTAGAAGATATTGAAAAAATCATTTCTAAAATTCCATCAGCTCGTCAAACATTATTATTCTCAGCAACAATGCCGCCAGCAATCAAAAACATTGGCGTGAAATTTATGAAAGAACCAGAACACGTGAAAATCAAAGCAAAAGAAATGACAGCTGATTTGATTGATCAATATTATGTTCGTTCTAAAGACTTTGAAAAATTTGATGTGATGACACGTTTATTAGACGTTCAAACACCAGAATTAACAATTGTTTTTGGTCGTACAAAACGTCGCGTAGATGAATTAGCTCGTGGTCTGGAAGCTCGTGGATACAAAGCTGAAGGAATTCACGGAGACTTGTCTCAACAAAAACGTATGAGCGTTTTACGTTCATTCAAGAGTGGGAACTTAGATATCTTAGTAGCAACAGACGTTGCAGCTCGTGGATTAGACATCTCAGGAGTAACACATGTTTACAACTATGATATCCCTCAAGATCCTGAAAGCTATGTTCACCGTATCGGCCGTACTGGTCGTGCTGGTAAAGGCGGAATGTCTGTTACTTTTGTTACACCAAATGAGATGGGCTATTTGCATGTCATTGAAGAATTAACGAAAAAACGTATGACACCATTACGTCCACCAAACGAACAAGAAGCATTTAAAGGACAATTAGGCGCAGCAATCGAAACAGTTGAAGAAAAAATGGCAGAAAATGGTCTAGATAACTACTTGCCTGCTGCTAAAGATCTTATAGAAAAATATTCTGCTGAAGATTTAGCAGCATTATTACTAAAAACTATTTCTAAAGACCCATCAGATGCTGTACCAGTAAAAATTACACCAGAACGTCCATTACCATCAAATAAAAAAGGCTTCAATAAAAATAATCGCAGCGGTGGCGGTGGTAATAGCCGTAACCGTAATAAAAATGGCGGTGGCGGTTACCGTGGCAACAAAAATAACAAAGGTACTGGAGCTGGCGGCAGTGGAAACGGCGGCGGCTACAATAAGAGCAAAGACAATCGTTCAGCAAAACGTCACAACGATAAAAAACGTAGCTTTGTTATTAGAGACAACTCAAATTAATAAATTCAGGAAAAGTAGAAATAAGAATAAACTTGTTTCAGTTTAACTATTTATTGGATTTTAAGAGGGTAGAACAAAGCTTTTATGCTTTGTTCTACCCTTTTTTATTTAATCTAGCTTCAAGAGCTAGCACTTCGGAAAAAAGATAAAAATCGAATGAGGCCAAAAACGCCCCAGTCAATTTTTCCTATTTTACTGTCAGTGTTGGACGAGCTCATTCAGCTTTTTATTTGATCTAGCTTCAAGAGCTATGTCTACATAAAAAAGATAAAACCTAAAAGGGTGAAGTATCTTCTCAGTCATGTTTTTCTATTTTTTAGTAGAGATTGAATGAGCTCTTTCAGCTTTTTCTTAATTTTTACATTATTATGTGGAAAAATTGCTAAAATTTGATAGAATAAGAGTAATTTATAAAATAAAAAAAAGAGGGTTCGGAAGAATGATAAAAGGAATTGGTATAGATATGGTAGAACTCTCAAGAATCGAAAAGATTATCGGAAACAAATCTTCTTTTGTAAAACGAGTTCTTACCGATGATGAACTTGCTCTTTTTCAAAAATTACCTCATAAACGTCAAGTAGAGTTTCTAGCAGGCAGATTTGCTTGTAAGGAAGCTTTTTCCAAGGCGTGGGGGACTGGGATCGGGAGTGTGGGGTTACAAGATGTTGAAATCTTAAAGGAAGAGAATGGTGCCCCAAAAGTTACTAAATCTCCTCATGAAGGCAATGTATTTGTTTCAATTTCGCACACAGATACTTTTGCGGTCGCTCAAATCATTTTGGAGGGTGTATAAGTAGGAGATTGATTTATCTGTTAAATTTGAATAAAGGTTGTGACAAGGCTTTTGATCAGATATTGTTTTGACCTTAAAAGAAAGAAGGACACATATGGCTGTAGGATGGCATCGTCCCACAAAGTTAGTGATCGATACACAAGCAATTAAAGAAAATGTTGGCAATGAAGTAAAACGAATGCCTCAGGGAACGGAATTATTTGCGGTAGTCAAAGCAAATGGTTATGGTCATGGAGCTGTTCAAACGGCCAAGGCGGCCATTGAGGGAGGCGCTACAGGATTTTGCGTGGCAATCTTGGATGAAGCCATAGAACTTCGAGAAGCAGGCATTACAGAGCCAATACTGATTTTAAGTGTCGTAGATGTTTCTTACATAGACTTGTTGTTGAAATATGACTTATCTGTCACGGTAGCAACTCAAGAATGGCTGGAACAAGCGATTGAACAATTGAACCATATAGAAACACAAATACCACTGAAAATACATATAAAAGTTGATACAGGCATGGGGCGAATCGGATTTATTACGCCAGAAGCCGTAAAACAAACAGTTGAATTAGTACAATCAACACAGACGCTTGATTGGGAAGGATTATTTACACATTTTTCTACAGCAGATGAAAAAGACATAAGCTACTTTGAAAAACAAACGCATCGTTTTCAAGCAGTATTGTCGGTACTTGTTGAATTGCCAAAATATGTCCATGTAAGTAATAGTGCGACAGCACTTTGGCATCCTGATAATGCGGGGAATATGATTCGTTTTGGTATAGCTATGTACGGATTGAATCCATCTGGACGTGCGTTGCCGGAAACTTATCCATTGAAGCCTGCACTGAGTTTAGTCTCAAAATTGATTCATGTGAAAGAACTTTCAGCTAGAGAAGGAATTGGTTACGGAAATACCTATACAACAACTGAAAATGAATGGATTGGCACCGTACCGATCGGCTATGCAGATGGATGGCTACGTCATTTACAAGGTTTTTCAGTCTTAGTTGAAGGTGAGCGATGTGAAATTGTTGGTAGAATCTGTATGGATCAATGCATGATTCGTTTGCCCAAACAAACAACAGTAGGAACACAAGTTACATTGATCGGACAGGATCATGGAGAAGAGATTACAATGCAAATGGTCGCAGATAAGCTAGAAACGATCCATTATGAAGTAGCATGCACGTTTTCTGAACGTATGCCAAGGGAGTATAAATAGAACAGGAGGTTTCAAATGGTCAAAAGGGGTGACATATATTTTGCAGACTTATCCCCTGTTGTAGGATCAGAACAAGGGGGAGTACGTCCAGTACTAGTCATACAAAATAATTTAGGCAATCATTTTAGTCCAACCATTATTGTCGCAGCAATCACAGCGAAGATGGCTAAGCCGAAATTACCAACACACATAGGAATTAATTCCGAAGAAACTGGGATCGAACGAGATTCGGTCATTTTACTGGAACAGATTCGTACGATCGATAAAATACGCTTAAAAGAAAAAGTTTGCCATTTAGGTATAGAAATTATGGACTCTGTGGACCGTGCATTGGGAGTTAGTGTAGGGATTTTGGAAGCAGAACTAGAAGAAGAAAATCTTGGTACATATCGTTAAAAGTATCGGGTATTTTAATGGAGAACATAAGACATATCCTGTTTTCATTAGTACCGGGATAGTCGTTTGAAACAACGTAATCCAATAACGGATCACCTTGTTTTTTACTTATACATTGTTATTTTTTATTATTTAGTAATTAATAATAAAAATGCTGATAGTAGCAACAGGAAACAACAAATCAATCATATATAAATGATTTCCTTTCTCTTAAATAATAAAAAAAAACTAAATTTTATAATTATACCTCCTGTTTTTATTGACTTTTATAAGTGTTTATAAAAAAAAGTTGGCAATAACGATACGGAATGTTACAATAAACTATGTATAATTGGGTAGAAAGTGGATAACTTTCAAAAAAGTAGATATATTTAGTGTTTTTTTATTAAGGGATAAAGGAGTTTATATTTGATGACGATTTTCATGTTTGTATTATTAGTAATACTGTTTCTTTTTTTCAGTTATCAGTTGTATGTTCGATTCCAACTGGAGAGCTTGGATTCTGATAGTCCAAAAATGAAACGCAAGATCAATTTTTACAAGTATCAAGAGAATAATCGATCATTATTATTTTTAATGATTGCAGCAATTATTTTTTGCCTAATACTATTGGGGGTACTTTATAATCAAGATACTTTAAGAAAAGATAATAAAGATTTAGAATTGAAGATAGAAGAGATTAAAGACGCCAGAGGAGGAGCTTCTGGTGCTGAAATTGAGAGCTATAAAGAAAATGCATTAAAATTGACTGAATTTCCATGGAAAAAAGTCGTTGAAAGCAGAGATGCTCAAGCATTAGATAATTATGAACTTCAACTTCTAAGAGATTGGCAGCCCTTTTTCGGAGAAGCCAATGTGGCAATCATGATCAGTCAAAAAACGGAAACATTGACGGTGTCAGTTTTTCCTACAGCGTTGACATTTAGTGATTTCCAAACAGCTGAAAAAAATATTGAAACGTTTATCAAAGAGTTACAGCCAGTAAAAGAAATCACAATGATTGATTTTAACTTTACATATCGAGATAAAACGAACAAACTATCTAAACAATCAATTGTTTATACAAGAGAATCAAAAGACAGTAACTTAGAAAAGGTAGCATTAGACAAATAGAGTAGAGAAATAAAAGACGGGGTGTAAACACATGGCAAAGAGACGGTTAATTAAGAAAATTAACAAGGTTTCCGAAGAAGAATTAACACAAGATGTAGAGTTCAATTCGGAAAATGAGCAACCAGCAACAGCAGTAACAACAAATAATCGTAATTTAATGGCTGAACAAGAACAAGAGATTACTCGTTTAAGAGAATTGATCGAAGAATATAGAATGCAAGAATCTGAATTCGAACAAAATAAAGAAGAAAATTTTCGTTTATCTCAACAAAATAAACAATTAGTAATCAAGGTTGAAACTAGTCAAGATGAACTTGAATCATTAAAAGAGAAAAACGATGAGTTAGCGACGCAACTCAACCAAAAAGAAACTGAGATTTTTGAACTGGAAGATGCGAATGAAACTGCTGATTCTACAGAAGAAATCACTCGCTTAAAAGCACAAATCGAAGAATTGAAGAAAGAAAATGTTAGTGGCCAAGAACAAATTGCTTACTTGGAAACAGCACTTGTTGAAAAAGACAAAGCACTACAAACACAAATTCTTGAAAAAGAAAAAGAAATACAACAATTACAAGCTGATTTAGCTGCCCGAGGAACAATCGGAGAAAAACAAGAAGCATTGGAGACGGTGAAGATGGAATTAGAATCATTGAATGAAAAACTTCAAACTACTGATAAAGAAAATCAAGAGTTGACACAAAAACTTGCTGATCTTCAAGAACAAATGAATCGCTTACAACAAGAAAACCAAGAATTAAAAGACAAAGAAATCAATTTATCAACAAATAGTGATATCTCAGTTGATAACAGTCGCGTTGAAGAATTGAAAAAAGAATTAGAAACAGTTCTAACAGAAAAAAGTGAGTTGGAAAAAAATCTAGGCCGTATCCAAGGGTTGAATGATAAATATTCTATTCAAAAAAATGTTTTTGAATCTGAATTAGCGGGTCTAAGAAGCATCTATAAAGAAAAAGAAGAAGAATTAGAAAACTTAACTGCTGAACTTGAAACAATGCGCAGCATGTCTGCAACAGGTGAAGCTACAGGGAATCAATTAGCTGAACTATTGCAAGCGAAACAACAAATCAATGATTTATTGTTAAAAAACCAATCGTTGCAAGAAGAAGCCTTG
Source organism: Enterococcus sp. DIV0840 (assembly GCF_050527835.1). NCBI lineage: Bacteria > Bacillati > Bacillota > Bacilli > Lactobacillales > Enterococcaceae > Enterococcus > Enterococcus sp. DIV0840. The sequence goes on along the minus strand of NZ_CP172876.1, from coordinate 3,006,438 downwards.
AAATCTCAACAAGAGATCGGTGAAGTAATGGTTTCTGCTAAGAAAGAAGCTAATCGCATTATCAGTGAAGCACAAGTTGAATCAAAACATATGATCAACTCAGCAGAACTTGAAATGTTAAATATTGGTAACCGTGCTAAAAACATTTCTAATGAAGTAGAAGAATCTAAAAACGAAGTAATGACAATCTATCGTGAATTAGAAGAACGTTTAAACAAACTATCACGTTTGGATAAATCTGGAAACTAGACGATCACAAATAATGAAGGGAAGAACAATATGAAAAAACGGATCAATAAAAAATATTCTATTCTGTTGATTTTTTCCGCAATATTGTTTAGTACTGCTATTTACTTTATGTCTAGTTCATTGGTTTTAGGAGCATCAGTAGGCGGTGGTACGGAATCTGCACCAGTAACAGCAGACGGTGGAGCAGCAATTATACCTACTCCAACTCCTGCAGCGCCACAAGCAGAACCAAAAAAAGAAACGACAACTGAAAATAACGTTGCTGAAAATAAGGAAAAAGAAGCGCCTAAAGAAGTCTATGTTGTAAAAAGTGGTCAGACTTTATGGGAAATTGCTCAAGATTCAGGCCTATCGATCGCAACATTAATGAACAAAAATCAGCTTAGTAGTAGTGTCATTGTTGAGGGACAGGAATTAGTATTCGATCAATAATAAGATTTAGGTGGGTGGAGCAAAACTTTTAGAGTTTTGTCCCGCTCGCTTTTTTCAATATATGAGAATCCACTTGCGGGTTTTTTATATGGAAAAATACATAGCAGTCTGTTATTCTTAATTAAGAGTATTAATCGGTATGATTGAGGTGCATCATGGATAAAATAAGAGAACGTTTTGAACGACTCAAACGACAATTAAAACGGAAATTTAATAAGAACAAAAAATCGAAAAATAAAACCAAGAATAGAGAACGTCCCCAACCTGGACCTAAAAAGAAACGCCCACAAGTTAGAGAACGAGCTGAATCTACAAGAGAAGAACCAAGAATCAAGCCAAGACAAAAAGAAGAATCAGTCAGAACCTCCGGAACAATCAATAAAAAGAGAAAAAAGAAAAAAATAACCAAAGAAGAATTTGAAAAAAGAAAAAAGAAAAAAAGAAAAGAAAGCATCATTGAAATTATCAAATTTATGCTGCCAGTTGTGTTATTTGCAATCTTTGTTTTTTTCTTTATTTTGAATACTTCTCCTCATATGGTTGATGGAGATTCGATGAAGCCGACATTGCTAAATGGTGACCGGGTCATTGTTCGCCGCACAAAAGAACCTAAAAGATATGAAGTCATTACATTTAAACCACCTGTAAAAAGTGAGTTTCAGTATGTGAAACGTATCATAGGTATGCCAGGAGACTTAGTTTGGACTGAAGGTAGCGATTTGTTTATCAATCATCAAGCTGAATCTTTACCAAAAGCCTCAGAATTATCTGCAGCAAATGAGCTGCCGGATGGAACAATCAAAGTCAATCTGTCTGAAGATAGTTTGGAACAAATGTCACAATTGAAAAAAATTCCTAAAGGACATTATTTTGTATTAGGAGACAATCGGAATAATTCAAGTGATAGTAGGACTTTTGGATTAGTCGATGGTCTAGCTATTGAAGGGGTTGTTTCCTTTAGGTTTGCACCGTTTAACAATATTAGCTGGATAAAATAAAAAACGATAAATTTTTATCGTTTTTTTATTTTTATTAATTTACATAAAAACATAATTATTATCAATGTTTATCACTATTAAAACAAATAATTCTATATGGAAATATAATTATATTTATCCAAAATTTACGATTATTCTCATTAAATTTAATAGGAACAAAGAAAACAGAGAACACGAAGGGGTTGTTCTCTGTTATAATTTCAATTAGTGATAGAGAAAACAAACATTATTTTACCTGGTATCGATCAACTGGATAATCAGTTTTTCGATTTCAGTCATATCATAGCTATTACCAATATCAGAAAATATATAGACAAGCTCTTGTTTTTCAGAAATCGTGTCACTATAAATATTGGAAAGCAAGATGTCATAATGACTATCTTCTTTAAAGGCTTCCGCTTTGATTGGGTATTTATGGCCTAAAATATTTGTTAAATGCTGAATAACTAGTTCACCAATGAAAGGATTTAATGAATGATAAACACCAATCGCAATTTTTTCTTCATTTAATTCAGCAATGTGATTCAATATGATTGTATAGTGAATTTCAGTGAACTTATTTTTATAGCTCCCTTTTTCACCATCTTGGTCAAATTTTTTAGTCGCTATATCCATCAATTCAAAAACTTCATTGCCAGAAAATGGATGACGGTGTGCATTGACGATAGATTTTATGGTCCAACTATCAAAAGGCAAAATAAAACCATCAAAATAATAAAGCTGAGAATGAAGCTGGAACAATAAATTTTCAATATACAATAATCGAGCGGATGAAGCATAGCTCGATAAATAGCCTTGTTGCTTTAGATATTTTAAGATTACTTTGTTCATATAGTTTAAATAAGAACTTTCCCTACGTTGTTTTTCTGCCAAGCGAAAAGCGAAAGAAGAATTGGGCGAAAAATTATGCATAGAGCAAAAAAAGTCATAAAACATGTATGCTTCGTAAATAGTATATGGACGGTCGATTTTTTTCATATATGTATATAAAGACAAATTGATTTCTTCAAATAAAGGTCGATCAGGATAATCGTAGTTTGGACTAATGACCGGATTATATTCAGTCGTCAGTCGTCTAAAGGAAATTTTCATCCATAATTTGATCTGAAGTACTTCGGTTGGATCAAATACCAGATTAAGAGACTCCCTTAAAATATCTACAAAACCAAGATACTGATTAGCAGTTTCTTTTTCTAAACTTGACTTATCTTCAAAAAGAAACCAGAAAAAACTAAAGAAAAAATAACGAATCTGCTTTTCTTCACCGATTAATTTTCCGCGTTTAATTTGAAGTCGAAATTCTTTCAGAAGGTCATTCAATTCTGTAATCTTACGATAATACGTTGCGGAGCTGATGGCATAGTTCAGCTGAAAATAATCACAAGTCAATTCACCTTTATGGAACAATTGATTGATCATTTGAAATTTAATGGATTTTTCCAGAAAAAGTACAACAACTTTCTTTAATGGAAACGTTGGTTGTTTTTTCAAAGAGATATTTTCACCGTTTAATGTTATTTCAACCTGCTCGTTTACTTGATTCTCTTCAAGAAAATTTTGGAGGAAAGACAGATATTCATTTAATGTTGGTAAGCTAATTTGAAATTCACTGACTAGCTCATTTTTTGTCGCTTTGCCTTGATTGTTGTATAAAAATAATAATATATCATTCATATAATCGAAGGGCTTTTCTAAAAAATCTCGTTTTAGCATAATAGACACCTCACTTTAAGCATACTTGATTCATAAGAAAATGGCAATACGCAACTTATAAAAAGAAAGTAACTAGCTAATATTATTTAAAAAGACGAAATTATATATATAATGGAGTGTAATGTTGTTTTTATTTTAAATTTATGTAATTGCAATGGTGGTTTATTCAATTGAAGGGAGAAGAACCATAGTGAAAGTAGTAATTATCGGAGCCTCACATGGAGGGCTTCAGGTTGCATTAACATTAAAGAAATTAAATCCTCAAACTGAGGTTATTCTAATTGAAAAAAGAAGTGAAGTTAGCTTTGTTTCAAGTGGAATTGTTTTGAAATTGAATCAATTGGTCGATGAATTGGACAACGTAAGATACCTAACATTAGAAGAATTGAATAAAAAAGGTGTAGATGTTTTACTTAATGCAACAGTTACTACGATCGATTCGGATAAAAAGACAATTATTTATCAGGATACTTATAAAAAATCACACGAAATCAGCTATGAAAAGCTAATTCTTGCGACAGGTTCAAATCAGTTTTCAACGAATATGACATTACCAAGTAAAGACAAAGTAACTGTTTTTAAAAACTATCCAAGCTCAGTGGAAGTGTTAGGAAAATTAGAAAAAGCGAAATCTATTTCGATTGTCGGTGGTGGATATATTGGTGTAGAGTTGTGTGATGCCTTGAAAGGGCAAGGGAAAGAAATTCATTTGATTGAAAGTGCTGATTCAGTCCTTTTTCGTTATTTAGACAAAGAGCTATCTTCACTAGTTGAACAAAAAATTCGTGATTCAGGAGTTAAACTTCATTTAAACGAGAGTGTTATTGGCTTTTCAAACATAGAGGAAGAGATGTTTATCACCAAAACAACGAACGAGGAAATCCGAAATGATTACGTAGTCGTGGCTGTTAATGCCCGTCCAGATACTGCATTAGTGAAGGATTTTCTAGATTTAAATGCAAATGGGACGATTCGTGTCAATGAACATATGCAGACAACTGATCCAGATATTTTTGCATTAGGGGATGTTGTTTCTTATCCTGTTCGCAATAGTTATCGCAAGTCATTTATTCCTTTAGTAAATAATGTTGTTCGTGGTGCAACGGTTGCCGCTATGAATGTATTAGGACATTCGATGAAATATAATAAAACACAAAAAACGACGGCTACTAAAATTTTCGACTGCTATGTTGCAAGCACTGGTTTAACAGAAGTGGAAGCTAAATTTGAAGGGATCGATGTTGAAAGTATCTTTTTAACATTGCCATGTCAATTACCTTATCTTGAATTGCAGGAAGACGTACATATCAAGATGGTTTTCGAAAAAGGGACGTACAAATTGATTGGTGCTCAATTGATGTCTGAAAAGGATATTACGCAATCAATTAATACGTTATCTTTAGCAATAAATAAGGAAACAACGCTTGAAGAGTTAGTTACAATGGATTTTTACTTTAACCCAGGAATCAATCAACCGATGGGGATCATTAGCCGAACGGCATATGAATTTTTGATCGAAAAGTATAAAGTTTAAGGATTTAATAACATATATTAATATATTTTTGAAATTATTGGATAATTTTGTAAAGATAGGAACATTAAATGATGAATGGTCAATTTATTGTGATCTGAACATTGCCGAAAACAGCAAGACAAAGACATTTTTTGTTTGTTGCTGTTTTTTTATAATTCGTATTTTTCAGTAGAAAAGCAAATTACTTCTACTTATTGTTATTTAAGCTTATAATAGAATAAAATTCTAGGAGGCATAGCCGATGAAAGCAGACGAAAAAAAATTTTATGACTTCATAATGGATCGAACAAAAGCGGATCATCAAGAAGACATGAAACATTTGCTAGCAGAATTGATGGAAAGAAGATCAACGGATAAGCTTGATAAGATGTATCTTATGAGCGTGGTTCCTAGAGCACTTTCTTATTTAGATCCTGATTCAGTAAATGAAGTAAAAAAAGTAGTATCAGAGTTTTCAGCAAAACTATAAGCTATAAAAATAAAGGCAAGCTGATTCATTTGGATGAGTTTGTCTTTTTTTAGGTGTCAGAAAGTTTCAGTTGAAGAAACAAACTTGAAAAATTAGTTATTTGAATCGTGTAAATAAGTACATAGAAGAAATCTCTACGACAATTCAAGAAACCTGTCGTAGAAATGGACAAAATTTGGATTTTTCATTTGTTATTGATAAAAACAATATGCTAAAGTAAATCAGTCATTAAAAAGAGTAGGTGAGCAGGATGAAACATATAAAAAATACATTGAAGTTATTTAAATTAGATTGGCAACGCATATTTAAAAACCCGATCGCTACATTTTTGATTATTGCACTGATGATTATTCCATCACTTTATGCCTGGTTCAATATCAAAGCTTTGTGGGATCCTTATGCAAACACAGGAGAGTTACCGATTGCGGTATATAGCGATGATAAAGCAGCGACATTCCAAGGGAAAAAAGTGAATATCGGCGATGAAGTGCTGAAGAATCTTCACGAGAATAAACAATTAGGTTGGCAATTCGTCGATTCAAAAAAAGAATTGGACAAAGGAGTAAAATCTGGTAAATATTATGCTGGTATCTATTTACCAAAAGATTTCTCTAAGGACTTATTAAGCTTTACGACAGGAGAAATCACGAAGCCTAAGATTGACTATTCAATCAACGAGAAAATCAATGCAATTGCGCCAAAAATTGCAGACAAAGGAGCTTCTTCTTTACAAGCCCAAATCACAGATCAATTTACCAAAACAGCTAGTAGTACTTTGGTAGGCGTGTTTAACGATATTGGTTATAATTTAGATTCCAATTTAGTTAGCATTACAAAAGTAAAAAACATGATTCTCTCAACAGATGAGAATATCGATCAAATCGATAAATATACACAAGAAGTTGTCGCTTTGCATGGTAAAATGCCGGAATTGAAAACAAAGCTAGAGAAAGCAAATGAATTTGTGGATTACTTACCTGAAGTCGATGCATTGGGTGCAAAACTAGTCGATTTAAATGGCAAGATGCCCGCAATCAAAGAACAAGCGAAAGTTATTTTAACTTTACAGGATAAAATTCCTGAAATTCAAAATGCTGGTAAACAATTAGCGATGATCGATGAAGATTTTGCTTCAGTTGAACAGACGATGAACGAAGGAATTAATGAAGCCAAACAAGGGTTAACAATCATCCAGCAAGTCCAAACTGCTCTGCCAGATATTGAAAAGCTTGGAAATCAAGCAGATCAATTAGCGACTGCAACGAGCGAAGGCGCGGCGAAATTACAAGAAGCACTTCCAGGTATAACTAGTAGTATGAAAGTAACCTTACAAGCAATTGGAACCATCAGTTCTAGTGTTGGATCTGTCGTTGAGCAGTTGCGCGACAACCGGTTGACACCAGATGAACGTGAAATGTTGAAACAACAGTTATCCAGCAGTTTAGGGCAACAGCAAATAGTGATTCAACAATTGATCCAAACTTTGACTCAAATTCAAGAATCTGCTGGAAATCAAGATTTACAGCCTACTATTGATAAGTTAACAACGGTTAGCAACTTGATTTCAACTTTAAAAGCAAAAGTGGATAGTTTAGATGTGAATGCCATTACCGATGCTGATCTGGAAGCTATTCAAAATGGCGCAAATGAAATTGCTGCGACAGCTTCAAGTATTGATGTTGATGCAGTTTCAAACATGGTAAATGATATTTTAACTAAATTGATCGCGACTATCAGTACGGCTCAAGGTCTTCTTGATAAAGCAAAACAAATCGATTTTGCTACATTATTGAGTTCGACTGAAGGTACGGTGTCTAATGCAATAGGTATCTTGGAAAAATACCAAGCAGAGCTACCTGCAATCAAACAAGAAATCCACGATGCAAATGTTTTGCTGAACGGTCATATGGATACGATCGTAAATGGCATCAATAAAGGTGCTGAACTTTATAACAATGAATTACCTGTAATAGAAGCAAAACTTGGATTAGCGGCTGATTTTATTCAAAATGATTATCCAGGACTTAAAGAAAATATCACAGGTACTTTGAAAATGGTCAACGAAAAAATGCCGGATTTAGAATCAGCTTTAAACAAAGCAAACGATTTAGTTCAAAACGATTGGCCAAATATTAAAACAGGGCTTCATAAAGCTGCACAAGCGATTCGAAAAGGTGAAAAGGATGTCGACCTTGGGCAAGTAATAAAGTTACTTAAACTAGATGCTAATGCTGAAAGTGACTTCTTCGCTAAACCAGTTGAAATCGCTGAAAATAAAATTTATCCAATTGCCAATAACGGATCAGCAAGTACACCATTTTATACTGCATTATGTTTATGGGTGGGAGCTGTTTTATTCTCGAGTGTGGCAACCACTGATTTCTATTTAGATGAAAAGGATCGTGGAAAATATTCTAAACGAGAACAATTTTCTGCAAGAATGTTAACATTCTTAGTCATGGGATTAGCGCAAGCTTTGATTGTTACTTTAGGAAACTATTTCTTATTAGGCGTAGATGTAAGACAACCATTTTATAGTGTCTTGTTTGCATTATTGATCGCTTTTGCCTTTATGATGATGGTGTATGTGCTAGTCGCTTTGTTTGGCAATGTCGGAAAAGGTGCTGCGATCATTATCTTGGTGCTCTCTATTTCAGGCGGTGGGGGAAATTACCCAATCCAAGTCTCTGGTAAATTCTTCCAATTTATTAATCCGTTTTTACCATTCACACATGCGGTGAATTTATTACGAGAGTCAGCTGGAGGAATTTATTGGCCAAATGCGTGGAAGGCAATCATTATTTTGGTTTGTATTTCGATCGTTTTCTGTGTATTAGGTGTTCTTTTATACCCTTATATTGAGGAAAAAACGAAGAAATTAGCGAAAGTTTCTCATGAGAGCCATATCTTCCATTAAAAATAGCTATTGATCAATATCAAAAGATTGAGATGCCCTTATCAAGGGTGGCTCAATCTTTTAATGTTTACTACAGGTCTGTCTGAGGGAGTTTCAAGGTGTCCCTAACAAAAAAAAAAAGAACGTCAATCAATCAACTTGGGTCGTTCTAAACAATAAAAAGTCGCTAATAAAAGTCGTTTTTTACTATACAAATTTCTGAAATCATTTTATAGTTTTAAGATATGCTAAAAACAAGGTAGGGATTATGATGATAAATTTTTTAATTGATCGTTTTGAAAAGAGACAACAAAAAAGTTCAGATATTCGAACAGCGTTTGGGATTTTTGCCGGAATCGTTGGTTTATTATCCAACTTGCTGCTTTTTATAAGTAAATTATTGATTGGGTTGATTTCCGGCAGTGTATCGATCATGGCAGATGCGATGAACAACTTGTCAGATACAGTATCATCTGTTTTGACCCTAGTCGGTTTTTATATTTCTGGGAAGCCGGCCGATGAAGAACATCCATATGGTCATGAACGGTTTGAATATATTAGCGGTATGCTGGTTTCATTGTTGATCACGTTTGTAGGGTTTCAGTTTTTTATGACCTCTATCGAACGAATCAAAGATCCTCAAAGTATCAAAGTAACGCCTATTATCCTGATTATTTTAGTCCTATCGATTTTGATCAAAGTCTGGCAAAGTGTTTTTTATCAGCGAGTCGCTAAAAAAATTGATTCAAATACATTAGTTGCAACGGCTAAAGATAGTTTAAATGACGTATTTACAACGATTGCTGTTTTAGTTTCAGCCACAGTCGAAGGAATTACTGGATTAAAAATCGATGGAATCGTCGGCTTGGTGATTGCGTGTTATATTATTTTTAGCGGCCTTCAGTTGATTCGGGAATTTGTGAACGAATTGATGGGATTACGCCCTAATCAAGCAGCAATCGATGAAATGAAGCTATATTTATCATCTGTTTCGGAAATCGTAGGTTATCATGATTTGCTGATTCATCAATATGGGCCAAGCAAAACATTTGCTTCAGTGCATATCGAAATTGATGACCGTTGGGACTTAACTAAGGCTCATGAAACAATCGATGAGATCGAAAAGAAATTTAAAGAGCAGTTAGGTGTGGATCTGGTTTGTCATATCGATCCAGTAAACTTACATGATCAAAGGCAGCAGTTTATTCATCAAGAGCTGAAAAAGATTATTAAAGGAATCAATAGTGAATTAAAGGGACATGATATTCGTTTGGTGGATCACGGTGGAAAGCCGCGTATTTTATTTGACTTAGTTGTCCCAAATCATTTTAAGGCAACCGACCAAGAACTAAAGATTCGTCTACAAGAGCAAGTCTATAGAAATATTGGCGATTATATCGTAGAAGTGACCTTTGATCATAATTATCTATTGTAAATATATTCTAAAAAAAATGAAAATAGTATGTAATAAAACCTTTTTCTCAAAAAAATATATAAAACATGATGTTTTATCTAAAAAAATGAAAAAATATCGACTTCTAACGTGTTAACATAGATATGGCTTGTTAGGAGGAGTTATAAAAATGGATAAAAATTTAGTAATGGTTCTATATTTTTTGGTTGTAGTGATCGTCGTTTTAACATTAGTGATTGTCAGGGATAAACAATTTTTACAGAATTTATTGGGAAAAAAAGAGATACAACAAGAAGAAATCACGGACTTGAAGTTAGAAAAAGTTCGTTTAAAACATATAATAAGGATGCAAGATGAAACGATTTCTCACATGTTGACAGCAGATACTCAGTATTCTAAAAGAGTAGGGATTGGTTATTCAAGCAGAGATAATCTAGAAGAGCCTGGAATTCAAGAATGGCACTTGGATGAGTTTGAAACTATGAATCGAGATTATTATCAGTAAAAAAAGCGGCGAAGGGCTGACTCAAGTAGTTATCTCTTAGTCGCTTTTTTATTTTCAAAAGTACATGTGAGGGTTGCTTAAGCTTTTCCTTGTATGTGACTCTATAAAATCCTATACTAAAATAAAAAAAGGGGGATGTTGAATGGAGACTCAGCTGATCGTATTGGGGTTTGTTATACTGATTATTTTGATTATTATTGTAATGGAAATTTACAACCGTTTAAAATTAAGGGAAATGGTCAAAAGTAAATGGGGAACATTTCCTAATGCACGTTTTTTTGATAAAGAAGAAAGTTTAAAAGTAGCGTGGCAAAAGGCTAAAAAATACAGAAATTACGACAGTGAGATCGATGATATTACTTGGTATGATCTAGATGGGTTTGCCTTATTTGAACGAATCAATGGGACGTATTCAAGTGTTGGTTCGCAAGCCCTGTATCAACGATTACGTAATTTCAACTTCTCTGAACAAAGTCATGACCGTTTAGAACAATTGATCGATTACTATAAACAAAATCCTGCTATTCGAGAAGAAATTCAATTTCAATTTGCCTGTTTAGGTAAACAAGATAATAACCATGTAGAAAGTTATTTAAGCGAAACAAGAAGTCAGGAATTACCCAATACCAAATTATATTTATTTTGTGGATTATTGCCGATAGTGGCGTTAGTTTTATTATTAGTCTGGCCAACGACGCTATCAATTGTATTACTTTTAGGATCGGTATTATTTAATGTTATCTACTATCAGATAAAAAAAGAAAAACTACAACGTGAATTGACTTGTATGGGATATCTAGTTCAAACAGTCGTTTGTGCAAAAAAACTAGGGAAAATAAAAACGCCTTTTCAAGAAGAATTAACTAAAAATCTTCAACCACTCGCTTCAATGACTAAATTTGGTATTTCTTTCAGGATGAAGTCCAATAGTGAAGCTGAGATGATGTTTGATTATTTAGCAATGATTTTCATGTTGCCATTTATTTCATATAATTTTGTTCTGGAAAAATTGACAAATTATGAGATTCAGGCAAAAGAAATGTGGCGTTTACTTGGAGAATTAGAAGTTGCAGCAGCTGTTCTAAACTTTCGAACGATCATGCCTGATACCAGTCAACCAGTCTTTTCAGATGAAATTGTCGTGACTGGAACAGAAGTTTACCATCCTTTATTAGCAACAGCTGTACCAAATGAGGTACATTGGACAAAAAACACCCTTGTAACAGGTTCTAATGCTTCAGGCAAGTCAACCTATGTCAAAAGTGTAGCGATCAGCTGTATCCTCTCTACAACGATTCACACAGCTTTGGCTACAAAGTTCCAATTACCATTTGGGCATATCTTGACCTCAATGGCTGTTGAAGATGATATTTTTGAAGGAGATAGTTATTTTGTGGCAGAAACTAAATCAGTTAAACGAGTGCTGGATTTTGCCGAAACGAATATCCCTTGTTTGTGTTTCATTGATGAAATATTAAAAGGCACGAATACGATCGAACGGATAGCCGCTTCATCTAGTATGATCCATTGGTTAAATAATTACCCATCACTCGCTTTTGTCGCGACGCATGATATCGAACTAACAGAAATTTTAAAAGAATCGTGTGACAATGTTCATTTTGAAGAGCAAGTAACCAAAGAGCAAGGAGTGACATTTGATTACCGTTTGAAACAGGGGCCTGCAACCACAAGAAATGCAATTCAGTTGTTACATGTATTAAATTATCCAAAAGATGTCGTTGAACAAGCGAAAAGAGAAGCTGATTATTTTGACGAACATCGGACTTGGCAAACGTTATAATGACTATCAAGGCATGGGCAGCTATTAAAGTTGCGTGTGTCTTTTTTTTGAACAACCAAAAAAGAGGAGAAAAGCGAAATATTTTTTATGAAAGGACAATCTTGTTAAAATGAAGAAAATCAATGGTCTAAGAGTTTCTTTAATAGTTAAGGAGGGAGAGATGAATTTTTTAATAGTTTAGCATATAAATAATTGACAATCACAATTTATGAGCGTAGCATATGTCATTGTTTGTGGAAAAAAACATATTTTTTTCTGAAAATAGGATAGAAAAAATCAGAGAAGGAGAGAGGAAAAAAGTGGACTATTTGAAACGATTGTTTATCGGGAAACCTTTAAAATCTACTGAAAACGATGAGCATAAATTAAGTCGATTTGCGGCTCTTGCGTTATTGTCATCAGATGCCTTGTCTTCGATTGCTTATGGTACAGAACAAATCGTTGTTGTACTCGTTACGTTATCTGCTGCTGCCATATGGTATTCGTTACCGATTGCTGCTTTTGTTATTATTTTACTTATTTCATTAACGTTATCTTATCGGCAAATCATTCATGCGTATCCTCATGGCGGCGGAGCCTATGTTGTCAGTAGTGAAAATTTGGGAAAGAATGCAGGGCTAGTGGCTGGCGGATCATTGTTAGTTGATTATATGTTGACAGTTGCCGTTTCCGTCTCGGCAGGAGCTGAGGCAATCATTTCAGCGGTACCTGCTTTGTATGGTCATCAAGTAGCAATTTCGATCGTTATTGTTTTACTGATCATGTTGATGAATTTGCGTGGGCTAAGAGAATCTGCTGGTTTTCTGATGTTTCCTGTGTATAGTTTTATCGCTGTGATTACATTGTTGATTGCAACAGGCTTATTTAAAATCGTTACGGGTGCCGTACCGTTACATGCAACCGCAATACCTGGAACAGTTGTGCCAGGCATTACGATCGCCTTGATTCTGCGGGCATTTTCTTCTGGATCATCTTCATTGACAGGAGTTGAAGCAATTAGTAATGCGGTGCCATTTTTCAAAAAGCCTAGAGCAAAAAATGCGGCAGGTACGTTAACATTAATGGCTGCAATTTTAGGGTTTTTCTTTGTCGGAATCACATTTATCAACTATTGGTATGGGATTGTTCCGCAAACTGAAGTGACTGTGTTGGCTCAAATCGGAAAAGCGGTCTTCGGTCAAAATATTCTTTATTATGTACTGCAGTTTACAACGGCGTTGATTTTAGCAGTGGCTGCCAATACGGGATTTTCAGCTTTTCCAGTGCTCGCATATAATTTAGCGAAAGATAAATTTATGCCGCACATGTATATGGATCGTGGGGATCGCTTAGGCTATTCAAACGGGATATTGACTTTGGCTGCCGGTTCCGTTGTGTTGTTATTGATCTTTCAAGGGTCAACGGAACGATTGATTCCACTTTATTCGATCGGTGTATTTATTCCATTTGCGCTATCTCAGACGGGGATGGTCATTAAATGGCGGAAAGAGACTAAAAAATGGTTGTCAAAATCGATTGCCAATATTGTTGGAGCGTTGATTTCTTATGGCATCATCGTTATTTTGTTCATGTATCGATTGGGTGATATCTGGCCGTTCTTTATTATTATGCCCGTTTTGATTTTTGTTTTTTACAGTATTCATGCTCATTACCAAAAAGTAGCCGAACAACTGCGCTTAGAGGAAACGGTTAAGCAACAGGAATTTTATGGTAACACGGTCATTGTTTTAGTTGGAAATGCGACGCAGGCAAACGTAGGTGCAGTGAATTATGCTCGTTCGATTGGTGATTATGTCGTTGCGATGCATGTATCGCTAGATGAGAATGTCGAAAAAGAAAAGGAAATTGAAGCAGAATTTAAACAACATTTTCCTGATATTCGTTTTTCAGTCGTTCATTCTTTTTATCGTTCCATTACGAATCCAATTCTCCGTTATGTAGATTTGGTAAGTAAAAATTCAGCGAAACGAAATTATACAACGACGGTCTTGATTCCGCAGTTTGTCCCTAATAGGCGCTGGCAAAATATTCTGCATAATCAGACGAGTTTACGTTTACGTCTACGATTATCTTGGCGGGAAAATATTGTCGTTGCGACCTATAGTTATCATTTGAAGAAGTAATAACAAAAGCAGGTAAGAATTTTTTAAAATTCTTACCTGCTTTTTCTGTTAGCTTTTTTTATGAATGTTTACTCGCAGGATCTAATCGGCGTTCGATCATGCCTAATACCCAGTCAGTAATGATTGCCATTAAAGCTGTCGGCAATGCTCCGACAAGGATGATGGCTGTCCCGTCTGTTGCATTCGTTCCACGAATAATAATATCACCAAGACCACCGGCACCCACAAAAGCACCGATTGCTGTGATTCCGATTGCGACAACTAAAGCATTACGAATCCCTGCCATGATTACGGAAACGGAAAGTGGCAATTCCACCATATAAAGTCGTTGCCATTTCGTCATACCCATTCCTTTACCCACATCTAAAATATTTCGATCGACTTGGATCATGCCTGTATAAGTATTTTTGATGATCGGTAAAAGAGAATAGAGAAAGACGGTGACAATAACAGTATTTACCCCAAGCCCAAGACCTAGCATCAAAATCGAAAGCATAGCCAAGGAAGGAACTGTTTGGATCAAGTTTGCGATACTGACGACCCAGCCAGCCATTTTTCTTCTGCGAGCTATGAAAATGCCAATCGGTATTCCAACGATTGCGGCAAATAGGACACCGTAGATAGAAATTAGAAAATGTCGGACAAATTGACTCAAAACATAACTGCCGTTTTGCTCAAAGTAATAGAAAAACTGTTGCAGTAAATTCATATCTTGTAGATTCTGCATTATTTTCCACCTCCGTCAGATTCGAAGAAATGGTGTTCTTTTAAGAAATTTTCCGCAACTGTTTCAGGTTCCATTAAATCGTTGTCTGCTTGATAATTTAGTTTTTGCATAGTCTCTGTTGAAATTTTTCCTGATAGCTTAGCTAGTACATCATTCAATTCAGGATGTTTTTTAAGCACTTCATCAGTTGCAACAGCACAGGCATCATAAGGCGGGAAGAAGTGCAGGTCATCTTCTAAAATAACCAAATCATAACTGCCGATTCGGCCATCTGTTGAATAACCTAAAACGACATCCATCTTATTAGCGGCAACAGCGTCATAAACTAAACCGATCTGCATCGGGAAAACGCGTTTGAAATCAAAACCATATGTTTCAGTAAAACCTTTATAACCGTCTCCTTTACGGTCGATCCAAGAAGTATCCACACCTGCGGTCAGTTGATCGCCAACTTTTTTAAGGTCGCTGATGGTTTTTAAATTATATTTTTTAGCGGTTTCTTGTGTGACCATAAATGCATAGGTATTGGCAAATCCATAAGAATTAAACCATTTTTGCTGAAATCTTTTTTGAAATTCTGATTGCACTACGTCGAACGCTTTTTTAGGATCTTTGATTGGTTCCAAATTTAACGTCGTAGTCAAATCCGTTCCAGTATAACGGGCAGCTGAAATTTGCGCATCCCCGTTTATCATTGCTTGATGGTTGATCGTTGTAGTAGCTAAATTGTTGATGATCGTTGTTTTTTCATCTGTATAATGTTCGATCATGCCAGCAACTAAGCTTGCTAATATTTGTGCTTCCGATGTGATTCCGCCTGTGATGGAAATTGTAGAGTCATCAGAGTTAGAAGCGAGTCCTGGTAAAGAGCAACCTGATAATAGCAGTGTGCTACAAAATGTTATGAGTAATAATTTAAATTTTCGTTTCATCATTCTGCCTCCCTTAATGCTTTAGGAGTTAATTTCTTCTCTAACAGGCCTAATAATAAGTCTGCAGCTAAAGCTAAAATAGTAACAGGAATGGTTCCAGCAAAAATCAAGTCAGGTTGATAATTATTTAGTCCGCTGAAAATAAAGTCTCCAAGACCACCTGCACCAATGTAAGAAGCAAGTGTTGCCCAAGCGATCACGTATACTGCAGCGAGTCGAATCCCCGCCATGATCGTCGGCATCGCGATAGGCAACTCAACCATGAAAATCGATTGTACATTCGTCATGCCCATTCCTTTTGCGGCATCTTTATAATCAGAACTTACTTCTTTGATCCCAATATACGTATTTCGTAAAATAGGCAGCAAGGAATAAATAAGTAGAGCAATGATCGCTGGAATTTTACCAACACCAAAGATCGGGATCATCAACGCAAGTAGTGCTAATGAAGGAACCGTCTGTAAGGCACTAGTCAAACCAATAACAATGGCCGCTGTTCTTTTTGTTCTAGTCAACAAGATTCCAATCGGCACTGCAAACAAAATTCCTAAGATGAGTGCAACACCAGAAATAAAAATATGCTCACCAATTTTAGTAACAAGTTCATTTCCTCTTTCTAAAAGAAACTGATTCATTTTATTACACCTCCGCTTGAGGCTGTTTGACATCAGTTGATTCTGTTTCGCTTGTAGTTGGAGCTGATTCTTCTGATTCTTCTTCACCCCAGATAACATCGTAAACAATGTCTACTAAAGAAGCGCGAGTTAAGATACCAACGACTTTTTGTTGGTCATCAACAACTGGAACATATTTCAGTCCGCGTTTTAAAATTCGTTGCAAGGTATCGCGTAATAAAGACGATTTTTTTACAAAGAAGACTTTTGGATTCATGATATCACTGACACTTGTGGCAGTATTTCTACGGCGGTCAAGCGTTTCAACATCGATAAAGCCTTTTAAGACACCAGCACCATCAACTACTAAGAGCGTATCAACACGTTTTTCTCTCATTAGTTTGATTGCTTCTGACAATGATTTTTCTGGTGTGATCGTGATGGCGTTGTTTAGCATCACTTCACCAACTGTTGTGATATCTGGTTTAGCCTGGATCAAGCGGTCTTCACCGATCAATTCTTCGACGAATTCATTCACTGGATGACGTAAAATATTATCCGGTGTATCAAATTGAATGACTTTTCCTTCACTCATGATTGCGATTCGGTTGGCTAATTTTAGCGCTTCATCCATATCGTGGGTAACGAATACAATTGTTTTTCCTAAACGTTCTTGTAAATCTTTAACTAAATCCTGCAAAGAATCCCTTGTGATCGGATCTAAAGCGCCAAAGGGTTCATCCATCAAGATAATATCTTGATTCGCTGCAAGTGCTCGAACAACACCAATTCGTTGTTGTTGACCACCGGAAAGCTCATTTGGATAACGGTCGAGCATTTCTCTAGGTAGTTCGACTAAATCGATCATTTTTTCGGCAATTTTATTCCGTTCTTCTAGGTCGACTTTTAATAACTTAGGTACAAGGACGATGTTTTCTCTGATCGTCATGTGTGGCATCAAGCCGATATTTTGAATAACGTACCCGATTTTTCTGCGTAATTCTACTGGATTGATGGTTTGAATATCTTCACCATTAATTAAGATTTTTCCTTTTGACGGATCAGTCATTCGATTGATCATTCGCATAGAGGTTGTTTTACCACTACCGCTGGTTCCGATAAAGCAGATAAATTCACCTTTATCAAAAGACAGATTGACATCATCTACAGCGATTTTACCGCCTTTGTAAATTTTTGAAACATGTTGAAATTCGATCAACTTTCTCACCCCAAATTCTTTTTTCTGTGTCTCTTTTCTTAAATGATTGCAGTGTTTCCTAATAAACGTTTCTACTACTAGTATGCTACAAAACAACGATTTGGACAAATCAGATGTTTTTTCTATCATTTTCAAGCAAAAATAATGAAAAAATCAGCTGATTTTAATAACAAATAAAAGGAGAAAGTAGGGCAAGCTCAATGAATTGGCTATTATTCTATTGACAATAGTGAGAAACCTTAGTATATTGTTGACTAGCATCTACTATTTTATGAATAATAGGGAGTGAAAAGGAGAACGAAATGGAAAAAATTGGTTTAGGTTATTTGGTATGTAGTTTAATTTATTTATTTTTGTTTTATCTTGTTTCAAAGAAAAAGGAACGTTATCGGAAATTTGTCTTAACGGGGTTTGTTATTATTCAGTTTATTTACTTGGTTTGGCGTTTGCTTTATACGATTCCTAGTGGGAATATTGCTGAAATGATCGCGGGAAGTTTATTGTATTTAGCATAATTTATGGGGTTTGTTCAGGCTTTTACGTTGGTTATCTTGTTTTGGAAACCTTATAAGCGTGCTGAAAAATCATTGGATGAATTAGAAGAATTACCTACAGTGGATATATTGATTGCTACATATAATGAAAATATTGAAATTTTAGAAAGAACAGTTGTTGGCTGTTTATGGATCGATTATCCCAAAGAACTATTAAAAATCTATCTTTGTGATGATGGGAACCGCTCAATGGTGAAAAAGCTAGCGGAAAAACATCGAGTAGAATTTATTGCGCGTCCCACACATGAGCATGCTAAAGCGGGTAATTTGAATTATGCATTAACAAAAACCAATGGAGAAATCGTTGTGACGCAAGATGCTGATATGGTACCTAAACAAGAGTTTTTAAAACGAACATTGGGCTATTTTGCGCAGGAGAAGGTTGGTTTTATCCAAACGCCTCAGACATTTTTTAATTCTGATATTTTTCAACACAATTTATATTTAGATAGTGAAATCAATAATGAACAAGACTTTTTTATGCGTAGTTTAGAAGAAGGCAAAGACCAATTTAATGCGGTACTTTATGTAGGAAGCAATGCCTTATTCAAACGTAGCGCGCTTGATTCTATTGGCGGCTTTACGACAGGGGTTATCACAGAAGATATGGCAACAGGTCTGCTTCTGCAAAATAATGGTTGGCAAGGTGTGTTTGTCAATGAGGCACTTGCGTCAGGACTGTCACCAGAAACGTTGGCTGATTATGTAAAACAACGGGATCGTTGGGGCCGAGGCAATGTGCAAGTAGCTAAAAAATATACATTAAAAAAATTAAAAAATTTAACCTTTATACAAAAATGGTTTTATATCGATGGTGTGTTGTACTGGTATTCTGGGATGTATAAATTGATTTATTTACTTTGTCCGTTTTTATATCTAGTTTTCAATATTTCTAGTTTAAAAACAAGCTTAGCGCAATTGGTGATATTCTGGTTGCCTGCGTTTCTATCTGGCAGCTTGATGTATAAATCGGTTGCTAGGAAAAAATACAATTCTTTTATCAGTACTATTTATGAGTTAGTTACTGCGCCCCAAGTTTCTTGGGCAGTTTGGAAAGAAACACTTTTCAGCCCTAAAAAGAATAAAAAATTCCATGTAACAATCAAAGGGATACAAGGAGAAAAAGGGTATTTTGATTGGCGTAACTGCAAAGTGCAAATTTTATTATTAGGAGCAAATTGCTTCGCATTGATTTATTATATTTTACAATTAGATCTGCGTTATCTACAGTGGCAGAATATTTTTTCTATTAATATTTACTGGCTATTGTACAACATTATCAGTTTGACTGTTGCGGTATGTGTAGCGTACGAGCGTCCACGTTTACCAATGATCATTCCTGTAGATTATCAAGGGAAATTAGTTAAAGAAGATCAAGTGATTCCAGTTCAAATCAATTGTTTAGGTGAAAAAAGTGTCACGATCACGGCTATTCAACAAGATCCATTCCTAAGTACATTATTGAATCAAGAGGAAGGAATTCTTTCGTTTCACAATATAAAAAATGTAAAAATGGTTCGATCGCGTATTATTAATTTAGCAGGAAAAGTTGAGATCACATTCAAGATACAGAAATTTTCACGCAAGAATCACTATCGTTGGTTAGGATTGATTTACTCTGATCCAAAATATGGAGTCGGTGATATTCAATCAATCAGAATTAAGTTTTACACGATTTTTAAGTATGTATTCAAAAATAGAAAAGATGCACAAAAAAATCAACAGTTATTGTCATAAAAGGAGCCAATTAAACGTATGAAAATAAAGAGAATAGTTATTATGTTAGCTTTTATAGTTGTTGTTTTAACTGGATGCGCAAAGAATGCGGATCCTAAAGATGTTGCTACAGCTTTCATCAATAATGTGATTTATGATAGAGAGAAGGAAGCTGCAGAAAAGTACTTTTATCAATTAGATGCGCCGAGTCAAGCAGATTTGGTGCAAGATTTCTCCGAATTATTCGATATTTCAAAAGAACAAGCAAAAGAATTGGTGGCAATCTATCAGGAACGTTTAGATAAAGAAACCAGTTTTTCTATAAAAATGAAAGACAGCAACTCCAATAGACAAGAAGCACAAGTGACGATTAAGGGTCTAGATCAGACCACATTTGATCAGACGATCGAGCAAAAAACGGATGAAGAATTAGTCAGATGGTTAAAAAATAAAGGCTATGATACAATCGAAAAGTTAGATGACATCGACAAAATTTCTGATGAAAAACAATTAAATGGGATATTAAAAGAATTAAACGCAATAACCGACAAAGACCTTAATCAATTTCAATTTGAAGCACTAAAAAAAGCGTTTAAAAACTTGAAAGCAGCGAAAAAACCTAAGACGATTCATTTAGAATTAGAGCGGGATAATAAAGAAAAAAAATATTGGATCATTGTAGATGAAGAGAAACGTTTTAATGAGCTGCTGGATGCTTTCCAAGGATAACCATGGTAAAGAAATATGTTGATTAAGGAGAAGTTAGAATGAAAAAATTTATAGTATTTTGCATAGCTCTTTTGATGATCGGTATCGGGACGACCCGGACAATAAATACCGCAGATGCTGCATTTTCCAAAGACGAAGCTGTTAGGGAACGTTTTGCTTTAAAAAGAGAACGGTTAGCCGAAGTCGTGTCAAAAAAAATCGCACATGTTGAAAATTCAATCAAGAAAAAGCTAAAGACACAAGAAGCAAAGAGAGATCAAAAACAAAAAGAAGAAACAGTAAAAAAAACAGAAGCAAAAAAAGTAGAAGAAGATGAAGCCTTCAATCAGACTATACCCCAAGAGGCAGAAAAAGCTCCGTCTGCAACTCAGGAGGGGATAGAAGAGACACAAATCCCCAGTACACCAGAAAATGTAGATGAAGCCGATGCGGTTTCTGGCGCCTCAGCTAATGGGCAAGAAAGAGGACAAAAAAATAGAGAGTGGGGCGAACAGTTGGGTGATCCTAATTTGACACCAGAAGAGCGTCAAGGTATCATTCAAGAGAAAAAGAATTACAACCGCAATAACCACGGATAGAAGGCTGAAAAACATTTTATTCCAAAGCGCAAAGTACTTTGGAATAGGGCTGATTTTTGATTGTTCATAGAAGTTAGACTTTACTTTTATTGTAGAACTCTTTTTTCTAGAAGAATAGCAAATGGATGTAGTCATGATTGCTCTTTTCATAGCCGTTTATTTCAGTGGACATTTAGAGTAATAGCGGGTAATTTGTCAATCAAAACTGTGATAAGGGGATTGAGCGATGAGGGCTTCCAGCCAATTTAAAAAAGGTGCTTTAGAAATGTGTGTGCTTCATTTTATTCAAAAAGAAGATAGATATGGTTATGAATTAACACAACGAGTGAATCAGTTTATACCAATTACCGAAGGGGCGCTTTACCCAGTTTTGCGTCGATTAGTCAAGGAATCTTATTGCGATATTTATACCAAAGAATCACCAGATGGTCCTTCCAGAAAGTATTATAAAATGACAGATAAAGGAACAGAATATCTGGAAACTTTAGAGCGTGATTGGGATGAATTCGTTGAACAAGTAAGTAAACTGAGGGAGGCAGATTAGTGCAAACGATGGAAGAATATTTAAACCAACAGAAGTGATTTTCTTTATACCAAAAGGAACGATTCTCGACGATTTTCATTTAGGCTTGAGTCGTGGAGATCTGCGTTTATTGGATATTCAGACAAAGAACTTTGATTTAGACTTGGTTACAGGTGATGTTTATGCTAAAAATATTATTGCTGATGAAGGTAATATAAGCAGTGATTATGGTGATGTGATCATCGAAGAATCTGCAATGAATTTAAAGGTCAAAAGTGACTCTGGGAAAACGGTCATCACGGGTATGCTAGGTGACTTGAGTATTGAGGGGGACAAAGGACTCTCTATATTAAAATTCTTACGTTCGGATAATATTGTATTAAACAATCATTCAGGCCGTATGATTTTAGAAGATTCTGAAACAAAAAAACTTGCAGCAACTGCAACGAATGGTCAAGTAATCATCAAACGAACAAAAGGTGATCTCTTGATGGTCAATGAAACGGGGAAAATTGTTTCAGAAGAAAACCAAGGAACATTAGAGTTGAAAAATGGATCTGGTCCAACGATTGCTATCCAAGAAAACAAAGTCAATGCAACTGTTTCTAGTCAGTCTGGGTTTATCAAATGGCTGCAAGATCCAAGTCAATCCGTTAAGATTACTGCAAAGACAGAAACTGGGGAATTAAGAAATGATTTTGTAGATGCACCAGATAACGCCAAATATACCATTGATGTGAAATCTAAAAATGGAGATGTCAAAATCTTAGAAAAAGTTGAATAAAGTCAGCAAGATATATGATAAAGAAGGAGAGCTGGGCAAAACAGTGCAAGTTTTGCCCAGCTCTCCTCAGTAATGAATACGGAAAAAATAAAAGCATACTGTGTGTTACAAGCTTTTATAGAAAGAACGTTAGTAAGGAAAAGAAAATGTTTAATAAATTGAAAATAAAAAAATGGTTTAAACAAGGGCAGCAAGCTTTGGATGTGAAGGATGATCAGCAAGCGATATATTTTTTAAAATTAGTTATTGAAACAAGTATCAAAAATGGTGGTATCAAATTGAACGAGTGTTTTAGTTCATTTGTTTTACTTGGAGATATTTATAGCAGGGAAAAGTATTTTGAAGAAGCTGATCTACTGTATCATATGGCGGCAGGAATCGATTTTTCAGCAAAATTTATTTTGCTAAAAAAAGAACTATTTCACGATGACTCACACTATGAAGTAGACAGAAAAAAATGGCTGAAAGAGAACATGATCGATTTTACAGACATTATCCAAGCAAAAGACGGTAAAAATTGGACTTTTCTAATTGAAGAAGGGAAAATTAGTTATCAAACGATGTTGTCCTCTAAAAAAAGGCCTATTCCAGTGCTGGAAGAAATTACTGGAGATTCTTTTTGGTCTTATGAAGATTGCTTGGATACCTCTAATATATAAGTTGTACACGCATAATTTATTAAAATATAGAGTCTAGAGTAAAAGAATTTTTAAGTTTTGACTATGGACTTTTTATTTGTTCCTCTCAACTAGTAAATAGTTAGAGATAAAGAGATTTATTTTCATAATAAAATAAGATAAACAAAAAAACTTTCTGACACTTTGTTGACTATGAAATTGTTTTTCTTTAAAATGAGTAATAGATAGAAACGAATATAATAAAAAAAGGCACTTCACAGACCAGTTGGCGCTGATCTATGAAGTCCTGAGAAGTCAGAGAAAGCTGACCAATCAAGTTGCCCGTGTCAATGCGTAACATCAACATATTCCATTTTACTCAATTTTTGGAGAAATATCTAGAACTTTCTTTTCCAGAATTTTAGATGGAGTATGCGATGCCTATTTGTTGAACATGCAATGGTGTTGGTAGAGTTTACCAACACCATTTTTTATTTAGTTTCTATCTAGATAAAGTAAAGAGCTGTATTACGGATGGCCAATGATTGAAGCCGACAGTCTGAAGTTTTTTAGTAAATACAATCTTTGCGTTTTTGAAAATATCAAAGACAAACAAGTACTAGTAGAATCGTTAAGGTGGTAATGTTCTTTTTAGTCAAAAGTGGTCTTTGGTGTTTCGATGGATATAAACAGGGGCGAAGAAATAAAGGCAATAGTGATGTATTCTAGATAAGTCACTTTCTTTTTATTTTAAGCACCTGTTTGTATCTTTTAATAAGACAAAATAGTTTTTATATTCTCTATCTAAATAGTCTTAACTGAAATAAGAGCAGTCGTTTGATTTAGACCACTTATTTCAGTTTTTATGTGTTAATCAAGCTATTTTTCTTTATAAATAGTGGCTTCGATTTCAGCACGTTTTTTTTCTAAAAAAGGTGGTAGAGCAAGAGTTTCGCCTAAAGTGTTTAATAGTACATCTATCGTAAACCCAGGTGTTAAGGTAGCAAATTCAACTCGATTACCGCCAGGTTCTCTAATATACAAGCTTTTGAAATACCCGCGATGAACGATTTTTTCAATGTTCCATTCTTGTTCCTTCGCTTTTTTGTATAGGTTATCCAGAGTCTTTTCGTCCTTAACTGAAAACGCAACGTGATCCATACTTCCTCGTCCCATTCGTGTTTTCTCCGTTGTTAAGGCTGGTAGGAGTTGAATGAAATCAGTTTTATTTAATCGAATATAGCCATCAGTATTTTTCCAACCTAATAATTGAAAAAAGAAATCAGCTGTTTTTTCAGGTTCAACAACATGAAATTCAGTCGATAAAAGGCCCAGAATTTGCTTGTTGCCAGGTATAGAACTTTTCACTTGCAATTCGTCTTTCAAAGGTTCTTGTTCTACTTCAACTAAATAAAGATTCACTTGATCATTATCCTTAAAATGAAGTGTATCTTTTTCTTTAATGAATGGAATGTGCAGGTCCTTTAAACGTTTTTCCCAGTAACTTAGGCTACCTTTGGGAATTTTTAGTCCAATCGTACTCAAAAAATGGCGATTATCATAACGCTTGGCAAGGGCAGGAACAACGAAAAAAGTAATAACGGACCCTGGTGTTCCAGCATAATCACCATAATAATAGTGCAGCATATTATGATTATCTAGGTTGACTGTTTTTTTTACAAGGCGTAGTCCCAGAATGTTTGTATAAAAAAACTGATTCTCCTCAGCAAATCTTGTTAATAATGAAACATGGTGGATTGGTGGAAACATTATAAAACCTCCTTAAAACGATATGCTTACTTTTAGTAAGTATATCGTTTTAAAATAGCAGTTTCAAGTATTTTGTCTCTTAAGAAGGAACTAACTTCGTAGCCAGATAACCTAAAAAATGGTAGAATAGCCAAGACAAATCAAGTAGAAAGAGTGACAAATATGCTTAGTACAGAAGATTTTGATTTTAATTTACCAGAGGAACTGATTGCTCAAACACCTTTAAAAGACCGAACAAGTTCACGGCTTTTAGTTTTAAATCGCGAAACAAAAGAAATGGAAGATAAACATTTTCATGAAATCATCGACGAATTAAATGCTGGAGATGCATTAGTCATGAATGATACAAGAGTGCTGCCAGCTCGATTATATGGTGAAAAACCTGAGACAGGTGGACATTTAGAAGTGCTTCTTTTGACGAATACAGATGGAGACACTTGGGAAACCTTGATCAAACCCGCCAAAAGAGCGAAAGTTGGCACAAAAATCAGCTTTGGCGATGGTCGTTTAACTGCAACTGTTGTTGAAGAATTAGAACATGGCGGTCGAATTGTAACGTTCAAGTATGAAGGAATCTTCTTAGAAAACTTAGAATCACTGGGAGAAATGCCATTGCCGCCATACATCAAAGAACGTTTAGAAGATCCTGATCGGTACCAGACAGTCTATGCCAAAGAAAATGGGTCTGCAGCTGCACCTACAGCAGGGTTACACTTTACACAAGAACTACTTGCTAAAATTCAGTCAAAAGGCGTGAAGCTTGTTTATTTGACCTTACACGTCGGATTAGGCACCTTCCGGCCAGTTAGTGTCGATAATATTTCAGAACATGAAATGCATAGTGAATTTTATCGTCTAACAGAAGAAGCCGCAGCTCAACTAAATGACGTTCGTGAAAATGGCGGTAAGATCGTTGCAGTAGGAACAACATCGATTCGCACATTAGAAACGATAGGCACCAAATTTGATGGACAAATCAAAGCAGATAGCGGCTGGACAGATATTTTTATTACACCCGGCTATAAGTTCAAAGTCGTACAAGCTTTTTCAACCAACTTCCATCTGCCTAAATCGACATTAGTCATGTTAGTCAGCGCGTTTGCGGGTAGAGATCTAACGCTTGCAGCATATCAGCATGCAATCGATGAACGCTATCGTTTCTTTAGCTTTGGAGATGCAATGTTTGTGAAGTGATCAAAAACGAAAGTACAGTAAAAAACTCATTCTCCTTCTAACTGAATTGAGCAGGAAGTAAGTGCTATCTGGTTCACAGAATGCACTTATCCTACACGTTCAAGTTTAGAAGTGAACGAGTTTTTTCTTGTTTTATTGGATTCGAGGTAGTAGCCGTTATAAACCGCTTAAAAGCAATGTTTGAGATAATTCTCTTTTACGGACTGATCTTGGTAAGAAACAACGAATCTCATCTTCATTAAAACCAATCTGTAATCTTTTTTCATCAATCATAATTGGACGGCGAAGTAATCCTGGATTATCTTTGACCAGTTCCAATAATACATGTAATGGTAGCTCATTAATATCTGTATCTAATTTTTGGAAGACTTTAGAGCGAATCGAAATGATATCTTCTGTGCCTTCTTCTGTAAGGATTAATATATTTTTTAGTTCATCTAATGTAATAGGAGTAGTGCCAAAATTCTTTTCTTCAAATGGAATATCGTGATCGATTAGCCATCTCCGGGCTTTTCTACATGATGTACAGCTATTTGTCGTGTATAATTTTAACATAGTTTTCAAATCCTTTCGAAAATATTGGTACATACCTCTTAATAACTATAATATACTAAAAGTGAAAGATTCACAAAATAAATGCTTACAAAATAGCTGTTTATTTCTATCAAAAGGCAGAAATAACTAAAAATTCACAAACTTTTGTTATTTTTCTAGATAAATTACTCTGCGAGCTGTGAGATTTAGAAATCAAGCTCTTTGTGTGATATTTTTAACCTAATGATTGATTTTTTTGCAAAAAATTAGGAAAGCTTTCGAAAAAATGACTAAATTTCTTGTTTTTAATAGATTATTTTTACATAGGCTTGTTAGTAAAAGTCTTTTTTATTTACCAAAATAGAGACTTGACTGTAGGGTGACCTCATGGTTTATGCTAATGAAAGTTAAAAATAAACAAAGTCTGCTACGCATTTAAATTTAGGAGGAGATCAAAATAGAATCTTATTTAACTATGGGACAATTAGCTGAACTGATGGCTATTTCTAAGCATCAAATTCGCTACAATGAAGAAAAAGGGTTACTGTCACCAGCTTTTATAGATAATAATGGCTACCACAAATATGGAACGGATCAAGTGTATCAGCTGGCGAATATACTTTTGTTGAGAAGTTTAGGTGTGTCGACAGCTCAAATCGACCAGTTTATGCAGAATCAAGATGATGTGTGGGCTGAAAAAACCTTGAAGGAAACGTTAAAAACAACAGAAGAAAAAATTCAGCAATTAATCTCTGCCAAAAAGAAAATCGAAACGCTATTGCTGGAAATTGAACAAAAAGAGGAAGCTTATTTCAGTATACCTAAAAGAAGTCTGAGCAAAATTTATTCGTATTCGCCAACGGAGACTTTAGATACAGTAGCTTTTTTTAAAGCTATGAAAAATAGTCAGATAAGCTGTTCATTATTTTCTGAATCCTTATATTATTTTTTTGATGAGGAACAGATCGAGGTATACACAGAAGACCTTCATTCATCAGAGAAACTCTTACCAGCAGGTGATTATTTAGTGAAGAGAGTTTGGGTAACACAAGAGCATGAATTGATAGAAGCAATCGATAGATTTAGAAAAGAGATGGAGCAGCCTTTTTTGAAAGCATCGGAAATCATCGTCAAAGAAGCGGCGTATTCTTCGGTCTTAATGAACAATCAAATATTATACGAATTACAATATTTAATTTCATTAGAAGGGTGAGTGTTGCAGTGAAGAAAAAAATTAGTTTAGTGGATCGCACTCAGTTAAGTGACTACGAGAAGAATAGCATCTTTCGCTTACTTTTGACTTCTTTTTCAGCGAAATTTGCAAGTCTTCGATTGACCTCTAAAGAGAAGCTTGATATTTTGCTTTATCTTGAACAAAAATATTCTACACAGGAAAAGGCATTGGTTGACTATCTTGTGAAAGATGGAGAGGAAGTTATTGGAATTTTAACTGTTTCTGATAAAATAGTAGCGCCCAAAAATCTAAATTATCCTTTTGAGCTATCCAAAAGATATGGACTTTTTACCATTCTTAAATATGTTATATTACTGACTTCCCTAGAATATCAAGCGCATGAGAAAGAACGATATATTGAAAACATTGCGGTTCATGAACAGTACCAAAAACAAGGGATTGCGAAAGCCTTGATTACAGCAGCCCAATCTGAAGTAGAAAATGGAGACAGGCTCTCATTGATCGTTTCAGCTAAAAATCAACAAGCCTTGCGATTGTATTTAAAATGTGGTTTTTCAATTGTTAAAAAGAAAAGAAACTTTATCTTAGGCCTTTTAGCAAATGAACCAAATTGGATTTTTATGGAATGGAGTAGATAAAATGAAATATCTTAGAAAGGGTACGCTTTTTTTACTAGGCTTGTTCATTCTTTTAGGAGCGTTCATTTGGTATGAGCATGTTTATGAAATGCAAGAAACAAGCAAATGGATTCCAACATCCAAAGGCAGACTTTCTGCTGTATTGACACGACCAGTAGGAACTAAATCTGAGGGAATCATTGTACTTATTCACGGAGATGGACCCATAGATGCTACTAACGAAGGCGGCTACAGACCGATGATGGAACAATTTGCGAAAGCTGGATTTACTACAATTTCTTGGGCAAAACCAGGAGTTTCCGGCTCTAGTGGAAACTGGTTAGACCAATCAATGGATGATCGAGCCAATGAAGTAACTGAAGTGATTCAATGGGCAATGAAGCAACCCAACTTAAATACGAAAAAAATTATTTTATGGGGAGTAAGCCAAGGCGGGTGGGTCGTGCCAAAAGTCGCAGCACAAAAAAAAGTGCCGATTTCTAAACTACTTCTGGTTTCCCCAGCAGTTAATTGGTTGAATCAAAATAATTATTATACAACACAAAAATTAAAACAAGAAGGCAAAACACAAGCGCAAATCAAACATGCACTAAAAAATGAAGAACAAATTATCACTTTATTGAAAGAGAATAATTCTTATCCGGAATACCTAGCAAATACGCCAGAGCAAAAGCCGCTGTCAAAAGATCGTTGGAATTTCGTGAAAAAAAACTTAAACTCAGATGTTCAATCAGATTTGGAAAACATTGATATTCCTATTGATTTGATTCTGGCTGACCATGATCAAAATGTCGATACTAGTGAGACCAAAAAAATATATTCAAAAAAAATATCGAAAGAATTATTGACCGTTTTTACAATCCAAAATGCGGCACATAGCATGATGTATTCAGATGTTTCACAGTCTGAATTTCTAACAGCTGTGGCTTACTTGTTGGCGCCTAAAGATTTTTTGGTCAATAAAGATTTCTTAAAGCAGTGCTATCTATCTGTCGGCGGGCAATGATAAGATCAAAATACGACCGAACAACGAAGTGTTACAAAACTAGCATAGTCTTGTGGCGCTTTTTTATTTTAAAAGAATACAACTAAATTAAACTTACCATAGTATTTTTCCTACTTTTTTATTATTATTATAAAGAGGAGAGACAATGTCAAAGGAGAGGGAACGATGATTGAAGAGTTGACGTATAGTTATGCTACAACAATATCAGAAAGAATCCAGTGCTGGAAAGATCTAAATGTAGAAACAGAGGATTACTTAAAACAGTGGCAAGCACGTAAAAGTTTATTGAAAATGGCCGATTATGATAAAATGTTTCAAAATTATCATCTGGACGAAAAAAACTTCAGTATTGGATTGTTACCTTTTACCGAAGAACGTGCACAGTTGTTGTTACCGACTGTTGAAAAAAGTAAATGGTTCCAATTACATAGACATTTATTTTCAGTTGAAATCCCGATAAAAGAAATGAACTTAAAAGCAGCTTTGCGTTTTCACTTACATTATTATGAGCAACATATCCGAAGTCTTTTCCAAAAATTCCCGTTGATTCAGATGTCAGAAAAAGTAATCAAAGAACTGATCGAGCAGCTATCCAACGAATTCTTTTTTATTGCTCAAAAGACATTGGTTTGGGATGTTCATCAGATGATCGAAGAATATCAGCTACAAGCTGAATCAAAAGAAGCAGAATTTACGAAATATATAGCAGAATTTCTTGGCGATAAACAAAGAACCTATCTTTTCTTTGGAGAATATCCTACGCTTGCTAGAATCCTTGCAGTCAGATTGACCTTTGCTTGTGAAGTGATCGAGGAGTTTGTCTCTTCACTAAATGATTCTACGGAGCAATTGGCAATAACTTTCGCTATCACAAAACCGATGGAACTTACTAAAATAGAGCTTGGGCAAGGCGACAGTCATGAGCGTGGGAAAACAGTTATTCAGTTTCAGGTACAGGAAAAGCCATTGATTTTTAAATTTAAGAATCTAGAAATTGGGGAACGTTTTAATGATTTATTGACTTATTTAGAAGGGCTAAATCCAGAATTGTCTTTCTATAAAATCAAACGAATCGTTCAACCGACGTTTACTATCGAGGAAAAAGTCGCCTATCAGGAATGCCGAGAAGAAAGTGAAGTGACTGATTTTTATCAAAATTATGGTCAGTTATTGGCAATCGTCTATTGGTTGGGGGCGACGGATTTGCATATGGAAAACTTGATTGCTAGCGGCCCCTATCCTGTGTTAATTGATGTAGAAACTTTGATTCGGCCTGAAATGTTTAAACAAACCAAAAAATTATCTAGACAAACTCGAATAGAAAAGCATTCTGTGATCGTCGCAGGCTTGTTGCCGCAAAAAAAACAATGGAAACGTGAGCTGGAGATGGACGCGTTATCTGGTACCAAACAAAAGTTACCTACAAAGGTTCGAAGACTGAGAAATGAAGGCTCTAGCGATATCGCTTTTCAGTTAGAAGAAGCATATATGGATGGTGCTCAAAATATTCCGCGTTTAGCAGGAAAAGAAGTTGATTATCTAGTTTATCGCCACGTGATCCAGACGGCTTTTAAAAAAATGAATCGACTATTGCTAAAAAATAAATCTGAATTTATTGAGCAAGTCAAAGCATTGTTTGCAGATACAACGATTCGACTGATATACAGAGATACGCAGGATTATGGAAATTTATTGAATTTTACCTTGCATACAGATTGCATGTCTAACTATATTGAACGGGAAAAAATCATTGAAAATCTATGGGCCAGTAAAATTATTCCAGAAACGTTGATTCCCTTTGAAGTTCAATCTATGCTAGATCATGATGTTCCTTTAGTCACAGCAAACACGTCTCTGACAACGATTTACACGAATGGTCATGAGCTACAGCAGTTGTTAGTTAAGACTCCGCTAGAAGAGACGGTAGCACATATGAAACAGATAACAGAGAAAACCAGTCATTTTTCTTATCTTTTATTAAAAGAAAGTTTAGGTACTCTAGAATATAATACGCAAGAAATAGCGATTCCTACGAAAAACAGTTCAATCGAATCACCATTAGTACAAAAAGCAGCAGATATTGGCGATAAAATCATTGATCAGATTGTGGTAGATCAAGACTGTGGTGAAGTTGATTGGATCTCTGTTCTTCCAGAATCAGATAATGAAATAGGAATTGCCTATCCAGGTACCGATCTTTATGAAGGCGGTGCAGGCGTTTATTTATTTTTGGTTTATTTAAACCATTTTGTTCCTAAAGAAAGCTATCAAGAAGTGATCGATTTATTGGAAAAGGAAATTTTTCTGACTGATAAAGAAAAAAATACCTACCAGAGTGCTTTTTTTGATGAAGGGATGCGTCTAACCGTTGCTTTTTACGCGACAAGATTGCTCAACGATGAGAAGTATCGGTCGTATATGGAAACTAGTATAGAAGCCTTAAAAATGACTCAAATAGAAGAGGAAAATCAGCTGAATGAATGGCTTTATGGCAAAGCGAGTTTATTAACGGTTTTAGCAGCTATCTATCAAACAGTCGATAACCAAGATGCTTATGCACTACTTTTAGATTATGCACAGGCCGTCACCTGTCAAGAGATGGCTGATAATAGCTTTGCTCATGGTAATGCTGGAGTATGCTATGGTTTAAGCCGCGCAAACCTAGTTCTAAATGAAATATCGATCAAAGAAAAATTGGACTGGTATCAAGTTCAATTTGAAAATGGACTCGAAAAAGACAAAATTTTAAATAAATCTTGGTGTCGAGGGACATTGGGTCTTAGGGAAGTAGGTAAACTACTTAATTCGACTCTTATTGATGAAATGCTTGAAAAAGTAGAGGATGCAGATGTAGAAGATGATTGTTTATGTCATGGAAATTATGGAAATAAGGACAATTATTTAAATGATATAAATTTATTAACGAATGCTGTTATTAAACTGAAGTCTGATCCAGAAAGTATTCCTATTGGTCTTTTTTGCGGTTTGGCAGGAGTAGGGTATCAATTGTTGAGAGCGTATGATCCGTTTAATGTTCAATCCTTGTTATTTATTAAGTGACACAATCTGAAAAAAGAACTTTACTTATCGGAGAGAACGATTTATAATCTAAGTATTAACGCAAGGGGGAGAAATATTATCATGAGAAAATTATCAATTGAAAAAATGGAAGCAGCAAAAGATTTGAAAAAAGTAGATGCAGTGGTTGGAGCTTCGTTCGAAAGAAGTAAAAATTCTGAGGATACTGTGGATAGATCAGAAACGATTGTTGCGAATACAATAGGTGGATGGTCTCGTATTATCTGTTTACCTTAATAAGTTAAAAAAAACTAGAAAAAGGATATAATCCTAATTTCTAGTTTTTTTTATTAAATTGATTTTTTCAAAATAAATATGCCAAGTGCTTCTGTTCCAGAAATAATCAAGACTGCTAGATTTAAAATCCAAGAGTATGAACTTTGGTTATAAGAAGCGATATCATAAAATAAATTACTTAAGGCAAATAATAAAATCATTGTAATAATGAAAGCAATAAAGCTTGCTGTTGAGATAATTTTCTTTCCTCGTTCATCTTTTCCTTCTTTGCTAAAGTAAAAGTAGAGTGAATAAACGATAAAGATAATTGATAGCAAAGCAATCACTAAGGTAGACCAATGATTCGTTGGCAAATTATCAAAAAAAGATTTAAGTGATTCAGTCATAATTTATCCTGTCCTTCCGTTAGTCGGTTTCTCCATTAGTTTGTTCGTCTTCGGTCAATTTTTTGAAAGTGAAGATTTGTTCAATCGGCACTTCGAAAACGTCCGCTATGTCGTGAGCCAGTAGAAGGGAAGGATTATATCTATTTCTTTCTAACTGAATAATTGTTTGTCTAGATACTCCCACCTTGTCAGCAAGTTCCTGTTGGGTCATGCGTTTCATGGCTCTGTAGACGTGAATGGAACTCTCAAAAGATGAGTTCTTCTTTTTTGGCAATGCAAATCCCTCCAATAGTCTAATTTATGTATTAAATAAAAAGCGCATAGTCAATATACCATATCTTACTTTCACTTACAAATATCATGCAGATAAAATATAAAGAAAAAAGCCAAGCTTCTCGATTAGCTTGGCTTTCGTTTCTGGAAGGAATCAGCGTATTGAATGATGTTTTTTTTACTTTTAGTTATACATGCAAAGTAATTAGTTGAATTTCTTGTTCATAAACCAAATCTTGTCTTCATTACATTTTCTACATTTCTTTGTTAAAAATTTTTTTAATCAAACTATCTTTATACGTGTTTTTTTGTTTTATTTGGATCAATTGTCCAACTTTTCACACATATTCACTATTTGTAAAGATGTTTTTATGATTTTTTTTTACTCTACACATATACTTTTTGAAAGGTGAATCGTGTTCTGCTAACAATTTTGTGTTTACTTATTTCATGCTTCGAGAAATTCTTCAATACAACTGATTAGTCCTCCTTCCTTCTATAAACATAATAACATCTTTAGTAAGCGTTTTCAAGTTAAAAGACTTTAAAAGTGGGAAGAAAAAATGAAAAATTAGCCATATTTATTGAAGTTTGAAAAAAAAACATGGTATAGTGAATATAGATACTATATTAATAGAAGGAAAAATTAAGAATGGGGGGATAGGATGGAAGCATACAAACAACCTATCGAGACAATTATCAAAGAAGTGAACACAAATAAAGAGCAAGGTTTAACAGGGCAAGAAGTAAAAAAACGACTCGCCGAACATGGACCTAATGCGTTCCAAGAAGCGAAAAAAGATTCCATAGTAAAAAAGTTTCTTCACAGTTTATCTGATTTCACAACAATTATTTTATTAGTTGCAGCAGCTATTTCGTTTTACACAGCAATTGCTACAGATCACGGAGATTATTTTGAGGGGATTTTGATTATCGCGATTGTAATCATCAATGCGGTACTAGCGATTGTCCAAGAAGGAAATGCTGAAAAATCGTTAGCAGCATTGCAGGATATGAATAAACAAAGCAGTTCTGTTTTACGTGATGGCAAAGTAGAGACCATCGATGCAGAAGATGTTGTTGTTGGAGATATACTTGTATTAGAATCTGGATCGATGATCACAGCAGATGCTCGTTTGATCCAAGCATCACAACTTAGAGTGGAAGAATCTGCCCTTACAGGGGAAAGCGAACCTATTGAAAAAGATTCGGAGTACATAGGAAAATCTGATGCACCGATCGGCGATCAAATCAATATGGTCTTTAAAGGCTGTACGGTTTCAAATGGTCGTGGTAGAGCAATTGTTACTGCAACTGGCATGCAGACTGAAATGGGTAAAATCGCTGGCTTATTGAATGACGATGTGACGCAACAAACACCGTTGCAAAAACGTTTGAATCAGTTAGGTAAACGCATTAGTTTAATTGCTTTAGGTGCGGCGGCATTAGTGTTTATCATTGGTGAATTACAAGGTGAGCCAATGTTGGAGATGTTTATGACCGCAGTATCGCTTGCAGTAGCGGCAGTGCCAGAAACATTGATGGTAATCGTAACATTAACACTCGCTTATGGTGTACAGAAAATGGCTAAAAAGCATGCGATCATTCGTCGTTTGCCAGCTGTTGAAACACTTGGAACGGCTAATGTTATTTGTTCTGACAAAACAGGAACCTTAACACAAAATAAAATGCGCGTCAGACGTGTTTGGTCTCGTGGAGATGAAGTAACAGATACAGAAGATGCAATGACTGATGAAGCGATGGAAGTTTTAAAAATGGCTTCGTTATGTACAGATGTGATTGTAGACAAAGATGGAGATGACTTGGTGATCCAAGGAAATCCAACAGAAGCAGCAATTGTACGTGCAGTAGAAGAAAATTATCATACAAAAGCTGAATTAGAAGAAAAATACCCAAGAATCGGTGAAATTCCATTTGATTCAGAGCGTAAAATGATGACCACGGTTCATAAAATGGGGAAAAAATATATCTCTGTAACCAAAGGTGCATTTGATGTCTTGTTGACTCGTTTCCGTTTTGGTGATTTAGATCAAGCAGCCGTAGTAAACGACCGATTTGGTAAACGCGCTTTACGCGTGATTGCAGTTGGTTATGCAATCTATGATGAAGAACCTACAGAGATTACCTCAGAGGCTCTAGAAAAGAATCTACGGCTGTTAGGATTGATCGGTATGATCGATCCGCCGAGACCAGAAAGTAAAGGTGCTATCGCTAGAGCTAAAAAAGCTGGAATAAAAACCGTTATGATCACAGGTGACCATGTAGTAACGGCAGGAGCGATTGCGAAAGAATTAGGTATTTTAAGCGATAAAAGTGAGGCTTTGACAGGATCAGAATTACAAAAAATGTCTGATGAAGAATTAGATTCACGAGTGAAGTCACTTTCGGTTTATGCTCGGGTAACACCAGAAGATAAAATCCGTATCGTTAAATCTTGGCAGCGAACAGGAGCGGTTGTTGCTATGACAGGTGACGGAGTCAATGATGCACCTGCCCTAAAAGCAAGTGATGTAGGGTGTGCTATGGGAATTACAGGAACCGATGTAGCCCAAGGTGCGGCTGATATGATTTTGACTGATGATAATTTTGCGACGATCGTTGATGCAGTTGCCCAAGGTCGGGCAGTGTATCGAAATATCCGTAAAGCGGTAAACTTTTTACTAAGTTGTAATATCTCAGAGATATTCATTGTATTGATAGCCATGCTATTAGGCTGGGGAGCACCATTTACGGCTGTTCAATTATTATTTGTGAACGTTGTGGCAGATGGTCTACCAGGGTTTGCTTTAGGAAAAGAACCTGCTGAAAAAGGGATCATGGATGAAGCACCGATTCCAAGAGATGAAGGAATTTTTGCACGTGGTTTGTGGCAGAAAATTGGAATCAATGCGTTTGTCTTTACGGTAATTACGTTGTTTGGTTTTTATTTAGGTGCAAATGTTGATTCTGTTTCTTTCTTTTTCGAAGCAAGTCATGAAATTGGCCAAACTGTAGCGTTCTTGATTTTAGCTTACTCATCGATATTGCACGTATTTAATGTGAGAAGTACAGAATCGATTTTTAGAGTAAAATTATCAACGAACAAGTCACTGTTTGAAATGGCTGTATTGGCTGTTATTATTACGACAGTCATTGCGTTATTACCATTCACACAAGAGCTATTTGGATTAGTTCCGATCGGAATCAATCACTGGTTACTTGTAATGGGCTTATCGATCGTTCCAATTTTTGTAAATGAAATGATCAAATTCCATTATTCGCCAGAAGAGGATGCCGAATAAAAGTAAAATAAATACAATGCCTGAAGTGTTGATTTCTTAATAAAGATCAACACTTCAGGCATTCTTTTTATAAAAATTTAATTGGATGAAAGGGGACTTTGAAAATACTATTGAAATTATTTACATAAAAGACTTGCTAAAATGTTAAAGGAGTATTATAGTTGTTATCAAAATCAGTTGTTTTGATTTTTTAACAGATATTTTTTAATTAAATTATAAATAGTAACCGATATTTTTATTTGGGCTTCCAAATAAGAATCTTAGGGGAGTAGCAGCATAGTTTATCTATGTTTTTAGATCAACAGCAAGTGTGTGAACACTGGTCTAAAAATGAAATTGCGAGACCTAAGTGTAAGGGCCAAGTGTCGTTTCACTTAGGTCTCTTGTTTTACTTAAAAAGTATGAATTAGGGAAATATTGAGTCGAATTTGACCGAGCCTGTTCAGCTTTTAAATTGGAGGAGAATCTTGTGGTAGAGAAGTCAAAAGTTTCGCATCATCAGAAATTGACCGCTGCTGGTCTTTTAGTAGCAATGGGGGTCGTTTATGGAGATATCGGAACAAGTCCGCTTTATGTAATGAAAGCGATCGTAGGAGATAACGGTGGTCTTCAAAATGTTTCAGAAAATTTCATTATTGGTGCGGTATCATTGATCTTTTGGACATTAACGATTTTGACTACGATCAAATATGTTGTGATTGCTTTGAATGCAGATAATCATGGTGAAGGTGGAATTTTTTCTTTATACACGCTCGTTCGTAAAAAAGGGAAGTACTTGATCATTCCGGCGATGATCGGGGGGGCAGCGTTACTTGCGGATGGTGTTTTGACACCAGCTGTAACAGTCACGACAGCGATTGAAGGGTTACGGGGAATCCCGGTTTTCTTTGATCGATTTGGCAGTGATCAAAACATTATAGTGATGATTACCTTAGTTATTATTCTTATTTTATTTTCTGTTCAACGGTTTGGGACGGATGCAGTCGGAAAAGCATTTGGACCGATCATGTTTGCTTGGTTTACATTCTTAGGTGTGATGGGGCTAATCAATTTTGGACAAGACTGGACGGTTCTTCGTGCGTTGAATCCTTATTATGCGATTCACCTTTTGCTTAGTCCTGAAAACAAACTAGGGATCTTTGTTCTAGGAAATGTCTTTCTAGCAACAACGGGTGCAGAAGCGCTGTATTCTGACTTAGGTCATGTTGGTAAGCACAATATACGTGCCAGCTGGCCGTACATCAAAGTTTGTTTAATTCTCAACTATTTAGGACAAGCAGCCTGGATTTTGAGTGCAAAAAATGATCCGTCTATTTTAGCAATTGAAAACCTAAACCCATTTTTCCAAATGATGCCAAATAGCATTATGTTGATAGGGGTTGTTTTCGCAACAGTTGCGGCAGTAATTGCATCTCAAGCATTGATTTCAGGTTCATTTACATTAGTTTCAGAAGCAATCAAATTGAAACTATTACCAAGATTGAAAATTATCTATCCAGGTGCGAATATCGGTCAAATGTATATTCCAGCAGTCAATATGATGTTATGGATTGTGTGTTCATTGATCGTGATCACCTTTAGAACATCTACGCATATGGAAGCAGCATATGGTCTTTCAATCACTGTGACAATGCTGATGACAACTATTTTATTGATGTTTTATCTATTGCAAAAAGGCGCACCGAAATGGGTTGCGTATCTCGTTACCTTATTCTTTGGGAGTATCGAATCGATTTTCTTTGTGTCAAGTATTGCGAAATTCTTCCATGGTGGTTATGTGGCCGTTGGGATCGCTTTGTTGATTCTAGCTGTGATGACAATTTGGGAATGGGGCAATATTATCAAAGAGAAAACATCTGATACCGTTCCGCTTAAGCAATATGTTGAACAATTACGGATGTTGAAAGATGATACAACTGTTCCAAAATCCCAAACCAATGTCGTTTTCATGACACCAGATACGATTGGGGATGAAATCGGCCGTCAAATTATTTATTCAATTTTAGATAAACAACCGAAAAGAGCCAATGTTTACTGGTTTGTAAACGTTGAAGTAACCGATGAACCATTTACGAAAGAATATACTGTAGATATGATGGGTACAGATTTTATTGTACAAGTCCAACTTTATCTTGGTTTTCATGTGGCACAAGAGGTCAATGTCTATATTCGTCAAATCGTTTATGATTTAATGAAAGAAGGTCGATTACCGAAACAGCCACAGAAATATTCATTGACACCAGGTCGTGAAGTCGGGGATTTCCAATTTATTATTATTCGTGAAGAGCTATCCAAAGTAACAGAGTTGAAGAAATGGGATCGTCAAATCATGCAATTGAAATTGGCTATCAAAAAAAGAACGACCACACCGGAAAACTGGTTTGGTCTGGAATATAGTGAAGTGAAGTACGAATCTGTTCCTTTGATTATTGGTGATACGCGTAAGACGCGATTAAGAGAACGAAAAGTTTTATCATAAAGATCAAAATCTCTAAGACGGTTTGGGAGTCTTAGAGATTTTTGTTTTAACTCGATAGTTCCTATTCGCGCTATTTTGAAAGGACAAGTATAATAAAGAGATAGAAGAAAAATGAGGTGTAAAATATGCTTGCAATAAATTTTTTCATATTATTTTTAATGATTGCAATTACGGCATTTTTTGTAGCGAGTGAGTTTGCTTTAGTAAAAATTCGTATGTCTAGATTAGAACAATTAAAAAAAGATAATGTGAAGAACGCAGAGTTAGCGATCCATGTGACCCATCATTTGGATGCGTATTTATCTGCCAGTCAATTAGGTATAACGTTAACAGGACTGATTATTGGGTGGGTCGGTGAAGGTTCGGTAGCGACCTTACTACATCCGTTGATAGGGAATCTCCCGATCAGCACTGCGCTTAGTCGGACGATTTCAGTAATTTTAGGGTTTGCCATTGTGACTTATGTAGATGTTGTTGTTGGTGAATTACTACCAAAAAGTTATAGTATTGCTCAAACTGAAAAAGTTGTTTTAGCCATCGTTAAGCCTTTGCATTATTTTTACAAAGCGATGTATCCTTTTATTTGGTTACTAAACCATTCGGCAGCGAAACTAGGAAAATTATTAGGGATAAAATTAGTTTCAGAAGGCGAAGAAACATTAACGCAGGAAGAATTGTTATATGTAGCGGTTGATTCCTATAAAAAAGGAGAACTGACCAAAGAAGAATATTATTATATGGAAAATGTGTTTGAATTTGATGATACTCTTGCAAAAGAAATTCAGGTCGACCGAACAACGATGGAAGTTTTTGAAGCAGATGAAACGGTGGAACAAGCTATCCAACATTCTTTAAGACGCGGACATTCCCGCTATCCGGTGATCGAAGAGTCCAAAGACAATGTATTGGGGTATGTGACATTGCCAGCTTTAATCAAGGAGTCATTTATCAACAATCAAAGAAAAGTCAGTGAATTGGTTGAAGAACCGATTATTGCGTTAGCTACTATTCCAATCAAAAGTTTGTTAACAATGATGCGAAAAGAAGGAAAGCACATTGCGATTTTAAAAGATGAGTACGGTGGAACGACAGGAATGGTCACGATCGAGGATATCTTAGAAGAACTGGTCGGAGATATCAGAGACGAAACAGATTTGGAAAACGCCTTGATTGCAAAAGAATCAGATAATTCATATATCGTTTCTGGAAAAATTACGCTTGATGATTTTGAGCGTTACTTTAAAGTTAAGATTTCAACATTTGAAAACTCTGAAATGTCTACATTAGCAGGTTTTATCGTGGAACAAAAAAACAATCAAATCGCTGTAGGCGATCAAATCAAAATCGACCATTTTACATTTGAAGTGATGGATTATGAACATGCCCATATCGATTATTTTAAAGTGATAAAAACAGTCGAATAAAAATATACTAAGGTTAGAGGAGCTTGGGACATAAAATCTAACGGAAAATCCAGATGCCACTCATCATGAGTGGTATCTGGATTTTTTTAATACAATTGGAGAATGGACTGTCAAACTATAGTGCCGTAGAATCCTGGCATGGCGGAAAAGAAAATTATTAAGTTGTTTTAGCATGAGCGGACATCGCCAAAGAAAAATCTCTCAATACTCTATAAAACAGAAGATTAAAATCCTTTTTGCAAATTTTAGTTTTCTATTTTATTTGTCTTTGGGCATACTACTAAGCTGATTTATATTATTTTTTAGATATATAGCGAGAGGGAAAAGAAGGTTAATTGTAATCTGTTGGACTGCTTAAAATTTGGATCAGGATAAACATTCATCAGAGCAAGTAAGTCGACTACTAATTGAGGCTGTTCTCCAAGCTAACCTTTGTCCATGAAAAATAAGTACGTATATAATACGGAAATACTTGTATTTTTATGAATTAACCCCTAATTCATAAACGCCATATGATATGATTTATTTTACAAAATAAATAATAAATAAATCAATCAATAAGAATTAAAAAACATATGTTTTTAATGACGTATTGAAAAATATAGAGTATTATGTTCATAGAGGGCGCTCTCTAAAAAAATATTAATTAGGTGGGGTTTTGTGAAAAAGAGTACAATCAATAAAATAGTATGTTTAAGTATTACTGGAGCTATAGGAGTGAGTATGGCTGGAACAACAACAAATGCCATGGCTAATGGTAATACTAAGAGCGAAAATGGGCATGTTTCAATCTTTAAAGCTGAGGGAAAAAGTGATTTTGATTTAAAAAATCTTTTTTCATTTAACGGAAACGCAACTCAGATAAATTCAAATACTGCTCAGCTTACAGATTCTAAGAAGACTCAGAGAGGATCTATATCTGGGATTGTATCACTTGATATGAGACATGACTTTAACTTGGATATTGACGTGAATTTAGGTAGCGACATAAGAGGGGCTGACGGAATTTCTGTCGCTTTTCATCAAGATAGCATTGGTAAACTCGGAGAATATGGCGGAGGTCTTGGAATTAGGGGCTTGAAGAAAGGGATTGGATTTGAACTAGATACTTTTTCTGATGCTCCAGATGATAATGATGCAGCGTTTAATCATAAAAATATGGTAGGTGCACATGCAGGATTTGTTGCAACAGATAAAAGTCAAACGGTTCTAACTGCGATAGCACCTATGCAACAAATTAAATTTACACCAAACCAATTTAAAAAACTAGTACTCAATTGGAATAGTGAACGACAAGTTATGAACGCAAAATACGATGGACAAACATGGGAAGTGAAAAATCCAAGTATTGATAAAACGAAAAAATATACCTTTACTATTGGCGCATCAACAGGTCAATATTTCAATAAACAAATAGTTAGAGTAAACAGCTTTGAGGCAGTTTTTAGCAAACCAGAATTAAAAGCGAATGATATTGAGATTTACCAAGATGATAAATTTGATCCATTTGACAAGCGAATTGGTTTAAATGCATATGATAAAGTAGACGGAGATTTAACAGGTAAAATAGCTGTGGTAGAGAATCATGTAAATACAGCAATTCCAGGGAAATACAAGGTTACTTATGAAGTTAAAAACAGTGTGAATGAAGTGGCTAGAAAAACAATTAATGTAACAGTTTTTAGTAAGCCAGAATTAAAAGCAAATGACATTGGGATTTACCAAGATGATAAATTTGATCCATTTGACAAACGAATAGGTTTAAATGCATATGATAAAGTAGATGGAGATTTAACAGATAAAATAGCTGTGGTGGAGAATGATGTAAACACAGCAATTCCAGGGAAATACAAAGTTACTTATGAAGTTAAAAATAATGCAAATAAAGTGACTAGAAAAACAATTAATGTAAGAGTGTTTGCTAAGCCAGAATTAAAAGCGAATGATATTGAAATTTACCAAGATGATAAATTTGATCCATTTGACAAGCGAATTGGTTTAAGTGCATATGATGAAGTAGACGGAGATTTAACAGGAAACATAGCTGTGGTGGAGAATCATGTAGAAACAGCAATTCCAGGGAAATACAAGGTTACTTATGAAGTTAAAAACAGTGCGAATAAAGTGGCTAGAAAAACAATTAATGTAACAGTAAAAATACATGACACATGGCCTGGTGGAAAAACAGATGGATGGAAAATGTTCTCAGGTGAAGATATTGAATTGGTAAAAGATCCAGTGAATGCTTTGGTCGGTGAGCATACATTTTACGCTGATAAACATGCTAGTATTTATAAACTTTATACTGGAGAAGACGCATTGGAGGCGCATCAAGTTTATAGAGCTACTGTTTATTTTAAACCTATGACGAATAGATTAGTTGGTCATTATGTTAAATTGTCGCTAAAAAGTGATCCTAGCGGTAAAGAGAGTCGTGAGATTTTTAATACAACATTAGATAAAGCAACACCTGCAGAAAAAGGATATTATCGCGTAACGACAACTTTTGAAGTTGGGGAAGATGAGACTGATCCATTGATTGTAGTTGAAAACTATAAACCTGGATATATCGGGTCTATAAATATTTCTAAGGTAAATAAATAAGTTTTAACTTTATATTTTCTTTGTCAACTAATGTTGGCAAAGAAAATATAAAAATTAAGCTAACTCTTTTTTAGCGTCTGGGATAATAATCAGAAAAAAACTGATTATTATCCTACTTTTTTTATTTTATGGCACAACCAAAATCACATAACATTGTCGAATCAAAGTGACTAAACAAAGACTAAATGAGTTTATATCATGTTTAAAAATTATATTATCAATTAACAAACTATTCACTTACTAAAATTATCTAGTAAAATCTGTACAAATTATCAAACAATTACTGGATAAATGACTATTAAAAAAGTAAAATAAATAGTAATGTTTAATCTATATGGAGGAATTATAATGATCAATTTAACAGAAATAACGGAGAAAATGTCCCCAAATCAAAAAATCAATTATGATCGTGTCCTGCAAAAAGTTATTACAGAATGGGAAAAATCGGATATTCGTCCAACCATTTTGCTTCACAGTTGCTGTGCGCCTTGTAGTACCTATTCACTTGAATACCTGACACAATATGCGGATGTTACGATTTTCTTCGCTAATTCAAATATTCATCCAAGAGCAGAATACCAACGCCGTGAAATCGTACAGCAGAAATTTGTAGAGGATTTCAATGAGCAAACCAAAAATCAGGTTCAATTGTTAGCTGCTCCGTATGAACCGAATAAATTCATCCAGATGGTACAGGAAAAAGAGCTGACTGAAGAGCCAGAGGGGGGCAAGCGTTGTTCTGCTTGTTTTCAAATGCGCCTGGATATCGTTGCGGAAAAAGCGCAAGAATTAGGTTATGATTATTTTGGGAGTGCTTTGACGCTATCTCCAAAGAAAAATAGTCAATTGATCAATGAAATCGGGATAGATATTCAAAAATTTTATGCAACTAACTATTTACCTAGTGATTTTAAAAAAAATAATGGGTATAAACGTTCAATCGAGCTGTGTAAAGAATACGATGTTTATCGTCAATGCTATTGCGGTTGCATGTTTGCGGCAACGAAACAAGGTGTTGATTTAAAAATGGTGAACAAAGAAGCAAAAGAATTTTTAGTGGAACAATAAAAATAGTTAAATAAGACGAAGGTGGGGTGGAAGTGTGAGTTACTTCTGGTCCCATCTTTTATCTAGATTTCATGTGAGTGGGATATGACTCAAAGAGTTATGTCCTACTCACATTTTTTTGTTGTATAGATTTATTTTCTAGTTATAGTTTAAAACTATATTAAATGATAGAAAATAAGTGTTATTCTATATTTCTTTCTCGTGGTAAAGTAGTTGAAATACCTTATTGAAGGAGGAAAAGTATGAAAACATCGATTATCGGGTTCCCACGGGTGGGAGAGTTAAGAGAATTAAAATTTGCAACAGAAAAATATTTTAGAAAAGAAATCACAGCAGAAGAATTAGAAGCAAAAGGAAAAGAATTGCGTAACAAACATTGGCAATTGTTAGTCGATCAGGGAATCGATTTTATTCCAAGCGGTGATTTTTCATTTTTTGATACGACGTTAGATGCTGCGGTTTTATTG
Source organism: Enterococcus sp. DIV0840 (assembly GCF_050527835.1). Taxonomy (NCBI): domain Bacteria; kingdom Bacillati; phylum Bacillota; class Bacilli; order Lactobacillales; family Enterococcaceae; genus Enterococcus; species Enterococcus sp. DIV0840. Next base: position 2,961,656 of record NZ_CP172876.1, on the reverse strand, counting down.
AATATTGTGCCTGAAAAATATCAAGCGCTGCAATTATCACCTTTAGAAACTTATTTTGCATTGGCTAGAGGGTATCAAGGAGAAGCGGGCGATGTTACAGCTTTGGCAATGAAAAAATGGTTTAACACCAATTACCATTACATGGTTCCTGAAATCGATGACGAGACAGAGCTTAAGCTTGTTGGAGATAAACTGTTTACCAACTTTAATGAAGCTAAAGCAGCTGGTGTCATTACTCGTCCAACTATAATAGGTCCATTTACCTTATTGAAATTAGCTACTTACCACGGGGCAAAACAAGCCGATGATTTTTATGAAGCTGCGATTGCGGCCTATGCACAGATCTTTGAGCAGTTAGCTGAACTAGGTTGTGAATGGCTTCAAATCGATGAACCAGCTTTAGTTTTGGATTTGTCACCTGCTGAAGTGCAACAATTTAAAGGCTTGTATCAAACGTTATTAGCTAAAAAAGGAAACTTAAATATATTAGTACAAACGTATTTCGGAGACGTTCGAGATGCCTATCAGGAATTGATCGCATTACCCTTTGATGGAATTGGGTTAGATTTTGTCGAAGGGAGAAAAACAGTAGAATTACTTCAAGAATACGGATTTCCAAATGATAAATTATTATTTGCTGGGGTCGTAAACGGAAAAAACATCTGGAAGAATAACTATCAAGAAACCTTAACACTACTTGAAAAAATTCAACCATTTGGCGATATTGTGTTAAATACATCCTGTTCATTGCTTCATGTACCATTTACGCTAGCCAATGAATCAATATTAGCCAAAGAAGTAACCGATCATTTTGCTTTTGCTGTAGAAAAATTAGCAGAATTAAATGATCTAAAGAAAATAGTTACGGATAAAGAAGGCAGTCAACGCTTGTTGGACACTAACACTGGGTTATTCGGGCAACAACGTTTTTCAAGAAATGAACAAGTAGCACAGCAAGTAGAAGCTTTGTCTGAGAAAGATTTTGTCCGTCAACCAGCATTGTCAGAACGTGCAATTGTTCAAAAAGATAAATTAAAACTGCCGATTCTACCAACGACTACGATTGGTTCGTTCCCGCAAACCAAAGAAGTCAAACAAAATCGGGCTAAATTTAAAAAAGGTGAAATCAACGAAACAGAATATACTATTTTTAACCAAGAAAAAATTGCAGAATGCGTCGCATTTCAAGAAAAAATTGGTTTAGATGTTTTGGTTCACGGTGAATTTGAACGCAATGACATGGTGGAGTACTTTGGTGAAAGTTTGGCTGGCTATTTGTTTACTGAAAAAGCCTGGGTTCAATCTTATGGAACACGCTGTGTGAAACCGCCAATCATCTGGGGAGATGTTTCACGCTCAAATCCAATTACAGTAGCATACTCTAAATACGCCCAAACGTTAACGGAAAAACCAATGAAAGGCATGCTAACGGGACCTGTCACGATTTTGAACTGGTCGTTCCCGCGTGAAGATATCAGTTTAAGAGAATCAACACTCCAATTGGCATTAGCGATTCAAGAAGAAGTATTGGATTTAGAAGCCAACGGAATTGAAATCATTCAAATCGACGAAGCAGCTTTGCGGGAAAAACTACCATTACGCCAAACCGATTGGCATTCTGAATATCTAGACTGGGCGATACCCGCTTTCCGTCTTGTTCATAGCAAAGTACGACCGACGACTCAAATTCATACACATATGTGTTATAGCGAATTTGCAGATATTATTCAAGATATCGATAATATGGATGCGGATGTTATTTCATTTGAAGCTTCTCGCTCAAACTTAGATATTTTAGATGCATTAAAAGCAATCGATTTTCAAACTCAAGTTGGACCAGGTGTATATGATATTCATTCGCCACGTGTTCCATCAATAGAAGAAATCCAAGCAACGATCCACAATATTTTAAACAAATTACCGATCGAAAAAGTTTGGGTCAATCCTGACTGTGGCCTGAAAACACGAGGAGTACCCGAAACAGAAGCTAGTTTGAAAAATTTAGTACTTGCAGCAAAAAAGGTACGTGGAGGGATTTAAATGAGAACGGATACCTTGTTCAAAGAAAAGACCGTCTTTTCCTATGAAATTTTTCCGCCAAGACGAACAACGCCGATCGATACGATCTATCATACGCTGGATCGTTTGAAAGGACAACAACCTGATTTTATCAGCGTGACGTTGAGTGCTGGCGGAACAGGAGCGAACTTGAGTACTGCAGATATTGCTCAGAAAATTCAAGAGGAACAATTTTTGCCAAGTGTAGCACATTTGCCAGCAGTGAATTTTTCAAAAGACGAGATTCTTGTTATTTTGGAGGAACTAAAACAAAAAAAGGTCGAAAATATTTTAGCTTTAAGAGGAGATCTTTTACCTGACAAAGAACCGAAGAAAGATTTTGTTTATGCAAATGATCTGGTCGCCTTTATCCAAGAACAAGGAGATTTCAACATTATCGGTGCGTGCTATCCGGAAACTCACGGAGATGCAGAAAGCTCCGTTGAAGATATTCGAAACTTGAAGCGCAAAGTTGATGCGGGGACGAATCAGTTAATCACACAGTTATTTTTTGATAATAACTATTTTTATACGTTTAAAGAAAAGTGTGCTATTGCCGATATTAATGTACCGATCCAAGCCGGTATTATGCCTGTAGTCAATAAAAAGCAAATCGAGCGCATGGTAAAGATGTCTAATGTGACCTTGCCGACAAAATTTTTAAAAATGATGGAACGTTATGAGCATAATCCAGAAGCGATTCGGGATGCAGGTATTGCTTATGCTATCAATCAAATTGTTGATTTGGTTGCCCAAGGGGCGGATGGAATCCATTTATATACGATGAATAATCCTTATGTAGCACAAAAAATTAGAGAAGCAACGCGTAGTTTATTTAGTGCATAGCTTGGAAATATGAAATTGAAAAAACTGTACGATTCAATTGTCTTAGGATAGATTGATTTGTACAGTTTTTTTTATTGTATCGGTATTTTTTTATTTTTTATTATTTATATCTGGATTTTCACGAGTGAAAATTCGTTTTTTTTGAATATATAAAATAACATCATCATGTTCGTTTTTCTAGAAATATATTTATTGTTTTTTTTGGTAATTACTAAGGTTTTTTTGTTTGTTTTTTTGTAATGTAAATCCACTGTGTATGCAAACCTTTATATATAAGGGTTTTTATTATGATTTTCACATATAAAATGTTTTTTTTGTGTTTTAGATTTTCTATTTACTCATTTAGTAAAAAATGTTACAAAGAATGTTACGTATCTTATTGACATAAAAAATAACAATGGGTATAGTTTGTATAGATAATAAAAATATTATTTCAGTATATTTTTTATTTATTTCTGAAAGTATCGTATTTTAAGAAATTAGTAAATAAGAATAGCTATCGAAATGAAAGGAGCTTGTATATGCCGAGAAAAACGCCTGTCCGAAAGTGTGCGCGTACTAAAGACGAAAAGGCTAGGCAGAGTACTCCAAAAAAGCGGTCACGTACGGATACAGAATCTAAAAGACTGTATTCAGAAAAGGAAAGAGTGGAACAACGTGGGAAAAGACCAAGACCTCGGTCAACAGCACGAAGCGCTCGCAATGAGTTTTCGGAAAATCCTAGATCTTCTGAATATAAGGGAGCTCCTCGTCATCCAAGACCTCATCGAACAGTTCAAGAACGAAGAATGAGGGAGAACCATAGAGGAAGAGAACAAAAGCAAGCAACTAAAAGTCCAGGCTTCTTGGTATTTTCTTACCTAGGTAATTTGGTATTTTACGGGGTTATAATCGGAATTATTTTGATGTCGGTAATGTTCTCGTTTAGCTCAAAGTCGACAGCATCAATTTTTGGTTATCGATTTTATACAGTTCTGACTAATTCCATGGTGCCGCAAGAAAATGGTCCTAAAGGCGGTTTTTATGCTGGGGATATTGTTATTGTCAAATTGATGGATGGTAATAAGGTCAAAAAAGATGATATTGTCACATTTGCTGTTGGAGATGGCTCACGCTATTTGACTCATAGAATGGTGGAACGTAAAGAAGAGTTAAATGGGGAAAAAGGAGATTACCTTATTACAAAAGGTGATGCCAATAAAAGTAATGATCCGCCGATAACAGCAGATCGTGTACTGGGGAAAGTAGTTTTTGCAGTTCCAAAAGTAGGAAGTATTATAGAATTTGCTCGGGAAGAATTTTGGGCTTGTCTAGTTTGTATTTTATCATTATATGGCTTTTTCTTAGTGCTTAAAGCCTATCTATTTTCGTCAAAAGAAGAACCAGTTGGGAGAAAAAGTAGAAGACGCCCAGCATATGAACGGTGATATTACCACTTTACCTTCTCTAACAAGGAAAGTGAGAATATATATATTATTTTTATAGGAGGATTATTGAAAATGAAGAAGAACAAAAAGAAAAAGTTGGTAGCAGCAGCGTGTTTAGCATTATTAGCCGCAGCTGCAGGTACTTTCGCATGGATCAATTCTCAAGATCAACGAATTAACCGTGTGAAAACTGCCGCAATCAAAGATGGTAGTGTCAGCGTAGAAGAAAATTGGAACCCAAAACCAATCGTTCCAGGTACGGATGCAACGAAAGAAGTAGCTGTTACAAATTCAGGTAATACCCCAGTCTTTGTTCGTGTTTCATATGAAGAAGTTTTAAAACATTTGACAGAAAAAGGGGCTGTGACGAATCGATCTACAAGTTGGAAAGTCAATGAAAAACCAACTTTATCCGATGATATCCCTGTCGAATACGATGGAGAAAAGTATACGGATAAAGGAAGTGGCTACGTGGATGTAACGGCTAAAGTAAAAGATAGCGCTGCAGCTGCTTTGCCAACGGGTGTAAAAGTTTATGCAAAAGGTTCTGTTACGAAAGATCCAGTGACGGGTGATGAAAATACAACATTCAGTTACTCAGCGTTCTTTGAATATGCTACTGGTAAATATCAGGCGATGGAAACAGACGTATCTGTGGCGAGTGGTAATACAGTTGAAGCAAAAATCGAAGATTGGGACTTTGTAATGTCTAGAGCTGAATATTTAGTTTACAAAGGTGGATATAGCAATACGGCAACCAACTGGGCAGCGTCTTCTTTAGAAGGAGCTTCAACAGAAGCAACTGCAGCCAAAGCTTCTCTTTTAGGTAGCGCAGGTAAAAAATATGACGTGGATTATAACTACACGCTTGCAGGTTTAGGTTTAAGTACACTTCCGGCACCAACTCCAGCAACAGCAGCTGATCAAGTTCCAGTTGCAAATGCAGAGAAAAAAGGTGTTCAAGCAGATAAAGCAGCTTTAGGTGTTAGTGGAATCAAAGTAGAATACGGCGCGGATATGATCACAACGGCCGCACTAGCTAAAGATAAATGGGCTTACAATAAAGAAGATGGCTATTTCTATTTCACAAGTCCAGTTGTTTCAGGTGCTACAACACCACAGTTATTGAAAAAACTAATATTTACAAACGATATAGGCACAGAATATACAAATGCAACATATGATTTGATTGTAAAAATGGAAGCTATTCAAGCGACTAAAGAAGCGCTAACTGATAGTACTGGTTGGAACTTAACTGGAGCGGATGGTTCAGAAACTAAAAAAATTACGACTTATCTAGATGGACAAGCTGCTAGCTAAGTTTAATTTCTAGTTAAGGAGAAGTAAAAGGAAGGGGCGCAAACGATGCAGCAATATCAAGTGCGAAAACGTCTACTATTACTGGTTTTATACAGTTTATTAAGTGTGTATATCACTTTCACAAATGGAACGTTATTAGCTATTGCCAGTCAAACCCTTCCTCCAGGGGTGGTCATTGGCGATGAGACAGGAATATCTGCTTCTTCAGAAGGAGAATACTATGTTGATTTGCCGAATGTCTTACCTGGAGAAAGTTATGAAAAAACGATTACGATTCGTGGTATGGATGTAAAGGAACCATTTGAATTAGGAATCTTAGTAACCCCAGATTCAACAAAAGGAGTCATCGATTTCGATAAACTGATTACATTGACTTTGTCTATTGACGGGAAAAAATTGTATCAGGGACCTTTATTGGGAAATGGGGAATTTGATTGGAAAGTTCAACCGCTGATAATAGGAACTTGTGAGTACGGTAAGGACCAAATTTTAACTGCGGTATTTGAGGTAGATAAAGACCTAACCCTTGCCGATTATAAAGAAGAAAGTCAGTTGCTGTATCACTGGACTTTTGTTGCAACCAAAAATCAGCCAAAGACGTCAGATACTAATGACAGCAGTACAGTTTCATCAGATAAATCAGAATCTAAAGGGATTTTTCCAATGACCGGTGAAGAGATCAAAAATCTGATTTATAAAACGTTAGCAGGACTTTTACTGATACTAATTGCAATTTTATTATGGAAAAAACGTAAAGAAGAACAAGGGAAAGTAGAGTAGAGGAAGGGGGAGACAAATGAGTAAAGGAAAAAAAATGTTAAAAATAATCAATCAAAATAAACCTTTTTTGGCTGTGTTTTCTGTATTTTTAAGTCTATTACTTGTAGTAGGAAGTACTTACTCGTGGATTACCTATAGTGATGAAAAGATCAATCAAAGTGAGCCGAATACTAAAAAACTTTCCGCAGTGATCGATGAAGTCTTCACCCCAAATCTGCAGTGGGCGCAAGGGAAAACAACTGAAAAAAAATTGCTCGTGAAAAACAACGGACAAATGCCAACTATTGTTCGGATTTCTTTATATGAATTTTTTACTCAGTTTGAGCTTGATATGACGGATGGTACTGGTAATGGCAATCAAAAAATTGTGAGTAATTCAAGTGGATCTGACCTAACGATGGAAGATACCGCTACTTGGAAAAAAGGTAGTACATATAAGATTGCTTCTAAAAAGTACTATGTAGCATCAGAGGTTTATAAAGGCGATAAAACAAATTCAAGTACAGCGTATGTCTATAAAGGAACTCGATCGATCGAGGGTCTTAAATACTTAACGATTCAATTTAATGATAATGACATTTATGATGAAAATAATAAACCAATGTCGGCAATACAGAATTATTGGTATTATTCCGAAGGATACTTTTATTATTCGGAAGTGTTACAGCCGAAGGAAAAAACAAAACTGCTCGTTCAAAGTATTACATTAGATAAAGGGTTACCAAACAAGTATAAGAGTTCTTTATATCAATTAGTTCCAGTTATGGATGCTCATGATGTTACAAAATCTCTATTAGAGAACTGGAATATTCCTTCTGGTTCATATCTGGAAGGGATGTATCGTGAAAAAGTTCATTAGGAGGGGATTAAAGATGGAATCAAAGAAAAAAGCTGTCTATCTTTTGTGGTTACTGCCTTTATTTTTTGTGCTGTTACTTATTGGAAGTGCAACTGCGTACGCTGCAATGATGATGAGCGATGAGAAAGTCAATCTTTTTCAAATAGGTAATCTTCAGACGAAAGTTAAAGAAATTTTCACTGAGCCCGTGATGATCAAGCCAAATGAGTCTGTTATAAAGAAAGTTGCGGTAGAAAATACTGGAACTGTTAATCAGTTTGTCCGGGTTATGCTTCATCCAGAAATTCGTTTAGAGAGTGGGAATAGTACTCGAGTATTGCCTTCAAAGATCGGTGAAGAGGTTCTGTTAGATTTGAATTTTACGGATTGGAAGTTCGGTGAAGATGGCTATTATTACTACCTAAACGTTTTAAAGCCAGGGGAATCTAGTGCAACAGAAAATTTGTTTACAGAGGTCAAACTAAAAAACGATCTGGGACTAGAGTATCACAAAGCAGCTTTCAGCTTATTGGTAAAGGTAGAAGCAATTAATTGCTCACAATTTGCTTATCGTGACGCATGGTGGCAAGGGGATACGCCTAGTAATGGAGTGTTGCAGGCAATCGACAAACAATTAGCTGAAAAAGCAGAGTAAGGATAGGCACATGGAATAAATATTCCATGCTTGCCTATTTCAATTCAACACTCATGAAATGAGTGTTTTCTAGGAAGAAATCATTGATTTGATAAGTTTTGAAAAGAAGGAGATAAAATGAAAAAGCAGAGATTGAAGTTTAATAGTAGAAAGAAAAAAATGGGGCTGTTTTTACTACTTATTTTATTTGCTATCAGTGGCTATATGTTTGTGAATCAAGGTGAACTGAAAGCTTCAACAGTGGTAACTACAAGAGATTTTAGGTTGAAAGCCGAAAACAGGTGGAGTGGGAATGATAAAAAAAGTTATGCCTATTTAGAATGGGATAGTGTAAGTGATTTAAGTAAGTCTGGGTATCAATTGCATCAATCAGAAGATGGCAATACTTGGAATGTACGTTCTTTGAACTATGGAAAATCGATCAAAGTCTTGAATATTTATCCAGATATAGCTGGATCTAATACATTGAAAAGTTGGATGGATGGGTTAAACTTAAAAAATTCTAGTGGGGAAAAATTAATTAATGTTGACTCAGAGAATCAAAAATCTTTTGTAAATAACCCAAATCTGTATTTAAAGAATAAGCAAGGTGAATATCAGTATGACGTGATTATGTTTGGCTCTTGGGATTATAACAATCACTTAGATATCTCCCTTGCTGCGAAAAATGCTACACAAGAGTTTATTGACTCAGGAAGAGGTGTCCTTTTTGGACATGACACAATTACGCCTAATGATGGTACTCATACGAATTTTAATAGCTTTTCGAGTCAATTAGGGCTCAAATTACAGGCAAATTCTTTTCAAATTGGAAGTACAAACGTAAAGATAACTAATAATGGTTATTTAATGAAGTATCCTTTCGAATTGCAGAATGACTTGGACTTAACGATTCCGCTTACACATACTTGGGGACAGGGGATTTTACCTAGTTCAACGACTACGAAATGGTTAGAGTTTAAAGGGCCGTTTAGGTGGAATAATGCTGGTGATGGCAGCGCAGATGCATCGTTTTATCTAGCTACAAATAATAATCTAGGCATGATTCAAACAGGTCATAGTAATGGAACATCTACTTCTGATGAACGAAAGATCATTGCAAATACGTTATATAATTTAGCTCAAGTTTCTTTTGAAACATCAGCACAAGATCAAACCGTTAAAGATGATCGAGCGCCGGCGTTAGCGAAAGCTGTACAGAAAACAGGCGGTAGTGTAGATAATTTTGATATTGAAATAGATAGTGCGGATGAAGGGAAAGAGTATCAATGGTACATCGAAGCTGATACAAGATTGAGTGGTTTAAAAAAATCGGATATCGTAAAGGAAACGATTACGAGTAATATAGCTGGTTACTTTTATAAAATCGATACCTCAGCTACTTCAACTTTAGCGACGACTGTGGAAGGATATAAGGATAAATTTGGCCGTATATCCTCTAGCCAATACGATATATACGTAGCGCCAACAGGGAATACAAATACTGAAGATCCAAATTATGATCCAGCGCAAGATGCTAACTTAGTTAACTATAATACCAAAGGCACGATTACTGGGATCAATGGAATAACTGATCTGGATAAATATATTCATATTGTGTCAGTTGACCGCTCAAATAATGTAAGTAAAGTTAAATCGATTCAAATAAAGGATTTGATGAATGAATTTCGTATTTTTGAAAAATATTTCGATACTGAAGGAACTGAAATTCAGTCTGATTCATATCAAGATATTCCTAAAAATAGTAACTATGAAATGATGGCTAAAAATATTGATAATTATGTAATAGATAGTTATAAAATTGACATGGGAGCAAAGGTATCAATCGGACCAGATACAAAAGTATCTATTGAAAAAGTAAACAAAAACTATACCGTAACATACTATTATAATAAGCTGATACAGTTGAATGTTAGACAAGTGGTACTATCAAGCCATAGTGAAATGATTTTACCAAATAAAGGGTATGTTCAGGTGGACAATGAGAAAGTAGATAAAAAAAGTAACTTCTTTAATTTAGTAGTGAATTCAGGTGAAGATAGTGAAAATATTGATTATTCATCAGTGAAATTGGCTAAAAACAGTGGGCATCATCAATTATTAGTGACGTTAATGGTTCCAGAATATTATCGTTTTAGTGGGTATGTAGCTACAACAAGCAATATTTTGCATGATAGTAAAGAGAAGCTAGCAGGTAAAATCAATTTAGATATAAAAGGAAACACAAATTACTGGCTAACATTATACGTAGAACCAAGCAGTGATTCAAATGTGTCTCCTACGCCATATAGTTGGAACTATGAGAAAAATCAATTAGGAAAAATTGATAATAGTGGACTATAAGAGCGAGAAGAGCAGCATTAAAAGTAGGAAGAACGGAATTTTTAAATCTAATTGAAAAGGAAGATGTTGAGTGTATTTACTGTTAGTTGCCCTAGGGATAATTAGTTTAATTCACAGTCTACTACTTATTTTTATCATGCAAAAAAATACAGAGTTAACAAAGAAAGTTGCTCAACTTGAGAGGCGAAATTCTTCTTCAAAATCTACTATCAAGCGACAATTTACACCGAATAAAGAAAAGTCAAAATTTGACAAGTTTTCAAATGAACGAGAGACTAAACCAATGAAACGAGGAAGTAGATAACAATGAATTTAGGCTATGCTCGTGGAAATAAATTAAATCAGCAATTTGATTTTTTAGAAGCTTATGAACTAGAAGAGATTTTTTCAGATGTCGATCATAACTATGAAATACTTCAAGATCCTGAGAGTGACTATCAGAGGTTGCTGAATTATACGGAACCTGGTGATTGTTTAGTAATTGCTTTTTTAGAAGTCATCTCAAGAGACTATCAGCAATTGCTTGAATTTTTGAATGAACTGGAAGATTTAGAGCTAGATTTAGTTGTATTGACCTCACTAGAGTTAACGTTGAATGATTGGCGGGAAGTACTTTCATGGGTAAATCGTAATGACCAGTTACTACATCCGCGTTTAATCAAACTAAAGTTAAAGCAAGAAAAAAATCAAAATAAAGAAACGTACTCTGTATTTAGTAGAGATTCAGAGGCTAAAAAATTATATCGTGATGTCATGTGGCAATTGGTTGGAAAGAGTAAACTACGAACCATTGCTAAACAAAAAGGAGTGCCGGTTGAGACGATTTATCGGATCCAGCAAGAATTTAAACGAGTGAAATTAGCAGTGGTCTTAGCAATTTGCTTCTTTTTGGCAATTGCTACAATCAAAATTACTGAGAATTTTTCGGATAATATACTGATTCAAATCGTAGTTTGTGTTGTTTCAACATTAGTTATTCTCTATAATACTTTATCAGATAGTGAACAGTAGTAATGAATGATTGAATAAAAATAGTTTTGCTTTTTCCAGTGATATGATAGGAAAAAGCAAAACTATTTTAGGTTAAAAAGTCATTTTTTCGATTCGATCAAAGGCTTCTTTTAAAACCTCTATATCTTGTGTTGCTGCTAAACGTACATAATTATCACCAGTTGTTTCGCCAAAGGCTTTTCCAGGAATCATCAATACATTTGTTTCCTTTAAGACTTTTTCAACAAATGGAACAGAAGTTAGGCCCGTTTTAGAGATATTAATGAATGCATACATACTGCCTTTGACTGGATGCAGTGAAAGAAATGGAATCTTAGCAATTCGTTGTTCTAGATATTCCAGTCTTTCTTTAAAAACAGAAACAACTGTCGGTACTAATAGTTCAGAATGGTTTAAAGCATAGATACCTGCTTGTTGAGAAGGACTTGGCGCAGAGTAAGTAATACTTTCATTGATCAATTTCGCAGCATCATTGATATAATCAGGTGCAATCATATAGCCGATACGCCAGCCGGTCATCGCAAATGCTTTTGAGAAACTACTGAACGTAATCGTATTTTCAGGAGCAAAAGTCGCCATTGGGACGAAATCATCATAGAAGCAAAAAGCCTCATACACTTCATCAGAGAGAATATAAAAATCATGTTCAATGGCTAAATCAGCAATTGCTTTAAACGTTTCAGGAGAAAAAACAGCGCCTGTCGGATTATTGGGTGAATTGATAATAATCGCTTTTGTTTTATCTGTTATAGCAGCTTTTAATACATCGATATTGATTTGAAAGCCATCTTCTTCATAAGTTGGAATAAATACTGGTTGACCGCCAGCAAATAGTACTTGGTCTTTATACGGTGAGAAATAAGGCTCATGGATGATTACTTCATCTTCAGGATCAAGCAAAACCTGTAATGTTAGGTACATACCATGTAATGCACCGACTGTTGCACGAACTTGGCCGGGTTCAAAGGATAAGCCATATTGTTGTTGATAAAAATTCACTACGGTATCAATAAATTCTTGACTACCACCAGAAGCAGTGTATTTTGTATGACCATTTCTAACGTCTGTAAAAGCCGCTTCGATGATTCGTTCATCTGTAATCAAATCTGGGTCACCAATCGATAAATCCAGTAAATCGGGTACTTGTTTTGCTAATGTAGCGATGTCCATCAAGATATTCTCAGCAGGTTGCTGATGTTTTTTTGCAATGTTTGAACGGTTCATGTTTTTACCTCCAATAACTTGTTGCTCTTTATTATTCTATACTATTTTTTTAAGAGGACCAAGCAAGTTTGTTTATACTTGCTCGGTCCTCTTTCGATTTTTATAAAACTTTTCTTAAAAAATCCTGAGTTCTTGGGTTTTTCGGTTGACCAAAAATCTCTTCAGGAGTGCCTTCTTCTTGAATAATTCCTGCATCCATGAAAATCACACGATCGGCTACTTCACGGGCGAAGCCCATTTCGTGTGTTACAACGACCATCGTCATTCCTTCAACTGCCAAAGCTTTCATAACAGCTAAAACTTCACCGACCATTTCTGGATCAAGTGCAGATGTTGGCTCATCAAAGAGCATTACATCAGGATTCATTGCTAAGGCACGAGCAATCGCTACTCGTTGTTGTTGCCCACCAGATAAGCTTGAAGGGTAGCTTGCAGCTTTATCTTTTAAACCAACTTGTTCTAATAAAGCATAAGCTTTTTCTTTCGCTTTTTCTGGTGTTTCTTTTTTGACTTTGATTGGACTGATCGTCAAATTATCTAAAACTGTTTTATGGGGAAATAGATTGAAATTTTGGAATACCATCCCCATTTTTTGGCGAAGAGCATCGATATCTGTATCTTTATCCAATAAATTTTTGCCTTCAAATTCGATCGTTCCGTCTGTTGGTTGTTCTAATAAGTTTAAGCAACGTAAGAAGGTACTTTTTCCGCTACCAGAAGGGCCGATGATTACGACCACTTCTCCAGCTTTTACATCTAAATCGATGCCTTTTAAGACTTCATTTTTTCCGAAGGTTTTGTGCAAGTTTTTTATATTAATCACTAGTGCTCATTCTCCTCTCAGCAACACCTAACAGGCGTGAAATAGTAAAGGTTAAAACAAAGTAAATCAATGATACCACAAGGTATGGTAAGAATGGTTTAAAGCTAGCTCCTTGAACATTGCCGGCTTGGAATATTAATTCCGAAACTCCGATGACCGAAACGACAGAAGATTCTTTGATTACAGTGACAAATTCATTTCCTAAAGCAGGTAAGATGTTTTTGATTGCTTGCGGTAAAATGATGTAGCGCATTGCTTGCGGTTGATTCATACCAAGAGAACGTGCAGCTTCTAATTGCCCTTTGTTGACGGCATTGATTCCGGCACGAACGATTTCAGCAACATAAGCACCGCTGTTTAATGCAAGAGCGATACAACCAGCAGCGATTTTCGATAAATCAAGACCTAGAACACCTGTACCGAAATAAACGATAAAAATTTGAACTAATAAAGGAGTACCACGAACATATTCAATATAGCAGATAGCGATACCACGTAAAATTTTTGATTTAGATAATTTCATTAATGCTAGTAAACCACCCAGAATAGCACCAAACAATACGCCCATAAAGGCTAAGAAAATGGTGTAACCAGCACCGCTGATATAGAATTTTCCGTATTTTCCAAGGAAGCTTTCATCATCTGTAAACATTAATTTACCGGCTTCTTTTTTATAACCATCTAATAAATTATTATCATTGATCGTTTTGATCGAAGCATTGACTTTTTGTTCTAAAATAGGTGCATTTTTAGGAATCGCAACAGCTGCATCTTTTTGACCTTGTTCAAATGAAACATCTGCAAATGTCAATTCTTGATCACGATCAACATAAGCTTCAGCAACGGGGCCTTCCAAAACAGCAGCATCAACTTTTTTATTTTTTAAATTCATGATGATGTCTGGTACTTTTTGTAGAGAAGTTGGAATCGAACCAACAAGTTCTGTTTTCGCTAACTCTTCTTGGGTAGTTTGTTTTTGAACGCCAACTTTTATACCATCAAAATCTTTTGTTGATTGAAATTGATCTTTGTCCGCTTTTCTAACAACAACTTTTTGTTGGACAGTCATGTAAGGAGTCGAAAAATTAACTTCTTGCAGTCGTTCAGGTGTTGGTGCCATACCTGAAATAATCAAATCGATTTTGCCAGTTTTCAATGCACCTAATAATGCATCAAAACCCAATTCTTCGATTTTTAATTTAACGCCAAGATCATCTGCGATTTTTTGTGCAATTGAGATGTCAAAACCAACAACTTGGTCTTTACCGTCAACATCTGCATGAAATTCATACGGTGCATAGTCAGCAGACAACCCAACGATTAGTTCACCACGTTTCATAATGCTGTCGTAGACTGGATCTGGTTCTTCGGCGATTGCTGTAGTTACCGAGATAAAAGTGAGTAGTACCAGCAATATAGGGATAATAAGTGCTAAGGTTTTTTTACATAATTTCATTTGTTCTTCTCCTTTATAATAGAGTAATAACAGTTGAGTAAGTACAACTGCTTAGTTTTTCAATAAATATTCTAAAAATCACGTATAAATGTATAAAAATTTATTGTTTTTGGATGTGTTTTATCATATCATAGATTAAGGGAAAGGAAAAGTGAATTTTATCAAAGAATTTACAAAATTTCACTTTTGCATAAAAATTAGTAAAAAATGAAAGGTCGAGAAGAATGAATCAATCATTGATAGTAAGAGGAGCGCCGCAAGAATATGAATGCCGGGTTGGTGCGTGGGATGATTTAGAAGAACATTTAAATAGAAGAAAGATCAAACGAGTAATGGTTTTACATGGGAAAGATTCATGGGAAGCGGCGAAACCGTATTTTCCTACACTAATGAATATAGATGCACACTTTGTCTATTATGGCGGAGAATGTACGGATGAGCAGACGATAGCGTTAAAGCAAATGTTTGAACACGAGCAATTAGAAGCAATCATCGCTGTTGGAGGTGGGAAAATTGCAGATTTAGGTAAAGCTGTAGCGAATCAATGTGATACGCCTATCTTGATTTTACCAACACTAGCTGCAACCTGTGCTGCGTATACACCATTAAGTGTGATATACAAAAATGATAGTGCTATGGATCGCTATGATGTCTTTGCTAAAAGTAATGCATTAGTGTTGATTGAGCCTAAAGTGATCTTGGATTCACCAATCGAGTTGATGATCGCAGGGATCGGCGATACTGTGGCTAAATGGTATGAAGCAGATGCAATGATCTCACAATTATCAGTACAGCCGATCGAGATCCAGGTATCTGCATACGCAGCTAAAAAATGCCGAGATGTTTTACTTGCGGACAGTCAAGAAGCGCTCAATGCTATGAAAGAAAAAGAAATCAATCAAGCCTTTTTAAATGTTGTAGAAACGAATATTTTACTTGGCGGGATGGTTGGTGGATTCGGTGATGATTACGGTCGAACCTCAGGGGCTCACTCAATTCACGATGCATTGACTATTTTACCAGAGAGCCACCACCAACTTCATGGCAATAAAGTTGCGTATGGTGTTTTGGTTCAGTTAGTGATCGAAAATAAATGGTCAGAAATCGAGCAACTAATTCCGTTTTACCGCAGTCTTGATTTACCTACTTCATTAAAGGAAATGAAGATGTGTTTATCAGAGGATGATTATCAGCGTGTTGCTGAACGTGCTGCTGAGCCGCACGAAACCATTCATTATATGAAAGAAAAGATCACGCCAGAAATTGTAAAAACAGCAATGATCGAACTTGAAGCAGCGATGAGCAGTAAATAAGTGAAGGTGAAAATATCAAAAGAACTGGAGACCTGAGTTTTTGAACGCTGTTCTCCAGTTTTTATTGTTCTAAGGATATCCTAAAGAAAGCCCGTAAAACCTTGCAAATACGAACAAAAAAAAGTATGATGAGGAAAGTGTAAATTTACAAAAGAAAGTAGGAGAATGAATGACAGAACCAGCCATTCGTTATCGTTTAATAAAGAAAGAAAAACATACAGGTGCCCGTTTAGGAGAAATAATCACGCCTCACGGTACTTTTCCGACACCGATGTTTATGCCTGTAGGAACGTTAGCGACAGTAAAAACCATGTCACCAGAAGACTTGAAAGAGATGGGAGCCGGAGTGATTCTAAGCAATACCTATCATTTATGGCTTCGTCCCGGAGATGATTTGATTGCGGAAGCTGGCGGCTTACATAAGTTTATGAATTGGGATCAACCGATTTTAACAGATTCTGGTGGCTTTCAAGTATTCTCATTAAGTGATATGCGAAAAATCACAGAAGAAGGGGTTCATTTTAGACATCATTTAAATGGGTCTAAATTATTCCTTTCACCAGAAAAAGCCATCAATATCCAAAATAATCTAGGCTCTGATATCATGATGAGTTTTGATGAATGTCCACCGTTTGACGAAAGCTATGATTATGTGAAGAAATCAATCGAGCGTACATCACGCTGGGCAGAACGTGGATTGAAAGCTCATGCTAATCCAGACCGTCAAGGCTTATTTGGAATCATTCAAGGTGCTGGGTATGAAGATCTACGTCGTCAAAGCGCCAAAGATTTGATCAGTATGGACTTCCCAGGTTATTCTATTGGTGGCTTATCAGTTGGTGAACCTAAAGCTGAAATGAATCGTGTGCTAGATTTTACAACGCCTTTGATTCCTGATAATAAACCAAGATATCTAATGGGTGTGGGAACAGCTGATTCATTGATTGATGGCGTGATTCGTGGTATCGATATGTTTGACTGTGTGTTGCCGACTCGAATTGCTAGAAATGGAACGTGTATGACTTCTAAGGGGCGTCTAGTTGTTAAAAATGCGCAGTACGCAAGAGATTTTCGTCCGTTGGATGAGAAATGTGATTGTTATACTTGTAAAAACTATACTCGTGCTTATATCCGTCATTTGATTAAAGCGGATGAAACATTTGGTATTCGTTTAACGTCGTACCATAATTTATATTTCCTACTTAATTTGATGAAACAAGTTCGTCAAGCAATCATGGATGATAATTTACTGGAATTTAGACAAGCCTTTTTTGAAGAATATGGCTTCAATAAAGAGAATGCGAAAAGTTTCTAAAAAATCAATCAAAAGACTAGTGTTGTACAAGAAATTTTGGTACAGTAAACTAGTGATTATAGGATAGAGAGGTGAATAGATAATGGGCGGAGGACTTTCGTTTATTTTACCATTAATTCTTTTAGCAGGAATGATGTTTTTTATGACTCGTTCGCAAAAGAAACAACAAAATGAACGTCAAACACTTTTAGATGCAATGAAAGTGGGCGATGACGTTGTAACGATTGGCGGATTACATGGTGTAATCTCTGAAATCGACAATGACAAAAAAACTGTACTGATCGATTGTGAAGGAATTATCCTTGAATTTGATCGTGCAGCAATCAAAACAGTTAAGCCAGGTACAGTTGTTGCAAATGACAATGATGTAACTGTAGTTGAAACGAAGGAAGAAACAGTGGTTGAAGAACCAACTGTAACAGAAACTTCTGAAAACAACGAAACGAAAGAATAAATTCCAGCTTGCTGGAATTTTTTCTTTCTAAAACACATAAGAAAAATAGAGAGGTCATTCTTTAGAAAGAGGGGGAGAACCATCGAAAAGCTATCGTGGCATCAAAAGTTCTTATTGAAAAAAGAATTAAAAATCAAATGCCGATCTTTTCAGCAACTTGGTTATTCATCGGTTAATGAAACAGAATTGATGAACTATCTTGTTTCTTATCGTTGGAAAAAGAAAGCTCCATCATCGATCAAAGCGTGTCGGGAAGACATTTTACATATTGAGCCAAATGAATTTTTTGATTATCAGCAGTTGATTGCACAAACAAGTAGTTTAACAATTAAAGATTGGCAAGACTTGACGGATCTATTCTAATACGGATAGGTTCTTTTTTTCTTTTTGTATAATAATAAGCGCTTACTTTTGCGGGGTAGGTAAAAATATAATTTAATGTGAAAAAAATCACAATAAAACTATTTACAAGAGAAAAATAATGTTGTATGATGTGTATGTGAAATAGTTAACAAACAAAAAATAAAACATTTATTTTTCTAGGAGGATCACAATGGCTAAAACAATGAAGAAAGAAGATACCAAAACGACTGATGTATCAGCAATGATCGACGAGCTAGCAAAAAAAGCAAATGTCGCTTTAAAAGAAATGGAAGACTTCGATCAAGAAAAAGTTGACCACATTGTGCACCAAATGGCAATGGCTGCTTTAGATCAACACATGCCTCTAGCAAAAATGGCAGTTGAAGAAACTGGCCGTGGAATTTATGAAGATAAAGCAATCAAAAATATGTACGCTTCTGAATATATCTGGAACAGCATCAAACATGATAAAACTGTAGGTGTTATTAATAAAGACGACCAAACAGGCTTGATTGAAATCGCTGAACCAGTCGGAGTAGTTTGTGGTGTTACACCAACAACGAATCCAACATCAACAACCATTTTTAAAGCATTGATTTCTATTAAAACACGTAACCCAATCGTTTTTGCTTTCCATCCAAGCGCACAAAAATGTTCTGCAGAAGCTGCTCGTATCGTTCGTGACGCAGCCATTAAAGCAGGTGCTCCAGAAAATTGTGTACAATGGATCGAACAACCTTCATTAGAAGCTACTTCAGGCTTGATGAATCATCCTGGAATTGCGATCGTTTTAGCCACTGGTGGTAGTGCTATGGTGAAATCAGCCTACTCAACTGGTAAACCAGCTTTAGGTGTTGGACCAGGTAACGTTCCTTCTTATATTGAAAAAACAGCGAAAATCAAACGTGCAGTCAATGACTTGATCGTTTCTAAATCATTTGATAATGGTATGATCTGTGCTTCTGAACAAGCTGTGATCGTAGACAATGAAGTTTATGCAGCTGTAAAAGCTGAATTTGAAGCACATCAAGTATATTTTGTTAAACCAAACGAATTACAAAAACTAGAAGATGCTGTCATGAACGAAGGTAAATATGCCGTTAATCCAGCAATCGTTGGTTATTCTGCTGAACATATCGCAGAACTTGCAGGTATCAAAGTACCAAAAGGCACGAAAATCTTAATTGCTGAACTTGAAGGAGCAGGCGCTGAATATCCACTTTCTCGTGAGAAATTATCTCCAGTTTTAGCCATGATGAAAGCAAAAAATACAGATCATGCCTTTGACCTATGTGAAGCAATGCTTGAATTAGGTGGATTGGGGCATACAGCTGTGATCCATACAGAAGATGAAGATCTACAAGTGAAATTTGGTTTACGCATGAAAGCTTGCCGTATCTTGGTAAACTCTCCATCTGCTGAAGGTGGGATCGGTAATATCTATAACGAAATGATTCCTTCATTAACATTAGGTTGCGGATCTTACGGTAAAAACTCAGTCTCTAAAAACGTATCTGCTGTCAACTTGATCAATGTCAAAACTGTAGCGAAACGGAGAAATAATATGCAATGGTTTAAATTACCGCCAAAAATTTTCTTTGAAAAAAATTCATTACAATATCTACAAAAAATGGAAAATGTTGAACGTGTTATGATCGTCTGTGATCCAGGAATGGTTCAATTTGGTTATGCTGATACGGTTCGCAAAGAATTACAAAAACGTAAAAATGACGTTCAAATCGAAGTATTCTCAGCAGTAGAACCAAATCCATCAACAAACACAGTGTATGCTGGAACAAAAGTCATGGTTGATTTTGAACCTGATACAATTATCGCATTAGGTGGCGGCTCTGCAATGGACGCAGCTAAAGGCATGTGGATGTTTTATGAGCATCCAGATACAGAATTCTTTGGTGCAAAACAAAAATTCTTAGATATTCGTAAACGTACGTACAAAATTGAAAAAGCCGTTAAAACTCAATTTGTATGTATTCCAACAACATCTGGTACTGGTTCAGAAGTAACACCATTTGCGGTTATTACAGATAGTGAAACTCATGTAAAATATCCATTAGCTGATTATGCATTGACGCCAGATGTTGCGATTATCGATCCACAATTTGTTATGTCAGTTCCAGCTTCTGTAACAGCGGATACTGGTATGGATGTATTAACACATGCGATCGAGTCTTACGTTTCAGTAATGGCTTCTGATTACACGCGTGGATTAAGTTTACAAGCAATCAAATTAGTCTTTGAACACTTAGAAAACTCAGTGAAACGTCCAGATGCAGAAAGTCGTGAAAAAATGCATAACGCATCAACAATGGCTGGTATGGCTTTTGCCAACGCATTCTTAGGAATTTGTCACTCAGTAGCTCATAAAATTGGTGGAGAATATGGGATTCCTCACGGACGTACAAATGCGATTTTATTACCGCATATTATCCGTTACAATGCCAAAGATCCTTCAAAACATGCAATGTTCCCTAAATATGACTACTTCCGTGCAGACACAGATTACGCTGATATTGCGAAATTCTTAGGTCTGAAAGGAAAAAATACAGCAGAATTAGTGGATGCATTAGCAACAGCAGTTTACGATTTAGGTGTATCTGTTGGAATCGATATGAACTTGAAAGCACAAGGTGTTACACAAGAGATTCTTGATTCAACTGTTGATCATATGGCTGAACTAGCTTATGAAGATCAATGTACAACAGCAAATCCAAAAGAACCGTTGATCAGTGAATTGAAACAAATCATCATTGATGCCTACAATGGTTAATTGAATAAAGTGAGAAGAGTAGCTGAAAAGTTACTCTTCTTTTTTTATGAAAAGGAGTATAATGATGGTAATCAAAGACGGAGGGATAGATAATGACGATTAGAGAAGCAAAACTAGAAGATATCGAAGCAATCAATCAACTAAATACGTATCCATTAAATCATGCATATCCACTTGAAGATGCTAAAGAACAGTTGAGCTATCTACTTTCATCACCTGTCAATAAATTATTTGTAGAAGAAATAGATGGAACCGTAGTTGGTTACGTTCAGTTAAGTGAATATGTTTGTACCTATGGACCCAATCTGATGAATGTTATGGCACTTGTGGTGGGTGAAAACCTGCATGGAAAGGGCGTAGGGAAATCACTATTGAACTACTCAGAAGAATGGGCAAAAGAAAACGGTGCACAAGGGATTCGCCTAAACTCAGGAGTTGAACGAACCGAAGCACACAAATTTTATGAACATCAAGGATATGAGAGAGTGAAGAACCAAGTGAATTTCAGAAAATTGTTTCAATCAAAATAAATCAAATCATGAAAAGAGGATACAAATGATTACATTAAAATCAAAAAGAGAAATAGATAAAATGAAGGAATCAGGGGCCTTATTAGCAGATGTACACAAACAATTACGAACATTTATTAAGCCTGGAATTACAAGCTGGGATATCGAAGTATTTGTTCGGCATTATATTGAGAGTCATGGTGGAATACCTGCCCAAATTGGTTTTGAAGACTATGAATTCGCAACATGCTGTAGTATCAATGATGAAATCTGCCATGGTTTTCCTCGGAAAAAGATATTAAAAGATGGAGACCTAATCAAGGTTGATATGTGTATTGACTTAAATGGTGCTATTTCAGATTCTTGCTGGGCTTATTCAGTAGGGGAAGCAACAGATGAAACGAAACATTTAATGGAAGTCACTAAAAAAGCTTTATATTTAGGCATTGAGCAAGCGCAAGTAGGCAAGCGCGTTGGTGATATCGGTCATGCCATTCAAACGTATGTGGAGTCAGAAGGCTACAGTGTTGTTCGAGATTTTATAGCACATGGTATTGGTCCAACGATTCATGAAGAACCATTTTTTGGCCACTACGGGGAACCTGGAAAGGGGTTACGACTAAAAGAGGGAATGACAATAACGATTGAACCGATGGTCAATGCTGGTTTGTGGCAAATGGAAATGGAGCCAAATGGTTGGACTGCCAAGACAAAAGATGGTAGTTTGAGCTGCCAGTATGAACATAGTTTAGCGATTACAAAAGAAGGACCGGTGATTTTGACCTCGCAAGGAGAAGAAGGCAGTTACTAGAGTGAAACATCGTTCAAAAATAATAACGAGCATTGCTTTTTCAAATAAATCATTTGATGTATATAATGGAGTTAAATTATCAGATTTATTCTATTCAAGAAAGGATGAGTAAAGATGTCCAAATTTTCTCCATGTTTATGGTTTGATGGAAAAGTAGAAGAAGCAGCTGAATTTTATGTGAACGCATTTGAACAAAGTAAAATCAATAAGGTTGATTACTATGTAGACAGTGAACATCAACCTAAAGGATCAGTGTTGACTATAGCGTTGACACTTGCAGGTCAAGAAGTTATTTTGTTGAATGGCGGGCCGGAATTTAATTTTACACCCGCAATTTCTTTTTTTGTAGAATGTGAGACACAAGAGCAAATCAACAAGTTATGGGAAACATTAAGCCATAAAGGAGAAGTACTGATGGAATTTGGGACGTATCCTTTCAGCAAGAAATACGGTTGGTTAAAAGACCAGTATGGTGTTTCATGGCAGTTGGTCTTATCAGAAACGCCGCAATCTATTGCACCAAGCTTTTTATTTACTGGAGAACAGTTTGGAAAAGCAGAAGAGGCGATGAATCAATGGATTGAGATTTTTGGTGAAGGTAATGTAGAATATGTCCAAAAAAATCCAGATGGCACTGTTGCGCAAGCTTTATTTACGATGCATGGACAACCGTTCAGAGTAATGGATAGTGGTGAGGATCATGATTTTACGTTTACGATGGCAACTTCATTTTATGTCTATTGTAAAGATCAAGCTGAAATCGATCGGTTATGGGAGGCTGTCACGGCTATAGGAAAAGAATGGCCGTGTGGTTGGATGGAAGATGAGTACGGGGTGTGTTGGCAAACTGTTACGACGGATATGGATGAGTTATTCGATAATTCTGATCCAGATAGAGCGTATCGCGTGATGCAGGAATTATATAAAATGAAACGAATTGATATATCTGCATTGAGACAAGCGTATAAAGGGTAAGATAAAAAGCAGGCTGAGCATTTAAGCTCAATCTGCTTTTCTTTATTTACTTCTCTTAGCAAACGGTTGATAAGCAATCCCACGACTTTCACACCAATGAATGATCTCACTAGAAAAAATAATATCTGTCGTTGTCAGCTCAGCTGTCGTTTTTTTACCAAGTAATGTATATGAAAGTTTAAGTTCATCTTCCCATTGTTGAACAAGTTCAATCGTTTCATCAAGACCATTTGTCATTAACTGATTTAAAATAGTTCCAGCCACACCAACACTTTTAGCACCTAAGCTAAGTGCTTTGACGATATCTAGTGACTGTCGAACACCACCAGACGCTAAAACTGTTAGGTCGCGTTGCCAATTCACGGATTCTAATAGAGAGAGGACCGTTGATTGCCCCCAATCAGTTAAAAAGCCAAGCTCCCGTTTTTTACGACGGGCATTTTCGATTTGGGTAAAGCTTGTTCCACCTTGTCCGCTAACGTCAACCGCTTTGACACCACGCCAGACTAATTGCTCGATTGTTTCACTACTCATGCCAAAACCAACTTCTTTCACAATAACCGGAACAGACAAATGAGAAACAATATCTTCAATATTATCTAGCCAACCATGAAAGTCACGATCACCTTCTGGCATTACTAACTCTTGCGGAATATTCACATGAATTTGCAGTCCATCAGCTTGAAAAAGATCGACCGCTTTTTTGGCTTCTTCTAAAGAAAGTCCAGCGCCAATATTTGCTAGAATTACCCCGTCAGGATTTTCTTTACGCATGATTTGATAAGTATCTGCCAAATTAGGATCCTTCAAAGCGGCATTGACTGACCCTGTCGCCACCATCACACCCGTTTCTCTAGCGATGATGCCCAATTGCTGATTGATTTCTTTCGCGCGATCGCTACCACCAGTCATAGCATTGATATAAAATGGCTGTTTAAAGGAAAAATCAAGAAAAGAGGTTGAAATATCAACGTCATCCATTGCTATTTCTGAAAATGAATGATGAACAAAACGAATTTGGTCGAAGTCATTGGTTTTGTCTTTATGAAAGGCTTTAGCCAAAGAGATATGTTCATCTTTTCGATTCATCTTTTTCCTGCTTTCCGTAAAAATATACATGTAATGGTAAAGGCGTGATGCCTTCTTTTTCCCAAGAGCTCATTAAAGGTAAAATACCCGATTTTTGTTTAAACAAGACAATTCCGCAATCGCCCCCGCCTGCACCAGATGATTTCGCTGCACCGCCGTAAGTTTGAGCTAAATTACATAATTTTTTAAGGGCAGGGGTTTCAATCGTAACACCTGTGATCGATGTTAGTTGTTGGAGCAATTTACGGTTTTTTCGTATCTGTGCTTGAATCAATGGAATATTTTCTGTATTGAAGCCTGTAATCATTGTTTCAACACAGGCTTTACTGTCGTCCAAAAATTGTCGGTACGCTGTTTCTTGTACTTCTTTTGATTGGTTGACTTGATCGACTAAATCAGAAGTAGAAGCAGGGCTTCCAGTCCAGCCAATCAGCAGACGTAGTTTTTTTGGAACCGTTAAAGGTTGGATCATTAATTTCGGCCAGGTTGCTTGAAGTAATGTTGTCAAAGTTTGTTTTTGAACTTGTTCATTGACCCATTGGTGGTCGAAAGTTGAAAAAGCAATCCAACCGCCATAGCAACTTGCCGCGATATCTCCACAAGAACCATTTCCTTGAACTTCTAAATGAGCTAGTGCAGAAAGTTTGAAAATTTCTTCTTCAGACAACTCTAAACCATAAAAAAGACTCAATGCTTTTACGGTTGCCACTGTTACAGCTCCGCTAGAGCCTAATCCATATTTCCGCCCATTTGAATTATCTAATTCACTGGTGACTTTCAAGTGGTAAAAAGATAATTCTTTGTATTGTTCTTGCGCATATTTCTCTGTTAAACGAATTGCTGCCAGTACGTAATGGAAGGGATTTTCCCGAATATCTAGAACCAGTTCATTGTTTCTTCTCGTCCAACGTACAGGTAGTGAACTAAATTGAGCAGACTGAATGCTGCCGACGTTTTCTGCTGTTTCAAGAGTAACCGTTACAAATTGATCTACTGCAACGATGATCGCCGGATGTCCTGGTTCAACAACGGCATATTCACCAGCAATAAACAGCTTGCCTGGTGTAGAAACTTCTATCATAATTCTTCCGACCTTTCTACAGGAATAGCTTCTATTCCTGGTCCTGCGTATGCTGCAATCAGCTGTTGCTGAGAAAAATGCTCTCCTAAAAAGTTCTTTAAAGCAGCTAAATTTTTCTTCTCTACTAAAATTTTAACATTCGGTCCAGCATCCATTGTAAAGTAACACGGTAGACCAACTTGTCTAGCTGAACGCACTAATTGCATAACTTTTAAGCTTTCAGGTGACCAGTAAGTAAATGGTGGTACGGCCGCTAACGTCGTTCCATGCATGCGTAAACCATTTGCTTCAGTGACTTGACCGAGCTTATTAAAATCTTTTTCTGTGATTGCTTCTTTGGCTGTGGCTAAGTCTGCTTCGACGTTTTCTAGCCAACCGAAATAAAAGCTTGATGTTTCAACCGTTCGTTTCATGCCATCACGACTGGAAATATCTTTTACGCCATCATCGACTAAAACGAAAAGCATCGCTAATTCGTCCTCCCATTGATCAGAAGGAATAATTTGGGCAAATGATGTCTGATCAGACTCGCCTTTTTGCCATTCAGAAAATCCACCGAAAATACTACGACAAGCTGATCCTGAGCCGCGTCTAGCCAAGCGGGACAGTTCTGTTTCAGTTAATTGTAAATTCAGCGCCTCACTACATGCGCCAGCGAGAGCGGCTAAACCACTGGCAGAAGAAGCTAAACCAGCAGCTGTTGGGACAAAGTTTTGACTGTCGACTTTCGCAAATAGGGACAGATTTTGTTGTTGTCGAACAAGATCTAAGAATTTAGAAATTTTGGCAGTCTGCTTAAGATCTTGTTTTTTTCCATCTAAAAAGAAACTATCTTCCGTCAAGGTTTCATCAAAATATACACTTGTTTCGGTATAAAATGCATCTAATGTTAAAGAAAGACTGTTGTTCATAGGTAATATTAAGCGTTCATCTTTTTTTCCCCAATATTTTATCAACGCTATATTTGTATAGGCTCGTGCTTTTCCAGCGTACATTAATTTTTCACTCCTAATGATTGAATCCAAGTGGCTTTTGCACCTGCTAACTCTATCGCTTTAGCGATTTTTACCGCTTGCTCCTTAGAATCAGCTAAGGCGATCATACAACCACCACGGCCACCACCTGTTAATTTTGCCCCTAACGCGCCATTTTCCTGAGCAGTAATGACTAAATGATCTAATTGATCATTACTGACGGTTAATGCTTTAAGCTGAACGTGTGCTTGATTCATGATTTTTCCCAATGAATAAGCATCATCTGTTAAAATAGCTTGTTTTGCAAGCTTAGTCAAGTGGCCTAACTCAGTAATATGTTGTGAAACGCTTTGTTTGTTTTGTTCAAAAAGCTGAGCTACATCACTAACAGCCTCTCTTGTTTGACCTTTGATACCAGTGTCTGCAACGATCAAATAAGCATTGGAAACGTTCATTGGAAAGGTTTCTAATGGATGACCTTTTATGAAAAATAGTGATTCATTCCCACTAGTTGCCGCTGCATCAATACCGCTAGGATTACCATGGGCAATTTTTTCTGCGCGATTTACTAAAGGAAGCAAGGTTTCTTGTGTGCAAGGAACCTCGAAATAGTCAAATAATGCCCGAACGATAGAAACGGCCGCAGCAGCACTTGAACCCATTCCGCGTTCTGCTGGAATTGTACTGGTAATAGTGATTTTAAAAGTCGTATTTTCTTGGTGAAGTACACTCAATGTTTGGTTGATGACTTCTTTGACACTTTTCAACTGAGGAGGCACTTCTGACAATTGTCCAGAAAAATAATGACAATCTAATACCATAGTAGTGGCAGATTCAACTTTTGTTGAAATATAAGTCTCTTGAAACGGAAAAGCAATCGCAGGTTCACCATAAACGACAGAATGTTCCCCCATCAATATAATTTTCCCAGAAGCTTGCCCATGACCAGTTTTTTCTTTATTCATTCTAATTAACAGTCCTTTTATTTAAATATCAAATGCGTGGTAATCTAAGGTAAAACCACAAGAATCTTAAACTGAACACCATAATTGACACTCATTTTATTAAGAGTACCATAAACGATTCCTACCAGCAAAAGACCAAAAATAGTGATCAAGACAGCATCCATATAAGCTAATATACAGTTCCCAAGCTATACTAGTTTACCAAAAAAGCATATGAAATAAAATGTTTAGTTTCTATATTAAGGAAAATATTAATTTCTCATTAATATTTGTATGCAAAAAAAGAAAGCTTAGAGCTAAAATATCAAGCTCGGCTCCAAACTTTCTTCCTATTTAGTCTTCAATAACTAAGCCTAATCCTGCTGCAATCGTGATTGCTTGTTCTTGCGTGACTGTCAATCCTCGAAGTAACTCTTGGGAAAAGGCAATTCTTTCAAAAGTATTCTTAGTCAGATCAAGACCAGCTAATTTCGTATGAAACCAATTACTTCCAGTTAATGGACAGCTATCAAACAAAAGATTATTCCAAGTGATCTCAACGAATTCAGTATCATTCAAGCTCGTTTGTTGAAATTGAACGACTTTTTGATTCGTGGCACTAAAAGAAACATAATCAGCTAAACAATCTTCAAAAAAACAATCTCGCAAATAACTCTCAGCAAAATTTGTTCCTGTTAACTTACATTGACGAAAATGAACTTGGTGAAAACTAGCTCCGATCCACTCAGTATTGGAAAGGTCACAATGATCAAAAATTACATTACTACATTCAAAACGTTCAAGATGATTCCGATTCATCGTTATTTTTTCAAAGCGGCATTCTCTAAAAACTAAATTGCGTACATCCTGATAACTAAGATCTTGATCTTTCAATGCTAAGCCTTCAATAATGAGCTCATCATCTAAAGAAATAAAATCAGTTTCAGTTAGTTTAGGCAGTAAAGGGGCGACGGGCTTTTTGATTTTCATAAATAAAACCTCCAAATGATTATAGTAGAGTGGATCGTATTATTCTGTTTCTTT
The DNA here is from genome assembly GCF_050527835.1 of Enterococcus sp. DIV0840. Lineage (NCBI taxonomy): Bacteria > Bacillati > Bacillota > Bacilli > Lactobacillales > Enterococcaceae > Enterococcus > Enterococcus sp. DIV0840. The sequence goes on along the minus strand of NZ_CP172876.1, from coordinate 2,933,215 downwards.
ATCTAAATTTTCATCTAATTGATACGCGCGATTATAAAATTTTAAACAAGTCGTTAATACAAATGCACCTAAAAGCCCTAAAAGACTGCCCAAAACGATTCCAATCAAACGATAATTCAGCAAACTCACTAAATATTGATGACGGGCTAGATTTGCTAATAACAAAGACATTGGCGTTGTAAAAAAATTTGCGATCGCATAATTTCGTCTAATAAAAAATTCTACAGTTAAAAAGAAAAAGCAAATCAGAAAAATGGTTTCTAAAGAAGTAAATGAAATACTCAACAAAAGAGCTGCGATCAACAAACCGATCATCGTACCTAAAATCCTCTGAATATTACGATGCATGACTGCTCGTAAATTATCACCTTGTAACACAGCGGCACATGAAACAATCATCCAATAAGTATTGGTCAAATGCAACGATTGACTGATATAAGTTGCTAAAAATAAAATAGCAGCATAATGCAGAGCATCAAGAAGTGCGGCAGGATCCGTGTATAACCGCTCTTGTAAAGAAATTTTCTTTTCAGGCTCGACAGACTCTCCTTCAACAAAATACAAGATAACAGCTACAACAAGAGAGGTCAAAACCCCTAATAAAACATAACTCATCATGATTGGGACTTTCTCTAAAGGAATCTTAGTTCCACTGCCCATCGCGGTTACCATGACAATAAAAAAAGCCCCTGGCTTAGCGATTCTGTATAACCTAAAAATAATTCTGGCCAAAAATGCGATCAAAGCAATTGCGATGGGGATAACCCAAGGGATATGAGTACTAAGAACCCCTACTAGATTTCCCAAAAGTAAAAATCCACCAATAGCACTTAAACGGATCAACAACTCTTTCAAAGGGAGTGATTGATAATAAAGGAAAGTAAAAATTCCGAGTGAGCCAAAACTGCCAATCAGTAAATTATTTGAAAAGTAACCAATGAATAATGGCACTGCCATACAAATGCCTGCACCAATCAAGCGAAAAGGTGCTTTTTGAGGTTTATGAAACGTAGTTAGTTCTTTGAAAAAAGATGAATGTTGCATCTCATCACTCCTTATTAATGTTGTGAAATATGAAAATATTTTTTAAAACCATTGGTGCTGAACAGTACTATTGAACAAAAATGGCTTGCTCCTACTATAGTATGTTTCTTCCAATACTAATCTAACATACTTTTTTATAAGAAGACAATCGCTTTTTTTACTAATTTGGCTTCACGGGTCAGCCTTTCGAAAAAAGAGAAAAACTGATCATGGCTAAACGAGCGTGTTCAACCTTTTAATACTGTTTCTAAGAAATCACTTCTAATGAAGATACAATTTAATGATGTGAGTATTAAAAAAAAATAAGATTATTCTTGATTTTTTAATTTAAAAATTGTAAACTATACCTCAGTACAGTAAATAATTATTAAATTCTGATTTTTCAGAAAATACTTAGGGTAATTTTAGGGAGGAAAAAAGAATGAAGTTAAAGAAGTCATTTGCTTTTGGATTCATCACTTTATTTAGTTTAACATTAGCAGCATGTGGTAATGGTGGCGCAAAAACAGACGATTCAGGCAGCTCAAAAGCAGCTGATGGAAAACCAAGCGGAGAGCAAGTATTCCGTGTCAATGTTTTACAAGAAATGCCAAGTGCTGATTTATCAGTAGCGACAGACGTTATCAGCTTTACTGCTTTAAACAATGTATATGAAGGAATCTATCGTTTGAATTTAGATAATAAACCAGAACCTGCTGGATCTGCTGAAAAAGCGGAAGTCAGTGATGATGGCATTACTTATAAAATCAAATTAAACGAAAAATCTAAATGGTCAGACGGAAAACCCGTAAAAGCAGAAGACTATGTCTACGGATGGCAACGTACAGTTGATCCAGCGACAGCTTCAGAATATGCCTACCTTTACGAATCTGTTAAAAATGGTGCAGATATCGCAGCAGGTAAGAAAGACAAATCTGAACTTGGAATCAAAGCGACAGGTGATTATGAATTAGAAATCACTTTAGAAAAAGCAACGCCTTATTTTGATTACCTATTAGCCTTCCCATCATTCTTCCCACAAAGAAAAGATATCGTGGAGAAATATGGTAAAGATTACGCAGCAAATAGTGATAATGCAGTATATAATGGTCCATTTGTCTTAGACGGCTTTGATGGAGCAGGAACTGATACTGAATGGTCATATAAGAAAAATAAAGATTATTGGGATGCAGATACTGTCAAATTGGATGAAGTAAAAACGAATGTTGTGAAAGAAGCACCAACTTCATATAACTTATTCCAAGATGGACAAGCTGATGATGTCACATTAACAGGCGAATTAGCACAACAAGCGGCTAATGACCCAGCACTTGTGATCCAAAAAGAAGCATCAACTCAATATATGGAATTAAATCAAATCGACGAAAATTCACCATATAGAAATGAAAACTTAAGAAAAGCTATTTCTTATTCAATCGACCGTAAATCTTTAGTTGAACAAATCCTAGGTGATGGCTCAGTGGAACCTAAAGGATTAGTGCCAGCAGATATGTCTAAATCTCCAGATGGAAAAGAAGACTTCACAGAAGCAGCTGAAGACAAAATTACTTACGATAAAGAGAAAGCAAAAGAACATTGGGAAAAAGCGAAGAAAGAATTGGGTATTAAAACATTAGATATCGACATCTTATCTTCTGATGCTGATTCATCTAAGAAAACAGTAGAATATATCCAAGGTGCGATCCAAGATGCTTTAGAAGGAACAAAAGTAACAGTAAGTCCAGTACCATTTGCTGTTCGTTTAGACCGTTCTAACAAAGGTGACTTTAAAGCCGTTATTGGTGGTTGGGGAGCTGACTACGTAGATCCAAGTAGTTTCTTAGATTTATTCCAAACGGGTGTCCCATATAACCGTGGACACTACAGCAACCCTGAATACGATAAAGCATTGAAAGCCGCTTCAACGACAAATGCCAATGATCCTGAAAAACGTTGGGATAACTTAGTTGATGCAGAGAAAATAATCATGGGCGACATGGGTGTGATTCCTCTTTATCAAAAAGCTGAAGCTCACTTACGTGCTGAAAAAGTTAAAGATGTTGGTTTCCATCCAGCAGGTGCACAATACGATTACAAATGGACTTATATTTCAGAATAGTCTGAAATAGTTTCCAATAGCAAAAAGGACCTTTGCCCTCTTTGAATAAAAAGGCAACGGTCCTCTTGCTATCTGTGCTCATAAAAAGTAAAATAATAAAGAAACAATAGAGACGATCAGTAAAATACCTCCAGTTTCAAGCCAGTAAAGCTGATGTGCTTTGCCAATCTCTGAAAATGGGATAAATTCTTTTGGTTCATTTTTCTTTCTAAAACGAAAATGCATTTTCATAAAACGTTGGAAATTATCAAAAAATCCAGAGGACATGATCCACATGGCTAAACCGATAATCAGAAAGAACAATGAAACGATGAAGAAGGTATCAGATACAGAACGGATAGTTAGTGCCTGTTTTATCACTAGGTAAGTAAAAATACCGATGCTTGAGACCGCTGAGGTAATCAAGGGCCATTTTAAATTTTTCATGTGCTCATCCTTACTTAATTTTCTATCCTTACTTTATCGAAAAAAACTGATGAAGTCAAAATAATCTCGGAGGTGTCATTCTTGAACAGTTTTGGAAAATATTTTCTTAAACGGGTCTTCTTTATGATCATCACATTGTGGTTGATCGCAACGATTACGTTTTTCTTAATGCAATTATTACCAGGTACTCCTTATACCAACCAAGAAAAACTTAGTCCAGAAACAATTGCTATGTTGAACAAACAATCAGGTTTAGACAAACCAGTAATCGTTCAATATGGAATTTACTTAAAAAACCTTCTAGTTGGTGATTTTGGGATTTCATTCCAATTTAAAAACCAACCAGTAGCAAAACTTTTGGCAGGCCGTATCGGACCGTCAGTACAATTAGGAGCGCAAGCAATCGTCTTTGGTACGCTAGTAGGGATTTTACTAGGAATTATTGCAGCGATGCGCCAAAATACATGGGTAGATACATTAGCAACTTTAATGGCAATCTTAGGGCGTTCGATTCCTAACTTTGTTTTTGCGGTATTACTGCAATATATCTTTGCCATGAAATTAAAAGTGTTGCCAATCGCAATGTGGAATGGGTTTGCTTATACGATTTTACCAACGATTGCGTTAGCAATGAGTCCAATGGCCGATTCCGCCAGGTTTATACGAACCGAGATGGTCGAAGTTTTACATAGTGATTATGTAGAGTTAGCTCGTGCAAAAGGCTTGAGCCGCTGGCAAGTTGCCGTGAGACATGGACTTAGAAATAGTTTGATTCCTTTGATCACATTACTCGGTCCATTAGCTGTTGGTTTGATGACAGGGTCTTTAGTTGTTGAAAATATTTTTGCTATTCCAGGTATTGGGGAGCAGTTCGTGAAATCAATCATGACCAATGACTATCCAACAATTATGGCTGTAACGATTCTATATTCTGCTTTACTAGTATTCGTAATCTTGATCGTTGATTTACTTTATGGATTGATTGATCCAAGAATTCGTGTTTCAGGAGGTGCCAAAGGTTAATGGAAATAGTAGACTTGAACAATGTCCCAGAAAAAATCAAAGAAATACCAGCAAATGAATTCCAGCCTTTGGATACATCAACAACAAAGGAACGTGAACGAATTGCAACGCCGTCACTAAGCTTTTTACAAGATTCTTGGCGTCGTTTGAAAAAGAATAAAGCTGCTGTGATTTCCTTGATCCTTTTAGGAATCATCATCTTTATTTCAATTATAACAATTTGGGTTTCACCACATGACCCAACCCAGCAAAATGTTGCGTATATCAACTTACCACCGCGTATTCCATTTCTAGATAGTATCAATGGATTTAACGGTACAGCTAATGTTGCTGGTAAAATGGTAGACAAGTACGCACAAGCTAATGTTCCTGATAATGTGAATTTCTACCTTGGAACTGATGGGTTAGGCCGTGATGTATTGAGCCGTTTATTCATGGGAACTCGTATCTCATTATTGATCGCATTTATCGCAGCGTTACTTGATATTACAATCGGTGTAACGTACGGTTTGATTTCAGGATTATTAGGTGGACGTGTCGATACAGTGATGCAACGTGTTTTAGAAGTTCTTTCAGGAATTCCTAACCTTGTTGTGATGATCTTGATGCTGACTGTTTTTGATCCAGGTATTTTATCAATCGTTTTAGCAATGGTGATTACCAACTGGATTTCAATGGCCAGAATCGTTCGAGCTCAGACTTTGAAACTAAAAGATCAAGAGTTCGTTTTAGCTGCCCAAACATTAGGTGAATCTCGTTTGAAGATTGCCTTAAAACATATTTTGCCGAATATCTCAAGTGTGATCATCGTTCAAATGATGTTCAGTATCCCGTCGGCAATTTTCTTCGAAGCGTTTCTAAGTTTCATCGGTTTAGGATTAAGACCGCCGACCGCTTCACTTGGAACATTATTAAATGAAGGATATAAAACGTTCCGTTTCCTTCCATATTTGATGTGGATTCCTGCCGTAACTTTGTCAGTCGTAATGATTTGTTTCAACTTGTTAGCTGACGGACTACGTGATGCCTTCGATCCTAAGATGAAAGAGTAGAGTGAATGACTATGGAAAAAGTATTAGAAGTAAAAGACTTACAGATTTCTTTTGATACGTTTGCTGGAAAAGTAAATGCTATTCGCGGCGTTAGCTTTGATTTGTTCAAAGGGGAAACTCTAGCGATCGTAGGAGAGTCTGGTAGTGGTAAATCAGTAACTACTAGAAGTATCATGCGATTATTGAGCAGCAATGCAAACATCGACAATGGAGAAATTCTGTTTAAAGGTGAAGATATCGTACACAAGACGGAAAAACAAATGCAAACCATTCGTGGGAAAGAAATTGCAATGATTTTCCAAGATCCAATGACTTCATTGGACCCAACAATGCCAATCGGCAAACAAGTAGCTGAATCGTTGATCAAACACAATAAAGTGTCGAAAAAAGAAGGTTTGGATCAAGCTTTAGAACTATTGAAATTAGTAGGAATTCCAAACGCTGAAAAACGTTTGAAAAACTATCCTCACCAATTTTCAGGTGGACAACGTCAACGAATCGTTATCGCGATCGCTTTGATTTGTTATCCGGAAGTTCTAATTGCAGATGAGCCGACAACTGCCTTAGATGTAACGATCCAAGCACAAATCTTAGAACTATTAAAAGACTTACAACAAAAAATCAGCACATCAATCATTTTTATCACCCATGATTTAGGGGTGGTAGCAAACGTGGCTGATCGTGTAGCAGTTATGTATGGCGGACGTTTAGTGGAAGTGGGAACATCAGAAGAGATTTTCTACAATCCGCAACATCCATATACGTGGGGCTTACTAGGCTCAATGCCGACTATGGAAGGAACCGAAGACAAGCTATATGCGATTCCTGGTTCACCTCCTGATTTGTTAGACCCGCCAAAAGGAGATGCTTTCTATCCGCGTAATGAGTTTGCGATGAAGATCGATGCAGAAGAAGCACCACCTTATTTTGAAGTATCACCAACTCATAAAGCTGCAACGTGGTTATTAGCACCACAAGCACCAAAAATCACCCCTCCAGCTGAAATTGTAAGACGTTGGGCGATTTATGCTGAGCGCCATAATACAACTGCAGGAGGCGTTAAATAATGAGTGAAAAAAGAAAAGTACTTTTAGATGTTAAAGGACTAAAACAATATTTTAACGTGGGACGCCCTGACGAAGTTAGAGCTGTTGACGACATCAGTTTCCATATCTACGAAGGTGAAACGTTCGGATTGGTTGGAGAATCTGGTAGTGGTAAATCAACAACCGGACGTAGTGTGATTCGCTTATACGATCCGACTGCTGGGGAAATCGTTTTTAACGGTGACGACATCAGTAAAATTCGTTCAAAATCAGGAATGCAGGCATTCCGTCGTGAAGTTCAAATGATCTTCCAAGATCCTTATGCTTCACTAAATCCAAGAATGAAAGTCAACGATATCATTGCTGAAGGAATCGACATTAATCACTTGGCAAAAGATGCTGCTGAACGTGAAGCTAAAGTTAACGAATTATTAAAAGTCGTTGGACTTGATCCGAGCCACGGCACACGTTATCCACATGAATTTTCAGGTGGTCAACGCCAACGTATCGGGATTGCGAGAGCTTTAGCTGTTGATCCGCGCTTCATCATCTGTGATGAGCCGATTTCAGCTTTGGACGTATCGATTCAAGCTCAAGTTGTCAATTTATTACAGGACTTACAAAAAGATGCTGGTTTGACTTATTTGTTTATTGCCCATGATTTATCAATGGTAAAACATATCAGTGACCGTATCGGTGTTATGCATAGTGGTAGATTATTGGAAATGGGTTCAAGTGATGATGTGTATAACTTTGGTGTGCATCCGTATACTGAAAGCTTACTATCAGCTATTCCATTACCTGATCCAGATTATGAACGTACACGTAAACGTATTGTTTATAAACCACAACCAGAAGATAACAAAGAACGTAAACTAAGAGAAATCACGCCAGAACATTATGTTTATTGTTCTGAAGATGAAGTTGATGTTTATCGTAAAAAAATTGAAGAGAAAAAAGCCAGAGCGAATCACGAATAGTCGTTTTGCAAAAGAAAGACTAGCTAAGAAAAGAACTATTTTTCTTAGCTAGAATTTTTAAACCTAAGATGAATGAATCTTTTTTCTTTGTGATATAATCATTTTAGAAAAGCTTCGTGAGCTAAGCGGTTCATTCAGCTTTTTATTGGTAGGGTGGTATTCTAATGAAGGTATTAAAGGCGTATAAATACAGACTTTACCCTACTTTACTGCAAGAAGAATTCATAAAAAAAACGTTCTCTTGTGTTCGACTTGTGCATAATCTTTTATTACAGGAAAGAACTCAACTTTATAAGGAACTGAAAAATAATCCTGATTTAAAAGTGAAGTTGCCAACACCGGCTCAATATAAAAAAGAGCATCCTTGTTTAAAGGAAGTGGATAGTTTAGCATTATCAAATGCGCAGGTTTACTTGGACCGTGCTTTCAAAAAATTTCATAGAGAAAAATCGGTGGGTTTTCCTAAGTTAAAACAAAAGAAAAACGCTGTCACATCTTACACAACGAATAATCAAAATGGGACAATTAAAATTATTGACGAAAAATATTTAAAAGTACCTAAACTGAAATCGTTGATTAAAATGAAATTGCATCGTCCGGTAATAGGGAAAATAAAGTCAGCAACAATTTCTTTGACCCCGAGTAATAAGTATTTTGTTTCGATTCTTTGTGAAGAGGAGATTCCTAAAGTTGAAAAGACATATTCAGCAATCGGGATAACATTAGGAGCTTCGGAATTTGCTGTATTATCAAATGGTAAACGTGTCGATAATGATAAATTTACAAAAGAATTTGAGCAGCGAATCACTAGAGAGGAAAGAAAGTTAACACGACGAAAAGAAATTGCTAAATCAAAAAACACAGAATTGTCACAGCAAAAAAATTATCAGAAGCAAAAACTGAAAGTTGCAAAAATGCGGGAAAAGTTAATGAATCAACGAATCGATTTTCTGAATAAAATCACCACAGAAATTGTTAGAAAATATGATTTGATTTGTATAGAAGATATTCATCAAGCAGACTTTTTCAGAAATTCCAAATTGCATCGAGGGGTTTCAGATGTTTCTTGGGCACTATTTGTATCAAAACTTGAATATAAAGCAGCATGGTATAAGAAAAGATTGATCAAGGTTTCAGCATGTGGGAAATGTTCGGAACATTCAGATAATAGTTTGGTGAGCCAAATATTCACTCAAGATATCAATGAGAAAAAAGGGCAGCATGATCCTGAGACTGCTGCTAGTATTCAAGTCTTGATACAAGGATTGAGAGATACAAAAGCCAATTAAAAAATGAAGAACTGTAGGGACTACAGGGATAGCCTAGGGTATATAAGATAGATATAGCGTTTAGTCGATCATTTATCTTTTTCTAGGAAATTTCTAGTTAAATAGAAATAGTTCACTAATTATTAGTTGATGAAAAATAAAAAGTCGAACTTTATTCTACTCGTTTAAACAAGAAATTGTTTACACAAACTAGAATAAAGTTTTTTGTTCTATGGACTAAAAAGTATAGTACAATAATAGTAAGTGAAGATAGGAAAAAGAGGGAAGTCATGAACAACTACAAAGCACTTGTTTTCTTTGATTTGGATGGGACATTATTAGATGCTGATTCTAAAATACCTATAGAAAATCATCAAGCGATTGCACAATTAAAGAAAAATGATATCTTACCGCTGATCGCAAGTGGCCGTTCTCCAGAGGAAATCAAACAAATCACCAAAGGCGCGTCAATTGATTCATATGTAAGTTTAAATGGCCAGTTTAATGTCGTTGAAAATGAAGTTGTCTCAAAACATGCAATACCCCTGAAACAGATTCAAGAATTGATGGCGCTTTCTGAATCGTTAGGTCATTCCTTGGCATGTTATACTGAAGCCGAATATGCTGCTTGTTATTCGACTGAGAGTATGGAAAAATTATATCAATTAGATCATGCACCATTGCCGCAAATTTCGGCAGATTTCCACAAGAAATATGAGATCTATATGATTTATCTTTTTTCAGAGGATGAAGGAAAAGATTTAGTATATCGAGAAAAATTTGCTGAGACATTTACCTTTTTTAGAGACAGTCCATATTCACTGGCAGTTGTGCTGAATGGTCAGTCAAAAAAAGCCGGAATCCAAGAAGTAATTAAAACATTAGGATTGGCTCATGTACCAACCTATGCATTTGGTGATGGAAATAATGATTTAGGAATGTTTGAAGCAGTAGATACGGCAATTGCAATGGATAATGCTTCAGCGCATGTAAAAAGTCATGCTGATTATATTACAAAGTCTCATCTGGAGGATGGCATTCGTTTTGGATTAAAACATTTTGAGTTACTAGACTGAAAGGAAGTAGAAAAATGACAGTAAAAATGATTGCAGTAGACATGGATGGAACGTTTTTGAACAGTCAACAAGATTACGACCGAGAAAAATTTAGTCAGTTATATCAGGTAATGAAGCAACAAGGAAATCGTTTTGTTATAGCCAGCGGGAATCAATACTATCAACTTAAATCTTTTTTTCCTGAAATTGAAGGAGAATTATCATTTGTAGCAGAAAACGGAGCGTATGTTGTTAGTGAAGGTGAAGAAATATTCACAGGTGAAATCGATTCTGAAATCATTCAAGAGGTACTGACTATTTTAGCCGAGTTCAAACAAGGACATACGATTCTTTGTGGGAAAAACAGCGCTTATGTTACGGAAGATGAGCCGGATTCTTTTATTGAACACGGTCAGAAATATTACCATCGATTAAAAAAAGTTCCTAATTTGTTTGACGTAAAAGACGATACTTTGTTCAAGTTTGCTTTGAGTTTTCCTGTTGAACAAGTTTCAGAAGTACTTGTTCAGCTGCATGAAGCATTAGGAGATAAGGTTATTCCGGTTTCTAGTGGGCATGGTGATATTGATTTGATCATTCCAGGAATCCATAAAGCGCATGGCTTGATGAAGCTACAAGAGTTGTGGGGAATAAAAAATCATGAAGTGGCAGCTTTTGGTGACAGCGGTAATGATCTAGAAATGTTGAAACATGCGGGATATAGCTACGTCATGAGTAACGGACAACCGAGGGTAAAAGTAGCGGCTAAAGAAATTATTTTATCCAATGATGAAAATGGTGTACTTCTTAAAATAGAAGAACTACTTGGAAATTAAAGAATAACGTTTGAGACAGAAAACCGATTTTTTAAAATCATGGGTTTCTGTCTCAATTAGAAAAAAGCATTGACAAGCTTTTGTAAATATCGTATACTATTAAAGTTGAGAAATGAAAGCAGAAGCACCCGCTTCTCGCCTTAGCTGACAGTGTCACTGGGCTGGATATAGGATTCTTTATATCATTTGATATGAGTCCGAATCATCGCGGGATCTGTATACAGAGCCTGTTTTTTATTGTATTTTTTACGATAGCAGACTTTTGGAAAAAGAGTTTCAGCATTGATTTTCTCTTAATAAACTTGGAGGTGAATGACCATAGCAAAGGATATGATGGTGAACGACGGCATTCGTGCACACGAGTTACGTTTGATCGGACAAGATGGCGAACAATTAGGTGTAAAAACAAAAGTGGAAGCATTACAAATTGCTGAAACAGCCAACCTAGATTTAGTTCTAGTAGCACCTACTGCGAAACCGCCTGTTGCGCGAATTATGGATTACGGGAAATTCCGTTTCGAAACGCAAAAGAAAGAGCGTGAAGCTCGTAAGAAACAAAAAGTGATCAACGTAAAAGAAGTACGTTTAAGTCCAACAATTGATTTAAATGACTTCAATACAAAACTTCGTAATGCACGTAAATTCTTAGAAAAAGGCGATAAAGTGAAAGCTTCGATCCGTTTCAAAGGCCGTGCCATTACCCACAAAGAAATTGGTCAGAAAGTTCTTGATCGCTTAGCGGAAGAAACTGCAGATATTGCTACAGTGGAACAAAAAGCGAAAATGGACGGACGCAGCATGTTCCTAACGCTGGCACCGAAGAATGAAAATTAAGCTAATAAGCTGATAACTAGTTAATGAAAATTTTTGAGGATGCTAGTTCAACTTTTTCAACTAATTTAGTTGAACGGTATGCGAAATGAAAATGTAGGAGGAAAATTAGTCATGCCAAAACAAAAAACACACCGCGGATCAGCAAAACGTTTCAAACGTACTGGTAACGGCGGGTTAAAAAGATTCCGTGCGTTTACAAGTCACCGTTTCCACGGTAAAACAAAAAAACAACGTCGTCAATTGCGTAAAGCAGGAATGGTTTCATCAGGCGATTTCAAACGTATTCGTCAACAATTAGCAAGAATGAAGTAAAAAAGCTTTTAGGATGATTTCCTGAAGCGTTTAGTAACAAAGCTTGCTGAATTTGAGAATGAAATAATTCATGCAATAACTTAGCAATTAAAATAACTCATAGAGATAACAGATATTTAGGAGGAATTAACCATGGCACGTGTTAAAGGTGGCGTAGTAAGCCGTAAACGTCGTAAAAAGATCCTTAATTTAGCGAAAGGCTATTACGGATCAAAACATACTTTATTTAAAACAGCAAAAGAACAAGTAATGAAATCTTATAGTTATGCATACAGAGATCGTCGTCAAAAGAAACGTGATTTCCGTAAATTATGGATCGCTCGTATCAATGCAGCGGCTCGTATGAATGGCTTGAGCTATTCTAAATTAATGCACGGTTTGAAATTGGCAGAGATTGATATCAACCGCAAAATGTTAGCTGAATTAGCTGTTAACGATGCAGCAGCATTTACTGCATTAGCTGACCAAGCTAAAGGCGCTTTAGCTAAATAATGACTGAATGGAAATGTCCTTTTCGTATGAAAGGGACATTTTTTTTGTTTTAAAAAAATTATGAAGAGGCTTATAGTAATGGTTGTTATTTTTGCTATTTGGTTATCATTTGAAGTGGAAAAAACTGAATGCCCTAAAGTTTGCTTCCGATATCAAAGGATACGCTTATAATGAAGGCAAACAGCTAGCTAAAAAATCTTAGCCTCAACAGTTACTTTCAAGGCTATTTTACTATATAACTTTAGTCTGATAAGATAAAAGGGATATATACATTTTATTTTATAAAAAGGAGAGTAATGGGATGGAGTATGTTAAAAAGTTTTTTGTTTTAGTTGGTTTATTTTTAGTAAGTCAGGTTGGTACGACTGCATTTTCGGTTGTAAAAATTATTTCTCAAGGTATGGGAGAAACAAATTTATCATTGTTTGTATCGATTTTATTGATCCTGTTGGTTATCGGGAACATTTGGTTGCTGATATTTCTAGGAAAAAAACTAGGATTCTTAAACTTAAAATGGGATTTTTTCACTAAACGAAATGTGGGGATTATTCTAGGCGGTTATATTTTAGCAAGAGTGATTGCGATTGGAGGAACCCTTTTATTAAATACTCAAGGATCAGAAAGTACAGCAAATGATGCTGTGATTCAAACGATATTTACAGGAGAAAATCCTTTCTTGATTATCTTGTTGATTGGAATTTCAGCACCCATTATGGAGGAAATTGTGTTTAGAGGTGGTATTATCGGTTATTGGTTAGAAAAATTTCCGATAGTTGCCATTGCGCTTAGCTCGATTTCATTTGGGCTGATTCATGGTCCTACCAATTTAATTAGTTTTTTGATTTATGGTTTGATGGGCTTGATTTTTTCAATGGCTTATTATAAAACGAAACGTTTAGAAGTTAGTATGTCGATTCACTTTTTAAATAATATTTTAGCAGCTATCGTGCTTGCTTTTGGGATGATGTAGTGAGATAAGAATAAAGAAAAAAACGAGAAATCCATAGTTGATTTTTTCGTTTTTTTTATACATATATTTGATTAAGCATTCTCCGTAATTTCTGTTTCTACCTCCTTATCGTAAGTTGCTTCACCCTCCATTTCAATCCGATATGCTTTTAAATCTTCCATCTTGAAGAATGGATAATACAACCCAAAGCTCAGTAAAATTTGCACAATTTGCAAAAGAGCACCTCGCCAGCCGCTGACCATTAAACCTGCAATAACTGGCGGCATAGTCCAAGGTAAATTCACCCCATTTGCTAAGGGAACGATACCGGTTGCCATCGCTGTATAAGCCAAAAGACACATTAGAAGTGGTGCAATAATAAAGGGAATCAGCATCATTGGATTTAACACGATCGGAATACCAAACACTAAAGGTTCATTGATATTGAAAATTGCTGGCGCAAAAGATAGTTTGCCTAAAGTTTTAAACTGAGAAGATTTTGCGAAAAATAGACAAGCGATAGCTAAACCAATGGTTGCGCTCGATCCACCTAGTTTGACAAAGTTACTATAAAATTGATAGTTCACAATATTGGGTAGTGTTTCTCCTCTAGCGAAAGCTTGTGCATTTTCCACCGTTAGCGCGATCCAAATTGGCTGCATTACAGCACCGACGATATTTGCTCCATGAATCCCAAATGACCACAATAATGCTTCAAAAAGCAAAATAATAAGAGTTGCTGGAAGTGAACTACCTAAAGCTAAGAGGGGCGTTTGCAGTACCTCAAAAATAAAATTTTGAGCCGTTTCATAAGAGGTGAAGGTAAAACCAATCCGAATCAGGTTAAATGCGATGACCACGAAGAATCCGGGAATCAATGCTGAAAAAGATTTCGCAACGTTGGAAGGAACAGAGTCTGGCATTTTGATCGTCCACCCTTTTTGCACGACCCAACGGAAAATTTCAGCCGCTAGAATAGCCGTGATCATACCGACAAATAGACCTGATGCGCCAAAGTTTCCTAAAGGTAGAAATGAACCGTTATCAGATGAAGTAATCGGTGTTAGGACTAGAAATGCGACAAGTGCAATTGCCTGAGTAGAACCTCGATCGACAGAATAATATTTTGCCATCTCACTGGAAATCCCCAAGATCACAAATAAAGTCATCGCATTCATGGTCATATCATTGACTTGTAAAAATAATGACATCCAGTTTTTACCTAAAATGGACGCCATAAAATTAGTATAAGGTTCAATTGGTAGCTGTGTGACTAATAAAAACATTGAACCAATAATCAATAAAGGCATCGCGACAAAGAACCCATTTTTGATTGCTGAAAGATAGCGGTTTGAATCAAGTTTGTAAGCGATCGGTCCTAACTTTGCTTGTAGCTTATTTAATAAAGTATTCATGTTACTCCTCCTTTTTTGTAAACCCTTACATTTTTGGTGAAAAAAGATATATAAACTTATTCTATAGTATGGATTTAGTAAAATCAATACAGTGGAGTCATTTTATTTTGATAATAAGATTGATTTATTTTGGATTGCTAGTTACTAATAAACATCATCCCATTCAATCTATTGTGTTTCCAATGAGTTGAATGCAATGATGATTCTAAAATAAAATTTTCAACATTCCTCGTATTAATATAAGTACGAGCATATGCAGTGGATAGAAGAGATAAAAGCCCCATTTGACCCAATTTGGAGAGTAGCCTCTTTTGCCATTGTAATTTAAAAGCAACGGAATAGTGACGAGAATACCAAGTGCTGATAGCAGTTCATACAATGGAACGGAACTAGGTGAAATGAAGTAAGCAAGCAACATTATTGAAAATAAAAATGCAGTAGTATAGACTGGCGGCATGATTTTCTTAAGTTTAATATTTTGAATACGATAAAATCCAAAAATGATCAATACGCCAATTAAATTCCAGTCAGACATTATTGTTGCAAGCGAAAAGGCAATAACCAAGAAAATATGGAGAGCTTTATTTTTAGTTTTATCATACAGCGTAATCAAGATAAGCCCCATTAAAAGAGTAAAGAAAATATTATTGACTAATTCTATCGGGCTAAAAGAAGAACCTGGATAAAACAAGGCATGGAATGGATAAATCGAAATGATCCAGAAAAAGGCGAGTCGAGCAGCATATTTTTTAACATTTCGCGTATAATGAAACCCTTCAACTAATAAATAGGCCATTATAGGAAACGTTAATTTGCCAATAAATTCGGTAAAGAAAAATAACTGATCCGAATACTCGAATAAGCTAAATCCGCTGCCTATATGGTTGAGTAACATAGCAACAATTGCAATAACTTTCAAATGAAATGCATCTAATTTTTTGTTCATAAATTAATTTCCCCCCAAAACTTTATAATACAAAAATAACATAAGTAATTTATAAAAGATTG
Organism: Enterococcus sp. DIV0840; assembly: GCF_050527835.1. Taxonomy (NCBI): domain Bacteria; kingdom Bacillati; phylum Bacillota; class Bacilli; order Lactobacillales; family Enterococcaceae; genus Enterococcus; species Enterococcus sp. DIV0840. The sequence continues at coordinate 2,917,377 of NZ_CP172876.1, read as the reverse complement.
AGACTTTAGTTGCATTTTTCACTCAGTCTTTTTACGTTGATTATGTGAAAAAAGAGCGCAAGTGATTGACATGTGTGGTTTTCTTCTAGGTTTAGATTTTTACATCATCTAAAAAAAATGTTATATTATTCTTATAATGAATAGTAGCAAACGTCTTTGGATAGACTGATGCAGCTGCATTGAAACGAAGGGAGAAAAAAATGAAAGAGGAACAGAGATTTGGAATAATGAAAAAATACGTCAATTGGGCGTTGGATATTGTTTTAGGCGTACTTGCCTTACTTATTTTGATTTTTATGATCCGTCAATTGATTGATATCAGTACATTTATCAACAAACCAATGACACCTAAAAATTTATCGATCGTGATGCAGGAAGTTGTGGCATTTTTCATGTTATTTGAGTTTATTATGATGGTGATCCGCTATATTCAAGAAGGTCATCATATTCCAATCAGATATTTGATTCTGATTTGTATTACGGCCATTTTAAGACAGTTAATGGTGTTGCATGGTGATGCGGTCCAAACATTATTATTATCAGTATCGATTTTATCACTTGTTATTGTATTGTTTGTACTTAATTTAAGTGGGAATAAATCTTATGTTGGGTTTAAATCTCATGCAGACGATGGCCAAAAAATAGATAAATAAAATTAGAAAAAAGGACACTCAACGAACTTTTGAGTGTCCTTTTTCTGATTTTAAATTAAATTCTCAATAAAGAAATCAGCGCGATAGCTAAAATAACTTGAATGACGCCAACAGATAATCCATAAATCAAGAAGCGTTTGCCTTCTTTGAAGAACTTTTGAAAATCTAAGCGTAAGCCAATCGCGGCCAATGCTGTAATTTCAAACCACCCACTAAAGAAATGAGCCGTTTCACTTAGTTGTACTGGTAAATGAACTAGACTATTGATCACACAAAATAAAACAAATCCCACCACATACCAAGGTAAAGCAGAGTTCTTTTTCTTAGGTGTTGCTTCTACATCAGAAGTGACCACAGATCTTTGGTGTTTAAATCTACCAAAAAAGTAAACAACGACCACAAGCAACATGATACGCATGATTTTAAATAGCATAGCAAGCTCTACAACGTCTCCGTTGACCATACTGGCACTTGCTACGACTTGACCCACAGACTGCAAAATCCCACCAATCAAGGCACTTTTGGTTAGAATGTTACTGCCGTAAAGAAGAGAGCCGATGATAGGTAACAGCAACATTAGAATTGTTCCTAGTAAATTGACCAATGTGATGATCTGACCTTTTTCTTCTTCTTTTGCATTGATGGCAGGGGCAATCGATGCCACTGCAGATGAACCGCAGACCGCATTTCCACCAGCCATCAGCAAAGACATATTATCTGAAAACTGCATCTTTTTACCAAGTATATAAGAGGCAACGATCGTCAAACTCATTTGTAAAAGAACAAAGATACCGCCAGGAATACCAATTTGGGCGATGGTTTGAAAGGTAACTGTTGCACCTAATAAGACCACCGAAAATTCTAATAGCTTGCCTTCTGCAACTTTCGTTCCTTTTTCTAAAACTGGGTTTTTCAAAAAAGTGTTGCCCAGCAAAATCCCTAATAAAATAGCAATCGTTGCAGCACCTAAGGTCGGTAGCCAAATAGCTGCGATTTTACTAATAACTGCTACGATAAAAGCCGTAATCAATCCGGGTAAAATGACCATGGTCTGTGTTAAATAAGAGTGTTTTGAATTATTGTTTTCCACTAAATCATTCATCTTCTTTCTTTGTTTATCTATAAATCTAGTATAACGAAATAACTTGCATTTGAGAAATAAATAGTTAGAATGATATCTATAACGAAAACGAATGGAAAGGGTCTCTATGTTTAAATTACTGAAAACATTTCGCATTGTTTATGAAACAAAAAATTTTTCTAAAGCGGCAGATTACTTATTTATTTCCCAACCAGCCGTTTCTAACCAAATCAAGCAGTTAGAAGAAGAGCTGGATATTCAGTTATTTGCTCGCAACGGACGACAAGAAATTCTTACGACGAAACAAGCCGATATTTTATATCGTCATTTACTTAATTTATCAGATGACTGGGAAGATACCTTACAAGCTTTACGAATACAGACAACACCCAGAGAAACATGTCAAATTGTTTCTTCGAATACATTTGCAGTGTATTATTTGCCAGAATTGATGGCGCAGTTGAGCCTGAAATTTCCCGAAGTGTCCTTTGTTTTAGCGATGGATAATTCGGAACAAGTATTAGATAAAATCGAAAAACATCAAGCCCATTTCGGATTCATTGAGAAGCCTTTAATTACAGATACGATTATCCGTCAAGAGATTTTATCAGAAGAATTAGTTCATGCTGGTGATTCTTCAGAGGATTTATGGTTAGTTCGAGAAGAAAATTCCGGTGTTTTCCATTATACAGAACGCTATTTTTTAGAACATAATTTAACCCCTAATAAAATGATCATTAAAAATAATGAGATGATCGTCAGATGTTTGGAGCAAGGAATCGGTCAATCGATCCTATCTAAACGTGCATTGACAGAAAAAATAAAATGGCATTCTTTAGGTCAAGAGTATCAGAGAAGTTTTTATTTTATAAAAAACCAACATATTGAATCTATTCAATTACGTGAAATCGATCTGTATATCAATCAATATTATCAAAAAAATAGAACAAAACAATAATATGTTCCATTTATACAAATAAAATGAACGTTTTAATGGAAAAAAGCAGGTCGCTTATGCTATCTTAAATAAGAGATATTTAATAAGGAATATGAAATGAATCACTAAGTATATTCTAAAGGTGAGCTTTTTGGAGTGGTTGTAAGATAGGAGGAGATAATTTGGATGCATTTTTATGGAATATTCAATTAAAAGAATATATTGAAAAAGTAGATCAAACAATCGATATCGATCAGGAATTTATCGATTATTATGATGCTTTATCAAAAGAAGCAAATCAACTAGTTGAAAAAATTAATGGTACAACATTAGCTTCGGTGTTACCAAAATTGATGGCTATAGATGAGAAATGTACGTTGGTTATTTTTTATATTTTTAATGGATACGCATTGGAAAACGATACAGCGATTGATACGATTCGCTTAATTGAAAAAGAATACAAGAAAACACATAGAGAAAAATACATTTTCGATATGCCTGAATACGAAACGTGGTCTATTTCTCAAAGAATTATCTAATAGATAGATTTATTCTTACATAGGATCTCGCTGAAAAAAATAAAAGAATTATTGAGGTCTTTTTATAAAGTAACACGACTAATTAGCATTTTTAGTTGTGTTTTTTTGTCCTTTTCTGTGAGTCTTTTTTCCAGTTGTACAGCATGATACAATAAAGTAGTCATCTTAGTAGTCTTCATCAAGGTATCTTAAAAAATGTGGAGGAAGTATTGTTATGGAATCAATGGATTATCTATCAAGAATTTTTCAAGAAATCAGTGATCATGCTTTAGAAGATTTCAAAGTGGAAGAACAAAATAAAGAGTATGAAGGAACAACATTCGTCTTAGGCAAGCAAACATTTCGAAGTAGAAAAGCAAAAGTAACACCAAAAAAGCTCGGGTACTTTGTCGTATTTTGGGAAAAGGATGATGAGAATAAAAATAAACCCTATGACTTTGATTCAGCACCAGACAAATTGATAATCACTATAATTGATCAAGAGAAGCTTGGTCAATTCATATTTCCAAAAGAGATTTTAGCAGAGAAAAAGATTTTAAATAATGGAAAGAATCAAGGGAAAATGGCGATGCGTGTATATCCTAATTTGGTAACAGGATTAAACAAAACGGCCGTGGTTACGCAAAAATGGCAAAGCTCATACTTTATTGATTTAACGAAAAAGCCAGATTTGGATCGGCTGAAAAAGCTATATTTTGACTGAGTATCTAAAAAATAAGAAAAAAAGGAGCAAGCTATTGATTACAATCAATGTATTTTTGCAAGTCAAACCAGAGAAAAGAACGGATTATTTAGCTTTTGTAGTTGAACTCGTAAATGCATCTCAACAAGATGAAGGGTGTTTATTTTACGATCATTTTGAAAAAGTTGATCAGTCAAATCAATTTATTATTGTAGAAAACTGGCAAAATTCTTCTGCAGTAGAAAAACATAATGAAACTCCGCATTTGAAAAACTTCATGAATGAAGCGTCGTTTTATCTTGAAAAAGAAGCTGTAATAAAAGTTAGTCGTTCAGAATAGTTAAAAGAAAAAACTGGAAATAAGCAACAATGCTTATTTCCAGCCATAATAGTCATCAATAAAGAAAATACAGACAGTGATATTCATATAAAAGGAAGTACTGAAAAAGGTTGTGTTAATTTTTAACCACTGTGTTTTCTTAAAGAATACTTGGGAGTAGTAATTGACTATTATTTTAAGAATCGCTGTTTACTCTTTAAATCATCCAGGAGAATGGGTAAAGGCTGGTTGGGATCAGCGTTTAGTATCAGTCATTGGTTGGTTGACTGTTATAAATTATGATTTAAAAAGTAAACAAACGGTTCTCCTAGATAGAAACGAATACACAAAAAAATGGCGTTGGACACATATCCAACGCCATTGTAAGCTCAATAAATAAGCATAAACATATCCCAGTCAGAAAAAACTAGTATAAACCTCTAGAAATTTCTGTCAAAATTGAGTAAAATGGAAGATGTCAATGTATAACTATTGGCTTAAGCAACTTGATTGGTCAGGTGTTCACTGACTGTTCAGGGCTTCATGATTTAGTTGGTAGCTAAATTGTGAAGTGCTTTTTTTATCCTATTCGCTTCTATCTAAGTTCCATTTTATAGGAAAACCCTTTTAGGGTCAATAAAGGGTTGGAAAAAAGTTACATGAATAACAAGATAATTGCTTTTTTCGTGTGTAAAGTATCTCTTTCACTAAGTGGACCCTAACAACCTTGAGATATTTTATATAAAAATTGGCTCATCTCTAACGAATTAAACCATTTTGATTGAGGATCTCTATTTTTATTTCGATATTGAGGAATCATTTGCTGCTGCTTCTTGAACAACAGGATACTTCAAAGCGTTTTTCTTCAATTTTTCACGGATGATTTGTGGAACATCTAATTCCAAATCCGAGGCCAGCATAAGTGAATAGATAAGGACATCAGCCAATTCTTCTTGGATATTTTCAAAAGTTGCTGCAACAGCTTCTTCACTAGAGCACCATTGAAAGTTCTCTAACAGCTCAGAAGCTTCTAAAGTAATGGAAATAGCCAAACTTTTTGGTGTGTTATAGGGACGCCAATTTCGTTCATCTCGAAAATCATTAATTTCTTGGATCAATTCGTTCATATATATTCTCCTAACATCTCTATTTATTGTCTATTTTAGCATAGAAGCTGTTTTTATTTTTTAAAATAAGTAAAGAACCAATTCTTCCTTTAAAAAAAAACTTGATTAGCGTAAAATGAAAGTGTATACAAAAAAATGGGAATTGTGGTGAGGATAAAAAAATGTTGATAGAACTAGTTATGGTGCTGACGGTTTTTACATATGGTAGTAATTTTATTTTATATCTAATTCTTAGAACAAAAGAAAAGATCCAAGGAATCGAAAAACTATCAATCTTTTTCGGTGTGAATATGACGATTTTACTGTTGGATGGGGTCTTTTTGTTTATTGGAAAAGCAATATCAGATAGTGGCGTAGCTGTTTTGGAGTAAATTTTGAAAAAGTGAAGATAAGAGCTTGAGGCGTTGCTTTATTTTGTTCAAATCTCGGCTAAAAGTCCTATATGAATGACGAAGTTTTTCTGATAAGGTACAATAGAAAGAAACAACTGGAGGGTAAATGATGGCAAAAATCATGATCATAGAAGATGAGACAACAATTCGTGAGCTAATCAGCGAGGAATTGCAGAAATGGCAGTTTGATACATTTGGAACGACAGACTTTAATAATGTTTTAGAAGATTTTCAACGAGAGGATCCTCAGTTGGTGTTGTTAGATATTAATCTTCCCGTTTTTGACGGCTATTATTGGTGTCAGAAAATCCGTGAAATTTCTAAAATTCCGATCATTTTCATTTCTAGTCGAAATACGAATATGGATATGATCATGGCGATGAATATGGGGGCGGATGATTTTGTCACAAAACCATTTCAGATCGATGTATTGATCGCAAAAATCAATGCATTGCTGCGTCGTTCATATAATTATTCAGAGGTCGGCAGTGAGGTCATGTCACATAACGGAATCACGTTAAATGTTGATAATGGTAGCATGGAAATCAACGGCGAAGTAATCGATTTAAGCAAAAATGAATATCGCCTGCTGTATATTTTGATCAAGAAACACGGAAAAATTTTAACAAGAGAGAAATTGTTACGCGCGTTGTGGGAAGATGAGCGTTTTGTAGATGATAATACCTTGACCGTCAATATCAATCGTTTGAGAAAAAAAATCGAGCAAGCAGGTCTTGAAGGGTATATCGAAACAAAAGTGGGACAAGGCTACATCGTACCATAGAATAGGAGAAGAAAATGACAATTGGTAAGTATTTAAAAGATCATTGGCTTCTGTTGATTGGCTGGCTATTTTTTATCGGTGTGACGTGCTTTATTTTATGGCTATCTCCAGACATGGTCGTGAATCCATCTGTGATTGGTTATTTGGTATTATTACAAGGATTATTTTTACTACTTTTTATGACAATCGATTATTCATTAAAAAAACGCTGGTGGCGTTCTTTGGATATTTCAGAACACCCGCCTTCTTTGGAACATTATCTAAGTGAGGCTTCAAAGGCAGAAGAAACATTAGTTCAAAACTATATCAATGGCTTGTTGGTTGAGCATCAGCAAATCATGCAGCAAGCAATCAATAATCAACAGGATCAAAAAGATTACATCGATTCATGGGTCCATGAAATCAAAGTTCCTTTAGCCGCTGTCAATTTGATTTTACAATCGATCGAAGATGATATTCCTGAAAAGAAATATTATTTAGTCGAAAATGAGCTAGGAAAAATCGATGAATATGTAGAACAAGTGCTTTATTATGCTCGATTGGATAGTTTTTCTAGAGATTATTTGATTCAGGAATATTCACTGAAAGAAATTGTTCAATCTGTGATTCGTACACAGGGAAATTACTTTATTCAAAAGAACCTGCGCTTTTCCATCGAAGGTGATGATCAAATGATTTTAACCGATGCAAAGTGGGTAGCGTTTATTTTTAAACAACTGGTCAGTAATGCAATCAAGTATACTCCTGCTGGCGGTGAAATCACGGTTATCCTTTCACGTACAAAAGAAGGGGCTTGGTTATCTTTGAAAGATACTGGAATCGGTATTCCTAAAGAAGACCAGCGCCGTATTTTTGACAAAGGATTTACAGGAGAAAATGGTCGAACCAGTGAGCAGCATTCAACAGGGTTAGGGTTATATTTGGCGAAAAGCCTTGCGGATAAATTAGGCCATCAATTGACGATGGAATCCGTTGAAGGAGAAGGCACGACGATGAAGCTGTTGTTTCCCTTTTTGAGTTATTTTAATGAACGAAGATAATAGGCGTGTTGAGAAATAATTGATTTATTTCTCAACACTCTTTTTTTTACTTTTCAGTAAGGTGAGTGAGTACTTTTTTTTCACGATCCAACTTTTCGATTTTGACTTGTTCTGCTTCCATTAGACGGATAAATTCTGTAAAAAAGGCGTGGAACAAATGACCACTTGCGTAGTATTCTTTGAGGACTTTTTTCTTGTTGATCGAACCTGTGCGGAATTGGAAGAAATGATCTAATACGGCGAGTGGTTCTTGCCAAGATTCTAGACGATCCAATAAATCTTGTAAATCGGTGATATCTTGATAGGGAATTGCTTTTAGATTATGTAGCTCTTTTTTCATGGTGGTTCTCTCCTTTTTTTGAAGCGCTGAATTTCGTGCTTCAGCGCTTCTGAATGTACGCATTGACTTAGGCAACTTTTTAAAACTAGCGGTAGAAATGACTTGTATAGTGTAAGTCTGGTAGATTTCTATCGCCTTCTTTTTAGGGTAAAACAAAAAAACGTTATTGGCGTTTTCTGGAACTACCAATACCGTTATCAATCATTAGCGGAGTTTGCAGACTTTATAAAGTACATGATTTTAACAAAAAGTTTCTGAACGGACTAGAAAAATCTAGTAAAATTGGGTACAATAAAGAATGCTAGGACTTTGTGCTAGCGATTGGCAACTTGTATAGATAGTTGATGCTGTCTATGCAAGGCTTTATCAGTTGGTTGTCGCCAAGTGATAAAGTGCCTTTTTTTGTTTTAATTTGAAGTAAACCTCCTTTATTTGAATTTGTAGAATAGAAAAAACGATACTGGGAAACTTCCCAATATCGTCAACAATAGTCTCTAAAAATCATCTACCACTTCTTTTAAAACAACCCAAAAGTTAAGAAACCCATAAAAAAATGGGGGAATTCAGGTACATGAAAAGAAGCTAGTACATGTTGCTAGCACTATTGGCAACTTGTTTGGGCAGTTGATGCTGTCTTTACAAGGCTTCAAATATTTGGTTGTCGCCAGATTTTGAAGTGCCAATTTAATTATATATTCTGTTTTTAATTTTCTATTCTACTCTTTCAGTATATACGAAAAGAATGCGAACACGCAACCTAATTTTCCTCGTAAACCTCATTAAATAACAAGAAAAACTGCTCCCTTATATATAAGAAAAAATAACAAAAAAAACTTATTTTGATTGCGTGAATGGACCTCATCAACGTACATTTTTCCTGAAGATAGACATAAAAACAACAAATAAAGAATCAGTTGAATAATTAAAGTTGTAATTTTTTTTGATTCAAATGGAGTATTCCTATCTCTCTAAGTTGAAAATACAATTGTTTCTATGTGTTTGGTTTGTTATACTTATTTTATCTATAAGTACAATAAGGAGAGAAGATATGGGGATCAAAAGTAGCCTATCTGTAGCTGGAAATGTATCAGCTTCTTTTAGCCAATCAGCGAATGCTTTAAACAACATAAAAGGATCAACCAATGTTGCGACCAGAACAAACATCTCTGGCAATGCGAAAGCAAAAGAAACCACGACGACATTTGGACAAGATATCAAACAACTTGCAACCAGCATTGTAGCTGCTGGTAAAAATATTAACTCTGTCGCGAAAGATTTTTCAGAAATCGATCTAAAAGCATCACAACAATTTCAAATGAATGCGTCACCGATGAGTAGGTGGTTTAAATGACAGAAGCCAGTTATCAAGCAACGTTAAGAACGATTCAAACAGAACAAGATCTAGTCGCAAGAGAACTTCGGACAATCAGCAAACAGCAAGAAGACCTTTACTGTATTAATCAAGAAGAACAGCGCTTGTATTCAGAAGTGATTGCAACGTCTCCACCAGAAGACCGAACGTATTTTCAAGATAGAGGTGTAGATAGTCGACACCAATCCAATAAAGCACAGCAAATCCTAGAAGACAAAGAAACAGAATTAACCAGAACGAAAAAGCAGTTATGGGAAGCGGAAGAAGAAACCTATCGAGAACAACGCAAGGCGCTAATGGAGGAAGAAAAGGGGACGCAGTAAATGGGGTTAAAATTTTATGTTAGTGAAATGCAAGCGCAAGCAAACGACGCGTCACGCATGAACCAAGAAGCGAGCCAAGCAATCAACTCGCTAGAAAAAAGTATCGCACAATTTTTATTAGCACCATTATCAGGCCAAGCCTACGATTCAGCGAAACGCTATTTTAATGTGGTCTATACACCGATCTGTCGTTCTGTTACTATGACAGGAGAAGCCATGGCAAATGCGCATAAACGAATGATCAGTGAGTATCAAAGTTCTGTTGCAAGTATCGATATAGACGAAGACCAAATCATGAGCCAAATCAACCGATTCGAACAGCTGAAACAGAATTTAGAACACCAGATGCTCGTGTCCAAAGATGTCCAGCCAAGTTTAGAACGCCGTTATATCAATGCTTGCGAGTGTATCGCCAAAAAAAGAGAGCAGTTAGAGAAGTTTCATGATTATAACGCACGTTCCGCAAGTTTCTTTTCCGAATACGAAGCCTGCGAACAAGAACTCGCTCGAGGAATAGCCCAAGTTAGTGGATGTAAAGCCTGGAATGCGGCTTCGGGTACGTTTGATATTGGAAAACTGGATATGACGTGGGCGACCTCGATCAATGATAGATGGGGAAAACGAGCAGAAGAGTTAGAAAACAAACGTGCGAAGAACTTTGCGGAAGGGATGAAAGGCCGCCAATATTGCCGAGTTCAGTTAGCAACAGGTGCGTATGTTTGGATGTGGGTGACCGATCCGACAAAAGTCTCGCAAGCGGATTTTCAATTTAATCAGAAGTATAAAGATTATTTAGCTATTTTGATGAAACCAGAAAATAACCTCGTAGATGATTATTTCAAAATCATGGCAGAAGAATTAAGAACGGGGATTAATCAGAAAACGGGAAAGCCATTAACAGATTTAGAAAAAGCGCAAAGATGGTCGGCAGTTGCAAGTGCAATCGCAGTGTTGGCGGTTGCGGCACATTATGGGGCGAAAGGGTTTACTGGTAAAGGGGCGAAACCATCTAAAAATCCTGTTTTAAAAGGAAGTAAAGATGGGAAGAATCAAGGTAAAAGTAAGGGAAGTTCGGGGGATAAGAAAGCCAGTGGGGCTAAACTGACAGTAGAGACAACTACGAATAGTAAAATACCTACAATACACAAACCAAATACAGTGATAAAGCGAGTAGATAAAAATGGTAATTTAATTAGTGAAAGAATTTTTGACGATAAAGGAAGAGTCATTAAAGATATCCATCATACTGACCATGGTAATCCTAAAATGCATCCAAAAGTTCCACATGAACATATTTGGGATTGGTCAGATCCTAAAAAACCAAGGCCATCAAAATAATAGATAGGAGCTCATTATGAAAGGATTAATAATTAGTGAATTAAAAACAGGTTATGTAGCAAATATGGCAGAAATATTTAATTTACTCCCACAAAAAGAATTAGAGAAAATGTGGCTTATTAGTAATTATGAATGTAATATCTATCCATTTGAACAGATACCAATAGACAAAGAATATGCTTGGCTAAAAGGAACGGAATTAAAAGAGCTTTTTAATCAAGAAGAAATAATGTTTATTTGGGGAGTATTTACAAGCTTTCCCAATGGCACTGAACTCAAAGATATTTTGCAGGTTCCTCTACCAGTAGCAGATGGGAATGAAACGTTGTGGAGACCAAAAATAGAAATAATTCATCCTTTAGGAGATACAGAATTTATTTCATGGGATGGTACAGTTTTATTAGTCAAGTCAAAAGATATAAATATTATTGAAGAATTTATAAAAGAATATTCGTCTGTATCTAAAGATTTAGAAGAATATAATTCAAATTAAGTAAAAAGAGCACTGTACTATTCGATTGGAGTCGGATAGTAAAGCCTTGATTAGTAAGCGTGAATTCACTAATCAAGTTGCCAATAGCTAACAAAAAGCTAACTGTATTTATTATACAAAAATTCAACTAGGTAATTTACAGTCATTTAAACGGTATTAGTGTGTGAACAACCACTAGTACCGTTTTTCGTGTATTAAAATAAAACTCTAAGAAGTGGATAAAAAAGTTTTAAACAGAAAACAAACAACCGTTTAAAGAAATAACTCGCCTAATCAAAAGGGGACGTAGTAATTGGGTTAAAATTTTATGTTGGTGAAATGCAAGCGCAAGCAAACGACGCGTCACGCATGAATCAAGAAGCGAGCCAAGCAATCAACTCGCTAGAAAAAAGTATCGCACAATTTTTATTAGCACCATTATCAGGCCAAGCCTATGATTCAGCGAAACGCTATTTTAATGTGGTCTATACACCAATCTGTCGTTCTGTTACTATGACAGGAGAAGCCATGGCAAATGCGCATAAACGACTGATCAGTGAGTATCAAAGTTCTGTTGCAAGTATCGATATAGACGAAGACCAAATCATGAGCCAAATCAACCGATTCGAACAGCTGAAACAGAATTTAGAACACCAGATGCTCGTGTCCAAAGATGTCCAGCCAAGTTTAGAACGCCGTTATATCAATGCTTGCGAGTGTATCGCCAAAAAAAGAGAGCAGTTAGAGAAGTTTCATGATTATAACGCACGTTCCGCAAGTTTCTTTTCCGAATACGAAGCCTGCGAACAAGAACTCGCTCGAGGAATAGCCCAAGTTAGTGGATGTAAAGCCTGGAATGCGGCTTCGGGTACGTTTGATATTGGAAAACTGGATATGACGTGGGCGACCTCGATCAATGATAGATGGGGAAAACGAGCAGAAGAGTTAGAAAACAAACGTGCGAAGAACTTTGCGGAAGGGATGAAAGGCCGCCAATATTGCCGAGTTCAGTTAGCAACAGGTGCGTATGTTTGGATGTGGGTGACCGATCCGACAAAAGTCTCGCAAGCGGATTTTCAATTTAATCAGAAGTATAAAGATTATTTAGCTATTTTGATGAAACCAGAAAATAACCTCGTAGATGATTATTTCAAAATCATGGCAGAAGAATTAAGAACGGGGATTAATCAGAAAACGGGAAAGCCATTAACAGATTTAGAAAAAGCGCAAAGATGGTCGGCAGTTGCAAGTGCAATCGCAGTGTTGGCTGTTGCGGCACATTATGGGGCGAAAGGGTTTACTGGTAAAGGGGCGAAACCATCTAAAAATCCTGTTTTAAAAGGAAGTAAGGATGGTAAGAATTATACACTGGATCGAAATAAGAGCAAGGGGAGTACAGGTTATAAGAAAGCAAGTGGGGCTAAAGATATTATTAAAAATAACTTGGGCAAAGAAATTGATATAACTCCATCTAAAGCTCACACTAAGGTCAATAAAAATCCAGGACCATTTGGTGAACCTAATAGTAGTGTAGATATTTTAGATTCTAAAGGAGAACTTACTACAAGACGTTTTTATGATGACACTGGAAAAGCTGTGCGTGATGTTGATATGACAAATCATGGTAATCCTAAACAACATCCTGAGTACCCTCACGAGCATAAGTGGAAGTACGATCCTAATGGAAAACCTACTAGAGAATAAAAAACACATGGAATATGGAGGCTTATAAATTTATGAACTATAAAGAAATGGAAGAAAGTATAGGTTACGGAGAAGAATACAATTTTTATTATAAAGATAAAGAGTTTTGGATTAGTCAAAATTCTGATGGGAATTACTTAACTGAAGTTGACGGAGAAACTCAAGAGTTTAAAAACTCAGAAGATTTGCTGAATAATGCACGAATAAATGGAAAATCTATTCGTGAGATTTGGGAAGAAATAAAAGATCAATTTTAAAATAAAAAGGCACTCTATCACCCGACGGAAATAGAGAAGATAGAACCTTGATTAGTAATAGGAATCTCGCTAATCAAGTTGCCGGTGGCTAACAAAAGCTAAAAATATTTATTGTAGAAAAGTTCAAAAAGATGAGTTGAAGTTATTAAAACGGTATTAGTAGATAAAATACTGATACCGTTTTTCGCATATCCAGAAATCATCTGCCGCACATTCCGCAAGTTTCTTTTCCGAACATGAAGCCTGGAAACAAGCACTCGCTCGCTGTTGCGGCTCATCATAGGTCAAAAGGGTTTACTAGTAAAGGGACGAAACCATCTAAAAATCCTGTTTTAAAAGGAAGTAAAGGTGGAAAGAATCATACACTGGATCGAGATAAAAGTAAGGGAAGTTCGGGTTATAAGAAAGCCAGTGGGGCTAAAGTGCCTAAAGTTGAAATTCCAGAACAAAGTTTGAACCATGCTGATATCGGAGATTTTACTGTCAATTTTTCTACAGGAAAAGTGTCTAAAATGAAAGGTGGCGGACATGGTCAAGCTAACATTGATTTCTTAAAAGAAAATGGGATGGTCGGCAGTTGCGGCTCATTATGGGGTATAGGCAAGGGGCAAATACATCTAAAAACCCTATTTTAAAATGAGAGAAATTCTATTAAAATTTTATCTATCTTATAGTTGTATAGCAAACGCTTTTATTGTTAGACTTAAACTATCATACTTTTGATAGGAGCATATTATGGAGATATTAGTAGCGTTGATACCAATGTTTGCTTGGGGCAGTATTGGTCTTGTCAGCGGTAAAATGGGCGGTAGTGCGAATCAGCAGACACTTGGCATGACTATTGGCGCCTTGTTCTTTTCGGTAATTGTCTTTTTAATTGTCCAGCCGATAATCAGTATCCAAATGATCGTAATCGGTATTTTGTCAGGGCTATTCTGGAGTGTTGGGCAAAATCAACAATTTCACGGCATGAAATATTTAGGTGTATCTGTAGGATTACCTGTCTCAACTGGAATGCAGTTGATCGTCAATACGATTGCTGGTGCTGTATTTTTCCATGAATGGAAAGGCAGTAGAGATTTTATTTTAGGATTTATTGCACTTGGTTTATTGGTCTTGGGTGCTTATTTGACGTCTCGGCAAGATGATGAGACTGGTGTGAAAACAACCAATAAGATGTTTGATTTTAACAAGGGTTTGCGAGCATTGGTCGTTTCAACGATCGGTTATGGGGCGTATACGATTATTATCAATGCGGCTGGACTCGATCCGATGGGGATTATTTTACCTCAAAGTATCGGAATGTTGATTGGTGCGAGCTTCTTTGCCTTTAAAAAGGTTAAACTGGATCGTTATGTTTGGCGAAATATGAGCTGTGGACTTCTATGGGGACTAGGGAATATTTGTATGTTGCTGACGATGCGTCAAATTGGTTTGGCAATCAGCTTTTCTTTGTCTCAAATGGGAATCATCATTTCAACTTTAGGTGGAATTTACTTACTTGGTGAGCGCAAGTCTAAAAAAGAAATGAGATATGTCATAATTGGTTGCTTATTCGTTATTTTAGGTGGTATTCTTTTAGGGTATATGAAAGCGTAAATGTCATATTTACGCTTATTTTCATGAGGAAATTTTACAATTATTAAGACTAGAAAATGGATTGATTTATTGGAGGAAAAGAAATGTCGATGTTTCGGAAAAAAGGACTGATGGCTGTCTCAAGTGAGCCAAGTTCGATGAAAAAAGATTTAAAAACAATGGACCTGATCATGCTCGGAATCGGTGCAATCGTTGGAACAGGAATTTTTGTCGTGACAGGTGTTGCGGCTGAACAATACGCTGGACCTGCGTTATCTCTTTCGTTTTTAGTTGCAGCAGGAGCCATTGTTTTAGCAGGCCTATGTTATGCAGAGTTTGCATCAAGAATTCCAGCAATTGGTGGGCCTTATGCATATATGTATGTGGTGTTTGGAGAATTGGTTGCTTGGATGACGGGCTGGCTGGTGATTTGTGAGTTCTTTCTAGCGGTTTCGTCTGTTGCTTCTGGCTGGTCCGGTTATGTGCACGGATTTTTGAACAGCCTTGGGATCGATTTACCTAAAGCGTTGAGTGGCGCATATAATCCAGCGAATGGGACATATGTTGATTTGATTGCAATGTTGGTACTTCTAGCTGTTACTTTTTGGGTATCGTTAGAAGCTAAAACCGCTTTGCGTTTGAATAATGTGATGGTTTTTGTTAAGTTTGGGATCATTGCACTCTTCTTAGTTGTCGGTATTTTTTATGTAAAACCAAGTAATTGGCAGCCGTTTATGCCGTTCGGTTTTTCAGGTGTTTTCAGTGGTGCTGCTGTCGTTTTCTTTGCCTTTTTAGGGTTTGATGCAGTTAGTATGACTGCAGAAGAAGTGAAAAATCCGCAAAAAGATATCCCAAAAGGAATTATTGGGTCGATCATCATAGCCACTGTTTTATACGTGATCGTAACATTGATTTTAACAGGAATCGTACCGTTTGATGCGCTTGGCGTGAAAGATCCAGTAGCATTTGCGATGCGTTTTGTACAGCGTGATGGTGTGGCTGGAGTGATTTCGGTTGGGGCGATTTTAACGCTTTTAACTGTGACGATTTCGATGATGTATAGTTTAGCGAGAATTATTTATGCTATCAGTAAAGATGGTTTACTACCGAAATTTATGAGTAAGATCGATGAAAAAAATCGCACACCGAAAAATGCAACGTATGTCGCAGGTGTTTGTACAATGATTTTTGCAGGTCTCGTTCCAATGGAGCTTTTGGCTGAGTTGACGAATATTGTGACCTTGATGTATTTGATCGTGATGGCGATTGGTATTATTCGTCTGAGAAAAGTAGCAGGCGATCCTAAACCAGGGGAATTTAAAATTCCCTTTGTCCCTTTTGTCCCAATTTTGCTTGTCATCGTAAGTATTGGTTTGATGGTGCAATTGCAAGCGGCAACTTGGAAAGCATTCGCAATAGCATTGGTTTTAGGGTTTATTATTTATTTTGCTTATGGATATAAACATAGTAATGAAGGCAAAATTAAAAATTAAAGGAAGAAATCAGTGATCATAATGGTTACTGATTTTTTTATGTTTCTTTTTCATGAATAGAAGAGTTTCACTGTAAATCGTGATTCGTTTACAGTATAGTGATAGTAACTAGGGAAGAAAAGAGGAGAAGTGAAAGAATGTCATATCGTATCGAGCAAGATTCTATGGGAGAAATTCAAGTGCCTGAGACAGCACTTTGGGGAGCGCAAACCGAGCGTAGCCGACAGAACTTCAATATCGGTATCGAAAAAAAGCCTGCAGCACTTATTCAAGCTTTAGCGTTAGTAAAAAAGAATGCGGCAAAAGCGAATGAAGCAACAGGCAAATTAGACTCAACGATCAGTCAAGCGATTCAAAACGCAGCAGACAAGATTATTAATGGCACGGTAAATGATCAATTTCCATTATCTTTGTGGCAAACAGGCAGCGGTACACAAACAAATATGAACGTTAATGAGGTCATTGCGCATTTAGCAGCTGATAGTGGTGTGACAGTTCATCCTAATGATCATGTCAATATGTCTCAAAGTTCAAACGATGTTTTTCCAACGACAATTCATGTAGCCGCTGTTCAGTTGATTGAACAGTATTTATTCCCTGTGCTGAAGCAAATGATTCAAACGCTGAAAAAACTTGAAACGGAGAATGAGAAAATTATAAAAATCGGCCGAACGCATTTGCAAGATGCAACACCGGTAACCTTTGCGCAAGAAATCAGTGGCTGGCGTTCTGGTCTGGAACATAGTTATCAGATGATAGAGTTGACGTTGAGTGAGCTTAAACAATTGGCGCTCGGAGGTACAGCGGTAGGAACTGGATTGAATGCTTCAAAAGAATATATTGACCTATTTTTTAGCTCATTAAATGAAGAGACAAAGAATCAATTTTCAGAAGATCCAAATAAATTCCATGGATTAGCTAGTAAAGATGGAATTGTATTTACATCAGGTGCATTAAAGGCGCTGGCTACCAATATCATGAAAATGGCCAATGATATTCGCTGGATGGCAAGTGGTCCTCGCAGTGGGTTAGGTGAAATCACGATTCCAGCGAATGAACCAGGCAGTTCGATCATGCCTGGAAAAATCAATCCAACGCAATGTGAAGCATTGACGATGATTGCGATTCAAGTCATGGGAAATGACACAACAATCGGAATCGGCGCTTCACAGGGAAACTTTGAACTTAATGTTTATATGCCGGTAATGGCGTATAATCTAATTCAAAGTATTGAATTATTGACCGATGGATTGCGTTCTTTTGATCAAAACTGTTTGATCGGAATCAAAGCGGATCAGGAAAAAATGACTCAATATGTGGAACAGTCTTTGATGCTTGTAACAGCATTAAATCCTCATATCGGTTACGATAAAGGGGCAAAGATCGCTAAAAAAGCTTTTATAGAAAATACAACATTAAAACAAGCCGCATTGACTTTAGGTTTTGTTACTGAAAAAGAGTACGACAGCTGGGTCAAACCAGAGCAAATGCTAGGAAATAAATAGGGTTAATATGGAAAGGAATGGGAAAATATGGCAGATATTTACGAAGAAGCGTTAAAAGCACACGAACAATGGCGTGGGAAAATCGATATTCATTCAAAAGTTGAGGTAAAAACAAAAGAGGATTTATCTTTAGCGTATACACCAGGAGTGGCAGAACCTTGTAGAAAAATTAATGAAAATCCGAATGCAGTCTACGACTATACTTGGAAGGGAAATACTGTCGCTGTGGTGACAGATGGAACGGCAGTCCTTGGCTTAGGTGATATTGGCCCCAAAGCGGCATTACCAGTTATGGAAGGGAAGGCATTATTGTTTAAAGAATTTGCTGGAATCGATGCAATTCCAATTTGTTTAGATACGAAAGACCCAAAAGAAATCATCAACATTATCAAAGCCATGGCACCAACTTTTGGTGGGATCAATTTAGAAGATATCTCTGCTCCTCGCTGTGTAGAGATCGAACGTACCTTGATCGAAGAACTGGATATTCCTGTGTTTCATGACGACCAACACGGAACAGCAATCGTCACGATTGCAGCGTTGATCAATGCATTGAAAATCGTTCATAAAAAAGTCGATGAGATCAAAGTTGTTGTATCAGGAACAGGAGCGGCTGGTAGTGCAATCATAAAAATGCTGCACCATTTTGGCGTGAAGAACATCATCGCATTTAATATTGATGGTGCATTATCTAAAACGATGGAAAGACCAATGAACTTTTTAGAAAAAGAAATTGTCGCAATCACGAATCCTGAAAACTTCACTGGTTCTTTAGAGGAAGCGATGGTGGGAGCAGATGTTTTTATCGGTGTTTCTGCACCTAAATTGGTTTCGAAAGAAATGGTAGCCGCGATGAACAAAGGTGCTATCGTATTTCCAATGGCTAATCCTGAATCAGAAATCGATTATCAAGATGCAATCGATGCAGGTGCAGCAGTCGTTGGAACGGGACGTTCAGATCATCCAAATCAAATCAATAATGTTTTGGCTTTTCCTGGTTTGTTTAAAGGAGCTTTTGTCGCTGGTGCAACGAAAATTACTGAAAATATGAAATTAGCTGCAGCAAAAGCAATTGCGGAAATCATTCCAGAATCAGAACTGACGAGTGAGTACATTATTCCCTCTCCTTTCAATCAAGCGTTAGTGGATGTTATCATTCGAGAAGTCGCTGAAGCAGCTGTTCAAGATGGTGTGATCAGAGTTTAAATACAACGTTAATTCGAAGTTTCTGCCAGTTTTTCAAAGATGGAGCTGGTGGAACTTTTTTTTATATGGAGAAAATACAAGGATTTCTAGTTCAATAAAGCCAAGTATGGTATACTATTTAGGAGTAAATTCAAGAGAATGCTAGAAGGAGGATGTTTCTACATGTCAGAAAAAGAAACATTTTATATCACCACCCCGATTTATTATCCAAGCGGACAACTACATATCGGCAATTCATACACTACGATTGCCTGCGATGCGATGGCCCGTTACAAACGCTTGATGGGCTTTGACGTATTTTACTTAACGGGTGTGGATGAACATGGACAAAAAATTGAAAATAAAGCTTCAGAATTAGGTGTTACACCAAAAGAATATGTCGATAAAATGGCGGCCGATGTTCAAAAACTATGGAAAACACTTGATATCAGCTATGATAAATTCATCCGTACAACAGATGATTACCATAAAAAAGCAGTTCAGCAAATCTTTGATCGTTTATTAGAACAAGGTGATATCTACCTAGGTGAGTATGAAGGCTGGTATTCTGTTTCAGATGAAGAATACTTTACTGAAACGCAATTAGCAGAAGTCTACCGTGATGACGAAGGCAAAGTAATTGGTGGGAAAGCACCAAGTGGTCATGAAGTTGAGTTAGTCAAAGAAGAATCTTATTTCTTCCGTATGAGTAAATACGCGGATCGTTTATTGGCTTATTACAATGAACATCCAGAATTCATTCAACCTGAATCACGTAAAAATGAAATGATCAATAACTTCATCAAACCAGGTTTAGAAGACTTAGCTGTGTCACGTACGACCTTCTCATGGGGCATTCCTTTGTCTAATGATCCAAAACATGTTGTTTATGTCTGGATCGATGCGTTGTCGAACTATATCACAGCATTAGGTTATGGATCAGAAGATGACAGCTTATTCCAAAAATATTGGCCAGCAGATGTTCATATGGTTGGAAAAGAAATCGTCCGTTTTCACACGATTTATTGGCCAATTATGTTGATGGCTTTAGATTTACCATTACCAAAGAAAATTTTCGGTCATGGTTGGCTATTAATGAAAGATGGAAAAATGTCTAAATCTAAAGGCAACGTCGTTTATCCAGAAATTTTGGTCGATCGCTATGGATTAGATGCCTTGCGTTATTATTTATTGCGTGCAATTCCATTTGGTAGTGACGGTGTTTTTACACCAGAAGATTTTGTTTCACGTTTAAATTATGATTTAGCGAATGATTTAGGGAATTTATTGAACCGTACGATTGCGATGATCAATAAATACTGTGATGGACATGTCCCAGCATATGCTTCAAAAGTTACCCCTTTTGACAGTGAGTTGTCAACAACAGCCGCTAATGTGATCGGTAAATATCATGAATCAATGGAAAAAATGGAATTCAACACGGCAATCGCCGAAGTTTGGATCTTGATTTCACGTGCGAATAAATATATTGATGAAACACAACCTTGGGTTTTAGCAAAAGATGAAGAGAAGAAAAATGAGTTGGATAGTGTCATGGTTCATTTAGCTGAGAGTTTGCGGATCGTAGCAATTCTTTTACAACCAGTGATGACAGAAACACCAACAAAAATCTTTGAACAATTAGGTTTAGATCCTGATACGATGAATATGGAAGAGATTCATTTCGGTGAGTTTCCGACAGAAATCAAAGTTGTTGCGAAGGGAACACCGATTTTCCCTCGTTTAGAGATCGAAGCAGAAGTGATTTATATTCAAAAGAAAATGTCTCAAAATACGCAAACAACAACAGAAGAAATCAAATGGGACCCAGAAGAAACAGAACTTTTTTCGACAAAAGAAAAAGAAATTAAGTATGAAGATTTTGATAAAGTAGAACTAAAAGTAGCCGAAGTCATTGATTGTAAAAAAGTCAAAGGTGCAGATAAATTATTACAATTCCGCTTAGATGCAGGTGATGAACAAGATCGTCAAATTCTTTCAGGGGTTGCCGAATTTTATCCAGATCCAAGCGCTTTGATTGGGAAAAAAGTCGTGATCGTAGCGAACTTGAAACCAAGAAAAATGCGTGGCCAGATCAGCCAAGGAATGATTCTGTCTGCTGAATCACCAGAAGGCAAATTACAAATCGTCGATGCGCCAAAAGAAATGCCGAATGGTGCTGTTATAGCCTAGTTTAAGAAAATGAGTTTCTAAATAAAAAGAGCCAAAGTGTTTGTCTACGTTTAGACTAGACAGACACTTTGGCTCTTTTGCCCTAAATATAAGAAAATGAAGATTATTATCAAAATTTATATCAAAATGATATATTTTATTGTATCATTATTTTAGTACCAAAAAAATTAAGTAATAAACAAGGAGAATGTTGGATGAAAATGAAGAAGTATATGTTGGGGATCATTACAGGAGTCGTAATCTTTTTATTAGCAGCTTGTGGATCAGATCCAAGAAAAGATTTTACAAAAGAGTTGTTTAGTTCAAAAGGTGATGAATACAACGCCGCAAGCTTTAAGATGAAGATCAAGGATTTGACTTATGATGGTGATGAAGGTGGAGCATATGTGAAAATGTTTGCTAGCCAATTAAAAGATATGAGTATTGATGGGAAATATGCGATCGATGACAAGACCGATGCAATGGAAATGGAAATCACGGCGAATTTATTCGGTGAAAAATTACCTTTCCAATTCGTTGGGAATAAAGATAAATATTATATGTCGACTGGTTTTATTTCAGGTATGTTGGATATAGCGAAATCATTTAGCTATCCAGTTGAACTTAGCAAAAGCGATTTAAACAAACTAAAAGGAAAATATATCGATATTGCTGAAGCAGGCGATACATTGACGTCAGGAAAACTAGATAAGAAAACAGATACACTTAAGAATAAGACGTTTACAAATGCGGAAAACTCTAAAATGACTATAGAAATGAAAAAACTTATCGAAAGCTTTGATAAAAAATCATTTACAAAAGACAAAGATGTCGTGACGCACACGTTTACTAAAAAAGAAATCATTCAGATGATGGAAAAAATCGATGAAGTTGCGAAAGAAGATAAAGACTACAAAAAATCAGATGATGCAAAAGAAATGAAAGATGCGATCAAGTCACTAAAAAATGATCTAGATAAAATGGATGTTAAAATCAGCATCAATCAAAAAACAAAAGCGCTTGATATGGAAATGTCTATGGCTGCTACCGATGATAAAGATGCTAAAATGAGTATCGTGATGACAATTGCCGTTACGCCGCAAAAAAATGATCAAAAAATCAAGATGCCAAGTAAAAAAGAAATCATCAGTCAAGATGAATTGAAGGATATTTTATCTACTATCACTGGAGCGGGTTCAGATGATTTAGATTTAGATGATGATTCAATCAATTATAATGATTTAAAAGATGATCCAGAGATTCAAAAAGCGATGGACGAGCAATTAAATGAAATGATCAAACAAATCGAAGCAAACCCTAGTCTTATAACAGAAGAAAATGCAAAAGAAGTTCGTGAAGGCGCGAAAAAAATTTTCAATGAAGAGCAAATGAAAAAATTAAATGATGCGTTAGACAAAGCCTTGAATGCTGGAACAGTCTAAAGATACAGTAAGTGAAGTAGCACAGCAATGTGTCCAGAGTTAATAGTTTTGACGCATCATTGCTAATCAGAAAAAACAGCACTCCCATGATAAATGGGAGGCTGTTTTTTTCTGATTATCGACTACTAAAATTTTAATTTTTTATTTGATTTAACTCTACGGAAACGAGTCGGTAAAAGCATGATCAATATCCCATAAGGTACGCTAATGATCGACCAAGTCAAGGTTCGGCTCAAACTGTTGTTTTTATACAGCCAATTAAGTAAAAAATGCAATCCTAATAGACTACACGCAACAAAAATCAAAACGATATCATTAGGCTCATCTTTAATAACAGCTCGAAGGATTCCACCAAGTAGAGGAACTAGATAAAAATAGGCACTTGTTAATGAGATTCGCCAACTTTTTGCTATGGTTCCAAGGTTTATCAAGAAAAATAGAATCGATAAAACAATCCCAAGTGGAGGGAAAAAAGCGATCAGAAACGAGTAAATAGCTCCCCATAAGAGCATTAAAGGGCCTTTGACAATTGCTGCGATAGCTATAAAAATCGCTATCAAAACAAACTGCTGTGTCATGGTACCGTAAGCCAACAGACCAAAGAGAATCAACAATACCCAATGCCAAATCGTATTGACCTGCGGTTTTCTTTGAATCGTTACGTTCTTTTGGATCGTTGATTTTAGAAAGTCGGATTCTTCGAAGAAATACTTCAAAAAGCGCTCACTCCTATCAAATTGAAAATCAGACTGGAGTTAAGTTTACTGCTGAATAGGGAAAAAAACATCAGGCTAAAGTCGGTTTTTTAGCCTGATGTTTTTAAGAATTTGTTAAATAAAGTGAATTAATTTTATTACGTTAATTTCTTTGTACGTGATGTTTAAAGAGAGAGATTACGTAGTCTTCAACAACTCAGAAAGCTCTCCAACATAAGGCAGAAACACCTGTTTCATCCCACGAGAAATCGCTGTATAAAGAATCTTCTTCTCTCTTTCCGTTGTCCCATAACGCACATTAGAAGGATCATGAATGATCACATTATCAAACTCAAGCCCTTTAGCCATATCGATCGAAAGAATTTGAGCATCCATAGTGCTATTTTTTTGTAGAAGCTGCTGTTTCAATAAGTCTGCGTCTGATGCTGTTTTTGTAATCACGACAGTATCTTCCTCAGGCGCTAGTGAATCCAAAAGTGACGTAAGTGTCTCTAAATATGCCGTTTCATCTTCACAAGAAATAAACGCCGGTTTCTCGCCATCTTTTCGAATAGAAACAATCTTGAGTTTCTCATGATTGGTCACTAAAGTTTGAAATAGCTGAGTGATTTCTTTACTTGAACGGTAACTATTCAATAATTGATAAGAAGTAACTGAACGGCTGGAAGCAGATAATAACTCTTTGAGATCCATAAAACTGATCGAGGTATTGAAAATAGCCTGATTTTCATCTCCAGCTAAGGTAAAGTTTGCTTGTGGGAATAAGTTAAGCAACAACAGAATTTGAGCTTCCGTGTAATCTTGTACTTCATCCACCAAAATAAACGCCATTTGACGATTCGATAAATCTTCAATAAATTTATCTTTAAGCAGTAACAAAATGACCACTTCATCTGCAGTATAGGCAGTCGTTGCTCGTTCATATGAATCTTCTTGGTAAAGTTGATACAATGCTTCAAAAAGCAACCATTGATCAAACCAAGCAAATTCAGCAATCGCATCCACTACTTTACGGTATTTTTGTTGTAATCGTTGAAGCGCGAACTCTGCTAATTGTTCCTCATCTTCCTCAGCAAATGTCGTGTCAAAATAACGTAATTGCTCAGCTTCAGTCAAGTCTTGCATTTGATCGATCATTTGTTTAGATTTTGATTGTTTGAGCAAGTAACGACTCCATAAACTTGAGAGCTTTTCTTTTGTTGCTGAAAGTCTATCTCTGATTGATAAAGTCGTTGGTGTTTCTTGATACAAACTATAAATCAATTCAGCAGAAAAAATCGGTTTTCGTTTGAACAAAATGGGTTGAAACAGCGTTTGTTGAATCAAAGATGGGTCTTGGAAAGCTTGAATGAAATGAACAAATTCTTGTGATTGAATTACTTTTTGTTGTGCATTTACTTGTTCCGCAGTGATTCGTTTGAAATAGGCTGACTCACTTTCGATTGGTTCTTTTTCACGAAAGGTAAATTTAAGAAATTGTAACAATGTTAAATTCAAAGGATTGCGCTCACCTAAATTTGGTAATACTTGAGAAATATAATCGATGAAAGTTGAATTAGGAGAAAGCAGTAAAATATCATCAGCAGTAATTTGTTTCCGGTGATTATACAGTAAATAAGCAATTCGCTGCATGATCGCAGACGTTTTTCCACTACCCGCAATTCCGTTGACTAAAAGCAAGGGATGACTTTCATCACGAATGATCTCATTTTGTTCTTGTTGGATCGTGGTCGTGATATCTTTCATATATTGAGAAGAATCCGCTTCAAGTGAGTGAAGTAAAATATCATCTTGAATCGCAAGACTAGTATCAAAAAAGTTGATCAAGCGATCTTCCTCAATGATCAATTGTCTTTTTAGATTTAATGTAACAGGAATTTCATTGTTATTGACATGATAACTGCTGTCGCCTAAAACATTATTGTAAAAAAGTGAAGCAATTGGTGAACGCCAGTCATAGATTCTAGATTCACCATCTAGATTGGTAAAATCATTCATGCCGATATAAAAAACATCACGATCGGAATCATCATCTAAAAATGTCACATCGATTTTTCCAAAATAAGGAACTTTCAGTAGTCGTTCGACTTTCTCTAGTTGCTTAGCAGCCGTTTCATTTTGGATATTTAACTGATCGATTTCTCGATTTTTCATTTCCATCTTGGCAAATGTTTCTAAGTTATCTGAGTAACTATCAAAATTTAGTTTCGTGTCGCCACTAAATTGCTCCAGCACCGATTTTCCAGTGGTATTGACTTCATTGATAGCGGTTTGATAAGTATCTTTTGCTTGGCTTAATTCCTCATAAACCTGTTGCAGATGTTGGGTTTCTTGTGTGCGATCATTTGACATATGGGTTCCTCCTGACATAAATTGCCGTGACCGATTAGTATAAGCTATTTTTGAAGATAAAGCAATTATAAGAAGCTGATAATTTATCGGTGCTGTCCATTCAGATTTTGGGTAAAATGTGATAAAGTATAGAAGACAAAGGAGTGAATGAACATGATTTTTGATTCTCATACCCATTTAAACGCAGAACAATTTAATGAAGATATTCCAGAAACAATTGAACACGCTAAAGAATTAGGTGTAACGGAGATGGCAGTGGTTGGTTTTGATACGCCGACGATTGAAAAGTCTCTGAAACTTAGCCAACAATATAAAGAAATCCAAAGTATTATCGGGTGGCATCCAACCGAAGCGGGAAGCTACACACCTGAAATCGAGAAAAATCTGCAGCAATTATTAACGACACCTAAAGTAGTTGCTTTAGGTGAAATCGGTTTAGATTATTACTGGATGGAAGATCCAAAAGAAGTGCAAGATCGTGTGTTTCGTCGTCAAATCGCGATTGCCAAAGAAATAAATCTACCCATCAGTATTCATACTCGAGATGCGATGGAAGACACGTATAAGATTTTAAAAGAAGAGGATATTCGTGATATTGGCGGAATCATGCATAGCTTTAGTGGGGATCCTGAGTGGATGGAAAAATTTTTGGATATGGGCATGCACATTTCTTTAAGCGGTGTTGTGACATTTAAAAAAGCGTTAGAAGTACAAGAAGTAGCGAAAGCCGTTCCATTAGATCGTTTATTAGTCGAGACAGATGCACCGTATTTAGCACCAGTACCCTATCGTGGTAAACGCAATGAACCAGGTTATACTCGTTATGTAGTAGAAAAAATCGCGGAGCTACGAGAAGTACCGTTTGAAGAAATAGCAGAGCATACAACAAATAACGCCCATCGCTTATTCAGGTTAGCCAAATGACAGATAAGCTGAGAATTGAGGAAATCATTGTCGTTGAAGGAAAAGACGATACAAGAAGAATCCAAGAAGTTGTAGATGCAGATACGATCGAGACAATTGGTTCAGCGATTAATGATGATATTTTGGAACAAATCGAACATGCCCAAGAAACGCGCGGTGTCATTATTTTTACCGATCCAGATTTTTCAGGTGAAAAAATCCGTAAAACGATCATGGAAGTGGTTCCTGATGCCAAGCATGCATTTCTCTCACGTCAGCTTGCTACGCCCAAAAAAAAAGGGAGTAGCTTAGGTGTGGAACATGCCGGTGACGAAGCGATTTTAGAAGCGCTAGAAAAAATGGTGACACCAATCAATGAAACAGATGATTATCAAGAAATCCCTAGACAAACGCTGATCGAATATGGTTTAATAGCGGGAGCTCATGCAAAAGAACGCCGCGAAAAATTAGGCGATGAATTGCGTATTGGCTATACAAATAGCAAACAATTGACCAAACGTTTAAAAATGTTCCGCATTACAGAAAAAGAACTTATAAAAGCTATGAACGATTTAAACGCACTACCTAGTGAAAAATCGGAGGAATCAATTTGACAGAATATAAAGAAATAGCCACCCCTTCAAGAACCAAAGAAATTTTGAAGAAACACGGCTTTTCATTTAAAAAAAGTTTAGGCCAAAATTTCTTAACAGAACCGAATATCTTACGGAAAATCGTAGAGACTGCAGGAATCGACACTCAAACTAATGTAGTAGAAGTAGGTCCTGGTATTGGTGCTTTAACGGAACAGCTGGCTAAAAATGCTGCACAAGTTTTAGCATTTGAAATCGATGATCGTTTGATTCCAGTTTTGGAAGATACAATGAGTCCCTATCAGAATGTCACAGTTGTTCATAATGATGTGCTAAAAGCAGATTTAGTGGGGACAACGAATGAGGTTTTCAAACAAGAGCTACCGATCAAAGTGGTGGCCAATCTACCGTACTACATCACAACACCGATCATGATGCACTTTTTAGAATCTGATTTAGCTGTACAAGAAATGATCGTCATGATGCAAAAAGAAGTTGCCGACCGAATCTCAGCCAAACCTGGAACGAAAGCATATGGCTCATTATCGATCGCTGTTCAATACTTTATGGAAGCAAGTATTGCGTTTATTGTACCGAAAACAGTTTTTATTCCGCAACCAAACGTTGATTCTGCGATCATTAAACTAATCAAACGAGATAAACCAGCAGTTGAAGTAACAAACGAAAAAGAATTTTTCAAATTGACAAAAGCATCATTTCAATTACGTCGAAAAACCTTGTGGAACAATTTGATTCATTTTTACGGAAAAGATGATCAAACAAAAGCTTGGCTGACAGAAAGCTTAGCAGAAGCTGAAATTGATCCATCACGTCGTGGTGAAACTTTATCATTAGTAGAGTTTGGCCGTTTAAGTAATGTATTGGAAAAAAATCGTTAACCTAATAATGTAAAAAGTGAGTTGAGAAAATATACTAAATTTTCTCAACTTATTTTTTTAGTATACTACGTAACTTAGCAAAATTTTATACTGAAAGTTCTCAAAATAAGGTGAAAACCAATTTATGTTGATTTGATGTAAAATGATTGAATTGAGTTATTGACTTTTTACAAATATCAAGGATAATTGAAATAGAAAGCGTTTTCTTTTTTGGTGATACTGCGATTCGGATCCGCACAGTTATTTATGTAGATAAAACGATAAGCAGAGTATTTCAGAGTCTCTGGAGGAATTACCAAACTAGTTCAAAAAAGTAAAAAATCGTGGTTCAGAGTTTTGAAAAAAACAAAGGGATATGAGAAAATGTGTAAAGGAATCACAGTAAAAACGGATTGTCTTATTCGTTTTTTACATTTCAATAGTTTAAATAAAAAAATAAATACCAACCTTATTCAATGCCTAAAAATGACTAAATTTAGGCATAATCTAAATTGGATGGCAGAGAATTACGGGAGAGACTAATCATAGCACCGAAGGAATAAATAATCAGTGGGGCAAACCATTGTTTTATGAAGATCTCAGGTAAAAGGACCGTAATTGGACATCACTCTGGAAAGCGGAAGCACCGAAGGAGCAACTCTTCAAGATGAAGACGAATCTCTCAGGTTTTGTACAGAGGAGCAGGCATTTTTTTAAGATGTCTGCTTTTCTGTTTTTATATTGTTATTTTAGCTTGGAGGTGTCGTTGTTAAGTACTAAAAATACAAAGAAGCAAAGGAGTAGAAAAGATGGATTTAAAAACACCTTTATACGATGCACATCTTGAAGCCGGTGGGAAAATGGTTTCATTTGCTGGCTACATGTTGCCTGTTCAATACAAAGATGGCGGCGTGATCAAAGAACATTTAGCTGTTCGAAATCAAGTAGGATTATTTGATGTTTCCCATATGGGGGAAGTTGTTTATGAAGGAAAAGATGCTTTAGCGAATTTGCAGTATGTATTAACAAACGATTTTAGTAATTTAGAAGTAGGCCGTGTTAGATACACGTTGATGTGTAATGAAAATGGCGGTGTAATTGATGATTTACTCGTATATAAATGTAGTGACGATAAATATTTATTGGTGGTCAATGCTGCAAATAGAGCCAAAGATGTAGCATGGATGAAACAGCACTTATTTGGCGAAGTGGCCTTTTCTGATCAATCAGACGAGTTTGCTCAGATTGCTTTACAAGGTCCTAATGCAAAAGAAATTATTGGAAAATTAACAACAGAGGAAGAAATCCCTAAAAAATATTATAGTTTTACCGAAAATGCTAATGTAGGTGGTGTGACCTGTATATTATCGCGAACAGGTTATACAGGGAAATTTGGTTATGAGTTATACTGTCGTCCAGAAGATGGTATCAAATTATGGAAGCTATTACTGGAAACAGGTAAAGATTACGGTATCATGACTTGTGGTTTAGGTGCGCGTGATACATTACGGTTAGAGGCAGGTATGCCGCTTTATGGACATGAGATGAATGAAGAAATAACGCCATTTGAAACAGATCTAAGCTTTGCCGTTAAGATGAAAAAAGAAAATTTCATCGGTAAACAAGTATTAGTTGACAAAGGCGAACCAAAAATCACGCGAATCGGTCTACAGTTGACAGATCGAGGAATCGTTCGTGAAGGGGCGGATGTTTACTTCAATGGAAAGAAAATTGGGCAAACAACCTCAGGTACAATGTGTCCGTTTATCAATAAAGCTTGCGCAATGGCTTTAGTTGAAAGAGATGCTGTAGAAATCGGTTCTCCTATTGAAGTTGAAGTTAGAGGAAAGCAAATCACAGCAGAGGTTGTCGCAATACCTTTTATAAAAAAATAATTGGAAAAGAAGGAGTCGTTTATTATGGCAAAAAATACAGAAATGAAGTTTTCAAAATCACATGAGTGGGTACTTTTTGATGGAGATAAAGTAAGAATCGGTCTTTCTGATTTTGCACAGGATCAGTTGGGTGATATTGTTTTTATTGATTTGCCAGATAAAGGTGATGCAGTAACAAAAGGGGAATCATTCGCGGATATTGAGTCTGTTAAAGCTGTTTCAGAAGCTTACTCTCCAATCACAGCTACCGTTACTGCGATCAATGAAGAGTTGATAGACAGTCCAGAATTGATCAATTCAGCACCTTTAGAGTCATGGTTGATCGAGGTAGAAGGAGCAGAAGGAATCGAGGACTTATTGAGCGCTGAAGAATATAAGAAATTCTGTGAGGAATCTGAGGAGGCGTAATAAATGGGCAACTATCTTGGGTCAACAGAGCAACAACAACAAGAAATGTTAAAAACGATCGGCTTAAAAAATATGAGCGAGCTTTATGAGGTTCTTCCCAAAGAAATGATCATAGAAAAACTTGATATTCCAGCAGGAAAATCAGAATTTGAAGTACGACGTATTTTGGAAAATATGGGCAAGAAAAATAAAGTCTTCTCAAGTATTTTTCGTGGTGCGGGTGCTTATAACCATTACATTCCAGCGATTGTCAAACAGGTTTCAGCGAAAGAAGAATTTATGACCTCATACACACCGTATCAACCTGAAATCAGCCAAGGGTTGCTACAGTCGATATTTGAATACCAAACCATGATTTGCGAAATCACTGGAATGGATGCTACCAACGCTTCTGTTTACGATGGGGCAACAGCCGCGGCCGAAGCAATCAATATGTGTTTAGAGAAAAAACGTTTGAAAGTATTGATTTCAGAAACGACAAATCCCATGACGATCCAGACTGCTTTGACCTATTTTAGTTCCAGAGAAATCGAATTTGTTATGATTCCAGAAAAAGACGGATTGACTGATTTAGCTATTTTACAAGAAAAACTGGATGACGCAAGTGCTTGTTTCATTGTTCAGCAACCAAATTATTATGGCGGGATTGAACCTGTCGAAGCAATAGCTGAAATGGTTCATGAAGCAAAAGCTAAATTTATTATGAGTGTGAATCCTGTAGCTAGTACGATCCTAAAAACTGCCGGCGAAGTGAATGCGGATATTGCAGTCGGAGACTCACAACCCTTTGGATTACCGTTAGCTTTTGGTGGACCGTATATTGGGTTTATTGCGACAAAGGAAAAACTGATGCGGAAATTGCCAGGACGTATCGCTGGAGAAACAGTTGATGAAGCAGGCGACCGAGCATTTGTTTTAACGTTACAAGCACGTGAACAGCACATTCGTAGAGAGAAAGCAGCTTCTAATATATGTTCGAATCAAGCACTTTGCGCTTTAACGAATGCGGTTTATATGAGTACGATGGGTGCCCGTGGTATTCAAGAAGTAGCAGAACAATGCTACAGTAAAGCGCATTATTTAGCTGACCAGCTAGGTGAAATCAAAGGTGTAAAACGAAAAAATGACAGCCCGTTTTTCCATGAATTTGTCACAAGTTTTCCCGTAGCAAATGACGTTGTGTTAGCTAAATTAGAAGAACACAATTTCTTAGGTGGTTATCCGACAAAACAAGGCTTATTATGGTGTGTCACAGAAATGAACACCAAAGAACAAATAGACCAAGTCGTTGAATTGGTGAAGGAGGTATGTGCGTAATGAAATTGATTTTTGAACGTAGTGTAGAAGGATATTATAATGAAATGATTTCACCGTGTGATGTACCGACGACAGAACTTCCAGAAGAAATGAAACGGCAAAAAGAATTGCATCTACCATCACTACCTCAACCAGAAATCAGCCGCCATTATACAGAATTAGCGAATGCAACGTTTGGCATCAACAACG
The DNA here is from genome assembly GCF_050527835.1 of Enterococcus sp. DIV0840. Taxonomy (NCBI): domain Bacteria; kingdom Bacillati; phylum Bacillota; class Bacilli; order Lactobacillales; family Enterococcaceae; genus Enterococcus; species Enterococcus sp. DIV0840. The sequence continues at coordinate 2,885,391 of NZ_CP172876.1, read as the reverse complement.
GTTTTTACCCATTAGGTTCATGTACGATGAAATACAATCCTAAAATCAATGATGAAATGGCTACCTATCCAGCTTTTGCGAATATTCATCCACTACAACCAGAGCATACAGTTCAAGGTTCATTAGAGGTCTTTACTATGACTGAAATGTTGCTAAAAGAAATTACAGGAATGAATGCTATTACCTTTCAACCTGCAGCTGGAGCACATGGTGAGTTTACAAGCTTATTGATGATCAAAGCCTATCACGAACAAAATGGTCAGGGACAAAGAAATAAAATCATTGTGCCTGACTCTGCTCATGGGACAAATCCTGCAAGTGTAGCGATGACTGGAATGGTGACCGTCAATATTCCGTCTGATGAATATGGCTGTGTCGATATCGAAGCTTTAAAAGCGGCAGTTGGCGAAGATACGGCCGGCTTGATGCTGACAAATCCAAATACAGCAGGCATTTTTGATAAAAATATTTTAGAAATCACGAAAATCGTTCATGATGCCGGCGGACTGAATTATTATGATGGAGCGAATTTGAATGCCATTATGGGTGTTGCTAGTCCAGGAGATATGGGCTTTGATATTATTCATTTAAATTTACACAAAACCTTCTCAACCCCACATGGCGGCGGTGGTCCAGGATCTGGTGCCGTTGGGTGTAAAACAGTATTGAAACCATTTTTACCTAATTACTATCCAGTTAAAGAAGGAACAGAAATCACTTTTACTACGCCTGAACATTCCATTGGTATGGTCAAAGGATTTTATGGGCAATTTTCAGTATTCTTGCGAGCGTTGACGTATATTTTATTTTTAGGATCAGAAGGAATTTCATCAGCTTCCAAAGGTGCTGTGTTAAATGCCAATTATATGCTCCATGAATTAAAAGATATTTTTGACGTACCATATGGTGAGACTTGCATGCATGAGTTTGTTATAAGTTTAGAGACGTTAAAAAAAGAAACAGGTGTCACCGCCTTAAATATAGCGAAGGGGATTTTGGATCATAATATGTATCCGCCGACAATGTACTTCCCGCTAACTGTGCCAGAAGCACTAATGGTAGAGCCGCCTGAAACAGAGTCGAAAGAACGAATGGATGATGCAATCGCAGTTTATCGGAAACTTTATGAAGATGCTCATAAAGATCCAGATGCTTTTCATGAATATCCACTACATGCTCAAATTCATCGCGTAGACGAAGTAAGAGCAGCCAGACATCCGATTGTTCGTTACGATTTTGATAGTAGAAAATGAACTGTTTTTTCTGGAAAAGACAAAAAGTATCTCAATCCCCAAAAAAATAACAGAAACACGGCAAATATTCTGAAAAGTTTGGTACTATAATAAGAGAAGATTCTTATCCGTTGGTTTTGGTTGTATGATTGGTTTTTACAAATAGATCTAAAAAAGGAGAAAAAATAATGCTGACAGAAAAACAAAAAAGTTTTGTCGATCGTTTAGAAGAAGAGCTGATTCAAATTAGACGATATCTTCATCAGAACCCAGAAATTGGAATGGATTTGCCGAACACGGTTGCTTTTGTAAAGGAGAAACTTACAGAATACGGCTATGATCCAAAACCTTGTGGGAAGTCTGGTGTTACAGTAGTAGCTGGTCAAAAGAGTGGGAAAACATTTTTATTACGTGGTGATATGGATGCACTGCCGATTCGAGAATTGACCGATCTGCCGTTTAAATCTGAAAATGGATATATGCATGCTTGTGGTCATGATATGCACACAACGATGTTGCTTGGAGCCGCTAAACTGTTAAAAGAATTCGAAGATGAATTAGACGGTCAAGTAAAATTGCTATTTCAACCAGGTGAAGAAATTCTTTCTGGTTCAAAAGACTGTATCAACAACCATGTATTAGAAAATCCAACAGTAGATGCAGGAATGATGATCCATGTTTTTCCTTTTAAAGGATATAAGGCAGGACAAATCATGCCTACACCAGTTGGGACTTTTATGGCGAGTGCGGATTGGTTTGAAATCAATATCAAAGGTCAAGGTGGACATGGGTCTCAGCCAGAGACTGCGATCGATCCAATCAACGTAGCGGTTCATATTTACACAGCGTTACAAGAGCTTTCAGCAAGAGAAATTGGTTCAGAAGAACGCTTTGTGCTCACAATTGGGGAATTTACTGGAGGTACACCGGGTGCTTCCAATATTATTCCAGAAACAACAGTGATGAAAGGAACGCTTAGAACCTTGAAGGAAGATGTCCGCACACAGATCAAAGAACGCATGACAGTAATGGCTGAAAATATTGCTAAGGCTTTTCGTGCCGAAGCAGAAGTAATTTTCACCAATGGCTGTACAACAAATGTGAATGATCCAGATTTAACGACATTTACCAAAGAATCTTTAACAGAAACTTTTGGAGCTGATCGAATCGTGGCTATTCCTACCTCAACACCGCTTATGGGAAGTGAAGATTTTGGCGAAATCAGTCAGCTGATTCCGACAACAACCGTTCTTCTGGTAGCATCAGAAGAACATATCAACCTCCACAATCCAGCGATTGTTTTTGATGAATCAGTCTTAGTCGAAGGAGTCAAAGTCTACACCGATACAGCAATATCTTGGTTGAAAAAAGGTTAAAATCTGTTATATTGTTTAATAATAAACGTTTAATGAACTGGAGGGGATAAAGTGGTCAAATCAGATATTGAAATCGCTCAAGAAGCAACGATGTTGCCAATCAACAAGGTAGCAGGAAAAATTGGTTTAAATGAAGATCAATTTGAATTATATGGAAAATATAAAGCAAAAATCGATGTTGAAAAAATCAAAGCAAATAAAAATGGGAAAGTTATCCTAGTGACTGCCATTACCCCAACACCTGCTGGCGAAGGAAAAACAACAACGGTTGTTGGGGTAGGCGATGCCTTAAACCGAATTGGAAAAGATGCAATTATTGCTTTAAGAGAACCTTCTTTAGGTCCAGTTTTTGGAATAAAAGGGGGAGCCGCGGGTGGTGGTTATGCACAAGTCGTACCTATGGAAGATATCAATTTACACTTTACAGGTGATTTTCATGCAATTGGAGCGGCTAATAATCTGTTAGCGGCAATTATTGACAATCATATTTTTCAAGGCAATGAGCTAGGTATCGACAATCGCCGAATCACTTGGAAGAGAGCTGTAGATATGAACGATCGACAGTTGAGACATATTGTTGATGGTTTAGGTGCTCGGGTCAACGGGGTTCCTAGAGAAGATGGATTTGAAATCACAGTGGCATCAGAAATCATGGCTATTTTATGTTTATCCAATGATATCGATGACTTAAAAGAAAACCTAGCAAATATCATTATTGGCTACACATACGACAATCAGCCCGTTACAGCTAGAGAATTGAATGCCCAAGGCGCAATGACTGCTTTACTGAAAGATGCCATCAAACCTAATTTAGTTCAAACGTTGGAAAATAATCCTGCTTTGATTCATGGGGGACCGTTTGCCAATATCGCTCATGGGTGTAATAGCGTGATCGCAACCAATACTGCTAGAAAGTTAGCAGATTATGTCGTGACAGAAGGCGGATTTGGCGCCGATTTAGGTGCAGAAAAATTTATCGATATCAAATGTCGAAAATCTGGTATTCGTCCTTCCGCTGTCGTTGTAGTCGCAACGGTTCGTGCACTGAAAATGCATGGCGGTGTTTCTAAAGATCAGCTTGGGGTTGAAAATGTGGCAGCTTTAACAGAAGGCTTACCAAATCTTTTAAAACATATTGAAAATACAACGACTGTTTTTGGGTTACCGACTGTTGTAGCCATCAATAAATTCCCAACCGATACAGATGCCGAATTGAATCTTGTCAAAGAAGAATGTCAAAAACGCAATGTAAATGTCGTTCTTTCAGATGTCTGGGAACATGGTGGAGCTGGTGGTGAGGCGTTAGCTAAAGAAGTTGTTCGCCTATCGGAGCAGGAAAATCATTTCTCTTTTGCTTATCCAGATGAGCTTTCGATCAAAGAAAAAATCAGTGCGATCGTAGAAAAAGTTTATGGTGGAAATGCGGTTCGCTATGAACCAATTGCTGAAAGAGAAATTGCGAAACTAGAAAAATTAGGCTTCGGACATTTACCGATTTGTATGGCGAAGACACAATATTCACTTTCAGATGATCAAACCAAACTGGGAAGACCAACTGATTTTGCGATAACGATCAGTAATATCAAGATATCAGCTGGTGCAGGATTTATCGTTGCCTACACAGGAACGGTGATGACCATGCCAGGTTTACCTAAAAAAGCAGCCTATGAAAAAATCGATGTTGACTCTAATGGGAAAATTGTTGGCCTATTCTAGAGTGAAATCTAATTATTAATTTATAAAATAAACTCAATAGTTTGATCATACGTTGATCGAATTATTGAGTTTTTTTGTTAATGAACTAAAATCGAGTAAGAAGATTGACTATCTGCTCTTAAAAAATAAAGCAATATGTGTCTTGACACATATGTATTTCTCCTTTAAAATAAAAAACGTCATATATGTCAAGACACATCGGAGGAGAGCATGAAAAAGAATTCAGTCAGACATTTAACGATTTCAGCTTTACTTGTCGCAATGGGCATCATTATTCCTATGGTTATGCCAAGGATTACAATTGGACCAGCTTCATTTACCTTAGCGAGTCATGTGCCCGTATTTTTAGCGATGTTTTTTTCACCAGGAGTGGCGATTGCCGTTAGCTTAGGTACCGGTTTTGGTTTCTTTTTATCAGCAACACCGATCATCGCATTAAGAGCACTTTCTCATTTATTTTTTGCAGTAATAGGGGCATTTTACTTACAGAAACATCCAACGATCGTTTTAACTAAAAGTAAATTTGTCTTATTTAATGGTCGTTTTCAATTATTTAATTTTGTGATTGGCTTAATACATTCTGCTGCTGAATTAGCTGTAGTAAGTGTTTTTTATACAATGGGAAATATGCCGGAAACTTATTATTCACAAGGATATATGTACTCGATCTTTTTGTTGATGGGGATTGGCGGCCTGATCCATAGTTTGATTGATTACAACATTGCTTATTTTGTGGCAAATGCATTAAGTAAACAATTTGATATTCCAGTATTTAGTCAGGCTAAAAAATTGGAGCAAGCAAAAGTAGCTATTCTTCCCCAAGAGACAGAAACAGTGGCATAAAAAAGAGGAGTAGCGTACAAATTCGCTACTCCTCTTTTTTAGATATAGAAATTATGGTAATTTAATGACTTGTTCAGTTTCTGGATCGAAGAAGTGGGCTTTATTGATATTGAACGCTAAATCGACCATCTCTTCAGGTTTGTGGAAATCACGAGCATCTACTTTTGAGATGAATTCTGTGTCACCTAATTTTGTATAAAGCATTGTTTCAGCACCTAATAGTTCAGATACTACAACTTCAGAACGGACAACAGCGTCATTCATTGTATCTAAGGCGACTTGTTCGCTGTGGATATCTTCTGGTCTAATGCCAAAAATAACTGATTTACCTTCATAGCCTTTTTCAACCAATAACTTATTTTTTCCTTCTGGAATTATTAGTTCTAATCCATGTCCATCACGAATAACGCCGTTGTTTAATGTAACATTAAAGAAGTTCATAGCAGGGGATCCGATAAAGCCTGCGACAAAGATATTATTTGGTGTATTGTAGACTTCCTTTGGTGATCCGATTTGTTGAATAAAGCCGTCTTTCATAATGACGATCCGGTCGGCCATGGTCATGGCTTCTGTTTGGTCATGGGTAACGTAAACAGTTGTTGTTTCTAGACGACGATGCAATTTAGCGATTTCGGCACGCATTGCGACACGTAATTTTGCATCTAAGTTGGACAAAGGCTCATCCATCAAGAATACTTTGGCATCACGCACGATTGCTCGACCTAGAGCGACACGTTGACGTTGTCCACCAGATAAGGCAGCAGGTTTACGGTGCAAATATTCAGTCAAACCTAAAATTTCTCCGGCATTTTCCACACGTTTTTTGATTTCAGCTTTGTCATATTTACGAAGTTTCAAACCAAAGGCCATATTGTCAAAAACAGTCATATGAGGATATAATGCATAGTTTTGGAAAACCATTGCGATATCGCGGTCTTTTGGTGCAACATCGTTCATTACTTTGTCACCAATAGAAAGTTCACCTTCTGTTATATCTTCAAGTCCTGCGATCATTCTTAACGTAGTTGATTTACCACATCCAGAAGGTCCTACAAAAACGATAAATTCACGGTCTGCAATTTCTAAGTTAAAATCTGTTACAGAATAATTTTCTGCATTATCATATTTTTTATAGACATGTTTTAACGCCATTTCTACCATTGTCGTCACTCTTTTCTTTTTTTATTGTATCCTTAGTATAAATGAAAGCGCTATACATCTTCAACGGAAGGTTGCACAAGAAAGAATCCCTTTTTTCGTCAAAGTGACAAAGAAGCAATCATTCCTTTAACTCTATTATGAAAGACTTTGTTATAATGAGAAAAAGAACGGAATTGAGGGATCACGGATGAAAATTGCATTGATAGCACATGATCGAAAAAAAGATTTAATGGTCAAACTGACATTGGCGTATCAACCAATATTGAAAGAACACGAATTATTTGCTACAGGAACGACTGGCTTGAGAATCTCAGAAGCAACTGGACTACCTGTTCATCGTTTTAAGTCTGGGCCATTAGGTGGAGATCAGCAAATCGGGGCAATGATTTCAGAGGATAAATTAGATATGGTGATTTTTTTACGGGATCCATTAGCTGCACAACCTCATGAGCCGGATGTTACAGCGCTGATTCGTTTGAGTGATGTTTACGAGATTCCTTTGGCAACTAATATCGGGACGGCTGAAATTTTATTAAGAGGATTACAAGCGGGGTTTGCGGATTTTAGAAATGTAGTTCATGAACTAGATAATAAGCCGTTGTCGTTTTAATTATTTTAGTTATAGTTTGTTGCAGCAATGTAGGGAATATGCTATATTTCATTTAGGCTTAGGCCTAAATAAAACAGAGTAGGAAATAAAGCGTTAAGTGCTGAAAGGATGGGATGTTGCCTTTTGGACGAAGAATATATAAGAAAAGTGATCTAGCTAAACTAACTAGCTTCTCGGAAAAAAAAGAATCATTCTTGTGATAAAAAGCATCACAAACATAATTCCCTATTTTTCAGTCGAAGCTGAACTAGTTCATTTCGCTTTTCTGTGATCTAGCTGCATGAAGCAGCCTTTGAGGAAAGTAGACAATCTTCACATGGAACAAAAGACGTTCCACGTTCAGATTCCTAACTTTCTAAAAGGCTAAACGCTTCATTTCGCTTTTCTATATTCGCGGTTTTGTTTTCGCATTCGCTGCATATTTTGTGTAGCAGCTCTTAGAGGAGATGCTAGAAATGAAGAAAAGAAAAATTGATACACGAACCATTACGCTGATGAGTTTATTGATTGCGTTAATGGTGGTTTTCACGCGGTTTATTTCGTTTGAGACCCAGTTTTTACGAGTTAGTTTGACCTTTATTCCAGAGTCATTGATGGCCATTCTTTTTGGTCCATTTTGGACAGGAATCGGTAGTGCCGTAGCAGATACAGTCGGCATGCTGTTATTTCCTAAAGGGCCTTATTTTCCTGGTTTTACATTGAATGCATTTATTTCTGGTGCCATTTATGGATTCTTTTATTACAAAAAGGAGTTAACGTGGAAACGAGTAATCATGGCGACATTATCCGTTACTTTGATTATTCATATGTTCCTGACACCGTTGTGGTTGGGATTGATGTATGGTGTGAATATTTCCAATCTCGCTTGGTGGGCGCCTAGAATCGTGAAGAATATCATCTTTTTCCCAATACAAGTAGTTGCTACTTACTATTTAGGAAATAAAGTTCCTTATAAACGGTTTTTGAATAAATCATTGAGTAATTTAAAATAAAAAAGAGCCCTCAACTTTCCAACATCCCAAGGAAGTTTGAGGGCTTTTTTATTCTTTGATTTAATTTATCACAACTGATTTTTAAATTGGGCTTCATATAAAGCCTGGTAAAAACCATCTTTTTTATTGATCAACTCATCATGACTGCCGATTTCAACAACAGACCCTTGTTCCATCACTAGAATTTTATCTGCATTTTTGATTGTGGAAAGCCGATGAGCAATCACGAAACTTGTGCGGCCATCCATCATTTGTAAGAAGGCATCTTGAATGTTTTTTTCGGTCAACGTATCAACAGAACTAGTCGCTTCATCTAAGATCAACATAGGCGGATCACTGATCATGGTTCTAGCAATCGTCATCAATTGTCTTTGACCTTCAGAAATTTTGATTCCACTGGCACCAATCAAAGTATCTAACCCTTCAGGCAAACGGGTAACAAAATCAAAAATATAGGCTTTTTTCATAGCTGCTTCGATTTCGTCATCGGTGGCTTCAGCGTTTCCGTAAGTCAGATTAGCACGGATAGTGCTGTCAAATAACCAAGTATCTTGTAAAACCATCCCAAAACTTTTACGTAAACTATCTCTTGTGACTTGCGTGATGTTATGCCCGTCGATCGAAATTTGTCCACTATCCACCTCATAAAAACGCATCAGTAAATTTACCAAGGTTGATTTACCGGCACCCGTTTTTCCGACAATCGCAATTGTTTCACCAGGGAAGGCAGTCAAATTAAAGTCTTGGATCAAAGGTTTTGAGGGGGTATAAGCAAAATCTACATGCTCAAATATGACTTTTCCTGTAACCTTATTTAAAACAAAAGCATGTTCACGATCTGGTTTTTCTTCAGGTTGACTGATGATTTCAAATGTACGATCTAATCCGGCCAGAGCTGTTTGGATTTGCGTAGTGATTCCGGACAACTCAATAAAGGGTTTAGAAAACTGACTGGAATAAATAGTAAAACTAGAGATGACACCAATCGTAATTGCTTGATTTCCACTTAATAGTAAAAGTCCCCCGACAAGACCAATTGATAGATATGCTAAATGATCAATAAAACGAGAGAGTGGGTTTGTAAGTGAAGAAGAGAACTGCGCTTTTTGCCCGCGAACGTATAAGTCTTGATTCAATGATTCAAAACGTTGTTGAGAAACATTTTCTTGTTGAAAAGCTTTGACGATTTTTTGATTTCCAACCATTTCAGAAACATAACCAGAAATTTCGCCTACGATTTTTTGCTGAGCAGAAAAATTTTTCTGAGACGATTTTGCAACGACCCAATTGACTAGAAAAATAATTGGTGTAGCAACTAGAACAACTGCTGTAAGGATTGGGCTTAGTTTAAGCATAAAGAAAAACGCAATGATCACCACAGATAGTCCTGAAAATAATTGGTTAAAAACAGCAGAGCATGCTACAGAAATGTTATCCATATCATTTGTAAAACGACTAACGATATTTCCATGAGACGTCTGATCATAATAATTTAACGGTAACCGATTTAAATGGGCGAAGGCATCTTTTCTAAGTTCTGCTACAGAAAGATAGGAAACACGATTCCCTAGACGTTGAATCAACCATTGACTGATCACTGTAATAACCAAAATACCAGCTAAAGTGCTAAGAAAACGCAAGAGAATTGCAAAATCAACATTGCCTTTGGCAATCATCGTATCCACAGATTTCCCCATGTAGTAGGTCATCAAAACGGTGGTTAATCCACTGAGAATACCGAGAATAACCGCCGCAGTCATCTCCTTAGGATATCGAAGCAAATAAGGCATGAAACGATTAAATGAATTTGTAGCTGTTTTTTTCGTTGTCATGATTTAGTTTCCTCCTCTTGTGAAGCGACGATTTCTTGGTAAGCTTTAGAATGGTGTAATAATTCCTCGTGAGTTCCTAGTCCAACTTGTTTGCCGCTAGCTAAAACTAAAATTTGATCTGCTTGTTGAATCGAACTGATTCGCTGAGAAATGATAATAAGTGTCGTTTCCTTTAAATCTCGGCGTAATGCAGTGCGTAAATTTAGATCAGTTTGATAGTCTAAGGCACTTAAAGAGTCATCTAAAATCAAAACGTCCGGTTTATGGATCAAAGCACGGGCAATCGTCAAGCGCTGTTTTTGACCGCCAGAAAAGTTTTTTCCACCCTCGTATACTTTTGTATCTAATCCGTCACTTAGGTTTTCAACGAAATCTTTGCATTGAGCGGTTTCTAATGCTTGCCAACATTCTTCATCGGTCGCGTTTTCTTTTCCCCATTGAAGGTTTTCTCGAATCGTGCCTGTAAATAAAACTGCTGTTTGAGGTGTAATTGCAATTTTTTTGCGTAGTCTTTCTATAGACCAGTCACGAACATTGATTCCATCAACGAAGATATTGCCTTCACTGGTATCATAAAAACGTGGAATCAATTGTGTTAATGTACTTTTTCCACCGCCTGTCGGTCCTGTAATACCCAGAATTGAGTTTTTAGGAATTTTCAGTGAAATATCTTTCAACGCTAATCCAGCACTTGGTTGGTAGCGGAAGGAGACACGATCGAAGACGATTTCTTTTGTTTGACCGTCAGAAGTCATTCCGTTGTTTGTCGATTGAATGCTAGGATCGACAGATAGTACTTCCTGAACTCTTGATGCAGAGGCTGAAGCGCGGGTAAAAATGATTACTAAATTTGAAACAACGATCAACGCAAGCAGCATCTGATTCATATAATTGATCAAAGCCAACACTTCTCCTTGTTGTAGTCCGCCGATTTCGACTTTGATCCCACCAAGATAAAGTAAAGCCAAAATACCAAGGTTCATTACTAAGGTGGTAGCAGGAGTCAATAAAGCTGAAATATTCGAAACACGGATATAGATAGAAGAAAGATCATCTGTTACTTCATTAACGTGTTTTTCTTCTGTTTGTTTTCTAGCGAAGGCCCGAATAACTCGGACACCACTTAAATTTTGACTAATTTGTCGATTTAACATATCTAGCTTTTCTTGAACTTTTTTATATAATGGTACTGTCGTTTTTATAATGAAATAAAGAATAAGACAAAAAATCGGCAACATCAGCAGAAAAATGAACCCCATCTGCACATTAATATAAAAAGCCATAATAACAGAACCGATACTTAAAAAAGGTGCCCGGATCACAAGCCGAATCAACATCGCCAAAGCTAACTGTAACTGATTGATATCATTCGTCATACGTGTGATCAACGTATCTGTTCCAAAACTATTTAATTCAGCATGAGAAAGTTGATTGATTTTTTTCATCAATTGATTTCTTAATTCTGTCCCAAATCCTTGAGAAGCAATTGATGAATAATACTGACAGATCATCACACAAACTAGCCCAATGATTGACATCAAAAGCATCCAGCCAGCCATTTGGATTACATAGGATCGGTCATTATTTCTAATTCCCTGATCAACTAAACGAGCCATAAATAAGGGTAAAACTAACTCAAAACAAGCTTCTAAAAACTTAAAAAAAGGACCAAGAATAATTTGCTTGCGGTATTTCTTTGCATATTTGAGTAAACTGAACATGAGATTCCTCCTAAATTTAAAAGCTAAAAGAGCTCGTTCAGCCTTGACAGGAAAATAGAAAAAATTGACTGAAGCGTTTTTTGCTTCATTCAATTTTTATCTTTTCCCCAAGAGGCTAGCTCTTGAAGCTAGATATAATTAAAAGCGTAGTAGGCTCGCCCAGTCTCGAAGAAAAATAGGAAAAATTGCTTGAGACGTTTTTAGTCTCATTCCATTTTTATCTTTTTTCCTAGAGAGAAGCCCACGAAGCTAGATATGATATATGGTAACACCGTTTCGCATTAAGTAACGAATGGAAGCAATGATCCTTTCAGTTACCTTGTACCAAGTCTTTTAGTGCGACGAATAATCGCAGGAGTAATCAATATCAACTCATAACCTCGTTGTATTTCTTGGCATGTTTCAAAGCAAAAATGTAACAGCTTCGTAGTCAAATGAGCACACAAACAGATAATGTTTTTTACAAATAAGGTTTCTCTTCTATTGTATATCAATTTTTAATGAGAATAAAGTTGCTCGCATTAAACCATGATTATTTGTTACAATAACTAGTAAATGCTATTTTAAAGGAGAAAATAACATGAATGAATTTATTGAAATCGTTTTATTATTTTTCATCTACTCGTTTATTGGTTGGCTGTGGGAGACAGTTTATTGTTCATTAAAGGCCAAGAAATTTGTGTATCGAGGGTTTTTAGTTGGACCTTATTGCCCAATCTATGGGTTTGGTATTTTGAGTGTTCTTTATTTTTTAGAACCGCTTAAACAAAATATTATTGTTTTGTATGTGTTATCGACGATTTTAGTCACTATTTTGGAATATATCACGAGTTACGGCTTAGAAAAGTTATTCCATGCTTCTTGGTGGGATTATAAAGATGTTCCACTGAATATCAATGGTCGCGTCGCATTGCCTGTATCACTCTTTTGGGGGATTGGCTGTGTGCTGATCGTACGCGTCATTCATCCTAAAGTAATGTTACTTGAGGAGTTTTTATCTGAAAAATTCGGTATGATTCTACCGATTATTTTAGTACTTTTGATCATTACTGATTTGATTTATACCTTAGTTAACATGCAGTCATTTAAAAAAGTTACAGCGCAAATCAGTACAGCTGTGGAAGAGCGTAAACAAGAACTGGCTACTGCATTGACTGAAAAACGTGAGGAACTATCAGCAAATCTCTCTGAACTAAAAGAATCTGTTTCAGAAGAAATCACGGAACGAAAACAAGCAAAAACAATAGAACGAAATTCTTGGATGGAAGAGCTTAAAGAAACCCCAGCAATTAAGAAACTATTAACGCATATGAACTACAATCAAAAACGTTGGGTAAGAAATTATCCTAATTTGAAGCTCAAAAATGTGAAAAATCCTTCTGAAGTCCAACAAATCATTAATAAAAGCAAAAAAAAGGATGATTAATTTTTATTTAGTATAACAGTATATTTTTGTGTTTCATAATGCTGATAAATACTGATGAACAAAGGTTTTAAGAGAGATTTCAAGACTGAAATATGACGGATAGAATTGAGGAATGTTACAGGAAAAAGGACATTTTCGCTGAAATGTAACAAATTGTAACGCTATTGAAATAAAATAAGCTCTATAGATTAGTATAATAGGTGGAGTTGGATTTAGTTAGGAAAGGTGTTGGATTCAGTGAAAGTAAAAAAATTGATACCATTTTTAGCTGCTATCATGCTAGTAAATGTTGCTCTTCCAATCGGTGCCGCAGCAGAGTCATTAGATGAGCTGAAGGATAAAGAAGCTCAAGCCGCACAAACGGGAGAATCACTTAGCAAAGATATCAATACAGCTTTGAATGATGTTAATGAAAAATACGCTGAAATTGAAAAACTTAAAGCAGACATTTCAAAAGCTGAAGAAACAATCAAGAACTCTGAAGCTGAAATCACAGTAACAGAGCAAAGCATTGCACGCCGTAAAGAAGTCGTTGGAAATCGTATGAAAGATATCCAGCTAAGTGGGGAACAGCGTACATGGCAAGTATTATTAGATGCTGAAAGTGTATCAGATTTCTTTAATAAAGCGTATGCGATGACTATCTTACAAAACGCAGAAAAAGAAAAAATCGATAGTCTATCTAAAGATAAAGAAAAATTGTCTGAACTTCAAGAAACTGTAAAAAGTAAACAAGATGAATTACAAACCAACGAAACAAAATTACAGGACGAAGCATCAGCAATGGATGAACAAGTTGTAACTTTAAAACAGCAATTATCTGATAATCAAGCGGCGTTACAACAAATCGCCAGTGAAAAACAGACAGAAGAAAAACGTATCAAAGATGAAAAGAAAGCAACTGAAGCTCGTCAAAAACAAGCTGCATTAGAAGAAGCTCAAAGAAAAGCTAAGGCTAGCTCTCAAACAAGCTCAAGTAGCAGTTCATCATCGTCAATCAGTGATTCAAGTAGCAGCAGTTCAAGCTCAAGCAGTGAAGAACAACCTGTTGTTACACCGCCATCACAACCAGAAGAAACGCCAAATACTGGTGGTGAAACTGGTAACAGTGGATCAAATGGTCGAGTACTTTATATGCAATCAACAGCTTACTCATGGAGAGAAGCAGGTTCTGGGTATATCACTGCAACTGGGATTGATCTTCGTTCACAAAGTAATGTGATCGCAGTTGACCCAAGCGTGATTCCGTTAGGATCATTTGTTGAAGTAGAAGGTTATGGATTTGCAGTCGCTGGAGATACTGGTGGCGCAATCAACGGTAACATTATTGACGTACATTTTCCATCTGTTGACCAATGTTTAACTTGGGGTCGCAGAAACAATGTTAAAGTTACAATTCAATAAAAAATGAAGAGCGTGGTACAAAACTAATCTTTAGTTTTGTACCACGCTTTAAATTCGAATAAACGGCGAGAAAAAAGTAGCTGAGAGAAATAAGCTTTTGTCTTGGCCTCTTTTTTTTGACCAATTATTAAAACAAATTAAAAAACAAGTGAATGTAATGCATTAACAAAAAATAAATGGTACACTTCAGTAAAGAAAGTGAGGAATAACAATGATTCGTTTTGCAACAAAAGAAGACGGAGAGGCTATTGCTCCGTTGATATTAGTTATTTTAAAAGATATGGAATTACCTTTATTAGAAATTATCCCAGAGGAAACACTTTTAGCAGTTCTAGCTGAAGCAGTGGCAGATCCAACTTATCGTTATGGCTATCAGCGAGGATTGGTTTATGAAGAAAATGGGCATGTAGCAGGAATTGCGTTTGGCTATCCAAATGAAGATGAGCCGATTATTGATGAGCCCCTAAAAAAAGTCTTGAGTAAATACAATTTGGATGAAGAAATAAGAATATTTATTGATCCAGAAACGTTACCAGGTGAATGGTATTTGGATTCGATTTCTGTTGATGAAAAGTATCGTGGATTGGGAATTGGTTCCAAACTATTAGATGCTTTGCCACAAATGGCCAAAAGAGATGGCAAAGACATCATTGGATTAAGTGTGGATAAAGGAAATCCTAATGCTAAAAAATTGTATAGCCGAAAAGGTTTTAAAGATGTAGCTGAGATGATGATCAGTGGACATTTATACGATCATATGCAGAAAAAAATCAGCGAATGATATACGCTGATTTTTTTTTAGTTATTTTAGCAAGTTCCCCAACCAATGATTGGTTTATGGTTTGAATTCTTTTTTTTATTATACAACCAATAATCCAAAACAGCTGCAACACATATACATAATGGCGCATCATCGTCATTTGTGACATCTAAACTGAAATAATCACCTGAAAAAAGAGTGGCTTTATTCATCTCCATGATTTTATGGTTGACTTGATAAATGGAATAACGATGATTTTTAATGTCTCCTAAAACAGTCCAATGCAAATGTTGGATATAATAAAAATCTGCATTCAAATTTAAAATTTTTCGTAACACTCCGACCTTTTCAAATCCTTTGTATAGTTCGAACCGTGAACCAAAGGCAAAGGATGTCTGTCTGATGCTAGCGACTAATTCACCGTTCATCTTATATAGAGAAAGCGCGTCACCACGTGTGCCCCAACGTCCAACAAGTAAGAAAAGAGATTTGCCATCCTCATCTTTAACAATGGTTCTTGTAACATTGCTTAATTGTTGTTCTTGAATAAAAAACTCAGACACCGTATCTCACCTCTTTTCTTAATTGGTTAGTTGTTTACATTATAAATCTTCTCGGATTGCCCGCAAGATTGCTTCGCCTACACCGTTTTCTAAGTTGGTAGAGGTGATATATTTTGCATGGTCTTTGACCTCTAATTCAGCATTTCCCATAGCAAAGCTAACACCAGCCCATTGTAGCATGCTAACATCATTGAAATTATCACCGATTGTCATAACTTCCTTTTCAGAAATTCCACGTTCTTTGGCTACATGGGCAACTGCGATTCCTTTTTGTGCATTTTTATGATTGACTTCAATATTATTTTGAGCCGATGAAGTGACTGCTAAATCGTTCAATTGTCTAATTTGAGTACTTGCAGGACCCAATACTTTCGGACCATCCATACTGAAACCAATAATTTTTAACACTTCAATGTCGTTTTGGGCAATCAAAGCACGCATATCATTTATATAAGTGATATCAAGTAAAGATAAGTGAGCGGCAGCCATGGCAATCGCTACTTTGTAGGTTAAGTGCGGCATCGTTGTTGCGATATGAGACGCAAAGTTCTCAATTCTTTTTTCCTGTTGTTCAGAATAAATTCCCTTGTTCGTTGAGACTTCAAAATATACATTGTGAGCATCTAAAATATCTAGGATCTCCGCTGTCGTTTTCTTGTCGATCCCTGCAGTGAAAAGCGAATTACCCGCCTTATCAAAGACTTTAGCGCCATTCAAAGTAATCATCGCACATTCGATCCCAGCTTCGTCTAGAGCGGGTTTTGCTTCTGTATATGCCCGTCCTGTAGCAACCATAAACTCGATACCCATGCGCTCAGCCTCTCTGATAGCAGAAGCATTGTCTTTTGAAATACCCATTTTTGAATCTAGTAGTGTGCCGTCCATGTCTGAAGCAATCAATTTAATCATAAAATTTTCTACACCTCGTTTATTTAACTTATCTATAGTTTAACATGTTTTTTCTATTTCAGTGCAGAAAAAATTTCCTTGTCACCTCATAAAAAATCAGATATGCTTAATGTGTAAAAGAAAGCTTTCAGAATAGAAGTTTTAATTAATAAGAATAGAAAAATACCGTACTGAATAAATTGAAGGAGGACAACGAATGAAAGCAATTATTCATAATAGTTGGCAAGATGTTTTAAAAGAAGAGTTTACAAAGGAATATTATTTGAATTTACGAGATTTTTTAAAGCAGGAGTATAGCGAGCAAACCATTTATCCAGATATGTATCACATTTATTCTGCGCTAGAATTAACACCATATGAAGAGGTTAAGGTCGTGATATTAGGACAAGATCCTTATCATGGTCCTAATCAGGCACATGGTTTAAGTTTTTCTGTGCAGCCTGGGGTTAAAACACCGCCTTCTTTGATGAACATATATAAAGAATTGAGAGATGATTTGGGCTATCCTCCTGTTTCTCATGGCTTTTTAGAAAGTTGGGCGAAACAAGGTGTTCTCTTATTAAACACAGTTTTAACGGTCAGAAATGGTCAGGCTTATTCTCATCGAGGACAAGGCTGGGAAAATTTGACGGATGGGATTATTAAAAAATTGAATGAGCGTGATAAGCCAATTGTCTTTATTTTATGGGGCAAACCAGCGCAAGAAAAAATTAAAATGATCGATACCAACAAACATGTTATTATCAAATCACCACATCCGAGTCCATTGGCAGCGCATCGCGGCTTCTTCGGCTCCAAACCTTTCTCAAAAACGAATCAGGCATTAGAGCAATTAGGAGAGACGCCAATCGACTGGCAATTGCCTGATACAGTGTCTTAAAACAGAACATTCTGTTATAGTGCAGAAGGGCTAATTTGTGAAATTATTATCAGAATCAGCATTTTTTACACTAATACAGCTAGAAATAACTGTTATTTTCTTGAAGAATGGTGTATGATAAGTTTGTATAAATAATCAGTTGGAGGGTATATCGTGGAATTATTCGATAGCTTAAAATTTAAAGTCATTCGCCGCAACATCAAAATTGTTTTTCCGGAAGCAACAGATCCTCGTATTTTAGGAGCTGCAGCTCGCTTGAAAGCAGAAGAATTAATGGAACCGATCTTGATCGGTAAACAAGAAGCGATTGTGGAGGCAGCTCACGCTCGCGGAATCAAAGCATCTAACTTTACGATCATTGATCCAGATAATTATGATGGATGGGAAGACATGGTTGCAGCGTTTGTAGAACGCCGTAATGGAAAAGTCACAGAGGAAGATGCTCGTAAGATTTTAAAAGATGTAAACTACTTTGGTACGATGCTTACGTATATGGGTCTTGCTGATGGTATGGTCAGTGGTGCGATTCACTCAACTGGAGACACCGTTCGTCCAGCTTTACAAATCATCAAAACAAAACCAGGTGTTAGCCGTACAAGTGGTGCAATGATCATGGTTCGCGGTCGCGACCAAGAAAAATACATCTTTACAGATTGCGCAATCAACGTAAATCCAACAGCGCAAGAATTAGCTGAGATTGCAGTCGATAGTGCAAAAACTGCTGAATTATTCGATATTGAGCCAAAAGTAGCAATGATGAGTTTCTCAACAAAAGGTTCTGCAAAAGCACCTGAAGTTGACAAAGTCGTTGAAGCAACAAAAATCGCTAAAAGCTTAGCACCTGAACTTGAAATCGATGGTGAATTACAATTTGATGCTTCATACGTAGCATCTGTTGCTCAATTAAAAGCACCGAATTCATCTGTTGCAGGACAAGCTACAGTCTTTGTTTTCCCAGAATTACAATCAGGAAATATTGGCTACAAGATTGCGCAACGTTTAGGTAACTTTGAAGCGATCGGTCCGATCTTACAAGGATTGAACAAACCAGTATCTGATTTATCTCGTGGAGCAAATGAAGAAGATATTTACAAATTATCTATCATCACAGCAGCTCAAACATTAATGAACTAATCTAAATGACTAGGAATTCAGAACAAGACGTTTAGCGTTTTGCTTTGACTCCCTAGTTTTTTTTTCAATAATTCGGTATACTACACTACATAGAAATAAGGAAAGCTAAAGTAGGTGAAAAAATGGATATCGTAATCGACAATCCCAAAGAAACGGAATCTCTAGCAAAAATCATTGGACTAGTTGCAGAGCCAGGTGACAATATCATTCTTTCAGGAGATTTAGGAGCAGGAAAAACCACTATGACGAAAGGGATCGCTTTGGGATTAGGTATCGATCAAATGATCAAAAGTCCCACCTATACGATCATTCGTGAATATCAGCAAGGACGTCTGCCGTTGTATCATATGGATGTGTACCGTATTGAAAATGGCGCTGATGATCTTGGGTTGGATGAATATTTTGAAGGCGATGGATTATCTGTTGTTGAGTGGGGGAAATTATTGGGCGAATTTTTGCCGACAGATTATTTAGATATTACCCTCACAAAAGATTCAAAATATATGGAAAAAAGAATCCTGTCAATTCAAGCATTTGGAACGCAGGCAGAAAAATATTTGGAACGCATTCAGCAAAAAATGGAGGAAAGTCTATGACAGAGGTTGAGTTTACGATTCGAGAAGCAATTCCAGATGATGCAGTAGAGATTTTACATGCTTTAAAAACGATTGGCAGTGAAACACCTTATTTGGTAATGGATGAAAAAGGGATGGAAATGACCCCAGTTGAGATGAGTGAGAACTTAGCGAATCTTTATGAATCGCTAAATAACATACTGATGGTCGCTTTAGCAGATGGAAAAGTCATTGGTACAGCTTCTGTCAAAGCCTCATCCAAAAAGCGTATGGAGCACATCGGAGAAATCGGAATCAGTATTTTAAAAGATTATTGGGGTTTTGGGTTAGGTAGTTTGATGATGGAAGAATTGATTCAGTGGGCGAAAGAAAGTGATGTAATCCGTCGTTTAGAGTTAACTGTACAGCATCGAAATCAGCGAGCTGTTCATGTTTATGAAAAAATAGGCTTTAAAACAGAAGCAATCATGGCTCGTGGCGCGAAAACGGATGATGGGGAATTCTTAGATGTCCATTTGATGAGTATGATGATTGATTAAAATCAAAAGAGAGTAAACTGGGATCATACTTGTTTATTCTCTTTTTTTGTAACGTGTCGTTACTTAGATGTCACAGGTTACATCTTCTTTCCTATGTAACCACTTTCTTCGTTTCTATATATTCTCTCTCAGCAAAAGGATATACTGATATCAGATAAAACGCTTAAGGAGCTGAACGAGATGTCAAAAGGAATAAAAATAGTTACAATCGGTGGAGGTTCAAGCTACACACCAGAATTAGTTGAAGGATTTATTAAACGTTACGATGAATTACCAGTACGTGAATTGTGGTTAGTTGATATTGAAGCAGGAAAAGAAAAACTAGAAATTGTAGGAGCAATGGCGAAACGTATGGTCAAAGCCGCAGGTGTTGACTGTGAAGTACATTTAACTTTAGATCGTCGTGAAGCATTGAAAGATGCAGATTTTGTTACAACACAATTACGTGTGGGACTTTTAGATGCACGTATTTTAGATGAACGCATTCCGTTAAGTCATGGCTTGATCGGACAAGAAACGAATGGCGCCGGTGGTATTTTTAAAGCGTTGAGAACTGTTCCAGTGATTTTAGATATTGTAGAAGATATGAAAGAACTTTGTCCAAATGCTTGGTTGATCAACTTTACGAACCCTGCAGGTATGGTAACAGAAGCTGTTTTACGTTATGGTAACTGGGACAAAGTTGTCGGTTTATGTAACATTCCAGTTAATGCTGTGTTTGAAGAAGCAGCATTATTAGGTGAAAATAATCGTGATCTATTCTTCCAATTTGCAGGAATCAATCATTTACACTGGCATACCATTACGGACAAAAACGGAAAAGATCGTACGGACGAATTGATCAAAGTAATGTATGGCCAAGACGATGCTAAATCAATTGTAGCCAACATTAAAGACAACAACTTGATCTGGGAACAAGTCGAAAACCTACACATGGTTCCTTGTCCATACCACAATTACTACTATTATACAGATAAAATGCTAGCCGAAGAATTGGAAGATTTCAAAAACAACGGCACACGTGCTGAAAAGGTAAAAGAGATCGAACATGAATTGTTTGAACTATACAAAGATCCTAATTTAGACTACAAACCAAAACAATTAGCAGAACGTGGCGGTGCGCGCTACAGCGATGCAGCCTGTGAAATCATCAATTCTATTCACAATGACAAACGCACAACGATGACGGTCAGCACCAGAAACAATGGTACGATCACAGATTTGCCAGCTGAAAGTGCAGTAGAAGTAACATGTACGATCACTGGCAAAGGCCCAGTTCCATATAACTTTGGTAGCTTTAAACCACAAGAACGTGGTTTATTACAAGTGATGAAGTCAATGGAAGAATTAACGATCGAAGCGGCTGTTACAGGTGATTATGGTACATTACTACAAGCCTTTACGATGAATCCACTGATTACAAGTGGTGATGTTGCTAAAGAAGTGATGGATGAATTGTTGGAAGCACATAAACAATATTTACCAGCTTTTTTTAAAGAAGGAAAATAATCTGAAAAAGCGAGGTTGGGACAGAAGTGTTTAACTCCGAGAAATAAGAAGGAGTTGCTTCTGCTCCCACCACTTATTTAGATTCCTTGAGGCTGAGATGTAACTCGTAGAGTTATATCTCAGCCTTTCTTTTGTTTTTGCACTTCTTTTGCCAAATACTCTACTGTATATAGCGCTGGTACTTGGGATGTAATATCACTATCTCCAATTCTTTCCGTTGAAATATAATAAGGAATATTCACATCTGATAGAGCCGCAATCGGAGATTTTTCACTATTCGTGATCGAAATGATCGAACTATCATTCGTAATAAAATGATTCAGATAATTGATGATCGCTTCATTCTCGCCACTAACAGAAAGGGCAATCACACAAACATTTTTCGCCATACTTTTATTAAAAAAGTTCACGGGGTGATTGATTGGATCTTCAATGTGAAAGGCCATACTAAAAATAGAAGAGAAATACAATGCACCATATTCAGCAATAATATTTGACGAACCTGTTCCAATAAATAAAACAAGATCTTTTTCAGACAATAACTTCGCAGCTGCTTGAATTCGTTCTTGATAAAAAGCTTCTGTAGAACGCTGGATAAAATTAGTGAACGATGTTTCATCAACGGCATGCGTTGTAACAGGTTCCGCTAAAGATTTTCGATACAAATTCAATTTGATTTTAAATTCAGAAAACCCTTCACACCCAAATTTTCGGCAAAAACGCAGAATACTGGCGGTACTGCTATGGGTTTCTTTTGCTAACTCACGAATTCGCATATAAACCACCTCATCAATGTGAGACGCAATATATTTATAAATTTCTAAGTCAATAGGGCTTAAATCGGGACTATGATTTAAAAATAACAAGATATCCACTACTTTCTTGGTTAATATTATTTATTTAAATCAATGCTATAAACAAAATGACGAACGGGCAGACCAGAATAATCTTTATCAAATTGCTTTACAATCGTCATTCCATTTTTTTCAGCAACTTTTTGAGAGGATAGATTTGTATCTCGAATGATCGAACAAATTTTCTTTGCGTTTAATTCAGTTTTAGCATAGGTGAGACATAATTGGCTTGCAGAAGTTGCGTAGCCTTGATTCCAATAGTGTTTATTGACTAAATAGCCGATTTCTAGTAATGATTCATTTTCGACGTCAGAATAAACAATACCGCATTGCCCGACAAAGGCATCACTTTTTTGATCAATAATTGCCCATAAACCAAAACCATTTTCCTCGTAGCTTTTTAAGTTCCAGTTCAACCAATCAGTGACCTTTTCTTGTGAAAATGTTGATTCATAGGCATACATCGTTTCTTCATCTTGTAAAATCAAACATAAATCACTAAAATCATCGGGTGTGAATTCTCTTAAATAGAGTTGTTCATTTTCGATTATCTTTTTAGTCATTACTTGTCGCTTCCTTTTTATCAGAATTTAATTTCATATTCATGACATACAACGGACCAAATTCACCTTGGACGATTTTTTCTAAGTGCTCAAAACCTGCGTTTTTATAGAGTGTTTGAGCAGCAAGGTTCTTTTGGTTTACGGCGAGAATAATCTCTGTCACATCTGGAAAATGTAGTCGAACAAATTCAGGTAATGCTCGTAATACCGCTTTTGCGTGACCGTTACCTTGGCATCTCTCATCAGTAGAAAATGATCTTAATAAAATTGCTTGCTCATTTGTTGTATATAAATGAACATCTTTTTTCTCGTCTAAAACAAAAAAGTTCGTTAATCGTCCATCCTCGATTCCTACTATTGGATGGATGAAAGAATTTTCTAAAGAAATTTTTATTGGCATTTCTGGTGTTCCTGTAAAAAGTAATTGTTCGTCATTTAGTTGATATTGCTGGATAATAGTTGAAAAATCGTTGGTATACCTTTTTAAGAACATGATTAGCACATCCTTTCTACACATTAATTTATTTTACCATAATTAAGTAAAAGTATTTTATTGAAAAGAGTTAATTAAAATCTACTTGACCTTTGCAGAACACTTATCGTAATATAGTTAGGAACCGAACTATATTGCAAGGAGGTAAATTATGGACAGAAAAATCGGTCTAAAAATCAGAATCCTAGCCAATGAACTAAACCGAAAAGCAGCAGAAATCTTAAAAGAAGACGGCGAAGCTTCATCAAGTATCCAAATGCGCATTCTTAATTTCATCCACCGTCGCAATAGTCAACAAGTACCCGTCTACCAAAAAGACATAGAACAAGAATTCGATATTCGGCGTTCCACTGCAACAGGTCTACTACAAACTATGGATAAACGTTTATTTATCGAACGAAGAAGTTGCAAAGAAGACAACCGCTACAAAACGATTATTTTAACGGAACTAGGACAACAAAAAGTTAAAGAAAACATCGTGAAGTTACATAAATTCGATGAGTTGCTTGTTCAAGGGATTTCAGAAGAACATGTAACAATTTTTTTTGATGTAATGGAAAAACTATCAGAAAATAGCAAGAAAATAAATAAGGAAGGTGAACTGATTACATGATAAAAAAACTGATTGCCAATATAGGGGTCTATAAAAAAGAAAGTATTATTACACCAATTTATGTAACGGGGGAAGTGATTTTAGATATCATCATTCCTCTAGTGATGGCGATGATGATCGACAATGGAATCGAAAAAGGTGATACAAAAGCTATTTTAATGTATGGGGCGATTTTATTTATCTGTGCAATTATTGCGTTGTTTTTTGGTGCGATGTCCGGTCGATACGCGGCTGTCGCTTCAGCCGGGTTTGCCAAAAATTTACGAGATCAATTATTTGATCGTATCCAAGGGTTTTCTTTTTCAAACATTGATCGTTTTTCCACATCAAGTTTGATCACACGGATGACAACGGATGTGACCAATGTTCAAAATGCCTATCAAATGATTATTCGACTTTTAGTTCGTAGTCCGTTGATTATGATTTTTTCATTAGCGATGGCGTATAGTATCAATAAGGATCTATCATTGATTTATTTAGGCGTTGTGCCATTTCTGATGATTGGTTTAGCCGCAGTTATTTACTTTGCTCATCCGAATTTCAATAAGGTTTTTCGGATCTACGATAAATTAAATAACGTAGTTCAAGAAAATTTACAAGGGATTCGTGTTATTAAATCTTATGTGAGAGAAAAACATGAAGATGAAAAATTTAAATCAGTTTCTAAGGATATTTACAAAACATTTTCAAAAGCGCAAAGTATCGTGGCTTTTAATAATCCTATTTTACAGTTTGCAGTCTACACGTGTATGTTGCTGATTTCATGGTTAGGGGCGAAATTCGTGGTAGGCGGTACGTTGACGACTGGTGAATTAGTCAGTATGTTTACTTACACAATGCAGATTTTAATGAGTTTAAATATGTTATCAATGGTATTTGTAATCGTACTTATTGCTCGGACTTCTGCTGAACGGATTACAGAAGTGTTATCAGAAGAAAGTGATTTAAAAAACAATGCAGATCCACTTTATGAAATTGCAGACGGTTCTGTACGTTTTAACAATGTTTGTTTCAGTTATGCCAACGATCTTGAAAAATTGGCGCTGATGCATGCAAATATGGAAATAAAATCAGGTGAAGTGATCGGAATCGTTGGTGGAACTGGTAGTTCTAAATCAACCTTAGTTCAGTTGATTCCAAGATTATATGATGTGACACAAGGCTCAGTTGAAGTGGGCGGACATGATGTGCGGGATTACGATCTGAAATCATTGCGTGACCAAGTCAGCATGGTTTTACAAAATAATGTATTGTTTACTGGAACAATCAAAGAAAATCTACGCTGGGGTAATGAAGAGGCGACAGATGAGGATTTGATCAGAGTGTGTAAAATTGCTCAGGCAGATAGTTTTATCGAAGAATTTCCAGATAAATATGACACGATGATTTCTCAAGGCGGAAATAATGTTTCGGGTGGCCAAAAACAACGTTTATGTATTGCTCGCGCATTGTTAAAAAAACCGAAAATTTTGATTTTAGATGATTCAACGAGTGCTGTAGATACGAAAACAGATCGTCTGATCAGAGAAGGGATGAGACAAGAAATCCCTGGAACAACGACGTTTATCATAGGACAGCGCGTTTCTTCTGTTCAAGATTCAGATCGTATTATTGTGATGGATAAAGGCTTGATCAATGCTATCGGAACGCATGATGAATTATTGGCTAATAATCAGATTTATCAAGAAGTTTATGAGTCTCAACAGAAAGGATTTGGTGAAGAAGATGCGTGATGAAAAAACAAAAGGGATTCCCAAAAGTCAAGATCCTTTAAAAACGTTGAAACGACTATTTTCATATATGTTTAAGAATTATAAGTTCCAGCTGATATTAGTACTGATACTCATCCTACTAAGTACCTTTGCCAATGTCCGAGGTTCGCTATTTTTACAAGTGGTAATCGATGATTATATCACACCGTTACTGGGTCAAAGTAATCCTAATTTTTCTGGATTATTAAAGGGAATTACAACGATGGCACTGATTTATGGTGTTGGGATCATTGCAAACTTAGGCTTTAACCTGATCATGGTGCGTATCAGTGAAGGAACACAAAAAACAATTCGGGATGAAATGTTTACTCATCTTGAAACATTGCCAATCCGCTACTTTGATTCAAATTCTGACGGGAATATCATGAGCCATTTCACGAATGATACAGATACGTTGCGTCAGATGATTTCACAAAGTATTCCTAATTTAGTGGCAGCAGTTGTTAGTTTTATCAGTGTGTTTATTGCCATGTTTACGATCAGTGTTCCACTGACCTTAGTTGTAATGGTTTCTGTTTCCGTAATGATCATGACGATTCGGATAATTGCAGGGCGCAGCAGTCGTCATTTTGGGAAGCAACAACGGGATTTAGGGCGTGTAAATGGATTCATCGAAGAAATAATGCATGGACAAAAAGTGGTGAAAATTTTTAATCATGAGCCGCAAACAATCAAACAGTTTAAAGTAATCAACGAAGAATTGCGACAAAGTGCTACCCAAGCCAATAAATATGCGAACAGCTTAATGCCGATCATGATGAATTTGCTAAATATTCAATATGTACTCTTAGCAGTAGTTGGTGGTATTTTTTCAGTTTATGGTGTTTCGGGTCTGACAATTGGGATGATCGCTTCTTTTCTTCAGTTAAGCCGTTCATTGAATATGCCGATCAGTCAAGTTTCGCAACAAATCAATTTTGTGATCATGGCGTTAGCTGGGGCAGATCGCATCTTTACGTTGATTGATGAAAAGCCGGAAGTAGATGATGGTTATGTGACGTTAGTTCATGTGAAGCGACAAGGAAATAAACTTGTTGAAAGTGACACTAGGACAGGCTTATGGGCATGGAAACATCCTCATAATGATGGCTCGGTGACCTATAGGGAATTAACTGGTGATGTACGTTTTGAGGATGTCTCTTTTGGCTATACAGATAAAAGTCGAGTATTAAAAGATATCAATCTCTACGCTGAACCAGGTCAAAAAGTCGCATTTGTTGGGGCCACAGGAGCAGGGAAAACAACGATCACAAATTTGATCAATCGCTTTTACGATGTTCAAGAAGGGAAAATCCGTTATGATGGAATCAATGTGAAGAAAATCAAAAAAAGTTCTTTGAGAAAGTCATTAGGGATTGTTTTACAGGATACTCATTTATTTACAGGCACGATTCGTGAGAATATTCGTTATGGGAAGTTAAACGCATCTGATGAAGCTGTGATTGAAGCGGCTCAATTAGCGAATGCAGAGGATTTTATCAATAACCTACCCGATAAATATGATACAGTGATCACTGGGGACGGAGAAGGTCTATCTCAAGGGCAACGCCAATTATTGTCCATTGCACGAGCTGCGATTGCAGATCCGCCTGTAATGATCTTGGATGAAGCAACATCCAGTATTGATACAAGAACGGAAAAGCATGTACAAGCTGGGATGGATCGTTTAATGAAGGGCAGAACTGTTTTTGTCATTGCCCATCGTTTATCGACTATCCAAAATTCGGATGCAATCATGGTAATGGATCATGGAAGAATCATTGAACGAGGCAGTCACGAAGATTTACTTGAGGAAAAGGGAATCTATCATCAATTGTATACAGGAAAGGTCGAACTATCTTAGTAAGAAAATAGAAAAATAAAAAAACACCAATCATTAGAAAAAATCTGATGATTGGTGTTTTTTTGATATAAACGTTTAAAATAATACGCCAAGAGAGATTCGAACTCCCGACCGCTCGCTTAGAAGGCGAGTGCTCTATCCAGCTGAGCTATTGGCGCAAAGTAATAACGCAACAGAATTTATTATAATGAACATCCAAAACAAAGTCAATCATAAATTAGAAATAACAAGAAAGTTTTTTTGAAAAGTGGTTTATAACGCTAAATCACTAAGTTTTTATTGACTCTTGTTCCTTATTTTGATATGATACTAATGTTGTAATTGTGGACTCCACAGCTACAACCGCACAGAACAAGTTTTTAAGTATGACATATCGTTATCACTTGGGATGGCGAGTCTAAGTCTAGAAGAAGGAGGTGCTGTATAGCATGTACGCAATTATCAAAACTGGTGGTAAACAAGTAAAAGTTGAGGTAGGTCAAGCAATTTACGTTGAAAAATTAGACGTAGAAGCTGGCGAAAAAGTTGTTTTTGACGAAGTTATCTTAGTAGGTGGCGAATCTACGAAAGTAGGAGCTCCAACTGTCGCAGGTGCAACTGTCGAAGGAACTGTAGAAAAACACGGCAAACAAAAGAAAGTCGTGACTTTCAAATACAAACCTAAAAAACACACTCACCGCAAACAAGGTCACCGTCAACCATATACAAAAGTTGTAATCAACGCAATCAACGCATAATTCTTTTAAGTTGCATAGGAAAGAAGGCCTATCAATGATTAAAAGTTCTTTTAAACGAAATGGCGCAGGCCAAATCGTTTCTTTTGAAGTCTCAGGGCATGCTGAATCAGGTCCATATGGCAGTGATATTGTTTGTGCAGCTGTGTCTGCCTTAACTATCAGCACGGTCAAGGGTGTCGATGCGCTAGCTGGTTTTGAACCGATTGTCGAAACCAATGAAGATGAAGGTGGTTACCTTTATGTTGAAGTGATTTCAAATGCCAATCAGGAACAAACCAACATTGCCCAAATTCTCTTGGAAAACCTTTTATTAGGTCTACAAGCAGTCGAGCAAGAAAATCTTGAATTTATTCAAGTCAAAACCATAAACGAAAAATAGGAGGTGCAGACTATGTTATTAAACATGAATTTACAATTATTCGCCCACAAAAAAGGTGGAGGTTCTACTTCCAACGGACGTGATTCAGAATCTAAACGCTTAGGCGCTAAAAGTGCTGATGGACAAACAGTAACTGGTGGATCAATTTTATACCGTCAACGCGGAACTAAAATTTACCCAGGTGCTAACGTAGGTATTGGCGGCGACGACACTTTATTTGCTAAAGTAGACGGTGTAGTACGTTTCGAACGTAAAGGCCGTGACAAAAAACAAGTGTCTGTTTACCCAGCAGTAGATCAATAATTTTTTAACTGATCGGTTCTATCCCTTATTTAGTAAGGGATAGAACTTTTTTATTTTGGATAAACAATCACTTGAACAAATAAATGAGAATGCTAGAGCTAAACGTTTAAAAAAATAAGCTTATTCGCGAATGAATTGAATAATTAGTAACTAAAGGGAAAATTTAGGGATGAATTGCTAAAAAAGGAATTGTTGGTTTTTCCTGCTAAAATAGACGATTAAAAATTGAGAACGAATCAATATTCGGGTGCTTTTGCCCCATATAGTCATCGCTTATGCGGTGGCTTTTTATGTCTGGGTGAATAATGACAGAACATGGACAGTTTAAAGAGATAAATATTCTTTATACTAATGTTGTAAGATCTTACAAAAACGTTAAAGTTAGGAGGGAAATAGTTTGGCAAATACTGAATCAGTAATAAACTGGTTTCGAGCAAGAGAAGGAAAAGTAACGTACAGCATGACGAATCGCTATGGTCCTTATAGTTATGATTGTAGTTCAGCCATGTATAATGCATTAATTGAATCAGGTTTTCTGTCAGCTGGAACTGCGATTGGAAATACCGAAACTCTTTATGCGTTAGACGGCTCATTGTTACAATCTATCTCGCGTGCACAAGCACGCAGAGGTGATATTTTCATCTCAGGAGGCAAAGGAACTAGCTTAGGAGCAAATGGACATACAGGAGTATTCGTAAGTAATAGCAGAATTATTCACTGTAATTATGGATCAAATGGAATTTCCGAAACCTCAACAGAAGGTGGTTGGACAGGAGGTCCTCCAACCGACTGTTATAGGTTAAAAGGAGCAACAACAGAAACACCGTCAGAACAAAAAAAAGGAGAGATAACTATGCAATGTATTTATAAAAAACCGCTAGGCACTGGAGTGGGAATGTATTACTTTAACGGAGTTGATACAGTTCATATCCAAAATAATGATACAGCAGTAATACTACGTAGAATTTACAAAGCTAATAATGGAAAAGATATGCCAGAATTCACTTGGACTTCGGCAGAACCTTGGCACATTAGATTAGAAGCAGTAGCGCCTAATCGCAAATAAATTTAGTAAATGAATAAAAAAGAGCTTGAGTCTGACGTACCAAGCTCTTTTTTTGTACCATCAGGCACTTATTTATGTCCAATCAATATCATTATAGAATGATTAAAAAAATTTAACTTACGAGAATTTTTTTTTTATGATAGCATAAACTCTGTTATTAAAAAAAGAGGAGTGTATGTATGCCACAAAACAAAAAAGAAGGAATCTTCTTCACAACAATTGTCTGTTTTTCCATGGTGATTTCAATGAGCGCCTATAATCTTTTATTACACGGACAATTTTCATTAAGCAATTTATTTGGTGGCTTGGTGCCAGGATTTATTGTAGCGTTTATATTTGATGTCTTAATCGTTTCATCACCAGCTAAGAAAATTGCTTTTGCTATACCTATCAATAAAGAGAAAAAAATCCAGAGGATCATTGCTGTTTCCAGCTGCATGGTTTTAGGAATGGTCTTTTTTATGTCGATGTATGGTGTTTTTATGCAATTTGGTTTCACAGAAAATTTCCTAAGTTATTACGTCGGTGCATTTGCAAAAAATCTTATAATGGCATTACCGCTCCAGTTATTAATTGTGGGTCCGATCTGTAGAATGATTTTAAGTGCAAGCCGACAAAGTCGTTGGTTAAAAGAAGCGAATGATTAAATGAATTAATAGAAGAGGTTAAAATAAAAGTCGTCATTGTTTTTGTTTTAACCTTCTATTTTTTTTGAGTAGTTAAGTGAAAATTGATTTAAAAGAGGGTCCAGCTTTCCTAAATTGATATAAAATTGTTATAATTAATAGAATATTGATTAACTGGGGGGCCTTCAACAATGGAAATACATGAGCGAATTGTCAGGTTATTAAATTCAAGTACCGTATTTTTGATTTCAACAATTGATAAACGTGATTTTCCAACGGTTATTGCTGTTTCAGAACCGCTATGGAGAGAAGGCTTATTAAAGCTACAATTTTATTTGGATGGGAACGGGGAAACCGCTAAAAATATTCAAAATAATCCGAATGGATCTGTTTGTTGTTATGAGGAAATTAAACATGAAAGTCTGCTCTTGAAAGGAAAGTTTACGATTGAACAAATTGATTCAGTAGAAGCGATCGACCCTAAATTATCAAGCTACCAAAAAGAATTAAATCACTCAGAACCTGTACTAGTTACATTTGAAACGTGGACGGCTAGGATACATATGGATAAAAAAATGAAAGATATTATTGTTTAGTTTAGAGAGAATGCGTAGGCTTTTTTTAAAGAAGGATATAAGGAGTGGGGATCATTATTGATCTCTGCTCTTTTTATTTTTTCTAGTGTAATAAATATTCTTAATCAAATTTAATTGTCCTTCATTTTTTCTTAATAACTGTTCATCATTTATTCGAAGATTTTTATGTTTGAGTTAAGTTCTTTTGGTTATAGTTAATTATCAGCAATAGACGGAGATAGTTTTTGGAAGCTATTATCCATGAAAAGGAAAGGGGTGATGACGATGTACGCTGTAAAAGTATTACATGGGTATATTGGTAAAGACGGACAACGTACAAGAGATAAAAATCGTGTTCGAATCTTTCAAACTAAAAATTATGCAGAAAAATTCGCTGACAAAATCGGTGGTCGTGTTAAAGTACTAGGCTAAATTTATAAACTAACAGGAAACGAGTAGCCCAAAATATAATTATTTTGGGCTACTCGTTTGTGGAAAAAATTAAACATACAGGTCGAAAACAGCAATTTCTGGTGGGACTCTAAATCGTGCTGGAATTTTTGTGGTACCTAAACCTGTATTGACATACAACGTTGTATCATTAGCCAAATTATAAAAGCCATCAAAATATTTTTCGGCCATCACGTTTTTGATTGTTAGAAAAGGCAGTTTAACTTGTCCACCATGGCTGTGACCAGATAAAATCAACTGAACGTTTTGATCAAGCGCTGCATCCGCTTTGTCCGGTTCATGACTTAGTAAGATAGTATACTCACTTTGACGATCTGCTAGCGCATCGGTAACAGAAGAGTTGCCTAGTAATGAATCATCCAAGCCAGCTATGTAAAGCGATTTTCCGTTAGGTAATGAAAGATTGGTTCCGGAATTCTCCAGTAGTTGAAAACCAGCAGCAGCTAGGATTTCTGGATAAACATGAGCAGCAGCACCACCATAATCATGATTACCCCAAACGGCATATTTTCCTAAAGGAGCATTTAAGCGGCTTAAGGCTGCAGTGACTTCTTCAGATGGGCCATATAAAGCATAGTTATCAAATAAATCCCCAGTAAATAAAATAATATCGGGTTTCTCATTGTTGACTTTAGTGACGATTTTTTCTAGTTGTGAAACGGGGTATTTTTCTTGAATATGAATATCTGAAATCTGTACTACTTTAACTGGGTTTTGACCCTCGTTATTTCCTACTGTGTAGTTGTGTGTGACAATTCTTTTCGGCTCTATAAAAAAGGCATAGAGAGTCATGCCGATAATCGCTACTATAAATAAATAGATAAAATATCGTTTTTTCATTAGTGACCTCACTTTCAAAGCTCACTATAACGAAAAGAAATTAAAAAATGGTAAAATACGTCTTGTAGAGTAGAAACTTTAGAATAATTTAGAGGTTGTAGGTCTTCGGTGTTTTTCAAAATCATTATTTGCTATAATAGAGAAGAACTTATTAGGAAAGAAGGATGAAAAAATGATGGTAAGAGTAAATAAATTAAGAGAATTAATGAAAAAAAATGATCTTTCGGGTTTTTTAATCACAAGTCCGTATAATTTGCGTTATCTAACAAATTTTACTGGAACAACAGGACTCGCAGTGATCACGTTAGATAAAGCCTTTTTTGTAACGGATTTTCGTTATACAGAGCAAGCAGCAGAGCAAGCACAGGGTTTTGAGATCATTCAAAATACCGGTCCGATCTATGATGAAGTTGTAGCAATTGCAGAAAAAGAACAGTTGGCTAATTTAGCGTTTGAAGAAACATTTGTTAGTTTTGCAGAATATAGTTTGTTAGAAGAAATCACGCCTTGTAATCTAATTCCAGTAGCAGGTCTAATTGAAGAACTTCGTGAAGTCAAAGATGAAGAAGAAATTGCGATCATCGAAAAAGCCTGCAGTATTGCCGATCTAGGGTTTAAACATATTTTAACCGTAATCAAACCCGGCATGACGGAAATTGAAATCGCCAACCAATTAGATTTTTATATGCGTTCTTTAGGTGCAACTAGCGTTTCTTTTGAAACGATCGTTGCAAGTGGTGTCCGTTCTGCTATGCCACACGGTGTTGCAAGTGAAAAAATTATCGAAAAAGGTGATTTGATTACGTTGGATTTTGGTTGTTATTATCAAGGATATGTTTCAGATATGACCCGGACATTTGCAATTGGCGAGCCTGATAGTAAACTGAAAGACATTTATCAAATCGTTTTAGAAGCGCAATTAAAAGTATTAGATGAAGCGAAACCAGGCTTAACTGGGGTTCAATTAGACGCAATCGCTCGTGATCATATTGCTTCTTACGGGTATGGTGAGGCGTTTGGCCATAGCACAGGTCACGGTATTGGCTTGGAAATTCACGAAGGACCAAATGTTTCCTTTAGAGCAGATAAACAATTTGTTGCTGGAAATGTGATTACTGACGAACCTGGTATCTATTTACCTGGTCTTGGCGGTGTTAGGATTGAAGATGATTTATTGATTACGAAAGAAGGGAATCGTGTTTTGACACATTCGCCTAAGGAATTGATAATTTTATAAAATGTTTTCGACTCATTTTCTCATAGTTTTTTTGGTAGCGAAACAAGCTGATTAATGATAAACTAGGGAGGAATGGAAACATAGATAGGTAATTGAATTGTGACGAAAAAAACGTCATTCTCTGATTTTCCTGTTGAGACTGGACGAGCCTGCTATGCTTTTGCTTTGAAACATAGTGAATGAAATGAACTGATGTTGAAAAGTACAAGGTGTAGCGAAGCGGAACGTTGTTACCTATATTATAAGGAGGATTAAAATGACTGAAGAAAAAAATCTAGTAATCAATACAAAAGACTCTTTAGGTGAAATTGTTATCGCACCGGAAGTAATTGAAGTCATTATTGGTATTGCAGCATCTAAAGTAGATGGCGTATATGGTATGCGCGGAACATTTGCTAATAATGTAACAGAATTTCTTGGCCGTGCTGCTCACGGTAAAGGCGTTTATTTAAGAGCTGAAGAAGAAGGTCTTAAAGTTGATATTTACTGTTACTTAAATTATGGTATCTCGGTACCTAAAGTGGCGTTAGAAATGCAAGATCGTGTGAAACAGCAAGTCTTGTTCATGACAGACATCGATTTAGTGGAAGTGAACATTCACATAGTAGCAGTAGTTCCTGAAAAGCTACCTGAACCAGATTTTGATGAATTATTCCCGGAAGATGAGGGAGAAAATGAGTAAGCCAAGTTTCACTCGTCACGAGATTCGTGAAAAGGCGCTTCAAGCGTTATTTCCTTTAGATTTTAATGTTGACTTAACAAAACAAGATGCGATTTCTTATGCATTGGAGTTAGATAATCAAGAAATCATTAGTGAAGATGGGGAAGAATTTGTCCCAACTTACTTAGACTTATTGGTAGGCGGCGTTTGTGATCGAAAAGCAGAACTTGACGAGATTATCAAAAGACACTTAGGGAATAACTGGTCGATCACGCGTATTGCTAAGATGGATTTGATCATTTTGCGTATGGCTATTTTTGAAATGCTTTATGTTGGGGATGTTCCTAACACAGTTGCTTTAGATGAAGCGATTGAGCTTGCCAAAAAATATAGTGATGACCGTTCTAGAAAGTTCGTTAACGGCGTTTTAGCGAATGTGATGAAAGAGATTGATTCAAAGTAGAAATACTTTGAATCTTTTTTGTTGTGAATCACTACGATTGGCTCTGCCAGAGTAGATGATGAACAATACTTGGCGACCAAAGGGAGAGAAGTTTCATTGAAGTACAATTCAAGGAGATAGAGATTATAGAGTGTTAAGACTAGCTGAATTATGCTAAAATAAAAGAATATAGACAAAAACGAGGAGTGAGCTTATGGGAGAGTTAATCAACGGTCGTGAATTAGCAGATAAAATGCAGGCGCAGATCAAAGAAGAAGTGCAAGAACTTGAAAAAGAAGGCATTCGTCCAGGTTTAGTTGTTTTATTAGTTGGTGAAAATCAGGCCAGTCAAACGTATGTGAAAAATAAAGATATAGCAGCTGCTAAAATCGGTATTCGTTCAAAAATCGAACGCTTGCCTGAAACGATTTCCGAAACTGAATTGCTTGCTGTGATCGAACAATATAACCAAGATCCAGATTATCATGGAATATTAGTTCAGTTGCCGTTATCTAAGCACATCGATGAAGAAAAAGTGTTGTTAACTGTTGATCCCCAAAAAGATGTCGATGGTTTCCATCCGATGAATATGGGACACTTATTTATTGGGGAACCGACGATGATTCCCTGTACACCATATGGCATTATGAAAATGTTTGAAGCTTATAATATTGATTTAGAGGGAAAACGAGCAGTCGTGATCGGTCGAAGTAATATTGTTGGCAAACCAATGGCGCAACTTATGATGATGAAAAACGCTACAGTTACGATCGCTCACTCAAGAACCGTTGATTTACCAGCAGTGGCTAGAGAAGCAGATATTTTAGTTGTAGCAATCGGTCGCGGGCATTTTGTGACAAAAGAATTTATAAAACCTGGTGCGGTCGTGATCGATGTCGGCATGAATCGAGACGAGAATGGAAAATTGATCGGCGATGTAAAATTCGATGAAGTGTCACCGATTGCAAGCTTTATCACACCAGTACCAAAAGGCGTTGGACCAATGACGATCACAATGTTGATGTATCAAACGGTAGAGGCCGCTAAAAAACAAAAGTAAGGTGAGAAGATGGAGCAGCAATATTTAACAGTTACAGCCTTAACAAAATATTTGAAACGTAAATTTGATGCTGATCCATATTTGGAACGGGTTTATTTGACTGGAGAAATTTCCAATTTTCGTCTGCGTCCTAATGCTCATCAGTATTTTAGTTTAAAAGATGATGGAGCAAAGATTTCGGCAATTATGTTTAAATCGGCATTTCAGAAGCTAAAATTTCAACCAAAAGAAGGGATGAAAGTTCTTTTAGTTGGTCGTATTTCATTGTATGAAAGTGGCGGATCTTATCAAATCTATGTAGAACATATGGAACCAGATGGCGTTGGGGCTTTATATCAAGCTTTGGCAGAGTTGCGTGAGAAATTAGGCAAAGAAGGTTTATTCGAAGGCCCTAAAAAAATACTGCCGAGATATCCTAAACGAATTGCGGTTGTTACAAGTCCAAGTGGTGCGGTCATCCGAGATATTATTACGACAGTCAAAAGAAGATACCCAATCGCACAACTTGTTTTATTCCCCACGTTGGTCCAAGGAGATCAAGCTGCTGACGATATTGTCCGCAATATTCACCGCATTGAAGAATTAGGGACCTTTGACACGATGATTATCGGTCGTGGTGGCGGTTCGATCGAGGACTTGTGGCCGTTTAATGAAGAACGAGTGGCTAGAGCGATTTATCAGGCAAAGACACCGGTTATTTCTTCAGTGGGGCATGAGACAGATGTCACGATTGCCGATATGGTAGCCGATGTGAGAGCGGCGACACCGACTGCAGCAGCAGAATTAGCTGTTCCTGTACTGAACGAAGAACTGCTAAAAATCAAAGATCGGCAAACGCGCTTAGAGCAAAGTTTTCTCTACCAATTACAACAAAAAAATGAACGATATCAACGGTTGAAAAATTCATATGTATTTAAGCAACCAGATCGTTTATATGAAGGACAAACAATTAAATTAGATCGAATCACACAACGCTTGATTCAATCCATGGAAACTGTTTACCATCAAAAACAACGGACAGCGCAAGAAATTATTGCCCAATTTAGACAACAAACACCTCAAGGTCAAATCAGAGAAGGGCAGCAGCAACTAAAGTATTTGAGCCAATCGCTTCATGATCGTATGGAACAATATATGAAGGATAAAGAAAAACAATTTACTTCTGCTGTTCAACAATTGGATTTGTTAAGTCCATTAAAAATCATGGGCAGAGGATATAGTTATACAACCAAAGAGCAGCAAGTGATCAAGTCAGTCAATGAACTGCAACCAAAAGAAAAAATTCAAATCCATTATGTGGATGGCATAGTAGATACCGTGATTGAAAAAATAACACCCACTGAAGAGGAGTAAAAAGATGGCTAAAGAAAAAGCAGTCGAAAAAACATTTGAAGAATCATTAATTGAATTAGAAGAAATCGTCCAACGTTTAGAGCGTGGAGATGTTCCTTTAGAAGAAGCGCTAGCCGCTTTTCAAGAAGGGATGGTTTTAAGCAAACAGTGCCAAGATACATTGGTAAAAGCTGAAAAGACACTGACAAAAGTTATGACGGAAAATAATGAAGAAGTTTCGTTTGAAGAGAGTGAGGACAATTGATGGAAGCTTTCAATGATTTTCGTAAGCAAAGTTTACCGCTTATTGAAAAAGAAATGGAAAATTTTATCAATGAATATACTGCAAACGATCAGTTAAAAAAAGCAATGTTGTATTCGATTCATGCTGGAGGTAAAAGGTTCCGTCCGCTTTTAGTGTTAGCTACGATTCGTTCGTTTAATAAAGACGTGCAGATACATGATTATCAAGTTGCTGCAGCTTTAGAAATGATCCACACCTACTCGTTGATCCACGATGATTTGCCAGCGATGGATGATGATGATTTGCGTCGTGGGAAACCGACAAACCATAAAGTATTTGGTGAAGCACATGCGATTTTAGCGGGTGACGGTTTGCTTACTGCGGCTTTTCAATTAGTCGCAATTAGTCAAATCGAGGCAAATCAAAAAATATTGTTGATTCAACTGCTAAGTAAAGCGGCTGGTACACAAGGCACGGTTGCAGGGCAAGCTGGGGATTTACAAGGAGAAGAACGATCATTGTCATTATCTGAACTAGCAGATGTTCATGAAAAGAAAACGGGGGCTTTGATCGAGTTCGCTCTATTATCCGGTGGGATTTTAGCCGAGCAACCAGAAGAAGTGGTTGATTTATTAGGTGTTTTTGCCAAACATTTAGGCTTAGCGTTTCAGATCAAAGATGATTTGTTGGATGCGACGAGTTCAGAAGAAGAATTAGGCAAACAAGTTGGGCGTGATGAAGTCTTAAACAAGAGTACTTACCCAAGCTTACTTGGATTAGATGGTGCCAAAGAAGCGCTGAAAGAACAATTAGCAATGGGTAGTGATACTTTAGAAAAGATAAAACAAACAAGCTTGGCATTTCAGTCAGAATTATTACAAGAATTATTAGAACAATTGCAGTTATGATAGAAAGAAGGCACTTATGAAAAAAGAGCGCGTCGATATTTTAGCGTTTACTCAAGGATTATTTGAAACAAGAGAAAAGGCCAAACGTGCCGTGATGGCAGGCCTCGTTTATAACAATAAAAACGAACGATTGGATAAACCAGGTGAGAAGATTTTGATCGAAACGCCATTGCAAGTAAAAGGTCAAACGCTGCCTTATGTTTCCCGCGGCGGTTTGAAATTGGAAAAAGCATTGGAGGTATTTGAATTAGATGTGAAAGGTAAAACCATGTTGGATATCGGGGCTTCAACTGGCGGCTTTACTGATGTAGCTTTGCAAAATGGCGCTCGATTAAGCTATGCTTTGGACGTTGGCTACAATCAATTAGCATGGAAAATTCGCCAAGATGACCGAGTAGTTGTGATGGAACGGACGAATTTTCGTTATAGCACACCAGAAGATTTTCAAGAAGGTGTACCAGATATTGCGACCATCGACGTATCGTTTATTTCGCTTAAATTAATCTTACCTCCATTGCACAAAATTTTGAAACCAGGTGGCAAAGTAGTTGCTTTGATCAAACCTCAATTTGAGGCCGGCAAAGAGCTTGTAGGAAAAAAAGGAATTGTTCGTGAACCAGAAACACATAAATTTGTTTTAAATGACATTCTTTCATTTGCCCAAGAGCATGGGTATTCTGTTAGCGGGTTGGATTATTCACCTATCACTGGTGGAGAAGGAAACATTGAATTTTTAGCTTATTTGACTTCTGAAAAAACATCAGAGCCTAAAGATCTTTCGACAGAGATTACTGCTGTTGTTGAAGCGGCTCACAAGAAGTTGAAAGGTTAGTTTAAAAAAATAGATAGAGGAAACTCAATGTTTTCTTTGACTACAAGATTTAATGGATAAGACTGGGATAAAGCGTTCAGCGTTTTGTTTCAGCCTTATTTTTTTATACTTTCAAAATGAATAAAAATACGCTATGATAAAATGGAAATGAATCGAAAAAGAAGTGTTCCTGTTTAACTAGGCAAAACGATATAGAAAAGGTGACACTCGCTTTTAATTCTAAGTGCTGAAGGGCTAGAATTTGAAAGACGGATCATTAGGAAAAGGAGTAAGTTATTATGAGAAAAAAAGATCGGCATCGTCTGATTACGCGCTTATTAGCTGATAAAAATATCCAAAAACAAGAAGATTTTGTTACGTATCTAGAAGAAAAAGGCATTGAAGTGACACAAGCAACGATTTCTCGTGATATCAAAGAAATGAAATTGATCAAAGTCCCATCCATAGATGGCGGTTATCGTTACAGTATTCCAGCAGAAACAAAGGAAGATGCTTCTATAAAATTAGAAAAATTAATGAAAGATGCATTTGTTTCAGTAGATCAGATGGAAAAGCATGTTATTTTGCGTACTATACCAGGGAACGCTGCAGCCGCATCTAACTTAATCGAAAAACACTACAAAGAAATTGTCTTTGCAACACTCAATAATGACGACGGCGTGCTGATTATAGCGCGGACCGAAAAAGATGCTGAATTTTTAAAAAATGAATTTTTCCGATATTTATAAAATCGAGGTGAATAAAAATGCTGCAAGAACTTTCTGTAAAGAATTTTGCGATCATATCTTCATTACAATTAGAATTTCAGATGGGAATGACGGTTTTAACAGGAGAAACAGGCGCAGGTAAATCAATTATTATTGACGCAATGGGCTTGTTGACAGGTGGTCGAGGATCTAGTGATTATATCCGTCAAGGGGCTTCTAAATGCACGCTGGAAGGCTTGTTTACAATGCCGAAAAACCAAGAGTTGGTGAACCTTTTAGAAGAATTGGGAATCGAAACAGATGAAGAGTCGATCGTGATCCAGCGAGATATTTCAACTTCTGGTAAAAATGTTTGTCGTGTCAACGGCCGAATCATCAATATCGCAAATTTACGAAAAATCGGTGAATTTTTAGTTGATATCCATGGTCAGAATGAACACCAAGAATTGATGCAAAGCGAAAAACATTTAGGCATGTTAGATGACTTTGGCGGTAAAGAATTATTCAAGATAAAAGAGCAATATGAAAGAATTTATTCAGAATACCGTATGATCGAAAAAAAAGTTAGAAACAGACAAAAAAATGAAAAAGAATTCGCTCAACGTATGGATATGTTACAGTTTCAAAGTGATGAAATAGCTGCGGCTGAGCTCGTTTTAGGCGAAGAAGAACAATTGATCGAAGAACGAAATAAGCTAGGGAATTTTCAAAAAATCGCAGATGCTTTAGCGGCAAGTTATGAAGCTGTCAATGGAGACGGCGATAGTAGTTTGGATAAGATCGGCTATGCGATGAATGAATTGTTATCGATCGAGATGCTTGACCCAGAGTATAAAGCAATATCTGAAGCTGTTCAAAATAGTTATTATCTTTTACAAGAGGCTAGCGGCGACTTATCTCGGCATATCGATAGCTTAGAATTAGATGAAAACCGGTTAAACGAAGTAGAAACGAGACTTGAACTTATCCGTCAGATGAAAAGAAAGTATGGTGAATCAATTGAATCAATCCTTGCTTATTATCAGGAAATAACCCAAGAATTGGCAGACGCAGATTTTCTGGAAGGTCGGACTGGCGAGTTGGAAACACTACTGGTTGAAAAGAAAAATCAAGTGATTGAAAATGGCTTAAAGTTACGGGATAGTAGAAAAAAAATCGCAAAAAAACTAGAAAAAAATATCTTAAGAGAATTAAAAGAATTGTACATGGAACGAACGGTTTTTGATATCCGTTTTACAGAATTATCAGAAGAACAGTTCACGGAAGAAGGTCTGGATCAAGTGGAGTTTTATATTACCACAAATCCGGGAGAACCGTTAAAACCTTTAGTAAGAGTCGCTTCTGGTGGCGAGCTGTCTCGAGTGATGTTAGCATTAAAAACAATATTTTCTAAATCTCAAGGAATTACGAGTATTGTTTTTGATGAAGTCGATACAGGCGTTAGTGGTCGTGTGGCACAAGCCATCGCAGATAAAATCTATCAGATATCTGAAAACTCACAAGTATTATGTATCACTCATCTCCCTCAAGTGGCGGCTGTTGCAGATTATCAATATTTTATCGAAAAAGAAATTATTGGTGAGCGGACAGAAACAAAAGTTAGAAGACTGAAACAAGATGAGCGAGTAGCAGAAATCGCCCGTATGCTTTCAGGAAGCGAGATCACTAAGCTGACAACTGAACATGCAAAAGAATTGTTGAATATGGCTGGAAAAGAACGAAAAAGTTAACGAAATAAAATGAAAAGCTCTTTACTAAAACTTGTTAGAAATCAAGTATTGTAAAGCGCTTTTTGCTGTTTTTAATGTGTCAAAAAAGTGGGAAGAAAAACGATGTTAGCCATCGATCATTCTTCCCACTTAATGTTTATTTAGTTGATTATCGTAAACTCATTATAGCAGTCAAGATTGTTGAGCCGGCAATGGCAATTAGCATCAACCAAACAACGACTTTAGTGACTTTAGAAAACGTACTTGTCTTTTTATCGTTCATTGATTATACACATCCTTATTCTTTACTTTCTCTAGTTTACATCGTTTTACCAAAATCAGCAACTAGAAATTTTACAAAAGGTTTCGTTTTTTTAGCCGTCGAATCACGAAAATACATGTTGCTGTCGTGACAACAAAGATCCAAAAAAAGGCATCTTCTCGATTGGCAAACGGTAATTTTACGTTCATACCGAATATACCACCGATGATCGTGGGGATCGTTAGGACGATCGTTAATGAAGTCAAGATCTTCATGACGTTATTCAGATTATTTGAAACAATCGCTGAAAATGTATCGCTAACTTTATCAACAAGTTTAAGTTGAATGCTGGTAGTCGTTGCGGCTTGTTTTGTTTCTACCAGAATATCATGGAGCTTTGGTAAATGTGCTCTAGGATCTGTAAATATTCTCGCGTTATAGAGCATATTTAAAACCTCTAAATTGGAATTTATGGCAGATTCAAAATAAACCAAACTTTTTTGGATGTCCATCATTTGATAAAGCTGACTGTTTTCGGTCGAAACTTTTAATTCGCCTTCAAGCTTATTTGTTTGTCCAATCAATTCTTTTAAAAAGCGGTTGTAGCAAGTCGATATTTGCCATGATAAGTATAGAATCAAGGTTTCTTGAATGGGTAATTCACTATCAGGGATTGGGTTAGCAAATGTTCGTTTTAAAAAATCTGCTGAATTATTGATCACAGTGATAACTTTTCCATCGGTCGTCAAAATAATGGCGAAAGGGAATGTATCTAACTGAGTGTAGCCGCTAGGACTGATTGTTGCATGAGGATATTGAAGTAACATCAAAGCGGGTTCTTCTAAAGTATTTTGATGCAGACCCTCAAAACGAGAATTTTCGTTATCATCTAGCACACCTGTGATATAATCTTTAGGGAGTTTATAAGTCTTGACTAATTGATCGATTTCTTCTTTCGTTGGTTTTTCTACAGCGAGCCATACCGTTTCGTCTTTATCTGAGTGAGAAGGAATTAGCTGACCGTGTTCTATCTTTAAATAATTAATCAAAATGCCACCTCTTTTTTTATAAAACTACTATAGCTCCATTATAATAGAGTTGGTAGTTTTTTGGGAAATAAAGCTCTTTTAATTTAGTATTATTTAGGCACGAACTTTTAAACGAAATGAAACATCAATGTAAAGAAAATAAAGTATAGTTAATAAAGTGTGTTACGAAAGGAATTGTTAGTAAATGGTGTCGTTTTCAGTCATTATGCTTTTTTGGTATGTTTTTCCAGTAATTGTCTTATTTGCGTGTAATTTTATTATTTCAACGTTCTCGTTGACAGAGCGTTTTAAAGTGAAAGCGCCGGATATCTCAATTCCATTTTTATTCATAGGATTAAATGAATTGTCAAAAGATAGTTATGGGCAATCAATTGTCCCCTATATGGTCATTTCAGTTTTACTATTAGGTATTTGCGTGGCAGTCTTTCAAGCTTACTATTATGGCGAGATCCTTTATGGCAGATACTTTAAAATGTTTTGGCGCTTAGTCTTTCTTTTGAGCTTGGTTTTATATGCAGTATTAATTTTATTGAATATCGTTCATTATTTTTCATAAAATAAAAATGGTGGCGGCAGATATCTCCCACTTCTCCCCACCATTTTTATTTGTAATATTTTTATGAGAAATTCAACATATAAATAAGAAGGTGAAATCCTTCGAAAATCAATTACATAGGTATTGATACCGCTTTTTTATATAATTGTCCTGCACATTGGAATATTACAAGTTTTTTAAATAACCATTAAATGGTGGAAGATTCATTGTTTTTGGTGGTAGAAAGTGGCGGGATGTGGTAGACTGTTTCTATCAAGTGGAAAAGTGGGGGAAATTGGCTATGTTTATGGGTGAATTTCAACATAATATAGATGCCAAAGGCCGACTCATCGTACCAGCTAAATTTCGCGACCAATTAGGTGAGAAGTTTGTGGTAACAAGAGGAATGGATGGCTGTTTATTTGGTTATCCAATGTCTGAATGGGAACAATTAGAGGAGAAGTTAAAAGAAATGCCTCTAGCCAAGAAGGATGCCCGTACGTTTGTCCGCTTTTTTTATTCAGCTGCTACAGAATGTGAGATCGATAAGCAAGGTAGGATCAATATCCCAGCGGCTTTAAGAACACATGGTAGTTTGGAGAAAGCTTGCGTGATTATCGGTGTTTCAAATCGAATCGAGATTTGGGATGAAGCACGTTGGCAAGAATTTTCTACAGAAGCTGAAGAGAACTTTGATGAAATTGCAGAAACAATGATTGATTTTGGTTTTTAGAAAGAGGAGCATTATGACAGAGGATTTTCAGCATTATACTGTTTTACTAAAAGAAACAGTTGACGGCTTACATGTGAAAGAAGACGGCATTTATGTCGATTGCACATTGGGCGGTGCAGGTCATAGTGAGTACTTGCTCTCACAATTAGGCGAACAAGGACATTTGTATGCGTTCGATCAAGACCAAAAAGCATTGGATTTTGCAGCACAACGATTAAAAGAATATGTTGATCGAGGTATGGTGACCTTTATCAAGTCGAATTTTCGACATTTAAAAGAAGAATTAGCGAATCAGGAGATTTATCATGTCGATGGTATTTTATACGACTTAGGTGTTTCTTCACCTCAGTTGGATGAAGCTGAGCGTGGATTCAGTTATCACCAAGATGCACCGCTAGATATGCGGATGGATCAAGACGCTGTGTTATCTGCTTACCAAGTTGTTAACGACTACAGCTATCACGAATTAGTGAAGATTTTCTTCCGTTACGGGGAGGAAAAATTCTCTAAACA
This sequence comes from Enterococcus sp. DIV0840, assembly GCF_050527835.1. Taxonomy (NCBI): domain Bacteria; kingdom Bacillati; phylum Bacillota; class Bacilli; order Lactobacillales; family Enterococcaceae; genus Enterococcus; species Enterococcus sp. DIV0840. The sequence goes on along the minus strand of NZ_CP172876.1, from coordinate 2,840,850 downwards.
AGTTGCTAGAGAAATCGAACGGGTACGTGCAAAAGCGCCGATCGAAACAACTGGTGAATTAGTAGAAATTATAAAATCTGCAATTCCAGCGCCTGCTAGACGTAAAGGCGGACATCCAGCAAAACGAATTTTTCAAGCCATTCGAATTGCAGTGAATGATGAATTGGGAGTTGTAGAAGAATCTTTAGAACAAGCCATTGCTTTATTAAACAAAAACGGTCGAATCAGTGTGATTGCTTTTCATTCATTAGAAGACCGAATTGTGAAAAGCATGTTTAAAGAATATAGCACGATGCAGGATTTACCACCTGGACTACCCGTAGTTCCAGAAGAATTTCAACCAGAGTTAAAAGTAATTACTAGAAAGCCAATTTTACCAGGTGAGACTGAGTTGGCTGAGAATAATCGCTCACGAAGTGCTAAATTAAGAATTGCCGAAAAAGTTAAATTAAACCTATAAAGAAAGGGGTACCGACATGGCTGAGTTAAAAAAAATGGAAGGTTTTCAATATGATATTCCAGTGATGGATGAACCAGTCATAGGTCCAGACAATGAACCTAAAGTTCAAAGAAATGTTGACCTACCCCAATCTCCGAAAAGGAAGTTGAGAAATATCTCACTTTTAGAAAAGGCAATTGGCTTTTTATTGTTAGTAGCGATTATTGGAATAGCAATTCTCACCATTCAAGTACGTACATCTATTACACAAATGACGAACCAAATCACTGAGACACAAGCAACAATCCAAGAAAAAGAAGAATCTGCATTGAAATTAGAGCAACAAAAAAATGAATTATCAAAAGCAGATCGTATCAAGGAAGTTGCGAAAAACAAAGGTCTTTCTGATAACATCGAGAACATAAAAAAAGTGAAATAAGAAAATACAAGGAAATATAAGGAAAGTGAAATAGATGAGCAAAAAAAATAAAATAAAGAATTTTGTCAAAAAGAAGAACTTAAATCCAATGAACAATCGTAAAAAAGTAGGCATTATTTTATTTGCTACGAGTATTGGATTGTTCTTTTTATTTGCCTTTAGATTAACGTATATTGTTGCAGTGGGAAAAGTCGCAGGGGTTTCTTTGCCAGAAAAAACAGCGAACCTATATCAGGGCAGTAGAGTTGTCAAAGCTAAAAGAGGTGCTATATTAGACCGCAATGGTGAAGTAATTGCAGAAGATGCTACGTCATATTCCGTATATGCTATTTTATCAGAAACGTATCTAGGCGAAGAAAATAAAAAGCTTTATGCTCAGAAAAAAGATTTTCAAACATTAGCTGAAATTTTAGATAGAAATACAGAATTATCTAAAGATGAAGTACTAAAATATTTGAATGATGGCGTAAATGAAGATGGTACAGTTAAGTTTCAAGTCGAGTTTGGGACTAAAGGGAAAAATATTACTTTAGAAACAAGACAAAAAATTGAAGATGACTTAAAGAAAAATAAGGTTGCAGGACTTTATTTTGAAGGACATCCAGCAAGAATCTATCCAAATGGTGTCTTTGCTTCTCACTTTATCGGCTATACTGACTCTGCTGATGCAGAAGATGATTCAAAAGGTTTAGTAGGGAAAATGGGTATAGAAAAATCTTACAATGACATTTTAAAAGGTCAAGACGGCAAGATTGATTATGAAAAAGACGTGTACGGAAATCCATTGCCAGGGACAGTTGCGAATGAAAAGCAAGCTGTTGACGGTAAAGATATCTATACAACAATAGATAGTCGCATACAAAGTCAGCTGGAATCATTGTTAGATCCCGTTGTTGAAGAATACAAGCCGGAAGATATGACGGCGATGCTGATGAAAGCGAAGACGGGTGAAATACTTGCTATGTCTCAACGTCCATCCTTCAATCCTGAAACAAAAGAAGGCTTAGGGAAAGATACAGTCTGGCGTAATATATTAGTAGAAGACAAATTTGAGCCAGGTTCTACTATGAAACTCTTTACAGCTGCCGCCGCAATGCAAGAAGGTAAATTTAGCCCCAATACAACCTTTAATTACCCAGCAGGCGGCTATAAGCTTGACGACCGCACGGTAAATGACCATGATTACGGTGCAGTCGGTCCATTGACGTTCCGACAAGCAATTTCTTGGTCTAGTAATGTCGGAATACTTACGTTAGAGCAGGCTATGGACCCTACTGGTCAAGTGTGGAAAAGTTATTTAGAAAAATTTGGTTTTGGAAAATCGACAAATTCAGGTTTGGCAGGAGAATCTGCTGGTGAACTTCCAGAAGATAACTGGGTCGATTTGGCAATGTCATCATTTGGACAAGCTGTTTCTGTAACGAACTTTCAAATGATGCAGGCTTATACAGCAATTGCTAATGATGGATCAATGCTGAAACCACAATATATCAGCAAAATAGTTGATAAAAATACTGGTGAAGAAAAAGTAACTCAACCTGAAAAAGTTGGTCAACCAGTGATAACGCCACAAGCAGCAAGCGATATTCGAACATACATGATCGACACAGTAGAAGATCCTAATTATGGTATTGCTTATGATGTATACACAGTACCCGGCTATCATGTAGCGGCTAAAACAGGAACAGCGCAAATTACCGGAGAAAATGGTTACATGGCTGGGTTAACGGATTACACATATTCTGTTGTAGAGATGGTACCAGCAGACAATCCAGAATATATTTTGTATCTTACAATGAAAAAGCCTCAAACCTATACAAGAGAGGCACTCGCTAAAATTGCCAACCCGTTGATGAAAGTGGTTATGGATTCAATGGATAGTGAGTCAAATGCAGTGGTAGAACCTGCTAAATAATAATTGGAAATGAATGGAACAGTAAATCAATACGAGTTGAATAATTAGGAGAGATATCATGGAGTGGACACAAATTTTTATTCCCATAGTATGTAGTTTTGCTATAACGGTGGCGGTGATGCCGATGTTTATCGGTTACTTCCAAATGAAAAAACAAGGACAAACAACGCGTGAAGATGGTCCAACTTGGCACAATGTGAAAACAGGAACGCCAACGATGGGTGGTTTAGTTTTTCTAGTTGCAAGTTTTATCACCTCATTATTAGTGGGATTATGGAAACAAGAACTCACTCCTTCTTTACTGATTATTTTATTCATCTTGGTTCTTTATGGGTTACTAGGATTTTTAGATGATTTTATCAAAGTGTTTAAAAAAAGAAATATGGGTTTGAATTCTCGCCAAAAGTTGATTGGTCAAATCATTGGCGGATTGGTATTTTATTTTGTTTACCGTTCAGAAGGGCTACCTGACACATTAGATTTATTTGGTGTTGTTACATTACCCTTGGGTATTTTTTATGGTGTATTTGTCATTTTTTGGTTGGTCGGATTTTCAAATGCGGTAAACTTGACTGATGGTATCGATGGTTTGGTTGCAGGATTAGGTACGATTTCATTTGGTACCTATGCAATCATTGCTTGGAAACAACAGCAATTTGATGTCGTTATCATATGCTTAAGTGTGATCGGTGGTTTGTTAGGTTTCTTTCCTTATAATAGAAAACCAGCTAAAATCTTTATGGGAGATGTTGGTTCACTTGCCTTAGGAGGATTATTGGCAGCCATTTCGATTATATTGCGTCAAGAGTGGACATTATTGTTGATTGGACTCGTTTATGTATGTGAAACGGCTAGTGTTATTTTGCAAGTTACTTCATTTAAATTGTTCGGCAAACGAATTTTTAAAATGTCACCAATTCATCATCATTTCGAAATGTGCGGTTGGTCTGAATGGAAAATCGATATTGTTTTCTGGTTGACAGGTGCTGTCTGTTCAGCAATCACATTGTGGATTATTTTTTAGAGATAGTCAGAGGCACGAATATGGCTAGCATCAAGAAGCAACTCTTAGGAAAGTAGATAATTTTGAAACGGAACAAGAAACGTTCCATATCAAAATTCCTAACTTTCTACAGAGTTAATCACTTCTTTCAGCTTTTCTAAGATAAGGGGAAATTATAATGAAAAAGATAACAGATTATGAAAACAAAAAAGTCCTTGTTCTTGGACTTGCTAAAAGTGGTGTTAGTGCTGCTAAGTTGCTACATGAGCTAGGTGCATTAGTGACAGTCAATGATTTTAAACAATTTGATCGAAATCCGGAAGCCCAAGATTTATTAACCTTGGGTATTCGTGTTGTTACGGGTGGACATCCAATCGAACTATTAGACGAAGATTTTTCTTTGATTGTAAAAAACCCAGGTATTCCCTATACGAATCCTTTAGTTGAGAAGGCAATAAGCATGGATTTGCTTGTTCTTACAGAAGTTGAGCTGGCTTATCAAATCGCGGAATGTCCGATTATCGGAATCACTGGAACAAACGGCAAAACAACCACAACCACAATGATTGGCTTGCTTTTGAATGCTGATCGTAAAAGTGGGACTGCACGTTTAGCAGGGAATATTGGGTATCCGGCAAGTGAAGTTGCTGAAGGGGCTAATAGCTCAGATGATATCGTCATGGAACTATCAAGTTTCCAATTAATGGGAATCCAAACATTCCGTCCCAAAATCGCTGTAATTACCAATATTTACGAAGCGCATTTAGATTATCATGGATCAAGAGCCGAGTATGTAAAAGCTAAGTGGGCAATACAAGAAAATATGCAGGAAAATGATTTTCTGGTTTTAAATTGGAATCAGCAAGAGCTACAAGAATTAAGCAAAACAACAAAAGCTGCAATTATTCCATTTTCAACAAAAGAAAAAGTTGCTGGAGCTTATCTTGTAGATGGAAAAATCTACTATAAAGAAGAATACATCATGTTGGCGGCGGAATTAGGTGTACCTGGCAGTCATAATGTTGAGAATGCCTTAGCTGCAATTTCTGTCGCTAAATTAAAAGAGACTCCAACAGATGTGATCAGAAAAACATTGATGGTTTTTACAGGAGTACCTCATCGCACGCAATATGTGGGCGAAATAGCAGGTCGGAAATTTTATAATGATTCAAAAGCCACTAATATATTAGCTACTGAGATGGCTTTGAGCGGTTTTGATCATTCCTCACTTATTTTATTAGCGGGCGGTTTAGATCGAGGAAATAGTTTTGATGAGCTGATTCCCTCACTAAAAGGAGTTAAAGCAATCATTCTTTTCGGCGAAACAAAAGATAAACTGCACAAAGCAGCAGTCGAAGCCGGAATCAAAACAATACATTTGACAGAAAACGTTCAAACGGCTGTACATGAAGCCTATGATTTTTCTGAAAAAAATGATACTATTCTATTATCGCCTGCGTGTGCAAGTTGGGACCAATATCCTAATTTTGAATTACGCGGAGAGGCGTTTATCCAAGCGATGCACCAGCTAAAAGACATAGAAAAGTGAGATAATTATGAAAATACTAATAACCGGCGGCGGAACAGGTGGACACATTTATCCAGCTTTGGCCTTTGTTAACTATGCAAAACAAGTAGATCCTAATACCGAATTCATGTATGTGGGAACACAAATAGGTCTAGAAAGTAAAATAGTCCCGAAATACAATATTCCGTTTAAGACGATCAAAATCCAAGGATTTCGTCGTTCGCTTAGTCCTCAAAATATTAAAACAGTCTATCTTTTCCTAAATAGTATTGGAAAAGCCAAAAAAATTATTAAAGATTTTCAGCCTGACGTCGTTATTGGAACAGGTGGTTATGTATCAGGTTCGGTCGTCTATGCTGCAAAGCAGTTGAAGATTCCAACAATCATACATGAGCAAAACAGCATACCCGGAATGACGAACAAGTTTTTGAGCAAATATGCGACAAAAGTAGCTATTTGTTTTCCAGATGTTGCAGAGTATTTTTCTAAAGACAAGGTAGTTTTGACAGGTAATCCAAGAGCTCAAGAAGTCGTGATGATCGAAAAAACAGATGTTTTAAAAGAATATGGATTAGATCCTGACAAGAAAACAGTAGTGATCTTCGGTGGAAGCCGCGGAGCACTGAAAATCAATCATGCATTCATTGAGGCATTCCCTCTATTTGAGCAGCGAGATTATCAAGTTCTTTATGCCTCAGGTGAGCGATATTATAAAGAATTACAAGAAACATTAAATCTTTCCGAAAAGAAATTGACAAACATAAGCATTCAGCCTTATATTGATAAAATGGCAGAAGTTTTAGCTGCGGCAGACCTAATGGTTGGTCGAGCTGGAGCAACCTCCATCGCAGAATTTACGGCGTTAGGATTACCTGCAATTTTAATACCAAGTCCATATGTCACAAACGATCATCAAACGAAAAATGCTCAAAGTTTAGTCAAATCTGGAGCAGTTGAAATGATCACTGATAAAGAACTTACAGGACTGAATCTAGTAACTGAAATCGATGGAATTTTGCTAAATGAATCCCGTCATCAATCGATGGCTGAAGCATCTAAAAAAGAAGGTATTCCAGATGCTGGTGAACGACTTTACAAAGTGGTAAAAGAGATATCTTGATAGGAGGTGTAGAAGATTAGTAAGAAAAAAGATGACTCAGGGGGTCAAGAAGACCAACAATTGGATACTTCTGAACAAATAGATGAGCAAAATCTGACCCCGTGGCAAAAAGAAAATCTAGAGTATTTGAAAACGCAAGGCGACAAGCCTGTATGGAACCCTTCTGTCGTTTCTAATGAAAAGGAAGAGCAAGAAGAGGCGTCTGTTGAAGAGGAAGAAACTGAAACGGATGAAACTCCTTCAGATGAGTCGGAAACAGAAGAAAAACAAAAGAAAACTTACGAATCTTTTGCAGACCGCTTACCAAAAATAAAAAAAGTACGAAACAAACGATTGTTTCGCAGATTGACGTTGATCGTTTCAGTCTTTTTGATTGCAATATTGATTGTACTTTACTTTGTTTCTCCACTCAGTAAGTTAGGCCGTATTGGTGTGACTGGAAGTGAAGCTGTTGATAGTCAGAAAATCATTGCCCAATCTAAATTAGAGAAAGGCAAGAGTTTATGGGAGCAGTTTGGCGACAGAAAAATTTATGAAGAAAAAATTAAGCGTCAAATACCGCGAGTAAAAAAAGCGACGATTTCACTAAGTGGGATCAATTCATTCAATATAAAAATTGAGGAATATAAGGTCGTTGCTTTAGAAGCTGCTGATAGTATTTTTCACCCTATTTTAGAAAACGGGAAGATATTACCGGAGGAAATGAGCGCACCTGTGAGCGGCATGCCAGTTTTTCGAAACTTTAAAGATCAGTCGATCATTAAAAATTTAATGAATTCTTATAACAAACTTCCTGAGGATATAAAACAAAATATCTCAGAAATTCGTTATGCGCCATCAAATGCAAACAAAGAATTGATCAATCTTCATATGAAAGATGCGAATGAAGTAATCGTAAATATCTCTCAATTAGAGGAGAAAATGGCGTATTATAGCAAGGTAGCAAGCCAAATGGAGAAACCAGGAATCATCGATATGGAAGTCGGGATTTTCTCATATCCTTTTAATAATGAGGAGACTGAAGAAAGTGTAGAAGAATCTTCACAGTCCCTAGAATAAAGTTAAGAAAAATAAAAGAATAAAATAGTAGAATCTACTTTCTAAAAAGCCTATGTTTATGGTAAAATTGAAAGAAGTGAGTATTCATAAAAAAATATATATTTAAACGGGTGTTTTATGCCCGCTTACATATTGGAATTAATAGGAGGAGGAACCCCATTCATGGCAAAGACAGGAATGTATGTAGGCCTTGATATTGGTACAACATCAGTAAAAGTTGTAGTTGCTGAGTTTATCGAAGGTCAAATGAATATCATTGGCGTAGGAAACGCAAAATCTGATGGATTAAATCGAGGGATCATTGTCGATATAGATAAAACAGTTCATGCGATTCAAAGAGCAGTAAGACAAGCAGAAGAAAAAGCGGGAATTCAAATTAAAAGTGTGAATGTGGGGTTACCAGCAAACTTACTTGAAGTGGAAAATTGCCAAGGAATGATCGCTGTAAGTAGTGAGTCAAAAGAAATCACTGATGAAGATGTTAGAAACGTAGCATCTGCAGCCCTGGTTCGTTCAACTCCTCCTGAACGTCAAATCGTAGCAATCTTGCCTCAAGAATTTACAGTAGATGGATTCGAAGGGATCAAAGATCCTAGAGGAATGATTGGCGTTCGTTTAGAAATGTTCGGCGTAGTTTTCACAGGTCCGAAAACAATTATTCACAATACTAGAAAATGTGTTGAAAAAGCTGGCTTAACAGTAAATGAATTAGTGATTATGCCGTTAGCCTTGACAGAAACAGTTCTTTCAGATGGTGAGAAAGATTTTGGAACCATCGTGATCGATATGGGTGGCGGACAAACAACGACTTCTGTAATGCATGATAAACAATTGAAATTTACTCATGTAAACCAAGAAGGCGGAGAGTTTGTTACGAAAGATGTTTCTATCGTATTGAATACATCATTCAATAACGCTGAAGCATTGAAAATCAATTACGGCGATGCTTATCCTGAAAGAACATCAGTAAGTGAAGAATTTCCGGTTGATGTGATCGGTAAGTCTGAACCTGTAAAAGTTGATGAACGTTACCTTTCAGAAGTGATTGAAGCCAGAGTAGAACAAATCTTTAAAAAATCTAAAGAAGTATTGGACGAAATCGATGCTTTAGAACTTCCGGGTGGAGTAATCTTAACAGGCGGCGGCGCAAGTCTTCCGGGTGTTGTTGATTTAGCACAGGAAATTTTTGATGCAAGTGTGAAATTGTACGTACCTAACCACATGGGATTACGTAACCCAGTCTTTACGAATGTGATCAGTATCGTAGAATATTCTGCTCAACTGAATGACATTTATCATATTGCTAAAGGTGCGATTCCAGGCGAAAAGATCAAATCATCACAGCCAATCGCAGTTCAACAAGAAGTGCAATATGATACTTATACAGATACACCTCAAGATGATTACGACGATTCTGAAATTCATGAATCTGGTGAAAAAGTTACAGGCAAGATCAAAGACTTCTTCTCAAACATTTTTGACTAACTATTAAAACAGGAGGAAACGATACTATGGAATTTTCTTTAGATAATAACATTAACAATGGCGCTGTCATCAAAGTTATCGGTGTAGGCGGCGGCGGTGGTAATGCTGTTAACCGCATGATCGATGAAAACGTCAAAGGCGTTGAGTTCATCGCTGCAAATACAGACGTACAGGCCCTTAAAAACTCAAAAGCAGAAACAGTGATCCAACTTGGACCTAAGTATACACGTGGTTTAGGTGCTGGATCTCAACCAGAAGTTGGCCAAAAATCAGCAGAAGAAAGCGAACAAGTAATATCAGATGCCTTACAAGGAGCTGATATGATCTTCATCACTGCTGGTATGGGTGGTGGAACAGGAACAGGAGCTGCTCCTGTAGTTGCTAAAATCGCAAAAGAATTAGGCGCTTTAACAGTTGGCGTTGTCACAAGACCATTCAGCTTTGAAGGACCAAAACGCGGACGCTATGCAGCAGAAGGAATTGCTCTTTTAAAAGAAAATGTAGATACATTACTAATCATTTCAAACAACAGACTATTAGAAGTTGTAGATAAAAAGACGCCAATGCTTGAAGCATTCCGTGAAGCAGATAATGTATTACGTCAAGGAGTACAAGGTATTTCAGATTTGATTACAGCTCCAGGGTATGTCAACTTGGACTTCGCTGATGTGAAGACGGTTATGGAAAACCAAGGAACTGCTTTAATGGGAATCGGTGTTGCGAGCGGTGAAGACCGTGTCATTGAGGCAACTAAAAAAGCTATTTCTTCTCCATTATTAGAAACATCTATTGATGGCGCTGAACAAGTATTGTTAAATATCACTGGCGGTTTAGATATGACATTATTTGAAGCACAAGATGCTTCTGATATCGTAACAAGTGCTGCAACAGGTGATGTGAATATCATTCTAGGAACTTCTATCAATGAAGACTTAGGCGATGAAATCCGTGTCACAGTTATTGCGACAGGAATCGATCCTTCTAAAAAAGATCGTAAATCTCAACGTCAAAATAGACCTACTCAAATTCAAACAGTGCAACAAGCACCAGTTTTGGATATGGAGCAATCAAAACCATCACAACCTCAACCTCAAGAAGAGACAAGTGCTTTTGGTGATTGGGACATCCGTCGTGAGCAAAACGTACGACCAAAAGTCGAAGATACAACATTTGAGAATGTTGAGAAAAAAGATTTTGAAACATTTCATCGTGAAGAACCATCACAAAATAATGACGATGAATTAAACACACCACCATTTTTCCGCAGAAAAAGATAGGAGCGACTTTTAAACATGCTAGTTGATAACTTAGAAAAAATAAATCAAGAAATTCAGCTAGCATGCCAAAAAGCAGCGCGGTCAGACAACGATGTAACGATGATTGCCGTGACTAAATCAGTGGAAAAAGACATTGCCAAGGAGCTTGCTGAACTTGGTATTGAGAATATGGCTGAGAACCGAGTCGATAAATTACTAGAGAAAAAAATGGCACTGAAAAATTTTTCGTCTATTAAGTGGCATTTGATTGGTAATTTACAGCGTAGGAAGGTAAAATCAATAATAAATGAGATAGATTATTTTCACGCTTTGGACAGTTTTAAATTGGCAGAAGAAATCCAAAAGCGAGCAGAGAAGCAAATTTCCTGTTTCGTTGAGGTGAATGTTACTGGCGAAGAGAGTAAACACGGATTTAAATCAGATGATGTTATTGATTTTATTCATCAATTAGCAGCATTTGATAGAATAAAAGTCGTAGGATTAATGACTATGGCGCCGTTGGATGCTTCTGAGCAAGTTCTTCGCGAAGTGTTTTCTAAGTTGAAAAAACTGCAATTAGCAATAAATAATCAGCATCTGTCATATGCGCCATGTACAGAGCTTAGCATGGGAATGAGTAATGATTTCCCAATCGCTATTGAAGAAGGTGCAACTTTTGTACGAATCGGAACAGCAATTTTCAGAGGTGCGTAAAGGAGGGGAATCTATGTCAATTTTTAGTAAAAATGCGTTATCGAGCTTTTTTGGATTATCTGGTGAAGATGAATATGATAATTATGATGAATACGAAGAGCAAAAGGTTGTGAATGAGCAGCCAAGACAGACGGTTCGACAAACACAAGCACAGGTACAAAGACCGACTGCAACTGAGCCTTTAACCGAAAAGCCATCTGCTCGTTATCGTTCAACAGAAACGCATCAAGATAAGAAAGAAAGCCGTCAGGAAACAGCATTTAATGAGCAAAAGGTTGTCTCCATGCGTAGTTCTAATAACTCAAATTCAAAACGTTCGCAAGATACACATAGTTCAGGTAAACCAGGGAAAATTACCATTATTGAACCACGCGTTTATTCTGAAGCAATGAATATTGCTAAACATATTATTGCAAGTGACGCTGTGCTGATTAATTTTCATTTAGTGGAAGAAAATCAAGCAAGAAGAATTGTGGACTTTCTTACAGGAACAGTTTATGCATTAGATGGAGACATTCAACGTGTAGGCGATGAAATTTTTCTTTGCACACCATCAAACATTGAAATCGATAGTGCTACTGCACAATCGTTAGCTAAGAAACAAATGTTTGATTTTTAGTTAGGAGGTAATGAGTATCGCTCTATTTATATTTATATTATATAAAGGTGTTCAAATCTATTCGGGCGTTTTAATCATTTATGCATTATTATCTTGGTTTCCAGGAGCATATGATTCTACGTTTGGCCGTTTGATTTCAAGAATTTCAGAACCTTACTTAAGCTTATTTGATCGATTAAATTTGAGAATAGGTATGGTTGGTTTTAATGTAATGATTGCAATCATTGTGTTGAATTTAGCTGCGAGTGGATTAGGACGAATTTTACAATCAATCTTGTATTAATAAAAGAAAGGATGATTTATCTATGAACGCAAATGTGTATCAACATTTTCGAAAAGATGAGCATCCTTTTATTGATTCTGTTGGTGATTGGTTAGAGCAAGTTGAAAGTCAGTACGCTCCTTACTTATCGGATTTTTTAGATCCGAGGCAGGCATATATTTTAGAAACATTGATTCGTCAAAATAGTGAGCTTGAGTTTCAGTTTTATGGTGGGTATGAACAAGCTGAACGAAGACGCTGTTTGATTTTTCCTGATTACTACGAAGCAAAAGAAGAAGATTTTGAAGTAGAATTAATAGAAATCGTTTATCCTGTAAAATTTTCTACGTTATCTCACGGTAAAGTATTGGGTACCTTAGTCAATACAGGAATCAAACGAGAATATTTTGGCGATATTATTTCTGACGATGATCGATGGCAAGTGTTTGTTGCTAAAGAGATCTCGAGTTTTGTTGAGAATCAGGTAGAAAAAATCGGGAAAGTTTCTGTAAGATTAGAAAAAAGAAAATATACAGAGATGATTCTTCCAAAAGATGATTGGACGCATGAACGGACAACAATAAGTTCGTTACGTCTGGATAATTTGATCTCTAGCGTATATAATATATCTAGACAGAGATCAAAACAATTAATCGAATCTGGAAAAGTCAAAGTGAATTGGACGGAGAATACAAGACCTGATTTCCTAGTAGACCTTTTAGATATTGTATCTATTAGAGGGTTTGGCCGAATCCAAATTCAAGAGTTAGAGGGGAAGACGAAAAAGGACAAGTTTCGTTTGTTACTGGGAGTACTACGAAAATAATCCAAAGAGGTGAAGGAATATGGCATTAACTCCATTAGATATTCAAAATAAGAACTTCTCTACAAAAATGAGAGGGTACAACCAAGACGATGTCGATGATTTCTTAGATCAAGTAACGAAAGATTATGAAGATTCTCTTCAAAAAACACGTGAGCTTGAAAAATCATTAAAGCATGCAGAAGAAAAATTACAATATTTCAATGAATTAAAAGATGCATTGAATCAATCAATCATTGTAGCACAAGACACTGCAGATAAAGTAAAAACAAGTGCAAATAAAGAATCAGAAGTAATCGTTACTTCTGCTGAAAATACAGCGAACGAAATGATTTCTTCAGCTGAAAAACGTTCAAGCAATCTTATTACATCTGCAGAAGAAAAAGCAAAAGAAATTCTAACAGACGCAACTGATCGTGCACGTCAATTAGCAGCAGAAACAGATGACTTGAAGAAGAAAACACGTGTCTTCCATCAACGTTTAAGCTTGATGCTAGAAGCACAATTAGAACAAGTGAAGAGTGAAGACTGGAATGAACTATTAAAGCCATTCTCAAGTTACGTAAGTGATTCACATACTGTTATTAAAGAAGTATTAGCTCAAGAACTTGATAAAAGTGACGATGTTGTTGCAGAACCAGTATCAGCAACAGAAGAATCAACACCAACACTTGAAAAAGCTGCAATGGATCCAAAGGCAATGCTTGATTTATTAAATCAAGATCCTAAATAATTGTGTATATAAATAGAACAGAAAAGTCAATAACCATTCTTTTAGCGAGTCAATGATAGTGAAAGTTTGACAGACCCTGGTATTGAAAAGATCCTCTATTTTACTCAAGTTTGAATGTAGTAAAACTTGACGAGTGATTTCGTTAACAATTAACAGAGGAAATAATTGAGTTGATCGATTATTTTAAATTTGGGTGGTAACGCGAGTACTTTCGTCCCTTGGGATGAAGGTACTTTTTTGCTGTAAATCACCACGATTGGCTTTGCCAGAGTGGATGATGAACAGTACTTGGCGAACGTAAGTGAGAGAAGTTTCCATACTAGTGAATCACTCCACTTCGTTTCGACCCCTTCAATTTTTAAGAACTAAAGCACAAAGAATTGAGGACCTACGATTGACTCTGCCAGAGTGGATGATGAACAGTACTTGGCGAACGTAAGTGAGAGAAGTTTCCATACTAGTGAATCACTCCACTTCGTTTCGACCCCTTCAATTTTTAAGAACTAAAGCACAAAGAATTGAGGGCCTACGATTGACTCTGCCAGAGTGGATGATGAAGAGTACAAGGCGTGTGATGTGAGAGAAGTCTCCTCACTAGCGAATCATCAAAATGCCTGATGAAAATTTTAATACAGAAATAAATGCAGTAACTCCTATTTTAATCAATATTCATAAACGAAAGCGAGGAAATAAAAATGAAAATGAAAGAAACATTACAGTTGGGAAAAACTGCTTTTCCAATGCGTGGAAATTTGCCAAACCGTGAGGTAGAGTGGCAAAAAGATTGGGAAGAGAAAAAAATCTATGAAAAACGTCAAGAATTAAACGAAGGCAAACCAACATTTGTTCTTCATGATGGACCTCCATATGCCAATGGAAATATTCATTTAGGTCATTCGTTAAATAAAATCAGTAAAGATATTATTATCCGTTCAAAATCTATGTCTGGATTCCGTTCACCGTACGTTCCTGGCTGGGATACACATGGCTTGCCGATCGAACAAGTATTGACAAATAAAGGCATCAAAAGAAAAGAGATGACTTTAGCTGAATACCGTGAAAAATGTGAAGAATATGCACGTTCACAAGTAGATACTCAACGCGCTGACTTCAAACGTTTAGGTGTTGCAGGTGATTGGGAACATCCTTATGTCACATTAGATCCGACTTATGAAGCCGCTGAAATTCGTGTGTTTGGAAAAATGGCTGAAAAAGGCTATATTTATAAAGGGTTAAAACCAATTTATTGGTCTCCATCTAGCGAGTCTTCATTAGCAGAAGCTGAAATCGAATATAAAGATGTAAAATCAGCATCTATTTATGTGGCGTTTAAAGTAGTTGACGGCAAAGGAATCTTAGATACAGATACATCTTTTGTAATCTGGACAACGACACCTTGGACACTGCCTGCAAACTTAGGAATTTCTGTGAATCCTACTTACCAATATGTTGTTGTTAAAGCATATGGTAAAAAGTACGTTGTTGCTAAAGATCTTTTAGACACAGTTAAAGAAGCAATTGGCTGGGATGATGTTGAAGTTCTTGAAACGATTTCTGGTAAAGATATGGAATATATGACAGCACAACATCCATTTTATGATCGTACATCATTAGTTATGCTAGGGGATCATGTAACATTAGATGCTGGTACTGGCTTAGTTCATACGGCTCCTGGACATGGTGAAGATGACTATATCGTAGGTAAAAAATATAATTTAGATGTTCTATCACCTGTGGATAATCGTGGTGTATTTACGGATGAAGCGCCTGGATTTGAAGGTATCTTCTATGATAAAGCGAATCCAATGATCACAGCCTTACTTGATGAAAAAGATGCATTATTAAAATTGGACTTCTTTACACATAGTTATCCACATGACTGGCGCACAAAAAAACCTGTTATTTATCGTGCAACACCGCAATGGTTTGCATCAATCGATAAATTCCGCCAAAATATCTTAGATGAAGTTGAAAAAGTTGATTGGATTCTTCCTTGGGGCAAAACTCGTCTGTACAATATGATTCGTGATCGTGGCGATTGGGTAATCTCTCGTCAACGTGCATGGGGTGTACCATTACCGATCTTCTATGCTGAAAATGGTGAAGCAATCATTACTCCTGAAACAATCGATCATGTAGCAAATTTATTTGCTGAGCATGGATCAAATATCTGGTTCAAACGTGAGGCAAAAGAATTATTACCAGAAGGCTTCACACATCCTGGTTCTCCAAATGGTGAATTTACGAAAGAAAATGACATCATGGATGTTTGGTTTGATTCTGGTTCATCTCATGAAGCGGTCTTGCGTGAGCGCCCAGAACTGACTTTCCCAGCTGATATGTATCTAGAAGGCTCTGATCAGTACCGTGGCTGGTTTAATTCAAGTATTACGACAAGTGTAGCCATCAATGGTGTGGCACCTTATAAAGCTGTTTTATCTCAAGGATTTACACTGGATGGCGAAGGCCGTAAAATGAGTAAATCATTGGGTAACACTATTTTACCTGATAAAGTGATCAAGCAAATGGGTGCGGATATTTTACGCCTGTGGGTAAGTAGTGTAGATTATGAAGCAGATGTGCGCGTTTCAATGGATATCTTGAATCAAGTTTCTGAAGTTTATCGTAAAATCCGCAACACAATGCGTTTCTTATTAGCGAATACAAGTGATTTTGAACCAAAAGATCATACAATTGCTTATGAAGAGTTACGTTCTGTGGATAAATATATGGTTGTCCGATTAAATCAAGTGATTCAAGAAATTCGTGAAAAAGGCTATGAAAAATATAATTTCATGCAAATCTATCGTTCAGTGATGAATTTCTTAACGGTTGATCTATCGTCATTTTACTTGGATTTTGCTAAAGATGTTGTTTATATTGAAGCGGAAGATAATTACCAACGTCGTTGTATGCAAACAGTATTTTATCAAATTGCTGTTGCATTAACAAAACTATTAACACCAATCATTCCGCATACTTCTGAGGAAATCTGGAGCTTCTTAAAAGAAGAGGAAGAGTATGTTCAGTTAGCTGAATTCCCAGGCTATGAAGAATTTGCCAATCAACAAGAGTTATTAGATACTTGGGCTGCTTTCATGGACTTTAGAGATAATGTTTTAAAAGCATTGGAAGAAGCGCGTAATTCTAAATTGATCGGTAAATCGTTAGAAGCGAAAGTAACTGTCTATCCTAATGAACAAATCCACGAGTTATTAACAGCTGTGGATGCAGATATCGCTCAATTATTGATTGTTTCTGGTTTTGAGGTAGCAACTTTAGCTGCAGAAGTGCCTGAAAATGTTGAAAAATTCGATGATATGTCGATTCTTGTGGAAAAAGCAGCAGGTGAAACATGCGAACGTTGTCGTGCGGTGCGTACAGATGTTGGTGAAAATGAAAAATTACCACACTTATGCGGACGCTGTGCTACAATCGTTGAAGAAAATTACCCTGAAGCTGTTGCTGAAGGATTCGAAGATTAGAAAAAAGGCTCTGGATAATTTCCAGAGCCTTTTTTCTTTATTCTAATTTGCCACGTTCACGATACCAGACATCAGGCTGCCAATCCCATGAAAAACCATCTTGTTCTAACAAATCAAATGCAGCATCAGGGCCCATTGAGCCTGCCGCATAATTAGGGAAGTCGACAGATGTTTTGTCCCAAGCGTGACGAATAATATCAACAATACGCCAAGATTGAGCTACTTCATCCCAGTGAGAGAAGTTTGTGCCATCACCATTCAAACTATCCAATAATAATTTTTCATAAGCTTCGGGACTATTGCCAGTTGTCTCTGCACTATGACGGTAATCTAATTTTACAGGAGTTGTTGTAAACCCTTGACCAATTTCTTTGCCATTTAGTGTCATGGAGAAACCTTCTGTCGGTTGAATATAAATCGTTAAGACATTAGGTGGTAAATCTGTTTTATCACCACATTTATCGATATCATCTTTGAAGACATTAACGGGTACTTGCTTGAAAACGATATTGATCCGAGTGCCTTTTTCAGTTAGACGTTTTCCTGTACGGATATAGAATGGTACACCTGACCATCGGAAATTGTCGATTAGGAATTTGCCGGCAACAAACGTTTCAGTTTGAGAGTGTTCATCAACATTTGGTTCATCACGATAACGAATAAATTCTTGATCATCCAGTTTGCCTTGACCATATTGACCACGAACAAAGTTTTCCAACGCTTCTTTCTCAGAATAAAGGCGAATCGCTTGTAAAGCTTTGACTTTTTCTGCACGAATTTCAGCTTCTGAAAAAGCAACAGGCGGTTCCATTGCTAACAAGGCGACAACTTGCAAGATATGGTTTTGAACCATGTCCTTTAAAGCACCACTGTGTTCATAATAGCCACCACGGTCTTCAACACCAAGACTTTCAGCAAAGGTGATCTGTACGTTATCGATATAACGATTATTCCATTGTGATTCAAAAATGTTATTGGCAAAACGAATCGCTGATATATTTTGGATCATTTCTTTCCCTAAGTAATGATCGATTCTAAAAATATCTTTTTCTGGGAAAACAGCACGAATTTCTTCATTTAATTGATAAGCAGAGTCATAATTTGAGCCAAATGGTTTCTCGATGACTAAACGGTCAAAACCGTTATCTGTTAAAATTTCTTGTGATTTTAAGTGTTGCACAATCGTGCCAAAAAATTGCGGAGCCATTGCTAAGTAGTAAATATGGTTTCCACCTAATTCGTATTTATCGTTTAAGGTATCGGATAATTTTTTTAAGGTATCGTAGTGCTCAGAATCATTGACATTATGGGACTGATAATAGAAGTGACTTGAAAATGCCTCAGCTTCTTCAGCTGTTGGATTTAAGTCCTTGATTGTGTCACGAACAATCTCACGATAGTGATCGTCAGACCAGTCTCTTCTTGCAGTGCCGATCACCGCAAAGTGCTCAGCTAAATTACCTTTGCGATATAAACGGAATAAAGAAGGATAAAGTTTTCTTTTTGCTAAATCACCAGTGCCGCCAAATATAGTAAATAGAGCGATCTTTTCGTTCATTTCATTTCCCCGCTTTCTTGGTGGAGGCTAGACTAGATGGTATTTCTTAGCCTGCCGCATAGTCGTTGTGTTTTTTATATTTTATCAACAAAAATTGTACTTGCTGCCTTATAGCTGATTGCTAATTTTTTGTTGCCATTGCTGATACTAATCGGACCTTCGTAGGCTGCAATCTCATCAATCGTATATTCTTCATGAATTTGTAGATCTATCGAGACGAGATAGTCTAGTAATTCTTTTTCATCTAATACACGACCGATGCGAATCTTGGTCCCAATCGGATAGTCTATTAAAGTTTGTCGTTTTTCTTCGTGTACAGGCTGATCATCTCCTGGAATAACACCACCATGAGGACAAAAATCTGGCTGATTTAAGTAGTCAGACAATCGATTTGCTAATGTTTGAGAGGTGACATGTTCTAAGACTTCCGCTTCATCATGAACTTCATTCCACGAGTAGTTTAAATGTTCAACTAAAAATACTTCCCATAATCGATGTTTGCGAATGAGCGTACTTGCTTTTTTTAGCCCTATTTCTGTTAGCTGAACACCTTGATAAGGTGAATGTTCAACCAGTTTTTCTTTTACCAACTTTGAAATCATCTCACTGACAGATGCAGCTGAAACATCTAAGCCAGAAACGATTTGCTTGTTGTTGATTTTATTTTCATCGCCACCTAATTCAAAAATTAGTTTTAGGTAGTCTTCACGATTCGGGGTCATATAGTTCATCCTTTCAAAGAAGCCATCAAGATAAGTTTATCAGAAAATTGTTTTTTTGACCATTTAATAATATGTTAATCTAAAAAAAAAGTGTGTTTTATTTTCTAAATCTGAAAATGATGAATAAACGTATAAGTGATAACGTTTTCTATGAGGTTTTATTTTAAACTTTGCTGGGAAAATAATCGATTCTATTTTATCAAAAAAAGGGAATGTTAAAAATAGATTAGAATTTCTGAGCTTGGTAGAAAATGAGCGTTATACCTAATGTTTAAATCAAATGATGATTGATTATTTTTGTAAGAGTATCTAAATCTAGATAAGAATTTATAAAAATGTTGGTGTATATTTTTTATTTATGATAGAACAGGACTTTTAATAGCACTTTGCTTTATAATAAAAGTATCATTTTCAAGGAGCGAATAAGACGTGAAACAAAATCAATATATTTTATCTATAGATCAAGGAACAACGAGTTCAAGAGCCATTATTTTTAACCACAACGGACAAGAGATCGCTAAAGCACAAAAAGAATTTACCCAGTATTTTCCACATCCTGGCTGGGTAGAACATGAGGCAAATGAAATTTGGAATTCTGTTCAGTCCGTTATCGCAGATGTGTTGATCGAGTCAAAGTTAAAACCTGCTCAAATCAAGGCGATTGGCATTACAAATCAGCGTGAAACAACGGTTGTGTGGGATAAAGTTACAGGCGAGCCGATCCATCGCGCGATTGTATGGCAATCTAAGCAAACAAATGAAATAGCAGATGAACTGAAAGAAAACGGTTATCAGGAGTTTATTCAAAAAAGAACAGGTCTGATCATCGATTCTTATTTTTCAGCGACAAAGGTAAAGTGGTTGTTAGAACATGTTAAAGGTGCTAAAGAAAAAGCCCAAACTGGACAATTATTATTTGGAACGATCGATACGTGGCTACTATGGAAACTAACAGGTGGTAAAGTTCATAAAACGGACTACACGAATGCCAGTCGGACAATGTTGTTCAATATTCACTCACTGGATTGGGATCAGGAGATTTTAGATATTTTAGCTATCCCTCGAAATATGCTGCCGGATGTGTGTTCAAATGCAGAAATCTACGGATATACTGAAGACTATCATTTTTATGGAGAAAATATTCCGATTGCAGCGATGGCAGGGGATCAACAAGCTGCACTTTTTGGACAAGTGGCTTTTGAAAAAGGCATGGTCAAAAATACTTATGGCACAGGCGCGTTTATTGTAATGAACACAGGAGAAAAAGCAATTTTATCTGAAAATGGACTATTAACAACGATTGGTTATGGAATTGATGGTAAGGTCAATTATGCGTTAGAAGGCAGTATTTTTGTTGCAGGATCTGCTGTTCAATGGCTGCGTGATGGCTTGAAGTTGATTGAAAAAGCAAGCGAATCAGAATTTTTAGCAAGCCAAATCCCTGATTCTGACGGAGTGTATGTTGTACCAGCCTTTACGGGTCTTGGCGCACCTTATTGGGATCAAGAGGCTAGAGGCGCTGTATTTGGTTTAACCAGAGGAACAACGAAGGAGCATCTGATACGTGCAACTCTGGAGTCGATTGCTTATCAAACAGCGGATGTCATCAAAACAATGGAAAATGATTCCAAGATCGAGATCAAATTATTAAGAGCAGATGGTGGCGCGTCCCAAAATGATTTGTTGATGCAATTTCAAACGGATATCATTAACAAACCAGTTGAAGCCGCCGACTTTTCAGAGACAACTGCTTTAGGTGTTGCCTACTTAGCAGGGTTAGCTGTTGGTTTTTGGAAAGACTTAGATGAGATTAAAGCATTTACGCATCATGGAAAACGATTTGAACCGCAAATTACCGAAGACAAGCGAAACGACCTATATGATGGGTGGAAAAGAGCGGTTCATGCAACTATGGCTTATAAGAACGGGGAATAACTCAGGATAAATGAAGTAAAGGAGGAGCAAGATAATAGACTATCGACCGCAAGTTTGGCAAGACTCTAAAAATGATTACCAAGAAGTTGCTCCTGATTTCCGTTTACGACCCTATATTCAATCATATTGGTTTAGTTATAAGGAATCATCCAGTCCACCTAGCAGGATTATTCCAGATTTATGTTCAGATCTGATTGTTCAATTAAGTATGGAATTAGATGTTTTACAGATTAATATCAGTGGTCCGAACACGAGCTTTTTTTATTCCTACTCGGATCAACCGACAGTTTATTTAGGTATCCGGTATTATTTAGGTGGTATGTATCCATTTTTCAATCAATCCTTTAAAGGACTGAAAGATCAATTAGTTGAATTAACACTACTTGAAAAAAGAATGGCCATTGATATGACGGATAAATTATCGGGGAAGAAATCACTTAGTGAGCTGATCAAAGGAGTTGATTTGTTTTTTTTAGAGCGTTTGAATCGGTTATCAGCGAAAAAAATTTCGATGCCCATTCAGAAGTTTATCGAAGATCATCGTTACTTAATCAGTTATGCTGAATATACAGTTAATAGTTCTTTATCTGAAAGGAGCTTGCAACGACTATTTAGAGAAGAAACTGGACTTTCACCTTATGAAGCGTTTGATGTTTTACGTTTTCAAAAAGTGTACCGGGAATTGATCAGTGGACCAAATATCAGTCACTTAGACTTGGTTGAAAAATATGGTTTTTTTGATCAGGCCCACTATTCCCGGAAAATGAAAAAAATGACCGGACTAACACCGCAAGCAATTCGTCAACATGTCGGAATTTTACAAGACAAGAATTGAGCAAGGGATTATAATAAATGAAAAAGGACGGAGGTTCTTAAGATGAAATTAGATATGGTCGGAATCATTGTCGAGTCGATGGAGCAAGCAGTTTTATTTTATGAGCGTTTAGGCTTTAAGGCATTGGGAGAAAAAAATGCTGATTACGTAGAAGTGAATAACCAAGGGATGCGCATTTCACTAAATACTAAAAAAATGATCGAAGGAGTTTATGGCTACCTGCCAAAAAGTGAAGGCGATAAAATCGAATTGGCTTTTCTCTGTGATTCTCCTGCAGAAATCGATCAGGTTTGTGAAGAAATGAAAGGCTTTGGTTATGAGATTTTTCGGGAACCGTGGCAAGCTTTTTGGGGTCAGTATTATGCAATCATCAAAGATCCAGATGGAAATTTGTTGAGTCTTTTTTGTAATGATCAGTTGGAACAAGCCGATGAAAAATAAAATCCAGTACTTAAAAGATACTGCTAAAACATGGCCAGGAGCAACAGTTGATTATCGAGAAGATTGGGATTGCGATTATTTTGGGATAGAGAAGAAATGTTTTTGTATGCTTGGAACAAATAAAGCTGGTGACTGGGTGATGACAGTCAAAGGGGATCCGGAAGAAAATGAATTGTTGCGCGAACAATATTCAGATGTGGTTCCAGGATATTACGCAAATAAGACACATTGGAATTCCTTTGTATTGGAAAATTCGTCGTTTACTGAGGAACAATTAGCTGGTTTTTTAAGGAAATCCTATGAGTTAGTCCTGATGAAATTACCAAAGAAAATTCAAGAAAAATATTAATAATTAATCAACTAAAAAAGACCAAGTCAAAAAAATTTGAACTGACTTTGTCTTTTTTAGTATGATATCAATTATTCTTTAACAACGTTCAAAACCACATTGCCCTTTTTATGACCGATCTCTACATACTTATGTGCTTGGGCTGCATTAGCTAATGGGTAAGTTCTATCGATTGTTGCTTTAAATTTCTCTTTTTCAAATAGCTCTTTAAGTAAAAACATATCTTCCATCAGTTCTTTGACCAATCCTTGGGCGACAGAAATAAATTGCCCGTTTTGTCTTGTAAGCTGTTTAGCCGTAGTTTTGTTTAATTTTCCAACGGCATCAAAGACAATATCATATGTTTCATTCAGTGTTTTAAAATCATCAGTTGTGTAGTCAATGGTAGTAGCCGCTCCTAGTGAGCGAACTAAAGCAATATTCTGAGTGCTACAAATGCCAGTAACATCTGCGCCAAAATAAGCAGCCAGTTGCACCGCCGCTGTGCCCACAGAACCTGAAGCACCGTAAATCAAGATCTTTTGGTTAGGCGCTATAGCCGCTTTTCTCAAAAAATGAAGAGCTGTTGTTCCACCAAAAGCTAAAGATGCAGCTTCTTCAAAGTTAGCATTTTTAGGAATCAATGAAAGAATACTATTTTCGGATAAGCAAATATATTCCGCATAACCGCCAAACTTCATTCCTGTCAATGCAAAGACAGAATCACCAACTTTGAATTTTGTGACATTTTCTCCAACTGCTTCAATGACACCTGAAAGTTCTGCTCCTAAAATTGGTTGTCTGGGTCGGTTAAGGCCAAACATGATTTTCATGATCGGACCATATTTTTTTGCACCTCTAACGACACAATCGCCGGAGGTCGCAGTTGTTGCATGTATCTTTATAAGAATTTGATTGTTTTTCGCTATAGGTTTTTTGATGTCCTGAAATTTAAGAACGTCGGGTGTACCATATCCTGTACAAATGATTGCTTTCATAATTTCCCTCATTTCTTTAATGGTTTATCATTATTCTTTATAAGAAAAAACATCCTCTAGTGGCTGATCAAATACTTTAGCAATTCTAAATGCTAGTTCTAAAGAGGGAGAGTATTTTTCCTGTTCTAAAGAAATAATTGTTTGTCTTGTAACGCCTACAGCATCAGCCAAAGCTTGCTGAGTCATTTCATTATGCATAAATCGTTGCTTACGAATTGTATTTCTTATTAAAGATTTTCCCATAGTTAATATCCTCTTTCATAATAAAAAATGTAAGAAGCATAGGACACAAAAACAGAGACTAATATAGTAAATGCTAGAATCGTAAACATTGTAGAAATCGGTTGATGGATAGCTATAGCAGCCATTGCTAAAAAGAATCCAAATGCGAATATAAAGCATAAATTTCGAACGGCTCTTAATTCAATTAATCGATCTCGTTCATCGGAAATAGTAGGAGCTTTATTTTTACTGAACATGTTATTGAATAGGTTGAAAATGATCAATACAATGATATTAGTGATAACCAAAACTACCAACAGTTTAAAAAAGAACACTCCCCATAAAGAAAGAAAATCTTGCTGATTTGAGTGTAGTTTATTCAAATTATCCAAGTATAAATAAAAGAAAATAACCACATTGGGAATAAGTAGAACGAATGCTTTTTTTGATTGATAAACCATAATAATCCTCCTAAATTGTTTTTTGTTTGAAATATTTCAAATCATAAAAAGACGGAATTAAACTTTTCATAACTAGATTTTAGGTGTATATCCAGTTATTGCTTAGGTATCCCATCGATGTATAAACGTTTATTCTAGTTGTAAAAACGTTTATACATACAATATCATAGAAAAAGAACCATGTCAAAGAGTTTTGACATGGTTCTTTTTTATCTAAATTTAGCCATTCAAATACCAAGTAACCAATGTGATGATCCACAAATGTGCTGGATAAAATACATAGAATAAATATTTAAAGAATGGATTATCACTACCTTTTTTATCGTTATATAAATGGATAAAAGGAATGACTGTAATAAATAGAAATTCTGGATTTGCGGCTAGGCTTTCTTTAATGGTTTCAAAAGAATATTCGGGCAATCCTACAATTGCCAGTAGCAAAAAAGGAATTGAAAGAATAATATACGAAATATCTCTCTTTTTTGCATTGTCTCTGAAAAAATAACTAAGTAGCATAAATGGTATAACGATTAATCCACCTTCTGTAGGAATAAAATCTAAAGATACTGCTAATACTAAGATAATGGCCAAAATAATTGTTCCGATTTTCAAGACAGGTTTTTTCACGCGCTTTGAAAAATCGATCAGTGTTAAAATCGTCACGCCAAAAGAGAGCGTTAGAAAAATATTATTCTGAATCTGGTACATAGGATTTTTGATAATCAAGGTATTGATTAAAGTATTCCCTACAAACATGATTGCTGCCCAGCTATAAAGACGTAGCAAATATTTTTTTCGGCTTCTTGTATAGTGAAAACCTTCGACTGCCATAAATGCAAAAAACATAGCGACACAACGAGTTATCATACCAACTGGTGTGTTAAATTGTGGTGGTAAAAGTGGTAAAAGGTGATCTAAGAGCATCAAGCCCATCATGATGAGTTTTATTTGATTTCCGTTCATTTCATTCTCCTAATAAATATTATTTTTTTACTTTCTATTAGTATAAAAAAAATAACTCTTTTTGGCGTGGGAATCAGCGAACAAATAGATTACAAAAGTGAAAGATGACTGAAAGTTGCTTTTTTTATTGCAGAAATATTTTAGTTGAATCAAAAGCCAAGTGTCGTAATTGAGTCAATAAAAGTAAGTAAAAATGAGTTAAAGAAAAACGTTTTTTTGTTACGCTGGTCAAAAAAGTGTTCATAATAGGATAGGAAAATAAGAAAAGAATATGAGAGAATGTTTGTGTTAAATAAAAAAACAATTATTTTTAGATTTAATTGAAATTATATTGATATGAAATTTTGGGTTTGAAAATGAATTAAAACTACATAAACGAATGATTAGCCTAGAAATAGTGCGTTCTATTCAAATCGTTTCGGCGCATTTAAATCCTTTCTTTTTAAACATATACTTACGAATAAATTCTGTTATGTCAGAGATAAATCAATTTCAGATCAGATTATATTTTTTTAAATAAAGTGCTAATTCGAAGAAATGGAAGGTAACTCTCGTGCAAATAATAAAAAAAAATAAAAAATATTATGTGATGGAACTTTTATTAATAATAAGCTATGTAGTATATCTGTTATTCTTTTTTTACTTCTATAAAGAGGCTGTTTTCTATGTTGATAAGAGTGCGTCAATAATGATTCAATTGCTATTTTTAACGAATTTTTATCTTAAGGAGATTTTAATCAATCTAGTTATAGCATTTTTACTGTTCGCTATACAATTGTTATTTCTTATCCACTTATATTCAATGATGAAAAGTGATTCCAAAGTAAAGAGTGATTTTATTTGGCTGTTTATAGTGGCGATTTTAATTTTTTGTATTTATTCTTTGGGATTGTTATTGAATAAGATGGGGATTCTCTTTTTGGTTATATTCATTTTTTCAGCTGCGGCAGCCTATGCAACATATGTCATAGTTAAACTTGGCAAGGATAAAGAGCTAATGATACAAGAAGAGAATCTTCTAGAAATTGAAGGACCCTTTAATACAGAAAATGAAGCGCTCCATAAATTTGAAGAATTTTCTGAAAATTGGGTTGGATCTGAGCTATTATCTTACGTAATTGAATGTGAACATAATGAAGAATATTATATCACCATATACATTGAAATGGCTCAAAAAGATGAAGAGCATAGTTATGAGGAGAAAATCACTGAATGAAAAAATTATATATCGCTTATTCAATACTTATCAGTTGTTTCACTTTTTTGACATATACAAGTAAAGCTGCGGCAGCAGAAGGGGATTCTGATTTAGGCTATACAGTTTCAATTGTGCAACCGAAAACTCAGATCGATCCAGAGAAAAGTTATTTTTATGTTAAAACGACACCTGGAGAAGTCCAAACTTTAGAGGCAAGGGTAAAGAGTACAAAAAAAGAAGCAGTACATTTAAATATTTATGGGAGTAATGCTATAACCGGTGACGGTGGGACAATCGAATATGAGAATGATGTCTCTAAAATCGACAAAACATTAAAAGAACCATTAACCTCATTGATCACAATAGAAACTCCGGAGATTACAGTAGAAAATTTTGAAGAGAAAATAATTCATATAAAATTGACTCCCCCAAAAGAGATCTACCAAGGAGTAAAAATGGGTGCCTTAATATTTTCACTAGATAAAGGTTCAGAGAAAAAAAGTGGCGTTACAACAGAATTTTCATATAGGGTTGGCTTGATTGCTTCCAGTTCAGGTGATGAGTTCAATAATGCCCTAACACTAAATTTGACTTCTGTCAAAGCTACAATGAAGCGTGGCAAGAAAATGGTCATTGCAAATCTCCAAAACCCTGAGCCAAGAATATTAGAGAATTTGAATATTTCGGCTACGATGGTTGAAAAAGTGTCCGAAAAAGTAGTGAAAAAAATAACCGTACAAAACTACACTATTGCTCCGAATAGTAATTTTGATTTTGAAATGGATTGGGGGATTGCACAACTTCCTTCTGGTGACTATACATTGAAATTAACTGCAAGCAATGATTTACAAGAATGGGATTTAAGCAAAGATTTTACTATTTCAAACCAACAAGCAAGAGAAATAAATGAAGAAAGTGTATTTAAAATTATAACGCCTACTTGGATAAAAATAGTAGCAGCTATCTTTATAAGCTATTTCATAATGATAACCTTAACTATTATCTTTAGGAGAAAACAATGGGAAACACAATGGAAAAAAATACGTCTTTTAAAAAACAAAAAAAAGAGAAAAGCTGCTAGAGTTAATCGAAATAGAAATCTCATGTGATATTAACAATCATGATCAGGAGGGGAAATATGATAGATTACTTATGGATTTACATATTAAGTGGTGTTGCTTTACTATCACTGGTTTTATTTTTACTAACTTTATCAAGAGACCTATTTTTAGTGAAGCGCCTAAAGGCTAAAAAAATTGCTTTATTTGCGAATTTTAGCTTATTAATACTCTCTTTAATGAGTCTCGCATTGATTATTTATTTATTTATTTATTCTACTTAAAGAACAGATTAATCTGATTGGATAGTAATTAAATTGGAAAATTCACAACAATAACTGTCTTTAATTTATTTGTATTAAGAGAAGGATGATTAAAAAATGAAAAAACTTGTTTTAACAACATTATTAGCATCATCAGCATTAATAGTTTTTGCGAAAACTGCGGATGCAGTAGAAGTCGGGAAAGATAAAACAGATGCTGGAATTAAGTTTGAAACAGATGGACCAGTAAAACCTGGATCAGGACCATTCAAGGATAACTTATCACTTGTATTTGTACCGTCTAGTTTTGATTTTGGGAACCAAAAAGCTACTGCTAATATTGCAACATATAGCAATACTTTTAAAGAGGACCAATACATTACAGTAAACGATGATAGACAAGGAACGACAACTGGCGAAGGAGAAACAGCTGTAAGGACTACACCAGCTTGGAAAGTAACTGCTTCAATGTCAGACCTTGTTTCAACAGGTGATTCTGCGACTACTTTACCATCTAAATTGACATTTGAGTTAGGTGATCCGCAAGCCTACACAATTGGTACAAAAATTGATCCAGATACCAATGATTTTATTCCTAATCCTGTTAAAGACAATATGTCGAAACTACCTGAGCCAAATAATATTGTACTTGGTGATGGAAAAACAAAAACCATTTCATTAGAAGCGGGAAAAACTACCGCAGCTCAGGTATTAGGAAAATCAAAATCGGATGCTGTTACAGGGGGATTTGCTACTAAACTTTCAAATGTTAAATTGTCTGTCACGTCTGGAAGTAATGCTTCAGGAAAAACATTTAAAAGTTCAGTTATTTGAGTTTAGATAACACATACTAAAAATTAAAGATATAAATAGATTGTCTAGACAGTTATTGTTGTGAATTTTCCAATTTTTGAATGAAGATAAATAATTATTTTATTGTGATGTTTATTTATGAGAGGTTGGAGAAAAGAATTTGAAAAAATTATTTATAGTTGTAGGTTCCTTTATTTTAATTGTACTTACTCAATCGGTAACAAGTTTTTCTGAAGAAAATTCGGCAAATAGTTTTCAGGATTTTACTTACGAAATTGTGATGCCTACAAATCAAATAAATAGAGATGTAGGTTACTATGATTTATTGGTGAGCCCAGGACAAAACCAAACTATTCAATTAAAAATACATAATGTAACAGCAAAAGATATAGCAATTGCGATTAGAAGAAATAGTGCAAAAACCAATAACTCTGGTGTCATTGAATACGGACCAAACAAAATTGAAAAAGATCCATCATTAAAAGTTGATTTTCCAGACATAGTAAAAGGTCCAGAAAAAGTTATGGTTCCATCAGCTAGTACCAAAACAGTTGATTTTTTGATAGAAGTCCCCTCGTTTGCTTTTGAAGGATACATTTCGGGCGGTATACAGTTACAAAAAGTTGAGGAAGATAAAGATGAAAGCAACGAAGAGCGAGATGGTATCGTTAATGAATTTGCTTATTTAGTTGGCATGTTAATTAGTGAAACAGAAACAAAAAATATTAAACCAAAGATGAAGCTAAACAAAGTTTATCCTGGAATACAAGATGGAAAAGCAATGTTATTTGTGAATTTTTCTAATAGTCAACCAGTATATGGGGAGGACCTATCTGTACATGTCAAAGTAAGGAATAGAAACAAGACCAAAATCCTGTTTGAAATCTTCAATAAAAATATGCGGATAGCTCCTAATTCGATGCTCGATTTTCCAGTACCTATTGATGATAAACGAATGAAAGCTGGTGAATATACAGCTGAAATCACTGTGAAGACACAAGGCAATAAGACTTGGTCTTGGGTTGAAGATTTTATGATATCTAATCAAGAAGCAAAAGGAGTAAATAGTCAAGTTATTGAAGCAAGAGACCGATCTAATGGTTCACGATTCCTGATGATAATAGCGCCTATAGTCGTTTTAATGATCATTTATAAAAAAATCGTAAAGAGAAAAAATAAAAAGTCCAAGTAATTTAGGAGTGAGTTGAAATGAAAAAAAAATCATATATTATCATGCTTTTAGCAATAAGTATATTTTTTTTTGTAAATGTAAATAAAATTAAAGCATCTCCAACCTTGGAAGACAATTCAGCAGAAACAGTTACTGATGATGAATTAAATAAAACGAAGTCATTGTTGAAAGCTGAGACATACGCTAGTGACCCTGTTGGTGTACCATTGACAGGAATATTTAAAATTCCAGAGAATTCGAATAGTTATGTTTCTGGTAACAAAGTGATTATAACAGAGAAAAAATCAGCTCAAAAAGGGAGTGTTTTTTCAACGGAAGAAAATAAATTAGATTTAAGTAAAGATATTGAGGCTGAAATGTATATCAGAATAGATGGTAATGCAGATGGTATGACTTTTTTGTTACATAACGATTCAGTTATGACAGGTACAGGCTATACGCAAAAAGAAGGTGGCGCATTAAATGCGTATGCTGATCCTTTCTATTCAAATTTTAAGGGACAAGCAAAGAATAGTTTTGCTATTGAATTCGATACATATTACAACGATAATTATGATTCAACAGTGACTAAAAATGATGGTAAAGGACACGTAGCTGCTATATTTCCAGATGTTAAATCGGAATATACATTTAACGGTGATAATGTTAAAACTTTAAAACATCATAATGTTCAGTATCCTAATTTTAAACTAGGAGATGGAAAATGGCGTAAATTTAAGATAAGTTGGAAAGCCTTTGATAGCAATAATATTGGGCATATAACATACGCACTTGAGGGATTAAGTACTCAGACGATGGAAATTAATAAGAAAATTTTTGGCAATGTAAATAAGGTATTTTGGGGATTCACAGGATCAACTGGAGCTTTTTTTGAAAAAGCAGAAGTGGTTTTCAAAGAAGTACCTGGATTGATTAATTATACTGATCGTTTAAGATTGACCGATATTGTTGGAAATACGCTAACAGATACCACTAAAGTTAAAAATGACACAGAATTACAAGTGAATTACTCAGGAGAATACACAGGAGGTAACCAGAATCTACTGGCACCTATTTTAAAATTTACATTAAGTGCTGGTCAGGAGTATCTTGAAGACACATTTACCGTGAACGATGTATCTACAACACCTACCTATACTAATAATACTTTGCAAGTTAATTTAAGTGAGTTGAGCAGTGAAAATAACAAAGTTGATGTATCTTTTAAATTAAAGCCAACAGGGCTGGATTCTCTGGAAAAACCTACTATAAAAAGTAATATATCAGGATCAAACTATTTTAACTCTAAGGAGAATACCTTAGCTTATACAGTGGATACTAAAGCACCTTCAGGGATTGGTAAACTTAGTATAGTAGATCAATATGATACAAAGAAAATAACGGAGACAGCAGATTATAAAGAATTTTTAAAATCATGGCAGGATGATGGTTCAGCAAAAGATAACATTCAAGTGGATTTAAAAGAGGGGCAGGATATAAAAAAAGTAGTAGCCGCTCCAGGTGTGAGCCATGTCATTATCACTCTTAAAGATGAGGCAGGCAATATCGGAGATGTGACCGTACCATTGTTTATTAAAGAGAAAGAAACTAAAATTGCAAATGATGATACGTTTTTGATAACAGCAAAAGATGTAGAAATGTATAATTCAGATTACCCTAAAACAACAGATGAGTTGAAGGTATTATTGCGTAAACAATCATCATTAGAATTGTGGCAAGCGAATGTAGATGGTTCTTTAACAAAATTAGAGTCCACGTTGGTCAGTCTGACAACCAATCAACTACCTCAAACAGGTTCGATTCCCGAAGCAGGAGAGTTCCCAGTGAAATTAGAATATACAGCAAATAACACTACGATTAATTTAGCGATCAATCTCAAAATAGTACCTAATTTATCAAAAGTCATTGTCCAATATGTAGACGAATTGGGAGGAGCGATACTCACCCCCACAACGATAATTGAGAATGTTGGTAAGACCATAAATTTGACTGAGCAAGAGACCGTTAAAACAACGATTAAAAAAATAATGGATAAGAACTATTTATTAGTAGCCAGACCAAGTTTAGAAACGGCTATTTCTGTAACAAAAGAAGAAAAGACAGTTACTTATCAATTTAAAGGGACATTGCAAGTTATTTCATCTCCCAAATATTTAAATTTTGGACGAAAAACGTTAGGGAATTTTTTTATCAAAGTAGAACAGGCGAAATACGATAAGCCCTTGGTCATTTGGGACAATCGAAAGGTCAAAAGTTCTTGGACAGTTACAGCCACATTGAAAAAAACGTTAACAAATCAGGAAGATGAAAGTATAGAATTACCTAGAGCGATTATATATAAAACGGATGAAGAGGAATCGATAGTTCTGTTAAAAGATGTTGCTCAGCCAATCGCCGTTAGAAAACCAAATGATTCTAACGAGTACAATATAAGCAAGGACTGGGAAAACGGACAACAGGGATTTCAATTGGAAGTTACATCAAGAGAAGTGCTCAAACTAGGTGCATATAGAGGGACTATTTTATGGCAAGTAGGAGAGACGCCATGATCTTAGTGGAGTTTGCAGTGAAAGTGATGGATGTAATTAACTATAAGATCATTCGTTCTCTCAAGTTGATGAATAGAACCAAAGAATTGAGGTTGGGACAGAAGTGTTTAACTCCCACTGTTTATTCGGATTCCTTGAGGCTGAGATGTGACTCGTAGAGTTATGTCCCAGCTTCTTTTTTTACTGGTCAAAGAGGAACCATTCTCAATTTTGATTCAGGAAAACGAACTGATAATTAGACAATAAATGACAAAGAAAGAAGCGTATTTTTAATGTAGAACAAGTTCATTATGAGTCATCTTGAGCAGTAAAAGTATTGTGTAATCAGACCTATATAGTAATTTTTCTGTAAAGCCTATTGACTATATTTAGATTTCATGATAAATTATTTAGAAATAAATGAGAATAAAATGAAAGAACGATGATCAGAATAGTAGATGAGTCGATTTGTTTTAGAGAGTTTCCGTTTGCTGAAAGGAAATAATGAATTATCATCGAACACGCCTGTAAGTTGTTTTTCTGAAATAAAACGTTTAGTTCACGAGGTTTGTTTCGTATTCTAAATGAGTAGGAAAAATCGGAGAGTCCGTTATCGCTCCTTAGTATATCTAACTAACAGAGGTTTTTACTGTGAAGTAAAAACAAATCTGAGGTGGGACCACGTGAAAATTTTCTCGTCCTCTTGGCTTATTTGCTAAGGGGGCGTTTTTTTATTATCTAGCTTTAAATGCTACCCTATTATGCTTTTATTTTAAAACACAATAAATAAAAATAAGTTGATAGTGAAAAGTACAAGGTGAAATAAAGCAGAACGTTGTTACCTATAACAAAGGAGGGAACCTAATGAAATGGAATCGTAGTTTACCATCAGGAACGAAAGACAAATTATTTCGAGAAGCCAACGGCGCTTATCAATTAGAAAAACAAGTCAATGATATCGTGAAAAAAAGAGGCTATCAACGAATTGATACACCTGTGATCGAGTTTGAAGATGTGTTTTACAGTGAAGAAAAAAATGAAAAAGAATTATACCGCTTTTTTGACAAGCAAGGCCGATTACTGGTTTTGCGGCCTGATATGACGATGCCGATCGGGCGAGTGATTGCAACAACAGGGATTCAACCGCCTCTCAAGTTATCTTACAGTGGCAAAGTATTTCGCTCAAATGATGACATGTTAGGGGAGCAAAACGAGTTGACTCAGGCTGGAATTGAATTGATCGGCTATTCTTCTTTAAAAGCCGAGGTCGAATGCATCACATGTGCTATTGAAATTTTAGAGGCACTGAATATACCAAATTTTCATTTTGAATTGGGGCACGCACAAATTTTCCGTTGCATTGTGACTTCACTTGGATTAGATAACTTTGCAAAAGCAGAACTTCAAACCTATGTTAATAATAAAAGCTTAACCGAACTCAAGCAATTTGTAGCGAGATATCCAAGTGACTTGGATGGATTTATTTGTGCAATCCCAAGGTTGTTTGGTGAAGTGGACGAAGTGTTACCGATCGCAAAATCACTGTTGAAAAATGATACGCAAATCATGGCAATCATCGATGAATTAGAAACACTAATGAATGCTATCAAGACGTGTTACCCAAAAATTTCAGTAACTGTAGATTTAGGTTTAGTAGCTTTGATGGATTATTACACAGGTGTTTTATTTAGTGGTTATGCCGATTTAGTGCCCGATATTTTTTTACGTGGTGGACGCTATGATCATTTAGCGGAACAATTCGGTCATCCTGTGATTCCAGCTGTTGGATTGGGCATCAATTTAGATACATTGGTTGCCTTACAATATCAAATCAAAGGCTTAGCACCTTTAGAACAACCGACGACGTTGGTTCATGGTTCCTTAGCACAATTATCAAAATCAGAAGCGCTGGTAAAAGAGAATAGCCGCTATCAATTATCCTTATTTGAAACACTGGAAGACGCGTTGAAATATGGAGAAAGATGGCAGTATCAACAAATTATCGAGGTAACACAAGATAAAATACGTGTGATAAAGGTGGGGGCTCAAAATTGACACAATTGACTATTGCATTAACAAAAGGGCGTTTGGAAAAACAGACATTAATCCTATTTGAACAAGCAGGAATCGATATTTCTTTTATGCAGGATAAGCAGCGAAAGTTAATTTTTACTAGTCCCGATCATCGTTTTACGTTTCTTTTGGTAAAAGCTGCTGATGTGACGACCTATGTACGACACGGTGTGGCTGATCTGGGAATTGTCGGCAAAGATGTACTGATCGAGCATCCATTTGGGTATTATGAAATGCTGGATTTAAAGATTGGCGTATGCAAGTTTTCAGTCGCCTCCACAAAAAATTATCAACCGAATGATTATAAAAGAAAACGAATTGCGACAAAGTATCCAACTGTTGCATCTGAACATTTTCGCAAAAAGGGAGAAGATGTTGAGCTTATCAAGATTGAAGGTTCTGTGGAAATTGCGCCAGTTTTAGGTTTGGCAGATGCAATTGTTGATATAGTAGAGACCGGAACAACCTTGAAAGAAAATGGTTTAGAAATATTTGAAGATATTTGTTCAATATCGGCTAGGGTGATCGTAAATAAAGCGATGCTAAAACGTAAGCGCCAAGCAATATTTCAATTATTTAATGAACTAGAATCTGTAATTGAAGGAGGAGAAGAAACGTGAAATGGCTATCAGGGGAAACATCAGAAATTTTAACAGCATTAAACGATAATGTTCAGCTGACTCAAGAGAACAATCGAGAAGTGGAGGAACAAGTTCGTAAAATCATTCAACAAGTGATCCAAAATGGCGATCAAGCGTTGCGGGAATACTCTAAAAAATTTGATCAAGTTGAACTAAAGGATTTATTTATAACGAGGCAAACGATCGAATTAGGTTTTCAGAGAGTAGAAAAAGATGTGATCGCAGCCTTAGAAGCGGCTAAAGAAAACATTGTCAGTTATCACCAAAAACAAAAGCAATATGATTTTATGGATACAGAAAAATCAGGTGTTTTACGGGGACAATTAGTATTGCCTTTGGCTCGAGTAGGGGTTTATGTGCCGGGCGGAACGGCTGCCTATCCTTCCTCTGTATTGATGAATGTTTTGCCTGCAAAAATCGCCGGTGTTAAAGAGATCATCATGATTACGCCGCCTTCAGCCAATGGAATCCCTGATGTGATTTTAGCCGCAGCAAAAATTGCAGGAGTAGATAAAATTTTTCAAATTGGCGGAGCACAAGGAATTGCGGCTCTTGCGTATGGAACAGAAACCGTACCTAAAGTGGATAAAATTGTCGGACCTGGTAATATTTATGTGGCAACTGCTAAAAAACAAGTATTCGGTACTGTAGGAATTGATATGATCGCAGGGCCTTCTGAAATTGGGATTTTGGCAGATGCTGCTGCAAATCCTGTTTATATTGCTGCTGATTTGCTGTCTCAAGCGGAACATGATACGCTTGCCAGAGCAATATTAGTGACAAATTCAGTCAAACTTGCAGAAGAAGTCGAAAAAGAAATTTATCAACAATTACAAACATTACCTCGTAAGGAAATTGCTGAAAAAGCAATCGAAAATCATGGATTGATCATCCTTGCGTCAACGGTGGAAGCAATGTTGACGATTATGAATGAAATTGCTCCAGAACATTTAGAAGTACAACTGGCTGATCCAATCAGTTATTTACATGAAATAAAAAATGCTGGATCGATTTTTTTGGGAGAGTATGCGTCAGAACCAGTAGGAGATTATTTTTCAGGAACGAATCATGTCTTGCCGACAAGTGGTACTGCAAAATTTTATTCGCCATTGGGTGTATATGATTTTGTAAAGTACAGTCAAGTTACTTATTATACAAAAGAAGCCTTGGCACAAGCGAAAGATGCGATTACTCTTTTAGCAAGAAAAGAAGGATTGGAAGCGCATGCCAGAGCCGTTGAATGTCGTTTTGACTGATCTTATAAAACAGATTTTTATATTGGGGGAATAGAAATGAGAACAGCTACTTTAAAAAGAGAAACTGCAGAAACCAAAATCGAATTGACACTTGATCTAGATTGCCAAGAACCAGTCACGATCCAAACGGGAGTTGGGTTCTTTGACCATATGTTGATTTTATTTGCCCGCCACAGTCGTATTTCATTAGAAGTAAAAGTGAATGGTGATTTAGAAGTGGACAGTCATCATACGGTAGAAGATGTTGGAATTGTTTTAGGTCAATGTATTCGAGAAGCTTTAGGGGACAAGGCTGGTATCAATCGCTATGGTACTAGTTTTGTGCCGATGGACGAGTCTTTGGGGATGGCTTCTTTGGATTTAAGTGGGCGCTCTTATTTAGTTTTTGATGCAGCGTTCGATAATCCTAAGCTTGGGGATTTTGACACAGAATTGACAGAAGAATTTTTTCAAGCATTCGCTTTTAACGCTCAAATGAATCTTCATTTAAAAATTTTGCATGGGAAAAATACACATCATAAAATAGAAGCACTCTTTAAAGCGACTGGCCGAGCGCTCAGAGAGGCAATTACTGAAAATCCGTCCATTCAAGGAGTCAATTCGACGAAAGGAATTTTGTAGATGATTATTATCATTGATTACGATACTGGAAATACCCGCAATGTTCAAAAGGCGTTAGATTATGTTGGTTTAACACATAAAATTTCCGCTGATCCTGATGAAATTCGAGCAGCTGATGGTTTGATACTGCCAGGTGTAGGTGCTTTTGCATTAGCAATGACGGAATTAAAACAGCGTGGATTAGTCACTGTGATCCAAGAAGTCGCTCAAAAAGGTACACCGATTTTAGGGGTCTGTTTAGGGATGCAGCTGCTTTTAGAAGGCAGTATGGAGAATGGATTTACAGAAGGGTTGGGTTTGATCGAAGGGATTTGTGAAAAGTTGCCAGATGATCCTGATTTACCTGTTCCACATATGGGCTGGAATAAACTAGTTGTAACGAAAGAAACGCTATTAACCAAAGAAATAGACGGAGAGTACGTCTATTTTGTTCATTCTTATTATGCAGATTGTGAGCCTGATCTGATCGATGCATTGGTTCAATATTCAATCAAAATACCTGCAATGATCTCAAAGGGAAATATCTATGGAACTCAATTTCATCCAGAAAAAAGTAGTGAGGCAGGGCTTATGATCTTAAGAGGATTTAAGGAGGTAGTGGAGCATGCTTGTTTTACCCGCGATTGATATTAGAGAAGGAAAAGCTGTTCGGTTGGTTCAAGGTGATTTTCTGCAAAAAACGATTGTCAATCATAATCCAGTAGCACAAGCAAAAGAATTTAAAGCAGCAGGTATCCAGATGATGCATGTGGTTGATTTAGATGGTGCTTTGATGGGAAAAGCATCCAATGCTTCTTTGATCGAGGAAATGAAAAAAGCAACGGGCTTAAAAATCGAAGTTGGTGGAGGCATTCGCACATTAGAACAAGTTGATGCCTATGTGGCGCTTGGAATCGATCGGATCATTATCGGTTCAGCAGCATTGAGAGATCCTGATTTAGTCAAAGAAGCTATTTTGAAATATGGGGATAAAATTGCTGTAGGTATCGATGCTAAGAATGGGAAAGTCGCCATCAGTGGCTGGTTGGATGTTAGTGAAACAGACTATTTACAAATGGCTCAGGAAATGGCGGCAGTTGGT
Source organism: Enterococcus sp. DIV0840 (assembly GCF_050527835.1). Lineage (NCBI taxonomy): Bacteria > Bacillati > Bacillota > Bacilli > Lactobacillales > Enterococcaceae > Enterococcus > Enterococcus sp. DIV0840. Next base: position 2,802,783 of record NZ_CP172876.1, on the reverse strand, counting down.
GTCAAAACGATTATCTACACAGATATTGCTAAAGACGGAACTTTAATGGGGCCGACGTTTGAAGATTACGTGAAACTATCAGCAGTTGTACCAGATGTAAAAATTATTGCGTCAGGCGGTGTCAGTAGTAAAGCCGACTTAGTGAAACTTGCTGAATTGGGTTTATACGGAGCAATTGTTGGAAAAGCTTTTTATAATGGTGCTATTACGTTAGCAGATATGCTGGAGGTGGAAAAAAATGCTGACTAAACGTATTATCCCTTGTCTAGATGTCACAGATGGACGAGTGGTCAAGGGCGTCAATTTCGTTGATTTGCAAGATATTGGTGATCCAGTAGCTATCGCGCGAGCATATAATGAACAAGGCGCAGATGAACTCGTTTTCCTAGATATCACTGCTACCAGTGATAACCGTGAAACGATGATCGAAGTAGTTGAACGAACAGCAGAAGAAGTCTTTATTCCTTTGACTGTGGGCGGTGGCATTCGTAGTGTTTCTGATATGAAAAAAATGCTGCAAGCCGGTGCCGATAAAATCTCCCTTAATTCAGCCGCGATTCAACAACCAGAATTGATTCAAGCTGGGGCAGAAAAATTTGGCTCTCAGTGTATAGTTGTTGCAATCGATGCAAAAAAAGTAGGCGATTCTTGGCATGTTTTTGTTAAAGGCGGACGTGAAGATACTGGATTAGATGCGATAGAGTGGGCTAAAAAAGCTGTTGCTTTAGGCGCTGGTGAGATTTTACTGACTAGTATGGATGCAGATGGTACAAAAAAAGGCTACGACCTTGCGTTAAATCAAGCCATAAGCGCCGCTGTAAATGTTCCTGTGATTGCGTCAGGTGGTTGCGGTAATATCGCAGATATTGTGGAAGTGTTTGAGCAAACAAAGGTCAGTGCCGCTTTAGCTGCAAGTATTTTCCATTATGGTGAGGTAAAAATTCCAGAGCTAAAAGAAGCTTTAGCACATAATGGAATGGAGGTACGTCGATGAAACCAGATTTTTCCAAAGGGTTATTACCAGCAATTATTGTAGAAACAAAAACGAATGAAGTCTTGATGCTCGCTTATATGAATGAAGAAAGCTACAAAAAAACGCTTGAAACAGAAACAACTTGGTTTTATTCACGTTCCCGCCAACAATTGTGGAATAAAGGCGCAACAAGTGGGCATATCCAACATGTAAAAAGTATCGTTACGGATTGCGATAAGGATACTTTACTTATTACAGTTGAACAAACAGGAGCCGCTTGTCACACGGGAGAACACAGTTGTTTTTTCAATGTAATTAGCTAGTATAATGGAGGGGAAAAGATGATTGAAGCACTTTATGAAGAGATAAGAGCGCGTAAAGAAGAACCCAAAGAAGGTTCCTACACAAATTACTTATTCGACCAAGGGCTAGATAAAATTCTGAAAAAAGTCGGGGAAGAGGCAACAGAAGTGATCATTGCAGCTAAAAACAATCAAGCTGAACTAATTACTGAAACGTCTGACCTAATATATCATATGCTCGTTCTGTTAGTTGAAACAGGAGTTTCTTTAGAAGAAATTAAAATGGAACTAAAGAAACGAGAAGGAAAACTAAGTAAAACCAAAGAACGTAAACAAATCGATGAACTGTAAAATAATAGAAAATTAAAAGAAGCGATCCTCATAAAATAATTTTGAGGACCGCTTCTTTTAGTTTTCTGTTGGACAATCTAAAGAATCAGTAGCTTCTAAGACATAAGTAGCATCATCTGCTTCATCATATAATGAAGCAGGCTGATCATTCAAACATTGAACAATCAAATGATACCCATATTCATCTTGTGCGACTAACCGTTTATTGGTTAATTCAACTAACATGTAACTTAGTTTTTTGCCATCAATAATGATCTGTAAATCATCTTCGATGGTTAATGTATGTTGCGTGGCTTTTACTTTATTAACAAACCACCAACTGCCTAAATAACGTTTATATAAATTAGGAATCTCAGAATCCGTTTGTTGATTCTCTTGTTTCTTTTTCAAGAACAATGAGCCCGCAATACCCGTAATAAGTGATGCACCTAAAAATAATGACCAATGTTTTTTCATACTATCATTCTCCTCCAAGACAATCATATCACGAAATTAAAAAACAAACTATTCGAAAATCCTTTCCTATTTTGATTTGTCAAATTAAGCTAGACAATTGCCTTTCATTTATGTAACTCAAAAATACTTCTAATGGTGTTCGATAATTTAAAGATTTCCTTGGTATGTGATTTCTTTTAGAGGCGACAGCCGCAACAAAAGCTTGGTCAACTTGATTAAAATCCATTGTTTTAGGCAGCCCATCTTTACGTAATAACCCATTCGAATGCTCATTTAATCCGCGTTGTGAGGGGGTTCCAGGGTCTGCAAAATAGATAGAAATATCATTGACATTACTCATGTTTTTCCAATTTGAAAATTCTTTTCCACAATCAAAGGTCACGGATTTGAACAAATTTCTGGGAATCTTTTGTAGCCAATCAGTTGTCGCTTTTTCAATATCCAATGCTTTCCGACCATTTGGTTTTAATGTAATAATCACTTTTGAAAGGCGTTCAACTAGAGTGATGATGGCACTTTTATGATAAACGCCAACAATTGTGTCCCCTTCTAAATGCCCAAATTCCTGTTGGAAATCAGGGTAGTCAGTGGATCGTTCTGAAATATTGCGTTTAAATGCTTGCTTTCCGCGACGTTCTTTATGCCCGTTGGGCTTTCGTTTCCCTTTCATTGGTAGTTTTGAGCAATCAAATTGATTTGCTTTAAACTGACGATAAAGTGTTCTAACAGAGCATGAAATAGGAAACTCAGCTCGACCAATAATCACATCAGGTGTCCACCCTTGAGCCACCATAGTTTGAATGTAATCATGCTGTTCTGTAGGCAAACTAATGGGTTGTCGACCACAACGCGTTTTATTTTCTTTATATTGTTGGTAATAGTCACAGATAGATTTTCCTTGTTTTAGGAAGTTGTAAACATTGTAGATTGTCTGTCTAGAACGATTTAAAGTCTTAGAAACCATCGTAACAGGTTGGCTCATATTGAAATAAGCTTCTATCATCACGAGTTCATTTGATGTAAGATGAGTATAGGTCATTTGTCTTCACTCCTTATAATTCTTTGGTCGGAACTATTTTGAGTGTAGCACAAATGACTTATTTAGTTGTCTAGCTTAATTTTACTATCGGCGTATAATAAAATTTAATGAAGTCATAACTATTTTTAAATCTGAACAGATTTTTCAGTAAAAACGCTCTCCGACGTATGAAGATTTATTTGAACGTTTGACGATGCTTTTTCATCCAAAATATGGTATTGTTTTGAAGAAAGGGTGTCACAATGATTACATATAAGAACGTGCATTTAGCACATTTTATAAATAGACCGAATCGTTTTATTGCAGAATGTCGGTTGCAGGAAACTGGTGAAATGGTAACGGTTCACGTAAAAAATACTGGTCGCTGTAAAGAACTATTTTATCCAGAAGTGGAGGTCGGATTATCGTATCAGCCTTCTCCAAAGAGAAAAACAGATTATGATCTGATTGCTGTCAAAAAAGATACTGCTTGGTTTAATATCGATAGCCAAGTTCCTAATGCGTTAGCGGCTCAAGGTATTGAAGCAGGTACGATTATATTGCCAGGTTTAAAAGGTGAAATTGTTTCGGTAAAAAGAGAAAAGCGTTTTGCCCAGTCACAATTTGATATATTAGTTGAGACAGATACTGGCAATCAAGCATTTGTTGAGGTTAAAGGAATGACCTTGGAAAATCATGGAATCGGCGCGTTTCCTGATGCACCAACACTGCGAGGTTTGAAGCATGTGACCGAGTTGATTGAAGCCGTGAAAGAAGGGTATCAAAGCTATGTATTGTTTGTCATCCAATTTGAGAAAGTTGAAGCGGCGACAATTCACACAACTATGCAACAAGCTTTAGCAGAAATGATTTTATCAGGACAAAAACAAGGGCTAAGCGTCATTGCTTACAATTGTAGTGTCACTCCTGATACAATAGCAATAGAACATCAGGTGCCATTTGATGTCACAACAACGTTTGAAGATCCAAATTCAGAAAGGTGAGGGTAAATATGATTCACTTAGGTATAATTGGAACAAACTGGATTAGTCATCAATTTGTCAAAGCAGCATTGGAAACAAATCGCTATGATTTAACAGCGGTTTATTCACGCAAATTAGAAACAGCGCAAAAATTTGGTGAAGAATACGGCGATGTTGAGTATGCAACGGATTTGAATACATTTTTTGGTATTGCGCATATGGATACGGTTTATATTGCTTCGCCTAATTCCCTTCATTTTGAACAAGCAAAACAAGGGATTTTGGCAGGAAAAAATATTATTGTTGAAAAACCAGCCTTCTCAACGCCAGCAGAAATGGCAGAGATCATTGAATTAGCGAATCAGAAAAAGGTTTTCTTTTTTGAAGCAGCTCGTAATATTCACGAGAAAAGCTTCAAGAAAATTCGCGATTTATTGCCTTTGAAAAATCAAATTACAGGTGCAAACTTTACTTATATGAAATATTCATCACGCTATGACCAAGTACTGGATGGACAAGAACCAAATATCTTTTCCCCACATTTTTCTGGAGGCGCTATGGCGGATCTTGGTGTCTATTTAGTTTATGCTGCTGTAGGCTGGTTCGGTATGCCGAACGAAAGTTATTATTTTGCACGGAAAATCCCGACAGATGTGGATGGGATCGGTACGGCTATTTTAAGATATGACTTGTTTGACGTGACGCTACAGACAGGGAAAAATGCGGATTCTTTCTTAGATTCTGAAATTTATTTTGATGGTGGAACATTAGTTTTAGATAGTGTAAATGCCATCTCTAAAGCAGAATTTTATGATCGAAACCATCAAGAACGTGATATCATTTCTTTAACAACAGAAGAAAATCCGATGATCGAAGAAGCCAATGATTTTGCTGATGTGCTTGAAAATCCTAACGATCCAACAATGGGCGTTCGTTATGAAGAATGGGTAGAGTTATCACGCAATGTAAATAAAGTAGTAACAAGCTTAAGAAAAAGTGCTGGCATTGTTTTTGATGCAGACACAGAATAAACAGCGTTAACGAAGAAAGGATTATTATGACATTTAACAAAAATTTACCAGAAGCTTGGCAAGAACATTGGCAAGCTTCTGGTTTTAGCGAGCCATCAATGATTCAACAAAAAAGTTTCCAGCCTTTAAAGGAAAAAGAGAATGTCTTGGGGATTTCCCCAACAGGCTCAGGTAAAACGCTAGCTTATGTTTTACCGCTACTTCTAAATGTAGAAAAAGACCAAGGAAGTCAGTTGTTGATTTTAGCACCTTCACAAGAATTAGCAGTCCAAATCAGCCAAGTTGTACGCGATTGGGCAACGTTACTTCAATTGAAAACTCAAACCTTGATCGGTGGTGCCAATGTCGGCCGTCAAATCGAAAAATTAAAAAAGAAACCAGAAATTTTAGTAGGAACACCTGGCCGTGTAATGGAATTAATCAAAACAAAGAAAATCAAAAGTCACTTACTAAAGACCATCGTAATGGATGAAGTAGATCAACTATTTCATGAAAAAGAATTAAATTTGACCAAACAAATTCTAACCAGTGCACCAACAAAGTTTCAGTTAGTCTTTTATTCAGCAACGGCTGATCGAGTGGCAGAAGAAGCCCAAAAACTAACGGATCAACTGACGATCATTGATGTAACAGGTGAAGATCAATCTGGTGGTGTTGTGAAACATTACTTTATGGCTTTATCTCCGAGAAAGAAAAGTGATTATTTAAGGAGCTTAGCTTATACACCCGATTTTCGGGCGATGGTATTCTTCAATCAAATAGCTGATTTAGGGTCAGTAGAAGAAAAATTGATTTATGAAGGACTGGCAGTCGCAGGTCTTGCTTCAGATCAGAATAAAACTTTACGTAAACTCGCAATTGATCAATTCGCAAAAAATCGGGCGGTCATGCTTTTGACAACAGATATTGCGGCTAGAGGATTAGATTTTAATGCGATCCCATTTGTTGTGAACGCTGAAGTTCCTTTATCTGAAGAAAGCTATATTCACCGAGCAGGACGCGTTGGCCGAATGGGCGCTTCAGGATTTGTCATTACATTTGTCAATGATGCGACCAAACGAGATTATCAACGCTTGATGAAAAAAATAGAGCTTCCTTTTCAGGAAATCTTTCTTTACGATGGCGCAATCCATCTGACTAGAAAAGAAAAAAGTTTAACAGAGGAAAAAACGCTCTCTTCAAATGTGACGGTAAAAAAAGAACAAGCAACAAAGACGCTGCCAACGAAAAAAACAGCAAAACCTAAAAATCGTCCCAAAAACAACAAAAATAAAGGGGCTAGACGAAAACTGTCTAAACCTGAATAAATAGAGACAAAGTAAGAACGTCATGATTTAAGGAGGCTATCCATGAAATCTAGAAAAGACGAGATTTTAGCAGTTTTAGAATTAAAAAAAGAAGGCATGACGGCGGCAGATGTTGCCCTTGAGCTTGCCATCGATCGAAGTAATGCCAGCCGCTATTTAAGTGAATTATTCAAAGAACATAAGATCATTAAAAGTGATGGTCGTCCAGTCATTTATTCAGTTGTAACAGAAGAAGACAAAGTCCATGTGGATCATTCTAGTGAGGTAACGTTTGATAACTTAGTAGGAGCGCAGGATTCTTTAAAGGTCAGCATCCAACAGGCAAAAGCGGCGATTTTATATCCCCCGCGTGGTTTACATACCATTATTTTTGGTGAAACTGGAACCGGGAAATCACTATTTGCTGAATGTATGTATCATTTTGCAGTTGATTCTAAAACCTTAGCGGCAGATGCTCCTTTTGTTTCTTTCAACTGTGCTGATTACGCTCAGAATCCTCAATTGCTTTTCGGGCATATTTTTGGGGTCAAAAAAGGAGCGTATACTGGTGCCAATGAAGATAGCCCAGGTTTGATGTCAAAAGCCGATGGAGGGATTCTCTTTCTTGATGAAATCCACCGTTTACCACCGGAAGGGCAGGAAATGCTGTTTACATTTATTGATAAAGGCATCTATCGTCCGCTTGGTGAAAGTGGTCAAACCTATGAGGCCTCTGTTCAAATCATTGGTGCAACAACAGAATCTTCTGAAAGCTTTTTAACAACATTCAATCGTAGAATTCCTATGGCAATCACATTGCCGTCTCTAGATGCACGCTCGCTTGATGAACGCTATGATATTATTTCATTATTTATTAAACAAGAAGCAAATCGGTTGAATCAACGAATCGATATTAAAAGAGAAGCGATCTTAGCTTTTATGTTGTACGATGCAGAAGGCAATATCGGTCAAGTGAAACGGGATTTAAAACTTGTTTGTGCCAAATCATTTCTTCATTATCGCACGCATGAAGAATCTAGTTTGGTGATTCAAAAACGAGACTTGCCGCTGCAAGTGCAAAAAGGCTTATTAAAAATCAAAGAAGTTTCTGATCGCTTAGATCGTTTTGTTGATAGCAAGAGTAATTATTTAAGCTTTGAACCAGGGACAAATGAAGTTGTCTGGTCTCAAGATCCAGCTCGTGATATGCAAGTCTATAATGAAATTGAAGAGAAAGTTGCGACTTTATCAGCAAATGAATTAGAAAATGTCAATTTAGAGCAGCTGATCTCAAGTGATATGGATGCTTATTTTCAAACTTATGTGGATGAATTGACACAAAATCCTGTGCACAAAGAATTATTGCCAGAACCAATTTGGAAGCTGACGGACCATTTATATGACATCGCAGAAAAAAGATTAGAGCGCACGTATAATGAAAAAGCCCGCTTTGCCTTTGCCTTACATCTGCAAAGTACGATCGATCGAGTTAGAGAAGGACACGTTATCGTTCATCCTAATTTAAATAATGTCAGAAAAAAAATGAAAAAAGAATTTCAGGTAGCTATGGATCTGTCTGCTATCATAGAGGAAGAAAATAATATTGAAATTCCTTTTGATGAAATTGGTTTTATCAGTATGTTTTTATCGATCAACGTTGGCAATAAAGAAAAAGTCCACGCTAACAATGTTGGTGTAGTAGTTCTGATGCATGGTGATTCTACAGCTTCAAGTATGTTGAAAACAGCACAAGAATTGCTTGGAACAGAAACCGGTGCTGCCCTGAACATGCCGCTTACAATGGAAGTTCAAACGATGTATGAACAGCTGAAAAGCTTTGTCTTGAATCATCGTGATAAATTAGTAAATGGTATGTTGCTTTTAACAGATATGGGTTCACTGAATTCTTTTGGAAATTTGATTTTTGAAGAGACAGGTATTCGAACAAAAGCGATCACGATGACTAGTACAATGATCGTGTTAGAAGCGATTCGCATGGCAAGTGTGGGACGAAGTTTAGAAGATATTTATCAAAATATCCAAATGTCATTTGAAAGTATTATTAGAGAGCAGTTTCGTACCAGCCCACAAAATCGTGAAGATGTTAAAAAAGCGGTAGTGGTCACTTGTTTTACTGGTGAAGGTGTTGCTGCAAAATTATATCAACGAATTTTACCTGTGATCGACGAAAACAAAGTAGAAATCATTCAAATGCAGTTTTTAGAGCGGGAAGCCTTCAAAAAACATATCGATAGTTTAATGGAGGATTATGAAATAAAAGCAATTGCTGGAACCGTTGATGTAGAATATCAAAATATCCCATTCTTTTCAGCGTATGACATTTTTGATGATGAGAAATTAAATGTGCTCAAACGAATTGCAGGTGATGAAGTGCCAACGGAGAAAATCGTGAAATCATTAGGTGGAACGATCACTGCAGTCGATTCACTACAAAAATTGATCGTCATGCTGCAAAAAACAGTTCATCAAATCCAAACAGATATGCATATTATTGTAGAGCCTGGCGTTGATGCCGGTATCGTGATTCATCTAGCTTTCTTGGTAGATGCTATCTTGAAAGGTGAGAAATCAAAAGAATTTGATAATCTTGCAGAATTCATGAAAAAGAACCGTCTAGAAACAGACGTAACTAGAACAAATTTAATGGTGATTGAAAAAGCTTATCGTGTAGCCTTTACCGAGTCAGATATTGCACATTTGACACAACTGTTTTTAGAAAATAGAATCGAACTGATTACAGAATATAAGCAAAATTGATTAGTGTGTAATCGCCGAAAAAATAGTGTGTACACAATCTGTATAGACCAAAACCTTGTTATTACTAGGTTTGGTCTATATTTTTTTTTGGCACGCTTCTTGCTTTATATAAAAGTGTAAATACAACAATTTCAGAAGGAGTGACTAATAATGGCTAAAAAAACAATTATGTTAGTATGTTCAGCAGGAATGAGTACAAGTTTATTAGTAACAAAGATGCAAAAAGCAGCAGAAGAGCGTGGAATGGAAGCAGATATCTTTGCAGTATCAGCATCCGATGCAGATAACAACTTAGAAGCGAAAGATGTAAACGTATTACTTTTAGGCCCACAAGTTCGTTTTATGAAAGCGCAATTTGAACAAAAACTAGCACCTAAAGGCATTCCTTTCGATGTGATCAACATGTCTGATTATGGCATGATGAACGGCGAAAAAGTATTAGATCAAGCAATTGCTTTGATGGGATAATAATCAAAATAATAAAAAATGAATGGAGTTTTAGAATATGGAAGAGCAACAAAATTTAGAAGCAGTTATGGGATTGATCATGTATGGAGGAAATGCTAAAAGCGATGCAATGGAAGCGATTGCCGCAGCCAAAGCAGGAGACTTCGAATTAGCAGATCAAAAAATCGTTGATGCAGAAGAATCTTTAGTCCAAGCACATCATTCTCAAACAGGAATGTTAACACAAGAAGCACAAGGAAACCATATCCAAGTAACATTATTGACAGTTCACAGTCAAGATCACTTGATGACGTCGATCGCTTTTACTGATTTAGCAAAAGAGATCATTGATTTATATCGTCGTATGGATAATGAGTAAGAGCAACAAAAATAGAAAATGGCCCGTTTAGATAACGGAACATTAGTCAAAACTGATTTGAAGAGCATCATTGCTTTTTAGATAAATATTGTTTAGGGGGATTTACAAGAAATGGACGGATTTGTTCAATGGATGGAAAAACATTTTATGCCAAAAGCCTCAGTAATTGCGGCTCAACGCCACTTAGTGGCCATTCGTGATGCGTTTGTCGTTACGATGCCATTAATGATTTTAGGAGCGTTAGCGGTACTTATCAATAATTTACCAATACCTGGATTTCCAGAATTGATGGATAAATTATTTCCAATGATCGTCAATGACGCACCAATTTGGAAGAGTTTCGGTGGAAATATCTGGAACGGAACATTTGCAATTTTTTCAATTTTAGTTGCATTTTTAGTAGCGTACAATTTAGTAAAATCTTACGGTAAAGACGGAATTGCAGCAGGAACTGTTTCAGTTGCTTCATTCTTTGCGGTTGGTGGATTAAGCGGAACGGATGCTACAGGATTATTTATTGCTTTAGTTATTGCACTTATTTCAGGTGAAATTTTCCAAAGATTAGTTGGAAACGATAAATTAGTGATCAAAATGCCGGATGGTGTACCACCAGCAGTTGCTAAATCATTTGCAGCATTGTTACCTGCAATGATCACAATCAGTCTGTTTAGTTTGATCACATCAATTTTATTAGGATTCGGTGTTGAAAATATCGTAGTATCATTCTACGAAGCAGTTCAAAAACCATTTATGGGATTAGCAAATAGCTATCCATCTGCATTACTACTAGCGTTTATTACACCTTTCTTATGGTTCTTTGGTTTACATGGAGCGAATATGGTCGATCCATTAATGCAAACAATCAATGTACCAGCGATTGATGCTAATATCAAAGCGTTAGAAGCAGGCGAAAAAATTCCTTATATCGTGAACAAACCTTTCTTTGATTCGTTTGTAAACTTAGGTGGAACAGGTGCTACTTTAGGTCTATTGATTGCTATTTTCCTAGTAGGACGTAAAAATAAACCATTTAAAGTCATCACGAATTTAAGTTTAGCACCAGGTATTTTTAATATTAATGAGCCAGTAATGTTTGGATTACCGATCGTATTGAATCCGATCATGTTTATTCCATTCATCATTACACCGATGGTTCTTGTAACAACAGCATACATTGCAACATCAACAGGTATTGTTCCAGCTGCGACATTTATGCCACCATGGGTAACACCACCGATCATTGGTGGATTCTTGGCAACGAAGAGTATTGCTGGTGGAGTCTTGGCTGCAGTGAACTTACTAATTTCTGTATTGATTTATATTCCGTTTGTTAAAGTAGCAACGGATCAATTCTTAAAACAAGAATCAGCAGCGTTAGCGCAAGAAGAAAACACACAAGCTTAATGATAGACGAATAGATAAAATCTTCTCAAGAGAAAGTGAGACAAAACAAGGTCTTTGTTTTGTCTCGATTTTGAGGGATTTTATCTATTTTCAAATAAAATTATATTAGGAGATGACGATCATGAATTATCAGTTCCCAAAAGGTTTTTGGTGGGGATCTGCGGCCAGCGGACCTCAAACGGAAGGTGTTTTTGAAGGTGATGGAAAAGGGCAAAATATATGGGATTTTTGGTACGAAGAAAAACCTGAACTATTTTTTAACGAAGTAGGCCCGGATAAGACTTCTCAGTTTTATAAGAAATATCATGAAGATATTCAATTAATGAAAGCGACGGGGCATAATTCTTTTCGGACATCTATTCAATGGAGCAGATTGATTCCAGATCCAAAAACGGGAGATGTTAATCCAAAAGCCGTTGAATTTTATAATGATGTGATCAATAGCTTATTGGAGCAAGGCATTGAACCGTTCATGAATTTATATCATTTTGATATGCCAATGGTATTGCAAGAGCAAGGAGGTTGGTTAAATCGTGATGTTGTCGATCAGTATGTGTTTTATGCTAAGACTTGCTTTGAATTATTTGGAGACCGTGTGAAAAAATGGTTTACACATAATGAACCGATCGTGCCAGTTGAAGGTGGTTACTTATATGGATGGCATTATCCAGAAGAAGTAAACTTAAAACATGGTGTTCAAGTTGCCTATCACGAAGCCTTAGCTAGTGCTAAAGCGATTGAAGTATATCATAATATGAATTTAACTGGAGAAATCGGAATCGTTCTTAATTTGACGCCAAGTTACCCTAGAGATCCTGAAAATGAAGAAGATGTTAAAGCTGCTCGATTAGTCGATGGGTTGTTTAATCGTTCGTTTTTAGATCCTGCTGTAAAAGGTCATTTTCCAGAAGATATAGTGGCGTGGGTCAAAGAACAAGAGTTGATGCCTGAAACAACACCTGAGGATTTAGCGACAATTGCAGAAAATACGATCGATCTTTTAGGGGTCAATTATTATCAACCTCGCAGAGTTAAAGCTAAAGAGACACCAATAGAAATAACAGGCAATAGTATCCTACCTGAGGATTTTTATGATGTATATGATATGCCAGGAAAAAAAATGAACCCATATCGTGGTTGGGAAATTTATGAAAAAGGCATTTATGATACCTTAATGAACTTGAAAGAAAACTATGGCAATATCCGTTGCTATATTTCTGAAAACGGCATGGGTGTAGAAGGTGAAGAACGTTTCGTGAAAGCTGATGGAATGATTGAAGATGATTATCGAATCGAATTTGTAACAGATCACCTAAAATGGGTACATCAAGCAATACAAGAAGGAAGTCAAGTCCAAGGGTATCATATGTGGACCTGTATGGATAACTGGTCATGGTTGAATGCCTATAAAAATCGCTATGGATTCATTGCTGTCGATTTAGATAATCAAGCAAAAAGAACGATCAAAAAAAGTGGTTATTGGTTTAAAGAGTTAACTGAAAATAATGGTTTTAACTAAAAATAAGACAACTACCTAACGAATATTCAAATTGATATAAATGTCTTTATAACGGGAAAGAAAGCGCACACGAAATCTAGTGTGTAGTGCGTGAAATAGTAGTGTGTACACAATCTGTATAGACCAAAACCTTGATGTTACTAGGTTTGGTCTATACTTTTTTTGGCATACTTCTTGCTCTATATAAAAGTGTAAATACAACTAATTTAGAAGGAGTGTAATAAAATGGCTAAAAAAACAATTATGTTAGTATGTTCAGCAGGAATGAGTACAAGTTTACTAGTAACAAAAATGCAAAAAGCAGCAGAAGATCGCGGAATGGAAGCAGATATCTTTGCGGTATCAGCATCTGATGCAGATAACAACTTGGAAGCGAAAGAAGTAAACGTATTACTTTTAGGCCCACAGGTTCGTTTCATGAAATCTCAATTTGAACAAAAACTAGCACCTAAAGGTATTCCTTTCGACGTAATCAACATGTCTGATTATGGCATGATGAATGGCGAAAAAGTCCTTGATCAAGCAATTGCATTGATGGACAAGTAAAAATAAAAAATGAACGGGGTTACAGACGTGGAAGAGCAACAAAATTTAGAAGCAGTTATGGGTTTGATCATGTATGGAGGAAATGCAAAGAGCGATGCAATGGAAGCGATTGCTGCAGCTAAAGCTGGAGACTTCGAATTAGCAGATCAAAAAATCGTTGATGCAGAAGAATCTTTAGTCCAAGCCCACCATTCTCAAACAGGAATGTTAACACAAGAAGCACAAGGAAACCATATCCAAGTGACTTTATTGACGGTTCATAGTCAGGATCATTTAATGACAGCGATTGCTTTTACTGATTTAGCAAAAGAGATCATTGATCTATATCGCCGTATGGATAACGAATAAGCTGTGATATTTTCTTTTTTGAACGGAAGAAAATAGAGGTTAAAGTTTTTTGAACGGGACTTTGACAACTACTTTGTTTTAAGGAGTTTAATCGCTCTTTAGATAAATATTATTTATAGGAGGAATTAAAAAATGGATGGATTAACAGCCTGGATGGAGAAGTATATTCTGCCTGTAGCCGGTAAAATTGGCGCACAGAAACACTTGGTTGCATTACGTGATGCCTTTATCGGGACAATGCCGGCAACAATGGCAGGTTCGATCGCAGTAATGATCAATGCGATGATTCGTGACTTGCCACAGCAGTTTTTCTCAGACTATGCAGCAAATCTCGCTGCAGACAAAGGGATCTTTGCAGTTATTAATGTTATTATTGGAATCAACGGATTTGTTTGGAATGGTACTTTGGCGATCGCCGGTTTGATTTTTGCCTTTTCTTGGGGCTACAATCTAGCGAGAGCATACAAAGTAAATGACTTAGCAGGTGGTATCGTTGGTTTAGCAACATTGATTCAAGGAATTGCTTTTGCTTATTCTAATACATTAGAGACAGCTGTTCCAAAAGAATTAATGAATACAATCAATGAAAATTCAGCAACAAGTGGTTGGTCAGCAACAGCTGAAGGCTTAACAGCAGGCGGTTGGGGTTGGTTAAAACTAGATCACTTAAATGGTAACGCATACTTCACAGTAATGATCATGGGTGCAATTTCTGTTATCATTTTCTGTAAATTAATGTTGGCGAATATCACGATCAAAATGCCTGATTCAGTTCCGCCAGCAGTATCAAAAGCTTTCGCTGCGATTTTACCTGCAACGATCGCATTATATGTTATTGCAATTATTAACTATGTAGTAGGTAAATTAACGAACGGACAATTGATCATCGATCTAGTTCAAAAATATATTGCAGAACCGTTCTTGGGCTTATCTCAAGGTCTTGGCGCTGTATTGATCGTAACGATCTTCGTTCAAATTTTCTGGTTCTTCGGAATTCATGGTCCAAACGTATTGGCACCAGTTTTAGAAGGTATCTGGGGGCAAGCACAATTAATCAATATCGATATTTTCCAAAAAGGATATAAAGGCTTAACTGGTACACCAGCTGTCTTGAAAGCCATTGATGATGGAAAAGCGTATATGTGGGTTCGTGGTTCATTTGATGCATTTGCATGGTTTGGTGGTTCAGGTGGTACGATCGTCTTGATCATCGCTATCTTGTTATTCTCTAAACGTGCAGATTACCTAACAGTTGGTAAATTGTCATTAGGACCTGGTATCTTCAACATTAACGAACCAATCATGTTTGGGTTACCAATTGTATTAAATGCAATCATGTTTGTACCATTCTTAGTAGCACCAGTTGTTGCAACAACAATCGGCTGGTTAGCAACTTACTTCGGATTAGTAGCGCCAGTATCACAACAAGTGACGTGGGTTGTACCGCCAATCTTGCTATCATTCTTAGCAACAGGAGCAGACTGGAGAGCACCAATCGTAACGCTTGTGTGTATGGTGGTTACATTCCTTATCTGGACACCGTTTGTTATTGCAGCCAATAGAATGGAACCAACAGATTTTGAATAAAAAATAAAATAGTATGTTGCTTTCGCTTCTCTGGAAGTGAAAGCAGCTACTTAATTGTTAGGAGAGCTTAATATGATCACAATTGCTAGTGCAATGCAACAAGAAGAAATAAAAAAGTTATTAGAGAACTATGATGGTGGAGATTTTACATACACTTTTAAAGAAAAAAAAGGAATCAAATTAGCCTTTGATGTAACAGGAGACAAAGAAGAAGCAGCTAAAAAAGCAAAAGAAATAATCAAAGCACAACCTTGGGGCGGTGTCTTGTTCTTTCAAGCAGCTGCAGTTTAAAAAGATTGGACGGATGTAAAATGGTAAGAAATGGTTTATTCGTATGCAGTATTGGCTTAATAATAATTTTATATGCGCTTAATCCTGCATCAATGAAGTATGATTTGTTAAGTATGACGACAGGTATTTTCTTAGTGGTTGTTGGAGGGTACTTTTTCTTCAAAGGCAGAAAGAAAGAAGAACAAAATAAGAAAAATAGTAACGAGGTGAAAAGATAATGGAAATTATAAAAAAAATGAATATTCCTGCATCTGTTTTTTATGACCAAGTCATGGATTCTGTTTTGTTTGATATACGGAAGCATACGGGCAAAAGTTTAACAAGAAAACAATTGAACAACTTTGAATACGTCAAGGAATTTTCAAAAAATAGCCGGGCTCGTATCAAAGTAGAAAAACTTGTTGAAAATACGTCTTACCATTTTAGAACATCTACAACAAAAAATGATTTCTTGGTCCAATATGATATCAAACCATTAGATGAAAAATCTTGTGAGATTCGTTATAATGAAAAAATGGAATCTTATGGGTTTTTACAAAAAATGAACGATGCCGTACTTGGGACTATACTTATGTTTTTTAAAAAACGGCAGTTTACTAAAATGTTAAAAATGATGGAAGAATCATATTGATGAGAGTGTCATAGAGGCACTCTTTTTTTTGTGCATCTTTTACACACAAAATACACAGTGTAACAAGTGTGTATTTCAATGTGTAGAGAAAGCGCTTTATAACTACTCGCTTTTGGTCTAGCTCAATTTGGCATGGTTTTTGCTTATTATAAGAATGTAAGGTTATATTGATACAATATTTTATAGGGAGGTATGAATCAGTTTTAAAAAGTGAACACTTTTTAAATAAATAAATTTTTGGGAGGACAAAAAATGAATGGATTAACCGCGTGGATGGAAAGGTATATCTTGCCTATTGCTGCAAAAATTGGGGCACAGAAACATTTAGTTGCACTCAGAGATGCGTTTATCGGTATGATGCCGGTTACGATGGCTGGAGCGATTGCCGTTTTACTAAATGCGTTTATGCGCGATTTTCCCAACACGTATCTAGGAGAAGGGAATGCAATTACTAGTTTCTTCACACCAGTGATTGCGATAAATGGTTTGGTTTGGACCGGGACTCTAGCCATCATGGCCGTTGTTTTTGCTGCATCTTTAGGCTACAACGTTGCAAGAGCTTATGATGTCGATGCCTTATCAGGTATGCTGATATCATTAGCTGCATTTTTTATTGGTTTACCACAAAGTGCAACTGCGACAGTTACCTTAGCTGAAAAATTACCAAAGAATATTGCCCAACTTTTTACTGATGCGGGTGCGACTGTCAATATTGTTGATGGTGTTTCTGCTGTTGATGCGGGTGCTTGGGGGTATTTCCCATTTGGTAAATACATGGGTGGAACAGGCTTGTTTACAGCAATGATTTTTGGTTTTATTTCTGTTATTATATTTGCTAAATTGATGAAGAAAAATATTGTCATCAAAATGCCTGATTCAGTACCACCAGCAGTTTCAAAAGCATTTGCTGCAATTATTCCAGGTGTGACAGCTTTATATGTATCAGGATTGATTTATCATGTATTTGAACAATTAACAGGAAAATTATTGATTGATTGGATCTCTGAATCGATTCAAACGCCATTGCTTGGTTTATCCCAAGGTTACGGGGCTGTCCTCTTGATTGTCTTATTGGTGCATGTTTTGTGGTTCTTTGGACTTCATGGAACGAATATTATGTCACCGGTTTTACAATCGATTTATGGTGTAGCGATGGTTGATAATACGAATGCGTATCAACAAGGAAATGAAATCCCTTACAAATGGGTTGCTGGTTCCTTTGAAGCGTTTGTTTGGCCTGGTGGCGCGGGTGTTACATTGGTTTTGATTATTTCTATATTACTCTTATCTAAACGTGCAGATTACAAAACTGTCGGAAAACTTGGTATAGGACCAGGATTATTCAATATCAATGAACCAGTGATGTTTGGTATGCCAGTTGTCTTGAATCCGATTATGCTGATTCCATTTATTGTAGCGCCATTAGTAACAGCTACAATCGCTTATTTCGCTACAATGGCTGGTTTGGTGAATCCTGTTGTTGTGAATGTGATTTGGGTAATGCCGACGATTATTAGTGGTTTCTTAGCAACAGCGGGTGATTGGCGAGCGATTGTCTTAACGATTGTCAATTTGGCTGTCGCATTTGTTATTTGGGCTCCGTTTGTTATTGCAGCGAATAAAATGGATCCAAATTTAGGAGAGCCAGAAGAATAAAGCGAAAATCGTTTTAGATTGTTATAGTGTAAGTGAACGAGTTGATGAGACTGGGATAGACTATTAATGGTCATGTCCTAGTCTTTTTTTGTATTGACAGAGTTCGCTTTTTTCTGGACATCGTTTTACATTGGAGTACAATGAAAAGTAAGAAGTTACTTATAGTTAGGGTGGATCAAAATGGAAAAAGAAGTACGTATTATGGGTGAAAAAAATATAGATGATATTTTCGATTTAGCAGCATATGCTTTCAATGCTGAAAAAACAGAAGAGCGGAAAAGGCGTTTTAAGAAAATTGTCGCACAGTCTTTGAATTATGGGTATTTTTTAGAAGATGCTTTAACAAGTCAAGTGATTTCTACACCATTCAAAGTGGCATTTCATGGAATCAGTTACCAAATGGCTGGAATTGGTTGTGTTTCTTCTTATCCTGAATATCGGGGACAAGGGGGCATTTCAACTATTATGAAGCAGCTACTAGCAGAACTAGCAGAAAATAAGGTTGAATTAGCATACTTAGCGCCATTTTCATATCCTTTTTATCGAAAATATGGTTTTGAGCAGGTATTTGAACAAATTAGTTATACCGTTAAAGCAGCAGATTGGCCAAAAGTGAAGGCAACGCCAGGCAAGATGAAACGAGTTACCTATGAAGAAGCCAAAAGTGTTTGTCAGCAAATCTATTCTGAGTTACCTAACAACCAAAAAGGAGCAGTAATTCGGGAATCTTGGTGGTTTGAGTATGCATTTGGTCTGGATGATAAGAATTTATTTGCACTCTATGAAGACGAGTTGGGCAATCCTCAGGGCTACTTGATTTATCAATCTAGTGCAGAGCGTTTTGTGATTAAAGAATGGGGCTATCTAACGGATCAAGCCTTTCGATCAATCATTCGTTTTATTGGTTCACATAATGGTTCATCGCAAGAATTTCATTTAGAAACAGGTTTTGATGGTGAAAATCTAAGCTATCTAATGCCGTCGCCATTAGTAGAAATGAAAGTGACCCCTTTTATGATGGCTAGAATTGTTGATTTAGAAAGCTTTATGTGTAAGTATCCTTTTGCTGTAGGAAGTGCTGAAGCTTATTATCTTAAAGTTGAAGATGATTATGGTTCATGGAACAACGGAATCTGGGAATTGTTGATCGATGAAAATGGTCAGAGTTCTGTAAGAAAACTTGACCAAATCCCTGAATCATTGAAAGAAGAGGACGTGATTGCAAGCTCGATTCAAACATTGACGCAACTTTTTATGGGGTACCGTAGAGGGACTCACTTACATTTCCATGGAAAAATTTTAGGAAAAGAAAAAATGATCCAGTCGTTGGATCAACGTTTAGTAAAAGGTATGCCGATTTTAGCAGATTATTTTTAAAAAACAGGCTAAGTGAATTGATTATTTCAACATTCACTTAGCCTATTTAAATTTATGCCTTATTTTTCTCATCTTCTGTTTTTTCTCCTGCGGGGGCGTCATGATATTCTTCTAAAGCTTCTTTAAAAATTTCTTCTTTTTCCTGCTTATAATTGTCCTGACGCTCAGCGAAAATCTTTTCTTTCGTTTTATCCGTCATCTGTATTTCCTCCATTTTCTTTATTTACCATAAGAGGTATAGTTCAAGCTTAACATCCATAAAAAGACTTTACGAATTTTTTGATTACAAGCAAATGATTAGCGGAACGAGTTGAAACTCCTTATACTATGTAGTAAGGAAACAAATAAAAGTCTAATAATGAAAGGTAGTGGAGAACATGAGTAAAACCAAAGAAGAAAAAGTTGCAAGAAATGGTAAAATCGGTAAAACATTAGCTGTTGTTGTAGGTGGCCTTTATTTAGTTAAAATGTTAAAAGGCAAAAAGGATATTAAAAAATTTGATTTGTCAAATTAAGCTAGACAATTGTCTTTCATTTATGTAACTTAAAAATACTTCTAATGGTGTTCGATAATTTAAAGATTTCCTTGGTATGTGATTTCTTTTAGAGGCGACAGCCGCAACAAAAGCTTGGTCAACTTGATTAAAATCCATTGTTTTAGGCAGCCCATCTTTACGTAATAACCCATTCGAATGCTCATTTAATCCGCGTTGTGAGGGGGTTCCAGGGTCTGCAAAATAGATAGAAATATCATTGACATTACTCATGTTTTTCCAATTTGAAAATTCTTTTCCACAATCAAAGGTCACGGATTTGAACAAATTTCTGAGAATCTTTTGTAGCCAATCAGTTGTCGCTTTTTCAATATCCAATGCTTTCCGACCATTTGGTTTTAATGTAATAATCACTTTTGAAAGGCGTTCAACTAGAGTGATGATGGCACTTTTATGATAAACGCCAACAATTGTGTCCCCTTCTAAATGCCCAAATTCCTGTTGGAAATCAGGGTAGTCAGTGGATCGTTCTGAAATATTGCGTTTAAATGCTTGCTTTCCGCGACGTTCTTTATGCCCGTTGGGCTTTCGTTTCCCTTTCATTGGTAGTTTTGAGCAATCAAATTGATTTGCTTTAAACTGACGATAAAGTGTTCTAACAGAGCATGAAATAGGAAACTCAGCTCGACCAATAATCACATCAGGTGTCCACCCTTGAGCCACCATAGTTTGAAGGTAATCATGCTGTTCTGTAGGCAAACTAATGGGTTGTCGACCACAACGCGTTTTATTTTCTTTATATTGTTGGTAATAGTCACAGATAGATTTTCCTTGTTTTAGGAAGTTGTAAACATTGTAGATTGTCTGTCTAGAACGATTTAAAGTCTTAGAAACCATCGTAACAGGTTGGCTCATATTGAAATAAGCTTCTATCATCACGAGTTCATTTGATGTAAGATGAGTATAGGTCATTTGTCTTCACTCCTTATAATTCTTTGGTCGGAACTATTTTGAGTGTAGCACAAATGACTTATTTAGTTGTCTAGCTTAATTTTACTATCGGCGAAATAAAAAATTAGGAAAGTGATGCTGATTTTTATATCAGGATCGCTTTCTTTTTATTTTCATTGACACTGAATGAAAAGACTTCTAAAATAAATAAGGAATGTTCTCGTAGCTCAGTAGGATAGAGCGATCGCCTCCTAAGCGATAGGTCGCTGGTTCGATTCCAGTCGGGAACGTAAAAAACACCTGTCAATCGTTGATTTGATAGGTGTTTTATTTTATTTGTGCCAATAATATTTTGTTGAAATTGTCTTTTTATTCGATAAATTACCAACATCTAATTCAAATCACGATTTTTCAAAAGTGAGCCTAAAAGCAACCAATCAGACTCAATAACAGATTCAAGTTTTTGATTATAAAAAACAGCTGCAGGATGATAGATTGGGAACACCGGATAGCTTTCACTTGTTTCAGTGAGTTGATTTTTCTCTTTTGAATAGACCAAAATCGGTAAATGGAGCAACTGTCCGTGATTTTTTGAAATCGTATAATCATTTCCCCAAAGCCGCTGCAAACCAATATTGCCCATTGGTACAAAGATTTTTGGCTGGATCGTTTGGATTTCATAATCTAACAACGGGGCATAAGCTAATACCTCAGCCTTAGTAGGCGTTCGATTTGGATATTTTGTTTCAACAATTCCAGTTCTTTTATTGAGCTGTTCTTTTATACTGAAAGGTCGACTTCGAACAGCACTCGTAATATAGATATCTTCTCGGCTCAACCCTGAATTAGATAACCAACTATCCAGTTTTTTTCCTGATTTGCCGCTAAAAGGGATCTTTGTTTTTATTTCTGTTTCTCCCGGAGCTTCTCCAATCAGCATCAAGACTGCATTTTTAGGGCCTTTTCCAGAAAGAAACCCTTCTAAATTATGTCCGAGCATTTTTTGTTTGACTGCTTCAACTAGTTTTTTAGGATAGTTCATAATCGCATGTCTTCTCTCTAAAAAAACGCGCTGATTTATTCAATCAGCACGCTTTTGTTCTTTTTAAGCCCAATCACCGTTGCGGAAAATGGGAACTCGTGTGCCATCTTCTCTAATACCGTCGATATCCATTTTGTCTGATCCCACCATGAAATCAACATGAGTATGACTACGGTTTAGACCCGCTTCTTTTAGTTCTTCTTCACTCATTTCAGTTCCACCTTGCAGATTAAATGCATAAGCGGAGCCGAAAGCTAAATGATTTGAAGCATTTTCATCAAATAAAGTATTGTAGAAAATGATCCCAGATTGAGAAATCGGTGATGGATCTGGGACTAAAGCGACCTCACCTAAATGACGTGCACCTTCGTCTGTTTCAAGTAACTTCGCCAATACTTCTTCACCTTGTTCAGCAGAAAAGTCAATGACTTTACCGTCTTTAAATGTAAATTTCATACCAGAAATAGTTGTTCCAGCATAACTTAATGGTTTGGTACTAGAAACAACACCATCAACATGACGGCTATCAGGCGCTGTAAAAACTTCTTCTGTCGGCATATTGGCCATGAATTTTTCGCCACGAACGTTTTCGCTGCCAGCACCTTCCCATAAATGATTTTTGGGTAAGCCAATCACTAAGTCCGTGCCAGGTGCTGTATAGTGTAATGCTTTAAATTGTTCTTTATTTAATTCATCTGCTTTTGTAGCTAACTTGTTGTCATGTGCTTCCCATGCGGCAACTGGATCTGCTTCGTAAACACGAGTTGTTTTAAAGATTTCATCCCAAAGCGCATCGACTTGCTGTTCACTATCTTTTAAATCAGGGAAAACTTTAGCTGCCCATTCTTTACCAGCAGCAGCTACAACCGTCCAGCTGACTTTATTAGATTGAGTCGCTTTTCTTAAGTTAAACAAAGCTTTGCCAGAAGCTGATTGGAAAGCTGCTACACGATCTGCATCTACACCAGCTAAAGCATCAGGGTTGGAGGATACAACACTTATTCGGCTGGCGCCTTTATTGACCCAGTCATCTGTTTGATCTATTTTATGTTGAGGAATGTTTTCCAAGTATGTTTCGTCTGCATGTAATAAAAATTCACGTTGAACGATATCGTCATTCCATTGAACAATTACTTCGCCGGCCCCTAATTTATACGCTTCTTCTGTAATCAATCGTGCTAGAGGAGCTTGATCGACACTGATTTGTAAAACAATGCTTTGACCTTTTTGAACATTGACACCTGTTTCAACAATTAATCGAGCGTATTTTTTTAATGTCTCATTAAAATTTGGTAATGTCATAGAATGACCTCCTAGTTTTTCTTTCATATAACCGTTAATATCATAACACGTACAGTGCGTGAACTCAAACAAACGAGCCAGCTCAGCAGCTTATTTAATTCTGAAAAAAAGCTCTTGAAAGTCCCGTGTAATCAAATAAATAAAATAATATAAATCGAGGGACTAGTATTTTGCAGAATAAACAAATCGTGTTACAATAACTGTAGTATTTATATGGAAGCGTTGTAAAGGATAGGTAGAGGGGATTGAAAGATTATGGCAAGAAAAAAAACAATTACTAAAGATCAGATTTTAAATGCTGCATACGAAGTAGTGGCCACTGAAGGCTTTTCGAAATTCACCGCGCGAAACATTGCAACCAAAATGAAATGCTCAACACAACCTATTTACTTAGAATTCAAAAATATGGATGATTTAAAAGAAGAGTTATTTGAAAAGATCCATCAATATTTGGCAAAAGAAGTATTTCCTGTCAGACATACGGGTAACACTATTGTGGATCTAGCTTTGAATTACATTCACTTCGCCAAAAACGAAAGTAAATTATACCGTGCGTTATATTTAGAAGAATACGGCGGTGGAAAAAGAATGCAGGAATTTTCGTACAGCTACTTTTCCAATGCGGTCAAGAAAGACCCTGATTATGAGAAATTAAATGATACAGAGATCAATTCTCTTCATATGGGAACGTGGATTGTTGCAACAGGAATTGCAGCATTGATGACTTCTGGCATCATTCGTCCAAGTGATCAACAAATTGAACATTTAATGAGAGAAGCGATCGACCAGATATTAGAGCGGGATGAACCGATCGATATTGATAATTAAAAACAACTAAAAGTGGAGGCTGGAAGAAAACTCATTGAGTTTTCTTCCAGCCTCCTTTTGTCTAAATTCGTTGATTGCTACTAATTATTTTACAGCTTCTGCTAATTTTTTAGCAAAGGCTTCAAGATTTTGAATATCTTCTTCTTCAGCGGCTAAATCGACTTTTACGCTATCTGCTCCTTTTGTTGCCCCAATTTTTGCGAAAACAGCATCAAAGTCATCCACTGATTTACAAAACTCGTCGTAAAAAGTGTCGCCAGATCCGCAGACACCATAAGTTTTTCCTGATAGGTTGATTTCTTGTAACTCTTCATAGAAATCTACTATTTCATCAGGTAATTCACCATCACCATATGTGTATGTCGCAATGACACAGATGTCCGCATCCTCAAAATCTTCAGGATCAACTTGTGTACATTCATTGATTTCAACTTCAATATCTAAATTTTCAAAAGCTTCAGCAACAATATCTGCGATTTCTTCTGTATTTCCAGTCATACTTGCATAAACGATTTTAGCTAAGGTCATTAGATTTCCTCCTTCAAATAATACAACCTTGATTATATCAGAAGAACGAAGGTTGTGTAAATTACAAAATTGAGGATAGAAACTAAGAAGTTGCTTCTATGACACCGTTTATGGGAGGTAAGAGACCAAAAAAAAGAATGAAATCTATTTTTTACAACTACTTTTCAGTGAAATTTTCATAAATTATGATAAAATACTCTTATATAAAGATTATCTAGCTCCACGGGCTAGTCTCGTATTTTTCTAAGAGACTGAACGAGTCCGCTGCGCTTTTATCTTTTCCAGTAAAAGCTGACCAAGCTCTTTCAGCTTTTAAATTTTAGGAGGACGATATTGAATGATTACACTAAAATCACCAAGAGAAATTGAAATGATGGATGAATCTGGAGAATTATTGGCAGATGTTCATCGTCATTTACGTACGTTTATCAAACCAGGTGTTACGAGTTGGGATATTGAAGTATTCGTAAGAGACTTTATTGAAAGCCACGGCGGAATTGCCGCACAAATTGGGTTTGAAGACTATAAATATGCGACATGTTGCAGTATCAATGATGAGATTTGCCATGGTTTTCCTCGGAAAAAACCTTTAAAAGACGGTGATTTGATCAAAGTAGATATGTGTATTGATTTAAAAGGCGCTGTATCAGATTCTTGCTGGGCTTATGTAGTAGGTAAATCAACGCCTGAATTGGATCATTTAATGGAAGTAACGAGAAAAGCATTGTATCTTGGGATTGAGCAAGCCCAAGTCGGTAATCGTATTGGTGACATCGGACACGCAATTCAAACGTATGTTGAAAGTGAAAACTTATCTGTTGTAAGAGATTTTGTAGGTCATGGCATTGGCCCGACTATTCATGAAAGCCCAGTTATTCCTCATTATGGTGAACCAGGAAAAGGGTTGCGCTTAAAAGAAGGGATGGTCATTACGATCGAACCTATGGTCAACACAGGAACTTGGCGGATGAAAATGGATCCAAATGGCTGGACAGCGTATACTTTAGATGGCGGCATCAGCTGCCAATTTGAACATACATTGGCTATTACCAAAGATGGACCCAAAATTTTAACTTCTCAAGGAGAAGAAATGACATATTAATCAATTAGAGGAGAATTTTATGAAACTGGTGGACAAAGTAAAGAGCAATGAAAAATTAATGCGTTTCATTGAAACAACGCAAAATCGCATGATTGATTCAGAGATTGGAAATACGTCGGTCGTGGTAGCTTACTATTTACTTTTGTCCCTGTTTCCTCTATTGATTGCGGTGGGGAATCTCCTGCCTTACTTACATATCGACCCAAACGAAGTACTGCCCTACATAGCTGAAGCAATACCTAAGGCTATTTTTGATGATTTAAAACCAGCAATTCAATCTTTACTAACTCAACGATCAGGTGGTTTGCTATCAATCTCTGCATTGGCAGCTTTATGGAGTGCTAGCCAAAGTATCAATGCATTGCAGACAGCTATGAATAAAGCATTTGGTGTTGAGCCTCGTAAAAACTTTATTATTGTCCGTATTATGTCTTTGCTGGTGATTCTCTTATTTATGATCGCGATCGTGGGGGTTGTTGGTGTATTAGGTTTAGGCAAAACAATCTTAGATTGGCTGCAACCAATATTCCATTTCTCAACTGATTTTATTGACACCTTTCAAGCCTTGAAATGGCCGATTACCTCATTAGTTCTGCTGGTTATCATGTGCTTGATTTATCGTGTTGTACCTAATGCGAAATTAACTTTTCGTTCAATTATACCAGGAGCGGTGTTTGCGACTGTGGGCTGGATGTTATTGTCACAGGCTTTTGGTTTGTATATCAAATATTTCAGCTCAAAAATTGCTAGTTATCAAATCATAGGAAGTTTTATTATATTGATGTTATGGCTAAATTTAGCCGCAACGATCATTATTTTAGGCGGTATCATCAATGCAGTTGTCAAAGAATATATATCAAATGAAAAAATTCAGCACCGCTATGGGTTGATCAACCGTCTGATGGATAAAATAAAAGAAAAATTAAAGAAATAGACCGAATGCTTTTGATTCAAATAAACAAGTAGAAGTTTTGGCTTTTCCGCCCAGTGGAAACACTTGTTCCAACTTGTAAATGTGGAATGATTCGGTATAATATACGATGTACATTAAGAAAGTAGGTTCATCATGTCGATGTTTATTTATGAAATTGTTATCCGTCTATTTCTGACGTTTATTTTATCCTTGATTGTGACGCCGATCGTCAAGTTGTTGGCGTTTAGAATAGGAGCCTATGACGCTCCAGGCGAAAGAAGAGTAAATACTAAGAATATGCCTACGGCTGGAGGATTAGGTATCTATTTTGTCTTTTCATTTTCTTGCTTAGTTATGTTTCAGTCAATTATACCGATCGATTATATCTGGCCAATTATTTTAGGAGCCGGGATCGTCGTTGCGACAGGTTTGATCGATGACATCTATGAATTATCACCAAAGAAAAAAACATTAGGAATTTTACTTGGTGCACTAGTCATCTATTTTGTGGCAGACATTCGGATCGATGCTGTAACTTTACCTTTATTAGGTCACATAGATTTACGCTGGTTTAGTTTACCATTGACCTTGTTTTGGATATTTGCTATTACAAATGCGGTTAATTTGATTGATGGTTTGGATGGACTTGCTTCTGGGGTTTCGATCATCAGTTTGGCAACGATTGGGGTAATCGGTTATTTTTTCCTTCATGCGAAAACGGTTTATATTCCAATTGTGATTTTTGTTTTAGTTGTTAGTATTGCGGGTTTTTTCCCATATAATTTTTATCCCGCCAAGATTTTTTTGGGAGATACTGGAGCGTTATTTTTAGGGTTTATGATTGCGGTCATGTCATTACAAGGGTTGAAGAATGCCACATTTATTACAGTGATCACACCGATGATTATTTTAGGTGTACCAATCACGGACACGGTTTATGCCATTATTCGCCGTTTGATGAATAAACGTCCGATATCTTCTGCTGACAAGATGCATTTACATCATCGTTTGCTGTCACTTGGGTTTACTCATAAAGGTGCAGTGATGACGATTTATGGTTTAGCTTTGGTCTTTTCATTTGTTGCGTTGCTGTTTAGTTATGCAAGTAATGTTGCATCGATTCTGTTGATTGTTTTTAGCGCAATTGGGTTAGAATTGTTTATTGAAATGATTGGTTTAGTTGGTGAAAATCATCAACCATTGATGTATATTTTACGTATGTTTGGAAACCGTGAGTTTCGTCATCAGCAATTAGAAAAAAGATTAGGCAAACATTCTAAGAAAAAGTAAAAAAATAATGGGAATCTTTGCTGGAATTTTAAGCTGTGTTATAATTTATTGATTAAGTAAAATAGGAGAGCGGGACAAAACTCTGTAAGTTTTGCTCCGCTCTCCTAGAATTCAGCTAAATAATGAGTGGATCTGTGGCGTATGAAGCTTTGTACATAAGGAAAAACTTCTTACTCTAGCGAATCGAACTTAGCGACAAAGAACTAGAAACAGTTACTGCTTCACTTTTTGTGAAGATGGGCTGGAGTAGATAATGACTAGCTTGATTTATCTGATTTTAAACGAGGTGCAAAAATATGAATGATAGAATAACGATTTCCATTGTTACTCACAATAGCCGTCATATTTTTGATGTGCTTGATAATTTAAAAATTGAATTAGGTCTAGAATCAAAATATGACATACATATATTTGACAATGCTTCCGAGAAAAGTTATATAGATCAACTTGAACGTTATGGTTCATTTATTTTCTTGCACAAATCCAAAGAAAATAA
Organism: Enterococcus sp. DIV0840; assembly: GCF_050527835.1. Lineage (NCBI taxonomy): Bacteria > Bacillati > Bacillota > Bacilli > Lactobacillales > Enterococcaceae > Enterococcus > Enterococcus sp. DIV0840. Next base: position 2,774,474 of record NZ_CP172876.1, on the reverse strand, counting down.
GGGATTTGGCTATGGACACAATCAAGTGCTGAATAATGTCGTAACGCGTTATGCTGTCATTTTTAATCCAGATGTTTTGATCACAAAAGATGCCTTGGATGAAATGATTCGACGTATAAAAGAAGATGAGCAGTCGGCAGCTGTTTGTCCTAAGGTATTGAACTCAGATGGAACAACGCAATATTTAGTACGTCAAAAATTAGATGTATTCGATTATATGCTGCGATTTGTCCCGTTTCAATCGATTAAAAAATTATTTGATAAGCGCTTGAGTTATTATGAATGCCGCGATTTACCAGACGATCAAACAACCTATATTAAGATGGGCTCCGGCTGTTTTATGGTGATTGATATCGATAAGTTTAAACAAGTCGGTGGTTTTGATGAGCGATTCTTTATGTATTTCGAAGACAATGATCTTTGTTTGAGTTTTGGAAAAGCAGGTTATAAAATTTTGTATACCCCTTTTGAAACCGTGATTCACTTGTATGAAAAAGGGGCACACAAAAATAAGAAATTATTTAAAATATTTTTACAATCAATGATTAAATTTTTCAATAAATGGGGCTGGAGGTTTTTCTAGTGGAGAATAAGTTGGTTATTACGCTTGTTTTATATCAAACGGAATTCTCAAAAACACCCAATTATGCTTATGTAAAAAGAGTGATCTTAGAAAAAAAATCAGTTTATCTATTTATTTACGATAATAGTCCAAATGCGCAAGATGATGAGTTGTTTTATATGGAAAATGTTCGTTATATCCATGATGAAGCAAATCCAGGATTGGCTAAAGCTTATAACGCAGGAGGACAGTTTCTTAGAGAAGTTCAAGGTGACGTAATGTTGTTATTGGATCAAGATACTTTGCTTGATGGGAATTATCTTGAAACACTTTTAGGTTTGCCGTTAGACTCAGAAGTCGGAGCGTATGTTCCAATTGTCAGTTCTCATGGTAGACAAATATCTCCAGTGTTTTCTGATGAATATGTTGGTCGTCAATCTGAGTTGCCAAAAGCTGGTGTTTATTCAGAAAGACTTATGAGCATTAATTCTGGAACCGTCATCCCTTTTACTACATTGAGCAGTATTGGTTCATTCAACTTAGATTTTCCTTTGGATTTTTTAGATCATTGGCTTTTTTGGAAGATTCATCAATTAGATAAAAAAATTAGTGTTTTAGATCATCATTTGGCACACGACCTATCTGTGCTAGATTATCGAATGATCAACAGTAAACGATATGAATCGATCATTAGTGGAGAAACGCTATACTATAAGAAGTATGAACAAGATAAATTTTACCATCACAGAAGACACTTGCTTTTAAGAACGGTCAAACAATTTTTACGGGTCAAGAATCGTAAAATTTGGCGGCGGACGTTCTTAGAGTATCGATCACTATTGAAAGGAAAATAAATGATCTCAGTTTGTATTGCGACATATAATGGAGAAAAATATTTAGAAGAACAACTTGATAGTATTTTGCCTCAATTGGACTCTCGTGATGAGCTGATTATATCAGATGATGGATCTAAAGATGCAACATTGGCTATCATCAAGCGATATACAGCACAAGATCAGCGGATAAAATTCTTTAAAGGACCTGGAAAAGGTGTGATTGCTAATTTTGAATTTGCTATCAACCAAAGTCAGGGTGAATTTATTTTCTTAGCAGATCAAGATGATGTCTGGCTGCCTGAAAAAGTTCAAACGACATTAGATTTTTTTGCTGCTCATCCTAAAATAGATTTAGTGATCAGCGACTTAGTGATCGTAAATGAACATTTGGAAGTGATCGAGCCTTCGTATTTTGAGTATCGAAAAGTGAGATTAGGCTTTCTTCACAACATCGTAAAAAATAAATATATTGGTGCAGGCATGGCTTTTCGCAGCAGGTTAAAGACAAGAATCTTACCAATTCCTGCCAAAGTTCCTATGCATGATATGTGGATTGGTTTGATTGCGGCATATAGAAACAAGAGCGCATTGATACCTCAAAAGCTTACCTTGTATCGTAGACATAGCAACAATGCAAGTGAAATCAATACAAAAGCCAGTTTTTTTCAACAATTGAAATGGCGCTGTGCAATTAGTTACGTACTTTTCAAAAGAATATTTTTTAATTCATAGAAAACAGCTACTTTACAGTTTTGTAAAATATTCTTAAAATGAATGACAATCATAGCTAATAATGCAATAATAACAGATAGTGAAGTTAGTAAATAACAATAAAATAAATTAGTATAAGGAGTTTTTTTCATGAAAGGGATCATCTTAGCTGGAGGAAGTGGAACCAGACTTTATCCATTAACAAAAGCCACATCAAAACAATTAATGCCTATCTATGACAAACCAATGATCTATTATCCAATGTCAACATTGATGTTAGCAGGTATCAAGGAGATTCTGATCATTTCGACACCTGATGATACACCTCGCTTTGAAAGCTTATTCGGTGACGGTAAAGATCTAGGTATTCATATTGAATATGCGGTTCAAGAAAGTCCTGATGGTTTAGCACAAGCATTTATTATTGGGGAAGAATTTATTGGCGATGATAGTGTGTGTTTAGTTTTAGGTGATAATATTTATTATGGCGGCGGTCTATCAAATATGTTGCAGCGTGCAGCATCAAAAGAAAACGGAGCCACTGTTTTCGGATATCATGTGAATGATCCAGAGCGTTTTGGTGTAGTTGAATTTGATAACGAGATGACGGCTCTTTCAATTGAAGAAAAACCTGAGAAACCAAAATCAAATTATGCGGTTACTGGTTTATATTTTTATGACAACGATGTAATCGAAATCGCTAAAAATATCAAACCTTCTGATCGTGGTGAATTAGAAATCACAGATGTAAACAAAGTTTATTTAGAAAAAAATAAATTATCTGTTGAAGTGATGGGACGTGGGTTTGCGTGGTTAGACACAGGAACTCATGAATCACTTTTGGAAGCATCGACTTTTATTGAAACAATCGAGAAACGTCAAAACTTAAAAGTAGCTTGTTTAGAAGAAATTGCGTATCGAATGAGTTATATCACGAAAGAGCAATTGATTGAACTTGCGCAACCATTGAAGAAAAATGGGTATGGACAGTATTTATTAAGATTGGCAGAAACGGACTAGGGGCGAATAAAATGAAAGTTATTGACACAAAGTTACAAGACGTAAAAATCATTGAAATGGACGTATTTGGCGATCACCGCGGCTTTTTTACAGAAAGCTATTCTAAAGAAAAATTTGCTGAACAAGGATTGGATTTTGATTTTGTACAAGATAATCATTCTCTTTCAAGTGAAGCGGGCGTATTGCGTGGCTTGCATTTTCAAAAAGGCGAAGCAGCTCAAACAAAGCTGATCCGTGTTGTGACGGGTGCGGTTTTAGATGTGATTGTTGATATCCGTAAAGGCAGTCCAACCTATGGTCAATGGGAAGGTTATATTTTGTCAGAACATAACCATCGTCAATTGTTGGTACCTAAAGGTTATGCGCATGGCTTTGTAACGTTGACACCAAATGTTAACTTTATGTATAAGTGTGATAATTATTATAATGCGCCTGCAGATGGCGGGATTGCTTTTGATGATCCAGATTTAGCGATTGATTGGCCAATTGATATTCAAAAAGCCATTACATCTGAAAAAGATAAAAATCACCCAACATTAAAAGAATTTGAATCTGAGAATTCTTTTGTTTATGGTAAAATCTAAAAAAATTTAGGAGCGATCTTGAAGATGAAAAACATCATTGTTACTGGTGGAGCTGGCTTTATCGGATCAAACTTTGTTCATTATGTAGTGAACAATCATCCAGAAGTCCATGTCACCGTATTAGATAAATTAACGTACGCAGGGAATAAAAAAAATCTTGAAGGACTACCAACGGATCGTGTTGAATTAGTTGTCGGCGATATCGCAGATGCTGAATTAGTCGATCGATTAGTTCAAAAGACGGATGCCGTGGTTCATTATGCGGCAGAATCTCATAACGATAATTCGTTGAATGATCCATTTCCGTTTGTACAAACAAATATTATCGGCACGTACACTTTAGTTGAAGCTTGCCGCAAACATAACGTGCGTTACCACCATGTTTCGACGGATGAAGTTTATGGTGATTTACCATTACGAGAGGATTTACCAGGACACGGTGAAGGTGAAGGTGAAAAATTCACTGCTGAAACACCTTATAACCCTTCTAGTCCTTACTCTTCAACAAAAGCAGGTTCAGACTTGCTAGTAAAAGCTTGGGGACGTTCGTTTGGCTTAAAAGCAACAATTTCTAATTGTTCAAATAATTATGGACCTTACCAACATATTGAAAAATTTATTCCGCGCCAAATTACTAACTTATTGAGCGGAATCACACCTAAATTATATGGTGCTGGTAAAAATGTTCGCGATTGGATTCATACAAATGATCACTCTTCAGCTGTTTGGACGATCCTAACTAAAGGAAAACTCGGTGAAACATACTTAATCGGGGCTGACGGGGAAGAAGATAATAAAGCTGTAATGGAATTGATTTTAGAATTAATGGGTCAACCAAAAGATGCATACGAACATGTAAATGATCGTCCTGGTCATGATCTGCGTTATGCAATCGATTCTTCAAAACTACGTGAAGAATTAGGCTGGACGCCTGAATTCACTAATTTCCGTGATGGTTTAGCAGATACAGTTAAATGGTATACAGAAAATTCAGATTGGTGGGAAGCAGATAAAGCAGCTGTGGAAGCCAATTATGCTAAAAACGGTCAATAAATAGGTATTATATATTCAATAATACTTTACATCAAATTTTAACCGAATAAGATTAAAATAATGAGTTGTTGAGCGTGGAACAAAACTAAAAATGGTTTTGCTCCACGCTCTAAATACGAAACGAAAGCTAGGCATAAGAAAACGTAACTTATTTTTCATTACTAAATTGGTGTCTGTTTCTATTATCTAGCTTCACGAGCTGATCTCTCTTAAAAAACATAAGAATTGAAAGTGAGAAAGAGCGTCACGGTCAATTTTTCTTGATTTTAAGTTGAGAAAAGACAAGCCTGCTATGTGCTTTTAAATTTACGAGGAGGAAACAAGAATGATACTTTTAACTGGTGGTAATGGGCAACTTGGTACAGAGTTACGTCATTTGTTAGACGAACAAGGAGTGGAGTACGTTTCCACAGATTCAAAGGAATTAGATATTACAGATGCAGAGAAGACAATGGCGTATATCGCAAATTTAAAGCCTGAATTGATTTATCATTGTGCAGCTTATACAGCCGTAGATAAAGCAGAAGACGAAGGCAAAGAATTAGATGAGAAAATCAATGTGGATGGCACACGTAATGTTGCAGTTGCAGCAAAAGCCGTCGATGCAACTTTGGTTTATATCAGTACAGATTACGTATTTGATGGGACTAAAAAAGATGATACGTATAAAACCGATGATCAAACCAATCCTCAAAACGAATATGGACGCACAAAATTATTGGGTGAACAAATTGTTCAGGAGGTCATGGAAAAATATTACATCATCCGTACTTCTTGGGTGTTTGGTCAATATGGGCATAACTTTGTCTTTACAATGCAAAAACTGGCTGAAACACGCGATCAATTGACTGTCGTTAATGATCAATTTGGCCGTCCGACTTGGACAAGAACCTTAGCTGAATTTATGGTATTTGTTGTAAAAGAAGATGCTCCTTATGGCGTTTATCATCTATCGAATGACAATAGTTGTAGCTGGTACGAATTTGCTAAAGAAATTTTGAAAAATACAAATGTAGAAATTTTACCAGTAGATTCAAGCAAGTTTCCGCAAAAAGCAACTCGACCTAAATATTCTGTGATGGATCTTACTAAGACTAAAGAGCTAGGATTTGAAATTCCAACATGGGAAAAAGCGTTGGAAGAAATGTTGAACGGTATAAAAAAATAGGAGGAAAAGAGTTTTGGTGTTAGGTGAGAAATTTAAAGGGTGGTTCAAGGTAGCGTTTAAACAAAGATGGAAATATTTAGTAGCACTGCTTGTAATTTTTACAGTTTTTACACTGTACTTTTTTCAATTTTCCGGTATTCCTAAAAAAATCTTGTTACTGACGGGTTTATTTAGTGGGCTGGGCATCTTATTGATAGGAAAGAATCTAGCTAAAAGTACATTTTGGATTATTATACTGATGGGGTCATTGTTTACCTTTATCACACCAGTTTTAGATACACCAGATGAACACGCACATTTTTCAAGAGCCGTATATCTTTCGGAGGGTAATTTTGGAATGAGCGATAAGGCCGATAAATTGAAAATTTCTAAAGACTTTAGTGTTGTCTTAGATCGTGTCCATCAAAATTATCACAATGATTTAAAAAAACAGCATCATACAAAGAAACAAAATGAAGAAACAATTATTTCACTTACTGCAACCTATTCATTTATTAGTTATGTACCACAAGCTATTGGTTGGTCATTAGGTAAGTTGCTGAATCTTAATCTGTATTGGAGTTTTTATTTAGGAAGATTGATCAATTTGATCGTTTATGCAATTTTGTCTTATTTTGCTATAAAAAATGTGAAAAAATTCAAGGTTCCAATGGCAGTTGTTACAACGTTACCAATGGCGGTTTATCTGGCTGCATCCTATAATCAAGATGGAGTTTCATATGGATTAGTGTTCTTAGCCTTGTCTTTATTCATTAATTTTATTACAGACGAAGCAAAAATAGAAGCGAAGGAAGTTGGGGTATTTTTACTATTATGCGGTATTTTAGCTACTTGCAAATTACCTTATGTCATGCTGGCAGGTATATTGATTTTTATTAAACCAAGTCAATATAAAAATAGAAAAACCTATCTATTCGCTTGGGGTGCTGTGATTTTAGCTGCACTGATTGCGTTGCTTTGGTATTATTATTATACAACATTTACACCAGCAAATAGAGTTTCAGAAAAAGATCCAACTGAACAATTGAAATTTATGGTACACAATGTGCCAACCGCAATTAGGTTGATGTTTTCTGGAATAGTAGATTCAATCAGTAAGTATCACGAGCTGTTTACTTTTGGCTGGTTTTCTTATGGATCGCCACATATTTGGTTTATGTATTTAGTTTATATGGGCGGGTTGTTTGTCTTTTATCCATTAGAAATAAAGGCAAAGTATTATTTGAATACTTTAGGTGTTGCGATTGTTATGTTAGGGATTATTTTCGCAATTAATTTAAGTCAATATTTGACGTGGACACCTGTTGGACTAGGAACTGTAGAAGGTGTACAAGGCAGATATTATATTGGATTACTTGTTTTGATACCGATTTTTGTCAATAGTTCAAAACTTTTTTATCCAAAAACTGAATTAAGCGAACAAAGAGAGTTAATGAAAAAGTCTGAACATGCTCAGAATATTTGGGTTTTATCTATAGCAAGTTATTTCTTATTGACAATGATATTACTCACTTTAGGAAACTATTATAAAGGCTAATTACAAAGGAGTAAGATGAATTGAAAATATTATTAATTATACCTTCATATAATGAGGAAGAAAATATTTTAAATACAATAATGTCTATTGAAAATTTCAAAAAAGACAATAGTCATAATTATCCATATACCATTGATTATGTGGTAATCAATGACGGTTCAACAGATAAAACTCAAGAGATTATAGAAAAAAATGAAATTAATGCAGTTCATTTGGTTATGAATTTAGGAATCGGTGGAGCTGTCCAAACAGGGTATCGATATGCGGAAGAAAATAATTACGATGTTGCTGTTCAGTTTGATGGGGATGGACAGCACGACATCAACAGTTTAGATTTTGTCGTACAGCCAATAATAAAAAAAGAAGCGGATTTCGTGATTGGCTCAAGGTTTTTACCAAACCAAAAAGCTGACTTTCAAACAACGTTTATGCGCCGTGTAGGAATTAAGATCCTATCTTTCTTGATTTACCTTTCAACAGGGACTAAAGTTTATGATGTAACTTCTGGGTATCGGGCTTGTAATAAAGGTATCATCGCTTATTTTTCAAAAAAATATCCGACGAGTTATCCTGAACCTGAGTCAACGGTGCATTTGCTTAAAAAGAAATTCAAAATCAAGGAAGTTGCTGTTAATATGATGGAGCGATCTGGTGGACAATCCTCGATTCGTTCATTTACTTCCATCAAATACATGTTTGAAGTAAGTATTGCGATCATTGTTTCAGGTTTTATGCGGGAGGGAGACTAATGAGTCCGATTTTAAGAATTGAAATGCTGATTTTCTCGTTGCTCTTTTTTGTTTATATTATTCGTTCGATCAATAAAAATATTTTCTTGTTGAAAAATGCGATTAGATGGTTGTTTATATCTGCTGGGTTAGTGATCTGTGCTATTTTTCCTAAATTACCAGAATGGTTAGGTAATTTGCTAGGCTTTGAAACAACCTCTAATTTTTTATTGATCGCGGCAATCTTTGTTTTGCTACTTATCGAAATCAAAAATTCCGCTTTGTTATCAAAGCAGCAAAATCAAATAAAACTGTTAATTCAAGAACTTTCAATGTTGAAAGATAAAAAGGAGAAAAAATAATGTTATTATTCTTAATATATGTCGTTTTATCAACTTCAGGTTTGATTTTAGTGAAGTTAGGCTCGCAAGCAAATTCAATTCAGATCACGAATGCTGTTTTTTCTTTTTCCATGTCTTTTACAACGATCATAGGATTTTTATGCTATATGTTTAGTTTTGTTTTATGGATGGTCATCATTAGTAAATCAGAAGTGTCCTATATTGTTCCGATGGGTGTTGCCTTTACAAATATTGCTGTGTTAATAGGTTCTAAACTTATTTTGCAAGAACAAGTTTCACTTGGCACGGTTATCGGAACTGGAGTCATCATTTTAGGGATCGCTATTATCCAAATTGCCAAATAAAAAGCCTTTAAAATCAACATTCAGAGTTTAAATCTTAAGAAAATACTTACATAACTTGAAAAAAGTGTGCATATTCTTTAAACTAGTAATGTTATGCAGCTTATTTTTAGTAGAAATATAAAAGCGATGGAATAGGAAAGGAAAAGAGTCAATGATACGAGAAACACTATCCATTTTTAAAAATATTTTTGAAAATAGAAAACTGTTGGTGCAGTTTTCATTTAATGATTTTAAATCAAAGTATGCAGGTTCTGCACTAGGAATCATCTGGGCATTTATTACACCTCTAGTTACTGTGTTGACGTATTGGTTTGTTTTTTCGCAAATTCGTGAACGTGGTGCCGATGAGCAGTATCCGTTTATCGTATATCTAGTGACGGGTTTGATACCGTGGTTCTTTTTCTCAGACTCATTGATGTCTGCAACAAATGTTTTTAGAGAATATAGCTATTTAGTGAAAAAAGTAGTATTTAATGTACAAATTTTGCCAACATCGAAGATTTTGTCAAGTTTGTATACCCATCTCTTTTTTATTGTGATTGGTTTTGGTATTACGTCATTAAGTGGTATTTATCCGACATGGCAAGGCTTACAATTGATTTATTACTTATTCTGTTTAATCATTTTCTTAACAGGGGTTACTTGGTTAACAGCTTCTACACAGCCTTTTTTACCAGATATCATGCAATTTATCAATGTAGCAATGCAAACGATTATGTGGACATTACCAATTTTATGGAACCCAACTGGGTGGTATGTAAAAATTTTAAAACTAAATCCACTTTACTACATCGTGCAAGGATATCGTGATTCATTTACAGGTGGCGCTTGGTTTTGGGAACGTTGGCAGTATGGTTTGTATTTTTGGGGCTTTACTCTTGTTCTTTTGTTAATTGGTTCAACTGTATTTAGACGTTTGAAACCTCATTTTTCAGATGTATTATAACGTATAGGAGAGTAAATAATGTCAGAATATGCAATCGATATACAGAATATAACAAAAACATATAACATGTATAAAAAACCGTCTGATCGTTTTAAAGAAGCACTTAGTCCAACGAAGAAAACGTATCATGATCTTTTTTATGCGTTAAAAGATGTCACCATGCAAATTGAAAAAGGTGAAATGATCGGATTTGTTGGAGAAAATGGTTCTGGTAAATCAACGATCCTCAAAATAATTACAGGTGTTTTAACACCAACTTCTGGTTCTATGAAAATCAACGGGAAAATTTCAGCGTTATTAGAATTAGGCTCAGGATTCAATCCTGAGTATTCAGGTTATGAAAATATTTTTCTAAATGGAATGGTTTTAGGATTTTCTAGAGAAGAAATGCAAGAACGAGTAGATGATGTTATCAAGTTTGCTGATATTGGCGATCACTTATATCAACCTGTAAAAACTTATTCAAGCGGGATGTTTGTTCGTTTAGCTTTTGCTGTGGCGATCAATGTTGATCCTGATATTTTAATCGTGGATGAAGCCTTGGCAGTAGGAGATTTAGAGTTTCAACTGAAATGTATGGAGAAATTCACTGAAATCAAAAATTCCGGTAAGACAATTCTTTTTGTTTCTCACGATGTGAATTCCGTTCGCCGTTTTTGTGACCGAACATTTTGGTTGAAAAATGGAGAAGTTGTTGAATACGGGGATACAATGGACGTAACAACAAACTATGAAAATTTCTTGAAGAAAAAATCGATCAAAACTGTTGATCGTGAAAAAACAATTCGAAATGAAGAAACTGTTCCAGATATTATCGAGATCGATAAAGCAACCTTATTAAATTATGCTCTGGAGCCATTAGAAATCGTCACTCAAGATGAGAAGGTCATTGTAAAATTAGAGTATACTGTTAAAAATGATACGATCAAGTCACCTGTGTGTGGTGTAGCTATTCGAACCGTTGATAATAATTACGTATGCGGATTAAATACATTGTTAGATGGAGTCAAAATTCCTTGGAAAAAAGGCAAAAACGTTTTTTATCTGGAGTATGGAAAAATGTCTCTTTTAACAGGCGAATATTATTTTGATATTGCGTTCTTTGAAGAACATGCCACAGTACCTTTGGTTTATAAAACGAAATACCTGAACATGTTTATTAGCGGTCGCTATGCAGGCGAAGGCATTGTCATTTTAGATCATGAATGGAAGGATACTATTAAAGATGAAATATGATTTTGAAATGGAAGTTGACGAGAGTACTAGTGTTGGTAAAATCGTTGCCCAAATTAAAGAAAATAGTCGAGTATTAGAATTTGGGCCAGGTAATGGCCGAATGACGAAATATTTGATGGAAGAAAAAAATTGTTATGTCGCAATCGTTGAACTTGATAAAGAACTATATGATCACGTTAGTGAGTTTTCAAATGACGGATTTTATGGCAATATCGATGAAGAAGCTTGGACGAAACATTTTGAAGGCCAAACCTTTGACTATATTATTTTTGCGGATGTGTTAGAGCATTTGATGAATCCTAAAAATGCGCTTATGAAAGTGAAGCCTTTTTTAAGTGCAGAAGGTCAAATCTTGATTACGTTTCCAAATATTGCCCATAATTCTGTTTTGATCGATCTATTTAATAATAAATTAGATTGGCGTGAAACAGGACTATTAGATGCAACGCATAAGTCTTTCTTTGTTCAAAGCGGCTTTGAAAAACTTTTTGAAGAAATTGGTTTATTTATTGCCAAAGAAGATTTTACGATCAATGAAGTTGGTTATAATGAACTTGAATCTAACTATGAAGACTTGCCAGTGGAAGTTCGTGCTGCTTTTAAAGCACGTCCATTTGGGGAAGTCTATCAGTATTTTTACGCACTTTCTGCCCAAACTGTGGAACATCCGATCCGCACAATACCAGAAAATTCAAGCTATAGAAAGAATATTCACTTCTTGTATGATTGCGGTGAGCTAGAGCAAAAAGAATTTGATGTTCAGCTTAATAACGTATCAGGTGAAAATAAAACTTTTACGATCGATATACCTGAAAATATCAAGTTATTAAAAATTTTTCCGAGCCTGACAGGAGCAGTAGTAGATATAGAATTGGCTGTTGCTGGGACCATAGTACAACCGAGTGCAACAAATGCTATTTATACCAAAGAAACACAGTATTTTTTCTCTGACAATCAAGTACCAGTCATGGAAGTAGACGATAAAAAGATCGTTGGAAAAACAATGACGATCACAGTTGACTACAAATACGAAGGCAATTTTTCTGATACGGTTCATGGACTGATTGATTATGTAATTGAGCAACAAGCGGAAAATAGTCAGTCAAAAAATACAGGATTAATGGTGAGTGAAAAGCAAATGACAAATTATAAGAAAGTCTCAATCAGTAAATTTGATTCGCTGGTTTCACTTAATATTGATGACATCGTTCGTCATGTTGAAGAGAAAAAAACTGTGATTCGTGGTTGGGCATATTCTAAAGAAGATAAGTTACCTATTGATTTTAAAGTATCGGCTGAAACAACTGTTGAATATTCTGTAACAAGAGAATACAGAAGAGACGTTATTGACATGTTTGAACTAAAAGGGGATCAAGAGTATGGATTTGTGATTGATGTAATCGATCCTGAAGATCAGCCAAGCTATACATTAAATGTTGCTGCTAATAATGGTCGTAAATTACAATATCGCCTAGAAAAACCGAATATGGTTCAGCCAGGTAATAAAATCCAACGTGCAATGCGTTCCGTGCAGACACGTGGACTGATCGGTTCAATGAAATGGTATTTCAAACGTCAAGAGCAACAAGAAACACCAGTGGATCCATCCGCTATTTTAGAAGAAATCAAAACCTTTGAATTTCAGCCTAAAATTTCTGTGGCTGTTCCTGTTTATAATGTGGAAGAAAAATGGTTAGATGCATGTGTGTCTTCTCTTCAAAATCAATATTATGAGAACTGGGAGCTATGTTTAGCCGATGATGCTTCACCAAGTGACTACATCAAACCTTTACTTAAAAAGTATGCGGATGCAGATGATCGAATCAAAGTGATTTACCGTGAAGAAAATGGTCATATCTCAGAAGCGACAAACTCAGCATTAACGATTGCAACTGGGGATTATATCGGCTTTATGGATAATGATGACGAATTAGCACCACAAGCGTTATATGAAGTTGTTAAAGCGTTAAATGAAGATCAAACGATCGATTTTATCTATACAGATGAAGATAAAGTGACTGAAAGCGGCAAACGTTTCAACGCATTTTATAAATCAAAATGGAATTCTGAACTGATTTTAAACCATAATTACATTACACATTTCGTTGTAGTAAAACGTTCTTTATTAGAAAAAACGGGCGGGTTAAAAACAGAATTTAATGGTGCACAAGATTATGATTTTGTTTTACGTGCGACTGAAAATGCTAAAAATATTGCTCACATTCCAGGCATGATGTATCACTGGCGTGCGATTGAATCATCAACGGCTTTGAATCCTGAAAGTAAAGGGTACGCATATGTTGCAGGACAACGTGCTGTGCAAGCAGCAATGGATCGTCGCAATATCAAAGCAAATGTTGAAATTGCTGAGTTTTATGGCTCATATAAAATCAATTATATTTATGATACAGTACCAAAAGTATCGATCGTAATTACCAATGATACGGCTGATCTCAATGATTATCTGAAAAAATTACTTGAAAAAACAATCTATGAAAATTATGATATTATCTTACCTAAATCACTGAAAGAAAAAATCAAATCATCTAGTAATAAGATTGTTTATAGTGATGGTCGAACAAGAGATGAATTGGTTCAATCAAGTACAGGTGAGTACACGGTTCTTTTAGATGCTGGTTTAGTTCCAACAAAAAGCAACTGGCTTGTTGAGATGATGAATATGATACAACAACCGACAGCTGGGATCGTAACAGGAAGAGTAGTCGATCATCGTTACCGTATCGAAAACATCGGTATTTCTATCGATACAGAGAAAAAACGTCTAATTTATCCAGAACAAGGAACGCCTGGAAAGAGCTTAGGCTATTATTATCGCATCGCTTTACCAAGAAATGTTCAAGCAGTTTCTGAAACGTGTATGATTTTCAGAAAAGTGGATTATCTTGCGGTTTCAGGTATCAACGAAGACTTGGGTAAAGATGTTATGGGCGTAGATTTATCTTTGAAATTTGCTAAACAACTGGATAAAAAAATTATCTATTGTTCTTATGCTATCTTCAAAGCGGAAGAGAAAAAGCAAAATCTTGATAAAAAAGGTAATTTCAAAACTTTAACAGATAAGTGGTCTGAAAAAGATCTAGTCGATCGTTATAAAAATCCAAAACGTCAGTAATTTCAGAGCTTTAATTATAAGGAGAGCCATTATTTTTGCAACTTTGGTTGCATAGAGATAATGGAGAACGTACCTCTAAATACAAGGAGAGCAAAACATGAACGATGAGATAAAGATCATTATTGATAGTATCTATCGAGAGAAACAAACGAACAACTTAACGATCACTGGCTGGGCTTTGAATATAAATTCAAAGTCCACACCAGTTATTTCAATCAACAATCAAGAGCAAGTACTGGCTTTTGACATCAAGCGTGTTTTAAGAGAAGATGTCAATCAGATTTATGAGGTAAATCCAGATGTCTTAGCTGGATTTGAACTAAAATTAGAAGGCATCCAAAAGAAAAATAAATTGGAAGTCCGTTTTGTTTCAGAGGATCTGGAGTCAAGCAAAACAGAATGGATCGACTTAGCGAAAAAACATCCTCTAATTCCTGGTACTGAAGATAAGATGGCAAGATTGATGATAAAAGTACATAAAGGCATTAGTTACCTAAAAAGAAATGGCATCAAAAGTACCATTCAACGAGTAAAAATCGAAAAAATCAGAAATCAGTCGTCTTACCCAAGTTGGTTGGAAAGAAATGAGCATTTCGATTTTGAGCAAATCAAAGCTGAAATCAGTTCGTTTAACTATCAACCTAAAATTTCGATTGCTATGCCCGTTTATAATGTAGAAGAAAAATGGTTGCGCCGTTGTATTGATTCTATTTTAATTCAAGATTATTCAAATTGGGAACTTTGTATGGCAGATGATGCTTCGACAGATCCTAAAGTAAAAGAACTTTTAACGGATTATAGTAATTCTGATGAACGTATCAAGGTTGTTTTTAGACCAGAAAATGGTCATATCAGTGAAGCGACAAACTCTGCATTAGCATTAGCTACTGGAGAATTTGTGGCATTATTAGATAATGATGATGAACTACCGAGAATCGCTTTTTATGAAGTGGTTAAAGCATTGAATGAAAATCCTGAATTGGATCTACTGTATAGTGATGAAGATAAAATCGATATGGAAGGAAACCGTTCAGATCCATCATTTAAGCCAGATTGGTCGCCAGACTTATTATTAGGAACAAACTATATTTCTCATTTGGGTGTTTATCGTAGAACGATTCTTGAAGAAATCGGTGGTTTTAGAAAAGGGTATGAAGGCTCTCAAGATTACGATCTAGTCCTTCGATTTACTGAAAAAACAACAAGTGAACGCATCAAACATATTCCTAAAGTTTTATATCACTGGCGTATGTTACCGACATCAACTGCGGTTGATCAATCGTCAAAAGGTTACGCATTTGAAGCCGGCCTAAGAGCGGTTCAAGATGCTTTAGTTCGTCGAGGAATCAAAGGTCATGCTACTCATGGTCGGGCAAATGGATTATATGATGTTTATTACGATATCGAATCCGAAGAGTTAGTTTCGATCATTATTCCAACTAAAAACGGGTACAAAGATGTTAAACGTTGTGTTTCTTCAATCATTGAAAAAACGACCTATAAAAACTATGAAATCATTATCGCGGATAACGGCAGTACAGATGAAAAGATGAAAGAACTTTATGACTCATTTGAAGAGCAACTTGGTACTCGTTTTCGTGTAGTCGTGATCGATATTCCATTTAATTTTTCTAAAATCAATAATATTGCGGCAAAAGATACAAACGGCAAGTATCTGTTATTTTTAAATAATGATACTGAAGTGATCAACGCTGATTGGCTTAAACTAATGGTTTCTTTTGCTCAGCAAGAACGAATCGGTTGTGTTGGTGCAAAACTATTGTATCCAAATAACACGATCCAGCATGCTGGTGTGATTTTAGGATTGGGTGGAATTGCAGGCCACGGACATTATGGCTATCCACATGGTGATTTAGGTTATTTTGGGAAATTAGCTTTGAACGTCGATTATTTAGCTGTGACAGCAGCTTGTCTATTGATGAAAAAACAAGATTTTGACGCAGTTTCTGGTTTTGATGAAGACTTTACTGTAGCGTTTAATGATGTCGATCTATGTTTAAAAGTAAAAGAATTGGGTCGAGATAACATGTGGCTTCATGAAGCAGAACTTTATCATTTTGAATCTCAAACAAGAGGATATGATGATAAAGGGAAAAAGAAAAAACGTTTTGAAAAAGAAAAAGCGATGATGGAACATAAATGGTCAACTTTGATCGAAGATGATCCGTTTTATAATCCTAATCTTACAAGAGAAATACCTAATTTTTCTTATAGAGACTAGGCTCGGGGTCAATAATTTTTGTGACGATGAAATGGAGTTAGAGATGGAAATCAATCAAGTAGAAGAGAAAAAAAGAAACAATCTAAAGCATCAGCTTATTATAGTAATAGATAAACTAATCAAAGCTCGTTTTTTGATTGCTTTACTTGCGCTTATTTTAATTTTGATTTTCAAATTACATGGTAGCTCGATCAATATGTGGGATGAATATGTTTCTGATTATACTGATGGTGCAGAGAAACAAGGTGTGATTTTTGGTAAGCCACGGCCGATAAGATCAGATGAATGGATGGTTCAAACACCATACAGTCTCTCGCAAACTCAAACTGGTTTAAAAAATCATAATGAAATGATAACAATCGATGGTCAAAATATGGTTATTGGGTACAATTCCCCAGCATTAAATTTAGCAACCCTTGCTAAACCTTTTACCTGGGGCTATGTTCTTCTTGGAAAAGAAAGAGGCTTGTCTTGGTATTGGGGCCTTAAATTGATAGGTTTGATGTTATTGTCTTTTGAAATAGGACTAATTTTGACAAAGAGAAACAAGTATTTAGCGCTTTTAACAAGCGTTTGGATTCCTTTTTCAGCTGCGATTCAATGGTGGTTTGTTTCTCCTGTTGGAGATTTGGTCTTTTTTACTTTTGGTTTTTTAGTTGGGCTCTATAATTACTTTTACTATCATGAAAATAAACGCTGGCGGATATTCTTTTCATTACTAGCAAGTATTTGTGCATCAGGTTTTATTCTTGTGTTGTATCCAGCTCTTCAAGTACCATTTGGTTATTTGATTCTGCTGTTCTTAGTTGCATTTTTTATAGACTTTCGTCATAAAGTGAAATTAGATAAGTTTGATGCTGTTTCGATTGGCTTAGCTATTTTTATTACGGGTTTGATCGTTTCGGTTTCTCTGATAACTTCTTGGGACTCACTTATGGGTGTCTTGCATACGATCTATCCCGGAAATAGAGTGTCTGTTGGCGGTGATTTTGCTAAAAAAGATATTTTTCTATTCTTAACGAATTGGAAGATGCGATTTCAAGATGTCGTTTATAGCAATAATTCGGAATTAAGTAGTTTTTATCACTTCTTTTTCGTTATATTATTGGTGTCACCATGGGTATTCTATAAGAAAATCAAGGAAAATATTTATGGATTCCTCTTATTCATGTTCTGTGTATTTAACTTAGTATGGATGAGCGTCCGTTTCCCAACATTTTTTGCGAAGATCACGCTATGGTCATATGTACCAGAAGAACGAGCGTATCTGGCTTTTAGCTTTTCAGCGATCTTACTAAGTATTTGGTTTATTCAATTTATTTGGGAGCAGAAGAAATTAACTGTGCTTCCTCAAATTTTGATTATTGCTGTTAATCTTGGTTTGTACTTTTTTGCCTTATATAAAGGAAATCTAAGATTATATTTGAGTAAGATGGATATTATCATGATTTTACTATTAGCGGGAGTACTTATTTTCCTTCTGCTAAACAAACGAAAATATTTATTCTCGATATTACTGCTAGGAGTTGTTCTATTCACAGGTAGTGGTGTAAACCCTGTAGCTAAAGGCGTAAATGCTGTTTATGAGAAAAAAATTGCGCAATCAGTGATGGAAATAGAGAAGCAGGATCCCAATCAGGTGTGGGCTGGTGAACGTATGATGCATGCCTACTTACCAATGCTGGGTGTACACACGTTCAATGGTACGGCATTTACACCTAATCTAGAGTCTTGGAAACCGCTTGATCCTACTGGAAAATATGAAGATATTTACAACCGATACTCTCATATTTACGTAGAAGTTGGCAATAATAAACCACAATTCGAACTGTTGAATGCGGATGCCTTTGTGGTCAGATTAGGGCTGGAAGATCTGAAAAAGTACAATATCACCTATTTAGTTACGTATGAGAATATCGATAAATTGGCTACAGAAACGATTCAGTTGAAACAGTTATATGGACCAGATACGAATAGTGCTTATATTTATCAAGTTATTTACTAATTGAGAGGTCTATTGAAAGGATGTTAATATGGATAAAATCTTAAATAGAGTAAGTAATCTAGTTTTACTGGTTACTGTTGCTGCTTCATATTTGATGTGGGTGGTCGGAATTGGGACAAAAACAACTTCGTTTATTTATGAAAACAGTGTGTATCTTTTAGCGGTAGCAATTGCCTTAGTTTTGCTGTTAAAAGTTAAAGAACTAAGTAAAAATGACTGGATACTTATTCTTTTAGCAGGTGGTATTTTTATATTTTATACAGTGACCTCCTCGATAAGACATAGTAATCGATTTATCAATGCATCGATTCCGTTGATTATTCTTTTCCTTCTTTGTTTTAAAAAGACAAAATTTACAAAGCTGGACTTTGGTTTGCTTGGGGGAATAACAGGTATTTCTTTAGGGGTCACCTTGTATCGGATTTATACAGAATTGCCTAAATTAGTACCTGCAGATGCAATTTGGAAAAATAGCAACAAGTTAGAAGCCATTTGGATCAATACTAATACAATTGGAATGACCGTGCTTTTATCGGTGGTAATGCTGACGATTTTAATCAAGTCATTCAAAATTGGCTACTTTAAATTACTTGTTATTCCAATCTATATTGGTGGTTTGATGGCGATTTGGGTCTGTCAGTCAAAAGCTTCATTGGGCGCTTTGGTCCTATTTATAATCATTGATAATGTGGTACCTAAAAAAATACTTCAGAATAATTATGTACTGCTTTCTTGTTTTAGCTTAATGTTTATTTTAGGACCAATCGTCTTTTATGCTTTTTCAAAATCTGATACGCTTAATTTGTTTACTGGAAGAGAAAGAATTTGGACGGAGTTTTTTGAGAAATGGTTTTCTAGTTCTCAGAATATGTTGATTGGTATGGAACCATTTACCGCATCTTGGAAGTCATTAGGTACCCATAATAGCTTTATTTATGTTTTAGGGAATTATGGCATTATTGGCTATATCTTCATTTTTGGCGTACTTTTATACTTACTAAGCTCAAATATACGTAAAAAAACACCCCTTTCATTTTTCCAGGTTAGCTTATTTTTAGGATTTTTAGCTATCTGTGTCCAATCTACGATGGAAGAGACACTATTAGCAATTTATTGGATCCCTATTGTGTATTCGTTTGTTGGGATAGCGTTACAAAAGAAAGAGGAAATATCCCGTAAATAGCGGGATATTTTCATATCTGGTCAAAGGGGAGCTTATTGATTGGCATGTCAGATTGTTGTTTTTTTTTAAGTCTCAATGTGGTAACATGAGACTTGGAGTTTTTTACTAAAAACAGTATTCTAGTAAAAAACTTGTCAATACTTCATATTTTTAGGAAGGAAGTTAAAAATGTCAACTAAAAATGAATGGAATAATGCAAAGCGAATTGCGATTATTATTGTAGATGTTTTGGTCTTCAATTTTTCTGTATTGGTTGGATTTTGGATTAAATTTGGATTTA
The DNA here is from genome assembly GCF_050527835.1 of Enterococcus sp. DIV0840. Lineage (NCBI taxonomy): Bacteria > Bacillati > Bacillota > Bacilli > Lactobacillales > Enterococcaceae > Enterococcus > Enterococcus sp. DIV0840. Next base: position 2,754,544 of record NZ_CP172876.1, on the reverse strand, counting down.
ACATTCCTTCATATAATTTTGTTTCATATGAAAAGTCTGCTATTTACATCTCGCTATTTTTTATCTTTTTAAATTTGTTGTTGGGTGCGTATGTTTTTTATAATCGAACGATCAATGACATTGTTTTTGTGACCGTCATCGGACAGTTTTTAACGATTCTGTTTATAATGACCATAACATTCGCTGGTCGCTGGTTTACTTTTCCAAGGTCGGTACTGATTTATACATTTATTGTCAGTATATTATTGCTGAGCCTTTGGAGAATCCTGGTGTATTTTTTATATTTGAAAGTCAGTTCAATAAAAAAAGTCGTGATACTGGGTACGGAAGAAAGTGTTGTCTCAGCCGCTCAAAATTTTGTTAGTTATAAGAATAAAAAACACCAAGTTACAACCGTTATTGTGGATCATTATTATGAAAACCTAACGAAACTGTTGGATCAAATCGATATTGTTTATATTTCCAGCCACATTGATGAAAATGAAAAATTCAAAATTTATAAACTCGTTACAAAGGCTGAAAAGAAACTGTTTTTAAATACTAGCTTTGAGAATTTAATCATGTTGAAACCTAATATGATGAACTTCGAAGATGAAAGTATTATTGAAGTTTCGGACTTTAGAATAAAAGGTGAAGACAATTTCATTAAACGATTATTTGACATCGTTCTGTCTTTTGTTTTGTTAGTTATTGCATCTCCTTTAATGCTGATAGCAGCTATTCTTGTTAAAGTAACTTCTCCTGGTCCAATCATTTATAAGCAAACGAGAATTACGTTAAATCAAAAAGAATTTCCTATTTTGAAATTTAGAACAATGTCTGCAACCGCAGAAGCAAAATCAGGTCCAGTACTATCTACAAGTAATGATAGCCGGGTCACAGGTGTGGGCAAATATTTAAGAGCGCTAAGAATAGATGAGCTACCTCAACTGATCAATGTTATACGTGGAGATATGGCAATTGTTGGTCCTAGACCAGAAAGACCATTTTTTGTTGATCAATTTAATAGTGAAAATCCGCAGTATTATCTAAGACATAACGTAAGAGCTGGCATTACAGGCTATGCACAGGTCTATGGAAAGTACGCGTCGGATTATAATAGTAAGTTGAATTTCGATTTATTATATATTAAAAACTATTCTTTGATGCTGGACCTAAAGATACTGTTGCAAACAATCAAGATTTTATTTGATAAGGTATCTTCGCAAGGAGTAGAAGAAGTTGAACGTAGTGAGAAAGATCTTTCTTTTTTAAGTGAAAATAAAATTGATTTATTTAAATGAAACGAGTGAAAAAAATGCAAAAGATAGCTGTTAGTGTATTAATGTCGATCTATGTTAAAGAGAAACCAGAATACTTTATTCAAGCTATGGAAAGTACGATCAATCAAACCGCTCAACCAGAAGAAATTCTTTTAGTTGAAGATGGTCCGCTAACGGATGAGTTATATGAAATCATTCAGCAGTATCAAGAAAAGCTGGGTGACCAACTAACAGTGATTTCTTTGGATAAGAACCAAGGCCTAGGCACTGCTTTGGCCATTGGAGTAGAAAAGTGCAGAAATTCGTTGATAGCTCGAATGGACACAGATGATATCATGGCAGAAAACCGTTTGGAAGTGCAATATCAAGAGTTTTTGAAGAATGAAGCGTTAACTATCTTAGGTTCAAATATCATTGAATTTGAAGGAACTCCTGATAATGTACTTGCAAAGAAACATATGCCTGAAAGTAATGAGGCAATCAGGGCTTATTCAAAACGGAGAAATCCTTTTAATCATATGACAATAATGTTCAAAAGAGATGCAGTCCTTGAGGTTGGAAATTATCAGCCTTTGCCAGGTTTTGAGGATTACTATTTATGGGTGCGGCTTTTAAAAAGCGAGTATCAAGGAAGAAACTTGCCTGAATATTTAGTTTTTGCTCGAACTGGTTTAGATATGTATAATCGCCGAGGTGGATTAAAGTACCTTATACCTGGAATCGATGCTAGAAAAAGAATCTATCGAGATGGGTTAGGGAACTTAAATGATTTTTTAACAGTTTCGATGGTCCATACGGTTATTTGTATTATGCCAAATAAATTGCGTGGGAGAATCTATAAGAGAATGCTTAGAAAATAGCATTTTCTTATAGATTTTAACATGAAAGTAAGACATAGCTTTACCTTGTAGTAAACATGTTATTTACATAGATTGAAAATGACAAATTAAAGAATTGGAGCTAAATTAATGAAAAAAGTATATTTAAGTATTCTATTTTCCGCAATACTACTTTTCCCAGAACAAACAGTAAATGCTGTAACTACATCTGAAATTGAAGACTCAAGCAATACTGCAACCGAACAATTCGGTACAAGTTCTTCGGAATCAGAGTCTAAACAAATGACAAGTGAGACTTCCGGACAAGAAGTTTCTACTACAACTAATCCAAGTGAAGAATCAAAAACTAGTTCTTCTTCTGAGTCTGAAAATAATGAAGAGACAGTAATTATTACAGAAGAAATGAACAAACCGATGGGAGCTCATGCAAGGTCTGGAATAGCTAGTCGAGCAACAAAATCGTTGATTTCAGCTGACGAAGCTGGCAGACCGACTAAAAGTTTTGTTGATGTTTCATCTTGGAATGGCGCGCTAAGTCAAAATGATTATTCTATTTTGAAAAGATATGGCGTTACCGGTGTAGTTGTAAAATTGACTGAAGGTACTACCTATACAAATCCAGAAAGATATAATCAAGTTCAAAATGCCCAAGCGCAAGGAATTAAGGCATCTGTGTTTCACTACAGCCATTTTACAACAGAACAAGGTGCTATAGCCGAAGCCAACTACTTTGCGGATCGTGCTATTGAAATGGGATTATCAAAAGATACGATAATGGTCAATGACGCTGAAGAGCCTGCGATGAATAATGGAAAAATAACTGCTAATTCTTTAGCATTTGCAAGACAATTAAATGCTAGAGGTTTCTATAACGTAGTTCACTACTCAATGGGATCATGGTTTACCCCAAATATTTTAGATATATCTGTGTTAGGTCCAGGAAATATCTGGGTGGCCAACTATCCTTATAATCCTACGATAAATGATGAATTATATCGAAGTTGGGGTGTTGCAGCTTGGCAATGGTCTTCTGAATTGGTGTTTCCTGGTGTAACTTCTGGTATTGGAAGATTTGATATAAGCCAAGATTATACTGGACGTTTTTCAAGTGGGAAAATTTATGACACTATATTAGAAGAAAAAAAATATCAATATGCTGCCAAGGTTCTTCCAGAGTCAGACTCCAAAAAACATGGGGTATATGATGGTATAAATAACACCGGGCCAGGAATCAACCTTTTAGGTATGGGAAATCAATTTGCAAACCAAAAAGTAAGAATAACAGGTTTAGCACGAACGAATCGTTCAACCTATTTGAAATTCACATTGAATGGTCAGACAATGTGGATGGATCAACGAGCATTTACGCCAGATCTAGATACCGTTAGCGTGGAGCCGACAAGTCTATCAGTTTATATTCGTCCAGAAGTTGAAGCCAAAAAACATGGATTGTATACACAACCCAATAATACAAGTACTGAAAATGAAGTGTTAGGTTTAGGTTCTCTATATGCTGGTCAAGCAGTTGAAGTAATAAACATCGGAAAAATCTCGACAGGAGTAACAGCTTATCAATTCAGCATAAACGGAACAATAATCGGTTGGATGGATAGTCGAGCATTTATTAGTTATGACACAATTGTAGAAGAAAAAAAATATCAATATGCCGCAACAATTCTTCCTGAAGAAAAATCTAAAAGTCATGGAGTTTATGATGATGTGAACAACACTAAACCAGGAATAACCTTCTTAGGTATGGGCAATCAGTTTGCAAATCAAAAAGTAAGAATTACGGGATACACAAAAACAAGTCGTTCAACTTATTTGAAATTCACATTGAACGGAAAAACAATGTGGATGGATAGTCGAGCATTTGCTTCCGACTTAGATACTGTGGCATTTGAACCAACTAAATTATCGCTCCATATTCGTCCAGAAGCTGAAGCCAAAAAACATGGACTCTATACACATCCTAACAATACAAGCACTGAAAATGAATTGTTGGGAATGGGTTCTTTATATGCCAATCAAGCAGTAGAAGTGACCAAGATTGGGAAAATATCGACAGGAGTAACGGCTTATCAATTCAGTATAGATGGACAAAATATTGGTTGGATGGATAGCCGGGCATTTATCGGTTATGACCCAATTTTGGAAGAAAAAAGTTATCGATATGCTGCAAAAATCCTTCCAGAGAACATCTCAAAAGGACACGGTGTGTATACGGATGTAAATAATACAAAACCGGGAATAACATTTTTAGGAATGGGCAATCAGTTTGCGGACCAAAAAGTGAAAATCACAGGTTCTACCAAAACAAGCCGCTCAACCTATTTGAAATTTACATTAAACGGAAAAACAATGTGGATGGATCATCGAGCATTTAAATCAGAGTTAGATACGGTAAATAAAGAGTCCGCTAAACTATCACTTTATGTGCTTCCAGAGGCTGAAGCCAAAAAACATGGACTCTATACACATCCTAACAATACAAGCACTGAAAGTGAATTTTTAGGAATGGGCTCATTATATGCAGGCAAAGCAGTTGAAGTGAGTAATATTGGGAAAATATCAACAGGTGTAACTGCTTACCAGTTCAGTATAGATGGAAAGACCATTGGTTGGATGGATAGCCGAGCATTTATAAGTTACGATAAAATTTTGGAAGAAAAAAATTATCGATATGCTGCAAAAATCCTTCCAGAGAATATCTCAAAAGGTCACGGAGTATATAATGACGTAAACAATACGAAACCGGGAATAACATTCTTAGGAATGGGTAATCAGTTTGCAGACCAAAAAGTGAAAATCACAGGTTCTACCAAAACAAGCCGCTCAACTTATCTGAAATTTACATTAAATGGGCAAACAATGTGGATGGACCATCGCGCATTTACGCCAGATTTAGATACAGTAACTTTAGAATCGACCAACTTATCACTTTATGTACGCCCAGAGGCAGAAGCGAAAAAACATGGGCTATATACGCATCCTAATAATACAAGTGTTGAAAGTGAATTTTTAGGAATGGGTTCTTTATATGCTAATAAAGCAGTTAAAGTGACAAATATTGGGAAAATATCAACAGGAATAACAGCCTATCAATTTAGTATAGATGGAAAGACCATTGGATGGATGGATAGTCGAGCATTTGAAAAGAGATAGATTATAAAGTAAGAAGAAACTGGTACGTAACTCATTGAGTTATGTAACAGTTTCTTCTATTTTTTCATTAAAAGTATCTAAGCAAATACAAAAGTTGAAAAAAAAATAACAGAGCTACTTTACAGTTATATTAAGATATTAGGCAAGTTATTGAAAGTTTTTATTAGATATGAGAGAATGGACAAGGTGTATTTTTGAAAAAATTTAAGTGTTTTAAGGAGCTAAGTATTAAACCATGAATGATATAGAAAATACAGGGCAGATTAAAGAGATCCAAAAAATCAATTTGGAAATGGCTAAATACTTCGTTAGCTTCTGTGAAAAATATCAGTTGCTTTGTTATTTTTGCGGTGGCGGCTGCATAGGGGCAGTTAGAAATGAAGGATTCATACCGTGGGATGATGATTTGGATTTTTTTATGCCGCGTAAAGATTATGAAAAACTTTATGATTTATGGACAGAAAACGCTGATTTAGAAAAGTATTCGATTCTAAGACCGTCAGAGACATTTATTGATCATAATTCGTTTACAACGATCAGAGCAAACGATACAACATTTATTAAACCCTATCAAGAACATTTAGATATTCCACACGGGTTGCCCATCGATATTTTCCCTTTAGATGGTGCACCAAATTCAACAATCAAAAGGAAAATCCAAAAAGTATGGGCGCTTATTTATGCATTGTTTTGTTCACAAGTTGTTCCAGAAAAGCATGGCGGTATTTTGGCTTTTGGGAGTAAAGTATTGTTGAAGCTAATTCCTACAAAAAAAGGTCGTTTTATTATTTGGTCATTTGCGAGCAGACAAATGTCAAAATATGATTTTGATACCTGTGAATTTGTGACTGAACTTTGTGTAGGACCAAGATACATGGGAAACATATACAAGAGAACAGATTTTAAAAAGGCAGATTACCTTCCTTTTGAAGATACATATATGCCTGTACCAGTCGGGTATGATAATTATTTGACACAAGTTTTTGGTAACTATATGGAGCTGCCGGATGAGAAAGATCGCGTTTCGCATCATGAAGCAGTCTTGATAGATACAAAACACACGTATAAACAATATAAAGGAACATACTATTGCGTGGAAAGTTTGAAGGAGGAAAAATAAATGATTACAGCATTGATTATTGCCGGCGGAGTTGGCAAGAGAATGGGACAAGATATCCCGAAACAATTCATTATGGTGGAAGATAAACCAATTATTATTTATACCTTGGAATCTTTTCAAAAGCATCCTATGATCGATAGAATTTTAGTTGTCTGCAAGAAAGGCTGGGAAGACACATTATATGCTTACGCAAATGAATATCATATCGATAAATTAGCATGGATCATTGAAGGCGGAAATAGCGGACAAGAATCCATTAGAAATGGTGTTGATTTTCTAAAAAAACATTCGACAGAAGATGATACTGTTGTTATTCATGATGGTATTCGCCCATTGGTGGATGAAATCGTGTTATCAGATGTTATCGTAAAATGTAAAGAATTTGGTAATGCAGTGACTTCCTTACCGTATAACGAACAAATTTTTGTTAAAGAAACAGAAGAAACAACGAAACAATATATTAATAGAGAAACGTTGCGCAGAGTATCTACACCACAAGCATACCAATTCGACAAGCTTGTTTGGGCTTATGAGAAGGCTTTTAGAGAAGGTATCGGTATTTCAGAGTCATCCTACACAAATACGATGATGGTTGATCTGGGAGAGACTCTTTATTTTGCTGTGGGCTCTGATAAAAATATTAAGTTGACAACACAAGATGATCTTCAATTATTTAAAGGATATCTTCGTATGAAAGAAGAATAGGAGAAAAATATGTTTTCAAAAAATCCTGATTATCAAAAAGATGTTGAGAAAGTTATACAAAATCAGTTAGACTGGAGAAAATTGAACAATAAGTCATTATTATTCGTTGGTGCTTCAGGTATGATTGGTACTTTTTTGATAGATTGTTTAATGGCAGTAAATGAAAAACGGAACCTGAATATTTCTATTTATGCTATGGGAAGAAATAAAAACAAACTAGAATCAAGATTTATCAAATATAAGGATAGTCGTAATTTTCATTTGGTGGTAGGGGATATTTTAGAACCTCTATCTAGTGATGTTCAATATGATTTTATCATTCATGGTGCAAGCAATACACACCCAAAAGCTTATGTAAGTGATCCAATCAATACTATCATGACGAATATTAAAGGTACGGAACAAGTACTTAATTATGCTGCTAAAAATCAAGTTGAACGTGTTTTATTCCTCTCAACAGTTGAAATCTATGGGGAAAATAGAGGCGATACTGAAAAATTTGATGAGAGCTATTGTGGCTATATTGACTGTAATACGTTAAGAGCTGGTTATCCTGAAGGCAAACGTGCAAGTGAAGCATTATGCCAAGCTTATATAAAACAATATGGAATAGATATTGTGATTCCAAGACTTTGTCGAATTTTTGGTCCAACTATGCTAGTAGAGGATTCAAAAGCTTCCTCTCAGTTTATTAAAAATGCAGTAAATAATGAAGATATCATTTTGAAAAGTGAAGGAACACAGTATTATTCCTATTGTTATGTAGCGGATGCGGCATATGCTTTATTGTATCTATTGTTTAATGGTAAAAATGGAGAAGCCTATAATATTGCAAATAGTAAATTCGACTTAACTTTAAAAGAATTAGCAACCAAGCTCTCAACAATCGCTGGTACTAAAGTCATTTTTGAAATTCCAGATTCAAAAGAAGCGGCAGGATACTCTAAAGCAACTCAAGCAATATTAGATACAAAGAAGATAGAACGTTTAGGCTGGAAACCTATTTATTCTTTAGATGAAGGTTTGGAGCAAGTCACTAGAATCATGAAAACTGAGGAGTGAAATGGTAGTGCCTGAAATAAGTATTATAGTACCTGTATATAATGTTGAAAAGTACTTAGACAAATGTGTAAACTCTATTTTGAATCAGACATTTCAAGATTTTGAACTAATTCTAGTAGATGATGGTTCACCTGATAATTGTGGACAAATGTGTGATGCCTACGCCGAGATGGATCAAAGAGTAACGGTTATTCATCAAGCAAATGGTGGATTAAGTGCAGCAAGAAATGCAGGAATAGAAATTGCGAAAGGTCGGTATCTTGGTTTTATAGATAGTGATGATTATATTGCAGAGGATATGTACGAGCTTTTACATACAAACCTGAAAAATGAAGATGCTGACTTAGCAACTGTTGGATTTTTAGATGTTTATGCAGGAAAAGAACCTGTTGTGAAAGAACGAAAATATCTTGTAACGGATATGATCGGAGCAGCTAAAATTACGTTTGAAGGAAAGTTAAGCACCATAAGTGCAACGAATAAATTATATAAGAGAGAAATATTTGAGCATGTTCGTTATCCAGTAGGAATGCTCACAGAAGATGCTGCGGTGATATTAGATGTACTTGAAGAAACATCTAAAGTTGTTATTGATACAAGCCAAAAATACTATTACTATCACCGAGAAAACAGCATTTCAAGTAATCATTTTACAATGAAAGATCTGGATATGATCAAAGCGTGGGAAGATAATGAATCACGTGTCTTAGAAAAATATCCAGAATTAGTTAATGTTGCACATACACGAGTTTGTTGGGCGTATTTCACTGTTTTAGATAAGATGATGAACAGTGGTGAATTAGGGATAGAAGAAAAGAGAACACAAAAAGAAATTATTCGATTTTTACGTAAAAACTTTACATTTGTACTTAAAAACCATTATTTTACTAAACCACGAAAAATATCAATGATTGCGTTAAGAATACATCCATATTTTTACAAACAGTTATCACGTTTAGAAAATGGAATGGTCAGAAAAATAAATAAATAGACTTTATTGAGTTAAGGAGACAGGGTTAATGATGAAAAAAGCGAATGAAATACTTGATAAGGTGGAAATACCTTTTATCCTTGTTTGGGAATTTATGTTAATTTTACGTATGATTAGTACTTATAGTCTTATTCCATCAAAAGTTGATAGTATTGTTTTTACTATTATTTCATTGGTTGGGGGATTATTACTTATTCGCAATGGAATTGATTGGGTTCAAAAACGCCAGAGGCCAAGTTTACTATTACTTCTATTTACTTTAGTTTTGATTATGTCATCTATTGTTAATGGGCCAACTGGATTAATGGCAAATTTCAAGTTAATAATTTGGGAAGTTCTTTTTTTCTTTGTTGTTTATGAAATTGGAAAAAAGGATCAGAAAGAATTGTTTAGATTAGTTGAAAAAGTTTTAGTTGTTACGTGGCTTGTTCTAGTTGTTATTTCCTTAGGAATGTTTTTTGTTCAATTCCAATACACAGCGCCATTAGATAAATTGTATTATGGTATTCGTATGGGATTTGTTGAAAACCGTTTGTATGGTGTTTTTGTAGATCCAAACTATTCTGCAACAATTTCAGTAGTGGCAATCTGTTTTTCTCTACATCTATTTAAAGAGGCAAAAGCCAAACTTTATAAAGGATTTTTGATCACTAGTGTTATCTTGGAATTTTTCTTTGTTGTTCTTTCAGGTTCAAGAACAGCAAGCATAGAAATTATGGCGATTACAATTATCTGGGTCTTTTTCTATTTTTATTATGCTAAAAGAACTACTGCACTCTTTAAAAGACTTGTCTATTCAGCTGGATTTTCAGTAATAGCAATCGTGGCTCTTTTCTTGACGATGGAGGTAACACAAAGAGTATCTTTAGTTTCTGCAGAAGCTGTGAGTAAGGTTATTGTGATAAAAAATGAAAATAAAGATAATATTTCCTTAGATCGTCCAGATACGGGAGAAGATTCGGATATTTCAAATAGTAGATTTAAACTTTGGAACAGTGCTATTGAAATATTTGAGAGTAAACCGATAATTGGAACTTCTCCAAAAGGTATACTTCCATATGCTCAGGAACATTTACCAAATACTTGGATTTCTAAAAAAGAACAAACACCGCATAATTTTGTATTTTTCTTATTAGCAACAACGGGTCTTTTAGGAACGATTCCATTTATTATTTTTGTTTTATATAATGCGTTTAAAACATTGTGGACTCTATTTAAGATGAACACAAGTAATTATACAGAGTATTTATATCAAAGTCTGATCGTAGTAACGATTTTAATCTCAGCTTGTCTAATCACAGATATCGTATTGGTAAATAGACTAGGAGCAATGATATTCTTTCTTTATATTGGCAGGTTGAATTCAAAAAAAGAGAAGGAAACGAGTGAACTAGAGATATGAAAGAATTGAGTATTGATGAAATTCAAGAAATTGGCGTAGAAATTCTAGTACACATTGACAATATTTGTCGAAAAAATGACATCGAATATTCGATTTATTATGGTAGCTTGATTGGAGCAGAACGGCACCAAGGATATATTCCTTGGGATGATGATTTAGATATTGTGCTGACTCGTCCTAACTACGACCGTTTAATAAAACTGTTGTCAAATGATGAAACATACTTGTTGTTGAGTTTAGAGACTAGAGAAGAGTATCGTTATCCATTTGGAAAATTAGTAGACAAGAGAACTTGTGTTGAAACAACACAATTCTACCATAGTGAAGACCCTGATTTAGGTGTTTTTGTGGATATTTTCCCAATTGATGGTTTCCCAGCTGATGATTCTGTCAGAAAAGAATTTGGTGAACGATGTGCTCTGTATCTTGATAATATGTTGGCAACTTTGAATGCTTCTTATGCCATTTCAAAGACTCGATGGAAAGCTTACGGTAAAAGGATTTTATATTATCCTAAGTATCGTAAATTATTAAAAAAAGGCGATTATAAACATTGGCGGAGTTTACTTATGAGTGAAATAAGTAAATATCCTATTGGGGAGACTTCTTTATGTGGTTATATCGAGTTCATTGACGAAAAATGGGGACTTTTCCCGACTGAGTGGTTTGAACACTATGAAGATGTACTATTTGCAGGAAAAAAAGTTCGTGCTATCAAAGATCGCAAAAAGTTTTTAACATTACGCTATGATGATTATATGGAATTACCTCCAGAATCAGAAAGAGTCACACATCATCCATATACTTTTTACTGGAAATAAGCGAAGCAAGGGGGCAAAAATCATTGGATTATAGTCGAATGATGATTATTACTTTAGATGAAAAATCGGTATTATTTTCAAAAGATGCACAAAGTTTAGGTATCCATGTAGAAAAATATTTTAATAGACGTCCGTTTATTCTTAAAGTAATGAATTATTTAGATAAAAAAATGAATGTACAACTTGCCTCTTTCTTTTATGGAGATTGGAAGAAAAAATTGGAAGAGATAGATTTTGTTTTATTAAACTCTCATTTCTTCTCACGACCTGTAATTAAGTACTTGAATCGGAGATTTCCTTCTATACGAATTGTTGTTTGGTACAGTAATCCTGTTGCAAAAGATACGCCTGTTGAATTTTTTTCAGGATTGAATTGTGAGATATGGTCATTCGACAAGGATGATTGTAAAAAATATGGATTAAATCATAATAATCAGTTCATTGATCAGTCAAAATTAATTGTTCATAAAAATGATCTTAAGTATCACTCCGATATTTGTTTTATTGGTGTTGACAAAGATCGTTTAAATTTGTTATTAGAACTAGAGCAGTATTTTATTAGCGAGAAATTGAATCCTTTTATTTATGTAGTAAATTCATCTAAAAATTCTCGTTCAGATTATGACTATAAAGAGGCTATTTCATATGATGAATTGATTAATTATGAAGGAAATACAACAGCGATATTAGATATTGTTCAAAAAAACCAATATGGACTTTCTCTGCGACCAATCGAAGCTATGTTTCTAGGCAAGAAACTAATAACAAATAATACGAGTGTCCGAGATATGGATTTTTATACGCCAGAGAATATATTTGTCCTTAATGAGAGCAACAAAAATGAAATTGTAGATTTCCTAAAAGCACCCAGTGTGAATCTTTCAAAAACTGTGATGGAAAAATATAAGTTTAAAGGTTGGTTTAACAACTTTTTTAAGAAATAGTTTCTCTATTTTTCCTGTTAAATAACAGTTTTGATCTCGAGAAATGTTAAAATAAATAATGAAATACGAGGGACCTATCATGAATGAAAAAGCTAAATCAGTCATAAAAAATTTATACTACACAGTTGCGGCTAATTTTGCTACTTTGGTTATCTCAATTCTGTTAAATTTATTTGTACCCAAGCTTTTAGGCGTTAGAGAATATGGTTATTGGCAATTGTATGTATTTTATTCTTCATATGTCGGCTTCTTTCATTTAGGTTGGATCGATGGTATCTATTTAAAAATTGGTGGAGAAGAATATAAGGACCTTGATAAAAGAGATTTAGGGTCTCAGTTTTGGTATTTAGCCATTTTTGAATGTATTGTTTCCTCGCTTGTAATTATTTGGGCACTGTTTTTCATGCCTCCAGGGAATAAGATGGTGATCATATTACTTACAGCAATCGTTTCATTAGTAACGATAGCCAAAACGTTTATTTTGTATATTTTTCAATCTACGAATCGTATTAAAGAATACGCTCAATTATCTAGAAGTGATCGCTATCTGTATATAATGTTGATTGGTGGTTATTTTCTTTTAGGAGGACGTAATTTTTTCTGGCTGATTGTTATGGATATTCTTTCCAGATTGATTATGACGATTTGGGGAATGTACCGAATCAGAGATATGCTGAGTTTGAAATTAGTGAGTTTAAAAAAAATCTTGCCTGAAATATTGGATAATATAAATATTGGTAGTAAGTTAATGCTTAGTAGTGTAGCAAGTATGCTTATTATTGGAACGATTCGTTTCTTTGTAGAAAAGAAATGGACGATTGAAACGTTTGGTAAATTGTCGTTTACGCTTAGTATTTCTAATATGTTTTTGACCTTTGTTAACGCAGTTGGTGTAGTCATGTTTCCATTATTAAGAAGAACGAATCAGCAAAAATTACCGGCTTTGTTTGTTACATTAAGAGATTTGTTTGTACCAATTACTTATGCAATTTTGCTATTCTATGTTCCAGCTAAATCTGTGCTTTCGTTGTGGCTGCCTGACTATGCAGAGAGCTTGAGGTTTATGGGAATATTATTTCCAATCATCATTTATGAAGGCAGAATGTCTTTGTTGATCAATACGTATCTAAAAACATTGCGAAAAGAAAAAACAATTTTATTTGTTAATGTGACAACATTATCTTTATCATTGATTTTATCGATTATCATTATTTTTGGTTTAGGCAACTTGACTTGGGCAGTTGGACTTATCTTAGTAAGTTTAGCTTTTCGTTGTAATTTTGCAGAATTTTTCTTGTGTAAATCAATGAACATCCATATTGAAAAATCTATGATTTTTGAAACACTTTTAACAATTTTATTTATATTAAGTAACTTATTTTTTGGCGGAAGCTTTGTAAGTACAGCTGTCTATTCTTTATGTTACCTAATTTATCTTTTGTTCAACTATAAAAAAATAATAAGAAGTTTCAAAGAATTCCGAGGATTACTAAAAGGAACTTAGTAAGTAAAGGAATAAGCAGCAAGTGAAATTTACTAGAGAATCAACCAAAAACTATTTTTCGTTTTGATTGATTCTCTATTTTTCTTTTGTTTTAAATGTATTACAAATAGTACTTTTTAGTATTGTGGACAAAGAGAAGTAACTTTGCTACAATTAAATTATTCAACTATAAGGAGTGGGATAAATGAAAAAGAAATTAGGGTATTTATTGGTTGGTATTATGGCAAGTTTCATGGTTGTGCCGACTGCGGCATTATCAGTAGAGAAAGTAAATGATTCTGAGAATACCATTGAAAGTCATTTAACTGAACAAACTACAGAAAATGTAGTGGAAAGTACTGAAGTATCTGAGGTACAATCAAGCGAAGTAATTGAAAGCATTGCTGAAAATGAAAGCGCTGAAAAAAGAGCAATAACAGAAACAAAAGAACCAACAGAACCGGAAAGTAAGCAACTAAAATTAAACTATTCAATCTACAATCAAAAACTAGGTTGGCAAGTAGGTCAGGAAAATGGCGGAAGTAGCGCATTTCCAAATAATAGAATTGAGGCAATTAAAATTGGAATAGAAGGAACAGATCCTAATATAGGTGGTATCCAATATCGCACACATGTGTCAGATATTGGGTGGCAAAACTATGTTTCCGCTAATGGAATTAGCGGTTTGGGTGGCAAAAGATTAGAAGCGATTCAAATTCAATTGACAGACACGTTAAAAGCAAAATATGATATTTATTATCGAGTTCAAGTTCAAAATTTTGGTTGGCTAGATTGGGCAGCAAATGGACAAAGTGCTGGAACTACGGCTTTTTCATATCAAATTGAAGGGATACAAATTCAATTAAAAGAAAAAGGACAAGCAGCACCAGGTGCTACAAAACGTCCATCAGTGCAGTATAAAAAGCCAAATATAAATTATCAAAGTCATGTTCAAGATATCGGCTGGCAAAGTGCGAAATCAAATGGACAAATTAGCGGAACCGTTGGTAAATCAAAACGAATGGAAGCTATGAAAATAGCTGTCAATAATTTACCCGTTTCAGGTGGAATTGAATATAGAAGTCATGTACAAGACATCGGTTGGCAAAATTATGTTTCTAATAATGCAATTACTGGAACTATGAAGCAATCAAAACGAATGGAAGCATTAAGTATTCGTTTGACTGGCGAACTTGCTAAGCATTTTGATGTCTATTATCGTGTACACGCTAAAAATTTTGGTTGGTTGGATTGGGCAAGCAATGGCCAAAATGCTGGAACATCAGGGTTTAGCTATCAGTTAGAATCTGTAGAGATTAAATTAGTTAAAAAAGATGTTGCGGTTCCAGGTGCTAAAAAAAGATATTTTGTACAGTTCAAACAACCTGACATTGTCTACCAAAGTCATGTTCAAGACAAAGGTTGGCAAGCTCCCAGTAAAAATGGTCAAACGAATGGTTCAATGGGACAAAGTAAGAGAGTAGAAGCAATCAAGATGAAAGTTGAGAATGCTCCAGTAACAGGTGGAATCGAATATAGAAGCCATGTACAAGACATCGGTTGGCAAAATTATGTTTCTAATAATCAATTAAGCGGAACAACGGGTGAGTCAAAACGAATCGAAGCATATGACGTTCGTTTAACTGGAGAACTAGCCAAACATTTTGATGTCTATTATCGAACACATGCAGAATACTTTGGTTGGCTGGGTTGGAATAGAAATGCTGGTATCAGTGGTACATCAGGTTATCGTTTTAGAATGGAAGCTTTTGATGTCGTCTTAGTCAAAAAAATGTCTAAGGGTCAAGCTGTTTCAAATAATTATAAAAAAGCACCTTCTGGAATAGGAAACTATTACATGGATGCGCCACAAAGAATCGAACTAAAAACAAAACACTACTATACAGATAGATCATTACGAAGAGGTAACGATATCGCTGCTGGAACAGTAATCAATGTTAAACGAAGAGTATTAGACAAGAACGGTTACCCAATTTTAGAAACACCTTACGGTTATGTGAGCGCAGAAAAAAATATCGTAGCAGCAACAAATAAAGGACAAAAAACTTTTATGGCTGTTCCTTATTATAATCAGATGACGATGGGGTATCCAAATGGTTGTGAAGAATTTTCTTTATATATGGCGTTAGAATATTTAGGGGCTACGCATGGACAGAATGTCCATGAAGTTACCAATGCGGTTCCTAAAGTTCCTTCTTGGGGAAATCCGCATGAAGGTTTTAATGGGAGTCCGACAGATAACTATGGCTTCCACACGATTTATCCAAGAGCGTTTACACCATATGCAAAAAGATATGCACCTAACTCCAGAGATATCAGTGGTGTTGATACAGGTCAATTCAAAGAAGAATTGATGAAAGGAAATCCTATTGTTGTTTGGGGAACGTATCCTTATTTAGCCCCACCTATTATTGATGGAACTTATTATGGCTCCTTGAAGGTTGCTAATTTACATGTTTGGTTAGTAACTGGATTTGATGGGAATAGTTTCCATGTAACAGATCCGATTTATGGAACGATGTGGGTCAGCGAAGGAACTGTGGCACTTTCTTACAGCCCAAATAAAATGGCAGTTTCTATCGATAAATAGAATAGAGGACAAATAATGAAAAATAAGAGGCTCATGTTTTTATTTTGTATCATCATTTTGATAATAGGGATTGTCGTTTTTATTAGAGTGAATGATAAAAAAAGTACGAAAAATCAGAACTTAGAGACAAGTACATCTCGAAGTGCAGACAATTTTGATAAGTCGAAAGTTATCGATTATTCTAGTGAAACTGAAGTATCTTATAGCTATGAAGAAGTCACTCTTAGTATGGAAGAGATCAAGAAATATAGAGAAGAAATCGAGCAAGCAGGTTTTGATAGTACATTATTTACAGATCAAGAAATCCAAACGATGCAATCGAAAATAAAGAAAAATGGCCAATCTGTTTCTGACTATTTAAAAGATCAACCAGATAAAAGAATCGATGAAACTGAGATTGAGAAAGCTCGTGAGGCGTTAAAAGCGGCAAATATCGATCCTGATAAGATGCATAATAACGAGATTGTCGATATAGTAAAACAAGCGAAAAAAGAAAAAAAATCAGTAGTAGATATCGCAAAAGAGAAGTAAATTTGCTTTTTTTCACAGCTGATTAATTGAGTGGAAAATCGACTAGCTGTCTTTCATGACAGCTAGTTTTTGTAATTAAAGTAGACCTCTTTGAAAATCCATGATAAACTAAAGAGGTTATGGAAGTTATTTTTTTATTCTATCTAAAACTAGGAGTTACTGATAAATGAATAATATATTAATCACCGGTGGGGCAGGTTTCATTGGCTCGACCTTAGCCAATTTTTATAGTAAAGATCATAAGGTTACTGTCATTGACGATTTATCAATGGGAAGTAAGAATAATTTAGATAGGTCTGCAAATCTTCGTTTTATCGAAGGCAGCGTGACAGATCGTGAATTGATGGAAAAAGTGTTAACAGATACACAGTTTGAGTATATTTTTCATTTGGCCGCTATTGCGAGTGTGGCTGATTCTGTGGCGCGTCCTTTAGAGACACATCAGATAAATTTTGACAGTGTTTTTCAATTGTTAGAATTAGTGAAATGTAACCAACCAGGATTAAAACGATTATTATTTGCATCATCTGCCGCTGTTTACGGCGATGAACCAACCTTACCGAAACAAGAAGAATCCATTATTAGACCATTAACGCCCTATGCAATCGATAAATTTGCTGCAGAAAAATATGTGGTAGATTACTATCATTTGTATAATGTTCCAACAAGTGCGGTACGCTTCTTTAATGTTTATGGACCAAAGCAAAATCCTGAATCACCGTATTCGGGTGTTATATCGATTATGATGGATCGTTATAAGAAACTATTAAATAAAGAAAAATCAGCATTCACCATGTTTGGCGATGGAACACAATCAAGAGATTTTGTTTTTATCGAAGACGTCGTTCAAGCGCTAAACCTTGTTGCAACTTCACAAGATACATTAGGAGAAGTGTACAATATTGGGACTGGTGAAGCGATTGGTTTGAATGAATTAGTTTCTACTATAGATAGCTTTTTAGAAGTGAATTTACCGATTCAATACGAAGACGAACGTTCTGGTGATATCAAGCATTCTCTTGCCGATATTTCTAAAGTAAAAGCTGTTGGTTATCAACCTAATTACAATATCAAGTCTGGACTTGAAAAATATGTTTCTTATGAGCTTAGTAACATTGGTAAAGAGGTTTCTGAACGCTAAGTCTGATTAATCTAATAGACTACTGAAACGTGGGTGGACAGAAGTGTTTAACTCCGAGAAATAAGAAGGAATTCACGAAAATTGCTTAAAAAATTTTTGTGCCCAAGTAGGTATTGTGCAACATCAGCTCATTACATTCATTGTGTTTTATAACAATTTCAGCTTATTTCCTGAGCGAAGACCTTTAACTTTAGCATGTTTCATGCGTAGAAGTTAATGAGATCGAAACGAAGTGTAGTAGTTGCTTCTGCTCCCAACATTTATTCGGATTCCTTGAGGCTGAGATGTGACTCGTAGAGTTATGTCTCAGCCTCGTTTTTTTGAACAAATAAAATCCTTTTAATTGTTTGATACTCGTTGTTAGGAATGATACAATGATTTCGATTGGAGGGAGAAGCGTGACAAAAATAATCGCCCACCGTGGGAGTAAAGGGACTCATCCGGAGAATACCTTAGCCGCATTTAAAGAAGCTGTTCGTGTTGGTTCTGATGGAATCGAGTTAGATGTTCAGTTATCAAAAGATAATCAGCTGATTGTGATGCATGATGAAACGATTGATCGTACTACCAATGGTCATGGAGAAGTTGGTAGTCTAACATTAGCGGAATTAAAGCAATTAGATGCCGGTAGCTGGTTTGAAAAAAATCCAATGGTTCAAGAAATTCCTACTTTAGAAGAAGTGGTCATGTTGCTTAGAAAAGAGAACTTTCAAGGATTATTGAATATTGAAATAAAAACAGATAAAATTCATTATAAAGGAATCGAACAGATTATTGTTCAGCTCATGAAGTCACAGCGTTGGCCTTTTGAGTATATGTATTCAAGTTTTTATTTTAAAAGCTTGGAGAAAATCTGGGAAATAGAAAAAAATCAAACTATTGCTTCAGTATTTGATATGTCAGAAGAAGAGGAAAAACGAGCGCTTCAATCAGAATTTATTGAAGGGATTCATCCTAAAATCGATTGGGTGTTGGAACATGTAGAGGATTTAGCGGAATTTCCAAAAGCAATTCGTCCTTGGACAGTCAATGAGGAAGAAAAGATGATACTTTGCTTTAGTCATCATTTGGCTGGGATTCATACAGACTATCCAGCTAAGGCATTGAAAATACGCGAATTGATACAAAATAAAGGATGAAAAGATTGAAAAAAGTATTAGTAATCGCAGGACCAACAGCAGTTGGCAAGACCTCTTTGAGTATTGAGTTAGCCAAAAAGTTAAATGGAGAAATCATTAGTGGAGATTCAATGCAGGTCTACAAAGATTTGGATATAGGCACAGCAAAAGTGACCAAAGAAGAACGTGTAGGCATAAGGCATCATTTGATAGATTGCCGAGACCTATCTGAGACTTATTCTGTAGCAGATTTTCAAAAAGAAGGACGTCAGGCAATCGACTCGATCACAGCAAAAGGAAAATTACCAATTGTTGTTGGTGGAACAGGATTGTACGTTCAAGCATTGCTTTATGACTTTGAATTAGGCGCTAAAGATGAATCAACTGAAATACGCGAGAAGTATGAACAATTTGCTGAAACGCATGGAAACCAGCGCTTATGGGAGTTATTACAGGAAAAAGATAACCAAGCAGCTGAAAGTATCCATTTCAATAACCGTAAAAAAGTGATTCGGGCACTAGAAGTATTTGATAAAACAGGATTTAGTATTTTAACCCCTAAAGAAAAACCAAAAAAATTATACGATTATTTCTTGGTTGGATTAGAAACTGATCGAGCTGTACTCTATGATCGTATCAATATGCGTGTTGATATAATGATGACACAAGGTCTTTTAATAGAAGCGGAACTACTTTATAAAAGGCAAACAAAACAATCGATTCAAGGGATTGGATATAAAGAGTTTTTCCCTTATTTTGAAGGCAAAGAAACTTTAGATGAAGCAATTGAACAAGTAAAGCAAAATTCTAGAAGATATGCGAAAAGGCAATTGACCTGGTTTAGAAATCGCATGAATGCCAGCTGGTGGGACTTAGTACAAGCGCCTGATACTATGTTAACTTTAGAACAGGATATAGAGGATTGGCTGGAAACTTAGGAAGGACAAAAAATGGATAAAATAGCAGAAAAGGTTATCTTAGTCGGAGTAGAAACAGAGGGGAATTACACTCGATTTGAAGGTTCTATGAAAGAACTAAAAAACTTAACGAAGACCGCACAAGGAGAAGTTGTCTTTTCTTTAACGCAAAAGCGTCCTCGAGTAGATTCACAGACTGTGATTGGTAAGGGAAAAGTAGAAGAATTAGTTCAGTTAGTCGATGCTTATGAAGCAGACATCGTCATTTTCAACCATGAATTAACACCAAGACAAAATCAACTGATTGTTGAAGCTGTCGGTGTAAAAGTAATTGATCGAGTACAATTGATTTTAGACATTTTTGCGATGCGGGCACGCTCAAAAGAAGGAAAATTACAGGTTGAGCTGGCTCAGTTGAATTATTTGCTGCCTCGATTGGTTGGACAAGGGAAACAGCTATCTCGTTTAGGTGGGGGAATCGGAACTAGAGGTCCTGGAGAAACCAAGCTCGAATCAGACCGCCGACTTATTCGTGATAAGATTATTGCAATCAAGCGTGAGCTAAAGGAAGTGTCAGCTCATCGTGAGCGAAGCAGACAAAAACGTCAATCATCAGATCTGTTTCAAATTGGTTTACTTGGCTACACGAATGCTGGAAAATCAACGATTTTAAATTTGCTGACAACAGCGGGCACTTATTCAGAAGATCAATTATTTGCTACGCTTGATCCTTTAACTAAAAAATGGCAATTACCGCAAGGAATGATCGTAACGTTGACAGACACTGTAGGATTTATTCAAGATTTACCGACGCAGCTGATTGAAGCGTTTCAGTCAACCTTGGAAGAAAGTCGAGGCATGGATTTGTTATTACATGTGGTCGATGCAAGTGCAGAAGATCGTTTACAGCATGAACAAACCGTTGTCGACTTACTGAATGATCTAGATTTAGAGCAGATTCCAGTTTTAACAGTTTACAATAAAAGTGATCAAATCGATGAAGCTGACTTTGTACCTACTCTGTTTCCTAATATTTTGGTTTCAGCTAAGAGTACAATAGGAAAAGAAGAACTAACAAAAGCTGTCAGAGAAAAAATGATGGAGTTATTAGTTCCATATGAGCTTGATATTCCTTCTAGCCAAGGGCAGCAATTAAGTGAATTGAAACGTCATACCTTACTTTTATCAGAAAACTTTGAAGAAATGGAAAATGTCTATCATGTTAAGGGATTCGCTAAAAAGAACTCTAAATGGACACGTGAGTTAGATGAATAAATAACGATATCAATCGTTACAAATTGATGGAATTAAGGTTGTAATTTTATATTATATAACTGAGTGAGAAGACCTTGTGTGTTTTTTTCTCAGTTTTTTTATTTATTTTATGTAGTTATTTGACTTGTGTAATGATATACTAAATAAAAAATGAGAGGTTAGGGCGGTATTTAGAGTTGCAAAAATTTATTAAAAGTAATTATTTATTTTATGGTGGTTTGCTCGTTTTGGCAGTTTTATATCTTTCAAATTTTAACGTGGATATGAGCACAGATGACGGATGGTTTATGAATATTTCTCGAGAATATAGCTTTTTTGGGTTTCTACAATGGCGTTATAATAATTGGTCGGCCCGTCTCTTTCCAGAAGCCATGCTCTATCTGATCTTTTTAGTTCCTTTATTTGTCCATCATCTAATCAGCGCCTGTGCCTGGTTATTATATAGTTATTCTTTAGTACGGATATTTGTAGGGACTGTTAGCCGCAAAAATTTTTTAGTCGCATTTTTATCACTTGGATTTATCAATGTCTGGGTTATGAAAGATTCGATTTTTTGGATCACTGGAGCAATTAATTATTTATGGCCACTAGCTTTAGGGGTGTTTGCGTTGATTCCTTATGCGGATCATTTCTTTAGAAACAAAAAAACGTCAGTTTGGTTATATTTGGTTCCTGCGCTTATTTTTTCATTTTCAAATGAGCAGTTGATTGCGTGTGTTATTGGTGTTGTGATAGTTTATCATGGTGCAATGCTGATCAAAAAGCGAAAAGAAAACTATTTCTTGTATATTCCAACTACATTTTTTGTTATTGGATTCACCTTTATGTTTTTAGCACCAGGAAACAAGATTAGAATGCAGCAGGAAATAGATATGTGGATGTCGGATTTTAATAAGTTATCGCCAATGGCAAGAGTATTAAGAGGAAGTTCATGGTTATTTGAAGGCTGGCAAACAAAATTATTGCTTCTGTTTATTGTTATTCTCGCCGTTTCTCTAGCTATTGGTTTTTCCAAACTATTGGCTAAAGTAGTAGCAGGATATACAGTATTTTTGTTTTTACTGCTCTATAATTTTCCCAATAGATTTACTAATTTTCGACTTATCAACGAAGGAAATTGGATCGAGCCATTAAAAGCAGGCAACCTTTTAAGTGGAACAGCATTGAATGCTGTTTTGCCTTATATAGTGTGGGGATTGTTTTTTGGATTAGTTGCTGCCTTATCTATATCTGTTTCTAAACAAAAAATCTTTATTGGTCTAAGTTACAGCGCTGCCTTATTTTCTTCCATATTGATGTGGTTCTCACCGACGATGTATGCGTCTGGTGCTAGAGTGTTTATGTGTTCGTCCATTTTTCTGCTGGTTATTTTATTTATACTCTATCAGCAAGTTCAAGCAAGTGGAAGTCAAAACGAAAAAAAACGGTTACTGTTTTATGGTTGTTTTATACCTGTGATCAATTTTATGTTTGTACTTTTTTTAAACTAAATATAAGAAGAACTATGTTTTCCACAAAGGTATCGTTAAAGATACCTTTTTTATTTAGCTATAAATGATATAGAAATAGCTTGATATAATAGCTTTTTACTTGTTTATTTATTTTTATGTAAGAAAACCTAACATAAATCATTGACAAGAGAAAAAAGTATTGATATTCTATATCTAATCTATCTAGCTAAGTAAGCTAGTTTCTTGGGAAAAAGATAAAAGCTGTCTGTTGTAAAAAAATGCACAAACGTATTTTCCTATTTTTCTGTCGAAACGAAACGAGCCTACTATGCTTTTAAACGAAGAGAGGGGGATGGATATGAGAGAAAAGGAACTGCGAAGATCAATGTCAGTTTTTCCAATTGGTACAGTTATGAAACTGACTGATTTATCAGCACGTCAAATCCGTTATTACGAAGAGCAAGATTTGATTCATCCTGAACGAAGCGAAGGAAACCGACGCATGTATTCACTGAATGACATCGATGTCTTATTAGAAATCAAAGATTATTTGTCAGATGGCCTAAACATGGCAGGAATCAAACGCGTCTATGAAATGAAATTGGAAGAACAAATGCATGCGCAAGAATCAAACAAACCGCTGACCGATGAAGATGTTCGGAAGATTTTATATGATGAACTTATTTCTCAAGGCGGACTTACTCAACAAAATCCATTCCAATCTAGAGGACCAAAATTGTAACAGTTGAGCTTTACACAAAAAATGAAGGACGTGAAGGATACAATGACGAAAAAACAAAACACAGTAGAAGATATCAAACGAATAGCCGATGAAGAAAATGTTCGATTTTTACGATTAATGTTTACAGACATTATGGGAACAATCAAAAATGTGGAAGTTCCAGTGAGCCAATTAGACAAAGTGTTAAGCAACAAAATGATGTTTGATGGGTCTTCTATTGAAGGTTTTGTTAGAATTGAAGAAAGCGATATGTATTTATATCCAGACGTATCTACATGGATGATTTTTCCATGGGAGAGCGCACACGGGAAAGTTGCGCGTCTGATTTGTGATATTTATAATCCTGATGGAACGCCATTTGCTGGAGACCCACGTGGTAATTTAAAGCGAGCATTAGCAGATATGGAAGCATTAGGTTTTACTTCATTCAATCTTGGACCTGAGCCGGAATTTTTCTTATTCAAATTGGATGAAGATGGTAAAATCACAACGGATTTAAATGATCGAGGCGGTTATTTCGATTTTGCACCAACCGATCTTGGTGAAAATTGCCGTAGAGATATCGTTCTTGAGCTAGAAAGTCTTGGATTTGAAGTGGAAGCATCACATCATGAAGTAGCACCAGGTCAACATGAAATCGACTTTAAGTATGCAGATGTTATCGAAGCGTGTGATAATATCCAAACCTTTAAATTAGTCGTTAAAACAATTGCTAGAAAACATGGCTTGCACGCAACATTTATGCCAAAACCATTATATGGTATCAACGGCTCAGGAATGCACTGTAATATGTCATTATTTAAAGGAAATGAAAATGTCTTTTATGATGAAAATGGTCCGATGCAACTAAGTCAAACGGCTTATCATTTCCTTGGTGGATTATTGAAACATGCTCGTGCTTATACAGCGGTTTGTAATCCAACTGTTAATTCATATAAACGTTTAGTACCAGGATATGAAGCACCAGTTTATGTTGCTTGGAGTGGTCGCAATCGTTCACCATTAGTCCGTGTTCCTGAATCGCGTGGTTTATCTACTCGTTTAGAATTACGCTCAGTTGATCCGTCAGCAAATCCCTATTTAACAATGGCAACTCTTTTACAAGCTGGCTTAGATGGAATTAAAAATGAAATCGATCCGCCACAAGCAGTTGACCGTAATATTTATGTGATGAATGAAGAAGAACGAAAAGAAGCACAAATCCATGATTTACCTTCAACACTGCATAATGCCATCAAAGAATTACGCAAAGATGACGTGATGATCAATGCACTAGGTGAGCACATTTATGTAAACTTTGTTGAAGCGAAACGTATGGAATGGGCCGCTTTCCGTCAAACTGTTTCTGAATGGGAAAGAGAACAATATTTAGAGTTGTATTAAGAATCGTGTGGATAAGCCATAATCTGGTTTATCCACCTTTTTTTTTATGGTTCAGTTTATAATGAAGAAGTATGTTATACTTCTAAGTGAGAATCATTATCAATTGAACTTGAAAAGGAGAGGGAATCATGATCGTTCAAACCGTAACATTTATCATAAAAAAAGAAGGCAAGGAAATCTTCGAAGCTAAAACAAGTAAAGATGTTGTCTCAATGTTGAGATTTTCGGGATGTATATCAAGTGAATGTTGGTTTACAGAAGATAAGGATACCTGTGAGTTTATGTTAGTTTCTAAATGGGAGAGCAAAAAAGATTTTCAAAGCTGGCTGAAACGTCCAGAGCATTTGCAAGAGCATCGTGATGCACATAAAAATAAAGACACCAAACCGTCCATCGTTATAGAAAAAATCAGAAAGAGTTATGAAGTTTTTGCTTAAAAATAACTTCTAGAATCTTAGGAGGATGGGACAGAAGGGATTGCTTCTGCTCCAAACGTTTATCTGGATTCCAAGTGAGTGGGATATGACTCGAAGAATTATGTCCCACTCACTTCGGATTCTTTTTTTATGCTCTGTCCATCCAAATGAGTGTAAATTTAATAAAAAAGCAGGTATAGTAGAAGTCAAACAAACACTAAGGAGAATAAAAATGAAAAAAGTAAATTTTTCTCCAACTATCTTTGAAAAACTTCAGCAACATGGCTGGGACAAAGCGGCTCTGATTGTTTACATAAATAATAGAAATGAAAATAAAATCAGCAACGATCAAGCAGTTTTTTTAGTTGGTTCTGATATCTACACTGAAATGTTTGAAAAAAGTCAGCTTTCAGACCGAGAAAAAGTCATCTTAGTCATCGATCAACTGGGTGGTTATTTGGATGATTCAGGCGATTTACAGTTTGCGTCAACAGAATATAAATTTTATGACCAAATGCCGCCGGGAGCAATTTTTTTTGATTGTTATGCAAAAGCTGTACAACGTGCATATCCAAATGGCTTGATCATAGCAGAAGTAGATAAAAAATTAACAAAAACAGCCCTCAAGAAAAAATACATAAATGAAACAAAAATTCATCAATTTAGAAATCAATTAGATAAATGTGCTATTGAATATGTGGAAAAGTATAAAAAAAGGTACAATTTAAAAAATGATGAAGTAGCAATAAAAACAATCCTCAAAGGTAATTGGTTTTATGCAGATCCGCAGTATCATAATCGAGCTCAATATAGTGTAGAGATATCTGCGGATGATCTAAAAAAAGAAAGTCGGACTCTTACAAATAAAGGCTTAGTAAAGAAAATCAGAAAACGAGGTTTCTATCGAAAAGTTTTATCTGGAGATTATCATAGTGAATTTATTTTAGATGAACAAGGTCAGCTTTTAAGTCAATGGAATGAACAGAACGAAGAAAGAGACTACTTAGAATGCGCAATCGCGAATGGAGAATCTTTCAACTATGGTGAACGGCCTAGATCTGATCAGTATCATACACACGATAAATTGGATGGAAATCCCCCCAGAAACTTTGACACAAACAAACGGAATCAACTTAAACGGAATTGGATTTCTCCAACATATAATTGGTTTTATCAACTAGTCAGAAGGTTTGCAGAAAAAGGGATGAGGTATAAAAAAAGAGGTAACTAGAATTTTTTCACAAAAATTCTAGTTATTCTAAAGAAAGAAAGCCAAAAAAACAATAAGTTTGTGAAATTTTTTCACAAACTGTTTCAAAATTGACTAGCTTCCGTTATAATGGAGAAGAATATGCGTGCAACTATTCTACTTTTAGATAGAAGGATGATGACTATATAATGCGAAAAATGAAGACGATGGATGGAAATACAGCAGCCGCATACATCTCATATGCGTTTACTGAATTAGCCGCTATTTATCCAATTACACCAAGCTCAACGATGGCTGAACTTGTCGATCAGTGGTCGGCTGAAGGAAAGCAAAATATTTTTGGACAACCTGTTAAAATTGTTGAG
Organism: Enterococcus sp. DIV0840; assembly: GCF_050527835.1. Lineage (NCBI taxonomy): Bacteria > Bacillati > Bacillota > Bacilli > Lactobacillales > Enterococcaceae > Enterococcus > Enterococcus sp. DIV0840. Next base: position 2,727,590 of record NZ_CP172876.1, on the reverse strand, counting down.
ATGCAATCAGAAGCAGGCGCGGCAGGCGTAGTCCATGGATCGTTGAAAACAGGTGCATTAACAACTACATATACTGCTTCACAAGGATTATTATTGATGATACCGAACATGTATAAAATTGCTGGAGAATTACTGCCGTCAGTCTTTCATGTCGCTAGTCGTGCCGTGACAACGAATGCGTTGAATATTTTCGGTGATCACGGAGATGTTATGGCGGCTCGTCAGACTGGATTTGCCATGTTATGCGAAAGCAGTGTGCAGGAAGTCATGGATTTATCAGCGGTCGCTCATTTAGCATCAATTGAATCAAGTGTCCCATTTATCAACTTCTTCGATGGATTTCGGACAAGTCATGAAATTCAAAAAATCGAAGTATTGGAGTATGATGAATTAGCACCATTATTGGATCAAGAAAAATTAAGCGATTTTCGTAGCAGAAGTATGAACCCCAACCATCCTTCCGTTAGTGGAACGAATCAAAATCCAGATATCCATTTCCAACAACGTGAAACGATCAATAGCTATTATGAACAAATCCCAGCTGTTGTGAAAAAATACATGGATGAAATCAATGAGCTTAGAGGAACTAATTATGATTTAGTCACTTATTATGGAGCGGAAGATGCTGAAGAAGTGATTGTTTCCATGGGGTCAGCGGCTCAAGCAATTGAGCAGACAATCGATTACTTAACAAAGCAAGGCAGAAAAGTTGGTTTCTTAAATATTCATTTGTACCGTCCATTCCCAATTGAGAACTTTTTAGAAAAAATGCCTAAATCGGTTAAAGCAATCGGCGTAATGGATCGTACAAAAGAACCAGGAGCAGGCGGTGAGCCGTTACTTTTAGATGTTCAAAGCGCGATGTATGAATCTGATTTACGTCCAATGATCATCGGTGGACGTTATGGGCTAGGCTCAAAAGATGTTTTACCAAACCAAATCGTTGCGATCTATGATGAGTTATTAAAAGATAAAAAATCGGCAAAATCTCGTTTTACGATCGGAATCGTAGATGATGTAACATACACCTCACTTGATTGCGGAGAAGCACTTGATTTGACCAATCCCAAAACCTATCAAGCAAAATTCTGGGGTTTTGGCTCAGACGGTACAGTTGGTGCAAATAAATCAGCAATCAAAATCATCGGAGATCACACGGATAAATACGCTCAAGGATTCTTTTATTATGATTCAAAAAAATCTGGTGGGCTGACGGTTTCTCATTTACGTTTTGGCGAGACACCGATCCGTTCGACTTATTTGATCGAGCATGCAGATTTTGTTGCGTGTCATACTGCAGCGTACTTAAATACGTATGATTTAGTTAAGGGCTTGAAAAAAGGCGGCACCTTTTTACTAAATACAGTTTGGAATGATGAACAATTAGAGCGCTTCTTGCCAAGAAAACTAAAACGTTACTTAGCTGAAAATGAAATCAATTTTTATACGATCAATGCTGTTCGATTAGCCAGTGAAGTTGGATTAGGTGGTCGGATCAATACAGCGATGGAAACAGCTTTTTTCAAATTAGCGGATATCATGCCATTTGATGAGGTGCTACCGATCTTAAAAGAAGAAGCATTCAAAAGCTATGCTAGAAAATCGATGTCTGTTGTTGAAAAAAATGTTCAGGCAATTGAACGTACGGTTGAACTTCTGCATAAAGTCGAAGTGCCAGTTGCTTGGAAAACAATTGAAGTAAAAACAAAAGTTCGCAAAGATAACGTTACTGATTATGTTCATGAAATCGTCGAACCGATCAATTGTCAAGAAGGAAATGATCTTGCGGTTAGTGCGCTCATCAAAAATGGTATGACGGATGGACGGATGCCACTTGGCACAACAGCTGTTGAAAAACGCGGAATCGCTGTTGAAGTACCAGAATGGAACAATGATCGTTGTACAATGTGTAATGAGTGTGCGTTTGTTTGTCCGCATGCTGCGATTCGTCCATTTTTGGCAGACGATGAAGAAATGGAAGAAGCACCAGTTGGCTATATCGTAAGAGAAATGCGCGGAGCCGATGGTCTAAAATACCGTATTCAAGTTTCTGTAGAAGATTGTACGGGTTGTGGACTTTGTGTGGATGCATGTCCAGCTAAAGGCAAAGCCTTAGTTATGAAACCTTACGAAGAGCAAAAAGAGCAAGCTATGAACTGGGCTTTTTCTATGACGTTGAAACAAAAAGAAAATCCAGCCAAACCAAATACTGTTTTAGGAACGCAATTTAACAAACCACTATTAGAATTTTCAGGTGCTTGTTCTGGTTGCGGTGAAACGCCTTATGTGAAATTATTGACGCAAATGTTTGGTGATCGAATGATGATCGCAAATGCGACAGGTTGTTCTTCTATTTGGGGTGGAGCAGCGCCTGTTGCTCCTTATACGACAAATGATGAAGGACAAGGTCCTGCGTGGTCTAACTCATTATTAGAAGATAATGCAGAATTTGGTTATGGCATGCTGTTAGCCAGTCAAACACGTCGTGAACACTTAGCAATGAAAATGAGTAGAGCGATGAACGTTGCTTCTCCAGAGTTAAAACTACTAATGGAAGATTGGATCAACCATATGCATACTGGTGAAGGTACACAACAACGTGCTGCAAAACTAAAAGCTGCTTTGCTTGATGAAAAAAACGATCAACCATTATTAGAAGCAATTTATGCAGACAATGATTTGTTTGTGAAAAATAGCCAATGGATGATCGGTGGAGACGGTTGGGCCTATGACATTGGTTATGGCGGAATCGATCATGTTCTTGCCAGTGGCGCCGACGTTAATATGTTAGTTTTAGATAATGAAGTCTATTCTAATACTGGTGGACAAACGTCAAAAGCAACGCCAGCATCTGCAATTGCAAAATTCTCCGCAAGTGGGAAATATGTTTCTAAAAAAGATTTAGGTATGATGGCGATGACCTATGGCAACGTATATGTGGCTCAAATTGCATCAGGAGCTAATCAAATGCAGACGATCAAAGCCTTTGAAGAAGCCGAACGCTTCCCAGGACCGTCTATTATTATCGCGTATACACCTTGTATTACACATGGCTTAGCTGGGGGAATGAGTAAAACCTTAGAAGAAGCCAAAGAAGCGGTTGATTCTGGGTATTGGTCATTGTATCGCTATAACCCAGAATTAAGAGAGTCAGGGAAAAATCCAATGACGTTAGATTACAAAAAGCCGAATTTTGAAGCGATGCAAGAATTTATGCGTAAACAAGTTCGTTTTTCTTCATTAGAGTCTACACAACCTGAATTCGCGGGTAAACTGTTTGAAAAAACGGTAGATGATGCGAAAAATCGTTTTTATAATTATGCCCGTATGGCTGGTCAGGAAGACAAAATTCGAGCAAAATTAGAAAAAACAACAGATGAAGTAGTGAGTGAAAACGTGCCTCGTGTCAAAAAAGAACGAGTAGCTGATCCAGAAGCTGATGCAAGAAGGGCAGCTAGACGAGCAGAACGTGCCGCAAAAAGAGGAAAAGTAGAAGAATAATAAAGTTTTTTGATTTAGAATGAAAGAAGTGAGATACAGTCGTCTTCTTCTTTCATTCTATTTTATTTAAATTTTTCTATCGTTCGCACTCTTCCTGTAACCAAGCAAAAGATTATGGTATACTTATTTAAGAAATCTTCAGAGAGAAGTGAGGTTTATGATGTCTTTTCAACTTAGTCAATTATTTGATTTGAATTATTGGCGGCAATTGATCTCATCAGATTTCTTGTCGCGTGATTATATCATCAATATTATAGATATTCTGGTAGTATGGTATCTCGTTTACAAATTAATCATGCTCGTTAGGGGAACAAAAGCCGTCCAACTGTTAAAAGGGGTCGCTGTTTTTATTGTAATTCGAATAGTGAGTGAAATTATTGGACTGCATACATTGTCATGGCTGATGAACCAAGTCATTATGTACGGAGTTATTGCTGCAGTCGTGATTTTTCAGCCAGAAGTCCGGCGGGGCTTAGAACATTTGGGGAGAAGTTCATTTTTCCGTACAAGTAGATCTGAACAACAGGAAGATGAAAAAATGATCCTTGCTTTTGATAAAGCCATTCAGTATATGTCTAAACGAAAAATTGGTGCATTGATCACCGTGGAAAGAAATACTGGCTTAGATGAATATATCGAGACGGGGATTCCTTTAGATGCTGATATTACAGGAGAACTACTGATCAATATTTTTATTCCGAACACGCCCTTACATGACGGTGCAGTGATTGTTAAACAAGGGAAAATTGCTGTAGCCAGCGCCTATCTGCCTTTGTCAGAAAGTAATTTGATTCCAAAAGAATTCGGAACCCGACATAGAGCGGCCGTTGGTATCAGTGAAGTTAGTGATGCCGTGACGATTATTGTATCAGAAGAAACAGGTGACGTCAGTCTGACATTGAATAATGATTTGATTCCTAGACTAACTCAGGAAGAATATCTGAAAATTCTTAGAGCAGAATTAGTTCCAAAAGAAGAAAGTAAGGATAAAAAAAATCTTTTGCAGCACTTTATTGACGGTGTATCGAAAGGGGCGAAAAAGAAATGAAAAAGCCCCATCAAAGCAACTGGTTCTCAGGAGTATTAGCATTACTTTTTGCATTATTATTATTTTTTAATGCCAATGCATCAGGCAATCTATCGAGTATGAATAGTGTAAGTCAAGTTTATGATGAAATGCTGTCTAATATTCCTGTTCAATTAGAGTATGATAAAGATAAGTATTTTGTGTCTGGTTATCAAGAAACAGTCAATGTTCATTTAAGTAGTTTAAATCGAATTCAATTAGATTTAGAATCGAATGAAGATACAAGGAACTTTCAAGTAGTAGCTGATTTGACTAAAACACCACTTGGAACAACAGAAATTCAGCTAAGAGTCAAGGGATTGAGTACAGCTGTGACGGCTGAAATCGAACCTAAAACGATCACTGTGACAAAAGAGAAAAAAGTAACGAAATCTTTTGAGGTAGAAGCACAACTGCCTGAATCTATCGAGGCGGAAGGGTACAAAGTAGATAAAATTGCAGTAAGTCCTAAAACAGTGGAAATCACAACAGGAGAAGAGACTGCAAAAGCAATTACACGTGTGATTGCACCGCTATCAAATGTTAAACAATCTGCTGATACGATCAAACAAACGGTCAATGTTCAAGCGATTGATAGCAAAGGACAAGTATTAAGTATTGAAAATCCGGCACCTCAAGTAAAAGTCGTTGTTGATTTAACATTGCCTTCAAAAGAGGTAGGGGTGACAATCAGTCCAACTGGCTCACCACCTTCTGGGGTTGAGCATTATACATTTAATCTTTCAGAACAAAAAGTTGAAATTAGAGGAACTAAATCAGTTCTAGATGCAATCGATACAATTGAGCTACCTGTTGATGTAAGCAACATAAAGTCATCAACCAAACAAAAAATAAAAATCCCAACAAATGCAGATTACATTGTTTCACCTGAGGAACTAGAAGTGACGATCAATCCAGTTTTTGCAGGAACGAATACCAGTTTTTCTGAAACTAGCGGACAAAGCACAACAACATCGTACTCCAGTCAAGCGAAGCCAACGCCTGTGCCTTCTAGTGAAAAGTCAACAAGTTCCTCCAGTACGTCAAGCTCGTCAAGTACGTCTAGTGATGAAAGTAGTGCCGAAAATGAAATAGGAAATGGGAGTAGTTCAGTTCCTGCAAATTAAGTTGAGTGACTAAGAAAATCAATTATGCTAATGAGTTCGATTCATAAGGATAATTGAGGTTATCTTAGTAAGTAGAAGGAGAGTTATAATGGGTAAATATTTTGGAACAGATGGTGTTAGAGGAATTGCAAATAAGGAACTAACGCCAGAATTAGCATTTAAATTAGGCCGTTTTGGTGGATATGTATTAAGTCAGCATGAAGATTCTACACGCCGTCCAAGAGTATTAGTCGGTCGTGATACACGTATCTCAGGTCAATTACTAGAGCAAGCTTTGATTTCAGGTCTTTTGTCTGTTGGGATCGAAGTATTTCAGCTAGGTGTTATTTCAACGCCAGGAGTTGCTTACTTAACAAGATTGCAAAAAGCATCAGCTGGTGTCATGATTTCAGCATCCCACAATCCTGCAGAAGATAATGGTATCAAGTTTTTTGGTTCAGATGGATTTAAATTAGTGGATGATCAAGAACTTGAAATCGAAGCATTATTAGATGCAGAAGAGGACAATTTACCTCGTCCTTCAGCTGAAGGTTTAGGTACGCTAGATGAATTTCCAGAAGGATTATTAAAATATTCTCAATTCTTAGTACAGACAATTCCAGGTGATTTATCTGGGTTAACGGTTTGTATCGATGCTGCAAATGGAGCAACAGCGACTTCTGTAAATCGTTTATTTGCAGATTTAGAAACAGATTTTTACACAATGGGCACAAGCCCAAATGGATTGAATATCAATGACGGAGTAGGCTCTACTCATCCTGAGAAGCTAGCTGAAATGGTTGTTGAAAAAGGTGCTGATGTGGGTCTGGCTTTTGATGGTGATGGCGATCGAATTATTGCGGTCGATGAATTAGGGAATATTGTTGATGGAGATAAGATCATGTTTATCTGCGCAAAATATCTTGCTGAAAAGAACCGTTTGAAAAAAGATACGATCGTTACAACTGTTATGAGTAATTTAGGTTTCAGAAAAGCGGTAGAAGCGGCTGGAATGAAAGATGTGATCACGCAAGTTGGTGACCGCTATGTCGTTGAAGAAATGCGTAAAAATGATTACAATTTTGGCGGAGAACAATCAGGACATATGATTTTCTTGGATTACAATACAACAGGTGACGGAATGCTTTCAGGTATTCAGTTATTGAATGTAATGAAGCAAACAGGGAAAAAATTATCTGAGTTAGCTTCCGAGTTGACTGTTTATCCACAAAAATTAGTGAATATTCGTGTAACTGACAAACACGGTGCGATGGACGTTCCTGCAATCAAAGAAGTTGTCGAATTAATGGAGGCAGAAATGAATGGCGATGGCCGTATTTTAGTTCGTCCTTCTGGAACAGAGCCTTTATTACGTGTGATGGCTGAAGCACCAACACAAGAAAAAGTTGATTATTACGTAGATAAAATCGCGGATGTCGTGAAAGCTGAGATCGGCATAGGTTAGTAAAAATTTATAGAATAACCTGTATGCATGAGAACATGTGGCAGGTTATTTTTCTGGTTTTATAAAGGACGAATATTCATTGCTATTTCTTGATGATCGTTCGATAATATTATTGACAGAATAAACAGAAAAAGGTACTATGTTTGAGAATTGATAGGGAAATGATCGATACTCAACCTATTTTTTCAGAAAAAATAATGTATGGGAATAGTTAGAGAGGAGCAATCAGATGGGGAGCTATTTAGTTTTACAAACAGATTTTGGACTTGGCGACGGGGCAGTAAGTGCGATGTACGGTGTCGCCCATATGGTAAGTGATGAAATCATCATTGGCGATTTGACCCATGAGATTCCTCCGTATGATATTTGGGCGGCATCATATCGTCTATATCAAACAGTGAAGTATTGGCCTAAAGGAACAGTTTTTGTTTCTGTTGTCGATCCAGGCGTGGGGAGTACCAGACGAAGTATCGTAGCGAAGACAAACTCCGGACATTATATTATTACACCGGACAATGGATCGTTAACGCACATTTCCCATTATCAAGGAATCGAAGAGATTCGTTCGATCGATGAAGTAACAAGCCGTTTGCCTCATTCAGAAGAAAGTCACACATTTCATGGCAGGGATATCTATGCTTATAATGGGGCGCGTTTGGCTAGTGGTGAAATTTCGTTTGAAGAACTAGGCAGTATTGTTGGAATTGATTCAATCGAACTATTGCCATTGATTGAAGCGAAGCGTGATGAACATATTTTGGAAGGTAGTATTGATGTTTTAGATATTCGATTTGGTTCTCTGTGGACAAATATTCCGTTGGCATTTATGAAGGAAGAAAAAATTGTACATGATGATCAGCTACAGGTAACGATTTATCATAAAGGGAAAAAAGTCTACCAAAATATTATGAAATTTGCTAAATCCTTTGCAGATGTGAATGTTGGTGAACCCTTAGTTTATGTAAATTCATTGGTAAATATTGGTGTAGCAGTCAATCAAGACTCATTTTCTAAACTGTATCATATCGGTACAGGAACAGACTGGACGATCCAATTACGAAAAGCACCAAAGATCATTTTTGAATAGGAGTGGGGATATGAAAAAAGATTTTTCAGTAAAAACAATTGTAGCAATTGGTATTGGGTCAGCGGTATTTGTTATTTTAGGTCGTTTTGTGGTAATTCCAACAGGATTTCCTAACACAAATTTAGAAACAGCATATCCGTTTTTAGCATTAATTTCTGTTATTTTTGGACCTGTTGCAGGTGGCTTAATCGGTTTGATTGGTCATACTCTAAAAGATTTTACAACGTATGGCAGCGCATGGTGGAGTTGGATCATTTGTTCTGGTATTATAGGGGTTGTCTATGGTTTAGCGGGGAGAAAGATCGATCTTCAACATGGCGAATTCAATAAAAAAGACATTATTTATTTTAATATTTATCAAGTAATTGGAAATGCCGTAGTTTGGGGGTTGATTGCACCGACATTAGATGTATTGATTTATAGCGAACCCGCGAGTAAGGTCTATACACAAGGTGTGATCGCTGTTGTATTAAATATTATTGCAGTCGGAATCATTGGTACGTTATTGATGGCAGCTTATGCCGCAACGCGAACTAAAAAAGGTAGTTTAACAAAAGACTGATTATGTAGTAAAATGAAATTAGCACAAATATAATTTCTGAAATAAAATCAAGGGCGAGAAAAAGCAAGCTTGATTTCAAAGCTTAACAGCCTTTTCTTGTCCTTTTTTACATAGAATGAGGGAGCGTCATCGATGAGAAAACCACTGATAACTTTTGACAATTTTACATTTCAATATCATAGTCAGGCTGAACCTACATTACATAATATTGATTTAACGATCTATGAAGGAGAAAAAGTCTTGATCGTAGGGCCAAGTGGCAGTGGTAAGTCAACTTTTGCCCAGTGCATCAATGGATTGATTCCGTATAGTTATGAAGGGGAAATAACTGGAAATGTAATGATCGGCGACAAAGAATTAACAAAGACTAGCCTGTTTGATTTATCTTTTGATGTTGGAACAGTTTTACAAGATACAGATGGTCAGTTTATCGGGTTAACTGTGGGAGAAGATGTTGCATTTGCTTTAGAAAATGATGAAGTGCCGCAAAATAAGATGAAAGAAGAGGTCGATAATTGGACTAAAATCGTTGGATTGAATGATTTTTTACAACATCGACCACAAGATTTGTCTGGCGGCCAAAAGCAGCGAGTATCGATGGCTGGTGTGTTGATTGATGAAGCCCCCATCTTATTATTTGATGAGCCGCTAGCTAATCTTGACCCCAAAGCTGGCAAAGAAACAATCGCTTTGATTGAAGAAATCCATCAAAAGACAAAAACAACTATTTTGATTATTGAGCATCGCTTAGAGGATGTTTTATATCGTTCAGTTGATCGTGTGATCGTTTTTAATGATGGAAGAGTTGTTGCAGATTTACCTGCAAATGATCTACTAAAAACGAATATATTAACAGAGCAAGGCATTCGAGAACCTCTTTATATCACAGCGATGAAGTATGCTGGCGTGGATTTAGAAACAGTTGAGTATTTAGATGATATTGAAAAGGTCCAAGCACCTAACTTGAAGGAACAGATGGAAAAATGGATGAAAAAACAATCGCAAACGTCAGAGCAAGAACCATTGCAGCCTTTATTGGAACTTGAAAATATTACTTACCAATACAACCGAAATGATCGATCTGTTTTAAACGATGTTTCCGTTACATTCAATCGTGGAGAAATGCTGAGCATTGTTGGGAAAAATGGTGCCGGTAAATCGACTTTAAGTAAGGCGGTCTGTGGATTTGTTACACCGCAATCAGGCAAAATGAGTTGGTTAGGACAAGACTTTACTCAGTTTTCTATTAAAGAACGAGCAGATAAGATCGGTTTTGTTATGCAAAATCCAAATCAAATGATTTCAAAGAAAATGATAGTTGAAGAGGTTGCCTTAGGTTTGACCTTGAAAGGGATGCCAGAAGCAGAAATTAATGAACGGGTTGAACATGTTTTGAAAATCTGCGGCCTACATTCATTTCGTCATTGGCCAATTTCAGCGCTTAGTTTTGGTCAAAAGAAAAGAGTCACGATTGCAGCAATTTTAGTTCTGGAACCTGAAATGATTATTTTAGATGAACCAACAGCAGGTCAGGATTTTAAGCATTATACTGAAATGATGACATTTTTAGAAAAACTAAATGAATTGGGTGTAACGATCGCAATGATCACTCATGACATGCATCTTATGTTGGAATATACAGATCGAGCAATTGTTTTGTATGATGGTAACATCATCGCAGATACAACACCAGTTAACGTTTTGACTGATTCTAAATTAGTGGAACGTGCGTCTTTGAAAGAGACAAGCTTATTTACTTTTGCACAACATTTAGGAATGGACGAGCCATTTTTATTTACAGAGAACTTTATGACCTATGATCAGGAGGTGCGTTTGAAATGAATGAACATCAAATGTTAGGTTATATTCCTGATAATACAGTGATTCATAAATTGAATGGAACAGCTAAATTAATTTTTTTGATACTGTTATCTGTTGCGTGTATGACAACGTATGATACCCGTTTTTTGATTGGTATGACAGTATTTTCGCTGGTTTTATTTAAGCTATCGAATATTAAGTGGCACCAGATTTCATTTGTTGTAAAATTTATTTTTGTGTTTTCATTGCTGAATATTATTGCAGTTTATCTATTTTCCCCAGAATATGGTGTGGAATTATACCAGTCTAGAACGGTTATTTGGGAAGGAATAGGTCGTTTTACAGTAACACAAGAGCAATTATTTTATGAATTCAATTTAGTTTTAAAATATTTTTGCACGATACCGTTGGTGCTGATTTTTCTGTTGACGACGAATCCAAGTGAGTTTGCGTCTAGTTTAAATCGGATCGGTGTTAGCTATAAAATCAGTTATGCTGTAGCTTTGGCGATTCGTTATATTCCAGATATTCAAGAAGATTTTGTCAATATCTCTTTAGCGCAGCAAGCACGCGGGTTTGAAATGTCTAAAAAAGGTAAACTGACACAAAGATTGAAAGGAACAGCCCAAATTGTTTTTCCTTTGATCCTTTCTAGCTTAGATCGAATTGAAACAATCAGTACTGCGATGGAGCTGCGTCGTTTCGGGGAAAAAAATAAAAGAACTTGGTACGCTCAGCAGCCATTCCATCGCTTTGATTTTCTTGTTATTGGATTGGCAATTTTATTGACTGTTTTGAGTTTTGCTTTATTTAAAGTCAATGGCGGCAGATTTTACAATCCGTTTAATTAATACCTTTTAAGCTTGCTAAAGTTTTTAGTAAGCTTTTTTAGTATTTTTTATGACTAGACCAATTTTGTTTTTGTATAAAAGTGTTGACATTTATATTTGGTATATTGTATTATTAATGCAGTTTATATTTGAAAAATCAAAAAGGAGGATAGTTAGACCAATAAAGGATAGCGCCAGGCCTGAATGTTCAGGTGACGAGGAAAGAGCTTATCGAAAGATTCGGCGGATAGCTCTAGGGACTGCACTCTACAAGCTGGAAAGAAAAAATAATTGCAAAATTATAACAAAAATCCAACTACGCAGAATAGAAACCTATGATGAAGAATCAAGAAAATAGAATGTACTGATAATAAAAAATACGCAGCCTATTTTTACAAAAATGGCTGGAGGTTCATTTTTTATTGCTCAACTTCTTTTTGCTTGAACAAAGACCTAAGACAATTGAGAAAGTAGGAAAAGAATAGTATGTGTGGAATAGTAGGAATTATTGGAAAAGAGAATGCAACAGATATTTTAGTCCAAGGATTAGAAAAATTGGAATATAGAGGATATGATTCAGCTGGAATTTTCGTAACAGGGAAAAATAAGGAAGATCATTTAGTAAAATCATTAGGAAGAATTGCTGATTTACAGAGTAAAATTAGCCCAGAAGTTCAAGGTACAGTTGGAATTGGTCATACACGTTGGGCAACCCATGGCAAGCCAAGTGAAAGAAATGCCCATCCTCATGCATCGAGTAACCAACAGTTTATTTTAGTTCACAATGGTGTGATCGAAAATTTTGAAGAAATAAAACAGGAATTTCTTCAAAATAAGCAACTAGAAGGTGAAACTGATACAGAAATCGTGGTTCATTTGATCGAGTGTTTTGCAGAAGCTGGAATGGCAACAAAAGAAGCCTTCAAAAAAGCATTGACAGTGATCAAAGGTTCGTATGCTTTCGCTTTGATTGATAAAAATGATCCAGATACTATTTATGTTGCTAAAAATAAAAGTCCATTACTGATTGGTTTAGGAGACACTTTTAATGTAATCTGCAGTGACGCGATGGCAATGCTTGCTGAAACAAATCATTTTGTTGAAATCGCTGACGGTGAAATGGTTATTGTAAAAGCAGATAAGATAGAAATCGAAGATGAAAAAGGCAATCTAGTTTATCGTGAGTCATATGAAGCGCAATTAGATTTAAGTGACATCGAAAAAGGGACATATCCGTATTATATGCTAAAAGAAATCGATGACCAACCAACCGTTATGCGTCGAATTATTCAGGAATATACGAATACAGTAGGCGATGCTGTGATCGATGACAAAATCATCGAAAAAATAACTGGCAGTGATCGTATCTATGTCGTCGCTTGCGGAACTAGTTATAATGCTGGCTGGGTTGGCAAAGCGATTCTTGAAAAAATGACGAAGATACCAGTTGAAGTTCATCTTTCAAGCGAATTTGGTTATAATATGCCGTTATTATCAGAAAAACCATTTTTCATTTTCTTAAGTCAAAGTGGAGAAACAGCTGATAGCCGTCAAGTATTGGTGCAGACAAATGAACTTGGTTTGCCATCGCTGACACTAACGAATGTTGCCGGCTCTACTTTATCCAGAGAAGCCGACTATACATTACTGCTTCATGCTGGACCAGAAATTGCCGTGGCTTCAACAAAAGCTTATACTGCGCAAATCGCTGTTTTAGCAGTTCTTGCCAAAGCTGTGGGCGATAAAAAAGGCAATCAGTCATCTTTAGACTTTGATATCGCTCATGAGTTAAGTGTAATTGCAGCAGTTATGGAAACGATCATTGATGAAAAAATGGTTATCAGTCAGCTAGTAGAAGACTATTTATCAACAACGAGAAATGCTTTTTATATCGGGCGTGGTGTGGATTACTATGTATCGATGGAAGCGTCATTGAAATTAAAAGAGATTTCATATATTCAAGCTGAAGGTTTTGCGGCTGGAGAGTTAAAACATGGCACGATAGCATTGATTGAGGATGGGACACCTGTTTTCGGTGTAATTACAGATCAAAAAACTGCGGCACATACACGTGGTAATTTAAAAGAAGTTGAAAGTCGTGGGGCTCATAATTTTGTAATCGCCCTGGCGTCTTTAGCTAAAGAGACGGATCAATTGATCATACCTGATGTACATCCATTACTAACCCCTTTAGTTAGTATTATCCCAACACAATTGATCGCTTACTTTGCGACATTACAAAGAGGCTATGATGTAGACAAACCACGTAATTTAGCTAAGAGTGTTACGGTGGAATAAGAATTAAAGAAGAGGTTGCTTCTGCTCCCACCGTTTATTAGGATTCCTTGAAGCTGAGATATAACTTTAATAGTTATGTCTCAGCTTCTTTTTCTATTTTAGTGGTATTCTAACAAAAAACGTTGTTCCGCTCTTTTTGTCACTACTGACATCTAAACCAAAATGATGTCGTTCCGCAATTTCTTTAGCAATTGCTAAACCTAACCCAGTGCCATCCAATTGTTCTTTTGAACGAGCCTGATGGAAACGTTGAAAGATTTCTTTTTGTTCTTTTGGAGAGATGTAAGAACCAGGGTTATGAATACTAATGATCATGTTGTCTATTTCTACTTTAGACTGAACTGAAATGATAGCATTTTTTGGCGAAAATTTCAACGCATTTTCGATCAAAATAACAAAAAGTTGGCGAATCCTGCCATAATCTCCATTAACAATAATAGGTTGCTCTACCGAAGTGTTCAATTGTAATTGCTGTTCTTTTTCTGATGATTTTAAACGAAGGCTTCTTAAACTATCGGATAAAACATCATTGATCGAAACAGATTCCATTGTGATAGTAAACTCGGAATTTTCTAGTCTGGATAATTCTAGCAAATCATTGATCAACCGTTCTAAAACAATAGATTCAGCTAAAAGTTGTTGATAATATTGCTCGATTTTTTCTGGCTGATCAATCAAACCGTCATTTAATGATTCCAGTGAACCTCGAATCACCGTTACGGGTGTTCGTAATTCGTGAGAAATCGTGGATAGGAAATTTTTTTGAGCTTGTTCACGATTTTCCCGCTGGAACTTTGCTGTAGCAAGACGGTTCTTTAAAATCGTTAACTTTTCTCCCAGCTGGCCTATTTCATCATTGGTATCGATGTTTAGTGATTCATCATAATTTTCGATAACAAGTTCTTCAGTGAAGTGACTCATTTTGTTGATCGGAGCTATAAATTTTTTCGATAAAAGAATGGATAATAAAAGTCCAATGATCCAAGCAATCAAAATACTGATAAATAGTAATAAAAACCCTTGTTTTTCTTCTTTATGAACACTGGAAATCGCTGAATGAAGTAAAACAACAGCGAGAACAGCGCCATTGTTATTTTTAATTGGTGCACCTACCGTAACAGTTGGTTTCCCAATAACGTTGCTGAATGCATCGCTGGTGGCAGTTTTCCCAGTATAAACTTTCTTGATTACATCTCGAGCATTATCAGGTAATTCACCGTACTCTTTGCTGTGCATACCATGACCTACAGTGATTGTATCAGCATTTTCATCAACGATCCAAATATCATCCATTGCGAATTGATCCATAAATTTAAGGAAGGAAGAATAGCCCATGCCCATTTTCATCGAGGAGCCAGAGCCCATCATACCGCGCATAGAAGAACTGCTATCGTTTGTTGTTTCTTCTTCAGTAAAATAATCACTTAAAGTTTCTGCGATAACCGTCGCACGTCGAGTCATTTCTTCAGTATGGATAGTAACTGTTTGTTTGGAAAATAGTGTGCTAAATGCAATACCAATCACTACTGAAAAGAGTAACAATGTAAGTGAAAAGTAAAGGATGAGTTTTCTAGTTAGTTTATTTTTCATTTTTCCCCTCAAATTTATACCCTTGGCCCCAAACCGTGGCGATTTCCCAGTTTGGATGAGCGACTTCGTCTAATTTTGCCCGTAATCGTTTAATATGAGTGTCTACAGTTCTGGCATCACCGAAATAATCGATGCCCCATAGACTATCCAATAAGTTATCTCTTGAAAATACTTTTTCCCGATTCGCTAAGAGTAACCATAGAAGTTCTAATTCTCTTTTTGTTAACATGATTTCTTGTTGTGCGATGATAACTTTCTTTTCTTCTAAATAGACGATCAAGTTATCATAAGTCAGTTGCTCCATCGTAAGTTGATTTTCTTCTGTGCGTTCGATTCGTCTTAGAATTGCTCGAATCCGTGCCATTACTTCACTTGGGGAAAATGGTTTAACAATATAATCATCCGCACCGATATCTAACCCCATGATTCGATGGTAGTCTTCACCTTTGGCAGTGACCATGATGATTGGGACATTGGATGTTTCCCGGATCTTTTTACAAACGTCGAATCCATCAAGTTTTGGAAGCATAACATCTAATAAAATCAGCTCGATTGAATGGCTAAAAAATGCGTCAAGCGCAGACAGTCCATCAGAAGCTACGATCGGAGAAAATCCTTCTTTTAAAACATATTCTTTTAAAACTTCTGTAATTTGTAAATGATCATCCACGATCAAAATATTTTTCATGAAATATCCTCCTAGTTACTCCTTTTATTATAGTCAATAATTGCCTATTTTGGGAATTTATTTTCGACACATATTTGACACACTTATTCATTAAACTAAAGGAAAGGTGTTAGCTATATGTTATCTAGTTCCATTTTTTCTGGCAGAGCTGTGCTATCCCGCTTCGTATTTAAATTTAGGAGGAATCAAGAAATGAAGAAGATAATTAGCGGATTACTTGTAGTAGTGTTTGTAGGAGGTCTAGGTTTTGTTACAGTTAGTGAGGCTGTTAAAAGTCCAAATTTTGACCAAATGAATAGGTTCGAAATGGGGCACAGAAGGCGTCAAGATACTAGGAATGATAAAAAAATTGAATTAGAACGAAAATTAAATACAGAGGAATTAACAAAAAAAGAGGGGAATGAAATTCAAAAAAAACAAGAGGAATCAAATGATTATACGTATAGTAGAAGAGAAAATCATCGTGGAAACCATATGGGAGGAGTGAGACAAAGCCGTCATGGCAGAATGAACAATTCTTGTTGGCAAAATGGTGAAAAAGCTGAATAAAAAAAATATTCCCCCATCAGAAAGATGGAGGGAACACAAATCAAATTACACACAACCATAAAATACCACACTTCCTCATAATTCTCAACAATTTCGGTTTTTATTTAAAAAAATGAGAAATTTTTTAGAAGTAAAACATGCTTTATTCAATATATTATGGTTTTTGTCAGTTAATCGCCAAGAAACTCAGAAAAATGAATAAAAAACATTGCTCACTTGAAGCGAGCAATGTTTTTTTGAGATTATTTTATAAAACTCTTACAGCAAAATCAGGAGCATAAGATGCCACTGTTGCGACTTGTACAACATCTCCGGGAACAGGTGCATGAATGTAGGAACCATCACCAGTTGAGATCCCTACATGGTAAGTACCACCATGACTACCCCAAAAAACTAAATCACCAGCTTGAGCTTCGCTTACCGAAATTGTAGCACCAGCCGTTTCTTGGTCAACGGTTGTTCGACCTATAGAACGTCCGGCAGAAGCAAAAGCGACTTGAACTAAACCAGAGCAATCAAATGCGTCAGGACCAGCCGCACCATAAACGTATGGTTTGCCTAAATGCGTTTTTGCAGCAGTGACAATAGCAGAACGTACATCTGTTTGTTTTGCTTGCTCCGTTTTTTGTTTGTTTACCTGAGCTATTTTTTCTGATAACTGAGTTTCTTGTTTAGTTGCTTCGGACTCTTGTTTTGAAATGGTTTTGGTATCTAATTTTAGAGCGACTTGTTTTTGTTTCAATTCTGTCAATTGCTCTTTTTTAGCGGCTGTTGAACCTTCTTTGACCGTTAGTGGTGAAACGTCTGTCGCAAGTGTTAGGGATATGTCATCATTAGGTTCAGATGCTTCAGAAATAGTCCCTATGGATTCAATTTTCTCTAACTGATCAAGGTCGATTTGGATTTTTTGAATTTTTTTCTCTATGCTAGAAAGTTGATTATTTTTCTCGGCTTTTTGGTCTGAAAAGTGCTGTTTGGTTTCTTTTAATTGTGATAATTTTTGTGAATATTCGGTAATGAATTTCTCTTGAGTAGTTGCTTCTGTTGAAGTTGCAAAGGCATGGTCACTTAGCAGTAAACCAGCTGAAAGCGTTAAACAACTGAGAAATAATTTAGTTATGAATTTATTTTTTTTCAAAAAAACTCTCCTTAAGTATTCAGATTTTCTCTGGTAATTCGTTGAGATTGCTTAAAATATAGAGTTGCTATTTTAAAGGCCAGTTAACATTTAAACATAGGGGAAGCAAAAAGTCTGTAAAAGGTAGGTTAAATGTTTATTTCTTGGTTTACAAAAAAGGTACTTTTATTTCAGAATGCTAGTTAGTTGTAATATAAGGATGATTAGATTTCAATAACATGCATTTTTTAATTTTATGACGCTAAAGTTCAATGTTCTTGTGGTCGGTAATTCACGTGTTCTTCTTATTGACTATCTTTTTTCCTGATTTTGATTTAAAATAGTTCATAAAGTCAATGAGTATAAATAGATGAAAAATAGGAGGCGGGGCAATGAAAAAAGAAACAGTCTTTGAGATCACACATCAATCGATTTTAGAAACCGCTAAGGAGCTTTTTTTAGCGAACGGGTATAAAAATACGTCTACTCGCGACATTGCGAAAGCTGTAAATATCACACAGCCAGCCTTGTACTATCATTTTTCCAATAAAGAAGTTTTGTTTATTGAAATAAATAAACAAATTGGCAACCAACTGAAACATGAGATAGAGCAAATACAAAATGAGACTGATTCGCTTGAAAACCAATTGATCAACTGTACTAATGCATTGTTGAATGTCTATCATAGAGATATTTTTTCTTTTATCCATCAAAGTGCAGCTGAAATGGAGCAAGAAAACAAACAACAATTGTTTTATATATTGAATGATTATTATTTAAAACCATTACAAGCTATTTTTGAAACAAGCCAAACACAGTTAAACAGCAAAGTGTCATCGAAAAAAGCGGCTCAGTTTTATCTTATGAGTTTGTCGTTATTGTTTTCAACGGTTCACCAACTTTCTACAGAAAAAGAGCGTTCAGAACAGATTACTGAATTGATGGATATGGTTTTGCACGGCGTTATTTCTTAAAGAATTAAACTGTTATTTTATCACGTGATAAAAAAATATTGTTTAATTCTTTTTTTTATGGTAAAATTTTATCAGTCGATAAAAATTGTGTATTTATTTTTTTAAGCATTTTTTTATCAGTTGATAAAAAAAGAGGTGGAATCAATGTTTTTAGGTTTAGAAGAGATGAAGTATTTTAAGCTTAGGTACACATTAGTAATTGGTGTTATTGTATTGGTTGCTTATGTGGCTTTTATGTTGTCAGGTTTAGCAAATGGGCTTGCCCAAGGGGTGAGACAAGGCGTTGATCAATGGGATGCGACAAGTATTGTGTTATCTGAAGACGCGAATAAGAGTTTAAATGCTTCAAGTTTAGTTTCGGATGATTTAAATCAGGTGGAAGCAAAACAAAAAGAACCGCTTGGACAATATGCTGGTGCATTAAACAAAGTCGGTCAAAACAAAGAGACAGATAAAATCAATATTTCCCTTTTTGGTGTGACTGAAAACAGTTCAATCAAACCTAAATTAGTTGAAGGACGATATTTTAAAAAATCAGGCGAAATAATTATTCCGCAAAACTTAGTGGATAAGGGAATCAAGCTAGGAGATAACGTAAAAATCGGAAAACTAGATAAAGAGCTGAAAGTTGTTGGTATTACAAAACAAAACAGCTTTAGTATTGTACCGCTGATTTATACATCGTTAGATCAATGGCAAGAGCTTAAATTTGGCAAAACCATCGAAGGAGATAAAGCGCCAATCAATGGAATAGTTGTCCGCTCTACTAAAACAAATGACATTAAGTTGAAAGATACAGATGATCATTTGGCAAAATATGAAATTGAAGCCTTTATTGAAAAATTACCTGGTTACAGCGAGCAAAATCTCACGCTGAATGCGATGATCTATTTCTTGTTTGTGATCACTGCTGCGATCATTGGAATTTTTATCTATGTGATGACCTTACAAAAAACAAGCTTATTCGGAGTAATGAAAGCGCAAGGGATCTCAAACGGGTATATTATTAAATCAATCATTGCTCAAACCTTTATTTTAGGCGTGATCGGAGTCTTGATCGGTGTAGTTTTGACCTTGTTGACAAACCTTGTTTTACCATCTGCTATGCCGTTTGAATTAGATAGTATGAATCTACTGATTTATAGTGTAGTGTTGATCATTGTTGCTGTATTAGGCGGTGTTTTCTCAATCCGCACAGTGACTCATGTTGATCCGATGAAAGCGATAGGAGGGTAAAAAATGACTGATATTTTATTAATGAATGACATCCGTAAAACCTTTGGTACAGGTCATGCAAAAGTTGAAGCATTAAAAGGAATCGATTTAAAGGTCAAAGCAGGAGAATTTGTCAGTATCATTGGTCCTTCTGGTTCAGGTAAAAGTACTTTTTTAACAATTGCAGGAGGCTTGCAAACACCTACATCTGGGACCATTAAGATCAACGACAAAGATTTTACGCATTTAAAGGAAAAGAAGCGTTCGAGATTACGTTTTGAAGAAATTGGTTTTATTTTACAATCATCCAATTTGATTCCATTTTTGACTGTGGAGAATCAGTTTACTTTGGTTGATAAAATCGAAAAGAAAAAAACAGAGAAACAACGTATCAACGAGTTATTATCCTCTTTAGATATCGCGGATTTACTTCATAAATTTCCAAGAGATTTATCTGGGGGAGAACGCCAGCGAGTGGCGATTGCACGTGCGTTGTTCAATGAACCAAGTTTGATTTTAGCAGATGAACCAACTGCTAGTTTAGATACAGAACATGCGTATGAAGTTGTAAAGATTTTAGCAAAAGAAGCACATGAGAAACAAAAAGCAACGATCATGGTTACTCATGATCCTAGAATGATCGAGTGGAGCGATAATGTTTATCGGATTGAAGATGGTGAGTTAACAAAAGAGTGATAAAAAATAAAAGAAGAGGTTGGGGCATAAGTTTTTAACTCCGAATAAGCTAATACATCGCTTTGTTTCGTAGAAATTTCAAGCTTATTGCCAAAGCCTTCAAATCTTAGTGTTTTAGCACTTAGAATTAGTTGTGATTGAAATAAAGTTTTTTTATCAGGATTCCATGTGACTGGGATATGACTCATAGAGTTATATTTCAGTCACTTCTTTTTAATTTTAAGTATGATAAAATTCGATTTTAGGTTATGATGATAGTGGAGAAAAGTAAATGGTTGGATATACATATGCTTGGTATAAGAAAAAAATAAAACAGCAGAAAGTGAGGCAGTACAATGGATAATAGAGTGGAAGTAATGACCTTTTCACAATTAAAGAAGCTTGTGGAAGAACTTGAAACAAATAATTCAATCCATGATAATACGAAAGTATTTATTGATACTGGTTGGGATAGTGTTCAAGAAGTAGAGCCAAACGCTTTTCATGTAGAAGAGGTTGTTGAATTTAAAGTACAAGATGAGTTGACAAAAGATTTCTATGTTGGTTATACATTGACAGAAAAAGCGGAACGGATGCAGGCACAAGGGCAAGCGGAAACCGCTGTTATTATTAGGAATTTATATTAAACGTACGTTGATTTTTTCGTACATCAAATTTCAAGTAAAGTTTTTCCTTTTTTATAGGATACACACTATTTCTTTTTTTGATATGATGTTATATCATGGGAAATAATCATTAGGAAGGTGGTGTTTCTTTTGACAAATAAAATTCCATTTCCAAAGAACTATGAACGGTTTATTGAGCTGGGACAAGAAGCAATAAAAAACAATCACTTAATTGAAGCAGTTGATTACTATGAGCAAGCTTATGCCATCAGACAAGACTTTCCATTGAATTTAGTGCTAGTAAATATGTATTTAGAAACAGGTGAAAATAAGCAAGCATTATCATTAGCTTCAGAAATGAAGGAAAAGTATTTTGCTTACTTAGATTATATGGAGATTTATATCCAAATTTTGATCCAGAATCATATGTTTATTCAAGCACATAGTATTATTAATGAACGAATTTTGGTGGAGCAAAGCGGAGAAATGAGAAAATTGATTTCTTTGAAGAAAAAAATCCGGCATGTTGAACTGATGTATCAGCAGTTTGAAGTTGGAAAAATCAAAGAATTAAAGGAAGAGTTAGATCATTTAAATAAGCACAATTACTATGAGCAAATGGCGATAGTAAAAAAAGCCGGACAACTACCTCAAGATGAATTTATTGTGATTGGAAAAAAGATTTTATTAGATGAGCGGGTACATAATTTGGTTCGTTCGTGGATACTTGAAGAACTTGTAAGCCTTCACGTTAAAGAAGAAGTTGAATTTTTGTGGAGAGATAACAAAAAATATACCGTCGTTCCAGCTTCTGTGGGTACACCATTGGATAGTGCCGCATACCAAAGAATCTTATTGTTTTTAGAAAAAGAATTGATCAACGACGATCCTATTTTACTTGTAGATATAATGGAAGAAATTCGGCTGCATTTTGCGCTACTTTATCCTTTGGCAGATGAAATCATTAAGGATCCAAGGTTGTGGGCCGTGAGTTATGTTATTTCTTATAACCATTCTATTGCGCAAAAGTATCAGGTAGATGAAGAACGCTTAGAAATTGAAAAAATCCAGAAGATTCAAAGCCAGATTCGCTTTGAATTAGAAAAGATGGTTTTATAGAGATGAAAAGAGTAAAGGGCTGAAAAAGCTCTTTACTCTTTTTTAGATAGGAATCAGCTATATGTTTATTTTTTAGTTGTATGATTAATAAATAATAGCAATAGAAACGAGAGTAGGAAATATAAAAGAATACAACCTTGAATAAAAGTGATGATTAAAAATAAGAGCGGATAATCGATCATTGTAAATTGATTAAAATAACGATTTAAAATAAATTCTGTGAGAGCTAAAAGAAGTGAAATAACTAATAGCCTTGTATGATGCTGACTCAATACTATTCACTACCTAACAATAATATTTACTAAAAAGCTATGATAACATAAAAAAACGGTGGTTTTTATCAAGTTTTATATGGAATCGATAGATAAATGAGAAAATATGAATATTGTTTATAATTTAAATCTTATTGTTAAGAAGAGTTTGGAATAAATAAAAAACACTACTTATTTGTAGTGTTTAGGTGAAAGACTCTTGTTTATGGCCACATCTGATTTTAAATTATGCTATAATTCTACATGTAGCAGTATATCAATGGTCCAAAAAATGACGCGCCCTGAGGGAATCGAACCCCCGTCTCAAGAACCGGAATCTTACGTGATATCCACTACACTAAGGGCGCAAGCACGTTTACTAGTTTAGCTGATATTTCGATAAATTACAAGGGGGAGGACAAAAATAATGAAATTTAAACAACATCTATCACAACAACAAAAACAAGTCCAAAAACTTGCAATGACGCAACAATTGCAACAATCGATCCAGATTTTACAATACAATTCAGAAGAACTTTTTGCATACATAGAAGCTAAGTCGCTAGAAAATCCTTTGATCGACATTCAAACTGAGACAAACTACGGTGATTTTCCAAGTTCCGGTAGTCGAACTTATACAAATGAAGAAAACAACTACTTAAATCAAATTCCTGATAACCACACGTCACTTTTTGAATATTTGATTGATCAAATCCACTTAAATTATCGCGATACTTATCTACGAACGCTGGTTTTATTTCTAGTTGAATATATTGATTTAAATGGTTATTTGATGATCGACCTAGATGAAGCGGCTTTAAAAACAGGAGCAAAAGCAATCGAAATGCTAGATGCTTTGACGTTGATTCAGCAATTAGATCCAGCAGGTGTTGGCGCAAGAGATTTGCGAGAATGCTTGTTGCTGCAGGTAGAGCGTGACGATACAGCACCAGAATTAGCTTATATTGTAATTGAAGAAGAGTTTGATCATTTGGCTAATCGCAAGTGGGGATTGATTGCTAAAAAATTTGATGTAGAGTTGTCAGAGATTCAAACGATTTTTGATTACATTCAGACATTGACCCCAGCGCCAGGAAGTATTTTTGAATCCACTTCTGGATTGTATATACGTCCAGATTTAACATTGCGAATCAAAGAGAACCAACTAAAGGTTCTTTCAAATAAAACGGGTACTCCGACGATTCAGTTCCAACAAGCCTACTTTGAACGAATGGAAGCAACAGAGGATAAGGAAGTGCAAGAGTATATCAAGGAAAAGAAAAATGAATTTGAATGGCTAGAGAAAACGATCATCCAACGTGGTGATACTATTTTAAGAGTCGGCACAGAAATCGTTCAACGCCAACAGCAATTCTTTTTTCAAGAAGACCGCCCGCTAAAACCAATGACCTTAAAAGAAATTGCAGAATCATTGAATATCCATGAATCAACGGTCAGCCGAGCAGTCAATGGCAAATATTTAGAAACAGAATTTGGTGTTTTTGAGCTTCGTTCCTTTTTTTCTAATGGCTTGTCTAATGAAGCCACAGGGGAAGAAACCTCAACAAATAGCATCAAAAAACAGCTACAAGCTTTAGTTGATAATGAAAATAAAGCAAAACCTCTCTCTGATCAGAAATTGGTAGACCTGTTAAAGGAACAAGAAATCGAAATTTCTCGTCGTACCGTAACCAAGTATCGAGAGGCTTTGGGAATCCCAGCTTCGTCTAAACGAAAGAGATATGATGATTGAATTTAAGTAGCGAAGAAGAGCCGTCAAGAGGACTCTTCTTTTTTTACTTTCTAACCAATGGAAAAAGGACTGTTTCTTTGATTGTATCACTATCCGTAAGAACCATTAATAACCGCTCAATACTAAAACCCCAACCAGATATCGGTGGTAGACCATATTCCATCGCCAATAGATAATCTTCATCCATTTCCATTGATTCTGTATCACCATCCGCTTTTAGTTGGGCTTGTTTTAATAATCTTTCGCGTTGTTCTATCGGATCAACTAATTCAGAATAACCGTTGATAATTTCGGCACCATTTACGATTAATTGGAAGCGGTCAGTTAAGGCTGGATCTTGATCATTAGATCGAGCTAATGGTGATAGATCAATAGGATGCTGAATCAAAAATGTTGGTTTTACAATATGAGGACGGCTGACTTTTTTATAAAGTAAATCAATTAAATTACCCCGACCTAAAGAATGAATATCTTCATGTTTTAAGTGAATCCCTTTTTTTACAATTTCTTCGTATAGCTCTTTTGCTTGTGGAAACTGATCGATATCAATCCCTGTATCCTTCAACAAAAGTTCCCTGAATGAAACGATCGCCCAATCTTCGGCGAAATTGACGGATGACTCACCAATTTT
Organism: Enterococcus sp. DIV0840; assembly: GCF_050527835.1. Taxonomy (NCBI): domain Bacteria; kingdom Bacillati; phylum Bacillota; class Bacilli; order Lactobacillales; family Enterococcaceae; genus Enterococcus; species Enterococcus sp. DIV0840. The sequence continues at coordinate 2,702,666 of NZ_CP172876.1, read as the reverse complement.
TATCGTTGCTGTATGGAAAACATTCTCTAGTACATGTAAAATCAACTTCCGCATCAACACCATAGAATCTTGGTAATTCCAATAAGCAGCGTACCCTTCAACCATGGTAAATTCTTGTAAATGTTGAGGGCTGATCCCTTCATTTCTAAAACTTTTAGCAAATTCAAAAATCTTAGTGAAACCACCGACAATCAATCGTTTTAAATAAGTCTCCGGTGCAATCCTCAAATTAAGTTCAATATCTAAGGCATTGTGATGTGTATGAAATGGTTTGGCAATCGCTCCCGATGATGTATGTTGGAGAATAGGTGTCTCTACTTCTAGAAAATTTTTAGCTTCTAAAAAATGACGGATTTCTCGAATGAGTTGAATTCGTAAAAGCATTTGTTCTTTAGTTGCTTCTGTCATCAATAAATCCAGATAACGTTGACGATAGCGCGTTTCAGTATCAGTTAAGCCGTGCCACTTCTCTGGAAGTGGACGAAGAGCCTTTCCTAAAAATTGATAGTCTGTTGCCCGTAGTGTTTTTTCTCCCGAATTTGTTGTATACATAGAACCATGCACACCAATGAAATCTCCGATATCAATAGTTGTTCGAAATTGGTTTAAACTCGTTTCACCTAATTCTTGTTCTGTTAGTAAGACTTGAAAACGACTGTTTACATCGGCTAAGTGAACAAAAATCAATTTGCTGAATTTTCGCATAGTGAGAATTCTTCCAGCAACCTTAATGTTTTGAGTTCCATCGTCAAGTGATGCTAATTCTGAGAGTTCATGATTTATTTTGTAGCTTTCGGGATAGATTTCTACCTGTTGTTCTTGTAATTTGTTTCGTTTTTCTTGGCATCTGTTCATTTGTTCGTTTGTCATAATACCATTCACTCTCCTAAAATATTTTGCACAAAAACAAAAAAACTTCCACCGCTCAAGAGAATATCTCTTGAGGGCGAAAGTTTCGTTCATCGCGTTACCACCTCAGTTTATTACTGCATCACTACAGTAACCTCTTCAGGTACAGTTATTTATACCCTATCTCTATAACGGGAGATCCCGTAGCAGTATCATCAACAAAGTGAATCCGTGCTATGCTCAAAGTCTTTTTTCGTTCTGCTGTTTATTGCTTCATCCCACCAACCGAAGCTCTCTTTAAATAATCAAACAAAAGTACTCTTCTTATCAACGCTTTTAAATTTATGCTTGTAAGCATAGTACCATAAGTCTAGGTACAGATTCAAGAGGTAATTAAAATAACTAGGCTTTCCAAACTAAATGTTCAGAAGGTAGTCCATCTTCGATTCCTTGCCAAACAGAAACAAAGTGATATTTTTCTAAAAGATGCTTTGATGCACCGTTTTTTGGATCGATAATGGCATAGATCGTGGTATCTGATAATGTTTCCGATTGCTTTATCAAGTCCAATAATGTCGCAATTATTTGTGTTGCGTAACCTTTGCCCCAGTGTTCGGGCAACAACATATAACCTATCTCTATTTTATTTTCCTCATCCCAAGACAATTTACCAAAACCGATATAGGTTTCTTGGTCAAATATTTTGTAGTAACCTGTCTGGTCATTATGAGCATTATTATAAGCCAAAATCTTTTTGAAATTTTCAACGGCTTCAGTCTCAGGTTCTGCTTTTTCAGTGATATAACGCATGACACGAATATCTTTTGTGAGAAGAGAATAGAGTTGTTGGTCATTTTCTTGATAAAAATCGAATGTTAAATTTTTGTGATTCGTCATTATTTTTTACCTTTCAACAAATAAATATTCTTTTATTATACTTGTTTTTAAATCAAATTAGAAATATAAATATACAGTCGAAATAGCTTAAAAAACTAACCGGAATCTTACTATGAAATTGTTATTATAGAATTGCTTATAAAGAATAATGGTTGAAGTTGAAAGACTAACTATAAGAAGTCAAGTAAAGAATAAAAGAATTAGTCCAAAATTTAATAACAAAAAAGTGCATAACAAATAAGAGAAAGCAAAGGTATTTTTTTGAGTTACATTCGTATTTCGTAAGGTTCGTTCTTTTTGAGAATCGCATGAACGATGTAACATAACTTTCTGGAAACTGCTCCAAGAGCTGTGAGGTGGTGTTTCCCTTCAGAACGTTTCTTTTCGTAGAAGGCTTTAAGAACAGGATCATGTTGTACTGCAATTAAAGCAGCTGAAAATAAGGCTTTTCTAAGATAAGGGGAACCACGTTTACTCATAACGTTATGTGTTGCTTGATATTGACCAGACTGAGAAACAGTCGCGTCTAGACCAGCGTATGCGACTAATTTTGTAGGATTGGAAAATTTACTAATGTCTCCAATTTCCCCAAGAATAGTAGCGCCATTGATTGGTCCGATCCCTGGGATCGTTTCAATGACAGAATGCAGAGTAACCATGATTTTTTTGATTTCAGTTTCAGTATCTTTAATTTGGGCTTCCAGAAATTTAAGTTGTTCAATCATTGATCGTAATTGGAAAGTAAAGGTCTCTTGAGCAAAAGTAATACCAAAAGATCGACTCGCAGCACTTTTTAAGGCATTGGCTTTATCTATCCCTAAACGATTGTGACTCGCTTCTTTAAGTAGTTTCGCAAGAGTATTCGCAGAGATATCATGGAGTGTTTCAGGAGAACTAAATTCAAGTAAAATTTCTTTTGATGCTTTACCAAAAACACCTGATTTACCGAATACTGAGTCATACTCAGGGAAAACTTGGTCTAATACGGCAATGATTTTACGTTTAAAGTCACTCGCTGTCCCAACTAGGTAAGTACGATAACGGGAAAGCTGTTTAAGAGAAAAAATATTTTCATCAGAGAGTGTCGTTTCAACAAAGGAACCGAAGCGAATCAGATCTGCAATTAAAACTGAATCAATAATATCATTCTTACGTTTACGAATTTCTGTTCCATTACGCCACCCATCCGTTTGGATGGGGTTAAGAACATGAATTAAAAACTCTTTTTCATGTAAGTATGAAAAAACCGTTAACCAATAATGACCGGTAGCTTCCATACCTACAGTAAAATCATCTGATGAAGAAGAAAAATCATGAATTTTTCCAAGTAATTTTTCTCCACCTTCAATGGTATTCGGAAAAGAAAATCCTTTAAGAACAACCTTTCCTTCATCATTCATGATTGAAGCAACATGGGAACGTTTCCCAATATCAATTCCAATGTAGAACATAATTATACCGCCTTCATAAGGATTTGGATTGAAATCCACTCAACTGAAAAGCGTTACTACCTTGTTCTAGATACGGAGTAAAGCCAGAAGGCTTTCAACATCTAACTCATTCGTAAACAGCTAAACAGAGAGAGGTGTCAGTCTTTCGATGACGAGCTCATAGACTCAAGGAGAAAACGACATAGCCTCTCAATCCAGTAATTATATTATCTCAAATTTATTGAGTTAATACCTAATGAAAAATAACAATGGTTCATAAGGTTATCCACTAAAATCGGAAGATTAAAACCTTAAATATAATATACAAGGAGAATATAAGGGTTATTATTGTTTTTATAAGGACGTATCAAAAATCAGATGTAGGAAAGCAGCGAAGTGAATAGAATAAAGGAGGTTGAATGACATCACTTCTCAAATTAAATTTATGTAAGGGGTTCCTTCCATTCTAAGCCGTAAAATTGCTAGCGCGGTAGCATTAAATTGCCTAATTAGTTTTTAATGGAAACGTAGTAGTTATTACCTAATACTAAAATAAATTGTAAAAATTTATTTGTTAAACGTTAGAAAGTCGATTGTATGTTCCTAAAATCTATTTTATAAGGAGATGTTAATTATGAAAAAAAGAAGTATTTATGTAAGTCTAACAATAACGCTATCAGCTTTAGTCATCGCAGCATGTAGCCCGAAGAGCAAAACAGTTTCATCAGAAGAATCTACTACCTCAGAGCCTAAAACAGGAGGGAAGAAAACATCCTCATTAAAATTTACTTTAGATAAAAACAAACCACCTTATGAAGACTTGAAGAAAGATTGGGATTCTGTGAATTTTGATAAGTATTTTTTGATGGGCGCTCAACAAGCATGGAAAACATGGACACACGCAGGAGAAATTTGGCAAGGGGCAGATTATTCTAAGTATGGATACGCCCTATCAACTGAGACGTATACTTGGATTGCCTATCCTGATAAAAAGATTGAAAAAATGTATAGCAAAGACCTGCCTAAGGATATACGTGAAAAAGTAGAAATTCCAATTCTTTTTTATAAAGATACTTTAAAGGGGAAAGACATCGCTGGAACTATTGAAAAGGATAACTATTTTGACCAACCTTATCAAGATACTCAGTATGAAGCCTTACCCAAGTCAACTGTTCATTTTGCTATTAGTAGCCATGAAATGTTTCATGGTTTTCAAGGGTCATGGGAGACAAGCGGTCAAAAGTACAAGAACATTATGGATTCAGATTATCAAGAGAGTCTAGAAAAATCGAATGAAGACAAAGAAGCGAGAAAAATACGAGCAAATCTTATGGAGAGTTTACGAAAAGCAATTGTATTTCCAGAAAAGGAAAAGGAATATTTAGAGACAGCGAAGTATTGGAATACCAAATATCAGACAGAGCATAGTGAAGATGCAGAGTTTGTAAAAGGTTCAGATATTCATGAAGGCTCGGCCAGATATTTTGATGATGCAATGAGTGTGCGTTCTGTCCTTGGAATGGATGCATCAAAAGATGAAATATTTAAAGCGTATCAAAAAATGGTAACGCTGGATTTTAAAGAGGAAAAAGACATAAGAGGTCCAGATAAAGCTTATGAGCTTGGTGGTTTTGCAGGGATGTTACTAGAAAAACATAATGATAATTTAGATTGGCAGGAAAGAGTTCAAAAAGGTGAACGGTTAATTGATATATTACTAGAGGATTACGAGGCGAAATTATCAACCGAATAATGTAGCTACCATAAAAATTGAAATACTATTGATTGTGAATCTGTAATATAAACTGTGTAAGTTGTTGATTTTAGGTGAGACAACTACACAGTTTTTTTCTATATTTTTTATAAAAATAATGTGTATCTTTCGATTAAAAAATAAAAAAAGAACCCTATTATCAAGGTTCTTTAAGAGCCACCTGACGGATTCGAACCGTCGACCCCCACCTTACCATGGTGGTGCTCTACCAGCTGAGCTAAGGCGGCAATATTAGTAATACAGATAATAGACTACCGTAGATAGTAAAACTTGTCAATAAATTTTCGTTTTGTTATCGATCAAAAAAACTTGTTGACACAAGCCAATTTAAATTGTTAGACTAAAACAAAGGGGAGAAAATAAATATGTTTATTGTTTGGGGTAGTACAGGATTTGAACGCGATTTAGGAGATACAGTGATCCAATGTGACTGTAGTCATTGTAACAATGAAGTAATCATGCAAGGAAAACAAGTAGGAAGGAAATTCACGTTATTTTGGATTCCAATTTTTACTACATCTTCTAGTCATTATTTGCTGTGTCCAATTTGTGGATATGGAAAAGAAATGTCTAAAGATATCTTGGAACAATACTTAGTGAGTTCTGCTGAAACAGTTACTGAGTAAATTAATTAAAAAAGATTTGACATGTAATTTATTTTCCAGTAGAATACAACGTAACAACAAATGAATAACAGTCCGTTGAAGAGAAGAGTAAATTTGGACGTGCTTTATTAGAGAGTCTCGGTTGGTGAAAAGAGATAAGCGCATAAGAATTGAAGATGGTCTCATGAGGACAAGCTGTTGATACGTAAGCAGCTTCGGGAAGCACCCGTTATCAAAGCGACAAGTTATAAGACTTGGTCTAAGAAAAGTAATGATGAATTACTTTAAAACAAAGGTGGTACCGCGATTATTCGCCCTTTACTAGCATAAGCTGGTAGAGGGCTATTTTTATAGTCATCAAGAATGTAACAGTATGAGACTAACGAAGAAAGTATTGATTCTTCAAACAACTGAATAATTAAAGCAATGAGATGGAAAGTACAGATAAAACGATATCTAACAGAGAGCTTGGGTAGCTGAAAACAAGCGATAAACGAAATCTGGAAAATGGCCATTGAGCAGCGCTTCGAGTGAGTAATTCATAAGACAGCGACGGATGCACCCGTTACTATGCTAGAGTATAATCGATCATTGATCGACGTACTTGATGAGGATATCTATGCGAGTAGATATCAAATAGAGGTGGTAGCACGCAAAAGCGTCCTCAAATGTATAATTTTATACATTTGAGGACGCTTTTTTCTTTTTATAAATAACAATAATGGAGGGACGATACATGAAGAAAAAGTTAGTGAGTATAGCATTGATGTTGCTGGGAGTAGTTGCAATTACGGCATGTGGTAAGAATGAAGATTCTGCAGCAAACAAAGAAAAAGAAGTAAAAATCATCCGAGTAGGGACTTCACCAGGCCCATATAGCGAATTGTTTTTAGAAGCAGTCAAACCTATTTTGGAAAATAAGGGATATCAAATAAAACAAACTGAATTTACAGAATTAATCCAAGCCGATGTTGCGTTGACAGAAGGTGCAATTGATTTGAATGTCGATCAACATACCGCTTATTTGAATAATTTTAATGAGAATAAAAGAACTCATTTGGTTGGAATCACAGCGATTCCCACTGTCCCGGCAGGGCTGTTTCCAGGGAAAAGCAGTACGTTAGATGAAGTAGAAGAAGGTGATAAAATCGGGATTCCAGATGATGCTTCAAACACTGCACGAGCCTTCAATCTTTTGCAAAAAGCTGGCTGGATCAAATTGAAAACAGGAATCGATCCAGTCAAAGCAACGAAAGAAGATGTTGTTAGTAATCCTAAGAATCTAGAACTTATCCAAATGTCATCGCCCCAAATTCCTAGGAGTTTAACAGATTTAGATTATGCCGTAATCCCGGGGAGTATTGTTTACAGTGCTAAGCTTGATCCAAAGGACAGTTTACTTTCGGAAGATGTGTTAAAAGAGTATGAATTAGTCGCAACGGTTGACAAAAAAAATCAAGAGAGCGATTGGGCACAGGCTGTTGTGAATGCTTATCATTCAGAAGAGTTCAAAAAATATTTGAAAGAACATAATCAAGGAAATTATTGGTTTATACCAAAAGAATTATAGGAGGAACAAAAATGATCGAATTAAAAAATATAGATGTCACCTTTTATCAGAAAAAACAAGAAATCAATGCAGTAAAAAATGTCTCCTTAACGATTGAAAAAGAAGATGTATTCGGCATTGTTGGTTATTCAGGGGCAGGAAAAAGTACCTTGGTTCGAGTCATCAATTTACTTCAGCGACCAACTAAAGGTAAAGTTATTATCAATAACAAAAATATCCTTGATTTTTCAGCCAAAGAACTAAGAGCGCAGCGTAAAAATATAGGTATGATTTTCCAGCATTTTAATTTGATGAAGGAACGAACGATTTTTGCCAATGTTGATTTTTCCCTAAAATATTCTGGCCTTTCGAAAGAACAACGAAAAGAAAAAATTGAACGATTACTTGATTTGGTAGGTCTTTCGGATAAAAAAGACGCCTATCCTAGTCAGTTATCCGGCGGGCAAAAACAAAGAGTAGCTATTGCCAGAGCATTAGCGAATGATCCAGAAATATTATTATGTGATGAAGCAACTAGCGCATTAGATCCTAAAACAACGATTCAGATTTTAGACTTATTGAAGAAGTTAAATAAAGAGTTAGGTTTGACGATTGTTTTGATTACGCATGAAATGCAAGTTGTGAAAGAAATTTGTAATAAAGTAGCTGTGATGGAAGATGGACGGGTAATTGAAGAAAATGATATTGTTTCGATTTTCAGTCAACCAAAAGAAGCCTTGACGAAGGACTTTATCCGAACAGCAACACATATCGATCAAGCGTTGGAAACAATTATTCAACATCCAAGTTTGACGAATCTGAGTGGAAATGAAGTGTTGGTAGAATTTTCTTATGTAGGGGAGCAGACAAGTGAACCTTTGATTGCCCAGCTTTATAGCAAATACCACGTGGTTACGAATATTTTATATGGAAATGTAGAAATCTTGCAGCAAGTCCCAATTGGCAATTTGATCGTAATTCTTTCGGGAGAAGAACATCAGCGAGAAAAAGCATTGGACTTTTTACAAAAACAAGGTGTAAAAATCAAAGTATTGAAAAAGAATGAACCAGAAGAAAAAATCATACCATTACATGTTATCTAAACCGAATATAGAGAAGGAGTGACTTACATGCAAGACTTTTTACAACACAATTTTCCAAATGTTCTATTACTAAAACAGGAGTTTATCACTAGCACGATTGAAACATTATATATGGTCTTTTGGACAGCGATTATTGCCGGAATTCTAGGAACTTTACTTGGTGTAATTCTAGTTGCGACAGGACCAGAAGGAATCTTAAAAAATAGTGTTCTTTATAGTATTTTAGAAAAAATCATCAACGTTTGTAGATCCATTCCTTTTATCATCATGCTGGCATTGATTCAGCCGATCACTCGTTTTTTAACAGGAACAACGATTGGGACCACGGCTGCCTTAGTGCCGCTGGTGATAGGGGTGATTCCATTTTTTGCACGTCAAATCGAAAATGCCTTATTAGAAGTTGATCCAGGTGTAATTGAAGCCGCAGAATCAATGGGAACGAGTCCCTTGGGAATTATTTTTAGAGTTTATTTAATTGAAGGCTTACCAAGTATCATTCGAGTTTCATCTGTTACGATCATCAACTTAATTGGTTTAACTGCAATGGCAGGTGCAATCGGCGCCGGCGGTTTAGGCAATTTAGCGATCACCAGAGGTTATAATCGGTTTCAAACGGATGTGACCGTGGTTGCGACGTTGATCATCTTAGTTTTAGTTTTTGCCAGTCAGTTTATAAGTAACACATTGATCAAGAAAACATCACATTAAAAAATGAAAAGAGGAAATGTAAATGAAAAAAACAATTAAAATTATCGGATTAGCTTTAACAATTGGATTTGTATTAGCAGGATGTTCTGCTGGAAGTGCCAAAAGTGAAAAGAATGAAGTCGTAAAATTAGGGGTTGTGGGTGCGAATAATGAAGTATTAGAATCCGTAAAGGAACGTTTGAAAGATGATGGAATCGACCTTCAACTTGTTGAATTTTCTGATTATACGCAACCAAACGCGGCATTAGCGGAAAAAGAAATTGATTTGAACTCATTCCAGCATCAGATTTTCTTAGATAACTACAATGAAGAACACAAAACGGATCTTGTTTCAATCGGTAATACGGTCAGCGCGCCATTAGGTATTTATTCATCTAAAATCAAAGATATTAAAGAGTTAAAAAAAGGTGCTGAAATCGCAATTCCAAATGATGCAACAAATGGTGGCCGTGCGTTATTGTTATTACAAAGTGCTGGGTTGATCAAAGTAGATCCTGCCAAGAAGCAAACACCAACCGTAAGTGATGTGACAGAAAACAAACTAGATTTAAAAATAACAGAATTAGATGCATCACAAACGGCTAGAGCACTCCAAGATATCGATGCATCTGTGATCAATAGCGGAATGGCCGTAGATGCTGGTTTTGTCCCGACAAAAGATGCGATTTTCTTAGAACCCGTAGACGAAACATCTAAACCTTATGTGAATATCATCGTTGCTCGTAAAGCTGATGAAGACAATAAAACGTATAATAAAGTCGTCGATACTTATCAACAAGAAGAGACTAAAAAAGTCATTGAGGAAACATCAAAAGGGTCAAGTATTCCAGCTTGGGAAACATTTGGCAGAAAATAAAAGGAGGACGATAAAATGACTACATTAACAAAGCAATCGATCAAAGAAGAAATTCAGCAAAATGCAGATGAAGTGATCGCTTTAAGACGACATTTTCATCAGTATCCAGAAGCCAGTTTAAAGGAATTTGAAACTATCAAACGAATCAAAGAAGAACTAAACAAGCTGGATATTCCATTTGAAGAAGTAGGAGAAACAGGAGTATTTGGCACAATCGTTGGAGGAAAACCTGGTAAAACAATTATTTTAAGAGCAGATATCGATGCGCTAGAATTAGAAGATGCGACAGGAAAAGAGTATCAATCTAAAAATCCTGGATTAAATCATGCATGTGGCCACGATGGTCATGCGGCAGCGTTGTTAGGTGCTGCAAAAGTCTTGAAAAACCATAAAGACGATTTTGTTGGAACGATCAAATTAGCGTTTCAACCAGCAGAAGAAATCGGAGCTGGCGCTTGTCAGTTTGTCGATGGCGGTTTCGTAGAAAATATCGATCAAGTTTTCGGGATCCATTTAGATTCAAGTGTTCCTGTGGGAAAATTAGTTGCAACTAAAGGGGCTACCAATGCTTCTTGTGATATTTTTAAAATTGAAGTTGAAGGATTAAGCAGTCATGTAGCGCAACCAAATGTTGGGCGGGATGCTGTATTAGCGGCGGCAAGTATCGTCGTAGAATTACAAAAAATAGCAGCACGAGAAGTTAGCCCGTTAGATCCTGTAGTCGTTGGTATTGGTGTGCTTGATGCAGGCACCAGATATAATATTGTGGCTAATCATGCTACAATCGAAGGGACAGTTCGGGCATTCAGTCATGAAACACGAGCCTTTGTTTTAAAACGTGTTGAGGAGATAGCGAATCAAATTGCTGAAGCTCATCGGACCAAAATTTCGTCTTTCCATATTCATGATGCAGCAGGACCGCTGATCAATGATGATACTGCAACTGAATTAGCACAAAAAATAGCAGCTGGAATAGTTGGAAGTGAGAATGTCGTCACAGCTCATACTAAAAGTTTAGGTGCAGATGATTTTGCTGATTTTTTACTAAAAGCACCTGGTGTTTATGGACGAGTGGGAACTCGTAATTTAGATAATCCTGATACACAATATGGGCATCATCATGAAAAATTTGATATCGATGAAGCAGGCTTGGCGTTGGCTACAGAATTTCACGTTCGCTACGCACTAACGTATCTAAATTCAATTGAATAGTCACTTGTAAAAGCATAAGGATTGAAGAGAAACAAATTTCAATCCTTATGCTTTTTTATTTCCACTTGGTAAGAGGAGAATGGTCAATTATAATAAAAGAAAAAACTAAAGGTATTGTACAAAGAGGATAGAGAATTTAGTAATATTCTTGCTTTTCAAAACAACTATGTTAAACTATTTTTGTAAAGAAAGGTGATTAAGAATGTTTTTTCTTTCAGATAAATTTGTGAAAAGAAGCAGCTCCCGACAAATGAATGTGATGAAGCATTGTTGTGGAGCCTAATAAAATGAATGCTTCATCGTCTAAACAAATACTGAATTTTTGAGACTAAGCTGTAGTCTTATTTAGTGTTGCTTTTGACGATGATCTTGATTTTTATAGCGCTGATGAAAGGACAACGTGTTTCGTGCGTTGTCCTTTGTTGATAATGACAAGGGATAAGATAGGTTGGGCCTATTTGATCGCTTGTTTTTTCGTCTTGATAAGCAAATGACCTTTCAACTAAACGTACGGAATCGTTGTTTAAGCAACTTTAAACGTTGAATAGATAAAACAGAAACTTACTACAATTTACAACGAATAATAACAAAGATATCAGAAAATTCTTTGTGAAAATGGAAAAGAGGAAGAAAAATGAGTTTATTAACAATCGAACACTTAACCCAACGCTTTGGCGAAAAAATTCTTTATGAAGATGCATCTCTTCGTGTCAATAAAGGGGACCATATGGGGTTAACAGGTCAAAATGGAGTGGGGAAATCTACTTTAGTCAAGATTTTAACAGGTGAGATTTTAGCGGATGATGGAACGATCACATGGCAAAATAATACTAAAATCGGTTATTTGGATCAATACGTTGAAATTATCGGAAATAGTACGATCATTGAATTTTTACATCAAGCATACAAACCATTATATGAAATCGAAGACAAAATCAATGAACTATACGGAGAATATGGCGAAACTGGTGCAGACAAATTATTAGAACGAGCGGGAAATTTACAAACACAGCTAGATGAAAGTGATTTTTATCAAATCGATACGATCATCAACGACCTTGCCAATGGTCTAGGAATCGAAGCAATTGGATTAGATCGACCGATGAACGAATTAAGTGGGGGACAACGATCCAAAGTTATTTTAGCGAAGCTTCTTTTGGAAGAACCCGATGTTTTACTACTGGATGAACCAACCAACTATTTAGATGACACTCATATTCAGTGGCTGGTCAATTACTTAAATGATTTTGCTGGCACGTTTATTTTAGTTTCTCATGATTACCATTTCCTAAATGCCGTGACCAATTGTATTTGTGACATTGAATTTGGTAAATTAACGAAATATACTGGAAATGTGGAAAAATCATTTGCCCAAAAAGAACAAAATAAAGAAAGTTACTTAAAACAATACCATGCCCAACAAGCAAAAATCGAAAAGGCGGAAGCTTATATTCGTAAATACAAAGCAGGAAATCGTGCGACTATGGCGAAAAGTCGTCAAAAACAATTAGACCGAGTGGAACGCATGGCACCACCAGGGAGTTTAGTAAAACCACAAATTCAGTTTCCCTATCAACCGATCGTTGCAAGTTTAGCGTTGATCACAGATGAATTGACGATTGGCTACACTAATCCACTTTTAGCGCCGATCAATCTATCTGTTCACAGTGGAGAAAAAGTGGCAATCAAAGGCTTTAATGGAATCGGCAAATCGACATTAATCAAAACATTAACGGGAAAAATTGAACCGATCAGTGGTGAGTATCAGTATCCCGCAAATACAAAAATCGCTTATTTCTCGCAAGATTTGACATGGGAAAACGATTATTTGACTCCATTAGCTTATTTAAGTGATTGCTTTCCTAAAAAAACGGTAAAGGAAATTCGTACGTACTTAGCAAAATGCGGATTACCTGATAAGTTAGTCAATCAGCAATTGCGTTTATTAAGTGGAGGGGAGCAGACCAAGGTAAAACTAAGTGCGTTGACGATGGACTCAAGTAATATTATTTTCTTAGATGAACCCACAAATCATATTGATGCAGCAGCGAAAGAGAGCTTACGACAAGCAATTCAGCAATTCCAAGGAACAGTCATCATTGTTTCCCATGAAGAAGAATTTTATACGGATATTACAGATCGTGTAATCAATATTGAAGAAATGATCCAATGAAAAAACGTCTTCTGACATTATTTAAAATGTCAGAAGACGTTTCTATTTATTTCATTAATCCATCATGAATTTTATCTAAATTCCACTTCATCATGGCATAATAACTATCGCCATCTTCTCCTTTTTTAGCAATGGAATCGGTAAAAATAGTACTGTAAATTGGTAGATCTGTTTCTTTTGATACTCGTTCCATACTACGTTTGTCTACACTTGTTTCAACAAATAAAGCAGGGACTTTTGTTTTGTGGATTTGATCGATGATTTGTTTCATTTGGTCAGGTGTTCCTTGGCTTTCTGTGTTGATTTCCCAAATATAGGCAGCGGTCAATCCGTATGCTTCAGAAAAATATTTAAAAGCTCCTTCACTTGTGACTAGTAGTTTTTTATTTTCTGGAATATCTGCGAATTTTTCTTTGGCTTCTTTGTCTAAAGCGGAGAGCTTTTCAATGTATTCTTTGGCATTTTTTTCGTAAGTTTCTTTATTTTTAGGGTCTTTTTCACTCAATGTATCTCTGATTGCTTCTACATAAGAAATCCCGTTTTGAATGTCTAACCAAGCATGTGGATCTTGTTCGTTTTCTTGTCCAGCACTGGTTAGGTACATGGGTTCGACTTTTTTACTTACGGAGAAAAAGTCTTGATCTTCTTTTTTCTTAGCTGTTTCCATTAACTTATTGAACCAACCGTTTCCACCTGTTTCTAAGTTTAGTCCATTGAAGAATAAAACGTCCGCTTCAGAGGCTTTTGCAACATCTTCCGGCAGTGGTTCATATTCATGTGGGTCTGTTCCAACAGGGACGATACTGTGTAAATTAACTAAATCTTTCCCTACATTGTCGATCATATCGGCAAGAATCGAGTTAGTTGCAACAACGTTGATCTTTTCTTTATCTGAGGTATCTGCAGACTTAGATTGACAAGCGGCAAGTAAAAATAAACTGGCTAGTGCTGTGATAAAAAGTATTTTTTTTCTCATAAAGTTTGTTCCTCCGTTTTCTGTTTATTGACAAAAAATAGTCCTTTTTTAGGTGAAAATAGAAATGCGACAACGAAAAATGCTGCAGCAGTTAAAACGATCGTAGCGCCGGAAGCTAAATTATACGAATAGCTAAAGAATAAGCCGATGATCGAACTTAGTATTCCAAAAAGAGAAGCTAAGGTAATCATTGTAGGCAAGTGATTCGTTAACAAGTAAGCAGTAGCAGCAGGAGTGATCAACATAGCAATCACTAAAATCGTTCCAACAGTTTGTAAAGATGAAACAGCAACTAACGTTAACAAAAACATCAAAGCATAATGGAAAAATTGAACATTTAATCCATAAGCTTGTGCCATGGTTGGATCAAAAGAGGTAATTTGCAATTCTTTATAGAATAATCCAACAAAGATCAACACGATGATTCCGACGATTGCCGTGATCATAATATCAGAATCTCGAACAGCCAAAACATTTCCAAAGAGAATGTGATAAAGGTCAGTCGAACTTTTAGCGAAAGAGATCATAATGATACCTAAAGCAAAAAATGAACTGAAAACGACACCAATCGCGGTATCATTTTTTAACTGACTTTTTTGCGTAATAAACCCAATCAATAAGGCAGCTAAAACACCAAAAATCGATGCGCCAAAGATATAATTGACGCCAAACATATAAGAAGCGGCTACTCCTGGAAGTACTGCATGTGAAATCGCATCCCCCATCAAGGACATTCCTCGTAAAACAATAAATGATCCAATAATTCCTGAAACCAATCCAACGATGATCGAAGTGATCAAAGCGTTTTGTAAAAATTGGTAACGAACTAAACCATCAATGAAATTTGCAATCATGCGTCAGCCACTCCTTTAATAATGATATCGCCCATTGTGTCACCATAGGCCGATTGAATATTTTTGTTGGTAAACGTTGTTGCAACTGGACCACTTGCAATCAATTTTCTTTTCAAAATGATCACATCGTCAAAATAATGAGCGACTTTGTGAAGATCATGATGGACGATCAAAATTGTTTTTCCTGCTTCTTTTAATTGTTTTAAAATGTCCATGATGACTTTTTCGCTTGTCATATCGATCCCCACAAATGGTTCATCTAAGATGATAATATCTGCTTTTTGAGCGAGAACGCGAGCGATGAAGACACGCTGTAGTTGTCCACCAGATAATTCACCGATCTGACGCTTAGCAAATTCTTCTAATTGAACGGTTTTAAGAGCTGCTAATGCTTGTTCTTTTTCTTGCTTTTTAGGACGTTTCATCAATCCTAGTTTCGGATAAGTTCCTAAAAGAACAACCTCCATAACATTGATTGGAAAAGATAGGTCTAATGCGCTACGTTGTTCTACGTAAGCAATTCTTTTCTTCTGAGTGTCAATAGAGTGATCCCCTATAACTACCGTTTTAGAGTCTGCTTTAATCAATCCCAACATTCCTTTTAGAAAAGTGGACTTACCTGCACCATTTGGACCGATGATCCCAGTGATTTTTCCAGCAGGAATTTGTAAAGAAATATCGATTAAGGCTTTTTGCCCTTGATAACTAACGGTTAAATGTTCGATTGTAATGTTATTATTATTTATAGACATAAAAAAACCTCCTTTTTAGGTTTGCCTTAAAATTAGTATATGATAAACTTAAATTAAAATCAATCCATTTTTTAGGTTAACCTAAAAATGAACGCAAAAAAAGGTGTGAATAAAAGCAACATTTACCTTTATTCACACTCTCAACACAAATAAGTGCTTGTGTTCCAGCCACTTTATGTTGAAATTATTTACTTTTATCTGATTCTAATAACTCAAAAATGGTATCGGCTATTTCCGAGTGAGATTTATCTTTAGGATATTGATTTGATAATAAAATTACAACATTTTGCCGATCTTTTGAAACCATTGAATTTGATTCAAAACCGGCTTCGTTTCCATGTCCTTTAATATGGTCTGGGAAATTGTAAAGACCACCCATATATTTTGTCTCAGTTTCAGGTGTCCAAAGTTCATCGATGATTTGCTGATTAATGATTTTTCCTTCAAATAAATCAGAATAAAATAAATAAAGATCACCAACAGTCATACCAACATTTCCAGTACCAATTTCTTGATCGAACGTTAATGGATTATCGCTGATTTCAGAACCGAAATTTTTACCGTCCACTTTCTCATATGCATAGGTACGATTACTTGATTTTACAAAGTCATTATAAAAACAGGTATGAGACAATTTAAGTCCTTGAATGAATGTCTGTGTAAATAATGTTCGGTAAGAAGTACCTGTTAACTGCTCTAATATACCGACTAAAATTGAATAGTTGACTGCCTCATATTTATATTTGCCATAGACACCCATAGTTGCGTTAGAAATTGCAAATTGAACAAAGTCATCATCAGACATCATAATCGTAGGTTTGATTTTTTGCTGTAATCCAGAAGTCATTGAGAGTAATTGACGAATCGTTATCTTTTGGCTATCTGGAACAGTTGGGTAAAAGCGATCCAAGGTATCATCTAGTGAAAGCTTCTTAGCTTGTACTTGTTTCAATATAAGAGAAGCAGTAAATGCTTTTTGAATAGACCCGATTTGAAATGTTGATTGAGCAGTGTTGGGCTTACTTTCAGAAAAATTGGCATAGCCAAATCCTTTTTGCAAAATAATCTCTCCGTTGTGAATAATTAAAGCTGAGCCGATAAATTGACTATCTTCAAGTTTTTTATTGATTTCGTTGGCAAAATCAGAATTAGGCTGAACTTCTTTATTAAAATCTTTAGCTTGCTGAGCATTTGGTGTTAACGAAGTAGAAGTCTTTGTCGTTTCTGATGTCCTCTCGCTTGAATTTGTTTGAGAAACGGGCTTAGAAGGATTTTGGAAAAACAAAAGATAAATTTCTACACCGACTAAAATAATCAAAATTAAAATAATAAGTGCAGGTATAAAAGGATTACTTTTTTTATGATGTTTCTTGTAGTGCATGGGTCCAACCACCTCCGATTAGTCCTTATTTTACTCATATCGTGTAGAAAAACAAGACGATCGTATACGATTTTGCGAACAGTTTTGTAAGCACAAATTTTCTTCGCTTAAAAGTCGATAGATTTTCAAATATTTGTCACAAGAAAGAAAAAGATTCATGATTTTTTTAGGAATCAATGTTAGAATAGAAATTGAAGTTTTTAACTATAAGAAAAGAAAAATATCTAGTTCACGGAGGAAATCATGACCCAAAAATACAAGGATAAAACATTACGAATCTTTAGTTTGAATGCCAACCGCCCTTTAGCAGAGAAAATTGCTGAAGTTGTCGGGACTGAACTGGGAAAAAGTACGGTGCGCCAATTTAGTGATGGAGAGATTCAAATCAATATTGAAGAGAGTATTCGCGGGGACCATGTTTTTCTTGTTCAATCGACCAACCTTCCAGTAAATGACAATTTAATGGAATTATTAATCATGATTGATGCATTAAAACGAGCAAGCGCCAAAACAATCAATGTAGTGTTACCTTATTATGGGTATGCCAGACAAGATCGCACAGCTAAACCAAGAGAACCGATCACAGCAAAATTAGTCGCCAATTTATTGGAAGAAGCAGGCGCAACGCGTGTATTGACATTGGATTTACATACAGTTCAAGTTCAAGGATTCTTTGATATTCCAGTAGATAATCTATTTACGATGCCGTTATTTGCTCATAATTATCGTGAGCAGCGCCTGACAGGCGAAGACATCGTTGTCGTTTCACCTAAAAATAGTGGTGTGCAACGTGCCAGAAGCTTATCTGAATATCTAGATGCAACACTCGCAATCATTGATCAAGATGAGGTGGATGGTGTTCGTTCAGGTTACGTTATCGGGGAAGTCAAAGGTAAGACATGTATTTTAGTCGATGATATTTTAAATTCCGGCAGTACGATGGCAACGGCTGCTGAAATTTTAAAAGAAAATGGGGCAAAATGTATTTATGCTTGTGCTTCTCACGGGTTGCTATCTAAAGGGGCTAAAGAGATTTTAGATGCATCTCCCATCGAACAAATTTGTGTGACGGATTCTGTATTCATTTCTGAAGACCGCAAACCAGATGTATTGAGTATCGTTTCTTGTGCTGAGTTGATGGGTGAGGCTGTCAAACGAATCCACGAAAATACACCAATGAGTCCGCTATTTCGTTTAGAAGAGAAATAATAACGAGTGGTTTAAATCAAGAAAGAAGTTCAGCAATTGCTTTAGACTGGACTTCTTTTTATCATTTAATTTAAGCGAATAAAAAAGGATTTATGAAAGATAGTATCAATAAAAGAATGGAGCTAGGCATGTGAAAGAACAGAAAAAAGGTGTTTTATTTGGGTTTATTGCGTATGTATTTTGGGGAATTATCCCAATTTACTGGAAGTTATTACCTACAGTCGATCCGCTGGATATCTTATGTTATCGAATCGTCTGGTCATTTTTATTTATGATCATCTACATTTTGGTTACTAGAAAATGGTCATTATTTTTAGCAGAAGTTAAAACTGTTTTACAAGATAAGAAAAAATTATTTGCTATTATTTGCGCTGCTATTTTGATATCAGTCAATTGGTTTACCTTTATTTATACAGTTAGCCAGGGGCACGTTACGCAAGCGAGTTTAGGTTATTACATGAACCCGTTGGTGAATGTGTTGTTGGCAACCTTGATTTTGAAGGAAAAATTAAGTCGTTCAGGGATGATTGCGTGTGGTTTGGCCTTAGCAGGTGTTCTTTTGTTAACGATCCAAACAGGAGAAATTCCTTATGCACCACTGGTTATGGCTGTTACATTCAGCTTTTATGGGTTGATCAAAAAAGGTGTAACAGTAAGTTCGTATACTGGTTTGACGATTGAGACTTTTGTTATTTTGCCTGTAGCTTTAATTTATCTAGTATTCTTTTCACAACGAGGATTTATGAATTATGAAGTATCCACTAATTTATTGTTGATGGGAGCAGGTATCGTTACAGCGATTCCGTTATTACTTTTTGCGCAAGCAGCAAAACAAATTTCTTATATTATTCTAGGATTCATTCAATATGTAGGACCAACATTAATGTTGTTATCTGCACTATTTTTATATCATGAACCCTATTCGGCAGATCAATTTATCGCATTTGGTTTTATTTGGGCGGGCATAGCAGTCTTTACGTATAGCAATATTTATACGTATCGCAAGGAAAAACGATTTGCCAAGTAAATAAGCATAAGAATCAATCTTTGAGGAACAGTGCTAGGTATGTTAGAATAGTCCCAATTAAAATGATTCAGAAAGGACGAGTTCAGTGGAACCCATTTATTTAGATCACGCAGCAACAACACCAGCGCATCCAGCAGTTATTGAGATAATGGCCAGTGAATTGGCCAATACGTTTGGTAATCCGTCTAGTATCCATACATTTGGTAGAAAAGCACATCGTACATTAGAAGATATTCGCCAAGTGATCGTAGCTAGTCTTAAAGTGAAATCACATGAAATCATCTTCAATAGTGGCGGCACTGAAGGGGATAATACAGCGATCATCGAAACGGCACTTTCTAGAAAAGATCAAGGAATGCATCTGATCACAACTACAATTGAACATCCAGCTGTTTTGGAAACAATGAAGTATTTGGAAGGATTAGGTTTTGAAGTAACTTATCTTCCGGTTGATAAGCACGGAGAATTGGCAATTATAGATCTTGAAAATGCCTTACGAGAAGATACGACATTGGTTTCTGTGATGTACGGTAATAATGAAATCGGTAATTTACTACCAATCAAAGAAATCGGAGCATTGCTAGAATCACATCCAGCCGTTTTTCATACAGATGCTGTACAAGCATATGGTTCTGAACGGATTTCACCTCATGAATTTGGAATCGATTTACTAAGTATTTCTGCTCATAAAATCAATGGACCAAAGGGTGTTGGTTTTTTATTTAAAAATGATGCCATTTCATTGCCTTCATTTTTACATGGTGGAGAGCAGGAAGAAAAACGTCGGGCAGGAACCGAAAATTTAGCGGGTATTGCAGGGATGGGCAAAGCGGTTGAGCTTTTAACGGACAGCGAAAAAGAACAGCGACATGAAAAATACGCTGATTTTGAGCGGATTATTTTAACGCAATTAGATAAAGCTCAGATCGATTATCAAATCAATGGCAATCCTGAAAATAAGTTAGCTCATATTTTAAATTTACGGTTTCTAGGTGTCGCAAGCGACTTGTTATTGATGCATTTAGATCTCAAAGGCGTTGCGATATCAACAGGTTCAGCTTGTACTGCTGGAACAGTAGAACCTTCCCATGTTTTACAAGCGATGTATGGCAAGAACCATCCTGCAATCAAAGAATCTGTGAGAATCAGCTTTGGTTTGGGGAATGATGAGGAACAAATTCAACGATTCGTAGCAATATTAATCGAAACAATCCAAAAAATTAAGCAGTAATTTAAGAAAAACAGGATTATAACTAGTAAAAAGAAAGCGTACCAACTATAATAAAAGAGACAATAAATAAAGAGGTGGAAAAATGGCATTTAAAGAAAAAGCAACAGTTGAAGGTTGTACGGTATTTTACAAGGTAAACGAACAAGCAAAAAAATACACATTGAAAGATAATGGCTTCACTGAAACGAATTCAGGGAATTTCCAGTTGATCCGTCCATTAGATGCAACACCCCAAAGTAAAGAAGGCTTTAAATTAAAAATTACGATTGCTGAAGATTTGAAAACACTGAAAATGTCTGTTACAACTGCTAACGGATTGAAATCAATGAACATCTTTAAAAGCGAATCTCACGCAATGAGTCAAGAAAAGTTTTATTTCTTGATGGATGGTATGATCAGCCGTGATGTTTTAGAGAAAGCATAATCATTGAAAATAAGACAAGATCGAAAAAGATCGAGTCTTATTTTTTTATAGTCAAAATAAAGAAAAATTATGCGAAGAAGGAAATTGTTGTCTCTTAATGCCTTTACTTCTTATGAAATACTAGTATAATAAGTATCACTGAAAAGTTACGACCTTCAAATCGTAGATGCATTCAGAATCTAAATTGAAATGATGGTGATCAAATGACAGATAACAGCAAAACTCGTGTCGTTGTTGGCATGAGCGGAGGTGTAGATTCTTCTGTTACAGCGTTGCTTTTAAAAGAGCAGGGCTATGATGTCGTGGGTATCTTTATGAAAAACTGGGATGACACGGATGAAAATGGTGTGTGTACTGCTACCGAAGACTACAAAGATGTGGCTAAAGTTGCAGATCAAATTGGCATTCCTTATTATTCGGTAAATTTTGAGAAGGAATATTGGGATCGAGTATTTGAATATTTTCTTTCAGAATATCGTTTAGGCCGCACACCGAACCCTGATGTAATGTGTAATAAAGAAATCAAATTCAAAGCATTTTTGGATTACGCAATGCAACTAGGAGCAGACTATGTCGCAACTGGGCATTATGCTCAAGTAGAGCGAAAAGAAGACGGAAGCGTACTTATGTTACGTGGTGTTGATAATAATAAAGATCAAACCTATTTCTTGAGTCAATTATCTCAAGCTCAATTAGGCAAAACAATGTTTCCTTTAGGCGGTATGGAAAAATCAGAAGTTCGGGCGATTGCTGAACGTGCTGATTTAGCAACTGCTAAGAAAAAAGATTCAACAGGAATCTGTTTTATTGGAGAAAAGAACTTCAAGCAATTTTTAAGTAACTATTTACCTGCTAACAAAGGGGACATGGTAACTTTAGATGGAGAAATCAAAGGGCAACATGATGGATTAATGTATTATACCATTGGTCAACGCCAAGGCTTAGGGATTGGCGGCGGCAAAGGATCGCAAGAACCTTGGTTTGTGGTAGGAAAAGATTTAGCGACAAATACATTATATGTTGGACAAGGGTTCCATCATGAACGATTATATGCTACACATTTGGATGCCAGTGAAATCCATTTTACTGTTGATACAGAAATGCCAAGAGAATTCGAATGTACGGCTAAATTCCGTTATCGTCAAGATGATATACCAGTCAAAGTTGTATTAACTGGCGATGGAACGACAGCTAAAGTGATTTTTTCTGAACCTGTGCGTGCAATCACTCCAGGACAAGCGGTTGTCTTTTACAACGGTATGGAATGTCTTGGTGGTGGATTGATCGATCAAGCGTATCAAGAAGAAAAAGTGTTACAATATATCTAAGCAAAAACGAGTAGGAAAAATCCCTACTCGTTTTTTTTATTACAGCTACGGAAATAAGCTCTCGATTCTGGTGAAACAACCAGATAAACTATTGAAACAAACTCAACCACACGAAATGCCAACATTATCATTTTAGGAAACATACTGACCATCATTGGCGGGTGAAAATACATTAGAATAATGAATGGGATAAAGAGTATGGAGAGGATATATCCTTTTTTACCACCTGTCATTAATCCAGCGACTACAATAATATAAACAAGAAAAACAAACATCTGATACCAAACATCTGATCCAAAGGTTCCATTTCCTTCAACCACAGCTTTTAAGGCCATGATCAACGAAATAATAAGTAAAATATTATTATATAAAAGTAAATAAATGGCAATTGAGTTCCAAAATACAGGTTTTTTCATGATAAGCAACAGTCCTTCCTATTCATCCCATAGTTTAGCAAAAGTCCGTTTTTTGCGCAATGAAATAAAATTTATGCTTTTAATGGATTCGACGTATGGTAAAATTAAAATGAGGCAACGTTAATATAAAACTAATTCACAAGCACTTAAGTTGAAAGTTTTACTGTAAGTGACTAGAATAGCTCTTGTAGAAAGAATTGGAGTGATTGATCAATGTATCAAGTTGTTATCATGTACGGCGATAATGAGCCTTGGTGGTTTTTTGAAGACTGGCAGGAAGATATCGAAGAAAATAAAACATTTAACTGTTTAGAAGATGCGGAACGTTACTACATAAAAAAATGGCAAGAACTTTCTTCAACATATGAATACATAAATACAAAAGTTAATTATTTAGCAGCCTTCTGGAATGAAGGGGATGAACGTTGGTGTGAGGAATGTGATGAGGATCTTCAACAATATAAAGGACTAGCTTTGTTGAAGGATTTACAAGCAGTGACGTTTGAAAGTGGTGACGATTTTCATGAACGCCATAATGATTGTGCAAAACCGAAATGCTGTAAATCGAGTATAGTTTAGAGAAATCAGAGAAAAAGTCAAGAGAACAAGTTCACGGATACGTGCCTTATTCTTTTGACTTTTAATTATTTTAAAAATAAATAGAGTTGGACCTTAATCCTTGCAAACCCATTTTCCATCTATTATATCGCAAGTCCCATTTTCAGCATCACTATTTTCGATTACTTCAATTATGGGTGTTTCTTTTTCCTTGATAGTCTGAATCGCTTGGATAATTTGATCCATAGGTTGTGCACCATTGATTAAATATTTCCCATTAACAATCAGTGCTGGGACACCTGTAAGCTGATAAGCATTTGCCAAACGAAAGTCGTCTTCAACTAACGTTAAAGTAGCCGGATCAAGGAAGGCTTGCTGCCATTTTTCAAAATCGATCGAACTATCTTTAATAATTGCTTCAATCACAGCAGGGTCATCAATATTTTGACTCTCTACAAATAATCCTGTTTGCAAATCATCAAAGATCGCCCAGTAACCGGATTCACCTCCTACGACGCCCGCGGCTTTGGCAGCAAGTAAACCATTCATAGATGTTGGAAAAAGAAAATCAGCTTCTCTCATTCCTTCAATATTAAAGCGGTGAAGATCATCATTTTGATTGGCGTGAACCCAATGAGATAAAATTTCGTTCTTGGCATTTTCTCTTGATCCAAACATCTGCTCGTGAGCTTGAGAATCTCTAGCTAAAGCAAAAGAACGGTGAATGATCTTTATTTCAGGCATTTCTTCTTGGACGTGTCTCATTCTATACGACATGGGAAAACAAAAACTGCAGATAACGTCGTGAAAAAATTCAATTGTAATCATAGTTTCTCCTTGATAATCATTATTTTTATACTTACAATTAGTAAGTATAAGGTTCTTCTATTTACATTTCAATTAAAAAGCTTAAAGAAGAGGCGAAAAGAATAAGCAGAGTGTGGTAAAATCAACGTATTGACATTTTTTGAAATTAATTCAATTTACATAAGAAATGAAGAAGGTGAGTGAACGAAATGGCAAACAAACAACTGATTATTGCTGAAAAACCTAGTGTTGCCAAAGATTTAAGTAAAGTGCTAGGTGCAAATCAAAAAAATAAAAGTTATTATGAAGGTCCAAATGTCATCGTGACTTGGGCATTAGGACACCTACTAGGTTTAAAAATGCCAGAAGATATCAACAAAGAATGGCAATCTTGGCAAATGGAAACTTTACCAATGGTGCCAAAAAATCTAGGGATCAAGCCATTACCCAAAACAGGGCATCAATTAAAAGCGATCAAACAATTAGCAAACCGTAAAGATGTTACCGAAGCTGTCATTGCAACAGATGCAGGACGTGAAGGAGAACTCGTTGCCCGCTGGATTCTGGAATATGTTCATTTTAATAAACCAGTCAAACGCCTATGGATCTCTTCACAAACAGACAAAGCAATCAAAGACGGGTTTAAAAAATTAAGACCAGCTAAAGAATATGATAATTTATATTATTCAGCATTAGCTCGCGCCAAAGCAGACTGGTTAGTCGGATTAAACGTGACTAGAGCATTAACAGTGAAATATCAAGACAGCTTATCCGCTGGACGTGTACAAACACCGACATTATCGTTAGTCCGTCAACAAGAAAAGAAAATCGAAGGTTTTAGACCGCAAACGTACTTTTCAGTCGAGCTTCAAGTTCAAAAAGAAAAAGCTAAACTGGTTCAAAGCAACCCATATGCCTTTAAAGAACGCAATGATGTAGAAGCTTTTGTGAAAAAACTAAGCGAAGGTAAAGGCAAAGTAACCGATATTCAAGAAAAGACGAAAACAGAGCAAGCACCTTTACCCTATGACCTAACTGAAATTCAAAGAGAAGCCAACCAGCGTTATCAATTTTCAGCGAAGAAAACTCTTTCGCTTGTTCAAAGTCTCTACGAATTTCATAAAATCGTGACCTATCCCAGAACGGATAGTAAATATTTAACTACAGATATGAAAGCAACGATGAAAGAACGATTGCAAGCAATTAGCGATTTTGCGCCAGAAGTCAAAACGTATATCAAAGACGGTGGTCAAGTTAAACTGACTAAAGTATTCCAAAACGAAAAAGTGACAGATCACCATGCGTTGATTCCGACTGAACAACGCCCACGTTATGAGAAGTTAAGTGGCGATGAACAAAAAATCTATAACATGATCGTGACTCGTTTCTTAGGGATGTTTGCCGAATCCCATCGCACAAAACAAACAAAAGTAACCGTAAGCTTTGGTAAAGAGCAATTTATGTTCCGGCAAAGTAAAGTTGAAGTTGCCGGCTGGAAACAAGAAAAAGAAGAGGTTATTCCATCTGTCGACTGGAAATTAGGTATGGTGATTCCACCCAATTTCACTATCAATAAAGAGTTAACTGCACCACCAAAACCATTGACCGAAGGAACTTTGTTAGGTTTGATGGAAAAACACAGCTTAGGTACTCCAGCAACGCGTGCGGAAATCATTGAAAAACTGATCAAATCAGAGTTGATGGAACGGAATACCAATGGGCTTAATGTTTCACCAAAAGGCAAGCAATTACTTGAATTGGTCAATCCATCTTTAGTGACCCCTGAGCTAACAGAAAAATGGGAAAAAACTCTAGAAGCAATCGCCAAGGGCAAACAAAGCAGCACTGTTTTCCTAAAAGAAATCGAGCAAGATACGAAAAAATTAGTCAACGAGATCAAACAAAGCGAAAGCAAATACCAGGATTTTTCAATCACACAAAAGAAATGCCCAGAATGTGGCTCAAACTTACGTGAGAAGAATACCAAAGACGGGAAAATCTATATCTGTTCCAACCAGGATTGTAGCTATCGCCGTAGAAAAGATCCTAAAGTTTCCAACCACCGTTGTTCACAATGCCATCGTAAAATGGAAATCATTGATGGAAAAAATGGGGCTTATTTCAAATGTAAATACTGCTCGATCACAGAAAAAATGCAAGATAAAAAAGAACGCAACAAAAAGCTTACGAAACATGAAGAACGTAAGTTGATGAAGAAATATTCACAAAAAGAAGAACCAGAAGAAAGTGCATTAGCACAAGCTTTGAAAGCAGCAATGAAACAAGAGTGATTTTCTAATTAGAAACACGAGTCATCAAGAAAGTTGGTGTGAACTGACCCCATAGGTTGAGACAACTATAAAAACACCCCCGTTGAATTCATGTAGAATGAAGAAATTGGAGGTGTATTTTTATGGTCAAACGAATTTCATACCCATTAGAAGTAAAAGAAGCAGCCATACGAATGAAGTTGGAAGGAAAAACAACGAGAGAGATCATGACAGAATTAAATATTAGAAATGAAACACAAGTGAAAACGTGGTGGCAATGGTACAGAAAAGGAGAATCTTATCGATTCTCACAAGGAGTAGGTAAACAATACCAGTTATGGTAAAGGAAGAGAGGAACTGAGTTCTGAAGAGCGATTGAAACAGGAAAATAAGTATTTAAAGCAGGAGATTGATGTCTTAAAAAATACAAAGAGTTGGAAAGGAAGTGGAAGCAGAAACATTTATAGAATTAGTTCATTCGTTCAAAGACAAGGTTTCAATCACTTGGTTACGTGACTATTTTAGTATTCCTAGAAGCACATATTATCATTGGGTTAAGAGAAGTGACAAAAAAGATAGCCGAGTTGCACGTATTAAAGAACTATGTAACGAACATAATTATACCTATGGTTATCGAAAGATCACATTTCTTCTTAGAAAAGAAATGCAAGTTAGTCACAAGGTTGTTCTACGAATTATGCAAACCTACGGTTGGAATTGCCGAGTTAAAATAAAAAAGCACATCGACCAGGATAG
Organism: Enterococcus sp. DIV0840; assembly: GCF_050527835.1. Taxonomy (NCBI): domain Bacteria; kingdom Bacillati; phylum Bacillota; class Bacilli; order Lactobacillales; family Enterococcaceae; genus Enterococcus; species Enterococcus sp. DIV0840. The sequence continues at coordinate 2,675,521 of NZ_CP172876.1, read as the reverse complement.
GCTTATTTCAAAACGTCTAACTTGATTGACAGAAAATTTCATTCAAAGAAACCATTAGAAAAAATCACAACGGACATTACTTATCTTGATTATGGACCGAAGAAACTTTATCTTTCTAGTATTATGGATGTATTCAATGGTGAAATTTTATCTTATACAATCAGTGAAAAGCAAGATATTGCCTGTGTTTTAGATACACTTAATCAATTAAAAAATATTCCAGAAAACTGTATATTACACTCAGATCAAGGGTCTATCTATACGTCTTATGCTTATTATGAAGTGACAAAAGCAAAAAACATTATCAGAAGTATGTCCTGAAAAGGGACACCCGCTGATAACGCTCCAATAGAATCGTTTCATTCCATTCTAAAGTCTGAAACGTTCTCGATACAGTCAGAGCTTGGATGCTCTACTACTAGTGTAATCGAAACTGTATAAAATTTCATCAAGTATTATAATGAAAAGAGAATTCAACAAAAATACGGTTACTTATCTCCGATAGATTATCGAAAACAAGCAACCGCATAGGTGTTTTTATAACTGTCTCATTTTAGGGGTTCAGTCCCAGTACAGTGTTTTTTACTTTGTCACATTGTTATAAAATCACTGATTTATCAATGAATAGAGTTAAGTGATTTTTTATTAAAATTGTTTATCTATCCTCAGTTCTCTTGTAAAATCAAGTTGTTTTTGATCCATATTTTTCTTTCCATAAGCTCATTCTAGCGGAAGAAGACATTGTTGTTTTTTCCTCTGCTTCTATTTCAGAAACGGATTTATTGTTGTTTGATTTATTATTTTTTTTATCAAAGTCAATATTGAGTCCATCAACATATTCAATATTTGTTCCAACTTCTCCTTGAACAGATATTGATAGATTTTCATCTCCGTTAATATACCCCTGTATAAAAAAACCGCCCATAGGGTTCTTTTGAGTACCTGTTAAAGTTACAGAATCGATGTTATTATAGTGATATTTTAAAAATTTTTCGATTCTTGGTTTCTGTTCTTTCATGTAATAATTCATTTCGCTCTCTTCCATACTTTTACATCCCCCAAACGCTAGTATAATTGTCAACATTAAAATACTTAAAAATATATATTTTTTTCTTATCATAACACACCTCTTGTGATAGTATAGTTATTAATTACTAAATAATAATAATATAAGGAGGACTCGATGTCTAATAAAATTAAAGATGAAACTTTTTCAAAGTTATCTTTCGATAGTTACGAAGATAGTCTTTTAAAAGTAGGTAGTGTTATTAGAACTGTAGATGGAAAGTTTGTTGTAATTAATTCTATTGATAAAGAATCCGGACTACAAGCAGTTGCAGTAGTAAATCAAGCTGATTATGACAAAATCCAAAATGGTGGACAACCTGATAATATTATCTTTGTTTCTCGTGGCTCTTCTGAACTAAAAGATTGGACGACAAATTTTAATCAATTAGGAACAAACCTATCAGTAGATAAAATAAAAGAGAATTCTTCCAAAACGCAATACGTGAGATTTATTGCAGAAAATGCATCGAATACTATCAAAAATCCTATCATTTCTCATTCATTAGCTGGCTGGAGTAAAGGTTCTGCCAGTGATAATCATCAATTTATTGAATATGAAAAATGGGTAAATAAGGTAGTAAATAATAGAAAACCTGCTGATTATAGTTTTACAGGTCATAGTCTAGGTGGTGCATTAGCTCAATTTATGGGCGTTATGAATAATAAAAATGCGACAACTTTTGCGGCTGCTCGCTGTTATCGTATTTTACCTAAAAAATACCGAGATTTAGTTGATCAAGGGTACTACAATAATAGAATTAGAGATTATAGACATGAACTTGATCCAGTGGGTTTTGTTCCTCTAGGAAAAACAGTAGGTAAGCGCTTTTTAGTGCAGTCAAATTCTGCAAAATTTCCAGTAGTAGGTCATATGAATAAGTCATTTTCAGGTATATTCAATTCTGATGGGAGTATTAAAATATTCTATGATCCCTCTACTTTAAATGCATCAGGAAGAGATTTTATAAATCTTTCAGAATCTTTATTAAAGACATTACGGCAACTTCAAAATTTTGAAGAGCGTGAAGGTATGGCTATTATGAATTTAATGAAATCGATTCAAAATGGACTGAATGGTGGCTGTTATTCTGAATTATCTGATTCAGACGTGACCGAAGTTATTCAATCAGTTTTCCCGTTTTGCAAAGGAAATACTCCAAGCACTTACAATACTGACGTATCACTTGAATTAAAAGCAAATATAAAAAAAGCAAGTCAAAATATTAGGAAAATAGGCATTGCTATGCAGAATTCTGCTACAAAAGCTGTAGACGAGGATAGAGCAGAAGCCAATTCATTCAAACTATAAAGAGGTTATTGACTATGAAGTTAGACGCATCTTATCAATCAAATATAAATTATTATCAGAGAAAAATTGATGAATACAATAGAGAAGCTCAGAAACCTAGTGATAAACAAAGCTTAACACATAAAACCACGAATGTTACTCTGTTGAAGATAGAGCTCGATTACTACAAAAAACAAGAGAAAAAGAGAGTACAAAAACTAGCGTTAATACAGCAATGTAAAACTGTGTGTAATGAATTTAAACCAGAAGCTAAAAAAACTAAAAAAAGCCTTAATTCAGACGCAGAAAATGCAAGTAAGAAAGTTGTTACGATAAAAGGAAAACAAATGATTAAAGGGAAAAGTGGTAAAAAATTGGAACAATCCTTAGTTGCTGCCCGTAACTCAGTGAATACCATTGAATTTAACAGTAATTCTTTTAGCTAACGCAATCATCTATAAAAAAGATAGTTATGAAATAAAACTATAAATATTGAATCAAAAAAGGAGAGAATCAAATGGCAGGAGCAATTTCAGTCACACCCGAACAACTAAAATCACAAGCAAAGGTTTACACTCAATCTCAACAACAAATTCAAGATGCAATTCGTAAAGTGAATTCTATGAATCAACAAATCGCGCAAGAATGGAAAGGTCAAGCATTTCAATCGTATTTAGAACAATACAATCAATTAGAAGGTAACGTGAAGAAAATGGAAGAACTACTGATTAGCATTAATAGTCAATTGAACAAATACGCTGATACAGTGGCGCAACGTGACCAACAAGACGCAAGCTCTTTTGGTTTGAATTAGACGTTATTTAATCACTTAGTAGACATAATCTCGATTAACCCAAGTAGCCCTCGTATCAACCGATACCAGGGCCCTCTTTGTAAATTCGAATCGGTATAGGTAAAGAGGACGTATGAGCACTAACTTTTATCAGTCAAAAACTTTGTGAAAAAGAACGTCAGCAGAGCGCCCAGCGTGTTATATTTTCACGTGCTGTTTGTCAGGGCAACACGTGTGAAAGAGCATAAGGAAAATCTGTACCCAAATATGTGGGGATCCTAGCAGTACTAGGTGGTTTACGTGGGTAAAAGTAGGTAATCACTAGGTAAAAAACGGGGAATACCTCCTGTTTTTTTCATATCTAATTTAGCATAAACAGCTGATATAGCAGAGTGTTTAAGATAGGTAACAGCCCTCTTTTTGTAGGTAATGAAAAGAGAATTCAACACCTATACGGTTACTTATCTCTGATAGATTATCGAAAACAAGCAACCGCATAGGTGTTTTTATAACTGTCTCATTTTAGGGGTTCAGTCCCGTGATTGGTGTTTTTAATCTATGTGCACTCATGAAACCGTTTGATTTCATGGTATAATTTAAACAAAATAACATTCAGAAAAGAGCGTATAAACTATGATAATGAAGACTGAACAAGAAAAACTGGATGCCAAATTCATGAAACAAGCATTAGAACTAGCCAAAGATGCTGCAAAACATGGGAACGAACCATTTGGTGCGTTGCTCGTAAAAGACAATAAAATTGTATTGACGGGTGAAAATCAGATTCACACTGAAAGTGACCCGACCTACCATGCCGAATTAGGAATCATCCGTGATTTTTGTTCTAGCCAAAAACTAACGGATTTAACTGAATATACACTTTATACAAGTTGTGAACCATGTTGTATGTGTGCCGGAGCGATGGTTTGGAGTAGTTTAGGCAGAATGGTCTATAGTTTGGGACATGATGAATTAGCTGAGATTGCAGGATTTAATATCATGATTGGTAGTGAAAAGATTTTTTCTAAAAGCCCGAATAGACCAGAAGTTGTTAAAGGAGTGTTAAAGGAAGAGTCAGTTCCAGTTTATGTCAATTACTTTCAAAAATAACTGTAGGAAGAGGGCGGAATATTACGATGAGAAAAAATGAACATCTAGCCTTAGTTGCGATGGAAGAGTGTGCATAAATCCAACAAGCCTTGTCAAAAGCAATCAGATTTGGTTTTGATGACCATCACCCATCCAGAGCAGATGAAACGAATGAAGAACAAATGCTGACGGAATTTTATCAATTGACTGCGATGATTGAAGAATTGCAAAAGCAAGGAATTATAGAAGGCTTTACTCAAGAGAAAATAGAGAAGGTGAAGCAGAATAAAATTGATAAAGTTTATAAATATATGGATTATTCCAAAGAAAAAGGCCTATTAGAATAACAACCTTTTTTTATTTTGATTTTATGCTAGGTACTGATTATAACGGTTAGATGTGATTGTTGGGGGCAAGGAACTTTTAAAGTTTAAAATATAATATTATCTTAACAAAATTTTTACAATGAAGAAAATCACTTCACTCGAAGTGTTTTTTTCATATTCCATCATTCAAACTGACTTTTCTTATTTTTCCCCAAGAACAAAGGAATATTTTAATGAAAAAAGGGCAGAAACATTTGTAATTTGCAATAAAAGGAGTATACTCTAAATTGGAATCATTCTAAATTTAATAAAAAGAGTTTCCACATACATATTGTATTTAGGTTTATTTTATTCTGGGTTTTGATTCATTTTGACTGTTCCAACCAACGGTATTAAATGAATAATTATTTTGAATGAAATCAGCTTCTTTCTTTTTGTGGAGACCGTAAAAACAAGGGGGATTATTGATGTTTGATATTGTAACATTAGCAAGATTCCAATTTGCAATGACGACAGTCTTTCATTACTTCTTCGTACCGTTTTCAATAGGATTAGCACTTGTAGTGGCAGTCATGGAAACGATGTATGTTGTAAAAAAAGATGAACATTATCGCAAAATGGCGAAGTTTTGGGGCAACATTTTTCTATTAAGTTTTGCAGTCGGAGTTGTAACAGGAATTATTCAAGAATTCCAGTTCGGGATGAACTGGTCAGATTATTCTCGTTTTGTCGGAGATATCTTTGGTGCTCCACTTGCGATTGAAGCGTTACTTGCATTCTTTTTAGAATCAACATTCTTAGGTTTATGGATTTTCACTTGGGATAAAGTAAATCCTAAACTGCATTTAACATTTATTTGGTTGGTATTCTTGGGGTCAATGATGTCCGCTTTCTGGATTTTAGCAGCAAACAGCTTTATGCAACATCCAGTTGGGTATACATTAAACAATGGCCGTGCAGAGTTAATTGACTTTGGGGCTGTAATTGGGAATCCAAAAGTTTGGTATGAGTTTACCCATGTTCTGTCTGGTGCAATTGTGATGGGCGGAATGATCGTTGCAGGTCTTGCTGCGTTCCAAATTTTGAAAAAACGTGATATGAATTTCCACAAAACATCTATGCGCATTGGTTTATGGATTGCTTTATTTGGTTCACTTTCTGTTTTATTTACAGGTGACTTACAAATGAAAGCTTTGATCAATGATCAACCAATGAAATTTGCAGCAATGGAAGGGGATTACGAAGATTCAGGTGATCCGGCTGCTTGGACATTGATTGCTTGGGCAGATGAAGCCCAACACAAACAAGTATTTGGGATTCAAATTCCTTATATGCTAAGTATTCTTTCTTATAATAGTTTATCTGGTTCCGTTGATGGAATGGATACTGTGAATGAACGTTTGAAAGAACAATATGGGGATGATAAAAATTATTATCCACCAGTCAACACATTATTCTGGAGCTTTAGAGTCATGGCTGGATTTGGTGCATTGATGCTATTAGTTTCAGCTTTAGGATTATTCTTTAGTCGTAAGAAAAAACCTTCACTTTATGAAAAACGTTGGATGGTTTGGATCGTGGCATTATGCACGTTTGCACCATTCTTAGCAAATACAACAGGTTGGTTGATCACTGAACTTGGTCGTTATCCTTGGACTGTTTACGGTCTATTTACGATCGAAGATAGTGTGTCACCAAACGTATCAGTGGCTTCACTATTAACATCGAACATTATTTACTTTATTCTTTTTGCAGGTCTAGGTTCAGTGATGGTTTACTTGATCACAGTAGAACTTAAAAAAGGACCAGATTATGAAGAAAAGAAATTAGCAGAGGCGAACTCTACTGATGTAGATCCATTTGATAAGGAGGTCTTTGGCGAATGAGTACGTTACAATTACTTTGGTTTGTACTGATTGGTATTTTATTCTCAGGCTTCTTCTTCCTAGAAGGTTTTGACTTTGGCGTAGGGATGTCGGTTCAAACATTAGCGCACGATGAAGAAGAAAAAGAACAGATCATCCAAACGATTGGACCGGTTTGGGATGGTAATGAAGTATGGTTATTAACAGCAGGTGGGGCGATGTTTGCTTCTTTTCCATACTGGTATGCTTCATTATTTAGCGGATTTTACTTGATTTTGTTTATTATTTTAGTTGGTTTGATCATTCGTGGTGTGTCATTTGAATTCCGTCATCGTATGCCGGATGGTAAACGACGCAGAATGTGGAACTGGACATTATCAATTGGTAGTTTTATCGTGCCATTTTTCTTTGGGGTTTTATTCATTGATTTGGTTCAAGGAATGCCGCTTGATGTTGATGGGAATATGATGGCTTCATTTACTGACTACTTCAATGTATTTTCTGTTTTAGGTGGCGTTGCTTTAGCATTATTGTGCTACTTGCATGGGTTGAACTACATTGCACTTAAAACAGAAGGACCAGTCAGAGAACGTGCGCGTAATTATGCGTCATTCTTCTATTGGATTTTATATGTTGGCTTAGTTGTGTTTGCAGCACTATTGTACTTTAAAACAGATTTCTTTGATAATCATTTCGTCTTGACGTTATTATTAGTAGTAGGAATCGTTGCATTAACAGTCGTTGCTAATGTAAGTGTCTTTAAGAAAAAAGAAATGTTGGCTTTTATTGCTAGTGGCTTAACATTGATTCTTTTAGTTGCTTTATTATTCAGTGGTTTATTCCCACGTGTGATGGTTGGTAGTGAAGGGTATTATGACATCTTGATCAAAGATGCTTCAAGTTCTCCTTATACATTGAAAACTATGACATGGTTATCATTAACGATTTTACCTTTTGTATTAGCCTATACAGGTTGGTCTTATTATGTCTTTAGAAAACGTATCAAACATCCAGCTATTGAAGCTGTGGGGTATGAAGGATGATCGATAAAGCCATCTTAAAAATGCCGAAAATCAAAAATATCATGATCTTGCTTGCAGGTTTTTCTTTCCTGCAAGCAGTATTTATTATAGGACAAGCATTTTATTTATCTAAAGCCGTTGTTGGGTTATGGGAAGGTGGTCAGTTAAACGACCAGCTGTTGGATATTTTGGTGTTCTTTTTGTTTTATACTGGCAGACATGTGATCACGTATCTTCGTGAGAAAATGTTGGACACCTTTAGTTATGATCGCTCTCGTGAATTAAGAGAAGCCTTGTTACAAAAAGTGTTTCGACTTGGACCAACTGTGGTTCAAAAAAATGGTACGGGAAATATGATCACAATGGCACTTGAAGGAATCAGCCAGGCAGAGAATTATCTGCATTTGATCTTGATGAAAATCATGAATATGATGATCATTCCGTGGATCATTTTGATTTTTGTGTTTACTTTAGATATTCGTTCAGGGATCGTTTTATTGGTTGTGTTTCCTATGATCATTATTTTTATGATTATTTTAGGATATGCAGCGCAAAGTAAAGCGGATAAACAATATAAAGCTTTTCAGATCTTGTCTAATCACTTTATAGATTCATTACGAGGATTAGATACGTTGAAGTTGTTTGGTTTGAGTAAAAAATATGCAGGTAGTATTTATAATACCAGTGAACGGTTTAGAGAAGCGACGATGAGTACACTGAAGATCGCGATTCTATCAACGTTTGCTTTGGATTTTTTTACAACATTGTCTGTAGCTGTTGTGGCGGTGTTTTTAGGATTGAGTTTGTTGGAAGGTGGGATTCTACTATTTCCAGCTTTGACGACGTTGATTTTAGCACCTGAGTTCTTCTTACCAGTTCGTGATTTTGCTAGTGATTATCATGCGACGCTGGATGGGAAAAATTCATTCCAAGCAATTCAGGCTGTCTTGGATTTACCAGAAATGACTGAAACGGATCGTCTTACTTTAGGGGATTGGACAGCGTTGAGTGAATTATCAGCTGATCATTTGACGTTCCAATATGAAGAAGCAACACAACCTGCTTTAAAAAACTTGGATTTTGTAGCAAAAGGGTATCAAAAAATTGGGATCATCGGCGCTAGCGGCTCGGGTAAATCAACCTTGATCAATGTATTGAGCGGTTTTTTAGAACCAGATGCTGAAACGACAAAAATCGAAGTCGATGGACAAGTGATTCCGCATTTTCTGCAAAGAGAATGGCAGAAGCAAGTACTTTATATTCCGCAAGCACCTTATATTTTCCAAGATACCTTAGCGAACAATGTCCGTTTTTACACGCCAGATGCGACAGATGAGCAAGTGTTAGCCGCAGTTCAATTAGTCGGATTAGAAACGCTTGTAACAGAGCTTACAGACGGTTTAAACACGGTGATCGGTGAAAGTGGGAGAATGTTAAGTGGCGGACAAGCACAGCGTGTAGCGCTTGCTAGAGCTTTTCTAGACAAAACACGTCGCATTCTATTGTTTGATGAACCAACCGCTCACTTAGATATCGAAACGGAAGTGGAATTAAAGGAAAGAATGTTGCCTTTGATGAAAGATCATCTTGTCTTTTTTGCTACTCATCGATTACATTGGATGGCAGAAATGGATTATATTTTAGTGATGGATAAAGGGCAGCTGGTTGAAGCGGGAACGCTAGCTGAATTGACTGAGAAAAATGGTTACTATGTGAAATTAGTGAATCAAATGAGGGGGACAGAATAATGGAAAATACCCCAACAAATAAAGAATTATACGAAAAAGATCAATGGGTCAAACCATTCTTGAAAAAGTATAAAGGTTTATTGTATCTAGCTTTGGTTTTAGGCTTTTTGACCTTCTTTAGTGCAGGCGCATTGATGTTTAATTCAGGTTATTTAATTAGCCGAGCAGCGTCACTTCCGGAAAATATTTTGATGATTTATATTCCAATCGTATTAACACGTGCCTTTGGGATCAGTCGTCCAGTTTTTCGTTATATCGAGCGTTTAGTCAGTCATAACTGGGTCCTTAAAATGACGTCTGACTTACGTCTGAAGCTTTATATGGTTTTAGAGAAAGATGCGATTTTCTTTAAATCAAAATACCAAACAGGTGATATTTTAGGCTTGTTGTCTGAAGATATCAATCACTTGCAGAATTTATATTTACGCACAATTTTCCCAACAGTGATCGCTTGGTTGTTATATATCTTTATTATTATTGGACTAGGTTTGTTTTCATGGTGGTTTGGTTTGTGTATGTTATTGATGTTAGGCGTCGTGATTTTTCTATTGCCTTTAATCTCAGTTTTAGTGAATGGTGCTAGACAAGAAAAGCAAAAAGTTTCTAAAAATGAATTATATAAAACACTGACAGATAATATTTTAGGTGTTTCTGATTGGGTATTCAGCCAACGTGGTCAGGAATTTGTTCATTCTTATGAAGCGGAAGAGGCAAAACTTCGTCAGTTAGATGAACAAATTAAACGTTTTAATCGTTTTCGTGATTTTGTTTTACAGGTTGCATTAGGTGTGATCACTGTCGCGATTTTAGCTTGGACGAGTGTTCGTTTTCCGGGCAATCATGGCGGTGCAGCTAATTGGATCGCAGCATTTACGTTGACGGTATTCCCGTTGATTGATGCTTTTGCGCCACTGCCTGATGCAGCACAAGAAACAAATATCTATAAAGATTCAATCAAACGTTTGAACGATTTACCTGAACCAGAAGAAGTAAACGTTGTGCCAAAAGATCTAACGATCACAGATACAGAAATTAAAATTAGTGATATATCATTTTCTTATGAAGGAACATCAAAGCTTGTTTTAGAAGACTTGAATTTGACTATTCATTCAAAAGAAAAATTGGCGATTTTGGGACGTAGTGGTTCAGGTAAAAGTACCTTGGCAACGTTGATCCGTGGAGATTTACAGCCTGATAAAGGAACGATTACATTAGGTGGAATTAAAACGGCTGAGTTTGGTGATCAAATCACAAAATCAATCGGTGTGATTCACCAAGCACCTTATCTTTTCAGAACAACGATTTTAAATAATGTCCGAATTGGACGAGAAGAAGCCTCAGAAGAAGAAGTTTGGCAAGTATTGGACAAGGTTGGCCTTAAGGAAATGATCGAAGGGTTGCCTGAAGGATTACTAACAATGGTGGATGAAGCCGGTTTGCGTTTTTCTGGTGGTGAACGTCATCGTTTGGCATTGGCTCGGATTTTACTTCAAGATACACCAGTTGTACTACTAGACGAACCAACGACGGGTCTGGATCCTATTACTGAGCAACAATTATTAGATACATTTTTTGATACGTTAAAAGATAAAACTATTATTTGGATCACTCATCATCTTCAAGGTGTTCATATGATGGATCGAGTGATATTCATTGAAGATGGGCAATTGGAAATGAGTGGTTCACCACAAGAATTGTTAGCAACAAATCTTCATTATCAACAATTGTATGCAATTGATCGAGGCATGAACAAGAATTGATTGGTTGACGAAAGTACTTATTTACGAATAAAATAAAAAGATGAGGCAAAACTCTATGAGCTTTGCCTCAAACTTTTAAAAGCTTAGTACGGAATTAGAATGACCGCTGCAGTAATAATTCTGTTAGTAAAGTTAGTTGTTCTTTACCTAAACAATCGGGTAATTTTTCGATATCGGTCAATGCTTTTTCAGTGACACGTTTCGCAAATGCTTTAGCATCATTAACTCCGTCTAGCTCGTGAACGAGTTTTGCTGTTTCAGTAGCTTGTATGTCTGTGATAGCAGCACCTTTTTCTAAATAAACAGCAAAGCGTTCTGGCGCTTTTTGCATTGCTAAAATCAAGGGTAACGTGTAGACTCCTTGTGCTAGATCTTCTAAAACGGGTTTTTTCAAGGTTTTTACATCTGCTGTATAGTCTAAGATATCATCATAAACTTGAAACGCAATGCCGATATGCCGACCAATTCGTTTTGCTAAACGTTGTACTTCTAGACTAGCATAACCAAAATGAGCACCTTCCAGACAGCTTAAAGAGAATAATTCGGCTGTTTTTCCATTGACGCTGCGTAAGTAATCAGAAATAGTCATATCTTTTTTATAGCGTGTATGCATTTGATCTAATTCACCAAGTAGTAACCGTTTCATCGCAGAAGCGTTTGTATGTAGAAAATCAGAACCATTCATCGTTTCAGCAAGTAATTCAAAAAATTCAGTAAATAATAAATCCCCTGTGTAAACAGCAATATCTTTACCATAGCGGGATTGGATCGTAACGGCTCCTCTACGCAGTGGTGAGTCATCGATGATGTCATCATGTATCAATGTTGCCATGTGTAGGATTTCGATCGAAGCGGCGATTTTGATTAGTTGTTTATGGTCTTGTTTTTGTTCATCACCGATTTGAGCAAATAAAAAAAAGAAGGCAGGGCGTAGTAATTTTCCGCCTGAATAGGTTAGTTCGATCAGAGCTGCTTCAATTTCTTTGTTTCGTATTTTAACTTGATGTTTGATCAGTTCACAAGTTTCATTTAATTGTTGTTGGATAATAGGAAATTCTTTCCAAAAATCATTCATAACCAATATTCCTTTCAGTAATTCAATACTATTGATTGTATACGATGTTAGTAAAGAAATACAAGCAAATTATTCTGTGAGCATAAAACTAAATATTATAAGGAGAGAAGAGTATAATTTGAATAGAGAAGTTTTTTTTGAATTAGTTGAACTAAAAGCAAAGTCAGCCAGTGTTTTACCCTTTCTCTTAGGGATTTGTTTTAGTTGGTACCATTATGAAAGTTTACATTTAGGATATGTTCTTATTTATTTTATTGCGATGTTTATTTTTAATATGGCTGTTGATATTTTAGATAACTATAATGATTACCATCATGCCAAAGAAGGGCATGATTACAAAGAGAAAACGAATATTATCGGGCGGGAAAATCTATCCTTGCCGATGATTCGCCGCTGGATCATTTGGATGGTGGCAATTTCTGCCTTGATGGGGATCGGTCTGTCTATGGTTGTCGGCTGGCCGTTGTTATGGCTGGGACTTTATTGCTACCTGATCGGAATCTTTTATTCATCTGGACCTAAACCATTATCAAGCTTGCCTTTGGGTGAATTCTTTTCAGGATTTACAATGGGCTTTATGATCATGTTGATTTGTGTCTATATCAATACATTTGATTCTTTTCAGTGGACAATGAGTAATATTGGCAGTATCTTTTTAGTGTCATTGCCTAATACTTGTTTGATCGCTAATTTAATGTTAGCAAATAATATTTGTGATTTAGAAGAAGATGAAATGAATCATCGCTTTACCTTAGTGCATTATTTAGGGAAGAAAGCATCGATTGGTTTGTTTGTCGGATTGATCGTGATTGCATTTGCATCGATCGTGTTGAGCGTTATTTTAGGTTTAACGCCACTTACGATGTTATTGACGTTACTCGTTTTGCCCTTTATTTGGAAACAAACAAAGTTATTTTTAAACGAACAGGTCAAAACAAAGACATTTATTTGCGCCGTGAGAATTTTGGCAGTCGGAGCACTTGCACAAGTTGTATTTTTTGCCATAGGATTGTGGCTTAAATAATAAATAAAAAGGTTAAGAGGGGATTTTTAAAATGAGTAAGCACGTCGTTATTTTAGGCGCTGGCTATGCCGGTTTAAGAGCGCTACATGAATTACAAAAAGGCACCAATGATCTAAAAATCACATTGGTCGATCAAAATGATTACCACTTTGAAGCAACCGATATCCACGAGGTTGCAGCAGGTATCCAAACATCAGAAAGAATCACTTATCCAATCAAAGATGTGGTAAAATCAGCATGTACGACTTTTGTACAAGGCAGAGTGGAAAAAATCGATAGTGAAAACCAACTGGTTCATTTGAAAGATCAAGAAGCGATTTCTTATGATTATTTGATCGTCGCATTAGGGTACGAGTCAGAATCGTTCGGCATACCTGGTGTTGAAGAGTTCTCATTAAAAATGGTCGATATCCCAACATCAGAAAAAGTGTATCAACATCTAACAGAGCAAATGGAAGCTTATAAAGAAACCAAAGACGAAAATTGCTTAAAAATCGTTGTCTGCGGTGCTGGTTTTACAGGAATTGAATTATTAGGTTCTTTACATGAAGGAAAGAAAAAACTAGCTGAAATCGCTGGTGTTGAACCTGATAAAATTCAATTATACTGTGTTGAAGCTGTCACTCGTTTATTGCCAATGTTTAGTGAAAAACTTGGCGGCTATGGCATCGATCATTTGAAAAAATGGGGTGTTAATTTCTTAGTTGGAAAACCGATCAAAGAAATTAAACAAGATACTGTTGTTTATTTAGATAATCAAGAAACAAACGAATTAAATGAATTGAACGCTAAGACAATCATCTGGACAACGGGTGTTAGTGGGAGTCACGTTGTTGGAGATTCTGGTTTTGCAGCTAAACGCGGCCGTGTGATGGTCAAACCTGATTTAACAGATGCAGATCATAGTAACGTTTATATCATTGGTGATTGTTCTGCTGTGATGGATAAAGAGTCTAATCGCCCATATCCAACGACTGCACAAATTTCACTTAAAATGGGTGAGCATGCTGGGAAAAATATCAAAGCCCAATTAAAAGGGGAACCAACGAAAGAGTTTACCTTTAAATCATTAGGTTCAGTTGCTTCTATCGGTAACAGTCATGCCTTTGGTGAAGTTGGAAAAATGGAAGTTAAAGGATATCCAGCTTCTGTTATCAAAAAAGTGATCATGGATCGTTCGTTATTTGAAACAGGCGGGATCAAAGAAATGTTAGCTAAAGGCCGCTTTGATTTTTACCGTTAAAAATAAAAATACAAACAAGAGCTGGGAAGGATTCACAGTAGAGAGTTGTTTTGAAATGACAGAAAGTCAACGGCAGATGGAAGTTGACCAAAATAACTACTTGAATTACAAATCTGGAGCGAAATGTTCTATTCGGGTGAGATCCGTTAGCGTCTTTTGAGTGGAAATTATTTATAATTTCAACTATGGGTGGTACCGCGTGTATTTATGCGTATGAGACAAAATAAAATTTTTGTTTCTGACGTTTATTCGTCCCTGACAGTCTATTTCTGATTGTTAGGGATTTTTTTGTTTTCAAAAATTAATTTATAAGAAAAATGAGGAACGTAAATGAAGAAAGAATTAAGTGTAAAAGAAGCATTGTTTATATTTTTGTCATTATTATTGATTATCAGTATTTGTGTTATCGGTGTCGGTATGAGTCCGATTTTCCCCGTATTATGTGCACTAGGTTTACTGATTGGCTGGAGTAAATGGCGTGGAGCTTCATGGGATAAAATCCATGAAGGAATCATAGAAGGTGTGAAAACAGGGATTATTCCTATGGTTATTTTCATTTTAATTGGTGCTTTGATTGCAGTTTGGATCGCAAGTGGTGTCATTCCAACGATGATGTACGCAGGATTTTCGGTTATCAGTACGAGTATCTTTTTACCTTCTGCGTTTGTTAGCTGTGCCGTTGTTGGGATTTCGATTGGAAGTGCCTTTACAACGGTTTCAACAATTGGTTTGGCTTTAATGGGCATGGGGATTTCAATGGGATTCAACTCTGCTATCTTAGCAGGAGCAATCATTTCAGGTGCTGTATTTGGAGACAAGATGTCACCTCTTTCAGATACCACGAATTTAGCTTCAGCTGTTGCGGGAGCTGATTTATTTAAACATATTAGAAATATGATGTGGACGACGGTTCCAGCTTTTGTTATTTCGTTTATCCTTTATGCAGTTATTGGGTTTCAAACGAAAATTGGACAAACTGATTTAGAAACAAAACAGTTTTTAGATGTGTTACAAGCCAATTTTGCCATCAGTTGGTGGGCAGTTCTGCCGATTTTGTTACTTGTTTTATGCTCGATCAAACGTGTTCCGGCAATTGCTTCATTGTTAGTCACGATTTTGCTTTCCAGTGTCATGTATATGATTCAGACCCAAAATGTTGATTTAAAACAATTAAGTACGATTTTAGAAAATGGCTTTGTATCTGAGACAGGAATGGAGCAAATCGATGCCTTGTTGACTCGAGGTGGTATCCAAAGTATGATGTGGTCAGTTTCATTGATTCTGTTAACCTTATCTTTAGGTGGTTTACTTATGAAGATGGACGTGATCACGGTCTTAATGGCGCCGCTTGCTGAAAAACTAAAATCAACAGGTAGTTTAGTTACTGCAACGGTGTTTAGTGGTGCGTTGGCTAATTTGATGATTGGAGAACAGTATTTATCCATTATCCTTCCTGGACGGGCATTTAAGGAAAGTTATGATAAAGCAGGACTTGCCCCAGAAGTTCTTTCTAGAGCATTAGAAGATTCGGGAACGGTACTGAATTCACTGATTCCTTGGGGCGTGAGTGGTGTATTTATGGCAAGTACATTACAAGTCTCTACATTGGAATATGCACCGTTTAGTTTCTTTATTTTACTATGTCCGATTTTATCGATTCTTTCTGGTATCACAGGGATTGGTATTCATAAGCAACAAGTCAGTTAATAAAGGGATTTCGATTTAAAATCATTAAAATTTTAAGAGAAACAATGGGGGTACTTTTGTTCGGCTCGTTTTTTAGGTATAATGGATACTGATTGAAAAGAGGGATGTTACATGGCACAAAAAAGGAAAAGTGCAAAAAAGAAAAAGACAAAAAAACAGCAACAGCAGCAAGAACATCTTAATTTCATTTTTCTTGGTATCTTTTTTATCTTCTTCGGATTATTTGGACTCTTAAAATTAGGATTTCTTGGCACCTTGATCGCCAATGGGTTACGTGTGGGTATAGGAAATACATTTCCAGTAGCAGCTATTTTACTTATGCTTTATGGACTTTCTTTAGTTATATTTGGTAAAGAATTTCCAATCAAAAAGAGTCGACCGATAATTGGCGGAGTCTTTGTTTACTTGGGTATTTTGCTATTTCTACAAGCTTACATGTTTCGTAATGTCGGCACGCAAACACCAGATATCATTGGTACTACGTGGGAATTTCTTAGAATGGATCTAAAAGCAAGCACTGTAGCGCAAAATGTCGGTGGCGGAATGATTGGAGCAGGACTGTACAGTTTCACTTTCTTTTTAGTTGCGCAGTTTGGTAGCTACTTGATTGCTGGATTGCTGATTTTGATCGGTGCATTTTTGATGAGTATGCTCGATTTTCAGCAAGTGATGAGTGGGTTACAGGTCATTCGGGAAAAGCTTAGTGCTTTAACTGCTAGAAGCGGAGAGCGTCAAGCTGAGAAAGAAGCTAAGCGAGCAGAAAAACGTGCGGCTAAACAGGCCGAAATGGAGAAACGAGCTCAGGAACGTCTGAAAAATGATGTGAGAGAAATGACACCAGGTGAAAAATTAGCGCAAGAAGCATGGGAACAAGAAGAAAAAGAATTGCAGGAGCCAGAACAGTTAACACTGGTTCCAATCGATAGTTTCCAAAGCCAGGCTGAAGTGCAACCTGTACAGCAAAAAGTAGTTACTGAACCTGAAATGGATGAAGGCGGCGAATTGGATTTTGAAATTTCAGAAGAAGCAGAAGATCGAGATTATGAGTTGCCGCCATCAACCTTATTAGATTCGATTCCATCTGCTGATCAAAGTGGTGAGTACCAAAAAATCGAAAAAAATATTGGTGTGTTAGAACAAACATTCAAAAGTTTTGGTGTGGATGCAAAAGTTGTTAAAGCAAGCCTTGGACCTGCTGTAACGAAGTTTGAAATTCAGCCAGCTGTGGGCGTTAAAGTGAGTAAAATTGTTAGTTTGACGGATGATATTGCCTTAGCGCTCGCTGCCAAAGATGTGCGGATGGAAGCACCAATTCCAGGCAAATCATTGATTGGGATCGAAGTGCCGAACAGTACTGTAAGTACCGTTTCATTTAGAGATATTATCGAGGCACAACCAAGTCACCCAGATAAATTATTGGAAGTTCCACTCGGAAGAGATATTTCAGGCATGGTTCAATCCGCTGATTTAGCTAAAATGCCTCACTTACTGATCGCAGGTTCAACTGGTAGTGGGAAGTCTGTTGCAATCAATGGCATTATCTCAAGTCTCTTAATGAGAGCCAAACCGCATGAAGTAAAACTAATGATGATCGATCCAAAGATGGTGGAGTTGAATGTCTACAATGGGATTCCTCATCTGTTGACACCAGTCGTAACAAATCCACGAAAAGCTGCTCAAGCTTTGCAAAAAGTCGTGCAGGAAATGGAATTCCGTTATGAAAAATTTGCAGCCACTGGGGTTCGAAATATTTCGGGATATAATGAATTAGTGATTCAAAAGAATTTAGAAGATGGTGAAAATCGTCCGATACTGCCATTTATTGTGGTGATCGTTGATGAATTAGCCGACTTGATGATGGTTGCCAGCAATGAAGTAGAGGATGCAATCATTCGTTTAGCACAAATGGCTCGTGCAGCCGGAATCCATATGATTTTAGCAACACAACGCCCAAGTGTGGATGTTATCACAGGGATCATCAAAGCGAACGTTCCTTCTAGAATGGCGTTTGCCGTTTCCAGTGGGACTGATTCACGGACTATCATTGATAGTAATGGGGCAGAAAAACTTTTAGGTCGGGGAGATATGTTGTTCTTGCCGATGGGTGAAAATAAACCAATTCGAGTGCAAGGTGCTTTTATTTCTGATCATGAGGTCGAACGAATCGTTGCTTTTGTAACAGAGCAACAAGAAGCAGATTATCAAGAAAGTATGATGCCAACGGAAGAAGAAACAACTGGTGGCAGCAGCGAAGCGTCACAAGATGAACTGTATGAAGAAGCCAAAGCCTTGGTCGTAGAAATGCAGACAGCAAGTATATCCTTGCTGCAAAGACGCTTTAGAATCGGTTATAATCGTGCAGCACGTTTAGTCGACGAATTAGAAGCTCATGGTGTAATTGGACCCTCTGAAGGGAGTAAACCAAGAAAAGTCTTTCTTGAGCCTGTACCAGAAGATATGCCGATGGATCATGGTCCTGAGTAAAAATAATGGCTAAAGGAAATGGAGTAAGCTTGAAAGCTTGCTCCATTTTTTTATTGATTGTCTAATTGCGTATACTTTATTTGAGCAGCTTCTCCAAATAGGTTTTCCATAAATGTAATCTTTGGTATAATGTATGAAATACTATTGAATAATTAGATGGAAAGTTGAATTAAATCATAAATACGATTAGAATTAGGGTAATCTAAATGAATAGCGAATAAATAAAAATGAAACGATAGACTAAATAAAGAGTATAAGGATGGATCACATGAGAAGAAAAAGCGTACTATATTTAGACGTAGCAGAGCAAATCAAATCAGATATCATGAATGGTACATATCCAGTAGGTTCATTATTGCCAACAGAAGCTGAGCTTGAACAATTGTTTGACGTAAGCAAAATAACTGTTCGTCGTGCAATCGAGTTATTATCATCAGAAGAATTAGTAGAGAAAAAAAGTGGGAAAGGAACGACTGTTTTAAGTAACCGTCCCTACAATAAATTGTCTAAAGCTGGAACATTTACAGAATATTTAAATGAGTCTGGACAAAAAGTAGCGAAGAAAATTTTGAATTTGGAGAAAGTAACGTTAGACTCTGATTCTCCAATTTATCAATCTTTAGGTGAAAATGCAGTAAAAGTTTCCCGCCTATATACTTTAGATGACCAACCATATATTTACTTTAACTACTTTTTACCGAATAGTTTAGCGGATGTTCCTTTGGAAGATTTTGAAAATGAATCATTATATCGCCTAATGGATCAACATGGTATCGAGATCATTAAGTTTGAAGATAGTTTCCAAACTGTTGAATTAACGGCAGAACAACAACAAATTCTAGCTACTACTGAGAAAAATGGGTTAAAACGAATTAGAAAATCAATAGGGCTATCGGGAAAAATCGTTGAGTATTCCGAAGCAATCTACAATACAGCTCTTTATCCATATGTGATTGAATATGAAGCGTAAAGAAATAACAGGTTACTTACAAAAATGTAAGCAATCTGTTATTTTTTTCTATGGTGTGTTCGTCGTAATTGGACTAGACTTGCGAAGTAGAGAAAGGGAGAGATAATGATGTTACAAGTAGAAAATTTATCTAAAACATATGGACAAGAAATTAAATATGAAGCCTTAAAAGGCTTGAACTTAAACGTTAATGACAGTGAATTTATTGGGATCATGGGGCCTTCCGGAAGTGGAAAAAGTACCTTTTTGAACCTTTTGGCAACAATCGATCAGCCAACAGATGGACAGATCTTAATGAATGGAAAAGATCCAAATCAGTTGAATCAAGAAGAAATCGCTAAATTCAGACGTAGAGAGTTAGGATTTATTTTTCAAAGTTTTAATTTAATGCCAACCTTAACAGTAGAAGAAAATATTATTTTGCCGTTAACATTGGATGGAGAAAAAATTTCAGTGATGAAAAAGCAGCTTGATCTTTTAGCTAAACGTTTGGGAATTGCAAGTTTATTGAAAAAACGAATCCCAGAAATTTCTGGTGGACAAGCCCAACGTGTTGCTGTAGCTCGGGCAATGATTCATCAACCACAATTATTATTGGCGGATGAACCTACAGGGAATTTAGATACGAAATCATCAAAAGATGTAATGCAGTTATTGCAACAATTAAACGAAGAAGAAAAAGCAACGATTTTAATGGTTACTCATGATCCTCTAGCAGCAAGTTATTGCAAGCGAATCGTGTTTATCAAAGATGGTGAACTGATTGATGAGA
Organism: Enterococcus sp. DIV0840; assembly: GCF_050527835.1. Lineage (NCBI taxonomy): Bacteria > Bacillati > Bacillota > Bacilli > Lactobacillales > Enterococcaceae > Enterococcus > Enterococcus sp. DIV0840. The sequence goes on along the minus strand of NZ_CP172876.1, from coordinate 2,655,287 downwards.
TCCATCATAATGGAAATCAAAAGATGTTTTACGATGAAATCATGGTGAAACTATCTGAGATTGAAGGTGTCGATAATGAGTTTTAGTCAATTTGTTATTCGAAATACCTTACGAAATAAGCATCTTTATATGGCTTATTTTCTAAGTACACTATTTTCAGTAATGGTATTTTTCACATTTACGGTTTTTGCATTTCATCCGGCGTTGGGCAATGATTTAAATCGTAATGCAAAAATGGGTATGTTAGCTGCTGCGATCATTATTTACGGCTTTGCATTTTTCTTTGTTTTGTACTCGATGGATGTGTTTATTCAGTCTAGGAAAAAAGAATTTGGACTGTTGATGATTCAAGGAATGAGTCCGAAGCAACTGAAAAAAATGGTTTTTATTGAAAATTTAGTCATTGGTTTTTTTGCTACGATTATTGGAAGTATTGCAGGAATCGGTTTTTCACAAGTGATCTTGTGGTTAAGTAATAAATTGATGCATGTCAAATTTGGATTTTATTTTCCAGCACAGGCACTTGTTTTAACCGTTCTTTCCTTTGCTGTTCTGTTTTTAGCTATTTCGTTTTTCATTCAGTTCCGTCTGCCAAAGTTAAGCTTACAGGAATTGTTAAATGCAGGAGATCTCGGAAAAGGTACGATCAAAAGCTCGCATATTAAAACAATCTTAGCCTTGTTATTGATTGGTGCAGGGTATGCAATTGCGTTGTTAGTCAAAGGGATGCTAGTACCCGTGGTCATGATTCCGGTTATTTTCTTAGTGGTTACCGGTACACGTTTTTTATTCAATCAGCTAAGTGTTTCAGTTATCGAAGGGGTTAAAAAGAAAGAAACTATTTTTTGGAAAAAAACGAATATGGTGGTTTTTTCTGATTTAGCTTTCCGTATGAAGGATAATGCACGCTCATTTTTCTTGGTATCAATTATTTCAACTGTGGCTTTTGCTGCCATTGGGACATTGTATGGGTTTCAAAATATGATTTTAGAAAGTATGAAGCAAAATCCATATGAGTTTGAAATCTCAGGAACAGCTGAAGAAACAGCCTCTATAAAACAGAACTTTAATCAGCTATTGGCTGATAAAGGGATTCAAGTGAATGAGGGTGAATTAACGACTTATACAAATGCTGATCAAGTTGGTTTTATTAAGGAATCCGAGTATAATCATCTCGCAGAATTGATTAAGCAACCGACAATTCAAACTCAGGATAAAGCTGTTCAATTATTACCTAAGAACGATATAGGAGTAAAAGAAGTAACAATAAATGAAGTGAAACTGCCAAATGAAGCAACTTTACCTGTTTCTAAAACAGAAAAAACGAATGTAGTTTCTGTTTATGGAACAATCGTGATTGTACCAGATACTACTGATTTACAAAACTTAGAAAGTAGAACAATGACTGTTTGGCAACCTAAAAATACCAGCTACGAGAAGCTAGTTTCAGTTGGTGAATTCCAAGAAAAAAACATACCGTTTATGGCAAAAAGCTATACGCAACAATCAATTACTGACGTGTATGCACCAATTCTATTCGTAGGAATCTTTATCGGGATCGTCTTCTTTGTCTCAGCTGGAAGTTTCTTATATTTCAGATTATACAGTGATATGGATGTCGATGTAGAGAAATTCAAGATGATTTACAAGATGGGATTAGCAAAAAAAGAATTAAAGAAAATGATTTATCAGCAAGTAGGAATCTTGTTCTTTACACCAATCATTGTTTCTGTGATCCATGGGGCAGTTGCACTTACTGCAATGTATCATATGTTTGATCAAGGGATGCAGTTAGCAGGTTGGCAAGTATTAGGCGTGTTTGTATTCATTCAAATCGTTTACTACCTGATTGCTCGTGTATTTTATTTCAAAAAAGTTTACCGTCTAGTTAAAGCATAAAAAAAGAAGGGCTGATACAGAGATTGTATCAGCTCTTCTTTCTTCAATTAAGGTTCTACGATTCCTTGATCATCGATCCGACCAGAAATTTCAACATCATTTTCAGCGTAAAAAGATAAAGGCGTATTGTCAGTTGTAGGCGATTGTACAGCCTTTAGTATATCTTTTTTGAACTGATTTATTCCCTCATCTGTTGTTGTATCATATAAAATAGCAGCATGACCTAAATCAAATGATGGAGAATCAAGATGTTTGTTTTGGATTTGGATAACTCGTTTTTTCAGTGCATTAGCATAACCTAATTCATAATAGATATTTGGATCGTGGCTTGATAAATCGATAATCACTAAGTCAGCTTTTTCCAAGCAATCATGAATTTTTTTAGCAGTCTGAAGGTGATCTGTACCCAAACCAACTTTTACCAGCTCAAATCCTAGTTGATTTTTAACAAAAGTATCTTGAATATAACCAAAAAGTAAATCGGTGTGGCCTTTAAAATTGCTGGCATGCTCATTGATCGGTGTTGCGAAAAAACATACGTCAGTTTTCATAAAAAAACCTCTTTTCTTAACTTTAATTATAGCAACGAAAAGAGAGTGAAACAAACAATACGGGCAAATACCGCTGAAAGTGAAATTAAGGGGATAAGAAATGTCTATTTCTGGTGACTAGCCTAGATAACATATAGACAAATCGGGTACAATAAGTTATAGTATGAAGCGAATGTTTAGAAGAAATGAGGAAGAAAACTAGTGGAAAAAGCATCCATTTATGGTTTAACAAAAGAAGAACTGATCGCATGGTTCATCGAACATGACGAGAGAAAGTTCCGGGCCACTCAAGTATGGGAATGGCTTTATATCAAACGTGTCATGGCATTTAGCGACATGACAAATTTATCAAAAGATGTCATTGAATTATTAGAAGAAAACTTTATTATCAATCCATTGCGCCAAGTGATCATCCAAGAAGCAAAAGATGGTACAGTGAAATATCTTTTTGAGTTACCAGATAAAAATATGATCGAAACGGTATTGATGCGCCAAGAATATGGTATGTCTGTTTGTGTGACAACGCAAGTCGGTTGTAATATCGGCTGTACCTTCTGTGCAAGTGGTTTACTTAAAAAGCAACGTGACTTAACTGCCGGTGAAATCGTCGCTCAAATCATGCTCGTACAACATTATTTTGATGAACGTGGTGAAGGTGAGCGTGTAAGTCATATTGTGGTGATGGGAATCGGTGAGCCGTTTGATAACTACGATAATTTAATGAATTTCCTACATACGATCAATGATCCAAAGGGGTTGGCAATTGGTGCTCGCCACATTACTGTGTCAACAAGTGGCTTAGTTCCTAAAATCAAAGAGTTTGCTAATAATGGACTGCAAGTTAACTTAGCAATTTCTCTACATGCACCAAATAATGATGTTCGGACATCGATCATGCGTATCAACCGCAGTTTCCCGATTGAAAAATTAATGGAGGCTGTTGATGAGTATTTGGAAAAAACGAATCGTCGAATCACGTTTGAATATATCATGTTGAGTCATGTGAACGATCTTCCGGAGCATGCGCAGCAATTGGCAGATTTATTGAAGGACAAGAAGAAATTAACTTTTGTTAACTTGATTCCTTACAATCCAGTTAGTGAACACGATCAATATAGTCGTAGTGAAAAAGCAGATGTGTTGAAATTCTATGATATTTTAAAGAAAAACGGCGTCAACTGTGTGATCAGAAAAGAATATGGCACAGATATCGATGCGGCTTGCGGACAATTGAGAAGTAAGCAAATCAAAAAAGAAAAGAAAAGAGTTTAACTCTAAAAAATCCCTGATAAAACCAAACTGGTTTTATCAGGGATTTTTTTATTCTTCATTTGAAATAGTAAACCCGTAATCAATAATATGTTCTTTCAAATAGCGTAAATATTCTTCTCCCATTGGTGATAAAGACATCTGAACAGGATGGATCCAGCCAATTTCCATTGTTTCGTCAACTTCCAGAGGCAGTGCAACGATATTTTCATCATTTAATTCTCGACTTAATACACCCGAACTAATCGTATAACCATCTAATCCAATCAAAAAATTAAACAATGTCGCTCGATCACTAACCCGAATACTTTTCTTATGATAACGTGTACTTAAAATTTCCTCTGAAAAGTGAAAGGAATTAAATTGTCCTTGTTCAAATGAAAGATAAGGAAAATCTTCTAAATCTTCTAAAGTTACGGATTGCTTCCCAACTAAGGGGTTCTTTTTACTGACAAAAACATGTGGATGAGCCGTAAACAAGGAATGAAAAATAAGCTGTTTTTCTTTTAATAATTTACGAATCACCTTTTCATTAAATGTGTTCAAGTATAAAATCCCCAACTCACTTTGAAAGGTACTGACGTCTTCGATGATATTGTTGGTTTGTGTTTCACGGAAGGTAAATTCATATTCATTTTTTTCATAAGATTTGATTAATTGAACAAATGCATGAACAGCAAAAGCATAATGTTGTGCAGAAACAGAAAATAGTCTGCGGCGAGTCTCTACACCTTTATATTTTTCTTCCATCAAATCGACTTGCTCCAAAATTTGGCGGGCATAGGACAAGAACTCAGTTCCTTCTGTGGTAAGAACCATTCCTTTTTGTGTCCGTTGAAAAATTTGAATATTCATTTCTTGCTCTAATTCTTTCACAGCAGTTGAAAGGCTGGGCTGAGTGATGAAGAGACGTTTGGCTGCTTCATTAACAGAACCTAATTCAACGATTTTTACGATGTAATCCAATTGTTTGATCCGCATGATCCAATCCTCCTCATACTCATAGATGAAAGCATCGAGCTTATTTAACCGTGACAGCACGAAGTGTGTAATTTATTTTTAACTGAAGTATAGCATAAATAAAAATACTATGAAAAAAAAGAACTATTTTTTCATAGTACGATATCGAACTTTTAGATTTCAACTTGGATAACTTGTACACCTTGTTTCTCGATTTCTCGAATCACTTCAGGAGAAGCAAATGTATCTGTGATCAAATAATTGATATCTTTAATATTTCCACTGGTAAAATTAGACGAAAACCCAATTTTACGATAATCTGCGACGACAATCACTAAGCCATTTGTTCGTTCAATGATCAGCGAATTTATTTTAGATTCATGTAAGACTGGCGTAGTAATGCCGTTTTCAATACTAAGTCCAGAGCAGCCGATAATTGAAATATCAGAAGACATTTTTGAAAAAGAATCAATTGCAATGTCACCAACTAAAGCTTCTTTAGGAAAACGAATTTCGCCACCAGATAAAATAACAGTTGAATTTGGATTGTGATCTAGATTGGCGACCTTGACATTATTTGTGACAATGGTTACGCGTTTGTTTTCTAGATTTTTTAAAGAGGAAAGTGCAGTTGAACCTGTATTGATAAATAAAGTATTTCCCTCTTTAACAAATTCGGCGGCTTTCTTTGCAATCGCATTTTTCAAGATTTCAATTTCTTCATTGTAATCTTCGATACCAGTTTTTGGAACGATTTGGGCTTTTCCATGAGCACGTTGAACTAACCCCATCTTTTCTAAGGCCATTAGATCACGACGGACAGTTATTTCTGAAACGGCGAGTTCATGGCTTATTTCTTTCACCAACAAACTTGTTTCTGTATTGAGTAGTTCAAGTAGTTTGTCTCGACGATTTTTGATCGTTTGGTGAGAGCTTTTCATTTAAATTCCTCCTTTCAAAATCATTTGTGCAACTGCAAGTGTATTTCCAAGCGCTTTTGCTTCTTTTAATGAACGATGACCTTCCGATAGTTCATTTAGTTTAAGTAAACACTGTCCCTTTAGATACAACAGATAAGTTAATTCCCGGTTATTTAATCGGTTCTTATCAATCAAATCTAATTCCCTTAAACATTTTTTATTTCTATTTTGCTGGAAATATCTCATTCCTGCAATTTCGTTCCATGAAAACAACCCACGCATTTGCTTCTTTTTAACATTTTTTAACTTAAACAAGCTTTCTAGACAACTATTTAAATTTTCTTCATCGTTTAAAAAAGAAAAGCAATACATTTGCGTATGATAATAGATGAAGAGGTAATCTAATGTAGAGTGAAAGAAATGCTGATTTTTATGTAAATGATCTAAGCAAACGCGATAATTTCCTTCGTCTAACAAAAGTAAGCTGTCAAAAATAATAATAGACTGTTTGAAGCCATTAAACAAATCTTTTTTCTGTAAAGTTTCTTTTAGAGCAATGGCTTTTTTTAAGTCACAATCAACAGTCAAAGCATAAATCATTTTTTCATAGATGTTTTTTAAGTACTCAAAAAGAATAACAACACTAAGTACGATGCCACCTAAACCGCCAAAAAACAGCTTTGCACCGAGTTCTTGTGCGCTCGTGACTAGATAGAAAATATAGATAGCAAACAACAAATAAACGATCCATAAAAAGCCTTTTTTCCCAAAGTAGATACTTTTCCAAACAAAATTTTTCATATTCCTCACCTCATCGAAACTATATCATAAAAAAAGTTATATGAACATAAAAAAAGATGTTATTATCTATAATGAATTTATTTTTAATGTAAACGTTCTTAAAAACGGTTAAACGATCGTATAAAAAGATTGAAAACGGTTAAAAATATTGTAAAATGAAAAGTGTAATCGAGATAGAGACAATACGGAGGGATCATATGGCAACAATTCATGATGTAACAAAAGAAAGCTGGGTTTTGAGTACTTTTCCTGAATGGGGGACGTATTTAAATGAGGAAATCGAACAAGAAGAAGTCAAAGTTGGAACTGTTTCCATGTGGTGGTTAGGTTGTACTGGGATTTGGTTGAAGTCACATGAGGGAACTAACATTTTATGCGATTTATGGTGTGGAACTGGGAAGAGATCTCATGGCAATGGCAAAATGAAAAAAGGGCATCAAATGATGCGGATGAGTGGATGCGAAAATATGCAGCCTAATCTGAGAACACAGCCTTTTGTCATCGATCCATTTGCAGTCAAAGAGGTTGATGCTTTGGTCGTTACTCATATCCATTCGGATCATTTAGATATCAATACGGCAGCCGCAGTTCATCAGAATTGCCCAAATGCACGTTTTATTGGACCTAAAGAAGTTGTTGAGACTTGGTTGAAGTGGGGGATTCCAGAAGCTAAAACGACGATTGTAAAACCTGGTGATCGTGTTTCGATCAAGGATGTAGATATTGTAGCATTAGAAGCTTTTGATAGAACGGCTTTAGTGACTTGTGAAGACCCAGAAGTGACACTGAAAGGGAAAATACCTCAAGATATGGATGAAATTGCAGTTAATTATTTATTTGAAACAAGCGGCGGCAATATTTATCATGCGGGCGATTCTCACTATTCAAATATGTTTGCCAAACACGGCAATGAACATAAAATCGATGTGTGTTTAGGGGCCTATGGAGAAAATCCTCGGGGAATTACGGACAAAGTGACCTCAGTCGATATGTTGCGTATGGCAGAATCGTTGAATGCTAAGGTTGTTATCCCTGTTCATTACGATATTTGGGCAAACTTTATGGCTGATCCAAAAGAAATTACAGAAATATGGAAATTTAAAAAAGATCGTTTGGACTATCAATTTAAACCGTTTATTTGGCAAGTCGGCGGGAAATTTACGTATCCAAACGATAAAGATAAACTTGAATTCAACTTCTATCGTGGATTTGACGATGTCTTTACTACAGACAATGATACACCGTTTCCATCATTTTTATAAGAGGGGAGAAAGTAGATGCTAAAGTATTTTTATGATAATGAGTTGATCCGTTTTTGTGAGAAAACACCTGATAATTGGGAAGAAGCGATTACTCTGAGTTGTCAGACCTTGCTAGAAAAAGATATCATCACGCAACAATATATAGATGAAATCATAGAGTGTGTTCAAAAATATGGACCGTATATCGTGATTGTCCCAGGTGTCGCTATGCCGCATTCTTCAGAAGATAGTCAGGGTGTTTTGGGAACAGCGATTTCATTCACAAAAATGAATCAAGATGTTGTTTTTGAAGAAGGGAATACAGACAAAAATGCATGTTTATTTTTCACATTAGCAGCTAAAAACAGTGAAGAGCATGTAGAAAATATTTCGAAATTATCAGAAATGTTGATGACTGATGGATTGATTGATGCATTGATGGCAATCAAGACAATGGAGGATTACAAAAAAGTGATGGCAACTTTTGATAGGTAGAAAGAAGGGGAGTAAATGACACAAGTATTAGATTTTCTGATGGGGATTTGGGATTATTTCGCTGCAAATATTTTGACGCAACCAGCATTTTTAATTGGGTTTATAGTTCTATTAGGCTATGTTCTACTCAAAAAGCCCTTGTATGAAAGTATTGCCGGTTTTTTAAAAGCAACAGTTGGCTATTTGATTTTGACTGTTGGTTCAGGCGGTTTAGTTAACAATTTTCGGCCAATTCTAGTTGGTTTAAAAGAACGTTTCAATTTAGATGCGATGGTCATTGATCCTTATTTTGGGCAAAATGCTGTAACAGCAGGAATTGAAGAAACTTTTGGGCGGACATTTAGTGATACGATGATCTTATTATTGATTGCCTTTGTCATGAATATCTTATTGGTTCGTTTCAAAAAATATACAAAGTTGCGAGCGGTTTTTACAACGGGGAATGTTCAAATTCAACAAGCCGCCACAGCATTTTGGATTTTATTGTTTTGTTTTCCTAATTTAGGACAAATTCAAATATTGCTGATCATGGGACTTATTTTAGGCTGTTATTGGGCAGTTGGTTCAAACTTAACAGTTGATATCACGCAAGATTTGACTGAAGGCGCGGGCTTTGCAATTGCCCATCAACAGATGTTTGGTGTTTATATCTTTGCTCGATTAGCGGAAAAAATGAAAAAAGATAAAAATAATCGCAAACTGGAAGATGTACAATTGCCAGGTTTCTTGTCGATTTTCAATGAGAATATGGTTGCAACATCAATCTTGATGCTCTTTTTCTTTGGCATTATTTTAGTTGTATTAGGACCTGCTTATCTAATTGATGCAGGCTTCATGGTGGAAGGGCAAAGTTTCTTTTTCTATATTTTACAAACAGCATTATACTTTGCAGTTTACCTAGCTATTTTGCAATTAGGGGTTCGAACCTTCGTTTCCGAGTTAACTGAGTCCTTCCAAGGAATATCGAATACCTTATTGCCTGGTGCAGTCCCTGGGATTGATGTAGCTGCGACTTTTGGTTTTGGTTCACCAAATGCCGTGACGATTGGATTTTTATTTGGTGCTTTAGGGCAGTTTATAACAATCGGGTTATTGATTCTATTTAAATCGCCAGTGATCGTTATTGCAGGATTCATTCCATTATTCTTTGATAATGCGGTGATTGCGGTTTACGCAAATAATCGTGGTGGATTTAAAGCAGCTTGCATTTTCCCATTTATTTCAGGTGTGATTCAAGTATTAGGGTCTGCTTTGATAGCAGCATTTATCGGGTTATCACAGTACGGCGGCTATATTGGCATGTTTGATTGGGCAACCGTTTGGCCAGTGATGACTTTGTTAATGAAATATTTGGGTTATTTTGGTGTTGCATTAGTGGTGATTATACTGCTGGCAATTCCGCAATTACAGTATCGAGCAAATCCAGAAGGGTATTTCTTGATTGCTGAAGATTATGATGAATATGTTAAAAAAATGGCGGCCAAAGGGGCTTAACATTATCTAGCTGTGTTGGATTTGCTGCAATTTCATCAATTCCTAAGAGCGAATGCTTTAAGGAGTGAGGGTTTCGAGAAAAAGATAAAAAATAAATGAGACAAAGAACGTCTCGAGCATTTTTTCCTATTTTTCTACGAGCCTACTATGTTTTCAAATTTAGGAGGAAATTAAAATGAGAGTATTAGTATCATGTGCAAATGGATCAGGAACAAGTTTAATGATGAAAAAGAGTGTTGAAAAGGCATTGAAAGAATTAGGGTTTAATATTACCAATATTCACCATTGTGCAATTTCGGAAGGAAAAAGTACAGCAGGACAATACGATGTTGTATTTTGTCCAATGAATTTTCTAAATATGTTTGATGATGCTAAGAAAAAGGGAATCACAGTCGTCGGCGTAAAAAATGTCATGTCTGCTAAAGAAATCAGTGAACGTGTGCAAGAAACAGAGTTAGCTGCCAAATTCAAATAATTTAGTAGACCTAGTCAGGGTGGAAAAGCTGTCCATCCTGACGATTATGAATAAAGAGTAAGGAGAGAAGTAAATGAGTAGACCTAATTTACAGGTAGCATTAGACCATTCAGATTTACCTAGTGCAATCAAAGATGTGGTTGCAGTTGGTGAAATCGTGGATATCGTGGAAGTTGGAACGATTCTTTGCTTGCAAGCAGGGGCAGAAGCCGTTCGCTGTATTCGAGCATTGTATCCTGACAAAAAAGTAGTTGCAGATACAAAATGTGCTGATGCTGGCGGAACGGTGGCAAAAAACTGTCGTGATGCTGGGGCAGATTGGATGACAGTCATTTGTTGTTCAATGATTCCAACCATGAAAGCAGCAGCGAAAGAAGTTGAAGAAGTTCAAGTTGAATTATATGGAGACTGGACATACGAGCAGGCACAAAAATGGTTGGATGCGGGTATTTCCCAGGCGATTTATCATCAAAGCCGAGATGCACTTTTAGCAGGGGAAACTTGGGGAGAAAAAGATTTAGAAAAAGTAAAAAAATTGATTGAGATGGGTTTCAGAGTTTCAGTCACTGGCGGATTAGACGTGGAAACATTAAAATTATTCAAAGATCTTGATGTATATACGTTTATTACAGGTCGAGGTATTACAGCTTCTGCCAATCCTAAAAAAGCGGCACAGGATTTTCAAGATGAAATAAAACGAATTTGGGGGTAAAGTTGATGACTACATTAGGAATCTACGAGAAGGCACTTCCTAAAAACATTAGTTGGAAAGAGCGCCTATTACTTACAAAGAAGTTGGGATTTGATTTTATTGAAATGTCGATCGACGAAACCGATGAACGCCTCAAAAGATTAGACTGGACAAATGCAGAGCGTAAAGAAGTGAGAGAAGCGATCCATGAAACGGATGTAAAGATACTATCAATCTGTTTAAGCGGACATCGGCGTTTTCCTTTTGGCTCTGAAGATCAAGAGAAACGAGTAGTCGCTCTGATGTTAATGGAAAAAGCTATAAATTTAGCCTCTGATTTGGGTGTACGCACGATTCAATTAGCAGGCTATGATGTCTATTATGAGACTAAAACTCTGACATCAAGGGAATATTTTATAGAAAATCTAAAAAAAGCGGTAGCAATAGCGGCCTCAAAGGAAATCATTTTATCAATAGAGATCATGGATGATCCATTTATGAATTCTATCTCTAAATTTTTAAAAATCAAAGAACAAATTCGTTCGCCATACTTACAAGTATATCCTGATCTCGGTAATTTATCAGCATGGCCAGAAAACGATGTTGGTTATGAATTAGAAATCGGGATCGATCAGATTTCTGCGATTCATTTGAAAGACACCTTGGCTGTAACTGAACAGTTTGCCGGGAAATTTAAAGAGGTTCCATTTGGTGCGGGCTGTGTTGATTTTTTAGGTTGTTTTAAAACATTGAAACGCTTGGAGTATGCTGGCCCATTTTTAATCGAAATGTGGAGTGAAAATAGTGAAACACCTGAAAAAGAAATAGAACAAGCAAAAGCATTTCTGTTCCCATATCTAAAGGAGGCTGGCTATATTGGCAACTAAAGCATTGATCCAAGAAATGAAAGAACGAGTTTTTGCTGCAAACTTAGCTCTGCCAGAGGCTGGTTTGGTCAAGCTCACATGGGGAAATGTCAGTGAAATCAACCGAGATTCAGGACTAATCGTTATCAAGCCAAGCGGCGTTCCTTATAGTACAATGAAAGCGTGCGATATGGTTGTGACTGACTTAAATGGTGAGGTATTGGAAGGGGAATTGAAGCCATCTTCTGATTTAGCTACCCATGTTGAATTATACAAAGCATTTAAAGAAATTAATTCAGTGGTACATACTCATTCAAAAAATGCAGTAATGTGGGCACAAGCTGGTCGAGAAATACCGGCATATGGTACCACTCATGCAGATACGTTTTATGGTGTTGTTCCTTGTACCCGTCAGTTAACATCGAAAGAAGTTTCTTCAGCTTACGAATTTGAGACTGGAAACGTGATTGTAGAAACATTTAATGGAAAAAATATTGATCCTTTAGCTGTTCCAGGGGTGTTAGTTTATGGGCACGGGCCTTTTACATGGGGACAAACACCTCAAAAAGCTGTAGAAAATAGTATTGTTTTAGACGAGATAGCTGAGATGGCGGCAGTAACAGAAGTTGTAAATGATACAGTTCTGCCAATTCCACAATATCTTTTAGATAAGCATTATTTTAGAAAACATGGTGCAAATGCTTATTATGGACAAATTTAAAAATAAATTTGGTTCATTTAAACGTGCAGGTAAGTCTGAGAAAGACTTTATCTGCACTTTTTTGTGTTTTAATTTGTGAATCACTTGAATTTAAACTTAGAAAAGCTATACTAGAAAAATAACTTAAAAGAGAGAAAGAGGATGAGTATGGGGGAGAATCAGTTAAAGCGTGAAATTTCTTTATTTGGCGCTTTTTCAACAGTTATGGGGACGGTTATTGGTGCGGGAGTCTTTTTTAAAACAGCAAGTGTGGTTAGTTTTGCTCAATCATCAAGTTTAACGATTTTTGCTTGGATATTAGGTGGTATTTTAACCTTATGTGCAGGTTTGACTAGTGCTGAATTAGCTACAGCAATTCCAAAAACGGGTGGAGCTGTTAAATATATTGAATATACTTACGGAAAGCTACCCGGTTTTTTACTTGGTTGGGCACAAAGTGTGATTTATTTTCCAGCTAATATTGCTGCTTTATCGATTATTTTTAGTACACAATTTATTCATTTATTTCATTTTTCGAATGATTTTCTTTTGCCGGTAGCTTTGGGAACGGGGTTAAGCGTAACTCTAATCAATTTGTTAGGAACTAAAGAGGCTTCGAATTTACAATCAGTCACATTGGTTGTAAAAATGATCCCAATTGCTTTAATCGTATTGGTCGGACTTTTTATGCCGGCAAATGTTGAAGTGTCATTATTTCCTGTAAAAGCTGGTGGAGATGGCAGTTTTATCCAAGCCCTTAGCGGTTCCTTACTAGCAACTATGTTTGCTTATGATGGCTGGTTAGGTGTTGGAGCTGTAGCGGGTGAAATGAAACGGCCAGAAAAAGATTTACCAAAGGCAATTTTTTTAGGATTGACGTTTATTACGATTGTTTATGTTTTGATCAATTTGGTTTTTCTTAAAACATTACCGATTGAACAACTTTCTGGAAATTTAAATGCAGCTTCAGACGCTTCAAATCAAATTTTTGGTTTGTTTGGCGGGAAGTTAGTGACAATAGGCATTTTAATCTCTGTATATGGGGCGTTAAATGGATACACGATGACGGGGATTCGAGTTCCTTATGCATTAGCATTAGAAGAGATGATTCCTTTTAGCAAACAATTTCAAAAATTATCCAAAAAATTTGTTGTTCCATATATTGCAGGAATCGTTCAATTTAGCATTGCCGCAATCATGATGTTTTTAGGAAGTTTTGATTTATTAACGGATATGTTAGTTTTTGTTATGTGGCTGTTTAGTTTATTGATTTTTGCTGCCGTGTTGATTCTAAGAAAAAAAGAACCGAAGCTGAATCGTCCTTATAAGGTCCCTTTTTATCCAGTTATTCCCATTATAGCGATCTTCGGAGGATTATTTATTTTGGTTACTACGTTGTTTACGCAAACACTATTGGCTAGTATTGGAATTGGAGTGACCTTGCTAGGAGTTCCAGTCTATCTGATAAATCAAAAAATAAAGCATTAAAAATTAAATAATCTTCATTTATTGTCAAAAATTTATCACTTTGGACTAAGAGATTGAGAAAAACAGCAAAGATTATTTGGTATAATGAAATTGATCTAAGTCTTTATCACTAGATAAAGCAGTGCTCTTGCTTAACCCTTTTAAGCAGGAGCTACTTTTTCTCAAAAATTTTAATAAAATTAACAATTTCTGAAAGTTATTCTGGTCAATTCTTTAGTATAATAGGTATATCAAAACGATAAACTATTTTGGGGAAGATAGTGCATCAGAACTCTTGGTAAAGCTGTACATGTTGATTTTCAACATGTACAGCTTTATTTTTATTTTAAATACTGATAAATAGCTGTATTGAGAAAAATCCAAAACAATATTTCTCGCCATTTAGATGGTTTTAGAGGATGAAGCAAAACTCTTTTTTAGTTTTGCTTCATCCTCTTTTTTTACACTATTTTTCAATTTAACTGCGTATCTTATTATAAGGAGGGAAGAAAATGGATATTAAAGAGCTTTCTATGGGGTTAATCGAATGGGGGATGAAGGAATGCTTACAGGATATCTATATTTTGCCAAATGAGAATAAGATTCAGGTGTTTGCAAGGAAAGGAAAGCACCGAGTCATTTTCAAAGAATTAAATGAAAGTGATGGGGAAAAATTGATTTTTCATTTTAAATTTATCGGCAGCATGGATGTTGGTGAGAGAAGGAAAGCACAAGTTGGTGCTGTAACATATGTGGTCAATCAGAAAGAGATCCGGTTACGCTTATCAACTGTTGGCGATTTTAGACAAAGGGAGAGTTTAGTGATTCGTTTTTTACATGTTTTTGGAAATAGTCAGGAAAATTATTTTTTACCACAACAATTAACGATTGTTAGGAAGCATATAAAACGTCGTGGTTTACATTTATTTTGTGGACCTGTTGGATCTGGGAAAACAACACTGATGTATAAATTGGCGAAAGAGACAGATCAATTTCAGCAAGTGATCACAATAGAAGATCCTGTCGAAATTGAAGAACGATCGTTTCTACAACTGCAGACTAATACTAAAATCGATCTGACTTATGATGTATTGATCAAAGCTTGTTTACGTCATAGACCGGACATTTTGATTATTGGTGAAATTCGAGATGGACTTACTGCACAAGCGGCAATCAGAGCTGCACTTACAGGGCATACGGTATTCGCAACGATTCATGCAAGAAGTATTAGTGGCGTATATGAGCGGCTAGCTGAATTGGGCGTGCAGCACAGAGAAATAGGTGAATGTTTAACAGGTATAATTTATCAAAGATTATTGCCTTTTAAGGCGCCTGATGACAGTGAAATCAGTGGGTTACTTATGGATTATAATTTTTCGAAAAAAATGACTTCTAAATGGTCAACAGAATTAAGAAAGGTTTGGGCCTATGGATTTATCGATAATCAAACGTTTGAAGAAGAAAAAGAGCACTAAATTATCAAGTCAGCAACAGCAATTATTTATCCAGTTGCTTGCCGACTTATTAAGTAATGGATTTACAATTCAAGAAAGTTTGATGTTCATGAGGAAATCTCGTTCTATTTCAGAGGTAACTATCGACTACTTGATTCATATTATGGAACGTGGAGATTCGCTACATGGCGGCTTGGCTCAGCTTGGATTTAAGACGTCGATCATTACCCAAATTGAATTTGCTCAAACTCATGGAGATATAACAGGAACACTAAAAAAAATCAAACAGCATATGAAAATCGTTGATAGACAGCAGCAAAATTTCTATAAAGTAATCAGTTATCCTTTATTGCTCTTGCTTTTTTTAACAGTGGTTTTGATCAGTATTCGTCAAGTTCTACTGCCTCAATTAATGACAAATGGCACAATCCAAGTAGATAATATTGGGATTAAGTTTATACAGCAAAGTCCATATTATATACTGGCAATTATCTTTGGTCTAACTAGCGTGATTCTTTTGATGCGTTGGTATTTGAGCAAAAGAACATTTCTACAAAGAGCAGAGTTTGTTTCGAAGATACCAATTGTGGGGAAGTTGTTTAGAGAATATAATTCAGCATTTTTTGCACTTGAATGGGGCAGACTATTTTCTCAAGGACTAGAAATCAAAATGATCATCCAATTGATGCAAGGGGCAGATCAGCAATCCTTAATGAGTGAATTGGCTGAAATGATTGAAGAACGGTCAATGTTGGGACATACTTTTTACGAACAGTTACCAAGATTTACTTTCTTTTCTCCAGAGTTATCGTTGATTATTCAGCAAGGACAGGTGAAAGGGAATTTAGGAAAAGAGTTGATTTTATATAGCGAACTTTGTTGGCAGCGATTTTTTAAACGAATGGAGAAAATGATTCAGTGGATTCAACCAATTATTTTTTTAGTAGTTGCATTATTGGTCGTTAGTATCTATGCAGCAATGCTGTTACCTATTTATGGCGGAATGGAGGAGTTTTTATGAAAAAGAAAAAACAACGAATAAATTATAAAGGGTTTACCTTGCTAGAAATGCTTGTTGTACTGTTGATAATTTCTGTTTTGATCCTATTATTTGTTCCTAATCTTTCAAAACATAAAGAAGGGGTAGATAAAAAAGGCAATGAAGCCATTGTGAAAATAGTAGAAACACAAATCGATCTTTATAGTATGGAGAAAAATCAAATACCTACTGTAGACCAGTTATTAAAAGAAGAATATATTACACAAGAACAATATGACAAGTACCAGGCGAGTAAGTAGTACTTATGTATATGAAAGGTTTTACGTTAATAGAATCTTTAGTAGTCTTGTTTATTTGTACGATATTTATGCTATTTCCAACTCTTACTATAAATAAATGGAAGCAGGTATTGGAAGTGGATCAGTTTTTATCGTCTTTTGAGAAAAAATTGCTCTTTACACAGCAAATGGCAGTTGTAAATACAGTGGATACACAGGTTATATTTTTTGAGCAAAGCCAACAAATCAATTTCAAAAACGGACAAGCAGTAGAAGAAATACTGGAGATTCCGGTATCATTACAACTTGCCGGACCGGAAAAACTCACTTTCAAAAAAGGGTCTGGAAACATTGGAAAACTTTCTAAATTTTCTTTTTCATGGATAGAAAAAAATCAACTGATCGAATTTCAATTCCAATTAGGGAGTGGTCGCTATGTTAAAAAAATCAAACAATTATAGTGGCTATATTTTACTCGAAAGCTTGATTGCATTAGGTTTATTGTGTTTGATAATTGGCAGTTACGTTTCACTAAATACATTTCTGTTGAAAAAGAATAAACAAGTCACCAACCAACTATTACTACACAGAGTTTTGTATGAAAAAATGAAGCACTATGAAAATCATGGAGGAGCGTTGATTCAAGATATACACATAGAAAATAGAAACTATCAATTACGCTTTTATATAACCGAAAATAAGTTGATCGAAGTGGAGATTATAGATGAAAAAGAGAGCTTTACGATTAAGAAAGAGTGACATGCGAAATAGTTTTCTAGGATTTACTCTACTCGAATGTTTGCTTGCGTTGTTTCTATTATCAATTATCTGCCTGCTCTTTTCAGCTTCGGTTAAGAATGCTGCTATTGTGACGAACCACATAAAAAGTGATCGGCAAAAAGAATGGCATATATTTGTGATTCAACTAGAGAATGAGTTGAAAAATTGTCGCTACGAAAATACGCAAGCGAATAAAATGATTCTTAGAAATAAAAAAAATAATAAGCCAGTTTGGATTGAGCATAAATTAGGCAAAATTGTAAAAATTGAGAATGGAGGCTATCATCCTCTTTTGATTGGGATTAGACAAGCAAATTTTATAGAGGAAGAGAAAGCTATCGTAATAAAAGTAACCTTCGAAAATAACTTGAGTGTCACAGCAAAATGGATCATCACACAGGAGCATGAGTATGAATAAGAGATACAAAGGAGGTGTTTTACTTACAGCATTATTATTTGTTTTTTTATTTAGTTTTATTTTTACGTTAGTTTTGGAAGACTTTCAGCTGACACAGCGATTTACAAAAAAGACCAAAGATTACTATATTGCCAAAACAATGGTAAGTATGTTTCTTTCAGATCTTAAGCAAGAGAAGCAACAACTTGCAAAAAAAGGATATCAGAATTTTTCGACAGGTACGTTACAATATGAATATGATCAAGCAACAATAAGCATTGTTGTTCAATTGAACCAAACTACTTACAGCTTTCAAGAACAATATAAGGAAGTAAAAAAGGAACAAATCAAAACAAATAATGTAGCTGATTGAATTGTAAGAATGACAGCAATCAAAAATCTGTGAAATGTGTATCAAACTAATAATGAAAAAAACTAATACAGAGATTAGTTTTTAAAATAAAATCAATTAGAATCATTTTATGGTTTTTGTAAAAATAAGAGTAGTTCATTGATTTACAAATAATATTAGGAAATTGATTGATTATTGTCTGGTTTTTCGTTAAAATAGAACAGGTATGAAAATTGTTATATTAATAGAAGGAAATTGAGGTGTTTCTTTTGTTCCCTGAGAAAATAGAAAAGGCTTTCGGTTTAATGGAACAGGCCATCGGATTGCTTAAACGATCTTTAGATACTTCTTTTTTAGATGCATACACTGAAAATGGTGAAAATATCATTGATAATTACCAAGTGCGTGTGCAAGATGGAGTACCAGATGAACAAACTGTTCAAAAACTTAAAACCATCTATCAACAATTACAAGCAATCGAATTGGAACCAGAAGAGATTAGACGTTTGTCTCAATTGATTTTACTTAAAGGGAATAAAGCAGAGTCCTTACAGGCAAATCATCAACTAACGCCAGATAGTATCGGCTTCTTATTTGTTTATTTGATCGAGCAACTGTATAGCCCAGAAGAATCGTTAAAAGTTCTTGATATTGCAACAGGCATGGGTAATCTTCTCTTGACAATCATTCTTAACCTGAACTTAGCAAAGTACACCGTTCAAGGCTTTGGTGTGGATATCGACGATACCTTACTTTCTGTTTCAGCAACCAATAATGAGTGGACAAAGGCAACGATACAATTATTCCATCAAGATGGATTACAAGACTTACTTGTTGATCCTGTCGATGTAGCGGTCAGTGATTTGCCCATCGGTTATTATCCGAATGATGAAAAGGCAAAAGACTTTGACTCAGCAGCAGAAGAAGGGCATAGTTATGCCCATCACTTATTGATGGAACAAGCAATGAAATTTGTTAAACCTGACGGATATGGATTATTTTTGATACCAACCAATATTTTAGAGACAGAGCAAAGTTCATTTTTCAAAAATTGGCTGCAAAAAAATGTTTATCTACAGGGGATGATTCAGTTACCAGATGAGCTATTTAAATCAGTTCAATCAAGAAAAAGTATTTTGTTTGTACAAAATAAAGGTGACCATAGCGAGCAGGCAAAAGAAGTGCTCGTTGCAAAATTAGGCTCATTGAAAGATCCTGCGAAAGTAACTCAATTTTTTCAACAATTTGAGGCTTGGAAGTCTTCAAATTTAAAATAAAACAACTGATAAAGAGGAGAATATTATGTCTAAAACAATTGCAATCAATGCTGGAAGTTCAAGTTTAAAATGGCAGTTATACCAAATGCCAACTGAAGAAGTAGTCGCTAAAGGAATCGTTGAACGAATTGGTTTGAATGATTCTATCTTTACGATCAAATATGGTAATGACGAAAAATATGAAGAAATCATCGACATCAATGATCACGATGTTGCAGTAAAAATGTTATTGGATAAATTAACTGAATTGAACATCTTAGCTTCTTTTGATGAAATTACTGGTGTTGGCCACCGTGTTGTTGCAGGTGGAGAAGACTTTAAAGATTCTGTTGTTATTGACGATGAAGTTTTAGCAAAAATTGAAAAATTAGCAGAACTTGCACCATTACACAATCCAGCGAATGCAATGGGAATCAAAGCGTTCAAAAAAATCTTACCTGATATTATCAGTGTTGCTGTATTTGATACATCTTTCCATACAACAATGCCAAAACACAATTTCTTATACAGTATTCCAACTGAATACTATGACAAATATGCAGCTCGTAAATACGGTGCACACGGAACAAGCCACAAATTTGTTGCAGAACGTGCAGCAGAAATGCTTGGTCGTCCAATCGAAGAGTTAAAAATCATTACTTGTCACTTAGGTAACGGTGCATCAATCACTGCCGTTGATGGTGGTAAATCTGTTGATACATCAATGGGCTTCACACCACTTGCAGGTGTAACAATGGGAACTCGTTCTGGAGATATCGATCCTTCTTTACTAGCTTACCTAATGGAAAAACTTGAATTGACTGATATCAAAGACATGATCGACATCTTAAATAAAAAATCAGGTTTACTTGGTTTGACTGGCATTTCTAGTGATATGCGTGATTTAGAAGCAAACATGGATAAAGAAGCTGTTCAAGTGGCTTATGATATCTTTACAGATCGTATCCGCAAATACATCGGTAGTTATGTAACTGTTTTAAACGGTGTAGATGCAATTGTCTTTACTGCTGGAATCGGTGAAAATGATTCACACGTTCGTAGTGAAGTAATCAAAGGCATGACTTGGTTTGGTTGTGAGTTAGATGATGAGAAAAACAATGTTCGTGGAAAAGAATCAGTGATCTCTACAGAGGATTCTAAAGTTAAAGTATTATTGATTCCAACTGATGAAGAATTAATGATTGCTCGTGATGTTGAGCGTCTAAGAAAATAATAATCACAAAAAAGCAACCCGAATTTTTAGCGGGTTGCTTTTTTATTGAATAAACTATTCTTCGTCTTTTTGAACCGGAATTTTATTGTCTAAATCGGTTCTTACCACGAGTACATCACAAGCGGCATTACGGATAACATATTCAGAAACAGAGCCAATAAACAATCGTTCAACGGCATTCAGACCAGTTGCACCGAGCATGATCAAGTCAACTTCATGATCTTGAGGCAGTTGTTTTGCGATCAAGGGTTTTGGAGAACCATATTCAATGATACTCGATACTTTTTCACAGCCATGTTCTTTTGCTTGTTTTTTGTAACCTTCAAGTGTTTGTTTCGCCATTTCAGTAGCTTGTTCAGCCAAGACACCATCAAAAGAAGAAACGGATTGAAATGCTCGTGTATCAATAACGTGAGCTAATAGTAATTCTGCATCATTTCTCATAGCGACATTCATTGCTTTTTGAAAAGCTAATTCTGCCTCGTTTGATCCATCAACGGCAACCATGATTTTACGATAATTTTGTAACATTGTGACCACTCCTTTTCAAATAGTTGAAAATAGATAGTTCTTAATACTTTAATTGTAGAACAAAACTGCAAAAAATGAAAATAAAAAAGAAGATACTGTTATAGAATCTTCTTGGCAAACATAACACTGAACACTGCTGAAATCACAAGCAAGCTAAAAATATAGAATAACGAGAAAAACTTTAAATTAAAGATTCCAACTAAAATACCGATAGCAGCTAAAATCAGATAAAAAACACCGAACTGATGTAAAAACTGCTTATTTTCATCAGGTTCACCGTTGTGCATTATTGGCAAAAAAACAGTTGCTTTTTTTAATAAATAAATTCCAATAATAACTAATAATGCTACAGATACAAAAATAAGTATGCGAATCATGCCTTGAACCTCCATCAAATAAAAAACAATTTGCACTCCGCAAATTGTTTGGTAATCTAAATAAAAATGGTAAAATCCGTCGATGCCGTTATTCGTCCTATAGTATTGAACCCGCAAACAAAGCAGGTGGGTTCCACGACTGACAGCTTCGAACTACCAAATGATAAGGCATGTTACCAGCTTAGGTACCAGAAGGATCCCTAGATATCAATAAAATGTTCGGTCAACACACAAAAAAGACAACGCGCACATCACAGATTTACCATCTTTATAATAGCACAACATAGAGCAAACAGCAACGAGGGTGCTTTAATTTGAAAGCGGATTATTATTTGGTTGTCTTTCCTTTTTTCCAGTCCTGGATCCTTTGATACTGTTGGTGTAGTGCTTGTTCATACTTTCCCGTATCAATGGGTTCATAATAATGGGCATTTTTTATTTTATCTGGAAGATATTGCTGGTCGACCCAAGCATTTTCAAAGTTATGGGGATATTGGTAACCAATTCCTCGGTTCAATTCTTTTGCACCAGAATAATGACTATCACGTAAATGATCAGGAACATCTCCTGCTTTTCCTTCGCGTATGTCAGCTAAAGCAGCATCAATTGCGCTGATGGCAGAATTAGATTTGGGCGATAAGCATAAATCAATCACAACACTAGCAAGAGGGATGCGTGCTTCTGGAAAACCAAGCTTTTCTGCTGCTTGAACAGCAGTGATGGTACGGGCTGCAGCAGGTGGATTTCCTAAACCGATATCTTCATACGCAATCACCATCAAACGGCGACAAATAATTGGTAGATCACCAGCTTCAACTAATCTGCCAAGATAATGAAGGGCGGCATCAACGTCACTGCCACGAATCGATTTTTGAAATGCAGAGATCACATCGTAATGAGCATCACCATTTTTATCGTGAGTCAATGCTTTGCGTTGCACACATTCTTCAATAATGGAAAGGGTGATCACGATTTTTTTGTCTTCATTTTCATGTGTTGATTTGACAGCCAGCTCTAGTCCATTTAGTGCACTGCGCAAATCACCATTGGTTGCTCGGGATAAATGCTGTAGTGCTTTTTCTTCTAAAACCACAGGGAATTCTCCTAAACCACGCTCTGAATCAGACAATGCTTCTTTGACAGCTTTTTGAATATCTAATTCAGTTAAAGGTTTGACTTCAAAAATTTGTGTTCGGCTTCGAATGGCTGGATTGATTGTAATATAAGGGTTCTCAGTTGTTGCTCCGATCATAATGATTCTACCGCTCTCAAGATGGGGCAATAGAAAATCTTGTTTTGTTTTATCTAAACGATGGACCTCATCCAGCAACAAGATAACAGTACCGCTCATTTTAGCTTCTTCAGCAACAATTTGCAGGTCTTTTTTAGTATCAGTTGCCGCATTCAATAAGCGAAAAGCATAGTTTGTAGAACCTGCAATTGCACTGGCAATACTGGTTTTACCCGTACCCGGAGGGCCGTATAAAATCATAGAAGACAGCATCCGCGCTTCAACCATACGACGAATGATTTTTCCAGGACCAACAAGTTGTTGTTGACCAACGACTTCATCTAAATTACGTGGTCGCATACGGTAAGCTAGTGGTTTTTGCATCGTTGAACCTCCTTATTTTAAAAGCGTAGCAGACTCGTTCAACCATGACAGAAAAATAGGAAAATCCGAGGGTGGCGATTTTCTGCCGCAATCGTATTTTATCTTTTTTCCGAAAGGTTAGTCTGCGAAGCTAGATAGTATAAAAGCGTAGCAGACTCGTTCAACCATGACAGAAAAATAGGAAAATCCGAGGGTGGCGATTTTCTGCCGCAATCGTATTTTATCTTTTTTCCGAAAGGTTAGTCTGCGGAGCTCGATAATATAAAAGCATAGTGGGTTCACTCAACTTTCTGAGATTTCAGCCCATGAAGTTAGATAATAATACTTATTATACCATAAAGAACGTACGTTTGTATTCAGCTGAGTTTTGAGAAATGTTGAAAGGGAAAACCAGGTATTTATCTTACTAATCGTTTGTTATTTCAATGGATAATAGGCCTAGATTCGTGTATGATAGGAAGTGGTGAAAAATAATGAATGACACGATAAATTTTTTTAATAAAAAATCAACTGAAGAAATCGCTCAGTTTTTATTAGGGATGTACTTAGAACATGAGACTGAAACGGGTACACTTGCAGGCTATATCGTTGATACCGAGGCTTACTTAGGTCCAAAAGATGAGGCAGCTCACAGTTTTGGATTACGGAATACGCCACGATTAAAAGCTATGTATGAAAAACCGGGAACGATTTATTTATATACAATGCATACGCATTTGATTTTAAATATGGTGACGCAAGAAAAAGGGAACCCACAAGGAGTAATGATTCGTGCCATTGAACCCGTTGATGGAATCGAAAAAATGGAAAAAAATCGTAAGGGGCGTAAAGGAATCGAGTTGTCAAATGGTCCAGGTAAGCTAGTCGCAGCTTTAGGCATTGACAGAGAATTATATGGTCAATCGATTTTTGACAGTTCATTACGGATCGTTCCAGAAAAAAGAAAAACACCCAAAAAAATCATTTCACTTCCTAGAATTGGAATTTCCAATAAAGGAATCTGGACAGATTTGCCATTAAGGTATGTGGTTGCAGGAAATCCTTATATTTCTAAACAAAAAAGAAGTGATATCGATCAAAAGGCCTTTGGCTGGAAGGAAGAAAATAAATGAAAAAAGCAACGATGTTAACTTATCTAGATCAACAACTCACAAAAAATATCACAGAATATGATGTAGCACTTGATTGGAATGCGAAAAATCATTCAATCGAAGTGGTTTTCCGATTATTTGCTGAAAATACAGCTCATGAACAAATCGATGATACACAAGGGACTGTTTCAGAAGAAGAGATTATTGAATTTGAAGATGGTATTTTATTTTATAACCCTGAAAAAACTTCTGTAGATGAAGACGAGTATTTAGCTTGTATTCCTTATGAAGGAAAAAAAGGGATCAAACAATCCATATTAGATGGTTTTGTCGCCTATTTGAACGAAGTATTAACAGAAGGTCAAAGCGACTTGTTAGACTTTTTAACAGACGAAGAACAAGAAGTGTACGAGCTGAAATGGTCGCAAGAAGCCTTTGAAGAATCAGTTCAAAAGTATCAAAAAGCAGAGGGCGATACATATATCGCTTATCCAAGCTATTAAAAAAGAGGTGATCGTATGAAGTGGACAGAAGTAAAAGTTGAAACAGCCAGTGAAGCTGTTGAAGCAATTTCAAATATTATGATGGAAGCAGGAGCCAGTGGTGTTGCCATTGAAGATTCTTTAGATGTCGAAAATTTCCAAAGTGATCTTTATGGAGAACTACTTGATAAGGAACAATTCACACATATAAAAGAAGGTGCTTTGGTCATGGCCTATTTCCCTGAAACGACTTTTTTACCAGAAATACTCCCTTTTATTAAAGAAAGTATCACTCGTTTGCCAGAATTTGGACTTGCAATCGGTAAAAATGAAGTGAGTGTTAGCGAAGTAGCTGAAAGTGATTGGGCAACAGCTTGGAAAAAGTATTATCATCCAGTTCGCGTGACTCGTTTTCTAACGATCGTTCCAAGCTGGGAAAAATATGAGGCACAAGATGAGTTTGAAAAAATAATTACCTTGGATCCAGGAATGGCTTTTGGAACAGGGACACATCCAACAACTCGTTTAACGTTGCAAGCTTTGGAAACCGTGTTGCGAGGGGGCGAAACGCTTCTTGATGTTGGAACGGGTTCTGGTGTGTTGAGTATTGCGAGTAAATATTTAGGGGCAAAAGAAGTTTATGCCTATGATTTAGATGAAGTTGCTGTGACTGCGGCAAAAGAAAATATGGATATGAATCCAATCGCAAGTGACGTTCATGTTTCAGCTAACGACCTGTTGAAAGACGTAACCATCGAAGCAGATGTGATTGTAGCAAATATTTTAGCCGATATCATTACATTGATGATCGAAGATGCTTGGCGTTTATTGAAAAATGATGGAACGCTGATTGTTTCTGGGATCATTCATGAAAAAAAGGCAATGATCGTAGAAAAAATGACAGAAGCAGGTTTTCTTGTGGATCAGATTTTCCAACAAGGAGATTGGTATGCGATTATTTTAAAGAAAACAGAGGAAGAGTAAGATGCAGCGTTACTTTCTAACTGAACCTTATGAAGCTAAAGAGCGCTACACGATTACTGGCGAAAATTATCATCACATCGTTCGAGTGATGCGGATGGAAGCGGAACAGCAAGTTTTCTTGGCGTTTAGCGATCGTTTGGCGATCATTGCTGAAATCACCGAGATTACAGAAGATGCCGTTTATTTAAAAGAAGTCAGTAAAGAACAGGCTGAAAAAGAATTGCCAGTCAATGTGACCATTGCTTGTGGTTATCCTAAAGGGGATAAACTAGAATGGGTAGTCCAAAAAGGAACGGAGCTTGGCAGCCATAAATTTATTGGGTTTCCAGCTAAAGCTTCTGTTGTGAAGTGGGATCATAAAAAGTTGGCAAAAAAAAGGGACCGCTTGAAAAAAATTGCAACAGAAGCGGCGGAACAATCTCAACGTCAGTTTGCACCAGACATTGTGTTATTAGAGAAAGAACAAGAGCTGATCGATGTTTTTTCTAGTTATGATAAAGTGTTGATCGCTTACGAAGAGTCTGCAAAAGTTGGGGAACGCAGTCGCTTTGCAACAGCACTTTCTGAATTAAAAGTTGGAGAATCTATCCTGATAATTTTTGGACCAGAGGGTGGTTTTTCAACAGCTGAAATTGAAGCATTTCAAGAATATGGCGGTATTATTTGTGGCTTAGGTCCAAGGATTTTACGTGCAGAAACGGCGCCAATGTATGTTTTAAGCGCCATTAGTTATCAATTTGAATTAGTGTAAGGTATAGGGGGCTATTTATGGAGTTAGAGTTGCAACGACTTTCAATTATGTTAATGGATCCATCGTTTACAGATCAACAGTTCACAGAAGAGATTCTTTTTTTAAAAGAGTTTCCTGTTCGTTCAATTTTTGTTTTACCTTATAATGTTGCAAGGGCAAAACAATTATTAACAGGAACGACGATTCAAGTCGGCAGTTTCGTTGATTTTCCACTAGGTCGTGGAACATTAGCAAAAAAAGCGTTTGAAACAGGACAGTTGTACAGAGAGGGTGCATCGGATGTTTTTGTGACTATGGCACCGGAGCAGTTGGAGATTTACGGAAATCAAAGTTATCGAGCTTTAGAACAGCTATCATTTGGGCGAAATGCTTTAGGGTTCTTTTTAGACAGCAGTCATTTAACGGATAATCAAAAGCAGGTATTAATGATGGATCTTGCAGAGCTGAATGTTAGTGCTGTTTCTTTAGGTGTGAATTTGACAATGGAACAGGCAATTTATGATATGAGTATTTTCAGAATGGGTAGAAAAAAACGAATGACGTTTCAAATAAATGTTAAAGCGCCAACCTTACTTGAAATCGAGCTTCTTTTTCAAGCCGGGGCATCTTATATCGGAATTAGCAACGGTCGTGAGATTTTACCTTTGATTTCAAAATGGAATTAAGACTTGAGGAATTGAAAATCCAGAAAAATGTTAGTATAATAAAAGATGTTGGAAGTGCTACTGTTTCAAGTGGTACTTTTCTTTTTTTAAAAGATTAATCATTTACATAAATAGAAAGATTGCTGAATCGTTAGTAAAAAGAGCGTTACTAGATAATGTGTCAAAACAACATATTGCTTTTTAAACTGACGCAGATAAAGGAGTGTGAGAACCATGCCAAAAGAGGAAATCATGACAGGACCAGGAGTCATAAAGCTGGTGTCAAAATATATGGAACCTCAACATGTTGCTTTTGTACAAAAAGCATGTGATTATGCTGAAAAAGCTCATGAGGGTCAAGTCAGACAGTCAGGTGAACCTTATTTTATCCATCCAATCCAAGTGGCTGGTATTTTAGCGGAATTACGGATGGACCCACATACAGTTGCAACTGGTTTCCTACATGATGTAGTAGAAGATACAGATGTAACACTTGAAGATCTAGCAAATGAATTTGGTGCAGACGTTGCGATGTTAGTGGACGGCGTAACTAAGCTTGGAAAAATAAAATATAAATCTCATGAAGAACAACTAGCTGAAAATCACCGAAAAATGTTACTGGCAATGGCACAAGATTTGCGTGTGATCATGGTGAAATTAGCTGACCGTCTGCATAATATGCGCACGTTAAAGCATTTACGTGAAGATAAACAGCGACGAATCGCGCAAGAAACGATTGAAATCTATGCACCGCTTGCGCATCGCTTGGGGATCAGCAGAATTAAATGGGAGTTAGAAGATACGGCATTACGCTATATCAATCCAAACCAATATTATCGAATCGTGAATCTGATGCAAAGTAAAAGAGATGAACGTGAAGCCTATGTTGAAGAAGCTGTGGAAGACATCCGTTTAGCGACAGAAGATTTAGATATCTATGCCGAAATCTATGGACGTCCAAAACACATCTATTCGATCTATCGCAAAATGAAAGATCATAAAAAGCAATTTAATGAAATTTATGATTTACTTGCGATTCGTGTTATCGTAGATTCAATCAAAGATTGTTATGCTGTTCTAGGTGCGATTCATACAAAATGGACACCGATGCCAGGCCGTTTTAAAGATTATATTGCGATGCCAAAAGCGAATATGTATCAATCTATCCATACAACAGTCATCGGGCCAAAAGGAAATCCAGTTGAAGTGCAGATCAGAACACATGAAATGCATCAAATTGCTGAATTTGGGGTTGCTGCTCACTGGGCTTATAAAGAAGGCAAGACTGAAAAAGTCGATGAAGATAATGATACAAAACAATTAAGCTGGTTCCGTGAAATTCTTGAACTGCAAGATGAAAGCTATGATGCTTCTGAATTTATGGAAAGCGTCAAAGGGGATATTTTCAGCGATAAGGTTTACGTTTTCACCCCAACTGGCGAAGTAACAGAATTACCTAAAGGTTCTGGGCCGCTCGATTTTGCTTATAGTGTGCATACTGAAATCGGCAATAAAACAACAGGGGCGAAAGTCAACGGTAAAATGGTTCAGCTAGATTATACACTGAAAAATGGCGATATAATTGAAGTCTTGACCTCTCCAAATTCCTTTGGACCAAGTCGAGACTGGCTAAAAATGGTTGCGACCAGTAAGGCACGAAACAAAATCAAACGATTCTTTAAAATCCAAGATCGTGAAGTCAATATTATCAAAGGGCATGATGCCATCAGCAAATATTTAGTTGAACACGGTTTTACACCAAAAGAATTTTTAAGTAAGGCAAAAATGGCGGAAGCGCTGGATCGTTTTAATTTTCAAACAGAAGACGATCTTTATGCAGCTGTTGGTTATGGTGAAATCAGTGCTCAAGTAGTCTTCAATCGTTTAACTGAGAAGGAACGCAAAGAACAAGAAGTGGAACGCCAAAAACAAGAAGCAGAGGAATTGATGACGCAACCTGTCAAAAAAGAATCTGATAAAATGAAAGTTCGTCATGAAGGCGGAATCGTGATTCAAGGAGTTGAAAATCTGCTTGTCCGCATCAGCCGCTGCTGTAATCCTGTACCAGGAGATGAAATCGTCGGTTATATCACAAAAGGACGAGGTGTTTCAATTCATAGGGCAGATTGTCCGAACGTCCAGCACCAAGAAGAACTTGCCCAACGTTTGATTGAAGTCGAATGGGAAGATACTGATAATTCAAATAAAGAATACGATGCTGATTTAGAGATTTATGGCTATAATCGCAGTGGATTATTGAATGATGTCCTTCAAGTCATTAGTTCAATGACGAAAAACTTAGTCAGCGTGGAAGCAAAACCAACGAAAAATAAAATGGCGATGATCCATGTGACCGTAAAAATCCAAAATTTAGCTCATTTAAAAACGATTGTAGATAAAATCAAAAATATACCGGATGTTTATAATGTCCGTCGAACCAATGGCTAGGAGGTATAATTTATGAGAGCAGTCATCCAGCGAGTTACGCGAGCTGAAGTTATGATCGATCAAAAAAGTGTGGGGAAAATTGATCAAGGGTTTATGATTTTACTTGGTATTCATGAATCAGACAGTATAGAAGATGTGGCTTATTTAGTTCGAAAAATCAGCAAGCTTCGTGTGTTTGAGGATGATGCTGGTAAAATGAATTTAAGTATTCAAGAGATACAAGGCAGCATTTTGAGTGTTTCTCAATTTACGTTGTATGCTGATACTAAAAAGGGCAACCGTCCTAGTTTTATAGAAGCCGCTCGACCTGAAGCTGCGATTCCTTTGTATGAGTTATTCAATCAGCAGCTTAAAGAACTAGATATTCCTGTAGAAACAGGAGAATTTGGTGCTGATATGGCCGTGTCGTTGATCAATGATGGGCCGGTAACGATCATTATCGATACAAAAGATAAATAATAAAAGCATCATTCCTGCAATGAAAGCGGTAGGGATGATGCTTTTTTTAATAAGTTACTGAAAAAAGTCATACAAATAGTAAATGCTTGGTATAATAAAATATAAAGTGATTGTTGAGGTGTAAGATGGAAAAATATAAAGAAGAGTTATTACCAACATTAAAAAAATTACCTGTACCAGAACTACATGAAACACTTGTTGCATTAAGTGATTGGTTGAGGCCTTTGGTGACATTAGAAGAATTAAAAGACTTTCAAAAAAGAGCAATAACATTCAGTGTCTCTGATGGTGTATTACTGCAAAAAGATTTAGTTGATCATGCGAAAAATACAGCTGGCAGCTGGTTAGCACCTCTTTGGGAAGAAAGCTATTTAGAGAGCCGAGGACATTTACAAAGTGAGTCAAATTTCGCTTTGATCATTGACGAAAGCTACTATGATCATATCAAATCAAAAGAAGCACGTGCAGCTCGACTTATCCATCAAATGACTGCTATTTATCTCAGTTTAGCTGATGGAAGCTATCCAATCGAATACACAAAAAAACATCAAAATGTCGATATGTCCTTTTATTTAAATTTTTTCAAAAGCTGCAGAATACCTGGAAAAGACCAAGATTCTTTTTACAGAGGAGAAATACACACTGCTGGAAATTATATCATCATTTTTGTAAACGGTACCTATTTCCGTTTAGAGGTGACGAATGAGCTAGGTGAAATCAATTCTTTAGAACAAGTAATGGAAAGTTTAAATTATATTTTATCGCTGGAGACTGTTCCTAAACACGGAGAGAACTTGATTCCATATTTAACTGGAGTTGAAAGAGCGCAGTCAGCTTTGATTTATCAACAGCTTAAAACTGAGGAGCTGAATACCGACAATCTGCAACAAATCGAAAATTCATTATTTATGTTGAGTTTTTCGGATGGAAAAGATGAGTCAAAAGAGGAACGAATCACGGAAGTTCTACTGAATACAGATCATCAATTTTTAAGCAAAACCACACAAGCTGTCATTACAAAAAATGGTCATATCGGTTTTAACATGGAGCATACGGCGATCGATGGTGTACCAACGTTGAATTTACTTACCAACATTTTTGAATCATTTAATGAGTTGAAGCAAGGAATGACTGGAAAATCTTCTTCTGATTTGGTTCAAAAATTTGAATGGGTATTAACTAACGAAATGATCAGTACTTTAGAAAATGCGCAAAAGCTTGTCGAAATTGAGAATCGTTCATATGTCGTCAAACACCAAGTTCTCTCAGAAATTGGGAAAGAGCGGATGAAAAAAGCGAGCGTAAGCCCCGATGCCTTCTTTCATATTGCGTTAGCAATGGCGCAACAAGAAGTTTTTGGAACGCTAAGATCCGTTTACGAACCTGTTGCTATGCGTATGTATTATGAAGGTCGAACAGAATCTGCCCGCTCGATCAGTCAAGAGAAAAAGCTATTTGCGGAAGCCTTCTACGATGAAACAGAATCAATTTCTAAGGAAAAATTAGTAGAATTATTCAATGAAGCAGCTACAGCTCACTCCAATCGAATCATGCAATGCCAAAAGGGAAAAGGGTTAGAACGTCATTTGTTTGGCCTTCAAAAAATGGCACTTAACCCTGAAGAAGGTCTGACGTTCTTTTCAGCAGAAGCACTTAAACTATTAGGGGAGGACTTTATTTCAACCACCGGAATTCCTTATGATATATTAGAGTCATTTAGCTTTTGTCCAGTCAATAAAAAAGGTTTTGGTCTTTATTATGGCATTCTTGATGAAAAAGTAATTTTGACTCTATCGGCAAAAAAAGATCATGAAAGTGAAGCAATACAAATGATTGATGCGGTCTCTGAGGCGCTGATTTCTTTAACAGAACTTTTAGGGATTTAGGAACTAACAAAATAAGAGTTAAAAAGTTTCCTTTTTAATCATTCTGAGTCAGTCGAAAATCAGTTGGAATAAGGGTTTCTGATTTTAGAGAATGATTGGAAATGGCGGGGAATTATTTAATGGTGTGATATTTTAGTGCAAAATGGAAAATATCGTATCAACAAAATAATAATAAGATAGGTGCTATAATACTTTCAAGTGAGAGATAATTGCTCCTATTTTTAACTCTCACTTGAAAGAATTTCCTCCATTTAAATAATGCAGAAGGTTAGCAAAAAATAGAATTTCACTAATCTATTGTTCTACAATTGTATATTATAGTTAATTTATTATTACTAAAGGAGCTTATAATGAAAAAAAGAAATAGTATGATCGTTGTAGGACTATGTTTTTTAGTGTTCCTAGGAGTTGGAGGGAAATATTATATGGATGAGAGAAAAAAAGAACAAGAAAAAGAGTTAATTGAAATAGAACGTCAGTCAATAGTTATATTGAAGCAAACCTTTAGTGACATTAAGGAAGTAAATATAGAAAAAACGGGTCATAATAAAGCTACTGGATCATATAGAATGTTTGTGGAAGTTATTAATAATACTGGAGAATCTGCAAAATTCACTTACAGTTTTTGGAAAGAACGGGATGAAATAGGTAGCTATGGTAATGTGAATACCAATGTCCAAAAGGAAGGGATAACATATTCCAAAGTGAAAGTGACTTATTCGGATGGAAAAGAAGGTGAAATCTGATGGCAACTGAAAAAGAATATAATGAAGCAAGTGATATGGTTTACTGGCTTGATTCCAACCATGAAGATTATGATCCTTCGATTATTGAAGGAAGTTTTCAAAATATTGGCGGAAAAAGGTATCAAATACTAAAAATCAAAACAGAACCTAGTAATGGGATGCAAGCCATGGCAATTGCGCCATTAGATTCAAATGGCTATCCAGACACGACTCAATTAACAGTAGCTTTTGCAGGCACCAATTTCGGTGGCGATTGGCGAGATGTTGTAACGGATGCTCAAACCGTTGGATTAAGTATGACACAGCTTGGATGGAACCCAGGTCAAGCTGACTCAGCTCAAGAATTTGCAGATTGGATCAAATTAACCTATCCTCATGCAGTCGTTACAACAACGGGGCATTCGTTAGGTGAATATTTAGCACTTATGATTGCTGCTGAAAATGAATGGCGTAACGTTGGCTTCAATGGACCAGATCCATACGGTATATTATCTACAGATGCTAAAAAATGGATAAAAGATAATCCCGGAATGCTGACAAATTATCGTAATTTTGCGGATTTAATAGGAAACTTGATGGGGAACGGAACAGGTGCAGAAATTATGATGGGATATACTAAAGGAAGTCCTGGTAATCCGTTAGAAGCACATGCCTTGACCTTGTGGAAATTTGATGAAGATGGACGATTGAGAGTTCCTGATAACACATATGCATTAATGGATGGACAACAACTGGAACAAAACCTAATGAGTAAATTTGTAATGAGCATGTATTTATTAAAAACGTTAGAAGCCAAATTAAATGCAAGTGGTGGTGGACTTTCAGGGACAGAAGAAATTTATCTAGATGCTACACGAGCTAAATCAATTGTAACAACAGCTTCTAGTTTGCTGAAAGTGGCTATGAGTAAAATCATTGCACACTATCAAGGAGAAATGGATAAAACAGAAGAGTTATGGAATAAGATTTTAACGAGTGCACGAGGAGCTTCTTCTGATTTGTCTGAATCTGAAATGGAGAGTCAAGTAGCTACAGTGGGATTTACAAAAGCACGCATAGTGAATACTCCAAAAGAAAAGTACCAACAGAAGATACAAGAAGCGAAAAAAGTTGGTGAAACATTTGAAAGCTTAGCTTCAGAAATAAATGCTAAGATAATTGCAGTTGTTCAACAAGACCAAGATTTAGCACGACAACTTCAGTTTTAATTGTATTGGAGGTTTTTTATTTGAATGAAGAAGCAATTATAAAAACATATCAAACGACACGTAAACGGCTAGAAGAACAAGAGGACGAACTAAAGGTTGCACGTAAAAAAGGTGAATATCTATTAGATGATTCTTTAGAACATTTGTCCTATATCTTAAAAGATTTGGCATTAGATGGCGAGCCTTTTAATCAAGCGAGGCGAGAAATGGAACAAGAAAATCATTATTTTTTAGATGAATTAGAAAAAGAAAGAAAAAAGAAGAAGAAGCAGAAAATACCTATCGTTCTCTAGTGAAGAGGCTTAGGGAGGAACTATAAGATACAGGAGAAGTCATATGAATGAATTACTCGATGAATTATTAAAAAAAATGCGGAAAAGGTATCAAGAAGCGGCTGTTAGAGCTATAGGAATGGCTGGGGTGCAAAACAGTGAAAACAATCAAAAGAATGCTAGGAAAAAAGGAAAGGTCATTCTAGAAGAAGTGAAGACCTCTCTTTCAAAAACAACAAAATCCTTAGAAGAATCAATCAAGGGGCAATTTGGAAAATCAGTAAAAGAAGCTTTTGATAAGCAAGAGAAGAAATTAGATAGTTTTGACAATTAACGCATCAAAGACTTTTAAATAGAGAGTAAAACTGGTACAACTATTTCTGTTCATTATAGCATCCTGAAAATGGTAGTATGATGCTATTTAAATTTATAGGATATTTTAGAATGAATTAATGCATTTAAATCAAATATTAAATTTGCTTGGAGTAAAAATGATGGATAGAAAAAAAAATTTCCCGAGCTACTTAGTTAGTTTGATATTTTTTTGTTTTAAAATGCTGGAATAACAGTGGTTATAAACTTTTGTGATCTATCTTTTGGGTAAATAAAAAACTGAAAATAATGAGTCGGACTGTTTTGCTGTCTGAGCATTATTTTCAGTTTTTTGTTGTTTTTTTCTGAGAGGTAGTATAAAATGATTTGATTAAATCGTAATCGTTACGTTTTGTTTGTGGTAAAACAGAAAGGCTCATAAAATAAACCGATAAAGTCGATTTAGTCAATAGAATGAAAATGGGGGTTCGTTTATGAAAACGAAAAATGTAAAGTTGTATAAAGGTCTAAGTGTTATTATACTTGGAATACTGCTAGTTAGTGGTTGCACGAAAAAAAACAATGTAGAAACGGTTGAAACAAATCAGCATTCGGAAGAAAAACAAACCCATGAGCATAAACATAAGCACGCTCATGATGGAGAGTTCAAAGAAGAGGAGGTCCAAAATAGAACGCTGCAAGATTGGTCTGGTGATTGGCAATCTGTTTATCCTTATTTACTTGATGGAACCTTGGATGAAGTTCTTGAGCATAAAGCGGAAGAAAAGAAAGATAAAAGTTTTGACGAGTATAAAACCTATTATACAGTTGGCTATAAGACAGATACTCAAAGAATCGTGATCAAAGGAAATACGGTGGAATTCTTTAAAGGTGATACCTCTCAAAAAGCGGATTACCAATATGATGGGTATCAAATTTTGACGTATGATTCTGGTAAAAAAGGGGTACGTTATTTGTTTAGTGTGATCGATGATAATAACGCTGCTCCAAAGCACATCCAATTTAGTGATCATAACATCAAACCTACTAAGGCTGAGCATTTTCATCTGTATTTTGGAGATGAAAGTCAAGAAACATTACTGAAAGAATTAGAGAATTGGCCCACTTACTACAAGAGTGATCTATCTGGTTCTGATATTGTTCATGATATGCTATATAATCATTAAGCATAGAAAAAAGCAGACTCTTCGGCAAAAAGAGGTTGGAACAGAAGTGTTTAACTCCGAAAAATAAGAAGGAGTTGCTTCTGTTCCAACCGTTTATTCAGCCTCTTTTAGTCCAACTGTTTGAGTCAAAACGACTTTTGTCATAACCTTATTTTAATCAACTAAATAATTTGTCGATTCGTTGATAATCTTCTTCAGTCAAATGGACATCCAACGCTTTTGCATTGTTGATCACTTGTTCTGGTTTTTTCGCACCTGGGATCACAACGTCAACAAAAGGATTTTTGATATACCAGGCAAGTACGACTTCTGCAACACTCGCATTATAATCTGCGGCAATTAGTTTAAGCTGGCTGACTTTGTCGATAATTGCGTTAAATCGATCACCCTGAAAATCTGGTTTTTTACTACGTAAATCTTCAGGAGGAAACGTTACGTTACGTTCATATTTTCCAGTTAATAAGCCGGATGCCAATGGGAAATAAGGAACAAAAGAAATTGTATTTTCTTTTAAATATGGCAGTAATTCGTGTTCTGCATCACGATGGATCAAACTATATTCATCTTCAACGATATCTACAAAACCTTCTTTATTTGCTTCTTTGATTTGTTCTAAACTAAAATTAGAAACGCCGATCGCTCTGATTTTCCCTGTATCTTTTAATTTTTGTAAAGCAGCTACTGCTTCATTTTTAGGAGTTGTTTCATCTGGAAAATGAATGTAAAAAATATCAATATAGTCTGTTTGTAGCCGCTCCAGTGCTTCATCAACAGAGCGTGTCAAAAATTCTGGTGTATTATTGAATGCGCCGTCTTTAGCAGGATCATGAGCAGCTTTTGTGGCGATAACCACTTTACTTCGGTCAAACTCTTTTAAAACCTCACCGATCAATTCTTCTGAACGACCCATCCCATAAGCAAAAGCGGTATCTAATAAAGTGATGCCATTCGTCAAAGCAGTTCGGACGATTTCCTTTCCAGTGTCATCGTTTAAGTTTGGAAAAAGATTATGACCACCAACAGCATTTGTACCTAAACCTAAGGGAGTTGAATAGACTTCTGTATTACTAATTTGTACGTTTTGTGTCATGATAATTCCTCCTGACTTTCTTCTTTTAGTGTAGTTGATAGAGGTGGATCCGTGAAGTATTTTGTCTTATCTGCAAATAGAAAAGCAAAACCAGAATTCTTTTTTGATAATAGCTGTGGAATTAGTAGAATCCCTCTTGACTTTACACTGAAATTTTAGTAGTTTATATATAATATCAAAAAAATCAATGAAGGAACGAGTAAATTTCAAGCTGATTGTATAAGAGAAAGTTGCCAAGGCTGAGAGCAACTTCATTAGAGAAATTGAAAGACATTCTGGAGATGAGCGGATAAAAGCCGTTCCGTTGCGAGCGTTAATCGTTAGAGGAAAGATTAATCTTTCAAACTTAGGTGGTACCGCGTGTGTCTATTCACTCGCCCTTGTATTTATACAAGGGCGAGTTTTTGTTGTTCATCAACTACGACTGGCTACGCCAGAGTAGCTGATGAACAATACTTGGCGACCAAAGAGAGAAGTTACAGTACTAGGAATTACCAAATGGCATGATCCAAACAAAGAGTTCCATAGTTGTTTCAATCTCAATCACTCTTTACCAAAATACCTTACAAATAACTAACAATAAATAGGAGATGAAAACAATGAGTTATCAAAAACCAAAAGGAACCAATGACTTATTACCAGGTACTTCCGAAAAATGGCAGTTTGTTGAAGAAACAGCCCGTTTGATTTTTCGTGATTACCAATATGAAGAAATCCGTACACCTATTTTTGAACATTATGAAGTAATTTCCCGCAGTGTAGGTGATACGACTGATATCGTTTCAAAAGAAATGTATGATTTTTATGATAAAGGGGACCGTCATGTAACCTTGCGCCCAGAAGGAACAGCACCAATTGTTCGTTCATTTGTAGAAAATAAATTATTTGGACCAGAATTTGCAAAACCTTATAAAACATACTACATGGGACCAATGTTTCGCTATGAGCGTCCACAAGCAGGACGTTTAAGACAATTCCACCAAATCGGAGCAGAAGCATTTGGTAGTGTGAATCCAGCAGTGGATGTTGAAAGTATGGCGATGGCCTTAGACTTTTTTAAACAATTAGGTATTCAAAAAATTCGTCTGGTGATCAATTCATTAGGTGATAAAGCAACAAGAGCGGCTTATCGTCGAGCTTTGATCGATTATTTAGAACCAAAAGCGGCTGAACTAAGCGAAGATTCAAAACGTCGTTTACATGAAAATCCGTTACGTGTGTTAGATAGTAAAGATAAAAAAGACCAAGCAATCGTCGCAGATGCACCATCGATTTTGGATTATCTAAGTGAGTCATCAAAAAAACATTTTGAAACAGTTCAAACAATGTTGAATGAATTGAATATTCCCTTTGAAGTCGATAGCAATATGGTTCGTGGATTAGATTATTATACGAATACGATTTTTGAAGTGATGAGTGACGCACCAGGGATGGGTGCACAAGCAACGATTTGTGCAGGCGGACGTTATAATGGATTAGTTGAAGAATTCGGCGGACCAGCGACACCTGGTTTTGGTTTCGCAATGGGAATCGAACGTGTGCTGATCACGATGGAAGCGGAAGCTGTTGTGGTTCCAGTAATCAATGAAATCGATGCTTATGTTGTCGGAATTGGGGATCAAACAAACATTGAAACGCTAAAACTCGTGCAAGCAATTCGTAACTTTGGTTTTTCAGCCGATCGTGATTTTATGGATCGTAAAGCAAAAGCACAATTTAAAACAGCTGCTAAATTAAATGCCAAACTTGCATTGACTTTAGGTGAAACTGAATTGGCAGAAGGCGTTGTAAACGTAAAAGCCATGGCTAATCGTAATGAAAAAGCATTTCCACTATCAGATATTTACGAAAGATTCGATGAAGTCTATGATGAAATGATGACAGTGATGTTTGATTAATAAACAGTAAAAAATGAAGAGGAGCAATGAGCAATGACAAAAAGAACAGTATACTGCGGAGAAGTCTCAGCAGATTTAGTAGGACAGGTAATTACATTAAAAGGTTGGGTACAAAAGCGTCGTGATTTAGGCGGAGTTATTTTTATCGATCTTCGTGATCGCGAAGGAATCGCACAAGTTGTTTTCAATCCAGCACATTCAAAAGAAGCATGGGAAATTGCAGATAAATGCCGTAGCGAATACGTAATTGAAATTACTGGAGAATTAACGTACCGTGATTCAGAAGCAATCAATCCTAAAATGAAGACTGGCGAATTTGAAGTGATGGCAACAGATATCACGATTTTGAATACTGCTAAAACACCACCCTTTTTAATCGAAGATGAAAACAATGTCGGCGATGAAATCCGTATGAAGTATCGTTATTTAGATTTACGTCGTCCACATATGACAGCCAATCTAAAATTACGTCATGAAGTAACAAAATCGATCCGTCATTATTTAGAGGATACTGATTTTATTGATATTGAAACACCTTATTTTGGCAAATCAACACCAGAAGGCGCGCGTGATTATCTGGTTCCTTCACGTGTACATGCAGGACATTTCTATGCATTACCGCAATCACCGCAAATTTTCAAACAGTTATTGATGAATGCTGGCTTCGATCGTTATTACCAAATCGTTCGTTGTTTCCGTGATGAAGATTTACGTGGCGACCGTCAACCAGAATTTACCCAAGTGGATATTGAAACAACCTTCTTGTCTCCAGAAGAAATCCAAACAATGACTGAAGAAATGTTAGCAAAAGTGATGCGTGAAACAAAAGGAATCGACGTTACATTACCGTTCCCTCGTATTAGCTATGATGAAGCAATGGCTCGTTATGGAAGTGACAAACCAGACACACGTTTCGATATGGAATTGATCGATATCGCAGATGTGGTTAAAGACGTTGATTTTAAAGTCTTCCAAATGGCTTTAGAAAATGGCGGACAAGTCAAGGCGTTAAATGCCAAAGGGGCAGCAGATAAATATTCAAGAAAAGATATGGATAACTTAGGTACTTATGTGAGCCAATTTGGTGCTAAAGGACTTGCTTGGTTAAAAGTAGAAGAAGATGGTCTAAAAGGACCTATTGCAAAATTTTTAACAGATGTAGCGGATGATTTGATCGCCGCAACAAATGCTGAGGTTGGCGATATTTTAATGTTTGGTGCAGATAAACCAGAAGTGGTTGCAGCAGCATTAGGCGCAATTCGTTCTCGTTTAGGGAAAGAATTAGGCTTGATTGATGAGTCTAAATTCAACTTCCTGTGGGTTGTTGACTGGCCATTGTTTGAGTATGATGAAGAAGCAGGTCGTTATGTTTCTGCCCATCATCCATTCACACAACCAAAAGAATCTGACATTGAATTACTTTCAATAAATCCAGCGAAAGTTTACGCTGAAGCGTATGATATCGTCTTAAATGGATACGAATTAGGTGGCGGTTCACTACGTATCCATAAACGTGAGTTACAAGAAAAAATGTTTGAAACGCTAGGCTTCACTAAAGAATCAGCGCAAGAACAATTTGGTTTCTTGTTAGATGCCTTAGATTATGGTTTCCCTCCACACGGCGGAATTGCTTTAGGGTTAGACCGTTTAGTGATGTTGCTAGCGGGTGAAAATAATATTCGTGAAGTGATCGCCTTCCCTAAAAATGGGAAAGCTGCTGATCCAATGACGAGTGCACCTAGTGTGGTTTCACTATTACAATTATTTGAATTGAACATTGATGTAACAGCAATTGATGAGTAAAAGGTAGAAAAATTTAAGCACCCAAAATGTTATTTCTCATTTTGGGTGCTTTTTTAGTTTGTATTTTTGTTTATAAAATTATAATACGCACCAATCAAATTGGCATCGTTTCCTAAGGAACTTAAAACAACGGCTGGTGCAATCACACTTGCAAGGGGACCAACATTTAGACTATCAACGTTTTTTTGTAGACTTTGCTTGATGTAATCCAATAAAATCGGTTGACTACTGATGCCGCCTCCAATCACGATTTTTTCTGGATCTAAAATGGCTTGTAGATTCCAGATTTGAACAGCTAATGAATCGCAATAGCCATGTAAAATAGTTTGAGCGGCGGGATCTTCATTCTCGATCGCTTCAAAAAAAGCTTCTCCGCTGACTTCTTTTGTTGGTTGACCCAGAGCTTTCGCAAATGGCTTCAATAAACTATAGACACTGTTTTTTACAGCAAATAAATCAGTAAGGTTCATAGCGGAATTGGTTTGTACAAGGGACAGTTCCCCAGCAGATTGATGGAAGCCTCTAACTAACTGACCATTAACGATCAAGCCGCCGCCAACACCTGTACCTAAAACAATCATCGCGGCATTTTCAATCCTTTTAAGTTGTCCTTGATTCATTTCGCCGATGATCCCACAGCGGGCATCATTATCTACTGTAACCGGACATTCAAAGATCGATTCGTAAAACTCACGGATATCCATCTGTCTAATAAATTCGAGTGAACCACCGTGAACGGCAAAGCCGCTATCTGCATTGATGATTCCTGGCATGGAAATCGATACACCAGTGAAGTCCTCTAAAAATTCGTTCTTTATTAGGTTCAAACAATTTTTAAAAGCCTCAACTTTTTTAGGTGTCGCTTGTTTTTTTACCCATTCTAATTTACCAGAAATAATTAGTCCATATTTTATAAAACTACCACCTATATCCAAAACAAGGATTTTTTCCATTAGATTTTGCCTCCTAAATTATATAACAAAAGAATATGAATTCGGTTACTTTACTTATACCACTGGTTCCACTATAATGTACACATAAAATTTAATGTAAGTAGGTTAAGCCAATGCTA
The DNA here is from genome assembly GCF_050527835.1 of Enterococcus sp. DIV0840. Classification (NCBI taxonomy): domain Bacteria; kingdom Bacillati; phylum Bacillota; class Bacilli; order Lactobacillales; family Enterococcaceae; genus Enterococcus; species Enterococcus sp. DIV0840. The sequence goes on along the minus strand of NZ_CP172876.1, from coordinate 2,613,851 downwards.
GAAAAAATATCAGCAGTAAAGCATCTATCTGACGCCGATGAAGTACTACAAAATTATATTTTTAGAAATTTAGAAACTATTTTTACTCTTTCTGCTCGAGAAATTGCCGCTCAAATTCCTTGTTCTCCATCAACTGTGACTCGCTTCGTAAGAAAATGCGGCTTTGATTCATATCACGATTTTCAGCGCTATGTCAAAAATGAAGTCAGCAAACTTGCTGGTAAAGGAATGACCGATACGATTTCACTTGAACAAATTTTTGTGAATCAAGTCTTCGCTGAAGATGTAATTGAGCAAATAGAATTAGTGAGCAGTTTATTAAAGCAATCTAGTTTCATTTATTGTGTAGGAATGGGCTCATCCGGGATTATGGCTAGTTATGCAGCTAGAAAATTTAACACGATCGGGTTTAAAGCGATGTATTCAAATGAACCATACGCACCATTTCTTTCTACTCAAATGAAAGAGGAGAACAGTGTCATTATTATTTTTTCCAGCTCAGGAGAAACGGCTGAAATTATTGAAATGGTTCAATTTGTGAAATCAAGTAATAACCAGATCATTAGTATTACAAATATGCATGACAATACTTTAGCCAAACTTTCTACAATCAATATTCCTTATTATATCGAAAATCAACGATTGCCGTATAATTTTGATTTATCCTCGCAGATTCCGACTGTTGCATTGATCGAATACTTGGTGGCTTTTTGTTTTAACAAGTCATGATTAACGTTCCAACCATTTAGCTAACAGCGTTTATAAATTGTTTATATTTATGTTTTATACTGACTGTAAACACCGCTAAAGGAGGATGGTTATGGTCAAAAGAGAGTTTTTGCTAAAGGCGTCATTGCTATTTTCACTTTTACTTATTTTTTCGGCTTGCCAGTCTAAAAAAGCTGATACCAAACAATCGATAAAGGAGAGTACTGTCATGACAACTGATAAAAGTAGCGCAAAGCAATCAACTGAATCAAACGTAAAGAATTCAACAGAATCATCTAATCAAACATTTCCAACAGGTTCTTTGATTCAAGCAGTTAGTGATAACGATTCTGCAAAGGTCCAAGAAATTTTGAAAGATAAAAACTACACGATCAATGAAGTGAATGCTCAAGGTGAATCCCCCCTTTTGATTGCAACCCATCAAAACTTCATAGGCATCGCAAAAATGCTGATCGATGCAGGGGCGGATATCAATTTGCAAGATCAAATTTCTGATAGTCCATACTTGTACGCCGGAGCTCAAGGAAAAACTGAAATCCTGACTTATATGCTGGAAAAACAAGTGCCGGATCAGCAAAAAGTGAACCGTTTCGGTGGCAATGCACTGATTCCTGCAGCTGAAAAAGGGCATCTGGAAAATGTAAAACTGTTATTAAAAGATGGACGAGTATCTATCGATCACCAAAATAATTATGGTTATACGGCCTTGATCGAAGCAGTTGCGTTAAAAGATGGTTCTTCAATCTATCAGCAAATCGTCAAAGTTTTATTAGAGGGTGGTGCGGACAAAACTTTGAAAGATAATACTGGCCGAACGGCGGAAGATTACGCTAGAAGTTTAGGTTATTCTGAACTGTTGAATATACTAAATTATTATTAATAGCTGCCAAACAGCATAGGTTTAATCCTCTGCTGTTTTTGCATTTTCTTGTTCCAATAAATATTCTTTTTTATCAGCCATTTTAAAGAATGGGTACCAAACGAGCACGTTGACGATCAATAAAACAATGAAGATCAATAAGTAATTAAATCCACCTTTTAAAGCCATTGCAATGGGTGCGGGTGTTGTCCAAGGAAGAGCGATCAACGGATTATATTTAGAAAAATCTAAAACTGACAACATCCCCCAAGCAATACCGCCCATTAATAAAGGAGAGACTACCATTGGGACAAAGAAGAATGGATTCAACATCAACGGCATTCCGAAGACTAATGGCTCATTTACGTTGAAAAGAACAGGTGGTCCGGCTAATTTAAATAATTGTTTGTACCGTTCAGATTTTGCAGTAAACATAGAAATGACTAAACCATAGGTACTTCCTTGTCCACCAAATGAATTTCCACAAACATAAGAAACAACGGCCATCGCTAGATAAGGTAATTCTTGATGCTGTTGATAAGCGGTCATATTCGCTAGCATATTCGCTGTCATGACGGGCATTACCACACCATAAACCATATTTGGATGAATTCCGAAAAACCATAACATATTTGCTAAAGTAAAAATAAGAATAATAGCAATAGGAGAGCCAGTTAATGATTGCAATGGTGCTTGAATCAAAGTTGTGATAAATGCGAAAATATTATCAAATGGTGTAAATGAGAATAGAATCCTAACAATGAAAAAGATCGCTAAAATAACACCAGACAAAATAGCAGGGCTCAATGATTCAGAAACATTGGAGGGCACCGTATCAGGCATTTTGATCGTTAGATTTTTTCTGATCAAAAAGCTATACAAAACAGCGGTGAAATAACCGACAATAATGGCCACGAAAAGTCCAGTTCCGCCTGTATATTGACTAGCAAAAGCTTCTACATTATTACTTGCTGTAACAACCGTTTGAGCAGGAAATTCTGTGACTGCTTTTTCAAGTGTATAGGTTTGGATCATTTGCGGCATTAAGATGAAAAACGAACCAATGGCTAAAAGACCAGCAGGAAGTGGATCGTGTCCTTCTTTTTTAGAATAAATATAAGCGAAGTTAAAGGTCACATAAACTGAAAGTAAATTGATCGTAGCACCTAGCGCCGCATTAAAGTGTGCAGTCATACCCGTTTTCGCTAAAAATTCGATCCATTGAGGAATCGGAAAGTTCCCAACAATCATAAGCAAAGCAACACCTAGCGTGATCGGCGTTGTTCGCATAAAAGCCTCAGCCAACGCACTAAAAAATTTACTACTATTCATTTTTTGAGCAATTGGACCAATAAATTTATTCAGAAATTTTTCTAAAGCTTCCATTATTTATTCCCCATTTCATTTAAATACTCACCGTTTGATTCAATTACGTTTTGATACCAATAAAAACTATCTTTTTTGTAACGATTTAAAGTGCGTTCTGAGGTTTCATCGCGATCCACATAAACAAAGCCATAGCGTTTTTGATAACCATTAAGCCAACTAAGTAAATCAGTAAAACTCCAAGTACAATAGCCTAAAACTTGAACACCATCTGTGATCGCTTCTTGAATCTCCTGTAAATGTTTTTGTAGGTATTCAATACGGTAAGAATCGTGGATTTCGCCGTTTTCCAATTTGTCATATTCGCCTAAACCATTTTCCGTGATCAGAACGGGTAACTGATAACGGCTTTCGATTGTTCTTAATGCTACTCGAATCCCAACAGGATCGATCGTCCAGTCCCAATTCGTTTGTTCAAGGTAAGGATTTTTAACAAATTTACTGACTCTAGGAATTTCCATTTCTTTACTGGTACCTTTTTTACCAGAGTTGTTCATACTCATGTCACCAGAGAAAGAGTCTGTGGTACTCGCTTTGACGGTTGCAGTTTGATAGTAATTTAATCCAATAAAATCAGGGACGCCATTAGCTAATAATTGTTGATCGGCTTCGGTTATAACAGGTGCTAGTTGTAGTTTTTCTAATTGCTTGATAACCGTTCGCGGATATTTACCTGTTGCATAGACATCCAGCCAGAAAAAGCCCATCAATTCTTCTGTATCGATTTTGGCTAAGACATTCAGTGGATCACTATCAAAAGCATAAGCAGGACCATAATTGAAACTAGGACCGATCTGACCTTTATACTCACCATCTTTAAATGCTTTGATCACTGAAGCATTGGCAAGATTAGCGATATGATTTGCTGCAAACATCCGTTTAACATCACGAACTGCAGGTGGATGACTGCCTAGCAAGTAGCCATGAGTAATAAAAACATTTTGCTCATTCAAGCTGACCCAATAGTTTACACGATCAGAAAAAGCATCAAATAAAGCTGTGGCATAATTCGTAAAATCTTCAATGATCTGGCGTGATTCCCAGCCGCCATACTCATCTTGTAGTGCTTGGGGGAGATCCCAGTGGTAAATCGTCACAATCGGTTCAATGTTGTATTTCAAAAGTTCATCGATTAGTTGACTGTAAAAATCTAGTCCTGCTTGATTGAGTTGGCCTTTACCGTTTGGAAAAATCCGTGACCAAGCGATGGAAAAACGATACGCTTTCAATCCAAGTTCTGCCATCAAAGCAACATCTTCTTTAAATCGATGATAATGATTTACCGCAATGTCTCCATTAGTATCTTTGAATGTTGTCCCAGGTTGTTTGACAAACTTATCCCAAACAGAAATTCCTTTTCCATCCTCTTGATAGGCTCCTTCAACTTGATAGGCAGCGGATGCGCTCCCCCATAAAAATGTTTCGGGAAATTGATCTAATTCTGTGTGACGCATAATCATTCCTCATTTCAGTAAATTTTGTATAACTCGATCATAGCTGAAAAAAGATTGGTTGTAAGCGTTTTTCTTATATGTGCAACGCGTTGCAAGATTATGAAACACCAAAATAAAAATGAAAAATTAGCAATACTTTTCTTCTATTTAAAAGATTGTGCTTTTTTTCTTACCACAAAGCACGTATAATGAGAACCAAATGAATCAAGTAAAGTGAGGCTGCTTCTACATGAAAAAATTCTTTGAAAGTTTACCTGTCCATGATTACACGACAAAACTTTCAGTGTCGATCGTTTATGCGATTTTGGCATCTGTTGCGATGAACTTTTTTTACCAACCGGGAAACATTTATTCCAGTGGGATTACTGGACTGGCTCAAATTTTAACAACCTTGTCAACAAATGTTGTAGGATTTAAAGTGCCTGTTTCCATTACGTTATATGCATTAAACATTCCTTTGTTTTTCGTAGCTTGGCGTAAAATCGGGAAAAAATTTACGATTTTTACCTTTTTGACTGTTACGTTGACGTCGATTTTTATGCAAATCGTGCCGCAAACAAGTCTTTCTAACGATCCAATCATTTGTGCGATTTTCGGTGGTGCAGTAATGGGGTCTGGTATTGGTTTTGCATTGAAGAATGGCCTTTCATCTGGAGGACTGGATATTTTTAGTATTACGATCCGTAAGAAAACAGGTCGTTCTGTGGGTTCGATTTCAATGTATTTTAATGGACTGATTATTTTTGTAGCAGGCTACTTATTTGGTTGGCAGTATATGTTTTACAGTGCGCTATCTATCTTTGTGAGCGGGAAAGTGACGGATGCAGTCTATACGAAGCAAAAGAAGATGCAAGTCATGATCATTACCAAAAATCCAGATGCTGTTATTGATGGAATCCAACAGAAAATGAGGCGAGGGATTACGATCATTCATGAAGCAGAAGGTGCTTATCGACATGATAAACAGACACTTTTATTAACGGTAGTAACGCGGTTTGAACTACCTTCGTTAGAAGCGGCCATGAAAGAATCTGATCCGTCTGCTTTTGTGAGTATTTCAGATAACGTCAAAATTCTTGGGCGTTTTTATGAAGAGGATTTATAAAACATATAGAAGCTAAGAAATCCAGGTATCATTCTGGATTTTTTGTTTGCTTTATTTATTTCAAAGAGGAGGATAGTTAATTAAAAAAAATAATCTCTTTTTCTTGAAAAGAAGAGTGAAAACTGTTAAACTAGATTTGTAAGATTGAGGGGCGCTTTTAAGACTGTTAATAGAATTTAACAATGCGAAAGAAGAACGTCAATCCTATTTTTTTAAAGTTCATAGGTCGTTTTAAGTCTTACTTGGACGTTTTTAGACCAACGAAGGAGCGCATCATGCTAGATGAATTAAAAATGATTGAAGCAGTTGCTCCAGATTTGCTCGATGTAATGCAGGAAAGGTTTCATATTCTTCGTAATATTTACTGGATGCAGCCTATTGGACGTAGAAGTTTATCTGATAGTATGGGAATTACAGAAAGGGTCTTAAGAACTGAGACTGACTTTCTGAAAAACTTACAACTGATAGAGACTTCTAAAAGTGGAATGACATTAACTGAAAAAGGCTTAGAAGTTTATCAAGGATTAGAATCAGTAATGAATCAATTACTTGGTATGCATCAAGTCGAAAAAGAAATCAGCCAATATTTTGGGATCAAGCGTTGTATCGTTGTAGCAGGCAACAGTGACAATCAGGAAAAAGTACTTTATGAGTTCGGCGATATTTTGACCGATGCTCTGGATTTACTCTTACTTGATGGTGATAATATTGTTGCAGTTATGGGTGGTACGACAATGGCCTTGACCGCAGAACATATGGGGACCCTAGAAACGGAAAAACGACACAATTTGTTTGTTCCAGCTAGAGGTGGAATCGGTGAAGCGATGACGGTTCAAGCCAATTCAGTAAGCGCCGTAATGGCAAGTAAAACTGGCGGTCACCATAGAGCATTATATGTCCCAGAGCAATTAAGCTTAGAAACGTATAACTCGCTCCTGCAAGAACCATCGATCCAAGAAGTACTGACGCTGATCGAACAAAGCAATTGTGTTGTTCACAGTATTGGACGCGCTTTGCATATGGCAGCACGTCGTAAAATGTCAGATGACGAGATGGTCATGTTAAAGCAAAATAATGCCGTAGCAGAATCTTTCGGATATTTCTTTGATGAAGAGGGCGAAGTTGTTTACAAAATCCCTCGAATCGGACTTCAGTTAAAGGATGTACAAAAAATTTCGAATGTCGTTGCAATTGCAGGTGGGAAATCAAAAGCCAAAGCAATCCGCGCTTACATGAAAAATGCACCAAAACAAACGTGGCTCATCACTGATGAAGCTGCCGCAAATGAGATTTTAAAAGGGGTAACCCTTTAAAATAAAAAAATTTTTGATTTTCATAAGGAGGAAATCTTTAATGACAGTTAAAGTAGGTATTAATGGATTTGGACGTATCGGACGCTTAGCATTCCGTCGTATCCAAGATGTAGCAGGAATCGAAGTAGTAGCAATCAATGATTTAACAGATGCTAAAATGTTGGCTCACTTGTTAAAATATGACACAACTCAAGGACGTTTCAACGGAACTGTTGAAGTTCATGATGGATCTTTCAACGTAAACGGTAAAGAAGTTAAAGTTCTTGCTAACCGCAACCCAGAAGAATTACCATGGGGCGACTTAGGCGTAGATATCGTTCTTGAATGTACTGGATTCTTCACTTCAAAAGAAAAAGCTGAATTACACTTAAAAGCTGGTGCTAAACGTGTTGTTATCTCTGCTCCAGGCGGAAATGACGTACCAACAATCGTTTATAACACTAACCACGATATCTTAACAGGTAAAGAAACAGTTATCTCAGGTGCTTCATGTACAACTAACTGTTTAGCTCCTATGGCTAAAGCTTTACAAGATAACTTTGGTGTGGTTGAAGGTCTTATGACTACAATCCACGCTTACACAGGGGACCAAATGACTCTTGATGGACCTCACCCAGGTGGAGACTTCCGTCGTGCACGCGCTGCAGCAGAAAACATCGTACCTAATACAACTGGTGCTGCTAAAGCAATCGGTCTAGTTATCCCTGAATTAAATGGTAAATTAGACGGAGCTGCTCAACGTGTTCCTGTAGCAACTGGTTCATTAACTGAATTAGTAACAGTTCTTGACAAAAAAGTAACTGTTGAAGAAGTAAACGAAGTTATGGCGAAAGCTGCTAACGAATCTTACGGATACAACACAGACGAAATCGTTTCTTCAGATATCGTAGGTATGACTTTCGGTTCATTATTCGATGCTACTCAAACAAAAGTAATGACTGTTGGCGACCAACAATTAGTGAAAACTGTTGCTTGGTATGACAACGAAATGTCTTATACTGCACAATTAGTTCGTACTTTAGAGTACTTCGCTAACTTATAAGAGTAACTCTTATTATTAGTGAAATTTGAACAACTGTGAAATAATAAGCGGGGAAGCAACGCGCTTCTCCGCTTTTATTATTTTGTTTAACAATACCTAAAAACTTTTTATAGATAGGAGTACTCCATAATGGCTAAAAAGACAATCAAAGATGTAGATTTAAAAGATAAAAAAGTACTTGTCCGTGTTGACTTTAACGTGCCTTTGAAAGATGGTGTGATCACGAACGATAACCGTATCGTAGCGGCACTTCCAACAATCAAATACGTAATCGAAAATGGTGGAAAAGCGATTCTATTTTCTCACTTAGGTCGTGTGAAAACAGAAGAAGATAAAGCAGGCAAATCATTAAAACCAGTGGCTGAGCGTCTAGGCGAATTATTAGGCAAACCAGTAACATTCGTTCCTGAAACTCGTGGAACTGAATTAGAAACAGCTGTCAACAACATGAAAGACGGCGACGTTTTAGTCTTTGAAAACACTCGTTTTGAAGATATCGACGGTAAAAAAGAAAGCGGAAATGACGCTGAATTAGGTAAATACTGGGCTTCTTTAGGCGATGTATTTGTTAATGACGCATTTGGTACGGCTCACCGTGCGCACGCTTCTAACGTTGGAATTGCTTCAACTGGTATTCCAACTGTTGCTGGATTCTTAATGGAAAAAGAAATCAAATTCGTTGGTGAAGCAGTGACTGCACCAAAACGTCCATTTGTTGCTATCTTAGGTGGCGCAAAAGTTTCTGACAAAATCGGTGTTATCGAAAACTTGATCTCTAAAGCAGATAAAATTCTTATCGGTGGCGGAATGACTTATACATTTTACAAAGCTAAAGGCATGAACATCGGTAACTCTTTAGTTGAAGAAGATAAAGTTGCATTAGCAAAAGAATTAATCGAAAAAGCAGGCGATAAATTAATCTTGCCAATCGATTCAATCACTGCTGCAGAATTTTCAAACGATGTACCAACAGAAGAACATACTGGTGATGTTCCTGACGGACAAATGGGTCTTGACATTGGACCTGAAACAATCGCTTTATTTGCACAAGCATTAGAAGGTGCAAAAACAGTTGTTTGGAACGGACCAATGGGCGTATTTGAAATGAGTAACTTTGCTAAAGGAACAATCGGTGTTTGTGAAGCAATCGCTAACTTAGCAGATGCTACAACAATCATTGGCGGAGGAGACTCTGCTGCAGCTGCAATCCAATTAGGCTTTGCTGACAAATTCACTCACATCTCAACTGGTGGGGGCGCAAGCTTAGAATTATTAGAAGGTAAAGAATTACCTGGTTTAGCAGCAATTAACGATAAATAAAGAGGTTGTGAAAAAGGCATTTAAACTTGAGTAATGGGACTGAACCTGAGGGACTTCAAGTATCAAAGTTCATCTGGTGAGGAAAATTACCGAAAGTTTGCCTGTTGATCACCGCTTAATCAATCCATAACATAATAAGAAAAGGATGTGCTTTTCCATGCGTAAACCAATTATCGCTGGTAACTGGAAAATGAACAAAACTTTAGCAGAAGCGCAAAGCTTTGCTGAAGCAGTAAAAAATGCTGTTCCATCAAAAGATGTTGTTGATTCAGTAATCGGATCTCCTGCATTATTCTTAGCACCACTTGCTTGGAGTCTTAAAGATTCTGAAGTTCAATTATCTGCACAAAATTGCTACTGGGAAAACACAGGTGCATTCACTGGTGAAAATTCACCTGCTGCTATTGCAGATTTAGGTATCCAATATGTAATCATTGGTCACTCTGAACGTCGTGAGTACTTCCACGAAACAGATGATGACATCAACAAAAAAGCCAAAGCAATCTTTGCAAACAACATGACACCAATCTTTTGTTGTGGTGAATCTTTAGAAACATACGAAGCTGGTAAAACTGCTGAGTGGATCGAAGGTCAAATCACAAATGGTTTAGTTGGTTTATCTAATGAGCAAGTATCTTCAATGGTTATTGCTTATGAACCAATCTGGGCAATCGGAACTGGTAAATCTGCTGATGCAAATATTGCAGATGAAATCTGTGGCGTTGTACGTGCAACAGTTGAAAAATTATACGGTAAAGAAGTTTCAGAAGCTGTACGTATCCAATACGGCGGTTCTGTAAAACCTGAAAACATTGCTGAATATATGGCAAAAGAAAACGTTGATGGTGCTTTAGTCGGCGGAGCGAGTCTTGAAGCTGACTCATTCTTAGCTTTGTTAGACGCCGTTAAATAATCACGGCTTATAACAATATACGCAATAAACCGAAAAATCATTGAATAATCTATGAATTATGCAAAAAATGTTTGCATAGCGCTCGTTTATTCACTACAATCATAATTAAGGGAATCGAATCCCCTTAGTATAAAACAAACTCAAAGGAGAGACAAAACATGTCAATTATTACTGATGTTTACGCACGCGAAGTCTTAGACTCACGCGGTAACCCAACAATCGAAGTAGAAGTATACACTGAAAGCGGTGCTTTTGGTCGCGGAATGGTTCCATCTGGAGCTTCAACTGGTGAATACGAAGCAGTTGAATTACGTGATGGCGACAAATCTCGTTACTTAGGTAAAGGGGTTGTTAAAGCAGTTGACAACGTTAATAACATCATCGCTGAAGCAATCATTGGCTACGATGTACGTGACCAAATGGCAATTGATAAAGCAATGATCGATTTAGATGGAACTCCTAACAAAGGTAAATTAGGCGCAAACGCTATTCTTGGTGTTTCAATCGCTGTAGCTCGTGCTGCTGCTGATTACCTAGAAGTACCTTTATACCACTACTTAGGCGGATTCAATACTAAAGTATTGCCAACACCAATGATGAACATCATCAATGGCGGATCTCATGCTGATAACAGTATCGACTTCCAAGAATTCATGATCATGCCTGTAGGCGCTCCTACATTCAAAGAAGCTTTACGCTATGGTGCTGAAGTATTCCACGCATTAGCTGGAATCTTAAAAGCTCGTGGATTAGCTACTTCTGTAGGTGACGAAGGTGGATTTGCTCCTAACCTTGGTTCAAACGAAGAAGGTTTTGAAGTAATCATCGAAGCAATCGAAAAAGCTGGCTATGTACCTGGTAAAGATATCGTTCTTGCTATGGATGCTGCTTCTTCTGAATTCTACGACAAAGAAAAAGGTGTTTACGTTTTAGCTGATTCAGGCGAAGGCGAAAAAACAACTGAAGAAATGATCGCATTCTACGAAGAATTATGCGCGAAATACCCAATCATCTCAATCGAAGATGGATTAGATGAAAATGACTGGGATGGTTTCAAAAAATTAACAGTTGCTTTAGGCGACAAAGTTCAATTAGTTGGTGACGATCTATTCGTTACAAACACAACTAAATTAGCTGAAGGTATTGAAAAAGGAATCGCTAACTCAATCCTTATCAAAGTTAACCAAATCGGTACTTTAACTGAAACATTCGAAGCAATCGAAATGGCTAAAGAAGCTGGCTACACAGCAGTTGTATCTCACCGTTCAGGTGAAACAGAAGATTCAACAATCTCTGATATCGCTGTTGCAACAAACGCTGGTCAAATCAAAACTGGTTCATTAAGCCGTACAGACCGTATTGCTAAATACAACCAATTATTAAGAATTGAAGACCAATTAGGCGAAGTTGCTGAATACAAAGGTTTGAAATCTTTCTACAACTTAAAAAACAAATAATTTTAGTTGATTATAAAGCAAAAAGGGACAATTGATCTTTGGGTCATTTCTCCTTATACTCATACGTAAAAGAGCTTGCGATTTATTCGCAAAGCTCTTTTTTTACATATAAAAATAAATTAATGTGTAGAAAGAAAATAAAAATGTAACTTGGAATGACAAGTGTATATGAGGAAGAAAAGTTAAAACCAAAAATTTTTGTCTTTTAAGTGATAAAACATTTTTATATAGGTAAAACAATCGTTTAGATATGAACTATTTTCAAAATAGTATAATTTATTATTAGTTTAGCAGAACAGTTCGTCATAAAGTTTTATTGACAATCTAAGAAGTAGTATGATAAAATAAAAGACAATTACGAAAGGGTGGTGGTATCTAAATGAGCAATGACTCGGCAGATGGTGAGCAGAAAATTTTAGTTTCTTTATCCTATTTTTTAATTGAATAGCATGTATCAAGCACGTCATTGGTAGTTTTTGAACTATTAATATGAGGGGCTTATTTCTTATATGCAACAAAAAATTTAATTAATAAGGATGATAATATATGGAAAATAAAAAAGATTTTCAATTAACAATAGACGAAGTAAAGAAAAAATATGATATACATGATATTAATATGGGATTAGATAGCGTACAAGCAAATAATCGATTAAAAAAATATGGTTTAAACAAATTAGAAGTGAAGAAAGTATCAAAATGGTCATTATTATTGCGTCAATTCAATAACATCATTATTTACATTCTACTCTTTTCAGCTTTGTTAACATTAGTTATGGGGCACACTTCAGATGCAATAATAATATCTATTGTTGTAATTGTGAATGCATTGATCGGTTACTATCAAGAAGCAAATGCTTCAGATGCGTTGGAAAGAATTAAAGAGATGCTTTCTTCTGAAGCTACAGTATATAGAGATGGGATTAGGCAAGATATTCCATCAGAACAAGTTACGATAGGAGATGTAGTATTTTTAGAGGCTGGAGATAATGTCCCAGCTGATTTGAGAATTGTTGAATCTGATAACTTGAGAATTCAAGAATCAGCATTAACAGGAGAACCTGATTCTGTAGCAAAAGTGATCGATAGCTTGTCTGAATCGAGTACCTCTTTAGCTGATCAAATTAATTTAGGCTTCGCGTCTACATCTGTTACATCAGGCAGTGGAACTGGTATCGTGATAGCGATAGGTACTGATACGGAAATTGGTAAAATATCAACAGAAGTAAATAGTACTGAAATAAGAAAAACACCACTAATGAACGAAATTGATAGTTTAGGTAAATGGATTACCTATATAATTATAGCTATGGCTATTATTTTATTTGTTATCAGTTTATTTTTAGGAACCTATTCATTATCTGTGTTATCTTTAGCTGTTGTAACAATGATTGTCGGTTCTATTCCAGAAGGACTACCAGCAACTACTTCTGTTGTTTTAGCAATGGGTGTTAGCGATATGGCAAAAAATAAAGATACGATTGTCAAAACATTACCTGCGGTCGAAACATTGGGTTCTGTAGATGTTGTGGCCACAGATAAGACGGGTACGTTAACAAAAAATGAGATGACTGTAAAAGATATTGTGTTTCGTGATAAAAAATATGAAGTAACAGGAGATGGGTACCAACCAATTGGTCAGATACAAGAGAATCAAAAACCGGTTCAAGAAAATACTCATTTGAAGTTATTTTTGGAAATTGGTTTTGAAGCCAATGATACTGTATTAGTAGAAGAGGATGACGAATGGACGATTAATGGTGAGCCTACAGATGCTTCATTTCTTACACTTTATTATAAAGTATTTGATTACCCTAAAACACCTGAATATACTGAAATTGATATGCTGCCATTTGATTCTGATTATCATTATATGGCAAAATTAGTCAAAAATAAAAAGGGAAATCAATTTATTTTTATTAAAGGCTCTCCCGATAAACTATTTAAGATGGCTGAAAAACAAATGCCTTCGTTTGATTCTAACTACTGGAATAGGCAAGTATGTGAACTTTCAGCAGAGGGAAAACGAGTAGTTGCTGTGGGATATAAACAAGTTACTTCTGATATACAAGAGATTACTCATGAGCTTCTTGCTGAAGGGATTGAGCTTGTTGGTATCGCTGGTATTATTGATCCACCGCGTGAAGAGGTAATAGCTGCATTGAAGGAAATGAATACAGCTGGCGTACAAGTAAAGATGATCACAGGTGATCATCCTTTAACTGCAACAGCGATTGGAAAAAAACTTGGTTTAGCTCCTGAAATACATGTCGTAACAGGTTTAGAACTTGAAAATATGTCTAAAGAAGAATTTAAACAAGCTGTTTTATTCAACCAAGTTTTTGCGCGGACAACACCAAAAAATAAAATAGATATTGTAGAAGCTTTACAAGAATGTGGTAAGGTAACGGCCATGACTGGTGATGGCGTGAATGATGCTCCAGCATTAAAAAGAGCGGATATTGGTGTCGCAATGGGGAGACAAGGAACAGACGTCGCAAAAGATTCTGCAGACATGATTTTAACAGATGATAATTTTGGAACAATGTCAGTCGCGATTCGTGAAGGGCGAAGAATTTATGATAACATTAAGAAAAGTATTCTTTTTTTATTACCAACCTCATTTGCTGAGGGGCTGATTATCGCATTTACAATAGTGATGCAAAAAGAAATGCCTTTACAGCCTACTCAGTTGCTATGGATTAATATGGTTTCAGCTATCACTATTCAGTTTGCATTTATTTTTGAGCCGGCAGAAGAGGGAATCATGAAGCGTAAACCAAGAAAAAATGGAAAAGGTTTCTTAAATAAACACGATGTTTGGCAAATGGCTTATGTATCTGTGTTAATGGCGGTCATCAGCCTTATCTCATATGAATGGCTAATTTCACAAGGGTTAAGTCAAGCTGTAGCAAGTACTACGATGATTAATATTGTTGTCTTGAGTAAGATTTTTTACTTATTTAATATTCGTACAAGTCAGCCAGTTATTTCCAAGTCTCTATTTACCAACCCAAAAGCATTCTTAATAATAGGGGGGATGCTTATATTGCAGTTGATTCTAACCTATGTTCCATTTATGCATGTCGTGTTTTATACTGCAGATATGTCACTTTTAGGTTGGGGAATTTCAATTGTTTCAGGGATCATTATTTTATCTATTACAGAAATAGACAAAGCAATTAGAATAAAGTACCAAAAAAAGAATAAGCGGATTTAGTAAATAGAATAAAAGACATACTGAGTTTAGGGATAAAACGGCTCTTTGTCAAATAGGACTGATAAGCTAGATTAATTGAAAATCAGAATGGAGGAGTAATTCTTTCATTCTGATTTTTTAGTTATGTTATCTCAATCAAGCCATTGTTCAGAAAAATTCGTATTTTCATGTTCTCAAATGATTTAAATCCATAGGAAATGCGCTTAAGGGTTTTAATATGTGTATTTTTGGCTTCTATTTTACCGTTTGAATACGGATAAATCATAGCGTTACGAATTCCTTCTTCAAATCTAAAAAGAGTTTGTAGTTTCTTTCGAAACTCTTCATCTAAAGTAATCGGAAGTTCTTTAAGCAAAGTGAAAAACACGTCAGGATCTTTTGTTCTAAATGCATCGGTCAAGTCGTGAAAGTTATTGTAGGCTTCTTTTAAAGGGGGGGAATAGTCTAATAAGCGATCGATCATCATAGCCTCAGTTTTAGGGGAGCGGAAGCTCCTCCAGCTTTTATATTCAGAGTGACTAATGGTCATTCTATTTTTGGTAAGGAAGCGCCAGTTGGCTTTGATTTTTCGATACGCTTCAAGTTGATTCTCTTGCTTTAATCGCTTCATTTCTCTTATACGAAAACCTTGAAAGACTTCATTTAAATGCTTAACAATATGGAAGCGATCAACGATTAATTGTGCATTTGGGAACACGTGCTTGAGTAGCTGGAAATAAGCTGCGTTCATATCGGTTACTAGAAATTCGACCTTTTCTGTAGTAGAAAATTGTTTAAAGTGAGTGGTCAATTTTGATAATTTTCTAGAAGGTAGAATATCGATTAATTGTCCTGTTTCGCCATCGGCACAAATAAAACTCATTTTATCTTCAGTACGAGCATGCGAACGAAATTCATCAACCATTAATACTCTAGGGAGAATTGTTTTTCTTGTATTAGGTAAATAGTTTTTGAGTTCTTTTAGTATACGAATAACAGTAGTAATCGAACTATTGGTTAATTTTGCGATAAAAGAGAGTGAGATTTTTTCTTTAAGCAAAGCAATGATTTTAAATTTAACTTGATTAGAAATGGATTGTTTAGGTCGGACAAAATAACTTTGAGTAGTCCAATGACTGTTACAATTTCTACAGGTGTATCGTTTTTTTTTTAGTTTCATAATCGTCGGCATATGGTTGAATTGCTCAAATCTTACTGTAACGATCTTTTTCCATTTTTGACAATTCTTTTCTTTCCTTGTGAATCATGGGTACTAGAACCACAATTTACACAGGAACAAGGTGTAGGAGATAAGGTTGCATGAATCACTAAAGTGTTTTGTTTATGGAAAGTTTCGTAAGAAACTTCATCAATGACTAGATTTTTATCTGTAATTCTTAGTATTTTTTTGATATCATTTGACATAAGCATATCGTCCTCTCTGTTTGTTTTTTTGTCGTAGATTAATCATACATGAGAACGATATGTTTTTTTATAGTCAAAATGAAAATAGGGCTGAAGAATTATTTCTGATTCATCAGTCCTATAAATTATAGAGCCAAAAGAAAACTAGGAGGGCTAGACATGAATCAAACAGATCTTCAAAATATTCTCAAAAAGCAACACGATTTTTTTAACGCGAATCAAACAAAATCTATTCCCTTTAGAAAAGCACAACTGGAACAGCTATTAAATAATATAAAAAAACATGAAGAAGATTTCTACTGGGCTTTTGAGAAAGATCTTAAAAAGTCTAAAGCTGAAGTTTATGCAACTGAATTTGGGCTGGTTCTATCTGCTATCAAAGACATGCTTAAACACATTGATAAATGGACTAAAACAGAAAATAAACCCAGAGCAATTTCATCTTTACTAAATAAAAATACGGTTACTTTAGAACCTTTTGGAACAGTCTACATTATCGGGCCTTTTAACTAGCCATTGCTTTTAACATTAGTTCCATTGATCGGGGCTTTTGGGGCAGGGAACTGTGTCATTCTTAAAGCGTCATCAAAAACGCCAAATGTGGCGGCGGTGATTGGTGCTATCCTTGGGGAAACTTTTGATGAAGAGTATGTCAAAGCGCTTTCGCCTGGTTCAATCGATAATGCCTTAGTTTTAAAAGAGCGTATGGATTTTATCTTTTTTACAGGCAGTACTAGAGTTGGAAAAATTGTGATGGAAGCAGCATCCCAATATTTGACACCCGTTGTCTTAGAGCTTAGCGGTAAGAGTCCTGCAATCGTAACGGAACAGGCGGATATAGAATTAGCTGCTGAACGAATTATTTGGAGCAAACTTCTTAATACTGGTCAAACATGTATTGCAACCGATTATGTATTGGTAGATGAAAAAGTCAAAAACCAGTTAGTTACCGCATTAAAAGAAAAAATCAGTGAATTCTATGGTGAGAACATTCAAGATAATCCCGACTATGGTCGGATTGTTCAAGGCCCAGCCATTGATAAGTTTATCCAGTTGATTGATGAAAATCGGCAATATCTGATTTATGGTGGGGAGTACGACCAAAAAACAAGATTCGTTACACCAAGTCTTTTCGACATTCGCTTGAATCGGGACAATAGCTTGATGAAGGAAGAATTATTTGGACCATTATTACCTATCTGCACGTATCGACAGATAGACGAAGCGATTACTTTTGTTAAAGAAGGCGAAAAACCATTAGCCTTATACTTGTTTTCCGATGATAGAGAGGTTCAAAAAAAGATTCTAAACGAAATTTCCTTTGGCGGAGGAGGGATCAATCAAACGATCCTTCATCTTGCTAATGATGATTTGCCGTTTGGTGGAGTAGGATTTTCAGGTATGGGAAATTATCATGGAAAATACAGTAGCGAAACTTTTTCTCATAAGAAAGCGATTGTCTATGGTAGAAAAGATTCTATGGGAAAATTGATCTATCCGCCTTATACTCAGGAGAAATTTGAATGGTTAAAACGCTTGTTATAAAAGTTTATATCTGCAGGCTCTGTATTTTCCTCACCCTTTATTCGAATTAAGAGCGTGAAACAAACAAAACGGATCGTTCCGTTTGTTTCACGCTCTTAATTTAAGTGAATCTAGATAAGGTCAGCTTGTTTCACCAATTTTTTTTGCGGATAGTATGGATGAGAAAGTTAAAACCAGTTACCAGAAAACGATCATTCCAGCTAAAATAAAAGGAATCCGATAGGTAGTAAATAGAAATTCTCACGTAAAAAACCTGACTTATCAATATATTCTACTGAATTTGCCTTTATAAAAAGACAAGCAAATCCAAAGAACAGTAGAAAGGTCCCAACTAAAGATGTAATTAGATTTAGTTTTGCTCTCCGAGTTTTACTGCTATCTTTTATTAACTTTTCTGTCATATTATACACATTACTTCCTCCTAGAATCAATTCATCAAGCGAAATATGAAAAATACTAGCAATGAGGATCAATAGTTCAAGGTCTGGAAGGTTCCGATTATTCTCCCAGTTAGATACGGCTTGTCTGGTTACATTTAAGCGGATTGCAACTGTTTCTTGGGTCAGTTGATGGCTGGTTCTTAGCTCTTTAATTTTATCTCCAAATTCCATAGTATAATTTCCTCTCGTTAATGTATTTTAATCATAAGATGATAGCTTCTTGTATTCAAGCAAGCACTGCTTGCAGACTAGCAAAATAAAGGGATAGTGTTGCTTGCATCAAAAATTTTTGTGTGTTACATGTAATGGGCGAGTATAAATTATTTTTTATAAAAATATTATATCATCTATTATTTTAAAATAGATATTATATTTTTTTGTATGAATCATAAAAATACGTAAACAAAAATTAAAAAAGCTATTTTAATGCATATGTTTTTTTCAAAAATGATTTGTTTGATATACTATTTGTAGTAACTTGAAAGGAGGAACTTACATGAAAACAAGAGCTGAATTAAAAAGTGAAGCTAAAGGGATATTACGTAGACGTTGGAAAGATAGTGTATTGATGTGTTTGGTGCCTACATTGATTTCCATAGCAATTGGACTTCTTTTATTTTTTATATTTTTGATACCCACTATTACATTCGTTCAAAATAACTCAGATTTATTAAACAACACTGCAAGCTATGATGGCAACTCTGGTGGAGGCGGTGGAAGCTTTATTGGTGGAATCATTGGAGCATTGTTTAGCGCCGGTATCTCTTGGACATTCCTTGATCTTTTACGAGGAAAACGACAAGAAATCCGTCCATTCTCAGATGCATTTCGTGGCTTTGCCGGACCAGTTATTTTGGGTGTGATCTGTATATACTTATTAATGGCACTGTTTATTTCATTGTGGTTGCTATTATTAGTAATTCCCGGAATTATCAAAGGGTATTCTTATTCTCAAGCGTACTTTGTTTATTATGATGCTTATGAAGAAACGGGCACACGTCCAGGCTTTCTGAATTCTATTACTCGCAGTAAACATCTGATGAAAGGCTATAAAGGTCAATTATTTGTATTGGACTTAAGCTTTATCGGTTGGCATCTTTTAGCAATACTAACATTTGGGATTGGTTATTTATGGTTAACGCCATACATTACTGCGACTAAAGCAGCTTTTTATGAAAATTTACCGAAAACAACAGTGGTTTAAACAATCGATAGTACCCGTTTGGGTTACATTTATTTCCGATGTTTATTCTTACCTAGATTTGGAGCAAAAAGTGATCTTTACTTTTGCTTCAAGCTTTTTTTGTATCCTAAAAAGTTCATTTTTAATTGGTTTATAGAATTGTTTATAATTTGTTTATTTTCTCTTAAGCAGCTGTTTACATCCTCTATTTATAATAAGGGTAGCAACCAGAAGAGTTATCCAATCATAGGAGGGGAAAATTATGAACAATAAAAAAATCATTGTAGGAATTTCAAGTTCACTATTATTACTAGCAGGATGCAGTGTAGGAACACAGGAAACTCCAAAGACAAAAGAAAGTAAACAACAAACAGAACAATCCAAAGATAATAAGAAAGAAAGCAACGGTGACATAATATGATGCAGAAACAGGACGTTATGAATTTTTTGATGCACAAACAGGTGAAAGTAGAGGAGATCTTGGCACGTTTTTTATCACAAATGATAGTAAAAAAGGAATTTTGATTTCAGAAACAATCGACTATCAAGCAGTCGTGGATCTTACCGAGCTGACAACTAAAAAATTTACTTACACAAGAAAAGGTAAAGACAAAGAAGGAAATGAAGTAGATGTATTTGTTGAGCATATCCCTTATAATAAAGAGGCGTTAACGTTTACTGAAAGAGAAGAACCATTAGATACAACAACTGGAACAATCGACACTAAACAGTCAGTAACTGAACTATTAGCCCAAACTTTATGGAATGGTACAAAAGTGGTCGATGAAGCTGGCAACGATATAACAGAATTCAATCAAAATTTTATCAGTTTAGCTAAATTTGCGGCTGATACCAATAAATACGAATTTTTCAACTTAGAAACTGGCGTTAGTCGTGGTGATTTTCGGTTACTTCGATGTCTTGAATCATAACAAGATTCGAGCTCATGTATCAATCGGTCAAAATAAATATGGCACAGCACTTGAGTTAACGCAGCTTAACAACAAAAAATTTACGTATAAACGAATGGGCAAAGATGAAGCTGGCAATGATATCACCGTATTTGTTGAGCATGAACCTTACACTGGAGAATTCAACCCAGAATTTAGCTTCTAAAAAAGTTTCTAATAAAAGTGCAGCTGATTGATTTGAGCAGACCATTGTTTTCGCGTAAATAAAGCAAAGGAGAATAACATGACAAATAAAAAAACGATTTCTCATTTCATATATTGGCGGGATTGCAATTGCGTGTGTATCACCATTTTCAATCATCTGCATTGTTTTTTATGTAACAACGGGGAAAATACCTAGCCCTGGGACATTATATAAAACATTTACACAACAGCGTTCCTTAAGCCCCGAAGAAGAGTTAGCATATATCAAACTTCGTGGGGTAGCCAAATCAGATCCAGATCAGTTACTTGCACCTAGCGGAGAGTTAAAGAAAACCATTCAGCAATTTGAAGCCGAATCATTGGGCGTGGTGGTGCGTAAAGAAGAAGCAATTGCCTACTATTCACAAGACTTAGTAGAAAAATCATTGGTCGTCCATTTCCCTAAATTTGATGCGAACAACATTGAAACAAGAGGAACGATCGATAATGCTGGACGCTTGTATCGCTATATGAAATTTGATTTTTATTTTAACGATCAAGTGCCTGGCAGTTTGTTAGTTTTAAAGAAAGAAAATAACTTTCTGGAATTTATGACAAGATGGGGTGTTCTGATCATTGTGACGATTTTACTTGTCTCCATCGGTGGGTTACTTTTTTTAAATCATCTATTAAGGAAAACGATTATTCGTCCACTAGAAAATCTAGGTTCTGGGATGTCTGAGATACGGAATGGTCGCCTTGAAGTTTCAGTGACTGAACCTGTCAAACAGACGGCATTGGAAGTAAAACAACTGACTGATGACTTTGAAAAAATGCGGGAAGCTTTGGTCTCTTCAACAGAAGAACAAGCCAAACTTGAAAATAACCGTAAGGAGCTCGTTGCTAGCATCTCACATGACTTAAAAACGCCAATCACCTCAATCATTGGGTACGTAGAAGGCTTGTTAGATGGTGTAGCAGACTCTCCTGAAAAACAAGATAAATATTTACAGACGATCCATGCAAAAGCGATCTCATTGAATGAACTGATCGAAGAATTATTCCTTTGTTCTAAATTGGATGCTTCTGCGGTTTCATTTCATTTTGAGCGAATTGATATCAATGAATTTTTAAAGCATATCATCGAAGAATTTCAGTTGCAAGATAACCAAGTTTCCCTTCAATTATCTAATCAACAAGTACCATTTAGTTATGTTTTAGCAGATCGAATGCAGTTAAATCGGGTCTTTATCAATTTGATTGAAAACAGTTTGAAATTTAAACATCCAGATCGTTCACTCTCTATTCTGATCGACGTGTCTGAAACTGCAGAAATGATAACAATTCGGGTATCAGACAATGGGCAAGGGATTTCCAGAGAACAATTGCCTTATGTTTTTGATCATTTTTATCGAGGGGAAGAAGAACGTCCAACACATACTGGTGGTAGCGGCTTAGGTCTTGCAATTGTTAAGCAAATCATCGATATGCATGAAGGGAAAGTTGAGATCGAAAGTAAGCTTCACACAGGAACCACCGTTACGATTCATTTAAAAAAAGCCTGAGGAGGACAGCCGAATGTTAAACGAAGTATCACGTATTTTATTGATCGAAGATGATGCAAGTATTGCTGAGTTACAAAAAGATTATTTAGAAATCAATCATATGGAAGCTGAGATTTCAAGGGATGGGCTGGCCGGTCTGAATCGGGCATTGAATGAAGACTTTGATTTGATTGTGATCGATATTATGCTGCCCTCAATGGATGGTTTCGAGATTTGTCGTCCAATCAGAGAGAAGAAAAATATTCCGCTGATGATCGTTTCGGCCAAAAAAGAAGATATCGATAAGGTTAGAGGATTAGGTTTAGGGGCGGACGATTATATGACGAAACCTTTTAGCCCAAGTGAGTTAGTTGCCCGCGTTCAAGCGCATATCAAACGGGTATCAGTTATTGACTGGAACCGATCAAGCTAATGATACTGTCGAGAGCGGCCAAATCAAGATCGACAAGAGTGCCCGCAGAGTTTTTGTTTTAGGAGAAGAAATCATTTTCCCTACAAAAGAATTTGATTTACTACTATTCTTTATGGAACACCCAAACCGAGTTTGGATGAAAGAGCAGCTGTTTCGTCAAGTATGGGATATGGATGATCTAGATAGCGATATTTATACTGTCGTTGTTCATGTGGGACGTATTAGAGAGAAATTGAAAAAAGGAAAGCTATCAGAAATTCCAATAGAAACAATTTGGGGCAGCGGCTATCGCTTTAACACCTAAGACGCAAACAAAGGAGTAAATCTATGAAAAAAAGCCATCTCTTTGCTGTTTTTATTTTATGCAGTATAGTTGGTCTTTCAGGATGTAAACCGGATCAAAGAAAAGACGCAGAAAAATCTGATGCCGCATCCAGGCCAGCTATTTTTAATACCGCTTCATCAGAGACAGCAGCCTCAACTGAGAAAAAGACGGAAAAAACAGTTAATGATGTGACCTTTGAAAATACCTCGTATAATTATGATGTGGTTACCGGAGCGACCCAGACAACATTCGGTTCAAATCCGAAGCCTCTATACACTTACGAAGAAAAATTAAAGAAAATGTTCTGGTCAAATCAACCTCCAATAGGCTTGATGGAAGGAAATTATTTTACAAATGACGGTTATTTTGATGTTGGAAATAAAGGAATCGTCGAGATCGTTACCGATGACACGAATAAAATCATCAATGTTGAATTCAATGAATATGGTGCTGAAAATTATTATGCATCAAAATATGCAGGAGCGAACAAACGCCTTTCTGACTATGCTTTTTTTCAAGCACAAAATCCAAGAACAGATACGACATTAGTTACCGTGGTCAATGGAATCACATTTGTAGAAAAACAAATGCGTGAAGAAAATCGGATCGAAGGAAATTTTGAAACAGTCAAAGGCTCTTCCACTACAGCGAGACAAGGATTAATGGCAATTGCGACTGAACTAAAGGATGAAATCAAACAACCATCAAAAACAAAATATATCGGATATGCTGAAGATTTTGGTGACGGATTGATTGGTAGATTACAGCTGACTGTCACCGATGGGAAAATCGAGACTGCACGTTATGATGAGTATTTTGCAGATCAACCCGAAAAAATTGTTGAAGATCAGTTGAAAAAATATTATCGTCAATCAAAATATTTCTCTTTAGATTACAATGAGGAAACAAATAACGATTTTGTGGCATTTGCTGATAAATTGACCAAAGAAATTGTTGACCAACAATCACTATCAGTTGAGAATAGTGAACTGACAAATCATCTATCATTTGGCTCCTATCAAAAACTGAGCAAACATATCAAACTGTAGCATGACTCAAATGATTTTTCGACACACTTTTGACATATTTTCATTTTATAATAAGGGAAAATAAGTTAGGAGCGATTATATATGGGTTATTGTTCAAATTTTTTTAGTGGAAGCCGCAGCATGATGAGAGGAGGGGTGTTTGGTATGGGTATTCTTTGGTGGATATTGGTTGCTATTGTGGTTATCGGAGTTGTTTATTTTTTGAAAAACAGACCGAATCGACAGGTGGAAACAATCAATTAAGCTCAGGCGGAATCGTCACATCAAGCAACTCGGCTATCAGCTTTTGATCTGTTGGATGAAGAATTTGCTAAGGGAAATATCACAGAAGAAGAATATTTGCATAAAAGAGAAGTATTGAAGAAATAAGAAAAGACAAAAAGTTGACGAATGATTAGTCGTTAATTTTTTGCCTTTCTTTTCGACTTATTTTCTAGAAATAGATCTAACTTTCTATTATTATTAAGTCTATCTTTTGATTCATTCGTCTTTAATTAATTTTTTGTTCATAATATTCTCATTTCAAGCTTCATTTCTGGAAGCGAATATATTATACTTAGGAATAAAGAAGTGTTTTAATATGTTGGATATGGTTTGGAATAGAGTGACTGGATGAACTTGGGCTAACTCTTCGGAAAAAAGATAAATTATAAATGAGGCAAAAAGCACCTCAGTTATAATTTCCTATTTTTCTGACAAGGCTGAACGAGCCCATTCCGCATTTAATGTTATCTAGCTTTGCAGGCTAGCCTTTCGGAAAAAAGACAAATTATAAATGAGGCAAAGAGCACCTCAGTTATAATTTCCTATTTTTCTGACAAGGCTGAACGAGCCCATTCCGCATTTAATGTTATCTAGCTTTGCAGGCTAGCCTTTCGGAAAAAAGACAAATTATAAATGAGGCAAAGAGCACCTCAGTTATAATTTCCTATTTTTCTGTCAAGGCTGAACGAGCCTGCACGCTTTTAAATTAAGGAGGACATATGGAGAAAAATGAAACAAAGAAGACTGGGTTATTGTTAATTGCACTGTTTTTGGGTTATACCATGGTTTACATCGATAAGCTTTCCGTTGGGTATTCGCTGATTCCGATTTCAGTGGAATTTGGCTTGGAACCAGCTGCGAAAGGTATGATCATGAGTGCCTTTTTCCTTGGATATGCGATCATGCAGATTCCGATGGGGCTGGTCATCAATAAAGTCGGATCACGGGTTGTTTTGATTGGTTCAGTTTTAGGTATGGGATTATTTTCGTTCTTATTCGGCTTTGGAACGTCATTGATCATGTTTATGTCCTTGCGCTTTTTAACTGGATTACTCGCTCATTCGGGTTACGCATCATCAGCGAGTAAGGAAGTCACGATGAATTTTCCACCAGAGAAACGAACCTTCGCACAAGGGCTTTTGTTATCATCTTCTGGGGTAGCAGGTTTTATTGGACCGTTGGCTTTATCTCCGATCATTACAAATGCTGGTTGGAAAAATGCGTATATGATTTTAACTGTGTTGGCTGTAACAATTGCTATTTTTCTGATTATCGCGATTCCTAGAAATGAAAAAACAAAGGAAAAAACGGTAGCAATTGTGACAAAAACGGATAAGATCTCAATCTTAGTCATTTGGGCAGATATTCGGGTTTGGATTTTATTTTTAAGTTCATTTTTCATCAATTGTTTGTTATATGGACTTTCAAGTTGGGTACCAAGCTATCTGACTGGTGAACGTGGATTGGATTTAAATGGAGCAGCTGTGATCAGTAGTGTAGGCGGTTTGTTCATGCTGATTGGTTCAATTGGCGGTAGCTATGTTGTCGGAAAATATTTCCAGCATAAGGAAAAAACAATCGTTGCGATGACCGCTATTTTAGGTGCACTTTGCGCATTCGGTTCTTATTATATCGGCAATCTTGTTTTATTGTCGATCATAATGGGCATGGCAAACTTTTTCTTGATCATCTCATTTGTTACGATGATGAGCATTCCATTAAGGATTTTTGAAGGTGCCAAATTTGCGCCAAGTTATGGAACACTTGCGACAGGAGGAATTCTAGGTGGTTTTGTTTCACCAACTCTTATCGGAAAATTAGTTGAGCTGTCAAATGGGCAGTATATTTCGACGTTTATTTTCTTTTTAGTTGTGGGCTTGTTGACTGCTGTGACGATTATGTTTATTAAACAAAAATAGAGCAATCGTTTATTTCATTAAAATGAAGAAGCTAAAAATACTTTTAAGCCAAAGGGAGGAATTACAATGACAAACATTCAAGAACAAATGCCTCAAACAGATATGATTAAATGGAGAAGACATTTACATCGTCATCCGGAATTATCATTTCACGAAGTTGAAACAGCAAAATACATCCAAAAGGTTTTGGCTGATTTTTCGAATTTAGAAGTTAGCTCGTTAACTGAAAATAGTGTGATCGCTATTTTAAAAGGCAGTAAACCTGGCAAAACGATTGCTTTAAGAGCAGACATCGATGCATTGCCAATCATGGAAGAAGCTGATGTTGATTTTCCATCCGAAAACCCTGGCGTGATGCATGCTTGCGGACATGATACACACACTGCAATGCTGTTAGGTGCGGTCAAAGTCTTGAGCGAGATGCAAGATAAAATTGCGGGTACCGTGAAATTTATCTTCCAGCCGGCTGAAGAAGAACCGCCAGGAGGCGCAAAATTATTAGTCGAAGCGGGTGTGATGAATGATGTAGATATGGTTTTTGGTTTACATATCGCGCCGAATATTCCAGTTGGAATGGTGGGGACTAGAAAAGGCGCGGCTAGTGCAGCTTCTGATGTCTTCACATTGAAAATCCAAGGAAAAGGGTCACATGGCTCCACGCCTGATTTATCTGTTGATCCAATTATGATCGGAGTCGAGATCATCAATAATTTAAATAATATTGTCTCAAGGAATATTAGTCCTTTCGACAATGCAGTTATTTCGATCGGTGAATTTAATGCTGGGAAAACGGCTAATGTTATTCCTGATACAGCCCAAATTCAAGGAACTGTTCGTACGAATAAGAAAGAAGTTCGTGCCTTTATCAAAAAACGGATTGAAAAGATCATCGATGGAATTTGTAAAATGTACGATGCTACTTACGACTTAAATTATTTACTAGGCTATAGTGAAGTAAATAATGATAGTGATGCAACAGATATCGTTATGGCGGCGGCTGAAAAAGTGGTCGGTAAAGAACGGATGTTTGAAGCGCCTAAAATGATGGGCGGCGAAGATTTCTCAGCATATACGGATGTAAAACCAGGCTCATTCTTTATTTTAGGTGGTGGAACAGCGGCAGAAGGTTGCGGCTATATGAACCATCATCCAAAATTCAAAATCATGGAAGAATGTTTCAAGGTTGGTGCTGGGATGCATGCTCAAATTATTTTGGATATATTGGGACAAGGATAAATTTTAGAAAAAGAACTTTAACAATTGCGTTAAGGTTCTTTTTATTCACTATGAAACTCTTAACTAAACAGAATTGAAAGCTTAAAATTTAATAAACGTTAAAAGAGCGATATAATGGAATCAGATAGTAAAAATACCTAAAAAAGGATGGACTAAAATGGTAGCGAAAAAACCTAGAATTTTTACAATGTCTTTTGCAAGTGTTTACCCGCTCTATATTAAAAAGGTAGAAAAAAAGGGTAGAACGAAAGCAGAAGTCGATGAAATCATCTTTTGGCTAACGGGTTATGATGAAGCAACACTACAAAAACAAATCGAGGCCGAAGTCGATTTTCAAACGTTCTTTGACGAAGCACCAGAATTAAATCCAAATGTTTCAATGATCAAAGGTGTGATCTGTGGTTATCGTGTGGAAGAGATAGAAGATGAACTGATGCAGAAAATTAGATACATGGATAAGTTGGTCGACGAATTAGCTAAAGGAAAAGCAATGGAGAAGATACTAAGAAAATAACCAAAAATAATAAATAATTTTTAGAAACGGTCCTATCATTTTAAGCTAGAAAACTCTAGCGTTTACAGTTGATAGGGCTTTTTTTCTATTCAAATACATTGGAACTCCCAATATAAAATTCTTAAGGAATGAAAAAAACAACAAAAAAACTTAAAAAAGTGATAATAACTGAGGTAACGTAACATCGAAATTGCTTTTTAAATTAGTCTTAATATGTGATATTTAAAATAACGAAGTCAGGAGGGACAAACATGAAGGAACACTTTTTTTACGATTGTCGAGTAAATAGCTTCTTTGATGAAGGAAATGTCTCGGCAAATCAAACGGTAGAATTAGGGGTAAATGGGCTTGTTACGTAGTTTTTTATGAAATGTTATAAAGAAGTTTATACATAAAAAACGTTTTGAAGGTAGGAAGATAATTTATGGAGATTGGAAAATTATTAAAAATCTGCAGAGAACAAAAAAATTTAACGCAGCAGCAAGTTGCCGCCAAGTTTCATGTGACGAGACAAACAGTCTCACGTTGGGAAAATGACAAATCCTATCCTAATATCGATACTTTAGTTGAGCTAAGTTTCTTTTTTGATTTTTCTCTTGATGAAATTTTAAAAGGGGATGATCCGATGCATGGTGTAGGAAGTAAACATGGTGATGATTTTTAGAACATGAATAGTGTGCTAACTGTTGAAGAGTGATAGAAGAAGCTTACATGTAAAATTTTTTTATATGCAGGCTTCTTCTAGTTTAGGTTCATCTATCAATCACTCTCATATCCAGCTGGATGATTCGTATGCCATTTCCAAGCACTATCAATGATTGAATTTAAATCAGTGTATTGAGGTTTCCAACCTAAAATCGATTCGATTTTTTTACTTGAAGCAATCAAAGAATGAGGATCACCTTCTCTACGATTGCCGTATTTTACAGGGATCTTTTTCTGCGTATAGTCTTCGACTTTATTAATAATTTCCAATGTTGAAAAACCCGTCGAGCTGCCGACATTGAAAATAGTACTTTCTTTTCCTTCTAGTAAATAATTCATCGCCAATAAATGAGCATTAGCTAAATCCACCACATGGACATAATCCCTGACTGTTGTCCCATCTTTCGTATCATAATCATTTCCAAAAATGGTAATAAAGTCTCTTTTGCTTAGAGGAACTTCTAAGACGATAGGAATCAAATGGGTTTCGGGTTGATGATCTTCACCGATTGCCCCAGATAAATCAGCCCCAGCCACATTGAAATAGCGCAATACGACATAATTGATATCATAGGCAGTATGGCACCATTGAATGATCTGTTCCATCATCCGTTTACTTTCCCCGTAAGGATTCTTAGGAATGGTCTCAGTATCTTCTGTGATCACCTCTTCTGAAGTATCTCCGTAAACCGCGGCGGTGGAAGAGAAGATGATCGTTTTTACAGCAAATTCATTCATGACTTCTAAAAGAGTAATCAGACCCGAAACATTATTATCGAAATAGAGTAAAGGATCTTTCATGGATTCTTCTACAGACGAATTAGCGGCAAAATGAAACACAACATCAAAGGATGTCTCGGTGAAAAGATTTCTAAGTAAGGGTTTGTCTTTTACATTTCCTTTGATGAACATTGCTGGTTCGGTTACAGCTTTGGCGTGTCCTGTTTGTAGATTATCTAGAACGACGACTTTGTGGTTTGAGTCTATTAATTGTTTGACGATATGTGAGCCGATGTAGCCAGCTCCTCCGACGACTAAAATATTCATGGTAACCTCCTGAATTAAGAGCTAGTCCTGTATTAAAAAAATAGTTGTATCTGCTTTCATTATAAGTTATCAAAATTTATATGGATAGATTCAGCACTTGTAGTTATGAAATCATTAATAAATTCAATTAAAGAGTCTGATTCCCGATTTGGAAATCCGTCGTTTTATGGGCTGATCATAACCAAGGAATATCTTATGCTAAAATAGCAGTAAGGAATAAAAGTATAGTTCGTAAATAAAAATAAGCGAGGAAATAAAATGAACCAAACGTTGTTGGTAGTGCAAATGGAACAATCAGAAATTAAAAGTGTGTCTATAGCAATCAAGTATTGCTATAAAAAAATTATATTTGATCAAGAAAACCGACTAACATATACAAAGTATCTTGAGCAGATTCTAGAAGAGCAGACACCTAAAGAATTTTTAAATACGTTTAAACAATTACGTGCTTTTTCTTATGGTCAAAGTGACTGGAATTGGTTTGATATAAATGAATCAATAGTCCTTAGTCTATCATCTAACAACTCTGCCTCATTTTGGTCGTGGCTAGCTTGCCATCCAAATGGCTATGTCAGAGAATTTGCATTGAAAAAATTGGGTGCAGAATCCTGTTCCAATACATTACCATTTTTACTTATTACGTTAAATGACCATGTTGAAAATGTAAGAGAACTCGCAAAACAGGAAATCAGTAACAGTTTTATACAGGAAAATAAAGAAACTATTCTTTTTTCATTCCCATTAATTAAACGATTGAAATCTTTAGAACAGAAAGAAAACTTAGTAATTTATGATCAACTCAACAATTATTTATTAGATGACTTTGACTTATTGCAAAAAGCGCAAGAAAGCCAAGATATTTATATTTCTCGCTATGGATTTGAATTAAGTTTTAGAATTAAGGAACAATATAGAACGGAAGTACTAAAAAACGGCTTAAAAAAAACAGATAGAATTATTTTGAGTTGGACATTTAAAGAAATCCAAAAAGAAGAACATTGGGAAGAACAGTATTTGCCTCAGTTGTTGAATCACCCGCAAATGATTATTCGAAAACTGGCATGTGAGTGGTGCTATAATAATCGAGATAAAGAGGAACGGATGATTTCAACATTATTGGATCAAACAACATCAATCAAATATTTAGCACTGGATTATGTGGAGAAGCAATTTCCAGAAATAGATTGTAGAGAGTACTATCTACAGCATTTAAAAGAGAATCCAATCAATGCGATCCATGGATTAGCAATCTTACAGGATAAGAGAGATCAAGAGCGGATGTTGCCGCTGATCAACTCACATAAAAAGAAAATCAGAGTATCTGTGTTTAATTGGATAGGCTGTTTATCTTTTGAAGAACAACTGCCTGTATATATTGACTGTTTATCAGATCCTTCCAGAGATGTGAGAAATAAAGCAGTAGATCAGTTGATGAATCATTATTCATTGCCTATCAAGGAGCAGTTGATTCCTCTATTTAAAGAGAAAAAAGAAGCACGTTTCCAATTGAGTATCATCAAAATTCTTGGTGAGGAAAGTCGTAAGGATTATTTTTTTGACTTGGTTTCATTATATGTGTATGCGGCAGATCAGTTAGTGAAAGATAAGATTGAACAACAGCTTGTTGGATGGATGCTTAGCTGGAATCGGCGGTTCTTTTTTAGGTTTTGTTTGAAGGATAAGGTGGAGTTGGCTTTTTTGGTGAATAGGAATTATGAAGAATATTCGTCGGGTGTTTTAGATGTGATGTGGAAGGTTTTGAGAGCTAAGTAAACGGAAAAAGTATAACAGAACAATAACTGATTATAGAAGGAAAGAGCAAAATTTTACTACAATAGTATTATTTTGCTTTTTTTTATTAATTTAGTTAATGATAAGATTGTATTGTATAACTAAAAGTTAAAAGGAGTTTTTAAATGACAAAAATCAGTACGGACCAAGGAGTTGTTAGTGACATTACGAATAAATTTACCAGTAGTCTATCAGATGTTTCTTTTTCATCGAAAAAATCATTTTCCTTCTCTCAAAGTTCTGCTGCTTCTGGATTAAAGAGTAGCTTATCCTCTTTATCCTCAAGTATCAGTAATTTTGAAAGCTATGCATCTAGTGATGTGGGAAAGCTTAATACGATTCATCAAGCAATTGAAATAGCTGAAAGAGGAAAAGGATAGAGGATGACTGAAGACAAGAAAAGAACACTAAGATGGCAAGTAGAAGAAGTAGAAAATCATGTGAGAGACTTGAAAAAGAAAGAAAAATGAAACAACTCATCTTATACAGGATATTGCCCGTTTACATCAGCGACAAAGAGAAGTCTTGAATGAAATCCTATATTACAGCAAAGGAACCCATGCAGAACGTTCCGCAACGATTGATTTGGAGGATTTAGAACAAGAGCATCATTCAGCCATGCGCCATTTCGAAGAAGGGCAAGAGGAATTACATACATTAAGAAAATCAGAACAAACAAAGCAAGATCAACTAGAAGATGACCTCCTCATGCTACAGAGAAAAGAAGAGGAGGAACAAAATGTCGAAAATTGATTACAGAGAATGGACTGAATTATCAGCTGAAATCACCACACAACGACTAAAAATCGTCAGCCAGTTTAAATCATTCAATCAAGCGCAGCAACATTTCAAAGGAGCTACAGAACTATCTGGTACGGGTTGGGATTCTTCTAGAGATTACTTTGACGGTTATACAACGGTGTCAGAGGCGATTTTTAATGCACTCTATGAAGTGGATGATGCAACAACTGAATATGTCTCGGCGTTTACATCAGAAGTCGGTGCGGCTGAAAACCAGTTGGATACAGATCATTTGGAACGATTAAAATCAGAATTACGGAGTTTACAAGCTGAGAATGATATCTTAATGGAAGTAGCTGCGAAAGCTTTTGAAAATATTCCGTTTATCAATAAGTTTTTCATGGAACGAAGTATGCTTGGAAAAGCGAAAGAAATCGAAATTTTGGAAAAGTATCAAGCCTTTGAAGCAACGCACGGAAGTGATTTTGCGGAAGTCCAAAGCGTTATTTCTTCTATCGAACATGGCTTAGCACTACTTGGAAACTCTGGCAATTTTATTGGTGGTGCGAATGGTTATAAGAAAATTTCATGGAAAGAGCAAGACTGGTTTAAAATTATTCAAGCATTTAATGAAAAGAATAAAGAAGATCGTTATGAAATCGTTGTGATTCATGAAGATCATGATGGAAAACAGTTTGCGATTTATAAAAATGGAAAACTGGATGAAGGACGAACGCTTGATTATAATAAGTTGTTAGGGAAACAAGATTGGGAAATGTTGATGAAGCTTGGACCTGAAACCATAAAAATGTTACTTAATTTAGATGATGTGGAAGTTTTACTGGATGATGGATCAAGTACTGGGCAAAAAGTGAAGTCAAGTATTTTTCTTATTTTAGCAATTACACCTGCTGATAAAGTGAAAGATCTTATTAGGGCAGCGAAGTTGTTGAAAAGAGGAGACCACGTATTAGATGGTGTGAAGTTAACCGCCAAAGAGTTGGATATGTTAAGGGATTTGGAAAAATCTGGTGAACAGGTTAAGATAGTGGAGAAGGCAAGTGGACTTAAATTTGGAAATGCAGAGAAATTAGAAAGTCATTTTTTAAAACACGGCTCTGAAATGAAACATGCTTTAAACAAAAATAATTATACAGTAGTTGATTATTTAAGTGACGCAAATCATGTAATTAAGGAAGTACAATTTGTTCCTGAATGAACGGATATGTCAAACTTGTTGGTGGTGAAGGAAGTATTAAATATGCATTTGTAGGATTAGATAGAGCAACGAGTAATATTACTACCTTACATTTAAAATCTATAAAAGAGCTCGCCAAAAGAGCACCTAGTTTAGGTTGGATACCATAGGAGGAAATAAGATGATTATTGTAAAAAAAATTAACTGGATAGATGAAGACTCAGAAGAGGCAGATATTACACTTTCTGATGGAATGTATTCTATCGAATGTTTTTGTAGTGATTGTAATATATCAGAAGGTGATATATTTTCAGATATCATATACGGATTTAATGTTAAAGATATTGTTAAAAGCTTTAATAAAGAATATGAAATAGGTAAAAATGATAATGGTTATCACATTCAAGGTCAACTTGTAGATAAGGCAAGCGAAATTATGCAAATCGGGGAACTTAAAATAGATTTATCTCATGGCGATATTCCTAAGGACATTAAACAAAACGATTATATAGAAGTTGACATTTCAAGAATTGATATTTATTAAAGGAAGTAAAATTCTTTGATAAGTAAACTAGAACTATACTAATCAATTACCCAAAATATTGTGATCAAAGCAGTACGTGATAATAAGGAACATATCGATGTAAATACAGAAACTTGAACGAATAAAAAAGTTTATGTTAACAAAGACAAACTAAAAGAAGTCTATAATTTAGCATTAGATTTGAATGAAGAAAATTACAGTGTGCATTCATGGTCAGTTTTAATGATTAAACTTGCGGATGCAAAATACGTATATGATAACTTTGATGCTAGTCAACTGGATATTGATAATGCTACACTAGCATTGCAACAGGCAATTAATAACTTAGTTTAATAGCAATAAGTTAGAGGTAGTAGGCATAAAGGCTTATTATCTCTTTTTTTCAATCTAACTTACCAAAGAAGCTGATAGTTTTTTTTAACTATTGTGAGTGGTTCTTGTGTAACCCATATTAAAATGGGTTAAACGCATGAAACCTAGTCATATAATATCTAATAGGAGAGTAGATAACTATCTTGAGCAAGATAGAAAAAATGCTAAAAATGATAAGAAAATAGAACATAAAAACAGGAAATTTGTTATAATTAGATATTAAGTAAGATAATAAGTGATGTTTATGAAACTAAGGAGGAGTTAAAAAATGGGTGTTAAAAGTAGTACAACTGTTGCAGGCAGTGTATCCGCTTCATTTAGCAAATCTGCTAGTGCATTAAATAGTATTAATGCCTCTACGAGTGTGGCATCAAGAACAAATGTTGCTGGAAACGAAGTAGCAAAAACTTCTACAGTTAATTATGGAAAAGGATTAAAACAACTATCTACAAGTATTGTTTCGGCAGGTGCTGCTATTCATTCAGTCGCAAAAGACTTTGCTACTATAGACCAACAAGCTTCTCAACAATTTCAATCTAATTCTTTAGGAAGTTGGCTTAAATAAATGGAGATAGATTATCAAACAAAAATCCGTCAAATTCAAGATGAACAAGATTCAATAAGACAAAAAATTCGCTAAGTTGAACAACAACAAGAAGAATTTTTCTCCCTACAACAAGAGGAACAAGGTCTTTACTCAGAAATAGTAGAAACAAGTCCACCAGAAGAACGTCAATATTTCAAAAGTAGAGGAGAAGATAGTTTCTCTTTAGCCAAAAAAGCACAACGGCAATTGGAAGAACAAGAAGATGAACTGAAAAATACTAGAAAACAGCTGATTGATAAAGAGGAAGAATTATACATTGAACAAAGAAAAGAACAAGTGAAAGAAAAGGAGCAGTAGGATGGGGCTAAAATTTTATGTAGGAGAAATACAGCAACAAGGAAATGAAGCTTCCAGAATGAATAATCAAGCAAGTCAAGCCATTTCTTCCTTGCAAAGCAGTATTTCACAATTTTTATCTGCACCACTTTCTGGTAAAGCTTATGATTCAGCAAAAAGTTACTTTGGTACTGTGTATACACCACTTTGTCGGTCTGCTATTTTAACTGGGGAAGCTCTTGAAAATGCACATAAACGATTGTTGAGCGAATATCAAGGAATGGTCAGCAGTATAGATATGGATGAAGACCAAATTAAAAGCCAAATTCAGCGGTTTGAACAATTAAAACGAGAATTAGAAAGACAAATGCATGTGGCTAAAACCATGCGACCAGATTTGGAACGACGATACATGAACGCTTGTGATGTTATTTCCAAGAAGAGAGAACAATTGGAGAAATTCCATGCGTATAATGCTCGTTCAGCCAGTATTTTTGCGGAATATGAAGCGTGTCAGCAAGAATTTAATAATGGTTTAGCACAGGTTAAGGATTGTAAAGCTTGGAATTCAGCTTCTGGAACTTTTGACATTGGTCGGTTAAACATGACATGGGCAAGCCCTATTAATGCACGATGGCAACAACGAGAGAAAATGAAACAAGAAGCGAAGAATCGAGAAATGAAACAAACAATTGCGAGTTTAAATGGTTATACTATTATTTGTAGTACCTTAGGAACTAAAAAAACGTGGTACCTGATGAAAAATGGCAAAATTGTATCGCCAAAAGCGCATCCTAATCTTTATAATCAATTAGAAAAATGCAAAAATTATCTAGGAAAAGACCAATATAAAGTTGAAGAAGTAAAAGTAATGAGAAATGAAATGCCATTATCACCTGCTTTTGGAGGAATATTAGGAAACATTGGCAAAGTAGGTAAAGGTATTGATATAATAAGAAAAGGTGCAGGAACTATTAAAGTTGGACAATCTATTTTGGGTAAAATAAACAATGTACCTATTATAAATGCCTCTGAAAAAGAAACTGAGTGGGAAAAAGATAATAGAGTTCCTAAAGATAATGAGACTGTTTTGGGTGAGAAAGATTTTAAAAGAACGAAAAAGAAAGTAAAAGGAGCAGTCGTGTACGAGAAAGATGGGAAATTTTATCATAGGGATACCCTTCATAAAGGTAAAGGTTCTCATTTAGAAGTGTATGATAAATTAGGAAATCATTTAGGGGAAGCAGACCCCATAACAGGTGAAATTATTCCAGGAACACGAGATAAAAACAAAAAGTTACCAAAATAATTTATAGGAGTATGTTTATGGAAAAAAATATTATGAAAAATGACGTCTATATTTTGAAAACAACTCAAAATTATATAATTTTGAACGACAACTACGAAGGTTTAATAGTTTTAGATAAAAATCTTAATTTTAGTAAGAAGATATATGTTGCAGAAGATCTTTTTATTTATCAGGCATATTCTTCTGAATTAAACGATTATGTTGTAATTCAAGATGTTGAAAATGATATTCTATATTCAATTAATATTGAAACAAACGATATAAAAAAAAGGAATTGGAAAGACATCTTCTCAATATACTATTATGTTGAACAGGAGCAATTTTCACTCAATTCAAAGAAAACTAAGTATCAATTTTTTTACAATGAATTAAATGAGGTAGTGTATTTTAAAGAAGAATTAGTAAACGGGACTATACTTTCAAACTGTCAAGAAACAATATTATATAATACAAAAACAAATGAATTAAACTATAATGACAAAGTTATTCAAAGCCCTCCAACAAAAGTAGAACAGTATAAAGTAGACAAAGACTTAATACTAAGCTACTCTGAAAAATACTTATATGTGTTTTTTCAAGGAAACTGGAATCTACTTTATGAAGCGGAGGAACAATTTTCAATTAGAGAATGTTCTTTTAGTTTGGGACTCATTTATGTTCTTGTTAACAACAAAAGCAATATTGAGCAAAGTTTAGTACAAGTGATATCATTATAAAATTAGGAAACAAATAGTTGAAAATTTCAGCTTATTTCCGAAGGAGTTGCTTCTGCTCCCACCGTTTATTCGGATTCCTTGAGGCTGAGATATGACTCGTAGAGTTATGTCCCAGTCTCTTTTTATTTGGCTGAAAAAGAACCGTGCCAAAGCATAAAGAAATTCTCAATTTAAAATTATAGAAGTTACGGAAACCATAGGCATTTATCTTTAGTACTTTTATATGGTTACTCAAGCATTCTAACGGTCCGTTCGAATACGGTAAATCCAACGCATTTTTAATGCCAGTTGGTATTAATGGTCGTTTGATAATAAGCTGGAAACATTGAATAATCTTGTTCTAATAGCACCTGAAACCTTGTGTAATTTCTTGTCTGTATGGCGTAGAGAAAATCCTGATAACAGGTATAGCCAGCTTTTTGCTCATCCAACTCTCGATAATCAACTAGAAAAATGCTAAAAATTATTTAGGAAAAGACCAATATAAAGTTGAAGAAGTAAAAGTAATGAGAAATGAAATGCCATTATCACCCGCTTTTGGAGGAATATTAGGAAACATTGGTAACATAGGTAAAGGTATTGATATAATACGAAAAGGTATTGGAACAGTAAAAGTCGGTAAATCTGCGGTAGAAGCAATAAATTCTGCTAGAAGTGTTGAAGCAAGTAAACGAGTAAGAGCAGTTAATCCAGAAGATTTATTACCACAACAAGGATTAGTTACAGGTGAAGTTGAAGGTGCCCCTCCAGTAGATGCTGGTAAACAGGGAAAACATCAAGAAGGTCATAAAAATAATGAACAGTCAACAGAAGATAAATCAACATGGATTGATGGAGAAAATGGTGTAGCAGACACACAAGAGGCTTGGGAAAAAGGAGATTGGCAAAAAGGAAGAGAAGGAACTGTTAAAGAATATGATTCTGGTAGAGTAGTTGGTAGTGATGGGGTAACAACTGAAATAAAGGTTCATATTGATGGAAAAGGCAATATTCATGGCTATCCTAAAATACCTTTAGGAGATAAATAAGGGGATGATAAAATGAGTAACACTGAACATGCAATTAACTTCGTGAATAGAAGTTTAAAAGAAGGTAATTATGGTTATGTATTAAGAAAGTATGTAAAGGGGAATCAATGGGATTCTTATTTATTAAATCACATGGAGGAGATTATATTTAAACCTATGACAAGTTTTGAATATAGCCGGTGCTTTTCTTACTATTTTATGGAAGATATCCAATTATCCAAACCATTTTTTACACTTGAAGCAAAAAATGAAGTTATAAAACGTGGTTATATAGAGTTTATAAATTTACAAATTTCAGCAATAAGTCCATTTTTTATAATCGAAAAAGCACAGTATCAAAAAACTGAAGAAGGTATAACTCTTGATATAATCGATTTAACAGAATTCAAAAATAAGAAGTTGGAAAAAAAGTATACAGAACTAATAGAAGTATTAACCGAACGGAAGCTAATTTTGGTTGACAGGGAAGAATTAAAAAAAGTACTTTTAGACATTCCATTGGAAAACTATGAACCAGAAGAAGTGAATTACGCGAGTTACCTGTTTGAATAATAACAAATTGAAGAGCTTGGGACGTAAGTCCTAAGAAACATAAAATAGCAGACCGAAAATCATAAGAATGATTTTCAGTCTGCTATTTTTTAGATTATAGGGAGAATCATCCTTGGTTATCAGCTTACTTAGCCTATATTTCCTTAAATTGACCGCCATTAGCGCGAATCCAATTTCACTGTGTGTCTGCTTTTTCCCTCGAACAGAGAAAATGCTCTCCTCATGCTACAGAGAAAAGAAGAGGAGGAACAAGATGCCGAAGATTGATTATAGCGAATGGACTGAATTATCAGCTGAGATCACAACACAACGATTAAAAATCGTCAGCCAGTTTCAATCATTCAATCAAGCGCAGCAACATTTTAAAGGAGCTACATAACTATCTGGTACGGGTTGGGATTCTTCTAGAGATTACTTTGACAGTTATACAACGGTGTCAGATGCGATCTTTAATGCACTCTATGAAGTGGATGATGCAATAACTGAATATGTCTCGGCCTTTGCATCAGAAGTCGGTGCGGCTGAAAACTAGTTAGACACAGACCATCTGGAACGATTAAAATCAGAATTACGCAGTTTACAAGCTGAGAATGATATCTTAATTGTAAAGATATTCGGTCTTTTTTCTATATATTGAAATAAACTAGGATAATCATGCAAGTTTCCTTAAATTATGCTATATTTATATCGTACATAAAGTTTTTATAAAGGGTGGATATGATTTTGGCAAATTATGAAGTAAATAACATATCAGTAGAATCAATTTTAGGTTGGATTAGAGATGGAAAAGTGGCAATTCCGGAAATCCAACGTCCATTTGTTTGGAAGGCAGCGAAAGTGAGAGATTTAATTGATTCCCTTTATCGTGGATATCCGACAGGCTATATTATAACATGGAGTAATCCCGATACTAGGCTAAAAGATGGAACAATTTCTTCAGGAAAAGAAGTCATTATTGATGGTCAGCAACGAATTACAGCTTTAACGGCTGCATTAGCTGGTCAACTAGTCGTGGATAAAGACTATAAAAAGAAACGAATCAAAATTGCTTTTAATCCTATTTCTAAAAAATTTGAGGTTGCTAATCCTGCAATAGAAAAAGATAGTACTTGGATCGAAGATATCAGTACCTTGTTTGTAGAAGGTTTTAATTCTTGGCCATATATCAGTGAATATGCAACAAAAAATAATGTAGATGCCGGTGAAATTAACACTGTATTAGATCCGTTATTACAAATAAAAAAGAATAATCTAGGCATTATTGAACTATCTGATTCTCTAGAAATTGAAACGGTTACCGAAATCTTTACCCGAATCAATTCTAAAGGAGTCACACTTTCTCAAGCGGATTTTGTTATGTCTAAAATTGCTGCGAATACGGAATTAGAAGGAATCTTTATTCGAAAAACGATCGATTATTTTTGTCACTTACTTGAACGTCCACAAGACTATGAAAATATTGCGACAAATGATATAGATTTTGTTGAAACTGACTATTTCGATAAAATTAAATGGGCTGTTACTAATCAAAGTAATGTCTATGTTCCAAAGTATTCTGATATTTTACGTGTTGTATTTACGTATAAATTTCACCGTGGAAAATTGTCTGATCTAGTTCAATTATTAACGGGTCGTGACTTTAAAACACGAGGCTTTTAGAGGAAATAGCTGTGAATAGCTTTTCAGAGTTAAAGGCTGGAGTTTTGGCGTATTGCAATAAAACAAATTTTCAAGGTTATTTGATGATTCTGGAATCTGTTGGGATTGTTTCACCGAAATTAGTGCAGTCTCAAAATGCATTAAATTTTGGTTACGTTTTATATTTGTATTTAAAAGAACAAAAAACGCCATCGAAAGTGATTGAAAAATCAGTTCGTCGTTGGGTGTTGTTATCTATTTTAACACAACGTTATTCTGGTTCAGCTGAATCAAAATTTGACGAAGATATCCGGAAGTTTACGACTGCCACTTCACCACTTGAAGTAATTGATAATGAAGAGAAAGGTGTGTTATCAGATGCTTTTTGGAACAATATTTTAATTGATAAATTGACAACAGCGAAAATGAATTTTGCGTTTCATTGTTATTGGATGGCGCAAATCAAAGCGAATGATCAAGGCTTTTTATCGGATGAAATTACTGTTCGCTCAATGCAACTGAATTATGGGGATATGCACCATATCTTCCCAAAAAACTACTTGAAGAAAAATGGAATAAATAAACAAAATGACTACAACCAATTAGCAAATTATGCAATGGTACAAAAAGAAATCAACATTCAAATTAGTGATAAAGCGCCGATGAATTATTTGCAAGAATATGATAGAGATACCAAGAAAATACAAAATAATTTTAAAGAAAACGCAGTGCCGTTAGATTTATTTGAGATGGATGTCAATGATTATCAAGTCTTTTTATCTGAGAGAAGGAAATTTATGGTAGAAAAGATTCGTTCGTTTTATGAATCGTTTAAATGAAATGAGGATATCTAGAAGTGCAAAAATACAAGGTGAAGTTGGAAAGAAAAAAAGGTTGGCCAGTTTATGGTTATTTTGAAGTTGAAAATGCTGAAAAAATTGATGAAATCATAGCATTGATTAATACATACTATCAAAATGATTCTGAAGTAGATGAATTTACTATTGATGACAAAGAAGATGTTAGTGACAACCTCAAAAAATGGATTAAGAAAAAGAGAATAAGAAGTTTTAGTGACTGGAAAAGAAGAAGAAGGAAATTATTGAACTATAGTCATGAATTGAATAATATTCTTTTGCTAGTCTCACTAGGATTTAGTATCATATCAGTTAGTTTATTATTATTATTTTTCAAAAAAGAAGTAGCGAATGTTCTTTTTTCTAAAATTAGTTTATTTGAGATGACCAATATTGCATTAATAATCTGTGGAGTCGCAATCATTTTAGAAGGATTAAAGAGTATTAATTACCTCTCAGGAACTAATTTATTCTTTCTATTTGCTGCTCCGGGTTTTCTTCTCCCAGGTCTATTTATTATGAGTGAAAGTTACATGAATGTTTCTATCATTAGGTGGCTACCTGTCTATTTTATACTAACATCATTAATGTGGTTTACAATAGTAGCATCTGCTAGATTACTAGGACAAGGATATCAATTATTTCAATCTACAATTAAAGATCAAAAAACAAGACTGGAAATTTTACTTACTGTATTTGGAGTGATTATTTCATTAATTGCATTATTTAAATAGAGTTTAGCTGGAAGGAAAAAATAAGAACGGGGCTTCTTGAGGAACAATATATTTACTATGAGCGATTATTAAGTCTCCAATATTGGGCAACAAGAGAATTGAATCATAAGTTAAATAAAGGAGAATTAAGAGAAAAATTTATCAAACGATTCGTTCGTGAGAAAATTCCCAATTGTCAAATTGGGGATGGGATTATTTGTGGGTCTGAAAATTGGCAATCAACACAAATGGATTTTATAAAACTAAATACTGCTGCGACAAGGCATACCAATATCCATGAAGTTGAACATTGCTTACTAACGATTGAAATTAAGAGCAACGCAAGAAAAAGTGAGCTTGAA
Source organism: Enterococcus sp. DIV0840 (assembly GCF_050527835.1). NCBI lineage: Bacteria > Bacillati > Bacillota > Bacilli > Lactobacillales > Enterococcaceae > Enterococcus > Enterococcus sp. DIV0840. Next base: position 2,571,648 of record NZ_CP172876.1, on the reverse strand, counting down.
AAGTTGAATGAAATCTCGGAGACTTTAAAAAAGCAGAATCCTCAAATAATGACAGGAATATTTTGCTATAGAACTGAATTAGATGCTAATACTATTATTAAAAAATTTGGTATTCCGTTTGATGATGAAATTGAAGCTTATGAAGTATATAATAGAAAGAAAGATATCTTTAAGAATATTGATTTCTGTTTTTCTTTAGATATTGATGAGGAAGATTATTTTAATCCAAATCCTTTTCTAGTTCTACGTGATGCAAATAAGAAAGAATGCCAGCTTTTCAAGGGAGAAGACGGTAGAGCAATGCGATCATTTATTGAGATGTTAAAATACGAAGGAGCACAAACATGATAACAGGCGAAATTAAAAGTAAAATTGACAATATTTGGACTATTCTTTGGACAGAAGGTAGTACGAATCCATTAACAAATATAGAACAATTAACGTATCTTTTATTTATGAAAGATTTAGATAAAGCAGAGTTAGTAAATGAACGAGATAAAGCGGCGCTAGGTTTAACCTATAAGAGTGTTTTTCCAGAAGATAAGCAAATGTATCGCTGGAGTCAATTCAAACAATTAGGAAACAATGATGAGTTGTTTGAATTAATGCAACAGAAGATTTTTCCATTTATGAAGAACTTAAAAGGTGATGACGATGAAACAGCATTTTCTCGCTATATGAGAGAAGCAACGTTTCAAATTAATAAACCATCAACCTTGCAAAGAGTCATTTCGATTTTAGATGAGTTACCAACAGATGATAAAGATATGCAAGGGGATATTTACGAGTATCTGTTATCAAAATTGCAACAAGCAGGAACAAATGGACAGTTTCGTACGCCAAGACATATTATTAAGATGATTGTTGCAATGATGCAACCAAAGCCAGAAGATACAATTATTGATCCGGCGATGGGATCAGCTGGGTTTTTAGTAGCAGCGAGTGAATATATGAGAGAACATCATAATGACTTATTCATCAATGATCAGCTTTCTGAGCATTATCATAACGAAATGTTTCACGGAAATGATATGGATAGTACGATGTTGCGCATTGGTGCAATGAACATGATGCTTCATGGTGTGGACAATCCGCAAATTGCTTATCGCGATTCATTGTCCCAAGAGAATGTTGAAGCTGATAAATATTCGCTAGTATTAGCCAATCCACCATTTAAAGGCTCATTAGATTATGATTCAGTGGCAAATGATTTGTTAGCAACGGTTAAAACGAAAAAAACAGAGTTACTCTTTTTAGCTTTATTTTTACGAATTCTAAAACCTGGTGGTAGAGCTGCTGTTATTGTTCCCGATGGGGTACTTTTTGGTTCATCAAAAGCACATAAAGAAATTCGGAAAACGTTATTAGAAGAGAATCAATTGAATGCAGTTATTTCAATGCCAAGTGGTGTTTTTAAGCCGTATGCTGGGGTTTCTACGGCAATTTTGATCTTTACTAAAACAAGTTCAGCGAGTAAAACAGAAAAAGTTTGGTTTTATGATATGTTGGCAGATGGCTATAGCTTAGATGATAAACGTAGCTCGATTGAAGAATCGGATATATCAGATATTATTCAACGTTTTACTCACTTGGAAGAAGAGAACAATCGTCAACGAAAAGATAAATCATTCTTTGTATCATTTGAAGAAATTGAAAAGAATGAGTTTGATTTGAGTATTAATAAATATAAAGAGATAGATTATGACGAAATAGAATACGAGAATCCAGAGAAATTAATAAAAAAATTGAATATGCTAGAAGAACAAATAAAGTCTAATCTTAAAAAATTAGATAATATAGTAAAAGGAAATGATTAGATTGAATATACAGCCTTTGAAAAAATTACTAATATCACTTGAAACTGGGAAAAGACCTAAAGGAGGGGCACAGGGGAAGGGAGTTCCTAGTTTAGGAGCAGAGCATCTAAATAATTATGGTGGTTTTAATTTAAAGATTGAAAAAATGAAGTATATACCTTCTGATTATTTTAGCAAAATGCAAAAAGGACGAATAAAAAAAGGTGATATATTACTAGTAAAAGATGGTGCAACTACAGGAAAAGTATCTATGGTAAGCAATGATTTTCCATTTGAAGATGCATCAATAAATGAACATCTATTTTTGCTTAGATGTGACCAACAGATTATTTTACCAAGATTTCTTTTTTACTATTTATATTCTTCATATGGAAAATTAGAAATTTTGAAAGATTTCAGGGGTGCTACAATTGGAGGGATATCACGAAAATTTTCTGAAATGAAAATTTTTTATCCGTCGATGGATATACAAAAAAGAATAGTAGATACCCTAGATAATGCTCAATCTTTAATCGAAAAACGGAAAGAACAGCTAACTGAAATGGATCGATTGATTCAAAGTGTGTTTTATGAAATGTTTGGTACCTCATTTTCAACTAAATCAAATTGGAAAACAAAAAAAGTTGGCCAAATTTTTACGGTAAAATCTGGTTCAACTCCTAGCAGAAATGAAAAAAGATACTGGGAAAAAGGAACAATTCCATGGATAAAAACAAATGAGGTTAAAAATAATGTTATTTTTTCATCGGAAGAAAAAATAACTGTATCTGGAAAAGAAAATTCTAGTGTAATTTTATTTCCTAAAAATACTATATTGATTGCCATGTATGGACAAGGAAAGACAAGAGGAAGAAGTGCAATTTTAGGTATTGAAGCAACGACAAATCAAGCTTGCGCTGGTTTATTACCAACCGATAATGTAAATACACTGTTTATTTGGCATCAGTTGATGCAAAGGTATAATGAGCTGAGAGCTTTAGGACGTGGGGGAAATCAACCTAATTTAAATGCTGGGTTGATTAAAGACTTCAACTTGATTGTGCCTCCCGTTGAGCTTCAAAATAAATTCGCTACTATCGTAGAAGAAATTGAATCACAAAAGAAAGTAATGGAACAAAGCCTAATCGAAATGGAAAATAACTTCAACGCTTTACTGCAAAAAGCGTTCAAAGGGGAATTATTCCCAGAATAAAGGATGTACTAAGAAAAAAGGAGGTTGCGTATGTCAAATTTTAGTTTCTTGGAAAAAGATAAGGATTTTAAAGATTTTTCAAACGCTTGTATCGAAGCTGAAACATACATTGGAACTGATACAGTTGTTTCTGCTGTTTGGTCACGCAGAGCATTAGAGTTAGCAATCAAATGGATGTATAAATTTGATAACAGTTTAAGCGTTCCATATAAAGATAATTTAAATTCCTTAATGAATGAACCAAAGTTCAAAAAGATACTTGATCCTCGTTTGATACCATTAATAAACTTTATACGTAAACTAGGAAATGCCTCTATTCACAGCGGAAAGTCGGTAAAGAGAGATGAAGCTGTTGTTTCTTTACGAAATCTATTTGAATTTGTAAACTGGATTGATTATACCTATGGTGATGCTTATCAAAAGAGAACCTTTGCTGAAACATTATTACCAGTTACTACGCATCTAATTGTAAAATCTAAACCTGCTAAAATGCAACAAGTTCAAAAAGAAATCTCTGCAAATGATCTTTCATTAAAAGAATCACGTGAACAAGTATCTATAGAAAAACGTCAAGAAATAACCCATAAACGTGAAGTTGGTCAACGTTTTGAAGAGGTTTATCAAGTAGAGACACTTTCAGAAGAAAAAACAAGAGAGCGCTATATTGATGTTGAGTTAAAATTAGTTGGTTGGGAAATTGGCGAGAATGTTCAAGAAGAGCGCTTTGTTCAGGGGTTAAATACAACACCTTCTGGAACAGGAGAAATTGATTATGTTTTACTTGGAGAAAATGGTCAACCAATTGGTATTATTGAAGCAAAAAAAACTGCTCTAAGTCCAGAAAAAGGACGAGTACAAGCGTTAGACTATGCTCAAGGTTTAGAAAAAGAAACTGGAATTTATCCATTCATATTCTATACAAATGGTTTTGAAACATGGTTTATTGAAGCCGCATATCCTGCGAGACAAGTTGCTGGTTTCTATACGCAAAATGAATTACAACGATTGCTTATCCGTCGGAAAACAAAGAAATCATTTACTTCGGATCAAATCAACGACGCTATTACGAATCGACCGTACCAAAAAGAAGCGATTGCACATGTATGTGCTGATTTTGAAGCAAAACGTCGGAAAGTTCTTTTAGTTATGGCAACAGGTTCAGGGAAAACACGAACAGCAATTTCTTTAGTAGATGTATTAACGAAAAATAATTGGGTCAAAAATTGTTTGTTTTTAGCTGATCGCACAGCATTGGTCAGACAAGCTTACAAGAATTTTAAGCATCTATTGCCATCTGTTACACTGTGTAATTTGTTAGAAAAAAATAAATCTGCAACTCCAGAAAGTAGTCAAATGATTTTTTCCACGTATCCAACGATGATGAATGCAATCGAAACAATCAAAACAAGTGAAAATCAACCGTTGTTTACACCAGGGTATTTTGATCTAATTATCATTGATGAATCTCATCGAAGTATTTATAAAAAATATGGGGAGCTGTTTACTTACTTTGATGGTTTATTGGTTGGATTAACAGCAACACCAAGAAGTGAATTTGATAAAAATACGTATGAACTATTTGAATTAGCTGACAATATTCCTACGTTTGCTTATGACTTAGATCAAGCTGTAAATGAACATTATTTGCTTCCATATCATACAGTTGAAGCAGTATTGAAAATTCCTGAACGCGGAATTCATTATGATGAGTTACCAGAAGCAGAAAAAGAGCATTTTGAAGATGTTTTTGAAGATGATGCTGAAGAAATGAAAGATATTGACGGCGATGCAGTCAATAACTGGCTATTTAATAGCAAGACGATTGATATCGTTTTAAATCAACTAATGACTAAAGGAATTCATGATTCAAGTGGGGATGAAATAGGGAAAACAATTATCTTTGCTAAAAATCACAAACATGCAAAGATGATTAAAAAACGTTTCCGAATCCTTTATCCTGAAAAAGGAGAAAGCTATCTTGAAGTGATTGATTACCAAGAAGATAAGCGAGAATCATTGATTGACGATTTTTCTGTGAAAGAAAAAAATCCACAAATTGCTGTTTCTGTTGATATGCTAGATACAGGAATTGATGTTCCAGAAGTTGTCAATCTAGTCTTTTTCAAACGTGTTCGTTCAAAAGTGAAATTTCTTCAAATGATTGGACGTGGCACACGAACATGTGAAGATCTGTTTGGACCTGGGATTGATAAGACTCAATTCTTAATTTTTGACTATGGTGGAAATTTTGACTTCTTCCGTTTAGATAAGAAAGAAGCTGGGACATCCGTTGGTCGATCGCAAACAGAAAAAATCTTTGCCATAAAAGCTGAGATGATTCGAGAGCTAGAAAATTTGGACTATCAAACGGATGAATTAATTGCCTATCGTTCAGAATTAGTAGATGAGTGGCAAAATGAAGTTAGCCAGTTAGATGACAATTCTATTCGAGTGAAGCAGCGATTGAGATTTGTCCACAAATTTAGAAATCCCGAAATCTGGCATTCACTAACAGCTATTGCAGTTGATGAATTAAAACGTGAGTTGGCACCAATTCTTCCATCAATACAAGATAATGAGCTGGCGAAACGTTTTGATTATACCGTTTATTCAATTGAATTTGCTAAGTTAGCGGATAAGAACGGAACACGCTATATAAAACAAGTGATGGATACCGTTAAGGATTTGGAGAAAAAGGGAACCATTCGAGCAGTTCAAGAACAAAAAGAAATTATTTCAAAAGCAAAAGATGAAGCCTTTTGGCAGACGACGACAATTCCCGAGATGGAAGAAATTCGGTTGTTATTACGTAATTTAGTGCAATTTACTGATAAAGAGACAAAAAAAGATTATTACAGTCATTTTGATGATGAAATTATTGATGTGAAAGAAGATTTTGCTCCACTTTTAGATATTAATGAGTTAGATGACTACAGAGAAAAAGTTGAACATTTTCTTAAAGAAGCAGATGATATGGTCGTGTATAAATTACGACATAACCGCACATTAACGAAACAAAACGTAGCTTCACTAGAAAAAGTACTTTGGGAAGAACTAGGAACAAAAGAGCAATATATCCAAGAATTTGGTGATCAATCGGTTACTCGATTGGTTCGAAATATCGTTGGTCTAGAACCGCAAGAAGTAAATGATGTATTCTCAGAATTTTTATCTGGTAATCAGCTAAACCGTGAACAAATTACGTTTGTAAAGAAAATTATCGAGTATGTTGTTAAAAATGGGTATCTTGAAAAAGAGAAGTTTACACAAGAACCATTTAAAACAGTAGGAAGTATCACGGAATTATTCACTGATGAACAAAAAGAAATCCGTGAAAAATTACTTGAAGCAGTTGACCAAATTAATAGAAATGCTGAATTTATAAGTTAACGAACATTTATTAAGTATATTCTCTAATAGATTAAACTAGGAACACTCAACGAAGTGAACCTAGTTTATTTTTTTCTTAACACGTCACTTCTTCAAAACTTCACCCGAAACCTTCCTCTCCCCATCCAACTTCTTCACCTTCTCCTCCTCAATCGCCATCAACCGCAAAAACTCCTCAAAAAAAGCATGAAACAAATGCCCACAAGCATAATACTCCTTCACTACCTGTTTCTTATTAATCGGACCTTTCCGAAACTGAAAAAAATGATCTAACACAGCAAGCGGCTCCTCCCAAGACTGCAACCGATCCAACGTATGCTGCAAATCCGTAATATCCTGATAAGGAATCACCTTTAAACTCTGACCTTCTTTTTTCATAACCCGTTTCCTCCCTTTTTAAAGTACTCTTAAAACCAGTAACATGAAGCGCTGAACAACAACATCCAACGCCCCAATACATAACTCATTTATCTACGCATTGACCAAGGCAACAATGAAACAAACCAGTGACAAAAACGACTTCCATATGATTTCTCTAAGCCTGTCCGTATTCCTATCACTGTCTTCTCAAAGCAAAACAAAAAACGCTATTGCAGTAATCAGTGAGAAAAAGCCAGCTTTTCGACAACTTCCCAAAAATGCTTCAATACGAAAAGCGTATTGCCTCATTTTTAGTCCAGTTGCTCAAACCTTAACGACTTTTTATCATCCTAACCTAACCACCAATACCGTCATCAATCCCCTAGATAAAGCCCAACCCTCCATAAAATACAAAATCCCAACCAAAAGTTTCCAGACAGACTAGAAAATCCCAGTAAAATTAGGTACAATAAAAGAGCTAGTGCTTTTGTGCTAGTAATTGGCAACTTGTATAGATAGTTTACGCTGTCTATGCAAGGCTTCATCACCTGATTGCTGTCAGATGATGAAGTGCCTTTTTACTTTGCACCACTACGTTCCACTTCGATCTCATCAATTTCTAAGAGCTAAAGCTCTAGGAATTAAAGGACCACGACCGACCTAAGGGCAGAGTGGATGATGCAAAGTACAAGGTGAACGAAGTTGAACGTTGTTTCCTTGTCTTATATCTATCATTGATCATTTGCTTTACTTTGAACGAAACCTCCTTTGACTAAATTTGTAGAATAGAAAAAAACGATATCAGGTAACCTCACCCAATATCGTTCACAATAGTCCCAAAGAATCATCTACCACTTTTTCAGCATAACCCAAAGAGAATCCAAGAAACCTATAGAAAAATAGGCAAACTTTAGGTACAATGAAGAAGCTAGTACATGTTGCTAGCACTATTGGCAACTTGTTTGGTCAGTTTACGCTGTCTTTACAAGGCTTCAAATGCTTGGTTGCTGCCAGGCTTTGAAGTGCCAATTTATTTTTATATTCAGATTTGAACAGTTCATACCAATATGAGCTGTTTTTTATGCACATCACAGCGATTACTTGAAGAGCTGATGATGCGCAATACTTGGCGACTGAAGAGAGAGAAGTTCCCCTCGTTCTATTCTACCTCTTAAGTATAGCCGAAAAGAATACGAACACGCAACATATTTTTTCTTACGAAGGGCATTAAATAACACCAAAAATCGCTCTCTTATATATAAGAAAAAATAACAAAAAATTTTTTTTCAAAAGGCTATTTTTAGCCTCAAATGACAGCTATATAAAAGTGAAATCGTTCGTTTAAAAAGTTTAATTAGTATGATATACTTTTCATTATAGAGAAGTTATGACGGTGGCGACTTCCGAGAGGTGGTGGTGCTTATGGAGATAAGTACTGAAATTTCGGAAGAAGCAACGCTCCTAAAGTCGCCTTGTACTGTTCAACATCAGTTCATAAAACCATTCACTGTGTTTCTCAGCAAAAGGAGAAAGCCTTTTGTCAGCATTGGATACAATTAAACTAATCCTAAGCTTTGGTATGTTTACCATCGCTTTAATTCGTTTAGTTGTAGAATTGCTTAAAAACGACAAAAAGAAATAACCAGTCATTAACTTTAGCAGGTTAACTGGTTATTTCATTGCCTAAAAACTTCGCTACCGTCTTAAACGGCTCTACATAGGAGAGGTATGTTCACGCATATCTCTCTTACCACTTGCATTATAGCATAAAACATACTTTTTTTCCATATCCACTTAAAAGAGTATTTTCTAATTCTTGCTTAGAATCCGTTTATAGATGATCGGTCTATCAAACCCAAACACTCGTTTATCGCCATTAAACATTTCCTCTTTTATGACTAAAGCCTCATCAGATAGTTCTTGCTTTAAAATAAACGCTGTTTTCTTCGTAAACATACTATGTGATTCACCAGAAAACGTGCCATCATGTTCCTTATAGCGCAATGGAACAAATTTATCAGATACTGAAAGAACCGTAAAATCAATTTCTTTTAGTTCATTAAATTTAGTGTTCATTAATTCTTTTGGCACAGTAATCGATTTTAACACAACCTCACCAGATTCATCCGTTGAAAAAAGAAAAATATCTGATTTGAATTTCTCTTTGTTGTTCAACGTATAGTAGCTTTCTTCATGCAAAAACACCCCATTAAATTCTTTTGGACGATTCACAATCAAGTCATCTAAAATAGTATTAGTGTGTCTGGCAAAGGGAAAATGCTCTTGTTCTTCTTTCGATAGAGAATGAAACTGTTCACTATTATCGAAATTTCCACTTAACAGTTGAACAATTTTCTTCAAGTTTTTCATACCGCTCACTCAGCTTTCTTTTTAATTGACAGTAATAGTGCAATCGTTTTTTTCTATTTTATCAAAAAACGAAATAGAAAAAAGAGACTCAAAAACAATAATTAGCGAAACGATTAAGGTAACTGGGGGAAATAGTAAAATGAGAAAGAAATTTATACATGGACTACCAATTGTACTGCAAGAAAAGATCAAGCAGATCGTTTAGTCAGTAGTCATTTGTATATCTTTACGTTCTAATTAACTAGGAACTCTTCAATTGGAATCCCTAGTTTTTTTTTTCACAAGATAAGGTAAAAAAACTCTTTTTTCATTTAATAGAACTTAAAAAAGATTAACTAATTTAAATAGCGACGAAGTTCTTTTGATAAATTCATCCATTCTATTTCACCAGGGATTGACGAAATTTGAATTGATTTGACCTTAGAAAGATCTTCAGGAATTGCAAAATTTGCGACAACAATATCGATATTTAGAAATCGAATTAACTCTTCTGTGACAGGTTGGTTGATCACGAAATGAATTTGGACCTCTTTTGGTGATATAGATGTTGCAATATTTTTTAGGTATTCTGAGATAACAGGAGTGCTAGATAGAGCAAATAAAATAATATGATCTCTTTTTAAATTGGTTTCGGTCAATAAAGTTAATGACGTTGCTATATCCTCTTTGAAATGAAAATCAGAGTATTTTTCTAAGTAATGTACCCAATTTTTGTAGGTTTTAGGGTATTCATGGATAGCGATATTTTTTAAATCTTGCTGTTCCGTTTGAAAAAGAGAAGAAAATTTACTTAACATGTCTAAATTAGATAAATAAGATTTTAAAATCAGATTGAGTTCAACGTTTGCGGAAAAATTATAATGTAAATCCTTAAAGAAATTATCAACTATTGTATTGAAGGTTTTTAACATAGGTAACAAATCATCGAGAATATAAAAAGAATCTTTTCCGTAGATTACTGAATTTATAGCAATAATGTAAATATATATAATTTCAGAATCAGATAAATCAGTATATAGAGTATCATTTCTTGAAATCCAATCAATGGCGTTTCGAACCGTTTTAAAACCAGCATGGGTGCTATAGGTTGAAAGAAGTGAAGTGTCAAAAGAGACTCTTTTCTTTTGAGCAATTCTTTCGCGAGAAATTTTTATTAACTGAGCAAATCTATAGTAATCAACGGTCAAGACCTGCTTGTAGTTATCTCTGATATAGCCAAATAAGTTGTCTACGATTTTAAAATCTGAATCTGTAAATGTATTCATCCAATTTCTATGGTTATTGTTAAAATAATGAAAAAAGAAGTGGCGAATATCTATTTCATATCCGATAAGTTCAAATGGATTGGTATTTAACGTTAAATGATAATCAGCTAATACATCTTTCAATAAATCAATATGTTTTCTTAAGGCTGATTGAGAGATAAAATGATTCTCAGCGAACGTTGCAACTTTTTCTTTTTTTCCTTCATACAGTGAATCCACTAATATAAATATAGGATTGTGTTGTATTAAATCATACATATACGTTTGAATAGGCTTTGGTGAACCGATTCTCTTGATGGACCAATTACTAGATTTTGTTAGTTCCACATTTGAAGAAAGAGCATTTTCTATTGATAAAAAATCTTGTTGCAATGTTTTAATGGATACATCGTAAATTTTTTGTAAATCAAAAACAGATATAGATTCGTTGGAATCTGTTAATAAAGATAAAATATGTAGCCTACGTTTTAATATATTATCAAATATTAATCTTTTTTCTATCTCGTTCATTCAATTAATCACTCCTTATTCACATTATAATCCAATTTTTATATTGTATATATTTTAAAAATTCTAAATTGTAGAAGAAAATAAAGCGAATAATATGCTCAGTTATGAACGAAGAGAAGGTATTTTCTCTTAAAATCGTTCTATATCGCCCTATTATATATAGGAAGAAAATAGAAAAAAAACAGTTTTTTTTTTTTCTATTTAATCGAAAAAAAAAGAATTTAAAATAAGCTAATTTGTTGTATATTCAATAAAGACAAAAAATAAAAGTAAGGATGAATAACAATGACATATAAATCTGTTGCTATTACAGATAGAGAAGACAGTCGATTAAAAGACATACTATCTTCTTTTGACTTGTTAGATTTAAATTTTGCTACAGAAACAAGCTTAGATATTTTAAACATAGATGCAGACCTTATTATCATAGAAGAAATCAAAACAATTAACTCGATCAATATAATAAACTTATTATTTGAACTGAGAAAGAATTTTTCTGGACTAATTTGGGTACTATCAGCTAAATATGAAGAAAAAAATGAAATTTTGTATTACAAAATGGGGGTCGATGGAATTTCATATAGTGATAGGCCATCCGAGTTGATTCATTTACAACTTACAAATGCGCTTAAACGTAATTTTAAAATAAGTACAAATAGTTCTACTATCAGTAAAGGTAAAGGTCCTTCTTTGACGTTAAATCCAATAAACAGTAGCGTACATAAAGAAGACGGACAAGAAATTTCATTGACTCGAAGTGAGTACAATGTTTTGAACTTATTAATGGAAAACCTCGACAATACAGTTACTTATGAAGAAATGCTGTCTGCAATCTGGAATGATGATAAAAGAAGTAATAAGTATAGAATCAGTAATCTGATTTTTCATTTGCGAAGTAAAGTCGAGAGTGATTTAAAAAAACCTAAATATATAAAGACTGTTCGATCCAAAGGGTATAGGTTGAAAAATTCTTAAGACCACTTAATTTAAACAGAGGGGTAAAAAAGTTTAATCAGAAAGATGGTGAGAATAAAATGATAAATAAAAAAAACGTGTTGTTTTTTCTGATAGTAATGGTTAGTTTCCAGTTTATGTCTATAGATACAGAAGCCGCTGAGAATGTTGAAAGTGTTCCGCTAGACAATATTTTTAAAGTACCGCAAATGGCGAATAGTTATGTTGATGGTAATAACGTTATTATTACCGATAAAAATAAGAATCAGAAGGGTAGTATTTTTTCTACGGATGCCAACAAGCTAGATTTGACGAAAGACTTTAATGCAGAAATGTGGATCAATATAGATGGAATAGCTGATGGTGTTACTTTTGTCATGCATAACGATCCAATAAAAATGATATATTTTTTTGGAAGTGGTTCACAGTATTTGGCAGTATATGGATATGCTCTTTCATCCAATTTTGATTTTGTATCTGGAAGTTCTAACCTTAAGAATAGTTTTGCTATTGAATTTGACACTTGGCACAACGGTATAAGTGGAGATAATTTTGATGGTGATGTAGATATAAATTCTGGGAAAGGCCATATTGCGTACACTTTTCCTAACCGGCCTTCTACTTATGAGTCGGAAAGAAGTGGCGATTTTAAGATAACGAAAGTTAATCATCTTGGCGTACAGTATCCTAGTTTCTACCTTGGAGATGGGCAATGGCGATTGCTGAAAATTAAATGGAAAACTTGGGACTCAAATAATAATGGACAGCTAACGTATCAATACGGAGACCTTAATCCTGTGACAGCAACGATTCCAAGATATATTTTTGACACTGATAGTGTTTATTGGGGATTTACTGGGACTACTGGAACTACAGATGAAAAAATTGAAAAAGCAATGGTTGCTTTTAAATCTGTACCAGGATTAGTAAATTATACAGATAATCTTACATTTTCAAATGCTAATGGAGACAAGATACAAAGTATTACTCAAAATTCTGAGATAACCGTTGATTACAGTGGCGAATATACTGGTGGTAAACAAAACATGCTACAGCCAACCTATACATTTTCTTTATCTCCTTATCAAAAGTATCAATACGGCACATTTAAGTTGAACGGTGTATCTGTAACACCGACCTATACGAATAATGAATTGAGTATTCCGTTATCCAAAGACTTAACGGTAGGAGATGGCAAAGTTGATATCCAGTTTAAAGTAATAGATATCGGCGTGAGTCAAGATACTGATTTAACACTGACAGCGCATTTGAAAGCACTAAATTTCCTGTCAGATAACGATTATACTTACAAATTAAATTACGATAAAGAAGGACCAACAGGAACAGGTAAACTAACGTTTGTTGATGTTGGTGATGAACAAGTAATAGCGAATGCAACAGATTATCGTCCCTTTTTATCAGAGTATCAGGATGACTATTCATCAAAGGATAATATCAAAGTTGAATTAAAAGCTGGACAAGACATCGCTACACTAGTCAAAACAGTTGGTCCCAGTAGTGTCCAACTAACGCTTACCGATGAAAAAGGGAATGCACGTGATGTGACGGTTCCACTCTTTATTCAAAATCAGGATGTTGTCAAAAGTAGTCAGTACATTCTCTATGGGAAAGACTTTAGTGTAAATTCAAAAGATTATCCTACAACAGATGCAGCATTGCGCTCCTTGATTTTAGAACAAACAGAGTTGAAATTATGGCAGTATGACGACGTATCTGTAACGGCAATGAGTAATACGCAACTGAATCTCTCAATAGATAAACTACCTCCCACGTCCAATACTGCTCAAGCAGGCGTCTATGAAACAACCGCTTCTTATGGCAGTGGGGCAGCTAAAGTAGTTAAGCCAATTAATGTGACGGTGCTACCAAGTATTGCACCAGTAACGATCCAATTCGTTGATGAAAATAATCAACCCATTGTGAATGAAGTGACGTTTGAATCAAACGTTGGAGAATCAATTGACTTAACCCAAAATACGCAAGTCCTCGAAAAGCTTAAAGCTGCCAAAGCGTTGAACTATCTTTTGGATACGCCCCCTACAGATGAACAAAATCTGTTGGTCGAACCTGAAGGCGTCACACGGAAATATACGTTTAAAGGAACGCTGTTTATTCAATCAGCACCTAATACCATTAATTTTGGGGATCAAAATGTGAGTGCCTTTGATAAAACCTATGACAACCCAGAGTATGATCAAGATTTAATCATATGGGATAATCGTCAAACGCTAGGAACTTGGAAAATTACGTTAAAACAATCACAAGATTTTAGCATCCCAGAAGACCCATCACAGAAATTATCTGATGTGCTGAGTTATCAGACTTCCGAGGGAGAAAAAATGATTTCTATAAATGCTCAAGAAGTTTTTCGCTCCAATCACCAGTTCTCAGGGAAATATGATATTAGTGAAGAAACATGGGGACCAGAAAAACATGGGCTGCGTCTAAACGTTCCAGTCGGTTCAGTGAAACAAATAGGGAAATATGAAACGACACTGACTTGGCAAATAGAAGAAGCCTATTGATAAGTGCGCGTAAAAATAAGTTGGATAATCGTTTGAAACAGGTAGACAATCAGTTTTTATCTCTATTCACAAAATAATTTTAAATATTTAATTTTCTATAAAGTTGAAATAACAGTAGGATGGTACATCTCTTAGATTTATCCATAGTCATAAATCTTTGAATCTCTTGAATATGGATAAGTTAGAAGTAGAAAGGAGGTGAGAATAAAATGATAAATAAAAAAATGGTATTGGCTTTTCTGGTAGTAATGGTTAGCTTTCTGTGTATGCCTAAATATGTAGAAGCAGTTGAAGATGTCGCAAGTGTACCAATAGAAAATATATTTCAAGTACCTGAGTCAGGTGATAGCTACGTAGATGGAAATAATGTAATCATAACTGAGAAAAAGACGGGACAAAATGGTGGTGTTTTTTCCACAGAAGCAAATATGATAGATCTTTCAAAGGATTTTGCTGCAGACATTAATGTGAATATTGACGGGGATGGTGATGGGTTAATTTTTGCTCTTCACAATGATCCAATTAAAACTCAGCGCTATTCCGGAAATAACGGACAAAACATGGGAATCTACGGTACGAGTTTTTTTTATTCTAGTGGCAAACGTGTTGTAGATGGTGATCCCTTAAGAAGAAGCGTGGCAATTGAATTTGATACGTACTTTAACCGTACAGTTAGAGCATGGCCACAAACGCTACCTTATGGGACATGGGGTTACGATCAAAAGGTTGAGGAGAATGCAGGAAATGGGCACATTGCCTATACATTTCCTGATCAAGCTAGTAGCTACGGATTTTTAACGAGTGGAGCTACTAGTTACATTAATCATTCTGGAGTACAATATCCATCATTCAAACTTGGGGATGGTCAATGGCGCTTACTAAAAATTAAATGGACAGGATGGGATAGCTCAAATAATGGCAACCTGACCTATTCTTATGGAGGCTTAGCACCAGTTTCTGTTCCTATTTCTAGAGATACTTTTGGGACTGATACCGTATACTGGGGATTTATTGGTACAACAGCTGAAGCTGCTGAAAAGAATGTTGTTTCTTTTAAGTCTGTGCCGGGATTAGTTAATTATACAGACAATATTGAATTTAAGAATGCTGATGGTGAAAAAATCCAAAGTGCCACGCAAGATTCCGAGGTAACGGTTCATTATGCTGGTCAATACACCAGCGGAAAACAAAATATGTTACAACCAACCTATACATTCACTTTATCTCCCAATCAAAAGTATCAGTATGGCACATTTCAGCTGAATGGTGTAGCTGTAACACCAACTTTTACGAACAATGAATTGAGTATTCCATTATCAAAAGATTTAACGCTAGAAGAGGGCAAGGTTGATATCCATTTTAAAGTGAAAGATATCGGTGTGAGCCAAGATACTGATTTAACGCTAACTGCGCATGTGAAATCCCAAAATTTCCTATCAGATAACGATTACACGTACAGATTGAACTACGACAAAGAAGCACCTACTGGAACAGGAAAATTAACAATTATCAATGCTGAGGATGAACAAGCAATAGCCAACGCAACAGATTATCGTGCTTTTTTATCAGAATACCAAGATAATTATTCGCCTAAAGATAAAATTACTGTGCAATTAAAAGAAAATCAACCTATTGCAGACATTGTTAAGACTGTTGGTCCTAGTAGCTTTCAAGTGACCCTTACTGATGAAAAAGGAAATACAGGTGATGTCACGATTCCAATTTTTATTCAAAATGAAAATTGTGTCAAAAGCAGTCAATATATTATTTACGGAGATGATTTCAGCGTAGACTCAAAAAATTATCCAAAAACCGATGAGTCGTTACTGACTATGATTCGTGAAAAAGCAGGTCTTAAATTATGGCAATATGACGATTTGTCGGTAAAAGAATTGGCAAATACGCAACTAAATCTATCTGTTAAGAATTTACCACCAACTTCTACTTCTTTTGATCCTACTGAAGGAGGGGTTTATGAACTGACGGCTTCGTATGGTAGTGGAACTGAGAAAATTGATAAAAACTTGAACTTGACCGTGATTCCAACGATTACAAATGTAAAGATCGATTTTGTGGATGAACAAGGAACATCAATCGTTGAAGGAATTTCATTTCAGGCGACAGTTGGGGAATCTATTAATTTATCTAACAATTTGCAAATAAAAGAAAAAATTAATGCTGTTAAATCACTAAACTATGTATTAGACAAAGTACCAATAGGCGAGGAAAATCTTTTAGTCACTCCAAATATTAACCCAAAATATACGTTTAAAGGAACGCTATTTATTCAATCAGCACCGAGTAGCATTAATTTTGGGGATCAAAAGGTAAGTGCCTTTGACAAAACCTATACCAATCCAGAGTATGACCAAGATTTAATCATATGGGATAATCGTCAAACGTTAGGCACTTGGAAAATAACACTAAAACAATCACAAGATTTTAGTATCCCAGGAGACCCATCACAGAAATTACCTGATGCGCTAAGTTATCAGACTTCTGGGGAAGAAAAAATGATTTCCACAGATGCTCAGGAAGTTTTTCGCTCCAAACACCAGTCCTCAGGTAAATATGATATCAGCGAAGAAACATGGGGACCAGAAAAACAAGGGCTGCGTCTGAACGTTCCGGTCGGTTCAGTGAAACAAATAGGAAAATATGAAACGACACTGACTTGGCAAATAGAAGAAGCCTATTAATGGAGAGGAGACAACGATGAAAAAACAGCGAATGATTTGTTTTGTTCTAACTCCTTTGATTTTTATTGCCGTGTCTTTCGGTACGATCAATGAGGCAGCAGCTGAGGAGGGTGGACAAGTACAGACAAATGCAGGAATCGTCCTTAAAGAATCAGATTCCTCAACCGCTCAAACAAAGGAATCAACACACAATGATTCTTCAAGTAGTGAACTTCCAAACACTGGCAAGAAGCCGACAGGACGATTGCCAAATACTGGGGATTTAATAAAAGTTAGCATGCTCTTCACAGGGGGCGCACTTATCCTAATTGCGTTGATCGTCTTCTTTTGGAAGAAGCGAAAACGCGTAAAAAGGGAGTGTGGATAAGATGAAAAAAAAATTACTCATCTGCTGCTTACTATTTCTCCTTCTGTTAATGACTCCAGTGACGAGTCAAGCAGAAGAGTCGAATTACTCTGGTGAAGGAACCATCCAATTTAGTGGGAAGCAACCACTGCAAGTGATGGACCCTGAACATCCAGAAAAACCTGCTGATCCAGGGAGCAGTCCTCATACAGATAATCTATTGAGGATTGATTTTGTCCCTCAAATTACCTTTTGGGATGCAACGATTTCTGAACAGGATCAAACGTATTACGGAAATGCCCAACTTTTCAATGATGATACCGGAGCGAGAGGGAACTTTATACAAGTATCCGATTTTCGAAACGACAGCCAAGGCTGGACTTTACAGTTAAAGCAAGAAACGCAGTTCCAGAATCAATCGGCGAAAAGCAAGGAGTTAAAAGGAGCAGTGCTGTCCTTTGACAAATCATGGGCAAACTCCATAAATGACCAAACAACCGCACCTACGGTTTCAAAAGAAGTGATTCGTCTTTCGAATATTGGTGAAGTCTATAACTTAGCTGAAGCCAAGCCGAAAAAAGGTGAGGGAACCTGGGCAATTGCCTTTGGAGCATCTGTTACGAATACCAATCAACAGGCAGATACATTAAGGCCTAAATTGGGCGAACAGAATAATCCAATCGTAGATCCAGCATTTAATAATCAACCAATCTATGAGAATCAAGCAATTTCTTTATTCGTACCCGGTAAAACAGAAAAAGAGCCGGGCAACTACCAAACGGTGTTAACTTGGATTTTATCCGAGCTACCATAAATTATAAAAACTCTAGGAGGAAACACAAATGAAATTAACACACAAATTATGCGCAGCTACGCTATTAGCAGTACTAGGAGCAACAGTAGCAGTGCCAAATGCAGTACAAGCAGCAGAGGAAAACCCGCTACAAGTCAGCGGAAAAGGTTCAATCAACTTTTTAGAAGATGATGGCGTAGACACACCGACAGATCCAACTGACCCAACAA
The DNA here is from genome assembly GCF_050527835.1 of Enterococcus sp. DIV0840. Lineage (NCBI taxonomy): Bacteria > Bacillati > Bacillota > Bacilli > Lactobacillales > Enterococcaceae > Enterococcus > Enterococcus sp. DIV0840. The sequence goes on along the minus strand of NZ_CP172876.1, from coordinate 2,553,176 downwards.
AACCAGTTGATCCAGAAAATCCAATTGTCACTCCGCCAGTCAATCCAGCAACAGGACCATTAAAAGTGATTGCAGTAACGGATTTAGATTTTGGTACAGATAATAAAGTAACGCCAGCATCTGGAAGTGGTTGGGAATATTCAGCAAAAGCTGCTCAAATTGAATACAAAGACGGTACTAAAGTTGCTAGTCCAAATTTCGTTCAGTTTAAAGATACACGTGCAGATAACAAAGCAAATAAACACACAGTAACTGCTAAAGCAACTACGTTTACAAATACAGAAAATCAAGAGCTAAAAGCAGCGCAATTGAAATTTAGCAATGTGAAATTAGTTAATGCAGCCGATCAGAATCAAGTAAATGAAGCTGGCGTTGCAGCAGCACAAACTGTTGAAACAGATGGTACAACTCCTGCAACATTTGTGACACAAGATGCAGATGATAAAGGTTTTGGTCAATTTACCTTACAATTCGGAGATACGACAGATAATACGGCAGATGATTCAGTTAAATTATGGGTTCCAGCCGAAGGAAATAAATTATCAACAAGCAGCAGCTATTCTTCAACAATCACTTGGACAATTGCTGACGCAAGATAATTCAAGTAAAAGATAAAAAGTATTGATGAAAGAGAACAAACAAGTCCGCCTGTATTAGGCGTACTTGTTCCTCTTTTTAAGAAAGGGCAATCATAATGAAAAAAACGAGTTTAATATGCTTTGCAGTTATTTTATACATAGGTTTGATAATCGGTATTTTACCTACAACAGGACAAGCAGCACAAGAAGATGGAAGTGGGTTCACATATAAAGTCATTCAGCCTGAAAATCAACACAATAAAGATGTCGGCTATTTTGATCTCCGAATGACACCAAGTCAAGAACAAACCGTTACCATTAAAATGAACAATAGTTCAGCTGAAGAAATCACAGTAGACGTAGCGCTTAACAGTGCAAAGACAAATACAAATGGTGTAATCGAATACGGCCCATCTAAATTAGAAAAAGATGATTCGCTTAAGTATGATTTTGCCGATTTGGTAAAAGGTGAAAAAACAGTTAAGATCCCTGCAAAACAAAGTGTAGAATACAAATTAAACATAAAAATGCCAGAATCCCAATATGACGGCGTGATTTCTGGTGGTATCTACATGATCCAAAAAGGGCAGACGGAAAGTCAAAAAGCGATGATCAAAAATGAATATGGCTATATGGTGGGAATGATTTTGACCGAAACAGATACTACGATGACGCCTGAGCTAAAACTCAATAAAGTTTTCGCTGATCAGCAAAATTACCGAAACGCAGTGTTCATCAATTATTCAAATACACAACCTGCCTACATCGATGATATGACCGTGGATGTTCAAGTCATGAAAAAAGGGTCGAGTGAAGTTCTTTATGATACAAAACAAAATAAAATGAGAATGGCGCCTAATTCACAAATTAATTTTCCAGTTCCAATGAATGGTGAAAAAATGGTTGCAGGTGAGTATGTGGCTCATGTTGTAATCACAACAGAAAATGATGGTAAATGGACTTGGGAACAGAACTTCGAGATCACAAATGAAGAAGCAGATAAGTTTAACCAAGAAGATGTTAGTTTATTACAGGAGAGTCGTATAAATTGGACAGTGATCATTATAGTGGTCGTTAGTGCGTTAGGGATTATATTGATTATATTCTTTGCGGTTCGTTTCTTGAGAAAAAAGAATCGAAAGAAAACAAAAAAGAAAAAGAAATCAAGTAACAAAAAAAGATAGTAGCACAAAATGGGGATTAAAAGTGAAAATGTAAGGGTATTGAAATAGAGTAAATAATTAATTATTTTTGGAGGATAGAAACATGTCGATATTAGATTGGCTATTCATTGGGATACTTTCAACGGCAATCCTCTGTATTATTTTTGCGATTGTTTTCCTAATTTCTTATTTTTTAACGAAGAAAAAGAGACTAGTATTAAAACAACGTCGAACAAAAAATAAAAAGAAACGCAGAGTTTTAAAAAAGAAAATCCATTTATTGAAGCAAAAAAGTAAAAAACAGATGCAATCAGGAGTGATTTTCTTGATTTTAGGGGTGATTTTAGCAGGAGGCGCCGCATTTTCCCGCTATCATCAAGCCACTAATCTAGGAAATCGTGACTCTGACGCTATCGTAGAAGGGTATTATTTATTAAACAAAACATCTGAGCAGTTAGGAACAATTGAAGGAACCACAAATGTTGAAAAAACAAGAAAAAATTTGCGTGAGTTAGCAGCAAAACTTTCTGGTTTTGGGGTTCGTTACGCTGATCCAAGGCTAACGGTAGACGGACAGCAACTGTTAAATAGGTATTATACGCAAATGAAAGAATTAGGTCTTAACTTGAACAATCAATCGATCGAAAGTCTACAGGAAAAAACAACCTATGACAATTATTTAGCAGATATAAAAAAAGTCAAAACAATTCAAAAAAAGGTTTTTACGTATTTTAATGTGAATGAATCAGCGTTAAGTCAAAAGAAATAACATGTTAAGAAATGGCTGTGAAGCTAAATGACGAAAAAGAAAGTAAGGACTAAGAATAAAAAAAGAAGAAAGAAACAACGACTTCTTAAAGAACTCTGTAAAGAATTAGGCATAACTTTTTTGATTGTATTGTTATGCTTATTTCTACTTTCCAAAGTTGTTTTTGCATTGCCCAAAAATGAAGGATATGGGATGAGGGAAGCGTTGAATGAAGGCGATCGTGTATATGTGGATCGACTTGGTACGCCCAAACGTTTTTCATTGATTTATTTCAAGCAACCCGATGGAAATGGGGCCTCCTTACGGCGAGTCATTGGGTTGCCAGGAGAACGAATACTCTATTCCAAGGATGAACTTTACGTCGATGGACGACTTGTTGTAGAACGTTTTTTACAGAAAAAGGTAGCGCAAGCTAAAATAGATGATGTAATGATTACCGAAGATTTTGATTCCAGTGCTATTTTAGGAACAACAGATGGCATTATTCCAAAGGGCAAATATCTTGTGCTTGGAGATAACCGTAACTACGCCACAGATAGTCGTTACTATGGTTTAGTTGATCAACGAGATGTGATTGGGATTGTAAAACTACGATTTTCACCTTTTTATCAGATAAGTATCTATTGATCTGATTAAAAAGTAAAAATAAGGTGAGTGAAATATTAAGGTAATGAAAGTTTAAATTAGAGAATATAAGTAAAGAAAACAGAGTATAAATTCTTTAAAAGGGATTTAGAATAATAAAACAGTATATCTTATTGGTTTATAAAGGTAAATAAGAGTATGATATTAAATTTGTTGAAGCCGATTGAATATTAAAAAATATTTTCACTTTCTAATAAATAAGGTATAATGAAATGTATTTTGTAGAAAGAAGGATGGAAAATGAAAAGAAAGGCACTCTCTCTATTACTTTTAAGTTTTACAGCTGTTTTAGCTGTTGGCTGTACATCAAACAAAAGTACTAGTGACGCATCTGATAAGAAAGATGCTAAAACAGAATCAACAACACATGCAAAAAAATCTGAGCATATTGATTATGATGATCAAAAAGATTGGGAATTCTCTGCTGGAAAGATGCAGTCACCTATTGATATCGTTACTAAAAAAGCTGAGGTAATGACACCAGATACTGGAACAATTACAATTGATTATGGAAAAGAAATTACAAAAGCTGAGAATAATGGTCATAGTGTTCAAATTACAGATGGTGGTACATCTGTGATCAATGGACGAAACTTTGCATTAAGTCAGTTTCATTTTCATGCAGAAAGTGAACATACCGTTGACGGCAAACATTATCCAATCGAAGCACATTTTGTAAACACTGCCCAAGATGGACGGATTGCAGTTATCGGGGTATTCTTTAAGGAAGGTACCGAAAACAAAGGGTTTCAAGAAGTTTTGGATGATGTAAATAATGATAAAAACGATCCAATTAGCGACTTAGATTACATGATTCCGTCTAATAGAAGCTATTATCATTATTTAGGTTCGTTGACTACGCCGCCACTAAATGAAAATGTGGAATGGTATGTAATGAAAGAGCCAGTCGAAGTATCTTCAGCTCAAATCGAGGACTTCAAAAAATTGTATTCACACAATAATAGAGAGGTTCAACCGTTAAATGATCGATCAATTTTAGAACATAATGAATAATTCAATTGTTCGTTATCTCGACCGCATTTAACAATTATCAGGTTTTACAACAGAATCATCTACCATTTTTTTAGTAACTTAAGAGGATTCAAGAAACCTATAGATTTTAGGGATAATGAAAGAAGCTTGTAGATGTTGCTGAATATTGATGTACTAAGTTATTTTTATAGTCTGATTTAAACAGTTCATTTCATAATGAGCTGTTTTTTAGTACAAATCACAGCAATTATTTGATGACCGAAGAGTGAAGGCTTCCTCGTTCTAGTCTACCTTCTAAGTATGCCAAAAAAAATTACGAACACGCAACATAATTTTCATACTAAGGGCATTAAATAACACCAAAAACAGCTCCCTTATATATAAGAAAAAATACAAAAAATTTTTCAAAAGACTATTTTCACCCTCGAATGACAGCTATATAAAAGTGAAATCGTTCGTTTAAAAAGCCTGATTGGCATGATATACTTGTCATTTCAGGAAAATTATGATGGTAAGATATATCTTTGCCAAAGATTGAATCTCTTTGGTTAAGTACTATCGGATATGAGACGAGGTATTGCTGGTTTTAAACTAAATCGAAGTAACAAAAAATGAAACAGAGAATATAGCAGTACGCATAACACTATATTGATTCCGCTTACATGTTATACTATATACAGACTAATATACTAAAAAATCTCAACAATAAGATGCAAATGGAGGATTTACAATGAAACATATCAAAAAAGAATTCTTACTTAATTGTGCTCCCGAAAAGGCTTGGCAGCTTGTCGTAGATCGTAGCAAATATGAACGATGGGCGGCTGCTTTTCAAGCAGGATCAACCTATTCTGGTGAGATGAAATTGAACGAAACGATTTCATTTGTTGATGAGACAGGGAATGGCTTGGTTTCTAAAGTGGTCGTTTTTGAACCAGAAAAAGAAATCAAATTCGCATTCTTAGGAGAAGTTACAGATGGTAAGTATGTGGAAGTTCCTGAATTTGCAGAAATGCTTGAGCACTATCTATTTGAGCCTGTGGGCAATCAAACGAAAATGCTCGTGGATGTTGTAATGGATGATGAGTATTATGATATGATGAATGATTTATGGGATAAAGCAGGAACGGAACTGATAAGATTAAGCAATTGATGCATGAGAAGAGTTAAAACGATAAAAATTAAGACGAAAAATAAAAAAAGTAAGACAATGATCGAAAAAAACTGATTATTGTCCTACTTTTTTCAATTTAAGAGTACACAAAGCGCACTCAAACCTGTAGAATTAAAATAAGGTTTGCAACAGAGAGCCTAATAAGAATTTTAGGTTATACAAAGAAGGGATGAAATCCACATGAAAAAGAAAATCTATTTAGTCAGCGTTTCATTACTTTTACTAATCAGTTTTGTAACATTTACTGTCTATAACAAAACAAAAGCACAGTCTCAACATAACGAAGAAACAAAACTCAAAAACCAAAAACTAGACAAAGAATCAATTGAACATTTCAAGAAAAAATTAAGTGCGAAAAAAACAGAAGCCTTTTCAATTGACCTTAAAAATGCTGACGCTGAAACGATATACAAAACATTTAACGGACCAAATACAGACGAAATTATCAATCTTGTAGAAATGGATCATGATGATTCAGATCGAATTTTAGTATCTCAAGATGGGACGATAGTAACAGGGCAAATAGGTATAGATGAGAACGGTACGAAAGTCGATTCTAATACAGATAAAAATAGTATAACGGTTAAAGAGTTTAAAGACTTAATTCTATTACACAAACAAAAGATCGATGAATTATCGGCTCAAAATAGTCCAATAGAATAGTTTAGGTTGTAAGACCTAAGCCCTTCTCACTACATTCTAAAATAATTGAAGTAAGTCTTAAAAGGAGCGTTACGAAAAAGGGTGGTAACTATATGAAAAAGAAAAACGTAAAAAAACAACTGATGATTTGTTCACTTTACATACTAGTTCCCCTAGTCTTAGGAGCCTTAGCAAGCATATGGATCAAACTATCGATTTTAACTATTACAGCTATTATCTATGGCATCATGTTAGTTTTTATGATTCCGTCAGATGTTTTTTCAGTAGCACGCTAGATTATAATATCAAATCTGTTAACCCAAGCTACAAGCATGAGACACCAGATTTTATCGGTGGCACTAGACAACAGCTGCTTCATTTTGGTGTCGTTGCGATGTCTTTCATTATTTGTTTATTGCTTAGTTTAACAATGTAATTGAAATATTGAGTAAAAAAAGTAATGTCAAGAAACCAGATTCATGTTTGATAAGACCTGAATCAACAAAAATTAGTAAGGAGGATGATTGATGGATAAAAGTTTGTATATGTTATTTTTTATTATAGCGGTATTTAGAATAGTTGTGCTTTTTATTTCCAAACGTCATGAAAAAAAATTAATTGATACAGGTGCTAAAGAGTACGGCCAAAAGGTATCAAAACTATTAGCTATTTTGCACACCTTGTTTTATTTTAGTGCTTTTTTTGAGGGGATTATCAAAGGCGTTAAGATGGATGTAATCAGCTATATTGGCATGTTTCTTTTACTTGTTTCATTTATAGCCTTAATCGTAGTCATCAAGTCTTTAGGGAAATATTGGACAGTTAAACTTGTCATTGCCGAAAATCATGAATTAAATACGAATTGGTTGTTTAAATATATCAAACACCCAAATTATTTTTTAAACATAATTCCCGAATTAGTCGGCGTAGCGTTATTATTTCATGCGTGGATCACATTCTTAGTTTTCATCGTTCCGTATAGTATTTGTTTGTATTTAAGAATCAAAGAAGAAAATAAACTATTGTCTTCACTCTAAACAAGATGACAAAACATATAAGGGTATCCCGTTTTAACTTCAGCCGCTTTCATGAAAAAAAGACCCAAGCAAAATCAACATAAGAATCCAACAATACCTGTATAATAAAATCATCGGGATATAAGGGGGATGATCATGAAAGACGGCTTGTACTATGCAACACAATTTCGAGAGAAAAAACTGAGTGTGATAGAATGGATCGATGCTCGAGCGCAACAAGTAAAGAAGCTAAATCCTGAACTAAATGCATTTGTCGATTGGGATGTAAAAGCAGCGAAAAAACAATACGAAGCTAGAGGAGCAGAAACTGGTCCTTTTTTTGGCTTACCTATTCCTTTAAAAATGCTAGGTCAAGACAAAGCAGGAATGAAATCTTCATCTGGTTCTCGTTTATTTAAAGAAAATCGTGCCGCTTCTACGGATAACTTTGTCAAAGGCTTGGAACGATTAGGCTTCATCCCTTTAGGAAAAACGAATGCTCCTGAGTTTGGTTTTAAAAATATTTCTGATCCAGCTATTTATGGACCTGCTAGAAATCCGTGGAATCTTGATCATTCACCTGGTGGCTCAAGTGGAGGTGCGGCAGCAGCAGTAGCTAGTGGTCTTTTTCCAATTGCTGGAGCAAGTGATGGCGGTGGTTCGATTCGGATTCCAGCATCTTTTAGTGGGTTGGTTGGTCTAAAACCAACACGGGGCAGTATGCCAGTTGGTCCTAATGGTTGGCGTGGTTGGCAAGGAGCTTCGATCGATTTTGCTTTAACTGTTTCTATGAGAGATACGGAGACACTATTCTATCATTTACGTGGAACAGAAAAAGCTGCACCGTATCTAGCTCCAAAAGCAGAGTGGACTCATCAATCAGCTTCAGAGAAAAAGGTATTGAAAATTGCGTTTCTAACAGAATCTCCGGTTGGGACATCTGTTTCAGCTGAGGCGATAAAAGCAATTCGTAATGCAACAACCTTTTTAGAACAACAAGGACATGAAGTAACTGAAATTCCTTATCCTGTGAACGGTCGTCAATTGATCGATAGCTATTATCTAATGAATGGCGCAGAAACGGCTGCAATGTTTGAAGAGATACAACAGGGATTTCAAAGAATGCTTACTAAGTCAGACATGGAATTGATGACTTGGGGGATTTACCAATATGGATTACGTTTACCAGCAAGCCAGTATACACGATCGCTTCAACTGTGGGATCAAGCGGCGTATAAGATGGAGCAATTATTTGATAGCTATGATTTACTATTAACACCGACCACAGCAGATATCGCCCCAAAAATCGATGCTGAGTTGCAAAGTGATCAAATCCGCAAAGACTTAGCACAGGCAGAATCCTTATCTGTATTACAGTTACAAGACTTAGTTTATGATATGTTTGAAAAGAGCTTGGCAATTACACCTTTTACCCAGCTTGCAAATTTAACAGGACAACCAGCCATTAGTTTGCCTACTCATATAGCTGAATCAGGTTTACCGCTAGGCATTCAATTTATGGCATCAAAAGGCAGAGAAGATCTCTTGTTCCAAGTTGGCAAGTTATTTGAGCAAGAACAGAAATTCTTATTACCAAAATTTTATCGTGAATCATAGGAGGTTCAAATGAAGAAGATATTTTTTAGTTTTAGTATTGTTGCATTGATTTTAGTGTTAGTCGCTTGTGGTGGACCAAAAGATAAGACGGCTGGAAAAGATGAAAGCTGGAAAAAAGTAGAGGATGCAAAGAAATTAACCGTTGCGACCTCAGGAACGCTATTCCCCTCTTCTTATTATAATGATGAAAATAAATTAACGGGGTATGATGTAGACGTGATCAAAGAAGTTGCTAAGCGTTTAGACCTCGATGTTGTGTTTAAAGAATACAATGTCGATGGGCAAATCACTTCAGTGGATAAAGGGGAATCAGATTTAGCGGCCAATGATTTTGGTTTATCGGGGGATAGAGGAAAAAAATTCATCTTATCATCTCCAATCAAGTATTCGTTTGACAGTATGATCGTTCGAAAAAGTGATGATTCTGGGATTGCTTCTCTTGAAGATTTAAAAGGCAAAAAAGCCGCTGGAGAGCCAAATACGAACTACATGAAAATAGCCGAAAAATATGGGGCAAAATTGGTATCCTACGATAATGCGACAAACGATCAATACTTAACAGATGTTGCCAATGGTCGGACGGATGTCATTTTGAACGACTATTATTTACAGAAAATGTCTGTAGGTGCGTTACCAGATATTCCAGTGAAAATTTTAGAGGATGTCTATTTTAATGCAAACTTTACTGGATTTTTAATGAAAAAAGACAGTGTAGCATTAAGCAAAAAAATTGATGGCGCATTAAAAGAGATACAAGAGGATGGAACCATGAAAAAAATCTCTGAGAAGTATTTCCAAACAGATGTTTCTGTTGAGCCGAAAGAAAAAGTGACAGAAAGTGTTTCAGCAGAATAGATGTATATACCAAAAATTGATTTTCAATTAATGATTGATTCTATTCCGTTTATTCTAACTGGTTTGCCTTATACGATTGGGATCAGCTTAGTGACGTTTTTGATGGGAAATATTCTTGGTATTCTTTTGACCGTATTAGGGATGCTGCCGTCGAAAGTGGTCAGAGGGTTTGTGCGTCTTTATATTTCCTTTTTACGAGGAGTTCCAGGTTTGGTCTTGTTGTTTCTTTTGTATTTTGGTTTGCCTTATCAATTAAGTGCATTAACGGCAGCGTGTATTTGTTTTAGTTTGACGAGCAGCGCCTTTATTGCCGAAATCTATCGAGGGTCGATCGCAGGAGTGGAAGCAGGGCAATGGGATGCGGCTTATGCGTTAGGGTTGCCGTTTGGAAAAGTGATGCGTAAAATTATTTTGCCGCAAGCATTTCGGATTTCGATTCCTGCTTTAGGAAATGTTGCGATGGATTTGTTAAAAGGCACGTCATTAGCTGCAATGATCACGATTCCTGATATTTTTCAAAAAGCAAAAATTGTTGGTGGAAGAACCTTTGACTATATGTCGATGTATATTTTGGTGGCCGTTATTTATTGGCTGCTTTGTGTGGCGATCGGCTGGGGACAAGGTTGGTTAGAGCGACATTATATCGAGCGTTATAAGGGAAAACCTGAAGTACGAGTGTAAAATATTCTGTGTAAGTAGCTAGTATTAGAGGAGCTGCTTATACAGTTTTTATTTTTGCTTGAAAGGAAAACGGGAATGACTAATTATTGTTCGTTTATTTTAAAAAAGCGAGTATAATAAACAGTATAGAAATTTAATTGAGGTAGGAATGATATTGAAATGGCTTTGATCTTATATTTATTATTAGGCATAATATTTGCGAATGGAATTCCTCATTTTGTTAAAGGGATCACGGCACAAGAGTGGGATGTACCATGGGAAAAGCCTGCAAAAGCTACGACAAATGTGTTATGGGGCGTGACGAATTGGTTGATCACAGTGCTTTTATGGGCTATTTTTGAACCAGTTTTGACTATTTTAGGCGTAATCATGTTCTTTATCGGCATGGCAATTACAGGTTATTTACTTGCATTACATTGGTCAAAAAAAGAATAGAAAGTTGGAAGAATAATGGATATGAAAGAAATAAAAGAGACAAGTCAATTTTTAGTTACGGAATATAAAGATAGTCTTATGAATGGATTTGTTGAAACACCTAGTCAGTTTATGATGCGTATGAATGTAGAGCCAAAAGTTGAAAATTACGTACGTCCTTTATTAAATCAGGTAGAAGAAGAATATAAAAACAGTCAAAAATAACTGAGCTCAAAAGTGGTTTTCATAAATTATCTGTCTTGATGTTTTAGGAAAGTACTCTTGTATTTCGAATAGTCTTAAAAGTTATAGAACCCGCTATTTTAAAGGTGCCAATTTATTTTGCTTGCTTTAGTGCAAGCTTTTTTTGCGTGATTTTTTCCTCTTTTTACGTGATAATAAATGTGAGGTGATCAAAATGACAATTGGTGAAATTTTAAAAGAAAAGAGAGAACAGCTTGGCTATACTCAAAAAGAAGTGGCTCAAAAATTATATGTATCTAGACAAACAATTTCTAATTGGGAAATTGGAAAAACGTATCCAGATATAGAAAAATTATTGAATCTAAGTGATTTTTATGATGTTTCTTTGGATGAATTAATTAAAGAGGATTACAGAATGGTTGATAAGCTAAAAAAAGATACATACGAGCAGAAAATTCGAGTATATGGCTTTTTATCAGAACAACTATCCGCTATGATCCTTGGTTCAATTCTTACTTGTATCTTTTTCGGCGTCCATTTTTCAACGACAGTTCAAATTATTCTTATTGTGATGACACTTGGTTGTTTTGTTTTTCTTTTATGGCGGACTGGACTTTTTGAAAAACTGCTAAAGTAAGAAGTTATCGACGCTGATCTGTTTGTCTTTCATTTTGGCATTGACAAAAATAAGAATGTATTTTATATTTATGATATCGATATCACACGAAGGAGAAAAAGATGGCCACAATCAAAGATGTTGCAAAAAAAGCTGGTTTATCGGTTTCGACAGTTTCTCGTTTTTTAAACCATCATCCATATATTTCTGATGATAAAAAAGAACGAATCCAAAAAGCAATGGATGAACTAAACTATGCACCGAGTGCGATAGCGACACAACTTCGCTCAAAAAAATGTACGACGATCGGTGTGCTGATTTCAAGAATCACCAATCCATTTTTTTCTTATTTAGTCGATGCAATCGAAAAGCAAGCTAAAGAACAGGGCTATCAGTTGTTGATCATGCAAACATATGATGATCCAAAAGCAGAGCTGAAAATGCTAGAGTATCTAAAACAACAAGTTGTCGCTGGTGTAATTATGACATCCATTGAAAGCGATTCACAAGTGATTGAAAACTATTCGAAATATGGTCCAATCGTATTGTGCAATGAAAAACTTGAAGGAACAAATATTCCAAACATTTCGACCAATCAAGAAGAGATCAGTTATGAAGCAACTAATTATCTCGTTCAAAAAGGCTACCGTAAAATCGCCTATTGTACTGGCGGGAATTTAACCATAGGCGGACATGGGCAGCGACGAACCAAAGGTTTTGAACGGGCACTTTCTGAACATGATTTGTCGATCAAAAATAAGTGGATCTTCAAACAAGTCCATAACATGGATGACGGTCGAAAAGTAGCGAGAGAAATACTCGCTTTACCTAAAAATGACAGACCAGATGCTGTGTTTAGTGGTAGTGATGAAGTTGGTATTGGGATCATCCAAGAAGTGCTTCAGCAAGGATTACGGGTACCAGAAGATTTGGCGGTATTAGGTTTCGATAATCAACCGAGTACGAGTATTATTGCCGTTCCTCTAACTACGATCAATCAGCCAACAACGGCATTAGGAATCGAAGCAACGAAATTAATGGTTGCTCTGATCGAAGGCGCAACCTATGAAGTAAATACAAAAGAACTTATTTTATCATTAATTGAGCGTAAATCCACGTAGGTGGATTTATTCTTATGACGATATGATATCGATACCACAATTGGTGAAAGGATGAATAAATAGTGAGTGTAGAGAACAAAGACAAAAAATGGTGGGAAAAAGAAGTGATTTATCAGATTTATCCCAAAAGTTTTAAGGATTCAAACAATGATGGAATCGGTGATATTCAAGGGATTCAAGAAAAGTTACCTTATTTAAAAGAGTTAGGGATCACAACGATTTGGATTTGCCCAATTTTTACTTCACCGATGGTCGATAATGGGTATGATATTTCTGATTTTGAAGGAATCAATCCAGAATTTGGCACAATGGCAGACTTTGATCGTTTACTAAAAGAGACCAATCAATTAGGGATAAAAGTGATTTTAGATTTAGTTATCAATCATACGTCAGATGAGCACCCGTGGTTCCAAGCCGCATTAAAAGACAAAGAAAGCCCCTATCGAGCTTATTACATTTTTAAAGAAGGAAAAACAGAACCCAATAATTGGCGGTCGATTTTTGGCGGTTCTGTTTGGGAAAAACTTCCAAACGAGGATATGTATTATTTTCACGCATTTGATAAAAAACAACCTGATCTAAACTGGGAGAATAAAGCCTTGCGCCAAGAGTTGTACGGGATGATCAATCGCTGGTTAGAAAAAGGCATTGCAGGATTTAGGATCGATTCGATTACCTTTATCAAAAAAGACCAAGACTTTGCTAGTTTACCAGCTGACGGGGTAGATGGTTTAGCATCATGTAAAAGTAAAACACGAAATCGTCCTGGTATTGAAGTATTTTTAAATGAACTGAAAAAAGAGACGTTTGAAAAATATAACTGTGTAACAGTGGGAGAAGCGCCTGGTGTCCCTTATGAAGAATACGGTGATTTTATTGGAGATGATGGTTATTTTTCAATGATTTTCGATTTTAACTATTCTGATATCGATGTTGAATCTGGTTCAGATTGGTTTAAACGGACGAATTGGACGACGAAGGAATTCAAAGAAAAATTAAAACGATCGCAAGAAGTATTACAGAAGAATGGTTGGGGGGCTAATTTTATTGAAAACCACGATCAACCACGTGCTGTCTCTAAATTTATCAAGCCTGATTATCAAACAGATGAAGCAGCGAAAGCAATAGGGATGCTGTATTTCTTTTTAAGAGGGACGCCATTTATCTATCAAGCACAAGAATTAGGAATGCAAAATGCTGAACGAAAAACGATCGATCAATTCAATGATATTTCAAGTATCGACAATTATTATCGTTCGATTCAAGAAGGATTTACACCAGAAGAAGCGATGACATTTGTGAATCAGCGTAGCCGAGATAATACACGTACGCCATTTCCTTGGGATGACAGTCAATACGGCGGTTTTTCAAAGACAACGCCATGGTTAGCGATGACAGAAGAAAATCCAAGTCGAAATGCACAGAAAAATCAGGTGCTAAATCATTATAAACAGATGATCGGACTGAGACAGTTTGGCGCAGTAAGTGAGGTTCTAACGAATGGTACTATTACTTTCCTAGAAAATGTACCAGACAATGTGATTGCGTATAAACGTACTTTAAATGAAGTAGAAGTCTACTGTTATACGAATTTAAGTGAGACGCAAGAAATGATTTCACTGGAAGGAGAGAACATTCAGATTCTTTTAAATTCTCATGATGATCTATCAAGTGAAGCAAATGAATTAGCGCTACATCCTTATCAAAGTATTTTATTTAAAAAAATCAACGAGGTGAGTGACAATGGCAATTAATTATCAACTAATCGGGGAAGAAATCATAAACGTTGTCGGGAAAGAGAACATTACAGGAATTACCCACTGTGCGACACGTTTACGCTTAGAAGTGAAAGACCGTGAAGCAATCGATGATAAAAAAATTGAAAAAATCGATCAAGTAAAAGGTGTCTTTTTCAATGCTGGACAATATCAGATTATTCTAGGTACGGGAATCGTCAATAAAGTTTATGATTCTTTGGTTCAAAACAACAATGAATTATTAGAAAAGCAGACGTCTTTAGAAGAAATGAAAAAACCAAGTAATCCAATTAAGTATGCGATTCGGACACTTTCTGATATTTTTGTACCCATTATTCCAGGAATCGTTGCAACGGGGTTATTTTTAGGACTAAAAGGGGTCTTTTTAAACGAAAGTGTTCTTTCTTTTTTTGGAACATCAACAGATAAGATCCCCGAATTTGTCTTGGTTCTTTTAAGTGTTTTGACGGATACGGTATTTGCCTTTTTACCAGCGTTGATTTGTTGGTCGGCCTTTAAGAAATTTGGTGGAACACCGATCATAGGTTTTGTGATCGGGTTGATGTTAGTGTCACCAATGTTGCCGAATGCTTATTCTGTGGCGGATATCAATAGTGGCGTTGAACCTTTGATGGCATTTGGTTTTATTCCAATCCTAGGTTACCAAGGAAGTGTGTTGACGGCATTAGTGATTGGTCTTTTAGGCGCAAAATTAGAAAAGATTCTACGTAGAAAAATGCCGAATTCTTTGGATTTGATGTTTACTCCTTTTGTGGTTATTTTGGTTATGCTGTTAACTGGGTTATTGGTATTAGGCCCAATCTTGCACTTTGTCGAAAATGGTTTGGTTTACTTGATTACTGGCTTGATCAAATTACCTTTTGGGATTGGTGGTTTGTTGATTGGATTTTTATATCCATTAGCGGTTATGACCGGAATGCATCATCTATTTATCATGATCGAAACAAGTTTACTTGCAACAACGGGGTTCAATCCATTGATTACATTGTGTGCGATGTATGGATTTGCTAATGCTGCTGTGAGTTTTGCAATCAGTGTGAAGGCGAAAGATAAGAATGTGAAAGTTATCGGAACCAGTGCAGGCGTGACACAGCTTTTAGGAGTAAGTGAGCCAGCTTTATTCGGGATAACGATTCGTTATGGTACAAAACCGTTAGGCATTATGTTAGGGTGTTCTGCATTAGGTGGAGCTGTTTTGTCTTTATTAAATGTGCAAGCGAATTCATACGGTTTAGCAGTGATTTTATCACCAGTGATGTACATTTATAGCTCGTATCAATTAGTGACCTATATTATTGTTGGCATTTGTATTTTCATCTTATCCTTTGTTTTGACGTATCTGTTTGGTGTACCCAAAGAAGTGATGATGTCAGCTGATGAGTATTTAGGAAAGAACAATGAGCTGGACAAATGAACAACGATATCGCCCAATAACAGATGCTAAAGATGAAGAATTAGAACAATTAGAAGCGGAAGTGGCAAAAAGTACCTGGCGGCAAAAGTACCATATTCAACCCAATTACGGATTACTCAATGATCCAAATGGATTTTGCTATTATAATGGAAAGTATCATTTATTTTATCAATGGTTCCCATTTGGTGCCGTTCATGGGATGAAACATTGGTATCATTTAACGAGTACTGATTTGATCGAGTGGAAAGATGAAGGCGTTGCCTTGATACCGGAATATCGACATGAATCACATGGAATTTTTTCGGGAACAGCTTTAGTAAAAGAGGATCAGCTATATTTATTTTATACGGGAAATCATCGGAATTCAGATTGGGAACGGCGATCTTCTCAATGCTTAGCGGTACTTTCAAGCGATGGTACAATAGAAAAAATGCCTGAACCGATCATTAGTGAACCGCCTAAAAAATATACACACAATTTTAGAGATCCTAAAGTTTTCAAAAAAGGGGATCGTTATTACATGTTAGTCGGTGCGCAAAGAGAGGCCTTAGAAGGTTGTTTATTATTATATATGTCAGATGATTTAAAGAAATGGCAATTTAAACAGGAACTAAAAACCAATCATGAATCATTTGGTTTTATGTGGGAATGTCCTGATTACTTTTCACTGCAAGGAAAAGATGTGTTGTTACTTTCCCCACAAGGGTTAAAGCCTCAAGGTAATGATTTTCAAAATATCTATCATTCAGGGGTTTTTATTGGTGAATTCAATGAAGAGAAAGGCGTTTTTGATACACAAGACTTTCAAGAGTTGGACAAAGGCTTTGATTTTTATGCACCGCAAACAACTCAAGCACCTGATGGTCGGCAAATTCTGATTGGGTGGATGGGCTTACCGGATACGATTTACCCCTCTGATGGGGATAGCTGGGCGAATTGTTTGACGATACCAAGAGAACTATCTATAAAAAACGGAAAAATCCAGCAAAAACCAATCCGTGAATTAAAGCAAAAACGAACGAGTGAAAATCACCAGCATCTAGAAATAGCCAATGACCGACAACGATTGACAACCCTCTTTTCTGAACCTGGGGAATACCAAATTACGATAAATTTGGAAGCTGCAACTCGAGCAGGGATTGCGTTTAGAGTTGGTGAAGAAGAGGAAACAATCTGTTTATTGGATAAAACAGCTGAATACTTTTGCTTAGATCGTACACATTCTGGACAACCTGTGGCGACTGATTATGGCACAGTTAGAAAAATTGCGTATAATCAATCAGTCATTCATCTAACTGTTTTTTTAGATCAGTCATCGCTAGAAATTTTTGTTAATGATGGCGAGGCTGTATTTTCTAGTCGGATTTTTCCAGAAAAGGACAGCCGTTTTATTGAAATATTTGCAGAAAATGGAGTAGCTCAAATCGAAATAAAACAATGGCTTTATGAGGAAGAAAATAAATGAAATAGGCGCCGTAGAATGTTTAAAAATCCCCAAAACAGCAAAGAGCGCTGCAGAACTAACAATAGTTTTGCAGTGCTCTTTAACTTTAAAAAAATATGTTTTAGGATAACAGAGTACTTCTGTTAATTAGAAACTAAAACAACTGAAGCACTAGTATTTCCTTTAATATCTTTATTAATCATGTGTAAAATAGTACCCGTTTGTTGTTTAGGAATCGTTAAACTAAAATTACCGTTGCTATCTGTAGAACTTTCTAGGATCATTTCACTATTTGCTGAAAGGATTTGAACAAGGGTTTCTGGTTCTCCCTGTCCCTTAATCAGCGTTTCTTCAGAATTATTTACGATCTCGCTTACTTTAACTTGTTCCGGGGCTGTTTTATCTGCATTTATTAGTTTTACATTGGATAAATGCATGATCGTACTTGTACGTCCAAATAGGCTGTAGTAAGTCATTTCTGAACCCAAGATGATCTTTTTTGGACCAGTAGTTTGAGGTGTAAAAGCCATTTTTTTGTTGATTATATTTTTTGATGTTTGCTTTTCTTGTTTGAGTGTTTGATCAAAACCATATTTAATTACTTGCTGACTATATTCCGTTGGATTTGGATTATAAGAGTCAAAACTCAGTTCATAAGGTTGACCTTTTAAGAGAGAGACTTCTTGTGCTACATAAGCAGCAGAACCTTTCCATTTTTTGTAGAATTTTAATCCATTATGATCTGTAGAAAGAGTCGAAATAATGTCTTTTTTATATCTGCTTAAGACAAATTCATAAGGAGTAGATTCAGTAATAGAATTAAAATTGATGCCGTCATTACTCAATTGCCAAGCATTAAAACTTGTTTGCGCTTCGTTTCGTTTGAATTCAGGATTAATCAGTAGGTTTTTATCTTCAGCAAGTTGTGGACGCAATGTTTTTATCTGACTGACTGTCCCTAAAAATGAGCGTACTTTTTCTTTATAAACAGTGCCGCCGACTTGTAAATTTAGCGAGTGACCGGCATCTGGAATTGCCAATTGTTCTTTATAACCTAAAGCAGCTGTGAATAGTTTGTCTTTAGCAACTGGTGGGATAAACCAATCTGCTGTACCGTGGATAAAAAGTTTAGGAACATTCGATTTTGAAACGGCATCAAGAGGCGAAATAGAAAATAAGTCGATTTTCAGAATAGGTTTTACAAACTCGTTATTAAGTGCGTCAATCAATTCATTTTCACAATTGTACCAATCAATTTGATTAACTAAAGGAATATATTGCAGTTTAGATGTAAGCAGGCGCATAACATCTCGTGCTTGTTGTTCTATAGAATAATAACCGCAATCTTCAATGATGGCTTCTACATTCGGATGAGGTGTTTCTTGTGACATCATAACAGTTGCGGCTCCCATTGAAACACCAAATAGCAAGAATTTTTGATTTGGTTTTGTCTCTAATTCTTGATTGATCCAAGCATTGATATCGTTTCTTTCATAAACGCCAAAAGTAATATAGCTGCCTTCACTTTTTCCATGTGAGCGAGCATCTGGAATGATGACATTGTAACCTAGCTCGTAAAGAAACTCTGCTTCCATCATGAGATTCATAGGATTAGAGCGATAGCCGTGCTGAACAACGGCTGTTTTGTCAGATTGGTTATCTATATAGTAAGAATGTAGCTTTAAATTTGTTTAAGTTGGTTCATCAAAAACTGTGAGGAATCGATCACTCTTACCAGCAACATTCTCAAACCAAGCACTTGTCTCACTAGTTCCCGTTAATCCGGCCAAATCAGAAATCATCGTATTGTCTCTTCTGATGGTAACATCGAAAACTAAAGAAGCAATCAATTTATTTAGTGTAGAGCCAAAATTACGTGCATTTGGATTTGAGTTCTTAGTTAGATATTGTTCGATTTGATCAACAATTTCCTGTTCTTTTTGCGGTAATTGTTCTCTTTCTGCTGATGTTTTTGCTTCAAAGGGTGCATTTTGTTGTTCTTGAACCATATTTCTATTCGTAAAGTTCAGCTGATTGTTCGCTTCGTCTGGCTCTCCGATAACCAGAATATTTTCGTTGGCATCTACATTAGTTGGAAATAGAAAACTAAGTAAAAGTAACCCAACAATAAATTTCGTACTCTTTTTCATTTCTCATCGTACCCTTTCTATAAATCCATAATAAGTAATAACTAATAGTATAATATACTGTACAAAAAAGTCAATAAAACATTCTGATAAAATAATTTAATAAAAAAATTATATGATATGAATTACAAGGTAGTATTTGTTTATATGGTAAAGAAAATGTTTAGTAAGGTTTGATGTTTTATAGAACGAGAAACCTCATTTTGTAAAAATATATAGACTTAAATACATTTATTCGATAGTATAAATACATATGTAATTTTATTTATAAAAAAGTATAATTTGCATATAAAGTTTTTTAATTAAGGAGGAGTTATAGGGTGAAAAAATCAGTAAAATCATCAATGATTGTGTTGGCGTTAGGTTTGGGGTTATCAATTGGAACATCTGAAGAAGTAGAAGCGATGTATGAGTCACCTTATTCCTATTTTAATGATTATGGAATAAGACAGGCAGGATTTTCTGGTGTAAACGAAATCTATTCCAATCGTTACCGAGTTGAGGTGGACAAGCTACGTGAAGATCATGAAAACGGCTTGATCACTGATGATGAATTTGATAAATTATTTGAACAACTGGACGAGGCGAATGAAAAGAATTTACTTGAAAGGGAAACATTTTTTAATACGTATGGATTACTAAAAAAAGCGGACATGAAAAATATGACCCATTTCGACACGGATTTTGAAGATTATTCTTCTCTTGCCGGATTCGAAAAAATGACAGCCTTAGAACAAATTCAAGGAGAAGGCGGGAACTTCAATAGCTTTAGAGAATTGGGAGAATTAAAAAAATTGAAAACAGTTATGTTGGAAGCGAATAACCAACTAACATTAAATAGTTTTAAAAATTTAACTGACTTGGAAACAATTATTTTGAGGTTTGATGGATTCGAAAATGATGATGAAAGTCGAATTGGAGAATATACCCAAGCGTTAACAACAGATATTTCTGCATTATCTAACTTGGATAAATTAAAAGAATTAAGAATCAGTGCTAGAGGAAGAATGGCAACGATCACTTTAAAAAAAGGGACATCATCCTATCAATTATTTGATCCAATCGTACCATCAAAACAATTTGATGGTGCCCAAATGAAGTATTATTCAAACATTACAAGTAACGAATCATTGGAATGGAACAATTTAACAGGGGCTGAAAAATACTTAAAATTTAGCTGGCGCATAGAAAAAGGAAGAGATATCTCTTATACCGGAGACGGTCAAATTCCGATTCGTTGGAAGTAGCAAAATAGGCAAGAAAAACTCACTGGAATGTTGTAGTGAGTTTTTCCATTTCATTCACTAATTCTCATAAATTTCGGTAATAATCCAAGGAATTGAGTAGTTTTACTAATGAATTAAGAGGTATAATTAAAAAAGCGACAAAAGACATAGTAACGACTCTAAAGAATTTGTCTAATGACATTAAAAGGAGCGAAAACATGATTCGAAGTGAATTAAAAAAGAAAGCCCAGGCTCATCTGCACGGTCACTACGGAAGCTGGAGTTTGATTGCACTAATCCCTTGTGCGGCTTTATTTATCTATTTTTTTTCTATAATGGTGCTTTTTCAATCATCAGCAGACATTGTAGATCAATCAAATGATTATAGATCTTGGCAAGAGGATTACTCTGAAAAATCTAACCGTTTCAATAATGACTATGAAAGTGGCTATGATGATGGTTATTCAGATGGCTATGACGACGGTTTTTATGAAGATGATTCTTATGGTAAAGACAACTACAATGAAAAAAATCTCGATTCTTTGGCAAATAGTCCAGCAGTATCGTTGAAAAATACGGAGCGGACAATTACCTATACGCAGACATCCACTATGGGAGCAGGAATTAGCGGTTTTATTGGGTTTTTAGTTGGGACGATGTTATTACTTGTTACGATTTTGTATCGTGGATTAGTTCAGTGGGCAGCCGTGGATAATGTGGAAGGACGTGCTTTTAGTCTTAAAACAGTCTTTGTCTCATTCATTAGAGAGAACGGTAAAAGAACGGTAATTGCCAACATCTTAGTGGCATTATACACCTTTTTATGGTCATTATTGTTGGTTATTCCTGGTGTTATCAAGCAGTTATCATATGGTATGACGAATTATTTATTGAAAAAAGATCCAGAACTAACACCCAAAGAAGCGATGGAACTTAGCCAAGTACTGATGAAAGGGTATAAGTTGGAGTATTTGATTTTTTCTTATTCCTTTATCTTTTGGCAGTTTGCCACATTATTTAGTTTTGGTTTAGCTAGCGTTTATGTTATTCCTTATTATGGCGTATCAGAAGTACTATTTTTTGATCAAATCATTGCGGAAAAACATCATTTATTTTCTCAAGAAAAAGAAGCAGGATTTGCCGATTTTTAATTGAATTGAATAAAAAAGTGTGAAAACCTATAAAAAGGTCTTCATACTTTTTTTATTTTATGAACCAGAGCTAACAAAAGGGCTGATCAGACCAGCTAAACCTTCGATATTTCTTGTTTGAATCATGATCGTACCTGTACCGTGGAATTCATTGACCACACCTTCGCCAGTCGTGAAACCAAAGAGTCCAGAAGCCACTTTGATCGTGTAATCTAATGATTCAGACCAAGCGACAACGTGTTGGTTATCCACAACAAATGGTTTCGTCCCATCTAAATGAATTTCGACGATATCTCCATAGCTATTGATCAGCAATGAGCCTGAACCAGCTGTTTCCATTACGAATAACCCACCCGTACCGCCAAAAATAGCGCCGCTAAGTTTTTGACGTTTCATATTATAAGACACGCTAGCATCACAAGCTAAAAATGCGCCTGTATTTAAGCGCCAATGTTCTGCTCCAACTTGAAGTTCTTTGATCGCACCTGGTGTTGCAGGAGCTAAAGCGACTTTGGCTGTGTCTGTTAAGCCGGATGCTTTTGTGATAAAGAAACTTTCACCACTAGACATTGAACGACCTAATGCTCGAATCGCACCGCCAAACCCTGACTTTCCATTGCTGTTCATTTTTCCTTCAAGATTGATCTCACCATTGTGATAAACCATTGCACCACTTTCTAATTGAATGCTTTCACCTTTACGTAAATCCACTTCTACTAATGGAAAAACGGTATTTTCTGTCATTTTATAATCCATTAAAACAACCTCCTTTGATAGTTCATATTCTAGTATACCTTATCTATAGGCTATTTTCTTCAGAATTTTTTGATTTTTGCTAATAGGCTTGTGTTATAAAACCAATTAATAGATAATTTTGGTAAGCAGGTATTTACCAAACGGAATAGAAATTAGAATTTTGTTGATTCTGTTTTTTTTTTTGAGAGAAGCTTAATTATTTTTAAGGGGATGAAGTGTATGAAAGAGGAAGCGTTTCTTGAGTATTTAACTGTGGCATTAAAAAACTTAGGGTATACTAAAGCTGGTATTTTTAACGTTGAAGGAGAAGTTAAAAGACTGCTTAAAACGTATTCACTTGAAGAAATAAAGATGAAACTAGGTCAAAATAAATAAATCTTAAATAAACGACGTACACTTATTCGTGTAGGTCGTTTATTTTTTTATCTCAATTTGTTCGGATCGCGTAAGAATCTAATAATATTCTCGCCATGATAGATAAAGGCAATCTTGAACGAACTTCATATTCTGGAAAATAAGAACCTTCCGATTTAAAACCAGTGAAGACGATTTCGGATAGCTGAGCTAAAGAACTACCTGAATTTGCGGTTAAGCTAATCGTACTAACGTCATTTTTTAAACAATTTTTCACAGCAGTAACTAATTCTGGGGTTTCACCATTCAAAGAAATCAATAGTACGATATCATTACTAGTGATTTTTTTACTCATACTGGTAATGATATTGGGATCTGCATGCATTTCACAATATTTTCCTGACAGTTGAAATTTTACCGTCATTTCTTGGGCGATCAATTCCGAAAAACCACGGGCAAAAATCACGATTTTTTGTGCTGCTTTGATTTTTTGAATCGCATCTTCAATACTTCCGCTATCAAGCATGTTGATCGTGCGGATAACTTCTCGTTCATTTTTTAGGATCGCTCGTTTGATTTCTGCATCGATTTTTTCAACACCAGAAAAGTTGATCGTTGTATTGGATTGGTCTTTTAAATGATGTTTGAAAGAAGTAAACCCTTCGTAGCCCTTCTTTTTCATCGCACGAACAATCGTTGCGGTAGAAACATTCGCTTTTTCACTTAGTTTGACGATGGAATAATTGGGGATCTCAACAAGATGCTGATCAATAAAATCCCATAAATATTTTTCTGATTCACTTAAGGCTTTTTCCATGCTGAAGACTCCTCCATTCTACTAGGTATTCCTTTGTCCATCATACCATTTTCATCCTAGAGAAATAAAGATTGTATCGTTTTTCAGTCGGTTTCCGTGATTATGAAAACATTTACATAAGAAAGTAGTCGATAATACAAGTGTGAGGAAAGGGGGAGGAAAATGGTTCAACTATATACTTGTACAATGAATTTAGCGATCGATCTATTTATCGAAATTGAAACAATGAAACCAAAAGTAGTCAATCGAACGATCGATGATGATATTCAAGCCAACGGCAAAGGGGTCAATGTATCGCTGATACTCAAAAAACTAGATATAAACAGCACGGCGATTGGTTTTAGTGGCGGTTTTACAGGTCGATACATTGAAGAGTTTCTGCTTGAAAAAGAGATTACCACACAATTTATCCATGTGCCAGAAAATACTCGAATCAATGTGTTCACTCAAGTCAATCAAGAACAAACGGAATACAAATTAGTCAATAAAGGACCTAAGATTCCTAGGGAAAAAATCAATGAACTTTTAACATTGATCGCAACGATCGAATCAGGTTCTTATCTTTGTGTGTCGGGGAGCTTGCCGCAAGGAATTTCAGAAACGATTTTGCCGGAAATCAGCAGAATCGCACAAGAGCAGAAGTTTAATTTAGTGCTGGATAGTAGTTACCACAGTGTGATGGATTGCTTAGTTTATCAGCCTTATTTACTCAAACCAAATGAAGAAGAATTAGCGAGTTGGTTCGATCAAAAAGAAATTTCTCTAGAGGAAAGTCCAACGTATTTAAAACGATTAATTAACAATGGGGCTCAAAGAGTGCTGTTGTCATTTGGCAGTAAAGGGTGTTTCTATGCAGACAAAAACAGAATTATTTACGGAAATTCACCCAAAGGAAAAGTCGTTAACACAGCTTGTGCAGGAGATACCTTATTAGGAACCTTCATTAGTGGGTTGTTAAAAGGGGAAGCGCTGGATGAAACTTTGAAACAAAGCATTGCAGCTGGCAGTTCAACAGCTTTTAGAAAAGGTTTGACTGATTTTAGTGATACGGAAGAGTTAGAAAAACAAATTGTGATCAAGACAATAGAAGGGAAGATCTAATATGACAAAGTATCAATTGATTGCAGCAACGGGTTGTCCCACAGGAATTGCACATACGTATATGGCACAAGAAGCGTTGGAACAAGCAGCGAAAGCAAAAGGTATCACGATCAAAGTGGAAACGCATGGACAAATCGGTGTCGAAAATGAATTGACGAAAGCTGAGATCGAAGCAGCTGATGCAGTCATTATAGCGGCGGATAAGGATGTTCATGCAGAACGTTTTGCAGGAAAGCGCGTCATCGAAGTTCCCGTTAGTAAAGGGATCAAGGAAGCTAGTCAGCTAATTGATGAGGCACTTGCTGGAAAAGGGAAAATTCTTGGCGGTGAGAAGCCGATCAATGTAGCTGATTTAGAAGAAAAGGAAAATGAAGTGAAAGGAATCGGTCATAGCATTTATAAGAACTTGATGAATGGTGTTTCACATATGTTGCCTTTTGTGGTAAGTGGCGGGGTACTGATTGCTATTTCATTTTTATGGGGGATTTATTCTGCAGATCCTGAAAGTACACAATTCAATCAATTTGCAGCGACGTTAAAAGAAATTGGCGGTTTGGCAATGGGGATGATGGTACCGATTCTATCTGCTTATATTGCAGAAGGAATAGCAAAACGTCCAGGTTTAGTCGTTGGATTTGTGGGTGGATTAGTCGCAAGTAATGGCGGGACTGGCTTTTTAGGTGGTATTGTTTCTGGTTTCTTGGCAGGATATGTTGTGCTGGGATTGATCAAAGTGTTTAAAGTTTTACCAAAATCTTTAGACGGTTTAAAGGCAATTTTCTTATATCCAGTTTTGGGTGTCGCAATCACGGGTTTAATCATGTTTGGTATTGCTGGACCGATGTCTGCGATCAATGAAGGAATGATGGATTTTCTCGCTGGTTTTGAAAACTCAAGTCCTTTGGTTTTAGGCATCATTGTTGGATGTATGTGTGCTTTTGATATGGGTGGACCAGTGAATAAGGCAGCTTATGTGACTGGAACAGCGCTTTTAGCCCAAGGCAATACAAGTTTTATGGCAGGCGTTTCTGCAGCTTGTATTGCACCACCGCTGATTACAGGCTTTGCGGTTTTATTTTTCCGTAACTATTTTGATACAAGTGAACAAAATGCTGGGTTGGTCAATTTTATTTTAGGCTCGACGCATATTACAGAAGGAGCTATTCCATTTGCGGCTAAAGATCCTTTGCGAGTATTGCCAACGATGATGTTAGGTTCCTCGATTGCTGCGGTTTTAACGTATATGTTTAAAGTTCAAGTGCCAGCGCCGCATGGTGGATTCTTAGTATTACCTGTTGTGACACATGGTTTGCTATGGGTATTGGCTATTTTAGCTGGCTCGATCGTGGGTGGATTTTTGCTAGGAATCATTCAAAAACGTCGAATCGAGAAGATAGAAGCAACAGTTTAAGTGATAGAAAGAGGTTGAAAACAAATGGATTTATTAAACGCACAACACGTTTTTATTGAAACATCAATTGGAACAAAGGAAACGGCCCTTCAATTTTTAGCTCAAACCGCTCAAAATTTACAGATTACGACCAATGGCGCAGATGTTTTAGCAAGTTTTAATGATCGTGAAATGCAAGGCAGTACAGGGATGATGGATGGTTTTGCTATCCCCCATGCAAAGAGTTCTGCCATCAATGAAGCAAGTATTCTGATTGTAAAAACGAAAAATCCAATTGAATGGGACAGTTTAGATGGCAAACCAACCGAAGTGATCATCGCTTTATTGATTCCTGAACAAGAAGCTGGAACTACCCATCTAAAATTATTATCCAAAGTTGCACGGCTATTAATGAAAGATGATTTTAAAACACAGTTGAAAGAATTAGAATCAGCAGCAGAAATCGCTGAATACGTGAATCAACAATTAATTGAGGAGTGAGCACTAACGATGAAAAAAATGACAGAATCTAAATTAACAGCAATGAATCAAATGTGTAATAAAGACGGAATCATTGCCGCACTTGCGATCGATCAACGAGGATCATTGAAAAAAATGATTGAAAAATCTTGTGGACACGAAGTAGATGAAGAAATGATCATCACTTTTAAAGAAATTGTCTCTCGTGAATTAACACCCTATGCTTCAGCGATCCTTTTAGATCCAGAGTACGGATTACCAGCAGCAAAAGTCAGAGATCAACAGGCAGGATTATTAGTAGCGTACGAAAAAACTGGATATGATGCTAGTGAACCAGGACGTTTGCCTGATCTTTTAAATGATTGGTCCGTTAAACGTTTAAAAGAAGCCGGTGCTGATGCAGTAAAATTTTTGCTGTATTATGATGTGGACGAAAGTAAGGCGATCAATGAACAAAAACACGTTTTTATGGAACGAATCGGTTCAGAATGTGTTGCTGAAGGGTTGCCATTTTTCCTAGAATTAGTGTCTTATGATGCACAGATCACGGATGGAGCAAGTAAAGAATATGCCAAAATCAAGCCGCACAAAGTCATTGAAATGATGAAAGAATTCAGTAAACCGCGATACAATGTTGATGTGTTGAAAGTGGAAGTTCCTGTAAATATGTCCTTTGTAGAAGGATTTGGTGAAGAAGCTTGTTATTCAAAGGAAATGGCGAAACAATTATTTAAAGAACAAAGTGAAGCAACTGAGCTGCCATATATTTTTCTAAGTGCTGGTGTTAGTAGTCAGTTATTCCAAGAAACATTGTACTTTGCAAAAGAAGCAGGTTCGACATTTAACGGTGTTTTATGTGGTCGAGCAACTTGGAAAGAAGGGGTAGCAACTTTTGCTAAAGAAGGAAAAGCAGCTGCCGAGCAATGGATGAGAACTGCTGGCAAAGAAAATATTAAATCCTTGAATCGGGTTTTAAAAGAAACAGCGACACCATGGATGAATAGATAAAACAAATCTTCATAAAAGACAATCTGCTACTATTAGGGATTGTTTTTTTTGTACATAATCAGTTGTAAATAATCAAAATTTTGATAAAGTAAAGAGTAAGAGAAACAATCGGAGGCTGAACATGAGTGTATATTTAGAACGACCAGAATTTGAAGAAAATATTCTTTTTCGAGCATTTATCAATGATGGCATGACGATCGTATATCCTCATTGGCATAAAGAAATCGAAATTATTTACTCGATACGAGGAACAGTCAATATCGGTGTAGGCGATGAAATCGTTCATGTAGCTGAAGGAGAAATTTATTTTTTCGCTAGTGGTGAACCGCACTACTTTTTAGCTTCTCCTGATAGTGAACGGATCGTTTATCAGTTTGATTTGAGTCTATTTAATGAGAAGCAGTTAAAATCTGTAGAGGATTGCTCACTGATCGAGTTGTTTGAAACAGGGGAAAAACACAGTTCAAACTGGTCGAAGTCTTTAGTTTTAGATGTGAAAAAAATATTACAACGGTTATTTGAAGAATATGAAAAAGAGAGGCAGGGGAAAAAATATGAGTTGTTTAGTTTACTGTTTCAATTGATCACAATGTTCTACCGAAGGTTACCTCAAACAAAAGTGAAAGTAAAAAAAGGTGCAAAAGCTTCCACGATTAAATACAAAGAAAACTTAGAACAGTTGGATCGCATCTTTACCTATGTTGAAAATTATTACGAAGAATCGATTACATTGGAAGAAATTGCAAAATATAGCGGTTTTAGTTCATACTATTTCACTCGCTTTTTCAAGGCTAATACTGGGACAACGTTTATGAGTTTTTTAACGGAATATCGCATCAATCAAGCAAAGTTTATTTTGGCTAATGAAAAAGTTCCAATGATCGAAGTAGCTGAAAAATCAGGTTTTGCCAGTGTGAAAACGTTTCATCATGTGTTTAAAGAACAGGTAGGTGTCTCACCGTTGAAGTATCAGAAAAAAATCTTTTAAAGTAGAATAGTAGCGTATATGTAATAAAGTGGAAGCTAATACAACAAATTAACGATTTATTAAAACAGCTCATTCTAAGGGGAGTATGTTGAATATAAAGTAGAATAATAATTAAAGCCTCTAGCAGGGCTTTTTTTAATAAATAGTACTTGCATTTTCTTATTGTTAATGTTACTATTACACCTCTTAAATAGTAAGCATTACGATTTGTGTGGAGGTGAAAGAAAACATGGCTAAAAAATCAAAAATTGCCAAAGCAAAAGAGCAACAAGTATTGATTGAAAAATACGCTGAACAACGTATTGAGTTAAAAGCGAATAAAGACTATGAAGCTTTAGCAAAATTACCAAAAGATTCCAATCCAAATCGCTTAAAAAACCGCGATTTGATCGATGGACGACCAAGAGCATATATGCGCAAATTCGGCATGTCACGAATTAATTTTAGAAAGTTAGCACATCAAGGACAAATTCCTGGTGTTCATAAAGCAAGCTGGTAAAGAAATCGAAAAATAGATGCAAAGAGGTGATTTGATGGAGAAACAAGATCTTTCAAGTGCACGTAGACGATTGAAATGTACAAACCGAAAAACAAGAAAACGAGCACTGAAAATTATTCAGCAGTATAAACGGGAACAAAGACATCGAGTGATGGCTTCTGGTAGTGTTGGCTGAGTGTATCATTTTTAAAAGTAGAGAATAAAGTTCTTCCTTTTTAGTATAGAAGGGAAGGGCTTTTTTTGTTGAGGTTATTAGGCTTGTAAAGTTTTTTTTATTTATGCTGCTCCGTTTCTATTTCTATGGTGTGATTAATTTGGCGTGATCGAAACTTCTTTCTGGTGATTGTTAAGAACTGTTTAAGACTAGTTTGGAATAAGGCGTTTGGTGATTCACAAGTAATGAAACTTCTCTTCCGTTGGTTGTTAAGAACTGTTTAAAATCAGTTTGGAATAAGGCGTTTGGTGATTCACAAGTAATGAAACTTCTCTCCCGCTGGTCGCCAAGTACTGTTCATCATCTGCTCTGGCGAAGCCAGTCGCAGTGATTCACAGCAATATCCGGGAACTTTTCAACCGAAATCTAGGAAGAAAGCTCTTTCATAATTTTGTATAGTAAGAGTGTAGAAGTGGAACCGTTTTATTTTTTCCACAAATTAATATTAGTAGATTACTGGAGGTTTTTTGATGACGTTGAAAGTAGGAATTATTGGTTGCGGCGGGATTGCTAATGGCAAACATTTACCGGCACTTGCACAAGTAAAAGAAGTAGAAATGGTTGCTTTTTGTGACTTGATCATTGAACGAGCAGAAGAAGCAAAAATGCATTATGGAACGTTGACAGCAAAAACATTTACAAATTATCAAGAGATGCTTGAAGACATGGACTTGGATGTGGTTCATGTTTGTACACCAAATAGCTCGCATGCAGAACTATCGATTGCAGCAATGGAAGCTGACTGTCATGTGATGTGTGAAAAACCAATGGCAAAAACATCTGCTGAAGCACGCAGTATGATCGAAGCAGCAAATAAAACAGGAAAAAAATTAACAATTGGCTATCAAAATCGTTTCAGGAAAGATTCAACTTATTTACATGAGGTTTGTGAAGAAGGGGAATTAGGAGATATTTACTTTGCTAAAGCTCATGCCATTCGTCGTCGTGCAGTGCCAACTTGGGGTGTTTTTCTCGATGAAGAAGCTCAAGGTGGTGGACCATTGATTGATATCGGCACGCATGCCTTGGATTTGACGTTATGGATGATGGACAATTACAAACCGAAATATGTAGTAGGAAAAGCCTATCATAAATTAGCTGAGACTAATAATGCAGCCAATGCTTGGGGCTCTTGGGACCCCAAAAAGTTCACCGTCGAAGATTCAGCATTTGGTTTTATCATGATGGAAAACGGCGCAACGATTTTTTTAGAATCTAGCTGGGCATTGAATAGTTTAGATGTAAAAGAAGCCAAAACGACTCTTCACGGTACGAAAGGTGGAGCTGATATGAATAATGGCTTAACCATTAATGGAGAAGACCACAGCACACTTTTTGAGAAAAAAATCGAATTAGAACCTGGTGGTGTTGATTTTTACGATGGCGCTGGCGACAAACCAGAAGTTTTAGAAGCACAATCATGGATCGATGCAATCATCAATGACACAGAACCGATTGTTAAATCAGAACAAGCTTTAGTTGTAACAGAAATTCTTGAAGCCATTTACAAAGCATCTGAAACGAATCAACCTGTATTTTTCAATTAAATCAAGATTATCTAGCTTCACGGGCTAGTCTCTCGGAAAAAAAATAAATTATGAATGAGGCAAAAAGCGTCTCATTCATAATTTCCTATTTTTCAGTCAAGACTAAACGAGCCCGCTACGCTTTTAAATTAGGGAGGAAAAATAATGATCCAAGTCACAGTATGGAATGAATTCCGTCATGAGAAAACAGATGAAGCTGTAAAAAAAGTATACCCAGAGGGCATTCATCAACAAATTGCTCGTTTTTTAAAAGAAGATGATTTTTCCGTTCGAACGGCAACCTTAGACGAACCAGAACATGGGTTAACAGAAGAGGTTCTAGCGAATACAGATGTTTTGATTTGGTGGGGACATGTCGCGCATCAAGAAGTATCGGATGAAATCGTTCAACGTGTCTATCAATGTGTGTTAGAAGGAATGGGATTAGTCGTACTTCATTCAGGCCATATGTCAAAGATTTTTATGAAACTAATGGGCACATCTTGCGATTTAAAATGGCGAGAAGCTGAAGAACATTGCCGCATATGGACCGTTGCGCCAAGTCATCCGATTGTCGAAGGAATCGGCGAGTACATTGAACTAGAAAAAGAAGAAATGTACGGCGAACATTTTGATATTCCAACACCAGATGACTTGATTTTTATTAGCTGGTATCCTGGCGGAGAAGTCTTCCGTAGTGGTTGTACCTATCATCGTGGCAATGGAAAAATCTTTTATTTTCAACCAGGACATGAAACGTATCCTTCTTATTATAATAAAGAAATTCAAAAAGTCATTAAAAACGGCGTTCATTGGTGTAAACCAACACAAAATGCTTATCCAAATTACGGGCATCACGAACCATTAGAATCTATTACGAACGAGAAAGGAACTAAACAATGAAATTAGGTGTATTTACTCCATTATTCAATAATTTAAGTTTTGAAGAAATGATCGATACAGTCTCAAAAGCAGGATTAGAAGCAGTTGAAATCGGAACAGGTGGTTCTCCTGGAAATGCACATTTAGATATTGATAAATTATTAGCAAGTTCTGACGCTAGAAAAGAGTATTTAGCAAAACTGGCTGATAAAGGGTTAACGATCAGTGCATTGAGCTGTCATAATAATCCGATTTCTCCATTAAAAGAAACCGCCCAAGAAGCAGACCAACTATTACAAAAAACAATCAAATTAGCTTCTTTAATGAATGTATCAGTAGTCAATGGTTTTTCTGGTGTTTCAGGAGGAAACCCAACAGATACACAAGTCAATTGGCCTGTTTTGCCTTGGCCAACTGAATATGATGATAACTACAATTACCAATGGGAAAAGAAATTGATCCCTTATTGGAAAAATATCAATACGATCGCAGAAGATGCAGGGGTGAAAATAGGGATCGAACTGCATGGCGGCTTCTTATGTCATACACCTTATACAATGTTGAAACTCCGTGAAGCAACGGGCAACGCAATCGGCTGTAATTTAGATCCAAGTCATTTATGGTGGCAAGGCATTGATCCAGTTGCAGCAGTTAAAATTTTAGGTGAAGCAGGTGCGATCCACCATTTTCACGCAAAAGATACGTATTTAGATCAAGACAACATCAATATGCACGGACTGACGGATATGCAACCATATGGAAATGTTAAAACCCGCGCATGGACGTTCCGTTCAGTTGGATGCGGTCATGATTTAAAAGTCTGGTCAGATATTATTAGTACACTTAGAATTTACGGATACGATTACGTTTTAAGTATTGAACATGAAGACCCGATCATGTCGACAGAAGAAGGTTTGAACAGAGCGATTACTAATTTGAAAAGTATTATGATCAAAGAACAACCTACGGAAATGTGGTGGGTGTAATCAAAAGCTGAACGAACTCGTTCAGCTCTTGAGCAAATTAGGAAATTTTTTCAAAGATGCTTTTTATCTTTGAAGAAAATTTGTCTATTTGCCGAAAGAGCTAGTTCGTGAAGCTGGATGTCAAAGAGAAGAATACGACAGTTTCTGACCAACTCTTTCACCACCAAAAATCAATCATCCTCAATAATAGAAAGGACTCAAAAAATGACAGCAATCAACTTTGCCGTAATCGGCTACGGCGGTATGGGTTCTTACCATATCCATAACATTATGCCTAACGAAAACGAACGAATCCACGTCGTCGGAACCTACGACATTTCCGGTGAACGTCAACAAATTTCCAGCCAACACAATCATAAAGTATACACTTCACTTGAAGACGTACTAACAGATGATACCATCGAAGCTGTTTTGATCGCTACACCCAATGACTCCCATAAAGACTTAGCGGTCCAAGCATTAAAAGCAGGAAAACACGTTGTCTGCGAAAAACCAGTCACAATGAATGTAGAAGAATTAGACGACGTATTAAAAGTAGCCAAAGAAACAAGCAAAACCTTTATGGTCCACCAAAACCGCCGTTGGGACCCAGATTTTCTAATCACTCGAGAACTCTATAAAAATCAACAAATCGGAGAATTATTCCAAATCGAAACTCGTGTACAAGGCGCTAACGGAATTCCTGGTGATTGGCGCCATGAATTAAAACATGGCGGTGGAATGCTTTTAGACTGGGGTGTCCATTTACTAGATCAGCTATTATTTTTAGTTGATAGTCGGATTGAAAAAGTATCAGCCGATTTAAGCTACATTCTTGGCGATGAAGTAGATGACGGCTTCATCACGTATATTATTTTTGAAAATGGTGTCCGCGCAATCATAGAAGTTGGAACAACGAATTATACTAAACTCCCACGCTGGTATCTAAAAGGAACACAAGGAACAGCTGTCATTCATGACTGGGATTTATCAGGTGAAATGGTCATCGAATCAGGGAAGAAAAATATCCAAGCACCAAAACCAATCCAAGCAGGGGTCGGCTTAACCAAAACAATGGCGCCACCCTCAGAAGAAGCAACGGAGACCTTACCATTACCAAAAGCTTCTGCTGAATATGACACATTCTATAAGAATTTCTATAAAGTTGTACGAGAACAAGCAGAACCAGTCGTCAAAAATGAAGAAGTTCGTAAAGTGATGGTTCTGATCGAGGAAATTTTTAAAGCAGCCAAAAGATAATCAAATGCAACGTAAAGCTTCTCAATGCAGGAGCTTTACTTTTTTGTCGTCTAAGCATAAAATATTAAGGGACGTATTAAGGAAAGAGAAAAGGGAGAATGTTGTGAAGAAAAAATTGCAGATAGTCAAGAAAAAACCAGTTAAATATACACTGATCGTGATAGGATTACTGTTGTTAGTTTTGATCAGCACTCTATATTTACAATGGTGCCAAAATGAATTATCACTGGATTTAGTAGTCAAATTTGCGTTTTCATGGCATACAGAAAAATTTATTCTAGGTAGCGTAGTCTTGCTGATATTTTTATTATTTCTATGTAGTTTGTCAGGATCGCTGGCTTTAGGAAGTGTACTTTATGCAATTACGATCGGTATTTTAGGCTTCGCTGATTATCAAAAAATGTTTTATCGCTCGGAGCCGATTTATCCTGATGATTTAAAAATGATCACTGAATTTGGTTTACTAAGAGAGATGATCGGAACGATTCCATTCTTATTTATTCTACTCGTGGCAGTCGTTGGTTTGTTCTTCTTTGGGCGAGCAATCTACAAAAGTCGGCTGCTATCGAAAAAAATGCAAATCGTCCGTATCTCAAGTTTCATTGTGACACTGCTTTTATTGATTTATGTAAGTAATTTTAATAGTCAAAATAATTTATTGAGAAAAGCCTATGATCGAACGGCACTGTGGATTCCTTATAGCCAAAAAATGAATTACTATAACACAGGATTTATGGGTGGTTTTTTATATAATTTAAAGGTAGAAGCAATGGACAAACCAGAGAATTATTCAAAAAAAACGATTGAAAAAATCACCAATAAATACACGGATAAAATAAAAGAGACAAATGCTAGCACACAAGAAGAACAACCAAACATTATTTTTGTGATGAGTGAAAGTTTTTCTGATCCGCAGAATTTAAAAGGTGTAACCGCCGATAAAGATCCTTTAAAAGACTATTATGACATAGCCAAAACGACTTATAGCGGTAAGATGTTATCACAAAATTACGGTGGTGGAACGGCTAATATTGAATTTGAAGCACTAACTAGCTTTTCAATGGAGTTGTTCAATCCGCAAATGACAACGCCTTATACTATGCTGATTCCAAAAATGACCGAAATTCCGTCGATCGTTTCACTGCTAAAGGGGCAAGACTATCAAGCAACCGCTATTCATCCTTATAATACTTCGATGTATAAGCGCAAAGATGTTTATAAAACAGTAGGTTTTGATCAATTTATCAGCGAAGATACAATGACTTATAAAGAAAAATTACAAAAGAATCCTTATATCTCGGACGAATCTGCCTACAAAGAAGTGTTGGATCTGCTAGAAAATGATGATGATCCACAATTTGTCCATTTAGTCACGATGCAAACGCATATGCCGTATAGCGATAAATATACTAAGTCAGATTATTCTTCTCAAAGTCTAGGCAATAAAACAGCAATCGATAGCTATATGCAGGATGTTGCATACAGCAGTGAAGCGTTGAAACAATTTACGACAGCTTTAAAAGATGTAAAACGGCGAACGCTAGTTGTTTTCTGGGGAGATCATTTACCAAGTATTTATTCAGATGAAATCAAAGCAGAAAACGATGAAGTCCGCATGCATGAAACGGAATTTTTGATGTATGACAATCAAGATAAGTTAAGTGAGAAAAATACCCATGATGCGCTTAGCAGTCCATTTTACTTTGCACCAACGTTGTTTGATCAAAGTGGTATGCAAATGACTGGATTCTACCAATTATTGACCGAGCTTGAAAAACAAGTTCCTGCATTTGAAAAAGGCTTCTATTATAAAGATAACCAATGGAGCAAAACATTATCATTGAATGAATCACAAAAAGAATTATATGAAGACTATCGTTTGATCCAATACGACATTGTTTCAGGTGAAAGCTATAGTTTGAACACCGATTTTTTCAAATAAATTCAGTGAGCAAAAAAGGAGTATACAATGAGTTTTAAAAAGAAAGACAATCAGACCTATTATAACCCGATTCGCCGTGCAATCTTGAATCATCAAATGATTCAGCCAGGTGATAAAGTGGCAATCGGAATGAGTGGTGGGAAAGATAGTACAAGTTTATTGTATTTTCTAGATATGATCAGTAAACAAAAGCGGTTAGGCTTTGAATTTGAAATCGTGCCGATCACCTTAGCAATGGGATTTGAGATGGATATCACACCATTACAGAAATTTGTGACAGGCTTAGGGTATGAATTGGATGTTGTGCCAACAAATATTGCGCAAGTTGTGTTTGATATTCGGGAAGAACGCTCACCTTGTTCGTTATGTGCCAAGCTACGTAGAGGAATTTTGTATAAACGAGCTAAAGAAGTTGGTTGTAATAAAGTCGCTTTAGGCCATCACTTGGATGATGCGATCGAAACGTATTTTATGAATTTTCTATTCCATGGTCAAATGGCTAGTTTTGACCCACTCAGCTATTTATCAAAAACAGATATTACACTGATCCGTCCATTACTTTACCTTGAAGAGAAACAGATTATTCAGTTTGTTCAACGAGAAGAATTGCCTGTGATTTTTAACCCCTGTCCCGTTGATAAGAAAACCAAGCGAGAAGAAATCAAACATCTGGTAAGTGGATTGGCACAAAGTTATCCTGATATCCGAGAAAAATTTATTATGGGTATGGAACAAGGTTTGCCTGACAATTTCTGGACGAAATCAATGAATCAAGAGTGAAGGTTACTTTTCTAGTAGACATCATCACACCCCGACTGCTCAGTAATATTTGGGCATTCGAGGTGTTTTACTGTTTAACTGATAAAACTATCTCCTTAAAAAAGGCAATGAAAAATGCCTTCTATCAAATAACGTAAGCCTTTTTCAAACTAAACAGAAATTTTTCTGAAAATCAATACGATTTCATTTGAAAAACACTAAAAGAACAGGTATAATTATTTTATCAATAATAGTTGGTGAAGGACTTGTCCGTCGCCAGGTTATTATTTCATGAGGGAGTAACTGGCGGCGCTAGCTGCGGCAACATCACCAACTCCGAAAGAAATTTCTGGTGTTGTCTTAAACGGTGAGACTTATGTATGTTCTATTTAGCATACAGAGGTCTATTTTTTTTCGTTTTTGTTACGAACGAATAAGTCCAAAAACGTGTTCGTTTCGTTATAATGAAGTAAAATAGATTTAAGTAGCTGCAAATTATAAGGAGGAAGAACATGTCAGAAGAGAAAAAGGTTCAATTATCTGAAGCATTTTACACGCAGTCAGATGAAGAGGTCTTGCAAAAATTTGATACGACAGTCGATGGACTATCAAATCAAGAAGCCAAGAAGAGGTTAGAAAACTATGGGGCTAATGCTTTAGATGAAGGGAAAAAGAAATCGATCGTTGTGAAATTCTTTGAACAGTTTAAAGATTTTATGATCATTGTATTACTATTTGCGGCTGTGATTTCGGCAGTCTTTTCAGGGGATTTTGTTGATTCGATTATCATTTTACTCGTAGTTATCTTAAACGCAATCTTTGGTGTAATCCAAGAAGCCAAAGCAGAACAAGCGATTGAAGCATTAAAAGAAATGTCTTCACCAAATGCGAATATTCGTCGTGATGGTCATGTGATCACGGTTAAAAGTGACGAATTAGTACCAGGAGATATCGTTTTATTAGAAGCAGGAGACGTTGTTCCTGCAGATTTACGTTTATTAGAAGCAGCTAGTCTAAAAATCGAAGAAGCAGCACTAACTGGTGAATCTGTACCAGTTGAAAAAGAAGCAATCGTTTTAGAAGGAACATCTGATGATATCGGCATTGGTGACCGTATCAATATGGCGTATTCAAACAGTAATGTCACTTATGGCCGCGGAATCGGTGTGGTCGTTGGTACAGGAATGAATACAGAAGTCGGTAAAATCGCCGGCATGTTAGCCAACGAAAAAGAAACGGAAACACCATTAAAACAAAATTTAAATCAATTAGGTAAAATGTTGACGATCGCTATATTAGTGATCGCAGCTGTGATGTTCGTTGTCGGTATGATGAATGGCCGCACATGGATCGACATGCTATTGACGTCTATCTCATTAGCCGTTGCAGCAATTCCAGAAGGATTACCAGCAATCGTAACAATCATTTTAGCATTAGGTACACAAAAAATGGCGAAGAAAAATGCGATCGTCCGCAAACTGCCTGCAGTTGAAACATTAGGTAGTACAGACATTATCTGTTCTGATAAAACTGGAACGTTAACATTAAATCAAATGACCGTTGAAGCTCTTTACACAGATAATGAAGTAAAACCTGCGACAGATGCTGTTGCAATGGACAATATGGCATTAAAAATCATGAACTATACAAATGATACAAAAATTGCACAAGATGGTACGTTGATCGGTGATCCAACCGAAACAGCTCTTGTCCAATACGGTTTAGACCACGATTTCAACGTAATCGAAAAAGTTGCAGCTGAACCTCGTGTTGCTGAAATTCCATTTGATTCAGACCGTAAATTAATGACAACTGTTCACCAATTAGCAGATGGTAAATTCCTAGTTGCTGTCAAAGGTGCACCAGATGAATTATTAAAACGTTGTAACCAAGCCTTATTAAATGGTCAAACACCAGCAATGGATGACAAACAACGTCAAGAAATTTTAACAACCAACACAAAATTAGCCAAACAAGCACTACGTGTCTTAGGAATGGCATACAAAATCGTTGAAGCAGTTCCTGCTGAAATGGATTCTGATTTAGTCGAAAAAGACTTAGTATTTGCAGGTCTTGTCGGCATGATCGATCCAGAACGTAAAGAAGCCGCAGAAGCCGTTAAAGTTGCTAAAGAAGCGGGGATTCGTCCAATCATGATCACAGGTGACCACAAAGATACAGCAGAAGCAATCGCTGCTCGTCTTTGTATCATCAAAGAAGGCGACGACGATGCTGTTATTACAGGTGCTGAACTAAACGAATTAACGGATGAAGCATTTGCCAAAGTGGTTGAACATTATTCCGTTTATGCTCGTGTTTCTCCTGAACATAAAGTTCGTATCGTTAAAGCATGGCAGCAAGAAGGTAAAGTTGTAGCCATGACAGGTGATGGTGTGAACGATGCTCCAGCATTGAAAGCAGCCGACATCGGTATTGGGATGGGGATCACTGGTACAGAAGTATCAAAAGGTGCCTCTGATATGGTCTTAGCGGATGATAACTTCTCGACAATTATCGTGGCAGTTGAAGAAGGACGAAAAGTCTTCTCAAATATCCAAAAAACGATTCAATATCTACTTTCTGCCAACTTAGGGGAAGTATTAACACTATTTATCGCAACAATGTTAGCTTGGGATACCTTACTACCAGTTCACTTATTGTGGATCAACTTAGTAACGGATACCTTCCCGGCAATCGCTTTAGGCGTAGAACCTGCTGAACGTGATGTAATGAGCCATGCTCCTCGTGGAAAGAAATCAAACTTCTTCTCTGGCGGTGTCTTGAGCAGTGTCATTTATCAAGGGATCACACAAGGTGCCTTGACTCTGATTGTCTATAAAATGGCGATCGAATTCCCTGCACATACGGCGGCAAATATGCCAAACTTATCTGCAACAGCCTTGTATGACTTACAACATGGCGATGCGTTGACAATGGCTTTTGCCACATTAGGTTTGATCCAATTGTTCCATGCATTTAACGTAAAATCTATTTACCAATCAATCTTTAAAGTTGGCTTGTTCAGAAACAAATCATTCAACTGGGCAATTTTAGTATCGTTCTTATTACTAGCAGCAACGATTCTAATTCCAGGATTCAATGACTTGTTCAGCGTAACTTCTTTAGACGGTTACCAATGGGCAATCGTTGCCGGAACATCATTTGCGATTATACCAATCGTTGAGATCGTAAAATTTGTTCAACGTAGAATGGGTAAGAGCTAAATTAAATAAGTTTAAAACAGAAATGCGTCGGAAGATGCATTTCTGTTTTTTTATAGGTGAATGCCGTAATTAAAAAAAAAAAAATTTAAGGTCAAAACAAGTCAAAAAAGTGGACAAATTTTCAGATTGCGGTATTATTAATATAGACATTTTGCTTTAAAATATGGAGGTTATCAGTTATGAACTATTTAGATGAAAATGAAGAAACAGAAGAAAAACAACAACCAAATGCGTTTATGAAAAAATTATTTGAAGAACGAACAATTTTGATCTACGGTGAAATCAATCAAGATTTGGCACGAGAAGTAACGTCTCAATTGCTTTTACTTGCAGCGATGGGTGATGAGCCGATCAAGATTTTCATTAATAGCCAAGGTGGACACGTTGAAGCAGGCGATACGATCCATGACATGATCAAATTTGTGAAACCAGAAGTCATCGTGATCGGAACTGGTTGGGTCGCAAGCGCTGGAATTACGATTTATTTAGCTGCTGAAGCGAAAAATAGATACAGCTTACCAAATACTCGTTATATGATCCATCAACCTGCTGGCGGCGTTCAAGGACAAAGCACAGAGATTCAGATCGAAGCCAAAGAAATCATCCGTATGCGTGAGCGTGTGAACCGTTTGATTGCTGAAGCGACAGGTCAGACTTATGAAAAAATCGCAAAAGATACAGATCGTAATTTCTGGATGTCAGCTGATGAAGCCAAAGATTATGGCATGATCTCTAAAATCGTCAAAACAAGTGATGAAATTAAATAAAGCTCTAAAAACTGCAGACAACAAAATGTTTGCAGTTTTTTTTGTCTTAAAAATTAGTAGAAAAATATACTTTTACAGATTCCACTTGTCATCCACCTATGAAAAAGTGTAAAATTGAGTGATTACTAAAAGAAAGTAGGAAAGATAGTGAAACCAAATTTAGGCTATTATGTTCAAAACATCAATGATATTGTAAAAGAAACAGAAGAAGTCGGCGAAAAAATGAACGACTATTACGAAGAAGTTCGTAAAGTGATCGATGAAGGGAAAACTGCTGAGTTAGCACCAGAAAGAATAGCTGAAATCAAGCGTGTCTTTGAAGATGGAACCAAAGAATATACACTCATGTTGGAAAAAGTCACTCAATTACGTCCACCAGCACGCGTTATGGGAATCCACAAAAAATTCGAACGCTCTTATATCGAATATCTAGCTGGATGCAACGAAATGATCTTATCTTTAGATCCTGAAAAAGGTATAGATGTTGATTTATTCAATAACTCAGAAGAAAAACAAGACAAAGCAACAGACGATATTTCATTCGCAATTACACGAATGAGCAACCTTTTATTGAAAAAATGAAAAAATAATCAGAAATCTGACCAAAAAAAGATGGAATCCATTTGTTTTTAATGTTATTTTTAGTAGACAAATAAAAAAATGTGTTGTATTATGTATTCATACCAACAACAACCTTTTTATTTTTCATTTTACTCTTATTGAGTAATACTCCTTTTCCATCGGCCTTTTCAGCCGATGGTTTTTTTGTAATTTATTTTCCGTAAATTTATATAATTTTAATAATATATGTTTATTATTTATATATTGTTAGTTATTTTATTTATTTAAGTATGTTTTTATTTAGTCGATTATTTTATAAATGATAAAAAGTCGGACGAATCAAACAGATAGAAAAAGGTCTAAAGCAAAACGTTTAAGTTCTGCTTTAGACCTTCAAGATCTTATTGCAATTATTTGTATCAATTTTCTACATTACGAACATAATCATCAAAATACTGAACAAGATCGGATTTGATCTTCTGATATTCCGCTTCTGTATATTCACGTTCTTCGATCGTTCCATTAAAAAATGGAATCTCCAACTCTTCGCGCAAGCGATCTAAAACTTCGCTTTGATCCATTTGGGCACCTTCTTTACCTGTTGTCTACTCTATTATAAAACATTAAAATCATTCGTCAACTGCTCAAAGGAATCTTTCATAGCCGTTAACTTATTATAAAGTAGGATGCTATCATCATCTTCAAGTAAAAAGACTTGTTTTAATTCAAAATAAAAATCTTCAAATGCTTTAAAAAAAGGGTGAACCTCTGATGCCGTAAGCTCACTGTTACTGTAGTAAAAAACACGTACACTATGATAATAGGTGAATACTTCATTGATATTCAACAGAATACGAGTATCCTCAGGACGTGGACGGCTAGTGACTAAATCATAGAGCGTTAAACTTTTGGTATGAATTTCCGAGAGATAAGATAAGAGTAGTTCCACTTTTTCATTACTTGCTGACATTAAATCGACCTCCAATTTCCCTAATTATAATAAAAAACAGTGAGAAAGAGAAATAGGACACTCAACTGTAAAGAAATATTTACGAAAAATGAAAATAAAAGAAAAAAATGTTGACAAAAAAATGAGTATGCTCTAATATTGATTTCAATAATAAAACTCATTGAAAAGAAGAGTACACAAGCAGACATTGAAATCTAGCTGATTATTTTAGCTTTAGCTAGAACAAGAGAGCTTTCGTTTGGTGAAAGAAAGCAATGAACACTTGTCGAAAATGATCTTGGAGAGGAAAAATCAGCTTGATTTTTACGGCAGCTACCGTTAACAAGGCACCAAATCAAGAAGAAATTCTGCGTTTGGGTCGAGATGGAAGTTGTTTCCAATAAAGGTGGTACCGCGATAGTCGCCCTTTACTAGCATAGGCTGGTAGAGGGCTTTTTTGTATTATTCGTGAGAAATTCTAATGAGAATAAAAATAGAAAGAGGGGATCATTGTGCAAGAAGGTGATATGTGTTTTAACAGAACAAAACGAATAAACCAACCCAATAAAAGAAAAGGAATGAAGCATAATGACAAACTCTAACTATCAATTCGAAACGATCCAAATCCACGGTGGACATACGCCAGACAAAGACACTAATTCTAGAGCAGTCCCTATTTACCAAACAACATCCTACACTTTCGACGATACACAAGATGCAGCCGAAAAATTTGCATTATCCAAAGCAGGAAATATCTACACTCGTATCACAAACCCAACAACCGCAGTGCTGGAAGATCGCTTGAATGAATTAGAAGGCGGCGTTGGTGCAGTTGCAGTCGCTTCAGGAACGGCAGCAGTCACGTACGCCATTCAAAATCTTGCCAGTACTGGTGATCATATTGTCTCAGCTTCAACCTTATACGGTGGAACATTTAATTTATTTGCCCATACATTACCAGAGTTCGGGATCACAACAACCTTTGTTGACCCAGATCGATTAGCGAATTTTGAAGAAGCCATCAAGGAAAATACCAAAGCAATCTTTGTAGAAACAATCGGCAATCCAATCACAAATGTCGCAGATTTAGAAGCGATTGCAGAAATTGCTCATAAACACGAACTTCCGTTGATCGTTGATAATACGTTTGCAACTGCCTATTTAAATCGTCCGTTTGACTATGGTGCCGATATCGTCGTTTATTCCGCAACAAAATTTATTGGAGGGCACGGTGTTGCTTTAGGGGGGATCATCATCGATTCAGGCAAGTTTAACTGGGCCAATGGCAAATTCCCTAAATTAGTTGATCCAGACCCAAGTTATCATGGATTATCTTATACAAATGATGTTGGAGCAGCAGCTTATATCACGCGCTTACGGGTTTCTTTACTAAGAGACACAGGTGCAGCGATTTCACCATTCAATAGCTTCTTATTGATTTTAGGACTAGAAACATTATCTTTACGTCTAGAACGACATGTAGAAAATGCGCAGACTGTAGCGGAATTTTTAAATAAACATCCGAAAGTTGAATGGGTCAATTATCCAGGTTTACCTGATAACAAATACCATGACTTAGCAGAAAAATATTTACCTAAAGGAGCTGGTTCAGTCTTTACTTTTGGCGTAAAAGGTGGAGCCGAAGCAGGAAAAAATTTGATTGATCATGTCGAATTATTTTCACTATTAGCAAATGTTGGAGATGCAAAATCATTGATCATTCATCCCGCTTCAACAACACATTCGCAGTTGGGTGAAGAGGAACTAAAAGCCTCAGGTACAGCGCCAGAATTGATTCGATTGTCAATTGGGATCGAGAATATAGCGGATATTTTAGCCGATTTAGAACAGGCCTTAGCTTAAACTATAATAAGAAGATGAAAGC
The DNA here is from genome assembly GCF_050527835.1 of Enterococcus sp. DIV0840. NCBI lineage: Bacteria > Bacillati > Bacillota > Bacilli > Lactobacillales > Enterococcaceae > Enterococcus > Enterococcus sp. DIV0840. The sequence goes on along the minus strand of NZ_CP172876.1, from coordinate 2,509,201 downwards.
TGAGAAGAGACTTTTTCTCAGCTTTTCTTAAAAAAATTCTCATAAAACTATTGACTTTAATTAAGAAGTTCTGTATCTTTAACACTATAGTTTGAATTATTCAAAAATTCTGACAATAAAGGATGTTGAAGAGTATGAACAAGCAGACAACGACAATTACATTCTTATTATTACTGAAGGACTCATCACACTGATTTCTAGAAACCAGCTGCAATACAGCTTTTTCTTATCAGACGTTGAGAGTCCTGTTTTCGCATTGCATGAACGGGATGACAGAACATCCCATATTCGTGGGATGTTTTTTTATTGCAAAACACAGCGACTGCTTGCAGAGCAGATGTTGCGCAATACTTGGCGAACGGAGAGAGAGAAGTTTCCTTCGTTTAAAACACAGCGACTGCTTGCAGAGCAGATGTTGCGCAATACTTGGCGAACGGAGAGAGAGAAGTTTCCTTCGTTTAAAACACAGCGACTGCTTGCAGAGCAGATGTTGCGCAATACTTGGCGAACGGAAAGAGAGAAGTTTCCTTCGTTTTACCTAACCAAAATAATGAAGAATACTATTAACTCAATTCAGAAGGGACGTATGAAAAATGAAAAATATCCAATTCTTTGACACCACTCTAAGAGACGGCGAACAAACGCCTGGCGTAAATTTCAACACCAAAGAAAAAGTCCAAATCGCCAAACAACTAGAAAAATGGGGCATTGATACGATCGAAGCGGGATTTCCAATCGCATCAGTAGGCGATTTTGAAGCAGTCAAAGCGATTGCCGAAAATGCAGAAAAAATGACTGTCGCAGGACTTGCTCGATGCCAAAAAGCCGACATTGATCGTGCTCATGAAGCCTTGCAAAATGCCAAGCACCCACAAATCCATGTATTCCTAGCAACAAGCCCAGTTCACATGGAATACAAATTAAAAATGACACCAGATGAAGTGATTGCTTCTATTAAAGAACACGTCAGCTACGCTAAAACCAAATTCGATAAAGTCCAGTTTTCACCAGAAGATGCAACGAGAACCGATAAACAATTTCTACTAAAAGCCGTTCAAACCGCCATCGATGCGGGTGCGACGATCATTAATGTCCCAGACACAGTTGGCTATTCCAACCCAACGGAATACGGTGCACTTTTTAAATTTTTAATCGAAAATAGCCAAAGTGACGAAGAAATTATTTTCTCTTCTCACTGTCACGATGATCTAGGAATGGCGACGGCCAATACCTTAGCAGCTATCGAAAATGGCGCACTTCGAGTTGAAGGAACAATTAACGGTATCGGCGAACGAGCTGGCAATACCGCGCTTGAAGAAGTCGCTTTGGCGCTATATATCAGAAAAGATTTCTACGAAGCAAAAAGCAATATCACATTAAACGAAACCAAAAGAACCAGCGATCTCGTCAGTCGACTATCTGGTGTAGCTGTACCAAGAAATAAAGCGATCATCGGAGCAAATGCCTATGCGCACGAATCAGGCATCCACCAAGACGGCGTGCTGAAAAATCCAGATACATACGAAATCATCACCCCATCACTTGTTGGGGTAAATGAAAACTCATTGCCATTAGGAAAACTTTCAGGCCGTCATGCTTTCGCTACAAAAATGGAGACTTTAGGCTACCAGCTAACAGAAGACGAACTAAAAGATGCCTTCAAGCGATTCAAATCGTTAGCTGACAAAAAGAAACAAGTCACAGAAGATGATCTGATCGCGCTAATGGTTGGACAATCACAAGAAAGCAGTGAAGATTATCGCTTAGAACGTGTCCAACTACAATACGTTTCTGACGGTAGCCAAGGAGCCATCGTTTCTATTAACACAGGAGAAGACGAAAGCAAAACAGAATCAGCGATCGGCTCTGGTAGTATCCAAGCAATCTACAACTCGATCGATAAAATATTCGTCCAAAAACCAGCGCTACAAGAGTATTACATCAAAGCCATCACAGGCGGAGAAGATGCACAAGCAGAAGTACATGTAACCTTAGCAGACACTGAAAACAACAAAAAATTCAACGGCATCGGCATCGATTTTGATGTCTTGCAAGCTTCAGCCAAAGCTTACGTCAAAGCCAGTGAACAATTTCAAAAAGAAGTGGGGAAAGCCTAATGAGTGAACGAATCGTAGCATTGCCAGGTGATGGTATCGGAGCAGAAATCATGGATAGCGCACTACAGATCTTAGCCGAAATCATGGTGCAAGATAATTTGGATTTTGATATTGAACGGTTTGCGTTTGGTGGAGCTGGTATCGATGAACAAGGCGATCCCTTACCAGAAGAAACCTTAAAAGCCTGCGAAAAAGCCGATGCGATCTTACTAGGAGCAATCGGCGGTCCAAAATGGGACAATGCGCCTAAACGTCCTGAACAAGGCTTACTTGGTTTAAGAAAAACTTTAGGCCTTTTTGCAAATATCCGTCCAATTTCTGTGCCGGATGCAGTCGTTCATTTATCTCCATTAAAAGAAGAAAATGTTCGAGGCGTTGATTTTGTAGTCGTGCGTGAACTAACAGGCGGCATCTACTTTGGTGAAAAACAATTAGGCGAAACTAAAGCTTCAGATCTATGTACGTATTCAAAAGCTGAAATCCAACGCATTATCAGAAAAGCCTTTGAAATCGCTCAAACTAGAAATAAAAAAGTCACATCCGTCGATAAAGCCAATGTGCTAGCGACTAGTAAATTATGGCGTCAAACAGCAGAAGAAGTGGCACAAGAATTTCCAGATTGTACATTAGAACACCAATTAGTCGATTCAGCGGCAATGGTCATGATCCAAAAACCAAAAGCCTTTGACGTGATCGTCACAGAAAATCTATTCGGCGATATCCTAAGTGACGAAGCATCGGTAATTCCTGGCTCACTAGGAATGATGCCAAGCGCCAGTCATAGCGAGTCAGGTCCGTCATTATACGAACCAATTCACGGTTCAGCACCAGACATCGCCAATCAAAATATCGCCAATCCAATGTCGATGATTTTATCGGCTGCGATGATGTTACGTCAATCGTTTGGCTTAGAAAACTCAGCACAGAAAATCGAAACTGCTTGTGATCGTGTCATGAATCAAGGCATCCTAACAACAGACTTAGGGGGTAAATCGACAACAACAGACTTTACCGAAGCCGTAATATCAGAATTGAGAGGTGCTTAATATGGGAAAAACACTATTTGATAAACTTTGGGAACAACATGTGGTATCAGGCGTTTCTGGAGAACCGCAACTGCTTTACGTCAATCTTCATCTAATCCATGAAGTAACGTCGCCACAAGCATTTGAAGGATTAAGAGAAGCAGACCGAAAAGTCCGCCGACCAGATAGAACCTTTGGCACGATGGATCATAACGTCCCCACACAAGATATCTTTAACATCACAGACTTGGTGGCAAAAAAGCAAATCGAAGCCTTGCAGAAAAACTGTGAAGAATTTGGCGTAACCCTTTGCGATAACGGCAGTGACCGTCAAGGAATCGTGCATATGGTCGGACCTGAAACAGGGTTGACACAACCAGGAAAAATCATCGTTTGTGGGGATTCTCATACAGCGACACATGGCGCATTCGGAGCGTTGGCATTTGGTATCGGAACAAGTGAAGTGGAGCATGTTTTTGCCACACAATGTATTTGGCAAAATAAACCAAAATCAATGGGTGTTAAAATCACTGGAAAACTAGCAAAAGGCGTGTATGCCAAAGATATTATTCTAGCCTTGATCGCAAAATACGGCGTTGATTTTGGTGTGGGACATGCGGTTGAATTTTACGGGGAAACGATCGAAAATCTAACGATGGAAGAACGCATGACCATCTGTAACATGGCCATCGAAGGCGGCGCAAAAATGGGGATGATGGCGCCAGATGAAAAAACCTTTGAGTATGTACGTGGCAGAGAATACGCGCCAGAAGATATGGAAGCGGCAATCGCTGATTGGAAAAAACTACCAAGTGACCCAGACGCAACCTACGATGTGGATCTAGAATTGAATGCGGAAGAATTGGTTCCCTTCATCACATGGGGCACCAATCCAGAAATGGGCATCCCGATCACGGGCACTTTCCCAGAAATCAAAGATATGAATGACGAACGCGCTTATAACTACATGGATCTAAAACCAGGTCAACGTCCTTCAGATATCGAAATCGGCTACGTCTTTATCGGCTCATGTACAAATGGTCGACTGTCCGATTTGGAAGAAGCGGCGCGCATCGTAAAAGGAAAAAAAGTCAAAGCAGGCATTACCGCAATCGTAGTACCAGGTTCAAGACCCGTTCGAAAAGCCGCTGAAAAAATCGGTTTGGATAAAATCTTCACCGAAGCAGGCTTTGAATGGCGTGAACCAGGCTGCTCTATGTGTTTAGGTATGAACCCAGACCAAGTACCAGCCGGTGTTCACTGTGCCTCAACATCTAACCGAAACTTTGAAGGGCGCCAAGGAAAAGGGGCCAGAACGCACCTTTGCAGCCCAGCGATGGCGGCAACTGCTGCGATCGTTGGAACATTTAGAGACATTAGAGAGGAGCTTGGTGCATAATGGAGGCATTTACACAACATACAGGAACCACGGTTCCACTAATGAATGACAATATTGATACGGATCAAATCATCCCGAAATCATTTCTAAAACGAATCGAAAAAACAGGCTTTGGTGAGTTTTTATTTGATGAATGGCGTTACTTGCCAGACCGTACACCAAATCCTGATTTTACGTTGAACGAACCACAATACAAAGAGGCGACTATTTTGATTTCTGGTGATAACTTTGGTTCTGGCTCATCGAGAGAGCATGCGGCTTGGGCGTTGGACGATTATGGGTTTAGAGCAGTTATAGCAGGAAGTTTTAGTGATATTTTTTATATGAATGCCACAAAAAATGGGTTACTGCCAATCGTGTTGAAGCATGAAGAATTGGATGTATTGGCAGGACTTGGAGCGGATGAGGCGATCATGATCGATTTACCTGCGCAACAAGTCATCACGCCGAATGGAACATATTCTTTTGAAATCGACAGTACATGGAAGCATAAATTGGTGAATGGGTTGGATGATATTGCGATCAGTTTGACACATGACGATGAGATTGCGGCTTATGAAGCGAAGATTCCGGCTTATTGGCAATAAGAAATAGTAAGAATGCTGCATCGATGAATAAATTTCGATGTAGCTTCTTTTCATTACATCATTAGGAGCGTGAAATCAATGGAATGGGATGCAAAAAAATACAATACGACACATGATTTTATTTTTAAATATGGGGCTGGTTTGTTGGGATTATTGCCGGAAGAATCGAAAAAAATATTGGATATTGGTTGCGGGACAGGCGAATTGACGAATCAAATGGCGGAACTTGGGCATGAAGTGACGGGGATCGATCAATCGGTCAATATGATCGATCAAGCAAAAGAAAGCTATCCTGATTTGATGTTTTTACAGGAGGATATCTTAAATCCTTCTGATCAAATTGGATTGTATGATGTTGCTTTTTCAAATGCAGTTTTTCATTGGATATCGGACCAAGAGTTATTATTGAAGAATATCAGCGAACATCTTAAGGCCAAGGGACAGTTGATTTGCGAGTTTGGTGCTGTTGGAAATGTTCAGGCTATTAGAGAAGCTTTCGGGCGTGAATTGCGTATGTTGGTCGTAGCTTTTGAAGAGCCGTTTTGTTTTACAGCAGTTGAAGACTATCGGGTTTTACTTGAAAAGAATCATTTTGAGGTTGTGGAGATTTTAGAATATGAACGTCCGACACCGCTTAAAGGTGGCGAATCTGGTTTGAGAGCGTGGATGGAACAGTTTTATGCTACTGAATTTGGGGAATTGACAGATGATCAGAAAGAAAAGCTACTGGCGAATATGGAGCGAGATTTGAAGCCGAAATTGTGGAAAGAGGATCATTGGGAAGCCGATTATCGGAGATTGAGGATAAATGCTGTGAAATTGTAGATAAATTTTTAAGATGAAGTACGGGGAGCAGGTATTTTGGAAAATTGCGATTTTCTAGACTACCTGTTTTTACATATGGATTAAAAACTAAAAATATAACTAAAACTTGGTTAGAAAATGTATTTTATAATTTCCTTTTAAGTAATCATACAAAACATTTGAAAATTATATATTTACATTGAGTTCTCTAAGAATTACAATTAAGTATATATACTATCATACAAATTTAGTAGCTATTAACGATAGGAGGATAAAGAATGTCAAATAATATAAACAGTAATTCCGCAGTAGCACAAGCTGTAGCTACTTCTATAGCATCATCTGTAAGCTCTCTAAATCAAGGGACAACGATCACAAAGGATACCCAAACAACGGTTGCAGGCAATAGCAATGCACAACAGGCTATCACGCAACTAACAACGTTTAACACGTCACTTGTCCAAGCCATTACGCAAGCAAGTAATAATATTCGTTCAGTTGCAGCCGAATTCGAAGCTGTGGATGAACGAATTGCTCAAATCCAATATAACCAAATGCTTCCTTAAACTGAAAGGAGGAATAAATTGTGTCTAACCTTGAAGAAATCAGACGACAGAAAATTCAAATCGAACGTGAACAAGAGGAACTTGAAGACTTAAAAAGAGACATCAATAAAACAGAAGAACATTATGAAGAATATTTTTTCTATCAAAAGCAATTATTCAATGAATTACAAGAAGAATTTGCCCAAAGCCAGACAGATATGTTGTATCAAGACATGGCCGAACAAATCAATTGGCAAAGCCGAGGTGTTCAAGACTTTTTAGAAGAACAACAGCAAGAACTAAAAAAACAAACAAGAGCGTTAGAAGATCAACAAGATGACCTACATTGGCAAGAAATAAAAACAAAAGAAGAAATGGAGGAAAAGCATGAGTATTGATATGTACCTCGGTCAAGCGAGAAGCCAAGCATCCAGTGTTAAAAGTGCATGTAGCCAATTAGCACAAGGCTATACGTCTTTGATGCAAAGCAATCAACAATTTATGAGTGCAGGTGAATTATCAAGTAAAGGCTATGACTCTGCCAAAGAATTCTTTGCGGCAGTGATCCAACCTTTAGTTCATGGTGCCGAAGTAGGCGCAGACATGACAGCAGAAGCCTGTCAAAAATTTGTGGATCAATATACGTCTGACGTTGATAGTATTGACTTGAAGTCAGATGAATTAGAACGACGAATTCAGCAGATCAATACGTCAATTCTAAATATGGAGAATATTAATCGAGGGTTGCCGAAGCTTCCGACTGGAACGAATCCTTTGGAACAAGCCAATCGGCGAATTATTGAATCGTTAGAGACGACTTAGCGGGATTTAGAGAAGAAGTTAGAGAAATTAATGACGTTTAATGGGACGTCACCGGCTATTTTTGATGGGGTGAATAGTTTTTATTCGACATTATCGCAAGGTTTGCAGCAGGCGAATAGTGGTTTTAATCCTGCGACTGGGACGTTCTCGGTTCCGAAAGGGAAAGATTTGGATTGGGCAAGAAAAGTTTCGAAGCAATATTTAGAAACTAAAATGAAAAAAATCATGGGGAAAATACCTGATATTACTTCAAGTGATTGGGAAACTATCTTAGAGTTTGCCAAAAAGAATCCAGATGCCGAAGTTCCAAAAGAGCTACAAGTATATTTGAAAGAAAATAAAGACGATATCATCTCTGATATTAGAAATGATGAGTTATCTAATTTTATTGAACAATTAGGTATGGGAATTTCAAGATTTGCTGGTTTGATTAACGTTCTAGAAGGCATAATGGGTCCGAATGCTTCTAATTCTTTTATCATGGTAAACCCAAACGGTATTGGAACTCAGATTTTGAAATACGGAAAAAATATTACTACTGCTGGTAAAGCTCTAGGCTATGGGTTTATGGCAGCTGGTTTTGGTTTAGGAATGTACAATGATATTTCTAATAATGGTAAGACATTTGGCCAAGCACTTTCACATAACGTTGTTTCCACTGGAGTTGGATTTACAGCAGGCTGGGCTGGGACTGCAGGTGTTGGTTTATTATTGACAAACCCAGGAGGCTGGGCTGTTCTAGGTGGAATAGCGGTTGGTACAGTTGCATCTGTTGGTTTAGATTATATTTACCAAAATAACATCTTAGGTGTTCAAGATAAACTAGATTGGGTAGGAAACAAAATAGATGATGGTTTAGATTGGGCTGGCGAAAAAATCAATGATGGCTTTAACTATGCAAAAGAGAAATTGGATGATGTAGGGGAAGCAATAAATGATCTAGGTGATGCAATCAATCCAATGAATTGGGCGTGGTAAGATGAAGAATAGCAATTTAAAGGCACCTTATAAAAATAATAGATATAGAGTGATATGCTCGGATTCTAAGCAGTATTTAATTGATGCTGATTCTCCATGGTTTGGATATGTCTTTTTTGGATTAAGTTGGTTAGTGCCACAGAAAGCTTATATTCTAGACGAGCGAGATGCCGATGATTTATTGGTACGTCATGTTGACATTAAAAACAATAATAAAATGAGCTTAATTTGGCTATCTTTGATAATTTTAGGTTTTAATATAATACTACCCAATTTAGTTAATACATTTTATAGGAATTCTACTATTAAATATAGCCAGATTCATCAATTTGGTGACTCAGTTACAATAATTCCATCAACTATGCATAGTTTATTATTACTGATTTTAGCATCATTTCCAGCGATAATAATTAGAATATTTTTAGCTCAGCGATCCAAAAGAGGAATAGTCAACAAAATACAATATAAAAATCTACCTTTTACTAAAATTAAGATTATTCCTGCTACGATCTCCATCGTTATAAAAAATATTGTAGTGTATTTTTTTCTTGCATTATTGGTTATAACGGCAGGATTCTTTCTTGTAATATCTGAGGGATATTGGATCATATCATTAAGTTTCACTTTATTGTTGCTATTTTTTCTATTAACGAACAATTTAGCATTGAGTAATGATAAATATAAAATACGTGAAATTAAGGAGAAATAAATGTTACCCATCGGAAGTGTTATTTATTTAAAAGAAGGAACAAAAAAGATCATGATCTTGAACAGAGGACCTTTGGTTGTTATCGATAATGAAACGAAGATGTTCGATTATTCAGGTTGCGTGTATCCTATAGGTTTAGTTCAGGATCAGGTTTTATATTTTAATCAAGAAAATATAGATAAAGTATTATTTGAAGGATTTACGGATGAAGACGAGTCACGCTTCCAAGAGCTTTATCAAGAATGGAAACAAATTAATACAGCAGAAGTAAAAAAAGGCAAAGTGGATAAACCATTATAGCGCTTTGGGGGCAAGTTAGTGTAACAATAATAAAGTCAGTAACTAATCTGTTATTGGCTTTTATTATATAGATAGCAGGTGAGAAAGCTACAATGTGGAAACGATACATTACTATTTACAATGGTGAAGCATGGAGTAAGAGTATATTTTTAGATACATTGACTAAGAAATTAATTGTTGTTGAAATTGGGATGACTTCATATAAGTCAACGTTGATTTCTGGATTTTTAGGAGTGGTCATCTATTCCTTATTTGGCAACATTCTTTTTAAAGCTTCATTGGCTCCTATTACCTTAGTAACTTTAATTCTAATTATCGGTATCTTAGGTGGAATTATATTTAATATCTTAGTGAATAAAATTGCTAATAGTGATAAAAATAAATTAGAATACTTAACTAACATTGATGAAGAGGAGCTAACAAGTTATCTGGTTAAAGGGAAGAAGCAATCACAAAATAATTTCTTTATTATTATTTTTCTCTTTGCTATGTTGTTGATCTGTTTGCTTCCAATCTATTTTAAAACTTATTCGTTGTTATTGTTATTTGCATCATTCTTTTTCACAACGCTTTTTGCTTTTTTTATAGGAGTTGTCTCACCATTAAAGAGAATAAAGGCATATAGATATATTGAAAATAATAAAAAATCGATCTTATACGATAATAAAGGAGAAACAAATTCATGAAATTTTTACCGTTAGGCAGTGTTGTAAAACTAAAAAAAGGAACACAGCTCTTAATGCTAACATCTCGATTTCCTTTGTATAATAACGAGGGAAATATAGGGTATTTTGAATATCTTGCTTGTTTATATCCAGAAGGGGTGAAAGATCAGGAAAGTTTCTTTTTTAACCATGAAGATATTGAAGAAGTCCTTTTTGAAGGTTTTAAATCAGAGCAAGAAGAAGCTTTTCAGAAAAAAATTGAAGAAGCGTTGCCTGATATAAAATATCCTAGGCTTACAATTTTGTAGATATAATGAAAGTTTATGAATCTACAAATAAAAGATACAAACTAGCTGAACTAGATACAAACTATTACTTAATAGATATGGATAGCAATATCTTGGCTTATTTTTTGCCAACTTTAGTTTGGTTCTTCCCTTTTAGAGCAGTTGAGATAGATAAAGGAGAGTTTAGTAAACTAGTGTCCAATGGTCCAAAAGAATATGGCATTATGACTAGTGTTGTTATATCAATGTTTGTTGGAAGGCCAGTTTATAAACTATCGACTATTTTTTTTCAAGAGCTTGATGTTACTTCTGAAATAGATAAACGTGCAGTCTATTTACTGATAACGTTTGGATGCTTGCTGATTTTTAGATCTATCGTTATGTTCTATAATAAGTATAAACTTAAAAAAATATTATCTGAAATAGGTTGCAATGCGATAATTGAGATTGATAAAGGGAGTATCACTACATATTACAAGAAGAACAGTATTATTCGATTGATTTTGATCCTTGTGATTGCTGTTGGGATAATCTATACAATAATTTTTTATCTGTTTGATTTAATTGTAGTTTTTATTTTAGGTGTGCTTATTTTTATATTTATGAATAGAAGTTGTTTATTTCCTTATGGTAGTCGTTTTCGTATAAAAGACTAGGATAGTAGAAAAATTAAACTTACAAAGAAGAGTCAATAACTTTATGGTTATTGACTCTTCCTCTATACAGGATGAAGACGATTGACTTCTACAAACTAAAGTAAAACAATATTAAAATGGATTGGATATGATAAAACTGAATAGCGTAATGATAAAAACACATATAAAAATAATCGTTATAGAATAATACATTATCACTCAAATTACTATTTAATTGATAAAGATAGTTCATGGTTAGGTTACTTCTTTTTCGGATTACATTGGCGGATACCACAAAAGGCTTATATCATAAATGAAAGCCAAGCTGAAGATTTGCTAGTTCATCGAGTTAAAACTAAAAAAAGAAAAGTGCTAAGCTGTATTTTAATAGTCTAATGATTTTAATTTTTAATATAGTATTCTCCAAATTGTTACCTCTTTTTATGTTTCGACTAGTACAGAAAATAGTCAACTTATTGAAATCGGAAATACATTTATGATGATGCCATCAAGACTTTACATATTTTTGATGTTGCTTATAATATTAAATCCAAAATATATTACAAGAGGTAACCGTTCAATAGTCATTGATAGAAATGTATGATAGGAAAAAAATCTTTTTTATAAGTGACATTCCACAGTGTAGAACAAGTATATCTCATTAACATGGCACTGCGATAGGCTTATTTTTGTATAATTTTGTTGCAAAATTATACAATTCTTTCCTCAAGTTCGACGCTCTTGATCAGTAAGATGTAGAGTTCAGGTACATCCTCAACATTGTTAAACGACCATTTAGCCGATCTGTATACTGTTAACCAATCCAACTATATTACTTTCTGATAGTATAATTTGATCCTTATAAAAACCCCCTTTACATTGAAGTACCTAAAGGAGGAAAAAATATCTTATTTGATGAAATCACCGTTGTCAGAGTGAGTGTTTTTCCAAAAAACATAAAATGAATATATCGAGTATGTTATCAAAACTGCAAAAAATATTTTGCTTAGATAGATCATAGAATTTCCTAAGTCATAATTGATAGAAAACTCTTTTTGCAGTTTAAATTTTTCTGCCATTGTTAAAGTTTCAGGGTCTTGAATAGGTAAAAAGTTCAATGTCAGAAAAGTTCCAACAACTTTCAAAACTATAAATAGACAACTAAGTGTAATGATTAGCAACTTATTATATTTTATGAAAACTCACCCCTGTCCTAACTTATCTTGACATAGATCTTACTATTTCGATTTTATATGGTTTTATATAGCCACGAGATTGCATAGCATAGCAATAGTTATTCCCAAAACCGACAGCAAAATTATTACTATATCCATTTGGTTCCCAAGCAAAATCAAATATATCAGTAACTTTTACAGTAGTAAAGTAATTTCCATTTGCTTGTCGTTTATAGGACACTGTATAAGACACACCTCGTAAAGCTGTGAGCAAATGTCCACTTGTGAACGTATGTGACCCTGCGAAAGTTCCTGAAGCTCTGCCTCCTCGGAAAGCTTCAGCTTTTAGACGACCGTAGTAAGAGCGCATTAAGTCTTCACTGTCTACCATTTTAGCCCAAGTATCATTAGTATTGTAATACGTTGCTGGTGTATATGCTGAGTTGACTCTATTTGCTGGAACAATAGCACGTCTCATATAATTAGCAGTCTGCCAATGCCCTCTCCGTTCTACCAGTTTAATTCCAGCAGCGTATGCTCCTAAAGCGATATCATAAGGTGTTGCGACTAAAGCTCTAGATGTTGGAGGTAAGTTGCTATCCAAAGATAAGTCAACATTTTCCTCAGCAAATTCAAGCTGATTTTCTAATTTTTCATCTTGATTATGATCGTAGTTTTTTAGCTCAACTAGAACTGAATTTAAAAATGAATTAAAATCTTCACTAGAATCATTTTCGGAAGGTACCTCATAATACATATCAATAGTGCTATTGATATAATCTGAATTTGCAGGTTCCGCTGAGGTGAGTTCCTCAATCAGATTAGTATTATTCTCACTAATTTTATACTTTTCTTGAGCCTCAACATTTGTAGCAAATCCAAAACAAACGAATAGTGAAATTCCCCATAAAACTTTTTTCATATAATTCTAATTATTCTTTCATTTATTATTTTAAGTGTATTATATTGTTCTTTTAGTGTCAATATTAATTTTATTTGTAATCATTTGTATAGTGCTGATTTTATAATACAGACATTTACTATTTAGGATTTGTAAATACATGATAGTTGATTTCTTTATTTCAGTAAAAAGGAGAAATAACCGAGAATTGGTAGCCATACTGACATACTTGTCACATTTAAAGAATGTTTTTGTGTTAAGAGGGGAGGTGCTAAAATGTGGAAACGATATGTTGCAGTATATAATAATAGTGAAGCAGGAAAAAGAGTATATTTTTGGATCAATTTAAAAACTAAAAATATAACACATAATTAAGCTGATAAATGTATTTTATAATTTCCTTTTAAGCAAGCAAACGGAACATTTGAAAATTATATATTTACATTGAGTTGTTTACGAATTACAATTAAGTATATACACTATTATAAAAACTAAGTCGTTAGACATTTACTTTTTAATTATAGGAGGAAAAAACGATGCCAAAGGATATAAACAGTAATTCCGCAGTAGCACAAGCTATCGCTACTTCTATAGCATCATCAGTGAGTTCTTTAAATCAAGGACCTATGGACTTTATACAGTCGTAATTACGTCTCTAATTTCTTTTCTATGTACTCATACAAAGTACTTAGTACGCTTAGTCTATCTACTTTGTTGATACAGATTTTCTTTATGATATTTTTCTGAACAGATAGAAATTCGAAATACACACGCTCATCTTCTAATTGATTTTCCCTTTCACGAAGTTTTCATTTGAGAAGACGAGCACCAAAAAAACTATCTTTTCCTAGGATATTTTGATTTCATAAATAAAGATTGCTTACGTTTACTTGAAAATAAAATAAGAGTACCTGAGAATTTCAGTCTATGATAAAATTATACATGACTAAAAGTTAAGTAAAGGAGTGTTACAATGGTAAATATAGCTTCAGATATTGGGGTTGCTACTGGGGCAGTTTCAGGTATAAATGCTGTATCTGTCAATAAAGGGACACAAGTATCTTTAGGAAAAAGCAATGTCAGTAGCATGAAACAAGGTTCAGAAGTAAATAATCAGTTACTTTCAGATCTATCACAATTGATTGAATGCGTGAAGGAGCAAAGCCAAAAATTCCCTAAAATCGCTGAAATAATCGCCATAGAGGATAGCAAAATTAAATTCTAAGGAGAATGTTGTGGAGAATAAAAATGATCAAGAGCGAGTAAAATACAGCCGTTTGATTACAGAAAAAGAAAACATCAACGATGAATTGAAACAAGAACAACGAAAAATAGAAGACAGTTTACGAAACTTACAAGAAGATTTACAGCGAGGCTATCGTACCTTAGCAATGATAAATGAAGAAGCAGTACATAGTAAGAACCATGAAGGTATTCGGATGCAACGAAAAAATGAAGAACAAGAAAGATATTTTGGACGCCAATTACAAGAGGCAGAAGAAACGTTATCTGATCATTATGCAGAACAACGAAAAACACTCGATAAAGAAACTGAGGATCTTTATAAAAAGAGAGGTGAAATTCCTTGGGATTAATTTATTCAAGTTCCGATTCGTCGCAATTAATGTCTGCACTAAAGCAAAATCTACAAAGCGGAAAAGAAGCCTCTGAACAGTTAAAAGCAGGAAGTCAAAAAGTAATTTCTGCTGTAGATGGTAAAACACTTTCTGGTGCAGCTTATACAGCTGGAAAAGGATTATTTAGCGAGTTAATTTTACCAACTATTAGTAAAGTAACCTCTGCCATCGATACTATTGAAAGCGAATTGCAAACTTACGTATCAGCAGATCTTTTAGTTTCATCAGAAGGAACGCTAGATGAGGACAAATTAAACCAACAAATTGCAACTAAAAAAGCAATGAAAGCTTCTGTGGATGCTTCTGCAGCAGTAGCAAGAGCATTATCTAGAAATAATCCAGTCGCTAAAGTCTTAGATGCGTTATTAAATGTTCAGTCAAGCTTGACTCGTATGTCGAATGATTTTGAAGAGGATATTCGAGAATTAGAGAAGAAGCTAGAGAAACTACAACAATTTTCTTCACAAACAAATGGACTTTTTAGCAATAGCTTGAATGATATGAAAATTTCTATGCAGGGTGTAACAGTATTGAATAATACGATAGTCAATAGTGATGGGACCTATCAATTACCTAAAGGTGTTGATCTTAGTTGGTTTAATTCTTTAAAAAATTCTAATGATATAGATAAAATGGAAAAAACGGCTTTAGAAAAGGCAATGAAAGAAATCAATGATCTGTATTCTAAAAATCCAATGGCAGCAATTGAGAAAGTAAAGAATAACAACCGTCTATTTGAGTACCTTATTACATTCTTAGATTCGGAAAAATTACCTAAAGGTATACAGGATGCTGTATTGGATATCTTCATAGCGCAAGAAAGTTGGAATAAGTTACCTAAAGATTTGGCAACAAAAATTTTAAATAATCCAAAATTTGGTCTATATTTGATTGATCAATCCATAGATGTGCAAGCTAAAGTATATGGAGTGTTGATAAATTTGAGTGATAAGGGTTGGGAGGTATTAGCACCTATCGGTCATATGACCAATCTATTATCCAAATCATCAGCGGGAGAAGCCCTTATCGCAGGAACAAAAATAGGATTCAATAAGTTTAAAAAGCTAGGAAAAGTAGCCGACTTTTTAAAGAAATACAAAGCAGTTGGAGAAGTTGTAGGGGTAGCAGGAGATGGCTTTAGTATAGGCAGCTTAGCATACAATGAATATATCAATCCTGATAGTCCAGCTTACGGAGATATTAGTAAAGCGTTGTATGGTGGTCAAAATAAATTTTTTGCATCAATTGGTCCTTTAGAAGGGGCACAATACGGATTCATTCCAGGAGCTATCTCCGGTACAATGAATTATTTTTTACAAGGTGGTGGAATATCCGATATACCTCTACTAAATAAAATACCAATAATTAAAAACAGTGATGACTGGCATACTTGGGTTAGTAAAAAGGATATTGACAAATGGATAAATGAACAATATGAAATTTATGATAGAAGACATGAAAATTTGGAAAGTGGAAATTTTGGAGCAATAAAAGAAGACTGGTTTGGGAAACAAAATGGTCGTGTTGATACTGGAGATTTTAATACAGGATTACCTAAGTGGTAAAATAAATTAAGTAGGCGGATTTATGAAAAAAATAGAGGACTATGTTAACAACATCAGTTTTGAAGAAGCGTACGTCAAAATAGATCGAAATAAAATTGACTATTTAATTAAAGGAAATTCTGATGCAAAATTTCCAATTAGATTAAAAAAGATAGGTTTTTTAGTCATAAGCTTATTTATGCCTATTATGATGATAGTGTCTTATACAAGTGCTAAAGATAACATAGTAACAACTTTATTCTCTAGAACTATAGCAGTAACAACAGCCATAAGCTTTATTTTAATAGCACTATTTTCATATTTTAAAAGTAGACACTATTTTAAAAACTATGGTTACAAAGAGTTTATATATTCTAGTTTGAAAATTTTATTTTTATCTTATATTTGTGGTTCCATAGGAACTGTAGATTCTAATTATATTATTAATTTGGTTACTATAATTATCTATGTGCCTACTTGTCTATATCTATATTATGCCGTGGAAAAGAATATGTTAATAGAGTATATTAATGTAACGTTTGAAAAAGAGTATAAAACCAATAAGAATCTTTCTCTCTTGATAAAAATAGCTGGAATAGTAATGATTTTAGGAATAGTAATTGTTCAGCTATATAGAATAAATAAAAGTTGGATAGATAAAGGCAGTATAAATGACTCAATAAATGGTTTAGGTATAAGCATGACGTTAATCGTAATTGCGGGGGCATTTTTTATGATAATTATTTCTTTGATACCTACTTATATCAGCTTCAAAGCTGATTTAAGAATTCAAAATAAATTAGTAACGAAATATTCAGAAGAATTTAGAGAAATATATGGGTATTATAAAGAAGAATGGTATGGAGAATAATGACTAAGATAATCCATTTTTAGTCCTGAAAGTGGCACAGGTGATCATATCTCAAAAATAAAAGTTTCGAGGAAAAAACTAAAATATTGGAAGAATTGAACGTGCTAAGAAGGGTTAATAACTTTATGGTTGTTGACCCTTCCTCTATACAGAGCATCAATGATTGGACTTCTCCTAAAACAAAGTTAAACAGTTTTTAAATGGGGTGGACGTGATAAAACTGAATAGTGTAACGATAAAACAAATCTATAAAAATAATCGTTATAAAATAATATGTTCTCAATCAAATTACTATTTAATTGACAAAGATAGTTCAGTGTTAGGTTTCTTCTTTTTCGGATTAAATTGGCTAATGCCACAAAAAGCTTATATCTTAAATAAAAGCCAAGCTGAAGATTTACTAGTTCATTGAGTTGAAACTAAAAATAGAAAAGTGTTAAGCAGCATTTTAATCGTACTAATGATTTTAATTTTTAATATAGTATTACCGAATTTATTAACTCTTTTTTATGCTTCATCAAGTCTAAAAAAGAGCCAAATTATTGAAATTGGAAATACAATTATGATGATTCCATCAAGTCATTACATATTTATGCTGTTACTTATATCACTATTTCCAGCCTTGATAATTCGAGTATTTTGGTCTTTTCAATCAAAGAAATCCATGCGGAAAAGAATTAAATATGATGAATTGTCTGTTACTCAAATTAAGGTGAGACCAGTTGCGTTAGTTGATACTTTAAAAAAATTAGGTGTGTACTTTATGTTTCTATCATTAGTGATTATAGCGGGATTTCTTCTTGTGATAACGGAAGGCCATTGGATTATCTCTTTATGTTTTATGATGTTGTTTTTATTATTTCTATTGACTAATCATCTATCAATAGATACAGGGAAATACAAAATATATTAAAAGAGGTAGCCGTTAAATAGTTATTGATAGATACATTTGTCGCATTTAGAGAATGTTTTCGAGTTAAGGGGTGAGTAGCTAAAATGTGGAAACGATATGTTGCTGTATATAATGGTGAAGCAGGGGAAAAGAGTATATTTTTAGATATAGTAACAAAAAAATTAGTAGTAGTTGAAATTGAGATGACTTCTTATAGATCAACGGTATTGTCAGGATTTTTAGGAGTGACTATTTATTATGTATTTGGACATGTACTTTTTAAATCTTCTTTGAGTCCTGTTACTTTAATAGCACTAATTTTAGTTATTGGTTGTTTAGGAGGTACTTTCTTTAATCTGTTAATAAATAAGATTGCTAATAGTGATAAAAATAAATTAAATTATCTAACTAACGTTAGCGAAGATGAACTAAAAGCGTATCTTATTAAAGGAAAAAAACAAATGTGGAAAAATTTTCTACTAATTATTTTTCTTTTTGTTATGTTAGTAATTTCGTTTCTTCCCATTTATTTTAAAAAGTATTCGTTGTTATTGCTTCTTACCTCAATTTTTTTTACTGTACTGTTCATATTTTTTATAGGTGTTGTCTTGCCAGTTAAGAGGATAAAGGCTTATAGATATATTGAAAAAAATAAAGTTTTAGTTATATGTACTTAGTGAAGGTGATATAAGCTAAAAGGGTATCAGTTTTTTGTGCTTATCAGGAACATCTATGAGAATTTTTCGAGAGATTAAAATAGAGTAAAATTTATCTGTAGGAAATTCCATAAAAAGGATATTATAAAATCTTAAAAATCATATATATATATACAGTGTATGTAATGAAACATCAAAAGTGGCTAAATAGAGATGAAAATTAATACGAAAATACGTTTGGTTTATTTCCCACTTTCACTTCAATTTATGTTATAATTGCCTAGTAATTTTAGTAAAGGGGAATGATTATGAGCAAAACTAAAAAAGTCATAAGTTTCTTCGCTGGAGTTGGAGGAATTGATCTTGGTTTTGAGAAATCAGGAAAGTTTGACGTGGTTTATGCAAATGAGTTTGATAAAAATGCTAAATCAACATATGAGAAAAATTTCGATTCAAAAGTAGAGTTAAAAGATATTAGAGATGTTGATGTAGAAAAAATACCCAATGCGGATGTCCTTCTTGCTGGTTTTCCTTGCCAGCCATTTAGTGTTGCTGGCTATAGAAAAGGTTTCGAAGATGATAGAGGAAGTTTGTTTTTCGAAACATTAAGAATAATTGTTCATAAAAAACCTGAAGTGGTTTTTTTAGAAAATGTAAAAAATATGGTTACGCATGACCATGGGAATACGTTTAAGGTTATTCGTGAAGGACTCGAACAAAATGGTTATTATGTTAAATGGAAAGTCTTAAATGCAAAAGATTATGGTAATATACCTCAGAATAGAGAGCGTATCTATATAGTAGGATTTCTTTCGAAAGAAGCTTATGATCGTTTTGAGTTTCCTTCAAAAATTGAATTAACCAATCCATTAACAAAATACATTGATTTTAAACTAAAAGTGGATGAAAAGTATTATTATAATAAAGAAAAAAATCCGACGTTCTATGATGAATTAGAAAAAGAGATTGTTAGTCAAGATACAGTTTATCAATGGAGAAGACAGTATGTACGAGAAAATAAAAATGGAGTTGTTCCGACACTAACTGCAAACATGGGAATGGGCGGTCATAATGTACCTTTGATTTTATCCGACACCGGTATAAGAAAACTCACGCCTCGCGAAACATTTAATATCCAAGGATATCCTGATAAATATGTGCTTCCTGAGATTGCTGATGGACAATTGTATAAACAAGCTGGAAACAGTGTAGTAGTCCCAGTCATAGAGAGAATTGCAAATAATATTGGACGAGCTATACAAGGTACAGAAGTTTTAAATGATAGAAAAAATGGTAAATTTGCTTTAATTTATACAAAAATGTATGAAAGAAGCTGGGGAGAATCATTTGTTGAAAGGTATTTCGATACCTATCAAGAAGCTGTTCAGTACACAACTAATAACTCTGAATTACCACTATTATCCGATGAAGAATATACTAGATTAGTAAAACGAAATGGACAACATGAATTTTATTCTATTAATGCAAATTTTTAATATTTATATGAAGAGGTGCTAAGGTACCTCTTTTTTTTATAAAATAAAGTGATATGATTAATTTGTATTAAATATATTAATTAAGGTGTAAAAAATAAAAGGTAGGAGATTTTTTATGAATGGAATTATTTGGAAAAACTTTTCTAAAGAAGAACAAGAAAACTATATTGAATTTCTTAAAATCTTTGGAGCTTTGTCTGGATTATTTAAAGATAACCAAGAAGGAGCTAATGCTAAAAAACCATATTTATATTATAGAAACCATGAGCAACTTTACTCTAGAGTCTTCAATGTAGAAGATTTAACTAGAAAAGATTCAGCATTTGATGCTTTAGCTAAATTTAATGGTGAAAATATAGGAGTTGGATTAAAAACATGGATACATACTCGCGATAAAACATATCAAAAAGTGGCGGAATTTAATAAATTAGCACCAATTGAAATCCGCCCCTTGATTGATCAATCATCTCCAGAAGAGGTTATACGAAAAGTATCTCAGTTGAGAAATGACAGAATATTGCTAGATAAGAGACTTTATAATACAAAACGAGACGTATATCATTACGTCACTAGAAATAATAATGAGATGAACATAGTTGAAACTAATTATGACTTAGTACAGTTAGATTCTTTAGAGTTAATTAAATCAGATGGTAAAACTTTTTCGTATACAGATGGTCTAAGAAATTATAAATTTTATGTTAGTAAAAGCGTTCTACTTGAAGAATTTGATGCATCTGCACCACAAATTATAACAAAGGTCCCGATACTTCAATTTGATGATCCTTTTGAATTGATAAAGATGATTCAACTGCCCAGTCCATTCGAACAACCACAAGTCGAAGAAACTATTTATTTGCCTATTTATTCTGATAGTGACTGGAAAGTTAATGAAAAGTCTGGATTTAATGCTTGGAATGCAGCACCTAAAAATAAAGGTTCTAATACTAACAGACCTGATTTTGAAGCTTACGTTCCGATTCCTGCTTGGATTCATCATGTATTCCCCAATTTTTTTGGATTTAATGCGCTAGATAAAGTAGAAAGAAATGATTCAGACTATTTTAATTTACATTTACCTGACGGGAAAATAATTAATGCTATCATTACCCAAGATAATGGTAAAAGTTTGCAAACTAATCCTCAGAGTATTCTAGGTAAGTGGATTCTACATGATGTATTTGACTTAAATGCTAGGCAACTCTTGACTATGGATAGATTAATCGAGTTAGGCGTGGACTCTTTAAAAATTGTAAAAATAGACAATCAAAACTTTAAAATTGAGCTAGCTGAGACAAATGCATTCGAAAATTGGAAAATTGATATCCAAGAGAAAATAGAAGATGCTTTTACTCAGAATAATTTTCAAAAGCCCAAAATAAGAAATTTACCAGATGACTTACTTTAAAAGTATTATTTAATTAAACAAAATTTATAGTTCGGGAGGTGAAAGCAAAATTGACTGATCATCTATCGAAAGAAAAGCGTAGTTGGAACATGTCTAAAATCAGAAGTACTGATAGTAAACCGGAAGAAATTGTTAGAAAATTTCTCTACTCCAATAAAATTGGCTACCGAAAAAATGTGAAAGAACTTCCAGGTAAACCAGATCTTGTTTTAAAAAAATACAATACAGTAATTTTTGTTAACGGTTGCTTTTGGCATTGCCACCAGGGGTGTTCTCGATTCAGATTACCTAAGTCAAATCAACAATATTGGTCAAAAAAATTAGCTCATAATGTTGAAAGAGACAATTAAGTTTATAAAAAACTAGAAGATTTAGGCTGGAATATATTAATTATTTGGGAATGTGAGCTAAGAAAGAAAGTTGCTGAGTCAAATCTAAAAAATATAATTCAACAATTAGAGATAAATAAATCAGGAGTTGATTTTTTCATGGATGAAGAAACACATAGACAGATTTTATTCAAATTTCAAGCGTTGAAAGGACAAGTAATTTATGGCAAAGAACAAATAAAAGGTGTTGATAAACAGAGAGTCTTACCTGATAAATATGTTGCTACCAATCATATAATGCATGATTTGATAAGAGGATTTTATAAACCTAAAGGAAAAAACTTTATGTTATCCTACCAAGCCACTGAAAAGGACGAGAACTATGGCCATCAAATTAATGGATTGAATGAAGATAAAGGCACATTTGAATCCATTAATATGCGACCTCAGAGTAGTAAGAAAGATAACAGGAAGAAAAGTGATGTAGAAGCCGCTAGATTTAATTTGAAATATAAAATTCCAATTGGGATTCTGCATAGAATAAAAAAAGGAGTAAACCAGATACTTGGTTTAGGTATGATAGTTTCGGAAAACAAAGTCGGAATCTTTGGTGTTATTCCTTATGAATTTAATGATATAGGGAATAACTTAGAATAGATTTTTTAGTATCATTTTGAGGTGAGAATTTTATTGTTTTAATTTTCATAAAGCAAAAATAATCTTAAGAGGGTCGGAACATTGTTTCCATCCTCTTAATACATATACATAAGCCTACTCAAAAATATGGATATACTTAATTTATTCAATCTGAAAGGACTGCACACTAAAATGCTAAACAACCTCATAGAAATAATGACAAAAAACGACTCCATTTTCGCCAAAAAAGAAGACGGAACAAACGTAAATTACTACATCTTTCCCGAATTCGAAATCCATCTAAACTCAGTCCCAGGAAACACAACCCAAGGATGGCACACCCATCAAAGCATCGAAGAAATACTAGTAATAACCGATGGACAAATTAGAGTTGAAACAATAGCAGACGGTAAAAAATCCCATAAAGATTGTCAAAAAGGTGATGTAATTCGCATGAATAGTAGTCTATACAGAATCCTAAATCTTCAAAATACCGAAGCAACGTTTGCTGTATTCAGATTTGTTCCTCAAGGAATGGATAACCGAGAAATAATAAAAAATGACAAAATAGAATATAGTGAAAACGAAGCAGCGACCATTTTAAACAGGGAATAAAGCAACATTCAGAGGATGGATCATCTCCATCCTCTTTTATAACATACGCAATCTATTCCAAATCCATTTTCCTAACCTCAAACCCAGTCCCAACCTTCTCAGCCCTAACCATCTCCATCACCAATTCATCCCCCAACTCAATCAACCGATTATAATCCTTATAAAAAGCATGAAACATCTGCGCCCGCGCATAATACTCCTTCACAATCCGTTCCTTATTGATCGGCCCAGACCGAAACTGAAAAAAATGATCCAAAATCGCCAAAGGCTCCTGCCAAGAAGCCATCTTCTCCATAAAATCCCGTAACTCAACAATATCCTGATACGTAACCGCCTTTAAATTCTGTCCTTGTTTATCCATTCTCCTGATCTCCTTCAAATAAGGCGGAGAAAAGCCGATAAGCGCCAAACGAAACCCAAGCCCAAACCCAACTTCTCCCACCAGTTTTCCCGCTGAATTTCGTGCTTCAGCGACTCTTTCTCTATATACGCATTGACGAGGCAAACCCATAACCCAGAGCTAAAAACGACTTTCAAAGCCTTGCGGTATTTATAACGCCTTCTCCCAGAGTAAAACAAAAAACGATACCGAACCAGTCAATACCGTCATCAATCAGCCAAACCCAACCCACAATTCACTCCTAAACAACCATCAATCCCAAGAAATTCCCAAAACCAACTAGAATTTCAAAAGAAAATTAGGTACAATAAAGAAGCTAGTGCTTCGGTACTAGCAAATTGGCAACTTGTGTAGACATGCTTTGGGTGTCTATTCAAGGCTTCATCATTCGGTTGCCGCCAAATGGTGAAGTGCCTTTTTGTTTTATCCAGTTTTTCATCGATTCTTAAAATATTCCTCCTTTCAAAAATAGTTGTAGGACAGAAAAAAACGGCATTGAGCAGATGCCCAATACCGTCGACAATAGTCTAATCTCATATACACAACAACCAATCATCACCGAAAAAAGCAAAGATTCCCTAGAAATCCCAACCTATTTTAGGTACAATAAAGAAGCTAGTACATGTTGCTAGCGCTATTGGAAACTTGTTTGGACAGCTTTGGGCGTCTTAACAAGGCTTCGATCGTAAGGTTGCCGCCGAACGATTGAAGTGCCAATTTTTATTTATCTTTCTAAATCCATTGACCTCAAACGATCAACGATCTTTATTTCTATCCTACACATTTTATTATACCGAAAGACACCACCCACCGCAACGAAATTCGGCATTTCCACCCATTAAATAACATCAAAAACAGCTCCCTTATATATAAGATAAAATAACAAAACTTTTTTTGACCCTCTCCACGAAATGTCAATAAATTCATTCTTTTTCTACCCACCCAAAAATGATACGATAAAAGAGGTACAAATAAAGAAAAAAGGAGAAAATAAATGGAGTTGGGAAGGTTATATTCTAATGCGTATCGCAGAGGAAACATGTTGGGCGTGTTCTTTTTATTTCCAGTCGCACTGTGTTTTGGATTGATTATTTTTGCCGATGTCGATCGACTTGGCATGCAGATGGGGTTGATCGGTGGCGCGTTTTTTACAGTATTAGCAATTTTTCAATTTGTCTTTGGAAAAGATGGGCTGTATTTGTATGAGAACGGCTTGGAGCTGGTTCATTTTAATCGAAAGAAAGTCCTGATATATGAAGATATCCGCTATTTTACGATCACTAGCAACTGGAATCTAGCTAGGATCAGTACAAGTTTTATCTCATTCAAAAAATCACCGCATATCGTCATTCGACTAAAGAATGAAAAAATGACCAAATTATTTTTTGAAGCAAATCAGTTTGCAGCAAGCGAGTTGGCAAATAAAGTAACATATGTAAAATCGTAGTATAGCTAAGAGCTTGTCAGGATTTTTGACAGGTTTTTTTAGTCTAATCGAAAATAATTAGTAAAGTGAAGCGTTTATGTTTTTAGAAAATGACAAGTACAAGTCCTAGTTATGCAATTTTTTACGTCACAATGAAACAATGGGAATTAGTTTGTAAAAAGAAAATCGAAGAAGAAGTGGAAAATAGGATATGCCCAGATAGTTAGTGCTTAAGTATGAAGTTAAAAGTAAATCATTGAGGCTGTATAAAGTTTATACGGATAAAAAAAACTAAAAATGAGCGGCAAGCTAAAAATCTGCTGTTCGTTTTTTATTTTTAACAACGTATAGAAATTTAATTTCAAACGAAGTTCTATATTTTTAATGTAATTCCGTTAATTAGTATGAATAAATGAACTTTATCCGATTTATTCTCAAGTTTTTTGAAATTTTATTTCGTTTTTTATATAAAAATGTTGAAAAAAAAGTTCTTTAACTGTATGATGGGGTTGTCGACGAGAAGAAAATCTGATTATCGACGTGTTTTGAGTACGAAACGAACAGTAAAAACGGAAAATGAAAAAATAGGAGGGAAATAGCATTAAAGCTGTTTAAATAAATTCGTAATTATTGTTTCGTTTAGTGAATCAAATAAAGAGGAAATGCATTCATGCAATTATGTGGTTATTCAAGTGTTAGTTTTAATTTGTATTTTGTAAGGGCTTTTATAAATACTTTAAATGTAAAATAGGAGATGAATACATTGAAAAAGTTTACTGAGTTTATTGAAGAGCATTTAGCAGGTCCAATGGCAAAATTGGCGAATCAGCGCCATTTACGTGCGATCAGAGATGGGATCATCGCGACATTGCCATTGATTATTATTGGTTCGTTTTTCTTGATCATTGCCTTTCCGCCACTTCCGGCAGATTGGGGTGTTACACAATTTTTAACGTCAAATGCAGCGACGATTTTATTGCCGTACCGTATGACGATGTACATCATGACTCTTTACGCAACGTTTGGTATTGGGGCAAGTTTATCTAAAACATATAATTTAGACGTTATTTCAGGTGGTATTTTAGCAACGATTGCCTTTCTTTTGACATTTGTGCCAGTGAATATTCCCGCAGAAGCATTAGATGCGGCTGGTACTGCTGGGTTTGTATTGCCGATGGCTAACTTAGGTGGCGGTGGTATGTTTGTTGGGATCATTACATCGATTTTGGCTGTGGAAATTTATCGTATCACGGATAAATCAAGGTTCAAAATCACGATGCCAGAACAAGTACCACCAGCTGTGGCGAGATCTTTTGAAACATTGACTCCGACATTGATCGTTATTTTAGGAATTTCTACACTAACGTACTTTATTGGGTTTGATTGGCATTCAACGATTTCTAAAATTGTAAGCCCTTTAGTAAGTGCGGCAGATAGTTTACCAAGTGTGTTATTACTGATTTTCATGATTACGTTCTTTTGGTCTTTTGGGATTCATGGTGTATCGATCGTAGGTTCTTTAGCTCGACCATTATGGTTGCAATTATTAGATGGAAATACTGCGGCGATGGCAGCTGGCAAAGAGTTACCGAATATTGCAGCTGAACCTTTTTATCAATGGTTTATCTGGATCGGTGGGTCAGGTTGTACGATTGGTTTGGCGTTATTATTAGCCTTTAAAACAAAATCTCAATTTGCATCAAAACTTGGTAAAGCGACTTTAGCACCAGCGATTTTCAATATCAATGAACCGTTGATTTTCGGAACACCGATCGTGCTGAATCCGATTTTAATTATTCCATTTATTTTAACACCGATGGTTACAGCAACGATTGCTTGGTTTGCGACGCAACTTGGCTTAGTGAATCGTGTGATCTTTACCGCTCCTTGGACATTGCCTGGGCCGATTGGCGCATATTTAGCTACAGGTGGAGATTGGCGGGCCGCTGTGTTAAACGTTGTTTTGATCATTATTTCAGTGGTGATTTATTATCCATTTGTCATGATTTATGATAATAATGAATTAGAAAAAGAGCACGCTATCGCAAAATAGTTTGAGTTGTTCAGATAGAAAACGATTGGAACGAGAAGGTCATTTAATGGATTTTCGTTCCATCGTTTCTTTTAAAGTACAAGTTAGGAGGCTAAAAAAATGACCAAAATCGTGTTTTTGACAGCAAGTATTTTATTTATCATCATCGGTTTGTTACTGACACATTATCTAAAAAAGAAGAACCTACTGCCTAATCGCTGGCTGATCGGTTGTTCCGTTTTTTTGATTGCGTTAGTTCCAAGCTTATTATTTCCAACGATGCCAGAAATAATCAAACAAACAATTTATGGCATCAGCGGTTTATTAGCTGTTGTCTTTTTTGAAAGTAGCCGTTTACTCGTAGAACAAAATAGAATGGAGCAGAATCAATGAGAAAATTAGGCATTTCAGTTTACCCAAATCATAGCAGTGTAGCCGAGATCAAAGCCTATATGGACTTAGCGGCGAAATATAATTTTAAACGTGTTTTTACTTGTTTGCTATCTGTT
Organism: Enterococcus sp. DIV0840; assembly: GCF_050527835.1. NCBI lineage: Bacteria > Bacillati > Bacillota > Bacilli > Lactobacillales > Enterococcaceae > Enterococcus > Enterococcus sp. DIV0840. The sequence goes on along the minus strand of NZ_CP172876.1, from coordinate 2,481,801 downwards.
GATGAAGACAAAGAGCAGATCGTAAAAGAATTTACAGAAACGATTTTTTATGGAAAAGCGTTAGGTATGGAAGTGATTGCCGATGTTAGCCCTAAGGTTTTCGGCGAATTAGGGATTAGTTATGATGATCTCTCATTTTTTAAAGAAATCGGAGCGGATGGGATTCGTTTAGATATGGGCTTTACTGGAAATGAAGAATCGATCATGACATTCAATCAACAAGGCTTGGAAATTGAGTTAAACATCAGCTCTGGAACACGCTACTTAGAAAATATTCTAAGCTATCAAGCAAATCCAGATAAACTATTAGGCTGCCATAATTTTTATCCACATCGTTATACAGGATTAAGCTACGATCATTTCTTTGCGACGACCGAAGTGTATAAAGAACATGGCATTCGCACTGCAGCATTTGTTAATTCTCCCACAGCAACGATTGGTCCGTGGCCAGTAGAAGAAGGGCTGTGTACATTAGAAATGCATCGAACATGGCCAATCACAACACAAGCCAAACATTTATGGGCAACAAACGTGATTGATGATGTGATCATTGCCAATGCATTTGCTTCAGACGAGGAGTTAAAAGCTTTGAGCGAAATCGATCCTTATCGTTTAACGTTTGATTGTGTGATTGAGCCTGAAACGCCAGAAGTGGAAAGAAAAATTATTTTAGAGGAGTTCCACTTTAATCGTGGAGACATCTCTGATTATGTTGTACGTTCAACGCAAAGCCGAGTAAAATACAAAGGACATGAATTTACGCCTTTTAATACTGTCAACATGGAAACAGGAGATATTATCGTAGAAACATCGTTATATGCCCATTATGCAGGGGAGTTACAAGTGGCATTATTACCGATGGAAAACTCTGGCAAATCAAATGTTGTAGGCAAAATCACAGAGTCGGACAGAGTATTGTTACCTTATTTAAGACCATGGCAGAAATTTGCTTTTCATGAAGTTGAACAATAATAGAGTAGAGGTGGGAAAACATGGTTTATGCAGTTGGATTAATGTCAGGTACCTCTCTAGATGGAATTGATGCGGCATTGGTGGAAATCTCAGTCAAAAATGAAGCAACATCTGTTAAACTAATCGACTTTTTAACGGTGCCTTTTAGTGAAGGGACGCTACAAAGAATTCGAGAAGCTTTGTCGTTAGAAAGCTCAGATGTAGAAAAAATTTGTTCGCTGAATATTGAATTAGGTGAGAACTTTGCAAAAGCTGCATTAGATGTTTGTGCGAAAGCAAAAATTACTTTGGAGGACCTAGCCTTTATCGGCAGTCACGGTCAAACGCTATTTCATATCCCTTTTGCTCGGAATGATTTTTACGCATCGACGTTGCAAATTGGTGATGCGGCAGTTATTTGCGAGCGGACGAAAACAACGGTCGTCTCGAACTTCAGAGAACGGGATATGGCAGTTGGTGGTCAAGGGGCACCCATTGTTCCTTACTCAGAATATGTACTCTATCAAAAGCCTGAAACGACAAGATTGCTCCAAAATATTGGCGGGATCGGTAACGTCACGGTGATTCCTAAATCTGGAAAAATAACAGATATGATCGCTTTTGATACAGGACCAGGCAATGTGATTATGAATGAACTATGTTTGTATTTCTACAATCAAGAGTATGATAAAAATGGTGAGTACGCTAGTCAAGGGAAAGTAAATCAAGCGTTGCTAGAAGATTTGATGGCGCATCCTTATATTCAAAAACCTTATCCAAAAACAACTGGACGTGAGGATTTTGGCAAACAATTTATGACAGCACTATTAGAAAAATGGTCACTTGAGCCAAAAGATCTAATCGCCACCGCAACAAAGTTTACCGCTAAATCGATCGCCAAAGCAGTTCAACCGTTCATCCATGGTGAAACAGAACTGATCGTTGGAGGTGGTGGAAGCTATAATCAAACCTTGATTACAATGATCAAAGCTGAGCATCCAGAAGTTGTTGTGCTGATTCAAGAGGAAATTGGTTTTTCCTCAGAAGCCAAAGAAGCAATCGCGATGGCTGTTTTAGCCAATCAAACTTTACAGCATTGTCCAGGTAATGTACCAAGTGCAACTGGGGCTAAAAAGTCAGTACCATTAGGAAGTATTACCTATTATTAAAGTGTGGTTGAAATTAGTCTTTGTCTCAACTACTCACAATTGGATTGTCAAAATGTAACAATAATACGCTTTGCAAACACTACACAAGATTCAGGAGTCAAAGGCAGAAGTTAGGAAATATGAGAATGAAAAAAGTGACGCAAAAACTTAATAGTTTTGCGTCACTTTTTTCATTGTTCTATTTAAAATAAACACACACGCATTCTGGTGCGTAAACATCTTTTTGAATCATCTCTAAAAGACCAGTTTTTTCATCACGACGATAAAGCGTTAAATTATCTGTATTTTGATTCGCTGCAACTACAAATTTTCCAGTTGGATCCAAATCAAAATCTCTTGGAATGTCGCCTTCTGTAGAAATCAATTGTACACGTTCCACTTTACGACCATCTTCTGATGTGGCGAAAACGGCAATCGAATCATGACCACGGTTTGATGCGTAGACAAAACGGCCATCAGCCGAAATACGAATCGCGGCACCACCATTAAATTCATTAAATCCATCAGGTAAAGTCGATACTTTTTGAACTTGTTCAAATGAACCATCGGCTGCATTATAAGCTAAAACAGTCACTGTACTGTCTAATTCACCAAACAGATAAGCAAATTGATTATTGGGATGGAAAACTAAGTGACGAGGACCGGTTCCAGGTTCTGCAACATATTGAGCAACCTCAGATAATTTACCATCTTCGCTAACATCATACGTATAAACTCGATCCGTTCCAAGATCACAAACCGCTAAACGGCGATCTGGAGTTAAATCAGTGTAATGAACATGCGCGTTGTCTTGATTTTCATGAGGACCAGTTGCTTCATCATGGACGATCTTATCTGTATCTTCTAAATGTCCATCAGCTAAAATGCGATAAACATGAACGATTCCTTGATGATAATTCGCACCAAAAACCAGTTGTTTTTCTTCGTCAATCGCTACATAACATGGAGGAGCGCCAGCTTCGGTTACTTTATTGATCAAATCAAAGTGTCCGTCGTTGTTTTTGTAAGCAGCCATGCCACCTTCACCATCAACAGAGGTAACATTGAATAAGTCACCTTTTTGATCGATCGCTAAGTATGTCGGGCTAGTTTCTTCTACTAATAAAGTTGCGTCAGTAAGTGTTTCTTTCTCAGTATCTAGTGTAATCTGATAAATTCCTTTACTTTCTCTACGTGTATAAGTCCCTAATAAAATTTGTTCCAGCATGAAATTCCCTCCATTTTTTACTGCTGATTTCAAAGAAGCAGCAATTGATTTTCATCTTTTAGTATACCATAAGAATTCATTTAATTATCAAATCTTTTCAAATCCAATGTTCGCATTTTCACTTGATTTATGCTATCATATCTTAAGACTGTAACGACAGTCATTTTTAATTTTAGAGGGGTGACACGCATGTACGATAACACAAATAGCAACAATGGTGCAGTTCGCTGTTCATTCTGTGGTAAAACACAAGAAGAAGTGAAAAAAATCGTTGCTGGACCGGGTGTCTATATTTGTAATGAATGTATCGACTTATGTAAAGAGATTATTGATGAAGAATTTTACGACGAAGCCGTACGTGAACTAACGGATGTCCCAAAACCCCAAGAAATTTTGGAAGCCTTAAACGAATATGTAATTGGACAAGATCAGGCTAAGCGCTCATTAGCAGTTGCGGTCTATAATCACTATAAACGTGTAAATCAATCAGAAAATTCAAGCTCTGAAGAAGTGGAACTACAAAAGAGCAATATTTGTTTAATTGGATCAACGGGTTCTGGGAAAACATTTTTAGCTCAAACATTAGCTAAAACATTGAATGTACCATTTGCGATTGCAGATGCAACTAGTTTAACAGAAGCAGGATATGTGGGAGAAGATGTAGAGAATATTCTATTGAAGCTATTACAATCTGCTGATTTTAACGTAGAACGTGCTGAAAAAGGGATCATTTACATCGATGAGATCGACAAAATCGCCCGCAAGAGCGAAAATGTATCGATCACAAGAGATGTGTCTGGTGAAGGGGTTCAACAAGCTTTGCTTAAAATCTTGGAAGGAACAGTTGCCAGCGTGCCACCGCAAGGCGGACGCAAACATCCTCATCAAGAATTTATCCAAATCGACACAACCAATGTCTTATTTATTGTCGGCGGAGCTTTCGATGGTATCGAAAATATGGTCAAAAATCGTCTAGGCGAAAAAACGATCGGTTTCGGTCCGAAAAATAGCAAGCTGAATGAAGACGAAAGCGTTATGCAGCAAATTATTCCGGAAGATTTATTGAAATTCGGTTTGATTCCTGAGTTTATTGGGCGCTTACCAGTCACAGCGGCTTTAGAGAAGTTGACGACAGATGATTTGGTTCGTATCTTGACTGAACCAAAAAATGCATTAGTGAAACAATACCAAAAACTATTATCTTTAGATGATACAGAATTAGAATTTGAGCCAGAAGCATTGCTTGCGATCGCCAATAAAGCAATCGAGCGTAATACAGGAGCTCGTGGATTACGTTCGATCATTGAAGAAATCATGATGGATGTTATGTTTGATGTGCCATCTGATAACACGATCGAAAAAGTCATCATTACAGAAATGGCTGTTGAAGGCACTGGCAAACCAGCAATCGTTTATAATAAAAAAGACAAAAAAGCTGGTTAATTTTAAAAGACTAAAAAGTAGAGATGCGTCTCTACTTTTTTACTGATTTTATGAAATAAAGGTATCTAGTTGTTCGGGCTAGCCACTAGGCTCGGCTTCGATTGCCTCAATTCCTAAGAGCTAAAGTTCTAAGGATTGAAGGTCTCAGTCACGTTTTCCTGTTGTGGCTGAATGAGCTTGTTCAGCTGTTAAACTTAGGAGGTTAGTAAAATGAATGTTCATAACGCAGAAATTATTATTAGTGCTGTTTCACCAAAACAATATCCTGAGACCGAACTTCCCGAAATTGCTTTGGCAGGTCGTTCAAACGTTGGTAAATCATCATTTATCAATACATTGATCAATCGTAAAAATCTGGCTAGAACGTCTGGCAAACCAGGGAAGACGCAAACTCTGAATTTTTACCTGATCGAAGATGCGTTGCATTTTGTCGATGTTCCTGGATATGGATATGCAAAAGTTTCAAAAACGGAACGAGCTAAATGGGGCGAGATGATCGAAACCTATATGACGACAAGGGAACAATTGAAAGCTGTCGTTTCGTTGGTAGATTTACGTCATGCACCAACACAAGAAGATATTCAAATGTATGAGTTTTTAAAATACTATGAAATCCCAGTAATTGTTGTTGCAACTAAAAAAGATAAAATCCCTCGTGGTAAATGGAACAAACATGAAAGTGTCATCAAAAAAGCGCTTAATTTTGATAAATCAGACGACTTCATTCTTTTTTCTTCACAAACAAAAGAAGGAAAAGAAGAAGCATGGCAAGCCATTGAGAAGTATTTATAATAAAAAATAGCTTTGACATCTCTTTAGAGGTGTCAAAGCTATTTTTTTATTTTTCTTTTTTCTTCTTTTCTTTTTGTTGCGCTTTTTCTGCTTGTTTTTCTAGTTCTTCTTTTGGCATTTCTACTTTTTTAGGATCTAACGCAAAAGAATCGAATAATTTATCTAAGTCATTTGTACTTTCAAATTTTAAGCCCATTGTTTACATGCTCCATTTCGTTTTAGATTGAGTAGAAGTCGTGTTGTACAACCTCTTTTCTCTAGTTTAGCACCCTTTTAGAAATTTGAATAGTTTTCTTTTTCAACTGTTACTAATTTTTATAAAAATAGTTTTACTTTCAATTTGTAAGCTTGCATTCGATTACAAAACAAGGTATAGTTTTTTCGGATAGAGAAAAGAGGGACGAAATGGCAGGAAATATTTTTATCGGAATGGTTCGTGGGTATCAGCGTTTCATTTCACCAGGCCTTCCAGCTAGTTGCCGCTATCACCCAACGTGTTCACAATATATGATCGATGCCATCCAGACACACGGCAGCATCAAAGGAATAACAATGGGAACGGCGAGATTTTTACGGTGTCATCCACTAACAAAAGGCGGGATCGATTATGTGCCGCTGAAGTTTAGTTTAAAAAGAAATCCGGATCAGGAATATCATGGTCCCTATAATTATAGAAGAAACAAGCATAATAAATAGATGAAGGTGGGCTTAAGGGATGGCGATTTTAGCATTTGATTTTGGGGGTTCAGCAGTAAAATATGGGATTTGGAACGGTCAAGAAATAACCGACAAAGGAAAATTTACAACACCGAAAACATGGGACGAAATGAAAGCGTCTTTATTTTCCGTATATGAAGGAATCAATCAAAAAGTAGAAGGTGTAGCTTTTAGTGCACCAGGTGTAGTAGACGTTCAAAAACAAATGATCAACGGAATTTCAGCGATTCCTTATATCCATAAATTCAATATATTTAAAGAATTAGAAGAGCTATTTAATCTTCCTGTCGCAATCGAAAATGATGCGAATTGTGCAGGAATAGCGGAAATTTACGAAGGTGCTGCTAAGGGCAAAAAAGAAGTGGCGTTCGTTGTTGTGGGGACTGGAATTGGTGGTGCGATTTTCCATAATGGGCAAATTACTAAAGGCGCTCACCTTTATGGCGGTGAATTTGGCTTGATGTATCTAAGTGAAGGTGAAACGTTTAGCAAACTTGGAACAGCAGTCCAAATGGCTTGGCGTTATTGTGAACGAAAAGGTGTAGAGAAAGAGACTTTTTCTGGGGAAGACGTGTTTGCGTTTGCTGAATCTGGTGATGAATTGGCTATAGAAGAGGTCAATAATTTTTACGAGTATTTGACACAAGGACTATTTAGCATTCAATTTTCACTTGATCCAGAGATGATCGTTTTAGGTGGCGGTGTGTCTGCTAAAAAAGGCTTGATCGATGAAATCAACCAACGTATGAAAGAAAAACTAGATCATTTTGACTTACATGATTTTATTCCGAAAATCGTGACATGTGAGTTTAAGAATGATGCCAATTTGATCGGAGCGGCTGCTAATTTTTTGGCAAACCAAAATTAAAAATAAGCACTAAATGAAAACGTCAATTGCAGCTTGCAAGGAGGCGTTTTTTTACGTAAAGAAACCGAATAATCCAACTGTATAAGTAACGAACGATTTTTAATAATTTGAATTATAGAAATTTTCTGAAAATTCATTGACATTTCATCTATTTTTGATTATATTTGTATACATACTTCTTTAATAATTATATATGCGAAGAAAATTATCTGGCTTTACGAATTCGTTCAGCTTTAAAATCATCTAGCTTTTGTGCTAGCTCTTCAGGAAAAAGATAAAAACTGATTGTGGTAAAAAGCACCACATTCTGTTTTTCCTATTTTCCAGTCAGAGCTGACCCGCACAACAAGCTTTAAAATCAAGGGGGAAACAAAATGAAAAAATTCAGTTTTTTATTTGCTAGTCTATTCTTATTAGCAGCATGTGGTCCAGCAGCTGGCGGAGGCGCAAGCGGTGGTGGAAATAAGGTTGAGGGCGACACGATCAAAATTGGCATGAATATGGAACTTTCCGGAGATGTTTCAGCTTACGGGAATGCTGAAAAAGAAGGAATTACCTTAGCTGTTGAAGAAATCAACGAAGCCGGTGGCGTTCTTGGCAAGAAATTAGAATTGATCGAAAAAGACAACAAATCAGAAAACGGTGAAGCAACTTCTGTTGCGGCCAATCTGACAGCAAAAGACAAAGTAGTTGCAGTCGTGGGTCCAGCAACATCTGGTGCAACGAAAGCGACAATTCCAAATATGACAAAAGCAGCGGTTCCTGTGATCACACCTTCAGGTACTGACGACAGTATTACGGTTGTAAACGATAAAGTGCAAGAATATATTTTCAGAGCCTGTTTCCAAGATACTTTCCAAGGAGTTATCTTAGCGAATTTTGCACAAGACAACTTAAAAGCTAAAAATGTTGTGATCATCGGTGATAATTCAAGTGATTACGCGATTGGTTTGACAAAATCATTTAAAGACACATTTAAAGGCAAAATCGCCAAAGAAGAAACATTTACAGCTGGAGACAAAGATTTCCAAGCTATCTTAACGAAAATCAAAGACCTTGATTATGATGCCATCTATATTCCAGGTTACTATGCAGAAGCAGGATTGATCATCAAACAAGCACGTGAAATGGGTATCGACAAACCAATTCTTGGCGCTGACGGATTTGGCGATGAAAAATTAGTTGAAATCGCTGGAGCAAAAAATGTTTCTGAGGTTTATTACACAGGACACTTCTCAGAAAAAGCACCAGCTACAGATAAAGTAAAACCATTTGTAGAAGCATTCAAGAAAAAATATAATAAACAACCGTCTGCATTCAACGCATTAGGTTATGATTCAGTTTATATGTTGAAACAAGCGATGGAAGAAGAAGATTCAGCTGATTCAAAAGACATCACAGAAGGATTAGCTTCATTGAAAGACTTTGTCGGTGTTACTGGAAAAATGACGATGGATAAAGACCACAATCCTGAAAAATCAGCTGTAGTATTAGGCTTAACTGAAGGAAAAGAAACGTCTGCGGACGCTGTCAATCCTTAAAATAACCATTATGTATACGTAATTTAAAGAGGGTGAGACAAGGTTCCACGTTTTGTCCATCCTCTTTTTTCTTTAATCAAACAGCAATTATTCTAAAATATTGGAAGTGATAATCATGGAAGTAGTGATCCAACAACTAGTAAATGGGCTTTTTCTAGGTAGTATTTATGCTTTATTAGCATTAGGGTATACAATGGTTTATGGCATTATTAAATTGATCAACTTCGCCCATGGAGAAATCTATATGTTAGGCGGATTTATGGGGTATTTCTTTATCAACAAATTAAGTTTAGGTTTTTTCCCAGCGTTGATTTTATCTATGGCAGGGGCTGCTGTGATCGGTGTAATTATTGAGTTTTTAGCTTATCGACCGCTAAGAAAATCTACAAGGATCGCCGCTTTGATTACAGCAATCGGTGTTTCGTTTTTACTGCAAAACGGGATGATTTATTGGTTAGGACCAGAAAAAAAATCATTTCCACAAGCAATAGAATTTAAAAATTATCAATTAGGTTTTATTCAGATCTCAAATATTCAAGTACTTATTTTAGTTATCTCATTAGTGTTGATGATTGCATTACAATTGATCGTTAAAAAGACAAAAATGGGAAAAGCGATGCGAGCCGTTTCTGTTGATGCTGATGCAGCACAATTGATGGGGATCAATGTCAATCGTACAATTTCATTTACGTTTGCTTTAGGTTCTGCTTTAGCAGCAGCAGCAGGTATGCTGATTGGATTGTATTATAATTCCATCGATCCAATGATGGGGGTTGTTCCAGGACTTAAATCATTCGTTGCGGCAGTCTTAGGTGGCATTGGAATCATACCAGGAGCGGCCCTTGGAGGTTTTGTCATCGGCTTATTAGAAACAATCACGATTGCGCTTGGTTTTTCAGATTATAAAGATGCGGTGGTTTACGCATTGTTGATTATTATTTTATTGATTCGTCCTGCTGGCATTCTCGGCAAGAACATCAAAGAGAAAGTGTAGGTGGCAAACATGAAAAAGAATTTAAAATATAATCTTATTTGGCTTCTAATTGCCGCTTTAGCTTATGCTTTTATTTACGTATTATATGTAACAGGTGTGATTACACCGTTTACTGAATATACCCTGATTACGATTGGGATCAATATTATGCTAGCGTTGGGATTGAATTTGATTATTGGTTTTTCAGGTCAGTTTTCTTTAGGACATGCTGGATTTATGGCGATCGGTGCATATAGTGCGGCAATTATGTCTGTTAAGTATCCTACAATGGGCGGTTTTTTAAGTGGAATTTTACTTGGGATCGTGTTATCAGGAATCGTAGCATTATTAGTTGGTATTCCAACCTTGAGATTAAAAGGGGATTACTTGGCGATTGCAACACTGGGGATTTCAGAAATCATTCGGATCATTATTATCAATATGAAAGAGATAACGAATGGTCCAGCTGGAATTTTTGGAATTCCGCCAATGGTCAACTGGTCGATGGTATTTGGCTTTGTGGTTATTGTAACCTTGATCATTGTTAATTTTATTCATAGCGGACCAGGGCGTGCGACAATGGCTATACGGGAAGATGAGATTGCAGCGGAATCAATGGGTGTGAATACAACCAAATATAAAGTAATTGCGTTTATCATCGGTGCTGTTACTGCAAGTGTGGCAGGGGCGATTTATTCAAGTTATGTTCAAACGATTGCACCAAAAGATTTTGGCTTTATGAAATCGATCGATATTTTGATCATCGTCGTTTTTGGCGGGATCGGTAGTGTTACAGGAACGTTTATTTCAGCAATTGTGCTGGGGATTTTGAATATGTTCTTGCAAGATGCAGGTGCGCTTAGAATGATCATTTATGCACTAGCCTTGATCATTATCATGATTTTCAAACCTGGTGGACTGCTTGGAACATGGGAATTTTCCGTAAAAAAATTATTCAATAAAAAGGAGGACAAATCAAATGCCTCTATTGAACGTTAGTAATTTAACGAAGAACTTCGGTGGACTTGCAGCTGTTTCTAATGTCAATCTTTCTTTAGAAACAAATGAGTTGATTGGACTAATTGGGCCAAATGGTGCTGGTAAAACAACCTTATTTAACCTATTAACTGGTGTTTATGAACCTAGTGAAGGTGAAGTTACATTAGATATTCTAGGCAAAGAACATGTATTGAATGGCATGAAACCTTATAAAATTGCAGATATGGGTTTAAGTAGAACCTTCCAAAACATTCGTTTGTTCAAAGATTTAACCGTGATGGATAATGTTCTAATCGCGATGAACAGTAAAAATAAAGAAGGCATTCTTTCTAGTATTTTACGCTTACCAGCTTTTTATAAGAAAGAAGCTGAGATGGAAAAAAAAGTATTAGAGCTACTTGCAATTTTTGGCCTAGAAAATAAAGTTCAGACATTAGCGAAAAATCTTCCTTACGGGGAACAAAGACGCTTGGAAATCGTTCGTGCTTTAGCGACTCAGCCAAAAGTTTTATTTTTAGATGAACCAGCAGCTGGAATGAATCCACAAGAAACCGCAAATTTAACGGAACTAATTAGAAAAATTCAAAAAGAATTTCAAATCACGATCGTATTGATCGAACATGATATGAGTTTGGTCATGGATGTTTGTCAAAGAATTTATGTTTTAGAGTATGGCAGAATAATTGCAGAAGGCAAACCAGAAGCAATTAAGAATGATCCTCGTGTGATCGAAGCCTATCTTGGAGGTGAACTATAATGTTAACAATTGAAAATTTGTCCGTTCATTATGGTGTGATACAAGCAGTTCGGGATGTGAGTTTTCATGTAGAACAAGGAGAAATCGTATCTCTGATTGGAGCAAATGGCGCCGGTAAAACCACGATCTTAAGAACAATCTCTGGGTTGAATCGTCCGTCAAGTGGTAGTATTACGTTTGAAGGGCAGCAAATCCATAAAATGGTTCCCCAAAAAATCGTAGCGTCAGGGCTATGCCAAGTACCAGAAGGCCGACATGTTTTTGCTGGCTTAACTGTTCAAGAAAACCTAGAGATGGGGGCATTTTTACGCAAAGATGGCGACCTGAAAAAAGATTACGATATGATTTTTGATCGATTCCCTATATTAAAAGAACGTAAAAATCAAGATGCTTCAACTCTATCTGGTGGAGAACAACAGATGCTTGCGATGGGCAGAGCGCTTATGTCTAAACCAAAATTGCTATTATTAGATGAACCCTCTATGGGACTAGCACCAATTTTTATTCAAGAAATTTTCAATATCATTCAAGAAATCAATAAGCAAGGAACAACGGTGTTATTGATCGAGCAAAATGCAAAAATGGCGTTGTCGATTGCGGATCGTGGCTATGTTTTAGAGACGGGTGAAGTGGTTTTGAGCGGTCCGGGCAAGGAATTATTAGAAAGTGAAGAAGTGAAAAAAGCATATCTAGGAGGCTAATAGCATGAGTGTAAGTGATTTTATGACAAAAAATTTAGTCGTGGCTCAACCAGAAATGAAAATTTTTGATGCGGTCGATTTGATGAAAAAAAATAATATTCATCGTTTGCCTGTAGTTAAAGGAGAGCAAGTCATTGGGTTGATCACAGAAGGAACGATTCAATTAGCGATGCCGTCAAAAGCTACAAGTTTAAGCGTTTATGAGGTGAATTATTTACTTAACAAGACGACTGTAGCAGATATAATGGTAAAAGAGGTTCAAATAATTAAGCCAGAAGCCTCTTTGGAGGATGGTATTTTCAAAATGCGCCAAAATAATATTGGTGTTTTACCTGTTGTTGATGTAAATAAAACACTTGTGGGTATTATAACAAATAATGACATTTTTGATGCTTTTCTAAAAATTACTGGATATAATGATGGCGGGACTAGAATTCAACTACGTATCCCAGAAGATCATAAAGGGATTCTAGCGGATATTACCAAATTGTTGGCTGACAATGATTTTAGTATTTTAACTGTTATCGTAAACCGAAAAGAGCTGGAAACAATTATTGAGATTCAGATCGAAAGTCGTGAAACACAACAAATTGAGAAAATTTTAAAAGAAGCGAATTATGATGTTTTTGAAGCGACGTTTATATCTAAAAAAATTCCAAAAAGTGAATAATAACAAGAGATAGACGGATTTTTTTACTGAAAAAGAATTTGACTATTATAAGAGCATATGATAGTTTTATATAGTGAAGTAAATAATTTATCTTCTTATGTAGGGGTATTAAAGTATTTTGTTTCTTTGATATCTTTTCATTATGTCCTAAAACCATTAGGGGTGTTGTTGTTGGTATAACCATTACAGATATTCTGTAATTGATTATAAATATTTAAGATAGGAGGAAAAAAAATGAAAAAAGTTATTGGATTTATCATTGCTGTGATAGCAACTGTAAGCTTTGCAACTAATGCTTCAGCTGATGGTGCTATTTCAACAGCAGAGCAGTCTATTCTGAATGAATTGAATGCTGGCGCAACAATCGGCGGCAAAAAATTTAATTTTGATGCGGCTGAGACAAACGCAGCAGCAAATCACTTGAAACGTGTTGATTTAACACAAGCTCAAGCAGATGAAGCTGTAAAAAATATCCAAGCAGCACGCGGATTAGTTGAAGGAGTATCTGTTAATACTTCAAACGCTAATTCACTTGCAAGTGCAATTAAATTATTGCCGGCTAATGTAATTTCTCAAGTACAAAATTACGCGGTTGCTGCCGGAAATGCCGTTGGCGTAAAAATCACTTTTGGTAGCGGAAGCTACTCTGCAGTGATGATTACAGATGCTAATGGTGCGCCTGTTTATACAGCTGGAACGCCAGTTAAAAATACAGGATCAAATTACGCGTTAAGCGGAATTACTTTTGGCTCATTGATCGTCGCTGCAGCAGGTGCAGTATTCGTGAGCAGAAAGAACAAATTAGCATAATATGAAACAACTAAAAAGAGTAGGGGCATTTATTTACGTGCCTCTTCTCTTTATGTTTTTTGGCTATCTCATTATTTACATAATTGGTGCACCTGTCATTAACTTCGCTTCTTCTGCAGTTGAATTGATCTCATTGAATGATGCTCCATCTTTTGATCAAAAAGGAACAAATCTTTTTGAAAAAAGAAATGATAATAAAGAGCAAGTTTCATCAGACGAGACTACAGATAAAATCGATAAACAGACAACTGATGTATCAGATAAAAAGTCGACTAAAGCAGTTGCGGCTGGAATGGAAGTGTCTGAAAAAGGAGAGTTATCCTCTTCGAATATGGTCTATCCAGTAGGAGGAGATCAGTTTGGTGAGGTAGTGATCGATAAAGTCGGAATTAATGAACCATTATATTACGGAGATAGCGAAGAAATTTTGCGTTTAGGCGCAGGACAATACATCGGCAGTATGATTCCAGGTGATCTTGGAACAACATTGATTGGTGGGCATAATCTGCCTTCCTTTGGAAAGATTTATTACTTAGAACCTGGAGATAAAATCAATATTCATACTCATTATGGTGATTATACGTATCAAGTAACAGAAGTAAAAGTTGCTGATTACAAAGATCCAGCCGTGAATACAAAATTAGGCGACCGCACGAAAAGATCACTGATCCTTTATACTTGTTACCCATTAGATGCGATTGGTTTAACACCAGAACGTGTTTTTGTTTCAGCAGATTATGTATCTGGACCAATCATCGATGAAAAGTCATAAAGGAGGAGAATTAGTCAGGTGAAAAATCATGGTCGTTTAATGAAAGTAATTTCTCGCTTTTTTATTGCTTTTTTATCCTCTGTATTTTTATTTGCATTTTTGATTCTATTGACATTAAGACTCACTCTGTTTAGTGAGAATTATATTGCAAAACAAGCAGCTAAAGCAGATTATTATTCAGAATTAACTGAAGAAATCAATCGTCAAGTCGAAAATAGTGCTTTGGGGAGTAACATTCCAGAAGGTGTTTTAAATCAATCAATCAAAAAAGAGTTAGTGAAGACGGATGTAAATGCATATTTTGAAGCAATGTACAATACAGGGACAAAATATTCTATTTCTAATGAAAAAGAAATCCATGATGCTGTTTCTAAAGCAATCACAGATTATATGAAAGAAAAGAATATCCAGACAACACCAGAATCAGAGCTGGCTGTAACGAAACTTTCTGACAATGCTGTAACGATCTATAAAGGTTATATCGAGTTGCCTTTTCTAGTTTCTTATGGACGCAAAGTTATGAATTATAAATCAAAATTGGTCATTTTTATGGTTGTCTGCGGTGTTTTATGGGCCGTATTAAGTTTCTCTCTCTATTCTTCATTAAGAGGCTATTTTCATCGCTTATTGAGATACTGGTCCTATATTTGGGTGGGCAGTGGCTTGATGATGGTAGTCGTTCCTGCAATCATTTTAATGCAAGGCTTTTTAAAGAAGCTAGGAATTCAATCGAAAGCAATGTATGATTTTATTCAAACCTATTTATCGAGTTTTTTATGGTTGTTTATTATTATAGGCATGATTTCTATTTTGGCAGGCATTATTTTCGGAATACTTAGCGAGGTCAAGAGGAAACAATTATTTAGTACGTAAGTAGATAGAAGGAATTTTATGAACTTGGGATAAAAGTGCGTGATGTTCCTTTGAAAAGAAGCTAAAGTGGAGCAAAACTTAGTAGGTTTTGCCCCACTTTCTTTTTTTCACGTAACGTGATAACATAGATGTTTGGAGGGATGAAGATGTCAAAGAAAAATAAAGATATAGAAGTAAAAATTGAAGAAGCAGAAAAAAAAGTAAATGGTGAAACAATCACTGTAAGCACCTTAACGATTGGCAAAAAAGAAATTGGTCAAGTCTTAGCACAAGACACCAAAAAATTTGCTGTCGTAATCGATAGCCGTAATGAAGCGACTGTAAAAACGCTAGATGAAGCGATCGAATACATTATTCGCCAGTGGAATTTAAACGACTAAAATAAATAACAACTTTTTTTCGAAAAAGGCTTGCATTTTATTCAAAAGTTTTGTATTATAACTAAGTCAGGTTTTTTACTAAAACCTTTTGGAGGAATAGCGAAGTGGCTAAACGCGACGGACTGTAAATCCGTTCCTTAGGGTTCAGTGGTTCGAATCCACTTTCCTCCATTTTAACCTTTGGGGTATAGCCAAGCGGTAAGGCAACAGGTTTTGATCCTGTCATGCGTTGGTTCGAATCCAGCTACCCCAGTTTTTTATTAGAACAACTCAGATGGAGTTGTTCTTTTTTTGACTAAAAAAAAAGATAGTAACTTTTGTTCTCTTTTTTTGAATTATGTGATAAAGTGAATGAAAAAGTAGGAGGAGTGAGCCAAATGAATATCAAAGAGAAAATAACTGAAACAGCTGAAAAAGTCTACGACTTAGCGCGTGAAGGTAAATATGATGTTAAAGTAAATCTTTTTTCTAAAGAGAAAAATAAAGACAAAGCAAAGGGCATTCAAATTGTGTCTGCCAGAGACACTGCTCATACAAAAAAATGGCGTGCGAAGAACCGCTAAATCATTTTAAAATAGCCTACAACAACATCGTCTATATGTTGTTGTAGGCTATTTTCCTTTAGGTAGGTCTTATTTATCGATTTCAAGTCCTAGAACTGTCAGATGACCATTTCCAACGAGTTTAATAACCAGCCTAGCTAAATGATTAGGAGACATGTCTGTGTCACTTGTGATCCACCAATGAAGCGTTCCGATAAATATAGAGGTCATATACTCAATAATAAAATCAATCGGCACTTCAATGTCATTCTCCGTGATTTTTAGCTTAGAAAAGATATCTGCATATTTTTCATAAATAATATCTGCTAACTTCTTCCGCAACAGTTCATTTGAACTACCATCCATGATCGTCAGAAAAAAATTTTTATTTTTTTGAATATTAATGTAGATATTTGTCAGTAGAAATTCAATCTGTTTTACCTTGATCCGATTGCTGACAATAATCTGTTCCGTATCGATAACAGATGTAAAAGCATTGATCGCAAAATCGAAAATTTGTTCATAAAGGTCTTGTTTGTCTTTGAAATGAGCATAGAACGTCGCACGGTTGATCATTGCTTCATCTGCAATGTCTTGGATCGTTATACAATCATATCCTTTTTCATCTACTAAATGAAAGAAAGCTTCAATAATCATTTTGTGTGTCCGCATTACCCGAAGGTCGGTTTTCTTTGACATAAAAAATTCCTTTCGAAATAATCAACAGTTTTCAAAAGTTTGTTGCTTATCTCACAAATTTGGGTGTTTTGCTTGTTGCAATTAAA
The DNA here is from genome assembly GCF_050527835.1 of Enterococcus sp. DIV0840. Taxonomy (NCBI): domain Bacteria; kingdom Bacillati; phylum Bacillota; class Bacilli; order Lactobacillales; family Enterococcaceae; genus Enterococcus; species Enterococcus sp. DIV0840. Next base: position 2,464,851 of record NZ_CP172876.1, on the reverse strand, counting down.
TTAGAATCTTTCTAAAATATACATAAGTATTATATCAGACACCTTGTAGGATAATCAACAAAGTGTTGTGAAATAAAAGGGTATGTAATTTAAGGAGATAAAACTTATGACATTAAGAGCAGGAATAGACGTCGGTTCGACAACTGTGAAATTAGTAATTATTGACGAAGAAAATCATAAAAAATTCGCGAAATACGAACGACATTACTCAGATGTAAAAGCCGCAACCGAAAAAGTTTTGAATGAAGCGATGCTTGATTTAGGTGAAGAAACACCGATCACAATGACGATTACAGGTTCTGGCGGCATGGGGCTGGCAGATGTTTTGAATATTTCTTTTGTTCAAGAAGTGATCGCCTGTACAAAAACAGTAGAAGAAATCATTCCAGAAACAGATGTAGCGATTGAACTGGGTGGTGAAGATGCAAAGATCACCTTTTTTGAAGGTGCATTAGAACAGCGAATGAATGGGAGCTGTGCTGGAGGAACTGGCGCTTTTATCGACCAAATGGCGGTTTTGTTAAAAACAGATGCTAACGGGGTCAATGAATTGGCTAAAAATTACCAAACAATTTATCCAATTGCTTCAAGATGTGGTGTTTTCGCTAAGACAGATGTTCAGCCTTTGATCAACGAAGGAGCTGCCAAAGAGGATATTTCAGCGAGTATTTTTCAGGCAGTAGTTAACCAAACTATTGCAGGGCTTGCCGCAGGTCGGAAAATCAAAGGTAAAATCGCTTTTTTAGGCGGCCCACTTTTCTTTATGTCAGAACTTAGAAAACGATTCATTGAAACCTTAGATGTGAAACCAGAGGATGTGATTTTTCCAGAAAATCCGCAATTATTTGTAGCGATGGGGGCTGCAATTTATTCGGAAGGTGCTAATCCAACAACCTTAGTAAATTTGATTCACCGTTTGACAAAAGGAGATCAAGAACAATTAAAGCCAACAGATACACTAGAACCGTTATTTCAAGATGAAGCTGATTTAAAAGAATTTAGAGCGCGGCACGCAAAAGCCCAAGCACAAGAAAAAGCGTTAGCTGATCATCATGGTGTAGCCTTTTTAGGGATCGATGCAGGATCTACGACCACAAAAGTTACCTTGATCGATGAAGAAGGCAATCTATTATTTTCATTTTATGGAAACAATCAAGGGCAGCCCTTGGAAACCACAATGCGTGTTTTGAAAGATTTATATCAACAATTACCAAAAGATGTATTTATCGGAAAATCCGCCGTTACAGGATATGGAGAACATTTGATCAAAAATGCATTGAAGGTCGATATTGGAGAAGTCGAAACTATGGCTCATTACAAAGCGGCAGATCATTTTCAGCCAGGTGTTGATTTTATTTTAGATATCGGTGGTCAAGATATGAAAGCGATGACCATCAAAGATGGCGTATTGTCTTCGATCCAATTGAATGAAGCCTGTTCCTCAGGGTGCGGTTCGTTTATCGAAACATTTGCCAAATCATTGAATTTTGATGTAAAAGACTTCGCACTCGAAGCGCTAAGTTCTAAAGCACCTGTTGATTTAGGCTCTCGTTGTACCGTATTCATGAATTCAAAAGTCAAACAAGTTCAAAAAGAAGGCGCATCAGTTGGGGATATTTCCGCGGGATTATCTTACTCTGTAATTAAAAATGCGATTTACAAAGTAATCAAAGTTCGACGTCCCGAAGAATTAGGGAAAAAAATTGTTTGCCAAGGCGGAACTTTTTATAATGAAGCTGTTTTGCGTGCGTTTGAAATGATCAGTGAACGAGAAGTTGTCCGTCCTTCTATTGCTGGGTTGATGGGCGCATATGGCGCTGCCTTGATTGCGTTAGAAAATTATGAGCTAGGACAAGAAACAACCATCCTCGGTTTTGAAGAGCTAGATACTTTTGCAGCAGATAAAGAGTTTACTCACTGTGGTTTATGTGAAAATAATTGTATGATGACCGTTACGATTTTTTCTGACGGACGTCAATTTGTTACAGGAAATCGTTGTGAGCGCGGTGCCAGAATCAAGGTAAAAAAAGAAGACCGCAGAGTCAATCTGGTTGACTATAAATACCGAAAATTGTTTAAATATCGTCCACTGAAAGAAAAAGATGCAGTCCATGGCAGAATCGGGATTCCTCGTGTTTTGAATATGTATGAAAACTATCCACTGTGGCATACGTTCTTCACTGATTTAGGTTTTAGAGTTGAGTTATCACCACGGTCGAATAAAGAGTTGTACGAACAAGGGATGGAAACGATTCCTAGTGATACAGCCTGTTATCCAGCAAAAATTTCTCATGGCCATATTCAAGCATTGATCGATTCACAAGTACCGATGATTTTTTACCCAGGTGTGGTTTTTGAACGTCAAGAATCGGCAGAAGCAGATAATCATTTTAACTGTCCAATCGTGCAAAGTTATCCTGATGTTATTCGTAATAATGTAGATGACATTCGTGATGGTAAAGTTGATTACCGTAATCCGTATATTAATTTAGCCAATGAAGCATCAGTTGCCAAAGTTTTAAGCGAAACATTTGCGGATCTAGGAATCTCGGTAGAGCAAGTGACTCAAGCATTGCGCCATGGATATGAAGAATTAGATGCATTCAAAGAGGATGTCCGTAAAAAAGGGGAAGAAACCCTCGTGATGCTGAATCAAAAAGGGGAAAAGGGAATCGTTTTATCCGGTCGTCCTTATCATCTAGATCCAGAAATCAATCATGGTATTGCTGATGTTATAACGCAAGAAGGCTTCCATGTATTGACAGAAGATTGTGTCTCTCATTTAAGTGATGTCGGAAATTTACGTGTTGTCAATCAATGGGTTTATCATTCGCGTTTATATGCAGCAGCGCGTGTTGTAGCGAAATCGAAGAATCTTGAATTAGTTCAGCTGAATTCATTTGGTTGTGGTTTAGATGCTGTTACGACGGATCAAGTGGAAGAAATCATGGATCAATATGGAAAAATCTATACTGTCTTGAAAATCGATGAAGGTTCGAATTTAGGTGCGATCCGTATTCGTTTACGTTCCTTGAAAGCAGCCGTTGGTGAGCGAGAAAAAATGAATTTTGAGCCAAAACTGCAGCATGAAGAGCCAGAGAAAATCATCTTTACCAAAGAAATGAGAAAGACACATACCTTATTATTACCGATGCTTAGCCCCATTCATCAATCTGGTTTAGTGGATGTTGCTTTAAAAGCTTCCGGCTATAATGTGGTTTGTTTACCAGCAGACGATCGAGAAGCTGTAAATGTCGGTCTGAAATATGTGAATAACGATGCGTGTTATCCAGCGATTATTTCAATCGGCCAATTAGTTGAAGCGCTAGAAAGCGGGGAATACGATTTAGATCATGTTAGTGTGATGATGACACAAACAGGCGGTGGTTGTCGTGCAACGAATTATATCCCATTGCTTAGAAAAGCCTTGAACGATGCTGGATTCCCACAAGTTCCTGTGGTTTCAGTTTCGATGGGAAATAAAGGGGTTGAGTCTAATCCAGGCTTTAAATTTACACTACCGATGTTGAAACGTGTCGCTGTAGCCTTTTTATATGGAGATTTATTCGAACGAGTTGTTTATCGCACTCGACCTTATGAAACTAAAGTCGGTGTGATTGATGCACTTCATGCTAAATGGCTAAAACAAATCGAGAAAAATGTCCGCAATGGTTCATTGACCTTATTCAATCGAAATATGAAAAAAATCATCAAAGAATTTGATGAAATCCCATTGAATGAAGTCAAGAAACCGAAAGTTGGGATCGTTGGCGAAATCTTGGTGAAATACTCACCAACTGCCAATAATGATATCGTTCGTTTGCTTGAAGCGGAAGGGGCAGAAGCTGTTGTGCCGGATATTGTTGGATTTATGAATTACTCTTTGTACAATCAAATTTGGAAATACGACAATATGGGGATGTCTAAACAAAGTAAAACCTTAGCTCAATTTGCGATCCGGATCATTGAATATGTTGAAAAACCAATGGACAAGGCCTTGAGAAATTCTAAACGGTTTGAAGGCCTGAGCTCTATTCATGAATTAGCAGAAGATGCTGGGAAAATTCTTTCAATTGGAAATCATACTGGCGAAGGTTGGTTTTTAACAGGGGAAATGATCGAATTGTTGAAATCAGATGTGAATAATATCGTGTGCATGCAGCCTTTCGGATGTCTACCAAACCATGTTGTGGGTAAAGGTGTAACGAAAGAGTTGCGTCGTCAATATCCTAAAGCCAATATTGCGCCAATCGATTATGATCCAGGTGTGTCGTTGGTGAATCAACTGAATCGGATTCGCTTGATGATGGCAACAGCACATAAAATGATGGATGAAGAAAAAGTCCGTTCGTAGGTTGATGTGATCAAAGGAGCCAAATTTTTCGCTATTTACTTGGATTTTGAGTGTGAAACGAAACTTATTTTTAGTTTTGTTTCACACTCTATTTTTATATAAGCAAAGTCTCAAGCAAAGAAATTTTTAATTTTGTTAATTTTTCTTTCTTTTTGTCCGTACTTCGTTATACAATAAACATAATAACTAAAATATTTTCTTATTTAAAACAGCTTTGATTTTTACCTGAAGCATACCAAATTGTTTCTATAAACGTTTGCATAGCTATATTTTGGAACTTTTGGTTGTTTATGAGGTATATACCAGTTATAATGGAAGGGAATAAAAAGGAGGAAATAAGATGGTTTCAAGCTTACCAGTTTATATTCAAATCCACGATAAAATTAAAGATGACATTGAACATGGCGTTTGGAAGATTGGAGACCGGCTTCCATCAGAACGTGAGCTGGCGATCCAGTTCAGTGTTAGCCGAATGACGTTGAGACAGGCGATCCAAACACTTGCTGATGAGGGGATTTTGGAACGGAAAATCGGTTCAGGGACCTATGTTGCCCGTAAAAAAGTGCAAGAAAAAATGACGGGAACAACTAGTTTTACAGATATCATGCTTTCCCAAAATCGAGTACCTTCTAGTCGTACCATCTCCTATTATGTAGCTAAACCAAGTTCCAGTGAGATGGAAAAGTTAAATTTGAAAGAAAATGAACAAATCGTACGCATGGAGCGAGTTCGGTTTGCAGATGATTTACCAATCTGTTTTGAAGTTGCAAGTGTTCCGTATTCATTAGTTGATCAATATAGCAAAACGGAAATCACAAATTCTTTTTATAAAACATTAGAAGAAAAAGGCGGCAACAAAATCGGCCATGCGAATCAAACGATTTCAGCTATGCAAGCTTCAGAACAAATTGCAGATTATTTAAAAATCAAACGTGGAGATGCTATTCTTCGTTTACGCCAGATCTCCTATTTTGAAAATGGCACCCCTTTTGAATATGTAAGAACACAATATGTAGGAAACCGTTTTGAATTTTATTTAGAAAAATAAACGAAAAAGGAAATGAAAGCTTTCAGCCCTTCTATAATGAAGAGTCGCCAGTTTTCATTTCCCTTTTTTATTTCGTTAAATCGATTTTTTCACTGATCCAGTAAATTAAAATACCGCCAACGGTCATAGATAACAGTTCACCAATAGCAACTGTCAACCATGTATAGAAAAACGGCAGATGATAAAAATAAGCCAATTGTCCAGCCACCGTAAACATTGAAAGTGAACAAATAATTGCTGTTAGGATCATTTTTTTGATTGGGCTTTTTAGCCGTTTTGTTCCATAATAAGATAAAAGTAAAACGACAAACGTCGATAAGCTGCCGATAACGATATCAACAAGACCTAATGGTGAAGCCACATTTGAGATGGCTACTCCTAAAGTCACAGCTAGAATGTAGCGTTTGTTAAAGAGCGGTAAATAGTTAAATAACTCTGAAAACCTGAGTTGAACTGCACCAAAACTAAAAGGTGCCAAAAAAATAGTGACAACGACATAGAGTGCCGTGATCAAAGCCATTTTCGTCAAAGCAATGACCGACCAGGCTTTAGTCTGTGAGTTTGGGTTATTCATTTGTGTTCTCCTTTGTAAAACAGATTTTCTGTTTTAGTAATAACTATGACCAAAGGAAGTGACAGGAAAATTCTGCCAGCTGAAGTGTCATAGTGTGAATTACTTCACTGTTTTTTATGGTATCGAAAATTGTGGCATTTGTAAAGTAGGCTGTGGCATTTCAATACAATATTATTTTTCCAACCAGCCACCATCGATCGTCATTACAGTTCCATGAATATAATCTGCCTGCTCACTTGCCATAAAAAGAGTCAATGAAGCAACTTCTTCTGGTTTGGCCCAGCGTCCAGCAGGGGTCTCGTTAGCGACCCACTCAGCAATTTTGCCATCACCAGCAAAGTCAGCAGCATTCATAGGTGTTTGAATTGCGCCAGGAGCAATCGAATTTGCTCGTATACCTTGTTTGATATAATCATGATCTAACTGTTTGGTATAACCGATAATAGCATGTTTTGATGCTGTATAAGCCGCGCCGCCTCCACCGGCAACCATACCTGCAATTGAAGCCATATTGACAATTACACCATGTTTTTGTGCTAACATTTGCGGTAGAATTTGATTGGTTACTAAAAAAGTTCCTTTTAAATTAACGGATAAAACGCGATCCCACATTGCCTCAGTCGTTTCTAAAGTCGGTGTGTAATCATCCAAAATGCCAGCTGTGTTCAATAAAATATGGATCGGGCCAAATAAGTTGTTTGCTTGTTCAACTGCTGCGGTGATATCACTTTTTTTTGTAACGCCACCAATACAAGAAGAAAATTTTCCAGCAGAACTTTTTGTTTTTTCAATCGTTGCAGCCAATCCTCTTTCATCAAGATCCAATCCAAATACATGGGCACCTTGTTGTGCAAAAGCGATTGCTTGGGCCTGTCCTATACCAGAAGCTGCTCCCGTTATAAAAATCGTTTTTCCTTTGTATTCATCGAAATGCATACGTGTTCCTCTTTTCTTGATTCTATAAAAAAAGCTAGAGCGACTTGTTTTAAGTGTTCTAGCTTTGTATAGAATCTTAATCTGTAGTTACGATTTTCCAATCTTCTGCCAAAACATCACACGGTGTTGGTGAAAACATACTATATCCTTCATCAGAAGTCTTGATCAAAAAGTAGGGCGTAACTTGGAGGAAAGTCCCATCGGATGTGCCGATTTCATCTCTGAGTTCAATGTACAATTCAAAACCGCCCCAACCTTCTCTTACAGCTTTTGCCCCTTTTTTTATATGAGGTAATATTTCTTCAAATGTCATCTTCTTGCTCCTTTTTTTTGATTGGTAGTTCATGATAAGAACATTCACCTTCTTCAAATGTAACTTGTCCATTTAATAGTTCAACGATTTCTGCCATAAATTGTTCAGATTTCGCTTCATCTACAAGGCAAATAACGTCAACATGTTCTCCATAAATCGTGTCTTTTAGTGTGTAGTGTTTGTTTTCTAGGAAATTTTGAACATTTCCTAAATTAGGATAACTGATCGTTAAACGAATTTCCTGTTGTAATTTTCCTTCGACCAATCCGATGTCACTTAATGCATGAGAAACAGCATGGCTATATGCTCGAATCAAGCCGCCAGCGCCAAGCTTAGTTCCGCCAAAATAGCGAGTAACAACAGCTGCCACATTGATCAATTCTTGTTTTTTCAAAACCTCCAGCATAGGAACGCCAGCTGTTCCACTTGGTTCTCCATCATCGTTGCTGCGCTGAATATCACTTTTTTCACCGATCACAAAAGCACTGCAATTATGATTGGCTTTCCAATGCTCTTTTTTCTTTTGAGCAATAAAATCTTTTGCTTCATTTTCTGAATAGACTCGTTTTAGAGAACAGATAAAACGGGATTTTTTGATCTCGATTTCACTTTCTCCATCAGAGCGAATGGTAAAATAATGATCAAGCATTTGCTCAGTCCTTTACTACATAATGCTTTAAGTATAAAAAAAATAAAGGTGAGAAGCAACTATTCTCTTTAAATTAGATAAGAGACCTTCATTTGCTTCTTCAACTTTTTATGAGATAATCATTAAAAGGAAGAATAAATTTAAAAAAGTAGTTCGTTATAAGCAAAGCGATAATAAAAATAAGGGAGTGAATGATTTGGCAAAAGAGCGTCAAAAGAAATATGATAGCGTTACCCATTATTTAACGACCAATGGTGGTTCACAAGTAACTTTAACGTTTACTCAATTTGACGAGTTACTTTTTCCACATTCAGGACTTCCTAAAACGGCATGCACAGATATCGATTGGTGGGCAAACGATCTTAAGCATCCTGAAAAAGGCGCATATGGTTGGCTCAATGCTAGTTATCAAGTTGTACAAGTCAATATTGAAAAGGAATATGTGGTTTTTAATAAACTGCTTAAATCTAAATGGCTTTTTTAAACAACTAAATTAAGATAGCTCACAAGCGGGAAGCGTTGACAAAAGTCAGTTTTTTACTATACTAAAGTTAAAGAGAATATAAAATGTGTTATGTTATTAGTTAAAAAAAAGGAGATGGCTACCATGGCTAAAAAAACAATTATGCTTGTATGTTCTGCTGGAATGAGTACAAGTTTGCTCGTAACAAAAATGCAAAAAGCTGCTGATGCACAAGGCTTGGATACGGATATTTTTGCAGTATCAGCTTCAGATGCAGATAACAATTTAGAGAGTAAACCTGTAGACGTGTTATTATTGGGTCCTCAAGTTAGATTTATGAAAAGCGATTTTGAAAAACGTTTAGAACCTAAAGGAATTCCTTTAGAAGTAATCAATATGGCAGATTATGGCATGATGAATGGGGAAAAAGTGCTACAACAAGCATTGAATTTGATTGGAAATAACTAATACAATAAGTGAGTCAAAACATGATGTAAGTTTTGACTCACTTTTTTTGTTCTCTTGAAAATGAAGAAAGATTTTAGAATCTATGCATACTAAATGAAAGCTCGACTAATTTACTGAAACGGTAAATTAGTCGAGCTTTTTATGATGTTCTAAACAACGATAGAACAAATAAAGAAAAAATAGTGAATAGAAATTGCGTAATTTAATTATGGAGGGGACAAATGCAAGAATTATGGGGAAGAAAAGTCTTGAAAAAAGAAATTGAGAATATTGAAGCAGCAGAAGAACAGAGTCAAAAGCTATTGACGATGCAGGAAGTGAATGAAAAAACAATTCAATGTTTACGCTGTGGACAGGTTCAGAATAAGAGTATCGTTCAATTGGTCAATGGTCATTATTTTTGTCCAGAGTGTATTCAATTAGGCAGAGTGGATACCAGTCAGGATTTTTACCATTTACCTGAACCAAATCCTGTCAAAAGAACAGTCGATTTTGCTTGGAAAGGGCAACTCACTGATGGGCAACAGGCAGTATCAAATGATTTAGTAGCTTCAGTCAAGAAAGGCGAATCTAGAATGATTTGGGCGGTTACGGGTGCGGGTAAGACAGAAATGCTGTTTAAAGCGATTCATCATTCTTTAGAATCTGGCTATCGAGTGGCTATTGCTTCACCTAGAGTTGATGTTTGTCTGGAACTGTACCCTAGAATCCAAGCCGTTTTTCCAGATGAACCAGCGATTCTTCTTCATGGTAAGATGGAAGAACGCTATCGTTATACTAAACTTTTAGTATGCACAACCCACCAGTTATTACGCTTTTTTCAAGCATTTGATGTATTGATTATCGACGAAGTAGATGCTTTTCCTTTTGTCGATAATCCCCTGCTGCAGTATGGTGTAAATCAAGCAATCAAGAAAAATAGTTCACTTGTTTATCTCACCGCAACACCAACCAAAGAGTTAACTAAAAAAACAGCTCAAAATCAATTAAAGACTAGCATTTTACCAGCGCGTTACCATAGAAGAATCCTACCTGTTCCTAAGATGAAATGGTGTTCTCGATGGCATGAGAAAATTAAAAAAGGCAACAGTCCTAAAACGTTAGTAACCAAAATTCGTACACTAGTGACTAAAAATGATGTTTTGATTTTTTGCCCCAGTATTTCTTTGATGGAAAAGTTAAAGGAAGCAGTAGAAAAAAAATTTCCAAAAGTACCTTTAGCCTGCGTTCATTCTCAGGATCCAGAGCGGTTAGAAAAGGTCTTGAAGATGAGAAATAAGGAGTATCGAATTCTTATGACGTCGACCATACTAGAACGAGGTGTAACATTTGATGGTGTTTCCGTGATCGTTTTAGGAGCAAATCATGCTGTTTTTGCAACCTCAGCTCTTGTTCAAATTGCTGGTAGGGTCGACCGAAGAAAAGAATATACTGCAGGAGAAGTCTGGTTTTTGCATGATGGCTGTACGAAGTCTATGAAAGAAGCGATCAAGCAGATTAAAAAAATGAATACTTTAGGGATAGAACGGGGATTGATAGATGAAATGTAATTATTGTAGTCAAACGATCAGTAGAAATTTAACAATTCAGGAAATTTTTTTGCCGAAAAAAATAGTATCTGAACAATTATGTTCCAACTGTGCCAAAGAATTTCAATTACTGGAAAAAAAAGAGTGCTGTTATGGCTGTCAGCGTCCGTCAAATAGTCTGTATTGTGGGGACTGTGTGAAATGGCAACAATGTTATCCAAATTATGATTTTCATCATGAAGCTCTTTTTACCTACAATCAAGCGATGCAAGAATGGTTTGAGGAATATAAATTCAAAGGGAATTATAGACTTAGATATAGTTTCATGGATTTTTTACAGACGTACTTTAAGCAAAAAAAGAACTTTTTAGTGATTCCAATGCCGATTTCAACTGAACGAATGAAGGTCAGAGGTTTTAATCAAGTTGAAGGATTGTTGGCAGCTGCAAATATTCCATATCAGCCCTATCTTGTGCGTTTTGCAGATGGCATATCTCAAGTACAAAAAACAAGAAAAGATCGAATGAATTTAAAGCAACCTTTCAAATTAACATTAGAAGGGCAAAAAGCTGTCTTAAATCAAGACATTCTTTTAGTGGATGATATTTATACAACAGGTCGAACGATTTTCCATGCAGCCCAAGTTATTTTGGAAAATGCTCCTTCAAAACTGTATACGTTTTCTGTCGCGAGATAAAAGAATAATTAAAATAAAAAATCGACCGCAATTCTGTTGGCAAAAGTAATATAATTCGTTATAATAGAATTAAGAAGAAGGATAACAGAGTGGTCCTTTTATTCCTTCTTTAGTGGCAGATGAAAGGGGTAATCGTTATGTTTAGATATAATGTGCGTGGAGAAAACATCGAAGTTACTGAAGCAATCCGAGACTATGTAGAGAAAAAAGTTGGTAAACTAGAACGTTATTTCAGTGATTCACCTGAAGCGACTGTTCATGTAAACTTAAAAGTCTACACTGAAAAAACAGCAAAAGTCGAGGTTACTATTCCTCTACCTTATTTAGTTTTACGTGCTGAAGAAACATCACCTGATTTATATGCAAGTGTTGATTTAGTTGTAGATAAATTAGAACGACAAATTCGTAAATTTAAAACAAAAATTAACCGTAAATCTCGTGAAACTGGGATGAATACTGCTAAAGCAGCTATTTTCTTAAATGGTGAAGAAACACCTGATGAAACGCCAGAATTAGACATTGTTCGTACAAAACGTCTTTCATTAAAACCAATGGATAGTGAAGAAGCTGTTTTACAAATGAACATGTTAGGACATAACTTCTTTATCTTTGAAGATTCAGAAACAAACGGAACCAGCATTGTTTACCGTCGTAAAGATGGCAAATATGGTTTAATCGAAACAGACTAAGTTAAATGACTGAGTAAATTGTCCTTTATTTAACGAAGAATAGCTAAAAATCTCTAGTTGCTTTATGGCAATAGAGATTTTTAACAGAATTGTTATCAAAGGTCAGTTACTTTCGAATAGTCGATTTTTAAGAGACTGAAGCAGGACGGCATACGTTTTGCCGAAGTCTCTTTTACTTGTTTTAAGCATATGTACATAAAAGATGATATAATATATTATTAATATTAAGAGAAGTTATTTCCTTTCTTAGCAACTAGTGATAAAATAGAAAGGATGATTGTGCATTTAGTGCAAAAAATAAATAGAGTTTATTGAAAGGAACACTTAAAAACATGGCTAATTTTTTAAAAAAGATGATCGAAAATGATAAAAAGGAACTAAAACGCTTGGATGGTATTGCTGGACAAGTGGAATCTCACGCTTCAGCTATTGCAGCATTGAGCGATGAAGAATTAAAGGCAAAGACAGATGAGTTTAAAGCTCGCTACCAAAAAGGTGAAACGCTAGATCAATTATTACCAGAAGCTTTTGCGGTTGTCCGTGAAGCGGCGAAACGTGTCTTAGGATTGTATCCATACCGCGTTCAATTAATGGGTGGTATTGTCTTACATGATGGGAATATCCCTGAAATGAGAACTGGTGAAGGTAAAACCTTGACAGCTACAATGCCGGTTTATTTAAATGCATTGACTGGCGAAGGGGTTCATGTTGTAACGGTCAATGAATATTTAGCAACTCGTGACTCTGATGAGATGGGTGAATTGTATAATTTCTTAGGCTTAACGGTAGGTCTGAATATCAACTCAAAAACGTCAGAAGAAAAGCGTGATGCCTATAATTGTGATATTACCTATAGTACAAATAACGAATTAGGCTTTGATTATTTACGTGATAACATGGTTGTTTACCGTAACCAAATGGTACAACGTCCATTGAATTATGCGATTGTGGATGAGGTCGATTCAATCCTAATCGATGAAGCGCGTACACCGTTGATCATTTCTGGACAAGCAGAAAAATCAACTGCGCTTTATACACGTACAGATAATTTTGTTAAACGTTTAAAAGAAGAAGAAGATTACAAAATCGATGTTCAATCTAAAACAATTAGTTTAACAGAAGCGGGTATCGAAAAAGCAGAAGAAAACTTTGGTTTAGAAAACCTCTATGATATTGAAAATACAGCTTTGACTCACCATATGGATCAAGCCTTACGTGCGAATTTTATCATGCTTAGAGATATTGATTACGTTGTTCAAGAAGGTAAAGTATTGATCGTTGACCAATTTACTGGTCGTATCATGGATGGTCGCCGTTACTCAGATGGTTTACACCAAGCGATCGAAGCCAAAGAGGGCGTAGAAATCGAAGATGAAACAAAAACAATGGCAACAATTACATTCCAGAACTATTTCCGTATGTATAAGAAATTAGCTGGGATGACTGGTACTGCTAAAACGGAAGAAGAAGAATTCCGTGAAATCTACAATATTCAAGTTTTCCAAATTCCAACAAACCGTCCAATCATTCGTGATGACCGTGCAGATTTACTTTATCCAACACTGCAAAGTAAATTTAAAGCTGTTGTCCAAGACATTAAAGAACGTTACCATAATGGTCAACCAGTCTTAGTTGGTACAGTTGCTGTTGAAACTTCAGAGTTATTATCAGAGTTATTAAATAAAGAAAAAGTACCTCATGAAGTATTGAACGCCAAAAATCACTTTAAAGAAGCTGAAATCATTATGAATGCTGGTCAAAAGGGTGCGGTTACGATTGCTACTAATATGGCTGGTCGTGGTACTGATATCAAGCTTGGTCTTGGTGTTGTCGAACTAGGTGGTTTAGCTGTAATCGGTACTGAGCGTCATGAATCACGCCGTATCGATAATCAATTGCGTGGACGTGCAGGTCGTCAGGGAGATCCTGGGGTTTCTCAATTCTATCTATCACTTGAAGATGATTTGATGAAACGTTTTGGTTCAGAACGAATCAAAGCATTCTTGGATCGCATGAATATTGAAGAATCAGATGCTGTAATCCAAAGCAAAATGTTAAGTAAACAAGTAGAATCAGCTCAAAAACGTGTTGAAGGAAATAACTATGATACACGTAAGAATGTCTTGCAATATGATGATGTAATGCGTGAGCAACGTGAAGTTATCTATGCACAACGCCAAGAAGTCATCATGGAAGATACAGAGTTGACTGAAACATTACTAAATATGGTAAAACGTACAATCACTCGCGTTGTTGATAGCCATACTCAATTAGAAAAAGAAAATTGGAATCTTGATGGTATCGTTGATTTCGCTTCTTCAACATTAGTTCATGAAGACTCTATTTCTAAAGCAGATTTAGACGGCAAATCACCAGAAGAAATCAAAGAGTATTTAGTAAAACGTGCGCAAGAAGTCTATGATGTCAAAGTAGAACAATTAAATGGTCCAGAACAAATTTTGGAATTCCAAAAAGTTGTTATTCTACGTGTAGTAGATACAAAATGGACAGATCATATTGATGCAATGGATCAATTACGTCAATCAGTGGGCTTACGTGCTTACGGACAAAATAATCCATTAGTTGAATATCAAACAGAGGGCTACAATATGTTTGAAGAAATGATCGGAGCAATCGAATACGAAGTAACTCGTCTATTCATGAAATCAGAAATTCGTCAAAATGTTCAACGTGAACAAGTAGCGCAAGGGGAAGCCGTTCATCCATCAGATGAAGAAGAACCTCAAAGCAATACAAGTGCTAAAAAGCAACCAATTCATGTTGATGAAAAAATAGGCCGTAATGATCCTTGTCCATGCGGCAGTGGTAAGAAATACAAAAATTGCCACGGTAAAGGTCTTTAAAAATTGATGAAGGTGAGGCGTTCGCCTCGCCTTCATTTGTTGTGTTACAAAGTATTGAAAATGGAAGGAAGAAAATATCATGGAAAATGCTGAAATCCGAACTATTTTAGATGAAATGAATCAATCGATCACAAGCTTCAGGGGGTCTCTTTGACTTAGATCAGTTAGAAGAAGACATTGCAGAAGCTGAAAACAGAATGGCAGAGCCTGGTTTTTGGGATAATTCAGAAACGGCACAACAATTGATCAACGAAACCAATTCCTATAAAGAAAAATATCAGCAATTTCATCAATTTGCAGATGAACTAGAAGAATTGGAAATCATGAGTGAGATGCAGCAAGAAGAATACGATTCAGATACGCAAGAAGAATTGGAAGAACGTTTACTAGCTTTAAAAGAAAAGCTAAGTATTTATGAACTTTCCTTATTGTTAAACGAGCCTTATGACAAAAATAATGTTATCATGGAACTTCATCCAGGCGCTGGGGGTACTGAATCACAAGATTGGGGCAGTATGTTGCTTCGAATGTATACACGCTGGGCTGAAAGTCACGGGTTTCAAGTAGAAACATTAGATTATCAATCAGGAGACGAAGCAGGCATTAAAAGTGTTACGCTTTTAATTAAAGGATATAATGCGTATGGGTATTTAAAATCTGAAAAAGGTGTTCATCGTTTAGTACGGATTTCACCATTTGATTCAGCCAAACGTCGTCACACTTCTTTTTGTTCAGTTGATATCATGCCTGAATTGGATGGAACTGTTGAGATCGATATCAATACAGATGATTTAAAAGTTGATACCTATCGTGCCAGTGGCGCTGGGGGACAACATATTAATAAGACAGAATCAGCTGTTCGAATCACCCACATACCTACTGGAACGGTTGTTGCCAGTCAAGCGCAACGTTCACAATTAAAAAACCGAGAGCAAGCGATGGGAATGCTTAAAGCAAAACTTTATCAATTAGAAATGGATAAAAAAGCGCAGGAGGCAGCAGCTTTACGCGGTGAACAGTTGGAGATCGGCTGGGGTTCGCAAATTCGTTCGTATGTTTTCCACCCTTATTCAATGGTCAAAGACCATCGTACTAATTACGAAACGGGAAATGTACAGGCAGTAATGGATGGAGACTTAGATGGCTTCATTGATGCTTATTTGAAACAAAAATTAAATTGATCTATTCACAGAAATGAAACAAAATTGTAAACTGTTGAAAGAGCCTTGAAACAAAGTCATGTTATAATGATTGATAGTCTAGAAAACAGAGATGGAGAGAATACGCCATGATTGAAATGAAAGATGTAATGAAGAAATATTCGAATGGTACAACTGCTATCCGAAATATTTCAGTAGAAATAAAACAAGGTGAATTCGTTTATGTTGTTGGGCCTTCCGGAGCCGGAAAATCAACATTCATTAAATTGATGTACCGTGAAGAAAAAGCAACTAAGGGACGTTTAAAAGTTGCAAGTCATGATTTAATGAAAATAAAAAATGCAGAAGTTCCTTACCTTAGAAGAGAGATCGGTATTGTCTTTCAAGATTATAAATTATTAACGAAGAAGACTGTATATGAAAATGTTGCTTACGCTATGCAAGTTGTTGGACGTAAGCCAAGAGATATCAAGAAAAGAGTAATGGAAGTTCTTGATCTTGTTGGTTTAAAACATAAAGTTCGAGTGTTTCCAAGTGAACTGTCTGGTGGCGAACAACAACGTGTTTCGATTGCTCGTGCAATCGTAAATACACCTAAAGTTCTAATCGCTGATGAACCAACAGGAAATCTTGATCCAGAAAACTCATGGGAAATCATGAAACTTTTAGACCGGATCAATGCACAAGGAACAACCGTTGTTATGGCAACACATAACAGCACGATTGTAAACACGATCCGTCATCGCGTAATCGCCATCGAAAATGGCCGAATTATTCGAGACCAAGCGGAAGGAGAATATGGCTACGATGATTAGAACGTTCTTTTCTCATGTCCTAGAAAGTATCAAAAGTTTAAAACGTAATGGGTGGATGACAATTGCTTCAGCCAGTGCTGTTACGATTACTTTAGTCCTTGTTGGGATTTTTATGGCAGTAATTTTTAATGCAACAAAATTAGCAAAAGACATCGAAGAAAACGTAACAGTTTCGGTTTTCGTTGACATCGGTACAACACCAGATGAAATGCAAAAACTAGAAAAAGAACTAAACAAAATAGACAATGTTGAAACAATTTCATATTCAAACAAAGATAAGCAATTAAAGAAAATCCAAAAACAAATGGGTGAAGCTTGGAACTTATTTGAAGGTGACAGTAATCCATTGTACGATGTGTATTATGTAAGTGCAAAAGAACCATCAGATACAAAGGAAATCTCAGCGAAAGCCGCAAAACTGCCGAATGTATTTAAAGCAGATTATGGTGGTGTTTCTTCAGATAAGATTTTCAGTATTGCAGGTAAAGTTAGAACATGGGGATTGGGTGCCGCAATTTTACTATTGTTTGTCGCAGTTTTCTTGATTTCTAACACGATTCGTATTACGATTCTTTCTCGTCAAAGAGAAATTCAAATCATGCGTTTGGTAGGAGCAAAAAATGGGTATATTCGTTGGCCATTCTTTATAGAAGGTGCTTGGATTGGTTTAATAGGATCAATTATTCCAATTTTAGTGTTAACGTTTGGTTATCAAAAATTCTATACCTTGTTCAACCCGCAGTTGCTAAGTTCAAATTATTCACTATTAAAACCTGAATCTTTTGTTTGGCAAATCGATTTACTAATGATCGTTATTGGAATGACGATAGGATCACTTGGATCGATCATCTCAATGCGTCGTTTCTTAAAAATTTAGTGAAGCCAAAGCAGACATTTTTGTCTGCTTTTTCTTTACTTATTTTCATAAGTTGGTTATGCTTTACTGGGGATGTATGAGTGAAGTGATTGGGGTGCGTAAATGAAATTTTTATATGATAATTTATTTGTTATTATTTTTATTGCTAATATGCTATTATCGTTAGTTATTGTTTTTCGAGAACGGAAACAAACAGCTCAGACATGGTCTTGGCTTTTGGTATTGATGTTTATTCCTGTTTTGGGCTTTATCCTTTATATTTTCTTAGGTCGAGGTATCTCAAAAGATAAGATATTTGATATGAAAATGCAGGCTAAAATCGGGATGAATGCTGAAATAGAATTTGAGAAACAATCATTATTAAGAGGGTTATTTCCCCATCCACCAACAGGAGAAGTGGATTCAAAGCAGTTGATTTATATGTTGACCATTTTTGAAAGCTCATTATATACAACAAATAATGAGGTACGTTTGTATACAGATGGACGGGAGAAATTTGACGGCTTAATCGAAGACATTCGACAAGCTAAAGATCATGTTCATATGGAATATTACATTTATCGTGGCGATACTTTAGGAAAAGAAATTCGACAAGAATTGATCAATGCCGTGAAAAGGGGCGTAAAAGTTCGCTTGCTTTTAGATGCTTGGGGTTCAACACAAGTAAATATGAAATTTTTTGAAGAACTAAAGAAAATTGGTGGAGAAATTGCGTTTTTCTTTCCATTATTTGTTCCCTATTTAAATCCAAGAATCAATTATCGGAATCACCGAAAAATTGTGGTGATTGATGGGAAAATTGGCTATACAGGTGGATTTAATGTTGGAAATGAATATCTTGGTCAAGTTAAAAAATTTGGTTATTGGCGAGACAATCATTTACGGATTCATGGCGAGGCTGTTTATAGCCTACAAAATCGTTTTTTGATGGATTGGAATTCGCAACATCGAAAAGAATTAAGCTACGATGC
The DNA here is from genome assembly GCF_050527835.1 of Enterococcus sp. DIV0840. Taxonomy (NCBI): domain Bacteria; kingdom Bacillati; phylum Bacillota; class Bacilli; order Lactobacillales; family Enterococcaceae; genus Enterococcus; species Enterococcus sp. DIV0840. The sequence goes on along the minus strand of NZ_CP172876.1, from coordinate 2,446,444 downwards.
TGCTTATTTTCCACCCATTTATTCTGATGGAAAAAAAGCAGTTCAAGTGGTGACTAGCGGTCCAGATTCAGAGCATGAACAAATCAAGATGACGTATTTAAAGATGATTTCAATTGCCAAAAAAGAAATATTAATCCAAACGCCATATTATATACCGGATGCCTCAATTCATGAAGCGTTAAAATTAGCCTTATTATCAGGTGTAAAAGTGCGAATGCAAATACCCAATAAACCAGATCATATGCTTGTCTATTGGGCGACATACTCATTTTCAGCGGAACTATTAGAGTATGGCGCGATTATCGAAACCTATGAACATGGATTTATTCATGCTAAAACAATGATCATAGATGGTGGAATTGTGTCTGTCGGGTCAGCAAATATTGACGTTCGTTCGTTTCGACTTGATTTTGAAGTCAATACAATTATTTATGATCAAAAATTTTCAAAAGAAGTGCGAAATGCTTTTTACGAGGATTCTAAAGTATCTGAACTGTTAACAGAAGAAAAATACCGCAATCGTGGTGTACTCATCAAATTGAAAGAAGGCTTAGCTCGTCTAATTTCACCATTATTATAAATTAGTGCAAAAAGTGCAATCTGGAGAATCAGTTGTACTTTTTGCTTTGTCTTTTTTTGCTTTTTAAGAGTTCAATCTGTTATTTTATTCTAAAAAAATACCGATTGCAGAAACTTATAATTTTCAACTGAAACAGTTAATGTTAAAATGAATTGATTGAATTGAGTTTGGAGGATTATCAGATAAATGAAAAAGAAAATGCTATTATTTTTTAGTCTAATTGGAGTACTAACTTTATCAGGTTGCGCTAAGTGGATCGATCGAGGTGAATCGATCACAGCAGTCGGCTCATCAGCATTACAACCTTTAGTTGAAACTGCGGCTGAGGAGTTTCAAAATCAAAATCCAGGACGTTTCGTTAATGTTCAAGGAGGCGGAAGCGGTACAGGGTTGAGCCAAGTTCAGTCTGGTGCAGTGGATATTGGAAACTCGGATTTGTTTGCCGAAGAGAAAAAGGGAATTGACGCATCTAAATTGACAGATCATAAGGTTGCTGTAGCAGGAATTACACCAATCGTTAACAAGAATGTTGGCGTATCAGATATTTCATTAGAAAATCTTAGAAAAATCTTTCTAGGTGAAATAACGAACTGGAAAGAAATCGGTGGAAAAGATATTCCTATCGTTATGCTGAATCGTGCTGCAGGAAGTGGTACACGTGTGACTTTCGAACGTTGGGTATTAGATGGTAAAACTGCGATCCAAGCCCAAGAGCAAGACTCAAGTGGAATGGTACGCTCCATTGTTGCTGATACGCCAGGAGCAATTAGTTATACTGCTTTTTCTTATGTTAATGACGAAGTTAACACATTAAGTATTGATGGTGTAAAACCAACTGACGACAATGTTATAACGAATAAATGGACAATTTGGTCATATGAACATATGTATACATTAGGAAAACCAAAGCAATTGACGGATGAATTTTTGGAATTTATGTTATCAGATGATGTTCAGGAAAAAATCATCGCTCAATTAGGGTATATTCCTGTTTCTAAAATGGAAGTAGAACGGGATTGGCAGGGAAATCTTATCAAATAATCGACCTTTACACAAAATTTACAAAGTTAACATAAGATTTACATGTTATTAAACACAAATTTATGTTAAAAAGTTACACTGATTTTATTATGGAAAGTGTTGAGCATGTTGCGGATTTATTTGGGGAAGATAGAATATGAAATTGGTCATAATTGCCATCCTCATATTTTCCTAGCAGAGCTAAGTGAACATAATGCTGTCTAGCTGCACGAGCTCGTTACGCTTTTAATGCTATCTAGCTTCACGGGCTAGCTCTTCGGAAAAAAGATAAAAATAGAATGTGACAAAAAGCGTCACAGTCTATTTTTCCTATTTTTCTGTCAGAGCTTAGCGAGCCCGTTACGCTTTTAATGCTATCTAGCTTCGCAGGCTAGCTCTTCGGGAAAAAGATAAAAACTGAGTGAGGTAAAAAGCACCTCAATCATTTTTCCTATTTTCCTGTCAGAACTGAACGAGCCTGCTGCGCTTTTAAAATAAGGAGGAATTTTCTTGGAAGATGTGCAGAAGAAATTGTTAACAAAATCAAAGCGCGCAAAAATGGAACAACGAGGAAAATTTATTAGTTTTCTTTGTATCGCTTTGATTGTTTTGGTTGTTTTATCGATCTTTTATTTTGTGGCAAGTAAAGGTTTAGCGACTTTTTTTACAAATAAAATTAAAGTATCCGACTTTTTATTCGGGACAAATTGGAATCCAAGTGAAACAGGAACAGATGGTAAACCAATGGTAGGCGCTTTGCCAATGATTGCGGGCTCTTTTATCGTAACATTCTTATCTGCAATCATCGCAACACCTTTTGCGATTGGTGCAGCTGTGTTTATGACAGAGATTTCACCTAAAAAAGGTTCAAAAATTTTACAACCAGTTATTGAACTATTAGTTGGGATTCCATCAGTTGTTTATGGTTTTATTGGATTATCTGTGATCGTACCTTTTATTCGTTCGATTTTTGGTGGTACAGGTTTTGGGATATTGGCTGGGACATTTGTCCTATTTGTCATGATCTTACCAACCGTTACAACGATGACAGTGGATGCGTTAAAGTCAGTTCCTCGTCATTATCGTGAAGCATCGTTAGCACTAGGTGCGACGCGCTGGCAAACAATTTACAAAGTTGTTTTACGAGCTGCGGTGCCTGGGATTTTAACAGCGGTCGTTTTTGGAATGGCACGTGCCTTCGGTGAAGCTTTAGCGATTCAAATGGTTATCGGAAATGCAGCAATCATGCCATCAAGTTTAACGACTCCAGCATCAACGTTAACAAGTATTTTAACGATGGGGATCGGAAATACAATTATGGGAACAGTCGAAAACAATGTGCTGTGGTCACTGGCGTTGATCCTATTGTTGATGTCATTATTCTTTAATATTATTATTCGAATCATTGGTAGGAAAGGGGCCTTGAAATAATGAATGCAAAAAAAGCAGATAAATTTGCAACAGGCGTCTTATATGCTATTTCAGGCGTGATTGTCTTGATTTTGGCAGCACTGCTCCTTTATATTTTAATTCGTGGTATTCCGCATATTTCTTGGGACTTTTTAACAAAACCTTCCAAAGCCTACCAAGCAGGCGGCGGTATCGGCATTCAATTATTTAACTCGCTATACTTATTATTGATCACGATGCTGATTAGTTTTCCTATTTCGTTGGGTGCAGGTATTTATTTATCTGAGTATGCGAAGAAAAACTGGGTAACAGATGTAATCCGCACTTCCATCGAAATTTTAAGCTCACTTCCGTCAGTAGTCGTTGGTTTGTTTGGTTTCTTGATTTTTGTAGTGCAGCTTGGTTATGGTTTTTCAATTATTTCAGGAGCACTGGCATTAACATTTTTCAATCTGCCTTTATTGACAAGAAATGTTGAAGAATCGTTAAAAGCCGTTCATTATACACAACGAGAAGCAGGCTTGTCTTTAGGCTTATCTCGTTGGGAAACGGTATTAAAAGTAGTTGTTCCAGAAGCTTTACCAGGTATTTTAACAGGAGTGATCTTGAGTTCAGGAAGAATTTTCGGTGAAGCGGCTGCTTTGATTTATACTGCAGGACAAAGTGCACCAGCATTAGATTTCAGTAATTGGAATCCGCTAAGTGTATCAAGTCCAATCAGTATTTTCCGTCAAGCTGAAACGTTAGCTGTTCATATTTGGAAAATCAATACAGAAGGCACAATGCCAGATGGTGCTGCTGTTTCTGCGGGTGCTTCTGCTGTTCTGATTTTAGTCGTTTTACTCTTTAATTTCGGCGCACGTTTTATCGGAAACAGATTATATAAAAGAATGACATCAGCCTAATGTTAGGGGAATCAGAATGAAAGAATATAATTTAAACGACACAAATATCATAAAACTACCAGAACCAATTGCTTTGCATACCGATGATCTACATGTTTGGTATGGTGATAATGAAGCCATCAAAGGTGTGGATCTAGAGTTTGAGAAAAATAAAATCACTGCCTTGATCGGACCATCTGGTTGCGGCAAATCGACGTATTTACGTTCTTTGAATCGGATGAACGATGGGATCGCTAATACCAAAGTAACTGGGAATATCATGTATAAGGATGTAAATGTGAATACCAAAGAAGTCGATGTTTATGAAATGCGTAAACGAATCGGTATGGTATTTCAACGTCCTAATCCATTCAGTAAATCGATCTATGAGAATATCACATTTGCTTTAAAACAACATGGTGAAAAAGATAAGAAAAAGCTAGATGAAATTGTTGAAACGAGTTTAAAACAAGCAGCGCTTTGGGAACAAGTCAAAGATAATTTAGACAAAAGTGCATTAGCGTTGTCTGGTGGTCAACAGCAGCGTTTATGCATTGCCAGAGCTATCGCCATGAAGCCGGATATTTTACTTTTAGATGAACCAGCTAGTGCTTTAGATCCGATTTCAACTGGGAAAGTCGAAGAAACATTAGTGAATTTAAAAGATGATTATACGATCATTATCGTAACCCATAATATGCAGCAAGCTGCCCGTATCAGTGATTACACCGCCTTTTTCTACTTAGGTAAAGTGATCGAATACGATGAAACAAGAAAAATCTTTACACGACCAAAAATTCAAGCGACAGAAGACTACGTTTCTGGACATTTTGGTTAGGAGGAGCAAGATGACAAAAGAAATTATTTCATCAAAAGATTTGCATTTATATTACGGTAAAAAAGAAGCCTTAAAGGGGATCGACTTGAGCATCAATCAAGGGGAAATCACTGCTATGATCGGACCATCTGGTTGTGGGAAATCGACGTATCTACGTTCATTGAATCGAATGAATGATTTGATTCCAGGCGTGACAATCACAGGAAGTGTGGTATACAAAGGCAAAGATATTTATGGTCCGAAAACAGATATCGTAGATTTACGTAAAGAAATCGGTATGGTATTTCAACAACCAAATCCTTTCCCATTTTCAATCTATGAAAATGTGATTTATGGCTTACGTTTAAAAGGTGAGAAGGATAAACAAGTTCTAGATGAAGCGGTAGAAAACAGTTTAAAAGCAGCGTCTGTTTGGGAAGATGTGAAAGATAAACTGCATAAAAGTGCCTTGTCTTTATCAGGCGGACAACAACAACGTGTCTGTATCGCTCGTGTTTTGGCGGTTGATCCTGAAATTATTTTATTGGATGAACCTACAAGTGCACTTGATCCAGTTTCAAGTGGTAAAATCGAGAATATGCTTTTAACACTGAAAGAAAAGTATACGATGATCATGGTGACCCACAATATGTCTCAAGCTTCACGGATTTCTGATAAAACAGCTTTCTTTTTGCAAGGCGAATTGATAGAATTTAATGATACGAAGAAGATATTCCTGAATCCTAAAGAAAAACAAACAGAAGATTATATTTCTGGAAAATTTGGTTAAAAAAAAGGAGGAACACACATGTTGCGCAGTCAATTTGAAGAAGAACTATTAAATCTTCATAATCAATTTTATGAAATGGGCATGATGGTAAGTAATGTGGTACATAAATCTGTACGTGCTTATATCAATCACGATAAAAAAATAGCTCAAGAAGTTATTGATTACGATGTAGAAATCAATGATATGGAAGTCAAACTGGAAAAGAAAAGCTTTGAAATGATCGCTTTACAACAGCCGGTAACGACTGATTTAAGAATGATTATCACCGTTATGAAAGCTAGTTCTGATTTAGAAAGAATGGCAGATCATGCTGTATCGATCGCAAAATCAACGATTCGACTAAAGGGTGAGACAAGAATTCCTGAAATTGAAAAAGAAATTTCTGACATGTCTGACTACGTGAAGAAAATGGTAGATAATGTGCTGATTGCATACGTAAAAACTGATCAAAAAGATGCTAGAATGATCGCTAAAATGGATACTCGTGTGAATGAGTACTTTGACAGTATTTATAGCCACTCAATCAAGGCAATGCAGTCAAATCCAGAAACTGTTATTAGCGGAACGGATTATCTTCATGTGGCAACATATTTAGAACGTATTGGGGATTATGTGACAAATATCTGTGAATGGATTGTCTATCTTGCAACAGGTAAAATCACAGAATTAAACAGTAATCACGATGAATAAAAAGTAAAAAAGTACCTTCGATAAATTGTCGAGGGTATTTTTTTATAAAAAAGCTGGAAAACAAAGATCATCATTTTGAACAAAATTTCATTAATGTATTTACATTATTTCATACAAGATGTATCATACAATTATATTGGAAAGCGCTAACCATTATAATTATTTTGTTTGAGGTGAAAAATTTGGAAGAAATAAATAGTCAAGTGGGTAATACAAATCAGCTAACGATCGCTGAACAAAGAAAAAGATGGTTTAAAGAATTTATGAAACCGTTCTTAGTTGTAGTAGTTATCTACATCACGATGTATATGATACGAAATAACTTTAAGGCAGCTCAGCCATTATTGAAAAGTCAACTAGGTCTTACGACAACAGATCTAGGGTACATTGGTTTTGTGTTTTCGATTGTTTATGGATTTGGTAAATTTATTGTTGGTTACATTGTAGATGGTAAAAACACAAAGAAAATCTTGTCCATCTTGTTGTTATTATCTTCGATCACTGTTTTATGTTTGGGATTATTATTTACGATGAATAATGTGCCAATGGGGTGGATCATTGTTTTATGGTCGTTAAATGGATTATCTCAATGTGTAGGCGGACCAAGTAGTGCTTCTGTTATCACACAATGGACAACAAGAAATAATCGTGGGAGATATATTGGTTTATGGAATGCTTCTCACAATATCGGTGGTGGTTTTGCAGGGATTTTTGCAGTTTGGTGTGCAACGACATTCTTCAAAGGACAAGTCGCAGGGATGTTTATTATTCCAGCAATCGTCGCAGCAATCGTTGCTGTAGTGACATTTTTTATCGGTAAAAACAGACCAGAAGATCTGGGCTGGAATTCAAGTGAAGAGATTTTTGGTGAACCGATTGAAGAGGCAAATGTGGATGCTGAAAATTTAACGAAATGGGAAATTTTTAAAAAGTATTTATTAACGAATCCGTATATTTGGATTTTATGTGTAGCAAACGTTTTTCGTCTATATTGTTCGCATTGGGATCGATAATTGGGCACCATTATACGTGACAGAACATCTTAACTTTTCACAAGAAGCAGCAGCTCAAACGATTTTCTATTTTGAAATGGGTGCTTTAGTTGGTTGCTTAGCTTGGGGGTATATCTCTGATCTACTTAAAGGACGTCCAGCTTTGGTCGCTACAATCAGCACTTTTTTATTGCCAATTGGTATTATTGGTTACCAACTTGGTACGACAGAACTTGTGATCAATGTCTCACTATTTATGTTAGGTATGATGGTTTTTGGTCCACAACTATTGATCAATTTATCTATGTTAGGATTTGTGCCAAAAAAAGCAACGGTTGTTTCAGGAGGATTGTTGGGCGCCTTTGCCTATTTATTCGGTGATTCAATGGCCAAAATTTTATTAGCTAAAATTTCTGATCCGTCTAAAAATGGTGTGAATTTCTTTGGTCACGTGCTGCATGGTTGGAACGATACATTTATTATTTTCTATATTTCAATTGTAATTATTGTGGTTCTTTTGGGAAGTGTAGCATTGGCAGAAGAAAAAAGAAGAAAAAAAGTAAACGGATAAAGGTGGAATAACTATATGAATACACAAATTACGAATTTTAGAGATTTAGGCGGCATTAAAAATAAAGAAGGAAAAACAGTTAAACCAAAGAGATTACTACGTTCAGGTCATTTAGTCAATTTAAACAAAAAAACACAAACAAAATTGATCGATACTTTTAATTTAACAAGAATCATTGATTTTAGACGTGAGTTTGAAATCAGTGAGTCACCAGACACACCAATCGAGGATGTGGAATATATCAATTTAGATTTACTTGGGAAAATGAACGCTAAAAATTCGAGTTTAGCTGATTTTTCTAAGTTAAAGTCGATTGAAGCTGTTGATAAGCATATGCTAGGTGTTTATGAAGATTTAATTTTAAATCCAGGCGCACAAGAAGGCTTTACAGAATTTATGGACTATATCTTAGCGAATAAAAACGGATCAACGATTTTCCACTGTTTTGCTGGGAAAGACCGTACAGGCTACGCTTCAGCTTTATTATTATTATTGCTAGATGTAGAAAAAGAAGAGATTTATAAAGATTTCCTAGTAACAAATACAGAAAGAAAAAAAGCAAATGATGAACTGATTCAGAACTATAGAGAGCAAGGCTTTAGTGAAGAACACTTGGAATCTTTAGCAACAGCGCTTTATGTAAAAGAAGATTATTTGGATCATGCATTCCATTTAATTGAGAAACATTTTGGTACCGCAGAAAAGTATGCAGCGGAATGTTTAAACTTTGACAAAGAAAAAGTTGAAGAATTTAGACGTATTTATTTAATTAACTAACGTAGTGTGGTTTGTTTTCCTAATTTTTTCTTGCTATAATTGAAGAAAATGAAAAGAACGGACTATAAATATGGATAAACAAAAACAACAACTTAGTATTGAAGCGGCTAGATTGTATTATCAATCCGGTCTAGGTCAGCAGGAAATTGCAAAAAAATTAGAGCTTTCCCGTCCAACCATTTCTAGATTGCTGAATTATGCTAAGGAAAAGGGCTTTGTCCAGATTACGATCTCAGATCCTTTTTCCGATTTGTTTGAGCTTGAAAAACAACTCAAAGAAAAATATGACTTGTTAGAAGTACATGTTGTATTTTCACCTGAAACAAATTATCAGGTAATCACAGAGTATCTGACGTCTTATGCAGCTGAGTATCTGGAAGAAACGATTAAAAATGGTGATATTTTGGGCGTTAGTTGGGGAACGACGATGTATGAAGTGGCAAGAAAACTTAACACTCAGGAAAGAGTTGGCGTAGAAATTGTTCAACTGAAGGGTGGAATCAGCCATTCTAATGTGAATACATACGCCAACGAAACGTTGACGTTATTTGAAAAAGCCTTTCAGACTGTTGCCGTGCAACTACCGTTACCAGTTATTTTTGACAATGCAGAAGTTAAAAAAATGGTGGAACAAGATCGCCATATCCAAAAAATCATCACAAAAGGGAAAGAAGCCAATATTGCGCTATTTACAGTGGGAACTGTTAGAGATGAAGCGTTGTTATTTCGTTTAGGTTATTTTAGTGATGAGGAGGAAGAGCTTCTTAAAGAACAAGCAGTTGGTGATATTTGTTCTCGTTTTTTTGACAGTAATGGTGAAATTTGCAGCCAGAAGATCAACGAACGGACGATTGGCATCGAATTATCTGATCTAAGAGAAAAAGAAAAAGCGATTTTAGTTGCTGGTGGTTCTCGAAAAATCGAAGCGATTGATGGCGCTTTGGCAGGAAAGTATGCCAATTTATTAATCATTGATCAAACTGCTGCTGAAGGATTATTGAAACTATAAAAAGTAATGAAAAAAGATGAGGCTGGGATGTGACTTGTAGAGTTATGTCCTAGCTTCATCTTATTTTTATCTGAAAATGAACATAATTTCATGATAGTGTTTACAAATGTTCTTGTCGAGTGTATAATACATTTATCAAAACTAAAGGAGAGTTATAATGACTATTGAAAAAATGATTGACCATACAGCATTAAAACCTGAAACGACAAAGGATATGATTGTAAAACTTTGTCAAGAAGCAAAAGAATATCAATTTGCTTCCGTTTGTGTGAATCCGTATTGGGTTAAATTATCTAGTACTGAATTAAAAGGATCTGGCGTCGATGTTTGTACCGTGATTGGATTTCCTTTAGGAGCAAATACTTCTGAAACTAAGGCTTTTGAAACAAAAAATGCTATTGCTAATGGTGCTACAGAAGTTGACATGGTAATCAATGTAGGTGCCTTGAAATCTGGTGATTTAGAGACAGTTGAAGCAGATATCCGCGCAGTTGTAGAAGCATCAGGAAATGTTCTTGTAAAAGTGATTCTAGAAACATGTTTGCTTACAAAAGAAGAAATCGTAACAGTTTCTGAATTGTCAGTCAAAGCAGGCGCAGATTTTGTTAAAACATCAACTGGTTTTTCAACTGGTGGCGCAACAACAGAAGATATTGCCTTAATGAGAAAAACAGTAGGACCTGATGTTGGGGTTAAAGCTTCTGGTGGTGTTCGTACAAAAGAAGAAGTATTAGCAATGATCGAAGCAGGTGCGTCAAGAATTGGTGCAAGTGCAGGCGTTTCAATCGTTTCTGGCGACACATCAGATCAAGGTAACGGCTACTAAAAGTAAATAAAGTAAGCAATATGCTTACTTTTACAAGTTAATGTAAACGAGTTCAATTGGAGGATAAGGATGAAATATTTAATTGGTTGTCTAGGTTTGTTGTTTTTTATTGGATTGGCATGGTTAACGAGTAATGATCGCAAGAAGGTTAAATTTAGGCCGATTATCATTATGTTGGCTTTGCAATTTATTTTAGGGTTTGTATTGTTAAATACAAGTGTTGGTAATTTCGTTATAGAAGGAATTGCCAAAGGATTTGATAATTTACTACAATACGCGGCTGAAGGTGTGAATTTTGTTTTTGGAGGTTTGATTAACCCAGATGAAACTTCATTTTTTATTGGTGTTTTATTACCGATCGTTTTCATTTCTGCGTTGATTGGAATTTTACAATACTTTAAAATTCTTCCTTTTATTGTGAAGTACATCGGTCTTGCTTTAAGTAAGGTAAACGGCATGGGGAAATTAGAATCATATAATGCGGTTGCCTCAGCCATTTTAGGTCAATCAGAAGTATTTATTTCTGTGAAAAAACAACTAGGTCTGTTACCAAAACATCGATTATATACTTTATGCGCATCAGCGATGTCAACTGTATCTATGGCGATTATAGGTTCATATATGTTTCTATTAAAACCACAATACGTCGTGACAGCTATCGTTTTAAATCTATTCGGAGGATTTATCATCACATCTGTGATCAATCCGTATGAAGTAACAGAAGAAGAAGATGTTTTAGAAGTAAAAGATGAAAAAGAGCAATCCTTTTTTGAAATGTTAGGTGAATACATCATGGATGGATTCCACGTAGCGATTACAGTTGCTGCGATGTTGATTGGATTTGTGGCAGTTATTACGATGATCAACGCAATTTTTAAAGGAATTTTTGGAATTTCATTCCAAGATATTATCGGCTATTTAGTGGCGCCATTTGCATTCTTAATGGGTATACCAGCAAATGAGATCGTAGATGCTGGAAGTATTATGGCGACTAAACTAGTTTCAAATGAGTTTGTCGCAATGACGAACTTAACATCAAGTTCGATAGAATTCACTGGTAGAACAACCGCAATTATTTCCGTTTTCTTGGTTTCTTTTGCAAACTTTTCTTCAATCGGTATCATATCAGGTGCTGTAAAAAGCCTGAACGAAGAACAAGGAAATGTTGTCGCACGTTTTGGTATAAAATTATTATTCGGCGCAACGTTAGTGAGTTGTTTAACAGCGACGATCATCGGATTACTTTATTAATTTTTTAAGTTTAACTGATGAGGTGAAAAGAAATGAAAGAATTTAAAAGGATACATGTTGTTGTAATGGACTCAGTAGGAATAGATGAAGCACCTGATGCAAATGACTTTGATGATTTTGATGTAGATACGCTAGGCCATATTGCTAGAGAGGTGAATGGGCTGAACTTGCCAAACATGGAAGCTTTAGGTTTGTCTAACATTAAAGAGATTGCTGGTGTAGAAAAAGTAAAAGTGCCTATGGGCTATCATACGAAAATGCAAGAAACGTCTGCTGGAAAAGACACAATGACTGGTCACTGGGAACTTATGGGATTGTATATTGATAAACCCTTTAGAGTTTTTCCAGATGGATTTCCAGATGAGCTTCTTGAAAAGATTAAAATGTTCTCTAAAAGAGACATTATCGGCAACAAAGCCGCAAGCGGGACAGAAATCCTTGAAGAACTAGGCGAAGAACAACTTAAGACAGGTGCGTTGATTGTTTATACTTCTGCAGATTCTGTTTTACAAATTGCAGCAAATGAAGAAATTATTCCGCTGGAAGAATTGTACCGTATTTGTGAATACGCTCGGGAAATTACGAGAGACGAGCCATATATGCTTGGTCGTATTATCGCTAGACCTTTTGTAGGCACATCTAAAGAAACGTTTAAACGTACGGCTAACCGCCATGATTATGCCTTAAAGCCTTTTGATAAAACTGTGATGGATACACTAAAAGAGAGTGGCTTAGATTCAATCGCTCTAGGAAAAATATCCGACATTTTTGATGGTGAAGGGGTTACTCAAAGTATTCGTACAGTTTCAAATATGGATGGTATGGATAAATTTATAGAATTACTGGATAAAGAATTCCGTGGCATGAGTTTTTTAAACCTAGTCGATTTCGACGCAGTGTTTGGGCATCGCAGAGATCCTTTAGGCTATGGACAAGCATTGCAGGAATTTGATCAACGTTTGCCGGAGGTTTTTGCTAAGTTAAAAGAGGATGATTTATTAATTATTACAGCAGATCATGGAAATGATCCTACGTACAAAGGAACAGATCATACTAGGGAGTTTGTACCATTATTAGTCTATTCTAAGCGTTTCGCACATGGAAGTGAATTAAGTATAAGAAAAACATTTTCTGATATTGGTGCAACAGTTGCGGATAATTTCAAGGTAGGCATGCCAGAATATGGTACCAGTTTCTTAGGAGATTTAAAATAAAAAAAAGGAATGGTGAAGAGAATGAGAATGGTCGACGTTATTGAAAAGAAACAAAATGGATTTGAATTAACAAAAGACGAAATTAAATTTTTTATTGATGGTTACACTGCAGGAACAATTCCAGATTATCAAGCAAGTGCATTATTAATGGCTATTTATTTCCAAGATATGACAGATGAAGAGCTTGCCAACTTAACTTTAGCGATGGTTGATTCAGGTGATGTGATTGATTTATCAGGGATTGAAGGCGTAAAAGTGGATAAACATTCTACGGGCGGTGTTGGCGATACAACAACATTAGTTTTGGCTCAACTCATTGCAGCGTTAGATATTCCTTTTGCGAAAATGTCAGGTCGTGGCTTAGGTCATACAGGTGGAACGTTAGACAAATTAGAATCATTTGACGGGTTCCATATTGAAATCAGCGATGAAGAATTCATTAATATTGTCAATAAAGATAAAATCGCTGTTATCGGACAATCTGGAAATCTAACACCGGCAGATAAAAAAATCTATGCATTACGCGATGTGACAGGAACTGTAAGTTCTATTCCTTTAATTGCTGGATCTATTATGAGTAAGAAGATTGCAGCAGGTGCAGATGCAATTGTTTTAGATGTGAAAACAGGTGCTGGAGCATTTATGAAAACAGAAGAAGATGCTGAAAAATTAGCTGAGGCAATGGTTCGTATCGGAAATCTTGTTGGCAGAAAAACAATGGCAATCATCTCTGATATGTCTCAACCTTTAGGTGCGGCAATTGGTAATTCTTTAGAAATTAAAGAGGCAATCGATACGCTAAAAGGAAATGGACCGGAAGATCTAACTGAGCTAGTCCTAACTTTAGGTAGTCAAATGGTTGTTTTAGCAGAAAAAACAGATTCTTTAGACGAAGCACGTAAGATGTTGTTAGGTGTGATCGAAGATGGTTCAGCTCTAGATAAATTTGCAGTATTCGTTAAAAATCAAGGTGGGAACCCAGAATGGGTGAAAAATCCTGATTTACTTCCTCGAGCTGAATATACATTTGAAGTAACGGCAGATAAAGAGGGTGTTGTATCTGAGATTGTTGCGGATGCTATTGGTGTTGCAGCGATGAAACTAGGTGCCGGTAGAGCAACCAAAGAAGATGAAATTGATTTGGCTGTTGGTCTAGTATTGAACAAAAAAATTGGTGATAATGTTAAAGTTGGCGATTCTCTTGTAACGATTCATGCAAACAAAAAAGATGTTGCAGAAGTAGAAGCGATGATCAAAGAAAATATCCAAATTGGCGGCAAAGTAAATGCGCCTAAATTAATTTACAAACAAATTTCTTAAAAATAATCGATTATTTACTATTACTATAGAAGCTTTCAGAATAATTGACTGTTTAGTGTAGTACATTTAAAGGAAGAGGATAACACTCAAAGTGAGCGATCTTCTTCCTTTTTTGACTTTTATATAATTATTTTTTGATACCGTACGGAAGTACAGGTTAAAATTCATTCTAAAGTCCTATGACAAACAACTAAAAAGAATGCATAATAGGTACATAAGGAAAACACCCTCGGGTGAAAAATTTGCTAAGGAGGCAATTTCCATGAAAGAAAGAGAAAGAGTATTAGACTTAGTTAAAAAAGGTATCCTATCTTCAGAGGAAGCTTTAGTATTATTAGAAAACATGGCGACAGAAAAAGATGAAAAACAAATCAAAAAAGCTGCTGACCAAGTAAATGTAACGAATCCAACTGTTGGCACAAAAGAGAATGATAAAGTCGTAGATTTATTAAATAAGTTAGAAAATCAAAAGGAAGAAGACGTAGTCGAACCTGAAATTTCTGATGAAGATATTAAAGCAAAAGAAGCGGAAGATCATGAACGCTTAGAAAAAATTCTAGATAATCTAGCAACAGAAGCGAATCGTGCCTCTGTTGAGTTAGACGAAATCAATGCTGAAATTGCAGGTGTTAAAGAAGAAATCAAAGAAGCGCAAGAAAAATTGATGGAACTAAACACTAAAGAAGAATTAAGCGAATTAACAAACGAAGATTTAGAGTTAAGAGCATCTCTAGAAGCTGAGATCAAATCATTAGAAGATTCTTTAGATGAACGAATTCAAGAGAAAATCGCTCTCGAAGCTGAATTGAAAAATATTCGTAAAGAACAATGGTCTGGTGCGAAAGATCGTGTCGCTTCAAAATTTGATATTCCTGATGATTGGAAAGATCAAGCAACAGATACAATCAATCAAGTTGGAGAAAAAATGAGTGAAGCGGGTTCTCAATTAGGTTCATTCCTTAAAAAAACGTTTAGCACATTCTCAGAAACAATGAATGATAACATGGAATGGAAAGATGTTAGTTTTAAAGTTCCTGGTGTTGCTACAACGAAATTTGAGCATGAATTTAATTACCCAGCACCACTTGCAAGTTTGATCGATGTTAAAGTTGCAAATGGAAATATTGTATTCAAAACATGGGATCAACCAGATGTGAAAGTAGAAGGAAAAATCAAACTTTATGGTAAAATGGATGCTGAAACACCTCTTGAAGCCTTTTTAGAAAGAAGTCAGATCGATGTAGATGATGAAGTGATTTCATTCCAAATTCCAAATAAACGCGTTCGCGCAGACTTAATTTTCTACTTACCTGAACGGACATTTGATCACGTATCAATCAAATTATTAAACGGAAATGTCACAGTTGAATCATTGAAGGCAAAAGATGTTTATACTAAATCAACAAATGGCTCAATCACATTTAATAAAATCGATGCAACAATGCTTGAAATCGAAGGTGTAAATGGGGACATTAAAGTCTTAGATGGTGAAATTTTAGATAATATCATCGAAACTATTAATGGAACCGTAACGATTGCTGCAACGCCTCAAACGATCGGTGTTTCATTGATCAATGGTGATGTTCGTATCACTGCGAAAGAAAAGACACTACGTAAAGTAGAAGCAAGTTCTGTAAATGGCAATGTCAAAATCGCATTACCGAACGAACTAGGTGTCGAAGGAACAGTAAAAACAAGCTTAGGTAGTATCAATAGTCGCTTAAGTGATTACGAAGTTATTCGTGAAAAGAAAGAAAGAACCAACCAATTGCTACAATTTAGACGATTAAATGATGATGATATGGCGCAAATCAATGCTTCTACAACAACAGGAAACATTTATTTAAAAGACACAGATAAATAAATGTGTAGAACAGTGAATCTATAAAACGTGTCTATTCCTCGAACAAAAGTTAAGAGAAAAACTCTTAGCTTTTGATCAGGAAAAATTAAAAAAAGAATGGTCAAAAAGGCAACAATTCAGTTTTTTTTTAAAGAAAAAACTTTTGTCTCAGTATCCATTTTAGTGTATAATTTTAAAGATGAGAGGTGAAAAGAGATGAAAAAACAATTAACAAAATCTCCTAATAATGTGGTATTAACAGGAAGCTTAGCAGGTATTGCTGAGTGGATCGGTGTCGATCCTACCATCGTACGAGTGATTTATGTTATTCTTGCTATTTTCTCTGCAGGTTTTCCAGGATTCTTGCTTTACATTGCGTTAGCTGTATTGCTTCCATCTGGTAGAAGTAGAAATTACGATAATTATGGAAATAAAAATCCGTATAATAGAAATACTCGTAATCCCAACCCATATGCAAATGAACACAAACAAAGAAAACAAGCGGAAAAAGTCAACGATGATGACTGGAGTGACTTCTAATGACATACTTTCAACGTCTGATCGTTAATACGTTGACATTTGTTTCACTCTCAGTAATTTTTCCGAATATGATTTATGTGAGAAGTATCTGGATGGCGGTCATTGCAGCATTTGTGCTTTCCATATTGAATATGCTAGTAAAACCTGTGTTGACGATTTTGTCGCTTCCGTTTACGTTACTTACGTTTGGTTTGTTTAGCTTCATTGTGAATGCTGCGATTTTAAAAATGACATCGTCTTTTGTTGGAGAGATGAATTTTGGTTTTTCCAGTTTTGGAGCAGCGATTTTAATGGCAGTGATCATGTCTTTAGTAAATATGATCGTTAGTGAACGTAATTTAGATAAATATAGTGAAAAAGGATAAAACCCGAACGTTTAGTTGGGTTTTATCCTTTTTTTATGCAAATAGGTCAGTAAGTTCGACTAGTTGGCATTCTTTGTGTCGATTAATATAACTATATAAAATATTGATAAAATCGACTTGGTCTTTGGAAAACTGCTGTCTATTTTCAGGTTTATTTTTAGGAAGTATCTTTTTTGCGAGTTCACTAGGTGTATATTTAGTAAAGGTTCGTTTCGTCAGTATTCGGCTATTTATAACAAGACCTTGATAAATCAGATAATATTTCATTTTTGATCCAATCGGAAGAGATAAAAGTTGCCAATTGGTTTGAGATGCTAGAATCAATTTTTTATTTTGATTGAAAAAGCGTGTTAGAAATTGCCAATCTTCGCGTAACATTGCTGCTTTTTCGAATGATTGATTTTCTGAAGCTAAAATCATTTTTGTTTCTAAACGATTTTGGGGGAGTTGATTGTTCAGAGTAAATGCACCAAGTAATTCTGCAACAGCAGTTTCACGATCTAATGGAGGCATGGTACTTTCAGAGAAAGACTGTTGCCAATAATTTTTTTGATTTAAGCCATATAGGTTTTCTAAAATCCGTTTTAGTTCTGAAAGTCTTCTATTGATAGAAAAAGGACCAAAACAATTTTTTTTCGTTGGAACAGTGCATATGTTAATCGAAAGTTCTTCTTTTTCGGTATTGATTTCAATATATTTATATTTTTCAAAAGAGTTCATCTGCCGATTATAGATTGGACGATATTCTTGGATCAATTGACATTCTAGTAAAAAGGCATCAAGCTCAGAAGCTACTTGAATAACGTCGAAATCAGTTAGTTGTTGAATCATCCGAATGTTTTTACTTGAATGCTGTTTGTTTTTAACAAAGTAGCTACTGACACGTTCCCTAAGCTTTTTTGCTTTGCCTACATAAATGATTGTTCCGTGTTTATCTTTCATTAAATAAACACCTGGACTTAAAGGCAGTTTTCTTGCCTGTTCTTTTAAATTATTTTTCATGAGAAACACATCCAATTGATTATTTTTGACTGGATACAGTGATACAAATTAAGTATACAAATTAATTTAGGATAGTCAATGTTTAACTGGTAATTAGTGGGCGGAAACCTATTTCTTAATAAAAGGAGGATAGTGAGAAAAATTAATCACTGAGAACACAAACAAAACAAGAACAATCTTCCTAATAGCTAGAAACTTGCCACCTGAAATGATAAAATGGAACGAGTAGAGATCTGGAAAGGAATGAATGATAAAGATGGAAGAAGTTGTAAAAATTCATCAACTGGTAGAAAAGCTTTCTTTAGAAGTCGTTTATGGCGATGAAGAAAGTTTAAATAGAGAAATCACAACAGGAGATATTTCTCGTCCTGGACTGGAATTGACTGGGTATTTTAATTATTATCCCCACAATCGCTTACAATTATTCGGTAGTAAGGAGATTACATTTTCTGAACGAATGATACCTGAAGAACGTTTGATGGTGATGCGTCGTTTATGTGAGAAGGATACGCCGGCTTTTATTATCTCTAGAGGATTAGAAGCACCTGAAGAAATGGTACAAGCGGCGAAAGAAAAAGGATTAGCCGTTTTACGCTCACCGATTTCTACATCGAGATTGTTAGGAGAATTATCAAGTTATTTAGATAGTCGTTTAGCAGCAAGAACTAGTGTACATGGTGTTTTAGTTGATGTTTATGGACTTGGTGTCTTGATTCAAGGCGACAGCGGTATCGGTAAAAGTGAGACAGCGTTAGAGTTGATCAAGCGTGGTCACCGATTGATCGCAGATGACCGAGTAGACGTTTATCAGCAAGATGAATTGACAGTTGTTGGTGAACCACCTAAGATTTTGCAGCATTTGATCGAGATTCGTGGGATCGGGATCATTGATGTAATGAATCTATTTGGCGCAAGTGCAGTTCGTGGTTTCATGCAAGTCCAACTTGTTGTTTATTTAGAAGCTTGGGAAAAAGATAAGAAATATGATCGTTTAGGATCAGATGATGCAATGGTTGAAATTGCTAGTGTTGATGTTCCCCAAATTCGCATTCCTGTCAAAACTGGGCGTAACGTGGCGATTATTATTGAAGTTGCTGCAATGAATTTCCGTGCGAAGACTATGGGATATGATGCAACGAAGTCCTTTGAAGAACGTTTGACTCGATTAATTGAGGAAAATTCAGGGGTTATCTAGCTGCAAGAGCTAGTCTCTCGGAAAAAAGATAAATTATGAAAGAGGCAAAGAACACCTCAGTCATAATTTCCTATTTTTCAGTCGAGACAAAACGAGCTCATTCAGCTTTTAAATTAGGAGGAAGCCAAATGTTAGGACAAGTAAACCCAGTAGCGTTTAATCTTTTTGGAATATCCGTTTACTGGTATGCAGTTATTATCGTTTCAGGAATCGTGCTAGCTGTTTGGCTAAGTAGTAGAGAAGCAGTTAGAGTCGGTTTGAAAGAAGATGATGTGATCGACTTTATGTTATGGGGCTTACCAAGTGCTATTATTGGAGCTCGCTTGTACTATGTGATTTTTCAATGGCAGGATTATGTTGATAATCCAATCGAAATTATTTTAACTAGAAATGGTGGTCTGGCGATTTATGGTGGTCTGATTGGTGGAGGACTTGCATTATTTTTCTTCACAAGACATCGTTTTATTTCGACTTGGACATTTTTAGATATCGCAGCGCCGAGTGTTATTTTAGCACAAGCAATTGGACGTTGGGGTAATTTTATGAATCATGAAGCATATGGTCCGGCAACAACACGGACATTTTTAGAAGGATTACATTTACCCAGATTTATTATCGACAATATGAATATTGATGGAACGTATCATCAACCAACTTTCTTATATGAATCTATTTGGAACGTCTTAGGATTTATTGTATTGATCATTTTGAGGAAAAAGAAAAATTTCTTAAAAGAAGGCGAAGTCTTTTTAGGCTATATCATCTGGTATTCTTTCGGGCGTTTCTTTATTGAAGGAATGAGAACAGACAGTTTATATGCATTTGGAAGTATTCGAGTGTCACAACTCGTTTCTCTTGTGTTATTTTTCGGGGCAATCATGCTTGTGATTATTCGTCGTAAAAAAGGAACAGTAAAATTTTATGACCGCGACAAAGGAACTCTCAAAAAGGCCATGTAGAACTGCCCATTTCAGCTAAGCTATGGTAAAATGTTAGGTGGGTATGAAAGTTATAAAATTAGACATTTAATTTGGTTATTTAAAGAAATAAGAAGATGAATAGTGGAAAGATTTATAGAAGTGTTTTGATCTAGCTTACCAAACTAGCTCTTCGGGAAGAAGATAAAAATTGAAGGAGTCAAAGAGCGACTCAATCAATTTTTCCTATCTTTTTCAGAGCTGGCGAGTTTGTTCAGCTTTTCTATGATCTAGCCTCATCGAATCAGCTCTAAGTAAAATAGACAATCTTTACATTGAACAAAAAGAGTTCAATATTCAGATTCCTAATTTTCAATAGCGCTAAACGATTCGTTCAGCTTTTCTTATTTTGAAAGGAGATTTTCACCAATGAAACAAAAAGTTGCTGTTTTAGGTCCGGGTTCATGGGGAACTGCATTGGCACAGGTTTTAGCAGAAAATGGTCATGAGGTTCGTATATGGGGACATAATAAAGCACAAATTGATGAAATCAATATGCACCACACGAATCATCATTATCTACCTGATCTGGTTATTCCAGAATCAATTCAAGGCATGATGTCATTAGAGGAATGTATTCAAGATGCAGATGCGGTCTTGTTTGTTGTTCCAACAAAAGCGATTCGAGCGGTTGCAAAAGAATTTACAGCGAAATGTACGAATCAGCCATTGATCATTCATGCAAGTAAAGGGTTGGAGCAAGGCAGTCATAAACGAATATCTGAAGTTTTGATGGAAGAAATTCCAGCAGAAAAAAGACGTGGTGTGGTTGTTTTATCTGGTCCGAGTCATGCTGAAGAAGTGGCAGTTCATGATATTACAACAATTACTGCTGCTAGTGAAACAATAGCTGCGGCGACATATGTTCAATCGCTATTTATGAATGATTATTTTAGAATTTATACAAATGATGATGTAATTGGAGTTGAAACGGGTGCTGCTTTGAAAAATATCATTGCCTTAGGAGCAGGTGCAATTCATGGTTTAGGTTTTGGCGATGATGCGAAAGCTGCGATCATGACGCGCGGTTTAGCTGAAATTAGCCGTTTAGGTGTGGCGATGGGCGCAAATCCTTTAACCTTTATCGGTTTGAGCGGAGTTGGTGATTTAATCGTTACATGTACCAGTGTTCACTCACGTAACTGGCGAGCCGGAAATCTCTTAGGAAAAGGGCATAGCTTAGACGAAGTTCTCGAAAATATGGGGA
Organism: Enterococcus sp. DIV0840; assembly: GCF_050527835.1. Classification (NCBI taxonomy): domain Bacteria; kingdom Bacillati; phylum Bacillota; class Bacilli; order Lactobacillales; family Enterococcaceae; genus Enterococcus; species Enterococcus sp. DIV0840. The sequence continues at coordinate 2,425,164 of NZ_CP172876.1, read as the reverse complement.
TGATCGTTGAAGGTGTTTCAACAACAAAAGCGGCATACGAGCTATCTCAACAGTTAGATGTTGACATGCCAATTACAGAAGCAATATACAAGGTGTTGTATGAAGGTCAAGATGTAAAACAAGCGGCAAAAGAAATTATGCTGCGTGATGGTAAAACAGAAAACGAATTTTCTATATAATTTTAGGAGGCCAATTGGCATGAAAGTAAAAAAAGCAGTTATTCCAGCAGCTGGACTGGGAACAAGATTCTTACCCGCAACAAAAGCAATGGCAAAAGAAATGCTACCTATCGTCGATAAACCAACAATTCAATTTATCGTTGAAGAAGCATTAGCATCAGGAATTGAAGATATTTTGATTGTTACAGGAAAAGCAAAACGTCCTATCGAAGACCATTTTGATGCGAACTTTGAATTAGAAAGTAATCTTCGTGAGAAAAACAAAACGGATTTATTAAAATTAGTAGAAGAAACAACTGATGTCAATCTTCACTTTATTCGTCAATCTCATCCAAAAGGATTAGGTCATGCTGTGTTACAAGCAAAAGCATTTGTTGGCAATGAACCGTTTGTTGTTATGCTAGGCGATGATATTATGGAAGATAAGATCCCATTGTCAAAACAATTGATGAATGATTATGATGAAACACATGCATCAACGATTGCAGTAATGAAGGTTCCTCATGAAGAAACTTCGAAATATGGAATCATAAATCCAGAGGCTGAAGTTGCTAAAGGGTTGTATAACGTAAATAATTTTGTTGAAAAACCAACACCAGAAGAAGCACCGAGTGATCTAGCGATTATCGGTCGCTACTTGCTAACGCCAGAAATTTTCCATGTATTGGAATCTCAAGAACCAGGAGCTGGTGGTGAAATCCAATTAACAGATGCCATCGATACATTGAACAAAACGCAACGCGTATTTGCTAGAGAATTTACTGGTAAACGTTATGATGTAGGCGATAAGTTTGGTTTTATGAAAACAAGTATTGAATATGGCTTAGTTCACCCAGAAGTAAAAGAAAACTTACGTGAGTATATTATTGAATTGGGCGCTGAGCTTGCTAAAGAAGATGCACCTAAAAAGAAATAAACTAAACGTTTTATAGGATTATTTCATTTTAAGACAGAACAAAATTTGCTCTGTCTTTTTTCTATAAAATCTAGAGACTCAGGGTATAAATTGCTATAATTAAGATAACAAAGCTAACTGAATAATTTGTGAAAAATACCAGTTGGTGTTATTCTAAGAATATGGAATAATTGATGGAAGGAGCAAGAAGATGACAGGTGGAGAGGTTGCAGCGATTATTGCTGCAGTGGCGTTTGCTGTATTAGTAGTATTTATTGTTTTAGTATTGATGAAAATCAGTAAAACAGTAGATAAAGTGACTACCACAGTAGATGAAGCAAATAAAACGATTGAGGTCGTAACAAAGGATGTCGATATTTTATCTAGACAAGTAGAGGGACTTTTAGTAAAAAGTAACGAGTTGCTAGATGATGTCAATAAAAAAGTAGCAACAATCGATCCGTTATTTGAAGCAGTTGCAGAGCTAAGTGAAAGTGTTTCTGAGTTGAATTACTCTAGCAGAAATTTACTTGGCAAGGTCGGAGCAGTTGGAAAGACAACAGCTAAAGCAGGCGTTGTTAGTAAAGTTGGCGGAGCGGCTTTTAGAGCATTTCGTCCAAAAAAATCACCAAAAACAAGTGGAACAACTAAATAAAAAAAGATAATGGAGGAATCAACATGGCGAAAAAAGGCGGATTTTTTTTAGGAGCAATTATTGGTGGAACAGCAGCTGCAGTCGCAGCACTTTTATTAGCACCAAAATCAGGTAAAGAATTGCGTGAAGACTTAGCAAATCAAGCAGATGATTTTAAAGATAAAGCAACGGATTATACAGATTACGCTGTGCAAAAAGGGTCTGAATTGTCATCTATTGCTAAAGAAAAAGCAAGTGTGTTAGGCGAACAAGCGGGTGATTTAGCTGGAAATGTTAAAGATAAAACGAAAGATTCATTAGACAAAGCACAAGGCGTGTCTGATACAGTTCTAGAATCGTTCAAGAAACAAACAGATGATTTATCTGATCGATTTAAAAAGACTGCTCAAGATGTAAATGATCAAGTTGATGAATTAGGTGATATCGCAGAAGATGCTTCCGATGATATTTTTATAGATGTCAAAGAATCAGCGAAAAAAGCGAAAGCAACGGTTTCAGAAGGCGTTGCTGAAGCAAAAGAAGTAACAAAAGACGTACCAGAAAAAGCTGAAGAAGCAAAAAAGGATACAAAGAAAGCTGTCAAAGAAACAGTAGAAGATGTTAAAGGTAAATAATAAAAGCAATTAAAAAACAAAGCCAACATTCTAAGAAGAATGCTGGCTTTGTTTTTTAATCAATAATTTTTAATTCTTTTGGTGTTTTTGTAAAAGCTTCACAACCGGTTTTCGTCACATGTAAACAATCTTCGATCCGTACACCCACTTTTTCTGGAATATAGATACCAGGCTCGATAGAGAAGCACATACCTTCTTCAATAACCAGATCATTTCCAGTTACTAGAGAAGGATATTCATGAACGGTAGTCCCGATACCATGACCTAGACGGTGATTAAAGTATTCACCATAGCCGTAACTGCTGATAACACCGCGAGCAACTTCATCTAATTCTCCAGCGGTAACACCTGGTTTTACCGCATCCATCGCTTTTAATTGTGCTTCTAAAACGATTGAATAGATTTCTTTTTGAAAATCTGTTGGCTCTTTATAAGCGACAGTTCGTGTAACGTCGCTGCAATAACCATTGTAAACAACGCCTAAGTCAAATAAAACTAAGTCTTGTTTCGCAACAGCCGTGTTCCCGGGATTACCGTGCGGACTTGCGGCATTTTTTCCAGTTAGAACTAAAGTATCGAAGCTCATCGAACGAATGCCTTGACGTTTTAGTTGGTATTCGATTTCGGCCAGTATTTCTTGCTCTTTAGCACCTTCTTTAATCGCTTTGAAACCAATCTCTAAAGCAACATCCGCCCAATCTCCAGCTTCCATCAATTTAGCCACTTCAGATGGTGTCTTTAGCAATTGCAATTTTTCAATGACTGGGGTGACATTGGCTGAAAAATCGCTATTTGGAAAATAATTATTTAAAATATCAAAACGAGCAACCGTTAAGGAGTCTTTTTCAGTAGCAATCTTACTTGGAATACTATTTTTTTTGATAAGTTGGGCGATCTTTTCCCAAGGATTTTCGCTATCAAGATAGCCATAGACAGGATATGCCCATGAACTTTTTTCAGCATCTTCAACTTCTAAAGCTGGGGTAAATAAAAAAGGGTCATGATTTAATGAGATAAATAAAGCTAAAACCCGTTCGTGAGGATCGCTTTTGTAGCCGGAAAAATAGGCAATGTGCCCGGGATCACTAATATAAGTGAGATCGATATTTTCGCTTTCCATCCATTTTTTTAGTTCATTCATTTTTTCTTGATTCATAAATATCCTTCTTTCTTTTAGAGCTGGTTACTGTAAAACTTATCTTTATCATACCACGAAATGCCGTAAAGCGCTTTTTGAAATATGGAGTAAATTTTCATGAAAATAGGATAAAACGGTTGCAATAATAAAAAAACTCTGCTATTCTTAGTGAGAAATGTAAACAGCGTTTTCAGAAAATGAAAACAAATATAAATATTTAGGAGAATTAACATGGAAAAACAAACAATTACTATTTATGATGTTGCGCGTGAAGCAAATGTATCCATGGCGACAGTATCTCGCGTAGTCAATGGCAATCCGAATGTGAAGCCTGCTACACGGAAAAAAGTGTTAGAAGTAATTGACCGCTTAGATTATCGCCCCAATGCTGTAGCCCGTGGCTTAGCAAGCAAAAAAACAACGACTGTAGGGGTTATTATCCCTGACGTTAGTAATATCTTTTTTGCCTCTTTAGCTCGAGGGATCGATGATGTTGCAACAATGTACAAATACAACATTATTTTAGCGAATTCTGACAGCAACGATCAAAAAGAAGTCAATGTATTAAACAATCTTTTGGCAAAACAAGTCGATGGAATCATCTTTATGGGTCACCATATCACAGATGAGATTCGTGGCGAGTTTTCTCGTTCTAAAACACCTGTTGTTTTAGCTGGTTCGATCGATCCTGATGAACAAGTAGGTAGTGTAAACATTGATTATAAAGAAGCAACAAAAGATGCAACAAATTTATTAGCTAAAAATGGCAATAAAAAAATTGCCTTTGTCAGTGGTGCATTGATTGATCCTATCAATGGTCAAAACCGCATCAAGGGTTATAAAGAAGCGTTAGCTGATAATGGCTTATCTTATAATGAAGGCTTGATTTTTGAGTCTGAGTATAAGTTTAAAGCTGGTATCTCTTTAGCTGATCGTATTCGCAATAGTGGTGCCACAGCGGCTTATGTGACAGATGATGAACTAGCAATTGGTTTGTTGGATGGCATGATCGATGCTGGTGTGAAAGTACCTGAAGAATTCGAAATCATTACAAGTAATAACTCATTACTAACAGAAGTTTCTCGTCCACGTCTATCAAGTGTAACACAACCGTTATATGACATTGGTGCTGTAGCAATGCGTTTATTGACAAAATTAATGAACAAAGAAGAAATTGAAGATAAGACAGTTATCTTGCCTTATGGTATGGATCAAAAAGGTTCAACTAAATAAATAACTGAAAGTATTGATTGCTTATCAAAGGTACTCCCTATAGAATAGAGACTAGATAAAACTAGTATCTATTCTATAGGGAGTATTTTTAGACTAAAAATCACGATTGATTTATATCATATAATTGAAAAAGGAGTATGGCAAATGAATATGAGAGAACGAATAATTGCTGGTAAGCTATTTTTAGATGGTTGTGAAGGATTACCTGAGGAGCGAAAAAAGGCAAAAAAAAGAATGATAGCGTTTAATCAAACGTTACCAGATGAATTAGAAGAAAGATTTCAGCTTTTAGACGAAATTTTTGGATCGAAAGTAAACGCATGGATCGAACCACCTTTTTATTTTTGCTATGGGTATAATATTCAGCTTGGTGAAGAATGTTACCTAAACGTGGGCTGTACCTTCATTGACGATGCTAAAATAAGCATTGGAAATAAGGTTGCTTTTGGCCCAGGAGTCACTATTGCAACTGTAGGTCATCCTATTCATCCTGACTATCGACGGTTGATGTATGGAAATCCAGTAACGATTGAAGAAAATTGTTGGATTGGAGCGAATACAACAATTTGTCCAGGTGTAACGATCGGTAAAAATAGTGTGATTGGTGCGGGTAGTATAGTGACAAAAGATATTCCAAAAAATTCCGTTGCTGTGGGAAATCCTTGTAAGGTGATACGTGAAATCAGTGAAGAAGACCGTCAATTTTACTATAAAGACCAGCCTTTTTTGAAAGAAGATTTAGTAGAAGTTTATCGATTAAACGATGTATAATGTAGCTGAAGAGCAATTGATAAAAAGTTTTTGATTCAAAACTAAGCTGTAATATAAAACAAAGTGCCACCCAAAATTGTAATTTTGGGTGGCACTTTAAAATTAAAGAAAGGTTTAGGTGTTTAGTTATTACTTCCACTTGACGTCGGTGTAGTATTTTCTTTCTTATTATCTTCTTTTTTCTTTTCTTCTTTTTTCTCAGAAGAAGAGGGAGTTGTTGAACCAGAGTTTGAAGGGGAAGACGTTGCATAACGGCCCCAATAAGCACTGTAGTTAGCATCTGATCCACCGTATCCAAATTTATATTGGCTTTTTGGAGCGCCATCTTTTGCATAGAACGATTCGACATTTGGTCCTGGAGCCGTGTAAGTTCCACCGTTATAGGTGAAAGTACCCGGTTTCTCTCCTGTAAAGCTTGAGACATTTGATTTGATCACGTCTTTAGAAAGGGTGAATTTTTCACCAGCACCGAATAGATCAGGTCTGACTGAATAGATTGCATTTGCCAGATTTGCTAAGTAGGCACTATTTTGATCCCCGCTATTTGGACTCATTGCTGTTGGATTATCATAACCTGTCCATGAACCCAATGTAATAGTTGGTGTCGAAACGACTAACCAAGCATCTTTGTAGGAATCTGTTGTTCCTGTTTTACCAATCCAATCGACATTTCCAAAGGCTGGATTTAGTCCATTTATCATGTTTTTGAACGGAGTCGTTATTTTTGAATCTAAGACAGAACGCATCATATCATTCATGATCGAAGCGGTTGCTTCAGAGTATACTTGAACAGGTGCTTCTTTATGTTCGTAAATAACTTTTCCACTATTGTCTGTGATCTTATCGATCATATAGCCTTTTTGATATTGTCCTTTATTGGCCAGCGCTTGAAAACCGTTCGTTTGAGTTAGAACAGTTGCTTCTACAGAACCTAAAGGGGCAGATTGATAAGCCCAAGCTTCACTAGCAGGGTAATTCATCTTACTTAAATAGTTATTGTAAGAGAAATTATCATCGCCCATCTTTGCTTTCATCGCTTCATTTAGATGATAAACTGGAATATTATATGACCATTCTAATGAATGACGGACAGTGTCAAAGGTATTTGTTCCTGAATTTGTCGCATTTGTCAGCTCACCACCACCAGTGTAAGAGGTAGGATAGTTGGCTAAGCGACTTTCTGAACCAATCATTCCTTGGTCGATAGCAGGTCCATAAACTGAAATTGGTTTGATCGTAGAACCAACTTGGCGGATTGTATCTAATGCATGATTACTTTGGCTGACATTAAAGTCACGACCTGCGACAAAGCCGATAATCCTGCCCGTTTTATTGTCCATCAAAACATTTCCAGTTTCAACAAGTCCAGCACCATAGCCATCATCTAGCATGTATCCGAAGTTTGCGACAGCATTTTGCATGGTATCATAAACTGTTTGATCGATTGTTGATTGAATCGTATAACCGCGATTTTGGATTTCTTTTCGTGCTTGATCTTTGTATTGAGAAAGTCCTAAATCATCAAGTGTTTCTTTTTTGACACCAGACTTTTCTATGTTAATATCCATCACTGCATTGGTTGCTTGTTCCAATACAGCATTGTAGAGATAGCTTTCGGTGTTTTGGTTTGATTCTTGTTGCGGTTGGAAATCTTGTTTTAAATCATAACTTTTAGCTGCTTCATATTCTTCTTTCGTGATGGCTTTTTCACGATACATACTGAATAAAACAAAATCTTTTCGCTTCATTCCGTAAGCTAAATTTTCATCAGCTTTCAAGGCCCCTGTATTGCTATAAGGGGTGTAAATGATTGGACTTTGCGGAAGTCCAGCGATAAAGGCTGCTTGTGGAAGAGTTAAGTCATTGGCACTTTTGCCGAATAGTCCTTTGGCTGCTTCTTCAACACCGGCAATATTTTCACCTTTGTTATTACGGCCAAAGGGTGAAACATTTAGATAAGTTGTCACAATCTCATCTTTTGAAAAGTACTTCTCAATACGATAAGCCAGCAAAATTTCATTGGCTTTCCGCTTGAATGTTGTTTCATCTGTCAAGATTTGTTGCTTCACTAACTGTTGTGTTAGTGTCGAGCCACCAGATGAACCACCCATCCCTGTTGCATCTGAAACAAGTGCTCGGATGACTGCTTTTGGAACAACACCTTTGTGTTCCTCAAAGTATTCATCCTCGGTAGAAATAATCGCTTTTTTCAAAAGAGGAGAGATGTGTTCACTGTCAACTCTCGTTCTGACCAAATCAGATTTGATCATTGCGATATTTGTGCCATCAGCGTAAGTCATTCGAGAAACTTCAGTGATATCACTGATTTCTGTTTGGAGCTCTTCTTTTGTCGGTGGTTGTGTATCTTCAACTAGAAAAGCAAAATACCCCATACCGATCCCAAGACCTAAAGCACCACCTAATAGTAGAATAACAACTGCAAAGACAAATAATGATTGCAGTACACGAATCACTACATTTATAATCAAAAAAATCTTTTTCTTTTCTGGTCCGTTATTAGAATGTTGTTCCGTTTTACGGGAATTATTCTGATTGTCCAAAAGCTTCACCTCAATATAATGATACATTCCGTGATATTATAGCAAAAAAAATCTATAATGAACAGTTGTTCAGGTATTTCTGGGTATTTAATCAAAAAAACTTAATATAAATGGGTAGAAAAGGTTAGTTATCGTTTTGTTTGATTCGTGTGGAAATCATGACTATTTTTTCCGTTTTCTTCTAATCTAAATAATACAATGTTTTTGATTAAGTCTATTGGTAACTCATGATCGAGAGGAAATTGAATGGCGCCTTTACTCGTTTTAAATTCTGTCAGTTCTTGTTTGAATGCTTCAATAGCTGCTGGGGTTGGATAAAACCCAATATGATGTTTAGCATTAGCGAAGTGAACTAAGTTTTCATTTAAATAGAAGGTCGGCATACCGTAAGACATTTTTTCTGTTGCATCAGGGATAAGTTGTTTGATAGTTTTATAGAGTTGTTGTAGTTTACCTTGGCGATCTTCTGGAATAGTTGAGATGTAATCTTCAATAACAGTCATATTATTTACCTACTTTCTTATCTGATAATATATTCAGTATAGCATGGTGTATAGAGAGATGGATTTATTTTAATTTAAAAAAAATAGAGAGTGAAAGCAGTAACCGTTTTATGTTACACTATCATTGCATTGTAGAGCAACGTGGAAGTCTGAAAATTATAGAGAAGTAAGATCGTAAATTAAGATTGGACTAAAAAAGATTGATTAAGATATGGAGGGTATTTATGAACGAGGTTCTAGAATATGTAGAGAGCATCGATGCAAAATGGCAGGATTCTTATCAACGATTAGCGAAAGTTATTGCTGAAAATATACCTGAGGGATTTGTCTTACGTTTGCAATACGGAATGCCAACTTATGTTGTTCCTTTAAATGTTTTTCCGGAGGGCTATTTAGGTAGACGATATGAACCGTTACCGTTTATCAGTTTAGCTGCTCAGAAAAAGCACTTATCCTTTTATCATATGGGAATCATGGGGAATAAAGAATTGTTGACTTGGTTTGAAGAAGAATATCAAAAGGTAGTTCCAATGAAGTTGAATATGGGGAAAAGTTGTATTCGGTTCAGTAATCCGAAAAATATTCCTTACAAGTTAATTGGGGAATTAGTTGGTAAGATTTCGATGGAAGAATGGGTCGCTAGCTATACTCGTTTTGCAGAAAAAAATAAGAAGTAGCTACAGCTTTGTTAAAGAAGCAAAAAGATTGTTTTTTCTGATGGTTTCACGTACTCTTTTAAAGGATGCTGAATTTAGCAGAGGTTTTATGAGTATATAGGTAGTTAGTTAAGAAGTGGACTAGTTTTTCAGCTTCTTCTCTGAAACGCAATGAACAAAATGAATTGATTTGAAAAGTACAAGGTGTAGCAAAGCAGAACAATGTTACCATATAGTATCTAGCTATGCTTTTAAAATTATCTAGCTTCACGGGCTAGCTCCTAGGGAAAAAGATAAAAAATGAATGAGACAAAAAGCTTCTCAGTCATTTTTTCCTATTTTCCAGTCGGAGCTGAACGAGCCCGCTATGCTTTTAAAATTATCTAGCTTCACGGGCTAACTCCTCGGAAAAAAAATAAAATCCGATTGTGACAAAAAGCGTCACCCTCTGATTTTTCTATTTTTCAGTCGGAGCTGAGCGAGCCCGTTACGCTTTTAAAATTAGGAGGATCATTATGTTATTAGGTTCACATGTTAGTATGAGTGGTAAAAAAATGTTATTAGGTTCAGCCGAAGAGGCTGCGAGTTACGATGCGACGACGTTTATGATCTACACTGGGGCGCCGCAAAATACACGTCGTAAACCGATTGAAGAGATGAATATCGATGCAGGTCAAAAGTATATGACTGAGCATAATTTAAGCAATATCGTTGTGCATGCTCCTTATATTATTAATTTAGGTAATACGATTAAATTAGAGAATTTTGGATTTGCTACTTCTTTTTTACGCCAGGAAATTGAACGTGCTCATGCATTAGGTGCAACACAAATCACACTTCATCCAGGTGCTCACGTAGGAGCTGGCGTGGATGCAGGTCTGAAACAAATCATCAAAGGTCTTGACGAAGTTTTATGGAAAGAGCAAGTTCCACAAATTGCACTTGAAACAATGGCAGGTAAAGGAACTGAATTAGGTCGTACATTTGAAGAGTTGGCCACGATCATCGAAGGCGTTAAGTTAAATGAAAAATTGTCTGTTACAATGGACACATGTCATATCAATGATGCTGGTTATAATGTAAAAGATGATTTTGACGGTGTTTTAGAAGAATTTGATAAAATCATTGGGTTAGAACGTCTGAAAGTTGTTCATGTCAATGATTCTAAAAATCCAATGGGCTCTCATAAAGATCGCCATGCCAATATTGGTTTTGGAACGATTGGTTTTGACGCTTTAAATAAAGTAGTTCATCATGAAAAATTGAAGGAACTACCTAAAATTTTAGAAACACCTTATGTGGGTGCCGATAAAAAGACAAGCAAAGCGCCTTATGGCTATGAAATTGCGATGTTAAAATCACAAAAATTCGATCCAGATTTATTGGAAAAAATCGAAGCGCAACAATAAGAACAGAAATGAAATGGTCTTTCGTAAATTTCTTGTGAGGAATATGACAAAAGACCTTTTCTTTTTGGTCTGTTTCTAGTAAAATGATTTCTTGAGAGCAATTTATAAAATAGGGTTAAATAATCCTATTAAAAATGAGAAACGGTAGGTTAGATAAGAATAGTGACTGCATAACAAACCCGCAGAAGTTCTTGTCCAGCTTTTCTAATAGAAAGGAGAGGTTTATATGTCAACAGGTTTAGTAGTATTGATCGCGATTATCGCTTTATTAGCAGGTGCAGCAGGTGGATTTTTCCTTGCGCGCAAATATATGCAAGATTATTTTAAAAAGAATCCTCCCGTTAATGAGGAAATGTTACGAATGATGATGATGTCTATGGGACAAAAGCCTTCTGAGAAGAAGATTCGTCAAATGATGCAGCAAATGAAGAACCAAGGAGACAAATAAGGTTTTTTCATTGCTATTCAGAATTCAAGAGCAAACGGGCCGATTTTTTGGCCCGTTTTTTTGCACTTTTTTTTAATAAATGAAAGGAGTTGTATTGAAATGGGCAAACAACAAATGAAAGATGTGAGCGCACAGTAGTCAATTTAGAAGAGGAGAATGTACATGTCTATATTTAAAAAATTAGGGTGGTTTTTCAAACAAGAGAAAAAAAGTTATATTATTGGGGTATTTTCATTGGTAATGGTGGCGCTTGTACAATTAGTTCCGCCAAAAGTTATTGGAATCGTTGTGGATGAAATCGCTGCAAAAAATTTGACGATCAAACCTATTTTGTTTTGGGTCAGTATTCTTTTAGCAGCAGCTTTAGCACAATATATTTTTCGTTATATTTGGCGGACGCATATATGGGGAAGTGCTGCAGGATTAGAAAAAGATTTAAGACGGCAATTATTCCATCATTTCACAAAAATGGATAATGATTTTTATCAGAAATATCGAACAGGAGATTTGATGGCGCACGCAACCAATGATTTGAATGCGATTCAAAACGTTGCAGGAGCGGGTATTTTAACCTTTGCGGACTCATTGATCACAGGGGGCGCTACGATAGTTGCCATGATTTTGTTTGTGGATTGGCGTTTAACACTGATTGCGTTGATTCCATTGCCTTTATTAGCTGTAACTTCAAGAGTTCTAGGGTCAAAATTACATGATGCTTTCCGAGACTCACAAGCAGCGTTTTCTACGATCAATGATAAAACGCAAGAAAGTATCACAGGTATAAAAGTAATCAAAACATTTGGTCAGGAAAAAGAAGATATTCAGGATTTTACAGAGAAAATCGATGATGCTATTGTTAAAAACAAAAGAGTTAACTTTCTAGATGCTTTATTTGATCCATTTATTACGTTGATCATTGGGATTTCTTATGTTCTGACCATCATTATGGGTGGACGTTTTATTATGGAAGGCACGATCACGATCGGGCAGTTGATTTCATTTATAAGTTATATTGGGATGCTTGTTTGGCCGATGTTTGCGATTGGTCGTTTGTTTAATGTACTGGAGCGAGGCAATGCAAGTTATGATCGTGTGAATGAGTTGCTCCATGAAAAGACACATATCATTGAGAAAAAAGATGCGATCCAAACACCTGCTAAAGGTCAGTTGTCAATGGAAATTGCTCAGTTCACCTATCCAAAAGATGATAATGCAACCTTGGAACAAATCAAATTTACAGTTGGTGTAGGAGAAACGCTAGGAATCGTTGGAAAAACTGGAGCTGGGAAAACGACGATTTTAAAATTATTGATGCGTGAATATGATCATTATCAAGGTCGCGTAACATTTGGTGGTCATGATATCAAAGACTATTCATTGGATGCGTTGATGAATTCGATGGGCTATGTTCCTCAAGATCATTTTCTATTTTCAATGACAGTACGGGATAATATTCGTTTTGCTAATCCTGATTTTACCGAAGCAGAAGTAGAACAAGCAGCTGAAATGGCGTTTATCAATAATGAAATCAAAGCGTTTCCTAAAGGCTATGAGACGTTGGTTGGAGAACGCGGCGTTTCTTTATCAGGTGGTCAAAAACAACGGATTTCAATTGCTAGAGCGTTGATCGTCGATCCTGAATTACTGATTTTAGACGACGCTTTATCAGCAGTCGATGCGAAAACGGAAGAAGCAATTCTTTCTAATTTAAAAGAAGCAAGAAAAGAAAAAACAACAATCATTGCAGCTCATCGATTAAGTAGTGTGATGCATGCAAAGGAAATCATTGTTTTAGATGAAGGAAAAATCGTTGAACGTGGAACACATCAAGAGCTGTTAAGACTTGCTGGATGGTATAAACGGATGTGGGATAAACAACAATTAGAAGCGAAGATTGAAGGGAGTGAAGCATAATGGAAGAAAAATATGAATCAGAATGGACAAAATCAGTTCCATTAAAAGAACAAGTTTCGATCGTTAAACGATTGCTGAAATTTGCACGACCATTTCGCCGTACTTTTTTAACAGCAATTTTGTTTGCTCTGATCCTGTCAATTATCAATATTCTTTTACCAAGGATCATTCAAACCTTTATGGATGATTATTTAACACCGAAAACGGCTACCAATCAAGTCATTCTATTTTTTGCTGGGTTGTATCTCTTCGGCGTGATCGTTAAAAGTATCGTTTGGTTTTTCCAATGGTTTTTATACTCAACTGCTTCACTCAAAACCTATCAATATATTCGTGTGAAGTTGTTTGAAAAACTGCAAACATTAGGTATGCGTTATTTTGATCAAACGCCAGCTGGATCGATCGTTTCTCGTGTAACAAACGATACGGAAACCTTATTTGAATTCTGGTATGTCTTTTTGATGGTTTTAACAGGTATTTTTGCTGTGGTTTCTTCCTTTATTGCGATGTTTCAAATCAGTGGGAAAATTGCGTTGTATAATTTGATTTTCTTACCTATTTTGCTGATCGTGATTTGGTACTATCAAAAATTCAGTTCTAGAATCTATAGAAGTATGCGTGAAAAACTAAGTCAGCTGAATACAAAGCTAAATGAATACATTTCAGGTATGCAAATCATTCAGCAGTTTAGGCAAGAACATCGTTTAGAAAAAGAATTTGAAGAAACGAATAATGACTATTTACGAACCCGGTTTTTAATGATCAAGACCAATTCATTGTTATTAGGACCAATCATTAATTTTCTTTATACATTAGCGATTGGTTTGACCTTGACCTTATTTGGGTATGATGCTCTGCATTCTCCTGTTGAAGTCGGAATGATTTATGCTTTTGTGACATATGTCCAAGCATTTTTTAATCCGATGACGCAGATGATGGACTTTCTAAGTGTCTTTACAGATGGGATGGTTGCTGGTAGCCGTATTTTGAAAATCTTTGATAACGAAGAATTGACACCGCAGCAAAACATTGGGGCCAATGCAGAAATCATTCGGGGGAAAATCGAATTTCGTAATGTTAGTTTTTCTTACGATGGAGAGAATAATGTCTTGAATAATATCAGCTTTATTGCCAATCCTGGTGAAACTGTCGCCTTGATTGGGCATACTGGTAGCGGTAAGAGTTCGATCATTAATGTTTTGATGCGTTTTTACGAATTTTATGAAGGTGAAATTTTAATCGATGATCGTGATATTCGTGAGTATCCATTGCCAGAATTAAGGAAAAAATTAGGCTTAGTTTTACAAGATGCGTTTATGTTTTATGGTGATATTGCTGGGAATATTCGGATGTTGAATCCAGAAATCACAGATGAACAAATCAAAGCCGCAGCGGAATTTGTTCAGGCAGATAAATTTATAGAAACCTTGCCAAAAAAATACCATGCAAAAGTCATCGAACGAGGAGCCAGTTATTCAAGCGGCCAGCGTCAGCTGATTTCATTTGCTAGAACGATTGTAACGGATCCAAAAATCCTTGTGCTGGATGAAGCAACAGCGAATATCGACACGGAAACAGAAGGCTTGATTCAAGAAGGTTTAGCAAATATGCGTCAAGGTAGAACAACCATTGCGATTGCTCACCGTCTATCTACCATTCGTGACGCGGATCTGATTTTAGTATTGGATAAAGGCCGAATCGTTGAACGAGGCAATCATGACCATTTATTAGCTCAAAAGGGTCTGTATGCAGATATGTATAAATTACAAAATAGTGAAGGGTAAAAGAAGAGTCTGAGGCAAGAGCTTCTTTTTCTCGATATTTATTCAGATTCACTGCGTGGAGCAAAACTGATTTTAGTTTTGCTCCACGTTTTTTTCTTATTAAAAGTAAGTATAAAAGAGATGATATCGAGAAAAAAGCATGATATAATGGGAAACGGAAATAAACGACTCAAAATAAATTTGTATGAGCAGATACTATCACTGGGCAGAAAGATAGACAATCAATTCGTTAAGTTGTAAAGTAAATGTACTTGAAAAATTCGGAGGGTGAAAAACTTATGTATGATGTAATTATTATTGGAGCAGGGCCTGCAGGAATGACTGCAGCGCTATATGCGTCACGTTCTAATCTTTCAGTATTGATGATCGAACGCGGTGCGCCAGGCGGACAAATGAATAATACAGCTGAAGTAGAAAACTATCCAGGTTTTGATTCGATCATGGGACCTGAGTTAGCTTATAAAATGTACGAAAACGTTGAAAAATTTGGTACTGAAAATGCCTATGGTATTGTGATGGATATCAAAGATCAAGGTGCTTATAAAGAGGTCATTTGTGATGATAAAACCTATCAAGCCAAAACAGTGATCATAGCAACAGGCTGTGAACACCGTAAATTAGGTGTGAAAGGGGAAGAAGAATTTGCAGGCCGTGGTGTGTCTTATTGTGCAGTTTGTGATGGTGCCTTTTTCCGTAACAAAAAACTTTTAGTGATTGGTGGCGGCGATTCAGCTGTTGAAGAAGCAATCTACTTAACACAATTTGCTTCAGAAGTTGTGATCGTGCATCGTCGTGATGAGCTACGTGCACAAAAAATCATCCAAGATCGTGCGTTTGCCAATGAAAAAATTTCTTTTGAGTGGAATACTGTCTTAGAAGAAATCGTTGGAAATGATATGGTTGTAACTGGTGGGCAATTAAGAAATATCTTGACGGATGAAGTCAAAGAAATCGAAGCTGACGGTGTCTTCATCTACGTTGGACTTGATCCGCTAACAGAACCGTTCAAAAAAGCTGGCTTGACGAATGCTGAAGGCTGGATCGAAACGGATCAAGATATGAAAACAAGTATGCCAGGCGTATTTGCGATTGGGGATGTTCGTGAAAAAACATTACGTCAAATCACAACAGCTGTTGGCGAGGGCGGAATTGCTGGACAACAAGTCTACAAATATATTGAAGATATGGCAGAAGTTGAAGAAGTTAAATAATCAATCATTTTGTTGAAGGACTACTATAATTTTGAATGACCAAGATCTGGGTCAAAGCTTGATAAGTTTTGACTTAGATCTATTTTTATACGGTTAAGGGGAGTGAAACCAATGAGTCTCAATTTAAAAGCAATTGAAGAAATTGTGAATAATGAAAAAAATGCAGGCGGATTTTCCGAGTTGATTCGCGATTTTAAAAAGATTGGCGTTAAAAAATATGATTATTTAGTGGGCGCTGGTATGTATCGCTACTATGATGAGACATCATACATTGAAATCCGACTGAATGGAACACCTAAAAATGTTGGTATGAAAGAATCTTCGACAGCAATAAAAAAAGCAGTTTTAAAAGCGCAAGCGGGTGACATTACTTTTGAAGAATTCACAGAGCTTGCTGGAGCTGCAGGAGTAGCTTATTGGCGGACTGACTTAGCGGCTATGCAGGTGGATTATTTTGGTCAAAGTGGCGAAATTTTGT
Source organism: Enterococcus sp. DIV0840 (assembly GCF_050527835.1). Taxonomy (NCBI): domain Bacteria; kingdom Bacillati; phylum Bacillota; class Bacilli; order Lactobacillales; family Enterococcaceae; genus Enterococcus; species Enterococcus sp. DIV0840. Next base: position 2,408,715 of record NZ_CP172876.1, on the reverse strand, counting down.
TAAGTGAACCAATTCCAGAAGTGTAAACTGAAACCTTCGAATTAGGAAAGCGATTATGTTAATAGTAACTGAACAGAAGGTACTAATTAGACGTTACTCGTCTATTTTAAAAATGTGACATTACTTTCCTTTCACGATCTAACTTTTCGATTTTGGCTTGTTCTGCTTCCATCCAACGGATAAATTCTGTAAAAAAAGCGTGGAACAAGTGGCCGATTGCGTAGTATTCTTTGATGACTTTTTTCTTGTTGATCGGCCCCGTTCGGAATTGGAAGAAATGATCTAATACAGCAAGAGGTTCTTGCCAAGAGTATAATATGAAAAGAATGCGAACACGCAACCTAATTTTCCCCACAAACCTCATTAAATAACACGAAAAACTGCTCCCTTATATATAAGATAAAATAACAGAAAAAAATATTTTTATTATGCAAATTGTAAGTCATCGACTTACGATTTTTTTTTGTAAAAAGGAATTTAAGTTAGAGGTATTTTTTAATATGTGATTTACTTCCATTTTTTATTAAGATATACTTGATATTAAGGTTGAAAAAATATAAAGGAGTATGAAAAAATGATTGATATTAATGCTGGAGAAATTCAAAATCAGGCCACCAAGATTGGTCAAGCCAACGATAAATTAACAATTTCCCAAACTGTGACCTTTTCTTCTGGAACAACGGTGCCAGGAAATAGTTTAGCAAATAGTACCTTTGAAAAACTAAAAAGCTCTTCCTCAACCATTCAACAACTATTAAACCGTGATACTGCCAATATCCAAAGTGCAGTTGCGGCCTTTAAACGAGCGGATACACAAGTTCAACAATTGATTAAATCACCTTTATAACATGTTTTAGATGAACGAGTGTACCCAGTTTTTATACGAGGAGGAAACAATGAAAGAGGAAGAGATTCGAAAAAGACGAATAGAGAATGAAGAAAAACAAGAAGAAAACACCGAAGTAACGATGTTATTAGAGCGAAAAATAGAGGATTGCGGTCAATTATATGCAAGTGAACGTCATCATAATGAACGAGTGATGGCTTATTTTTACCGACAAAAAGAAGGGTCTTTTTTGAAGAAATCATTGAAGATGCCCGAATCGAAGAACGTCGATTTTTTGAGGAAATGACTGACGGACAAGAAACGTTAGCCAAGAACAAAAGACAATTAGAAGAGCAGTCCGAAACCCTGTATGAAGCAGAATTACAAGCGCTCAGAGAGGAGGAAGATGCCCATGGTCAAAATGGTGATTGGTGAAGTTCAAACCCAAACAGAACAAATCAAAGCATTTGGTAAAACCTATAGCCAGGCACTGGAATCTGTCTCAAGCACAACCCAAGGTATTCTCTTAGTTGTTGGCATGAGTGGACAAGGAATGGATAGTATAAAAAACTATATTTCAAGCACGTATCCAGCTTTGTGTAAGGCCGTTATCCTCCACATTGAAGCAACAGTCCAAGCCAATGAGCAATATCTAGAGGGATATACGTCGCAATGCGGCAGTGAAGATCTAGATTCAGAGGAATTACAAGATCAAATCAACGAAGCAGATAGATTAATTCAAGGCTTTCAATCTTCAAAAGATAGCTTTGCTCAAGCGAAACGAGGGTTATCAGAAGACAGCTCAAAATTGATGGGGATGATTTTCCAAGCCGCAATCAATAATATGGATGCAGGAATTACCCGAAATCAAGCGAAAAAAGCAAGAATAGAAGAAAAACTCCGTAAATTTTTGGCATTTTGTGATAAGTCTCCGAGCTACTTCGATGGGCTGAAAAGTTCAGAAGAATTAATGACAAGAGGGATGCAGGCGCTAGGCGTTGACGGTTCGGGAAATGTTGGCGCTGGAAGTTGGAATGGCAAAGGATTTTCTTTAAAAGATACCGCTTGGATCAAGGATGTAAATAAGAATTGGAATGATCGCGTTGAAAGACGGGATAAACAACTATTAGATGGTTGTAAGATTATTCATGTTTTTGACGAAAAATATGGCAAAGACGTTTACATGTTTGAAAAAGATGGGTATCATTACGCATTGAATGAGGACGATTTATCAGCAGATTTAAAGAAATTGATCAAAAAATACGGCTTAGATGTGTTAGAATTAAGTCCAACAGAGATGTCAAAACGAGTGAATGATTTCCAGAAAAGTGGACGAGATTATTTTAGTGGTGATAAAGTAGGAATGCCAGGCTTTGGTGCTTTAGCACACGGACAAGATTTTATGGGGAAAATGCAAGAATCAGGTTTGTGGGATGCAATGTGGGCGCTTGGATTGACAGGAGCTGCGGTGAGGAATGCGCAGATTTATGATAAGAAAGTTAGAGGGGCGGATATAGGAGTTGTTCAAACGAGAATTAATGCAGCCAATGGACAAACTCGATTTACGCCACTCAGAAAATCAGGAGAACCTGTTTCTGCTGGATTTGATCACGTTTTTGAAGGTCATTTCGATAGACCGTTAGCAAATAGTCGATCTATTTTTTCTACTTCATCTGAAAATTTGAAACAGATTTTAAAATCGCCAAATGTTGTAAAATCACCTGTTATAGAAATACCTGGTGGACAATATAAAAGAATTGTTGATACAGGAGAAATAATTGGGAATACTGCATTAAAACATGGTGGTAAACCAACTAGTTGGATTGAGATATATACTGATAAAGCAGGAAATTTGATTACCACATATCCGATTCCTAAACCATAAATTTGTGAGGAGGAAATTTGAAATGACAGAAAATATATTAGATAGAGAACTAGTCAAGGAATTTCGTGAAATTTCTCGGTGTGACAATAATTTAAAAAGTTATGAGGACTATTATCAAGCTTATGTAAAGTTCATAAATGAAAATAGGAATTATTTCACAGATTTAATTATAGAAAAATGGGGATTAGATGTTTTAATTTCTATTGACAGTGAAGAATACATTGTTCCGACCCCAGATTTGTCTTTAAGTATGGAAAAGGAAAGATTAAGTAAAGGTGAATATGAAGATATTGATACACTGGCAATGTCAATTCGAGATACCCTATGGGATATGGTCACAGTATATTCTGGGAAAGATTGTCCTATAACACCAAACGATGAACTGAGATATATAAAAGTAGTTTATAAAGATAAGTCTAATAAGATACTTTTAGAATGTGCAGGGTGTGGTTGGACAGAAGATATTAGGGGAGAAGAATACACAGAAGATTTTGGAAAAGTATTTCCTGTAAATGAAAAAGAAATTCGAGAGTATATCAAGTAGAAATGTCATTTTAGTATTTGATTGCAGTCAAGCTATAAAGCCCTGATTAGTAAGTCATAAATCGCTACTCTAGTTGCCAATAGCTAACAAATACTAGCTGTTTTTGCTTTACTAAATTAAAAAATATAAAATATTTAAACGGTGCTAGTGCAAAATTGCTAGTACCGTTTTTTCATAGTATGAAGCAGAATTACAAGCGCTCAGAGAGGAGGAAGATGCCCATGGTCAAAATGGTGATTGGTGAAGTTCAAACCCAAACAGAACAAATCAAAGCATTTGGTAAAACCTATAGTCAGGCACTGGAATCTGTCTCAAGCGCAACTCAAGGTATTCTCTTGGTTGTTGGTATGAACGGTCAAGGAATGGCTAGTATAAAAAACTATATTTCAAGCACGTATCCAGCTTTGTGTAAAGCCGTTATCCTCCACAGCGAAGCAACAGTCCAAGCCAATGAGCAATATCTAGAGGGATACACGTCGCAATGCGGCAGTGAAGATTAGAAAATGATGAGCTGAGACTTGCTTACTATTTTTAATGACAATCGCAAAAGGAGTGGAATAAAAATGATGGGATATGAAAAAGATTGGTTTATGAGGCAAGTAAAATCTGCTGTATTTAATCCTTTTAAAAAAGCAGCAGAAGTTCAAGGAATGCTAATGATTCAAGTGACAGATGAAGGAACTGGAGAAAATTATTCTGTTCCATTCCAAAGCTATCTTTCAGAACTGGTTTTGGCATTAGAAGTAAACCAAGCTGAAAATATATTATTTTCAGAATCGAAAAAAATGACAGATGAACAGTTTTTGGAATTAGGTAATTGGTTTTATGATCTGCTCAATAATTTATCGGATGAAGAATTAAAAAAAGCAAACTTTTCAAGAACAGAAATCTGTCAGGGTAGAGAAGAGTTAGAACGATCAGCGTAACTAAAAATGGTTATTTTTTGTTTATTTCTTTTTCTTTTGACAATTGTAAAATTATGAACTATGATGATTATGGATTAAGAACTGAATAATTGTTAGGTGAGGCTCCTATTTGGACACATGCTGCTGCCGCGAAAGAATCGAGAGACTCTTAGTTGGTTGAACAGGAATGATCGTTAAGGTCATTCATAACGTAGCTGATAAGAAATTATCTACGCCCTATAGTGCTAAAGCTCAACGATAGAGAAACTTTTATTTAAGTTGCTATTTCACGCACACTCTATTGTTGAGTGTGCGTTTTTGCTGTGAATCACAGCGACTGGCTTCGCCAGAGCTGATGATGAACAGTACTTGGCGACCAAAGGGAGCGAAGTTCCGCAAAAACAAACAAACATCTAAAAGCAAAACAAGAGCTAGGTCTCAAAAGCTCTAAGACATGAAGAAACAACTGGCTTCGCCAGAGCTGATGATGAACAGTACTTGGCGACCAAAGGGAGCGAAGTTCCGCAAAAACAAACAAACATCTAAAAGCAAAACAAGAGCTAGGTCTCAAAAGCTCTAAGACATGAAGAAACAACTGTCTTCGTCAGAGCTGATGATGAACAGTACTTGGCGACCAAAGGGAGCGAAGATCCGCAAAAACAAACAAACATCTAAAAGCAAAACAAGAGCTAGGTCTCAAAAGCTCTAAGACATGAAGAAACAACTGTCTTCGCCAGAGCTGATGATGAACAGTACTTGGCGACCAAAGAGAGCGAAGTTCCGCCAAAAGAAGCAAACAGCCAGATATCAAAATGCTAACCAAACAATTAAAAAATCCATCGTTCCAAAATAATCAAAAGAGAGGAAGAGCCACATGGAAGACCCCAGTCAGTCGAGCAATAAACTAAATGTCCCCTTCATCTTAGAAACGATGGAATTGAAATAATAATTCTTTCCCCTTCTATATTGGATGAAGCAAAAGGAGGAAAAGATAATGATGAACAAAAAAATAGCCGATATCAAGAAAACAACAAAAGACCAAGAATTAAGAAAATTAGCAATGTTATCTGAACGTGAATTGATGATGGAACTTCGTACCTCAGAAAAGGGGTTATCCGAAGAAGATGCCAAAAATCGTTTAGAAGAGTATGGACCAAATGAAGTGTCCGCACAAAAACCAACACCAGCAATTATTATGTTTTTAGAAGCATTTAAAGATCCATTTGTTTATGTATTAGCTTTATTGATGGTCGTTTCAGCTGCAACAAAAGATTTTGAAGCAGCACTTGTAATGGGAATCATGATTTTAGCTAGTGTTATTATTGCCTTTATTCAAGAGTATCGTTCCCAAAAAGCAAGTTTAAATCTAAAAGAACTCATCGAAAATACAACAGCAGTAACACGTGGGGGGCAAACGAAAGAAATTCCAATGGACGAAGTTGTCCCAGGAGATATTGTAACGCTTGCCACAGGTGATATGATCCCAGCGGATGCTGTGCTGATTTGGACAAAGGATCTATTTATCAACCAATCTTCTTTGACTGGTGAATCAATGCCAGTAGAAAAATTTGTTGATGCGGGTATTGATAAAAATTCTGAATCTGTTTCTGCTTTAGATATGCAGGATTTGATTTTTATGGGAACCGATGTATTGAGTGGGCAAGGAAAAGCGATTATCTTGAAGACTGGACAAAATACGTTCTTCGGAGATATTGCCAAAAATGCGACAACACAACGCGGAAAAACCTCTTTTGATATTGGTTTAACAAAAGTCAGTAAATTTCTACTAAGAATGGTTATGATTCTTTTTCCAATCGTATTTTTGATCAATGGTATCACGAAAGGCGAATGGGGCGAAGCGTTTTTCTTTGCGATTGCTGTGGCAGTTGGCTTAACGCCTGAAATGCTTCCGATGATCGTAACCAGTAACTTGGCGAAAGGTGCATTAAGTTTATCCAAACATAAGGTGATCGTAAAAGAATTACCTTCTATTCAAAATTTAGGTAGTATGGATATTCTGTGTACAGATAAAACAGGAACGATTACAGAAGATAGAGTCGTTTTAGTACAACATCTGGATCCATTAGGTGAAGTCAATGATCAAGTTCTAGATATGGCTTTTTTGAATTCTCATTATCAAACAGGCTGGAAAAATTTAATGGATATTGCTGTGATCAATTTTTACGAAGAAAATCACAATCAAAGCCCGTATCATTCGGTGACAAAATTAGATGAAATTCCGTTTGACTTTTCCCGTCGTCGTTTAACTGTGGTCGTCAATGCAGATGGTCATCAATTTATGATCACTAAAGGTGCCGTTGAAGAGATGGAAGCCGTTTGTACACATGCTGAAATCAATGGCGAAATCGTACCATTAACACCCGAATTGCAAAAAAGAATGCGTGAAGTCAATATTCGGATGAATGAACAAGGTATGCGAGCTTTAGCAGTTGCCGTTAAAAAAGATGTTCACAACGAAGCCATTTATAGTGTGGAAGATGAACAAGGAATGACGCTGATCGGTTTTATGGGCTTTTTGGATCCAGCAAAAAAATCAGCAATCACCGCAATCAAGTCGTTACATCAACATGGTGTTAATGTAAAAGTTTTAACTGGTGATAATGATATTGTTGCTAAAAAAGTTTGTAGCGATGTAGGAATAGAAGTGTCACATGTTGTACTTGGATCTGATATCGATAATATGTCTGATGAACAAATGAAAGAAGAAGTCGAAAAAACTAATTTATTTGCTAAATTGAATCCGATGCAAAAGTCTCGAATCATTGAAACACTGCAAGGAAATGGTCACACAGTTGGTTTCATGGGAGATGGAATCAATGATGCACCAGCCCTTCGTAAAGCAGATGTTGGAATTTCCGTTGATACAGCGGCTGATATTACAAAAGATGCCAGCTCAATCATTTTACTAGAAAAAAGCTTGAATGTTCTAGAAGATGGTGTGATCGAAGGTCGAAAAGTTTTTAGTAATATGATGAAGTATATTAAAATCACGATCAGTTCTAACTTTGGGAATGTTTTCTCAATACTGATCGCAAGTGCTTTTTTACCATTCCTACCAATGCTTTCGATTCAATTATTGATTCAAAACTTGATTTATGATATCGCGCAATTGGCCATTCCTTGGGATAATGTGGATGAAGAAGATTTATTAAAACCTGTTCGTTGGGAAACAAATGGCTTGATGAAATTTACCTTATGCATTGGACCGGTAAGTAGTATCTTTGATATTATGACTTATCTCGTGATGTGGTTTGTCTTCAGCGCTAATACGATTGGCAGTCAACATTTGTTCCAAACAGGTTGGTTTGTGGTTGGCTTAGTTAGTCAAACCTTAGTTGTTCAAATGGTTCGGACTAGAAAATTACCATTTATTCAAAGTATTGCATCACCAGCTGTAATTCTTTCCAGTTTAGGAGCAGTCGTTTTAGGATTATTGATTGTCTTGACACCAATTCGGGAGGTTTTCGACTTTGTGAAACTTCCAGCTAATTATTGGGGCTGGTTCATTTTGATCATTGTACTATATTTAATTACAGTAGAAGTTGCGAAACGACTTTATATTCATATCACAAAAGAGTGGATTTGATTTAGAAAAAGAAGATTTCGAATTTTTATTCGATAGACGATTTGATGAAATTAAATAGTTGGTCCATTTTTTCAAAAACGATTATTTAGAAGAAATAACGAAAAATTTCTTTTTAGTTGAATCTGTTATTCGGAAAGAGTGGAGAAAAGTTATTTTTTGATTATTAATATTCGTTTTTTAGAGAACAAAGGCAAAATGCAAAATTTTTGTCTTTGTTCTTTTTCTTGTATTCGAAAAAAGTCTGTTCAATTTTTAGCAAAGAATTTCTAACTTGTGAATCTGCTGTAGCATAACAATGATCATAGGGACTATAACAGATGATTGTCAAAAGATACGATTGTGGAGGCTTTTTGTAAAACGGTTTCTTGTTTGTGATTTTAATCACTAACCTTTGATACGAAAGGTTTCGGGTATTTTAATCAAATTTAAAGAAATGCTCACTTTTTACTTGCTCTTTTATCTGTTTAGTGATAATTTGTAAGTGTAGTCGATAAAAAGTAATACAGTTTTTAACGCTGTTTTATTTTTTACGAAAAAAAGAAACGTAACAGAGAGGATTGTGTGACAAAATGGCAAAAGCAAAGAAACAAAAACCTATTGACTTTAAAGCACTTATGGAAAAAGTCGACGCTGATTTCCCAACATTTCAAATTTTAGATAAAGATGGGAAAATCGTAAATGAAGATGCTGTACCGGATTTATCAGATGACGAATTAGTAGAATTAATGACTCGTATGGTTTGGTCACGTGTATTAGACCAACGCTCAACTGCTTTGAACCGTCAAGGTCGTCTAGGCTTCTTCGCACCAACAGCTGGACAAGAAGCAAGCCAATTAGCAAGTCAATTTGCTATGGAAAAAGAAGATTACCTATTACCAGGTTACCGTGATGTACCTCAATTAGTTCAACACGGCTTACCATTAACAGAAGCTTTTCTTTGGTCTCGTGGACATGTAGCAGGTAACCACTACGCACCAGAATTAAATGCTCTACCACCACAAATCATTATTGGTGCGCAATACATTCAAGCAGCTGGTGTTGCTTTAGGAATGAAAAAACGCGGAAAGAAAAACGTTGTCTTCACTTATACAGGTGATGGCGGTTCTTCACAAGGTGATTTCTATGAAGCAATCAACTTTGCAGGTGCTTATCATGCAAACGGCGTGTTTATCATCCAAAACAATGGTTTTGCGATTTCAACACCACGTGAAAAACAAACAGCAGCTAAAACATTAGCACAAAAAGCTGTAGCAGCAGGAATTCCAGGTATCGTCGTTGACGGAATGGACCCATTAGCAGTGTATGCAATTGCAAAAGAAGCACGCGAATGGTCTGCAAACGGAAACGGCCCTGTATTGATTGAAACGTTAACTTACCGTTATGGTCCACATACATTATCAGGTGACGATCCAACTCGTTACCGTTCAAAAGACATGGATGACGAATGGGTACAAAAAGATCCATTAGTTCGTTTCCGTAAATATCTAGAAGACAAAGGCTTATGGTCTGAAGAAAAAGAAAACGAAGTAATCGAAAAAACAAAAGAAGAAATCAAAGTAGCAATTGCAGAAGCAGATAAAGTTCCAAAACAAAAAGTATCTGATTTCTTGAAAAATATGTTTGAAGTTCAACCTCAAAACATTAAAGAACAAATTGCATTCTACGAAGCGAAGGAGTCGAAATAATCATGGCACAAAAAACAATGATCCAAGCAATTACAGATGCCTTAGCTCTTGAAATAGAGAAAGACGAAAATGTATTAGTATTCGGTGAAGACGTTGGTAAAAACGGCGGAGTTTTCCGTGCAACTGAAGGCTTACAAGAAAAATTTGGCGAAGACCGTGTCTTCGATACTCCTTTAGCAGAATCTGGAATCGGTGGTTTAGCTTTCGGTTTAGCGTTAGAAGGCTACCGTCCAGTTCCTGAAATCCAATTCTTTGGATTCGTATTTGAAGTATTTGATGAAATCGTAGGTCAAATGGCTCGTACTCGTTACCGTATGGGTGGAACACGTAATATGCCTATTACTGTTCGTGCGCCTTTTGGTGGTGGTGTGCATACACCAGAACTTCACTCAGATAACTTAGAAGGTTTGATTGCTCAATCCCCTGGTATCCGTGTTGTTATCCCATCAAATCCATATGATGCAAAAGGACTATTGATTTCTGCAATAAGAAGCAATGACCCTGTTGTTTACCTAGAGCACATGAAACTATACCGTTCATTCCGTGAGGAAGTGCCGGATGAGTCTTATGAAGTGCCTTTAGATAAAGCAGCTGTTACTCGTGAGGGTACAGATGTTTCTATCATCACTTACGGTGCAATGGTTCGTGAAGCAATCAAAGCTGCTGACAACTTAGCGAAAGACAACATTTCTGTTGAAATCATTGACTTACGTACTGTAGCTCCTTTAGATGTTGAAACAATCATTAAATCAGTTGAAAAAACTGGTCGCGTAGTCGTTGTTCAAGAAGCTCAAAAACAAGCAGGCGTTGGTGCTATGGTTGTTTCTGAAATTTCTGAACGTGCAGTATTATCATTAGAAGCGCCAATTGGCCGTGTATCTGCTCCAGATACAATCTTCCCATTTGGACAAGCAGAAAACATTTGGTTGCCAAATGCTAAAGATATCGAAGCGAAAGCTAGAGAAATCGCAGAATTTTAATTAAATAGTCGAGCAGAATAACTGAACCTTGAGCAATAAGACTGAACTTTCACTGATTTTTTATCATGAGAAAGTTTGGACTTATTGTTGCCAAGGTTATCTTGTGAAGTTAGACGTAAAAGAAAGGGAAGACTAAAAAATGGCTTATCAGTTTAAATTACCAGATATTGGTGAAGGTATTGCAGAAGGCGAAATCGTAAAATGGTTCGTTAAAGCAGGAGACACCATCAATGAAGACGATACACTATTAGAAGTTCAAAACGATAAATCTGTAGAAGAGATTCCATCTCCAGTTACAGGAACAGTTAAATCAATCGTAGTACCTGAAGGCACAGTAGCAAATGTTGGAGATGTATTGATCGAAATCGATGCACCAGGACATCCTGAAAATGATGCAGCACCTACAGCCGCTCCAGCTCAAGAACAAACACCTGCACAACCAGCAGCAGTTCCAGAAGCACCAGCAGCGGACAATGGCGGCGGCGTTTTCCAATTTAAATTACCAGATATCGGTGAAGGTATTGCAGAAGGCGAAATCGTAAAATGGTTCGTTAAATCAGGCGATACAATCAATGAAGATGATACTTTATTGGAAGTTCAAAACGACAAATCTGTTGAAGAAATTCCTTCACCAGTTACAGGTACAGTTAAAAACATCGTTGTTCCAGAAGGTACAGTAGCAAATGTTGGGGATGTATTGATCGAAATCGATGCACCAGGGCATAACGCTGCACCAAGTTCAGCTCCAGTAGCAAGTGCTCCTGCTCAAACAGAACAAGCAGCACCAGCACCTGCAGCATCAACAGGTGTAGTAGCAGCTGCTGATCCAAATAAACGTGTTTTGGCTATGCCATCAGTACGTCAATTTGCTCGTGAAAAAGATGTTGATATTACACAAATTGCACCAACTGGAAAAGGCGGACGTGTCACAAAATCAGATATTGAAAGCTTTATCTCAGGTGGCGGACAAGCAGCAGCGCCAGCACAAGCTGAACAAACTGCAGCAACTCCACAAGCAACAGCTACGACTGAAACAGCAGCGCCAAAAGCTCCTGCTAAACCTTTTGTTTCTGATTTAGGTAAAGCGGAAACTCGTGAGAAAATGACACCAACTCGTAAAGCAATTGCTAAAGCGATGGTTAACAGTAAACACACTGCACCTCACGTTACATTGCATGACGAAGTTGAAGTATCTAAATTATGGGATCACCGTAAGAAATTTAAAGATGTTGCAGCAGCAAATGGTACAAAATTAACATTCTTACCATATGTTGTTAAAGCGTTAACTGCAACAGTTCAAAAATTCCCAATCTTGAATGCATCAATTGATGACGCAGCACAAGAAATCGTTTATAAAAACTACTATAACATTGGTATCGCAACAGATACTGATCATGGTTTATATGTACCAAACGTTAAAAATGCGAACACTAAGAGCATGTTTGCGATCGCTGATGAAATCAACGAAAAAGCAGCTCTTGCAATTGAAGGCAAATTAACTGGTGCGGATATGCGTGATGGCTCTATCACAATCAGTAATATTGGTTCAGTTGGCGGCGGCTGGTTTACACCAGTTATCAACTACCCTGAAGTTGCAATTTTAGGTGTTGGTACAATCGCTACACAACCTGTTGTAAATGCAGACGGTGAAATCGTTGTTGGACGTGTCATGAAACTTTCAATGAGTTTTGACCACCGTATCGTTGATGGCGCGACTGCTCAAAAAGCAATGAACAACATCAAGCGTTTATTAGCTGATCCAGAATTATTATTAATGGAAGGATGATTATCACATGGTAGTAGGAGATTTCGCCATTGAATTAGATACAGTCGTAATTGGTTCAGGCCCTGGAGGATATGTTGCAGCAATTCGTGCTGCTGAAATGGGTCAAAAAGTTGCGATCATTGAACGTGAGTTTATCGGCGGTGTATGTTTGAACGTTGGATGTATTCCTTCTAAAGCATTGATCGCAGCTGGACATCACTATCAAGAATCATTAGATTCAACTATGTTTGGTGTAACAGCTAAAGATGTTGAGTTAGACTTTACAAAAACACAAGAATGGAAAGACAACAAAGTTGTTAATACTTTGACAAGTGGTGTTGGTTTCCTTCTTAAAAAACATAAAATCGAAATTATTGAAGGAGAAGCTTTCTTCGTTGATGAAAACACATTACGTGTTATTCATCCGGATTCAGCTCAAACTTACTCATTCAATAATGCAATCGTAGCAACAGGTTCTCGTCCAATCGAAATCCCTGGATTTAAATTTGGCGGACGTGTTTTAGATTCAACAGGTGGTTTGAACTTGAAAGAAGTACCTAAGAAATTTGTTATCATCGGTGGCGGTGTTATCGGTGCAGAATTAGGCGGAGCATATGCGAACCTTGGTTCTGAAGTAACGATTTTAGAAGGTAGCCCTTCAATCTTACCAACTTATGAAAAAGACATGGTTAAACTAGTTACAGATGACTTCAAGAAGAAAAATGTAACAGTTGTAACCAAAGCGATGGCTAAAGAAGCAATCGACAACGGCGACAGCGTAACTGTAAAATATGAAGTAGACGGCAAAGAAGAATCAGTCACTGCTGACTATGTAATGGTAACAGTTGGACGTCGTCCAAACACGGATGATCTTGGTTTAGAACAAGCCGGTGTTGAAGTTGGCGAACGTGGTTTAGTTAAAGTTGACAAACAAGGTAGAACAAACGTATCAAACATCTTCGCTATTGGTGATATCGTACCAGGTGCTGCTCTTGCTCATAAAGCAAGCTACGAAGCTAAAATTGCAGCAGAAGCAATTTCTGGTAAAAAAGTAGAAGTAGACTACAAAGCAATGCCTGCTGTAGCCTTTACTGATCCAGAATTAGCAAGTGTTGGTATGACAATTGCTGAGGCCAAAGAAGCGGAATTAGAAGCAACTGCTTACAAATTCCCATTCGCTGGTAACGGCCGTGCTATTTCTTTAGGTAAAACTGAAGGATTCGTACGTTTGGTAACAACAAACGAAGACAATGTAATTATCGGAGCACAAATCGGCGGAGTTGGCGCAAGTGATATGATTTCTGAATTATCATTAGCGGTTGAATCTGGCATGAATGCTGAAGATATAGCATTAACGATCCATCCACACCCATCTTTAGGGGAAATTACTATGGATGCTTCTGAGTTGGCTTTAGGTTTGCCAATTCATATTTAAATAGCATATTTGTCACACAAAGAAAGACCGAGCTAGCCAAGCTCGGTCTTTTGTTTTATTTAAAAATTCAAAAAATAACTCTTTTTATCGATGGAGATCTCTATCATCTTGTTCATCGATTCTATGAACCATTTCAAGCAATCCGCCGTTTCCTTCATCTATAATTCTTTTAACTCTAGAAATCGTTGTAGTGCTGCTGCCAGTGGCTTCAGCAATATCAGTATAGGTTTTATTTAGGACTAACAACTTTGCGACCTCAAATCGTTGGATCATTGAATCTAGTTCTTTTAGTGTCATCAAGTCATCAAAATAATTATAACAATCTTCCAATGTTTCCAGAGCTAACAGAGAACGGAAAAACTCATCACCGTGACCGTCTTGTATCTTATCGATTTTCATAAGTTCCTCCTAATTTAAAAGCGTAGCGGACTCGTTTAACTCTGAATGAAAAATAGGAAAAATTGACTGTGACGCTCTTTGTCACATTCTATTTTTATCTTTTTTTCGAGGAGTTAGTCCGCGAAGCTAGATAATATAAAAGCCTAATGGGCTCGTTCAGCTCAGACTGAAAAATAGGCAAATATGAGAGTGGCGTTTTTTTCCACAATCAGATTTTATCTTTTTTCCGAAGAGCAAGCCCACGAAGCTAGATAATACATAGCGATAATGGTTCTTTTAATCACTATATACTTCTTAGCAAGCATTTTTTATTATAAAACTTTTTTGTATTTTGTCCAGTAAATTGAATGGATACGTGTAAAAAATCAAACAAAGAAAGGTGAAGCAAAACTAAATTAGTTTTGCTTCACCTTTTAAAAGTAGCGTCATTCTTGTTTACTTAGAAATTAATTTCACTAAAGTGTATTGTTTTTTACCTTTTCTCACAATAATGAATTTTCCGTCAAAGCTGTGCTCTGCTGTAACGACAAAGTCCAATTCTTTAATACGGTCACCATTGATTGAAATTGCACCATTTGTGATATCTTCTCTCGCTTGGCGTTTAGAAGGTTCGATTCCTAGTTCGATCAACCAGTCTACAAGAGTTTGATCAAGTGTTTCTGTTTCAATAGTAGGCATGTTTTTAAAGCCTTCTTCAATTTGTTTAGAAGTTAGATTCTTTACATTACCTGAGAATAATGCTTCTGAAATGGCTAGTGCATCATTTAAATCAGCTTCACTATGAACAAATTTTGTCATTTCGGCAGCTAATACGCGTTGCGCTTCACGTAAATGTGGTTCTGTTTGGACTTTGACTTCTAAGGCATCGATTTCTTCTTTTGTTAAGAAAGTAAAGAATTTCAAGTATTTGATTACGTCACGGTCGTCTTGGTTTACCCAGAATTGGTAGAACTCGTAAGGTGTTGTTTTTTCTGGATCAAGCCAAACGGCGCCGCCAGCTGTTTTACCAAATTTTGTTCCATCTGCTTTTAGCATTAATGGAATTGTTAAACCAAAGGCTTTTGCATCAGCGCCTTCTTTTTTACGAATCAAGTCTAGCCCCGCTGTAATATTGCCCCATTGATCTGCTCCACCAATTTGCATGCGAACATTATTGTTTTGGAATAAGTGTAAAAAGTCCATTGATTGTAGGATTTGGTACGTAAATTCTGTAAACGAAATCCCTGTTTCTAAACGGCTTGCTACGATATCTTTGGCAAGCATTGTATTGATGTTGAAGAATTTACCGTAATCTCTTAGAAAATCTAAAAGAGTAAGGTTGTGTGTCCAGTCGTAGTTATTTACGAGTGTTAATGTGTTGTCAGTATCTACAGCAAATAGTTTTTCCATTTGTCTTGTTAAAGAATCAACATTGTGTTGAACAGTTTCCATTGTTTGCAATTGACGTTCTGTCGTGCGTCCACTTGGATCTCCAATCGTTCCCGTTGCGCCACCGATCAAAATAAATGGATGGTGTCCGAAAGCCTGGAATCTTTTTAGCATCATAAAAGGAATCAAGTGCCCGATATGCATGCTATCTCCTGTAGGGTCAACACCGCAATATAGTGAAATGCTTTCAGTTTCAACGTATTCACGTAAACCTTCGCTATCTGTTTGTTGGTTGATGGCGCCGCGCCATTCTAATTCATCAATAATGTTTGTCATGTTTCTTCTTCCTTTCCTAAATAAAATAAAAAACGTCCCATAGGCTATTAGCCTATGGGACGAACTCCGCCGTGTTACCACCCAAATTGTATATGAAAAATCATATACCTCTCAAATCTGTATCGTAGATAGACGCCTACTTACGGTAGGAAACTAAAAGTGTAATTCACAAAAAATGTATATGCCAACTCGCACTAAATGTTGACTCTCTGAAATAGGGACATTCTTGCTACTTCGCTTTATTAAAGTTTGATATGTTATTTTGTAGCAATTCTACGACAAATAAGCCAACTTGTCAAATACTTCTTTTTTCCTTTTATTATTTTTAAATGAGGTATTTCTCATATAACTCGATTTTTGTTTAATCTAGGTTTTTTTGAAAGTATATAAAGACAAATATAATTTCTAACAATTGCGAACGACCTTTTTACAATTAGATGTTTTATGTTATTTTTTTCACACAAAAGCTTTAGTGCAGTGGAGCGCTGACGCGCTGTATAGAGTAGATAAATGTTAAATAACGGCCTTTTTTTTAATTCTGCTCTTTTTGACCTGAGGCTTAAAGCTACCTATACTTTGGGAGTGATTTCACATGTGGGAAACAAAAAATAAATTTAATCAGGAGGTCAAATAGAAACATGAATAAGAAATTATCATTATTTGGATTAATTGGAATTACCATGGCCTTTTTTGGAACGGTTCGTAGTGTTCCAACATTAGCATCAACAGGATGGGCACAAATTTTTTATATGTTGATCGCAGCATGCTGCTTTGCTTTACCAATTGCTTTGATTTCAGCTGAGTTATCAACTGGCTGGCCAGAAGAAGGCGGCCCTCAAGTGTGGGTACGTAATGCTTTTGGAGAAAAATGGGGTTTCGTTACTTCATGGTTATTATGGGTACAAATGTTTTTCGGAATGGTGATGGTTGCTTCAACCGTAGGAGTATTACTAGGTTATGTGATCGATCGCCCAGATTTAGGACACAATAATTTATTCATTTTTATCATGATATTGGTTTCTTATTGGGGCATTACATTGCTGAATTTGAAATTTGACATGGTAAAAATTGCAGGTGACTGGGGCGCTGTGATCGGTGTTTATATTCCTTTTGTGGCATTAGTTATTTTAGGCATGATGTACATGGCTAAACATGGGATCAACCAAGATAGTTATTTAGGTCATTTTGAAGCGAGCAAGTTATTACCTGATTTTAGCGATTTAGGTAGCTTACCGACATTAACAGGAATTATCTTCATTTTTGCTGGAGTAGAAATTTCATCTGTCCATGCAAACAATATCGATAATCCAAAACGTAATTATCCAATCGCTGTGATTGCTTCTGTTTTACTATTAGTTGTATACAACTTAGCAGCTGGTTTGAGTGTGGCAGATAGTGTGCCAGCTGGAAAAATGGAACTTGCTAATATCACTTAACCATTTGTGATCATGACACAAGATTTAGGAATTCCAGCAATTTTCAATCATATTATTTCCTTGATGATTTTAATCGGTGTTTTAGTTCAATTGAGTGCTTGGGTTTTAGGTCCAAGTAAATCAATGATCAAAGTAGCAGAAGAAGGGAACTTACCACCATTCTTCCAAAAACGTAACGCAAAAGGAATTCCAATTGTTTTTGTTATGATCCAAGCGATTGTTATTTCACTAGTGTCATTCTTATATGTTGTTGTGCCAGATATCAGTGCAGCATTTTTAATCATCACGATCACAACGACGATTCTTTATTGTGTAGTGTATCTATTGATTTCACTTTCAGCGATTAAGTTGCGTTACAGTATGCCGAATGTGAAACGTCCATTTAGATTAGGAAGTAAAGGCAATGGCTTGATGTGGTTTGTCTCTGTTTTAGCGATCGTTAGTGTGGTTGTTACAATTCTAGTCAGCTTGATTCCGCCAACCTCTGTTCCTCAAAGTGGGCATGTAGCATATATTATTTTCCAAGTGGCAGCAACTGTTATTATGATCGGTATTGCATTGATCATTTATAAGAAAAAGAAACCAGAATGGAAGAAAACAGATAAATAAGAAATAACGATAAAAAATAGAGTTTTCAGCATGATCAATCATGAAACTATTGGAGGAAAATATCATGAAAAATTTCAATACTGACGATACAAATTTAAAAGCATTATTTATAGGTGATAAAGGTGAAAATGTTGATTTATTCAAAGAACTGTTAAACAAAATGATCGATGAGCACGTTGGCTGGAGACAAAATTACATGCCGCAAGATTTACCAGTTATTTCACCACAAGATAGAAGTTCTAAAAGTTTCCAAGAAACAGCGGACAATATGAGAAGTGTCTTCAATGTTTTATCTTCACGTTTACGCACTGAATCACTTCCTTGGCACTCAGCAGGCCGTTTTTGGGGTCATATGAACGCCGAAACATTAATGCCATCAATTATTGCCTATACAACTGCAATGCTTTGGAACGGCAATAACGTGGCTTATGAGTCATCACCAGCAACTTCACAAATGGAAGAAGAAGTTGGAATGGAATTTGCTACATTGATGGGGTATGAAGATGGTTGGGGTCACATCGCAGCTGATGGTTCGATTGCTAACTTAGAAGGTTTATGGTATGCCCGCAATATGAAATCATTACCGTTTGCTATTCAAGCTGTTGTGCCAGAAATGGTTGCAGGTAAAACGGACTGGGAATTGTTGAACATGTCTACAACAGAAGTTTTAGATATTTTGGATCAAGTGCAAGATAACTTTGACGAGATCAAAGCGCAATCAGCTCGTAGTGGTAAAAACTTAGATAAATTAGGTAAATGGATCGTGCCGCAAACAAAACATTATTCATGGTTAAAAGCGGCTGACATCATCGGAATTGGGTTAGACCAAGTGATTGCTGGTGAAGTAAATAGTGAATACCGTATGGATATTGATAAATTAGAAGCGCAAATTCGTGATCTAGCAGCACAAGGCATTCCGACTCTTGGAGTTGTTGGTGTGGTTGGTTCGACAGAAGAAGGTCAAGTCGATCGTATCGATCAAATCATCGCTTTACGTGATAAATTAGCTAAAGAAGGTATCTACTTCTATGTACATGTCGATGCAGCTTACGGCGGTTATGGACGGTCAATTTTCTTAGATGAAAATGATCAATTTATCGAATGGGATAAAATTGAAGAAACTTATGCCAAACATAACATCTTCCAAGAAAAAAATGATTGGTTGACAAGAGAAGTTTATGAATCATTCAAAGCAATCGAACAAGCTGAATCTGTAACGATCGATCCACATAAAATGGGCTACATTCCATATTCTGCTGGTGGTGTTGTCATCAAAGATATCCGTATGCGTGACGTGATTTCTTACTTTGCAACGTATGTATTTGAAAAAGGGGCAGATATTCCAGCCTTATTAGGAGCTTACATTCTTGAAGGATCTAAAGCTGGTGCAACGGCTGCTGCTGTTTGGACGGCTCATAAAGTATTACCACTTAACGTAACAGGTTACGGTAAATTAATGGGTGCAAGTATTGAAGGGGCTTATCATTTCTATCACTTTATCGATGGTTTAGAATTTAAAGTTGGCGATAAAACGATTGAAATCCATGCGTTAACAAAACCTGATTTTAATATGGTTGATTATGTATTTAATGAAAAAGGCAATACAGATCTTGTGAAAATGAATAAATTAAACCATGATTTCTACGACTATGCATCTTATGCAAAAGGTGGATTATATAACAATGAATTCATTACTTCACATACTGATTTTGCCATCGAAGAATATGGTCACAGCCCATTTGAATTTGTAAACAGCTTAGGGTTCTCCCGCGCTGAATGGGAACGTGCAGATAAATTAACGATTTTACGTGCTGCAGGTATGTCTCCGTATATGAATGATAAAGAAGTTTTCGATGAATATGCTGAAAAAATTAAACAAGCAATCCAAGAAAAATTAGAAGCAATTTACGCTGAATAAATGATCGTAAGTTGAAATACTGTGGGTGTGGCAAAGCGCTAAATCAGCTTTGCCATAGCTGCAGCTTTTCTATAAAAAATAATGAGAGAAAATGAATAAGAGCATTCATCGACTTTCTAAAAAAATGTGGGGAACAATGTATGAAAACATATCAAGTGAATTTTAACGAAGCAGTTTTCTTATTAATAACATTACTGTTGATGATTGGTACCAGTATTATTGGTTTCGGTATTCCTGCTCATGTTGCTATTTTGATTGCAATCGGTTATTTGCTTTTATTTGCGGTATATAAGAAATTTTCTTGGGATTTTATTCATGATGCATTGATCGATGGGGTTTCTTCTGGTATTATCCCGATGTTGATTTTCATTTTGATTGGTGCTTTGATCAGTGTTTGGATTGCAGCGGGAACGATTCCGACGATCATGGTTTTAGGTTTTTCTTTTTTGTCTGTGAAATATTTTATTCCGACTGTTTTTATTGTTTGCGGTATTGTAGGGGGAGCGGTTGGTAGCTCTTTTACCACGATTTCAACGATCGGGATTGCATTTTTAGGAATGGGTAGCTTGATTGGGGTTGATCCTGCATTAACAACAGGTGCAATTGTGTCAGGTGCATTTTTTGGAAATTCGATTTCGCCACTTTCAGATACAGTGAACTTAGCTGCGGCAATTTCAGAAGTCGATTTATTTGAACATTTGAAAAATACATATAAAACTGCGATTCCAGCAGCTGTGCTTTCATTCGGTTATTTTTTAGTCATGGGATTGCACTATGATGGCGCTTTGGACAGTACAAGTGTGCACGATATTGTGAATACGCTAAGTGACCATTTTACGATATCTTTTGTTGAGCTGATTCCGTTGGTGATTTTATTCGTTTGTGCCTGGAAGAAGATTCCTGCAATTCCAACATTGCTGTTGAGTATTTGTACATCATTGGTTTTGATGTTCGTGATGAATACCCATTTTTCATTTGTAGATACAGCCGATATGATCCAAAATGGTTTTGTTTCTCAGACTGGTAACCCACAAGTGGATGAACTGCTTTCCAGAGGTGGAATCCAAAGCATGATATGGTCGGTATCGTTGATTATTTTAGCATTGGCTTTGGGTGGACTATTAGTAAAAATGGAAATTATTGAATGTTTGCTTCATCGGTTTGAAACAGTGATCAATTCTCGTCAAAAGCTGATTTTTATTACGATGATGAGTTCGATCGGCATCAATGTGCTGATTGGCGAACAGTATCTGTCGATCATTTTACCAGGAAAATCATTTATCAATAAATTTAAAGAAAAAAATGTTCCATTGACCTTGTTGTCTAGAGGATTGAATGATGCAGGTTCAGTCGTGAATCCTCTGATTCCTTGGGGAGTGAGCGGTGTTTTTATTTCGGCAACGTTAGGGATTGCAACAGTAAATTATTTGCCGTATGCAGTATTTTGCTATATTTTACCGTTATTGTCATTTTTAGTCACGATTATTGGTAAAAAAGAAGCTAAAAAATAATAAAATAAAATAAAAAA
This sequence comes from Enterococcus sp. DIV0840, assembly GCF_050527835.1. Classification (NCBI taxonomy): domain Bacteria; kingdom Bacillati; phylum Bacillota; class Bacilli; order Lactobacillales; family Enterococcaceae; genus Enterococcus; species Enterococcus sp. DIV0840. The sequence goes on along the minus strand of NZ_CP172876.1, from coordinate 2,387,489 downwards.
GACAACACTATTCTTTATTTTAGAATAGGTTGTTTTTTTAATGAGCATAACATTCGGTTATTCACCAAATGTTTTAAGATTTTCGTTATACAAATAATCATCGATTTCTGGAATAGACAATCCATGTGAGATGCCATAAATAACTACAGCGTCCCAAGGATGTTTCGGATAAAGTTGAGCATAGCCTGTTTTTTTCATTAGTTCATTGGTTTCTTCCAAGGTTAGTTCTAAGCCGATCGCCAAGGCAATGACTTTTTCTCTGGAAGGATTTCGTTTACCATCAAAGTATTGATAACCAGTCGCTTCTGCAATACCAGCCTTTTTTAACACAGTGCTTTTAGAGAGTTGTTTATCATTCAACCAATAAGCTAAATAGTTTTTCAGCGTTTGATCAATGACATATTGGCGAGTCTCAGAAAAAATTGTTTGAAAATCTTCGGCTTGTTTTAGTGAGTGTACTAGTTTATCTGTATCTTTCTCGTGCATGTTCATTATCCCCTATTAGTAAAGCTAAATTATATTGTGTCCATTATACATCGATTTTAACAAAGATAGATCCTATTACAACTATTTCTTTGCTATAATTAAAAAGTAAATCAAATAAATGGAGTGTAATCATGGAAAAGATCAATAATGAGACGACATTTTTTTATAAAGAAATCGAACCTCTAACAGATAAAACAAATGGACCAATTCTTGTTCGAAAAATGGATACCAAAGAATTTTTTGTGAAAAAATGCTACCCATTATATTTAGAAGAGCATTTAGCTACACTTCGAAATATCAAACAGGCCCATTTACCTAAAATTCAAGAGCTTGTTGTTCAAGATGGAAAACTGTGGCTGTATGAAGAATTTATTCAAGGAAAAACGTTGACGGAAGTGATTCAGTCATCTGGAATTTTAGAAACAGAACAAATTTTAACGATAGCAATGTCTGTTTTAGAGGCATTAGGTGCCTTGCATAAGAAAGGCTTAGTGCATCGAGATGTAAAACCTGGAAATATTATGATGACGAATGAGGGGACGGTCAAGCTGATTGATTTTGATGCAGTTCGGGCTGTTGATGGGGAGAAAGAAAGCGATACTGTTCAGTTAGGGACAATGGGATTCGCTTCACCAGAACAGTTTGGATTTGCGGAATCAGATGAGCGGAGTGACCTGTATTCATTAGGGATTGTGATGAATATTTGTTCGGTAAAAGAGTATCCCAAAAAACGTTTAACGGAAGATCAGGCATTAAGAGGGATTATTCGAAAAGCAACAAAATTGGAGCCTGCTGAACGGTATCAATCGGCTTTGGAAATGCATTTAGCACTTAGACAGCAGAGAGCACAGCAAACAAATACTGTTAAACAAGCGAAGGCTCAAGCTGTAGTTTTGGAAAAAAGACCAATCAGAACCTATACAAATACTAGCCCCATTACAAACGTATGGGCCACAAACAAATACGTTAGGCGGGTTTCTACCTTAGGTCGTCGTTGGATAGAAGTGATTGCGAGCTTTTTCAGGAAGTATATTCCAGGTTTTCGAACGGAAATGCTGTGGAAGCGAACGGTTGCGTTGTTTTGGTATTCCATTTTGTTTGTAGGGATAGTAGGAAATGTATTGGACCAGCCAACAGAAAGTTTGAAAATTAGAGAATTTGTTGACTATCTTTTGATTTTTGCTTTACCAGCTGTTTTATTTACTAATTTTTTAGATTATCAAAGAAAATTACCTTTACTCTCTTCTGAAAATAAAATTTACCGTTCTATCGGTTATGGATTATTGTTTTTATTTTGGCTTTTGATCACAAAAGGTGCTTTAGAGCTGAATTCGTTTATATACAGACGTTTCAACTAGTAAAAAAGCTTATTCTGCCACGAATCGCTATGCTTCGTATGACAGAATAAGCTTTTTTGTTATCAGACTATGCAAAATGCATAAGATTATTCTTTGTTTATTGAGTAATATCAAGGTGTACCAACGGACTAAATAACAAAGGAGACAAAAAAATGAACGTGAAAAAAATTGTTTTGATCGGGGTCGGTGTTTTAGTAGTAGGCGGAGTTCTAGTGAATATGGGGTCTGATTCTAAAGAAGAAAAGGCTAAAAAAGAGCCAACGACAGGGACGGTTATAAAGAGCCAAGAATCGGAAGCTGAACCAACTGCGACCGATGCTGGTGATTTAGGCGATTATCATGTTGTGATCAAAGAGTTGACCTTTGCCAAAGACTACAAAGGAGAAGATGTAGCTGTGATCGATTATGAATTTACGAACAACAGCGACAAAAATGCGATGTTTTTAACATCAATCTCAACCAAAGCCTTTCAAAATGGGATTGCTTTAGACTCAGCGATAATGGGCGAAGAAGGCTATGTAGATTCAATGACTGAAATTCAGCCAAATGCCACATTGAATTTAAAAGTGCCTTACAAATTGGCAGATATGACAACGCCAGTATCTGTTGAGGCAACGAAACTATTCAGTGATAAAGTGAAATTGACGAAAGAGTTTGTCTTACAGTAAAGAGTTTAATGAAAAAAGGGTTGTAAACGGTGGTTCAGCTAGTTTTTTCTTGGATTAAAGAAGAGCTAGTTTTTAGCTTCAAAAGGAGCAAAGGAAAATGGATTTTCCTTATATATGGCCGTGTATTGGGGTATCGATCAGGTAGCTGTTAAGAGCTAGTTATTTGGTCCGAAATCAATTAGTCTTTGCTGCCTGACTGATTTTCCAAATACAAAAACTGCCAAAACCACAAAGAAAGTGAATGATTGGAGTAAATCCAAACGTTCACTTTCTTTTTTTATTAGAGCTTTTCCGTATCGTTAGGGATTTTTTCAGTAACAGAATGAATGGGTTTGACCTTTAAAATATCTAAAAAGAAAGTGAAAATCGGGATACCGACAATCAGTCCCCACACTCCAAATAATCGTTCACTGATCAGTAAAATAACGAACGTATAAAAAATCGGTAAATCTGTTTTGCTAGACATAAATTTTGGGTTTAATACGTAAGATTCAAATAAATGAACTACGATGATCACCACTAAAATGTAAATAACATCATTGATTCCACCCTCTGAATAAGCGATAAAACTTAATGGAATGCACGAGATGATCACACCAGCAACGGGAATCAAACTCAAAATAAAAATCATGATCGCTAAACTTGGTAATTGATGAAAGCCGATCAAAGCCAAACAAATCGTTGTGATACTGGTATTAACGACAGCAATAAAAAATTGAGCTTCCATTACGACGCCAAAGGTATTTACAAATTTATCGGCAAAGAAATAAATATCTTGAAAGAACCAGTCAAAATCGCTCTTTAAAAATAACTTAGAAAACTCTGCCATTTGTTTTTTCTCGATCATAAAAAAGAAACTTAGGATGAACGAAAGGACAAAGGCAAGTCCGATAGAACCAATGTCTTGAATATAACGCAAGATCGTACTAGCACCATTTTGGATTTGAGACATTAAATTGGATTTCTCCAGATAATCATCGATGACCATCAATAACTGATTATGATTGTCTCCCGGATTTTGGTAAAAATGAACAACCGAATTATACATTTGAACGGTTTGGTGAATAAGAACCGGGACATACTTTGTAATAGCTAAATAGACCAAGAAAACAATCAAAGAATAGGTTGCTAAAACGAGTATGAGGGATGGGATTTTAAAAAAATGCTGAACAAATTTCACGAAATGAAGCGCCAAAAACGTAAAAATGAATGTTAATAAAATCATTGTAATCATGCTTCTCGCTAAAAATAAAATGAAAATAACTACAGCTAAAACAAAAAAACGTCTTAAACGCTCGTTTTGAATAAATTTTTCATAAATCGACACAAATATCACTCCTTTTAATCATTAACTTTATTACATATAAGATAACTATAATGCTTTTTCACTTTTTAAGATAGCAGTTTAATCAATAATTCGAAAAATTTTTTTCTCCTATCTAAATTTAAAAAGTTGTTCCCCTTTACAAAAAGAACGTATGTTCGTATAATTGATTATGAAATAAAACAAGGAGAGGAACGCTATGTTTTTTGATTATGAAAAAGAGCCCAGAAGAGTTATTTTTTGTATAGATGTAAAATCTTTTTACGCTTCAGTCGAATGTGTCGCTAGAGATTTTGATCCACTTGAAAAAATGCTGGTCGTGATGAGCCATGCGGAAAATAGCGGCGGTCTCGTTCTAGCTTCTTCTCCAAAAGCGAAGGAAGTTCTTGGTATCACTAATGTAACACGCAAATATGATGTACCAAATCACCCAGAGCTAGTGATCGTTCCGCCGCGAATGAACGAATATATCAAGGAGAACATGAAAATCAACGATATCTATAAGGAATATGTAGCAGAAGAAGATTTACATATTTATTCGATCGATGAATCATTTTTAGATGTGACAGCCAGCTGGAAATTATTTGGACAAACGCCGATAGAATTAGCACAGATCATCCAGCAAAGAATCAAAAAAGAGACAGGATTAGCGATCACAGTCGGTATTGGGGACAATCCCTTACTAGCAAAATTAGCGATGGATATTGAAGCCAAGCATAATAATGAACGCTTAGCTGAATGGCATTATGAGGATGTATCTGAAAAAATTTGGGCAATTGAACCGATGACTGATATGTGGGGAATCGGCCGTCGATTAGCGAAACGATTAAATAATTTAGGGATTCGTTCTGTTTATGATTTGGCTCATGCGGATTTGAATAGTTTGAAACGAAATTTAGGGATCATCGGTGAACAGCTTTATGCCCATGCACACGGCATCGACCGTAGCCGTTTATCTGAAAAATACATACCGGAAGAACGCTCTTATAATAATTCTCAGATTTTGATGCGGGATTATTTAAGACAGGACGAAATCGAAGTTGTGATTCGGGAAATGGCGGAACAAGTGGCAGCCAGACTTAGAAAAGCTCATTGTCAGACCGAATGCGTCCATCTATCCATCGGTTTTTCAAGAGCTGGTAAGTCAGGTGGATCAGGTTTTTCAAGGCAAATGAAGGTGCCGCTAACGAATAGTAGCAAGATGTTGATTGATTATTGTCTAATGATTTTTAGACAGCATTGGCATGGAGAAGAAGTACGACATATTGGAATTACCTATTCCAAACTGAATTATAATACTTATGTACAGCTGGATTTGTTTCATGAACCGGATGAGCAGATGAAAGAACTAAAATTAGATCAGCTGATCGATGAGATCCGTCAACGTTTTGGCTATGTTTCTCTAGTTCATGCAAGTTCAGTGTCGTCTGGCGGTACAGCAATTTCAAGAGCGTCATTAGTAGGTGGACATGCTGGGGGAATGGAGGGCTTGCAATGAGCAAGGAACGGGATTATTATTTTGAACAATATCAAGATCGAAAAATGAAAAAATGGGCAGGTTTTTATTTATCCGAACATACTGCAATCATTGAACAAGAGAAAAAAAGACAGCCAGCTGAAAAGAAAATCCAAATGAGTTGGATGGAAATCGATGAAATTTTAGTTCAAGCTTTTCAAAATCAAGTTGAAGTGATGATCCAAAAAGAAGAATTAGATTGTGAAGGGAATTATGGAGCGGATATTATAGGGATGATTCAAGGTCATGATGAGCTAGGGATTTATGTCGAGGGTCATAAGATTGGCTATGACGAAATCCGCCATGTCCAGTTTCATTAAAAAAAGCAACCTCTAATGTTAAAGAAGACTCTAATGTTAGAGGTTGCTGTTATTTTATTGGCGAGAGACTAGAAAGAATTGAATTAATGCTAAGAAGATCATCATCAAAGCGATTAGACCACATATAATTAAGTGGCGACGTTTGTGCATCATTACGATTGCAATGAACTCTCTTAAAAAAGCATTTGGTAGAAAGTAAAACGCTGTTTTCGCTCCAATTCCGTCTGCTTTCAAATTGGCCATTTTTGCAAAAAGACCTGCGCGAAACAAATGAAAATTATTGGTAGTGAAGATCGCATGAAAATCAGTTCCACCAAAAGTTGTTTCCATGATTTCTTTAGAAAATTTCATGTTTTCTAACGTGTTTGTTGAATTTGTTTCAACTAAAATGTCTTCTTCTGGAATCCCTTTTTCAAGAGCGTAATTTTTCATCGCAAGACTTTCAGCGATATGCTCATCATCACCCTTACCGCCAGACATAAGAATTTTAGGTGGATTTAAAGTAGCATGGGATTGAGCTTTGTAAAACTGAATCGCTTTTTCGATCCGTTTTCCTAAAAGTGGCGGCACTGTTTTTCCATCAATTAAGCCTGAACCTAAAACGATGATAAAGTCTTGATTATATTTAGGCTGATTGAATTGATAAATGACTGAAATCGTTAAAAAATTATAAAAAACAATGGAAAAATAAAGCATAGATAACGGTAAAATTCCGAATAATAAAGAAGCCCACTCTGACAAAATTCGTGTTGAATAATGATTGAAAATCAGAAAAGCTGTCAAACCAATCGCTAAAAGCAATGTCAATAAGTTTGCTAAGGAATGACCTTCTTTACGCATCACAACAATCGCATTCCAATACAAGAAAACAAGTAAAGCATAAAGTCCAATCAATATAAGCAGAAATAAGACAACCAGTGTGATTCCTGCTAAAACAATCAATAGTGGATTGTAGGTCCTAACAAGCAAGGAGCCCAGATATGTCATACCAACGACTAGAAACAAGTTAAATAATAGCCCGTTTACCAATCTACGTTTCTCCTTAAAATAACTAAAAAGAAAAAGGAGTAAAAAGCTTGAGGGAATCAAAAAATAATAAGTGTGAAGCTGTGTTTCCAAATAAATGACATAGACAATAAAGCAAGTGGAAAACCAAAGTAATTCATAAAATTTCCAATCTTGATTCACCTTTTTTTGTCGCCATTTTGGGATTGTGAATACACCAATAAGGTAAATGATACCAATGATAATACTAAAATAATTGACCATAATAGAACTCCTTCAATGAATGATTTCCATATTAGTATAACGAAAAATGAGAGAAAAAAATACTACAACGTTTGTTTTATAATACTTAGAAATGATTGGATAAAAATAAATAGCTTCAAATTAATAAAACAGATGACTGAAACAAAACTCTTTGCGTTAGTTCAATGCTATCTAAAACCGGAATAAGCGAAATGAAAAAATCAGTTGTTTTATTCTTTTTGATGGAATAAAATAACTACTTGATCTTTAAAAACCGCATAATGCATCTCCAGCATTGTTCGGTTTTTAGTCTAATTATTTACATGAATGAACTGGAAACGTGACAAAGAAGCTGGTTCCTGAACCTTCTTTTGAATCTAGTGAAAGATGCCATTCGTATTTATTGACGATCGAGGTCACTGCAAACAAGCCAAGTCCCGTCCCTTCGTCAGAAGATTTCGTTGTGAAGAAGGGTTCAAATATTTTTTCTTTTAACGCTGACGGAATTCCAGGACCGTTGTCAGAGATTTCCAATGTGACAAAATTGTCAACATGATTCATTCGGTGATTGTCAGTTTTCAATAAATCAGCTAACTCTTTTGTAGCAGGAGCAACTGCTACTTGAATCTTTTGTGGTTTGTTTCTGTTATCTTTTGTTGCTTGATAGGCGTTGGTGATCAAGTTATAGATCAAATTCTGTAAATCTATTTCTTCTAATTTAGTAGTTCCTAAATTTTCTTGGATAGATAGAGTCAGTTGAACTTTTTTAGGAATGATTTCTCCAATCAAATGAGTAGCTACACCGATAGCAGCAGAGATATCCATCCATTCCTGAACGCTTTTTTGAGGTTTAGAAAACCGCAATACATTTGAAGAAAGTTGTTTGCCTTTTTGAGCAGAGTGCAAAATTTCTTCTAGATCTGCTTCCAATACGGGATCTTCTCCATGTTCCTCTAATAACAATTGTGTATTGCCGATAATTGGTGTTAAAAAATTGTTCATATCATGAACGATCGAGGTAGTTAATAAGCCGACGGTTTCCATTTTATTTCGCTGATAGAGCTCTAGTTCAAGTTGATGCTGCATTTTTTGTTGTTTTTGTTTTTCGATCAATTGGCGATTTTCAGCTTCGATGGTTTCTTTTTTTCTAAAATTATGAATAAAGAGCGAGCAGATGATGATCAATAGTAATAATAGGACTAAAAGAAAAGATAAGACGATTACAAAATTTATGATATCATCATTTCGTTCATTATAATCTGCATTGATTGCAACAACCCAATGTGCGAGACCAACATCGATCCATTCAAATGCACTGATTTTTAAGACTTCTGTAGGCGTATCTTCATCCCACCAATAAGATTTGTAGGTTAATTTTCCAGAAGAATGGTTTAGCTGATATTTTTCCAAGCGTTTTAGATCAGAATAATCAAAGTCAGGGTAAAGTTTTTCTCGGTCGTTGATAATATCCAAACCGACTTGTTGCTTTACAGGATGCATGACAACGGTCATTGACCGATCTTTGATCATCGGGTAACCTTTATAGTCTACTTCAAAATCTTGTAGAAAATTCTTATAGAAGGCTTCTAAATTTAGCGGTAAAATAAGATAACCGTCGATAACACCAGAAGAAGTTTTGATTTCTTGGTAAAAATTGACATAGGCCTTTTTATCGATAAAATACGAATCGCCATTTTGAGCAGTCGGTTTAGCCAACAGCTGGTTCAAGGATAAGTCGTGACTAATAAATGGGCGAATAGTTTGAATATCAGCGATCGATACTTGTTTTTTCTTAGAATCCCAGTGAAAAGCATATAAAGGTGTTCCGTCTGGTTCCATGTAAAAAAGTGCGTCTGCTTCATTATTTAGTGATTCAAAAAATGTATTCAGCGAAGACGAGCTGTTTTTTAAGTAGGTTGCTGGATCATCACTATTTTTTAAATTTCCATCGATCGCCAGATAATTGAGTGCTTGGTGTCGATTTTTCATAGAGAGCTGGATCACTTTTCCAACATATTCTGTCGACTGCAGCAAAAAATCTTGTCCACTGGCGGTCGTTGTTTTGCGAATAACAGAAAACCCCCGAATTGCAAAGAAAACGGATACAACAATAAAGACGATCATTGCTGCAATCATGATGTTTACAATTCTATTTGTTCGTTTCATTGGTCTAGCTCCTTTTTAAAGTTTGTTCATATCATAACAAGTTCATGTTGAAATTTAAAGATAATTCCGCTATTGTATAGATAATGTAAAAAGAATAATGAGGTGTGCATGTTGCGTAACGAAAAAATTTTAGTGGTAGATGATGACCCTGCAATTCGCCGATTGATTTGGAAGTCGCTGCAGTCAACGGGATTATTGGTATACCAAAGTGATACGATTGAAAAAACATTAGATATCATGAATCGAGTGGAGTTTCAATTATTTTTATTAGATGTAAGTTTAGAGAATGAAAATGATGGGTATCATTTGGCTCAATTGATTCGGGAACGTCAGCCTTTGACACCGATTATATTTGTTAGTGGAAAAAAAAGCGAGCAAGATATTATCAGTGGTCTAGAGTCTGGAGGCGATGTTTATCTTTCTAAACCATTTGCACCAGATGTTTTACGAGCACAAGTCATCAGCACATTAAATCGAACAGAGCAATTACTGACACTTAGCCAGCAGCATGAAGAAACCATGTTGCGGGAAGGTATTTTTTCTTTTGATAAAAATCAGTATCAGTTTAGTAAAAATGGTGAAATTATCAATATGACCTCGAAAGAAATCATGATGATCTTATTTTTCATGGAAAACCCTTATCAAGTATTCAGTAAAGAACAGATTTATGCGAGTGTCTGGAGTGATGGAGACATGGATAAAAATCTGATCACGGTATATATGAATTACCTCAGAAATAAAATCGAAGATGATCCTAAAAAGCCAAAATATTTACAAACCGTTTGGGGCATTGGTTATCTTTTTAATCCAGAAGGCAAAGAGGCTGGAGCAAATATTTAACCTTAGAAATTTATAGTTGTAAAACAGCTGATTATCAATAATGGTCATCAGCTGTTTGTGAATTGCCTACTATGTAAAACTTAAAATAGACCTTCTAACCGACCAAAAAAGAAACTTAACGCTAATAAATCAGCTGATCCGCCTGGACTAAGATTCTCTTTGATTAGCTGTTGATCAAAACGAATCAAAGCATCTTCTAGATCCTTTTCTAAGCTGCCAATGGAAAAAGTTTGCAACAAATCAGAAGCTTGTTTTTTGACGTTTTGCCAAGCCAAGATTCCGCCACGATTGATTACATTGGAATCTTCAGTCGTAGCCATTAAATGCAGTAGTAATAGTAAAAATAGGATTCTTTGCTCCCTTTTTCGGTGCTGTCTTAAAAAAGGCAATGCGATAGTTTTAAGTACAGGATAGCCTAATTCTGCTTCGCCTCTAATTCCAACGATTCCGTGTTCTAAATAAAGCTTCTCTCCGTAACTCAGTTGTTTTTTTTGAGCTAAACTGGCAAAGTCTTTTGAAAGCAATCCTTGTGTCATTTGCTTTACATAGTTGAAAACAGCTGTTGTATTTTGCTCTGAAAAGGGAATTTTTAGTTGTTGCTCACTCATTATTTTTCCTACGGCACTCAAAAGTAAGGCAAAAGAAAAGTTTGCTCCTTTATGAGTATTGACACCTTCTGTTTGGTTTAGCATTGCAATTTCAGCTTGCTGTCCGAGTGCCCGAACTTTTTCAAATAATTCTAAAGGGGTTCCGTTATGAATCAAGCCTAAATGAACATACTCAATGAGAAATGGAGCAAGAGCCGTGCTACTATCAATAAAAGTAAAATAATTCATGTCTGCATGTGCGCCGCAACTTTTAGGATCGACTAGACCTGGCTTAGGATAAAGGGCGGCTTCATATAACAAAGCCTGCAAAGCAAATTCACCAATCACTTGAGAACTTGCTTCTTTATGTTGTTGTTTCATTTAAATGTTTTTCCATTTCTTTAAGAATAAATGTTTGAGAATAATCTAAATGCTCTGTAATCAATAATGCCAATTGTTCTTCTTCCTGATTTATCATACATTTATAAATCAGCCAATGTTCATTCAGTGCTTTGTCTCGACGATCTTTAGAGCGAATCGAGATATCTCGAAAATAGACTAGGTATTCACGTAATTTCATGACGATCGATTTTAACCGTAGCATCTTGCTTTTTTCGTAAATCAATTCATTAAAATCAGAAAATTTTTGCAGAACCTGATCGATTTCATTTGTCTCATTTAAACGTTCTGTTTCTTCCAGTAATGTTTTCAGTTCATCAAAATCTTCAACTGTCATTTCTTTCATGGCCGTGATCGTGGCTAAAACATCCAATGACTTTCTAATAGCGTAAATCTCGTTAGCATCATTGAGTGAAATTCCTTGAACGATGATTCCCACACCGCGAAAATGATCAACTAATCCTTCTTCAACTAATTTTTGCAAAGCATAGCGGATTGGTGTCCGGCTGATATTCATCACTTCTGAAAACTCTTTTTCATTTATTCTTTGTCCAGCCGAAATCTCACCCAAAATGATTGTTTTTCGGAAGGCTTTATAAACAAGTTCTTTCAACGGTTCATTGATGCTTAAATCCAAATTTTTTCCAACTGCTTCTGATATTGTACTCATCTGATTACTCCTTTGCAGATTAATAGTAAGAAAATAACTAAATATTCCTATTGGGTATCGCTAAGAATAAGATAAAAAATATAAGAAAATCTTCTTTTTAACAGAAAATCGCACAACCTATTGTACAGATTATGCGATTTTCAAGGATTAAGTTTTTTATTGTGGAATGTATAGTGGCATATGACCAGTTAAGATGATCGTTACAACAAAGATAACGAAGATTCCCAATGCCCATTTCGCTGATTCTTTTTGCCATTGCCCCATATCTAAACCAGTTAAGCGAAGTAATAGATAGATGAAGGCAACTAGGGGACTTAACAAGTGGAATGCTTGTCCCATCAATGAAGCCAATGCCATTTGCATATCGGTAAAGCCATATGCACGCCCAGCTTCTGCTAAAACAGGTAAAACGCCAAAGTAGAAACCATCATTTGAAATAAAGAAGGTACCTGGAGCCGAAATCAGCGCAATCACTAATCCCCAGAAACCGGCTAATTGATTTGGAATTATTTTTGTGAAACTTTGAGCTAATGCTTCTGCCATACCAGTCCCTTGGAAAAGTCCCATGAAGACGCCGGCTGCAAAGACTAAAATAACGACTTGAACAGCGTCGCCACCGTTTGCGCCAATACGTGAAGACTGATCTTTTAAGACAGGGTAGTTTACCATCAATGCAATCACTGTACCTGTAAGGAACAAGAATAATGGCGGCAAACCAAGACCAACAAATGAATCAGTTACTAATAAAACAATCAATAAAATAGTCAAAAATGCATTGAATAACCAAATTTTTGGTCGGCGGATCGCCAATGTTTCTTCATCTGTTACAGTGGTCATTACATCGATTTCTTCATCTGTCAGTTGTTTGATCCCAAGACGGGCACGTTCTTTTCTACCCATAGAAGGCGCAACGATGAAAATCACATAAAGTAACGCAATGATCATTCCTGGAATTAGGTAAGCTAAAATTTCAGCACCAACATTCAATACGCTCATCGCACGAGCTGTTGGACCGCCCCAAGGCAGTAAGTTCATGATCGTGTTTTGCAAAATAACAATGACCGCTAAGTTCATCAGCTTCATATCCAGTTTTTTATAAATAGGAATAAAAGCAGAACAGCAAATCAACGTAGTTGTCGTACCATCTCCATTAAGAGAAACGGCCGCTGCAACAACAGCTGTAGCGATCAGTACTTTCATCGGATCGCCTTTTGCAATGTGGATCATCTTTTTTGTGATTGGGTCAAATAACCCAGCATCCAGCATGATTGAAAAATAAAGAATGGCAAACAATAACATGATACCCGTGGTGGATGTTGTTTTGATTCCCTCCATAACAAAGTCTCCAATAGAGCCTTTCTTAGAAACACCCGCAAACATTGCGATCAGGGCAAAAATCAGTGGAATCAAAACCAAAGCTGTAAACGGTGACATTTTCTTTTTCATGATGACAAACATAAAGACGATGATCATCACATAGGACAAAACAGTTAATAACATTTTTTTCTCTCCTTCAACACTAAATTCGTTTTCCGAAACAATCGGGCGTCTCTTTGTGGTGTTGGGTCTATAGAAAAATAACAGTAAGGTAGATTTAGAAAGCCCTTTCTTGTTTCGTTAACAATGCTAAGTTTAATCTAAGCAAGTTTAGATAAATAGACGAGAAGAGGAAAAAGAACACCAAAAAAACAAGAATGAGAGCGGTTTCTTAAAGAGATGTTAATAAGATGTTAATAAAACCTTAAATGCGTAAAAACGTTTATATATCAGTGTTTTTATGTGTTTTAGAAGTTTTCACATGAAGAGGAACAGCGAAAGAACAATTTGAGGTTGATGATTTCATTTTTTTGTAATCGTTTTTACCTATAATGAATTCATAAACAGAAAGGATGTGAGTTCATGGGTCTATTTGAACGACTGTTTAATAAAGAAAAAGTAGAAATGAGAACGGATAAGCAACTACTTTCTTCTATTGTAGAGGAAAAAGATGAGTGGCAAGAAATTGCTGGATATATCCCAGTAGAAAGTACAGAACATCAATTTGTTTCGTTAATTGCAACCGCAATTGCTGCCGGAGATCAACCAGAAAGCGAGTTTGTTATTAAACGCGTTTCAAAAAGAAATCCAGAAGCGCAACTGGTTTCTGTGATTGCCACCAGTATTGCATCGGCTGATCATGCAGAGAGTCAGTTTGTCATTCGTTCAATCAAGGAAAAAAAAGCAAATTAGTTTTTTTGATTACTTGAGGGGACGGTTAGTTCTTCGGAAAAAAGATAAAAATTGAATGAGGCAAAAAGCACCTCAGTTATCATTTATTATTTTTCGTCGAGCCTGAACGAGCCCCATTACAATTTTAATTTTAGGAGGAAGAAAAATGTTACGTAAGTTCAAAATCTCAATTGATGGAAAAGAGTATTTAGTAGAAATGGAAGAAATTGGGGGAGTACCGCAAGCACCAATTACACCACCACCAGCAGTTGCAGCACAAGCAGCACCAACTCCTGCACCAGTTGAGGAAGCAGCGCCTGTAGCAAGCACTCCAGCTGGAAATGATGCAATGTTGTCACCTATGCCAGGAACTATCTTGAAACTCTTGGTAAATATTGGTGATACTGTAAAGGAAAATCAGCCGTTAATCATTCTTGAAGCTATGAAAATGGAAAATGAAATCGTAGCTGGCAAAGCTGGCACAGTTACAGGAATTCATGTTCAACAAGGCGATATGGTCAACCCAGGAGAACCATTAATTACAATCGGTTAAATAGAAAAAGTAGTTTAATTTAAAAAGAGGAAGTGACGTTTGTGGAGACATTAATTGAAGGCGTAGTGGGAATGGGACAGGAGCCTGGTCGCATTGTAATGATGGTGATCGGAGGCATCCTGATGTACTTGGGGATCAAAAAAGAGTATGAACCTACCTTACTCGTTCCAATGGGATTAGGAACTATTTTAGTCAATTTTCCCAATTCAGGTGTACTAAGTGCCGGTGGAGAAGCAGGTCCGTTTCAAGTGTTGTTTGATATAGGAATTTCGACAGAGTTATTTCCATTGTTATTATTTATCGGAATTGGTGCTATGATCGATTTCGGGCCATTATTACAAAATCCATTTTTATTATTGTTCGGAGCAGCCGCGCAATTTGGGATTTTCTTTACGATTATTGCGGCCGTTTTATTAGGTTTTGATTTAAATGATGCGGCTTCTATCGGGATTATCGGAGCAGCTGATGGTCCAACGTCCATCTTTGTTGCGAATACATTGAATTCGAAATACATGGGTGCGATCATGGTGGCAGCGTATTCTTACATGGCTTTAGTTCCTATTATTCAACCAGTGGCGATCAAAGCTGTTACAACGAAAAAAGAACGCCAAATCCGTATGAACTATCGAGCGGGTGAAGTATCACAAACAGCGAAGATTTTATTCCCTATCGTGATTACAGTTGTTGCTGGATTGGTAGCACCGGTTTCTCTTCCGCTAGTTGGATTCTTAATGTTTGGGAACTTACTACGTGAATGTGGCGTCTTGGATCGTTTATCTGTGACAGCGCAAAATGAGTTGGTAAACATAATCAGTATTGTGCTAGGATTAGCGATTTCAGTGAAAATGCAGTACGAAGAATTCTTACAAGTGGATACTTTAATGGTCATTGGCCTAGGGTTAGTTGCTTTTGTAATGGATTCAGTTGGTGGTGTCTTGTTTGCAAAATTATTAAATCTGTTTAGAAAAGAAAAAATCAATCCGATGATTGGTGCGGCAGGTATTTCAGCGTTTCCAATGTCCAGTCGGGTGATTCAAAAAATGGCAACGGATGAAGATCCACAGAACTTTATTTTAATGCATGCAGCAGGTGCAAATGTATCTGGACAGATCGCATCTGTTATTGCGGGCGGCTTATTATTGGCGTTGCTTGCGTAGAATTTTGATTAGAAGAAATGGAAAGGAGTTTGGCTTATGTCAGCTGATTTACTAAAATCATTGGAGCTATTGATTTTTGGGTGGGGTGGCGTATTTGTTGTCATTTTCGTGATTTACTTTGCGTCTTTTATGTTAAATAAATTATTTCCACCGAAGAAGTAGGAAGTGATCGTAATGAATATCAGAAGAATTTGGCTTGATCGCGATCAGGGTGGGAAAAAGCAGTGGGCAGATTTTCTGACTGCCGCTGATTTAATACCTGATGATCAGTTAGACTATACGATCGGCATCTACGATCAGGACAAGCTTGTTGGAACAGGGTCGATTTTTAGGAATATTTTAAAATGTGTTGCAATTGACCTTTCTTATCAAAACGAAAACCTGCTTTCTAAAATTGTTCAAACATTACGAGAAAGGCTGCAAGAAATAGGCTATCAGCATTATTTTTTGTATACAAAACCAGAAACCAGTAAGTTGTTTCGCTCTTTAGGATTTACTGAAATTGCGGCAACGACCGAACTGGTTTTTATGGAGCAGGGTTTTCCTGATTTTGAAGACTATTTAGCGGTACTCAAAAAGTATCAACGAATGACAAAGCAAAATGCAGCAATTGTAATGAATGCAAATCCATTTACGAAGGGACATTTATATTTAGTTACAGAAGCAACTAAATGTGCCGAAACAGTTTATCTCTTTGTTTTGTCTGAGGAAGGCTCACTATTTGATGCAAAGACACGTTTTGAACTGGTAAAAGAAGGAATCAGTCATTTATCAAATGTAGTGGTTTTGCCAACAAGAGAATATATCGTTTCAAGTGCAACATTTCCTTCATATTTTTTAAAAAACCAAGCAAAAGTCAATGTTGCAAAAGTTCAAGCAGAATTGGATGCATTACTTTTTAAAGAGAGGATTGCTCCAACTTTAAATATCATGACAAGGTTTGTTGGAGAAGAGCCGCTGTCGCCTGTGACAAACATTTATAATCAAGCAATGAAAACGGTATTTTCTTCCTCTTTGAATCTGATTATTTTGCCTAGAAAAAAAGCGAATGATGAAGTGATTAGTGCTTCAAGAGTCCGTTCTTTAATGAAAAAACAAGCTTATGAAGAAATAAAATTACTTGTTCCCGATAGTACATTTAAAGAAATAATGAATCAAAAAAAAGAATAAGAGGTGTCTAGTTTGGAAATTAAACAAAATGCATCCGCTGGTACAACTGAATCAAGTGACATTTTGATCACACTCGCTCAAAATGATGCTAACGGTATTCAAATCGATTTAGATAGTAGTGTTGAAAAACAATTTGGTCGTCAGATTAGAGCTAAAATACAAGAAATATTGGAAAAATTAGAGGTAACGAGTGTGAAAGTCAATGCAGTAGATAAAGGGGCGTTAGATTGTACGATTGAAGCGCGGACTATTGCAGCAGTTTATCGTGCGGCTGGTGAAGAAAATATTGATTGGCAGGTGATTCAGTCATGGAACGCTTAAGAAGAACGATGATGTTTGTGCCAGGAGCCAATGCATCAATGCTTAGAGATGCAACTTTATATGGTGCGGATTCGTTGATGTTTGACTTAGAAGATGCTGTTTCTTTAAAGGAAAAAGATAGTGCCCGTTTACTTGTTTATAATGCCTTGAGGACCTTTGATTATTCGAGTGTGGAAACTGTTGTACGAATCAATGGACTAGACACAGTCGGCCGTCAGGATGTTGAAGCGATGGTTTTAGCTGGTGTTGATGTCATTCGTTTGCCAAAAACTGAAACAGCTCAAGATATTGTTGATGTGGCTGCGGTAATCACAGAAATGGAAACAAAGTATGAAATCACTGTTGGTACAACAAAAATGATGGCAGCAATCGAATCTGCTGAAGGTGTTTTAAATGCTCGCGAAATCGCTCAAGCAAGTGATCGGTTGATCGGAATTGCGCTTGGTGCTGAAGATTATGTAACAAATATGAAAACACATCGCTATCCAAATGGACAAGAATTATTTTTTGCCCGTAGTTTTATTCTGCACTCAGCTAGAGCAGCTGGGATTGCCGCAATCGATACGGTGTATTCAGATGTAGATAATACGGAAGGATTTCTTGCAGAAGTTGAGCTGATCGAGCAATTAGGTTTTGACGGTAAATCAGTTATTAATCCACGTCAAATTCCTTTAGTAAATAGTGTATATGAGCCGACTGAAAAAGAAATTCAAAATGCGAAAGAAGTGATCTGGGGCATTCGTGAAGCAGAAGCGAAAGGTTCAGGCGTGATTTCGGTCAATGGAAAAATGGTGGATAAACCAATTGTTGAACGAGCAGAGCGAGTGATTGCTTTAGCCATTGCAGCAAAATTAATTTCTGAGGAGGAAGTCTAAAATGAAAAATAATGTAGGCAAAGAAATTCCAGATAATTATGCTGAACAATACGGTTTATTTAAAGGTGAGCTAGCGAATATTAGTGAATACAAGGAAGCAAGCCGCACGATCAATCCAGTTAGACCAAGAGATACAAAATTATTAGGTAGTTTAAGAGAAGCAATTGAAAAAACAGGTTTGAAGGGCGGTATGACGATTTCCTTCCATCATCATTTTCGTGAAGGCGATTTTGTTATGAATATGGTTTTAAACGAAATTGCAGCGATGGGAATCAAAAATTTATCGATTGCACCTAGCTCAATCGCAAATGTTCATGAACCGTTGATCGATCATATTAAAAATGGCGTTGTGACCAATATTACTTCTAGTGGGTTACGTGATAATGTCGGCGCTGCTATTTCTGAAGGAATCATGGAAAACCCAGTTGTGATTCGTTCTCATGGAGGACGTGCCAGAGCGATTGCTGCAGGAGATATCCATATCGATGTGGCGTTTCTTGGTGCACCAAGTTCGGATGCATACGGCAATGTAAATGGAACTAAAGGCAAAGCAACTTGCGGCTCATTAGGCTATGCGATGATCGATGCGAAATATGCAGATCAAGTAGTGATCATCACGGATAGTTTGATGCCCTATCCAAATACACCAATCAGTATTCCACAAACAGATGTTGATTTTGTTGTAGAAGTTGATGCAATCGGTGATCCTGATGGGATTGCGAAAGGCGCTACGCGTTTTACAAAAAATCCGAAAGAGCTATTAATTGCAGAATATGCAGCAAAAGTTATCACGCATTCACCTTATTATAAAAATGGTTTCTCTTTCCAAACAGGAACTGGTGGAGCAGCCTTAGCTGTTTCTAGATTTTTGAAAGAAGCAATGATCAAAGATGGTATCACAGCAAGCTTTGCTTTAGGTGGTATCACGAACGCAATGGTTGAATTATTGGAAGTAGGACTAGTCGAAAAAATCATCGATGTTCAAGATTTTGACCATCCATCTGCTGTTTCATTAGGCAAAAATGACAATCACTACGAAATCGATGCAAATATGTACGCTTCGCCATTAAGCAAGGGTTCTGTGATTAATCAATTAGATACAGCAATCCTTTCCGCACTTGAAATCGATACGAATTTCAATGTCAACGTTATTACGGGATCAGATGGAGTTATTCGAGGGGCATCCGGCGGACATTCGGATACTAGTGCTGCGTGCAAGATGAGTTTGGTGATCGCACCATTGATCAGAGGGAGAATTCCAACAATCGTTGAAGAAGTCAATACAGTCGTAACACCAGGCAGCAGTATTGATGTTGTGGTGACAGAAGTCGGTATAGCCATTAATCCAGAACGCGAAGATTTAATCGAACATTTTAAAGCATTGGATGTTCCACAGTTGACGATGAAAGAACTACAAGAAAAAGCATATAGTATCGTGGGTAAACCAGATGAGATCAAATATGGTAATAAAGTCGTTGCATTGATCGAATATCGTGATGGTTCAATTATCGATGTGGTAAAAAATGTCTAAAGCCTATTTAAAGGGAGAAACAGTTACTTTACCAGACATGCTGAATGCTCGGGAAAAGCGAGTGGACATTCAGAAAGAACTTTTACAAAAGCATCCTACATGTGCTTTATTAAGCGCTACGATGAATATTCCAGGACCTATCAAGACCAACGAGCAGCTACGACACGCATTTTTAACTGTCATTAAAGAGATCGATTCTCTTTTTCCTCCTGAAAAAATAGCCGCTCGTAAATATCAAGAGTTAAAAACAGGTTCTGAATATTATCTAGCCCTTAATGAAACACCTGAAGCATTGAAAAAACAGTTGATTCAGATCGAAGAAACTCATGATTATGGACGCTTGATGGATTTAGATGTGATTGCCTTAAAGGATGATCAGCTATATTCAATCAGCCGCACGGAATTAAAGCATACGCCAAGAACCTGTTTTATCTGCGAAGAAGAAGCAAAAGTCTGCGGTAGACAAAGACGTCATAGTGTAGAAGAAATGCAAGATGCAATCAGTCAACTTATTGAGAAAGGAAGGATGAAATGACAAAAAAAATCCTTTTTACCGAAACCGTGCTACGTGATGGACAACAAAGCCAAATCGCCACACGAATGCCGACAAGTGATATGCTGCCGATTATTCAAACCTTGGATGAAGCAGGTTATCACGCCTTAGAAATGTGGGGCGGAGCAACGTTTGACGCCTGTATTCGTTTTTTGAACGAAGATCCTTGGGAACGTTTAAGAACCATTCGTAAAGCAGTGAAAAATACCAAACTACAAATGCTTTTACGAGGTCAAAATTTACTTGGCTATAAAAACTATGCCGATGATGTGGTAGAAGCCTTTGTACAAAAATCAATCGAAAATGGCATTGATATTATTCGTGTTTTTGATGCGCTAAACGATACAAGAAATTTGCAAACCTCAATCGAAGCGACAAAGAAATTTGGAGGACATTGTCAGCCAGCGATTTCATATACGACGAGTGATTTTCATACGATCGATTATTTTGTTGGTTTGACCACAGAATTAGAAAAAATGGGTGCCGATTCTATTTGTATTAAAGATATGGCAGGAATTCTCACACCTGATGATGCTTATCGTTTAGTAACAGAAATCAAGAATAAAATCCAAGTACCATTAGAAGTTCATACACATGCAACTAGTGGGATTTCTGAAATGACATATTTAAAAGCTATTGAAGCTGGTGCGGACATTATTGATACGGCAATTTCTTCTTTTTCTGGAGGGACGAGTCAGCCAGCCACAGAATCAATGGCGCTTGCGTTAGAAAATTTAGGTTACGATACTCATTTAGACATGAAAAAAGTGGCAGAAGCTGCAGATTATTTTAATCCGATTCGTGATAAATTTAGAGAAGAAGGCTTGTTGAATCCTAAAGTAAAAGATACAGAGCCGAAAACATTGATCTACAAAGTACCTGGGGGCATGTTATCAAATTTATTGAGTCAGCTGACAGAACAAGGCCTAGCAGATAAATACGAAGAAGTGTTAAGAGAAGTGCCAAAAGTTCGTGCCGATCTAGGCTATCCACCGCTGGTAACACCACTATCTCAAATGGTAGGAACCCAAGCAGTTATGAATGTGATCAGTGGAGAACGTTATAAAATGGTACCAAAGGAAATCAAAGATTATGTCAAAGGCTTGTATGGAAAACCGCCTGTGGCAATTTCAGAAGAAATGACGAAATTGATCATTGGGGAAGAAGAAGTGATTACGGTCAGACCAGCTGACTTATTGACACCGGAACTTCCGCAGTACGAACAAGAAATCGCAGAATATGCAAAATCAACAGAAGATGTGTTGATGTATGCTTTATTCCCGCAACAAGGAAAAGATTTCTTAGGAAGAAGAGAAGATCGATTTTACGATGTTCCTCTGCAAGAAGTAAACGTGACATTAGATATTTAGAAAGATGAGTTTTAAAGAAAATAACGAATGAATTTATTTCCAGCATTGTCTGTTTAGAAATAAGTTCATTCGTTTTTTATATGAATTCTAAGTAAATTTAATGTTTTCTTATTGTTTTTAATAATAATGAATAAATACATTTTTTAATTACAGATAAGGCTATTTCACACCGATAGGTTCAGAGAATTCTATTGTTAATTCTATTTTTAATTATAAATGATTACAGTTAATTAAAGTATGTTTTGTTATTTTATTAGGGATATTTTACCTGAATTGACCGAGCGTATAGCTTTTTTTATACTAAGATAGAAATAATTTTTTTAAGAAAAAGGAGATGGGAAAATGGGAAAGAAAAAGAGTTGGGTTCAGTTATTTTTAGTGTGGATCATGTTATTTCAATATGGTTCATCGGCGATTTATGCAGTAGCGATGGAAGAAAATCAATCGTTAAATCAGACAATGCATGTGATTAAGGTTTCTGAAGAAAAGAATAGCGATAGAAGACAAGTAGAAACTTTGATAGAGGAATCAGGAATAGAAAAAGATTCTTATACGATTCAAGAACCAATAGCGTTATTTTCGGTGACACAAGAGGGACTGACTGAAGAGCATTATTATCCAGTGCTGAGTCAAAAAAATTAGCTGCACTGATTCGTTATGCACCAAAGACTGAAAGTTATGTATTAGAAGCAGAACAAGTAGTCAAAAAACTAGCTGATTATCAAGGGGAGACAAAGAATACTGCGCCCTTAGTTTTATTGGAAGTTGAACAGCAGATAATCGGGAAAGATGAGAAGAGTGTTTATAATTTTTCAACACCTGAAATGTCTGAGAGTGAAACAGAGCAATTGTTTTTACAAGCAGATATATCGAAAATAAATTTATCGAATACGATGGATTTGTATGAAGAAAAGGAAGAGCAGACGGAGAATTCTAGGGAAGATGCTACTCAAGTAACGGAAGAAACATCTATTCTAGATTCATCTGTGGAAGAAAGTGAAACATCGGCAACAAGGGAGGTATCGGAAGAAAGCTGGACGTCAGAAACTAGTAGCGAAGTAACGCAAGAACAGTCAGTGACTGAAAAGAAAACAGATGATTCAAAAGCGGAAAATAAAAAGACAACTGAAAAAGAAAGTAAGTCTGAATTAAGGAATATGCCACTTCCGTTAGAACCGTCGAGACTAAGACAAAACAATTCAATGTTTGCACAAAGTATACCGCTACAGTTGAATCAATCATCTTCTGGAAATATTTCATTAATTGGTGAGAAAAAATATTACCAATTCAAAGTGCCAGAACGCCAAGCAGGAACGATCTATGATAAATATACAATGTATACCACGAGTAATTTTGATAGTTACGGGACATTATATGATAGCGAAGGAAAAGTAATAGAAAGCAACGATGATGGAAATGGCAATAGAGATTTCAAAATAATCAAAGAAGACTTACAATCTGGGATATATTATTTAGAAGTACGAGAGCTTAGCAATACAAGAACGGGTTCATATGTGGTTCGAGTAGATAGAGAGTTAGGACAAGATGAGAATTACGATCATGGAACAGCGGTACCTCTACCAATAAACAAAGATTATTCAGAAGGAATCGACTTTAAAGGAGACAAAGATTATTACAGAATTGAAGTGCCGGAATGCCAAGCAGGAACGATTTATGATAAATATATAATGTATGCAACCGGTGATTTTGATAATTACGGTACACTATACACCAGTGAAGGTGAGGTAGTGGCAAGTGATGATGATAGTAATGGTAATAGAAATTTTAAGATAACTAAAGAAAATTTGAGACCAGGAATATACTATTTAGAAGTCAAAGGTTATGCGGACAGTAAAGTAGGTTCTTATTCTGTTCGAATAGACACAGAAGAAACATTAAAACAAAAACCAATCCGTATCAATTCAACAGGTTCATATTCTGGATCAATAGGGGCCACAGATAAAGAGCAAATCAAACGATATGAATTCTTTGTATGGGATAAACCACAAGGCACTGTCTTCCGTGAACATGAATTCTCATTCAAATCAGATTTATTCGGAACAATGACGCTATTAGATGAGAATCAAAAAACTATTACCACATTAAATCATAATGGACAAGCACTAGATTCAAAAATACTCAAAGAGCTTCAGGCAGGAAAGTATTATTTAGAAGTAAAAACACAAGGAAACTTTTCTTTTAAAATCAATGAACAAAATATTTCTAATGACAGTAACAGAAATTTTAAAGAATCTAAGTTGCTAATAAAAAATCAAAAAATCACTGATACAATTGATTTTGGTGAGGTTTCTAAGTATGCAGGAGACGAAGATTATTTTAAAATCTTTATTCCAAGTTATGAGCATGGAAAATATAACATTCAGTTATCTGGTGATACAGAGGTCATTGGACAGTTATATAATGATCAGGAAGAATCAATCAGTGGAGACTTTAAAAATACTCTAACGAAAAAATTAACTCCAGGTATCTATTATGTTAAAGTTCGTGGAAAAAATGCCAATGTTCGTGGCAGCTATCAAGTGAGTTTTACTGGCGAAGATGCATTTGAAGATGCCATAAACTTACCCTTAAATGAAACTATGCAGGATGATTTGTCAGATGTAAAAGGCGCCCAATACTATAAATTCCAAGTATCTGACGTACAAAAACTAGAATTTTATTTAGCCAATTCAGCGCCCACAACAATCGAAGTTTATGATCAAAATCACAAAAAGATGATTGGTAAAACTTGGGAAACAACAAATCATAAAGTAAGTGGAACATTCCTACCCGGTATGTACTATATAAAAATAGCCAGTAAGTCAGCAACAAAATATAAGCTCTTGATCGATACAGTACAGAGAAACGAAAACCAGATTGAATTAGTTCAAGTGGGAATGAGTATGCAAGTTCATCTAAACGGAGTAGCTAGTCCCGAATTAACACAATTCTTTTATAAACGATTTGGCGCTCGCTCCCTACTCTTACCGGGCTCTTTCTCAGTTCTAGATTTTATGAAAGGTTTAGTAACAGAATGGACAATCAATACAGGTGGGGTGCAAATCTTAGATGCACTCTTTGGAACAGATCGGACAGGCTATCTGAAAGATTGGCAAGGAAAAAGTAAAGAATATGTGCTAGGATTATATGTAGGAGATGCAATCAGCTTAGTGCAAGGAGTAGTCACGCTAGTTGGTGAGGGGCATCATTGGGATCCTGATTTAATTGAATGGACTAACCATGGATATAAACACTATCCTCCCAAGAATATGAAATGGAAAGATATAGTAAGTTCAACTAAAAATGGTCCTGCAAAATATAAAGAAGGAATTAACATTGAACATTTAGAACGAAAGGTTTGGAAAGAAGGAAAAAACGTTAGTAATGGAAAACCTTGGAAGGTTATGGAATTTGATGACATTATTGGTGCAAGTTCTGGTAAAGAAACAAGGTTTATGAGGGTTGAGAAAAGTTCAAATACTATACATGGTCATCCAATTACAGAACTGGAATTTAATAAACTAATAGGAAAGTAGTGATACAAGTGTTTAACGATGTTGATTTTACCCCAGGAAAAGTTTTATATGATGATAATGATATCTCTTTTGAAAAAAAAATAGAGGATCAAGTAGATTTTTTAAAGGAAGATTTATTTCAGGTAGAATATGATGGAATGTATATAATTGATGTGGGATGGTATCCAGAGTTTGATAAAAATGGAAATTTTAAGATTTTAGTTATTAAAAATAATGATTGGTCAAAATATATGTATGAAAAAAAATGTAAGGATACACACTTACTGAAAAAGTATATGAGAGAATGTATTACATTAATAAGAAATAGTTAATAATAATTAGGGGTGATTTTTTGTAGTAATTCTTAAGAATGAAACAATTAAGTATTTAAGTAAAAAAAGAAGAAAGTATAAGTAAATTTTCTCAGTTTTAGTTGTTGAAATTATTGAAAGTATGAAGAATGAGATAATGAAGCAATGAATTTATTATTTGTACCTATTCCTCAACTAGGGATAGCAAGTGAAGTTAGTTTGTTGCAAATAAGCTATATAAATAGGAACTGAATTGGAGGATATAGAAAGTCTGTTTCTAGAAAATTTAGAATTAAATTTAAATAAAGTTAAATTACTTTCTGAAAAAACAGTAATACAAGCAGATGATAACTCTGGGCGTGAATAAGTTCGATATGAATGATTTGAGATTTAAATGGGAATGGTTCATCTAAACGGAGCAGCTAGTCCCGAACTAACACAATTCTTCCATAAACGATTTGGCGCTCGTTCCTTGCTCTTATCAGTGGGATCCTAGTATATCAAAAGTAACTTCAAAAGAAGCAAGTGATGCAGCGAAGGCTTTAGGATATGATAAGATAAATGAAAAATCACATGGGCAACCAGTTTTTAAAAATAAAAAAAATAATCCCAAATATATCACTCCAGATGTTGATTCTCATAATGGAGGCGTTTGGAAAGGTGCAGATACTTTAGAAGGACTAGGCAGTAAAAAAACTAGAAGTGGAACTTATGATAAAGATTTGAAAAGAATAGGAGATTAAAATGTACAACAGTTGGAGAGTAACAAAGTATAATCCAAAATATAGAAATAGTAAAGGTGTTTATTTGAAAGATGAGTGGACATCAATTGCGGATATTGGAAAAGAATTTAATGGTGTTCAATTGACTATGGACATGTATTTAGCTATAGAAAATGCCTACACACAAATTGTATTATCTGCAATGAGCGAATTAAAAATTGAGACATTAAGAATTAAAGAATTAGAAAAGATTGGATTTAAAGAACATTATAAAAATACGGAGAATGAGTTAGAGTCATTATACAATTCTTTAAAAAATGATTTAATTGTCTCTAGTTCACAAATTAGCATGTTGTTAAAATTGATTCTTAGAGAAACAATTTGGTGTAAACTTGTTAGTGAAAATCTTTTTATCCATTTTGGTTATGATTATTATATGTATATTGGAGTGAAAAGTAGTTTACCAAAAACGAACAAGTTAATTAAAAAATCTGGATTGTACCTGGAAAATATTGAATCTCCATATATTGAAGACTAAGTATTTTTAAAATAATATTTAGTTGAGTGAAAAGAAATAAATTTTTATAGAGGTAATTCATAAAAATTGTTACATGATTAGTGAACAACCACTAAATCATGTAACATTTTTTATATCAAAGATTATACTAACCATTCATAGAAAAATAAAATAAAAATTCAACTAACATGAAAACGGTAAATAACTAAAAAAACTCACTGTAATAAGTAAGTAATTTCCTGTTAAATGTTATCTGCATTTTAAAAATAAAACGATTGTATTATGATTAAAATAAAATGTATTAAATATGTGTAACAACTAATTTTTGTGCAGGAATAAATTAGTTTTTCAAAATAAACCCCTTTATGTAGATGTTTTGAATCTGACATAAATGTTACTTTATGGTGTCAGTTAATGTAACTTGATTTACAAGTCGATATATTTACATTTCCTAATTATGTAGGTATAATTGCGGAAATACAGCATTGACGGTATCAAAAATGATTAAATCAGGGAGGGATGGTTTTGACCACCAAAACACAAACAGCAAAAACGTATTTTGAAATGAATCATCAAAAATATTACTATTATGCACTTTCATCATTGGAAAGCTCTGGACAGCAATACATAAATAAATTGCCATACAGTATTCGTGTGCTATTAGAATCGTTGTTGAGGCAGATAAATCATAACGGGATCACAAAAGAACATATTGATCAACTAGCGCAATGGTCTCCAAATCAGCCAAATAAAGGTGAAGTCCCATTCAAACCAGCTCGAGTGATTCTACAAGATTTTACAGGTGTCCCAGCAATCGTTGATCTAGCCTCATTACGAAAAACAATTGCTGATTTCGGCGGAGATCCCACTAAAATCAATCCAGAAGTCCCAGTCGATTTAGTGGTCGATCACTCAGTTCAAGTGGATGTTGCTGGAGTGAAACAAGCGCTACAATTAAACATGAAAATGGAATTTCAACGCAATCAAGAACGTTACCGTTTTTTAAGTTGGGCACAAAAAGTCTTTGATAACTACCGTGTCGTACCTCCTGCAACTGGGATCGTTCATCAAGTTAATATTGAATATTTAGCATCTGTTGTGACGCAAAACAAACAAGAAGATGGCACAATTTTACTTTATCCTGACACACTAGTTGGGACAGACTCTCATACAACAATGGTCAACGCACTAGGTGTTTTGGGTTGGGGTGTTGGTGGAATTGAAGCTGAAGCCAGTATGCTGGGTGAGCCGTCTTATTTTCCTATTCCAGAAGTTGTTGGCGTCCGTTTCAACAATGAACTATCCCAAGGAGCGACAGCAACAGACTTAGCTTTAAAAGTGACTCAAGTATTAAGAGAACAAAAAGTTGTTGGGAAATTTGTCGAATTCTTTGGCGCAGGGTTAGTTCATTTAAGTTTAGCTGATCGGGCGACAGTAGCAAATATGGCGCCAGAATATGGAGCAACATGTGGCTTTTTCCCTGTAGATGATGAGACGATTCGTTATCTGCGACTAACAGGAAGGGAAGATCAAGCTGTAGCAATAGCTGAGCGCTATCTAAAAGAAAATCAATTGTTCTATGATCCGATAAACGATCAAGAACCTAATTATACAAAAGTGATCGAAATTGATCTAAGTATGATCGAAGCAAACCTAGCAGGACCCAAAAGACCACAGGATTTGATTCCTTTGTCAAAAATGAAAACAGCGTTTGAACAAGCTGTGAAAGCGCCAGAAGGATTACAAGGATTTGGTCTTTCTGAAGAGCAGCAGAAACAAAGCGTCAGTTTAGAGTTGGACGACGTTCATCATCAATTAAAACCAGGTGCCCTGGCAATCGCAGCAATCACATCTTGTACGAATACCTCTAATCCATTCGTGATGTTAAGCGCAGGTTTAGTAGCTAAAAAAGCGGCAATGCTAGGCTTGAATGTGCCAAACTATGTAAAAACTTCCTTAGCTCCAGGGTCAAAAGTTGTGACAGCGTATTTAGAAAAAGCCGGTTTATTGCCTTATTTAGAACAATTAGGTTTCCATTTAGTTGGCTATGGTTGTACGACTTGTATTGGCAATTCAGGAGCATTAAAATCCGAAGTTGAAGCAGTCATCAAAGAAAACGATTTGCTAACATCAGGTGTCTTAAGCGGAAATCGTAATTTTGAAGGACGTATCCATCCACTAGTTAAAGCTAATTATTTAGCTTCTCCGCCCTTAGTTGTTTTATACGCATTAGCAGGAACTGTGAATATTGATGTGTTTAACGAACCGATTGGAATTGGCGAAAATGATATTCCGATTTATTTTAATGATTTATGGCCGACTAGAGACGAAATTCAAGCGTTGATCGATGAATGTGTCACACCTGAATTGTATAAACAAGAATATGCACGGGTTTTTAGTGATAATGAAGAATGGAATCAGATTGAAACAGATGCTGAAGCTTTGTATGGTTGGGAAGAAACGTCTACCTATATTGCAAATCCGCCTTATTTTGAAGGAATGACGAAAGAAAGAGAACCGAGAAAGCCTTTAAAACAATTAGCTGTGTTAGCAAAATTTGGTGATTCGGTTACAACAGATCATATTTCACCAGCTGGAAGTATTCAAAAAAATAGTCCAGCAGGTCAATATCTGATTGAACGAGGTGTTGAAGTTCGCGAATTTAACTCTTATGGAGCCAGACGTGGTCACCATGAAGTGATGATGAGAGGAACACTAGCCAATATTCGGATTCGTAATCAGTTAGTTCCAGGTACAGAAGGCGGATATACTGTATTTGCTCCAACAAAAGAAAAAATGGCGATTTATGATGCTGCGATGAATTACCAGAAACAAGGTACTAAATTAGTCATTCTTGCGGGAGATGATTACGGTATGGGGTCATCAAGAGACTGGGCAGCTAAAGGTGTGCAGTTACTTGGTGTGGAAGCTGTAATTGCCAAAAGTTATGAGCGGATTCATCGTTCTAATTTAGTGATGATGGGTGTCTTGCCGTTACAATTCAAATCAGGTGAAGATGCGGATAGCTTAGGACTAACAGGAACTGAGTCATTCGACATTGATATTGATGAAACAAAAGGCATTTTAGATAATGTAACAGTCACTGCGACTGAACAAAATGGAGAAAAAATTCAATTTGAAACGATTCTTCGTTTTGATTCAGCGGTTGATATCACGTATTACCAGCACGGTGGAATTTTGCCGATGGTGATTCGTAAGAAACTTCAAAGTTAATTTTAGCTAAGAAAAAATTATGAGATAAAGCGACATGAAGGTTGTTATTTTACTTATCTCTAGCTATATGGACTAGTCTCTCGAAAAAAAGATAACTGATGAATGAGATGCTCTTTACCTCATTCATCAGTTCCTATTTTTCAGTCGAGACAGAACGAGCCCTAAAATAAGGAGGTACTTGGATGGAGATTCACAAAGGCTTAGAAGGTGTTGTTGTTTCTGAAACAAAAATCAGCTCGATCGTAGAGAATCAGCTGTTGTTTGCAGGCTATAATATTGATGATTTAGTAGCTGAAAATGTTCAGTTTGAAGAAGTTATTTATCTCTTATGGTATTTGAAAATACCGACAAATCAAGGATTACAGAAATTTAAACGAGATTTATCTGCTCAAATGCCAATAGCGGAGACGATTATTACTTGTTTAAAAATTCAAACACGTCAGAATCTTCACCCAATGAGTGTTTTGCGATCAACGATTTCATTATTAGGTGTGTTTGATCCGAATGCAGAAGAGACAGATGAACGATCGGCGTATCAGCAAAGCATTTCTTTACAAGCGAAAATGCCGACAATCATTGCAGCGTATGCACGTTTGAGAAAAGGGCTTGATCCAATTCCTCCGAGAAGTGATTTGTCAATGGCGGCAAATTTTCTTTATATGTTAACAGGAGTTGAAGCGGATGAAGTACAAGTTGCGGCAATGAATCAAGCGTTAGTGCTACATGCAGATCATGATTTAAATGCCAGCACTTTTACGGCTCGAGTCTGTGCTTCTACGTTGTCAGATGTTTATTCATGCATTACTGCTGCGATTGGTTCTTTAAAAGGACCGCTACATGGTGGTGCCAACGAAAAAGTATTTGACATGTTAAAGGAAATTGATTCTGAAAATTTAAATGTAGAAGAGTATCTAAATCAAAAGTTAGATCGTAAAGAAAAAGTTATGGGCTTTGGTCATCGCGTATACAAAACTGAAGATCCAAGAAAAAAACATTTAAAAAAATTGGCAAAAGAATTAACTGCTTTGACTCAAAAAGAGCAGTGGTATTTTTTATCTTGCCAAGTTGAACGCTATTTAAAAGAGACCAAAGGCTTGATTCCAAATGTCGACTTTTATTCTGCTACGGTTTATCATTGCTTGGATATTGATAGTGATTTGTTTACGTTGATTTTTGCGATGAGTCGAGTTTCTGGCTGGTTAGGTCACATTGATGAACAGAAAAAAGAAGATTGCCTAATTCGACCACGCTCACATTATATTGGTCCAAAGCAGTTGAAATATAGTGATTTGAACACGACATTACATTCGGGAGGCATGGAAGCATGAAAAATGGAGAGAAAGTTGTGTTGGAAAACGGAAAACTAGAGGTTCCTAACTTTCCAATTATTCCGTTTATTGAAGGGGATGGGATTGGTCCAGAAATTTGGCGAGCTGCAAAAAAAGTGTTTGATACAGCTGTAGATAAAGCTTATAAAGGAACCCGAAAAGTGGTCTGGCACGAAGTTTTAGCAGGAGAGAAAGCATTTAACGAAACAGGAAGCTGGTTGCCAGATGAAACATTAGAAACGATCAAAACGCATCTTGTAGCAATCAAAGGTCCATTGACGACACCGATTGGTGGAGGTTTCCGATCATTAAATGTAGCGTTGAGACAAGAATTAGATTTATACATTTGCTACCGACCAGTCCGATATTTTGAGGGGGTACCTTCACCGTTAAAGCATCCAGAAACGACGGATATGATGATTTTTCGAGAAAATACGGAAGATATCTATGCAGGTATTGAATTTCCAGCTCAAAGCCCAGAAGCTGAAAAAATAATTGCTTATTTAAAAGCAGAATTTGGTGTGAATAAAATCCGTTTTCCAGACACATCAGCAATTGGTATTAAACCTGTTTCTAAAGAAGGAACGGAACGCTTAGTTCGAGGCGCCATTGAACATGCGCTAAAAAACAAACGTAAATCAGTAACGTTGGTCCATAAAGGTAATATCATGAAGTTTACCGAAGGCGGATTTAAAAGCTGGGGTTATGCTCTAGCTGAAAAAGAATTTGGAGATAAAGTTTTCACTTGGGAAAACTATTTGCAAATAAAAAATGAAGCAGGCAAAGCACAAGCAGATCAGCAGTTACAAGAAGCAGAGAGCGCAGGGAAGTTGATTATTAAAGATCGAATCGCAGATATCTTTTTACAAGATATTTTATTGCATCCTGAACAGTATGATGTGATTGCTACGCTTAATTTAAATGGAGATTATATTTCAGATGCCTTAGCTGCACAAGTTGGCGGTGTGGGGATTGCACCTGGGGCAAACTTGAATTTGGAAACGGGACATGGCATTTTTGAAGCGACTCATGGAACAGCGCCAGAGTTCGCTGGATTAGATCAATTGAATCCTTCATCGTTATTATTATCGGGTGCATTGATGTTTGATTACTTAGGCTGGTCAGAGGTTACTCAGTTGATTACTAAAAGCATTGAAGAAGCTATAGTGAATAAAACTGTGACTAAAGATTTTGCAGATCAAATGCAAGGAGCAACCTTATTGAGTTGTTCGGGATTTGGAGAAGAGTTAGTTAGACTGATTGAAAGTAATTAAAAATGTGGATGGGACAGAAGTAACCTCTTATTTCCGAAGAAGTTACTTCTGTTTCCACCGTTTATTCGTAGTTAGTGTGTGAAACAAAAGTGCTTTTTACTTTTGTCCCACACACATTTTTTTGTTATAAAAAAACCTGACGAATAATCGTCAGGTTTTGAATTTACTAAAGTTAAGTTAATTACGCTTTGTTAACGTTAGTAGCTTGAGGACCACGTTGGCCTTCTTCAACGTCGAAAGTCACTGCTTGACCTTCTTCTAAAGTTTTGAATCCGTCGCCTTGGATAGCTGAGAAATGTACGAATACATCGTTACCGTTTTCTGCAGTGATAAATCCAAAACCTTTGTCTGAGTTAAACCATTTTACTGTACCTGTTTCCATAATAAAAATCCTCCTTGTGATATACACATATTTTGCAATTACTTGAAAGGTGAAAATGTGGAAGATGTTTATTTGAAACAGCTACACATATATTACCGAACAAAAACTACTCTCTTAATATAGCATATTTTACACCAGTTGACCAGTAATATCTCTCTGAAAAATAAAAATTTGTTAAGAAATAAGGATTAATTGTCAAAATAAATTTATTTCTGTTATAGTATAGAAGTATTGAGCGTTAAATATGAAAGTAATGATAGAGTTATATCGTAGAAATCTATTCCGAAGGCGCAGCCTTGGAGCTGCATAGATTTGAAAGTAGGAAGGGTTCAGATTGTTTAGATGAGAATAAGGTTATCCTTACTAATAGATAGTTTTTACATGGTTTTATAGCTAAAAAAATATTTAATCAACTTAATTAAAGAGCCACTCAACGTATTTGTTGAGTGGCTCTTGTCCATTTCAGCGTTTAGTAGCGTAGAACAGCCATTAAGGTTTTTTCATCAGGTGCAGCTTTTTGATCTAAGACAAAGACTTTTCCACCAGTTCTAAGCACATTGTCTGTGACTTTATTCAAAACTTTACGGCGGTCAAATTCTTCTGTCGACATGTCCGTTGTTTCATTAACAAAATTGGCAGCAGAAATGAAGAAATGAGATACTTTTCCTTCATCAGATGCAGGGACGATATCAACAAGCTGATCGACAAATTTTTTGTCTAATAACTGATTATAAGCTGTTGTTTCGATTGTTTCTAGTGCTTGATTTATTTTATGGGCGCCTTTTTCAATATCCTGAAACGAAACTTGCGCAGGAGAGAGAGAAACAGAAGCATCCGTTACTAAATAAGGATTTTTCGCGATTTTTTTAAATAGTGTTTGGTTTTCTGGTAGAGCATACAAACGAATTGGTAAGTTATCAGAGTTTACAAATGTGTCTTTTAAGTAATTATCGATGGCTTGATAGTAGTTCGTCCAGTCGATTTTTACTTCTTCGTCTTTAGTATTCACACCGTGATAGGCAACGCCTTCTTTGGAAGAGCCATTATATCCGGTTCCGCCTTGAATGGAGTAGTTCATACTACCACCAGTCAGCTCATCACCTAAAGCGCCAACAAGATCAGTTGGTGCGTCAGCTGGTAAATCAACTGTTTTCACTTGATTGTTTTCTACTAAATAAAGTTGCATAGAATCACGATTTAAAGCCATTAAATAATAACGATAGTTAAATTGATTATTTTTGATGATTCCTAGGAGATAAGGTCGATCGTCAACGTAATATTGATCATCAACGGGAACATTTAATCGATGGATAAAGATGTCTTTTTCACTAATAATGATTGATACACTTTTGGTTGCATTACGCCAAAAGGATGCATCAGCCAGTAAAGCATCGATTTTTTCTTGGAATGGTGCCCAAGATAAATCAGTATATTTTTTTTCGAAGCGGATTTTTGCAGCTTTAGCAAAATTTTTGAAGGCTAAAGAATCTTTTTCGACATCTTGGTGAGCGACATGAGTATTCAGAATAAATGTTACAAAGGGACCTTGAACTTCGTCAGAGAATAGAACAGATAAATTGTCTTTTTCTTGATCTAACATAATACATTCCTCCTAAATTTTAAAGCGTAGCGGGCTCGTTTAGCTCTGACAGAAAAATAGGAAAATGTGTTTGTGGCGCTTTTGGCCACAGGCATATTTTATCTTTTTCCCGAAGCGCTAGCTCGCGAAGCTAGATATAATTAAAAGCGGAACAAATCAGTTGATCCTATAGCAAATTAGGAAATTGGTAATGAAACATTCTTGGTTTCATCGCCAGTTCATCTATTTTCTAGGGATTGATTTGTACAGCTAAATAATATATCGGTAACATTTCTTGGTACTAATAAAAGTGTAGCACAGGCATAAAAATGTTGGAACTAATATGGTCCAAAAGGAGATAAACAATAGGAAAACGTAAAAAGTTACTCTATGAGTAATTCCTCATAGTTTTTTTATGAAATACAAAATAGGGATTCATTTTTATTTTAAATAGAGATGCTAATATGTCTTCATGCCAATTATCCCGAATTGGTTTTTCATACTTACTCCTACCAAGAGTAAATAACAACCTTCATTTCCACCACAGACGACGGTCGTGGTGGTTTTTTTGTGTTGTTTGAAGCTATGTGTAAAAGCTTTTTGTTATACATGGTAGTTATTTTATGTTTGCTTTTTTGTTCGTCAGAAATTCTTTTCCCACAATTTTTCCACAATTGAGGCTAAAAAAAATTAAAGCTTATCAAGGATTTAACCGAACATATCACCCGTTTCGGCTTCTTTGTTTTTTAATAGGTGAGTATAAGTATCTAATGTTGTAGTGATTTTCTTGTGGCCTAATCGTTCCGATACATATTTTGGATCAGCCAATCAGCCAGCTCAAAAAAGGTATATAAAGTATGTGGAATCATTGGGAGTGATTAAGGGCTGGATTCGTCCACCTTGGTCAAGCGATCAAAGCGGAAACCATAATTCTTCTGCAGCCTCAAGCAAAAAAGATAAATCAGGGAGATTTACTGTAACTGTTGATGCTTTGAACGTTAGAGATCAGCCTAATCGCAAAGGCTCAATTGTTGCAACCTATAAAAAAGGTGAATCATTTACCTAGGATGGCTATTTAATTGCGGACGAGCATGTTTGGTTAACTTATGTTGCGGCTAGCGGAAAGCGCCGATATGTAGCAGAAGGTCCGTATGATAATAATCCAAGTAATGTATGGGGGACTGGCGGAATTTAAGGCTAGTCTAATTCTAGAGCCTATCTCTTAATCGAGGTAGGCTTATTTTCTTTAGAGGTATTATTCATAATTAAAAGAAAAAGCCCTCATTGCGAGAGCTTATTTTTTATTTATTTCATATTGCTAACCCCAAACTAAGTGGTTTCTGTCCCAAGCTGAAAGCCAATAGTAAACTCTTCCTCTTCCAGAAACGTCTGTAAAAAATTTACGCCAATACTATCCTCCGGTTCCGTATCCACCTACTCCTGTATCACCAACGTTGCCAAAACCAAAACGATTACTTCCGTGACCGCCCCAATTAAAAACTGCATGCATAGGAATTCCATTGTCATCCCACCCGAATCCTGTTGGGACCAAGTAATTACATTTTATCTCTTCTCTGCCGTAATGATACACATTTGCTGTATAGATTTTTTCTGTTCCTGGTACATGTCGCGTTAACCTAAATCTTAGGTTGGCTTGAATAGCTTCAGTAGGCTCTTGCGTAGTTAAGTTTTCAATAGAAACAGGACTATCCTCTAAACCTCCATGCTCTTCCACAAATTTAATAGCTTCTTCATTTGCTTTTGCATCAATTTTCAAATCATCTGGATTGCCTTTTGCAACAGCGCTTGCTTGCAATGTATTACCAAAAAATAGCAACCCCAAACCAACAACAGCAACCAACAATTTTTTCTTTAACATTAAATCACTCCTTAATTAATTTTTATAAGGTTATATATCTTATAAATATACCTATATGATGCTTAAATAAATCTTTAAATAACAATTTTATTACATTCTTAATTTTTGTATGATGCCATTGGTTAGTTAGAGAGTGATAAAACTTTTCTTTGGTTGGCAGGGCTTGTACATAGGATAAGCGTTTGCAAATAAAAACTAGAATTCAGATAACGTAAATGATAAACTGATATAAAAGCTGAATATGAAAAAAGGGGATGTTATGAATGTGGAAAAAACTTTGGAGAAAACAAAAACATCCAAATTCGTTGTTTAACATTATCGGAACATTGTTTTCGAGTATCTTCTAGAATAAAAGTTATTTCCTTTCCCATCTCTTTTGAGGTGGGATTTTTTTAAATAGATTTCGTTGATTATCGGGGGACAGTATACATAATTTTGATATTGGGAGAGTTTTAAAAGAGTAGTGATAGGATAAACTGTTCTTTTAAATATAAAATAGCTTATAAGCTAACTATTTAGTATATGAGTTAAAAAAAAATATTTTGTTTGAAAAATTTTGAAAAAGCATTGATAATAGTTGTTAGGAAGGTTAAACTAATGGTATATAAAGAGAAAGGAGGAGTAAGTTTGAAAATTTTTAATTTGATTTGTGTGCGAAAAACACAAATTGAAAATGAAGAGTTAATTCTTACAAATCCATTAAGCGAGGTAAACTTACCGAATTTACAGAGAAGTTTTACGTTCGAAATTGTATTTAATTTTACAGATTGGACAGAAACTGAAGTTAATAAGCTGAAGGTAGTCATTAAAGACTGTGAAGAGCAATCGATTTTCGATTCTGGTTATTTAGAAGTACCACAACCAAGCACTGAAAAATCGGCAACATTAGGGTTTAAACTAAACGATTTCGAGGTACAAAAATATGGGCAACATACTGTTGAAATTATTGAAAGTGATGAGATACTAGCAAGTACTATTTTTTTTATTAATGAAAGGGATGATCAGGATGGAATTTAATACTTTAACAGTTAATAGTGTTTCTAAAGTAGTATTTACAATGGCGTTGTTATCTCCAACAATGGTTAATTCTGTCGGCCATGGACATCCAGTGATATCTCAATATGTAGTTTATGAAGGTAAAGGGAAAATTATTCCCAAAAATAATTTTAAAAAAATAAGCTTTCAAAATAAAATTAGTATCACTAATATCTTACCTAACTCAGAGGACTTTACTGAAGAGGAAGAAAAAATATATAGCGAAGCTGCAAACACATATTACGGAGACAATTATAAGAACAAAAGTTTGCAAGATTTGTACTATGGATAAAGAAACATATTTCGATTTTTTGGAGCAAATGTTACCCTCTTTTTCATATGGAGAGTTAGATAAAGAAATTTTGGAGCAGTTTAATTTTGAAGATAATGGTAAATACGTGACTTCTTATGAAATAGAGGGATTAGCTCAAGGAGACATATTCGAAAATATCCCTTTATTTTTACTTGAAGACCTCACTAAAGCTCCTGGAATAAAACCAGTAAAAGCGATTTTGCTCAGTAACTCATGCGATGCTTCACGAAGAGACTATTTGAATTTCGCTCCTTTTATCCCAATTAAGTTGATGGGGAAAATAAATGATGGGAATGCGATACGTAAAAACCTCAAGAACTCTTTGTTGTATTTACCGTTTGTTGATTTACAGGATTACGTAGTAGATTTAAATCATATATTTTCTATTAAAAGAGAAATTTTTGAAAAATTGTATGAAGACGAGAAAATTAATAGAAAATATTCTTTGAAAAATGCTGGGTACTATCTATTATTATCAAAATTAATTATTCTGCATTGCCGAATGGAATCTGAGGAAATAATAAGAGTTAGTTAAACTTTTATACGACCCTAACCGGTCGGTATTTTTGTGTAAAGAAAAAGCCCTCACGATTGTGGGGGCTGCTTAAATTTATTTGACCTTTTCATCATCATCAAATCGATATTCTATAGAATCTCCAACCCCTTTTGACCATGTAGCGTAAACAACCTTATTAGTTTGGTTTTTTGATGCTGTTGTGGGAGAACCTAATGTTTCACAAACTTCTTGGTAGGTCATTCCAAATTCTATTTTTTTTATTTG
The DNA here is from genome assembly GCF_050527835.1 of Enterococcus sp. DIV0840. Taxonomy (NCBI): domain Bacteria; kingdom Bacillati; phylum Bacillota; class Bacilli; order Lactobacillales; family Enterococcaceae; genus Enterococcus; species Enterococcus sp. DIV0840. Next base: position 2,349,299 of record NZ_CP172876.1, on the reverse strand, counting down.
ATCATCGGTTATTTTACTGTCTTTTACTTTATCGAAACCAGAATCAAAATTCAGGATACTAATTATATTGTTGGTTTTTTGATAAGTTAATGTAGCCCCGTTCTTACTTTCTTCAGCAAGAATCAATGTAGCATCCCCTTCCTTTTTGAATTGATACCCGTGGTTGTCACTGCTTTGCTTCATCTTTTTTTCTATATCATCTACAGACAATTTTGAAATATCCATATCATTAAATAAATCTGTAATAGTATTTTGTTGAGAGGTGTACCAATGATATAAGCCGAAAGACAGTAAAACTAATATAATTATAACGGAACCAACAAGCATTTTCTTTTTCATAAGATAAACTCCTTTAAATTTACTATAAGGTATCATTATAAACTATCCATGCATAACTTAGCAATCCTATCCTCGATATTCGCACTCAACACCACCAACCTATATAACTCTACAGCATCCTCTAAACTCTCAAACTCCCACCGAGCCGATCCACTATCGTTAACTAATCCTACAATGTTGCCATCTAATATAATTGTTTGATCCATATAGAAAAACTATTATGGTAAAATAGGCGTGTGTTTTTGGATATTTTATATGACATATTTATAAATTATTCATAATATGATATTATTAAATCTCACATTATGATAATAAGGAGAAGGGAAATGTCTATAAATAGTAACTCAAGTATTGCCAGTGGTATTTCGGCTTCTTTTAGTCAGTCTGCTAGCGCATTAAATAGTATAAGTGTTTCTGTATCGGCTTCTAGCACCAATGTTTCAGGCAACGCCCCAGCTGTACAATCACTCAATAACTACCAACAAGGATTAGCAGCATTATCTACCAGTGTTGTTTCAGCTGGTGATAACATTCATTCCGTTGCGAAAGAGTTTGAACGAATCGATCATAATATTGCTCAATTGACGAAATTTAACCTTCCAGGAGGTTTTTCATGAGTGAGATCCAGAAACAACAAGAAGTTGATCAAAAAAATTATCAGTTCAGGATTCGTTTGGAACAACTCCAAGAGGATCAGTTAGCTATTAGAAAAGAGCAACGCTACATAGAAGAGCAACAAGAAGAATTTTTCCAGTTGCAGCAACAAGAACAGGCGGCCTATGATTTTGTCTTAGGTAATTGCGAAGCAGAAGAACGAGCCTTTTTTGAAGAAAGAGGAGATGAGAGCCTTCATCTTGCTAAAAAAGCCCAACGAGAATTTGATGAACAACTCCTTCAGCTAAAAAAAGATGAACGGACGTTGTTTGATCAAGAAGAAAATCTAAAGGCTGAGCAACAAGTTTTTTGGAAGAAACCAGAGGAAAAAGAAAATGGGGCTTAAATTTTACGTGAGCGAAGCACAGGCACGATCAGTACAAGCTTCTCAATTGACCAATCAAGCAAATCAGGCTATTACATCATTACAAGCGAGCATTCAACTCTTTTTATCTGCGCCATTATCAAGTAAGGCCTATGATTCAGCGAAAAATTATTTCATGGTCGCTTATACACCTTTATGTCAATCTGCTATAATGACAGGTGAAGCGTTGGAAAGTGCGCATAAAAAGTTTCTTAGTGAATATCAAGGAACAGTAAGTGGGATTGATACGGATGAAGATTTGATCCTAGAAGAGATTAATCAGTTTGAGCAGTTAAAGCAGCGTTTAGATCACCAGATGAGTACGGCTAAAACACCACGACCAGACTTAGAACGGAGATATATCAATGCCTGTGAAAGTATTGATAAACGTCGAGAGAAATTAGAAAAGTTTCATGCTTACGATGGTCAATCAGCAAGATTCTTTTCAGATTATGAAGCGAGTCAGCAAGAATTTAATACAGGTTTGGCACAGGTAGCCAATTCTAAAGCGTGGAATCCAGCAACAGGAACATTTGACCTGAAACGTTTAGACATGACTTGGGCAAAACCCATTCATACACGATGGAAGCAACGTGAAAAAATGAAACAACAAGTGAAAGATGCACGAGTAAAACAAGCAATTGGTCAATTAGATGGATATGAAATCGTTAAAAATGAATTAGGTCATTGGTATCTAATGAAAGACGGAAAAATTGTTTCCCCAGATAAATATCCGGAACTCTATGAACACTTAGAAAAGTGTAAAGATTACTTAAATAAAGATCAGTACAAAGTTGAAGAACTGAAAGTGATGAAAAATGAACTGCCCCTTGCTCCTGGATTTGGCGGTATTTTAGGAAATCTAGGAAAGGCTGGAAAAATAGCGGATGTTATTAAAAAAGGGACAGGGATACTCAAAGCTGGACAGTCCATTTCGGATATAATAAATAATGCGCCTACTATCAATACAATAGATGAGACTGTGGAATTAGATAAGAGTCGTGAAAAAGGTAAACCTGCTAAGAAACATAAAGTCTTTGATTCGGAGAAAAGAAATCTGGATAAAGAAGGTGATCCAAACTCATCTGCTGACCTATTAAATGATGATGGTTCAGTAAAACAAAGGAGATACTATGGTCCAGATGGTCTTCCAATTGAAGATATAGACTACAATCACCCTGACGACGGAACACATGAATTTCCACATAGACATCAGTGGGATTGGAATAAAAGACCACCTAGACAAAAAGGAGAATGGTAAAAATGAATATGGTACATGATTATGAAATAAAAAGCTATTTTGTAAATTTTGAAAATAAGGATATAGTTATTAATATTTCTGACGACGATAAAGAAAAACAAATTATATTCCATAACTTTTTATGTTACAAATTTTATGATGAAATGCCTTACAGTATTATTTTAGATTTAGAAGAAAGAGCTTTAGATAAATTTTTTACTGAAAATAAAGAGCTATTGATTAAAGGAAAAAAAAATGTATGGCCAATGCAACATAATTCACTGGAAGAGTTGGAAGAAGAAATAAGAAAAGAGCACTTGACCTATCAAGTTTTATATTCTTCGTATGGAATGAATGGATGGGTTTTAGCTGAGCGAGTAGAAATTATTGATGTTAAGTAATTTGTATAGCAGCTCCGGCAATACGATATAACAGAATTTAAATAGCAAAAAACCAGAAATAATGTTAGGAATATTTCTGGTTTTTATATTGATGATTAAGGTTGATTGCAGTTGATTCAATTATTATCAAAAACAACACAGCTACTCTTTTGCGTAATATTCACCTTCCTCAGCGTTTAAGTAAAAAACAAACTTATCCAATCCAACATCGTTAATTAAACGTTGACCGCACCCCCATATAAACTGTTGAAATTCTTGATAGGTTAGTAGACCATTTTCATATTCCTTGATTAAATTCATGGTTCCGCGCGCTCCCAATCATCATAGATATATTCAACTTTCTTCTTTTGCATTTTAAAGTCAGATTTCTTATAAACTTTTTTACTGGATAAAGTTAGATATTGATATGGATCTACATATTCAAAAACAATAAAATGGTCTATTTTTTCGAGTGGGAATGCCAGTAAATAATCTCGCGTATTAATTTTTGGGATTGACCAAAAATTATATACAGTTTCCTCGATGTTAATTCGCTTTGATGACACCTTGCGAAAGGGCACAAGATGCAAAGAGTAAAAATATTGTGATGGTCGTATATGCTCGTTTAGATATACTGTTTTTACATATCTCATTATCATCACCTTGAAAATATTATATGAACGTTTGTTCTTGTTGTCCGGAACAAGATACTTCACCTTATGATTATAAAATTAAAAAATTAACCACAGAATTTTCCACACACTGCGGTTAATATGATGTTATTTGAAGTGTAGAAAAATATAAAAATCCTTATTTGACGGCATTTTACATCGATATAATAGGTTAGGAAATAACTACCAAGAGTAAATAACAACCTTCATTTCCACCACAGACGACGGTCGTGGTGTTTTTTTTGTACAAAAATAACTAATTAAACAAAAAAAAGAGTGAAACTATCGTCAGTAAATACCTGATTTTAGTTTCACTTTCTATATTTCTGTCACAACGCTTCGATAAACCGATTCGTTCGAAACAACCGTGCCTCTAAATTAGTTCCAAGCTCAACAGCCGCACGCTGTCCTTTACCGCTAAATTTATACCGAATAGCATCTGCATTCGTTTTAGCTGCAATATAAGAAACACCAAAATTGGCCTGCATCGTATGAATCAAACGGACATAAAGGGCACTTTCTGATATCCCAAAATGGTTCGACAATTGGGATAAATTCCATCCTTCTTTTAAAAAGCGAAAGAAAACGACATCCGGCACAAGAATCGCAGAAGCGCCAATATTCGCCTGGAATTCATGAAGGACTTCATTATATGAATATTGCAGACTGTGGTCTGTATCAGTAAAAATCGTATCATTTTCAGTCATATGAAACAAATAGTGAGTGATCTCATGACTGATCGTAAAATTCTTTCTTTTTTCACTCATGTTTTGATTATAACCAATCGTTGTCTCTAAAGAGTCTTTAACGATCATACCAGAAATACGATCTCTTGCCACGCCATCGAAAGGAAAACTGCGCATTGAAACTCCCTTAGATTTTACGAAATCCCAAAGATAGGAACAGTCGTAGTTTTCATAACCGATATTATTTGCGACCATCAAAGCTGAGATATAATCGTTTATTTTATCCGAAAAACTAAGATATTCATCAATTTGCTCTGTCATCCAATCACGCCTTGTCGTCTTGTTTTAATTCTCGTTCACGTTCAATTTCAGATCTTCTAAAACGAAGAAAACGATCTACTTCATCTTTCAATTCATCTACTTCATTTTCAGATAAGCCTTCTGTGTTCATCCGAAACATAATTTGAGAGGAAAGATTTTCTTCTTGAGCCGTTTCTTTAATGGAAGGTACAGCTGATCTTCCTAATAAGTAATCGGTAGAAACATCAAAGTAATCAGCTACTTTTTGGATATTTTCTATTTTGGGAGAAGAAGTATCCCAACGCCGAATTTGTCCATTGGAAATACCTGTATTGCGTTCGATTTCAGCAAAAGTAACTTTTTTCTTGTCAGCCAGCTCTTTAATTCTGTAAGTTAAACTCATGTTTTTCAACCTTTCATAAGCTTAATGAAAAAAACATTAGCTTTTAAGCTATTTTTAGTTGACAATTAGCTTTTAAACTATTAAAATGTTCTTATAAGCTAATTTATCAGTAAATAGTTAGACAAAGCCATTCTAGCAGTCAATCTCTTAAATGAGAAAGCGACAGAAGTAGAATAGAGCTTATTTAACTATACTTATATAATAGCGCAAATGCTATTTTTAGTCAACAATTTTATTATATATTAGCTAATTTACTAAATGAGGAGTGATAAAAGAGAATGGAGTTAAAAAATCACTACTAGTTAAAAAATCAAGAGCCATTATTTTGCTGAGTTATTGCTTAGCTGTAAAGACAAAAAATTATATTGACACTTCAATCGCAGCAATCGTTAAGTATTGAAAGCCAGACCAACAGATAAAGGAGAGGATAAAGGATGTTATTATTCCCTGAAATTGATCGAAAGAAAACGAAAAAAAAGGTTCATGATTTATTAAATACGTACCGTTCTTTAGTAAGAATCGCTGGAGAGAAACATTCACCTAACGTAACAGCTGCATATACATTTGAAATGAGAAGCACTAATGGGGAGTTTTCTCGTAAAGCAGATAAGGTAGTTGAGCGTAAATATCTTGCTGAAGTTGAGCTAGCCAAGATTACAGAAGCCATGAATCAATTGGATGAGTACGATAGACAGCTGTTATACGATAAGTATATGGACCGCAATTTTACAACAAATATCGCGATTTATATGAAACATCATATGAGTGAAAGTAAGTTTTATCGAGAGCTCGATAAGGCAATGATCCGATTTGCAGAGTCTTATGAGAGTGGGAAACTATTGATAGAAAAATGACATTATTATGGGAGAAATATGCCAGTTTAAGTAGAAGGAAATCGAGTAAACTATGGTTATACCGATAGTTAAACAATGGTCAAAAAACGAGAAAAGTCATTTAGTTTGAACTATCGGATCTCTTTAAAAGCAGCAATAAATTGAAGTAAATAATGAAAAAAGGTGGTAATCATGAAGATGTTTGAGTATTTAGATCGTTTTTTAGTAGATGCAGATCACAAAGCAATTTACGTTTTAACATTGATTTGTGTCGCAATGATCATCGATTTTTTGAGCGGTAGTTTGGCTGCAAAAATCAATCCAAAAATTAACTTTTTAAGTAAAGTAGGTATCAATGAAATTTTGAGGAAAGTAGCAAGTATGGTGCTGTTGATGTTTTTTATTCCTTTGGCGCCATTGATTCCAGGTGGAGCAGGGGTTGGGCTGATTTATGTTTTATACGTTGGCTATCTGCTAATGGAGTTAAAGTCGATTCTTGAAAATTATAAAAAAATGGGAATCGGAACTGAATTATTTGAGGATTTTATCAAGAGTATCAAAAATGGAAAAGAAGATGAGTAGTTCCACGCGATTTTGTATCTATTAAAAAAAATGAAACTGAAATCAGATTTACCTGACCAGTTTCATTTTTTTAGTCTGCCTATCTTTTTCCAGCTTTTAATGAACGGAATAAAGTTAAACCTAATGCCGTTAAACATAAAATAAAGGAACCTAAGAAAGTGATTCTCATCCCAAAGATAAAGATATCAGGACGTTCACTGATAAACGTCGTCACGCGTTGACCATAAGCGGCGCTCATTGCGTTATACAAAATAGTTGTAGCTAACGCAATTCCTAAAACCATTCCTAAGTTACGTGCAAACGAGTTCATGCTTCCAGCAACACCTAGATCCTCTTTTGAAACACTACTCATAACAGTCGTGTTATTAGGCGATTGGAAAAGTGCATTGCCTAATCCCATAATGCCAGTCGCCAAGATATAGTACCAAAGCGGAGTACCTTGATTTAAAAACATATACATTAAAGACGTGATCGATAATAAAATCAATCCAGAAAAAGTTAAAAGCTTTGTACCGATCTTATCCGTTAAAAAACCACTGATAGGAGAACCAACTACCATCAATAAAGGAAAGACCATCATCAATAGTCCTGCTTTACTTGCGGGTAAACCACGTGCATTTTGCAAATAAAATGGGATCACAACATTGACAAAGAAATTAGATGAAAAAATCAACACAGCTGTAATCAAGCTCATCGTAAAGACTTTGTTTTTAAAAATCGAAAAGGCGATCAAAGGTTGACTAACACGTTTTTCTACTCTAATGAAAATGATAAATGAAAGTATTGCAAAAACAAATAATACCAATGATAAAGCAGCATTAAAGCCGATTTCCTGACCAATAAAGATACCACCAAAGAACGTCATAATAAATACAGCAAACAAACTAAATCCAAGTATATCAACTTTTTTGCCACTTTTGGTAATATCTTTTGGTAAGAATTTCTCGCCAATCAAAATCGTGATGATCCCAACTGGAACATTGATCCAGAAAATATAAGGCCATGAAAATTGAGAAAGAATCAAGCCACCGATTCCGGGTCCTGCAATTGATCCTAGAGAAACGAAAGCTCCGATCGAACCTAATGCTCGACCGCGTTCTTTAAACGGAAAAACTTCTGTAATGATCCCAGAATTTGCGGCCATCGTCATACTTGAACCAATTCCTTGAACGATCCGCGCAAACAAAAGAAAGCCTAACGAATGATTAAATCCGCACAATAATGAGCCTATCGTAAAGACCACGGTTCCGATCCGATACACTTTGATTTTGCCAAAGCTATCCCCGATTTTCCCGAAAAGTAATAAACAAGCACAGACAATCATCAAATAAATTGAAACGATCCATTCTGATTGATTCATCGGTACATTCATATCTTTGGAAATTGTCGGCAACGCTATATTGACGATGCTGGCATCTAATGTGGACATAAACGTAAACATTGCCACAGAAACCAAAATCCACCAGCGATTTTTTTGTACGATGGGGTTTTCTTGAAAATTATTCACTGATTCCATCCAGTCATCTCCTTAAAAATTGTAAACAATTCTTATCATACTCCTTTTTTTGAAAAAATGTCAGTGAAAAAATAATGAAAATAATTGGAAAGAACTTATTTTTCTCTCAAAAAATTAGATGACGAATGAATTTACGAAATTTTATGAGAGCGATCATAAAGAGAAGGAAAATTATGTTTGTTTATTTTTAACTTCTGTTACAATAAAAGAAGAATAACTGTACTAAAATATAGAATTTTTTGTTATACTTTTTAAAAGAAGTCAATAAATAAGGAAGTTGTATCTGTTTCAAAATCGACTCAGAGTGAATTAAAACAGATTACTTACTAAAAAAACAAAGCTCCTGATTTTTATAAAAATTACACTTGTTTAATCATGAATGAAAGAAAGTAGAACAAATGTATAGACACTTATGAACATAGATTTTTAATCTGGCTTAAGGAATTAGCCTTTCGGGGAAAAGACTGAACGAGCTCGTTTAGCTTTTAAAACTATCTAGCTTCACGAGCTAGTCTCTCGGGAAAAAGATAAAAACTGAATGAGACAAAAAGCATCTCAGTCATTTTTTCCTATTTTCCAGTCGAGACAGAACGAGCTCGTTCAGCTTTTAAAATAAGGAGGATATTATGGCTACGAAACATGATCAAATATTAAAGTATATTGAAGGATTGCCAATTGGGGATCGTATCTCTGTTAGAAGTATTGCCAAAAATCTAGGTGTCAGCGAAGGGACTGCTTATCGAGCGATCAAAGATGCTGAAAATATTGGATTGGTTTCAACGATTCAGCGTGTGGGAACGATTCGGATCGAACGGAAATTAAAAAAACATATTGAAAAATTGACATTTGGTGAAGTGGTTCGGATCATTGAAGGGGATGTTTTAGGAGGATCAGCCGGTTTAGATAAGGTCTTAAATAAGTTTGTAATCGGTGCGATGACTGAAAAAGCAATGACGCGCTATATCACGCCAGGATCATTGATGATCGTTGGGAATCGGCAAGGTGTTCAGAAATTAGCCTTAGAAAATGGGGCTGCTGTTTTGATTACTGGTGGATTTGATACAGAAGTCGAAATCGCTGAGCTGGCAGATGAATTAGACATGCCGGTATTAAGAACAACATATGATACATTTACAGTAGCCACAATGATCAATCGAGCGTTAAGCGATCAATTAATCAAAAAAGATATCATGCTTGTCAGCGATATTTACACGACTTTAGAAAAAACGAATTATCTATTCTCAACCAATACAATTGCAGACTATCAAAAACTTTCTGAAAAAACACATCATTCTCGTTTTCCTGTAGTGAATAAAAGCCTGCGTTTAGTGGGAATCGTTACAGCTAAAGATGTTTTAGGTAAAACGGAAACCTTGACGATGGACAAGGTCATGACAAAAGATCCAATCGTTGTGAAAAAAATGATGAGTGTAGCCAGTGTTAGCCATCAAATGATTTGGGATGGGCTGGAAGTAATGCCAGTTGTTGAAGATGATTTATCTTTAGTTGGTTTTGTTTCCAGACAGGATGTAATGAAGGCGATGCAGCTAGTTCAGCGGCAGCCGCAAATTGCGGATACGATTTCAGACCAAATTTCTGGTGAAGTAATGCCTATCGAAGAGGTCAGTAAAGCAGATGAACCGCAGTTTAAATTCTCTGTTACACCTCAAATGGTCAACAGTGTAGGGACGATATCTTTTGGCGTGTTAAGTGAAATCATTTCAAATGTGACACAGCGCACGATGATCACCAATCAAAGAAGAAATGTGCTGATTGAACAAATGAGTTTACATTATCTGCGCCTGATTCAATTAGAAAGTGAACTGGATATTCGTCCAAGAGTCTTAGAAATCGGCCGTCGTTCAGCTAAATTGGATATCGAAGTTTATTTAGAGAATGCTCTAGTGGCTAAAGCAATCGTTGTTTGCCAAGTGATGGAGCGGACTTAGGAGGAAGTAAAATATGGATGTTGTAACAGAAATTTTAAAAAAAATCAAAGCGTATCAAACGATCATTATTCATCGTCATCAACGACCTGATCCAGATGCAATCGGTTCACAAGTTGGTTTAGCAGAGATTTTGAGAGAGAGCTATCCAGAGAAGAAAATTTATCAAGCAGGTGGTCCCGTTGAAGGGTTAGAATTTTTAGCAGAAATGGATGAAGTGTCTGATGAGGCGTATCAAAATGCGTTAGTTATCGTGACAGATACGGCTAATTCTCCTAGAATCAGTGATGATCGTTACAATTTAGGTGCTGAATTGATCAAAATCGATCATCATCCTAACGATGATCCTTATGGGGACTTAGTCTGGGTCAATCCAAAAGCGAGCAGCTGTAGCGAGATCATCGCTGATTTCTATCATTTAAATCAAGAGGAATTGATCATGAATAACAATGCGGCTCGTCTGCTTTATGCTGGAATTATTGGGGATACAGGTAGATTTTTATATCCATCAACAACACCGCATACTTTAGAAGTTGCCGCTGAACTGATGGCGTATGACTTTAATACGGCTGAATTAAATCGTGAATTAGAGCAAATTCCGATGAATGTCGCAAAATTAGCAGGATATGTGTATCAAAATATTGAAGTAGACGGACATGGTGCAGCTAAAGTTATATTGCCTCAGACATTACTTGATGAATATGGGATTGTGGATTCAGAGACGGCTTCGATTGTATCTTTACCAGGTGTGATTGACGAAGTTTTAGCATGGGGAATTTTTGTGGAACAACCTGAAGGCTATTACCGAGTACGTTTACGCTCAAAAGGACCTGTGATCAATGAGTTAGCTAAGAAGCATCATGGTGGCGGACATCCTCTGGCTAGTGGTGCCAATGCTAAAAATCAAGAAGAAATCAATGTCATTTATAATGAAATTAAAGAGTTGTGCAAAGAATATAAAAAATAACAACTGAAAGCATTTACATTTCTAAAGACATCCGTTATACTAAAGCTAGTTAAATAGCTGATAGTGATTGTTTATGACAAGCTAAACCTGATTGTACCAAATAACTTTATTTGGTGTAGTTGGGTTTTTTCTTTTTTCTAATAGACAAAAAGTATCCAAGTATCATTTAACTAAAAATAAGGAATAGCACGGAGGAGAAAGAATGATGAAATTGAAAAAGATGTTTGTTGGTGTGGTATTATTGTCCATGGTTTTAGTAGGATGTAGTAATGGAACGGCTAAAGAAGAAAAGAAAGCTGATACAAAAGAGAAAGATAATTCAGAAGTAGTGATTTACCTTGCGCGTCACGGTAAAACAATGTTGAACACGGTTGACCGTTCACAAGGTTGGATCGATGCACCATTGACCCCTGCTGGTGTTGAAGTAGCAGAGCAATTGGGTAAAGGATTATCTGATGTCAAATTTGATAAGGTTGTGACTAGTGACAGTGGACGTGCAATCGAAACGGCTGAACTAGTCTTGCAAAATAACGGTCAAGAAAAATTAACCAAAGAAATGACGAAAGATGAACGTTTAAGAGAATATAATTTTGGTACGTATGAAGGTTTGATGAATGAAGAAATGCTGACGGCTGTTGCAAAAGAAAAGGGACAAACATATGAAGAATATAATGATTGGATGAAAGAAGTTGGTTTCTATAAAGGAATCATCGAATTTGCCGATATTTTATCTGATTTGGATAAGAAAAATGTTGAAAAAGGTGTGAACTGGCCTGCCGAAGATAGCAAAACGATCGTGACTCGTTTAACTGCTGGTTTGGATGATATTGTGAAGGATGCCCAAAAAGAAGGTGCCAATAATGTGTTGGTTGTTTCTCACGGAATGAGTATTATTACTTTGTTAGGTGAATTAGATGCAAATGCAGATTTACCAGATGGCGGATTGAAAAATGCTAGTGTGTCAAAAGTAACGTATAAAGATGGGAAATATACAATCGATAGTGTGAATGACCTTTCTTATGTAGAGAAAGGAAAAGAAAATAAATAGACTTACTTTACTAATTGTAAATATAATAATTCTTTTCTTTCGTTTAGAAGTGCGATAGAATAAAGTGATAACACTTTAAAAGAGAACGATACAATGAAGGAGAGTTTAAGCTAAATGGAAAATTTACCAAGTTGCCCTGAATGTGGCTCAACATACACTTACGAGGATCGTGGCATGATGATTTGTCCTGAATGCGGACATGAATGGTCACCAACAGATGCGGCAGAAGATACAGCCTCTGTCATCAAAGATTCAAATGGCAATGTGTTAGCTGATGGTGATAATGTGACAGTTATCAAAGATTTAAAAGTCAAAGGGGCAAGTGGTGCGATCAAGCAAGGAACGAAAGTTAAAGGTATTCGTTTAGTGGTTGATGCAGCAGATGGTCATAATATCGATTGTAAAGTAGAAGGCTTTGGGCCGATGAAATTGAAATCTGAGTTTGTGAAGAAGAATTAGAGTATAGGATTACAGAATAGAATCTAGTTAAACAGGATACCCGAAAGGTTTTTCGGATAACCTGTTTTTTGTTATTAATCCGAATCTTCCCGAAACGACTGCACTCTCTTCACACCACGCCAAAGATTAACAATAGCCAAAACACCACCTAAAATAAGGGGAATCCACAATAATTCTGGGGAGTAATTTAAATTGCTTAGCTGCTTCGAAGCCTGAGTATCCTCCAAAGTCCACAGCCCTTGCAACACTTGAAAACTAAACGCCATCATAAACGTGGCAATCAATAAAAGGACAAAACCAATATAATGCAGCTTACTTTTTTTTCTAATAATAGCAAACACAACATATAGAAAGAGTAAAAAGATAGGAACGCCAAATGCAAAGTATGGATTTAACATAGAAAAGCCTCCGTATGTAAAAATTGACTACTATAATTTATTAGAAATACTGATGTCTATTGCTCTATAACTCAATCATACTGCAATTTTTTCAATTTGCAAAATATATTTTTTGTTAAAGTTAGCGTTTTTAGAAATGACAAAGTTTTTATTTTCCACTACACTAAAGAGGAAGGAGTGATTTTCCAGATGTCAGCATATGCCGAACCAATCAAAACAGCGATCATCGTTTTTCCTTTTTTAGCTTTTGCGATATCGTTTGTGCTTGTTATTCGTGAATACCGCAAATATGGCACGTTTTTATTTAGGCGAGCGCTTATTCTTTATTCATTTGTTTTCTATTTATTATGTGCGTATTTTTTAATTATTTTACCCTTGCCACCTCGAGCGGAAGTGGCGCAATATACGAGTCAGTATTTGGAATTGCGGCCATTTTATTTCGTCAGTCGATTTTTACAGGATACGGTATTAAATATTCATGATCCGAGTACGTTTATTCCTGCTTTAAGGCAAGGAGTCGTGTTGGAACCTGTATTCAATGTCTTGTTGTTAGTGCCATTTGGGGTGTACTTGCGTTATTATTATAAACTTTCATTTAAAAAAGTTGTTTTAGCCAGTTTTCTCTTGTCGTTATTTTTTGAGCTGACACAGTTGAGCGGGTTGTACTTTATTTATCCTAGACCGTATCGTTTAGCTGATGTAAATGATCTGATCAATAATACGTTTGGTGGAATTGTCGGGTATACGATTACACCGATGTTGACCTTTTTATTTCCAACAAGAGATGAATTGGATGAGGCGGCATATGAAAAAGGACAGTCCGTTAGCTTATTCAGGCGCTTTGTCGCTTTTTTGATTGATTGGTTTGTGATTTCCATCGTTCAAACAATTGCAATGCTTCTTCTAAATCTAATTCCTCAGTATAAACAGTGGTTTGCAGGATATCCTGCGTTAGAAGGACGACTTTGGTTTTTTGTTATGGTATTTTTAGTGTTTATGCTATTACCGAAACTTACGAATGGGGAAACGATCGGCAAGAAAGTCGTACGGATTCAAGTAGTGGAAGAAGGACGTGAAAAAATTCGTTTTAGGGCTCTATTTATTCGATACGGGTATTTGTACTTTGTTTATGGTCTGATCAGTTCATACATGGCAAGTGCATCTGATTTGTTGAATTCGAATAATCGGATGTTGCAGCTTGTGAGTTTTATACTGTTTCTATTTTGTTCATTTTTACTACTCTTGTTTTTCATCAATGTTTTCTACGTGTTAATCAGAAAAAAACGACGACTGTTTTACGAAAAAGCAAGTCATACCTATACGATCAGCACGATAAAAGAGAAGAAAAATACAGAAAATCAATAAGGATTTGCGGTTTTTGTGGTATAATGCATGAGGACTTACACAACAAGTTTGAAAGAGGTGAGGTAAATGAGTTCATTTAAACAATTTCAGTTCAACGATTTTATCATGGAAGCATTAGCGGATAAAGGGTTTGAACAACCAACAGAAGTACAAGAAAAATTGATTCCTGTCATTAAAAAAGGCAAAAGTGTAATTGGACAATCTCAAACCGGAAGCGGAAAGACCCATACATTTTTATTACCATTGATGAATAAAGTAAATCCTCAATTGGATGAAGTACAGATTTTGATCACGGCACCTAGTCGTGAATTAGCGAATCAAATTTATCAAGAAGCGATCCAAATCGCTAAATTCAGTCAACCTGAAATTCGTGTGACGAATTTTGTCGGTGGAACGGATAAGCAACGTCAAATCGCTAAGTTGAAACATCAACAACCCCACGTGGTTATTGGAACACCAGGTCGAATTTTAGATTTGATGAACGAGCAAGCACTAAAAGCACATACAGCTTTTGCTTTTGTAGTCGATGAAGCTGATATGACACTGGACATGGGCTTTTTAGAAGAAGTCGATCAAATTGCTGGACGTTTGCCAAATAAACTACAAATGTTGGTTTTCTCTGCGACCATTCCAGAAAAATTAAAGCCTTTCTTGAAAAAATACATGGAAAATCCAGTTATAGAACATATTCAACCAAAAAATATTATCTCTGAAACCATTGATAATTGGCTGATTTCTACAAAAGGAAAAGACAAAAATCGTTTGATTTACCAATTATTGACGATTGGTCATCCTTATCTAGTGATCGTATTTGCGAATACGAAACAACGAGTGGATGAAATCACTGATTATTTAAAAGATCAAGGCTTGAAAGTTGCGAAAATCCATGGGGATATTTCTCCTAGGGAACGTAAGCGTGTCATGCGCCAAGTGCAAGATCTTGAATTTCAATATGTGGTGGCAACTGATTTGGCTGCACGAGGAATCGATATTGAAGGCGTTTCTCATGTTATCAATGCGGAAGTTCCAAGTGATTTAGATTTCTTTATTCACCGTGTCGGTAGAACTGGAAGAAACGGTCTGGATGGAACAGCGATCACACTTTATTCACCTGCGGATGAAGAAGCAATTTCTGAGGTTGAGGAATTAGGTATTAAGTTTCAGCCGAAAGAAATCAAAAATGGTGAGCTGATCGATACGTATGATCGTAACCGCCGTACAAAACGTGAAAAGTCAAAAGATGCGTTAGAAGACCCAACATTGATTGGCTTGGTGAAAAAGAAAAAGAAAAAAATCAAACCAGGTTATAAAAAGAAAATCGAATGGGCAATTTCAGCTAGCAATAAGCAAAAACGTAAAGTTGAACGTCGTCAGCAAACTCGGACAGCGAAAAAATCTAAAAAAAATAGCTATAAATAAAATAAAGCAGCAAGATGGGGCAAGTCATCTTAGCTGCTTAATTTTTTGATCATTTCTACGCAAATAATGCCGTCTTCTATATACTCTTCAGAGTTTACTGAGTAATCCAATACTTGGTAAAAAGACAATGCAGTTTTTTCTGCGGATAAAATACTGAATTTATAGCCTTCTTTTGTTGCCTTATCTTCTAAAAGTAGAAGCAATGTTCGACCAATTCCTTGATTGCGATGCTCTTTTCTTACACAAAAGCGATCTGGCTGAATGATGTCATCGTTTTTTTTCTGATAGCGAATCGTTGCAACAGCAAGTGATTGCTCATAAACAACAAAATAATTACGTTCTAGTGTGTCTAGTTCATCAAATTCATCCTGTAGTGAAATGCCTTGCTCTAAAACAAAAACATCATAACGTAATGCAAAAGCCGCTGCTTGATGCCAGCGCTCGCAGCCAAAGTGAGTGTGCATATAAGCCCTCCAGATAATTTTCTTAGTGAAAGATTCATTCAATGGTATACTTAATCATAGCAGATATTTTTGATGTCATCTAGCAATACTTACGAGCGTCGTTTTTAAAATACGAGGAGGGTTTAACTTGGACCTATTTGAACAAATTGAGTGGTCAAATTGGAAAAACTTAAAAGATGCTGAAAAAGAAGCTCTTTTACAGCAGCTATTGATGTATTTTGTTCCGCCAACAATAGAAGTGAATACAATTGAATTAGTGAATTTTGAATTGTATGGCATTAAGTGCCGCACCTTTGAATTAGAATTAGATGGTGAATTGTTTGTTTTTATCCCAGGAAATAATGAAGCGATCCTTGGTTGGGATTTAGGTGCAGAGGGTTTACGAGCGCATGAACTGTTGGGATTTGATACTGAGCATTTGGCAAAGAATACATTTAAGACCACCTTGACCAATGAAGCAATCGATTCTGCCGATGAGTGGAATGAAGAAGAAATAAGCTATGATTTAACCTCGTTAGAAGGAATTTCAGAATACATAAATGAACATACGACAGAATTAAGAAAAGTTAAAATTCCTGCAATGTTTGTTCAAAAATATGCATTACCGGCTGGGACAGAATTTTTAGGAATTTTTGATACAGTCACAGGAACATTTGAAGGAGAAATCGAACAATTCTTTCCCCATGAAAAACAGATTTGTGAAAAATTATTTCCACTATTAACAGCTGCTGAAAGTCTTAGTTGGTCATTTCCGAAAACACTGTTGGAGAAAGATAAATTTTATCTAGAATTTTTACCTGAGTCTGATTATTATTTTGTCTATAGCCATTCAGATTGCACCCATGATGAACTAAAATTATCACTTAAACGAGAGGGCTTTAGTTTATTATCTGAAGATCAATGGGAATTTGCTGTAGGTGGTGGAACGAGACGGTTATTCCGCTGGGGCAATGAACTATTGATTAAGGAAAATGAATCTGGCCGCCAAATCAAAAGTAAAATGGACGGGGCTAACATGTTTGGCTTAGTGATCGATACGCAAAAAGATCGCTATGAATTGACGACTGATCCGACCGCAATAAAATTAACTAGAAATGAATCCAATCGTAGTAGCTTGATTGAAGAGATGTTGCCGTTATCCACTTATTTTCGTTCCGACCATGTTCTTTTACCTGAACAAAAATTAAGCCCAACCGATTATTTATACCGAAAAGCAATTCTAATTGAAAATTAAACAGAAAACATTGACTTTTTTTCATTCTTTCCTTATAATTTGTAGGGAATCTAAAGGATATGATTCGTTTTTTTAGTGTTTACAGAAAGTTCTTCAGTGCTGAAAGAAGAATAACGCAAAAACGTAATTGCTCCCTTTACTAAATTTTGGTAGAAATACCAACGTTACTCAGCGTTAACGAGTTTAAGAGGTAATGAATGTATGTCAAGCGACTTCATTGCAAACAAGGTGGTACCGCGATTTGTCGTCCTTGTATTGCAGTGAATGCCGCTTTTTTGTTGCACAAAATCCAACACCAATCACTTATTTTAGAAAGTAGGAATCGGACAATGAAACAATTATCAAGTAGTCAAGTTCGTCAAATGTATTTAGACTTTTTCAAATCAAAAGGACACTCTGTGGAGCCAAGTGCTTCTTTAGTTCCTGTCAATGATCCAACATTATTATGGATCAACTCAGGTGTTGCGACATTGAAGAAATATTTTGATGGTTCTGTTGTACCTGAAAATCCAAGAATCACGAATGCACAGAAATCGATTCGTACCAATGATATCGAAAATGTTGGGAAAACTGCTCGTCACCATACAATGTTTGAAATGTTAGGAAACTTTTCAATCGGTGATTATTTTAAAAAAGAAGCGATCCACTGGGCGTGGGAATTTTTAACGTCTCCTGAATGGATGGCATTTGATCCTGAAAAATTATATGTCACAGTTTATCCAAAAGATACAGAAGCAAAACGTATTTGGCATGAGGAAGTTGGTTTATCGATGGATCATATCATTGATATCGAAGATAACTTCTGGGATATCGGTGCGGGTCCTTGTGGTCCGGATTCAGAAATTTTCTATGATCGTGGTGAGTCTTTCAACGATGTCGCAGAAGATGATCCAGAAAATTATCCTGGTGGCGAAAATGAACGTTATTTAGAAATTTGGAACTTAGTATTCTCTGAGTTTAATCACCAAGCAGATGATACTTATGAGCCATTACCTCATAAAAACATTGATACGGGCATGGGCTTAGAGCGAATGGTTTCCATCGTTCAAAATGCACCAACTAACTTTGAAACAGATTTATTTATGCCGATCATTCATGCGGTAGAAAAATTGAGCGGACAAGTAACATATGGTCAATCACCGCAAACTGATATTTCCTTTAAAGTCATTGCAGATCATATCCGTGCATTATCATTTGCAATCGGTGACGGTGCACTACCTTCAAATGAAGGCCGTGGCTATGTATTGCGCCGCTTATTACGCCGTGCGGTTATGCATGGGAAAAAATTAGGAATCAACGAAGCTTTCTTATACAAACTAGTTCCAGTCGTTGGAGAAGTGATGGTAAGTTATTATCCAGAAGTACTGCAACAAAAAGAATTTATCGAAAAAGTAGTGCGTACAGAGGAAGAACGTTTCCACGAAACAATCAATGAAGGTCTAGAGATTTTGAATGACTTGATCACAAAAGTGAAAGCGGCAAACGAAGCGACTTTGAATGGGAAAGAGATCTTTAAATTATACGATACGTATGGTTTCCCTGTTGAATTAACAGAAGAAGTCGCAGAAGATTCTGGTTTAAAAGTTGACCATGCAGGCTTTGAAAAAGAAATGGAAGCCCAAAGAGATCGTGCTCGTTCTGCTAGAAGTAAAGCAACATCAATGGGTGTTCAATCGGCTGTTTTGACGGATATTAAAGTCGAAAGTAAATTTGTCGGTTATAGTAACTTAGAAGCGACAAGCAAGCTTTTGATCATTCTAAAAGACGAAGAAATTCTTAGCGAACTGTCAGAAGGTACAGCACAGTTGATTTTTGCTGAAACTCCTTTCTATGCAGAAATGGGTGGGCAAGTTGCCGATCACGGAACGATCAAAGATCAAAATGGTACGATCGTAGCCCACGTAGAAAATGTTTTAAAAGCACCAAATGGTCAATTTTTACACACAGTTCAAGTGACTGGTAAATTAGTTGAAGGCGCAACATACGAACTATATGTAGATGAAAAAATGCGCAATCGCATCTTGAAAAATCATACGGCGACGCACTTACTACACCGTGCGTTGAAAGACATTTTAGGCGATCACGCGAATCAAGCCGGTTCATTGGTTGCTCCAGGGCACTTACGTTTTGACTTCACTCATTTTGGACAAGTTACTCCAGAAGAGTTAGTTCAAATGGAAGCCATCGTCAATGAAAAAATCTGGGAAGCCATTCCAGTTGAAACGGTCGAAACAGATATCGATACAGCTAAAAATATGGGCGCTATGGCTTTATTCGGTGAGAAATATGGGAAAGAAGTCCGTGTTGTCAATATCGGTGGCTACTCGATCGAGCTTTGTGGTGGAACACATGTAACAAATACAGAAGATATCGGTATTTTCAAAATTGTTTCTGAATCAGGAATCGGTGCGGGTGTACGCCGGATCGAGGCTGTTACAAGTAAAGAAGCATATGAGCTTATGAATGAAGAAGAAAAACAATTAAAAACAATTGCTGGGATTGTTAAATCACCACAATTGAAAGAAGTTGTGACAAAAACTGATCAATTACAACAGCAATTACGCGATTTACAAAAAGAAAATGAACAACTTGCTGGAAAATTAGCAAATCAACAAGCAGGAGACATTTTCAAAGACGTTAAAGAAATCAATGGCACAACATACATTTCGGCACAAGTAAACGTAAAAGATATGAATCAATTACGTCAATTAGCAGATCAATGGAAACAAAAAGAATTGTCAGATGTTTTAGTTTTAGCCACAGCGCAAGAGGACAAAGTCAGCTTATTAGCAGCTATGTCTAAAGCAGCAAACGAAAAAGGCCTAAAAGCTGGTGATTTAATCAAAACAATCGCACCAAAAGTAGGCGGTGGCGGTGGTGGCCGTCCAGATATGGCTCAAGCTGGCGGTAAAAATCCAGCGGGGATCAGTGATGCGTTGAAAGAAGTAGCCAACTGGTTAGCAAATTAATACTAAAAGCAGACAAAACCGAGTGACATGGTTTTGTCTGCTTTTTTATTTTTTCAATTCAGAGGGCTATTTCTTTCATTTTTTTCATTTTGTTGTTAGATTTAAGATAGTATTACTCATATTCATTTAATAATGACGGGATGAATAGTTTATATACGTACAAAAAAATAAAGTGAGAAAATCCTTATTGCATAGAAGTAATCTGCGATTTTTTTATTCTATTGAAGGGTTAAAATCAGTGAGAGTTTCAGAAAGTTTAGTGTATTTTCTTTTGCAAAAGTCAGAAAGAAAAAATATTTTCTGTAACTTTTTTGTCTATCATGAAATAAAATCATGATTTTTCATTCATACGTAAGTAGAAAAATAATGCAAATGCTTTTTAAGAGAGTGAGGCTAGATAAATGTCTAATGAAAAAAGCCAGATCGAACAGTTTCAAACAGGCGAAAATTTCTATAGTCAACGTTATTTTGGTTCTCACCAAGCAGTTTGTGGGGATCAAGAAGGATTTGTTTTTCGATTGTGGGCACCAAATGCGCAAGCTGTTTGGTTAGTGGGTGATTTTAATAACTGGGATCGTTCGGTACCTATGGCGAAAGAGGAAGAGTTTGGTAGCTGGAAAATTTTCACCTCAAGTGCAAAAGAAGGTGATTTCTATAAATATTTAGTGAAACAAGCAGATGGCAGAGAAGTTTATAAAATCGATCCTTTTGCTACTTTTTTCGAAAAACGACCCAATAATGCTTCAATGGTCAACACAATAGCTGAGAAAAATTGGCGTGATGGGCTTTGGCGTCAAGAAAAAAAACAGCAGGATCATTTCAAGCAGCCATTAAATATTTATGAAGTTCATGCAAGTTCTTGGCAATGTGAAGAGGATGGAACGCCTTATACATTTAAACAGTTAAAAGACACACTGATTCCTTATGTAAAAGAAATGGGGTTTTCTCATATTGAGTTTATGCCTTTGATGGAGCATCCGTTAGGTGAGTCTTGGGGCTATCAGTTGATTGGCTATTTTGCACTAAGTTCGTATTATGGTACACCAGTTGAGTTTCAGGAGTTTGTGGAATCCTGTCATATGAGTGGTATCGGTGTTTTGATTGATTGGGTACCTGGCCATTTTTGTATTAATGATGATGCGTTGGCTTATTATGACGGAACGCCGCAATTTGAGTATGACGATCCAGTTCTGGCGAAGAATATTCGTTGGGGATCGCTAAATTTTGATTTAAGTAAACCACAAGTACAGAGTTTTTTGATTTCCAGTGCCTTATATTGGATCGGGGTATTTCATGTTGATGGGATACGTGTGGATGCTGTTTCCAATATGCTTTATCTTGATTATGATGAAGGACCTACGCTTCTTGATCAAGAAGGAGGCAATCGTAATTGGGCTGGTTTTTACTTTTTACAAAAACTAAATGCTGTCATCAAACAGACTCATCCAGAAGTAATCATGATTGCCGAAGAAAGTTCCTCAGAGACTAAAATAACTGGAACTGTTGAAAGCGGAGCTTTAGGTTTTGACTACAAATGGAATTTGGGCTGGATGAATGATACGCTGCGTTTTTATGAAATGGATGCAGTGTTTCGAAAATATAATTTTCGTCTACTGACTTTTTCGTTTATGTATATGATGAATGAGAAATACATTTTACCCATATCTCATGACGAGGTCGTTCATGGAAAGAGAAGTTTGATGCATAAAATGTGGGGCGATCGATATAAGCAATTTGCTCAACTTCGTAATTTATACGTCTATTTGATGACTCATCCTGGTAAAAAGCTTCTGTTTATGGGAAGTGAATGGGGCCAGTTTTTAGAATGGAAGTCAGATAAAAGTTTGGAATGGATCGATCTTGAGGATGAAATGAATCATAGCATGCAGTATTTTACAAAGACGCTTAATCGATTTTATAAAAATGAAAAGGCATTGTGGGAATTAGATCATGTTTCTGAAACGATTGAAGTAATCGACGCTGATAACAGCGAAGAAACAGTATTGAGTTTTATAAGGAAAGGGAAGAGCAAAAAAGATTTTTTGATCGTTATCTTGAATTTTTCACCGGTAGAAAGACAAAATTTTACGATTGGTGTGCCGTTTCCTGGAACCTATGAGGAAGTACTGAATACTGAGATGAAAGAATTCGGTGGGACATGGATCGAACCAAATCAAATAAGTGAAACAAGTAAAGAGTCTTTTAAACAATTTGATTATCGAATTCAGACCATTGTACCTTCTCTTGGAGCAATGATTTTAAAGCCCAAAGTAATCAACACGGGAATAAAAAGAACGAAAATTAACTAATGAATTTTTAATTTTAGAGGAAAGAACAGGGATTTTTGAAAGGGGGCAGGGTGGAAATTCACCCGAAGTAGATGAGAACAGAAATGTTAGCAATGATTTTAGCTGGTGGGCAAGGAACACGCCTAGGAAAGTTAACGAAAAATATCGCTAAACCTGCTGTGCCTTTTGGCGGCAGATATCGAATTATTGATTTTACATTAAGTAATTGCATCAATTCAGGCATCAAAAATGTTGGAGTCGTCACACAATATCAGCCGCTTGCATTAAATAACCATATTGGAAATGGCGCAAGCTGGGGCTTAGATGGAATTGATTCTGGTGTGACGATTTTACAACCCTATTCTAGTTCCGATGGTGAAAAATGGTTTGAAGGGACTGCCCACGCAATTTATCAAAATATTTCCTATATCGATCAAATGGATCCGCAATATGTATTGGTTTTATCTGGGGACCATATTTATAAAATGAATTATGAAGAGATGTTAGAAGAACATATTGCGAATAATGCCTCATTGAGCGTGGCTGTTATTGAAGTGCCGCTTAAAGAAGCATCACGCTTTGGTATCATGAATACGGATGAAAATAATCGGATCATCGAGTTTGACGAGAAACCAGAAGAACCTAAGAGTAACTTGGCTTCAATGGGCATTTATATTTTTAATTGGGGACGACTACGAAATGTCTTACTAAATAACTATTCAAAAGATGGTCAAATGCTTGATTTTGGGAAACACGTCATTCCATCCTACTTGGATGCTGGTGAAAATGTTTATGCTTATCGTTTTGATGGTTATTGGAAAGATGTCGGAACGATCGAGTCTTTATGGGAAGCAAATATGGAATTTATAAGTTTGGAAAATGAGTTACACATGCGAGATAAAAGTTGGCGTATGTTCTCAAAAAACACTATTTCTCCTCCACATTTTATTACTGAAACAGCCTCAGTTAGCAATTCATTAGTAGTTGATGGCTGTTATGTAGCAGGAACGGTCAAAGATAGTATTCTTTCAACTAATGTGCAGGTAAAGGTTGGGTCAACGATTGAAAGTAGTGTGATCATGCCGGGCGCAACAATTGGAAAAAATGTTAAAATCAAAAATGCGATTATCGGTGAAAATGCGATCATTGGTGACAATGCAGTGATTTATAAAGAAGATGACATTGAAGTGATCGGCTATTCTGAAGTGATTGGGGTGCAAAGCGATGAAGACTAAAAAAATGTGTGCGATTTTAGGAAATGTATCAGCGTTTCAAGGCCTATTACCATTAACTGAAGAACGACCATTAGATACATTGCCTTTTGATTGCAAATATCGGTTGATCGATTTTCCTCTTTCAAGTATTGCTAATGCAAACATCAACTCGATTTTTATGATATTCAATGAAGGGGAAACACGTTCCGTTTTTGATCATATCGGTGGTGGTAAAGAATGGAATTTAGATTCTCTACAAAATAGCTATTTTGTTTATTTCTATCAGGATTTTTTAAAGCAAAAAGCACAAGGACTGCCATATTATTCTGCGGTCATCGATTATCTTGAAAAATCAGAATCTGAGTATACTGTTTTTATGGGAAGTAACATGCTTTGTGCGATTGACCTGCGGGCTGTTTTGAAAACTCATCAAAAACAAAACAATAAGATGACGGTTGTTTATAAACGGATTGAACCAGAAAAACTATCGGCAAATAATCGAATCATTCAAGTCGACAAAACTGGAAATGTCGCAAGTGTTCAGGCCTTTGAGCAAGATTTAGAAAAAGAAAAACAAGTGAGTCTTTCTATGGACATCTTTATCGTTCAAACCAAGTGGCTGATAGAACAATTAATAGTCGGTCAAGCCAACAACAGTTCAACAAATCTGATTGAATTTTTAGGAGAAAAAATAGCGGATACTCAGACGACAGCATACGAATATACTGGATATTTAAGTAATATCGATGTTGTTGCTTCTTACTATCAAGCCAATATGGATATGTTGAACGTAAAAAAATTCAATGCATTGATGTATACAAAACAAAAAATTTACACGAAACGTAAGAATGAAGTACCAACTTATTATTCAGAGAACTCCAGTGTAAAAAATAGTCAGTGTGCAACGGGCTGTGTCATTGAGGGACATTTGGAAAATAGTTTGATTTCAAGAAGAACGATGATTAAAAAAGGAGCTAAAGTGAACCGAACGATCGTGATGTCGAACGCTCAAATTGAAGAAGATGCAGTGATTGAATATGCTATATTAGATAAAAATGTCACAGTTAAGGCCGGGGTAAAAATTTCTGGTACAGCACAAAACCCTGTCGTGATCCATAAAAATCAAGTGGTTGAAGCAGATGTTATTGGGGGACATGAGTGATGAAGGTATTATTTGCAGCTGCAGAATGCGCACCCTTTTTTAAAACGGGGGGATTAGGTGATGTAATAGGTGCATTGCCTAAAGAACTAGCTAAAAAAGGGGCAAAAATTTCTGTTGTTTTGCCCTATTTTACAAATATCCCTGAATCCTTTAAAGAACAATGTGAGGACTTAGCCAACTTTTATGTTGATGTAGGTTGGCGGCATCAATATTGTGGGATTAAACGTTTAGTTCTGAATGATGTTACCTATTACTTTATTGAGAACGCGTATTATTTTGATCGTGAAAATCTATATGGCTATGAGGACGACGGAGAACGCTTTGCCTACTTTTCTTTGGCAATCATTGAAATGTTGGAGAAAATCGACTTTTTACCTGATATTATCCATGTAAATGATTTTCACACAGCAATGATTCCTTTTTTATTAAAGGAAAAATACCAATGGATCGAAGCCTATCGTTCAATCAAGACGATATTAACGATTCATAATATTGAATTTCAAGGAGCGTATAGCCAGGATTTGTTGCCAGACTTTTTTGGGATGGGACTAGATCGTTATTATGATGGTGCTGCCCGCTTTGGAGATGGCGTCAATTATTTAAAAACGGGGATCTTATATGCTGATCGAGTGAATACAGTAAGTCCATCTTACGCAGAAGAAATAAAAACACCTGAATTTGGTTTTGGCCTAGATGGTGTTTTACGGTTAGAACAAGAAAAATTAACCGGCATTTTAAATGGAATCGACTATGAAATGAATGATCCAGAGACAGACCAATCGATCCCAGCAAATTTTTCGATAAACGACCTATCAGGTAAAAAGAAAAACAAAGAAGCGTTGCAAACAAAAATGGAACTGCCCATTCGGGATGATGTACCGTTGATTGGTATCGTCAGTCGTTTAACGTTTCAAAAAGGATTTCATCTGATTTTAGATGATTTAGCGAAACTTTTGGAAAAAGAGGTTCAACTGGTACTTCTTGGAACGGGTGATCCGGGAATTGAACATTCGTTTCATTATTTTTCTGAGCATTATCCAACTAAATTTAAAGCGAAGATTACGTTTGATGTTGACTTGGCGCAATTGATTTATGCGGGTTCTGATCTATTTATGATGCCATCTGCAACAGAACCTTGCGGATTATCACAAATGATCGCAATGCGTTACGGTACTTTACCGATCGTTCACGAAATTGGCGGCTTGAAAGATACCGTGATTCCCTTTAATCCAGTGTCAAAAGCAGGAACAGGCTTTGGTTTCTCTGATTTTAGTTCCTATTACTTAATATATAGCACAAATATGGCGATTGATTTGTATTTAAATGATCAGAAAACGTGGATACAATTGATGGAAACAGCAATGGGGAAGGATTTTAGCTGGGAAAAATCAAGCCGATTATACTTGGATCTATATGAACAGATGGTGGGAGTCTAAATAATTTTGTTGACCAATAAAAATAACTGAGGTATACTTTTATCGAGAAATGAATAGCCAAAGAAAGCCATAGAGGTGTTTTTGTGAGTGTAAGTATCTAACTAGAGGAAATGAATAGCTGAAGAATAAACAACCATTTTTAGATGGCTTCTTTAGCATACCTATGTTGATACCTATCTTTACTCATAAAAAAATCACCTGATAGACTGTAGTATATCTATCATTATTTATTGATTAGTGAGGGATGAAGGGACACTTCATCCCTTTTTGTATACCCGATTGATCGATAAAACTTATACGCAGCTAAAAGGAATTTCTTTGGCTTATTCAAAAGAAGATAGGTATCTCTTAAAAGAGAAGGAGATACCAATGAATCAAGAAACATATAATAAAACGCAATTTAATACAATCAAAGAAAAACTAATGACCTATGCAATTAGTTACTACGGAAAAGAGCGAATCAACGCATTACAGCCAAGTAGTCACTTAGATTTGGTAAAAAAACGTTTACAAGAAACCTCAGAAGCAAAAGCCTTGCTTCTCGCAAATCTACATGTTCCATTTATGGGCTTAAACAACATTGAACATCTAACCAATCAAGTTGAAAAAGGGTTTATTTTAGAGCCTAATGAGTTAGTCAGCTACGCAGATTTTCTTAGGAGTAGTCGTTTGATCCAATCATTCATGCAAAAAAATCAGTTTATCGCACCACTTTTAGCTAGATATAGCGAATCGTTACAGCTCTTTTCTGATATTGAAGATGAAATTTATCAGGTTATTCGCAACAATCAAGTAGAAAATGATGCCAGTCGTGAGCTTCGTAAAATCCGTCGAGCTGTTCAAGAGTGTGAAAAAGAAATTGAACTGAAACTAAATTCATTTCTTAGAAATGCGCAAAATAAACCGAAAATTCAAGAAGCAATCGTGGTTAAGAAAAACGACCGATATACAGTACCGATCAAAGCTACTTATAAAAACCAAATCTCAGGAACCATTATAGATGCTTCTTCGAAAGGGACGACCGTTTTTGTTGAGCCGGCAACCGTAGCAAAACTGAATGATAAGTTATATCAGCTAAAGATGGAAGAAGCGACAGAAGTGTATCAAATTTTATCAACTCTGACTGGTTTGATTGCAGAACAAATGAGCTCGATCCAATCAAATTTAGAAGTGGTTGCACAATATGACATGATTTTTGCTAAAGCGAAATACAGCAGAGAAATCAACGGCATTGAACCTAAGATCAATCAAGAAGGAATCATCGAATTTGTCAATGTGAAACACACATTGTTAGGTGACACGGCGGTACCATTGAATCTATCACTAGGCAAAGACTATCGTGGCCTGACGATCACTGGATCAAATGCAGGAGGAAAAACGGTTGTTCTAAAAACCGTTGGTCTGATTTCGTTGCAAACGATGATTGGTGTGCAAATTATTGCTGATCACGGCACGAATATTGCCATTTTTGATCAGATTTTTGTTGATATCGGAGATCAGCAAAGTATCGAGAATGCGTTGAGCACTTTCTCAGGACATATGCATAATATCTCTGAAATTTTTGCTAAGACGAAACAAAACAGCTTGATTTTACTCGATGAAATCGGTAGTGGAACCGAACCAAATGAAGGTGCAGCATTAGCAATCGCGATCATGGAAGCCTTCTACAAAAAAGGTAGTATCATTATTACAACGACGCACTATGGAGAAATTAAACGTTTTTCTGAGCAACATGAAGATTTTCTGACTGCTGCAATGGCGTTTGATTCAGAAAACTTAATGCCTAAATACCAATTAATTTTAGGAGAAACTGGTGAAAGCAACGCTTTTTGGATCGCGAATAAGATGAACTTAGATAAACAAGTCGTTAAACTTGCCCAAAATTATTTACATGATCGCAACTATTCAACGAAAAAAGAAGCGTCTCTTCAAAAAGTCAAAAAACAAAAAGAGCAAACGATCTTTCCAACATACGAAAAAGGGGATCGAGTATTTTGGACGGAGAAAAAGAAAATTGGTTTAGTTTTTGAACCAATAGAAATGACGGATGATGTAGCGATTTACGTGGAAAATGAAAAAATAACCGTTCATAAACGCCAATTAAAACTAGACCGCAGTGCAAAAGAGCTATACCCACCAAACTATGATCTAGATTCCTTATTTGAAAATTATCATGACCGTAAGAGAAATCGCGATCTTGAAAGAGGTTCAAAAAAAGCACACAAAAAATTAAGAAAAGAAATGCAGGAAAGGCAAGCAAAAAATAATGATTAGATAGACTTACTTATATATAAAATCCAAGAAGAATGCGGAACAATTTTTAGAAAAAATCTGATGATTGTTCTGCTTTTTTTATGAACCTACTCATCGGAATTAACTGAAAAAAACAATTGCAAATAAATTCCATCTTTCAAAGTTTTCAACCCGATTTTTCAATGGTATAATAACCACGGAGGAATATGTCGAATGAATGAAAATCAATTATCAAAACGTTTAGCACGTGTGGGAGAATTAGTCCCTGAACAAAGCCGTTTAGCAGATATCGGTTCTGATCATGCGTATTTACCTGTAGCATTAGTTTTACAAAAGAAACTTGATTTTGCGGTGGCTGGAGAAGTCGTAACAGGTCCATATGAAGCAGCCAAAAAACAAGTTAGAAAAAATGGTTTAACAGAACAAATCATCGTCCGTTTGGCTGATGGCTTAGATGCTGTAAAAGAAACAGACAAGATCACGGCTGTCACGATTTGTGGTATGGGTGGTGTTCTAATTCGTGATATTTTAGATGCTGGCTGGAATAAGCAACGTCTTCAAGGAAACGAACGCTTAGTTTTACAACCCAATATTGGCGAAAAACCGTTACGCGATTGGTTGACAGTCCATGGCTATACAATTATAGAAGAAGATATCTTAGAAGAAAATAATAAAATCTATGAAATCATTGTTGCTTCCAGACAAGAGCTAAGAGTTGCTTATTCGGAGAAAGAACGTCTTTTCGGTCCTATTTTACTAAAAAAACAATCGCCTATTTTTCAAAAAAAATGGCAAGGTGAATTAAAACAACGTGAAACGATTTTAGCTCAATTAGCCAAAGCGGCTAGCGATCAACAAGCCAGAATCCAACAAATAGAAAAAGAAATCACTGAAATCAAGGAGGTTTTGTCAAATGAGTCTTGATGGTAACGTATTTATTGAACGCTTTGAAACGTATTGTCCTCAGTGGTTAGCTGAAGCAGGCGATCCTGTAGGTTTGCACATCGGTACATTGAATAAAAAGCTAAATCGAGTTTTAGTAACATTAGATGTCCGTCCAGAAGTTGTTGCCGAAGCAATCGAAAAGCACGTTGACTTGATCATTGCCAAACATCCACCTATTTTTAGACCGGTAAAACGTTTAGATACTGATGATTTACAAACAAAAATGTATGCTGATTTATTGAAACATGACATTGCTGTTTTTGCGGCCCATACCAATATGGATATCATCGATAATGGACTAAATGACTGGTTTTGCGAATTGCTAGGGATACAAGATACGACCTATTTAACGAAAACACATACGATCGCTTATAAGAAATTAGCTGTCTTTGTCCCTGTGGAGGATGCAGTAAACATGCGTAAAGTACTTGGACAAGCAGGCGCAGGCCAACAAGGTGACTATACAAATACGAGCTACTCATTGATCGGAACAGGCAGATTTACACCAAAGACTGGCGCTAATCCAACCCTTGGGACGGTTGATAAAGAAGAGACGGTTCAAGAGGCTAAAATCGAAGTGATCTTTCCAGAAACAATCGAGACAAAAGTCATTCAAGCAATGTTAGAAGCACATCCTTATGAAGAACCAGCTTATGATGTGTATCAAATTGAAAATATGACTAAAGAATTCGGTTTGGGACGAGTGGGTCATTTAGAAAAAGCAGTCTCTTTAAACGATTTCGTGTCTACTATCAAAGAGACATTTGATTTAGAGGGATTGCGAATCGTAGCAGAAGATGAGTCCAAACTGATTCAGCGTGTTGCAATCTGTGGCGGTAGTGGCGAAAAATTTTTCCGTGATGCGATTAAAAAGCAGGCGGATGTTTATATCACTGGTGACGTTTATTATCATACAGGGCATGATATGCTGACAGAAGGCTTACCCGTGATCGATCCAGGGCATTATATCGAACAATTATGTAAACCAAAGTTGGTCGAACTATTCAATCAGTGGAAAAAAGATTATAATTGGACTATAGAATTTATCGAATCAGAGGTAAATACAAATCCGTTTAAATTTAGATAATGTAGAAAGAAGGAACTTAACGATGTATGAAAATTTATTGCCACGTTTTTTACGCTATGTAAAAACAGAAACACGCTCAAATCCAAAAAGTGAAACGACTCCTTCAACACAAACACAGGTTGCTTTTGCGCAAACCTTAAAAAAAGAGTTGGAAGAGATCGGCATGAGTGATGTGATATATAATGAAACAAATGGTTTTGTGATTGCTACTTTGCCAAGTAACATAGACAAAGAGGTTCGCTCAATCGGATTTATCGCTCATATGGATACAGCAGATTTCAATGCAGTGAACGTCAATCCACAAATTATCGAAAACTATGATGGTGAATCAACGATCAAATTAGATAAAGAAGGAAAGTTCACATTAAATACAACTGATTTTCCCAATCTAAAAAATTATGCAAATCAAACGTTGATTACAACAGATGGTACAACACTTTTAGGTGCAGATGACAAGTCTGGGATCGCTGAAATCATGACTGCTATGGAAATTTTGATCAAAAACCCTTCAATCAAACACGGTACGATCCGAGTGGCTTTTGGTCCGGATGAAGAAATTGGTGTTGGTGCGGATAAATTTGACGTAGAACAATTTAACGTTGATTTCGCTTATACAATGGATGGCGGTCCAGTGGGGGAATTGCAATACGAAACATTCAACGCAGCACAAGCAGAAGTCACCATTCAAGGGAAAAATGTGCATCCTGGAACAGCAAAAGATACGATGATCAATGCATTGCAGTTGGCAATCGATTTCCAGAACCAATTACCGCAAAATGAAGTGCCTGAAAAAACAGACGGTTACGAAGGATTTTTCCATTTAGCTCAAATGAGTGGTACTCCAGAAGAAGCACAAATGACTTATATCATCCGTGATCATGATCGTGAAAAATTTGAAGCGCGTAAAGCGTTGATTCTTAAAGTTCAAGAAATTATCAATCAGCCGTTTGATCAAGAACGTGTTCAAATCGACTTATTTGATCAATATTACAACATGGGTGAAGTAATCGAAAAAGATATGAGCATTATTGAATTGGCAAAAAATGCGATGATCGAACTTGATATCGAGCCTTTGATCGAACCTGTCCGAGGCGGAACAGATGGTTCTAAAATTTCTTATCTAGGTATTCCAACGCCTAATATTTTTGCTGGTGGCGAAAATATGCATGGCCGCTTTGAGTTTGTTTCATTGCAAGCTATGGAAAAAGCGACGGATGTCATTGTGAAAATTGCAGAATCTAACGCTAAATAAAGTTCGTGTCTATTGATAATAGTAGTAAAATTTGAAAAGAGGGAGTAACGTTACAGGTAGTGACTTACTTCCTGTTTTTCTGTCAAGGTTAGACGAATCGGCTGCGCCTTTGCTTTGAAACATAGTGGGACGTTGTCACCATTTTTAGTATGAGGAGGAACTCAAGTGGAAAATGTAATGATACTTTTTAATGAAACATCTGGTAAAGATAAAGGCAGAGAATTAGCAGAACAGTTTGTAGAGTATGCAAAAAATCATGGACAAACAAACACCCATTTTCTATTAGAACAAGTTGGCCCAGATTGTGATAGCAAAAAAACAGTCGAAAAAGCGAAGACTGAAAATATTGATACACTTATTTTCATTGGTGGAGATGGCACGATCAATCATAATGTGGAGGATTTTAAAGAAGAGTTGCCGCACCTAAACGTTGGGTTATTGCCAGGTGGAACGGTGAATAACATGGCTAGAGTTTTAGGTATACCAATGAAATTTGAAGCAGCAGCTGATGTGATTTTAGGTGGAGTCACTAGAAAAATCGATTATGGTATGATTAACGAAAAAGTGATTGTTAGTACAATGACGATTGGTATTTTAGCAGATACAGCGGCTCGGATCAGTCAAGAAGACAAACAAAAATACGGTAAGCTTATTTTTGTTAAGAACTTTTTTAAATTGCTCGCAAAGAAAAAACGTTATCGCTTAGAAATCAAAACAGAAAAAGAGCAGTGGCAAGGAAAGACACAGTTGGTTACTGTGACGATGACAAATTCTGTTGGTGGTTATACAAATTTTGATGATTCGGCTTCGCCAGATGATGGACTGTTTCATTTAACTATTCTACCGAAATTAAACTTTTTCAAATTGGCTTTTTATCTACCAAAAATTATTGCAGGAAAAATCTATGAGCTTCCTGATATCAAATACATGACAGCAGCTGAAATAAACATTAAAAGTCAAAATGAAAAAAAAGTTGGGACACGTGTGGATGGTGATCCAAGTGAAGATTTACCAATTCAAATGAAAGTGGTTAAGCATGGTTTGACTGTTTTTGTCCCTGGTTCTTAGGCTTTACTTTTTGTTTAAGTGTTTGATTAACTTTACAACGCTTGGTTTTTCAAGGTATTCTATTAAGAGAATGATTGTTGGAGGAAAATGAATGACAGGTTTGTTGAAACATTTACCATGGGTGTATTTGCTCATCGTAAATTTGGTTGAATTATTTGTGATGTATCTTGATAAACAACGAGCTAAAAGAAAAAAATGGCGGATTCCTGAATTTGATCTTTTATTTATAGGCTTGATTGGAGGGGGAATCGGTGGTTTATTCGCTCAACAACTTTTTCATCATAAAACGAGAAAATTACGCTTTTATTTTTTCTTTATCTTTGGTACACTTGTGGCTATTGCAATTATTTGTTTTAGTTATAAAAGATAATCGTGAATACAAATTTAGTGGGGAGAAACTATGAAAAGCAATTCTAAAACAAAAGTTTTCCTGAATATCGGCCTGTTAGCCATTTTTATCGGAGTGATTATTTATGTGATGGATAATTCTCTAAGTGATATATTTGCTCAATTAATGGAAACAAGTTGGATCGTTGTTGCCCTAGTTATTTTGTTGGGAGTCATATATCAAATCGTCGAAGGCCGTTCCATCAAAGAGATTGCTTCTTATTTTCAAAAAGATTTCACAACGAAAGATGGTTTTTTTACTTCTTGTTATGTCGCATTTTATCGTGTGATTTCATTTGGAACTGGAACATTGCTTTCTGAAATTTATTTTTATAAGAAAAAAGGATTAGCAGTTTCTCAAGGTGTAGGCGTGACAGCGTTACATATGATCATGTATAAAGTCGCCGTCATTTTTCTGTCAGTACTTGGATTGGTTTTCCAATTTTCTTTATTTTATGAACGTGCACCAAAAATGATTCCTTTTATTTTAATGGGCGTCGGATTGACCTTTGTGATTATCTTTTCACTACTGATTCTTTCAAGTAGTATCAATCTTCAAGTAATGTTAATAAGCTGGACAAATAAGCTCTTTAAGCGAAAAAAATTACGGGATTGGGTAGATAAATGCAATCTGCAAATCTATTCTTTAAGAGAAACGGTTCAAACTGTTACCAAAGACCGTTCAGCGATGATTCGGATTTTTGGCTGGAATGTAGCGAAGTTACTTTTTTGGTATGTGATTCCATATGTTGTATTGGTTGAGAATCATCCAAATATTGATTTTCTTTTAGTTCTTTCCTTTACCAGTTTTTCAGTTATCTTGTCTGGTGTATTTCCAACACCAGCAGGAATTGGTCCGTTTGAATTTGTTTATTTATTACTCTTTAAACCTTTAGTGGGAACTGTTGATGCAGTATCATCTTTATTATTGTACCGCTTTGGCAGCTTTGTTTTACCATTTTTGATTGGGTTTGTTTATGTCTTGATTCAAAAAAGACGAGAGATAAAATTAGGACTTCATGCTGTTAGGAAAGAGAAAAAAGAAGTCACGGATGAGTAAAGATGAAAAGCGTTAACTAAAAAGGGCCGAACGAAACAGAGATAGTTTCGTTCGGCTCTTTTATATTTGAATAATCGCTTTATTAGAGTTACTATTGATAAGTAAAGAATATATTTATGGGAAGGTGAAAATATGAGTAAAAAAATTACCACAAGTGAAGGGCAACCCGTAGCGAATAATCAACACTCGCAAACAGCTGGAAAAAGAGGGCCAGTATTGATTCAAGATATTCATCTTTTGGAAAAGTTAGCTCATTTTAATCGCGAAAGAATTCCTGAAAGAGTGGTTCATGCTAAAGGCGCTGGTGCTTTTGGCGAGTTTGAGCTGACTAATGACATGAGTAACTATACAAAAGCTGGACTTTTTAATGAAGTAGGGAAAAAGACGAGAGTAGCGATTCGCTTTTCCCAAGTAGCTGGTGAATCGGGGTATATCGACACATACCGTGATGTCAGAGGGTTTGCAGTCAAATTCTACACAGAAGAAGGAAATTATGATATTGTCGGCAATAATACGCCGGTATTTTTTGTCAATGATGCGTTAAAGTTTCCTGATTTTATTCATTCTCAAAAGCGTGATCCAAAAACACATTTACGTGATCCCTATATGCAATGGGATTTTTGGTCTCATTCACCTGAATCTGTCCATCAAGTAACGATTTTAATGGCAGATCGAGGGATTCCTGCAAGTTATCGTACGATGCATGGATATGGCAGTCACACCTTTAAATGGGTCAATAATCAAGGAGAAGTTTTTTGGGTGAAGTATCATTTTAGAACAAATCAAGGTGTAAAAAATCTAACAGATGATGTTGCTGCACAGATTGCTTCTGAAAACACGGATTATCTAATGGATGAATTATTTCAGGCAATTGAAACAGGCGATTTTCCTTCATGGACACTTTGTGTACAAATCATTCCATATGAAGAAGGTTTGAACTACAAATATGATTTATTTGATGTAACCAAAGTCGTTTCACAAAAAGATTATCCATTGATCGAAGTTGGCAAAATGACATTGAATGAAAATCCTCAAAACTATTTTACAGATGTGGAAGAAATTGCATTTTCACCAGCTAACTTGGTACCGGGGATCGAAGTATCACCAGATAAGTTACTACAAGGAAGACTATTTGCCTATAAGGATGCAGCGCGCTATCGTTTAGGTGTTAATTATGATCAGCTACCTGTCAATAAACCAATCAATGAAGTTAGGAATTATGAACGAGATGGATTCATGCAAGGGAATAACCTTGGTGGGGCAGTTAATTATGAACCAAATAGTCAAGGTGGACCAGTCCAAGACGAATCAGCCGCGATTACGCCATTTGATGTAGAAGGGCAGGCAGGAACTTATGAGTATGGTCCAAATCATTATTCTCAAGCGGGTGATCTTTATCGTTTGATTCCAGAAGCTGAAAAAGAACGTTTAGTCCAAACTATCAAAAATAACTTAGGTCAGGTGGATAATCGAGAAATTCAGATTTTA
This sequence comes from Enterococcus sp. DIV0840, assembly GCF_050527835.1. Lineage (NCBI taxonomy): Bacteria > Bacillati > Bacillota > Bacilli > Lactobacillales > Enterococcaceae > Enterococcus > Enterococcus sp. DIV0840. The sequence continues at coordinate 2,313,422 of NZ_CP172876.1, read as the reverse complement.
GCAATCAAACAATTTTATCAAGCCGATCAAGACTATGGGTCAAGAGTCGCTGAAGCTTTGAATATTCCAATTGAAGAAATTCAGCTGTAAAAATTGTTTAAACCAGTCACTAATAAAATAGTATGCTATACTTTAGATAAGTACTAGGGGAGTCATTTTGACTGAGATGTTCGTTTGAACGGACCCTTTGAACCTGTGAGTTTATACTCGCGTAGGGAAGTAGTCTGAGAAATAGAATACAACGACTTAACTCTATGAAATGGTTCTTTGTCATTTTATAGAGTTTTTTTCTGTTTTTTTAAGATTCTTCTCAAAAAATCGAGGAGGAATTGTATGACATTTACCGAAGAAGCAAGGAAATCTGTCGATAAAATTTGGCAGGAAAGTAAAGAACATCCGTTTATTTTAGAGTTAAAAGCAGGAACCTTAGCTCCAGAAATTTTTCGTTATTATTTGATCCAAGATCGTTATTATTTGGAACAATTTAGCCAAATACACTTGAAAGCTGCAGCTTTAACAATGAATAAAGAGATTGAGGCTTGTTTTCTAGAAGGCGTTAAAAGTTTGGAAGCAGCAGAAATTTCGGTTAGAAAGACATTTTTCAAAGACCTGAACGTGACAGAAGAGGAAATTGATCACACACCAATTGCACCTTCTGCTTATCAATACACCTCTCACATGTATCGAGAGATCGGAACTAAAAGTCTAGCTAGAACAGCTGCGGCTTTATTGCCATGTTACTGGTTGTATCAAGAAATTGGTGAAGAACTAATTTATAGCGGCTCCCCAGATCCTTTATATCAACGCTGGATCGAAACCTATGATAGTGAAGGTTACCGGGAATCTGTCATTCGGCAAAGACATTTGACTGATTATCTTGCAGAACAAGTTTCGACCGAAGAACGATCACTTATGAAGCAAGCATTTATTATCAGTAGTTATGAAGAATTAAACTTTTGGGAAATGGCTTATACGAAACAAAAATGGGGGCTAAAACATGATTAATTATCAATTGATCGATGAACTGCGTTTAAAAAATCCGCTTGTTCATACTATTACTAATATTGTTGTAGCGAATGATTCTGCTAATGGTTTACTAGCGATCGGTGCATCGCCGTTTATGTCAAGTACAATTGCTGAAATGGAAGAAGTAGCTGCGATTGCGGATGTTGTTGTTTTAAATATGGGGACCTTGAATGATGAACAATTAACAGCGATGATCATAGCTGGTAAAAAAGCGAATGAACTGGGGAAACCCGTTGTTTTAGATCCTGTAGGCGTGGGCGCAACACTTTATCGTAAACAAGCAGTTGCAGAATTATTGAATCAAGTCAAGCCAACGTTGATTCGGGGAAACGCTGGAGAAATCGCTGCATTAAGTGGAACTGCTTGGGCTGCTAAAGGGGTAGATGCTGGAGAAGGCTCAGCGGATGTCAAAAAACTAGCCGAAAAACTAGCGCTAGATACAAACTGTTTTATTGCAGTTAGCGGAGCAACCGATGTGATCACAGATGGGAAGCAAACTTATCTTGTAAAAAATGGAACCCCTTATTTTACCAAGATGACAGGTGCGGGTTGCCTACATGGCTGTGTTTGTGGTGCTTTCTTGGCCGTTGATGAGGAATGCTCTTTAGAAAGCGTAGTTTTTGCAAGTACACTTTATGCATTAGCAGGGGAAATTGTCGGAGAACAGTTAACCAGTGTTTCAGTTGGTTCATTTAGAACTTATTTACTAGATCAATTATCTGGATTAGAGAGTAGGTTAGTACAAGAAAAAGCTAGAGTAGAAAGGGTTGATACAAATGAATGAAACAATTCAAGCCTTAACGATTGCCGGATTTGATAGCGGTGGCGGGGCAGGGATGCAAGCTGATTTAAAAACATTTCAAGAACGTTCTGTGTTTGGTACCTCTGTTTTGACGGCTTTGCCTATCCAAAATACGCAAGGGGTAAAAAATGTGTACGATATTCCCTTGGAAGCGATTCAAGATCAGTTAGAGGTTGTCAAAGAAGATTTTAAAATTTCAGCTGTCAAAACCGGTATGTTATTTACTACGGAAATCATTTATCTCGTTTCAACATTTTTAAAAACAAGCGATTTTGGTCCATTGGTCATAGATCCTGTGATGATCGCTAAAAGTGGCCAAGCCTTATTAAAAGATTCTGCTGTCAAATCGTTGATTGAAGATTTATTGCCGCAAGCATTTGTTGTTACACCGAATATTCCAGAAGCAGAGGTCATTAGTAACATGACAATCACAACCAAAGAAGAAATGCTTATAGTAGCAAAAAATATTCAATTATTGGGTGTCAAAAATGTTGTCATAAAAGGCGGTCATTATCTTGAGAAGACACAATCGTCTGATTTATTGTTACTTGAAGATGGCCAAATAGAATGGTTATCCGCACCGAGAATCAATACTAAAAATACTCATGGCACAGGTTGTACATTTTCAGCATGTATTACAGCTGAATTAGCCAAAGGACAATCGGTAAGAGCAGCTGTCCATACGGCAAAAGAATTTATTCAGGCAGCAATTGCTGACGGAATTCAAGTTGGTTTGGGAAATGGACCGACAAATCATTGGGCGTATAGAAAGGTAGAGCGCAATGGGAGACATTAAAGAAATGCTTTCAGTCTATTTTATTGCAGGAACCCAAGATATCGCAAATGGAGATTTACCAAACGTTTTGGAGGAAGCTTTAAAGGCAGGAGTTACGTGTTTTCAATATCGTGAAAAAGGCAGAGGGTGTTTGGTGCAACCGGAGGCTAAAAAGAAGATGGCAAAAACTTGTCAGCAACTATGTAGACAATATCGGGTTCCATTTTTGATCAATGATGATGTTGTTTTGGCCTTAGAAATTGACGCTGATGGGATTCATGTTGGACAAAAAGACCAAGCAATTGAAGAGGTTTTATCACTATTTTCAGATAAAATCGTTGGCTTATCTTGTCATGATGAAAGAGAAGTTCTAGTAGCGAATGAACTGGGGAAAATTTCTTATTACGGCATCGGACCAGTTTACGGTACGATATCTAAAGAGGATGCTGAACAGCCGATTGGTTTGGTGAGACTGCAAGAATTAGCGGAAAAAGCGCATAAACCAGTTGTCGCAATAGGTGGGATCAATACGGAAAATGCTCAAAGTGTGTTAACTGCAAATGTTGATGGTGTCTCAGTGATCTCTGCAATCACACAGGCAAAAGATATTTCAGAAGCCGTTAAACAATTAAAGCAAGAGCGTTGATTGGTTAAAATAAGAGCGTGTAAAATCATTCATAATGATTTTATACGTTTTTTTATTTAGTTTCTATGTTGATCAAAAAAATATTGAACTTTTTTTACAACTAGTGTACTATTTAACTAGAACACTAGTGAAGGTTAAAATCAATTGGAGGTAAAGTCATGGATTTCCATACAGATCGGCCAATTTATTTACAAATTATGGACTTTATCATTCAGCAAATCATTTCTGGAAAGCTTGAGCCAGGAGATAAAGTTAAAGCTGTAAGAGAGATGGCGGTCGAATTAGCTACAAATCCAAATACGGTTCAACGTGCTTTACAAGAATTAGAGCGTGAAGATATTTTATTTTCAAAACGTGGATTGGGCCGCTTTGTAACAGAAGATATTGAAAAAATCAGCGACTTACAACATCAAGCAGTTGGACAAGTAATTGAAAATTTTTTAGCTGAAATGAAAAAAATGGGTTGGGCACAAGAAGAAGCGAAAGTTTTGCTGGAAGCGTATATCGAAAGGGAGAAATAATAATGATGGATTTAGTGAAGGTTGAACAATTGAGTTATCGCAAAGGAATGAAGCAAATTTTTAATGCGTTGAATTTTTCTGTTTCATCGGGGAAAATCATTGCGTTGATCGGCGAAAATGGTTCAGGAAAAACAACGATCATGCGCCTGCTTTCTGGTCTGGCTTTAAATTGGAAAGGGCAGATTTTGATTGATGGGAATAAAGTTGGGACAAAAACAAAATCATTTGTAGCCTATCTTGAAGATCAAAATAATTTTCAGCCGAATCAACAATTAGAAGAAGTTATCTCATTTTATGCGCGTTTTTATCCAGATTTCGATAAACGAAGGGCGTATGAATTATTGCGTTTTATGAATTTAAGTGAGTCAGAAAAACTAAGAAACCTATCTAAAGGAAACGCTGAAAAATTTGCTTTGAGTATGACTTTGGCTAGAAGAGCAAAATTATATTTATTAGATGAACCATTGAGCGGGGTAGATTTGTTATCAAGAGAAAAAATCATTCAATCATTGTTACAGTGGTTTGACGAAGAAAGTACGATCATCATCACCACACATCAATTAAGGGAAATTGAAACGATTATTGATGAAGTATTATTTTTACGTGATGGACAGATCATTCTGCATGAATCGCTGGAAACGATCAAAGAAGTCAAACACAAGGATTTAGAAGATTTATATCGTGAGGTGTATGAGATATGATCAAGCTATTTCGTCTATTTTTTTCAAAGTCACTTTTCTTGGCCTATAGTGGTTCTTTGATCATTACATGTTTATTAGGGCTTGCAAATGTGTATAGCAAAAGTCAGCAATCAGCTTTTACAAGCAATGGAATAGTATTCATTTCGATTTTCTTTTATTTTATTCTCTTTTTTGTATTAGAGTCGAATCGTATGTATCAATTTTTTCGAACGACAAATTTTCGTTTGCTACCAATCAGTACAGGAAAAATGTATCTTTATAATTTGATTTTCAGTGGAATCGTAGGGTTTTGCTTTTTTATAGGAAATATGATTGTAGGCGTGATCATGAACAACGTGATCATAAACATCCCTTTCCAAATAGATGCAACTTGGATTGAAATAGCAGCAGCAGCTTTGGATATCATAGTGCTATTTTTAACCGTTCAAGTAGTTGTTTATGGTTTGGCAGTGGCTAGGCAATTCGTCCAAAAAAAATATCAATGGATCATTAGAGTTAGTTTATTCATTGTTCTATCAATGTTGCTTGATCATCTACCGGAATTTAGTTTAGATATATTAAAAGGAAGTTTATTCAATTATCTAGGGCTGGAATCTGTGATATATTTTGGCGTGACTATTCAAATAGTCGTAGTTTGTATCTATGCCAAGCTTAGTGTTTGGATCATTGATCGATATGTGGAAGCAGGTGATCAATAAATGTGGCTGTTGTGGAATGAGTATAGGAAAGAAAGTTATCAGTTTTGGTTAGCTAGTATTATTTCTTTCTTATTTCTTAGCGGTTTTTTGATCTATAAATTAGGAATTCAGAAACTGCATGTTGGGGGGATACCTCAGGTTGTTTTAGTTGCGGTCTTTTTCTTCTTGTTTACTCATTTTATTTGGGAGATGTATCGGCAAATCAAAATTTGGAAAAAAAGTCAGTACCGTTTATTGCCAATTAGTGAGGCTAAATTTTATTTGAGTAACATCTTGTTTAGTTGGCTTACAACGACTATTTTCATGTTTTGCTACTATTTGTGTTTAGTCGGGTTAGTTTTTCTTTTAGATAAACAAGTGAATATGGCGAATTTTCAAGAGTACTGGAAACACCTCTTAGTTGCTAGTTACTTTTTCTTATCGACATCTATTTACTTACAGTTGGTGTATTTATTGAGTAGCTTTATCAGTGCAAAAGCGCCGATCAGATTACAAAGGATTTTAAAGTATTTCCTTTTCCTTCTTTTGTTTTCTGCTGAAATCACGTTTAGTGAGCAACTATTGAATGGCTACAGAAAGATTGCATTTATCAATAGTCATCAGTTTAAAATCACCGTGGGTCACATTCCCTTTTATCTAGGAGATTTACTAGTTGATTTATTATTACTAGTGGCAAGCAGTGCCGTCAGCATTTTCATTTTGAAGAAATATATCGAAGCAGAAAGAAGGTAAAACATGGAAAATAAGCAAGTATTAGAAGTAGAAAATATTTCAAAACGTGTAGGCAAAAAAACGATCATCATAGATGCGTCATTTACGGTTAAAAATGGAAAAGTCACTGGGTTATTAGGACCTAATGGCGCTGGTAAAACAACGATCATCCGCATGTTGGTAGGGCTGATGAGTCATGATGCAGGATCAATTCAAATTGCGGGTCAATCACTTTCAACGAATTTTAAAGAGGCGATGGCTCATGTTGGTGCAATCGTTGAAAATCCTGAATTTTATAATTATATGACTGGTATGGAGAATTTAAAACAGTATGTGCGAATGTCACCAAAAGCGATTTCGGATGAAGAGTTGAATCAGGTGATCCATAGTGTTCATCTGGAAAATAACATCGATCAAAAGGTTAAAACCTACTCTTTAGGAATGCGCCAAAGACTTGGTGTAGCGCAAGCAATTTTACATCAACCTGATTTACTACTTTTAGATGAGCCGATGAATGGCTTAGATCCAAAAGGCATGCGTGAGTTCCGAGAGATGATACAAGCATTGAAAAATCAAGGTGTCGGTGTGCTGATTTCAAGTCATCAATTAAGTGATATGGAATTGTTGTGCGATGATTTAGTAATTGTTCAAAAAGGAGAAATCACTTATGTTGGTCCAATGAATAATCCAGAAGATGAAAACAAACTGATTTTATTGTTAGAGACAGATCAGCAACAAGTTGCTTCGCGTTTCTTAAAAGAGCAAAATTATATCGTGAATGCTGAAGGGAACTATTTGAAGATCGAACTGCCAGAAGATAATAGAACTGTCTTAGTTAAACAACTGGTTGATAAAGGGATTGGTATCAAAGAGCTAAAAGTACACGTGGATTCTCTAGAAGAGAATTTCCTGCGTTGGACAGAAGATGGAGGGTTATAACATGGACGTATTGATAAAGAATGAATGGTTAAAACTAATCAAGAAAAAGTCTTCTTGGATCATGTGGCTCATTTTAGTGGTAATGACCTTTGCGATCACATTGCTAGTAAGGTCAACGGCTAAATCTCAAAGCGGTGAAGTGATGATGAAAGCAAATGATCTATTTGCTACCTTGACTGAAATGACTTCATTTCTCAATCTATTTGTAGTAGTCGTTGCGGCCTCAATCGTTGCAGAAGAATTTAGTCGAGGAACGATCAAATTTTTGTTGATCCGACCTTTTACTAGAAGCCAGATTTTATTTTCAAAATTTGTTGCTTGTTTGATTTATAGTGTGCTTGGAACTGTGATCTTATATCTGAGCAGTCTTGTTTCTGCAAATTTATTGTTAAGTGCTCAGTCGCCTTTAGCAGTTGTTAAAGGCTATCATGGCTGGAATGCTCTGACTGTTGCTGGTGCTTACGCCGGAGCCAATCTATTATTGATTCTTTTGTATATCACAATTACTTTATTTATATCAGCTGCTGTTCGTTCACAGAGTTTAGCGGTTGGTGTTGGGTTAGGTGTTTTATTTGGAAGCAGTATTATTAATTCATTTTTGAATGTTGTGATCTCAAAACATCAATGGTTAAAATGGAATCCTTTTAATATGCTGAATATCAAAAATACAATCATGGAAAATGCTGAAGCTGCGAGCAATTATCCAGGTTACTTGAATTTCTGGCAAATGGCTGGTGGGATTTTGGTATATAGTTTGATTATTTATATTGTCATGCAGTTATTGTTTAAGAAGCGTGATGTTTCGTTGAGCTGATGCTTTTTTATCATTAATAGGTATATTCTAATGTTAATGAGAAAAAATAAATGTTCTATAAAATAGCGATTAAGACTAAAACTTTGAATTATCAAGGTTTTGGTCTTTTTAATTTCAAGAGAAAAAAAGTTTTATTAGAGAGAATGGATATTTTCGTTTTTTATCTAATAAATTGCTGATAAAATCAATATTTATGCATGTGAAAGCTTGTTTAAACTCTTAAAAATGATTATGATTAAAAAGATATTTTATACTTAATTATGATTAGGAGTGTTTTGATGGAACAAAAGCAAATGCGATGGTTTACTGTTGGTCTGATAGCCTTCAATATGGTTTGGGGCTTAGGTAATGTCGTGAATAACTATGCACAACAAGGGATTTCTGTTGTGACATCCTGGATTTTGATTTTGGTCTTATATTTTATTCCCTATGCTTTGATTGTCGGACAACTTGGTTCAACATTCAAAGACAGTAGCGGCGGAGTTAGTTCATGGGTTCAAAATACGAGTACGAAGCGTTTGGCGTATTATGCTGCCTGGACGTATTGGGTTGTACATATCCCTTATTTAGCTCAAAAACCGCAATTAGTTCTGATCGCTTTCGGTTGGGCGATCCAAGGCAATGGAGATATTGTGAATAATTTCTCAGTTGTAGGCATCACATTGATTTCTTTAGCTATTTTCTTAATTTTCTTATTACTCTCTACTAAAGGTCTGATGACCTTAAAAGTCATTGGTGGAATGGCCGGAACCGCAATTTTTGTAATGTCTATGCTGTTTATCTTATTAGCAATTGGTGCGCCAATGATGAATTCATCTGTTGAATTTGCTACACCACATATGGATAAAATCAGTACGTATATTCCTAAATTTGATTTTAGTTACTTTACGACGGTTTCCATGCTCGTGTTTGCCGTTGGTGGAGCTGAAAAGATTTCACCATATGTAAACTCAATGAGAAATCCAGCCAAAGAATTTCCAAAAGGAATGATTTTCTTAGCTGCAATGGTTGGTGTTTCTGCAGTGTTAGGTTCATTTGCAATGGGGATGTTGTTTGCAAGTAATAATATTCCAGAAGATTTAATGGCTAACGGTGCATATACAGCCTTCCAATTGTTAGGTGAGTATTATGGCGTTGGTAACTTACTGATGATCATTTATGCGATCACAAATGGTATCGGACAAATATCAGCTTTGGCCTTTTCAATCGATGCACCGTTACAAATTCTTTTAGCTGATGCAGATCCAGATTACGTTCCAGCTGCATTACGTAAAAGAAGTAAAAAAGGAACATTGGTTAATGGTTATTTATTAACAGGAATTCTAGTAAGTATCATCATCGTATTACCAATGTTTGGTATCGAGAATATCAAAGAATTAGTGAAATGGTTGACCAACTTGAATTCTGTTGTGATGCCAATGCGTTATCTATGGGTATTCTTTGCTTATATGATGTTAAATAAAGCCTATAAAAATTATTCGTCTGAATATAAGTTTATAAAAAATCCTAAAATTGCTTTTGGATTTGGACTATGGTGTTTCTTATTTACAGCATTCGCTTGTATTTTAGGAATGGTGCCAAAAATTGACTTTGCAGCAGACCCTAAAGCATGGTTCTTCCAATTAGCATCTAATATCATCACACCAGTTGTGTTGATTTTATTAGGTATGATTTTACCAGCTTTAGCTCGTCGTGATAAAAAGAAAGCACAAATCAATTAACAGAAAGAGAGAGAAATACTCTGTGAGAGTGTTTTTCTCTCTTTTATTGCAACGCTTTTTTTGTAGTAGGATTAGGAAGCTTAACGGGTGTGGAGTAAACGTATTACAGTTAAAAATTCTTCATTATGACTTGTTTTGACACTGTCTTTATTCCTCTTTTTTTCTTGCTAGTACTTTGAAGAAAATATAAATTATCGGCAAACCTACACTTCGTTTTATGCGTATAAATGATAATTCAACTTCGTATTTTTCTTTTAATTTCATATATTTGTAAAAAAATGAGAACATTTCTTCCTTTTTATCGGTATAATAGAAGGGAAGTCTGTTCTTTTTTCTAAAAAAATGATACGATTTATACAGGAAAAAAATTGAGGAAGTGAGAACGATTAGTAAGCGACAACGTCAATCAGAAAAAGTAGAAAGATCAACCTATCTTTGTAAAGAAGTTGATCCCGATTATCTTGGCCGTGAGATTTACGCCGATAATGTAGAGACACCTTATTCATTTTATTTAGTTCGAAAGTTGAATCTAGCAAAAGATTATCAAAATTTAGCTGAAGGTGAAGCTTTTTTTGATGTAATCTGTGATAGCTGGGATACAACGGAAGAGTTTGAAGAATTAGTCGTTAAAAAGATTTATATGTATGTTGAAACTGAAATGATGTATTACACATTATTGATGGGAAGTTTTGAGCCAACTAGAAGAGAACTCCGCATGAACTTGAAGCAATGGTTTGAAGAAATTACGCTTGAAAAAGAGGAGCGTTCGCTTGTTTATCGAGGAGAAGCTACATTGGATTCTGGAGAAATGCAGGGAATGATGAAGCAAATGCTCGAAACGTCAAATGAGATTTTCCGCTTACGCAAAATGATCAGTGACTTAACTGAAACGATCAATCACGGAAAAATCGAATTGCATACACCTAAAAGTGATCCAATCATTTCTAGAAGCATTCAGACCATCCATCTCAAAAGAGCACAGCCTTTAGTGATCGAAGCAGAAAAAGCAACAGTAGAAAATTCTGATACAGATGAAAGTGTCGATGTAGAAGTTGAGCTTGTTGATGAAGCTGTAGCTGAAGAATCAGTAACACCAGAACCCGTTGTGCAATCAGCAGAACCAACGAAAGAATTAGGAGCAGAAACAGAAAAAAAGTTGGAGAACGAATTGGCGGAAAAACCAATTCAAGAAGATTTCCAAGCAGAAGAAGAGCCTTCAATTTCGCCAATCTCAAAAATAGAAAATATTGAAGAACCACAAAAAGAACGTACTTCAATCAAATTGAAACGTAAACAAATGGAGACAGACAAAGCAAAAGCAATCGTTGATCCTGAACCGAAAAAAGAAACAAAGCAGAAAATTGTAGTTCATGAGCCGTTAGATCTGACGTTGCTAGTATTTAAAAAAGGAAAAACGCAAAAGGCTACACCAAGTAACTGGCCACGTTTTTCCAAGCAATTGAAAGCTTGTAAACGCATCGAGGCACCGGCAAAAATTCCAAATTTCTCTAAGAGCGAGATGGAAAACCTAGAAGATGAAATCTACTTGTGTTTTATGAATAAACGTATGCGCTTAGGGACAAAGAAAAATCAAACGCAGAAAAAAAGCATCTTACGATCAGAGTTACTTGCTCAAATCAGTCAAGCAGAATATTTAAATTATTCATGGGGCCAAGTACTAAGACAACGAAAAGAAGATGTCTTGATTTGTGGTCGCTTAAGCTGTGGTGGGTTAGTTTCTTCTCTAGATGGTTTTCTACAAGAAATGCGGGAAATTGCTTACAGTCGTTCATTGTTTGGTAAAAAAGTCCGCTGTTCAGTTGATTTATTGCGTCGCTTGGAAGGCTATATTTTAATGGATCAATATATGCAAAATCTAAGTTTGATGCCGATTGAAAAATAGTTGGCAGGATATAAAAAAGTGAATTGAAATCTAATAGGCTAAGGCAGAACTGTACAAGTTTTGTCGTAGCCTATTTTTTAGTTTTTTCGAGACTAAAGTGTTGTCGATTGGTTAAATAAGATTTCTAATGTATGATTAGAATTAGCAAAGCGTTACTAGTATTATTTGAAATATATACATAGTGGAGGTATTGAACATGAAGAAAATATTTAAGAAAAAAACTGCAGACGAAAAAAAATCACGCTTGAGAAAAACTAAAAAAAGTAACCAACTAAAAGAAAAAGAAGTTGTAATTATAGATAATGAAGCAGATGAAAAAGATTTTGAATCGTTTTTCTCTGAAGTAATAAAAAAATTTCCTGGTAAAACATCATCCATTATCCTTAATAGCTATGGAAAATCAAAAGAGCGCGCAGAAAAAATTCTAGCCAAAAGTAAAACACAATTTGATAGTATTTTCGATGAATTTTTAGAAGGTGTAGATGAGGATACACGTAAAAAATGTCATAAAACCGTTCATGCAGCGTCCTTAACAGCTGCAATCGTCGGTTGTTCACCAATTCCTTTTTCGGATGCACTTCTACTTGTTCCGATTCAGTTAACGATGATGGCTCGTTTGCATAAAATATTTGGGCAGTCATGGTCTGAAAGTATGGGAAAAAGCATAGGAAAAGAAATTGTGATCGTTGGACTAGGCAAAAGTGCAGTGGGCAATATAATAAAATTTATTCCCGGTGTCGGGACCGTTGCTGGCGCTGCGATAAATGCGACTGTTGCGAGCACGATCACAGAAACACTTGGATGGGTGACCGTCAAAATGTTAAATGATGGAGAAGATATTTTCGAGCAAACAATGACGTTTCAAGGGCAATTTCAAAAGCTTTTTAATACAGCACAAAAATCTAGTAAAAAATCAAAATAGAGCTTGCGGAAAATTAGGAATGATACTAACCATAGAGCCGATAGTTAGAAAAATGACTGAATTCAAATAGTGTGTCAGAAACTTTAAAATTAAAAAGGAGCTTTTTTATGAAACAATCTATAGTCCACATAGCATTAGTAGTTGATGATTACGATGAAGCAATTGCATTTTACACTCAAAAACTGAGTTTTACATTGTTAGAAGATACTTATCAACCGGATCAAAAAAAAGATGGTTTGTGGTATCACCGCCAAATTTAAAAGGGACAACGATTTTACTAGCAAAAGCTTCGAAACCGGTTCAGTGTGATTTTATTGGAAATCAAGCAGGTGGACGAGTATTTTTAGGTACGGATGAATTTTATAGAGATTACAATAACATGATCGCAAATGGAATTGAATTTGTGAGGGAGCCTAAAGAAGCTGATTATGGTGTTGTGGCAGTTTTTAAAGACTTGTATGGTAATTTATGGGATTTGGTTCAGTTTGATGAGCAACATCTGATGAGTGAAAGAGTATAAATTTCTGATTAAGCTTTGTTTCGAAACGGTGGTTATTAAGAAAAGAAAGTATCTTTTTCAATATATATTTTATTCTCGATAGTTAAAATTGTAGCAATAATCTTCTATTTTTTACTAGATGATAAACACATGAAAAGACGGTTTTCGGGAGGGGGTGAAATGAAGAAGTAAAAGAAAGAATTGAACAGGCTAAGAAAAAGCAAAACAATTACATTTGAACATGCTGAAGAAATAACGTTATACTTAGAAAAGAACTTAGGTATTGTAAGGGTAGAAAGAAGAACGACAGTAACAAATGTAAATGGGAAATGATCAACATTTAAAAAGACGGTTTTTGGAAAGGGGAATAATAAAGTGTAATGTAAAGAAAATTTTGTTATCAAGATATTACAAAATTTTGGTGATGGAATAAAAATGTGGTACTACTATTCTGGTAAAAAATACACTGTACAAGGAGAAGTACTTGGTGATTTTATTGATGATGTAAGAGATGTGAAAGATTTCTTTTCAAAAAAAGTGCTGAAAACGCTATGGAAAAATTAAAAAATAAGGTAGATAACTGAAGCAATATGAGGGTTGTTTCTAGATAGAGCTTAAACTACATTTTTTAGGATAGTAAAACAAAGGAGCGGTAAACATAAGGGCATCCATATTTGATGAAGATACAAGAAAGTGTGATGATTGTGGCTGTACATTGAATAATGCTTGTGTAGGTGGTAGTTACTGATAATCTTTACAGCTCATTTTTAGAGAATAGAGCAGCTCACGATTTAAAGATTGGACCAGTATATTTTAAAGCTGTTATTCAAGGCTTGAAAAATTTTGAAATCAGGAGAAATGCTAGGAATTTCAAAGTTGATGATATTGTAAATTTCAGAGAATTTGAAAATGGGACTTACATAGGAAAAAAATTAACTGTAGAAATTATTTACATTACTGACTTTGAACAAAAAGAAGATTATGTAGTTTTTGGATTTGTTGTAAATTATACGTTTAAATAATCAGAATCTTACATAAGCGCGTTGAATCCGATTCTTCTAATCATATTATTTCCAAAAAATTGGTATTTAGATGTTTAACATAACGCTACTCATTTTTTCTTCCTTTGTATACGGATAAATGATATAGTAAAAATAACGTTAGAAAATATAACGTTATTTTTACTAATTATTAGAAATGAAGTTATTAAATGAAGAAAAAGAAAAAAATATTATTGGGGATTTTAGTTATGATGCTCTTATGCATAGGCAGCGTTGGGCAGCCAAAGGCTGTCAACGCTGCTGATACCATCATTGGAGATGATTATCCTGCAAAATGGAAAAATCTTCCTTTGGGTGCAACTAATGATAATTGGAAAATGGCTACGAGATATTGTACTTCGTTTGTAGCGAATCGATTAAGTGTAGTTAATAAATTTGATATAAGAAGAGATGGATTGGATTGGAACGCTAATCAATGGGGAAATAATGCAAAAATACAAGGGTATAAAGTTGATATGAATCCAAAGCGTGGTTCTGTAGCTTATTGGAGTGCCAAATATCACGTTGCTTGGGTAGCCGCTGTAGATGGGAATAGAGTTCTTATTGAAGAATATAACTATGATTATAATGGTAATTATAACTCACGTTGGATTAATAAAAACGCTGTAGATGGATATATACATTTTAAAGATATGAGTCCAACCTTACCACCAATTGACTTGACTAACTATTACACTGTTAATCCTCAAAAAGTAGCTGCTAAGGTAAATTCTTGGGTATATAATAATAAAGATACCTTTTCAACTGCAACACAATCTAGAGAAATTAAGAAAGATGAAATGATTGATGTTGTAAGAATTGAATATAGTTCAACGGGGTACCCTAGACTAGTAACCAGAGAAGGTTATTTGTCAGCAAATAAAAATTATTTTGTTAAATTACCAGATAATATTAATGATTATATAACAACAGCACAAAGACTAGTAACGAAAGACAATATTTGGATATATAATAATAAAGATACATTTTCAGCTGAAACTCAAGTAGTTCAGATTCCTAAAGACACAATGATTGAAGTAAAATCTATTGTATTTAGTAAAGATGGATGGCCACGCTTAGTGACAGATCAAGGATATGTATCAGCAAATAAAAATTATGTAAAACCAGTGCTTAGTAATATTGATGACTATATAACAACAGCACAAAAACTAGTAACGAAAGAAAATATTTGGATATATAATAATAAAGATACATTTTCAGCTGAAACTCAAGTAGTTCAGATTCCCAAAGACACAATGATTGAAGTAAAATCTATTGTATTTAGTAAAGATGGATGGCCACGCTTAGTGACAGATCAAGGATATGTATCAGCGAATAAAAATTACGTGAAGCCAACGATTGATAATATTGATCAATATATAACGAATATTGGCAAAGTAGAAGTAAAACAGGACATTTGGAGTTATAATGATAAAGATATTTTCGCAGTTAACACTCAATCAGTACAAATAAAAAAAGGGACAATATTGACTGTTCAAGGTATTATTTTCAGTAAGGATGGATGGCCACGTTTAGTGACAGATCAAGGATACGTATCAGCAAATAAAAACTATGTTAATTTATTTAACTAAACCTTAAAAAGCATTATAAAGATACAAATGAGAGTGTTTATAATTGTATTATAACTAATTAAAGTAGGAAGAATTCTGAATATTCTAGAATAAAAAGTAAAAAGACATCATGGAAATTTCATGGTGTTTTTTGTTTATGCCAAAAACTTTAGTTTTAGGTGAAGGAAAGAATGATACATTTTATATCAAATTAGTAAGTAGCTAAAGGTGGAATTTGCTACGATGACAGATACTGTCAGATGTTTTGAGAAAATATGAAGAATTGTTACAACTGTATAGTTCTGTATAATATTGAATCAATAATATCAATTCTCATAAATCAATTAGGGTACTGTTATTATCATATGAAAAATAGTCTCGTTTAGGGATTAGTGTGAAGAATAAATTAGAAAATATTGAAATACAAAAACTTGAATAATAGAAGGAGTCAACATGGAAATTGTAATTGATAGACAGAGTGTATGTATGGATGATGATGTTATGAGTCACAAAAGCACATATGAAATAAGCAATAATACTACATTTTTAAAACTCTTTAAAGAGTTAATAGCAAAAAAATTATTTTCCTCATATTCAAGGAAATAATGTTGTTTGGGTTCTAAGGTTTGATGGGAAAAATAGGATTGTGTGGAAATATAGGGAAATAAATTTCATGAATATAAGATGAATCATTGCTTAATAGATAGCAAGTTGAAAAAGATTCTAGTCGTTATTTTTATTTATTACCCATCACTTAAAGAGCGGGAGGAAAAATATGAAGACTATCAGAATAATAAGACCTTGCCAATAAACTTGTTGAATAAGTTAAAGAATTATTTTCTTAAATAGTTATTTACGAACTATCGCGAGCAGTCTCAAAAAAGATAAATATTAAGAAACCAAAGGAATCATTTTACTAACCAACCAAGAATGATTCCTTTTTTGAGCATAAAAAAATCAAATTCGAAACAAAAACAAGCCAAAAAACATCTAAATCCCCCTCCCAAAAAATCCTTTCAAACTAACACTAAAAAAAAAGTTCATTTTGTAGTATAATTTTCAGGGATAGAGGAAAGGCGGGGAAGTCTATGAAAAATAATCAGACATATGCAGTAGTTGATTTAGAAACAACTGGGACCGATCCATTGGTTGACCGGATTATTCAATTCGGCTGTGTACTGATCCAAGAAGGAAAAATCATTTCCCGTTTCGCGACTGACATCAATCCTAATCAGGCCATCTCTAAGCAGATTCAGCAGCTTACTGGTATTAGTAATTCTCGTGTACAAAAAGCGCCTTATTTTGAAGATGTGGCCTTAACGATTTATAATTTATTAGCGGATACCGTATTTGTTGCGCATAATATCTATTTCGATTATTCCTTTCTAACACAGGAATTGCTTCGTTGCGGTACACCTAAATTAAAGATTCCCGGAATTGATACAGTTGAGCTAGCTCAGATATTTTTACCGACAGAAAAAAGTTTTCGTTTAGGCGACTTATCTGAAAGTTTAGGTCTGATTCATGATAATCCTCACCAAGCAGATAGCGATGCACAGGTAACTGCTGAACTTTTATTATTGATCGAAGCGAAAATGCGTCGCTTGCCATTGATTACGATGGAAGCGATCGATCGTTTGAGTCAGCAAACAGGAATGGATACAAGTTCTTATATCCATCATATATATGAAGAAATGAAACAGGATATTCAACCGCTATCTAAAGAACAGCATGTTGTGTCTGGAATTGCTCTGAGGAGAAAAGAAGTTCCGTTATATGAAGAAAAGTTGTACGGAAAACCGAGTTTCCCGCAAAAGAAAAAAGCGAAAGAAAAAGTTTTCTCAGGTACGATCGGCTATCGTTCAGAACAAAGCCGGATGATGAATTTAGTTTATGACCATTTTACGAATGATGAGAATAAAAATTTATTTATTGAAGCAGCGACAGGAACAGGAAAAACGCTAGGTTATTTATTCCCATTAAGCTATTTAGCAACACCAGATAACCCAGTTATTATTAGTACCGTTTCAATCGTGTTGCAAAATCAATTAACGGAGAAAGATATTCCGTTAGCAAATCAGATTTGTCCAAAACCAATTCAAGCTGTGATCATTAAGAGTCATCGTCACTATATTGATTTGCAACGGTTTCAAGCTACGTTGAAAAATCCGATACAGCAAAAACAATACGCATTATATCAAATGGGTGTTTTGGTTTGGCTGGTGGAAACAGAGACAGGGGATCTTGATGAACTTCAATTAACGAACTTTAACCATATTTTTTGGCGCGATGTTGCCCATCGTGGAGTTGATTTTTTATCGGATCAAGATTCGTTATATCAAGAAGATTTTGTTCGTTTTCTTTATAAAAAAGTCAGACAAAGTAATGTATTGATCGTTAATCATGCATTTTTAGCACAGGAGACGCTTAGAGAAGTTCCACTTCTGCCTAAAAGTTCCTATCTGATTATCGATGAAGCGCATCATCTGCCAGATATTGCTGGGAAGATTGCGAATCGTCAATTTAACTATGTTTCCTTTAAAAAACAAGCAACTCTTTATCTAGAAGAAGATCAGCTGTTTGATCAAGTGAATCAAATTTTTAAATCAGAAACACAAGAACAGCGATTATTGCGAATTTATTCTAAAGCCCTGAATGACTTAGTGGAAGAGTTTAGTGATTTATTTTACGAAATAAATCAGTTGTTTAAAAACGATAAGCAGCCGAATTTGGAAGCGACATTGTTGACTAAGCCAATATTCGATCACTTATCAGTGAATGGAGAGACTTCGATTCAAAAGATTGAGATTCTCTTAACTGAAATGCAAGAAATTCAAAATAGATTGCAGCAGTCGATTGTTGATGCGTTGGAAAAGTATACAGCATCTGAGCGGATTATATTCGTTAGCTTACTGCAATTCTTTGAGCGGATCGAATTTTTATATGAATGTTTTGATATTTATGTCAATAAATGGCATCCACGCTGGATCAAAGAATACAGTACCACACCTCAAGGATACGGATTACTTGCAATCAACGATTTAGAGGCGAGTATTTTGCCGGAAACGACTTGGTATGACCGCTATCAACGAATTTTATATACAGGTGGCACACTGAAATTTGGGAATGATAAGAAGTATTTGCCTACTAAATTAGGCTTGACGGATGTTTTGTTTAAAACGTTACCTGACCCCTATGATTATGCGCAAAATGCTCGCTTGTATATTCCAATAGAAGCCATAGCGATCAGTCAAGCGAACGCAGCAGAATTCTCAGCTTATATCGCGTCTGTAATCCAAGAATTGACACAGGAACAGGATCGTTCAATGCTGGTCTTATTTACGTCACATGAGATTTTATCCAGTGTTTATTATCGGTTACATCCTCAATTTTTAAATGGGGGAAGAGAGCTTTTAGCTCAGGGAATCAGTGGTAGCCGGGAAAAAATTCTTAAACGTTTTGCTCATTCAAAAAATAGTGTTTTACTTGGTGCGGATAGTTTTTGGGAAGGCGTTGATTTACCTGGAGAGACATTGTCACTGTTGATCGTGACACGCTTACCATTTGAAAATCCCAAACGACCTTTTGTCAAAGCACGGTATGATTATCTTGAAGAAAAAGGAATTAATCCCTTTACGCATGAGGCTTTGCCTAAAGCAGCTTTACGTTTGCGACAAGCATTAGGTCGTTTGATTCGTTCTGATGGTGACAAAGGAGCTTTACTCGTTTTGGATAGACGATTAGTGACAGCAAAGTATGGGAAGCGTATGTTAAAAGCCTTACCGAAAGAGTTATCAGTGAAAGAAGAACCTTTAGCAAAAATAACGTCAGAGCTAAAGGAATTTTTAAATAAATAAATTTAACTACTATCTATTAAATCAAACTGATTTTCTGCTATAATGGTAGCCAGTAAGTTTGGAAAGGGCGAGAAGATTGCAAGAACAAGAAGATCACAATGAAGCAAGAAAAACCAAGATCCTAGTAAGCGTAATTGCGGTGTTATTAGTGATTATTGTTATGATCACTATTTTCTATATTCGCTCAACACATCCAAGAACACAAGCGAAAAAAGAAGCGACAGAGATTGCAAAGGAATATGCACATTTGGAAACAGTCGATAACTTTTATTGGTTTACCCGAAAAGATACCTACTTTAGTGTGACGGGTAAAAATGATAAAGGCGAAGAATTGGCTGTTATCATCCCGAAAAAGGGAGACAAAGTAACTGTTTTAAATCAAAAAGATGGTGTGGAAGAAGGTCATATCCGCCAGATTATTGAAACAGACTATAAAGAAAAGAATATCCAAAAAATCAGCTTGGGCTTATATAACGATAAACCTACTTGGGAAGTCGTTACAAAAAATGATGATGGGTCATTGAGTTATTATCTGTTATCATTTGAAAAAGCGGAAGAGATCATGATCATCAAAAATGTCTGACGAGACAGTTTTATGAGGATATTTGATAAAGCTAAGATAAATGGGGATAGGAAAGTAGCTTGTTTGTTAGCACTGAACACTTTCGTACTAGCCACTAAAAAATGAATGGAGCGATAATATGGACATATCAAGACGTGCACAAAAATTAGAACCCTCTGTTACGCTAGCGGCTTCTGCCAAAGCCAATGCATTAAAAGCGGAAGGCAAAGATGTTCTAAGTTTAACTGTGGGTGAACCAGATTTTACTACACCTAAAAATATTCAACTGGCAGCAATTCAAGCTATCGAAAGTGGAAAAGCAAGTTATTATACGCCTTCTGCCGGTATCAAAGAATTGCGAGAAGCGGTTGTAAAACATATTGAAACATATTACCGTCTGAGTTATCAGGCAAAAAATGTGATTGTAACAGATGGTGCAAAATTTGCCTTGTATCTCCTTTTTCAAGCGGTATTGAATCCCAATGATGAAGTGATTATCCCAGTGCCGTATTGGGTAAGTTATGGAGAACAAGTTAAATTAGCTGAGGGCGTACCAGTCTTTATCTCATGTGCTCAGGAAAAAGAATTTAAAGTAACCGTGGAACAACTAGAAGAAGCCAGAACAGATAAAACGAAATTATTGATTTTAAATTCACCTTCTAATCCAACGGGAATGATTTATTCCGAAGCAGAATTACGTGAAATCGGTGAGTGGGCTATACAAAATGATATTTTGATCGTATCGGATGATATCTACGGCAGACTGGTTTATAATGGAGCCACGTTTACACCCATAGCTACTTTGTCTGAAGCAATCAGAAAACAAACGATCATTATCAATGGTGTTTCTAAAAGCTATGCGATGACAGGCTGGCGCATTGGGTATGCGGTAGGGGATGAAACGATTATCTCAGCAATGAATGATATCGCATCACAATCGACCAGTAATCCCACGGCTGTCAGCCAATATGCAGCGATCGAAGCATTGATCGGTGAACAAGACACCGTCGAAATCATGAGACAAGCATTTGAAGCACGTTTAAATGAGATTTACCCGCTGTTTGCAGCATTACCTGGATTTAAACTGGAAAAACCACACGGTGCATTTTATCTGTTTCCAAATATCAAAGAAACATTAACGATGTGCGGCTACACAGATGTCACCAAATGGGTAGACGATCTACTATCTGAAGCGCAAGTAGCTCTTGTTACAGGTGCAGGATTTGGCGCACCAGAAAATGTTCGGATCAGCTATGCCACAGATTTGGATACATTAAAAGAAGCAGTCAAACGGATCAAAGCGTTTATTGAGAAAAAATCAATTAAATAAAATACTTAATTCGGGATAGGTAAAAGACTAAATGAATGGAGAGACGATCGTGGAACAAATTCAAATTATTGATTCAAAAAATCATGTAGGGGAAACAGTAAAAATAGGTGCTTGGATTGCCAATAAACGTTCAAGTGGAAAAATTGCCTTTCTACAATTACGTGATGGAACAGCATATTTTCAAGGAATTGTGGTGAAAAGTGAAGTTCCAGAAGAAGTCTTTCAGTTAGCAAAAAGCCTAACACAAGAAACCTCTGTATGGATCACTGGTGAAATCAGAGAAGATAGCCGTTCAAAATTTGGTTATGAAATTGGTGTAACAGGGATCGAAGTCATCGGTGAAAGTCATGATTATCCAATCACGCCAAAAGAACACGGAACAGACTTTTTGATGGACCACCGTCACTTATGGCTACGTTCGTCACGTCAGCATGCTATCATGCAAATCCGTAACGAAATTATCCGTGCGACATATGAATTTTTCAATAACAACAACTTTGTGAAAATCGATCCGCCGATTCTAACTGCCAGCACAGCAGAAGGTACGACTGATTTATTTGAAACAAACTATTTTGATCAAAAAGCGTATCTATCTCAAAGTGGACAGTTATACATGGAAGCAGCCGCTTTAGCTTTCGGTAAAGTTTTCTCATTTGGCCCAACTTTTAGAGCAGAAAAATCAAAAACGCGTCGTCACTTGATCGAATTTTGGATGATCGAACCAGAAATGGCGTTTATGCACCAAGAAGAAAGTTTAGAAGTACAAGAGCAATACGTAGCGTTTCTAGTTCAAAGTGTATTAGACAATTGTGATCATGCTTTAGACGTTTTAGAACGTGATAGAGAAGTCTTGAAAAAATATACTCAATTACCATTTCCACGTATTTCATATGATGAAGCAGTTGAGTTATTGAAGAAAAATGGGTTTGACGATATTGAGTGGGGCGATGATTTTGGCTCACCGCATGAAACATTTATTGCCAACTCATTTGACCGTCCAGTCTTCATTTTAAACTATCCAAAAGCAATCAAAGCATTTTATATGAAACCACATCCTACTCGTGATGATGTCGTGATTTGTGCAGATATGATCGCACCAGAAGGGTATGGGGAAATCATTGGTGGTTCTGAAAGAGCAATCGACCATGATTACTTATTAGAGCAAATTCGTAACCACAATCTAGATGAAAAAGAATATTCTTGGTATTTAGATTTGCGTCGTTACGGTTCTGTTCCGCATTCAGGCTTTGGTCTAGGTTTAGAACGTACAGTTACTTGGTTAGCAGGAATCGAGCATGTTCGTGAAGCAAGCCCATTCCCACGTTTATTAAACCGTATTTACCCATAGAAATATAAAAGTGAAGTTAGTCGTTGAAAGAAGCATCGTGATTTGTTTTGGCGACTAATTTTTATAGAAATACAAACGCCCAGTTAAAATTGCAGCAAGAAAAAAGAAAATATAAGGCAAATTGTTTAGAATTCCGCTTTTTTATGGTAAAATTGACAGAAAGTAGAATAAAGGAATGACTCGAATGGAAAACCCAACTCAAATTAAAAGAAAACATTTTCGTTTTCCAGCTTATGACGATGACTTAGGCGTGAAATTAGTTTCTGAAAATAAACGAACATTGTTTCAAGAAGAACCAATGCTCACTAATATGGGGACGCAAACACCGAAACAAACAGTAAAACAGCAAAGTTCTCCTGTCATAGATCCGATCAGTGTTCAACCAGTGCTGCAGAAACAATCGACACAGACAAATAATCAACATGTTTCGCATAGCCAAGAACAAGTAGCAGAATTAGCCCGTCATAAATCTAATCTGCCTAATTATATGATGACGCATAATAAAACAACTTCTCCAAAACAAAAAAGTAATCTATTTGGCAACATGCCTAAAAGAAGTTCGTATGGTTTCGGCTCTCAGCAATCTCCAAGTAAAAATAAAGCGGCGTTTTCAAAGGATTTTACTTATGATACCCGTTCGTATTTTGTACCGAAATATATTCCGGCTTCTGTCATTCCAGAAGAAAAAGCACCTGCTTTGACAGAACAAGAATTAGCAGATGCAATGAAAAAGGATCAAAATTCATATTTACTTTTTGACGATGAACCAGCAGCCTTTCAAGTGAAAGGGAATGAAGACCCTACAGTTCAAAAATTCAACATTCCTAAAGGTTCACCTGAAATTCCGGTAACAAGACGTCAATATCAACAAATCAAACCTGATATGGAACGATTTGGTAAAGAAGAAGATATTAGCCATACATTACCGCGCTCTCGAAAAGAACTGAAAACAGCAAAAGAAAATGCCAAAAGCCAAACGGCATACGGTCAAAAAGTAGCTGAAGCAGAACAGGATAAAAAACGTGGCATCTTGGATAAGTCCTTAAGTGGTATTATTGAAGACTCGAGTATGGAGTTAGAAAACAGCAAATATTTTAAATAGAAATGCTTCGTTTAAAATCTACATCAGCATATTTCTAAAGTCTATCAATTGTTTTATCTCATTTGATATGGACTCAAAAATTACAAATAGATTACCTAACTAGTTGGTTAGTATGGCTTCGGTATTGTACCGGAAATCATACTAACCTTTTTTTATAGAATAATAATGGATTGTATTTGAGAAGAACAGCTCTAACTTTTCAAGTAGAAAATGATTGTAATAATAATTGACAGTATTAAATAGCTTGAACGTCCAAATTAATTATAAAAAAGGAATAAAAATGATTACCAAAGTAAAGTAACCTATGTCTGTCTCAACTATATTATCTTATTTTGAATAGAAAAACGTTCACAATTGGAGTATCGAATAACTGGATTATGGCTTAATCTATAAGATGGAGGCGGAATAATATGAAAAGAAAAATAGTCTATCTATTTATATTTGCACTTAGTTTTTGCTCGTTAATTTACATAAGTATCTCAAAGAGTACTGTTACAAGAATAAAGGCAGAATCCTTGTTACCCCCACCAATTACGGATGATGCAGGTTTATTAAAGGCTGATTTGTTGAAATATCAGGGATGGATTCCACTTATAGAGGATAAACCACTCTCTAGGCCTACACTGCTTCATGGATATTGGCAACCTGAGGGTACTACAACTGAGTTTACATTGTTAAAAGATAATAATCTTACAAACATATATATCACACCTACTGGAAAAGTGACTGTAAAGCAAGTCGTTGATACAAAACCTGGAAAAATGTATCAATTTTCGGCAGCGACTTACACTTATATTACGCGTAGTGGAAATGAAGGGAACCACAATAGTAAATACGATTTGTCAGTTTTTCCAGGAACAATTAGACCCAAGTTAAATTCATTATACTATTACAAAGTAGAAGAGGACCGTGCATTTTCTCCGAATACAAATATTAAAAATTATGGTAGACAAGTATTTATAGCAAGTTCCGACAAGACGACTGTGGAGTATACTATTTATAGTAATAACTCTGCAAATTGGAATACGAGTGGTATTATTAATGTAACTTTTTCTGATTTGGAGCATGCTATTGAAGAGTCCAAGATACTAATAGAGGAGTTGTTTACAGATAGTACTCATACAGCAATTAAGCTTAGCACTACACAACTTAAAATAGATAAGGCGAAAAAACTTATTAGTGAAGTGCTGAATGCTAAGCAAAAAGAACACTTTCTTGAAGAAGTAAAGAAAGCCCAAGAGTTATTAGACAAAGTAACTATCACATTAACTACTGAAAAATTAACCGATGATCGAGCAAGTACAAACAGTACCACAATTAAAGGTAAAACCTATCCAAACGCATTTGTATTTTTCTCAGGACATGAAGACTTACCAAAAGGTGAACTAAACTCGGAAGTTGAAGGAGATACCCATAACTATCAAACAAGAGCAGATAAAGATGGAATGATTGATTATAAATTACCAGAAGGTAGTTATTTTAGAGGAAAACAAAATATTACAATCAGAAGTGTTCTTCATGGGAAAGTAGTAGAAAAAAATTTAGTAGTTGAAGATGTTAGTGCGCCATTCAAACCAACTGTTTTAACTCTTAAAGATGTAAGTACGCAAATAGAAGGGTATGCAGAATCAGAGGCAATAATTAAAGTATTTAACGCAACAACAAATGCACTGATGTTTTCGGGCAAAGCGCTTCAAGGAGATCGTTTTGCAATTAATATTCCTGAAACTCAAAAGCCGTTGGTTCCATATGCGGAATATTATGTTACAGCAACGGATTCTAGTGGGAATCCAAGTGAACAGTCAGAAATCTTGTCAGTACAAGATACTCTTGCACCAGAAGCAGATCCTGTGCGTCAAATCGTGAATGTTGGTGCCCCGCTTCCAGCACTTGAAAGCTTGCTAACGGATTTATCTGATAATGCTGGCGTCGATCAGGTTAAGATAGAAATGTTGCAAGAACCGGATTTATCAAAAGCAGGGTACACTGAAGCTATTTTGTTACTCAGTGACAAAGCAAATAATCAACTGAGTTTAACGATTCCATTTTTCGTTAAAAATGAAGACACGATTGATAATGGCACCACTTTTCTTTCTGCACAATCCATTAACGCTTTAGCCATCGATTACCCTAAAGAATGGGAAGCGCAAAAACAATTTATATTAGAACAAAGTCGTGCAACCGCGATGGATATGAACACCTTGAAAAATAGAACGAGTGAACTACAGCTGACCGTTGATTCCTCAATAAATGAACCAGGAACGTATGAAGTGACATTCAGCATAGATTCATTGAGTAGGAAAATCACTCTAAATTTATTGGCAGGTGGCGTTGTGTTTGAACGTGTGCCAATGGAAATTTCTTTTGGTGTACCTACCTTACAAACGAATATAAAATATGTCCCAATAGAAAATAATATGAAAATGATCATTAAAAATACTCAGTATTATCGAACAGGTTGGGCACTAAAAACAAAATTTTCTAAAATGCTTCAAACGGATACTGGAATAAAAACAGCATCAGATATAGTTTTTCAAGATAAAGAAGACTTGAAGTACATGACGGAAGAAAAAGAAATTGAAATTTATCGACAAAAAGATCAATCTGACCATCGTTTGCAAGAATTTGACTTTGGTAAAGAGAGTGATCAGCAATTTTTATTGAAGATGATGCCTGGAAGCTTGATGAAAGATAAAATATACAGTGCTCAAATTTTGTGGACAATAGAGACAGCACCTTAAATGCATCGATCAATGAGATGAGACAATAGTGCCTAGCTTAAAGAAATCAGCAAGTATTCACCAAAGCTTTTGCGTCAGAGTTATTTCATTATAGAGACATAATTAACAAAACAACGTCATTAAGCTAGATAAGTGTTTTTCATCGTTCTTAGTAATTATCTAGCTGTTTTGGGTTGATTATTTTGGGGATTTGTACGATAATGGGGAACGTACAATTTTATAAAAACGATGACATTAATTTTTATATATAGCCAGTAAGAGAAGAGGATTATCATGGATAAAAAAGAAAACGTATTGTATCATTTTGTTGGAATCAAGGGATCAGGTATGAGTTCATTAGCACTTGTATTATTTGAAAAAGGGTTAAGTGTACAAGGTTCTGATGTAGAAGAGTATTTCTTTACACAACGTGATTTAGAAAAATCTGGTATTACTATTTTACCTTTCGATAAAGAAAATATCACAAAAGACATGATCGTGATAGCAGGGAATGCATTTCCTGATACACATGAAGAGTTGGTTCGTGCAAAAGAATTAGGAGCGGAAATCATTCGTTATCATGATTTTATTGGACGTTTTATTCAGCCGTTTACAAGTGTGGCTGTGACGGGTTCACATGGGAAAACAAGCACAACAGGTTTATTGTCTCACGTATTGACTGGAATCGCACCAACAAGCTATCTGATTGGTGATGGGACAGGTCATGGCGACCCAAGTGCTGAATTTTTCGCATTTGAAGCGTGCGAGTATCGCCGTCATTTCTTAGCCTATTCTCCAGATTATGCGATTATGACAAATATTGATTTTGACCATCCTGATTATTTTAAGAGTATTGAAGATGTGTTTTCTGCTTTTCAAACAATGGCGAAACAAGTGAAAAAAGGGATTTTTGCTTATGGTGATGATAAGTATTTACGTCAGTTAAAAGCAGATGTTCCAGTGTACTATTATGGACTAGCAGAAGATGACGATATACAAGCTAAAAATATTGAACGTACTACACAAGGTTCTTCTTTCGATGTTTATCACAATGAAGAATTTGTTGGGCATTTTGTATTACCAGCATTTGGTCAACACAATATCATGAACGCATTAGGCGTGATTGCTGTAGCTTATTTTGAAGATTTGGATATGGATAAAGTAGCACAAGAGATGCTAACTTTTGAAGGTGTAAAACGTCGTTTTACAGAGAAAAAAGTTTCAGACATGATCATTGTGGATGATTATGCTCATCATCCAACAGAAATCATTGCAACGATCGATGGCGCTCGTCAAAAATACCCAGATAAAGAAATCATTGCTGTGTTTCAACCGCATACCTTCACACGTACGATTGCCTTGATGGATGAATTTGCTGAAGCCTTGGATTTAGCAGATGCTGTTTATCTTTGTGATATTTTTGGATCTGCTAGAGAACAAAAAGGCGATGTAAAAATCGAAGATTTAGGGAATAAAATCCAAAAAGGCGGACAAGTCATCAAAGAAGATAACGTATCTCCGCTTTTAGATCATGAAAATGCTGTAATGGTCTTCATGGGTGCAGGTGATGTTCAGAAATTTGAGCAAGCATATGAAACGTTATTAAGTAATACGACTAGAAGTGTTTTATAATTATATAGCTAAATTTATTTCTTAATCAGAATAAACGGCGGGAAAAAAGCAACTCCTTCGGAAACAAGCTGGAATTCACAAAAATTTTAAGAACAATTTTCGTGAATTACTTCTTATTTCTCGGAGCTAAACGTTTTTTTACCTGCCTCTTCTTTTTAACTTGCCTTTTATCGTCATTTTGGTACAATTATCTTATCATTAGTGGAGGTGTACTAATTTGAATATCGGAAAACCGAGAAAATTAGGCAAAACCATCGAAGATATTGAGGAAGGCGATTCGCTGTCTTTAACCGAATCGATCGAAGATAAAGAGTTACTTCTTTATTTGGGCTTAACAAACGATGCCAATCCCTTATATATCCAACATGATTATGCCCAAAAAACAGAATATGGCAAACCAATCGTACCATCGATCATGCTGATGGGAATCATCACGAGTGCAATTTCAAAGCATTTACCAGGACCAGGGTCTCATGTGGTGAATTTTTCCGTAAATTTTGTGGAACCTGTTTTTCATTATGAAACATTGACGTTTCAGTTTGAAGTGATCAAGGTAGATAAAATGAAAGATGTTGTGACAATTTCGATTGAAGTCGTAAATGAGGAAGAAGATCGAGTACTTGATGCGGTCGTAATGGTGCAGCCCCCTCAAGTTACAATAACAGATTTAGAAGAGAAAGAAGGAGAAATAGATGAATAATGGAGCAGTAGTAAATGCTGGAATAAACAAGTTTTATTCAAAGATTTATGCATTTTTAGCGATGGGAATCGGAGTTAGTGCGCTGGTATCCTATCTGATTTTAAATGTTTACCCAATCGTTTTAGTAACATTGTTGCATTCAACAGCTTTGTTTTTTGGTTTGTGGATCGCCCAAATTGGATTAGTCATATTTCTAGGAGTTAAAGCTCAAAAAAGTCCTAGCTTAGCGGTCGGTGGATTTTTAGTTTATTCCATTCTAAATGGTGTGACAATATCTGCGACACTATTATTATATGCGCAAGCAACTGTGGTTAGTGCCTTTGTAAGTGCGGCAGCAACTTTTGGTGCAATGTCATTAGTAGGAATGTTTACAAAAAAAGATTTATCTGCAATGGGTCACGCCGCTTATAGCGCGTTGATTGGAATTATTATTGCAATGGTGATTAATTTCTTTTTCTTAAAAAGTAGCGCAGTATCATTTTTCATTTCTATTTTGATGGTATTGATCTTTGCTGGAATCACAGCTTATGATAATCAAAGAATTCGTCAAGTTTATAACGAATCAGGTGGACAAGCAGGAACTGGTACCGCAGTATTCTTCGCGTTACAATTATACCTTGATTTTATCAACTTATTCTTAGCTTTCTTACGAATTTTTGGTAAAAACAATTAATCTAATGAAACTAAATCAACAGTATCTAGAGAAATCTAGATACTGTTTTTTTGTTTGTATAGATATTTATACACAAAATGAAATTTATAATGAATTAAAATTCTTTATTTGGTTGAAATGTGATATAAAATGCATTGACTAACCTAGTACTTTGATTTATACTTTTATAAAATCACAGAAATACAGATGATTATCAATGCATGGGATGGTGTAAATGATGGAAGTGTATGAAAAAGTGCCAAAGGGATTTAAGTTTTACGGAACGCATGTTGGGATAAAGAAAAAAAGAAAAGATTTTGGGCTGATCGTAGCAGATAAAGTTTGTTATGCTGCGGCAGTTTTTACAAAAAATACATTTTGCGGAGAATGTATTCCGGTCGGGAAAGACCACGTGAAAAATGCTGAATTGCAAGCTGTTGTGGTGACGAGTGGTATTGCTAATGTTGCAACTGGTAAAATTGGTAGAGAAAATGAGTATAAAATTTTAGAAAAACTAGCGAATAAACTAACAATCGAAAAGGAAAATATCCTCCCTTCCTCCACGGGTGTAATAGGTCCACAGCTACCGATTGAGCTCATTGAAAATTTCTTAGATGAGAAGCCGATCGTTTTAAAAGAGAATTATGAAGATTTTGCACAAGCTATTTTAACAACAGATAAGCGAATCAAGGTTCGTAGCCTGAAAGTTGGAGAGGCTACGATTTTAGGAATCGTCAAAGGTTCAGGAATGATCGAACCAAATATGGCGACGATGTTGTCCTACATTTTGACTGATGCAAAAGTGGAAAAACAAGAGATTTATCCTATGTTGAAAATAGCAGTCGATCAATCTTTCAATACAATCAGTATCGATACGGATACAAGTACTAGTGACACAGTCGCATTTTTAGCCAGTGGGCACCATGAAGTCGAAAAAACAGAATTGCAAGAAGCGTTGAATCAAATCTGTAAAGGATTAGCATTAGATGTAGTAAAAGATGCTGAAGGCGCTACAAAGACGATGTTTGTGACAGTCAAAAATGCTGAAAGCAAAGAACAAGCAAAAAATGCCGGGAAATCGATTATCAACTCACCTTTAGTAAAAACTGCTTTATTTGGACATGATCCTAATTGGGGGCGTATAGCAATGGCTCTTGGTAAAACAGAAGGGTTGATTTTTGATCAAAATAAAGTAGAAATCTATTATGGACAGTATCCAATTTTTTCAACTAATAATGAAGAAAAACAAAACATCAACAAAATCGCTGAATACATTGAACAAAATGAGGATATTTATTTAATGGTCGATCTACATCAAGGCACAGAAAGTTTTGAAGTGATCGGTTGTGATTTAAGTTATGAGTATGTCAAAATAAATAGTGATTACTCGACTTGAGTATTTATCATTGCTGGTTGGACTATTAGAAAAAGCATACAAATTAGCTAGACGGCCCCACCTTAATTCTAAATTTAAAAGTTTTACTTTCTTCTCTTTTATTTTACGAATGTATGTTCTATAATAAGGACAGAATAGGTGGGATCGAATATGCAGAATACGCAAAGAATCGCAGTCCGCAGATTAGTGGAGTTTATTTTGCGCAGAGGGAGTATCGATGCTAGACATACTAGCGAACATACCGCGTTAGAAGGCGCAAAGATCCATCGAAAACTTCAGAAAACAGCCGGTGAGAATTATCAAAAAGAAATCAAACTCGCTATTAACATAGAATTAAACCAGCAAATCTACATAATTGAAGGTCGTGCAGACGGCATTTTTATTGATGATACAAAACGAACGGTGATCGATGAAATCAAAACATCAGAACCTGCATTTTCAGAATTGTTAGAAGAACAAATCGACATGTATTGGTATCAAGTGATGTGTTATGGACATATTTACTGCCAGCAGGAAGACTTGGATGAAATCACATTGCAATTGACCTATTATCAAACAACAACCGAAGAAATTACCCGACAAGAAAAGGAATTTACCAAAGAACAGTTAAAAGAATTCTTTGACGATCTGACTCAAAAATATGAACAATGGCTGATTTTCAAAACAAATTGGCGTAAAATTCGGAATCGTTCATTACAAAAATTACCTTTTCCGTATGGCGATTATCGTGCTGGCCAAAGGGAATTGGCTGTGGCTGTCTATAAAACAATTTTAAGTGATCAAAAATTATTTGTTGAAGCGCCAACTGGAACGGGAAAAACTATTTCGACTTTATTTCCAACACTAAAAGCGATTGGTGAAGAACAAGCAGAAAGAGCGTTCTATTTAACCGCTAAAACAATCACTCGTCAAGTAGCAGAAGATGCTGAAGAAGCGATGAAACAAAAGGATATGCAGCTAAAAAGTGTTACCTTAACAGCAAAAGATAAAATATGCTTCTTAACCGAACGAAATTGCACGCCGGAAGCTTGCCCTTTTGCTAATGGCTATTATGATCGTTTGAATGAAGGATTATGGGATTTGTTAAATAATGAAAATCAATTTACTCGTGAAATCATTGAACTCTATGCTCGTAAACATACCTTATGCCCATTTGAACTTTCTTTAGATGTTAGTTTGTGGTGTGATTTAGTGATCTGCGATTATAATTATTTATTTGATCCTGTTGTTTATTTAAGACGTTTTTTTGAGGAGCAGACGGAAGTCAAAGAAAATATATTTTTAGTAGATGAGGTTCATAATTTGGTTAACCGCTCACGAGAAATGTATTCGGCAGAATTGTCTAAAAGTAAGTTTTCAGCACTGAAACAAGTAATCGATAAGAATCAGACCAAGCTGATCCGAGCGCTTATCAAAATTGAAAAAGAATTTGAAAGAATCAAACAAATCTGCGATGAGGAAGAAAAAGAATTTTTACATCAACATGCGCCAATCGATTCTCTTGTTAAAGCGGCGTATTCACTAGCTGAAAAAATCAAAGAGTGGCTCCCAGAAAATCAAGATCATGCTGAGTTGAATCAAATCTTGTCTGTTTATTTTGAGTTGCTGAATTATACTAAAATCAGCGAAGGGTATGATGACCATTACTGCACGTATGTGAATTGTCAAAATTATGACATCATCATCAAGCAATTTTGTATTGACCCAAACTATCTTTTACAGCAAAAACTAGACAAAGGAAAAGCCAGTATTTTATTTTCAGCAAGTTTAACGCCGTTAGATTATTATCAGGAAATTTTAGGTGGTGGAGAGGAAAGTTTACGTTATCGAATTCCCAGTCCGTTTCCAAAAGAAAATCAATTATTGGTGATCGAAAAATATATTCAAACGACCTATAAAGAACGTGTCAATAGCTATGAAAAAATCATTGAAAGTTTAACGAATATGATTCAGCAAAAGCAGGGAAATTATTTTGTTTTCTTTCCGTCCTATTCGTACATGGATATTATTTATGAAATGTTCCGAGAAAAAAATCCCCACGTCAAAACAAAAATACAAGCTAGCATGATGAATGAAGCGGAACGTGAAGCTTTTTTGGTTGATTTTGTTTTAGAACCGACAGAAACATTAGTTGGTTTTTGTGTCTTAGGAGGAATTTTTTCAGAAGGGATCGATTTAAAAGGCAGTCGCTTGATCGGGACTGCAATTGTTGGAGTTGGGTTACCGCAAATCAATCATGAGCAAGAATTGATCAAAGGTTATTATGATCAACAAAAAAATCAAGGATTTCAATTTGCTTATCAAATTCCTGGGATGAATAAAGTCTTGCAGGCGGCAGGTCGAGTGATTAGAGATACAGAGGATAGAGGGATCGTTTTGCTGTTGGATCAGCGTTTTTCAACGGCTGCTGTTCAACGTTTTTTTCCGCCTCATTGGAATCAGGTTCAAACTTCTTATTCCCATGAACAGACAAAGCAGCTTATACAACAGTTTTGGCAATTGGATTAAGCAAATGATAATAGGAAAAAACTCGTCTTACTGGTATACTAAAACAGGAACTGATTTGTAGAAGCTACTCTTTATTTTTAATGATGTACAATGACTATAAAAAAGCCGAAGGTCTGATTATCGGCTCTTTTTTGAGCAAAAATTGACCAGTTTATTTAAATAAAATTATTGTTGGGAGACTAAAATATGAAAACAATCTTAGTATTACATACAGGCGGTACGATTTCGATGTCAAAAGAGGCAGATGGAAATGTCACGACAAACAACATGAATCCACTGCTCAACCAAGAAGAACTACTAGCAGGGAAAGTAAATTTGATTGTAGAACCGATTTTCAATATTCCTTCTCCTCACATGACCTTAGAACGGATGTTGGAGTTAAAGGAGCGTATCCAAAAAGCGTATACTGAGAATGTCGATGGAGTAGTGATCACTCATGGAACTGATACATTAGAAGAAACGGCTTATTTTTTAGATATTACACTAGAAAATAAAATTCCAGTTGTGCTAACAGGGGCTATGCGTTCTAGTAATGAAATCGGGACAGACGGATTATATAATTTTATTAGTGCAGTCTGGACGGCTTGCTCAGATGAATCTGTTGGCAAAGGAGTGTTGGTTGTGATGAATGATGAAATTCATACAGCTCGTTATGTGACGAAAACTCATACCACAAATGTTGCAACATTTCGGACCCCAACATTTGGTCCGATTGGTATGATTGCCAAGGAACGTACTTTTTTTGCTAGTGAAGTGCGTCCGCAAGAAGTTTGTGATATCCAAAATGTATCAGGTGAAGTTTATGTGATTAAAGCTTATGCTGGAATGGATGGCAGTTTGTTCGATTTAGTGGATAATGATCAGACAGATGGTATTGTGATAGAAGCATTAGGTGCCGGTAATCTTCCACCAGAGACTTTGCCATCATTAGAACGTCTCTTAGCTAGAAATATCCCAATCGTTTTAGTATCCCGCTGTTCAAATGGAATCGCTGAGGATATTTATGATTATGAAGGTGGCGGCGTTAATTTAAAGAAAATGGGTATTATTTTTTCTAGAGGTTTAAACGGACCGAAAGCTCGAATCCGATTGATCGTCGGTTTAAACAGTGGGAAAGATCCACAGGAATTATCTGACTTCTTAAGTGAATAAATGAAAAAGCATAACGAGCGTAGAAACAAATTGTTTCAGTTCGTTATGCTTTTATATTAACGGAAATTCGTAAATTGTAATTCCACTGGTAAATCTAAATTTCTAAGCAAAGTAATCACTTTTTGTAAATCATCACGGCTTTTCCCAGTTACTCTGATTTGATCTTCTTGAATCTGAGATTTCACTTTAATGCCGGAATTTTTGATTGCAACGTTGATTTTTTTAGCATTATCACGATCGATTCCGCTAATCAAATCACCATATTGACGGGCAGAACCGCCAAGTGCTTTTTCACTTGTTGAGAAGTGGATATTTTTAATAGGCACCTCACGTTTAACTAACTTACTGAACAAGACATCTTTTACTTGCTCGATTTTATAGTCATCTTCTGCGACCACCACTAATTTATTATTTTCTAACTTGATATCTGCGATTGATCCTTTGAAGTCAAAACGGTTTTTGATTTCTTTCAGTGCGATTTGGATAGAGTTTTTGACTTCTTCCATATTTATTTCGGATGTTACATCAAAACTTGCTTCTTTTGCTGCCATTGGATAAGCTCCTCTCATTATTTCTTACTTTTATAGTACCATTAATTAGGGAAGAAACAAGTATAAAATGTTTTTAGGATAAAGATCAGTTCAAGGGAAGGGGAACGATAGAAGGGGCAATGAGTAAGACTAAAATAATCCTCATTTTCCTCTTTTTTTCTTTTCTTTTTTTAAGCAAACTGTTATCCTAATTCGAGGGATTTTATCTAAGGAAGCAAATATTGAAGCTGGAAAGAGTATTGAAGGCAATTCATGTGAGGGGGAAGTTTTGGATGAGTAAATGGGTTATTTCGTACAAACAAAGTGAGACATTGAAGAAGTTTGCTGTTATTTTTGTTACTGGGATTTTAGTAGCAATCAGCTTGAACTTTTTTTTGATACCAGCTAAGGTTTTTTCTGCTGGAATGAATGGAGTTGCACAAATCATTGCAACGTTATTACATACACATCTTGGGATTACAATCGATACAGGTCTTTTTATTTTGTTATTAAATATTCCTATTTTTATTTTAGGCTTTATGAAGCTTGGGAAAGAATCAACGATTTACAGCTTTTTAAATGTAGCGTGGGTGTCACTGACAACAATTTTGATTCCAATCGAAGTGATCACGACGAATCCATTGATGAACGCGATTGCTGGTGGAGTTCTAATTGGGATTGGTGCAGGTCTATCGCTTAAAATGGGTTTTACAACTGGCGGAATGGATGTTATTTCATTGGTTCTATCGAAAACAACAGGTAAAACAGTTGGTAATTATATGTTTATGCTGAATGGAATCATTGTGGCGTTAGCTGGTTTTGTTTTTGATTGGGAAAGTGCGTTATATACGATTATTTCGATTTATTGTATGACTCAAGTGGTCGATACGATCCATACAAGTCATCAAAAAGTCACAGCGATGATTGTAACGGTTCAGCCTGAAGTTGTGACACAGGCAATTTCAAAACAAATGATTCGTGGGATGACTTTGTTGCCATCGATGGGTGGTTATTCTGGCGTTGAAGGACGTATGATCATGATGGTGATCACGCGTTACGAGTTGTATGATTTAGAACAAATCGTTTATGAAGTTGATGAAAATGCCTTTATGAATATTATTCCTACGCATTCTGTGTTAGGACGATTTGCAAATGAAGATGAGCAACGTATTTTTAAAAGTACAGGAAGTTTCCCAGAGATGAAGAAATATAAGTCAAAACAAAAATAGAAGCGTCTTTTCGAATTTATCAAAAATTCTGATTTCAATCAGATTTTTGATGAATTTTTTTGATTTAAGCTTGTCGATAATTTACCTGATAAATTTCCCAGACGTTGACACTTTTTCTCTAACAAATAACTGATTTCCCAGAAATTCTTAGAAGTATTGATAGCGTATTCATGCAATGGTATAACTAACATGTAAAACAAATAAAAAGAAGGAAGGTGTTTCGCTAGTGATGGAGAAAGTGCAGCGGTTTGGAGGAGCAATGTTTACTCCGGTCTTATTATTTTCATTTTCGGGAATTATGGTAGCGCTTGCGATTATCTTTAAAAATCCAATGATCGTTGGAAGTATTGCCAATGAAGGGACCGCTTGGTATGGTGTCTGGTCTGTTTTGGAAAGTGGAGCTTGGACGGTTTTTAATCAAATGGAGTTGCTGTTTGTGATTGGTTTACCGATTGGGTTAGCTAAAAAAGCTAACGCTCGGGCAGCGATGGAAGCTTTTGTAATTTATCTGACCTGTAATTATTTTATCAGTAGTATGCTAGAATATTTCGGTCCGTTCTTTGGGGTTGATTTTTCCCAAGAAGTTGGTGGCGATAGTGGGATGAAACTGATTGCAGGTATCAAAACATTAGATACAGGTATTATTGGTGCTATTTTTATTTCAGCAATCGTGGTTTGGCTGCATAATCGTTACTTTGATACTAAGTTACCAGACTTTTTAGGTATTTTTCAAGGGTCATCGTTAGTAGTAATTTTAGGATTTTTCGCTATGTTGCCGATTGCTTTTCTGATTTGTTTGATTTGGCCGAAAATTCAAATGGGTATCAGTTCAATGCAGACATTCTTAGCAAGTGCAGGAACCTTTGGGGTTTGGTTGTATACGTTTTTGGAAAGAATTTTAATTCCTACAGGATTGCATCATTTCATTTATACACCGTTTGTTTTTGGACCGGCAGTTGTTGAAAATGGCATTACTAAATATTGGATGGCTCACTTAAATGAATATGCGCAAACAACAACACCACTTAAACAATTATTCCCACAAGGTGGTTTTGCTTTACATGGAAACTCGAAAATTTTTGCTTCACCTGGGATCGCAGCAGCATTTTACTTTACTGCAAAACCTGATAAGCGAAAAAAAGTATTAGCCATTTTGATTCCTGTAACTTTAACTGCCGTTTTAGCTGGTATTACAGAACCATTGGAATTTACGTTCCTATTTGTTGCACCGCCATTATTTGTTTTACATGCTGTATTAGCTGCAACAATGGCTGCGACAATGTATTTCTTCGGTGTTGTAGGAGATATGGGTGGTGGTTTTATTGATTTATTGGCAAAAAACTGGATTCCGCTATTTGCAAATCATAAAGGGATGATTTTCACGCAATTGATTATTGGTTTATCTTTCACTTTGATCTATTTCGTCGTTTTTCGAGCGTTGATTTTGAAATTTAATTTCGCGACACCTGGAAGAGAAGAAGAAGACCAAGAAGTTAAATTATATAGTAAAAAAGAATATAAAGAAGCGAAAAAAGCTGGAACTTTGGGCGAAGTTGCTATGGCCGGTGCAAATCAATATACAGAACAAGCGGCAGTTTATTTAGAAGCGTTTGGCGGTAGTGATAATATCGAAAAGGTCAATAATTGTGCGACTCGTTTGAGAATTACAGTGAAAGATGAAGGAATTGTTTTACCTGATAGTGCATTTAAAGAAGGTGGGGCTCACGGCGTTGTTAGAAGTGGTAGCGCATTTCAAGTAATCGTTGGTTTAGATGTCCCTCAAGTGAGAGAGCAATTCGAGAACTTATTAGCATTAGGAAATGAAAATCAAATAAATGAATAAAAATGAAGGAGCTGGAAAAAATGAAGAAATTTTCAATCGTAATTGCAGGTGGAGGAAGTACATTTACTCCCGGAATTGTTTTAATGTTATTGGATAACTTAGAAAAATTTCCAATCAGACAAATCAAATTTTATGACAATAATCCAGAAAGACAGAAACAAATCGCGGATGCTTGCGAGATCATCATCAAAGAACAATCACCAGAAATTGAATTTTTAGCAACGACAGATCCTATGACAGCCTTTACCGATGTTGACTTTGTGATGGCACATATTCGTGTCGGTCTATATGCTATGCGGGAAAAAGACGAGAAGATCCCTTTAAAATATGGGGTAATCGGACAGGAAACATGTGGACCAGGAGGGATTGCTTATGGGATGCGCTCGATTGGAGGCGTGCTAGAATTGATCGATTATATGGAAAAATATTCACCTGATGCGTGGATGCTGAACTACTCGAATCCGGCAGCAATCGTGGCTGAGGCTACTAGAAAATTACGTCCCAATACAAAAATCATCAATATTTGTGATATGCCAGTCGGTATAGAAGAAAGAATGGCGAAAGCAGTTGGTTTAAGCTCTAGAAAAGAAATGGTGGTTCGGTATTATGGATTGAATCACTTCGGCTGGTGGACGGATATCAGAGATAAAGAAGGCAATGATCTGATGCCGAAAATCAAAGAACATGTGAAGGAATATGGTTATTCACTGAAAGAAGAAATCGAGGAATCTCAACATACAGATGCTAGCTGGATGCATACGTTTGCCAAAGCCAAAGAAGTATTTGCAGTTGATCCCACTACCTTACCGAATACGTATTTGAAATATTATTTCTACCCGCAAGATGAAGTAGCACATGCGAATCCAGAATATACAAGAGCAAATGAAGTAATGGCTGGACGTGAGAAACATGTTTTCGGTGAATGTAATCGAATTACCCAAGCTGGAACGGCTAAAGGAACAACTCTGGAAGTCGATGAACACGCATCATATATTGTAGATCTAGCAAGAGCAATTGCCTATAACACTCATGAAAGAATGTTGTTGATCATTGAAAATCAAGGAGCTGTCGTTAATTTCGATGAAACCGCGATGGTTGAGGTTCCCTGTATTGTTGGAAGCAATGGACCAGAGCCAATCGTTCAAGGGAAAATCCCTCGCTTTCAAAAAGGCTTGATGGAGCAACAAGTAGCAGTCGAAAAATTAGTTGTCGAGGCATGGGCAGAAGGCTCTTACCAAAAATTATGGCAAGCACTAATGTTGTCTAGAATTGTACCAAATGCTCGAGTTGCCCAAGAGATTTTAGATGATCTAGTGGAAGCGAATAAAGAATTTTGGCCTAAATTGTCATAGTCCTGTTCAAGGTAGTTTTCCTTAGTAAATTCCCTTAGTATCGTTTTGTTTTTTCATCCTTTATACTAAGGGAAGAACACTAAGGGGAAGAGGGATCAGTTATGAATTTAGAAACATTGATGCAAAAACACCAAAAACAATTAAGTGAAATGGATTGGGCTATTTTAGGATATATTTTAGAAAACGAACAAGATATTATGCGTCTAAGCATTGTTGAATTAGGTGAAAAGGTTCATAGTTCCAAATCATCGATTTTACGTTTGGCAAAAAAGTTGGGTTTTTCTGGCTATTCAGAGTTTAAGTATTTTATGCGGCAGTCTAAGCAAAATAATATTGGTGCGACAGGGACAGATTTAATCGAGTTACAAACAAAAGACATTGAAAATACAGTCAAATTGGCGCAACAAACGGATTTCACTGCATTGAATAAAGCAATTCAAAAAGCCAATACCGTTTATTGTTACGCGACAGGTTACTCACAAAGAAAAGTGATCGAAGAATTTTCCAAAATGTTGATGATTTGCGATAAACGTTCTATTATAATCCCAGTTAAAACAGAACTAGATATCAGCATGTCAATGATCTCAAAAGAAGATATTGTTTTATTTGTCTCTTTAAGTGGCGAAACCGATGAGATCAAGGAAAATATTTTATCCTTAAATGCTCGAAAGATCCCAGTGGTTGCGCTCACTACTTTCTCCCATAATTTTTTTGCAGAACATGCGCAATTCGCCTATTTTTATTATTCAACACCATTTACGGTTTCTGGGAAAGAGCATATAGCCCAGTCTTTGGTAGGGTTAAGTGTATTGATGGACTTGGTTTATCGAAAATATGTTACTTATTTGAATAAAGAATTTGAGGAGGGAATTTGATGACTTTATTGTTGCATCCAACTAAAATAAAACGGGTATTATTTGGTTATTGGCTGATGGTTCCTCTGTTATTTGGTGTATATATTTTGACTTTGGCAACAGTTAAACAAGTTTCAGTTGGGACTGTTTTTACGAGCATCCCTAGTTTGACCTTAACAAGTATTGTTGTTCTGTTACTGTTTTTTCAACTATTTGGTCTGTATATCATGAATAATTCAAGTGATTGTCGGCATTCTTTATTAGGGTTTTATTTAAAATTCAATATGGTTCAGCAATTATTGTCCGTTAACATCCCTGGATTCATTATATGTTTACTATTTTATCGGAGTTTATTAGATGACAAAGAAGTAGTTGTATTGCCAAAACAAGTGCAATGGACGGTTTATAGCTTAATGGTGTTTGTCGGTTTACTAACTATTTTAGTTCTTTGGGTTCGATCATCGTTATAATATTATGAAGAGTGTAGGCGCAAATAATCAGTTGTCTCACTCTTTTTTTGGACAAAAAGCAGTAAGTGTCTACACTTTTGTGAAACTCTGGACAAAAGTTTTCTGAAAAAGTCAATTTTAGTAGAAAAGTACTAAAAAGTCTGCTAAAATATAACTGTTGGTTAAGGATATCCTTAACAAATAAAGTTTTTTTAAAACTTAGGAGGAATTTTATTATGCCATTAGTATCAGGAACAGAATTTCTTAAAGCAGCTCGTAAAAACGGCTACGGTGTTGGCGGATTCAACACAAACAACCTAGAATGGACAAAAGCAATCCTTGCAGGTGCTGAAGCGAAACAAGCACCAGTATTGATCCAAACTTCTATGGGTGCTGCTAAATACATGGGCGGATACCAAGTATGTTATGACTTAGTGAAAGACTTGATCTACTCAATGGGTATTACTGTACCTGTAGCTCTTCACTTAGATCATGGTGAATATGAAGATGCATTAGAATGTATCGAAATTGGCTACACTTCAGTTATGTTTGACGGATCTCACTTACCATTCGAAGAAAACATCGAAAAAGCAAAAGACGTTGTTGCTAAAGCACACGCTAAAGGCGTTTCTGTAGAATGTGAAGTTGGTTCAATCGGCGGCGAAGAAGACGGAATCATTGGTTCTGGCGAATTAGCTGATGTTCAAGAATGTGTACAAATGGTTGCAACTGGTATTGATTACCTAGCTTGCGGAATCGGTAACATCCACGGTTCATATCCAGACAACTGGACTGGATTAGCATTTGACCACTTACAAGAAATCGCTGACGCTGTTGGTGACATTCCATTAGTATTACACGGTGGATCAGGTATTCCTTTAGAACAAGTTCAAAAAGCAATCTCAATGGGCGTTTCTAAAATCAACGTGAACACTGAATGTCAAGAAGTATTTGCAGCTGCAACTCGTAAATACATCGAAGAAGGCAAAGATCTTGAAGGTAAAGGCTTTGACCCTCGTAAATTGTTAGCACCAGGAACAAAAGCTGTTACTGAATTAGTAGAACAACGCATCGAATGGTTCGGTTCTGCTAATAAAGCATAATTAATTTCTACAAGTAATTTAAACTGAAACAACAGGTTCGCTGTTGTTTCAGTTTTTTTGTTTTCAAAAGGATGTTAACCTATCAATTTTCGTTCAAAAATGTTCAAAAACTAATTAGAAATCAAGTAATTGGAGAAAAATAACCAAATGCGAATGGCTGTTGGCTTTTTTATTGTTCCTTAATGTGTTAGAATAGTTTGGGTATATTACAAAAAAATAAAACTATTTGTTTTACTATAGATAGGTGAGAATATTAAATGAAAAAAATTGTAATCAATGGCAATCGTCCATTAACAGGAGAAGTATGTATCAGCGGTGCAAAAAACAGTGCAGTGGCATTGATTCCAGCGGCTATCTTAGCCGATTCACCCGTAACATTAGATGGTGTGCCTGATATTCAAGATGTTCATTCATTAATAGAAATTTTAGAAATTATGGGTGCTAAAACAACCTTTACTGACAATACACTAGTCATTGATCCAACAGAAATCGTTTCTGTTCCAATGCCTAAAGGTAAAATCAATAGTCTTCGTGCTTCTTATTACTTTATGGGCTCATTACTTGGTAAATTTGGTGAAGGTGTTGTTGGACTTCCTGGCGGCTGTTATTTGGGCCCTCGTCCAATCGATCTTCATATCAAAGGATTTGAAGCGCTAGGCGCTGATGTAACAAATGAGCATGGTGCAATGTATTTAAGAACGAAAGACGGGCTTCATGGAACTAGAATCTTTATGGATATGGTTTCGATTGGCGCTACGATCAACGTAATGTTAGCTGCTGTTAAAGCAGAAGGTAAAACAATTATCGAAAATGCGGCTCGTGAACCAGAAATTATTGATGTTGCAACCTTATTGAATAATATGGGTGCAAACATTCGAGGTGCTGGAACAGATATTATTAGAATCGAAGGCGTTGAAAAATTACATGGTTGCCGTCATTCGATCATTCCTGACCGAATTGAAGCTGGAACGTATTTAGCTTTAGCTGCAGCAATGGGTGAAGGGGTAAAAGTTCGTAATGTGATTTATGAACATCTAGAAAGTTTTATTGCTAAATTACAAGAAATGGGCGTAAAGATGACGATCGAAGAAGATATGATCGAAGTACATCCGTCTCATGATTTGAAAATGACTACAGTAAAAACCTATCCTTATCCAGGTTTTGCGACAGATTTGCAACAACCGATCACTCCTTTGATGTTAAAAGCTAAAGGGACAGGTGAGGTTATTGATAGTATCTATGCGCAACGGACTAAGCATATCCCTGAGCTTGTGCGAATGGGTGCGGATGCTTCGATCGAAGGCAACATGATCATTATTAATGGTCCAACACAATTACATGGTGCAGAAGTTGTAGCTTCAGATCTTAGAGCAGGTGCTTGCTTAGTAATAGCAGGATTGATGGCAACTGGCACAACAACGATTTATAATGTGGAATACATTTTACGTGGCTATGACCACATCATTGAAAAATTAACTGCACTTGGTGCTGATATCCAAATGATTGAAACTGAAGAAGAAATCGAGGTGGCTAAATGAGTGACTATTTAACGATGGCGGAGCTTGAAAATAGTACCTTAAAAGATATTTATTCTTATGCTAAAGAGTTCAAGATCCCTTATTATAGTCAAATGAATAAAAAAGAGTTATCTTTAGCTGTTATCAGAGCACAAGCTGAGAAACAGGGTTTTTTCTTCATGGAAGGAATTTTGGATATTGTTTCTCAGGACGGCTATGGTTTTTTGCGGCCAATCAATTATGGGCCTAGTGCAGAAGATATCTATATATCCTCTTCTCAAATTCGCCGATTTGGTTTACGAAATGGTGATAAAGTTGCTGGAAAAGCACGCCCTCCAAAAGAATCAGAACGTTATTATGGTTTAATGCATGTTGAAAGTGTCAATGGGAAAGATCCAGAAGAAGCAAAAGAACGTCCACATTTCCCAGCATTAACACCACTTTACCCCGAAAAACAAATCAAATTAGAAACAACTTCAGGTAGATTATCAACGCGAATGATCGATATTTTTTCTCCTGTTGGCTTTGGTCAGCGTGGTCTAATTGTGGCACCTCCTAAAGCAGGGAAGACAAGCGTATTAAAAGAAATTGCAAATG
Source organism: Enterococcus sp. DIV0840 (assembly GCF_050527835.1). Classification (NCBI taxonomy): domain Bacteria; kingdom Bacillati; phylum Bacillota; class Bacilli; order Lactobacillales; family Enterococcaceae; genus Enterococcus; species Enterococcus sp. DIV0840. The sequence continues at coordinate 2,269,700 of NZ_CP172876.1, read as the reverse complement.
GTATCTCAGAAAATTATCCAGACGTAGAATTGATTTTACTATTGATCGATGAGCGACCAGAAGAGGTTACCGATTTAGAACGTAGCGTTAAAGGCGACGTTGTTTCTTCAACCTTTGATCAGCAACCTCAAAACCATACACGTGTTTCTGAATTAGTCTTAGAGCGTGCGATGCGTTTAGTTGAAGATAAACGTGATGTCGTGATTTTGATGGATAGTATTACTCGTTTAGCGCGTGCGTATAACTTGGTGATCCCAGCAAGTGGACGTACGTTGAGCGGTGGGATCGATCCTGCGGCGTTCTACAAACCGAAACGTTTCTTTGGTGCAGCTAGAAATATTGAAGAAGGTGGGAGTTTAACGATTCTTGCTACAGCGTTAGTGGATACTGGAAGTCGAATGGACGACGTTATCTTTGAAGAATTCAAAGGAACAGGAAATATGGAGCTGCATTTGTCGCGTGATTTAGCAGACCGCCGTATTTTCCCTGCAATCGACATCAAAAAATCAGGTACGCGTAAAGAAGATTTGCTAATGTCATCTGAACAATTAGAAGAGACGTGGAAATTGCGCAATCATATGACTGGCGATTCTTTAGAATATACGGAGCAATTCGTTAAATTTTTACGTAAAACAAAAAACAATCAAAAATTCTTTGAAGATTTTCACGATGTTTCTTTTGGTAGACAAGCGAAAAAAAATATTAAAAGATAATTGCATCGATAAACGAATCATGCTATTATAGTACTGTTGTATATCGACAAATAAACTCTGATGCAGCAAATGGATCAGGGCAAAGGAGCGAAAAGACTATGAAACAAGATATCCATCCAGAATATCATCCAGTTATTTTTATGGACTCAACTACAGGCTTTAAATTTTTATCAGGTTCTACTAAGCACTCTGATGAAACAGCTGAGTGGGAAGACGGAAATACTTACCCAGTAATCCGTGTCGAAGTTACATCTGACTCTCATCCATTTTACACTGGACGTCAAAAATTCACACAAGCAGACGGACGTGTGGACCGTTTCAACAAAAAGTATGGTATCAAAGATACCAACGCCAATCCAGAAGCTTAATTCAAACAGCAATGTTTATAAGACGCAGCTCATTTATGAGTTGGGTCTTATTTTTTGTTCTTTTAAAAAAAGTTAAGTTAAGAAGCTTTTTATTATGAATTATTCTTTTAGTTTTGTACACTTTAATAAAGTATGAGCTAACTATTGAGGAGGAGTCGTTATGATATGGTATAAAATGACACCAGAACAAGTGCTAACAGCATTACAGTCTGGTTCAAATGGGCTCGATAGAACGCAAAGAAAAGAGAAACAAGAAGAAGACAGTAACACTCTTTCAAAAGAAAAAGAAGCAAGTAAATTACAAAAGTTTTTTCATCATTTTCACGATTTATTGATTTATGTGCTGCTTGTATCGGCTGTATTAAAAGGCATCAGTGGTGATTTTGTTGATATGGCAATTATATTGTTTGTGGTGATCATAAATGCAGTTATTGGCTATGTTCAAGAAGCAAAAGCGACAGATTCTTTGGAAAGTCTTTCATCAATGATGAGCTCAGATGCAGTCGTTTTAGTAGATGGTGAAAAAGAAACTGTTAAAGCAGAATCTTTAGTTCCAGGAGATATTGTCTATTTAAGTCCAGGCGATATTGTTCCAGCAGACCTTAGAGTGATCGAAGCGTATAATTTAGTAATCGATGAAGCCATTTTAACTGGTGAATCAACGCCTGTTGAGAAAAGTACGCTTACACTTGATGAAGAAGCGGATCTAGGTGATCATACAAATATGGCCTATTCCGGTACATTGGTCAATAGCGGTGCAGGTATTGGGATCGTTGTACAAATCGGGGATCAAACTGAGATTGGTAAGATCAATCAGCATTTGAAAAGTGTGGGAAGTAATGAAACACCTTTGATCAAAAAAATGAAACAATTAAATAAACAGATTTTTATATTTTTAATGGGCTTGATCATCTTTCTAGTTTTGTTTAGTTTGTTTTTCCGAGAATTGTCGGCAGGTGAATTACTATCTTCTATGATTGCTTTAGCTGTTTCGGCTGTTCCAGAAGGATTGCCAGCCGTTTTGTCCATTATTTTGTCCGTTGGGGTAACACGAATGGCACGTCAGCATGCTATTATCAAGAAAATGCCAGCTGTTGAAACGTTAGGAAGTATGGGCGTGATTTGCTCGGATAAAACAGGAACTCTAACAAAAAATGAGATGGAAGTTGTAGCACTAGTCACGTCAAAAGAAACAATCGATACAACAACTAATAATGCAGAATCAGATTCTATTCGCCAAGTCGAAAAAAATGAAAATTTACGAAAAATGGCGGAAATTGCTTTGTATTGTAATGATACAAAAATCACATATAAAAATGGTGTACGAGAAGTGATCGGGAATCCTACAGAAGGTGCGTTACTTGATTGGGCAAATCATACAGCTCTTGTGGAAGAAGAACATGATATCAGCAAGATTCCTTTTGATTCATCTTATAAATACATGGCGACATTAGTCGAAATTCAAGATAAGCGTTATATTTATTTAAAAGGAGCACCAGATGTATTATTAAATATGGTTGAATATCAATTAGCAGATGAAAAATCAGAAGGGTTTAATGAACCTTATTGGCAACAAAAAATCAGTCAACAAGCAACAAAAGGTCAAAGGATTTTAGCTGCTGCGTTTAAAGAAGTAACGAAAGAACAGACAACACTTGCGCATGAAGATTTGCAAAATGGGATGGTACTTGCAGGTTTATTTGGAATTATCGATCCGCCAAAAAAAGAAGCAATTGAAGCAGTTCGTATCAGTCGCAAAGCAGGTGTTTCAGTAAAAATGATTACTGGGGATCATAAGGATACTGCGGTAGCGATCGCCAAAGAAATTGGGCTTGAGAATTATGAAAATGCATTGGTAGGAAAAGATATTGAACAACTAAGCGATGATGAATTGGCGAAAGTGGTCTTAACAAATGATGTTTATGCTAGAACGACACCAGAGCATAAACTGCGCTTGGTCCATGCAATCCAAAAAAATGGACAAATCGTCGGAATGACTGGGGATGGTGTCAATGATGCACCAGCTCTTAAACAAGCAGATATTGGTATTGCTATGGGAATCAAAGGAACTGAAGTGACTAAAGACGCAGCGGATATGGTCTTGGCAGATGATAATTTTGCGACTATCACCTTAGCGATCAAAGAAGGTAGAAGAGTTTACGAAAACTTGAAAAAAACAATTTATTTTTCTTTACCAACGGCGTTTGCACAAGGGTTATTAGTGGTGGTTTCCTTATTATTAGATAGACCGTTACCTTTGACTTCTGTACAAATTTTGTGGCTGAATATGGTGACGACTATTACATTGTCATTTGCTTTAGGATTTGAACCGTTAGCAAAAAATGGAATGGATCAACCTCCTCGTAATCCTAAGGAAAATATTTTAGATCGATATGCTGTTTTCCGTATCGTTTATGTGTCACTCTTATTAGCAGCCCTAGGTTTTTTAGTTAATGGATTTTTAGAAGGGCGCAATGCATCTGAAGCTGTTATGCAAACGACATTGATTACCACCATCGTGTTTGGTCAAGTTTTTTATATGATCAATTGTCGGGAAATTTATAAGTTTTCGATCAATAAAAGTATCCTCTCAAATAAAGTATTATGGTTATCTCTGCTCGTTTTAATTATTTTACAAGCATTGTTGACTTACACGCCGATCATGCACCTAGCATTAGGGACAGCAGCTATAGGTTGGCCATATATCAAATTAGCATTACTTTCAGGGCTTGTTGTATTTGTAGTCGTAGAACTTGAAAAACTAATTACTCGAAACCTGAAAAAAAATTAAAAGAATTATGGAGGTATTCTGTTTAGAAAAAACGGAATACCTCGTTTTTGTTAAGTGCAACTTGACAAAAAAATTGTAAATATAAACAAAAGTAGCCTAAATTGAAGTTTAGAGAAAAAAATGCTGCAAAAAATGATAAAATAGTGTTAGCTTACTCAATTGAACAATCGATTTCAAACGGAAGAGAGATGAAAGTATTGAAAATCAGTAATCAAAAATTTGGAGAAAATGCTATTTTGTATTCGCTTACGAACGACAATGGGTTGACAATGAATGTCACGAACCTAGGAGCTAGAATCGTTGATTTGATCGTGCCAGTTAACGGAGAAAAGCGGAATATTGTATTGGGATTTGAAACTGCCGAGGAATATCTGTCTAAAGACATGTATTTTGGCGCAACGATTGGTCGTGTTGCTGGAAGAATCAAAGACGGTTCATTTTCAATTGATAATCACAAGTACCAATTACCAGTATCTCCTGAAAATGGTCATACCTTGCATGGAGGGGCGGAAAGTTTTGAGGCAAAAATCTGGGAAGCGGAAATAGAAGAAAAAAGTAATCAAGTTTCTGTTATATTTTCTTATATGAGTCCTGATGGAGAACATGGTTTTCCAGGAGAATTAAAAGCTCGTGTAATCTACTCCTTAACAAACGAAAATGAATGGATCGTTGACTATCAAGCTGAAACAGATCAACCAACGTTATATAACCCAACAAATCATGTTTATTTTAATTTGACAGGGGATGTCACACAACCAGTTGGTGAGCATGAATTATTTGTAGATGCTGACCGATTTGCAGTAGTCGACAGTGATACAACTGTTACAGGTGTATTACGCTCAGTTGATGAGACACCTTTTGATTTTAGAGAATCAAAGAGTATGAATCAAGTATTTGAGACACGTTATGAGCAAAATAACTTGGTCGATGGTTTGGATCATCCATTTATATTAAATCGTACGGGCTTTGATCAGCCCCAAGCAATTATTACTGCACCCAAAAAAGATCTTTCTGTTGAGATGTATACTGATCGACCGGCAGTGGTTATTTTCACAGCACAATTTGGAGAAATGGGTCCAGAGGTTCGAGGGGAGAAATTAGTCAATCATGGTGGACTAACATTAGAAACGCAAGTCAGTCCAGGAGCTGTTGAATTCGATGGATTTGGCGATATTATTTTATATCCAGAGACAATTTATCAAAGTCGAACAATTTACAAAATCAATTGATCAAAAATAATCATGCGGGAGTGGTATGAATGACGGAAAAATTATTAGGTAGCATTGAAGCTGGCGGTACAAAATTTGTGTGTGGTGTCGGAAATGACGAGTTAAAAATTATTGAAAGAGTTAGTTTTCCCACCACTACGCCAGAAGAAACAATGGCTCTAGTGATTGGTTTTTTCAAAAAATACAACTTAAAAGCGATTGGCATTGGCTCGTTTGGACCAATCGATATCCATAAAGGTTCACCAACTTATGGACATATTACCTCGACACCTAAATTAGCTTGGCAGGATTATGATTTTGTTGGGGCGATGAAAAAAGAATTTGATCTTCCTATCGCATTTACAACAGATGTAAATGCTGCAGCTTACGGAGAATATGTTTCTGGAAATGGCAAGGGGTCTTCCAGTTGTGTTTATTATACGATTGGTACAGGTGTTGGCGCTGGTGCTATCCAAGATGGTCATTTTATTGAAGGGTTCAGTCATCCAGAAATGGGCCATATGATTGTAAAAAGACATTCAGATGATAAATTTAAAGGGAGCTGTCCATTTCATAGCGATTGCTTAGAAGGTATGGCAGCAGGACCTGCGATTGAAAAAAGAGCTGGAAAAAAAGGGCAGGATCTATCAGAAGAAGATTTAATTTGGGATATCGAAGCATATTATATTGCACAAGCAGCTTATAATACCACATTAATGCTTGCGCCAGATGTAATAATTTTTGGTGGGGGAGTAATGAAGCAACGCTACATGTTAGTTAAAGTCCATCGTGAATTTGAAAAGCTGATCAACGGTTACGTGAAAACACCACCATTAAAAGATTATCTTGTGACACCTAAGTTAGAGGATGATCCAGGAACGATTGGGTGTTTAGCATTAGCTAGAAAAGAATTAGAAAACGACTAAAAAATAAGCAATCAGGATGAAAAATGTTCTTGATTGCTTATTTTTTATTAATAGATAAAGATAGGATTTATTTTAAGCGTTCATCATGCATCAACTGAATTTGCACCCCAAAAGGATCCTCTACAATCCCGTAAGCCCCACTGAAAACATTTTGATTCAACGGTACAATGATTTTGACACGATCATCTGATGTTAGATTGGAATAAAAAGTTTCAATCTCGACTAAATCAGCACTTTGAATACACAAAGAAAAGTTAGTACCTATTTTAAATGATTGGGTTGGATCCATTGAATCTTCTGCAATCATTAGTTTCGTTTGACCAATTTGTAAAACTGAATGGGAAATGAACTGTTTATTTTCTTCTGTCACTAGGAAACTGTCATCTCTTTTGGCCATGTCTTCATAGGTCACAACAAGTAGCTCTTCTGCACTTAAATGTTTTTTATAAAACGCCAAAGCCTCCCCAGCACGTCCATTCATGGATAAAAATACTGCAATTTCTAAAGTCATATGAATTCCTCATTTCTTTTATTTTCTTTTCACCTTTAGTATACTGTTTAAAGGTGTCAAAACATGATACTTTTAGGAGGAGTTATGAAAAAAGCAGAACGCATCAATGATATGATTCTTTTTTTAGCCAATAAAAATAGTTTTAATTTAAAAGAATTGATCGATCGATATAACATTTCAAAAAGTACAGCGCTGAGAGATATACAGTCACTTGAAGAAATTGGTCTACCGATTTACTCTGAACTTGGAAGATATGGTAAATATCAACTGTTGGATACTCGGATAGTGGCTCCAGGTTTATTTACAGAAGGTGAAATTTATGCGCTTTATTTTGCTTTGTTAACGTTAAAAGGTTATCGCTCTACACCTTTCAACATGGAAAGCAGTACACTTGAATTAAAATATAGTCAGGTTCTGCCAGAGAAGTTACAACAAAAACTTTTATTAATGCGTAAAATCATTACACTTGAGCAAGTCAATCACAGCAATGTCAGTCAGTATTTAAAAGAAATCGTTGAAGGAATCCTTCATGAAAAGATCTTTAACATTCAGTATGCAAAAAAACAAGGAAAAGTGTCCATCAAGGCTCAATTTATTCAGCTTTCTTCTAAGTTTGGCCAATGGTATGCTAGAATTTGGACGATTGAAACCCAACAAATTCGTGTTATTCGTTGCGATAAAATTGAGTCACTAGAAGAAGAAAACCGTCAAGATTCACTACCACTTGAAATGCTATTAGAAAAAGCTGAAACGTTTTATCAAAAGGAACAACTAACGTCATTTTCAATCAAAGTCGATGAAAAGGGCAAAGATATTTTTTCTAAGGAAAACTACCCTTCAATGTCAATCCAAGTATCTGAAGAAAATTATTTGATTAGCGGGTACTACCATACAACCGAGGAAGAATTTATTACGAATTACTTGCTTCGGTTTGGAAAATCAATTATACAAATAGAGCCGACTCAATTAAATGCAAGTCTGTCAAAAAAAGCGGCATCCCTTGCTGATTACTTGAGTCAGTTATAGCATTTTGTAAAAGTGACAACTAACATAAAAGATGTTAAAATGAACATAACTTACAAAAAGTAAGTGTGTTGGATGGATAATTTTTCGTCCTAAAAACAATGAAAAAGGGAGGAAAAAAATGCATTATCTATTTGAAAAAGGTGCGCCAAATGGCAAAAAATTACTATTACTTCATGGTACTGGAGGAGACGAAACATCATTGCTCGACATTGCTCGTTTCTTGGATGAAGAGGCTACGTTACTTTCATTTCGCGGAACAATTCAAGAATCAGGGATGAATCGCTTTTTTAAGCGAAACGGGTTGAATCAATTTGACTTAGTTAGTCTAGAAGAAGAAAGTGACCGCCTGCTCCAATCAATCACATCAGTTAGTGAAGAAAAAGGTATACCGTTAGAAGAATGGGTTATTGTTGGTTATTCAAACGGTGCTAATATTGCGGCACACATGTTGTTGGAACGTAAGACCGCTATCAAGCATGCTATTTTGTTTCACCCAATGTCTTTAGGTGTCGATACCCAAGATTTTCCACTTTCTGATAAGGGTCTGTGGTTGTCTGTGAGTGAAAATGATCCTATTGTTTCAAAGGAAGCTTCAAATCAGCTAGTTCAACAATTAAAAAATCGCCAAGCAGCAGTTACAATTACGACGACTAATTCAGGTCATCAAATAACCATGGACGAAATCAATCAAGCAAAACAATGGTTGAGTGGGCGCTAAATAATTCGTTGATAAAAAACAAAGCGAATCGTTTGTAGCAAGTTTAAAATGATGCTATCCTAGTTATGTAATATAAATTAACTAGGAGGGATTTTCACATGGCAGATTTAAATGGACGCGTAAATGATGCAAAAGACAAAGTTGAAGGAACAGCTAAAGAAGTTCAAGGTAAAGTAACAGATGATAAAGGTAAAGAACTTGAAGGCAAAGCGCAATCAGCTTTTGGCGATGTAAAAGACAAAGCTCGTGATGCCGGTGATGATATCAAAGATGGCGCTGAAAAATTAGGCGACAAAATCAAAGAAGGTTTTGAAGATATCAAAGAAAAATTCCATAAACATGACGATAAATAAAATATGAAAACAGCAGATGCGAATTTTGCGCATCTGCTGTTTTTTTAATGTTTCAATAGCTCTTTCAAAACAGGCATATCATGAACTTCATATTTTTCTTTAAAGGCATTGATTTTGTCTTCACTAAATTTCTCAGGATCTAAAACCAGTTCCTCAACAGGCAATGGTCGAGTATTTCTAATTTTCACATCGATCACAACAGGGCGCTCACTAGGTTTAGCGGCTTCAAAAGCTGGCTCTAATTGGCTGTATTCTGTAATAGTAAATCCTTGGGCGCCAAGCGCTTCACTAGCTTTACCGAAATCGGCGCCTTCTAAATAGACCCCAAATTTCTTTTGCTCACTATCTTCTTGTTCTGCTTCAATAAAACCAAAAGAGTCATTTGAAAAAACAACATTGATAATAGGTAGTTTGTATTTTACTTGGGTGATGATATCTTGCATGACCATGGCAAATGCTCCATCGCCACTTAAAGTGAATACTTGACGATCAGGATAGCTAAGTTGGGCAGCGATTCCACCTGGTATGCCGTTGCCCATCGTAGCAAACCAACCGGAAGTTGTGAATTTCTGTTTGCCGTTCATATCCAAAAGACGAATGGCATGAACGGTTGTATTACCGACATCTGTTACAAAAATTGCTTCCTTATCTGCTATTCTACGGATTTCTTTGAAGACAGGTTCTACGCGAAGTGTTTTATCCGCTTTATCATCGAAGCTTCTTAACCATGCGATCCAATTTTCTTTATTTTTTTGATTCGCTTTTAACCATCTATCAGCTGGCCGATATTCTCCCAATTCAACCAATCGTTTTAAGGCTTCTTTGGCATCCCCTAAAATCGCAACTTCCGTTTTGTGTCGGCGACCTAACTTTGTTGAATCAATATCGATTTGAATAAATTTAGCATCAGGATTAAAGAAATATGCTGCAAAAGGAAAATCACTACCAACAAATATGATCAAATCAGTTTCTGCTAAAGCTTCATTGGCCGGTTTTGTTGCGACACGAGCTGCAAAACCAAGGAAATTTTCATAAGCGTCAGGAACAATTCCTTTTCCTAAAACAGCTGAAATAACAGGCATTGAAAAGTGTTCTGAGAATGCTTTGATTTCAGGCCAAGCATTGCGCGTGCCTTGCCCAATATAGAGAGTAGGTTTTTCGGCCGTTTCGATCAGAGGAATCGCTTTTTTAAGGTCATCGTAATTCGGCATGATCAACCCTTTTCGATGACTCTTCGCGGTGGAAAACTCTTGTACAGGAATCTCTTTTGTTCCGAAATCGACTGGAATCGTTACAACTGCAACACCTTTGTTTTTATAGGCTGCTTTGATTGCTTCATCCACGACATGCGGGAGACTTTCAGGCGTCATAACCGTTCGGTTGTAGACACTGACATCAGCGAACATTGGGTTTTCGTTTAATTCTTGGAAGGAGTTGTAGTTCATCGAATTTGTAGCGACTTGACCTAAGAGAGCCAAGACAGGAACATGATCCATTTGAGCATCATACAATCCATTGATCAAATGAGTAGCACCAGGGCCGGCGGAGCCGAAAGCTACCCCGATTTTTCCAGTCAATTTAGCATCTGCGGCCGCAGCTAAAGCACCTACTTCTTCATGACGAACTTGAATATAATTGATGTTTTCTCTTTCTTTGTATAAGGCATCCATGGTGGAGTTGAAAGATCCGCCGGGAATTCCATAAATATGGTCGATATCCCAACTTTCCAATACTTTGATCATTGCGATAGCGGCATTGATTGTTTCTGTCATTTACCTCACTCCATTTCTATATTTATTTCGATATTAAGTATACTCTTTCTAAATTTTTGTACCAACTGAAAGCATTTTTTACTTTAGGCGTGGTCATAAAATCATCAGTATGATAAAGTTAGGCTAAGAAAACTATTTTGGAAAGATGGGGTGTTTGTAATTACTAAATGGCTGTTATCTTTAGAAGCTTGGCAGCAAGCGTTAGTAGGGACGGGTTTTACTTATTTTATGACAGCTTTGGGGGCTGGCTTGGTTTTCTTTTTCAAGGAAATCAAAAAGGATGTTCTAAATATGATGCTTGGTTTTGCATCAGGTGTGATGATTGCCGCAAGTTTTTGGTCGTTGCTAGATCCAGCAATCAAATAGGCAGAAGAAAATGGGAGCATTGCTTGGCTTGTCGTTAGTTGTGGTTTTGGCCTAGGTGGGTTATTTTTGTATGTTGCGGATAAAACCTTGCCTCACATGCATTTTGGGCCAAATCATGAAAAAGAAGGCTTACCAAGTCACTTAAAAAGGACGATTTTATTAGTTTTTTCTATTACCTTACATAATATTCCAGAAGGTTTAGCAGTAGGAGTGGCGTTTGGCGCAGCAAATTCAGCAGATGATCCGCAAAAAGCGGTATTAGCAGCAATTTCTGTAGCGTTAGGGATAGGGATACAGAATTTTCCAGAAGGTGCTGCAGTGTCGATTCCATTAAGACAAGAAAATTTAAGCCGCAAAAAAGCCTTTCTTTATGGGCAAGCTTCAGGAATCGTCGAACCAATCGCCGGGATCATTGGAGCAGTCTTAGTGACCAAAGTCACATTGCTATTGCCATATGCTTTGGCTTTTGCTGCAGGTGCGATGATTTATGTGGTTGTCGAAGAATTGATTCCAGAAGCGCAGCAAACAGTGACGAGTAAACGACATTTTGCCGTTTTCGGTGTGATGCTTGGGTTTATTATTATGATGATTTTGGATGTTGCTTTAGGATAAATAAAAAAGGACCAAGTCTGAATATCCAGACTTGGTTCCTTTTTATTATAAAACTCGCTCAAAAGGATCTAAACTGATTCCTTTTTCTAAGACGATCTTCGCATATTCTTGCGCAGAAAATAAAGAATGATCTTTATAATTTCCACATTCTTTAGCAGAAACAGCAGGAACAAAATCAGTTTCAGCAATAAAGTTCAAGACTTTCACTAAAGCATCACGAATTTCTTTTGGAGAATGTTCATTCCACATGATCATGTAAAAGCCAGTACGGCAACCCATAGGAGAAATATCGATGATTCCTTCCAAATGATCGCGTAAGTTCACTGCTAATAAATGTTCTAATGTATGAACTGCAGCTGTTGGCAATTCATCTTCATTTGGTTGTAAGAAACGAAGATCATATTTTTCGATCAATGCTTCACCATTTTTTTCAGTACCCGCTAAACGAACATAAGGGGCTTTAACTGTATTGTGGTCTAATTCAAAACTTTCAACGCGTGCCATATTATTCACTCCTTCAGATTAAGTAAATGTCGCTATTAACTATAACAAAATACATTGTAAAGTCAATAGATTGCGTTGTAACAGTAACATTTTTATGAATTTTGTTTTGCAAAAATCTTAGCTAATTTTTTCAATAGCTCTGGCGCATCCTCTTGATCCATCACTACTTCGATCCATTGTAATCGTTCAGTATCTTTTCTAGCAGACGTCATCGCGTCATTTAATTCAACTTCTGTAGTGACTTTGTAAGTTGCAACAGTTTGGCTCGTTCCGCCAAAGACTAGTGGTAGTTTTTGATAATCCCACATAGGAATATCATTGTATTGCTCTGTAGCGCCATGAATTTCCCGTTCAACAGTATACCCGTTATTGTTGATGACAAAAACAATCGGCGTAAGTTTTTCTCTGATAGCAGTTCCTAATTCTTGAACAGTCAGTTGCAATGAACCATCTCCTATAAACAACAGATGACGGCTGTCTTTATTCGCGATTTGGCTACCCAAAGTAGAAGGGAAAGTATAACCGATCGATCCCCATAAGGGCTGGCCGATAAAATGCATGTCTTTTTTTAGTGGAACATTCGTCAGTCCAAAGAAAGAGGTTCCTTGTTCGCCAACGATAGTATCTCCTGGTAACAGAAAAGCTTCCACCATTTCCCAGAAACGTTTTTGGATTAGTTTTTCATCTTTTATTTCTGTGTTTGACCTACGTTTTACGGGAGTTATTTCACCTGTAAATCTAGAAAAAGTGAGAGTTGACAGTGCAGAAACAAAACGATCTAGCTGAATTGTTTCATATTTTTTTCCATAAAATTTGACCTCTGTGGATCCAATAGAGATCATTTGTTTGACTGTAAAGCCAAAACTAAAGCCAGATGTTGCTGAATCTGTCAATTTTGCTCCTAAAAGTAAAACTAAATCAGCATTATCAACACGGCTTTTCATCGGTTCTTCAGTTGGTGAGCCTGTGTATGTTCCTAGATAATGTGAATCTTCTTCATTAAACGCACCTTTTCCTAATGGTAAAGTAGTGATTGGCAAATTAAATTTTTGGATGAACTCGATTAATTCGTGTTCTATATGATAACTTAAGATTTCATGTCCAGCAATGATAACTGGGCTTTCAGCTTGTTGTAATGCTTGTTCAACTTTAGTTAAAATAGACGCTTCAACATCTGTTAATTTTTCTGTCGTTTGTTTTAAAGGTTTATTGGGTTTGGTTATTTCTAATTCAGCGATATCGATTGGTAAGTTAATATAAACTGGACGTTTTTCAGTCATGGCAACATTCAGTACACGGTCAATTTCAGATGTGGCATTTACAGCCGTTAAATGAGCAATTGCTGCTGTTACTTCTTCATGCATTTTTTCAAAGCGTAGAAAATCACCATCGCCTAACGTATGATGAACCAGTTTTTTATTTTTTTGAATAGTTGTTGTTGGTGAACCGATAATTTCAATAACAGGGACATTTTCCGCATAGCTACCTGCTAAGCCATTGACAGCACTTAATTCTCCTACGCCAAATGTTGTCACAAAAGCAGAAATTCCTTTAGTACGCGCATAGCCGTCAGCCATATAAGCAGCGTTCAATTCATTCGCATTACCGACCCATTCAAGGTCTTCTCTGGCTGTGATATGGTCTAAAAATTGTAAATTATAATCTCCAGGAACGCCGAATACTTCATCAATTCCTAATTCTTTTAAACGATCTAGTAAATAATCTGATATGGTGTACATTGAACATCCTCCTAAATTAAAAGCGTTGCGGGCTCGTCCAGCTTTGACAGGAAAAGATAAAATATTTCCCGTCAAAGACAATACAAGTATGAAGCCGACAAAAATAAGTCGCAGAGCAAGTATAAAACTGCGAAAAAAATTAGTCGACTATGATGCTCGAATCATAAGAACATCATTAAAAATCAATTTGAAATGTTATGATTCCAAATTTTCTTTTTCTTTTTTGACAAAATTAAAGCAAAATCATTTTACTTCCTATGTAGTAAAAGGCAATATTATGGTAAAATAGTAAAAGCAACTTTCTTCAGGAATTTGAGAGGAGATCAATAAGTATGAAAAAAAAATATAATGTTGCCGTGGTAGGCGCAACCGGTGCGGTTGGCACTAAAATGATCGAAATGTTGGAAGAAACATCATTACCAATGAATCAGGTAAAACTTTTAGCTTCAAAACGTTCTGCGGGAAAAGAAGTAACGTTTAAGGGGCAAACCCTTGTAGTTGAAGAGTTAGTACCTGAGTCATTTATAGGTATAGATATCGCTTTATTCAGCGCTGGTGGAAATATTTCAAAACAATACGCCCCAGAAGCAGTTAAACGCGGAGCAGTTGTTGTCGATAATACAAGTCATTTCAGAATGGATCCAGAAGTCCCTTTAGTGGTGCCAGAAGTCAATCCAGAAGCACTGAAACGCCATAAAGGAATCATTGCCAATCCAAATTGTTCGACGATCCAAATGATGGTAGCACTTGAGCCAATCAGACAAGCTTATGGTTTGGACCGTTTGATTGTTTCTACTTATCAAGCCGTCAGCGGAGCAGGAATCAATGCGATGGAAGAACTGAAAACACAAGCGTTGGCGTATATCAATGGTACACCTGCAGACAAATTAGAAGCCAATATTTTGCCATCTGGTGGTGACAAAAAACACTATCCAATCGCGTTCAACGCGTTACCTCAGATTGACGTCTTTGCGGAGGCGGATTATACGTATGAAGAATGGAAAATGATTAATGAGACAAAGAAAATCATGGAAGATGACAGTATCAAAGTCGTTGCGACATGTGTCCGTATTCCTGTATTATCTGGTCATTCTGAATCGGTTTACATTGAGGTTAAAGAAGAGGGCTCTGACGTTAGTAAGATTAAAGACTTGATTGCAAAAGCTCCAGGAGCTATTTTACAAGATGATCCAAGTCAGCAAATTTATCCGCAAGCTTTAGCGAGTATTGATCGCAAAGAAACGTTTGTAGGAAGAATTCGTCAAGATATCGATATTGACAAGGGATACCATATGTGGGTCGTTTCTGATAATTTATTAAAAGGTGCTGCATGGAATTCCGTTCAAATTGCAGAAACACTGCATGAGATGGATTTGGTGAGGGTTTAAATAGTATGTGGACTTTTTTTCGGTCGAGACTGAATGGACCCATTTCGCTTTTGGTTTGAAACATAGTGAATGAAGTGAACTAATGTTGAAAAGTATAAGGTGTAGTGGAGTGGAATGTTGTCACCATGAGTTATCTAGCTTCGCGGGCTAGTCTCTCGGAAAAAAGATAAAATCTGCCTGTGACAAAAAGCGTCACAAGCATATTTTCCTATTTTTCAGTCGAGACTGGACGAGCCCGCTACGCTTTTAAATTAGGAGGTAGTAAGTATGAATTTAGAAAATGCAACGATAATTACAGCAATGGTCACACCTTTTGATGAAAGTGGCGCAATCGATTTTGCTAAGCTGCCTCAGTTAGTTGAACATTTGCTTGATCATCATACAGAAGGAATTATTTTAGCCGGAACGACAGGGGAATCACCAACACTGACACATGATGAAGAAATCGAGTTGTTTAATGAAGTGATCCGCTTAGTTGATGGAAGAGTGCCGATCATTTGCGGTGTAGGAACCAATGATACACGTGATTCAGTTGAGTTTGTAAAAGAACTTTCAGCTATTCGAGGAATCGATGCAGGTTTGGCAGTCGTGCCTTATTATAATAAACCGAATCAAGAAGGATTGTATCAACATTTTAAAGCAATTGCTGAGGCGAGTGATTTGCCGATTATTTTATATAATGTTCCGGGAAGAACAGTGGCAAGCCTTGATGTAGCAACAACTTTACGCTTAGCTGAATTGGAAAATATCATTGCGATCAAAGAATGTTTTGGTTTAGATGCGTTGACCGAGTTAGTAGAGAAGGCGCCAAAAGACTTTTTAGTGTATACTGGAGAAGACTCCTTAGCTTTTTCAATAAAAGCGATAGGCGGACAAGGGGTAATTTCAGTTGCCAGCCAAGTGTTTGGTACTGAAATGTACGAAATGTTCCAAGCACTGGATAATGGAGAAATCAAAAAAGCTGCAGGCATTCAACGTCAGTTGTTACCGAAGATGAATGCATTATTCTCAGTACCGTCTCCAGCTCCAGTAAAAGCTGTGTTGAATCAAATGGGCATTTCCGTTGGTGATTTGCGTTTACCTCTTGTATCATGTACATCTGAAGAAAAAGCGAAAATTTTAAGCATACTGGATCTTTGATTCGGTATGAGAATATAGAGAGGTGAAATGAGTGAGTACAATAAAAATCGTTCCCTTAGGCGGCGTTCGTGAAAATGGTAAAAATATGTACATCGCAGAAGTGGAAGATGAAATTTTTGTACTGGATTGTGGATTAAAATATCCAGAAAATGAGCTATTAGGAATTGATGTGGTGATTCCCGATTTTACGTATTTGGTGGAAAATATCGACCGTGTTGCAGGAATTTTCTTAACACATGGTCATGCCGATGCAATCGGAGCATTACCATACCTTTTATCTAAAGTTCATGTACCAGTATTCGGTACTGAATTAACAATCGAGTTAGCAAAATTAAACGTAGGAGATCATGCAGATTCAAAAGATTTTAATGATTTCCATGTGGTCGATGCGCATACAGAGATCGATTTTGCACATGCTACAATTAGTTTTTTCCGTACCACACATACGATTCCAGATTCTATCGGAATCAATTTGAAAACCAAAGAAGGCAATATCGTTTACACAGGAGATTTCAAGTTTGACCAAAGCGCGATCCCGATGTATCAAACAGATTTTGGTCGTTTAGCTGAAATCGGTAACGAAGGAGTCTTAGCGTTATTGAGTGATTCTTCTAATGCAGAAAATCCTACTCAGGTTGTTTCTGAGCTGCAGATTGCTGATGAAGTCTTCGATACGATCCGTTACTGGGAAGGCCGAATCATTGTGGCTTGCGTCGCAAGTAACTTACAACGTGTACAACAAATTTTAGATGCAGCACATCGTTCTGACCGAAAAGTTGTTTTAACGGGTCAAGATTTCCAAAGAATCATCAATACAGCTATCAAACTAGACAAACTAAAATTACCTAGTGAAGATTTGATCGTTAGTGTGAAAGATATGAAAAAATATCAAGCAGATCAATTAGTGATTTTAGAAACAGGAACAATGGGTGAACCAATCAAGTCATTACAAAAAATGGCCAATGGGACACATCGTGTCATCAAAATCAAAGAAGGCGACTTGGTGTATATCACAACAACGCCAACTACTGCGATGGAGACAGCCGTAGCTAAGACAGAAGATATCGTATACCGCGCTGGCGGTGTAGTAAAACAAATCTCTGATAATATGCGTGTTTCTGGTCATGCTACTCCAAACGATTTACAGTTGATGTTAAACTTAATGAAACCAAAACACTTTATTCCAATTCAAGGTGAGTATCGTCAATTAGCAGCACATGCTGATTTAGCACATGAATTGGGTATTCCTTACAAAAATATTTTTATTACTGGTCGAGGAGATATCCTTGAATACAGTAAACAGAAAATGAACGTTGCGGGTAGTACGACGGCTGATAATATTATGATCGATGGAATTGGTGTTGGCGATATCGGAAATATCGTGCTTCGCGATCGTAGAATTTTATCTGAAGATGGTATTTTCGTAGCGGTTGTGACAATCAATCGTCGTGAAAAACGGATCGTTTCGCCTGCTAAAATCACATCAAGAGGTTTTGTTTATGTCAAAACAAGCAAAGACTTGATGAAAGAAAGCAGCAATATCGTAACTGAGATCGTTGAAAAACATCTTGAAAGTAGCG
This sequence comes from Enterococcus sp. DIV0840, assembly GCF_050527835.1. NCBI lineage: Bacteria > Bacillati > Bacillota > Bacilli > Lactobacillales > Enterococcaceae > Enterococcus > Enterococcus sp. DIV0840. The sequence goes on along the minus strand of NZ_CP172876.1, from coordinate 2,251,985 downwards.
ATTTTGAGTGGAGCAAATTAAAACAAGATATCCGTGAACAATTGAGTCGTTACTTATTTGAACAAACAAAACGCCGTCCAGTGATTCTTCCTGTTATTATGGAAGCAACACAACGCAAAGGGCGCAAAGCAGCGAATTAATAAAGAAAATCACTCAGTCAGTTGTTTAATGACTGAGTGATTTTCTGTTTAAACGATGAAGGGACTATTTTTTACAGATAATGTTTTTTTCGCTACAATAAAGAAGTGATATCTAGTTTCATGGGCTAGCTTATCAGAAAAAAGATAAAATCAAAATGTGGCAAAAGGCTCTACTTTCTGATTTTTCCTGTTTTTCTACGAGTCTAGACGAGCTCATGACACTGTTAATTTAAGGAGGGAAGAAAATGGAAAAGAAGCAAGAAACACGCTGGATCAAATTTCTAGGTGGTAAAAATCTATTATTCACGCTAGTTGCTTTATTGTTACTAGGAGCTGTGATTTTTCTTTTTCATCAAGTAGGCTTTATTTTTGGACCGATCGGCGTTGTTTTTAAAACAATTATCGGACCGACAATTTTAGCATTGATTTTATATTATTTATTCAATCCAGTTGTCAATTGGTTAGAAAAACACAAAGTGAAACGGGTCTATGGCGTTTCAGCAATTTTTATTGTGTTGGTTGCATTGATCGTTGTCGGCATTATTTTAGTTGTTCCGATTTTACAAAAACAAGTAGACGGCTTGATCCAAAGTTTTCCGCAGTATATGGAGGATTTGAACAAAATGGTCACTGATTTTTTCCATAATTCTGCCTTGGAGAAACCTTTAGCAAATGCTTTAGATAGCATTCAACGATGGTTTGATAATGTCTCAGATGGAATTGGCAGTTATTTTAGCAAAGCTGTGGAAGGAGCTTCTACGGTTTTCTCTACTTTAACTGGTTTTGCGTTGGTGATGGTAACGGCTCCGATCATTACTTTTTTCCTATTAAAAGATGATCAGAAGTTCTTTTCGTTTGTTTTAAAGATTATACCCCCACGTTTTAGAAGTGATGCTAAAGAAATCGGCGCAACAATGAGCAGTCAAGTCGGCGCGTATTTAAAAGGACAAATTTTAGTCTCGATTGCGATCGGTTTTTTGACGTTTATCGGTTTTTGGCTGATCAAAGTACCTTACTCTGGAACTTTATCGATCATTGTTGGGATCACAGCGGTTATTCCATATATTGGACCTGTGATTGCTTTTATTCCAGCTGCAATCGTGGCATTGATGGTGTCATTTGGCATGTTTATTAAGATGAGCTTAGTTTGGATGCTAGTCCAAATGTTAAATGGTCATTTGATAGCACCACAAGTGATGGGCAAACGACTCGTTGTGCATCCACTGACAATCGTGATCGTATTATTGGTAATGGGTGATTTATTAGGTATGTTCGGATTGATCTTCGGAATTCCGATTTATGCGATTGCTAAAGTTTTAGTTACCTATATTTTCCGTAAATTTAAACAGCGCTATAACCAATTTTATGGAGATAGCGGTGAGTATGAAGATACTGAATTTTCTAAGGAAGAATATTTAGATGAATAAATAAAAAAACGATTGAACCTAAGGAATCCAGCAGATTATTTGCAGGCAGACCGCGGTTCGATCGTTCTTTTTTTATATGATTTCTGCAAGTATAAATCTTATCCAGCGCAAAAAAGAAATTCATATCTTTTGTAATACTTTTTTTTAGGCGTTACAATTTAATTAACAGCAAAACAATTAGTCTCAAAGGAGGGAAGTATATGAAACGATTGCTGAAAATTATTTTTGCATTAATCATACTCCTATTGTTTGTCGGAACATTGGGCTTACTTAGTCAGTTGATCGACATTCCTTGGTTTTCTTATGAAGTAGATGGGCTTCTTTACAGTTACCCTTGGTTATTCACGTTCTTTCAATGGCTGTTACTTATTCTGGGAGGTCTGTTATTACTCAGTTTGATTGTTGTACTTTCAGTTTCTGGGCGTAGAAAACGTTTAATCGTGAAAGCTGGCAAGAATCGGATAGAGATTCCTAAAAGTACGGTTGAACAAATTGTGAAAGAGGCGTACAGCACAATTATTCATCCGGATAAAACGAAAATGACCATTAAAATCAAAGGGAAAGAAAAAGTGGCGGTTAAATTAAGAGTCGATGTTCGAAGCAAAGATCGCTTTCAACCTTTAGGAGAAGAGATCAAAGAAACAATACAAAGCGCATTAAATACGGCCCTAGAATCAATTGATAGCCGTGTAACAGTTCAATTAAGAGAAAAAGAACCAACAGAATCCACTACCTTTGGTAAAAAACAATCACGAGTGGTATAGGAGGGAGACGCCATGGATCAAGAGAAGAAAGAACGCTGGATTAAACAGCTTAAACCTTATCGTTTTAGAATTATTTGGACAACCTTATTTTTCCTATTAGCGCTCCTTCTATTACTGATTGGTTTTGGCAAAACATTGGTTTTACTGATTTTTGCAGTAGTAGGATATGTTATCGGGAAAATGCGAGATGAAGATTTGGATATTTATTCCTTGATAGAGTCAATTAGATCTATGATATGAATTTAAAATTATTTTGAAGGAGTGAATGCAAATGGCAGAAGCAGTAGAAAACAACACAGGTGGATTAAAAGCGAAATTAACATTCAGTGATGTCGTAATCAAAAAAATCGTAGGTGTGGTTATTTCAGATGTTGATGGTATCTTAGGATTGAGTGGTAACCTTTTTACAGATTTCGCAGACCGTTTTAGAGACAATGAAGACGTTACTAAAGGCGTGGGAGTAGAAGTTGGCACAAAACAAGTGGCTGTTGATGTATCAGTGATTTGCAAATACGATGTCAATATTTCAAATGTTTTTGATCAAACCGTTGAAAAAGTAAAAGAAGCAATTGCTTATATGACAGGCTTAGAGCTAGTTGAATTTAATATGAGCGTAGATGATGTTATGACGAAAGAACAATATTTGGAAAAATATCGTGGGAAAGATAGCGATGACAATAAGGGCAACAGCTAATAGGTAGTAGATATATTTTTCATTCTATTTAGACAACAACAAAAATAATGGGAAGCAGAACGAAGACCGTTTTGTTTCTCATTATTTTTGTTGTTTTTGAAAGTTAATTTTTATTGAGGGATACATGTTCCACCTGCAGTAAAAATATTTTGATACTAAGCCTATCATGTTCAGAACTACCTAAGTAACCTGTCAATTTTCCATTTTTACCAATTACTCGATGGCATGGGACAATTATTGGAATGGGATTTTTACTATTGGCCTGACCAATTGCTCGAACGGCTTTGGGTGAATCAACAGCTTGGGCAATATCTAAATAACTGCGAGTTTCACCAAAAGGAATTTTAGAAAGCGCGTGCCAGACTTTTCTTTGAAATTCAGTACCGCTGCGAATGGATAAAGGGACAGTAAAATGTGTACGTTTACCAGCAAAATATTCTGTGAGTTCTTTGGCAGCAAGTTCTGTAAAAGGATTCGTTTTATGATGAGCGAGCTCAAAAAAAGAAAGAGCGCTTAGACCTTCATCATCAGCATCCAACCAGATCGAGCCGAAAGGAACGTTAATTTTCATTTTTTTCTCCTTTGTTTGTGTGGTTACTTTATTATACTCTATCGAGAAGTATGGTACTATATTTTTATATACTGAAATCGGGGGCGATAAAATGGAAGAAATCGTCATCTTTCATACAAATGATCTACATTCACATTTAGAAAATTGGCCCAAGATCAGAAGATATTTGATAGGTCAAAAAGAAGAATATGAGAAATCTGGTAAAACAGTTTTGACCGTCGACTTAGGAGATTTTGTTGATCGATGGCATCCATTGACTGAAGCAACCGATGGTCAAGCGAATATTGAACTGATGAATGAGATTGGCTATGATGCAGCAACAATTGGAAATAATGAAGGTGTTGGAAATTCTAAAGAGCAGTTGAATCATTTATATGATCATCGGAAATTTGATGTATTATTGGGAAATTTATTTGACTTAGAAACGGGACAAGCACCTGATTGGGCAAGATCATATAAAATTATCGAAACAACAGAAAAAACAAAAATTGGTTTGATTGCGCTCACTGCACCTTTTCCTTTGACTTATAATCCAAATGGTTGGGATATTCGTTCAACGAAAGAAATGCTGCCGCAATTGATCAGAGAAATCCAACCGTAATGTGACGTTTTAGTCTTAATGAGCCATTTGGGTATCGATGAAGATATTAAAATCGCCAATGAATTTCCAGAAATCAATGTATTATTAGGATCCCACACCCATCATTTATTTAAACAAGGTGAAAAAATCAATGGCACACAACTTTCAGCTGCTGGGAAATTCGGCTATTATATTGGGGAAGTTCACCTAACAATCAATAATGGCAAAATCGTTCGTAGTGAAGCTAAAGCAGTATCAACAGAGCAACTGCCTACATTATCTGCAGATCAAAGTGAAATAGAGGACTATATGGGGTTAGGTCATCAGTTATTAAAAGCAAAAAAAATCGCAGTAATTCCCCATTCTTTATTGGTTGATTTAAATGCTGAACATCCCTTGATCGTAACCACTTTAAAAGCTTTGAAAGAAAAAGGGCAGACGGATGCTGCGATTTTAAACAATGGCTTATTTTTATCAGACATACCAAAAGGAATCGTTGATGCAGATCAACTGCATGAAACACTGCCTCATCCAATGCATTTGATTCGCGTGACTTTGTCTGGCGCTGAATTGATTCGAATGGTCAAAGAAATGGAAAAAAACCGACATTACTTGCGTAAGTTTCAAATTACAGGTATGGGCTTTCGTGGTAAAGTATTTGGTGAACTATATTATGATGGACTAAAGTATGATAAACAGAAAAGACAAGTTTTATGGCAAAATCAGCCAATTGATTTAGAACGGAAATATACATTTACCACTGTTGACCATTTCATGTTTATTCCTTTTTTCCCAACAATCGAGCTTGCGGGAGAAGTTGACTTTATCTTTCCAGAATTTATCCGAACCGTTTTAGCTAACTACTTGAACGAGCACTACCCAATCCTATAAAAACAAGGTATAATAAAATCTAGGCGGTGAAAAAATGACAGAAAAAGTAAAAAAACCATACAAATCAACTAAACCAGTTAAACATAAAGAAGAACCGGCAGTAACCTTAACAGATGAAATCACAGCTGTCCTTGAAGAGATAAAAGAAGAACCTGTCAAAGAAAAGAAAAAAGGCGAAATCGTAACACTCATTGATGATGTTCACGTAACGATCGGTGCTCGCGAGTATCTTTTAGTAAAAAATCATCGGGAAGCCTTTGATACAGAAAGATTAGGAGAACGTTTTAGTGATGTTCTTTCAAGATATGATTATATTGTTGGTGATTGGGGCTACGATCAACTTCGTTTGAAAGGTTTTTTCAATGAATCCAATCGTAAAGCAGCTCCTGAACAAAGAATCGATACACTAGAAGATTATTTATATGAATATTGCAATTTTGGCTGTGCTTATTTCGTGATCGAACGAGTTGGTGGGAAACGTGAAAAACAACAAACACGGCGCAAGAAACCAAATAAAAAACCAGTGAATCAAACGCAAGCACACACGGAAGAAAAACGTGTACCAGTGACTAATAAAACGAAACCAGTGATCAAGAACCGTAAAGAAAATGAACCGAAAAAAGCTGTCATTGGTAAGAAAGAGAACGATACCAATAAAGGCCGCTCATTTACTATTCGTCAACGTGAGGAGTAATCATTCGTGAAGAAGCAATATAAAGGATATTTAATTGATTTAGACGGCACGATTTATTTAGGGAAAGAAGTCATTCCAGCAGGAAAACGATTTGTTGAACGCCTGCAAGAACTGAAACTGCCTTTTCTTTTTGTGACTAATAATACGACAAAAACACCTGAGGCAGTCGCTGATCGATTAGCACAGGAGTTTGAAATTCAGGTATCAGCTAAGACTGTCTATACAGCAAGCCTTGCAACGATCGATTACATGAAAGAACAAGGTAAAGGAAACCGAGTTTATGTAATCGGAGAATCTGGTCTTGTTGATTTGATTTTATCTGCAGGTTTTGAGTGGGATGAAGAAGAACCAGATTATGTTATTGTGGGACTAGATACTGATATTAATTATGAAAAATTTGCGACAGCCGCACTGTGCATTAGAAATGGTGCAACTTTTATTGGCACCAATCCAGATAAGAGTATCCCGACAGAACGTGGTTTATTACCTGGAGCGGGTTCATTTATTTCTTTAATTCAAACCGCAACACAGACAGATCCAATCATGATCGGAAAACCAAATGCGGTCATTATGAATGAAGCGCTAAAAGTCATGAAAGTGAATAAAGAAGATGTAATTATGGTTGGCGATAATTATGAAACAGATATTCAGTCGGGACTTCAAAATGGAATCGATAGTTTACTTGTTTTGTCAGGATTTACGGCGAAATCAGCAGTTCCAAGTTTACCTGAACAACCCACCTATGTAGTGGATTCTTTGGATGAGTGGACTTTTTGATATGAAAGAAAAAGGTTGGATTTGGCGAGAGCGAGCTGGAATCGTATGTTTGATTTTGACGATCATTTCTTTAAGCGTTGCGATCACTATCAATTTTCGTCTGTTATATGTTTTTGATATCGATTCATTAAAGATATTAGACTATGTAGATATGGACAAGCCAACATTACTAAAAAACTTTGATCAGTTGATGGCCTATTTAAATAATCCGTTTAATCATACATTGAAATTATCTGATTTTCCATCATCAAAAAGTGGAGCATTCCATTTTTACGAAGTAAAACGTCTTTTCTTACTCTGTTATGGTGTACTACTTTTGACAGTGATTCCAAGCGGCATCTTTGTTTTCCGTTTGATCAAGTCAAAACGAGTATGGCGTTTGATTCGTCCGTTTCAATGGGGAATGATCATTCCAGTATTTTTTGGTGTTTTAATGGCTATTGGATTCGATCGATTCTTTGTGGCATTCCATGGCGTATTTTTTAATAACGATGACTGGTTATTTGATCCGGCTACTGACCCGATCATCAATGTTTTACCAGAACAATATTTTATGCATAGTTTTATTTTGTTTTTTGTTTTGCTAGAACTGTTCTTCTTTATCGGAATCGTTTTAGGAAAAAGGGAATTAAAAAAATTATAGATAGAATTTTAAATCTCTAGAAGCAGACTCAATGAGTTGCTTATGGAGTTTTTTTTATTACACAGGTAGCTTTGTAAAAGGAAGTGAAAACAGTAATTTATTCTTATTCATTAATTGTTGACATTTTAAACAGGTGCCTTTATAATATAAAACAGATAACTGATTTATATTATATTTTATGGAGGAATCTATTATGGAAGAACAAACATTGATGGAACAGTTTCTAAGCTTACAAGCAATGATGCAAAGATATTTTATGAAACGTCGTAGAGAACATGGACCTTTCGGGAATCCACATAGAGGGCAAGGGAGAGTTTTAAATCTGTTAAAACTTAAACCAGAAACAACGCAAAAAGAGCTGTCTTACTTGTTAGATATGCGTCCGCAATCTTTAGGTGAGCTCTTAGGTAAATTAGAGAAAAATGGTTATATAAGTCGTGAACCATTGGAAAGCGATCGTCGAGTGATGGTGATCCGTTTAACGGAAGCTGGAATGGCAGCAGCTGATAATAGTAAGCAAGAAGAAGAAACGATTTTTGATGTATTATCAGAATCTGAACAAGAATCATTCAAAATCATCATGAGTAAATTGCTCGAAGCACTAGAAGCAGAAATTCCTGAAGAAGAGCGTGACTTTAGAGGTCCTCATATGCGTGGCAGACATGGAGGGCACGGTCGTGGTTTTGGTGGAGGTCCTGGTAAAATGGAGCCAGAATTTGATCCTCGTGATATATTTGGATCACCTGATTTTCCAAAAAGAGGAAAATTTGGTTTTGATTCGTTCAAACGAAATACAGAAGACGATGATGGGTTTAATGATTTTTAATAAATGTTGATTGGATATACTAAAACAAGCTTTCTTTAATGAGTAAGCTTGTTTTTTTATTACTATTTTCAATCTAGTTTCAACAACTAGATTGAATGTTTTTGAAAAGAATGTTAAACTGTTTTAGTAAATAGAAGGAGGGATCTTGTGAATGAAATAAAATCCTCTTTAGAAATTTGGGGAAAAGAATTGGTGGATGTCCACTTGCCACGATGGCATGAATTGCCGGAATTAGAATTATATATGGATCAAGTCATCACACTAGTTGAACGGTACTTGTCACCAGTTATTTTAAAGGAAAAGCATACCTTGCTAACTTCGTCGATGGTCAATAATTATGTGAAATTAGGACTGATACCAGCCCCAAATAAAAAACGTTACAATCAAAAGCATTTGGCTTTTTTAATAGCCATTACGCTATTAAAGCAAGTTCTAACTATACCGGAAATCAAACAAGGCATTCTTTATCAAGGTGTAGCAGTTGGTATTCGTGAAGCATATAATCTTTTTTGTGACGAACAAGAAGTAGCCTTAGCAGTAGTTGTTGCTCAAGCCTTAGGAAATGAACCAGTTGCAGCCTTTGATCAACCCATACCAGTAGAATTTTTAATTGTAAAAGGTGCAACTTTATCATTTGCTACCAAATTATTTACTGAAAAGGTCATTGAATTAGCACAAAAAAAATTAGAAGAAGATGGAGAAAAAGTGGATGAATAAAGAGAAAATTGCATTATTAGTAGATTCGGGGACAGATGTGCCTAAGGAGTTAGTTGAGCAATATGGAATGTACATGATTCCGTTGCAAATTATATATAAAGACCGCATTTATACAGATAAAGTAGATATCACACCAGAAGAAGTTTACGAGCGTTTAGCTGTAGAAATTCCGAGTACATCATTGCCAGATGGTGAAACAATCACGAAAATTTTTGAAAAAATCAAAGCAGACGGTTATGAAAAAGTATTGGCTGTGACAATTTCCAGCGGATTGAGCGGGACGTTTAATGTGGTTCGTTTGATTGCAGAAGAATTTGAAGGATTAGAAACATTCGTTTTGGATACAAAAAATATCGGAATAGGTAGTGGTCTTCAAGCGATTGAGGCAGCTAAATTGGTTGAAGCGGGTCTTCCGTGGAATGAAATTAAAACAAAATTAACGAATAATGTAGCGAAAGCCAAAGTTTTCTTCAATGTTGCCACACTTGAATATTTGCAAAAAGGTGGACGGATCGGTTTGGTTGCGTCGATTTTAGGAACGGCGTTAAAATTAAATCCAATTATTTCTTGTAACGGTGAAGGTGTTTATCATACCGTAGCTAAAGCACGAGGTAGAAAGAAAAGCTTAGATAAAACGTTCGAATTAGTAAAAGCTTTCGTTGGAGATCATAAGAAATTTGTATTAGCAGTTGCCCAAGGACAAGCAGTAGAAGAATCGGAAAGCTTTTACGAAAAGCTGAAGGAACAGTTTCCTCAAGCAGAAAAGATTTATTTTGGTACGATCAGTCCAGCTTTAGTTGTTCACACAGGACCAGGACTTTTAGGAATCGGAATCCAGCTTTTAGACTAAATTTAAATACCAACAAAGGTACATTTATTAGATGCTTTTTGTTGGTATTTTTTTTATTTTCCTCTTATGATTATATGTATCAATCATATTGAGATATTACTCACTGAACTTTCTCTCAATTTTAGTTGAAACTATCACGAAAATTTTCATGAATGTGATAATCTATTTAAGAATAAAAGTGAAGGGAGGGAAATATATGAAAAAAGCAATTGCAGAATGTCTTGGAACATTTATCTTGGTTTTCTTTGGTACAGCGACAGCTGTTTTAGGAGGCGGGATTGAAGGTATTGGTACAACTGGAATCGCTTTGGCTTTTGGTTTGACGATCATTGCAGCAGCTTACAGTATTGGTACGATCTCTGGGGCTCATTTAAATCCAGCAGTTTCATTGGGAATGTGGGTCAATAAACGAATCTCAACAATGGATTTAGTTTATTATATCGTTGGTCAAATCATTGGTGGTTTGATTGCTTCTTTTGCTTTGTTATCAATTTTGAATGCATCAGGAAGAGAAACAACAAACTTAGGTCAAAATGGTTTTGGCGACTTTAGCGCAGTTGGTGCTTTAACCGTGGAAATTATTTTAACATTTATTTTTGTTTTGGTTATCATGACTGTCACAAGTGCCAAAAAAGGCAATGCGAAACTTGCAGGAATCGTAATTGGTTTGACATTAACAATGATTCACTTGGTGGGAATTCCGCTAACTGGTACATCTGTCAACCCAGCTAGAAGCTTAGGTCCAGCAATTTTTGCAGGTGGAGAAGCATTATCTCAAGTTTGGGTATTTATCGTAGCACCACTGATCGGTGGTATACTTGCTGCTTTAGTTAGCAAATACTTACTTGATACTGAAGAGTAAAACCAAAAAAGTGCTTGATAGAATCATTCTATCAAGCACTTTTTTTGTGTAAGACCCTTACATATTTTTAATTCCAGTTTGGTAATGAGCAAAAATTGGACCAGACAAATCAAACTTAAAAGTATTACGATCAACAAGACCGACGACTTCTTGACTTTGATAAAGTTCTATGAGAAATTGAGCCATTTCTTTTGCAGTGTGAAATGTTCCAAAACCTTTAGTATAGTCATAAGTTTTTGAGCCATTAGCAACTTGAGCAAATTCTGTTTCAGTAGCGGCTGGCGCTAAGACTTTTGCTTTAAGAGGAGACTCTTTGGTTTGTAACTCCAAGGCAATCGCCTCAGTAAATGCACTTACATAAAATTTTGTTGCACAATACGTAGCGGCATTTGGAACATTTTTGTATCCACCAGCAGAAGAAACGTTAATCAATTGTGTATTCTCTTTTTGTTCATAATCTGTGACATAAAGAGAGGATAGTAACGTTAGGGCTTCGATATTCAAATGCAACATTTGACTGACCTTTTCTAAATCTTGGTCAGCGACTGAATGGTAATAGCCAAAACCAGCGTTATTGATCCATGTTTCAATGTCATAAATTTTTAAATCCTGGTACAGATCAAGTACGTTTTCTTTTTGAGATAAGTCGACGGTTTTATTCACGATTTCAAGAGTAGGATGTTCTAATAAAATTTCCTCTTTCAAATGATCAAGTAGATCAGTCCTTCGAGCAATTAAGATAAGATTTTTCCCTAGTTTTGCAAATGCTTTGGCGGCTTCCAAACCAATTCCTGAACTTGCGCCTGTGATTACTATGTACTTCATATTATTCCTCCTAATTTAAAAGCGTAGCGGACTCATTCAACTCTGACAGATTTTAAGAATTAGCAGAGCGTAGTGTTAGCCCGTGAAACAAGATGATGCTAAAACGTAAACTGAGTGGTACAATCGAAGTATAAGGGTTAGAGACGACTCTAAAGCAACAAAAAAATAAAAGAAGGGAGAAAATATGTATACAATCAGTGAATTTGCAAAGAAAATTGGCATCAGTGAGCATACGTTACGGTATTATGAAAAAGAAGGATTGATTGAACCAGCTAGAGATGAACACAATTATCGTGTTTTTGGTGAAGAAGAAGTGGAGTGGGCGAATTTTGTGATCAAGCTAAAAAACACAGGTATTTCGCTAAAGGATATCAAAAAATATACTCATTTAAGAAATCTCGGAGATTCAACGATCACAGAACGCAAAAACTTATTATTAAACCATCGAATAAAAATCCTAACCGAATATGAAAGAGCGAAAAGTCATCTTGACTTACTGGATAATAAAATTACATTATACGAACAGATGGAAAAAAAGTATAAAAAATAAACCGTATACTGTTTGATTGTTGAAAAAAGCAAACAGTATATGGTTTTTGTTTAGAAAAAGGTAATCATTTTTGTTGTTGTATCGACTGTCGCTTGATCTCCGATCGGGATTGTGAAAATCGGTTGTGTATGACCAAAGTTCATATCATAAATCACGGGAATCTCTCGTAATAAAGGATATTTTGATAGAATTGCTAAAAGCCGTTCTTCGGTCATTTCGGTTTCTTTAGGAAAACGTCCGATCAGTAAGGCTTGAGGATGTTTCACTACTTGGAGCAAGGCAGCTAATCCACGAGCAAAATCATGATAATCATCTTCTTCAGCAGTTTCTACAAATAAAATAGCACGTTCGAGATTTGGTAAAAAACGAGTACCAAAAAGCAATTGAAAAGTGCCTAAATTACCGCCATAACAAGTTCCAGTCACAGGGACCGAGTGGCTGTAGACTTTCCAAGCATTGGCTAATAATGTACGTTTTGGGTCGGGTAAATACCATTCATCTTGGCTCCATGATTCAGAGGCAGATACATCAAACGCTTTTTCATCAGTAGTTGCTTGCAAAAAAGTTTCAGTTTGATAATCTTGCAGTTCATCCATTTGGAAACTAGAAAAATGTGGGCCCACATACGTAAGTAATTTTGTCTTAGCCGTAATCGCATTACACAATGCTGTGATGTCGCTATAACCGCAAAAAACTTTTGGATGTCGTTTAATTAGTTCAAAATCTAGGTAAGGCAGTAATTCATTACTATTGAAACCGCCAATCGCTGTTAAAATTCCTTTGACATGATCATCTGAAAAAGCTGCATGCAGATCTTTCACTCGGCTCATGATCGAAGAAGAGCCAAGGATGTCATATTCATTCGTATGTTCAGCAAAGGTGACGTTAAACCCTAAAGCTGTCAATTTTTCCTCAGCGGATTTAATACCCAGATCCGTTAAACGTGAAAAACTGCTGGATGGTGCAATGACTCGAATTTCATCACCTGCTTGTAATCGTGGTGCTTTCATTTTATCGCTTCCTTCTAAAAAAACTTATTCCTAATTATAGTCAGAAAGCCTTTGTTTTTGCAAGATATAGATAAGAAAGGGTAAGGATTTTTTCTCAAAGATGAAACAGTGGACAAAATAAGGTATAATAAGAGAGAATATGGTTAGACTACGAAAAGACAAAAGACAAAAGACAAAAGAAAAAGAGGTGCCTCTTATATGAAAAAAATATTAGTTGTAGATGATGAAAAGCCGATTTCGGATATTGTAAAATACAACCTTACTAAAGAAGGATATGAAGTCTTCACAGCTTATGATGGTGAAGAAGCTGTTGAAAAAGTAAAAGAAGTAGAACCAGATTTGATCATCCTTGATTTGATGTTACCAAAAATGGATGGACTGGAAGTAGCAAGAGAAGTTCGTAAAACTTATGATATGCCAATCATTATGGTGACAGCTAAAGATTCTGAAATCGATAAAGTTTTAGGATTAGAATTAGGTGCAGATGATTATGTGACTAAACCATTCTCTAATCGCGAACTCGTAGCCCGGGTAAAAGCAAATCTACGCCGTGGTGCTACAAGCGCTAAAGAAGCAGAATCAACGACACAATCGGAACTTACGATCGGAGATCTAACGATCCATCCAGATGCTTATATGGTATCAAAACGTGGCGGCAAGATTGAGCTGACGCATCGTGAGTTTGAATTGCTTTATTATTTAGCTAAACATATCGGTCAAGTGATGACTCGTGAGCATTTACTTCAAACGGTTTGGGGTTATGATTATTTTGGTGATGTTCGTACAGTGGATGTTACTGTGCGCCGTTTAAGAGAGAAGATTGAGGACAGTCCAAGTCATCCGACTTATTTAGTCACACGTCGAGGTGTTGGTTATTATCTTCGAAACCCTGAACAGGAGTAGTGAGTTATGAAGAAAAAAGTTCACTTTTTTCAATCAGTAAATTTTAAGATCGCATTGTCTTTTATTTTGTTATTATTGATTGCGATCCAAATTATCGGCGGATACTTCATCCGTGAACTGGAATCGACAACAATTAATGACTATAAACAAAATGTTGATCGACAGGTCTCCCAACTAGCCAGTACGCTTAGTCCAAAGCTAGGTGAAAAAGACCGTGATCGAACAGAGATCGATGCCAATTTGAAAAAAACATTAAGTGATTTTTCAGCTTCTGAAACAATTGAAGCTCGTGTAGTGGATGATAAAGGAATTGTCAGAGCAACAAGCGATTTAAATCGGCAAGGAATCGTTGGTAAAAAAAATGATTATCGTGACTTGAATGACTTCAGTGCAAAAAAATATTCAGCCATTGATAATGATAAACGTGTATATATCAATGTTCAGCCTATCCAATCCCCGACTGGCGACACAGTCATCGGGGTTCTTTATGTTAAGAGTAATACAGAAAACAAATATCAAGAGATCACTGACACAGCTCGAATCTTTTTTACGGCTTCACTAATAGCTGGTGCGATCTCGATTATTGTTACGATTTTGATTGCAAGATCGATTACTCAACCAATCGGCGAAATGCGAGAACAAGCGTTACGAATTGCCAAGGGTGATTATACTGGTAAAGTCAAAGTCTATGGTAAAGATGAGTTAGGCCAACTGGCAGAGACATTCAATCAGCTTTCTGAACGGATCGAAGAAGCACAAGAAACGATGGAAGCTGAACGGAATCGTTTAGATAGCGTATTGGCTCACATGACAGACGGAGTAATTGCGACAGATCGGCGAGGTAAAGTTATTACGATCAATGAAATGGCCCTTTCTTTATTAAATGTGAAAGACGAAGATGTGATTGGCTCTTCTTTACTGGAATTATTAGATATCGAAACGGATTACACACTACGGAAATTACTGGAAGAGCCAGAAGAGATTTTGATTGATCGTTCTTTATCGTCTATGGAAGAAGACCAAATGATCATTCGTGTTGATTTTGCAATGATTCGCCGAGAATCTGGCTTTATTACGGGGCTTGTTTGTGTACTTCATGATGTAACGGAACAAGAGAAGAATGAGCGTGAACGTCGCGAATTCGTTTCCAATGTTTCACACGAGTTACGGACACCTTTAACAAGTATGCGGAGCTATATCGAAGCGCTGAGTGAAGGGGCTTGGGAAAATCCTGAGATCGCACCTAATTTCTTAAAAGTCACCTTGGAAGAAACGGATCGAATGATTCGGATGATCAATGATTTATTGAATCTTTCAAGAATGGATTCCGGTAACGGTGAATTACAGTTAGAATATGTCAATTTCAATGAATTGATCAATTTTGTTTTGGACCGATTTGATATGATGGTTGAAGCAAATGATAAAAATTATACGATCCATCGTGAGTTCACCAAACGTGATTTGTGGGTGGAATTAGATACAGATAAAGTGATTCAAGTTTTGGATAACATTTTAAATAATGCAATCAAATACTCACCAGATGGCGGAGAAATTACATGTCGTCTACTTGAAACCCACAATAACGTTGTATTCAGTGTAACCGACCAAGGATTAGGTATCCCCAAAAAAGATATCAACAAGGTCTTCGAGCGTTTCTATCGTGTGGATAAAGCACGTGCGAGAGCACAAGGTGGAACAGGACTCGGTCTCGCCATCTCAAGAGAAGTAGTGAAAGCTCACAATGGTGCAATCTGGGTGGAAAGTCAAGAAGGCCAAGGCTCTACCTTTTATATCTCCTTGCCTTATGAACCTTATGAGGAGGATTGGTGGGAATGAAAATAACAGAAAAAATCGTAAGATTCGGTTTGATTTTCTTAGTGCTGCTCAGTTTATACTTTTCGGTTAGCATTTGGATCAGTTCTTCAAAAAAAGAACAACCAATCAAGAATGATTCACAACTTGCGACTACTGTTGTGAATGAACGATTAGATACAGATGTATTTTTACCATTACACTTGGTTCGTATGCAAAATGGAAAATCAGAAATGAATACGAGTGAAAATCTAATCACGAATATTCAAAACGAAATAAAACATAGTTCATTTGGTAAATTGACTCAAACGGTTGTAGGTGATTCAGAGCAATTTGAAAAATACTTATCAATGGAACAAGGGTTTGAATTGCTTTATGAAGGACCGTTTTTATTAAGTGAATATATTTCTGTATATAATTTAAATCTTCAGCTAACGGATCTCAGTGCTGATCAAATTTTCTTTACGTGTATTCAAGTGGATTTAGCTCAAAATAAAATTCGCTTCTTGGATTTTAACCGTAAAGATGTCTATGAAGCGTCGATTACAATAGATAATGAAAAAGTTTTAAATTTAATGAACAAAGTCGGCGTGCAATATAACCAAATTTCAGATCAACAAGCTGTTGCAGGGAAACATTATTATTTGTCAGAAGACCAAAAAATGAAAAAATATAGTTATATTTTAGCCTCTCAGCCTGTAACAAAATTTAGAAATGCCTTTTTCTCTAACACCGATAACATTCAAACGAATGAAGACAGCAAGGATCTATCCTATACAAGAGGTAGTGAACGGCTGACTGTAGACGAAAAACTTGGGACGATTCATTTCAACGGTAATATAGAAGCTAGGACAGCGAAAGATAATATTTATTCTGATAGTTTTAATTATATAAAAAAATTAGGAACGAACATGGGGAATATTCGCTACTTTGATCGGACTGATACGGAAATCAATTATCGTACGTTTGTAGAAGGATTTCCGGTCTTTAGTGAAAATGATAAAGGCCAAGTTCGAATCACGATTGGAAACGATAAAGCTGAAAAATCAAGTGTCGTAATCGAAACAAGTGTTGATACGATTCAAGTACCGATTCCTTCAGAAGAAGAAGTTGTTCTGAAAAGTACTGAAAGCTTATTAGAACAATTGATAGCAAATGGAGCGAATTCGGAAAAAATTAATTCAATGATGATCGGTTATACTTGGCATAAAATTGAGGAAATAACGCAAGTTGTTGATCTCACTCCAGAATGGTACATTCGCTATGACAACAAATGGTATCCAGAACGTGAATTACTGGAAAAACTAGCGAATTTGGAGGTGGAATAATGGACTTCAAACGAATTGAGTGGATTTTTTTCCTCGCTTTTTTGGGCTTAAATATGTTCCTTTTCGGTATTTATCAAGAAGGATTAAAAGAAGAAAACAATGTTTCTTATTCTGATCAGACCGATAGCATTGAAAAACGACTAAACAAAGATGGGATTTCATATAAAGGAACGCTTTCCGGAGAAAAAAAGGAAGGATACTATTTAAGCGGTGAACAGACGAATTTTTATGATGCAATTCAAGCTGAACGAGAAACTAGAGACCGTAATTTCTTTAAAAACGGAATCGAAGTAGTCGATAACTCATTGACCGTTTATCCTCAGATGAATTATGCTCAAACAAGCTACTTTATTGATGAAAAGAATGTTGAAAAATCATTAGAAGCGTTCTTAAATGATAGAGATAGTGTTCTGTTTGGGAGTCAATACCGTTATTTACCGGATTTTTCCATTTTAGATGGAGAGTTTCCAGAAATTATCGTTTCTCAAAGCTATAAGAGTATTCCATTTAAAGATGACACAGCTCAAATTTCATTAAAATTAGAAAAATCAGATGAGACGGATGGTTTACACAAAATCTATAAGTATACGCAAACTCATATTCAAGGAATCGAAGAACTACGTGATAAGATGGATTTATCTTCTGAACGGGATGCAATCGAAACCTTGTACATCAATAATAAGATTCCAAGTAACGCTAAAATCACCTTTAGAAAACTAGCTTATACGAGAATTTATAAAATTCGTGAGAAAAATGTATATGTTCCTGTGTGGTTTGTCGGCATCAAATCCAGTGGTAATAACTTACAGATCGAACAGGTGAATGCTATGAGCAATACGATTATTACAAATAATAGTGTGCCAAAGGTGGAAAATCAATAGTGATGGATGTATAATAAGTAGCTGTAGACCAAAGAAGGGAAGCGAGAAGAAAAATGAGTCAAGAAAAAGCTTTTAATATCAGCATTCTTGCTAGCGGCAGTACAGGTAATTCCCTTTTTATTGAAACAGAGAAGAAAAAGCTGCTTATAGATGCAGGGCTAAGTGGAAAAAAAATTACATCCTTACTAGCTGAGGTCGACCGTAAACCAGAAGATTTGGATGCTATTTTAGTAACACATGAGCATCGTGATCATATTCATGGTGTCGGTGTTTTGGCTAGAAAATATAAATTAGATGTCTATGCGAATGAAAAAACATGGGCAGCGATGGATCCTTTGATTGGAAATGTTGCTGTTGAGCAAAAACATATCTTTGATATGGGCAAAATTTTGACCTTCGGTGATATGGATATCGAGAGTTTTGGTGTTTCTCATGATGCAGCGGCTCCGCAGTTTTACCGTTTCTTTAAAGATAACCGCTCGTTTGTGATGCTGACAGATACAGGTTATTGCAGTGATCATGTTCGTGGAACGATCAAAGATGCGGATGCGTACCTGATCGAAAGCAATCACGAATTAGAAATTTTACGAATGGGGCCATATCCTTGGAGTTTAAAACAACGAATTTTGGGCGATAAAGGACATTTGTCTAATGATGATGGTGCATTAACGATGGCTGATGTGATCGGGGATCATACAAAAAGAATCTATTTGGGGCATTTGAGTAAAGAGAATAATACCAAAGAACATGCTAGGATGGCGATGGAGTCTGTTTTAGCTGAAAAGGGTCTAGGTGTGAACTTTGACTTTAATGTATACGATACAGATCCAGAATCAGCATCAGAGTTATTTGCAATTTGATGGGTAGAAACAGAGCTTAAGAAAAAATCGGTTAGGGTTGAACGGTTCTCACAAATCGCAAAAGGTAATTATTGTGATTTGTGGGACTCCAAAGATCCTAACTTTTTTTGTTATGCAATGAAAATGTTATATAAGTTTTAATTAAATATATCTTGCCTTGAATTTTTGTGGCAGTAGCAGTATAGTTAATTATATTTTGGAATGTTAAAAAAACAGATGCAAAGAATAGGATTGCTGGTGTTATTTTTAGCAGAAGGAGGAATTAGATGTTTCAGTTTTTACCTCATTCAGTTTTGCAAATGGGCACTATTTTTTTATCGATCGTAATCGAAGCGTTGCCGTTCGTCATGCTTGGGTGCGTGATATCAGGCGCATTACATGTTTTTTTAACGCCGGAACGAGTGAAACGATTACTCCCTAAAAATAAATTTTTATCGATCATTGTGGGAAGCTTTTTAGGATTCTTTTTCCCCTCTTGTGAATGTGGAATTGTGCCAATCGTGCATCAATTTGTTAAAAAAGATGTGCCGACCTATACAGCTTTTGCTTTTATGATAACGGCACCGATCATTAATCCAATTGTTCTTTTTTCAACCTATATTGCATTTGGAAATTCTGTGAAATTTGTTATTTGGCGTGTGCTTGGCAGTATGCTAGTGGCGCTAGTTGTGGGTGTTTGGTTGGCGTATATCAATAAAGAACCGATCTTACAGGATTCTGCTTTTGATAGCACTTGTGCTATAGAGGATGAAGAGCATCAACATGAAAAAGAAACGTTTTGGCATAAATGCTGGTCTGTCCTCACACATGGAATCGATGAGTTTTTTGATACAGGACGTTATTTGATTTTTGGTTCACTATTAGCGGCTGCTATGCAGACTTATTTACCGACAGGTGCGATGTTACAGCTAGGGCATACAAAACTTTTAGCAATTCTAGTCATGCTTGTTTTAGCCGCAACTTTGTCATTATGTTCTGAGGCTGATGCTTTTATTGGTTCTTCGTTATTGAGTTTATTTGGTAATGGCCCAGTCGTTGGGTTTCTCGTTTTTGGACCAATGGTAGATATCAAAAATTTATTAATGATGAAACGTTATTTTAAGACATCCTTTATGTTAAAATTTGTCGGTATTGTAACGGTTGTTGTTAGTCTTTATGCATTAGCAATCTAAGGAGGGAAGTAAAGATGATTCGATTTTTGATTTTAATTGGCTATACGACGTTGATGATGTTTTTACAAGTATCGGGCAGGTTGAATCAATATATAAATGTTCATTACCGCTACTTAGCTATTTTATCGATGCTACTTTCTTTCGTCTTAGCGATGGTTCAGTTGATTCTATGGAATAAAGAGGACGATAAAAAGACAACAGAACATCATCATCATCACGAAGAGGAGCATGATCATGGATTAAATAAGCCTTACCAAAGAGGGATTGCTTATGTATTACTGGCATTGCCTTTGGTTGTCGGTTTTATGTTTCCAACCGTTAGTTTGGATACGTCGATCGTTGAAGCCAAGGGGTTCAATTTTCCCTTAAGTAAAGAATCTGTTGGTGATCCGGATGTACAAACGCAGTATCTAAAACCAGACACTAGCATTTATTTTGATAAAACAGATTATGATAAACAGATGAAACAAGCGCTGACGCGTTATATCAAAGATGATAAAGTGACTGTTACTGAAGAAAATTACTTAGAAGTGATGGAACTGATCTATAATTATCCGAGTGAATTTATTGGAAAGACAATTTCTTATAAAGGTTTTGCATTTAATTCTTCACAAAATGAGGAAGCAAATATGTTTGTTTTTCGTTTTGGTATCATTCATTGTGTGGCAGATTCAGGAGTATTTGGATTATTGACACATATGCCAGAAGGACAGACATTTAAAAATAATGACTGGGTAGAAGTAACCGGAACAATCCATTCTGGTTATTATGCACCATTTAAGCGAGAGATTCCAATGGTGGATGTTACGAAGGTAAAACAAGTTGAAGAACCAAAAAACCAATATGTTTATCGTTCGTTCTAGAAAAAAACAGCCAAAAATCGGCTGTTTTTTTTGTTTATTTTTCCCAGACAAGCTGATATTCCAATTCGCCAGTACTATCTATTTGTTGATTTGTTTGTTTAAATCCTTGTTTTTTATAAAATTTCACAGCATTTTGATTTTTCACATAGACTGAAAGACTTAATGTATCATGAGTACGTTTCGCTTCGTTTAGTAACTTTTGACCGATTCCTTTACTACGATAGTTACTCAGTACGAAAATCCCAGCGATATAATTCTCATTCATGCCTAGAAACGCAATGATTTTATTGTTTTCACTATAAGTATAAAGATCAGCTTGAGGTAGTTGTTTTCTTACAAAAGTGAGATTATCTTTCCAGTAAGATTCTGGAATAAAGGGATGTGCTTCGCAATTAGCTGTTAGCCAAATGTTCATTATCTCTTCTAATTCGATAGGTGTTAGTGTATTGATTTTTTTGATCATTTTTCTATTCCTCCTAATAGTTATTTATGAAAGAATACAGAGTGCACTCATCAATTCACCTCTTTAATGTGTTATTTAAAATTAGTGTTTGTCTTCTTCTTTTTTTCTAATCAAGCTGACTATTTCTCGTTTTTCTCTAAAGTTGCGAATATTATGATTCAAAACTTCAGATAAAACTAAACCTAAAGCAATTGCCCCTGCGATCATGATAGCTTGTACGCTTGAATAAACGGCAGTTTCGTAGTTTCCTATTACTAAATTTCGTACGGCTTGATAAGCAAGTCCGCCGGGCACTAAAGGAACCATTCCTGGAATATTGAAAATAGTAACAGGTAATTTTAGTTTTCGTGAGCAGATAAAACTAACGGCAGCAACACTCAAGGCACCTAATAAAGATCCTAAAGCAGCATTAGCGCCTAATTGAGTCGAAAACCAATAGAACATCCAGCCGGATGCACCAGACAAACCACACGCAACTAGCGAACGTCTAGGCACATTTGTGATAATAGCATAGGCCGACGAAGCTAAAAAACTAAATGAAAACTGAACCAGTAAATTGATCATTCGAAAACCTCCAAATTCTTATAAATGAGCGGCTTAAATTGGCGAAAGTTTTTCCTAATAAAACAATTGAAAAACAAACGCAATGGCAAAACCGATCATGGAAGACGTCATCATTGCCTCTGTTCCTCTAGAAACACCAGAAAGGTAATGCCCTGCTAATAAATCTCGTAAGGCATTCGTAATCTGAACACCAGGGACAAGCGGCATCACACAGCCGATAATAATCATATCCTGATTAACCCCTAATCCGATCTTACTGCTTAAAAGAGCCGCACAACCAATAAAGAAGGCAGCTAAAAATTCCGAAAGAAATTTAATACGTAATACTTTCAAACTGGCGTAATAAAGAATATAACCCAAACCGCCGATCAAACAAGTCAAAAGTAAATCAGCCCAAACACCACCAAATAAAATCATGATCG
The DNA here is from genome assembly GCF_050527835.1 of Enterococcus sp. DIV0840. Taxonomy (NCBI): domain Bacteria; kingdom Bacillati; phylum Bacillota; class Bacilli; order Lactobacillales; family Enterococcaceae; genus Enterococcus; species Enterococcus sp. DIV0840. Next base: position 2,229,896 of record NZ_CP172876.1, on the reverse strand, counting down.
TTCCACTGACAACCGCAGCACTGACAAACCTCATCCACAAAGGGAAAAACTTCCGTTCCTGTTCTAAGGTTTTTAGTTGTTCTAAAAGGTCATCTAGTGTGTAAAGTCCGGTGACATATTCTCTAGAAAGCTGATTGATTCTGGACACTTTCTCTAAATTAATCGAACGGTTTAAAATTTGAACCATCCGAATGGTTGATGTGCCATCTAGCCCTACGAAAAGACCTGTTTGAGTGACATAGGTAACGAGCCGATAATCTCCTGATGCCAAAGCAATTCGACTCATTGTATCTTCTACCCGATACATTTCCGCATCACTTTCCAGCATGATTTTTCCAGCTAGCAAACAAGTTTCTAAGACTTTTTCTATATCTATCGTTGCCATTTATTTTCCTCACTTTTAAGTTCTATCATCTTATCTAAGATTAGTATAGTTGATTATGGCTAGAAAAAATAGCACGGAACAATAAAAAGATAATTCTCTATCAAGCAGTCTGCACAAACAACAAAAAAATTTTTTATCATTACAAGAATATTTAGACATTACAATGTCCCTTTAACACTTCTTATCGTATAATAGGAAAAAGTATAGAAATACAGAATGATTGGGATGAAAAAGATGATTTTATTAGGATCGTTGGTCAATGGAGTAACTATTATAATTGGCAGTTTACTAGGTGCTGTTTTACGCAATATTTCAGAACAAATGAAAGATACCGTAACAAAAGGTATTGGCCTAGGCGTTTTAGTCTTAGGCATTCAAATGGCTTTTAAAACCTCGTCTTTTATTGTGATCCTAATCAGTTTATGTTTGGGAGCAATGGTGGGAGAAGGAATAGGCATTGAAGACAAGATGAATGAGTTTGGTTTGAAGCTAGAAAAACGTTATGCAAAACCTGGTAGTAATTTTGCTGATGGATTTGTGACCGCATCGTTGATTTTTCTGATTGGATCGATGGGAATCATTGGCGCAATCGAAAGCGGTGTGGCGAATAATCATCAAACGTTGTTTACAAAAGCTGTAATGGATGGCTTTATGTCGATCATGTTGACAGCAACATTAGGTGTAGGCGTTCTTTTTTCAGCTGTACCTGTTTTTCTTTATCAAGGAACTATCGCGGTATTTGCTAGTGTCTTGATGCGTTATATTCCTAAAGAGCTGCTGGATTTACTAATGGGGGAAATCAGTGCCATCGGTGGTTTGATGATTTTTGCAATTGGATTGAATATTATGAGTATTACTAAAATTAGAGTATCGAATTATTTGCCGGCAATTCTTATTTTGATTGGAATAATCACGGTGAAATTTTATCTGTGATCAACTTAAAAAAGTGGAAATTGAATGAAATGCTGACAGACAGTTGTCATCATTTTTGTGTTAAGCTCAGTTTATAAATGAAAAGGAGTGAAGGAAATGACCATTCAATTAACAGAAAAAACAATCAAAGGCAAGAAAATCCGCACGAATAATCATCGCTTGGATGAAATTATCGCTTTGTGGAACAAGGTACCTGACATGCATCTAGATGGAGAGTTTTTCGCGGTATATTCAAACTATGAGAGCAATTTCAAAGGGGATTATGATTTGTTGGTAGGGAGTGAACAAGCTGATTTTCCTGAAATCTCAATCATTCGTGCCGGTGAGTATGTAGAAATTCCAGTAGCAGAGGCAAGTCCAAAAAGTGTAGGGGAAACTTGGCAGAAAATTTGGGAAGACGACGCGTTAGAAAAAAAACGTACCTATTTGACCGATGTTGAACATTATAAAGCAGATGGGACAATCGTAATTTATCTTTCTGTATAAATGTATAAAAATTATTTAGGGTCTGGAGAAAAGCCAATCGAGCTTTTCGCCAGGCTTATTTTCATTTAAATTAAAATGATTATCAATAAAAAGTGCATATTTATTTAAAAATGAATGATAAACTAATAAAAAACCATTGACTTGTATAATGAGAAAACTTATAATGTAAAAAACAACACTCTTTTGATAAAAATAAAAAGAAAAGAAGTGAAGCAAATGAAAGTCTCAATTGTTGGTGTGACTGGGTATAGTGGGTTGGAACTTTTACGTTATCTTAGACAACATCCATTTGTTGAAGTTGTTTCGATCCATAGTCATTCAATGAATAAAAAATCATTAGAGGATGTTACCTCTCATTTAAAACAACTTATTTCTTTACCCTTAGAAAAAATCGATCCTGATGAAATTATGAAAAAAAGTGATCTGGTCTTTTTAGCAACGCCTTCTGGTATTTCAAAAGAGTTGGCACTGCCTTTTATTGAAGCTGATTTTCCTGTGATCGATTTATCGGGAGACTTTCGTTTAAAAGAAGTTGGGGAATACGAAAACTGGTATGGCACAACTGGTGCTTCAATGGATATACTTCAAAAATTTGATTATGGTTTAGCTGAGTATCGAGACAAACCTCGATCAAAGTGGATCGCGAATCCTGGTTGTTACGCGACGGCGGCAGAGTTATCTTTAGCTCCATTATTGAAAGATGATAAATTAGTTTTAGATTCCATCGTTATTGATGCGAAATCAGGTGTTTCAGGTGCAGGCAAAGGATTATCGCAAATGACTCACTTTTCTGAAACACATGATAATATGACGTTGTACAAAATGAACAGCCATCAGCATATCCCAGAAATCATCCAACAGTTAAAAAAATGGGAACCACGCCTTTCAGCGATCCAGTTTTCAACCACTTTGATTCCAGTGACTAGAGGCATTTTCTTAACCGCTTACGCTAAACTAAAAGAGCCGATTTCTGACGAGAAATTAGTTCAGTTATATCAAGCACATTTTGAAAAGAGTCCTTTTATTCGGGTCCAAGAGGTAGGTCATTATCCTGTACTTAAGCAAGTGATTGGTTCTAATTACTGTGATATTGGACTAGCCTATAATCCAGAAATGAACATGGTTACGATCGTAACAGTCATCGATAATTTAGGCAAAGGTGCAGCTGGACAAGCGATTCAAAACTTGAATATTTTTGCTGGTTTTGATGAACGGTGCGGTCTGGATCATATACCGATGTATCCATAAAAATTGATTATCAACTAAAATGAAGGTTCAAAACTTAGAGGGAGCGGCAATTATGAAGAAGGTCATTGTTATAAAGATGGGTGGAGTAGCCAGCGATAACTTAACAAAATCATTTTTTGAACAGGTCGATCAATGGCAAAAAGAAGGGAAAAAAATTGTGGTCGTTCATGGTGGCGGACATTATATTTCTGAAATGATGCAGCGTTTAAATGTACCTGTAGTAGTCAAAGATGGTCTGCGGGTAACGACAGAAGAGACGTTAAAAATCACCCAAATGGTGTTGATTGGTCAAGTACAGCCGATGATTACCACTCATTTTCAGCAAGAAGGATTTTCAGTCGTGGGCTTAAATGCCTCTTGCGGTCAAATCATTACAGGAACGTTTCTCGATAAAAATACATTAGGCTCAGTTGGCGAAGTCAAGCAAGTGGATACAGAATTGTTAGAACATCTACTTGAAACTAAGCATATTCCAATCATTGCCCCCTTAGGCTTAACGAAAACAGGCGAGTGGCTGAATATCAACGCAGATCATGTAGCCTGTAAAGTAGCGGAGGAATTGCAGGCTGAAAAATTGTATCTGTTAACGGATGTTCCAGGTGTGAAAAAGGAAAATCAATGGCTAAAAGAACTGTCCACCAATGAAATTCCCCAACTTAAAACAGCCAAAATCATCAAAGGCGGAATGCTGCCAAAATTAGAAAGTGCTGTAACGGCGATCAAAGGTGGCGTTAAAGAAGTTCATATCACAAATCAAATCCAATACGACGGAACCATTATCAAATCAAAGGAGGTTTTTGCATGAGTTACTTATTTCCGAACTACCAAAGAAAAGAGCTGGAATTGATCAAAGGTTCTAACTGTACACTGACGGATCAAACTGGGAAAAGTTATCTTGATTTTACTAGTGGTATCGGCGTAATGAATTTAGGGTATAATGATCCTGAACTAAATCAAGTACTATTGGAACAAGCTAATCTTTTATGGCATACACCGAATTTATATGAAAATCATTTACAAGAACAAGTGGCTGATAAATTAGCAAATGGTAAAGAGTATGTCAGTTATTTTTGTAACAGTGGAGCAGAAGCGAATGAAGCTGCAATTAAATTAGCTCGTAAAGCAACTGGTAAAAGCAAAATCATTACCTTTACAAATTCATTTCATGGTCGAACATATGGTGCGATGAGTGCAACCGGTCAAGACAGTATTCATGCTGGTTTTGAGCCATTAGTTCCTGATTTTATTTATGTACCTTTTAATGAACTTGAGCTATTAAAAGCGGAAATCGACCAGCAAACTGCAGCGGTCATGTTGGAGTTGATTCAAGGCGAAGGCGGTGTATTACCAGCTGAAGAGTCATGGATTCAAGCTGTACAGTCCCTTTGCAAAGAGTATGGGGCCTTGTTGATCATCGATGAAATTCAAACCGGAATCGGTCGGACAGGCACTTTCTATGCTTATGAACAGTATCAGATCGAACCTGATATCTTTACATTGGCGAAAGGCTTAGGCAATGGAATTCCTGTAGGAGCAATGGTTGGTAAAACTAGTTTGGCAGAATTTTTTGGTCCTGGCAGTCATGGTTCTACTTTTGGAGGAAATAAGTTAGCGATGAGTGTTGCTTACAAGGTTGTTGAGCGCATCAATCAACCAAAATTTTTGCAGGATGTTCAGAAAAAAAGTCAACAGCTTTATACAGGGCTAAAGCAACTAGCAGAAAAAACTTCAATGATCAAAGTGATTCGTGGTAAAGGATTAATGATTGGTATCGAGTTAGCAGATCAAGATACGTTGAAAATTGTATTGGATCAATTAGAAATCGAAGGTTTACTCACATTAAAGGCTGGTCAAACCGTTTTACGTCTGTTACCACCATTAACAATCACAGAAAAAGAAATTGATCAAGGAATAATGATCATTGAAAAAGTCTTACATAATCTAGCTAAACAGACAGGCTTTTCAGAAAAGGGAGATTGATAAATGATGAATTCCATGTATGGCAAAAGTATTTTAAATTTAACAGAGTTAACGAAAGAAGAATTTCTATCGATCATTGAACTAGCTGTAGCGATAAAAGCTGATCCTGAAGCGTATAGAGGCGTTTTAGCTGGGAAAATATTAGCTATGATTTTTGAAAAAAACAGCACTCGAACACGTATTTCATTTGAAGCGGGGATCATTCAACTTGGCGGTCAAGCGATAGTTTTAGATTCAAAAAGTACGCAAATGGGTCGGGGGGAACCGATCAAAGATACTGCTAAAGTGATGTCCAGTTATGTGGATGGGATTATGATCCGTACCTATTCAGATCAAATGGTTGCTGAACTCGCAAAGGAAGCGTCAATTCCTGTTATCAACGGACTAACAGACGATCATCATCCGTGTCAAATACTAGCTGATTTTCAAACGATTTATGAACAAAAAGGGAAGCTAGAAGGAATCAAATTAACGTATATTGGCGATGGAAATAATATGGCACATTCATTTTTGATCGCTGGAAGTTTGGTGGGGATGGATATCAGTATCGCAACGCCCAAAGGCTATGAACCAAAGCCAGAATTTGTTGAACTTGCTAAAAAGAATGCAAAAGTAAGTGGCAGTATAATCGAAATTGTGAATGATCCAGATCAAGCAGCCAAAAATGCCGATGTTTTAGTAACGGATGTCTGGGCAAGTATGGGCGATGAAAGTGAACAAAAAGAACGGGAAGTAGTCTTTAGGGAATTCCAGATCAATAATCGACTTTCTGTTCAAGCTAAAAAAGATTATTTATTCCTACATTGCTTACCCGCTCACAGAGGAGAAGAAGTATCAGCTGATATTATTGATGGAATACACTCTATGATTTATGAAGAGGCAGCTAATCGTCTCCATGCTCAAAAGGCTTTGATGGTCAAACTCATGGCAAATCTATAGAAAAGAAATGATACTAGACGATTTTTCGTTTTGTGTCATTTTTTGTTTTTGGAAAGATGTGTCAATAAAAGCCAAAATAAACAGATCAATAACACGACCTCATTGATATTTATCTAACTATAAACACAAAAAGCTCCTTTATTCTTTGTCCACTTCATTAAAAGGATAGACAATAAAAAAACAGTTTATTTCGTTTGCTCAAGTTAAAATCGATTTAACTGTCAAATAATCAGCCAATTTCCTTAAATTTAAAGAAAATCTTTAATATATAGCAGAAAATGTGAAGTTTTGTTTGTAGTTTCGGTTTGTTTTTAGTAGAATGAAACTGTATGAATAGAATAAAAGTGAGGTGTAGATAAATGGGTTTTACAGATGAAACTGTACGTTTTGATTTTGATGACAGCCGTAAGAAGGAAGTAAGTGAGACTCTGGCTACTGTATACAAGGCTTTAGAGGAAAAAGGATATAATCCGATCAATCAGATTGTGGGCTATTTGCTTTCTGGAGACCCGGCCTACATTCCTCGTTACCAAGACGCTCGAAATTTGATTCGTCGTCACGAACGAGATGAAATCATGGAAGAGCTGGTTAAATATTACTTATCTGATCATGGAATCACTATTCGATGAGAGTAATGGGACTTGATGTTGGTTCTAAGACAGTAGGAATTGCTGTCAGTGATCCATTTGGCTGGACAGCTCAAGGCGTGGAAATCATTCGGATCAATGAAGTACAGGAAGAATTTGGTTTTGAACGTTTAGCGGAATTAGTCAAAGAATATGAAGTAACTCGCTTTGTTGTGGGCTTACCAAAAAATATGAACAATTCGATCGGACCTAGAGCCGAAGCGTCAATGGCGTATGGAAAGAAAATCGAAGAGATGTTCCAAATCCCTGTTACCTATCAAGATGAACGTCTGACCACGGTTCAAGCAGAACGGATGTTAGTTGAACAAGCAAACACATCCAGAGCAAAGAGAAAAAAAGTAATCGATAAGGTAGCTGCTGTCATGATTTTGCAAAATTATTTAGATGGCGCTAGCAATAAAATTTAATCGACTTGTAAAAAACAAGTGTAAGATAAAAGGAGAGCAAAACAATGGCAGAAGAGCATAACCATGATCACGATCATGAAGGACATGAACACATCACTTTAGTTGATGAACAAGGGAACGAAACGTTATACGAAATTCTTTTAACAGTTGACGGACAAGAAGAATTCGGTAAAAATTACGTACTTCTTTATCCAGCTGGCGTTCCAGAAGAAGATGATGTTGAATTGCAAGCTTACGCTTACATCGAAAACAACGAAGGAACAGAAGGCGAATTACAACAAATCGAAACAGATGCTGAATGGGATATGATTGAAGAAGTTTTCAATACGTTCATGGCGGAAGAAGAAGAATAGAAATTGAATGAGAGCTGAATCCTTGATATATAAGGGTTCGGCTTTTTTTGATTTTACGAATACCGATAGGTAAAAAAGAATCGATTAGTACATTGCCTATATTAAGACAAAATAAAAAATAGAACTATAAAGCAATTTTATAAAAACTCACTTCATAGTTCTATTTTAAATTCAAACCACTAGACAGTTTTTGCTACACTTTCTCCTTCTGATAATACATCGAAAGAATCAATCCAACCCCAATAAAATTAGCCAAATAAGCTGTACCGCCCTGACTAATAAAAGGCAAAGGGATCCCCGTCAAAGGTAACAAACCAATATTGGACCCAATATTTTCAAGAATATGAAACAAGAAATACATAATCACACCCGTCGTAATATACGCATAAAATTCACGTTTCGCATTTAGCGTACAGATCAGCATTTGATAAATTAGATAAAAGAATAACAGAATCAACGCACAAGTGCCTACAAAACCATAAGCCTCACCAATTACAGTGAAAATCATATCAGATTCTCTAACGGGGACGTAGATTTGTAAATTCGACAGACCTTTCCCCAACATCTCTCCAGACCCGATAGCAGTCAGACCACGAGCTTGCTGAAATGAAATTGAATCTGCATATTCAAAAGGATTGAGCCAAGCGTGGATCCGATTAAACTGATATGGCTGAAAATGAAGATAGGAAAGGATTGTTTGTCCTCGTTCGGTTAAAACCAACAAAATACCACTGACGCCAATTACACCTAAAACCCCAAAACCGACCGTTAAAATCTTCCAAGAGCAACCAGAAACAAGTACCATACCAAGAAAAATAGAAATAAAAACTAAACTTGTCCCAAAATCTTTTTGATAAAACATTAAAGCAAAAACAGGGAGGCTGACAAGTGATAATTCACCTAATAAACGAAAATCTTCTTTTAAAGTCGAAGGATTCGACGATTTTTGTCTTCTTCTCGTAACGATATAGGCCAACATCAAAATATAGCCTAATTTCATGAATTCTGATGGCTGAAAGGAAATTGGCCCTATACGAATCCAACGTTTTGTACCTGTTGCAGCTGCCATTATTGGATCATGAAATTTTATAAGTAAACTCATTAGAAATAACGATAAACCGTAAAGAGCAGGAGTAAATTTCCATAAATATTTTATCGGAATGAACATTGTAACAAACATTGTGACAATACCTAAAATAGTCCATAGAAGTTGTTTCCTCAATAAAGGTGCAACTGATTCAACAGAAGGATCTGCATGGAATGCACCATACTGAGCAATGAAACCGACTAATATCAAAAGAAAGACAGGCAATAGAAGGGCGTAATTCACTGGTTCGCTTTTGGTATTTAACATTTTTCTCATGCCATACCTCCTTGTTGCCTAGATGTTTCTCTAATCTCTGTAGCGCGGGCATTCAGAGCGATGCCAAGCGTAATACTCAGTATCAGTAAGCTAGATCCGCCATAACTGATGAAGGGGAAGGTCAATCCAGTCATTGGAATAAAACCTAACAAACTGCCTACATTTACAGCGACTTGAAGTAAAAGTAACATCCCGCAACCAATATAAAGATAAGAATAATAAAGATTTTTTGATCTTATTGCAAGTAAAAATAAGTGAGCAACCATAAAGAATACTAAAAATAAAATCCCTAAAGAAAAAATCAAGCCCAACTCTTCGATACAAATAGCAAAAATAAAATCTGTATCAGGAGCTGGAAGGAAGCCTTTTTTCTGAATACTATTGCCTAATCCTAATCCCCAAAAACCGCCATTATGCATAGCATAGTAGGCATTTGACGTTTGAAATCCTTTACCAGTTGGATCGATAAAAGGGTTTTGCATCACTTCAAAACGTGTCACTAAATACCCAAATTTTTGTGGCATCCAATTTGTTGGAATCGACAATAAAAGAACTGTTCCTAACCGTTTTATCGCAACGAAACCAATTAAAGCTATCGACATAAACCAAGGAGAAAGTCCACTAGATAAAAACAAGACTAAAACAAGAATGAAAATCATTGATGCTCCAGCGATATTTGGCTGCAAAGCTACAAAAAACATAAAGAAAATAGCAACTAGCAGTGAGCGTTTATGATCCTTGAATCTAAATGGGACAAGTGTGTCCGTTTTAGCTAAATTGGAAGCTAAATAAAGGACAATTACTAAAGGAACTAACTCAGATGGTTGAAACAAAAGCACCCCCAAGTTTATCCAACGCTTGGCACCGCCAACACTGGTCCCTATAAACGGTAAAGCGACAATGGATAGGAAGGTCATGGTCAAAATAAAATACATCATTTTAGGTTTCCGAAGAACTGCCAAGTTAATTCGATAAACAAAACTCATACAAACGATACTAAAAAGAAAATACATGGTTTGCTTAATTGCTTTACTAGAAGTTCCAAGATCACTATCTAATAGTTGATAAGAACTTGAACTATAGACCATTAGAATGCCAATGACGCATAAGATAAAATAAGGGATCAAAATATAAAAGTCTAAATAATGCATCTTTGAGAATCTCTTCATTTGTTTCATTTTGCAGCTCCATCATTCAAAAAGTTATGAATGGCTTCTTGGTTTTGTTTCTCGTCTATTTCTAATACACTGCCTGCATCAGTGTAATCGTTAAATGACCAGCTCCCTTTAACTGGTACAGATAATGTTTCAAGACTTTTTACGTTCCCTGTTAGAAAATCTTTTGCCAAGTCTACTAGAAGGTCAGTAGGAATATTTGTATCTAAGTAACCGACAGCTTCACCAGCAATTTTTGGAAGTTGCAAGAAGGAAACGGCATCTTTAGATTGTTTTGCTAAGGCGTCCATGACCTGTTGTTGTCTTCTTACACGACCAAAGTCACCTTCTTCGTCCATTCTAAAACGAGCATACTGTAACAATGTATTGCCATCCATGGTTTGTTTGCCTTTTTTGATGTCGACATTGTCTAAATTGATATCTTTTTCAGCATCGATCTCAATCCCTTTTGGATAAAGCTCATTGATCAATCGAATAAAATTATTAAAATCAGCTGAAATATAATAATTGATTGGTAATCCAAAAGAGTCATTAAGGACTTTTCTAGTTAATTCTGCTCCACCATATGCATAAGCTGCATTGATTTTTTCTAATCCATGACCAGGAATTGATACATAAGAATCTCTCATGATCGAGACTAATTTTGGTTGCTTAGTTTCACTATTATAGTGGGCGACCATCAAAGTATCTGCGCGTCCGCCATCTTCATCATCTTCACGACCATCATCACCAATTAACATAATCGTGATTTCTTTCATATTTGTCTGTTGATCACCAGAAAAATTAGTATTTTTGCTCTTGTTCACTTGAGATTGAGCTATTTTTTTCCCGTTATGAAAATTGATTGCCGTGTAACTCCCGATTCCTGTAAAAATCAAGAGAACAAAAAGGATCATACAAATTAAAAATTTCATTCCTGTTTTCATTTTTTATTCCTCGCTAATCATTTTAATTGATCATCAAATAAAGTTTGGCTTTAGGAATTGATTTAGATGGGGGATAAAAAGAACTTTTTACTAAAAATAATGAATCACAGTAAGTTCGAAATAAAAGAAGAATCTCTATACCATGTCATAATGAAGAGACATTTTCTTCTTCAATTTGTATATCCACCTCCAAAAATCAAGAATTCTGTCAACATTATTTATCAAAACAAAAAACCTCCGCTTAGAATAACTCAGCGAAGGGGAATTGATTTCAGCACAAAAAGAGCTTTTCATCATTCTCATCGTTGAGTTTTAGCACTATGAAACGTAAAAAGCAGAGCTTTTAGCTACTTTGTGAAAAGCCTTAATTCGACAATTCCTGTCCTACCCATTACTGTCTTTCGACATTTTTGAGCAGTAGCCTGTGTTTCCATAGGAGCCTCACCTAACAAGTTATTCAGATCGCCCTAAATATAGTGAATATCTCAGCTAAAGTCAATGAAGTAAATATTAATTTTTTCATAATACGATGACCGTAAATCTAATAAATTTGTTATTTAAAACAGATAATTCTGTTTGGTAGAGGATTCTAGCCTTCGAATAGAAATTATTAAAAAAATGTAGCTTACTGTTTTCTTTACTCTTTCTTAAACATAGGCTTAAAGAATCATTGCGTATTAAACTGAAGACTTTATCAGAAATAAGAAACTTTGTTTTTCGTCTGTGTTTTTTTGGGGAAACAAATGATTAAACAAAAAATAGTTTGCGTGCTATACTTAGGAAGTAGTACAGCTTTTTCAACTGTATTATAATTGATGCTTTTTTATTATATTTATCAGTTTATTTCTTTCATATATAAGGTTAATTTAGAAATGAAACATGATGGAAAAGGGAGTGTAACACAAGATGGATAAAAGTAGAAATGGTGCTGAAGTGATTGTAGAAAGTTTGAAGAATCATCAAGTTGATTATGTCTTTGGGATTCCAGGTGCGAAGATCGATGGTTTGTTCAACGCGTTAGTCGATGATGGTCCAGAGTTGATCGTAACGCGTCATGAACAAAATGCAGCATTTATGGCGGCTGCTGTTGGACGTTTGACGGGAAATCCAGGTGTAGTGGTTGCGACAAGTGGTCCAGGCGCAAGCAATCTAGCAACAGGTTTGGTGACCGCGACAGCAGAAGGAGATCCTGTACTGGCGATCGGTGGCCAAGTGAAGCGAAGAGACTTACTAAAATTAACACATCAAAGCATGAACAATGCTGCCTTATTTGAACCTATCACCAAATACAGTGCGGAAATTCAAGATCCAGAGACGATTTCTGAAGTTTTAGCAAATGCTTATCGATTAGCAAAGTCGTCTAAAAAAGGGGCCAGTTTCATCAGTATTCCTCAAGATGTTGTTGATTCTCCAGTAGAATCTATCGGTATAAGACCGCTAAGTGATCCAAAAATCGGTTCTGCTTCGTCAGAAGATATCGAGTACCTTTCAAAACAAATTCAAGCCGCGGAGTTACCTGTTTTATTGGTGGGGATGCGGGCTTCTACTGAAAAAGAAGCAAAAGCAATTCGTGAAATTGTTGAGAAAACCAAGATTCCTGTTGTTGAAACGTTCCAAGCCGCTGGTGTGATTTCTAGAAAATTGGAAGACCATTTCTTTGGACGGATTGGACTGTTCCGCAACCAACCGGGTGATATGTTGTTAAAACGTAGTGATTTAGTTATTGCTGTCGGCTATGATCCAATTGAATATGAGGCGAGAAATTGGAATGCAGAAGGAGATTCCAAAATTATCGTGATTGATGATACGCCAGCTGAAATCGACCAATATTTTCAACTGGAACGAGAATTGATCGGGGATATTGCAGAGACATTAACGGTTCTTTTACCAAGTATTGAGGCAAAAGTGTTATCTGAAAAAGCGATAGCTTATTTAGATCTATTGCATGAAAAATTAGTAAAACGGGACGATGTTAAAGAGCGGGTGGATAAAGGCTTGATCCATCCTCTAGAAGTTATCGAGACACTACAAAGTATTGTAACAGACGAGATGACAGTAACAGTTGATGTGGGTAGTCATTACATTTGGATGGCTCGTCATTTTAGAAGCTATGAACCAAGACATTTGCTTTTTAGTAATGGTATGCAGACATTAGGTGTGGCACTCCCTTGGGCGATTTCGGCAGCATTGGTTCGACCAAACACGCAAATCATATCTGTCTCAGGGGATGGTGGATTCTTGTTTTCTGCTCAGGATCTTGAAACAGCAGTTCGTAAAAAACTGAATATCATTCATTTGATTTGGAACGATGGACGTTATAACATGGTTGAATTTCAAGAGCAGCTAAAATATCATCGGATTTCAGGTGTGGATTTTGGCCCTGTTGATTTTGTGAAATATGCCGAAGCTTTTGGTGCAAAAGGATTAAGGGCAGAAAATGCTCAAGAATTAAAAGCAGCTATTATGGCAGGAATAGAAACAGAAGGACCTGTCGTAATCGATATTCCAATTGATTATCAAGACAACGAAAAACTTGGCGAAACGATTTTACCAGATCAGTTTTATTAGAAAGGTGATAACAATGACAAAAGAAACAGTCTTATATCAGCACGGAACGTTAGGTGCTTTAATGGCAGGCTTGATGGATGGGACTGAAACGATCGCTAATATTTTAAAAAAAGGCGATTTTGGGATCGGTACTTTATCTGGATTAGATGGAGAATTGATCATTTTAGATGGAAAAGCTTTTCAAGGAAGAGAAGATGGCGCCTTGATTGCAGTAAACGATGATCAAGAAACACCATATGCCGCAGTGACGACATTTAAACCAACCATCGTTTTTCCGGTGAACGGCCCAGTAGATCATTTGAAAATCAACGCATTGATCCGTGAACATTTAAAAAGTGAAAATCTTTTTCATGCAATTAAAATTCATGGGAACTTCAAAGAAGTCCATATTCGAGTAATGCCCAAACAACAAAAACCATACAAACGTTTAGTTGAAGTATCGAAAGAACAGCCAGAGTTTGTTAAAGAAAATATGGCTGGTACCGTAGTGGGCTTCTTTACTCCTGAACTATTTCAAGGGGTTGCAGCAGCTGATTTTCATTTGCATTTTATAGACGATGAGCAAACGTTTGGTGGACATTTGATGGATTTTGAATTGGAGACAGGAACAATCGAGATCGAACCGATGGATTCTTTATTACAACATTTCCCCAAAAATGATGAAACGTTTATTCATACAGCAATTGATTATGCTGATTTAGATAAAGAAATTCAAGAAGCGGAATAGAAAAACGCCTAAGACAGATTTTGATAATGAGTCTTAGGCGTTTTTTTATTTTGCAGCAATTTTTTTCGCTTTTTCTGTATTTGCAAAGTGAAGTTTAACGTATTTACTTAGTAATTCCATTCCACCTTTGGCTAAAACTTTAGCTGCAACTTTATCTGAAGTAGCTCCAGCACCAGAAGGCACTTTTATTCCTAATTCTTTTGATTCTTTATCTAATTCTTCCAAAAAAGCTGCTCGGCTAATGATTGAAGCAGCCGCAACTGCTACATGATATTGCTCACCTTTTGTAATAAAGAACAACTTTTCACTGACTTGATTTTGTTCACTTCGTACATATTTTTTATAATTTGCTTCTGGTGTAAATTGATCGATCAAAATTGCTTCTGGTTTAGATGGCGCAATATCGTTCAATAATAAATGGATTGCCTGATTATGTAGGGCAACTTTCATATGAACAGCGTTGTATTTAGGCTGTATCTGATTGTATTTTTCTGGTTCAACAATTAAGAGTCTATAAGGAATCAATTCTTTAATAACTGTTGAAAGTTGTATGATTTGAGGGTCGGTCAGTTCCTTTGAATCTCGTACGCCAAGCGCTTTTAGTTTTGCCACCATCATTTTATCGACATAAGCTGCACAAACTGTGACGGGACCAAAATAACTGCCATTACCAACTTCATCGCTACCTAAAACGGAAAGCTGACTGAAATTAGCTGGTAATGTTGTTGCTGTTTTTGAAGATGAGCTACGTGCTCCTTTACTTTGTAGTGAATTGCCCCATTTAGCTGCTATTTTTTCTGCATCCGGACCTTGAAATACTACTTTTCCAGAGGTATACGCTGTAATCGTTGTGCGTCCAACTCTCGCAACAAAATCAGTATAAGGCTCCGTTTTATTTAAACGATTTTTTTCATAGTAGACATGCATTTTTTTCATTGTATCTTTGGTTACTTTGATTACTTGTGTTTGTGACATTGGATGCTCCTTTCAAATCTTCTTTTCCATAGTAAAACAAAATAATGGAAATGTGAAGTATGTTTCTTTAAGGAAAAACTTAAATTTAATAGAAGGTAATAGCGATCTAATAACGTACATTTGAGTTTTTAGACTATCTATGGTAGAATAAACTATAAGTAATGATACTAGTTTGAGTGAGCGGATTTCTGCTCACTCTTTTTAATGGAGTAACGTAGGAATAAAGCATAATGAAACGTTGATTTGTTCCACTTTTCATTGTCGAGCTGCATGAACCAATACTTCGGAAAAATGATAATTATTGCTGTCGGTAAAAAGTACCGAAATCGATAATGCCTATTTTTCTGTCAGTGCTAATTGGTTCACTCCGCTTTTCTAAAAATCTAGTACGTTACATAAATCTCGAAGGAGGCGAAAATTTTGAGTAGTGTTGTGGAAACTGTTACCGAGTTAGTCACACCAATCTTAGAAAAACAAAATTTTGAACTTGTGGAAGTAGAGTTTGTCAAGGAAGGAAGAGACTGGTTTCTCCGTGTCTTTATTGATAAAGAAGGCGGTATTGATATCTTAGACTGTGCGCTTGTTAGTGAACAGCTGGATGAAAAGCTTGATGCTATGGATCCTGATCCGATTCCTCAAGCATACTTTCTGGAAGTATCCTCTCCGGGAGCTGAACGTCCGTTGAAGAAAGAAAGCGACTATGAAAACGCAGTTGGAGAATACATTCATGTTTCACTTTATCAAACGATTGATGGTGAAAAACAATTTGAAGGTATCTTAAAAACAGTAGATAAAGATCAGTTGACCTTGACAGTCAAAATCAAAACAAGAGTCAAAGATTATACATTTGAACGAAAAAATATTGCAAAAGCTCGTTTAGCAATTCAGTTTTAAATAAGTAAAAACATCAAGCAGAACGCTTCAGTTTTTGTTTATCACGAGATGCAAGAATCGACCCGCAAGAAGTCGATCAGCTCCGTTCACCTTTCATTTAGACAGTAGGAGGAAATGAGAAAAAATGAGCAAAGAAATGTTAAATGCACTAGATGCATTAGAAGCTGAAAAAGGTATTTCTAAAGAAATTGTGATTGATGCACTGGAAGCAGCATTAGTTTCCGCATATAAAAGACATTATGGGCAAGCCCAAAACGTTGAAGTAGAATTCGATGGAAAAAAAGGAAACATCCATGTTTATGCCGTTAAAGAAGTAACAGAAGAAGTCTTTGATTCGCAACTAGAAGTATCATTGAAAGAAGCGATGGAAGTTAATAAAGCATACGAAATGGGTGACAAGATCCGTTTTGAAGTAACGCCAAAAGATTTTGGTCGTATTGCAGCGCAAACAGCGAAACAAGTTATCTTACAACGTGTTCGTGAAGCAGAAAGAAATATTATTTATAACGAATTCAGCGCTTATGAAAATGATATCATGCAAGGAATCGTTGAAAGACAGGATCGTCGTTATATCTATGTAAACTTAGGAAAGATCGAAGCTGTTTTATCTAAACAAGATCAAATGCCGAATGAATTTTATCAACCTCATGATCGTATCAAAGTATACGTTTCAAGAGTTGAAAACACATCTAAAGGCCCACAAGTTTTCGTTAGCCGTAGTCATCCTGATTTACTGAAGCGATTATTTGAACAAGAAATCCCAGAAGTGTATGATGGAATAGTAGAGATCGTGAGTATTGCTCGTGAAGCAGGAGATCGTTCAAAAGTCTCTGTTCGCTCAACTGATCCGAATATCGATCCTGTCGGAACTTGTGTAGGACCAAAAGGGCAACGAGTACAAGCCATCGTTAACGAATTAAAAGGCGAAAATATGGACATCGTTGAATGGAGCGAAGATCCGGCGGTGTTCATCAGCAACGCGTTGAATCCAGCGCAAGTAGTTGACGTTATTTTCGATCCCAACAACAACAAAGCTTGTACAGTAGTCGTTCCAGATTATCAGTTATCACTTGCTATCGGTAAAAGAGGTCAAAATGCTCGTTTAGCAGCAAAACTGACTGGCTTTAAAATCGATATCAAACCAGAGTCTGAAATGGAAGCTTACTACGCAGAACTTGCGGAAAATCAAGAAACTCCTGAAGAAGAAGTACATGATGAGGCTATTGTGGCATCTGATATGACTGCTGATGATTACGAAAACGTTGAGTTTGAAGAAAAAACAGCAGAAGATGAAGAACAAGTCTAACGATTTGGAGGGAATAAAATGAAAAAAAGAAAAATCCCGATGCGCAAATCAGTTGTTTCAGGCGAAATGAAACCCAAAAAAGAATTAGTTCGAATCACGCGTTCTAAAGAAGGCGAAGTGGCAATCGATCCTACAGGGAAAATGCCAGGACGAGGAGCTTACGTTTCACTTGAACCTAAAGAAGTCCAGGACGCTTGGGACAAGCATATCTTAGACCGTGTGTTGGAAACAACATTGACAGATGATTTTTACCAAGAATTATTAGACTATGTTGAACACCAAAAAGCACGGAATGAGTTGTTCGGCAATGGATAAAGAAAAAATATTGAATTTATTAGGTTTGGCTATGAGAGCTGGAAAACTAGTGACCGGTGAAGAATTGACTATCGGTGATATCAGAAGCAATAAAGCAAAATTCGTTTTTGTTGCCTCTGACGCTAGTGATAATACAAGAAAAAAAATCAAGGACAAATGTTCTTATTATAAAGTTCCTTGCACTGAGTCGTTTTTACATTCAGAGTTAAGTCACGCGATCGGTAGAACACGTATGGTAATCGGAATCAATGATCAGGGCTTTGCGACGAAGTTCAAGGAACTAATCAAAGGTTAGGAAGGTGATTGCATGGGGAAAAAAAGAATTTATGAATTAGCAAAAGAGATCAATCAATCAAGTAAAGATGTTGTCGAAAAAGCACATGCTTTAGGTATGGATGTGAAAAATCACATGGGCGCAATTTCTTCTGAGGACGAATCAAAACTTCGCAACTCATTTGGAGGAAATAAACCTGCAAATACACAACACAAACCTGCAGCAAAACCACAAGCAACACAAAGTGGTCAAGGGCAAACAAAACCAGCAAATCCAAAACCAGCTAACCAAAATGGAAATAGACCAAACCAAAATCAAAATAGACCACAACAAAATGGACAACAAAATCGTCCGCAACAAAATAACCAAAACCAAAATCGTCCAGCACAACGAGGACAACAAAATAATCAAAATCGCAACAACCAAAATCGAAACATGCAAGGAAGCAGCCAAAATATGACTCAAAACCATTCGAATCAAGGACAGCAAAATCGTCCGCAACAAAACAATCAAAACCGTCCAGCACAAGCAGGACAACAAAATACCCAAAACCGTAACAATAATCAAAATCGTAACACACAAGGTAGTACACCAAGTAACAACCAAAATCGTAATACACAAAACACAAATCAAACTCGTCCAGCTACACAAACAGGACAACAAAATCGTCCACAACAGGGACAAACTAGCAATAACGCACAAGGAAATCAAAACCGTAACAATACGAATACTGGAAACCGAGGCAATAGTTTCGGCGGAGGCGGAGGTCAAAATCGTAACCGTAATGGCTACAACAACCAAAACCGCAACAGATTCAACAAAAAAGGCAAAAAAGGTAAATACCAAGAATCAACAAAACCAGCAGTGCCAGCACGTAAATTCCGTGAATTGCCAGATGTATTAGAATATACAGAAGGAATGAACGTTGCAGACATCGCGAAGAAAATTCACCGCGAACCAGCTGAAATCATCAAAAAACTATTTATGATGGGTGTTATGGTCAATCAAAACCAATCATTAGATAAAGAAACGATTGAATTGTTAGCAGTAGATTACGGTATGGAGCCACAAGAAAAGATTCAAGTTGATGTTGCGGATATCGATAAATTCTTCGAACCAGAAGCATTAGTTGAAGAAAATCTTGTGATACGTCCGCCAGTTGTAACAATCATGGGACACGTTGACCATGGTAAAACTACTTTGTTAGATACATTGCGTAATTCACGCGTAACTTCTGGCGAAGCAGGTGGTATCACTCAACATATTGGTGCATATCAAATCGATATCGATGGAAAACCAATTACTTTCCTAGATACACCAGGACATGCTGCATTTACAAGCATGCGTGCTCGTGGAGCAGGTATCACAGATATTACGATCTTAGTCGTTGCAGCGGATGATGGTGTAATGCCGCAAACGGTTGAAGCAATCAACCATGCAAAAGCGGCTGAAGTACCAATCATCGTAGCTGTCAATAAAGTTGATAAACCAGGTGCTAATCCTGATCACGTTAAGCAAGAATTAAGTGAACATGGTTTAATTCCAGAAGAATGGGGCGGAGATACGATCTTCGTAAATATTTCAGCGAAATTCAATCAAAACATCGAGGAATTACTAGAAAATATTCTTTTGATTGCCGAAGTAGAAGACTTGAAAGCTGATCCAACCCAACGTGCAATCGGTACAGTAATCGAAGCTCGTTTAGATAAAGGTAAAGGACCTGTTGCTACATTACTTGTTCAACAAGGATCATTACGTGTTGGGGACCCTATCGTTGTTGGGAATACCTTTGGACGTGTCCGTGTGATGACGAATGATATCGGCCGTCGCGATAAAGCTGTAGGGCCAGCAACACCAGTTGAAATCACTGGTTTGAATGATGTGCCGCAAGCAGGGGATCGTTTTGTAGTCTTTGAAGATGAAAAAACAGCTCGTCAAGCTGGTGAAGAACGTGGCAAACGTGCACAGCTTGAACAACGTTCATCAAATAATCGTGTAACATTAGACAACTTGTTCGAAAGTCTAAAAGAAGGCGAATTGAAAGATGTTAACGTGATTATCAAAGCAGATGTACAAGGTACAGCTGAAGCTCTTGCTGCTAGCTTACAAAAAATCGAAGTTGCTGGCGTTCGTGTGAAAATCGTTCACTCGGCTGTTGGTGCAATCAATGAAAGTGACGTTACACTTGCCGCAGCAAGTAATGCGATCATCATTGGATTTAATGTTCGTCCAACACCACAAGCGAAACAACAATCAGATCAAGAAGAAGTAGATATTCGTTTACACCGTATCATCTACAAAGCAATCGAAGAAATCGAAACAGCGATGAAAGGTATGCTTGATCCTGAATTTGAGGAAAAAATTACTGGTCAAATGACGGTTCGTGAACTTTATAAAGTATCTAAAGTTGGAACGATTGCTGGTTGTTACGTAACTGAAGGTTCTATCCGTCGTGATAGTGGTGTTCGTGTGATCCGTGAAGGAATCGTTATCTTTGAAGGCAAACTATCTAGTTTGAAACGTTTCAAAGACGATGCCAAAGAAGTTAAACTTGGCTTTGAATGTGGTGCAATGGTTGAAAACTTCAATGACCTTAAAGTTGACGATGTAATCGAAGGCTTTGTTATGGAAGAAATCAAACAATAATACCAACTAAAGTAAGAAAGAAGGAGAAACAGTATGGCAAATTATCGTGACCGCCGAGTAGGTCAAGAAATTATGCGTGAAATCAATGATATATTGAGAAAACGCGTAAGAGACCCACGTGTGCAAGATATTACAATTACAGATGTTCGAGTAACTGGAGATCTGCAACAAGCGACGATTTATTACAGTTTGTTATCTGATCTAGCTTCTGATCAACAAAAAGCGCAACAAGGATTAGATAAAGCCAAAGGATTGATCCGTAAAGAATTAGGCCAACGTTTGACATTGTATAAAACGCCGGAACTGATTTTTGAACAAGATGAATCTGTTCAGTATGGTAATCATATTGATGAGTTGATTCGTAAATTGAATCAAGGTGAATAGAAAATAGAATACTAAAAAGCCGAAGAGGATCATTCCTTTTCGGCTTTTTTACTTATTTTTTGTAATAGACTTATTTTTTGTAACTATATTGAAAGAAACTGTAATGTTTTTATCGATCAAATAAATAAAAAATATGATATCATATATAGTACAAGTCTAATCAAAGACACTGTTGAAGAAAATGGAGGGTTAATAGTGAAGAAAAAGAATTTGTCATTATTAATAGTTAGTATGGTTACAGTTGCAGGAACAATAGTACCAATTAGTTCGTTGGCCGAGACAACTGATAAAAAAATAGAACAACAAGATAAAGAAATTTCAGCATTAAAAGAAAAACAAAAAGGTGTAGCAGCACAAATCAGCTCATTAGAAGAAGAAATTTCTTCGATCTTTGATGAAGGTGTTTCGCTTAATAAACAAAAAACGGAATTAACAAAAGAATCTGAACAACTAAAAAAAGATATCGCTGCTCTAGATGTGCGAATCAATAAAAGAACGGAAGCAATTCAAAAGCAAGGAAGAAACGTTCAAGTGAATGGACAAGGAACCCAAATTCTGGATATGATTTTAAATTCAGAATCAATTACCGACGCTGTCGGACGAGTTCAGGCGATTTCTTCAATTATGACAGCAAATAATGATTTAGTTAAACAACAAAAAGAAGACAAGGCGCTTGTTGAAAGTAAAAAATCGACTATTCAAACGAATCTAGCTAATGTAGAAAAAGCAACGCTTCAGCTTGAAAAAGAACAAGAAAATCTAGTTGCCAAGCAAGCAGATTTGAATGTTCTAAAAGCAGAAGTAGACTCTGAAACATCAGGTGCCGAAAGCTCAAAAAGTAAACTTCTAAAAGAACAACAAGAAGCATTAAAAGCTCAGCTTGATAAAGAAGCGAAAAACAAAGAAGCAAAAAAAGTTGAGACTGCTAAAACGGACGCTACAAAGGCTGATACCTCGAAAGCACCAGAAAAAACTACTGCTCAAAGCGAAAGCACTACGGAGAACACTACGGATCCGTCCAACACTGGTGAAACAAATCAATCGACGGATAATCCCAACACTGGGAATAACGGAAATGACCAAGAAAGTACTGGATCATCAGAAAAACCGGATGATCAAGTAAAACCACCTGTTACTTCTGGTGATGCAACGTTTCAAGCTCTAAATTCTTTACGAGCAGCTCATGGATTGAATCCAGTGAGTTGGGATGCGGGACTTGCAGCAGCAGCTAGTAGTCGTGCTTCGATGATGCAAGATTACCAAGTGCCTTCCGATCATTGGAACAGAGGAGATGAAGTGATTGCCTTTATGTTTGCTCCAGGTAATTCTGTCATCATGGCATGGTATAATGAGACTAACATGACCTCACCATCTGGAACAGGTCACCGAGATTGGGAGTTGAATCCTGGCATGACACGTGTTGGATTTGGCTATGCTGGTGGTGTAATTGTAGGACATTCTGCGTAACAACAATGAGGTTGGGACAGAAGTGTTTAACTCCGAGAAATAAGAAGGAGTTGCTTCTGCTCCCACCAACTATTCAGCCTCTTGCATTAAAATAATAGCGTGAAGCAAAACCTCTTTTCTCGTTTTGTTTTACGCTTTTTTATTTTTGGAGCGGTCAAAGGCAAGATCTATTCAAACGAGTTTTAAAAAAATGAATTTCTCTTCTCTTCTATGCTATAATAAATCAGTTGATACTTAAATTTTGGAGGAACAATTAGATGGACGGTATTTTACCTTTATGGAAAGAAGCTGGCATGACAAGTCATGACTGTGTTTTCAAACTAAGGAAAATTTTACATACAAAAAAAATTGGTCACGGCGGTACTTTAGATCCTGATGTTTCTGGGGTTTTACCTATTTGTATTGGAAAAGGGACGAAAGTAATTGAATATATGGTTGATTCTGGTAAGACATATGAAGGAGAAATTACGCTTGGTTTTTCTACGACAACAGAAGATGGTAGTGGTGAAGTAGTTGAGAAAGTAGTGTTGTCTAAACCTTTTTCAAATGAAGAAGTTGATGCAGCGATGCAGACGATGACCGGCGTTATCACACAAATCCCACCGATGTTTTCAGCAGTAAAAGTCAACGGAAAACGCCTTTATGAATATGCTAGAAATGGTGAAGAAGTGGAACGTCCAGTGAGAAAAGCGACAATTTATTCTTTTGAACGCACTAGTGAGCCTGAATTTGATGAGGTTAAAGGAACACAAAGCTGGCGCTTTAAAGTTGTTTGCGGTAAAGGGACTTATGTTAGAACTTTATCTGTAGACACAGGTCTTGCCTTAGGAGTGCCTGCGCACATGTCTGATTTAACACGCACTGCAAGTGGGGGCTTAACGGCGGAGCAATGTTTGACTTTAAAACAAGTTGCAGAAAAAATGGAACAAAATGAAATCAATAAAACATTATTGCCCATTGAAACAGCCATTGATCGATTTCCACGTATCGATTTATCTAACGAACTTTATCAGAAAGTCAAAAATGGTGTTCGATTAAGTCCGATTGAATTGACTTTAACGGAGATGCCGCAAGACTTAGTCGCTTTATTTTATCAAGATCAAGTGGTGAGCTTATATATGGCACATCCAACTAAACCTAATGTATTGAAACCTAGCAAAGTGCTACGAAATAATTAATAGAAAGAAGTTTTATCATGCAAATCATTCCAATTCGACATCCTTATAATTCAGAACAAATTCCAGCTGATGACGTTGTTATGGTCTTAGGCTTTTTTGACGGTGTTCATCGTGGACATCAAAAAGTAATTGAAACAGGTAAAAAAATTGCGATAGAAAACGGCTTGAAACTAGCAGTAATGACGTTTAATCAGCATCCGTCTATTGTTTTTCAAAAAGTATTACCTGAGAACATGAAATATTTGAATAGCTTAGAGCAAAAAGAACGATTGATGGAAAATTTAGGTGTAGATATTTTATATGTGATTGAATTTACTTCGGCATTTGCGTGCCTAGCACCGCAGGAATTTGTAGATCAATATATTGTCGGACTAAATGCCAAAGCCGCAGTTTCAGGTTTTGATTACACTTATGGACCCAAAGATATTGCCGATGTTGCTCATTTACCAGGCTATGCCAAAAATCGATTTGAGGTTGTTACGGTAAGTAAGGAAGAGTTAGATGGCGCAAAAATCAGTTCAACAAGAATTCGTGAATTGATGGAGCATGGTCGAATGGAAGAAGTGACGGAACTACTTGGCTACGTTTATGAAACCCAGGGAACAGTGGTGCATGGTGATGCTAGAGGCCGTTTGTTAGGCTTCCCAACGGCTAATATCAAAGTGAAAAGTACTGTTCGTCTGCCTAGAATTGGTGTTTACGCTGTGAAAATTCAAGTTGGAAACAAATGGCATGTTGGTATGGGATCGATTGGACACAATGATACCTTTGGTGATGGCCGTGAGTTGACAGTGGAAGTTTATATTTTGGATTTCCATCAAGATATTTACGGTGAACAAGTAACGGTACGTTGGAATCATTATTTGCGGGATCAGGTCAAGTTTGACGGAGCAGAAAATTTAATCGTGCAGTTAAAGCAAGATGAACAAGACACTGCCGACTATTTTTTGAATAATCCCATTTAATACTCCTTTTAATAAAATATGAATACAGCTTTTAACAGAACAGCTAGTGTAAACAAAGTAATAGCTCTATAAGTATTTTAGGATGGTTCATCTTTTTTATTCTGTCATAATTGAAGATAAGCAGAAATAGTTGCTTATTAATTATTAGGAGGATGAAGACTATGAAAAAAATCATTTTAGGAGCAACAGTTTTGCTATGTTCAGTGGCTTTAGTAGGATGTGGGAAAAATTCGGAAAAGAATAAAGATAAATCCGAAACGTCCTCGTCCTCCCAAGTTGAGAAAAGTAGTAGTTCTGTAGAATCCAGCAAAAAAGAGAAGCATGAAAAATCTGGTTCCAAAGAAGCTGATAAAAAAACTTCAGAATCTAGTGCACAAAAGAAAAAGTGATCCATCAAGTTTATTCTGATTTTGAGAGGGAAACAAAACTTATAGTGAGTTTTGTTTCCCTCTTTTTTTGATCATCAATTCCGTTGCTAGGAGTCAATAAAACGAAGCGTTGGTAAAAGATGACAATACTTGTTTTAGTTGAGTTCCCATATATTTATTTTTAAGATAATAAATAGACATTACTCTCATAGGAAGACTTTCGTGATTGATCGATATGATGTTTAGAGCGTCAAGATGACATTCTAAATACTGTGGAACGATTGAAAAAGTATCTGTGTTGTTTACCATATAGAGGATCAATTCAGTAGTGTCGACTTGAATATCATGCTCCTGAGATCTTTCAGGAAGATGAATAGCCATCCAATCATAAATTGTTTTTGTTTCGAGAAACGTTTTATTAAAAAAAATAAACGGATAGTCGTTAAATAAGTCTAAAGTGATTGTGGCGTTGTTTAAAATTGGATGCTCTTTTCGTATGATCATTTTGTATTCATTGGAATAAATATCTATTTTATTGATTGTAGAAGGCACATTTGTTATGGAAGGACCAATCCCAATATCGGATTCCAACGTTTCAAGTGATTTGAAAATGTTGTCTGAAATAATCGTATTTATTCTTAAATGTTTATATTCATGAAACAAAGCAGAAAGAGTATCGTTTAATTTAAATTCTAGGTCATTTAAAAAAAGAGAAACTTTGATCGTTGTCATATTAGGTTCTTTTGTGGTAGAAAGGTCATTGATCTCTTCACAAATATAAAACATTTCTTGTTTGATCCGCCAACAATGAGTTTCCAATATTTTCCCAGCTGGAGTTAGTTGACAGTCTCCACCATTTCTAAAAAATAAGGCTGTTCCAATTTCGTCTTCAAGGTTTTTTATTTGCTTACTTAGTGCAGCCTGTGAAATAGCAAGTTTGGTACTCGCTCTAGTGAATTGTTTTTGCTCACATAGTGTTAAAAAGTAATTTAAATGGGTTAGTTCCATAATCATATACTCCTTTCAAATAAAATTAAAAAATATATTGAAGCTGTTCAATTAGATATTCATGTGTTTTTGAGAGCGGAGAGCTTGAAGAATAGCCAATAGAAATATTTCTAAATGGACCCTCAATCATCTCGACAGACACAACATTTAAGTGATGAGGAATTGAATCTACCAACGAATAGGGTAGAAATGCCACACCAAAGTCTTGATCGACTAGATTTAATATTGAGATTGTAGAAGGAAGTTCATAATAGCGATTATCCTTAAGTTCAGGATGATTTGATTCAATCCAAGAATGGATTATTTTTTTTTCGTAAATTTTATTCGAATAATTGATTAGAGGTATTTGCAGCAAATCTTCTGCCGATAATTCATTCAAATTGGCAAATTTATTTTTAGTACTAGTGAAGACAACATATGATTCAGAGAAGATCAACTCACTTGTTATTTTAGAATTTGTTTCTGATAAAATACCAATAGCGATGTCAATGTCATTATGTTCTAACACCTCTTCTAAGTTTTCGTAATAACTGTATTCAAGTGAAACAGAAGGATAGTATTTATGGAATTCTGTTAATAATTTAGCAATTAAATAATCAATATCGGGTAAATTAGTACCGATTTTGATTGTTGCAGTTTCACCAGTATGAACGAGCAAGTTGATTTGATTAACAGCCATTTCAAATTCTTGAAAAATTTTTTCTCCTCTTGTCTTTAAAACATGTCCTTCAGGTGTTAACTTATTATTACCATAATCCCTTGTTATCAATTGAGCATGTAGTTCCAGTTCTAATTCGCGAATATGAGTGCTCAAACAGGGTTGAGAAATCCCTAATTCCTCCGATGTCTTAGTGAAGCTTTTGTTTTTACATAACGCTAAAAAATAGTCTAAGTGCTTTAGTTTCATCTTCACATCTCCTTCACTTGAGAAAAATAAAATTCTATTTACAACCAAGATAAAATAATTTTAGATAAAATAGTTCTTTTTTTTCAAAAATATATAAAAAATTAATAGTACATATTATTAACTGGAAATAATTACACTCTATTTTATAAGAAGGAATAAATTTAAAGTAAGTAGGAAAAGAGCCCCTTCAATTGGTGATAGCAAACCAATTGAAGAGGCTTTTATCAGTAAATTGCCTTCTGATAATAAATGATGAACTTTAAATTACGCACTGTAAATAAATTATTTACTTGCTTATTGTATGCTTAATGATGGATTTAAACCATATCATTTTATTTATAGCACTATTCTTTTTTTGTACAGAGTGCATAAGGAATTCTGGAGAAAACAAATCCCACTTCGCAGGAAAGACGAAGTGGGATTTATCAGAGTTAACTTTGTAAAAAGGAGTATGGATTCTGCATAAACGAAGTTGGGAAGTTCGTCTATAAAACTATCATAAATAAAAATGATCGATCTAACTATCTTTTTTTATTCATAGCTGTATTCATTTTTACGAATGATTCGTTGATAACTAATAAAAAGTATTTTGATTTTAAGTGGATGTATAAAACAACATTCGAAAAAAGTTATAGCGGTATAAGTTTTTAAGTCTATAAAAAAAGGCCGTAACTCATTAGAATAGTAGTGTAATTCTTCTTGTTAGGTGAGGCTCTTATACAAACACAGGCTACTGCCCAAAAATGTCGAGAGACGCCAATGGGTAGAACAGGAACTGTCGAATTAAGGCTTTTCTTAAGGTAGCTAAAAGCTTAGGCTTTTTACGTTGTATAGTGCCAAAACTCAACGATTACGAAGACTCACGGAAAAGCGGGCTGAGTTTTCAGTGCGCTCTTTTTGTGTGGAAAGGATGTGGTTCCCGTGTCGGAAGATAGTTCGATAGAAAGCGAATCAACTAAAAGAAAAGAGGATAATCCAGATGCAAAAAGAAATGAAGAACATGATCCATGATAAAGCGTACCAAAAATTAGCTAATTTATCTATCGATAAAGTATTAGAGAGTTTTTCGTCTTCCTGGGATGGATTAAAAGCTAGAGAAGTTCAACGCTCAAAAGAAAAATTTGGTGTAAACAAAATCACGGATGATAAAAAGAAATCATTTATTTATACTGTGATAAAATCTTATGTTACGCCATTCACTGTTGTTTTAATGATACTTGCAACTATCTCATTTTTCACCGAATATGTCTACGCTGATCCAAGTGAAAAAGATCTTGCTGGTGTTTTGATTATGCTGGTCATGGTTTTATTAAGTGGCACGATGACACTGGTTCAATCAGTAAAATCAAGCAATGCGGTTAGTAAATTACAAAATATGATCCAAATCACTGCAACAGTCACGAGAGAAAATAAAGAAATGGAAATTCCGATGGATGAAGTTGTTTGTGGCGATTTAGTTAAACTTTCGGCTGGCGACATGATTCCAGCAGATTTACGTTTGATTCATGCTAAGGACTTATTTGTTTCACAATCAGCCATGACTGGAGAAAGCTTTCCAGTTGAAAAAAAAGTTAAAAATTTTGTTTCTACAAATAACAACCAAACGGATTTTGAAAATCTATTATTTTTAGGTAGTAATGTAGTCAGCGGTAGTGGAGTTGGTGTAGCTGTTCGAGTTGGCGATCATACATTATTTGGAAAAATTGCACAAGATGTAGCAGATGACGAGAAAAAAACAAGTTTTGAATTAGGGGTCAATAAAACAACTTGGCTGTTGATTCGTTTTATGATGGTTATCACGCCAGCTGTGTTTTTGATCAATGGGATCACGAAAGGCAACTGGAGTGAAGCGTTGATGTTTGCAATTGCGACAGCTGTAGGACTTACACCGGAAATGTTGCCGATGATCGTTACAACTAATTTAGTTAAAGGCTCTAGAGATATGGCAAAAGAAGGCACGATCATGAAAAATGTCAATGCCATTCAAAATTTTGGTGCGATGGATATTTTATGTACAGATAAGACAGGAACACTAACACAAGATAAAGTCATTTTAGAATATCACTACAACACTTCATGTCAAGAAGATCAAGAAGTCTTACATTCTGCTTTTTTAAATAGTTATTTTCAAACGGGTCTACGAAATCTGATCGATAAAGCAATTATTGAAGCGACATCAAAAGAATTATCCATTGACGAAGAAGATTACTTTAAAATCGACGAAATTCCTTTTGATTTTAATCGTAGAAGAATGAGTGTAGTGGTCAAAAATAGAAGATCTAATCAAAGTTCCTTGATCACTAAAGGAGCAGTTGAAGAAATGCTGCAAGCTTGTTCTTATATCAATCAGCATGGAAACATTATTCCACTCACTCCTGAAGTTAAAAAACAAGTTTTAAAAACAGTGAAAGAATTAAACGAAGATGGCTTACGAGTATTAGCGATCGCTGATAAAAAAGTCAACAATCAATTAGACGATTATTCTGTTGAAGATGAGAAAGAATTAGTTTTACAAGGCTATCTAGCATTTTTAGATCCTCCAAAAGAAACAGCTGCTGCAGCAATCAATGCGTTAAAGAACAATGGCGTTTCGGTGAAAATTTTAACGGGTGATAATCAGTTAGTTACACGATCTGTTTGTAGAGAAGTTGGTCTTGGAACCGAAAAAATGATCGATGGTTCAACGATAGCTAAATTATCTGATGTTGAGTTAGAACGTACAGTCAACGAATACAATATCTTCACGAAAGTGACACCAGACCAAAAAACGAAAATCGTTAAAGCTTTGAAAAAGAACGAAAAAACAGTTGGGTTTATGGGAGACGGGATCAATGATGCTGGAGCAATGAAAGTATCTGATGTAGGAATTTCTGTAGACACGGCAGTTGATATTGCAAAAGAATCAGCAGATGTCATTTTACTACAAAAAGATCTTATGGTTCTAGAACAAGGAATCATATCTGGACGCAAAGTGTTTAGTAATACAATGAAATATATCAAAATGACGGCAAGTTCAAATTTTGGTAATGTATTTTCTGTTATTCCAGCAAGTATCTTCTTACCTTTCTTGCCAGTTGCACCGATTCAATCACTTTTCTTGAACTTGATTTATGATACATCGTGTATGTCTGTTCCATGGGATAATGTTGATGCAGAGTATGTAGAGAAACCTAAGAAATGGGAAGCAAAATCGATTGGTTCATTTATGAAATGGTTTGGACCGACAAGTTCAATTTTTGATATTGTGACCTATCTATTTATGTATTTTATTATTTGTCCAGCAATTTTGGGCGGAAGTTTCTTCTCGTTAACAGCTGATAAACAACTAGTGTTTATTGCGATTTTCCATGCAGGTTGGTTTATTGAATCATTATGGTCACAAATGTTGGTGCTTCACATCTTGAGAACACCGAAGATACCATTTCTTCAAAGTAGGGCATCTGGAATACTTACGCTAGTTACATCGATCGGGATTTTAATTGGAACGATTTTACCATTTACCAACCTAGGAGCAAGTATCGGATTTGCACCATTACCAGGAAATTACTTTTTCTATTTGATTCCAACAATCATTGCGTATTTATTTTTAGTAACGGTGATAAAAAAAATATATATGAGAAAATATCAAGAGTTACTCTAGACGGAAATTTTTATGACACTTTGGATTCTATGCAAGAGCCGAGGTGTCATTTTTTGTCGTCAACCTGAAGAATTTATTGAATCAAATTAGAACATTTTAGGAGTGAATATGGTAAGATAAGATGCGTCTTCTATTATAGTTACATAAAAAGTAGAAGACTTCTAAATTGGAGGAATAAAAAATTGAAAAAAGATACAAATGGTATTTCAGCATACATACATATCCCATTTTGCGAACATATATGTTACTACTGTGACTTCAATAAAGTTTTTTTAGAAGGTCAGCCAGTAGACGAGTATATCCAAAGTCTTTTGACAGAAATCCGTTTAACAAAAGAACAATACCCAAGTCGTAATACTGAAACAATTTACATTGGTGGCGGAACACCTACTTCACTTTCAGCGGAACAATTAGCTGTTTTGTTGAAAGGTGTGCGAGAATTATTGCCGTTTGACGATAAGAATGAATTTACTGTAGAAGCAAATCCTGGAGATTTAACGCAAGAGAAGTTACAGGTCATGAAAGAATATGGTGTAAATCGCTTATCGATGGGAGTTCAGACCTTTGATAATCAGTTGTTAAAAAAAATTGGACGCAAACATACAGCAGAAGATGTCTATGATACGATGAAGTTTTTAGAAAAAGAAGATTTTTTTAATGTGAGCATCGATTTGATCTACGCTTTACCGGGTCAAACCTTAGAAGGCTTCAGAGATACGCTAAAACGAGCAATAGAACTTGATTTACCACACTATTCGCTGTATTCACTGATTTTAGAAAATAAAACGATGTTTATGAACTGGGTACGACAAGGTCGCCTGCAGTTACCTGATCAAGAAGTTGAAGCACTAATGTTCGAAGAAACGATCATCGCAATGGAAAAAGCGGGACGTCATCAATATGAGGTTAGTAACTTTGCGTTAAAAGGGCAAGAAAGCCAGCATAATTTGGTTTATTGGAATAATGATCACTATTATGGTTTTGGGGCAGGAGCTAGTGGCTATCTAGGACATACGCGTTACCGCAATCATGGTCCAATTCAGCACTATTTAAAACCACTAAGAGAAAATCAGCTGCCTACTGTTGAAACGGAAATTTTGACACTAAACAATCAAATGGAAGAAGAACTTTTCTTAGGTTTACGAAAAATGAGTGGCGTTTCCAAGGTGCGTTTCAAAGACAAATTTGGTTTATCTTTAGACCAAGTATACAAAGAGACGATTCCAGAATTAGTTCATAAAGGGTTATTATTGGAAAATGAAAGCCATATCCAACTTACAGAGCAAGGACTTTTTCTAGGGAATGATGTATTTGAAGCATTTTTGATTGATAAAGAATAGAGATAAAAGTTGACAGCTTATTTATAAGTTTTAGGAACGAAACGATAGTCGAAAAGACTTTTGTTTCGTTCTTTTTTATTTTTTTAGCACTCGACGACAAAGAGTGCTAAAAAAGTATGTTTTTCTCTTGACAATTTTGCAAGAACTTGCTATATTAATAATTGTATTAGCACTTGAACAACATGAGTGCTAATGAAGGGTGGTAATTATGATAACAGAAAGACAAAAGAATATTTTGCGACTTATCATCCAAGAATACACAAATACAGGAAGCCCTGTAGGATCAAAGAAACTAATGGAAGAAGGAATTAAGTCAAGTTCGGCAACGATTCGTAATGATATGAAAGCTTTAGAAGAGCACGGATTATTACTAAAGACACATTCGTCTTCCGGTAGAATTCCTTCAATGGATGGTTATCGCTACTATGTGGATCATTTATTGAGTCCTACTGAAATCGAACATGATGAATTAGAAACGATTCGCCATTCATTTGGGAAAGAGTTTCATGAAATCAATGACATTATTGAACAATCAGCTGAAATCCTTTCTGATTTAACAAGTTATACTGCTTTTTCGTTAGGTCCTGAAGTGAAGGAACGAAGACTGACTGGTTTTCGAATTGTTCCATTAAACGAACGCCAGATCATAGCAATCATCGTGACGGATAAAGGTAATGTGGAAAGCCAAGTATTTGCGATCCCAGCATCTGTTTCAAGTCAAGACTTGGAGAAGATGACCCAAATCATCAATGATAAATTGGTGGGTCAGCCGCTATTGACCGTTTATCATCGTTTACGTACTGAAATTCCGATGATTTTACATCGCTATTTCCAAACACCGGATGGTATGATGAATCTATTTGACGCAATGTTAGGACATGCTTTTGAAGAAAAAGTTTTTGTCAGTGGTCGGATGAATCTTTTAGACTTTGGTGTACAAAAGGACATCACACAACTAAAATCAGTTTATTCCTTTATACAAAATACAGATGCGATCACGCACTTGTTGACGGCAGATGAAAAGGCTGATACGCAAATAGCGATTCGGATCGGTTCGGAAATAGGGAACGATTTACTTGACAATATGAGCATGATTACTGCAACATATGAAGTGACAGGTCACGGTAAAGGAACGATTGCTTTATTAGGACCGACAAGCATGCCATATTCAAAAATGTTTGGATTAGTGGATGTTTTCCGCCATGAATTAGCTTCAAAACTTGGTGCTTATTATCGGTTCCTTGATGAATAAGTGAAAAGTTGAAAATATAGAATTCTAATAATTCTACGGAAATGAGAAGGGAAGTTGCCAGAGTGAGTAATAAAGAAGAAACAAATGAAGAATTACAAGAAGAACGCATGGACGCTATCGACGATTCAGGTGTATCTGAGGTAGAAGCAGAAATGACAGAACTTGATAATGCCAAAGCTGAATTATCAGAAATGGAAGATAAGTTTTTAAGAGCACGAGCTGAAATTGCCAATATGAGCAATCGTTTTAAAAATGAGCGTGAATTGCTCGTTCGTTATCGTTCACAGGATTTAGGGAAAAAATTATTACCTTCGATCGATAATTTAGAACGTGCGATGGCAATAGAAGTCGATGATGAACAAGGAGCAAGCTTGAAAAAAGGCATCTCGATGGTTCTTGAAGGCTTACAAGCTGCATTGAAAGATGAAGGCATTGAAGAAATCCCAACTATGGGCGAAGCTTTCGATCCTAATTTACATCAAGCAGTCCAAACGATTCCGGCAAACGATGAAATTCCAGCCGATACAATCGTTGAAGTATTACAAAAGGGTTATAAATTACATGACCGCGTTTTACGAGCAAGCATGGTTGTTGTTGCACAGTAACGACAAAAAATGTTTGTATAATATAAATTGAAAAAAATTAAAATAGAAGATAGGAGATCATTAATTATGAGTAAAATTATTGGTATTGACTTAGGAACAACAAACTCAGCAGTTGCAGTATTAGAAGGCGGAGAAGCAAAAATCATTGCGAATCCAGAAGGTAACCGTACGACACCTTCAGTAGTATCATTTAAAAATGGAGAAATCCAAGTTGGTGAAGTTGCAAAACGTCAAGCAGTGACAAATCCACATACAATTGCTTCAATCAAACGTCATATGGGTGAAGCTGGATACAAAGTAGAAGCAGATGGAAAATCTTATACACCACAAGAAATTTCTGCAATGATCTTACAATATCTAAAAGGTTTCGCAGAAGATTATTTAGGTGAAAAAGTTGATAAAGCGGTTATCACTGTTCCTGCTTACTTCAACGATGCACAACGTCAAGCAACAAAAGACGCTGGTAAAATCGCTGGTTTAGAAGTTGAACGTATTGTCAACGAACCAACTGCTGCAGCATTAGCATATGGTTTAGATAAAACAGATAAAGACGAAAAAGTGTTAGTATTTGACCTTGGTGGTGGTACATTTGACGTATCGATTCTTGAATTAGGGGATGGCGTATTCGACGTATTATCAACTGCTGGTGACAATGAACTAGGTGGAGATGACTTTGATAACAAAATCATCGACTACATGGTAGCAGAATTCAAAAAAGAAAACGGTGTTGACTTATCTAAAGATAAAATGGCTGTTCAACGTTTGAAAGATGCTGCTGAAAAAGCGAAAAAAGATTTATCAGGTGTTACTTCAACTCAAATCAGCTTACCATTTATCACAGCAGGAGACGCTGGTCCATTGCACTTAGAAATGAACTTAACTCGTGCGAAATTTGATGAATTAACTAGCGATTTAGTAGAACGTACGAAAACTCCTGTACGTCAAGCATTGAAAGATGCTGGTTTGAATCCTTCTGAAATCGACGAAGTTATTTTAGTTGGTGGATCTACTCGTATTCCAGCTGTAGTAGAAGCTGTTCGTAAAGAAACAAACAAAGAACCAAACAAATCAGTTAACCCTGATGAAGTAGTCGCAATGGGTGCTGCAATCCAAGGTGGCGTTATCACTGGTGATGTGAAAGATGTCGTATTATTAGACGTAACACCATTATCACTAGGTATCGAAACAATGGGCGGCGTATTTACTAAATTGATCGATCGTAATACGACGATTCCAACAAGTAAATCTCAATCATTCTCAACAGCCGCTGATAATCAACCAGCTGTAGATATTCACGTATTACAAGGTGAACGTCCAATGGCCGCTGATAACAAAACATTAGGTCGTTTCCAATTAACTGATATTCCAGCCGCTCCTCGTGGTGTGCCTCAAATCGAAGTAAGCTTTGATATCGATAAAAATGGTATCGTAAATGTTCGTGCTAAAGATTTAGGAACACAAAAAGAACAAACTATTACAATCAAATCTTCATCAGGTTTATCAGATGATGAAATAGAACGTATGGTTAAAGATGCTGAATCAAATGCTGAAGCAGATAAAGCTCGTAAAGAAGAAGTTGACTTACGCAACGACGTTGATGCTCTGTTATTCACTGTTGATAAAACATTGAAAGAATTAGAAGGCAAAGTAGATGCTGAAGAAGTTAAAAAAGCAGAAGATGCTCGTGATGAGTTAAAAGCAGCTGTTGAAGCGAATGATATCGAACAAATGAAAGAAAAACGTGATTCATTAAACGAAATCGTTCAAAACTTAACAGTAAAACTTTATGAACAAGCAGCGCAACAACAAGCGCAAGAAAATCCTGAAGCTGCACAAGGTGGAGCAGATGATGTTGTAGATGCTGACTTTGAAGAAGTAGAAGGCGACGATAAATAATCGTTAACAAGCTGGCAAAGACCAAAGTCATCGCTTTGGTCTTTGCCTATCTTTATTTGTAGATAAATACTAGCAAATTAAGGGAAGCTATTTTGCTTTTGCTTAATTTGTGGTATGATTACAACGATGTTTTTATGCAAATAAGTTGGCGTCGATCCTTTTTTAAATAAATGGAATAATAGTTGGAGGGGAACTAATGGCTACGAAAAGAGATTATTATGAAGTCCTGGGTTTAGCAAAAGGCGCTTCAGATGATGAAATAAAAAAAGCTTACCGTAAGCTTTCCAAGCAATATCACCCAGATATCAATAAAGAAGCAGATGCTGAAGATAAATTTAAAGAAGTGTCTGAAGCATATGAAGTGTTGAGTGATCCTCAAAAGAAAGCGGCATATGATCAATATGGTCACGCAGGTACTGATCCAAACTACGGCGGAGGCGCTGGTGGTTTCGGCGGCTTTGGTGGAGGAGGATTCTCCAGCAGTGGTTTTGGCGGATTTGAAGATATTTTCGATTCATTCTTTGGCGGCGGTTCTCGTAGTGTTGATCCGACTGCTCCAAGACAAGGATCTGATTTGCAGTATACAGTCAACCTAAAGTTTGAAGAAGCGATTTTTGGTGTAGAAAAAGAAATCAAATACAATCGTGAAGATAATTGTGAAACCTGTGGAGGAAATGGTGCCAAACCAGGTACTCATCCTGAAACGTGTCACAAGTGTCACGGCTCAGGTTCAATCAATGTTGAACGTCAAACACCACTTGGTCGCGTAATGAGTCGCCAAACCTGTGATGTTTGTCGCGGTACTGGTAAAGAAATCAAAGATCCTTGTCCGACATGTCATGGAACTGGACATGAGAAAAAAGCGCATAAAGTAAAAGTCAATGTTCCAGCCGGAGTAGAAGACGGACAACAAATGCGTTTGGCAAATCAAGGAGAAGCTGGCATGAACGGCGGACCGTATGGCGATTTGTATGTTGTATTCAGTGTAGAAGACAGCAACATTTTTGACCGTGAAGGATCAGAAATTTATTATGATTTACCATTAAGCTTTGTACAAGCAGCACTGGGTGATGAAGTCAAAGTGCCGACTGTTCATGGAGATGTAAAATTAAAAATTCCTGCTGGTACTCAAACAGAAACGAATTTCCGTTTACGCGGCAAAGGCGCACCACGCTTACGTGGCGGAGCCAATGGCGATCAGCACGTGAAAGTTAAAATCATCACACCAAAAAACTTGAATGACGAACAAAAAGAAGCATTACGCACATTTGCCAAAGCTGGCGGTCAATCCGTAAGTGAACAGCAAGAAGAAGGTTTCTTTGATAAGATGAAAGATGCTTTTGGTAGTAAGAAGAAGAAATAAAATAAAAAGCTTTTCAGACTGTACTACATTTCAGTACATGCTGAGAAGCTTTTTTATTGTCTATGATTTTTGATAAAGCTCGAGTAAATTTTCGATACGTTTTCTTAATTCAGTTCTAACATGAGGCGGCTCGAGGCATTCACATTGATTGCCAAAACCTAAAAGTAAATTATAGCCAAATTCATCTTCCATAAAAGGGAATTCAACGATTAATTTCTCAGAATCATTGGAAGGATAAAAACTTAATTGTCCAAATTTATCGATGAGCTGTTCTTTGATCTTATGTGTCACTTTAAGTGTCGTGATCGTAAAATCTTTACCGTAGAAAGTTTCTTTTCCTAATGGTTTTGCTTTAAATTCTCGAGGAACAAAAGTTGAGGATGACAAGCTTAAATTAAGCATTCTGGAAATTTTGAAGGTTCTAAAATCAGCTTTTTCTATGCAATACGCTTGTAAATACCAACTGATTTCCTTTAAAACGAGCCGATAAGGTTCGACAGTTCGTTTGGTTTTTCTTCCTTGATTATCTTCATAGTCAAAACAAAGTAAGCGTTGCTGATCCATGCCAGATTTGATGATTTCTAAAAAAGGCTGCAGTGTATGATTACTGGTCCAAGGCGTTAAATCGATTGCAATTTGGTTCGTTTTGAATTCGATTTCTTCTAAAAAATCAGCTGGAACAAGTGTTTTTATTTTTTCGAATGTTTGATTTATTTGAAGCGGAGATACGTTTTGAGATAAACTCTCTAATGCAATCAGCAATGAGGTGATATCAGTCGAGGTAAAAAATTTTTTATCTATTTTGTAATTCTCCATAATTTGGATACCGCCATTTACGCCGGGAGAAGAGGTTACCGGTATCCCAGCTTCACTAAGAGAATTAATATCTCTGTAAATGGTCCGGACTGAAACTTCCAACATTTCAGCTAGTTGAGAAGCACTGATCTGCTTTTTTTCTAATAAGATCATAGTGATTGCCAGTAGGCGTTCTGTTTTCATCGGAGCATCTCCTTCCTTTTTTTATTGATGTGAATCATTCATCTTATTATAACGAAAAATCTCTTCTAATGGGGAGGAACAGATAAATAAATTTTATGCACTTATGGATAATCAAGAAAGATTGACTTTCGTTAGTTAGATTTATATAATATGAATGTTGCTTTGGGCTACAAACACTATTATATTAATGAAGCAATAGAAATTTTAACGTATTTAAAATAACAGTGTAGGCTGTTTTTTTATTATCCGATAATGAATAACTAGTAGAGAAAGGAAGTCTGATATGAATAAAGCGCTTTTTAGACAACATCATCCGCTAGTTATTTCTTGCTATTATATCCTGATGTTATTGATCGTAATGAGTACGACAAATCCATTGATCATCAGCGTTTTTTTCTTTGGAAGTTTATTCTTTCAGTTGAGTTACTCGAAAGGAAAGCAAAAAATGACAGTATTTTATCCTTTGATCGTTTTAGCTCTTATAACAGTAACGAATCCTTTATTTGTCCATCGAGGAGCAACGATATTATTTTTTTTATTTAATAAGCCGGTTACTAAAGAAGCTTTTGTCTACGGTTTTTTTGTAGGGATGATGATTACGACAGTGATCTATTTATTTCAAAATTTCCAAAAAGCAGTTGAATCGGAACAATTTTTTTATCTTTTCGGGAAACGTTTTCCTAAAGCGACGTTGATTTTAACACTCGTTTTTCGTTTTATACCACTACTTCAGCAATATTTTAAAGAGTTGAATCAAGTGCAGAAAACCATTCAACGAACGCAAAAGCAAAGCTTTAAAGAACGCGCTTCTTATGGGCTAGATTTATTTGGAAATTTATTTTCTTGGTCGTTAGAAAATGCAATGGATACAGCAGATTCCATGAAGGCACGAGGTTATGGCATTATGACCAGAAGTAGTCGGTTGAGCTACCGTTTGAGAAAAATAGATACGTTATTCTTGATAATGATTATTCTATCAGGCTGTCTTTTTATTTATAGTATGGTGAATGGACAGTATCAATTCAATTATTATCCTTATCAAGACAATGTTTATTTACTGGTCCAACAATACTGGTTGAATTACGTGTTTCTTTTTATTTTAGCATTTTTACCGTTGATCAATCGAGTGAGGAAGGTGATCCTGTGGTCTATCTTGAAATTAAAAATTTGACATTTCAATATCCTGGAAAAGATAAATCAGTTTTGAAAGAACTAACATTATCCATTGATCAAGGTGATTTTATTTTGGTTTGTGGTGCTTCTGGCAGTGGGAAATCAACGTTATTAAAACTGTTAAAACCGCAATTGATACCTGCTGGAAAACAGACAGGTAATATCTACATGAACAATGAAAAAATCACGGATCTTCCAGAGCTTTTTACAACCAGTAAAATCGGCTATGTCATGCAAAATCCTGAAAATCAGATTGTGACAGACAGTGTTTGGCATGAACTAGCATTTGGTTTGGAAAATATGGGGATTTCTGCTTCTGAAATTAAGAGCCGAATCGCTGAAATGGCTAATTTTCTAGGTATTCAAGAACTACTTGAGTCTAAAACGAGCGAATTATCCGGCGGTCAAAAACAACTACTAAATCTAGCCTCTGTTTTAGTTATGAAACCGGATATTTTGATTTTAGATGAACCGACAACCCTGCTTGATCCGATTGCTTCACAAAATTTTGTCGATATACTTGTAAGGTTAAATCGAGAAATGGGGTTAACGATCGTGTTAGCAGAACATGGATTGGAATCCGTCTTTGCTCAGGCCGATAAAGTTGTACTTCTCGAAGAGGGGCAGATGATTTTTTCAGGTGAACCGAGAACGATTTCCAATGAAATCAAGAAAAGTAGAATCGATCTTAGCCGCTTTGT
Organism: Enterococcus sp. DIV0840; assembly: GCF_050527835.1. Classification (NCBI taxonomy): domain Bacteria; kingdom Bacillati; phylum Bacillota; class Bacilli; order Lactobacillales; family Enterococcaceae; genus Enterococcus; species Enterococcus sp. DIV0840. The sequence continues at coordinate 2,190,103 of NZ_CP172876.1, read as the reverse complement.
TGTTAGTTTACCAAGTGCTGCACAAATTTATTTAGAGAGTGGTATACAAGATAAATGCCCAGTTACGGTCATCGAAGGCAAGCGGTTTTTAGCACGACATTTTCCTTCTAACATTGCGTCGCAGGAAGAAAAACATGAGCCATTAGTTCAGAATCAAGCAAACAAAAGTATTCAATTAAAGAATTGCTGGTTCCGTTATGAAAAAAATGGTCGAGATATTTTAGCGGGTGTGAATTTTGAGATACATGAAGGAGAAATTTTCTCTTTGGTCGGAGGGAATGGAACTGGTAAAACAACATTATTGAAAGTAATTGCTGGAATCCATAAATGCTATCGAGGAACAATCTCTATTTTAAATCAACCAATCAAAAAGAATCAGCAAGCTGTTGGTTATTTACCACAGGAGCCTCAAACACTCTTTATTAAAGACTCTGTGGAAGAGGATTACAAAAATTATCTAGACAGTAAAAAAATGGATGAACAGGAACAGATAAAGCAGATAGAAACTGTTGCAAATTTACTGGAACTAAACGAAATTTTAACACAGCATCCATTAGATTTAAGCGGTGGAGAATGTCAGCGTGCGGCATTAGGGAAATTACTTTTAGCTGACTCGAAAATTTTGTTGTTGGATGAACCGACAAAAGGAATTGATAACTATGGGAAAAAGCAATTGATCGCAGTATTAAAAGAGTTAGCAAAACAAGGTAAAACAATTTTAGTTGTAACACATGATTTGGATTTTGCTGCAGAATTGTCTGATCGCTGCGGATTATTTTTCCAAAACAATTTATTGACTGCGGCAACACCAAAGCTATTTTTCAGTCATCATACATTTTATACAACTGCAGCCAGTCGGATTTCTCGTGATACTTTTCATTCTTTAGTCACAACTCAACAAGTGATTGATGCATGTAAGATAGCAAAAGGAGCTGCGGATGATTAAAAATAATATGAAACGAATGTTACTCAGATCATCGCTAGTCCTCTTGTTGTTTGGGATTGGTGTTTCATTGTTTCAAGCTAGTCAATACCAAATAATTTCCATGTTATTAGCAATCAGTGCCTGTTTTCCAATCTATTATCGCTATGAAAAAAAACAAATTAATAGTAAAGAATTAGTTTTGATTGCTGTATTAACTGCAATTGCAGTTTTAGGTAGATTTTTGTTTTATATGATTCCAGCTATTACACCAATGACGGCAATCATCATTATTTCAGGTATTTGTTTAGGATCTGAGATAGGATTTTTAGTTGGTTCGTTGTCAGCTATTACGTCAAATATGTTGTTCGGTCAAGGGCCATGGACGCCTTTTCAAATGGTTTCATGGGGGCTAATTGGCTGTGTTGCTGGTTTGCCCTGGATACAGAAAATGCTTAGGAAAAGCTATTGGTTTTTAGCACTTTATGGAATCTTAGCAGGACTTTTCTTTTCCTTTTTCATGGATGTGTGGACAGTTTTTTCGATTGATCGCTATTTTTCTTGGCAACGGTATCTAGCATTATTAGTGACTGCTGTACCATATACAATTTCTTATTGTTTTGCAAATGCTTTTTTCTCGTGTTTGCTTTTTAGATCAATTCAAACAAAGCTTCAACGGATTTTAATCAAATATGCTATAAAATAATGTAACTAAAGGTGGAACTAAAAATGAAAAAAATTATAAAAACAGCCATGGTCGTTATGGTGCTCTTCTTATTGGGTGCATGTGGCAAAACAACGGACAAAAAGGACACGACTAAAGCAAGCGAAGACCAGTTTAAAGTCACGATCATCTTAAAGGAAGACGACAAAGAATTTGATAAAAAAGAAGTGAAAGTCAAAAAAGATGAATCATTACAAACTGTCATGGAAACAAACTATAAAGTAGAAATGGAAAAGAATTTTATCAGTGGTATCGATGGTCACTTGCAAGACGCAAAAGCGAGTAAATATTGGATGTATGATGTGAATGGTAAACAACCTGATGTAGGAGCTGTTGAATATTTTCTTGAAAATGGTGACAAGGTTACTTGGACCTTGAATAAATTATAAAATAAAAAAATTCTAAAAAAGCTTTACCAAACCCTGACAATCAGTTGTCAGGGTTTGTTTGTTAGAATGAACTTGTCAGTCAGACAAATGAAAAATAAGGGAGTAAACAATTTATGAAAACGGTAGAAGCTTTTAAAAAAATAATGAGTGAACAAACAGAAATCGCTCTGGCAACAAGTGTTGAGGAAATACCCAATGTAAGAATCGTCAGTTTTTTTTATGATGAAGATAAAAAATGTCTTTTCTTCTCAACCTTCAAAGGAAACGAAAAAATTACTGAGTTTCAAAAAAATGCCAATGTTGCATTTACTACGATTCCAACCTCAAATACCAATCATGTTCGAGTACATTACGCTCAAGTGAAAAAAAGTGATTTAACCGTTTATGATGTAGCAAAACAATGGATTAAAAAGATTCCTAGTTATGAAGAAAACATCAAACAAGCTGGCGCTATGCTGGAATTATACGAAATTCATTTCAATGAAGCGATCGTGATTTTAGGGATGGAAAGTAGAGAAACAATCAATTTATAAGAATGAAAAGGAGTGGATACTATGAATTATTTGATCGGCGTTGCTTCTAAAGATCATGTAGAACTTGGCGTGGCAGGTGGTTTTTGTCAATTATGTCACGGAAAATCAGCACCTTTGAATCGAATGAAGGCAGGCGATTGGCTGATTTATTACGCACCCAAAAAAAGCTTGAAAACGAAAGAACCTTGTCAAGAGTTCATTGCTTTGGGGCAGATTTTACCTGGAGAAGCATATCCATTCGAAATGGCTCCAGACTTTATTCCAGATAGAAAGGACATTTCCTTTTTGAAAAATATTCAATCAGTTCCACTAGAGGCCGTTGCGGATTTTCCATTGTGGCAGGAGTATCGGTCACGCTTGAGATTTGGCCATTTTCAAATTCCTGAGGAGTTGTTCAACTTCATTGTTTCTGGGATGAAAAAAGAAGGATAATTAAAAAAACAGGATGGAGAAATTATTCTCGTCCTGTTTTTGTTTTACAATATTAAATCGTTATTCGTACCGTAAAGCTTCGATTGGATCAAGTTTTGCGGCTTTTCTTGCTGGATAAACCCCAAAGAAAATCCCGATAGCACTCGAAAATAAGAGTACAGCGACAATTGAACCTATGGTAAACTGAGCAGTAATATCTAAGGCACTAGCAACAGTAACAGCTAAGAGCGCACCTAGAGTTAATCCAATTAGTCCGCCAATCAAACACAGTATAACCGATTCTGTTAGAAACTGGAATAAGATGTTACTATCTGTTGCACCTAAAGCTTTTCTTGTTCCAATTTCTCTGGTCCGTTCAGTGACTGAAACGAGCATGATGTTCATCACACCAATGCCGCCGACAAGTAGGGCAATCGCCGCAACCGCTGCAATAAAGTTGATAAACAAGCCTAAAACATTATTGACCTGATCTAATGCCTGCAAGAAGTTTGTTGCAGTATAGACTTTTTCACCAACGGTATTGTGGCGAACAGATAGGATATTTACGATTTGTTTGGAAACCGCATCGATATCATCTTTGGATTTAGCAATTACGGTCAAACTAGTGATTTTAGTTGCATCCGGATTTAAATTATCTGCTGTAGTCAGCGGTATTGAAACATAGCCCATCATTTCATCTTCATCAAAAGAACCGACCATTTTTTCTACTGTACTTTTGGTCACGCCGATGATTCGAGCACTGATTTGCCCTTTTTGTCCGCGTAAGTTGATTTTCTCACCAATAACATTTTCCCGCCCATTGAAAAAATAGCGAGCCGTATCAGCGCTGATCACAGCTACTTTACTAGCTTCTGAGTATTCGGTTGTATTGAAATAACGACCGTAGACGATGTCTTTATCCATTAATTGATTGGTATATTGTAAATCAGGCGTTCCTGCCATGATCAATGTTGCTTTTGATTTTTCGTTTGCAGCACCGACCGCTTGGATCGAAACAACAGGGGAAAGATGATCGATTTGCGGGATGCCGTCTTTTAATGCTTTGATATCTTTACTGGTGATTTTTTGACTATCTGTTGCGTCTCGACTTGTGGAAACAGAAATTGTAGAAGCGCCTAAGTCGCTGAACGTGCCTGTGATTTGACTCGTTGCACCATTCCCTACGGCTAATATCGCGATCACGGCTGCAATTCCAATAATGATTCCCAGCATAGTCAAAAACGACCGCATTTTATTGGCTAAAATACTATCGATCGCCATCTTGAAACTTTCAATAATTCCCATGAAAACGGCTCCTTTCTATAGTGTTTTTCGATCTAATACTGGTTGGTCATCAATGATTTCGCCATCTCTAAAAGAGACGATTCGTTTCGTGTATTGTGCCACATCAGGTTCATGTGTGACCATGACCACAGTTGTGCCTACATCGTTTAAATCTTGGAAAATTTTCATGATTTCTAGTGTTGTTTTTGAGTCTAAATTTCCTGTTGGTTCATCTGCCATTAAAACAGCTGGATCATTTACGATAGCACGGGCTATAGCCACACGTTGTTTTTGTCCGCCTGAAATAGCATTTGGCCTATGTGCGACACGATCAGCCAAACCGACTTTTCTCAAAGCTTCTAACGCGCGCTCTTTTCGTTCTTTTGCCGAAATACCAGAATAAACCATAGGGAGGGCAACGTTATCCAATAACGACATCCGCGGCATCAAATTAAAGGATTGAAAAACAAAACCAATTTCTTTATTTCTAACATGTGCACTTTCATTACTAGTCAAATTGGTAACATCTTGTCCATTCAAGTGATAAGTTCCTTCATCAAAACGGTCCAATAAACCGAGAATATTCATCATGGTTGATTTACCAGAACCGCTAGGACCCATAATAGAAGTGAATTCTCCTTCTGCAATATGCAGGGAAACGTGTTTTAAAGCTTCTAGTTCTTCTCCGCCGGTACGGTAGATTTTTACTACATCTTTTAAATCGATCAATCATTTCACCTTCTATTCTTTGGTTACTTCAGTATTGTTTTTGATATCAGAACTTGGAGAAAGAATAACTGTTTCCCCTTCTTTTAGTCCGCTTTTTACTTCGATCAATTTATCTGATTGAATGCCGATTTCAATTTTTGTTTCTTTGGCACGGCCATCTTTAACTGCAAAGACAATCGGTTCATTTTTATCATTATAGGTTAAAGCTTCGATCGGTAAGGCTAGGACATTTTCAACGGTATTTGTTGTGATATCGACATCTACATCAAAGCCTGCAAACAGTTTTTCTGGTGCTTGATCAAAGGTTACAATGGCACCTAAACTTGCACTTGTTCCTGTTGCTGATTGAGTACTTTGAGCAGCAGGATCTTTTTCAGCGACTTTTCCTGCAAATGTTTCATTACCGCTTGTGATTTCCGCTTTTTGATCAACAGCTACAGCAGAAGCCTCTGAGTTAGACAATGCTAGTTGAACTTTTAAGGTAGAAAGATCATCTAGCTGAATCGATGGTTTTCCTTGCTGAGCATTTGTATCAGCTTGTTTGGCTTTGATGTTGACTTGAGTGATTGTGCCATTGAAGCCAGCGATTAATTGCAAGCCATTGTCATATGTTGCTAAAACTTTGTCTTTTTCTACTTGATCACCCGTTTTAACAAACACTTCGACAACATTGCCAGTGCCCATAAGTGCTTGTGTTTGATTTGGTATCAACGTACCCGTTGTAGAGAGTTTTTCAACAATCGTTTCTTTTTTTACTTCACTAGTTCGAACAGTAACAGCGTTTGATTTACCTGAATTTCCTTGAACAATTAGGAAGATAACAAGGGCAACAACTAAAACTGCAAGAATACCGAAAATAGTTTTTTTCTTCATAAATTTCAGCTCTTTCCTACTAATTTTATGACATAGTGTCATTTACATAAGTTTACTCTCTTTTTCATGAAAAGTCTAAGATTAATTCCAATTTTTAAAATATTCCTAAATAAATGAATATTCTTACGCTTTTAGGATCGATAATTTGATGCTCATGCTGTTTCTTGCGATATAATATAGAAAATGAATGGAGACAAGGAGCTGAAATTATGAAAAAATTTGTCTATGCAATCAGTGATATTCACGGTGAATATGAGTTGTTTAACGAATTGATCCAATACTTTGATCCGACAATGCATCAGTTAGTATTGATCGGTGACTTAAATGATCGTGGTCCCAAAACAAAAGAGAGTTTTTTACTTGGAAAAGAATTGGTTGAGAAATATGGAGCAATTTACCTTAGAGGAAATCATGAAGAGTATTTTCTACAATTTTTAAAAAGTCCAGAAGACTGGTTTACTAGTTACGTTCGAAATGGTGGCAAAGAGACGATGGAAAGTTTACTTCATAAAGGGGCGACAGAAGAATATTCTCCAACTGAGATCAGCATGATGATACGAAGCCGATATAAAGAGTTGATTGAATTTTTGACTGAACGGCCACTTTATTTTGAATGGGAGGAGTATATATTTGTTCATGCTGGTGTAGACTTGACTAAAAAAGACTGGCATGAAACGAGTCCACATGATTTTATCTGGATAAGAGAGGCGTTTCATCAAGGGAAAAATCATACAGGGAAAAAAATCGTCTTTGGTCATACGATTACACCTATGCTTCATGGGGATATGGAGACAACTGATTTATGGTTATCGGATAATAAAATCGGGATTGATGGGGGGGCTGTCTTTGGCGGTTCTGTTCATGGCGTGATTTTCGATAAAAATGGAATCGTGCAAGATATTGAATATCAAAATTTAACTGGTCCTTGGCAGCCTGATTTTTAAACAACTGTTTCTGTTTCAACCGAGTAAAGTCTTTTTTAAGCTTTTTCCTCGTCCTATATTTCAACAGGAAAATATGCTAAAATGAAACAGTATGTTAATGAAGAGAGGTATGTAAATATGGCAGAAGCTTATAACCAAGAAGTAGTTGATTTACTTCAGAAAGAATTGACAGAATATCGTCCAAAACAAATAACAACAGTGCTGACTTTATTAAGTGAAGGAAACACTGTTCCATTTATCGCCCGCTATCGTAAAGAGATGACGAACAGTTTAGATGAAGTTCAAATTCGTGAAATCGAAGAACGCTATACTTATTTAGGCAATTTAGAGAAACGTAAAGAAGAAGTTCTTCGTTTGATCGAAGAGCAAGGAAAGCTGACAGATGAGTTGGCTAAATCCATTCAAAAAGCAACGAAAATGCAGCAAGTGGAAGACCTATATCGTCCTTATAAGCAAAAACGTCGTACCAAAGCAACCATCGCCAAAGAAAAAGGTCTAGAACCTTTAGCAGATTGGTTAATGAGCATTCCAGCTCAAGCTGATGTAACGGCAGAGGCTGAAAAATACATTGACGCTGAAAAAGAAGTAGATTCAGTAGAAGCAGCATTGCTAGGTGCGCATGAGATTATTGCTGAACGAGTATCTGATGAACCTAAATTCCGTTCATGGATTCGTGATTTTACCTTTAAACATGGTCAATACGTCAGCACGGTGAAAGACGAAGAAAAAGATGAAAAATCAGTTTATGAAATGTACTATGATTTTTCTGAGCCTGTTAGTAAAATGGTTTCTCATAGAGTCTTAGCTACAAACCGTGGTGAAAAAGAAGATATTTTGAAAGTGGCTCTTTTGGTAGAGGAAGAAAAAATCAATTCTTATTTAGAACGTCAATTGATTGGAAATAATAAACAGTCCCCAACTGCAACGTATGTTGAAACAGCATATTTAGATAGCTACAAACGATTTATTGGTCCAGCGATAGAACGTGAGATTCGCAATGAGTTAACTGAAAAAGCAGATGAACAAGCGATTAATATATTCGGTGAGAATTTACGTAATCTATTATTACAACCTCCTTTGAAAGGCAAAGTCGTATTAGGATTTGACCCAGCTTACCGAACTGGCTGTAAAATGGCGATTGTTGATGCAACTGGTAAAGTATTAGCGATTCAAGTCATTTATCCTCACAAACCAGCTTCAGGAGAAAAACGTGCAGCAGCAGGTCCTGCTTTTAATCAATTGATTGAAAAGTACGAAGTTGAAATGGTGGCAATCGGTAATGGGACGGCCAGCCGTGAATCAGAGCTATTTGTTGCTGAACAGCTAAAACAAATCAAACGGGACGTTTTTTATGTGATCGTTAACGAAGCAGGGGCATCTGTCTATTCTGCAAGTGACGTGGCGAGAACTGAATTTCCTGATCTACAAGTAGAAGAAAGAAGTGCAGTCAGCATTGCTCGCCGTCTGCAAGATCCTTTAGCCGAGCTTGTAAAAATCGATCCTAAAGCAGTCGGTGTCGGTCAATATCAACATGATGTTTCACAAAAACGTTTAGCAGAACAATTAGATTTTGTTGTAGAAACAGCAGTTAACCAAGTTGGAGTGAATGTCAATACAGCCAGCCCGCAACTATTGCAACATATTTCCGGATTAAATAAAACAACTGCTCAAAACTTGATGGCCTACCGTGATGAAAATGGGGCATTTACTGCTCGCAATCAAGTCAAAAAAGTCCCTCGTTTAGGACCAAAAGCTTATGAACAAGCGATTGGATTCTTACGAATTCCAAATGGGAAAAATATATTAGATAATACAGGAATTCATCCAGAGAGCTATGATATTGCCAAAGCAATTCTAGAAAAAGCCAATGTTAAATTAGCAGAACTTGGCTCATCGGAAGCCGCTCAACGGATCAAAGGGTTGCCACTGGAACAACTAGAAACAGAATTAGCTGTCGGTAGTGAAACCTTAAAAGATATTGTAGCAGCTTTAGTGCAGCCGGGAAGAGACATGCGGGATGAAATGCCTGCTCCTCTTTTAAGAAAAGATGTTTTATCAATGGAAGATCTTAAATCTGGAATGGAGTTGCAAGGTACAGTTCGCAATGTTATCGATTTTGGTGCTTTTGTTGATATTGGTGTAAAACAAGATGGATTAGTGCATATTTCAAAACTTAGTACAAAATTTGTTAAACATCCTACAGATATCGTTGCTGTAGGAGACGTTGTGACTGTTTGGGTGGAAGATGTAGACACGAAGAAAGGGCGCATCAGTTTAACGATGTTGCCTCAAGCTGAAAGGAAAGAATAGTCTTGAGTCGTTTTTCTAAAGAAGGAAAACCAACAAAGCAAGAGTTAACAGATGATCAATTACAAGCAATGGTTGAAGAAATTTCTTTGACTTCTTTTGGAAAAAAGTTTCGACACAAGGCTTTTTTCAACCGTCGCCTGAGAACAACTGGCGGTCGGTATCATTTAGGCTCACATAATATTGATTTCAATCCGAAAGTTTTCGAACGTTATGGTGAAGCAGAACTGATCAATGTGATCAAACATGAATTGTGCCATTATCATCTGCATTTAGAAGATAAAGGATATCAACACAAAGATGCAGAATTTAAATCCTTGCTGAAGCAAACAGGTGGGAGTCGCTATGTTCGGCCTTTAGTGGAGCAAAAACCTCAGTCCTATCACCAGTATCAGTGTGAAAAATGTCAAACATTGATTTTACGTAAACGAAGAATCAATACCCAACGCTATGTTTGCGGAAAATGTCGCGGAAAGCTAGTGGAATTGAATCCGAACAAATAGAGTTGAATTCAACCGTTGCCGTCTTTTCTTTTATTAGAAAAGGCGGTATTATATTAGAATCAATCACAAAAGAAAAGGGGATAGCTATGCAGCATTGGAATACCGTTATTGACTATTTATCTGCACAAGAACAAGTAACTGGAAAGTACGATCTTGCCATCCTAGCTGGAAATAGTCTACCATATCTTGCGGATGAGTTGATTGCTTTATATAAGCAAGGAAAGGCCGATAAGTTTATGCTTGTCGGAGGCATTGGCCATGCTACATCATTTTTACAGAAAAACTTTAAAAATAGTGGCTTCGAGGTCAGTGACGTAAGCGAAACTGAAATGTACTTGGCCTATTTTAAGGAGAAGTACAACCTAGATGAGCATCTATTTTTAGCAGAGAGTACTTCAACCAATTCTGGAGAAAATGCGATTTTTTCATTAAATATAATAAAAGAGAAAAAGTTAAATCCAAAAAAGGTTTTATTATTGGAAGATCCTATTTTACAAAGAAGAATCAAAGCAACTTTTGAAAAAGAGTGGCGTGAAACAAACGCTGTTTTTACAAATTATGTTCCAATCATTCCATATGTAAAGTCGGTTGATGAAAAGATTATTTTTGAAGACGATCGACTGAACGGATTATGGAGTAAAGACTATTTTCTTTCTTTAGTCCTAGGTGAAATACCACGGCTTAGAAATGACGTAAATGGTTATGGACCAAAGGGAAAAAATTATATTGGCGCGGTTGAAATTCCTAAACAAGTAAGCCAATCGTATGAGAAATTGTGTCAGGTGTATGATTACAAGCAAAAAAGATGACTGTTGATTTATGGAAAAGTAAAATGTCGAATCTTTCTTGAAAGATTGACAAAAACTTGAGCGTATTTTATCATAGATAGCAGATAGTTTGTTATAAAATGCGGTCATGGCGGAATGGCAGACGCGCCAGCTTGAGGGGCTGGTGGGGGCAACCCCGTGGAAGTTCGAGTCTTCTTGGCCGCATAAGAATTTTCAACCTTTCTAACTTGTTATTAAACAACGTAATTTAAGTAAAGCACTCTTTTCTAAAAAGATTGCTTTTTTGTTTACAACCATAGAAAGATAAATTTGTTTAAAGCCAGCAATGTTCTATGCATTTCAGATACACTTTTCCTACATATCTTATATAATAAAAAGAAATACAACATAGGGGTGATACAGATGGCAATCAAGCGGGCTTGGTGGAAAGAAGCAGTAGGTTATCAGATTTATCCAGCCAGTTTTATGGATACAAACAATGACGGTATTGGTGATTTAAATGGAATCCGTTCAAAACTGGATTATCTTCAAGATTTAGGAATCGGATTCATCTGGATTACGCCGATTTATGAATCACCTAATGTTGATAATGGCTATGATATCAGCGATTACCAAAAAATTCTTAGAACTTTTGGTACGATGGAAGAATTTGATTTGTTATTAGAGGAAGCGCATGATCATGGGATTAGAGTGATTATGGATTTGGTCATCAATCATACATCGAATCAACATCCATGGTTTATAGAATCAAGGTCTTCTGTAAAAGATGACTATCGGGACTATTACATTTGGGCTGATGGAACAATTGATGGGCCACCGAATGATTGGGTTTCGATTTTTGGTGGATCAGCGTGGGAATATGATGAAACGACCAATCAGTATTATCTCCATGTGTTTGCTAAAGAACAACCTGATCTAAATTGGGAAAATCCGCGAGTGAAAAGAGACTTGTTCTCTATGATCGATTGGTGGTTAGATAAGGGAATAGATGGTTTTCGTGTTGATGCAATTTCTCATATAAAAAAAGCCCCTCTAGAAACATCTTCAACAAATGATCCGTTTGAGTCATTCAAAAATGTTTCCGGAATTGAAACTCACTTAGAAGAGTTGCGGGATATTTTTAAAAAACGTGATATTCTAACAGTAGGAGAAGCCAATGGAGTCAGTGCAGCCGAAGCACCTAAGTGGGTAGGGGAAACAGAAGGATATTTCAATATGTTGTTTGAATTTGATCATATCTCTCTTTGGAATAAAGAAGAACAAGAAACGTTAGATGTTATTCACTTCAAAAAGGCACTCACTGCTTGGCAAGAGGCTTTGGCAGACGGGAAAGGTTGGAATGCCCTTTATATGGAAAATCATGATATTCCTCGTTCTGTCTCAAGTTTTGGGAGTGAAGAAACAGTATTCTGGCAAGCATCTGCAAAAGCTTTGGCGTTAACATTTCTATTATTGCAAGGAACACCTTTTATTTATCAGGGACAAGAAATCGGGATGATAAATATGCCCTTTGCTTCGATCGATGATATTGATGCAGTCGATACTAAAAACTTTTATCATGAAATGATTCATGCAGGAGTTGAGCCTTCAAAGGCAATGAATGTGATTCGCAGAACTGCGCGAGACAATTCGAGAACACCGATGCAATGGACAGCAGAAGAATACGCTGGTTTTTCAAAAAGAAAACCTTGGATGGTAATCAATCCTAACAAGCAAGAGATCAATGTACTAGATGAATCAACAGATCCCAATTCAGTTTTAAATTTTTACAAAGAAGTGATCCAGTTGAGAAATAAAAATGAAGCATTGATTTACGGTAGTTATAAACTTTATTTACCTGATCATCCACAATTGTTTGTTTATGGGCGTCGTTTAGGTAACGAGCGATTTGTGGTCATCGTCAATCTGTCCAAAGAATTCGCTTCAGCTGATTTACCAGAAAATGTTCAGATAGAAGAGTGGGACTTACAATTGTGTAATTTGAACAATCATACCATTCATCAGCATACGATTTTTGCTCCTTATGAAGCTAGAGTCTACAAACATAAATAAAAAACTAAGGTTAGGGGTACTTCTGCTCCCACCGTTATTTGTACTCAGGGTGTGAAACAAAAGTGATTTTTACTTTTGTTCCACACCTAGAATTTTTTTTAGAAAAATTTCAATTTTCCATTGCTTTTTTTTTCTAGGTGGCGTAACTTTAAAGATATAAATTTTGAAAATGAGGGATACGGTATGAGAAATTTTGAGAAATCTAACAAACTTGATGGTGTAAGTTATGATGTACGTGGTCCGGTTTTAGAAGAAGCGGACAGAATGCATGAAGAAGGCATTCGCATTTTGAAACTTAATACTGGTAATCCCGCCCCTTTTGGTTTTGATGCGCCAAATGAAGTGGTTCGCGACATGATTATGAATGTTCGTAATTCAGAAGGATACTCTGATTCAAAAGGAATCTTTTCAGCACGTAAAGCAATCGAACAATATTGCCAAGTCAAAGGGTTTCCTAATGTAACGATCAATGATATTTATACCGGTAATGGAGTCAGCGAACTGATTTCAATGTGTATGCAAGGGCTTTTGAATAATGGAGATGAAGTTTTAGTCCCAATGCCGGATTACCCGTTATGGACAGCTTCGATCTCTTTAGCTGGTGGTAATCCTGTTCATTATATTTGTGATGAACAAGCTGAATGGTACCCAGACATCGATGATATCAAATCTAAAGTTACGACAAATACCAAAGCAATTGTTTTGATCAATCCGAATAATCCGACAGGAGCATTATATCCTAAGGAAATCCTTGAACAGATCGTTGAAATAGCAAGACAAAATGATTTGATCATTTTCTCAGATGAAATCTATGATCGTTTGGTGATGGATGGATTGACCCATATTCCAATTGCAACGTTAGCGCCTGATTTGTTTGTTGTTACCTTAAATGGACTCTCTAAATCACATAGAGTTGCAGGTTTCCGTTGCGGTTGGATGGTACTTAGTGGAAATAAAAAACACGTTAAAGGCTATATCGAAGGTTTAAATATGTTGGCTTCAATGCGTTTGTGCTCAAATGTATTGTCCCAACAAATTATTCAAACCGCATTAGGCGGGTATCAAAGTGTGGATGATTTATTATTGCCAGGTGGAAGAATCTATGAGCAGCGGGAATATATTTACAACGCGATCAATGATATTCCTGGACTTTCAGCTGTAAAACCGAAAGCCGCATTTTATATTTTTCCTAAAATCGACACTGCTCGTTTTAATATTTATGATGATGAAAAGTTCGTACTGGATTTTCTTCATGAACATCATATTTTACTTGTGCACGGTGGAGGCTTCAATTGGACTCAGCCGGATCATTTTAGAATCGTCTATCTACCGAAGATGGAAGACCTGAAATTCACTACTGAAAAAATGCGTGAGTTTTTAAGTACCTATAAGCAAAAATAACCGTTTGATTTTGAAACTAAAAAGAGTGACTCAAAACTGAAAAAGTTTTGAGTCACTCTCATTTTAAGAATGTGTTGTACAAAGAGACTATTAAAAACCATAGTTACTCTGTAGTTTGACAATCTTTTTTACTAATTACCATACGATTTGTGTATTTTTCTTCCATATCCGGACTTGGGTCCGAAACAACAACCAAATAAGCATTTTCATATTCTTTTTCGACATAGCCATTATAACTACTTTTGTCCCAACTAAAGCTAATTCGTTTCTCTTGTGTCATGAGTAACACCCCTTATTTGCAAAGCAAAATTATTTTAAATCGTCTCGGTTTAGTGTTAGGTAATGTTCTTGCAGTATATTATGCATTAAAGTACAATAAATGCATAATGCGAATTCGCATATTTTGAATTTTTTTGATTAGCAAGACTTTTTAACTAGTAATAGATTATTTTGAAATAGGCTTAGGAGTGAAAGCATGGATTCTTTTGGAGCTGTTATTAAAGAAATTCGTAAAAATAGAAAACTAACGCAAAAAATGTTGTCAGAAGACATTTGTTCACAAAGTGTGTTAAGTAGGATTGAGAACAATGAAGAATTACCCAATGTAGTAGTAATGCAGCAAATTTGTCAGCGCTTAGGTGTGACGATGGATCAAATTATGCAGTTTAAATCAGATGAAGTTCGGTTGATTACTCAAATATTTGAAAAAATAGCTGATTATTTTAGACATAAAGAATATGGAAAAATAATGACGTATATGAGAGATACTCAAATTGAAGAGCGACTTCATTTAGATACCGACTGGCAACGTTATTATTATTATTTGGGTAGTTGTAAATTTTATCTTTGTAGTGATTACGAACAAGCGATACTTGATTTGAAAAAAGGATTGTCGTATACCTATCAAGCGAATAAAGTAAATTTGTCAGATTTTGAGATTCAAGTGATCAGTTGTATCGGTAGTACCTATAGCAGTATTGGAAAAATCAACGAAGCTGAGAAATACTTGAAATTAAGCATTCATTATTTTCATAAATTACCAAATGAACGAGTAACAGCAGAATTAACAAAGATATTTTATAATTACTCCAAATTTTTGACGGATCAAAAGCGTCTGGAAGAAGCACAAATATATATTGATCAGGGAATCGTTTGGTCAAGACACAAAAATAGTTACTATTATTTAAGTGAATTGTTTCAATTAAAAAGTCAATTGTTAGTTGTAAAAGGAGATCAAGAAAAGTCTGATGAATACCAGGTTTTATCTGAACAAATCCGTCGTATCGAAACAATTAAAATCTAACGAAAGTTAAGTAAATTTTTTTAGAAAAGGTCTACACCATTCTTGACTTTAACTGATTTTAAGAGTACGTTTAAATAGAAAATTAAAGAAAGAAGGATGAAGATGAGAACGTTTATCTTTGCTGAAAAGTTCTTTTTAAAAAGCGATGTAAAAGGACCTGGCTATTTAGAAATCACAGATGGTTTATTTGGAGACTTTTATAAAGAAGTACCTGTGAATGATGCAAAAGTAATCAAAGAAGAAGGAAAATGGATTGCACCTGGTTTGGTGGATACACATATTCATGGCTATATGAATCATGATGTGATGGATAGTGACGCAGAAGGCTTGAAAGTTATGTCTGAAGGTTTATTATCTTGCGGTGTTACGTCATTTTTACCAACTACTTTAACGTCAAGTAAAGAACGCTTGAAAGATGTGGCTAAAACGATTGGTGAAGTGCATCAAGAAGTTCCTGGTGCAAAAGTCCAAGGAATCTATTTTGAAGGTCCTTTCTTTACTGAAGAACACAAAGGCGCTCAAAATCCAAGTTATTTTAGTGACCCAGATTTAGCAACATTTAATGAATGGCAGGAAGCTTCTGGCGGCTTGATCAAAAAAATTGCATTGGCTCCAGAACGTAAAGGCGTCAAAGAATTTGTTAAAGCTGTAACCGAAGAAGGAGTCGTTGTGGCTTTAGGTCATAGTGATGCAACGTTAGAACAAGCAACGGATGCAGTAGAATCTGGCGCTAGTGTTTTTGTACATGCATATAATGGCATGCGTGGCTTGAATCATCGTGAACCAGGAATGGTCGGTGCGTTAATGTCATTGAAACATGTTTTTTCTGAATTGATTTGTGACGGACACCATGTTCATCCGAATGCAGCAGATATTTTAATGGAAAAAGCTGGACATGATCATGTAGCTTTAATCACTGACTGTATGATGGCTGGTGGAATGCCGGACGGGAATTACAATCTGGGTGAATTTCCAGTTGTCGTTAAAGATGGTACAGCTCGTTTAGAGTCTGGAAACTTAGCCGGCAGTATCTTGAAATTAAAAGAAGCAATCAAAAATGTTGTTGACTGGGAAATTGCGACACCAGAACAAGCAATTATGATGGCAACATTAGTGCCAGCGGTTAGTTGTAAAATCGATGATAAATGCGGAATGATCGCTAACGGACGTGATGCGGACTTTATCGTATTGAATCCAAATATGGAATTAGACGCAACTTATTTAGATGGGGTAGAACGTTACCGCGCATAAAGAAATAGACTGAGACAACAATGTTTGTTCGGTTATAGAGGATGATACAAAACGATTTTTAAGTTTTGTTTCATCCTCTTTTTTTCTTAATCAGGTTTCAGGTAAATAAAAATGAACAATTTAAAAAAGCTCTTCACACCAAAAATCTGTATGCTATAATCATTTGGAAGGGGAGTTGACCAATGAGAAATAAAGTAAAAAAAGACTTATCATTTTCAGTGACAGATGTGAAACAGTCTCCTATGACAATCTTTGAAGCAGCAAAAGAAACAAACGCAGGTGTATATATTTACAATAGAAATAAAGTCGCCGGCGTGATGTTGACTGCTGAACAATATGAATCGTTGATCAAGAAAAAAACGATTGAGCAAGGTCAAGATGTAAAAATAACACAATTAAATCAGAAGATACGTCAAAAGATTGCATTTGGTTCTCTGATATCTACTAAAAATTTAGATGATCACTTAGTATCATTAGGTTTTATAACTAGAAAAATTGAATCAGATGACTATAGTGAAATGATGAATGAATTGAATGAAACTGGAAAAATCGACTATCATTTACAGAAAAAAGAGGATCGGACGAATATTTTTGCTGAAGTGATTGGGGAACAGAGCAACCAATCTCATTTGTCCGATAAACTGATCGTGAAAAAAATCCATCTTAGAATAGACTAAATTATTGATTCGAATATCAGATGATGTGTACATAACTTGTGAAAGTTTGTCCACATCTTTTTAGTATTTGCTTGAAGCTGTCAAAGTAGAAAAAATGACTAGAACAGAAAGCCTCATGCTTTGTTCCAGTCATTAAAGTTTATTGATCGTTTAAATCTAAATATCGTTCTAAATAATCCGCTAAGCCATCTTCATCATTGGTTTTTTCAGTAACGTCATTTGCTACAGATTTGATTTTGTCAGTCGCATTTTTCATAGCAACGCCCCAACCAACGTAATCTAGCATTTCTTCATCATTATGTTCATCACCGAATGCGATAATATCTGAACGCTTCACATCTAAGTACTTAGCAACGTGCTCCACACCTTTGGCTTTTTGTATTCCTTTAGAGACAATTTCTAAAATGGGAGTAGGTCCGCCCCAAGTTCTAACATCTACATAATCTCCATATTGTTTCATTAAAGAGTCCGAAACGAGCGCCGCTTGATCTTTTGAAGTCCGAACCATCATTGAAGTTGGATCCGTAATCAAATTTTTAGCGGTCAAAAGATTGCTTGGTGTAGCTTCTGATGCAAAGAATGCCGAATCAAAATAATCTAAACTATCGATGTAAAATGTCTCTTTATTTTCAGCAGCGACAAAATCAAGATTTAGGGCTTTCTTTTGAGCCAAAATATCAAAAACCAAGTCTCGTTGTATTCCCGTTTCTTGTTCATCCGCCCATTGCTTTTCAGGCATATGAACAAGCGCACCATTGAAGTTGACCATCGGAGTAGCTAAGCCCAATTGGCGATAAAACTGACCGCTCATTCGGTAAGGACGACCAGTGACGATGCTGACATAGTGACCATGCTTCATCGCTTTTTTTAAGGCTTGTTCCGTTGTTTCACTGATCAATGAGTGTGCATTTAAAGTTGTACCATCTAAGTCGATTGCAATTAATTTTTTCAAAATCGTTCCTCCCGGAAATTTTTCTTAAGCTTAGTCTAGCACAAAATAACAGAATAACAAGTTTTCAAGAAAATTTTAGAAAAAATTTTCTTTATGATACACTAGATGGAAAAGGGCGGTGAAAAGTTTGATTCAAATATTTCGTTGGTCAATCCGAATAGCAACGGTCGTCTATTGTTTGTATATGCTATTTGTTGCTAAAATGTATCATTTTATGGCGTTGAATGTCTTGTTAGGTTATATTCCGCTTGAAATAAGTTTTCATTTTAAGAAAGTGAGCAATAAAGTGTTTCTTTTATTAGGCATGATATGGTTATTATTTTATCCAAATGCTCCGTATTTGTTCACAGACTTTTTCCATTTAGAACGTTTATCTATTTATCAGGGAATGAATCAGATATTTGGTCAGTCGTTGTCTGCTTGGGTTTCTTTTTGCTTGTTGACAATCGGAATCTGTGTGTATGGATTTTTAGGAATGGCAACTGTATTGACAGCACTGAATGAAGCGTTTCGAAGAAATATCTTGAATAAGAAATGGCAAGGGATTTTCTTTGTTTTGATTGTTAATTTATTATCAAGTTTAGCTATTTTTGTAGGACGCTTCGATCGTTTACATAGTGTTCACTTATTTACTAGGCCTATTCAGACGCTTCAGACTATTTTTTTGACGTGGTCAGTGGATAAATGGTTATTTGTCATTATGTTTACAGTAATGCAACTTATTTTACTAGCAACTATTTTTGGCTTAAAAGGATTAAAATTGATTGATAAAGACGAAAAGCTGTGTTGACAGTGTGTGAGGAAATTGTTACTCTTTAACTAAGTGTGTTTGGAAATAATTGAAGAGGAGTTATCAACATGAAAAAGTGGCAAAGCTCTTTGTTGACTATTTTATTTACTATTGGGGGAATCAGCAGCAGCGTCGTGGGGACTAGTATAGCTGCTGATGCACAAACGATTAACGGAACAGATAATAACAAGCAGTCGGTGGAACAACGATCGCAAGAGGAGAAAATTCCTTTTCAGATTTTAGGAATCAATGATTTTCATGGAGCCTTGAACACGACAGGATCTTTTTTTGATGATGAAGGTAATAAAGTTGCAAACGCAGGGACGGCATCGTTGTTAGCGGGTTATTTGAATCGTGCGCAAGAACAATTTAAAACCGCTAACAATGGCGCACAAACATTACGTGTACAAGCTGGAGACATGGTTGGAGCAAGTCCTGCTAGTTCAGGTCTGCTTCAAGATGAGCCGACAATCAAAATACTGAATCAAATGGATTTTTCTGTAGGTACTATAGGAAATCATGAATTTGATGAAGGACTTCAAGAGTTCAATCGAATCATGATCGGTGGACAGCCCAAAGAGGATCCGTATGGTATTTTAATGGCTTATCCAAGAGAAGCATCAAAAACTGAGATCGTAATCGGGAATGTCGTTAAAAAAGGAACGGAGGAAATCCCTTTTGGTTGGAAACCTTATACGATCAAAGAAGTGGGAACTGCAAATAATAAAGTAAAAGTCGGTTTTATCGGCGTTGTTACAACAGAAATTCCTAATTTAGTTTTAAAAGAACATTATGAAGCGTATGATTTTTTAGATGAGGCTGAAACAATCGCTTACTATTCTAGTCAACTAAAAAATCAAGGTGTGAATGCAATTGTCGTGTTAGCCCATATTCCGGCTACCAGTAAAGCTGATAAAGTAAATGGTGAGGCCGCTGATATTATGAATGAAGTTGCTAAAATCTATCCTGAACATAGCGTAGATGCATTTTTTGCAGCTCATAACCATCAATATACAAACGGTGTAGTCAACAAAACAAGAGTTGTTCAGTCTACGGCTCAAGGTAAAGGCTATATTGATTTGCAAGGGACACTTGATCCTAAGACCAATGATTTTGTCGATACTCCTAAAGCAAAAGTTTTACCAGTCGATCCAGCCGCAAAAGACGTACCTAAGATTGACGAAAAAGTTGAAGCAACTGTAAAAGATGCTGAAAAACGAGTAGCTCAGGTAACGAATAAGAAAATTGGAACAGCTAAAGAAAATGGGGCTATCACTCGGGAAATTAATGAGTCAAAAGAATCCCCACTAGGTAATTTGATTACTGATGGTCAAGTTGCGATGGCTAAGGCACAGGGAATAGATGCTGATTTTGCTATGACCAATAATGGCGGGATTCGCGCTGATTTAGCAGTTGGAGAAAATCGGGATATTACATGGGGAGCGGCTCAGGCAGTGCAACCGTTTGGAAATATCATGCAAGTAGTCGAAATGACCGGCGCACAAGTTGAGCAAGTACTGAATGAGCAATACGATGAAGAAGGGCGTTATTTCTTGCAAATTTCTGGTTTGTCCTATACGTATGTGCCAACTGAAGATCCAAATCAACCATTCAAAGTCCAAGATATGCATAAAAAAGACGGTACTCCGATTCAGGCAGATCAAACATACCTAGTTGTGATCAATGACTTTTTATTTGGTGGAGGCGATGGTTTCTCTGGATTTACTGGTGCTAATTTAGTGAATGCGATTAAGCCGGATACAGAGACATTTATTGAGTATATTGAAAGTAAAGAAGCTGCTGGGCAGCCGATTGAAGCGTCAATTGAAAATCGTAAAAAATTAGTCGATTCGACAAACCCTGTAGATCCGGAAGTGCCTGAAGTAACGGATTCAAATGAGGCTGAAGACAAAATCAAAAAAGCGACAATTTTCGATCCTTTATATGAAGATGACGAACTCTTGAGAGGAGTTACGCTGCCAAATGCGAGAATTTTACTCTATGATGGAGAATTTCCTCAATCGAATACAAGAACAGCAGAACTTCCAGAAGCTGATTTAGTTGGACATGCTGATTCAGAAGGTCGTATCAAAATCAATGTGACTTCATTGAAACTCAAAGGGAAAAAGAAATTAACTGCAGTAGTATTGGATGAAGAAAAAAACAAAGTTACATTTCCAATAGAAATTTTGCCTAAGGAAGAAGTGATTTTGGAAACCTTGAATACTAAAGAGCTTTCTAAAACAGAGGCTAAAAAAGAATTGCCTAAAACAGGCGAGCAACAATCTAGATTTACGATTTTATTTGGGACAATGGCAATTAGTACGAGTGTTATTGTTTTATTGAAACGAAAAATTCTATAGATTAAAAAGCTTTACAGTTGTGATTTTCAATCAGCGGCTGTAAAGCTTTTTTATAATGTTCTCAAGAGGATTCAAATCAATATGAATCCTCTTAAAGCTATATTATACTTGATGTTACAAATAAAAAAGTAATGAAATAGCTATAAATCAAAGGGGATTATTGTATGAAAAAAGATAAGTATCACATTGTATTGATCGCATCTCTAGTTCTTTTATTTATCGTTTCGAATTTTTTACTCTTTATTTTAGGAGAAACTTCTCAAAATATAACAGTCAACCTATTATATGGACTTGCTTTCGTTCCAGTCGAGGTGTATGCAACAGTTTTCTTATTAGAACGTTTTTTAAACAGACGTGACAGAATACGTGAAGAGTTACGAGAGGATTCTGATTATTTTTCAATTGCAAAAGAAGCACAAGAACAGCTGATATGGTCAATCAAACAAGGTTTATTGGAAAATTTTATGGGCACTACTTCAGATGTAGAAGCAAATTTCGAATTATTGTATCAAGAAAGAAAAAAGATTTTGACAGTGGAGCTGTGGCAAAAAAATCTACTCAAGGAACACCTGTTGATTTCTTCGAAGAAATATATGATTGATGAGGATCAATTTGAAGAAAAAGATGTAACAGCTTTAGAACTTTCCACAGAAGTAGGGGAATATATCACAAAGGAAATCACTGAGTTTTATTCTATCTATCTGAAATTTATTCCTTTGGATATTTTCAAAGAACTTCATGGTATCTACAAAGTAATTGAAGCGATTTATCAGCATTTAAAAGAAATCGATTTCATGACAGAAGAACACTTTGCAGAGGCAAAAAGTAAGGAATGAACTAAAAAAAAGGAATGTTAAAACACGAACGTTAAAAAGGAAAAACAGGAATAAAGTTAATAATTTGTTGAAAAGGAGAATACTCTACCTTATACTTTAAAAGTATTGATCAGGAAACAGGAACATGCACTTATTATTTACGAATAGTTGGCTCTGTAAATAGTCATTTTAACGGGCGAACTGAATCATCCTGATAAAATTTTTGAGTAAAAAGGGAGAGAGACAATTTCATGGAAAAGTTTTTCAAATTAAAGGAAAACAAAACAACTATTTCAACTGAAATGGTGGCAGGAGTAACGACATTTTTTGCGATGAGCTATATTTTATTCGTGAATCCGTCGATCTTATCTCAAACAGGAATGCCATTTCAGGCAGTATTTTTAGCAACGATCATTGCATCGATCATCGGAACATTGATCATGGGACTGTTTGCGAACGTTCCTTATGCTCAAGCTCCAGGTATGGGATTGAATGCCTTTTTCACCTTTACAGTCGTTTTTGGTTTGGGCTATACGTGGCAACAAGCATTAGCAATGGTATTTATCTGTGGATTGATCAATGTCTTGATTACGGTCACAAAAATACGTAAATTGATCATCAAGGCTATACCTGAAAGCATGCAGCATGCGATTGGCGGCGGTATTGGAATTTTTGTTGCCTATGTGGGAATCAAGAATGCAAAATTATTAGATTTTACAGTTCAAGCAGAACCGACTAATGGAGTTGTTAATGGCGATAGCATTGTTCCTGCTTTGGGGAATTTTAATAATCCAGAAATTATATTAGCAGTTATTGGTTTAGTTTTAACAACGGTCTTGGTTGTGTTAAATGTTCGGGGCGCTATTTTAATTGGTATCGTGGCTACAACAATCATTGCGATTCCATTAGGTGTTGTTGATTTGTCAGCAATTGATTGGCAAGCAAATTCTTTAGGGAATTCTATCAGTGAATTAGGAACAACTTTTGGTGCAGCATTTGGTGCAGATGGTATGCAGTCATTATTCAGTGATGCATCAAAAATTCCTCAAGTGTTGATGACGGTTATTGCGTTTAGTTTGTCAGATACATTTGATACGATAGGCACATTTATTGGAACAGGTCGCCGTACAGGAATATTTTCTAAAGAAGACGAGCTGGCACTGGAAGACAGTAAAGGATTTACTACAAAAATGGATAAAGCATTGTTTGCAGATGCGATTGCAACGTCGATCGGTGCAGTTTTTGGAACGTCTAACACTACGACTTATGTGGAAAGTGCTGCAGGAATTGGTGCTGGTGGACGGACTGGTCTAACGTCAGTTGTGGTAGCTGCCTTATTCGCTTTAAGCAGCTTGTTTTCACCACTGATTGCGATCGTTCCTGCACAAGCAACTGCTCCTGCATTGATTTTAGTGGGTGTGATGATGCTTGCTTCATTTAAAGATATTGAATGGACAAATTTAGAAGAAGCAGTTCCAGCATTTTTTGCATCAATTTTTATGGGTTTGTGCTATAGCATTTCTTATGGTATTGCTGCAGGATTCATTTTTTATGCAGTAGTTAAAGTCGCGAAAGGAAAATTCATAGAGATTTCACCAATTCTTTGGGTAGTTAACGCTTTGTTTATTTTGAACTTCGTTATTTTGGCTATTTTGTAAGGCATTCTTAATTAATAAAGAGGCTAGTACATAACTCGCAGAGTTATATCCTAGTCTCTTTTTGTGTGCTTGTGTAAAATTTTTTGAGAGATTGGGAAATTTGGAGTATAGTTAATAGTGAAGAACTTGTGAGGTGTGCATTAAGATGAAAATTGAGTGGAAAAAGAATTTGATGGTTGCTTGGTTAGGCTGTTTTTTTACTGGTGCAAGTATTAGTTTAGTGATGCCATTTATTCCTGTCTATGTTGAACAGTTGGGAACACCTAAGAATCAGGTTGAATTGTTTTCTGGACTTGCCATATCTGTTACAGCATTTGCTGCTGCGATCGTAGCTCCGATATGGGGGAATTTAGCGGATAGAAAAGGCAGGAAGCTGATGATGATTCGAGCAGCTGCCGGAATGACAATCACAATGGGCTCGTTGGCATTTGTACCAAATGTTTATTGGCTCTTGATCATGCGGTTTTTTAACGGCATACTTTCCGGGTATATTCCAAACGCAACGTCAATGATTGCATCGCAAGCACCAAAAGAAAAAAGCGGTTGGGCATTAGGAACTCTTTCAACAGGAGCAATTGCTGGAAACTTGATTGGACCATCGATTGGCGGTGCGTTGGCACAATGGTTTGGGATGGAAAATGTTTTTATCATCACAGGAGTTGTGTTGTTGATTACAACGCTGTTAACAATTTTTATGGTAAAAGAAGATTTCCAGCCAGTCGAGAAGAAAGATTTGTTAAGTACAAAAGAAATTTTTTCAAAGATGGACCACGTTTCTATTTTGATTGGATTGTTCATTACAACGTTGATCTTACAAATTGGGGTTACAAGTATTAGCCCGATTTTAACGTTATACATTCGTTCATTGAGCCATGATACTGGCAATATTTTATTCATTAGTGGTTTAATTGTTTCAGTTGCAGGGGTGTCAGCGGTGATTTCTTCACCAGTCTTAGGTAAATTAGGGGATAGAATCGGGAATCACAAGGTGTTATTAGCTGGTTTGATGTTATCGATGATTTGTTATATCCCTATGGCTTTTGTTAAAACGCCTTTTCAATTAGGATTATTACGTTTCTTCCTAGGATTTTCAACAGGAGCTTTAATGCCGTCAATCAATACGCTGATCAGCAAAATTACACCGTCTGAAGGTGTTAGTCGCGTTTACAGCTATAATCAAATGTTTAGTAATTTCGGGCAAGTCTTGGGTCCGATGATTGGATCAACCGTGGCTCATGGTATGGGCTATAGCTCAGTATTTATTGTAACGGCTTGTTTTGTACTAGGAAATATTTGCTTATCATTGTTCAATTTTCGAAAAATTTTAAATAAAAGTCTCTAAACAGTTGAAAACATAAAAAAACCAGTTACAATGTTTGTAGTAACTGGTTTTTTTATAATCATGATTTTCAAGTAACAGACGGCAAGTCAAAAGCTATTTTCGAAAAATTAGCTTAAGGCAACAGCCTCAGAGTTATTGAGCACTTTTAGTGGTTTCTTTTTTTGGTAATGCGAATTGACCAATCAATAAGATAATCACGCCGGTAATCAATGACATAATTGTTGTCAGCATAAAATCGTAAGTTCCGCCATTTAAGGCACCGCCGATATAACCGACTACTTGTCCTAGTAAAAAGGACCACAACAATACAAGAATGTAACGCATGGATTGCACCTCTTTTCTAGCTATAGTTTAGCACAATTTTTATAAATGTAAAGAAAATGAAAGTTACATTTTTGATTTAAAACCATCACATGTAAAAGGAGATGTCCTATGCCCTTTCCACAATTATATACAATTACTTCTTATTCATTACTCTCCAGTACCATTCGTATTCAAGAATTAGTGCAACAAGCAAAAAAACTAGGCTATACGACCCTAGGAATCACTGATATCAATGTACTTCATGGGGCAATCGAATTTTTTGAAGCCTGCAAAAGGGAAGCAATAAAACCGATTATTGGTTTAACGTTAGAATATACGCCGCAAAAATCTGAACAAACTGCTCAGTTATTACTGTATGCAAAGGATTTGGATGGGTACCAAAACTTGATGCGAATTTCCACTGCAAAGATGAATAGTGAAAGAATCTTTTATTTAGATGAAATCAAAGAACATTTAGCTCATTTGTTTGCTGTGATGCCGTCTGATAAAGGAGAAGTGGCTTTTGCTTTAAAAAGAAGTGAAGTAGAGGCTACTGAAAGTTTAGATCAGTTAGTGCAATTATTTGACCCGTCGTCTTTTTTTGCAGGAGTTTCATTGACGTGTAACCCAGAAACAGATCCAGCACTTTTTAAGTTTTACGAAGAAAAAAATCAACCACTCCTTGCTTTACAGGAAACTCGTTATTTAAATCGGGAAGACGGTTTTGCATTAAAAGTATTGGCACACATCAATGAAGGACAACAAATGCCGTTGAACGCTGAGGAAACAGAAATCGAAGGTCCTTTTTATTTAAGAAATCAGACAGATGCAGCAGAACAATTACTTGTGAAGGCGAATAAACATGCCCTTCACAATGCGGAAACACTGGCTGATTCTTGTGCTTTGGAGATTCCATTACATCAACGTTTGCTACCACATTATCCGATCCCAGAAGTGAAGCAAGCAGGAGAATTTTTAAAAGAGTTATGCTTGAAGAAGTTACCTGAACGTATCTCAAATGTTTCAGCTGTTTATGAAGAACGGTTAGCAAAAGAGCTTGACATCATCCATACAATGGGGTTTGATGATTATTTCTTGATTGTCTGGGATGTGATGGCCTTTGCTCATGAGAGAAAAATCGTGACGGGTGCGGGGCGTGGTTCTGCTGCCGGATCTTTGGTTTCATATGTTTTGTCGATCACAGATGTCGATCCAATCAAATACGATTTACTCTTTGAACGATTCCTAAATCCAGAAAGACATTCCATGCCTGATATAGATTTAGATATTCCAGATAATCGTCGTGAAGAAGTGTTGCAGTATGTTCGTGAAAAATATGGGCATTACCATATGGCACAGATTGCTACTTTTGGTACGATGGCAGCCAAAATGGTTTTAAGAGATGTTGCTAGAGTTTTTGGATTATCTCAAAGTGAATCAAATCGTTGGTCCAATGCTGTACCTAGTGCATTGAAAATGACCTTGAAAACAGCTTATGCTGATTCAAAAAATCTTGTAGAATTAGTAAATTCATCAGAGATAAATCGCTTGTTGTATGATACAGCAGTTCGTTTAGAAGGACTGCCCCGCCATGTTTCAACCCATGCGGCGGGCGTGGTGATCAGTGATTTGGATCTTTTAGATATCGTTCCATTACAGCCAGGTTCAAATGATATTTTCCTGACGCAATTTACAATGAATGATGTTGAAAAAATTGGTTTGCTAAAGATGGATTTCCTAGGGTTAAGAAACCTATCGATCATTGATGACACAATCAAGTCGATCAAACGAGTCTACAAAAAAGAAGTAATTTTAAATCAAATTCCTTTAGATGATGAGTTGACGTTATCTTTATTTAGACGAGGAGAAACGAGCGGTGTTTTCCAATTTGAATCAGCGGGTATCCGAAATGTTTTACGAAAACTCGGGCCAACAAGTATTGAAGATATTGCAGCTGTTAATGCCTTGTATCGTCCAGGACCAATGCAAAATATTGATTTGTTTATTCGCCGAAAAAAAGGCCAAGAACCGATCGATTACCCAGATGCTGTTTTAGAACCGATTTTGAAGAATACGTATGGTGTTATTGTGTATCAGGAACAAATCATTCAAGTTGCGTCTACAATGGCTGGATTTAGCCTAGGACAAGCGGATATTTTACGACGTGCGGTTAGTAAAAAGAAAAAAGATGTACTGGATGAAGAACGCAAACATTTTGTTGAAGGTGCCATGAAACAAGGGCACAGCGAGGATGTTGCAATGACGATTTACGATTACATCGAGCGTTTTGCTAACTATGGATTTAACCGATCTCATGCGTTTGCTTATTCTTTTATTGGGTTTCAAATGGCGTACTTAAAAGTTCATTTTCCGGGAGCTTTTTATGCAGCGATTCTTCATTCAGTAAGACATAATCCGACTAAAATCAAAGAATACATCGGAGAAGCACGTAAAAATAAAATGGTGATCATGCAACCATCCATCAATTCTAGTCAATATAGCTTTTACTTAAATAATGATGACCAAATCATGTTTGGCTTTAGCTCATTGAAAGGGATACGCAGAGATTTTATTCAAAATATCATAGATGAACGTAAAGAACGAGGTCCGTTTAAATCTTTTGACCAATTTTTGTTACGTATCGACCGAAAGTGGCTGAAAGCTGAAAATATCCAACCGCTGATTGCGATCGGAGCTTTTGATGAATTGCAAGCGAATCGCCGTCAGTTAGCAGTTAGTTTAGATAGTGAAATTCAAAATATCATCTATAGTGGCGGCAGTATGAATCTTTTAGAAGATACACTAAAACTAAAAGAAGTAGAAGTTGCCGATTACTCATTAGAAGAAAAATTAGAACAAGAAGAGCAATATTTAGGCGTTTATTTATCAGGTCATCCTACAGAGGAGTTCAAAAAAACGCGTTTAGCCAAACAAGTGATGTTAGTCAGCGATGTAGTAGAAAATCAAACAGCTCGTTTATTGATTTATGTAAAAGATATTCGAGTGATTCGCACGAAAAAAGGGGAACAGATGGCTTTTGTTGAAGGGGATGATTTAACGGGTTCATTATCGTTGACACTTTTTCCAATGGTTTTCAGAACACTTCGTCAAACTGTTGAAAAGAACCAAGTTTATTTCGTGGAAGGAAAAATAGAAAAAAGTAATTATAATCAAGAACTTCAATTATTGGTAAACCAGATTGAAAAAGCCAGTGATATTGAAAATAGTATTAGTGCAACAACTTGTTATTTAAAAATTATTGAAGCAAAAGATCAAAAAGAGGTTCTGCAAAGTATTCACGAAGTGATTCAAAAACATAGAGGCAACACGCCAGTCATCATTTATTTTGAAAAAAATGGAAAGAAATTAGTTTTGGGAGAAGAGAATTGGTTAGCGGATACAGTAGATGCAAAAGAACAACTAGAGGCGATTTTAGGTGGTCAAAATGTTGTTTTCAAATGATTTACGGTAAAATATACTAATTGTTTTCATCTTTTTTCAATTATTTCTTCTTAAATCAAGACATTTTGCACTATTAATGGTAAAATGAGTGACGTAATATTTTTGAGTAATGAATAACTGTAACAAAACATGTTGCAGCTTAAAAGTATATTATTATGAGGTGAAAGAACGAATGAAACGTATCGGTATTTTAACCAGTGGGGGAGACGCCCCAGGAATGAACGCTGCAATTCGTGCAGTTGTGCGTAAAGGGATTTTTGATGGAATCGAAGTTTATGGGATCAACTACGGTTTTGCAGGTTTGGTGGCAGGAGATATCCGCCGTTTAGACATTGCTGATGTTGGTGACAAAATTCAACGTGGGGGAACATTCTTATATTCTGCCCGTTATCCAGAATTTGCAACAGAAGAAGGTCAACTAAAAGGAATCGAACAATTGAAAAAATTCGGCATTGAAGGATTAGTTGTTATCGGTGGAGACGGTTCTTACCATGGGGCAATGGCTCTTACAAAACGAGGTTTTCCAGCTGTAGGTATTCCAGGAACGATTGATAATGATATTCCAGGGACTGATTTTACGATTGGTTTTGATACAGCAATCAATACAGTGTTAGAATCGATTGACCGTATTCGTGATACTGCAACTTCACATGTACGTACATTCGTTATTGAAGTAATGGGACGTGGTGCAGGCGATATCGCTCTTTGGTCAGGTGTTGCTGGTGGCGCTGATGAAATTATCATTCCAGAACATAACTTTGATATGGTCAATGTTGCCAAGCGTATTAGAGAAGGCCGTGATCGTGGTAAAAAACATTGCTTGATCATTTTAGCTGAAGGTGTTATGGGCGGGAATGAATTTGCTGACCAACTTTCGGAACATGGCGATTTCCACACACGTGTATCTATTTTAGGACACGTTGTTCGTGGCGGCTCACCAAGTGCTCGTGACCGTGTATTAGCAAGTAAATTTGGTTCATATGCTGTGGAATTATTGAAAGCCGGTAAGGGCGGACAATGTATCGGTATGCTTGATAATCAAGTCGTTTCAGCGGATATCGTTGATACATTAGAAAACCACAAACATAAACCTGATTTATCACTTTATGATTTAAATCAAGAGATTTCTTTCTAAGGATAAGCTTAATAATTGAGCTATCTTAAGTATCCCTTGAGGAAAATAGATAATCTTCAAGACGTATAAACAAAAATGGAATAGGAGCGTTTGGTAATGAAAAAAACGAAAATCGTATGTACGATCGGACCAGCTAGTGAAACAGTTGATATGCTAGTAAACTTAATGAATGCAGGAATGAATGTTTGCCGTTTGAACTTCTCACATGGTGATTTTGAAGAACATGGTAACCGCATCAAAAATATTCGTGAGGCTGCAAAAATTACAGGGAAACGCGTAGCAATCTTACTTGATACAAAAGGTCCTGAAATCCGCACAAACGAAATGGAAAATGGCGCAATCACTTTAAAAACTGGTGATTCAGTACGTCTTTCTATGACAGAAGTTTTAGGAACAAACGAAAAATTTTCAATCACTTATCCAGAATTGATCAATGATGTAAATGTTGGTTCTCATATTCTTTTAGATGATGGATTAATCGATTTAGAAGTAACGGATATCGATCATACTGCAAACGAAATCGTTACCCTCGTTAAAAACGAAGGCGTTCTAAAAAATAAAAAAGGTGTTAACGTACCTGGAGTTTCTGTAAATCTTCCTGGTATCACTGATAAAGATGCTGCTGATATTCGTTTTGGTATCGAACAAAGCGTTGATTTTATCGCAGCAAGTTTCGTTCGTCGTGCAACTGATGTTTTAGAGATTACTAGAATTTTAGAAGAAGAAAACGCAACTCATATCCAAATCATTCCTAAAATCGAAAACCAAGAAGGAATCGATAACATTGACGAAATCCTAAAAGTTTCTGATGGTTTGATGGTTGCTCGTGGTGACATGGGTGTTGAAATTCCAACTGAAGATGTTCCTGTTGTACAAAAAGACTTAATCAAAAAATGTAACGCTTTAGGTAAACCAGTTATTACAGCAACTCAAATGCTAGATTCAATGCAACGCAACCCACGTCCAACACGTGCGGAAGCCAATGACGTTGCCAATGCAATCTATGACGGAACAGATGCAGTAATGCTTTCTGGTGAAACGGCTGCTGGGGATTACCCATTAGAAGCAGTTCAAACAATGGCTCGTATCGCAGTGCGTACTGAAGAAGCGTTGATCAACCAAGATTCATTTGCATTAAAACTTTACAGTAAAACAGATATGGCTGAAGCAATTGGTCAATCAGTTGGACATACTGCACGTAACTTGGGTATCCAAACAATCGTTGCAGCGACTGAATCAGGACACACTGCTCGCATGATTTCTAAATACCGTCCAAAATCTCATATCGTTGCTATCACTTTCTCAGAACAAAAAGCTCGTAGCTTATCATTATCTTGGGGTGTTTATGCAACGGTTGCTGACAAACCATCAAGCACTGATGAAATGTTCAACTTAGCAACACACACTTCTCAAGAAGAAGGATTTGCAAGCGAAGGTGATTTGATCATCATCACAGCTGGTGTACCAGTAGGTGAAAAAGGGACAACAAACTTAATGAAGATCCAAATGATCGGATCAAAATTAGTTCAAGGTCAAGGAATCGGAGAAGCTTCTGTTATTGCTAAAGCAGTTGTGGCGAATACAGCTGAAGAAGCAGTAGCAAATGCAGTAGAAGGTTCTATTCTAGTTGTTAAAACAACTGACAAAGATTATATGCCTGCAATCGACAAAGCAATTGCTTTGGTGGTTGAAGAAGGTGGACTAACTTCACATGCAGCAGTGGTTGCAATTGCGAAAGATATTCCAGTAATCGTTGGTGCAGCTGATGCAACAAACTTGATTGCTAATGGTGAATTGATCACTGTTGATCCTCGTCGTGGTATTGTATACCGTGGCGCAACAACAGCAATCTAAAACTTTAATTATAGCTTTTAAAAGAGTGAAAATGAATCATGCAAAATGATTCATTTTCACTCTTTTTTTATGGATATTGAACAAATTTTCTCCAATTGTGAAATTCTTCTCAAAAAGACTTTTAAAACGATTTCATACATGGTAATATATAATTGTTCCATATAATATTAAATACAGGAGTGATAGAATGAAAGCAGCTGTTGTAACGAAAGAAAATAATGGAAAAGTAGAAATCAAGGAAGTAGATATCAGACCGCTTGAAGCTGGGGAAGCTTTAGTGGATGTTGAATATTGTGGTGTTTGCCATACAGACCTGCATGTAGCTCACGGAGATTTTGGTGAAGTTCCAGGGCGAGTGATTGGTCATGAAGGAATCGGGATCGTGAAAGAAATTGCTCCCGGTGTTGAAAGTTTAAAAGTAGGAGACCGTGTAAGTATCGCTTGGTTCTTTGAAGGATGCGGAACGTGCGAATATTGTATCACTGGCCGTGAAACATTCTGTCGCCAAGTGAAGAATGCTGGTTTTTCAGTAGATGGTGCTATGGCGGAACAATGTATCGTTAAAGCAGACTACGCTGTTAAGGTGCCAGAAGGATTAGATCCAGCTCAGGCCAGCAGTATTTCATGTGCAGGTGTTACATGTTATAAAGCAATCAAAGTTTCTGATGTAAAACCAGGACAATGGGTGGCTATCTATGGTATTGGCGGATTAGGCAATTTAGCGATCCAGTATGCTAAAAATGTGTTCAATGCTAAAGTAATTGCCGTTGATATCAATGATGATAAGCTAGAATTTGCCAAAGAATTAGGTGCTGATTTAGTTTGTAATCCATTAACAGATGGCGATGCAGGAGCATGGATTCAAGAGAAAGTTGGCGGAGCACATGCAGCAGTCGTTACGGCTGTTTCAAAAGTTGCCTTTAACCAAGCTGTAGATTCTGTAAGAGCTGCTGGAAAAGTCGTTGCAGTTGGACTGCCTCCAGAAACAATGGATTTAGCAATCGTTAAAACAGTATTAGATGGAATTCAAATCGTAGGTTCATTAGTAGGAACACGTAAAGATTTAGAAGAAGCATTCCAATTTGGTGCAGAGGGCAAAGTAGTACCCGTTGTAGAAACACGTTGCCTACATGAAGTCAATGATATTTTTGAAGAAATGGAACAAGGAAAAATCAAGGGCAGAATGGTTGTTGATTTAAAAAAATAAAACAGTTATAACTAAAAAAACAAACAGAATAATAAAGACCCTTAAAGAAAGATCTGAAATTCTAACTTTTAAGGGTCTTTTTTTTATAACGCCGATAGTAAAATTAAGCTAGACAACTAAATAAGTCATTTGTGCTACACTCAAAATAGTTCCGACCAAAGAATTATAAGGAGTGAAGACAAATGACCTATACTCATCTTACATCAAATGAACTCGTGATGATAGAAGCTTATTTCAATATGAGCCAACCTGTTACGATGGTTTCTAAGACTTTAAATCGTTCTAGACAGACAATCTACAATGTTTACAACTTCCTAAAACAAGGAAAATCTATCTGTGACTATTACCAACAATATAAAGAAAATAAAACGCGTTGTGGTCGACAACCCATTAGTTTGCCTACAGAACAGCATGATTACCTTCAAACTATGGTGGCTCAAGGGTGGACACCTGATGTGATTATTGGTCGAGCTGAGTTTCCTATTTCATGCTCTGTTAGAACACTTTATCGTCAGTTTAAAGCAAATCAATTTGATTGCTCAAAACTACCAATGAAAGGGAAACGAAAGCCCAACGGGCATAAAGAACGTCGCGGAAAGCAAGCATTTAAACGCAATATTTCAGAACGATCCACTGACTACCCTGATTTCCAACAGGAATTTGGGCATTTAGAAGGGGACACAATTGTTGGCGTTTATCATAAAAGTGCCATCATCACTCTAGTTGAACGCCTTTCAAAAGTGATTATTACATTAAAACCAAATGGTCGGAAAGCATTGGATATTGAAAAAGCGACAACTGATTGGCTACAAAAGATTCCCAGAAATTTGTTCAAATCCGTGACCTTTGATTGTGGAAAAGAATTTTCAAATTGGAAAAACATGAGTAATGTCAATGATATTTCTATCTATTTTGCAGACCCTGGAACCCCCTCACAACGCGGATTAAATGAGCATTCGAATGGGTTATTACGTAAAGATGGGCTGCCTAAAACAATGGATTTTAATCAAGTTGACCAAGCTTTTGTTGCGGCTGTCGCCTCTAAAAGAAATCACATACCAAGGAAATCTTTAAATTATCGAACACCATTAGAAGTATTTTTGAGTTACATAAATGAAAGACAATTGTCTAGCTTAATTTGACAAATCAAATAACAATAAACGGAATAAAGCATCCTTCTAAGTACTTTGATAGCTTCTTAAAATAGATTCTGTTACTATTAATAATAGTATTTATACGCAATATGTATTAGCTAAAATAATCAATGAGAGTGAAACGGTCAATATAACTGATCCGTTTTTTATCTCAATCTAAACGATTTATTTTATAAAAAAAAGTCATCTAATTTAGGAGGAGCAGTTATGAAAGAGAGTGCAAAAGCCGGCATTTCATTTGGATGTGCATTAGCATTAGTTATTTCGTATGTGAATTGGCACAGTATCCTTTGGGCAGTGTTTCATGGCGCATTAGGTTGGTTTTATGTAATTTATTATGCAATTGTTTATGGCTTAAATTGAAATAAAAAATATAAAGAGTGCGTGAAACGTAACCACACTCGTCTAAAGAGTGTGATCAGTCTGGTGTAACTGTCATAAAAGACCTATTTCTATGAGCGATTGTTGCGATAAACTGTAAGATTAATGAGATTTCCATTTATTTCTGTTTGCTAAAAATTAAAGAAATTTTTTAAACACGGGATTTTCAGAAAATTTCTGTTAATAAATGGCCAAATTATGCTATAATTACATAATTAAGATGGGAGGTTTAGTGCAAATGGAATCCATTTCAAAAGATTTTGCCGTTCAGCTGTTAAACGATGATGCACAAAGGATCATGATGTTGATTCGCAATCAAAAAAATAGCCTATGTATTTCCCAGTGTAAGGCTTTTGAGGAAGTCGTAGATACACAAATGTATGGTTTTTCTCGTCAAGTGACTTATGCCATTCGATTAGGTATTTTAAGTTCAAAAGAAGGACATCAATTGCTAAGTGATTTAGAAAAAGAGCTTAACCAATTATATAGTGACGTTTATGAGGAAACACAAGAAAAAAAAGAGATTGGCAAGGAGGTTTAAGCTTTGCCAAACAAGATTAAAAAGAGGCATCTGTTAGATTATAGTATTTTGATCCCCTACTTAGTCCTTAGTGCAGTGGGATTGATTATGGTTTACAGTTCAACATCCTCTTTACTAGTATCTAAAGGAGAACCGCCGACAGGTATGGTTATAACGCAACTACAATTTTGGCTTCTAAGTTTGGTCGCAATGTTTTTTATCTATAAGATGAAAACGACGGTCTATCAAATCAAAGGCTTTATTATGTTTGCGATCGTAGTCATTTCGGTTTTACTTTTAGCCGTTCGATTTACAACATTAGGAGCAGAGATCAATGGTGCCAAAGGTTGGATTCAAATTGGTACATTTTCAATGCAACCAGCTGAGTATCTAAAAATCATGGTAATTTGGTATCTTGCCTATATTTTAGGACGAAGACAGAAGTATATCGACAAAGAATTTAAAAAGGCAGTATTTAGACCAATGCTTTTGGTTGGCTGTTTAATTTTCCTTGTTGCGATTCAACCGGATTTGGGAAATGCAGCAATTTTAACTTTATTGGTGATTATTATGGTACTAGCTAGTGGTGTTAATTACATGTATACATATCTGGTTGGTGGAGCTGGAATTTTAGGTAGTATTGCTGTCATTCAAACGTTACTTTTAACGGGAGGCAGTATTATTCCTGAACGTTATCAATACGTGTACCAGCGCTTTGCTATTTTCTTAAACCCGTTTAAAGACGAACGAAATGCCGGACATCAGTTGGCAAATTCTTATTATGCTATCAATAATGGCGGCTGGTTTGGAAAAGGACTAGGAAATAGTATTCAGAAAAAAGGTTTTTTACCAGAAGCCCATTCAGATTTTATCTTTGCTATTACGATTGAAGAATTAGGCTTACTTGTATCATTGATTATATTGGCAATTTTGATGTTTATGATTGCTCGAATTATTTTAGTTGGTGTACGCTCTAAAAAACCATTTAACTCATTAATGTGTATTGGTATTGGTTCAATGTTGTTATTACAGGTTTTTATCAATCTAGGCGGAATTACTGGAGTAATCCCACTAACAGGAGTAACTTTTCCTTTCCTAAGTCAAGGAGGAAACAGTGTACTGATTATTTCTATTGCGGTTGCTTTCGTATTGAATATCAGTGCAGATGAGAAAAAACAGAAGATGGACCAGGAATACCAATTACTTGGTAATTAATAAATAAATGAAGGTCAATAAACGGGTAGGAGTGAAAGAATGAAAAAAGTTTTAGTAGCAAATCGTGGAGAAATCGCAATTCGAATTTTTAGAGCCTGTACAGAGATGCACATCGGGACAGTGGCAATCTATGCAGCAGAAGATGAATATTCAGTTCATCGTTTTAAAGCTGATGAAGCGTACTTAGTTGGTAAAGGGAAAAAACCAATCGAAGCCTACCTTGATATGGAGGACATTATCCGAATTGCTAAAAAATCTGGAGCTGATGCTATACATCCAGGGTACGGGTTTCTTTCTGAGAATTTAGAATTTGCTCGTCGCTGTAAAGAAGAAGGCCTTATTTTTGTTGGTCCGTCATTGCATCATTTAGACATTTTTGGAGATAAAATCAAAGCGAAAGAAGCCGCTGTGGCTGCTGGGATTTCATCAATACCAGGTTCTGATGGTCCGGTTGATACAGTAGAAGGCGTCTTGGATTTTGGTCGTACACATGGTTTTCCAATTATGATCAAAGCAGCACTTGGCGGCGGCGGCCGTGGTATGCGAGTTGCTCATGACGAAAAAGAAGCCAGAGAAGGTTATGATCGGGCGAAAAGTGAAGCAAAGGCAGCTTTTGGTTCTGATGAAGTCTATGTTGAAAAATATATTTCCAATCCAAAACATATCGAAGTACAAATTTTAGGTGATAATCACGGTAATGTGGTTCACTTATTTGAACGTGA
Source organism: Enterococcus sp. DIV0840 (assembly GCF_050527835.1). Classification (NCBI taxonomy): domain Bacteria; kingdom Bacillati; phylum Bacillota; class Bacilli; order Lactobacillales; family Enterococcaceae; genus Enterococcus; species Enterococcus sp. DIV0840. The sequence goes on along the minus strand of NZ_CP172876.1, from coordinate 2,153,139 downwards.
TTGTTCAGTTCAACGTCGTCATCAAAAAGTCGTAGAAGTAGCTCCATGTGTTTCAATGAGTGAAGAAAAACGGAAAGAAATCTGTGATGCTGCGGTTCAATTAATGAAGCATGTTCAGTATATAAATGCTGGAACTGTTGAATTTCTAGTTGAAGGGGATCAGTTTTATTTTATTGAAGTAAATCCTCGTGTTCAAGTAGAGCACACAATTACTGAGATGATCACAGATATCGACATTGTGGTATCCCAATTGCAAATCGCTCAAGGTCTCGATCTACATAAAGATATGAAGATCCCACAACAAGAAAGCATTACGTTAAATGGTGCAGCAATCCAATGCCGAATCACAACAGAAGATCCATTGAATCATTTTATGCCGGATACTGGTAAGATCGATACTTATCGTTCGCCAGGTGGTTTTGGTGTCCGTCTAGATGTCGGGAATGCATATTCTGGGGCTGTCGTTACTCCTTATTTTGATTCATTGTTAGTAAAAGTTTGTACGCATGGATTTACGTTTGAAAAAGCGATTCAAAAGATGGAACGTAGCTTGAGAGAATTTAGAATTCGTGGTGTTAAGACGAATATTCCATTCCTACACAAAGTAATCGGTCATCCTGAGTTTCAGTCAGGTGAAGCGAAAACAACATTTATCGATAATACCCCGCAATTATTTGAATTTCCGAAATTAAGAGATCGCGGCAATAAAACGATGAAATATATTGGTGAAGTAACGGTCAATGGGTTTCCAGGTATCGAAAAATCAACGAAGAAATATTTTGATGCACCGCGTATTCCAACTGATTTAGAGTTGCGCAGTGATTATGTGACTGCTAAAAATATTTTAGATAAAGATGGAGCACAGGGGGTCATCGACTGGGTCAAAAAACAAGACAATGTTTTATTGACTGATACCACTTTTCGTGATGCGCATCAAAGTTTATTAGCTACTCGTGTACGAACACAGGATTTCAAAGAAATTGCGCGTTTAACAGGTGAAGGATTGCCAGAGCTATTTTCTAGTGAAATGTGGGGCGGTGCAACGTTTGATGTAGCTTATCGTTTCTTGAATGAAGATCCATGGCAAAGACTGCGCAAAATTCGTAAATTAATGCCGAATACATTGCTGCAAATGCTGTTTAGAGGATCGAATGCTGTTGGCTATCAAAATTATCCAGATAATGTTATTGAAGAATTTATTCAAGAGTCAGCACGACAAGGAATCGATGTTTTCCGCATTTTTGATAGCTTAAATTGGCTACCACAAATGGAAAAAAGTATTCAAACAGTTAGAGACACAGGTAAAATTGCAGAAGCTGCTATTTGTTACACAGGTGATATCAATGATCCGTCAAGAGCAAAATATAATGTTGAGTATTATAAAAATATGGCCAAAGAACTTGAAAAAATGGGTGCACATATTATTGCAATCAAAGACATGGCTGGTTTGTTAAAACCACAAGCTGCCTATCGTTTAATTAGTGAATTAAAAGATACAACTGATTTACCGATTCACTTGCATACTCATGACACGAGCGGCAATGGTATTATCACTTATTCAGCTGCAACTAAAGCTGGAGTTGATATTGTAGATGTCGCTACAAGTGCAATGAGTGGGGCAACAAGTCAGCCTAGTATGAGCAGTTTGTATTATGCTTTAGTTAATGGTGATCGTACACCTGATGTCAATATTGATAATACGCAAAAAATCAACCATTACTGGGAAGATGTTCGCATGTATTATCAACCATTCGAAAATGGCTTGAATGCACCGCAGACAGAAGTCTACATGCATGAAATGCCAGGTGGACAGTATTCTAATTTACAACAACAAGCGAAAGCAGTTGGTTTAGGTCATCAGTGGGATGATATCAAAAAAATGTATCATACTGTCAACTTGATGTTTGGTGATATCGTAAAAGTGACGCCGTCTTCAAAAGTTGTTGGAGATATGGCACTGTTTATGGTTCAAAATAATTTAACAGAAGAAGATATCTATGCTAATGGAGAAGAATTGAGCTTCCCTGAATCAGTCGTTACTTTCTTCCAAGGCGATTTAGGTCAACCAGTAGGCGGTTTTCCTAAAGATTTACAAAGAATTATTTTGAAAGGTCGTCCAGCCTTTACAGAAAGACCAGGAAGTTTGGCAGCACCTGTAAAATTTGATAAAGTAAAAGCAGAATTGGCTGAAAAAATCGGCTATGAACCGAAACTAGAAGAGATCTTGAGTTATTTAATGTATCCTCAAGTATTCTTGGATTACCGTAATTCTTACCAAAATTTTGGTGATGTTACATTATTAGATACGCCAACCTTCTTCCAAGGAATTCGCCAAGGAGAATCTGTAGAAGTTCAAATTGAAAAAGGCAAGACATTGATCATCCGCTTAGATGAAATTGGTGATCCTGATATTGAAGGAAATAGAGTATTGTTCTTTAATTTAAACGGTCAACGACGTGAAATAGTGATCAAAGATACTTCTATCAAATCTTCTGTTCAAACAAAACGCAAAGCAGAACCAACTAATAAAGAGCAAATTGGCGCAACAATGTCAGGCTCTGTGCTCCAGGTTTTAGTTAATAAAGGAGATAAAGTTAAAAAAGGAGATGCTTTGTTAGTAACAGAAGCGATGAAGATGGAAACAACGATCGAAGCTCGCTTTGATGGGATCGTTGAACATATTTACGTTTTTGAAGAAGAACCGATCAGTTCAGGAGATCTATTAATAGAAGTAAAAGAAAATTAAACGAAAAGTGGGGAAAAGATGAAACGATTTTTAGCATTCTTAGGCGTTTTCTTTATAGTCCTAATAGGTGGCTATTTACAGCCAGTCTTTTTCCCTGCTGAAAAAATGCAGCAAGAAGCAGATCGTGGGAGACAAGTAGTCTCTCATACTGCTTTACCTTATGAAGAAATTTCAACTTCGGGTTATGCTACGTACATAGGAAAAAAAACAGCTGATTTTGTAGCTGAGTTTGGTGAACCTCTTGAAAAACACAAGACAGTGATGGGCTACGATCTATGGATATATGGAGAGAAAGATTCAGATTATCTAGAAGTAAATGTCCAAAATGAAAAAATTGCTGCAATCAAAGCGTTCAATGACTCAAAAGAAACAACACCATTTTCGATCGGTATGAAGTTGTCTGATGTTTCAGAACTGATGACCATTTATTCAAATTTCGCATTTACATATAAAGAAAATAACTATAATGTGGAGCTAATGGAAGAGGATATGAATTATCGTCCCCTGATTGCTTTTGACAATAAAACATTTGCTATTTTATTTTTCAATCATGGTACAGGAAAGCTTTCAGCCGTTGCTTATTTAGATAAAAAAACATTATTGACATTGATGCCATATCAATTGGTAGAAGGTGAAGTTGTTCCATTTTTATTAACAGAGGAGTCATCAAGTTTTGATGCTGTTAAAAGTAATCAAGTTATTAGAACAATAAACTTGTTAAAGCTTAAAGAAGGATTGCCTACTTATCGTGTGAATACTGAAAGCCAAAAAAATGCTCAAAAGCTTTTTGAAACCTTAAACAAAAATCAAAAAAATATTCTTTCGCTAGAACGAGCAGAAATCTGGCAGTACAGCAAAGAACAAATGAGCGCAGCCGCTATTTTTACACTGACAAATGATGAGTACCAAAAATTATTGAAAATAGGTCAATTAGATAAGAAAAAAGCAACTGGTATGTATACAGAGCCAGTTTATGATTCAACATTCACTGTGCTTTCGTGGTTTTCGGATTCGTTGTATCATTCCCGCTTTGCCCATGAAGAAAATGAAAACATTGGCGTTGCTTTCTCTAAAGCAAGTATGTTAGTCTTATTACAAGAGACAGAAAAAGAAATATCTCAAACAGAGGAAAGTGAATAAGTATGATAGTGACAGAAAAACTTTTTGAAATAGAAGATCAGACAGAAAAACTTGTTCAAGCTATTTTAGCAAGCGAGAGCATTGAATCTTATAAAATAAATCGTCAGACAATGTATGCATCAAAAGATGTTAGAGAAAAACAAAAGGCATTTTTGGATGCAAAAGATTCATTTGAGCGAATCGAAGCTTATGGGAATCATGCGCCGGATTTTCGGACCAAGCAACGTGCGGTTCGTCAAGCAAAAAGGGCGTTGGATATGAGTGAGGAAGTAGCTGAATTTCGTTTTTCAGAGACCGAAGTTCAAACGATTCTTGATTTGGTAGGTATGGCTGTAGCAAAAACAATTTCAGCGGATATCAAAGTAGATGCCGGAAATCCATTCTTTGAAAAAGGAAAACACTCAGGTTGTGGAGGTAATTGTCATGCAAGTTAATGAAGAAAAAGAATTTACCATCCAAAAACGACGGTGTTTAGTTGTTTTTGTGTACAGTTTAAAGCAATTAAAGACATTGAAACGCTATGGATTAATTCATTATGTTTCTCGTCGGATGAAATATGTCGTTATTTATATGAACGAAGAAGATATAGAAAGCTCAGAAGCTAAAATCAATGGCCTGCATTTTGTCCGTAAAGTGGAACGATCATATCGTCCCGATGTGGAAATGAATTTTGCTGAAAAAATTGGTACAAAAGCTGCTTATCAATATGAGAAAGAAGAAGGATTTGAGGTCGAAGAGTTAAGTACTCAAATTCGTTTAGCTGAAAATGTGTAAAAATTAAGATGAAAAATGTGAAAGAACGTCAAACATTTTTCATCTTTTTTCTGTATATTTGATATACTATTGAAGTACATTAGATGATCATGTAAAGGAGCGTTAAAAGATGCGGGTTATTTCTGGAGAATATGGGGGACGACGCTTAAAAGCTTTAGATGGCGATAATACACGTCCTACAACGGATAAAGTAAAAGAATCGATTTTTAATATGATCGGTCCATATTTTGATGGAGGAACTGTATTAGATTTATATGCAGGTAGCGGTGGTCTTGCGATTGAAGCGGTATCAAGAGGGATGGATTTAGGGATCTGTATTGAAAAAAACTTCTCCGCAATTAAAGTCATTAAGGAAAATATTGAGGTAACCAAAGAACCAGCGAAGTTTATCGTCAAGAAAATGGATGCCAATAAGGCATTGACGTTTTTGAAAGAAGAAAAAACGACGATCGATTTGGTTTTACTAGATCCACCATATGCCAAACAGGAAATCGAAAAGCAAATAGAGCAAATGCTTGCCTATGATTTACTAAGTGAAAATGGGGTCATTGTTTGTGAGACGGATAAATCTGTCGAGCTTCCCGAAACCATTGGTACATGTATAAAAACTCGCGAAACAACTTATGGTATCACGCAAATAACAATTTATAAACAGGAGGTAAGCGATGACTAAAATTGCTCTTTTTCCTGGAAGCTTCGATCCTTTGACAAATGGTCATTTAAATATGATTGAACGTAGTACAAAGATGTTTGATAAGGTCATCGTGGGTGTTTTTGTAAACACAAATAAAACGGCTCTTTTTACCTTAGAAGAAAAGCTTGTTTTAATTAAAGAAGCTGTGGCTCATTTAGAAAATGTGAAAGTAATCGTTCAAGAAACGACACTCACTGTTGAAAGTGCTGCACGATTGGGCGCTAACTTTTTAATTCGAGGAATAAGAAATGTCAAAGACTATGAGTATGAAAAAGATATTGCTACGATGAACCATCATTTAGCACCTGAATTAGAAACTGTTTTTTTATTGGCAGATGAAACCTATGCCCACGTAAGTTCAAGTTTAATAAAAGAAGTATTGAAATTTGGCGGAGATGTCTCTAAATATTTGCCAAAGTCTGTTAATCAAGCACTAAATCAAAAGAATCGTGAGATGAAACCAAATGAAGAATGAACATAAAGAAAAAATATCGATCAAGTCGATGCTGCCTTTTGCTGTAGTTATATTGTTGATCATTATAATGATTTTTCCCATTCCGTATTACATTGAGGGACCCGGTACAACTGAGAATTTAAAAGATTTTGTGACAGTGAATAACAAAAAAGATTCAGAACCAGGTGCGTTTTATTTAACAACAGTCGGCGTTCGTAAAGCAACCTTAGGTTCAGCATTAAAAGCAAAATTTTCGGATTTTCAAGAATTGATTAGTAAAGAAGAATTGATGGGATCAAGTACAAGCAGTGAATACGATCGAATTCAGCAATATTACATGGATTCTTCAAAAAATGCTGCAATTGAGCAAGCATTAAAGCTCGCTGATGTTCCATATAAAATGAATTTTAAAGGCGTATACGTTTTAGCTATAGAAGATAATTCTAGTTTTAAAGGGAAAATTTCTGTTGGAGACACGGTTACAGGAATCGACGGAAAAACGTTTAAAAGTAGTGAAGAATTTGTAGACTATGTAAAAAAACAAAAGGTCGGACAAAAAGTTACTGTAAGTTATTTACAAGATGGTAAGTCAAAAGAGGCAGAAGGTAAATTGATCGAATTGCCAACGGATAAAAAGGCAGGTATCGGAATTGGTCTGACAGATCACACAGAAATCGAGTCTTCCGTTCCTGTTGAAATCGATGCAGGAGATATTGGAGGTCCATCAGCCGGTCTGATGTTCACCTTAGAGACCTATGAGCAATTAACGCAAAAAGGAATTCGTAAAGGGCATAAAATTGCTGGGACAGGAACTATCAATACTCAGGGAGTCGTCGGACGGATTGGTGGCATCGACAAGAAAGTTGTCACTGCTAGTCAAAATGAAACAGAAATTTTCTTTGCTCCTGATGACGAAATTACTAAGGAAATGAAAAAAGCTGAACCAGGAATCAAAACCAATTACGAAGAAGCGAAAGCAGCTGCTGAAAAAATTGGAACAAAAATGAAAATCGTACCTGTAAAGAATGTGCAGGACGCTTTGGATTATCTTGAAACATTAAAAGAAAAATAAAAAAACAAGACAACGAAGTATTCAAAATTTCGTTGTCTTGTTTTTTATTCTATTGTAAAAGCCAAATGAAAATCATTTGTAGAGCAGGTTCTGTAGTAAAATTAAACAATGATTTTGCTGGACCTATGTGAAAGAATCCGCCTAAAGCTAAGAGAATCAAGAAAACCAAGGCAGCTGCTAGAGGCAAATAATACATAAGCCTATAAGCTAATACAGGATTATTAACGACACGATCAAATCTTTGTTTACGATAAACTTTTCTTGTAACAAGTATATCTTTCAGTGCTGGAATTTCCAACAATTGTCGTTTTAAAATATCAGCATCTCGTTGCCCTAAAAGCTCCGTAAAAATATGATTTTCTGATTCAAAGTCAAAAGTATACGTATATAGTGCCGCTCGTTTAGGCGGAAAAGAGTCATCCCAATCAAAATAAGTCATTTTATTTTCTTTTAATGTGATGGCCTTGATCGTTGTATAAGGATAACTAAAGAAGGTTCTTTGATCTAAAAATTCTATGATTGTTGTAAAAATCATTCGTTGATTGGTAAAAATCAGAATACGATTCCCTCTAAGATCATTGAAGTTTTTAACGTATGCCTTGGCTTCTTCAGATTCAGGATGATACATTCCCAAAAGCCCAAGGCCGACAGCAGAAACATTTTGGCCGTCAGTTGTCATTGGGAGATAGGCGTGGATTTCTTCTCCTTCTTTTAGATAGGGTTTAACTTTCTCGATAAAATCTTGTAAAAATATATACATTTTTGTTTGATTAAATAAATTTTTCTTTTGCTGATTATTCAATTCTTTTTTTGAGCTATTTGTTATTTCGTTATTGATTTGGTTAATAACCACTTTGAATGGATTTACCATTTGAAATTCCTCCTTATATTAAAAGCGAAGTGGGCTCGTTTAGCCTTGACCGGAAAATATGAAGGTGGTGCTTTTTACCACAATCAGATTTTATCTTTTTCCCGAAAGGCAAGCCTATGAAACTAGATAGATAAAAGTGTAACAGGTCGACTCATAGAATTACATCCAATTGTTGTTTAATTTTTTTTCTGGCCCGCGATAAATGATTATACACTTGTGAAACATCCATCTTTAACTCTTTTGCTATGTCGTTTGGCGTATCTTGGTAATAGTAGTATTTTAGGAAAATCATTTGGTCTTCTTCTGTTAAATAGCTTAATAAATCTAAGAAGTTTTCCTTTTCAAAATAATTATCTTCTATAGCATTCTCAGGTAGTTGCTCCATTGGAATAATGTTCTGTTCACGAATGATCGAGCGTTTTTTATCCAAACAAATATTACGTGTAATTGTTAAACTCCACGTTTTTAAGCTGCTCTTGGCTTCATCATAACTAGAAATTTTCTGCCAAATACGATAAAAAACCTCATTTTCAGCTTCTTTTCTATAGATTGTTTCTTCTGGCCGATCTAAGATTACCCGGATACATTTAATGATATCAGTACCAAAAAGATCAATGAATTTTTCTAACCCTAAAAAATCTTTCTCTTTTAATAACGAAATAATTTCCTTCTCCATCTTTTATCACCTTCTTACCCTATTATACGATGAACTTTTTTGTTTTCTATCATGAAAAAATAAAAAGAATGCGTATCTTTATTTAGAAGGGGGGAAATCATGGATTGTCGCATGTTGTTACAGAAATACAAGCACTTTATAATCGGAGGTATGATGTTGCTTGGAATTGTGTTTGGTGTTATTCTCTTTATTTTGGTTAAATCTGCGCCTGATAAGTTAACAGATGACGAGTTAGTCATGAGTTCAGTCAGTTCAGCCCAATCGAGTGAGACAGAAGCGTCTTCTCAGCAAATATACGTAGATATAAAGGGCGCTGTGGAAAAACCGGGAATGTATGAGGGAACTGCAAGTATGCGTGTCTGGGACGCTGTGATGCTTGCTGGAGGAGTAAGTGATGCTGCAGATACAAAACAAGTCAACTTTTCCGAACGGATTACAGATCAAATGGTTATTTATGTACCAAAAATAGGTGAAGAAGTCCAAATATCTGAGAAAAGTAGCGAGTCATTGGAGAGCGAAAGTAAAGACACAAGCAAAATCAATCTTAATAAAGCTAGTGAAACTGAATTACAAGCTTTACCGGGTGTTGGTCAAAAGAAAGCACAAGAAATCATTCGTTACAGGGAAGAAAACGGTGGGTTTAAAACCATTGAAGATTTAAAGAATATTTCTGGATTTGGTGAAAAAACATTTGAGAAATTAAAAGAGTCAATCACTACGTAAAAATTTTACTTGAGTGAAAGGAAATGCAACTATTTTACAAATATCTGGTGCAGGTTCTTGACGAGACTTTTTCTATAATTTACTATTTGTATATCCTATTAATAATTTAAAAATCAGCAAAAATAGTTTTAACAATAAATACTTACAAAAAAGGAGCAGAATATGACACTAGAACGAATTCCTTGGGATCAATACTTTATGGCACAAAGCGTATTGCTATCATTAAGAAGTACTTGTACACGTCTAGAAGTTGGTGCAACTGTAGTTAGAGACAAACGCATAATCGCTGGTGGTTATAATGGATCAGTTAGCGGAGATGTTCATTGTATTGATGACGGCTGTTATATGGTTGACGGTCACTGTGTTCGAACGATCCATGCTGAAATGAATGCCATCCTACAGTGTGCAAAATTTGGTATTCCGACAGAGGGTGCTGAAATTTATGTAACTCATTTTCCATGTTTACAATGCACGAAGATGATTTTACAAGCAGGCATCAAAAAAATCCATTATTTAAAAGATTATCGCAATAATGAATACGCTATGGCATTGATCAAACAAGTTGGTGCAACTGTAGATCAGGTAACGCTATCAAAGAAATACTTTGCTGAATTACAACTAGGAGAAGAAGAGACTGCTTCAGTGGAAGAAGTACCTCAAACAGATCAATAATTACTGGATTTTTCCAGTATCATTATCTATAGGAACAGTTTTCTTCATTTTAGAACCAAGCCCACTAACGGGTGTCGCTTGGTTTTATTTTATTAGTCGAGTCCTCTGCACAAGAAATAAGACGATTGTTAGTGTCAGTTTTTTAGGCATGTTGATTCTGACAATTTCTTGTTGGCAGACCTTAAATAAAGAACAACAAGAGAAGTTTCCAGAAGCAATTGAAGTGACAGGTCACTTATCTGTATTGCCTGATAAATTTAAAATCGATGGTGATCGTCTTCAGTTGGAAGGCAGTTTTTCTCAGTCTAAAAAAAACAAACGTAAAGTAATAGCTTTTTACCGATTTACCTCCGAACAAGAGAAACAAAGCTGGCAAAAAAAAGATCTGCCGATAAAAATCTATCTTTCAGGTGAATTTGAAACACCATTACCACAAACGAATCTCAATGGATTTGATTATCGAAAGTATTTAAAAGAAAATGGAGTCTATCAAACATTATCGATTAGTAATATGCATAAAATCGAAACGGAAAGTCCAAAATTTTATGGTTTTTTGGCTTGGTTAAGTAGTTACAGAAAAAGAGCTATTGATTATTGTGACAATACATTTTTAAAAGAAACGGCGTTGCATCTTAAAATATTGATTTTTGGTTTTAAATCAAGTGAGTTTTCTCAAAAAGAAGGCATACTGGCCAATTTAGGTATTCTTCATTTATTCAGTTTATCGGGAATGCACGTGACATTTTTTGTTGGAAGCTTTAGGTATTTATTCTTACGATGTGGGATCACAATTGAAAAGTTATTTTGGCTGCAACTGCTGTTTTCAATTGTTTATGCAGGATTAACGGGTTTTTCTATCAGTGTTGTTCGTGCGTTGATGCAAAGCTTGATTTCACTTAGTAATAGAGAATTTAAATGGCGCTTATCTGGCTTGGATTGCTGGAGTTTGTCACTGATAGTCGGCTTAATTTTTCAGCCTTATTTGCTATTTTCTGCTGGTGGTCAGTTAAGTTACGGTTTATCTTTTTTCATTTTATATGTGCATCCTATTGTAGAAAGAATCAACAATCGTTATATTCGGATGTATTGTTTTTCTCTTTTATTGAATATTACGATGATTCCTCTGATTGGTCTGACATTTTTTGAATGGCAGTTAACAAGTAGTCTGTTTACATTTTTGTTATTACCAATTTTTGAGCGAGCAATCTTACCTGTATTAACCATAAGTTTGTTAAGTTCATTTGCTTACAAAATCAAATTATTGATTGATGTTTTAGAAATATATTTTGTGATTCAGCAATCAGTTTTTGAGTGGTTAAGTCGTTATAGTACTTTCACGTTGGTTACGGGCGTTTTTTCACCTGTTCTTTTTCTGCTGACTTGTAGCTCACTTTTCTTATTACTTCATACGATGTCTAAACGGTCAAAAAAAGCATATTTGATAGGGGCAGGGTTACTTTTTTTGATGAACAACAAGTATTTTTCTCCTAAAGGTACGATTGCTTTTATCGATGTTGGTCAAGGAGATAGCATTTTTATTCAAACACCGTTTCATCAAGAAAATATTTTGATCGATACGGGTGGTAAGGTTGATTTTGAGAAAGAAAAATGGGCAGTTAAAACGAAACAAATAGCGAATGCGGATTACTCGGTGATTCCATATTTGAAAAGCAAAGGGGTAAAGTATCTTGACAAAGTTTTGATCAGTCATGGAGATATGGATCATTGTGGTGATTTACTTACGATTAATGAGAAGATTCCGATTCGTTCATTGTATTTCCCTGTTGGGACAGAAGAGAAACCTGTTTTCCGACAAATGCTGGATCGTTTAAAACGTAAGGGGACAAGATGTTATCCAATCTTAGCTGGTGCATCTATCAGCCGTTCGATTTCTTTAGAAATACTTGCTCCAACCGTTTCAGGAACAGGAGAAAATAAAGATTCGATGGTAGTTTATACAAAGGTTTCTGACCGACGTTTCTTATTTACAGGTGATTTAGAAAAAGAAGGGGAACAACAAATGATAAGACAATTCCCGACATTGAAAGCTGATGTATTAAAAGTAGGACATCATGGGAGTAAAACCTCATCTGATCCTTTGTTTATCCAAAGGATTGGACTTACAGATGGAATTATTTCTTGCGGGCGTAATAATCGATTCAAACATCCGCATAAAGAAACCGTGGATACCTTAAATCAAGAGCAGATAACGCAATTTCAAACGGATAAAAACGGAATGATCTATTATGAATGGACACCATTTACAAGAATGTCTCCAGCTAAAACAATCATGGAAGAAGACTAGCATTTCTTGAACTGCCATGATAGGATGGAAAAGAGAAATGAGGGAATGTATGAACTTACAAGAGGCATTAAAACAAGTGAGACAACAGCATTTTGCTTCTGTTTATTTAATTCAAGGAACAGAAGGGTATTTAAGTGAATTATTTAAAACGGAATTGATGAGCCAATTGATCAAAACGGAAGACGACCAATTTAATTATTCTTCATTTGATATGGAAGAAGTACCACTTTCTGTAGCAATGGAGGAGGCTGAAACAATACCTTTTTTTGGTGATTATCGGTTAGTTTTTATCGAAAATCCTTATTTTTTAACCGCAGAAAGAAAAACGAATGGATTGGATCATGATATAGATAGTTTGTTAAACTATCTAGAACAACCTTCACCTACGACTATTTTAGTATTTAGTGCAAATGTTGAAAAATTAGATGAACGAAAAAAAGTTACAAAAGCAATAAAAAAACAAGCTGAAGTCATTGATGTTAATCCAATGGGAGAACGTGAAGTAAGGCAATATGTGGAACAGACAATTCAAAGTGAAGGTTATGAGATTCGCCCAGAGGCATTTGATTTATTGTTGCAGTTAACGGATTTGAACTTATCAAAAGTAATGGGGGAACTACAGAAATTGTTTTTATATTCTTCTGATAGCAAAATAATTTCACTAAATGCGGTTAAAGAACTTGTACCGAAATCCTTAGAACATAATGTATTTGATTTGACTAATGATGTGTTATCCGGTAAAGGGGAAAAAGCAATTCAGTTATATGAAGATCTATTACTCCAAGGCGAAGAAACTATTAAACTGAATGCGATTTTGTTGAATCAAATTCGCTTATTTTTACAAACAAAAATCTTAGCAAAATTAGGGTATCAACAAGCGAATATTGCTGAAACGTTGAAAATTCATCCTTATCGTGTAAAACTGGCATTGCAGCAAGTTCGTCGATTTGAGTTGGATCGTTTGGAAGCAATTTATGATGAACTAGTAGAAAATGATTTTAAAATGAAAACTGGGATGATAGATAAAGAGCTACTCTTTGAATTGTTTATCCTTAAACTATCTGGTCAAGTGAATAGATAAAAATAAGGATAAGTTCTTGTGAGTGATTCAAAAAATATAGTTGATGCTTTTTTAATAGCATTCATTCTGAAAAAAACTTGAGGCGACGCATGATTTTATCCATGAAAGTGTGATTGCGCATCAAGTTTAGTTTGAAAATGAATATACAATAGCGAGATCACCGCAAGATTATATTGAAGATATGGAAGAAATACAGGATTTATATGGACAATTTGAATTATAAATTCAAGAAATGTTGGTGGAGGACAAGAAGGTCTATGGCCGTTTTAAACAGGTTGGAAAGGCAAATGAAGCTAACACGATCATCCAAATCGCTAGCGCTGTTTATTTAGTTGAAAGTGGTAAGATTGCTGACTATTGGATTCAAATTGATCATAAAGGTATTGAGATTCAACTAACTTGAATGGGATACGGGATTAAAATCGGTTCGATTTATCCCGTATTTTTTATAAAAAAAAGAAGCTAACACGAAGTTAGCTTCTACAAAATCATTATTTTGCTAATTTTTTGCTTAGACGTGATTTATCACGGCCTGCTTTGTTTTTATGGATTAATCCTTTTGTTTCAGCCATATCAACAGCTTTAATAGCTTCTGTATATAACGCATCAACATTGTCAGCGCCAGCAGCTACAGCATCTTCAAATTTCTTGATAGCTGTACGCATTGCATTTTTTTGAGATGAATTTTGAGCATTCTTATTAGCGTTAGTACGTACACGTTTAATTGCAGATTCAATATTTGGCATTTCTTTCACCTCCGATAAATTAAGGTCTTACACAGGAAAATCCATATGTAATTCAACACTAATCATTATACCTAATCCAAAGAGGCATTGCAATAAAAGATGACAAGTTTTTTTCCTTAACAGTAAAAATAGTGATTTCATCATGTGAAAAACATTTTGAATTAAAGTTTGCTAGGAAAAATCGATACTTTTTATAAAAAATATGCTATCATAACAGGGGAAAAATGAAATGGTGGTGTCAATGTGAATATTGCTCTAATTGTAACGGTTACTCTTGTGATGGGCGTTATTTTTGTCAATGGTTGGACAGACGCACCAAACGCAATTGCAACCGCTGTCTCGACACGTGTTTTAAAACCGAATGTTGCGATTTGGATGGCTGTTGTAATGAATTTTTTTGGTGCGTTGGTGATGACGTATTTTAATGCACAGGTAGCCGAAACGATCAGTAACATCGTTAGTTTTGATGCACAAGGAAATGCATCGCAGGTCGCTTTAGCAGCCTCTTTATTTTCAATCGTTGTGTGGTCTGTTGCAGCGTGGTATTTTGGTATTCCAACGAGTGAGAGTCATGCGCTGATTGCGGGTTTAACTGGTTCAGCAATGGCTTTAGGTGGAATCGGTGCAGTAAATGGTTCTGAATGGGCGAAAGTGCTCATTGGTTTAGTGGTTTCCACAGTTATGGGCTTTGGTGGTGGTTTTCTTGTCACAAAGCTAATTGTAATCCTTTTCAAAGACGTAGCTAGAAGAACAGCAAATAAAGTCTTCACATATGGACAAGCATTTGGTGCAGCTGCAAATGCCTTTTTACACGGCGCTCAAGATGGGCAAAAATTCATGGGCGTATTTATGTTAGGACTTTATTATAATAATCTGGCGGAAAAATCTGGTTCAGGTTTTATTATCCCGATTTGGGTCATGGTTCTTTGTTCTGTCACGATGGGCTTTGGTACATCAGTAGGTGGTATGAGAATTATTAAATCAGTTGGGATGGATATGGTGAAATTGGAACGATATCAAGGCTTTGCGGCTGATTTAAGTACAGCGGTTTGTTTGTTTGCGGCTTCTATTTTTGGTATTCCGGTTTCTACTACGCACACGAAAACAACTGCGATCATGGGTGTAGGCGCTTCAAAACGTGTATCTAGTGTTGATTGGCGAATTGTAAAAGAAATGCTGATTGCTTGGATCTTGACGTTTCCCGGTTGTGGGATCATTGCCTTTGTTATGGCAAAATTATTTATAGCACTATTTTAAGGAGAGAATAAAATGGCTAGAAAAAAGCAATTTGACTATTTTGGTGAGCTGGAGCATTTAGCAAAAAATGCGCATCAAGCAGCAGAACTTTTAGAAATGATCGCACTCGATTATTCACTAGAACTATTGGAAAACGAAGCAGAAAAAATTCATGTATTGGAACGTGAAGGGGATCAAATCGTTCAAAAAATCATGAGTGAATTATATATTTCATTTATCACCCCTATTGATCGAGAAGATATCGTCGAAATTACGCAGCGTTTAGATGACGTACTTGACACGATCAACAGTATTGCTTATTTACTAAGTAGTTTAGTTGTAAAAGAGTTGAATGATAATGCCATGGTAATTATTACATACGGAGTAGAAGCTACGGCAGGTGTTTTAACTGCAACGAAAGAGTTCGCAAAATTTAAGAATTCAAAAACATTGCATGCAATGATCGATGAAGTAAGTGAAATTGAGGGAAAAGCTGATAAATTATATAGTGATTCTCTAAAAGATTTATTTACGAATGAACAAAATCCGATTGAAGTGATTCGCTGGAAAAATGTCTACGATCAATTAGAGGAAATGTTAAATGCTAGTGAATCAGTTGTGGATGTAATAGGTGGCCTAGTAATAAAAAATAGTTAACAACGACAATAGGTTGAGGTAGATTAACATTTATCTTGACCTATTACTATATAATGAGTTGGAGGGATTAAATGGATAATCAAAAAATGACAGCAATCAAACGTTTTAGCCAGTCAATAATGGAGAACGATCAAACTGGTCACGGCATGGATCATATAAATAGAGTTGTTCGTCTAGCGGACAAGATTGCTGGAACTGAAGCCTGTGATTGTTTTATTGTAAAGGCTGCAGCATATCTTCATGATACTGTTGATGATAAACTAGTTTCGGATTCGGACCAAGCATTTCAACAATTAGAAGAATTTTTACAGGAAATCAAGATTTCCAATATCCAAATCCAGCAAATAACACATATAATCAAAAATATTTCTTTTAGTCAAGAGCTTAATGGAACGGCAGAAAAACTCACGATCGAAGGTCAAATCGTGCAAGATGCTGATCGTTTGGATGCTATGGGAGCAATTGGGATTACACGAACGATTTATTATGGTGCACACAAGGGAAATCAAATATATGATCCTAAAATCAAACCAAGGACGCTTCAGTCCAAATCGGAGTATCGAGAAGAAAGTACGATCATCAATCATTTTTATGAGAAAATCCTTCTGCTTAATGACAGCTTAAATACAGATTATGCCAAAACGTTAGGTCAAAAACGTCAAAAATTTTTAGAGTCCTTTTTAACAGAATTTTTGGAAGAATGGGTATAAAAAAGCAAGTGACTGACTCTTAGAGTTAGCCACTTGCTTTTTTACTCAAACAAATTCTGTTTTTTGTGCGGAGTATTTTTGAGGGGGATTTTTTTTGTTAGGAATCGTCTTTAGCATTCTTAGACCGTTTAAGATGACGAGGATCGTACTGCCTTCATGTCCTATAACACCAAGCGGTAAATTAATGATCTGAAAAAAATTAGATAAGATCAACAACACGATAACTCCAGCAGAAAAAGTAATGTTTTGAGTAACGATCCGTTTTAATTTTTTTGAAAGAAGGTGACTCATTTGCAATTTTTCTAAGTCATTTTGCATCAATACCACATCAGCTACATCCATTGCTATATCTGTTCCTTGCCCCATAGCCACACCAATTGCCGCATTAGCTAAGGCAGGCGCGTCATTAATGCCATCTCCGACCATCGCATTCACACCATAAGTCTCTTTTTGTTTCTGGATTAAAATAGTTTTGTCTTCAGGCAAACAATTGGCGTAAACTTCATCTATTTCAAGCTCAGTTGCCACAGCACTAGCAGTTTTGTCATGATCTCCTGTAATCATTGTAGTATGAATGCCAGATTGTTTAAAATAGCTGATTACTTTTTTTGCTTCTGGTTTTGGAACATCTAAAAGTCCAAAATAAGCAATAATTTCTTGATCTTGAAAGAGACAAATCACTGTTTTTCCGGCATTTTGTAGTTGCTCAATATTGTTTTGTATTTCTTCTTTTATAGTTGTTTGGTCATTGAATGTACTTTTACCAACTCGCCAAATTGTTGAATCAATCATTGTTTCCATTCCAAAACCGATAATATTTTTCACTTCGATTTGATCATAGACTGCTGTATTTTCATTGTCGAACCGAGCAATGAGCGCTTGAGCTAAAGGATGTGTTGAGTTTCTTTCCATTGCTAAGAGTATATTTACGCCCTCTTGTTTATTTTTTAAAAATATAGCGTCTGTGACTACAGGAATGCCGCGGGTCAAAGTTCCCGTTTTGTCAAAAGCGATTGCTTTTAGAGAAGCTAGATTTTCCAAATAAACGCCGCCTTTAAACAATACGCCATTTCTTGCTCCGTTAGAAATAGCAGCTAATGTTGCCGGTGTAGCTGAAGCGACTAAGGCACAAGGTGAGGCAACAACTAATAAGACCATTCCTCTATAAAAACTTTCATTCCATGACCAGCCTAAAAATAAATACGGAATCAAAATCATCATAGGGATCGCAATCAAGACGATTTTTACATAGCTATTTTCTAATTTTTCAATAAAGCTAGCTGTCTGTGAAGGTGTACTTTGTGCTTCGTTAACGAGTCGGATAATTTTAGCAAATAACGTATCTTCACTATTTTTGCTAACTCTCATCGTGATTGCATCTCCTAAATTAATTGTTCCACCAAACAAATCATCCTCTATTCCTTTTTCAACTGGAACAGATTCTCCGGTAATCGCCGCTTCGTCAATTGTCGAAGATCCTTTAGTTAAAATGCCATCGATCGGGATACGTGCACCCTTAGGAACTAGTAAGTAATCGCCAATCTGTAATTTCGTGACGGCGACTTCAGTTGTTTTGCCAAAATTGTTAAGTAAAAAGGCTGTTTCAGGCTGTAGATTCATCAAACCGGCTATTTCTTTTTTACTTTTATTTGTAGTGTATTCTTCCAATGCACCACTAAGACAAAAGATAAAGGTCAACATAGCGCCTTCAAACCAGTTACCAATAATACATGCTCCGATTGCAGCCAAAGCCATGAGCAAATCGACATTTAGATGTTTATTCTCGAGTGTATCGAATAAACCTTCTTTAGTTTGTTTGAATCCACCAAAAAAGATGGCGAAAATAAAACTGACTTGATAAAATGCTGTACCTGATTTTTCTAAAATAAATCCAATGATCATAAATAATAAGCAGAAAATAGTGGATAGTAGTGCTTTTTTCTCTTCTGAACATTTCATGGTTATCACTCCTCATAAAGAGAATAGCACAAAAGGATTCTAATTGATAATCGAAACCACTAAATGAGAATGATAGTGGTTATCAATTGAATATTTGCTTTAAAATCAGTGTTTCGATTTATTTGATTTCAATATTTATTCTAATTAATAGTGATAATCATTATCAGTAAATAATTAAATTTAAGTTATTTTAGAATAAAAAAAGAACCGATCAAATCGGTTCTAATAGTGATTATGAAAATAGCCAATAACTGATAAGTAAAACACCTAGTACGATTCGATACCAGCCAAAAGCAGTAAAATCGTTTCGTTTTAGATAGTTTAATAAGAACTTGATTACAATAATTGAAACAACAAAAGCTACAATTGAGCCAGTCAGTAAAATAAATATTTCACTAAAGCCAAATGAATTTCCCTTCATAACAAACTTTACGATTTTTAAAAAGCTTGCGCCGAACATAACAGGAATGCCAAGGAAAAATGAAAATTCTGTTGCGACAAATCGTGATGCTCCAATAATGATTGCCCCAAGAATTGTTGCTCCTGAACGAGAAGTACCTGGAATTAATGACAATACTTGGAAGAAACCGACAATTGCGGCAGCTTTATAAGTAAAGTCTCTTAAATCAGTACACTTTGGTTTTCGATCGCGATTTCTTTTTTCAATAACTACAAAAGCAATCCCATATACGATCAACATCAATGCAACTGTAAAGAAGTTATGGAATTTTGCTTCTAGCCAGTCATCTAATGGAATTCCGATGATTGCAGCTGGTGCACAGGCAACAACAACTTTCGACCAGAGAATCCAAGTATCTTTTTTCTCAACCTCATTTTTTTGTGGTGAGAAGGGGTTTAACTTATGAAAATAAAGAACGACCACAGCCATAATAGCACCAAGTTGAATCACGACATTAAACATTTCCATAAAGTCTTTGCTGAGGTTCATTTTAATAAATTCATCGACTAAGATTAAATGTCCAGTACTACTAATTGGAAGCCACTCGGTTACTCCCTCGATAATACCTAGAATAATTGCTTTCCATAAATTTGATAAAAGCATAGGTTCAATCCTTTCCAGCATAAAATAGTAAATCACTAATAGTATACCTTTTAGTATCAGAAAAACCAACTATCTTTTCATGAGTGTAAAAAAATTTAAAATCAAGCCTATTCAGTGTTGTAATTATTCTAAGAATTTTCTATACTGTTACTATTCATGAAAATTGGAGGAGAAAACAAATGTTTGGATTTTTGAAAAAGAAAGAACCCGTTCAATTAAACGAAACGTTATATGCAGTGGCTACAGGAAACTTGATTCCAATGAGTGAAGTGAATGATCCTGTCTTTTCACAAAAGATGATGGGGGACGGTTTTGCAGTTATTCCAGAATCAGGAGAGATTTATTCACCAATTGAAGGCGTTGTTCTAAGTGTTTTCCAAACGAAACATGCTGTTGGAATGAAAATGGCAAATGGACTTGAAATTTTACTTCATATGGGTATCGATACAGTGGAGCTTAATGGTGAGCCTTTTGAAATAAAAGTCAGTGAAGGGGCTAAAGTATCTCAAGGAACTCAGATTGCCAATGTTGATTTAGAAGCAATTAAATCTGGCGGAAAAGCAATCGATATGGTTGTTGTGATCACTAATATGGATGCAGTAAAAAGCTTCGATCTTAGTCGTATAGGCCAAGTTAATGCGGGCGATGAAGTAGGTATCGCTAAAGCGTAATTGGATCGTTGATTAGATTTAAAAGAGTGGAAAGACATTAAAATGTTTTTCTGCTTTTTTTTTTACATCTTACTGAAAATAAATTTCACCTTATTTTCAATTTTAATATTATGGTTGAAATAATATTTCAAATGGATTATAATGAAAGCGGATTAGAAAGGAGCGGCTAAAATGTATGGAATTTCGATTTTTCTGAGTGAAGAAATGACTGATGAAACACGTTCATATATTAAAAAAATGAGTGAAATTGGTTTCAAAGGAATATTTACTTCCTTACATATTCCAGAAGATGATGCGGCATTATATGCGCAAAGATTGAAAGAACTTGGTCAAATTGCTCAAAATGCGAATATGAAACTAATGGTGGATATCTCAGGTGAAGCATTAAAAAGAGCAGGTTTTTCATTTGAGCGCTTAGATGAAATTTTATCTATAGGAGTTACTGGCTTGCGTATGGACTATGCTATTTCAAATCAAGCAATTGCCGAAGCTTCTCAGTATTTGACGATTGGATTGAATGCTAGTACGATTTCAGCCGATGATGTGAACGAGTTACGGTCGTTTAACGCAGATTTCACAAAATTTGAAGCTTGGCATAATTATTATCCGAGGCCCGAAACGGGTTTATCTAGTCAATTTTTTAATGAAAAGAATCGGTGGCTGAAACAATCTGGTTTTCAGGTATTCGCTTTTGTTCCAGGAAACCAGCGATTAAGAGGACCGCTAAAAGAAGGTCTACCGACACTTGAAAAACATCGTTATGATAATCCCTTTTCAGCGGCATTGGATTTGAACGAGAATTATCAGGTAGATGGTGTTTATCTGGGGGATCCTGAGATTTCCAAAAGAACGATACATCAATTTGAAGCCTACAACCGTAATCAAGTTATTCAGCTTGAAGTTTCTGATATTGGGAGCCGATACTATTCACATATTTTAGGAGAACACAAAAATCGTCAAGACGAAGCTCGGGATGTTATTCGCAGTGCAGATGCACGATTTAAAAAAATAGCAACGGTTGAACCAGAAGTATCACGAGAACGAAAAACTGGTAGTGTGACGCTTGATAATCTTCATTACGGAAGATACATGGGAGAAATACAAATAACAAAAAAAGATTTACCAGCAAATGAAAAAATCAATGTTGTAGCACAAATCATACCAGAAGATATCTCCTTGCTGAGGTTAATACAAGCAGGTAGAGCCTTTAATTTGATAGAGAAGGGAACTTTATAAAATGAATTTAGAAAATTTAACCACGGAACGTAGAAATCAAGAAACCATGAATTTGGATGAACTAACGATAAAAGAAGCACTAGATAAAATGAATCAAGAAGATCAGAAAGTAGCTTTGGCAGTACAAGAAGCGCTTCCTCAAATTGAACCAGTTATAAAATTAATTATTGAGTCCTTTAGCAATGGCGGCCGACTGATTTATATGGGGGCTGGAACAAGTGGACGTTTAGGTGTGCTGGATGCTGCAGAATGCGTACCAACTTTCGGAGTTGATCCTACTATGGTTCAAGGTTTGATTGCTGGTGGCCAAAAAGCGATGACTGTGGCTGTTGAAGGAGCAGAGGATTCCAAAGAGTTAGGTCAGCAGGACTTAATAGATATTACACTTACAAAAAAAGACGTTGTGATCGGAATTGCAGCAAGCGGTCGAACACCTTACGTGATCGGTGGATTGGTATATGCGGATTCAATTGGCGCCGTGACCGCTTCGATTTCTTGTAATAAAGAAGCTGAAATCAGTCGATATGCTAAGATGCCAATCGAAGTAGATGCAGGCCCAGAATTTTTAACTGGATCAACTCGATTGAAGTCTGGGACAGCGCAAAAATTGATTTTAAACATGTTATCGACGATTTCAATGATCGGAATCGGCAAAGTATACAATAATTTGATGGTAGATGTAAAACCTACGAATGAAAAGTTAGTTGAACGATCAAAACGAATTATTATGGAAGCTACGAACTGTGATTATGAAACGGCAGCAACTTATTTTGTAAAAGCGGATGAAAATGTAAAACTAGCTATTGTTATGTTGCTGACAAATACTTCAAAAGAAGAAGCGGTAGAAAAATTAAGACAAGGCAATAACTTTATAAAAAATACACTTTAAAAAAGTTTGAAGGAGGAAAAGAACATGGCAGAAGATAAAATCAAACGTTTAGCTAGGGAAATTTATGAAGAAGTAGGCGGTCAAAGTAATGTCCTAAAATTACGGCATTGTATGACGCGTGTCCGGATGGATATTCGTGATTATGATAAAGTAAAATTAGAAGGTCTGAAAAATATAGACGGTGTAATGGGTGTCGTAGAAGACGATACATTACAAGTCGTGATCGGACCTGGAACTGTTAATAAAGTGGCACAAGAAATGGTTGATATGGCTGGTGTAAAGCTAGGAGAAGCGTTTCCTAGCTCAGATGAAAAACAAAGTGAGCTTTCAGGAAAGCAATTAGTTGAAGAAAAAGCAGCGCAAGTCAAAGCGGCTCAAAAGGAAAAAAATAAAAACAACTCTGGGTTTAAAGCAGTTTTGAAATCGATTTCTAACATTTTTGTTCCGTTGATTCCAGCCTTTGTTGGTGCCGGGATCATTGGCGGGATTGCAGCAGTCATGTCAAACCTTTTAGTTGCTGGAACAATCGGTGATTCTTGGCATCAATATATTGATGTTCTGAATATCATTAAAAACGGGATCTTTGCTTATCTAGCGTTATATACTGGGATCAATAGTGCCAGTGAATTCGGTGCAACGCCAGCTCTTGGGGGCGTGATTGGGGCGGTTACAATGCTAACAGGAATGAACCCAGAGGCGCCACTTCCGAATATTTTGACTGGTGGTACTTTGTCAGCTGGTCAAGGTGGGATCATTGGGGTTATTTTTGCAGTTTGGTTGCTTTCTTTAATAGAAAAACAGTTGCATAAAGTGATTCCTGATTCTATTGATATTATCATAACACCGACCGTTTCTTTACTTGTGATTGGGTTGATCACAATCTTCCTAATCATGCCTGTTGCAGGATTTATCTCTAATAGTCTTGTTGGCGTAATCAATGTTGTATTAGAAAAAGGCGGTATGTTAGCTGGCTTTACATTAGGTGCTACATTCTTGCCGATGGTTATGTTTGGATTGCATCAAATATTGACGCCAATTCATATTGAAATGATTACTCAAACGGGTATGACATTATTATTACCGATTCTTGCAATGGCTGGTGCTGGACAAGTTGGTGCTGCATTGGCATTATGGATTCGTTGCAAAAAAGATACGAAACTTGTTGAAATGATCAAAGGCGCATTGCCTGTGGGGATTTTAGGTATTGGGGAACCATTGATTTATGGAGTAACGTTACCACTTGGACGTCCCTTTGTTACAGCGTGTATTGGTGGCGGTATCGGTGGTGCTGTGATTGGTGCTTTTGGTAATGTTGGTTCAATTGCAATTGGACCAAGCGGTGTGGCCTTGATCCCATTAATTGCTAACAATCAATGGTTAGCGTATGTTTTGGGCTTATTGGCAGCGTATGCTGGTGGTTTTGTTGCAACCTTTTTCTTTGGGATTCCAAAAGATCTGCAAGAAAAATAATTTTTAGATAACAATTATTATAAGAACTGATTTCTTAGTAGGAAGCATTTAATTGCAAAACTAATTGGAGTCAGTTTTTTTATGAGGAAAAAAGAGTTCATTATTTAGCAGATGCATTTCTTTTCTGCCTCATTTTCGCTATAATAATGTAGTAGACTGTTGAAACATTTACTAAAGACGTTTGATTTCGGCAGAAAAAAGGATGTGTAGGCAATGCAGCAAAATATAATTTTAACGATTCAAGATCACCTTAAACATTTGCCAGGTTCTGAACAAAAAGTAGCAGAATACATTTTGAATAATACGAGTGCAGTGATTAATTTAAGCGCCCAAGAACTTGCTAAGAAATCTGGTTCTAGTCCAGCAGCAATCATTCGTTTTTGCCGATCAATCGAGGTTAGTGGTTTTACAGATTTAAAATTATTGCTTTCGGCTAATCTGGGAAATGTCGATACACAAATGTATACAGAGGTCGAAAACGGCGAAACAACAGCTGCAATCAAAGAAAAACTGCAGCACCGTCTGATTCATGTTTTAGAACGGACGAACGAACATTTAGAAGATCAAGCGATCGACCGGTCTGTTGAAGAGTTGGAAAATGCAGAAATTATCTTTGTTTACGGTTTAGGCGCCTCATCATTAGTTGCCCAAGATATTTATCAAAAATTTACTCGTTTAGGGTTAAGTGTGTTTTTTACAATGGACCATCATTTGTTTGCATCGGCAATTGGTACAAACAGACTAAAAGGAATTTTTATTGGGATTTCACATTCAGGTACAAATCAGGAAACAAATGAACTTGCAGATCTTGCTATTGAAAAAGGCTTGGCCGTGATTGGATTAACGGCTAATACTGACTCGGCGTTGGCACAAAAAAGCTCTATTTTGCTATTGACGCCTATTGGAGGAGAAGCACCATTAAGAAGTGCTGCGACTGTTTCATTAACGGCTCAACTCTATGTAGTGGATGTTTTATTTTTTGCTTATGCAGCTAAAAACTATAACGAGACATTAGAGAAAATCCAAGATTCTAAGGAAGCAGTTGAAATCGTAAAAAAAGACTTGAATTAAAAAGTATTTCCAATGTTGATTGTGTTTATTAAATAATCAATAGAAATAAGGGTGTGAGAGAAAACAAAACTTGTTTTTTCTCACACTCTTCTTTTGAAAGTTTAGTTAATGGATGCAATGTCACGTCCATTATCAATATAGTGGGTATCATTGACCGTGTCGATCGTAAATTTACCATTCTCATAAATTAGTTTAGTCACACTACCATTTTCAAGACCTATCTGCATGGGTAAACTATTATCGATCAATGACATTAAAAATGAAATCGTCAACCCATGTGAGACGATCATTACATTGCCGCCGCCATTTTTTTCTCGATGATGGGCAATATCTTCAAAACCGCTCCAAACTCGTTCACGGATTGTTTCGTAAGGTTCTGCCCAATTTGCCGTGTCCGCAGCGATGATAGCATCAGCCAAATCTTTATAACTGATTTTGTTGGTCATCATGTCTTCATAGTTTTTAAAAGCTAAAATCCTAGGAACAACCCCCCAAAGTTCGCCATCATAACCGCCATCTAAAGAACCGAAACACCATTCGCGGATACGACTATCAATACTATAAGGAATGTCTGCACCATGTTGATGTTCTTGTAAAATGATACGTGCTGTCTGCATTGCACGTCCACTGTCACTAGAATAGGCCTCTTTGAAATCAGTGTCTTGTAAACCAAGACCTAAATATTGAATTGTTTTTTCTCCATCTTTAGTCAAAGGTGTGTCTGACCAACCCTGAGTTCTGCCGATTGTATTGAACATCGTTTTACCGTGACGGATGATGTATAGTGTTGTTGGTTCGTTCATCTCCTATTTCCTCCTTTAATAGCTAAATAACCACTTCTCATTTTTTAGTTAAAAAACGGGTTTGTTTTCTTTTCATGTTCGATCGTAGTGGCATCACCGTGTCCGGGATAGGCTGGAAATTCATCTGGTAATGTGAAAAGATAGGTGTTGATACTGTGAAGCAATTGCTGCATGTCACCAGTGTGTAAATCAGTTCTGCCAACACTTCCTTTGAATAAAGCATCTCCCGTGACAACAAAGTCATCAAACACAAAACTCACACTGCCAATCGAATGTCCAGGTGTTGGTACAACAGAAAAGGTCATTCCACCCAAATCATAATCGATCAGTTCAAATTCTACTTCAGCAGGTTGGACGATAATGTCAGCAATATCGTCATGACGACCTAAGCCAGATAAGTTAAGAACAGGGTTAGATAACCATTCTTGTTCTAATGGACTCACATAAACAGGAATGTTGTATTGATGGCGGAGTTCTTCAACAGCACCGATATGATCATAATGTGTATGTGTTAGTAAAATAGCAATCGGTTTTTTACCCGTTTTTTCAATCAAAGCGGCAATTTTTTCCGGTTCAGCCCCCGGATCGATAATTAATAGGTTCGTTTCATTATAAATTAAGTAACAATTTTCTTGGATAACGCCGGTTTGGATTCGTTCGATTTTCAGCATAGTCATTTGCCTCCTAGTAAGTATGGTTCTTCTTTAAGTATAACTCAATTTTACGCAGAATCAAAAGGCAGTGCTGTTCTTTTAACTGATTGTTATAGATCAGGTCAAAAATATAGATTCAATGGTGAAAGTATCGATAATTTACTTTTGATATACTATCAATCATAATAGAGATAGTTTCTAGAAAAGTGAAAGTCAGAAAAGGAGTCGACCAAAAATGAAAAAAGTTAATCAGTTTTTAGAACAAATTCCAGCACTATTGTCTAGTAAAATTTCGATTTTTATTTATCTATTTCTTTTTTTCTATTTAGTTGTTTTTGCTGTTTTAACAATGTGGATTCCTTTATTAAAAAATGTACAGCCATCCGATAATGTCCAGTTGATTTTAGGAAATTATACGAATGTCTTGAGTGCTTTAGGCGCTTCTTTGGCAGCAGGGAGCGGTACGCTTATCCATCATAGCTTATCAACATTGCATAAAAAACACGATAAAATGCACGATGAGCTACAAAAGACGATTGCTGAGCTCCATGATAAAATCGATCGTCTGGAGGAAGAAAAACAAAAACCTAAATGATAAATCGAATTTTATAAAGTAAAACAAAACATTGTACGTTTTGTTTTACTTTTTTTGTTCTGAATATACCATCGTTCGTTTTTTGGTTATTTCTGAACACTTTTCAAAGATATTTGAAGAGGAAATATAGAATAAATGCGAATTATTATATATAATGTTATTTGTATCGTTATGAGAGGAGCATTTATTTTGTTTAAATTTGTCGTAAAGGGAACAGCATTTTCAAGTATTGATTCAAAAAATGTTAAAGTTTTCGAAAATTTTCTATTTTGTATCTCAGAAACAGGGATGATCAGCGCTATTATTTCTCCAGAAGAAAAAGAATATAAAACCATTATTCAAGAATATGCGGAAAAAAATAAATTTCAAGAATTAGCTCAGGGACAATATATTCTTCCTGGTTTTATTGATCTTCACATCCATGCACCTCAATGGGCGCAAACTGGAACAGCACTTGATCTTCCGTTATATGAGTGGCTTAATACGTATACGTTTCCGTTGGAAGCCAAATTTTCCGATGAACAATTTGCGAAGAGAGTGTATTCAGACTTAGTTTCACAACTAATAAAAAATGGAACAACAACAGCTTTGTATTTTGCAACAGTTCATCGTAAATCTAGTCTGAGATTAGCAGAAATCTGTAGTGAAAAAGGCCAAAGGGGTTTGGTTGGTAAGGTCGTAATGGACGACCAAGAGCAAAATCCCGATTATTATCGAGATGCTACAGCGGATGAAGCACTAGCTGAAACAGAATTATTTATTCAAGAGGTGCTTGAATTAAACAAGCGAACACCTCAAGGCGTCTATCCAGTTGTAACGCCTCGTTTCATTCCAAGCTGTACTGATAATTCTTTAAAAGGTTTAGGTGCGTTGGCTGCTAAGTATGATGTTCATATCCAATCTCATTGTAGTGAAAGCGATTGGGCCCATTCATTTGTTCAAGAGCGTTTTGGTAAAAATGATGCTTTTGCGTTAAATGATTTTGGTTTACTTACAGAAAAAGCTGTTATGGCACATTGTGGCTTTCTGTCAGATGAAGATATGGAATTATTTGCTAATAAAGGAACGGCTGTTGCCCATTGTCCGATTTCTAATGCATATTTCGGCAATGCTGTAACACCAATTGCGAAATTGTTAAACGACTATCAAGTAGAAACTGGTTTAGGCAGCGATATTTCTGGTGGTTTTTCGCCAAGTTTATTTGATAATATTAGACAAGCAGTCATGTCATCTCGAATGTTGGAAGACGGTGTCGATAAAGATTGTTGTAGCGAAAAACGTGGTGTTTCGGGTGCAAGTATTACTTTAAATGAAGCTTTTTATCTAGCAACAGCTGGCGGCGGGGAATCATTGAGTTTACCGATAGGAAAACTAGAAGTTGGCTATGCTTGGGATGTTCAACTTGTCGATAGTAAAAAGTTACCAATTTTTTCGAAAG
Source organism: Enterococcus sp. DIV0840 (assembly GCF_050527835.1). Taxonomy (NCBI): domain Bacteria; kingdom Bacillati; phylum Bacillota; class Bacilli; order Lactobacillales; family Enterococcaceae; genus Enterococcus; species Enterococcus sp. DIV0840. The sequence continues at coordinate 2,124,734 of NZ_CP172876.1, read as the reverse complement.
ATGAACCGTTGATGACTATTTTCCAAAAAATTCTTTATTTGTCTCGCCCAGAAAACATTGATGAAGTTTGGATTCAAGGGGAAAAAGTTCACGACAAAAATACGAAAGAAGTAGAGGTGCAAGCATAAAATGGCAGAAGCGCAAGCGAAAACGTCAAAATTAACAGTAGGACCGAATGATGATTTATCAATCGGACAATCAGCTCTTTTAGGAATTCAACATGTTTTAGCGATGGATGTGTATGTGGTGCCGTTTATCATTGCATCACTTATTGGTTTGACAACAAAAGAATCTTCAGCGTTGATCCAATCGACCTTTATAGCGGCTGGGCTTGCTACAATTATTCAATCGTATTTTTGCATGAAACTACCTGTTGCACAAGGTCCATCGTTTATCCCGATTGGAGCGGTTGCTGGTATTTATTTTGCGAATAGTCAAAATGGTAATGGTTGGGGAGCAGTATTAGGAGCAAGCTTGATTGGGGCCGTGTTAGTTATTATTTTAGGCGTAACAGGGATTTTTAATCGTTTGATCAAAGCCTTTGTCCCCCCCATCGTTGGTGGCACGATTATTTTTATTGTGGGTTTATCACTAATGCCTGTTGCATTGAATGATAATGTTTTTATGGCCTCGGGAGACTTAGGTCAAAATATTTTACTTGCCGTAATAGCAGCAGCGTCGCTTGTTTTGTTTGCGATGATCGGATCTCGTTTTCCAGGGAAAGGTCGGATTTTCAGAATTTCTTCTGTTATTTTAGCCTTAGTTATTGGCAGTTTAGCGGCTCAATTTATAGGTGTTCTTGATTTATCTCAAGTTGGAAATGCATCATTAATCAGTGTTCCACAATTAGCATTTGTAAATTTCCACCTTTCGTTTGATTTATCATCAATCATAACAATGGTCATTATTTATGTTGTACTAATGGCTGAAACAACAGGTACCTGGTTTGCAGTCAGTAATGTCTGTGAAGAACCGTTAACAGATGAAAATATTAATAGAGGCGTTATAGGTGAGGGGATTGGTTGTCTTATTTCGTCATTATTAGGGACAACGCCTGTTACGGGTTATTCAACAAATGCCGGAATTATTTCAATCACAGGTGTTGCTAGCAAAAAAGTATTCGTAGCAGCTGGGGCTTGGTTTGTCGTTTTTGGTTTATCAGGTAAATTGTCAACGTTGATATCTTCGATTCCTGCTCCTGTGATTGGCGGTGTGTTTGTCATTGTTTGTGGAATTATTTCAATTAGTGGAATTAAAGTGATTAAAGAAGTTGAAATAAGTGAAAAGGATATGTATGTGATTGCGATCCCCATGATTTTAACACTCGCATTGACATTGATTCCTAAAGAGTTTATTCAATCATTGCCCCAATTTTTACAATATCTTTTTAGCTCATCTGTAGCAACAGCATCGATTGCCGCAATTCTTTTAAATCGTTTATTACCTAACGAAAAAATAGAAGAGCCAATAATTGAACACGAGGAAATAAAAGCCGTATAAAATAGCAACAAGAGGCCTATTCACTCAAAACACGAACGATGATCTTCAAATTGGTATATTTTTCGTTATTTACCTTTGACTTTTGTATATGAATAGTGTAAATTAGCATAGGTGTTCGAAAATGCGAACTATTTTCTGTTTAATGTTCGTGTTTTTGCGTGTTTTATTAGAACTTACTAGGAGGCAATACAGTATGAAAGTTTTTGATTACGAAGATGTCCAGTTGATTCCAAACAAATGTATCGTGAACAGTCGTTCTGAATGTGATACAGTGGTGAAATTAGGGAAACATACCTTTAAAATGCCGGTCGTACCTGCTAACATGCAGACGATTATTGATGAAGAAATTGCGGAATTTTTAGCAAAAAATAATTATTTTTATATTATGCACCGCTTTGATGAAAATGCTCGAATTCCATTTATTGAAAAAATGAATGCTAAAAGTTTGATTGCATCTATTAGTGTGGGTGTAAAAGAAGCTGAATATGGTTTTGTAGAAGAATTAGCGGAACGTAATTTGGTACCTGATTATGTAACGATTGATATTGCACATGGTCATTCCAATGCAGTGATCAATATGATCCAACATTTGAAAAAGCATTTACCTGATACTTTTGTTATCGCTGGAAATGTCGGGACACCTGAAGCTGTTCGTGAATTAGAAAATGCTGGAGCGGATGCGACAAAAGTCGGAATCGGTCCTGGTAAAGTTTGTATCACGAAAATCAAAACAGGATTTGGAACAGGTGGTTGGCAATTAGCGGCACTACGTTGGTGCGCGAAAGCTGCTCGAAAACCAATCATTGCAGATGGCGGAATTCGTACACCGGGCGATGTCGCAAAATCAGTTCGTTTTGGCGCAACGATGGTGATGATTGGTTCACTATTTGCAGGTCATGAAGAATCTCCAGGTGAAACAAAAGTAGAAAATGGCGTTGTCTATAAAGAATATTTCGGTAGTGCTTCTGAATTTCAAAAAGGTGAAAAGAAAAATGTTGAAGGTAAGAAAATCTGGATTCAACATAAAGGCAGTTTAGCTGATACACTTACAGAAATGCAGCAAGATTTACAATCTTCAATTTCTTATGCGGGTGGTCGTGATCTTGAAGCCATTCGTAAAGTTGATTATGTAATTGTGAAAAATTCAATTTTTAATGGCGATACAATTTAATCAAACCTAGAAAAGGAGCGTGTTTTACGCTTCTTTTTTATTTTTGATTAATTTTACTTTACCTGTCGTAGTAATAGTGTTATGATAATTACAACGACAGACGTAGTACGTCAGATGAAGTAATCGGAGGTGATTCAATGATTGGCAGTGATGCAATCAGAGGGTATAATGATACATTTATTTTATCTGTATTGCAGGAAGGTGATTCTTATGGTTACGCAATTTCTAAAAGAATCACGGAAATTTCAGAAAATAATTATTCGATTAAGGAAACGACATTGTATTCTGCCTTTAACCGTTTAGAAAAGAATGGATTTATTGAATCTTTTCCAGGACAAATCACTCATGGTAAAAAAAGAACTTACTATAAAATCACGATGACTGGCAAAGAATATTTAGAAGAAAAAATAGCAGAATGGATACTAACAAAAAAAGTCGTTGAGCGCTTTATCAAGGAGGAAAAATAATGAAAACTATTCAGGATTATATCGACAGTTTATTTTTAGGAATAGCTGAAACAAGCCAGACTAAACAATTGAAAGAGGATCTACTAGCAAGTGCAGAAGATCGGTATGAGGATTTAAAAAAACAAGGGAAATCTGAAAACGAAGCGATCGGTGGCGTAATCTCAGAGTTTGGATCGATTGATGAATTAGTAGAAGAAATGAACATAAAACAAGATTTTATCGATGAAAAAGGATTTGAGATAGATGAAATCACCATAGATGATTCAATTAACTTTTTAAATGTTCAACGCAAAGGAGCTACGCTAATTGGACTTGGTGTTATGACGATCATGATTGGAGCAGCAGCATTTTTTACATCTATGGGATTATCTGGTGAGAATTATGGTGTAGGTTTTGGGTTGTTATTTTTCTTTATCGGTGCAGCCATTGGCGTTCCTTTATTTATTATCGCTGGAACGAGCATGGTCAACTCAAACAAGAAGCTGGATGATCATTTTATTCCAATGCAAGTAAAAAATGAAATGAAAAAACGAAAAGAGAATTTTCACCGTTCCTTTGTTTTTTGTATGGTGGTTGGAGTATCACTATGCATTTTATCGGTGACTCCTGTCGCTTTGTTCACTCTATTGGATCCTTCGGAAGGAAATGAATTATTTGGTGTCGGGTGTATGTTTTTCTTAGCTTCATTCGGTGTTTTCTTCTTTATTTTTGGCGGCGTGATCATGGGAAGTTTCACAAAAATGCTTGAACAAACTTATTTTATTTCAGATGAAGGAGAATTAGGGCCAAGAGCAAAAGCTGAACGAAACAGCAAAAAGCCAGTTTGGTTACAAACCCTTGAAAAAATTTATTGGCCGATCATTGTTGCAGTCTTTTTATGCCAAGGATTTTTCCTAAGAAACTGGAGTACAAATTGGATTATTTTTCCAATAGCTGGGATTGCTTTTGGCATACTGGAAAGTATATTTAGTAAAAATGAATAAAAAAGAGAGCGAGGCAAAACGGATAGTTCGTTTTGCCTCGCCTTTTTTATAGAAATAACTAAAATGATTGTCTTGTAAAGATGATGTTCATAGCTTTTTTTAACGGGAAATAAACAAGTGTCACAATAACGATGGTTGTCGCTACATTAATGAACGTAGCAGGTAGTTTCGATAAAGCACTTGCGAAAGATACATTAAAGTCTGCTCCTGCAAGAAGTCCCATTACAGTATTTTTTATTTGAGTCATAATGATTTTGGCAAGTCCAGTTATAGCAGCAACTACAATGATTTTCCAAATAGCATCGATATTTTGATGGAAAAATAAGATCGTCAATGCTGCTGCACCGCCAACAATAAAGCTTTCTAGAATAAAATAAGGAGCTTCAGCAGCAAAACCATTTAAAACATCAAAAATTGCAAAACCTAGCCCCCCAGCCAGAGCCCCTCTTTTGTAGCCAATCAAAAGTACAGCCAGCAGTAAAACTGAATTACCCAAGTGAGCAAAAGCCCCAGTGGGCATAGGAATTTTAATCATTGTTCCAAGAACGGTCAATGCAGCAAATAATCCAACTAATACAATGGATGTCGTTGAGTTTTTTTTATTCATTCTGTCACTCCCTAATTGTCTGTCATTCGATCTTGCGCATGATTATAAGCTCCATGCCAAACATGACCAAGAAAAGGATTGATTTTTTGACCGTTTTTGATTGCTGCGGCTACGAATTTTTTTGCTAGCGATACAGAATCAACAACTGAATAGCCTTTTGCAAAACCAGCAGTAACGGCTGCCGCAAAAGTACAGCCTGCTCCGTGGTTATAATCAGTTGCAAATAGTTTCTCTTCAAAGATCGTGAAATCAGTTCCATCATAAAAAAGATCAATCGCTTTGTCCGCTTTTAAGCGATGACCACCTTTGATCACAACGCTTTTAGGACCCAAATCAATGATATTTTTTGCGGCTTCTTTCATTTGCTCAACAGAAGTCAAATCACCCATTCCAGATAAAATTCCTGCTTCCACTAAGTTTGGTGTTGTTATAGTTGCTTTAGGTAACAGTAAGCGAGTCATTGCTGCTACATTTTCAGGTTGCAATAATTCACTTGTTCCTTTGCAGGCCATTACGGGATCAATTACGATATTGTTCATTTCAAATTTATCAATATAAGCTCGAGTTATTTCGATTGCTTCGATGGTTCCAAGCATCCCCGTTTTCATAGCGTCAAGAGCGCCACCTGCAAAAATAGTTTTTAATTGTTTTTCCACTAAAACAGGCTCAATCGGAGTAACAGTGTGACTCCAGTCTTCATCGGGGTCCATTGTCACAATACTAGTTAACGCCGAAAAACCAAATGTTCCATACTCCTCAAACGTTTTTAAATCCGCTTGAATACCTGCACCGCCACTAGAATCAGAACCAGCAACAGTTAATACTTTTTTTATCATTGTCCAACCTCTATTCGGAAATATTTTGATATACGTATTGTAAAACAAACATAAGTTGACAAAAACAGCCAATTGGGTTATTTTCAGGTCATCCAATTGCTGCGAATCACGGAGAACGAAGTGATTCGATGATGAGCAGTACAAGACGACTGGAAGGAGAGTTGTTCCTTAGTTTTGAATCACGGAGAACAAAGTGATTCGATGATGAGCAGTACAAGACGACTGGAAGGAGAGTTGTTACATGCTCTTATCTTTTATTAAGTTTAACCAATTAGCAAGTAAGAACTCCTGATAAGACTATAATAAATACCTATAAAAATCAAAACAATCACACTCTTCAACAAAATAAATAAGGAGGCAAAAAAAATGTGGTCACTAAAAAAAGAAAAAGGCGTCCCGATATACGTAAGTATCATCGAGCTAATTCTCTACTATATAAAAAATGGCGATCTTTTACCAGGTGAACGTTTACCTTCAGAAAGAAAATTGGCAAATTACTTTCAAGTCAATCGTTCTACGGTTGTACATGCATTAGACGAACTTGTTTCTTTAGGCTGGATCATCAGAAAGCAAGGTAGCGGAACGATCGTCAACGAGGGGAAGTGGGGAATCAGCACAACACCAAGAACAGACTGGCGTCGTTATCTAGAACAAAATGCCTTTGCTAAAGTCGATCCCTTTACTGAACAAATTGAAAGGCTGATCAAGCAATCAGATGAGCATGTCTTGGATTTATATACAGGAGAATTGCCAATGGATTTAATTCCAAGTTTCTCATTTCCACCATTGACATGGAAACACTTTTTGGAAGAAGAACAGCAAGATGACCTAGGTTATCTGCCCCTAAGGCAATCAATCAGCCGTGAGACTAAAAAAGAATATGGTTTTTCTCTTCCGCCAGAAAGTCTCTTGATCACGTCTGGTGCGCAACAAGCTTTATTTTTAATTTTACAAGTATTGCTGCAATCAGGTGATAGTGTAGCGATCGAAGATCCTTCATTTCTTTATGCACTCCCAATTTTTCAAGCAGCTGGCATCCGTCTTTATGGTGTGAAAATGGATCAAGACGGAATCAACTTGGAGTCTCTTGAAAAAATGATTCGTCAACATCGGGTCAAAATGGTCATGGTCAATCCATCCTTCCAAAATCCGACTGGAAAGACGATGTCGATGAAACGCAGAAAAGCATTGGTTGAACTATGTCAAAATTATCAAATTCCAATTTTAGAAGATGATGTTTTCGCTAAACTGAATTTTGTCTCTACAGATCAAATCCCCCCGTTAAAAAAATTAGATCCAGAAAATGTCTTGTACATTGGCTCTCTATCAAAAATACTTGGCTCAACAACTAAAATAGGCTGGTTGAGTGCCCCAACTTCAGTGAATCAACAATTAGCAGAAGCGAGAAAGATGATGGATTTTTCATTAAGTATTTTCCCACAACTATTGGCGAATTTAGCCTTAACAGATAAAGATTTTTCCAACAAAATAGCTCATCTAAAGCAAACAGTAGAACAAAGAGGTAAAGCCGTTTTCGATGTGTTAGATGAAATGAAAGAATGGGATGTAAGTATGCCTAAAGGGGGCTTTTATATATGGGCAAAATGGAAACATGGAACCCTTCGGCCAAAAGATTGGGCAGTCTTTTTACAAGAAGGCTTACTGATTGCACCGAGTTTCTTCTTTAGTGAAAATCAAGACAGCATTCGGATTAATTTCACTAGAGTTGATGAAAAAAAATTGCTGATTTTTAAAGAAAAATTGCTAAAAGTCACAAAAGAAATAGCTTTTGATTCCAAATCACTATGATAAAATAAGGATAAATGGAGGGAATCAATATGAATAAAACAATTGAGATATTGAAAAATCGACGTAGTTATCGTGATTTTGACGAGAATCATGTTATATCCAAAGAGGACTTGCAGGAGATATTAGATGCGGCTCGACAAGCCCCTAGTTGGATGAATGGTCAATTTTACAGTATTATCGTTATTCAGGAAAAGAAGCTTCGTGAACAATTAGTCAAGTGGAATCCCGGTAATCCCCATATGCTTAAAAGCTCTGTCTTTTTACTATTTATCGGAGATCTTCACCGTACGAAGATGGTCAGTACGGCCCATGAAAGCTTATATCCTATCGATGAAAGTATTGAGCCGGTTATTTTAGCTACGACTGATGCTGCTTTGGCGCTTGAAAATGCTGTGATTGCTACTGAAAGTTTAGGATTAGGCTCAGTGGTGGTTGGGAGTATCCGTAAACATGGAAAAGAAATCAGCCGATTATTGGAGCTGCCAAAGTATACGTTTCCGTTATTTGGGTTGAGCATTGGAAAGCCAATTGTTGAGATGAAAGTCAAACCACGTTTGCCGGAGCCGGCTGTTATTCATTATGATCGCTACCATCCATATGCGTATACATTGATCGAACAATATAATGAGACAATGGAAGCATTTGGGGAAGCAAGAGAGACGAAACGTTGGAGTCAAAAATTTTCGGATTATTTTGCAGCAGAGCCAATAATACTGACGGAGCAATTGTTAAAATTTCAACATCTACTGAAGCAATAGTTGAAATTGGTTTTTAGAGGATATTTTTTGCAGTCCATTACTTTCTTCTAAAGTGCTAGAATGATATACTTACTAATGGGTAGAATATAAATGATAGAAAGAGGTGCTAAACATGTCTTGGGAACAAGTCTATGAACAGTGGATAAATGAAGAAAATATACCAGAAAATTTAAAAAAAGAATTGAACGATTTGAAAGAAAATCCTGAAAAATGTGAGGATGCTTTTTATGCACCTTTAGAGTTTGGAACGGCTGGTATGCGTGGTATTTTAGGTGCCGGAATCAATCGGATGAATATTTTTACGATCCGTCAAGCAACTGAAGGGTTGGCTCGTTTTATGGATGCTGAAGGACCTGAGGCAAAAAGACGGGGAGTTGCAATTGCTTACGACTCTCGTCATATGTCACCAGAATTTGCAATGGAAGCGGCAAAAACGTTAGCGCAACATGATATTCCTGCTTTTGTTTTTGAAAGTTTACGGCCAACGCCTGAGCTGTCTTTTGCAGTTCGTCACTTAAATGCATTTTCAGGAATCATGATCACAGCTTCTCATAATCCAGCAGCTTACAACGGCTATAAAGTTTACGGCGCAGACGGTGGACAAATGCCACCGGCAGATGCTGATGCTCTGACTAAATATGTTCGTGAAATTGAAAACCCGTTAAAGGTTGAAGTCCTAACCGACGATCAAGCAAAAGAGAGTAATTTGATAACAATCATTGGTGAAGAGGTCGATACTGCGTACTTGAAAGAAGTTAAAAAAGTTACGATCAACCAAGAATTGATCAATGAAATGGGTAAAGAATTAAAATTGGTTTATACGCCATTACATGGAACTGGGAAAATGCCAGGTGAAAAAGCCTTGAAACAAGCTGGGTTCAAAAAATTTGTACTTGTTCCAGAACAAGCAATTGCTGACCCTGATTTTACAACGGTCAAATCACCAAATCCAGAAGAGCACTCGGCTTTTGAATATGCTATCCGTCTAGGAGAAAAAGAAGATGCTGATTTATTGATTGCAACAGATCCGGATGCTGACCGTTTAGGTGCAGCAGTTCGTTTACCAGATGGTAGTTATCAAGTTTTAACAGGTAACCAATTAGGATCGATCATGATTCAATATATTCTAGAAGCGCATAAACAAGCAGGAACTTTACCAGAAAATGCTGTTGTCTTGAAATCTATCGTGTCCAGTGAATTAGCAACTGCGATTACAGCGAAATACAACACAAAAATGATAGATGTCTTAACAGGATTTAAGTTTATTGCAGAAAAAATCGAACAATATGAAGAAGATCATTCTCAAACCTTTATGTTTGGCTTTGAAGAAAGTTATGGTTATTTAGTAAAATCCTTCGTTCGCGATAAAGATGCGATCCAAGCACTTGTTTTATTGGCGGAAGTTGCGGCTTTCTACAAGAAACAAGGAAAAACACTTTATGATGGTTTACAAGACATTTTCAAAGAGTATGGTTATTTTGAAGAAAAAACAATTTCAGTAACCTTGAGCGGAATTGAAGGCAGCGAAAAAATTAAAGCGCTAATGAAAAAATTTCGTGAAGAAGCGCCTACTTCATTTGCTAATATCAACGTAACGAAAACGGAAGATTTCAAAGAATTGACAAGAACATTCACTGATGGAAAAGTTGAAGCATTGACGACTCCACCGTCAGATGTATTAAAATATTTCTTGGAAGATGGTAGCTGGATTGCGATCCGTCCATCTGGAACTGAACCCAAGATTAAATTTTATTTGGCAACGAAGGCTGATTCTCAAATAGAAGCTGATCAAAAAATCAAAAATTTTGAGCAAGCAGTTAACGCATTAACTGAATAAAATGAATGGGACTGAAAAAACTGGAAAGAAGTTTTATTTCAGTCCCTTGATTTTTACTATTATAAGGAGTGGTAGATATGAATATTGGATTTATCGGCGCCGGTCACATGGGCAGTGCGATGATTGAAGGCCTGTTAAAAGCTAAAACAGTAGTACCAGAGAATTTATTCGTCAAAGGTGGTTCAAGCGGTACCGCTGAAGCACTGCAAGAGAAACTCGGATTCAAATTGATCAAAGACTATACTGCTTTAAAAGAATGCCAAGTGATTTTTATAGCTACAGGAGCTAGAATCGTTTTAGAGATTTTAAAACAAGCCGCGCCGAATATGACCAAAGACACAATTCTTATTTCGGTTGCGACAGGACATACTGTAGAAGAAGCCCAAGCTATTTTAGGCAAAGAAATCCATGTGGTTCATGCTATTCCTAACACGCCTGTCAGCGTCAATGCTGGAATGATCGGTGCAGTTTTTGCAGATGATATGCCAGTTGAATCAAAAGCTGAAGCGACTCGTGTATTGGAATCTTTGGGGAAAGTTGAAGAAGTTAGCGAAAATATTCTAGGTACATTTGGTACGGTTGCTGGATGCAGCCCAGCATTTGTTGATATATTCATGGAAGCATTAGCGGATGGTGCCGTGTTAGAGGGCATGCCTCGTGCTCTTTCATATGAAATCATTGCGCAAATGATGTTAGGATCTGCCAAACTTGCTATTGAAACTAAAAAACATCCAGGAGAGCTAAAAGATGGTGTCACATCTCCAGGAGGCAGCACGATCAAAGGTGTTACGGCTTTAGAAAAAAATGGATTTAGATATGCTGTGATCGATGCAGTCAAACAAGCGAACAGCTAAGAAGAATAAATTTCGAAAGGCAAGTAGGACTTTAATTTATCCTATTTGTCTTTTTTTGATCATGTATGAAAGAAAAATTCTATCCTCTTTTGAAAAAAGTTTGCTATAATAAGCAAGAGGAAAAGATGAAAGGAAGCTCAGCGATGAAAGAAATAGATGAAATTCAAAAAGTAAGTCAGTTATACAAAGTGTTGAGTGATCCAACTAGATTACGAATTTTACTTCTGTTAAAAAAAGGAGAGCTAAATGTAACCGCAATAGGAGACCAGCTTTCGATGGAACAGTCAGCCGTTTCTCATCAATTGAAACTATTACGAGACAGCCATGTAGTAAGATCCAGACGCGAAGGAAAAACAATTTATTATACACTTGACGACCACCATGTTATTGATATTCTTAATCAAACCTTTGAACATATCAAACACCAATAACTCACCTTTTCTAGGATTCCCATGGGAAATTCAAAGAAAAGGGTAGTTTTTTTTGCGTCAGTTGGGTATACTAGAAACATGTTTTATTAGAAGAAAATGAAATGTTTCTAATTTTATAGTTGGAGGAAGAAGAATGAAGGAAAAATTAAAAATTGGTTTGCTTGGACTAGGTACAGTTGGATCTGGTGTACCAACAATTTTACAAGAGCATCAAGAGAAAATTTCGCAAGTGACGGGAATGGAAATCGTTATTTCAAAAGCTTTAGTACGTGATGAAGAAGAAAAAAGACGTCTGGCTGAGAAATTTGATATTCAGCTCACAACACAGATCGAGGATATTATCAATGATGATGAAATCAAGATTATTGTAGAATTAATAGGAAAAGTAGAACCAGCAAAAACCTTCATTACCAAAGCACTAGAAAATGGGAAACATATTGTAACTGCAAACAAAGATCTTTTGGCTCAACATGGCAGTGAGCTTGTAGCTTTAGCTCAAAAGAATCATTGTGATTTATATTATGAAGCAAGTGTTGCCGGCGGTATTCCTATTTTGCGCACGATTGCCAATAGTTTAGCTGCTGACAATATCCAAAAGGTGTTAGGAATCGTCAATGGAACGACAAATTATATGCTGACACAGATGGTTTCTGAGAAAAAGTCATATAATCAAGCATTAAAAGAAGCCCAAGAGTTAGGATTCGCTGAATCTGATCCAACGAATGACGTGGATGGTATTGATGCAGCCTATAAAATGGTTATTTTAAGCCAGTTTGCTTTTGGGATGAACATTCGATTGGATCAAGTGGATACGCGAGGTATTCGTGGTCTGTCTTTAGATGATGTTGAAATGGCTGCTCAATTAGGCTATGAAGTGAAGTTGATCGGTTCTTCTGAAAATCAAGAGGGCAGTATTGCGGTTGAAGTTGGTCCGATGCTTGTGGCTAAATCGCATCCGATCGCTTCGGTTCGTAATGAATTTAATGCAGTTTTTATCGAAAGTTCAGGTGTTGGTGAGTCAATGTATTATGGGCCAGGTGCAGGTGCTAAGCCAACTGCAACAAGTGTCGTTAGTGATATCATCACAATTGCCAAAAATATCCGTTTAGGAACGACAGGACATATGTTTAATTCCTATCAACATGATACTAAATTAGCAGCAGATGAAACAATTTCTGGAAAGTACTATTTCTCAATCGAAGTGCCGGATCGACATGGTCAAATTTTGAAGTTAACTCAGATAATGACTGAAGCAAATGTTAGTTTTGATCAGTTAGTTCAGCAAAAATCTGACGGTACTCGAGCTAGAATCGTGGCAATCACACATACAATTACCAAAGAACAAATGAAGCAAGTAACAAATGAAATCGAATCAACAGATGGATTCGAACTATTAAATACATTTAAAGTATTGGAGGATTAATCAATGTATGAAGGATTATTAAAACAATATAAGGAATACTTACCAATCACAGATAATACACCAATGATTTCATTGGCTGAAGGAAATACACCATTAATTCCGCTACACAGTTTGTCAAAGGAATTAGGCATCAATTTATATGGAAAATATGAAGGCCTGAATCCGACTGGATCGTTCAAAGACCGCGGAATGGTTATGGCTGTTGCTAAAGCTGTTGAAGAAGGCGCAAAAGCAATCGTTTGTGCGTCAACAGGAAATACAAGTGCAGCAGCTGCTGCTTATGCTACAAGAGCAGGTGTTAAAGCCTATGTGGTTATTCCAGATGGCAAAATTGCAATGGGCAAACTCGCGCAAGCAATTATTTATGGTGCAGATATCATCTCGATTCCAGGCAATTTTGATGAAGCGTTGAAAGCTGTTCGTGATATTGCTGAAACAGAAGCCGTAGCACTAGTTAATTCAGTGAATCCTTATCGCTTAGAAGGTCAAAAGACAGCAGCTTTTGAAGTCTGCGAACAACTTGGACAAGCGCCTGATGTTTTAGCAATTCCAGTTGGAAATGCTGGGAATATCTCTGCATACTGGAAAGGCTTTAAAGAATGGCATGATAAAAAAGGAACACTTTTACCACGAATGCATGGTTTTGAAGCAGAAGGAGCTGCAGCAATCGTGAAAGGTGAAGTAATCGAACAACCTGAGACAATTGCGACAGCGATCCGTATTGGAAATCCAGCTAGTTGGACATTAGCCGAAGCTGCTCGTGATGAATCGAAGGGACATATCGATTCAGTAACCGATGAAGAAATTCTGAATGCTTACCGAAAAGTTGCTGCACAAGATGGTGTATTTGTTGAACCAGGCTCAGCCGCTTCTTTAGCAGGTGTAATCCAACATGTGAAAAATGGAAAAATCAAACAAGGAGAAACGGTCGTAGCTGTTTTCACTGGTAATGGATTGAAAGATCCTGATACCGCAATCAATGCAACCGATGTAAAAATCTCTAAAATGAGTGATTTAGAAGAAATGCGGATGCATTTACGTAATGGAGTGTCAGAACTATGAAAATAAGAATTCCCGCAACCAGCGCAAATCTAGGTCCGGGTTTTGACTCATGTGGTATTGCCTTGTCGCAATATCTTAATATCGAAGTTTTGGAAAATACTAAAGAGTGGAAAATTATACACTCTTTAGGGAGTGACATCCCGACGGATGCTACAAATCTATTAATTCAAACAGCACTAAAATTAGCTCCTGATCTTTCACCAAAAGTGTTGAAAATGACGTCAGATATTCCTTTAGCTAGAGGTTTAGGTAGTAGTTCTAGTGTAATTGTTGGTGGCATTGAACTTGCCAATCGACTAGGAAATTTGAATTTATCTCAAAAGGAAAAAGTACAGATAGCTACTGAAATTGAAGGTCATCCAGACAATGTTGCTCCAGCTATCTGTGGAGATTTTGTTGTTGCGAGTTATGTTGATGGTGAAGTTCACTCTGTGAAACATCATTTTCCAATGTGCGATGTGATTGCTTATATTCCGGATGTTCATCTATTGACATCTGAAAGCCGAAGTGTACTTCCGACTTCGATTCCTTATAAAGAAGCTGTTCAAGCAAGTTCGATCGCGAACGTAATGATTGCTGCAATTTTGAATGGTAATTTGCCTTTGGCTGGTTTAATGATGGAGAAAGATCGTTGGCATGAAGCATATCGAAAAAAACTAGTTCCACATTTAGATGAAATTCGAGCTCTTAGTCATAAAGTCGGATCGTATGGCGCATTTTTAAGCGGTGCTGGTCCAACAGTATTGATTTTGTCTCCTGAGGAAAAAACAGATCAAATGGTTCAAGAACTAGAAAAATTTCCTCAATCAGCTACAATCAATGTGTTGTCGATAGACAAAGAAGGTATTCAAGTGTTTTAAAAAAACTAAGAGCAGTGAGGTTGTTTTTTACCTCATACTAATGCTCTTAGTTTTTTATTTATCTATTAGGCTTCAGGGGATTCCGTTGCATAATAACTATGATCTTCCAAATTTAAAGCATTCAAAATCATTGAAGCTGTTTCTTCAATCGATAAGGAAGCTACATTGATAACCACACAACCTAGTTTTTCATATAAATCATTTGCAAATGTTAATTCTTTTCTGATTTTTTCAATATCTGAATAAGAAGTATCAGCAGGTAGACCATAAGTTCTCATTCTTTCTTTACGGATACCGTTTAAGATATCTGGATCATTTGTCAGTCCTACGATTTTTTTAGGATTAGTTTCCCATAATTGTTTTGGCAAATGAGCTTCTGGAATCAAAGGTAAGTTTGCTACTTTCAAATTTTTATTTGCTAAAAATAAACTAAGGGGTGTTTTTGAGGTTCTAGAAACACCTAATAAGAGTACATCTGCTTCCAAGAAACCTCTTGGATCTTTACCATCGTCATATTTTACGGCGAATTCCATTGCTTCGATTCGTTTAAAGTAATTCTCATTCAAATGATGCAGGGCTCCAGGTTCTCTGGTAGGTGCAACGCCAGTCAGTCTCTCAATTTCAGCTACTGGCGGTGTTAAAATATCAAAGTGATATAAATTATGCTCTTCAAAAAAATCATTCGCAATCTTCACTAAGCGATCATTTACGATTGTGTGTAAAACCATGGCATTTTCACGTTTTGCATCTTCAAGTGCTTTTCTAAGTTTATCTTCTTCTTTAGCAAATGTTCTTCTAAATAACGAAAAGTCGATGGTAGGGTATTGAGCCATAGAAGCTGCTGCTAATTTGGAAGCTGTTTCGCCTGCTGAATCAGAAATGACGAAGATCGTCACACATTTTTTTTGTTCATTCGTTGTCATAGTATGATTCCTCTCTTGCTTTTTTTATAGATTTATTATACCATACCTTCATGAATCTTATTCGTAATGATTTTGATTTAAGAACTGGAGGTTATCAAATGACACAGTCAAATTCTAAAGTAGAGCAGTCGTTAGCGGTGATGAAAAAGAATGGCTTGAAATATACAAAAAAAAGAGAAGCGATGATCACCTATCTAATTAGGAGAAATCGTTATATTTCTGCAAGAGAAGTGTATGAATTTATGAATCAAGAATATAAAGGGGTGAGCTACGATACTATTTACCGAAACCTACATGATTTTGAAACCTTTGATCTGCTAGAAACAACTGATTTGAACGGAGAAAAAAAGTTCCGCTTTCATTGTTGTCAGGAAGTAGGACATCACCATCATTTTATTTGCACCGTTTGCGGAAAAACAAAAGAAATTCACATGTGCCCGATGGACTTTTTCAAAGAACAATTAAGCGGATGTGAAATTGAAGGACATCGATTTGAGATTTTTGGTCGCTGTGAGGAGTGCAGATGATCGTTTTTTTCTGAAAAAATCATGAATATTACATATGTGTGTAAAACTTTACTCATTTTGGTAATTTTTTATGCTTTTTTTCAATACAAAGGTTGACGTTAAAATAACCATTAGATATAATGTATTAAGAACGGTATTTTATTTATGTTAAATAACTCATAAATATAAAAAACGGTTACTTTTTAAGCTCGGAGGGAGGGAATTAACATGTCAAAAACTGTCGTTCGTAAAAACGAATCTCTTGACGATGCTCTTCGTCGCTTCAAACGTTCCGTTTCAAAAGCGGGTACTTTACAAGAATCTCGTAAACGTGAATTCTACGAAAAACCAAGTGTAAAGCGTAAGAAAAAATCTGAAGCAGCTAGAAAACGTAAAAAATTCTAGTTTTCGATGAATTGGAGTTGGTTGTATGTCATTACTAACAACATTGAATGACGATATAAAGACAGCAATGAAGTCAAAAGATAAAGATACTTTATCTGTACTTCGTATGCTGAAAGCAGCCATTCAAAATGAGCAGATTAAAACTGGCCGTGATTTGGACGGAGAAGAAGAGTTAACAGTTTTATCTCGTGAGATGAAACAACGCAGAGACTCTTTATCAGAGTTTGAAAAAGCGGGACGTGACGATCTTGCTGACAAAGTAAAAATCGAAATCGCAATTGTTGAAAAATATATGCCAAAACAACTTTCAGATGAAGAAATTCGTCAGATTGTTCAAACGGCAATTGATCAGACCGGAGCGTCTTCACCAAAGGAATTTGGTAAAGTTATGAGTGCTGTAATGCCTGAAGTAAAAGGTAAAGCAGACGGCAATCAGGTCAATGCAATTGTAAAAGAATTGTTACAAGAGAATTAGTCAAAGTGAAAAAGCCAACGGATTTCCGTTGGTTTTTTTGTCCAAAAAAAACAGATAAAGAAATGGGGATAATAATAGAGGCATTTAAGTTTCTGTGAAGAAAGAAAAACAAGCCTCTAGTTTTAGCCCACTCTCTTTTTAATAAATAAATATTATGGTATGATTGTAAAGAATGAAAAAATAAAGGAGATGGGCATTTTTTGACAGAAAATCAGTCAATATCTTTAGAATTGAAATTAAATGATTCTGATGATGTGAGTATGCTTTTAGGAACCCATGATAAACATATAAAATATTTAGAAGAAAATGCGGCAGTAACAATCAACACACGGGGGGAGACGATTCAATTACTTGGTGAAGAATCTGAGGTCCAATTGATTGCTTCTGTTCTGCGCACGCTACAAGTACTGATTCAACGCGGCATCAAAATCAGTACGCCAGACGTTGTCTCTGCTTTGAAAATGGCAAGAAGCGGCGATTTGGATGCCTTTGTGACCATGTATGAAGAAGAAATCCTAAAAGATCACCATGGTAGAGCGATTCGGATCAAAAATGTTGGACAAAAACGATATATCGATGCTGTACGTAAACGCGATATTATTTTTGGAATCGGTCCAGCTGGAACGGGAAAAACCTTTCTAGCCGTGGTTATGGCTGTATCAGCTCTAAAAAAAGGGGAAGTCCAAAAAATTATTTTAACTCGTCCAGCTGTTGAAGCAGGAGAAAGTCTAGGTTTTTTACCAGGTGATTTAAAAGAAAAAGTCGATCCGTATCTACGCCCTGTTTATGATGCGTTGTATCAAGTTTTTGGTATGGATCATACGAACCGTTTAATGGAACGTGGTGTAATCGAAATTGCGCCATTAGCATATATGAGAGGTCGGACATTGGATGATGCTTTCGTCATTCTTGATGAAGCACAAAATACAACCGTCGCCCAAATGAAGATGTTTTTGACAAGGTTAGGTTTTAATTCAAGAATGATCGTCAATGGCGATACAAGCCAGATCGACTTACCTAAAGGCGTAGCTAGCGGCTTGATTCATGCAGAAAAAACATTACAGTCTATCGATAAAATTGCGTTTGTCCATTTTGATGCTGGAGATGTTGTGAGGCATCCCGTTGTTGCTCAAATTATTCGAGCGTATGAAAAAGAAAGTCAAAAATAGTTTAAAACCTGCGGAAAGGAGTGAAAATTCCGTTGAAATACTCGTTACTAAAATTACGCGATAAATTTGGGAAGGCTTATATTCCTATACTTGTACTAATTTTTTCATGTTTTTTATTTATCATTATGTTCGGTAGTGTGTATCAGAAAAGAGTGGAAATAAAAGAAGGTCAGCTTGCTGAAAATACGATTCGAGCGAATAAAAACGTTGAAAATACCTATGAAACGGGGCAAAAGAAAAAGTTGGCCGCAGAAGCTGTTACGCCTGAATATATTTATCAGGAAGAAACAGCGGATATCCAGCATAAACGAATTGAAAAACTATTTAAGCTGATTGTTAATGCAAATGAAAAGACAGAAAAAGATTATGAAGAGAAAAAAGCGAAGGCTAAAAAAGATGAGACGATCCCGAGTCCAACGATAGAAGAGAGAATTGCCAATCTAAAAGCTCAATTTGAATCGTTGGATCAAGACGAAGTCGCTTTTTATCAAAAATTTCCAAATGTATTTTATCAAAATATATTTTCATTAGATGACAATCAGATTCAGCAAGTAAAAACTGAAAGCTTAAAAATCGTAGATGAAAAAATGAAAGATCATGTTCGAGAAGCTGATCTGGATAATATTCGTCAAAGTGCAATTGAAAAAATTCAATTCCTTGATGTTACTAGTACGATGCAGCAAGAAATTCGTTATATTGTAAATCAAGGTATTGTGGCGAATGATTTTGCTAACGATAAAAAGACAAAAGAAATGCGCCAAAATGCAATGGATGCTGTTCCGCCTTCTATGATCTATCAAGGTGAAATTATCGTTCGTGAAGGGACGCAAATCGACAGTAAGGCGATGGAAAAACTTGAAATATTAGGTATGACCAATCAAAGCACTTCGCTATTTCCAATGGCGGCCTTAGCTTTAGCAATTGTTTTGCAAGTATTCGTTTTATTATTCTTTACAAAACAAGTGACAGAGGAAGGCAGACGTAGACATTTTATTTTGTTCTATGTAGGTGCAATGTCTTTAAGTGTCGTATTGATGAAGTTCTTCCAAATTTTTCAAACCGAACAAATGATGCATATTTCATTATTTTTCCCGGCAGCCTTTACACCTCTTGTGTTAAATTATTTTGTAAGTCGAAGAGCAGGGGTTTTAGCTGCTGTTTTCCAAGTGATATTTTCATTATTCGTGTTTTATAATTCTATAGGAACTAACTCGTTGACGATTATTTTAGTGAGTTATATGTTTTCTGGTCTATTGGCAACTGTAGTTAAACGCACGCGAATAGGTGAACAAGGACTAGTTGCCGTTTTTTGGGTCATTATTTTCCCTGTTTGTGTAGACTTTATTTTGATGGTTTATCAAGGGATGAGCTTTTTTGACGGTAAATCATGGACAATGATGATCTGTGCTTTAGCTGGAACTGTATTGTCTTTCCTTGCTACAATGGGACTTCATCCGTATATTGAATTACTTGTAACGGATGATAGTGTGATTGTTTTAAATGAACTAAGTAACCCAAATCACCCTTTGCTGAAACGACTACTTGAAGAAGCGCCAGGAACGTATCACCACAGTATGATGGTGGCAAGTTTAAGTGCAAACGCAGTAGCTGAAATCGGAGGCCGTTCATTATTAACACGAGTTGCTTGTTATTATCATGATATTGGCAAAATCAAACATGCGAATTTCTTTGTTGAAAACTTACCAGCCGGAGCTGAAAATCCGCATAATTTCTTGTTGCCAGAAGACAGCAAACAAATTATTTTTGGTCATGTTATTGACGGTGCTAAAATATTAGAAGACTATCATATGCCTGAAATGGTGATCGATATTTGTCGCCAGCATCATGGTACGACTTTAATGAAGTTTTTCTTTGTGAAAGCAAAAGAACGAAACCCAGATATTTCTGAAGCAGTTTTCAGATATCCAGGTCCTAAACCTCAAACTAGAGAAGCGGGAATCGTTAGTATTGCTGATACATGTGAGGCTGCGGTCCGTGCGATGGATCATCCAACGAACGAGAAAATCCAAGCTTTTGTTCATAATGTTATTCAAGATCGGATTGCAGATGGACAACTGGATGATTGTGGTTTAACGATGAAAGAAATTCGGATCATCGAGAAGTCTCTAGTCAATGGGTTATGTAGTACATTCCATTCTAGAATTAAATATCCAAAAATGAAATCCGAAGCAGAAGAAATGAAAGATGAACAAGAAAAGAGAGATGACTAATGGATATTTCATTCATTGATGAAACAAGTAATTTATCAAAAGAAAATTTAGAAGAAGTAGAAAGTCTGCTGCAGTTTGCAGCTGATTTTCTAAAAATATCTGAAGATACTGAAATGTCCGTTGCATTTATGGATAACGCAGGTATTCAGGTGATAAATAGAGACTACCGTGGAAAAGATGTACCCACAGACGTTATCAGCTTTGCTTTAGAAGAAGAAGGCGAAGATGAACTGCCGATTATTTTTGAAGATGCAGCAGAAGCGTTTCCTAGAAACCTTGGAGATATCATGATATCGACTGAACGAGCGGCAGAACAAGCAGCAGAATATGGTCATTCTTTTGAACGGGAATTAGGTTTTTTGGCTGTGCATGGTTTTTTACATTTAAATGGTTACGATCATATGGGACCTGATGATGAGAAAGAAATGTTTGGTTTACAGAAAGAGATCTTAGATGCCTATGGACTCAAAAGATAAGCGGACAGCGAAGAATAAACATTTTATAGCCTCATTGGAGTTTGCTCTTCAAGGGATCAAGACAGTATTTAAGGAAGAGCGTAACATGCGGACACATATTTTAATGGGGATTACAGCGATCATTATTGGCTTTGTTTTACGATTAGCGATCTCAGAATGGTTGTGGTTGTTACTTGCAATCTTTCTTGTATTAGTGATGGAGATTATTAATACAGTGTTTGAAAATGTGGTTGATATGGTGACTGATTTTCATTTCCATCCAATTGGCAAGAAAATCAAAGATATGGCTGCAGGCGCAGTTCTTTTAACGACGGGATTCGCTGTGGTTGTTGGAGTGCTGTTGTTTGTCCCGAAAATTTGGCAGATACTACAAGATTTTTTATAGAGGAGAGAAACAATGACAGACGTACACAAATCCGGATTTGTAGCGATCGTAGGAAGACCTAATGTGGGTAAATCTACATTGCTGAACCGAATTGTCGGACAAAAAATTGCGATTATGAGTGATAAAGCTCAAACAACTAGAAATAAGATACAAGGTATTTATACAGTTCCAGAAGCACAAATCGTTTTTATCGATACACCTGGTATTCACAAGCCGAAACATCGTTTAGGTGATTTTATGGTTGAAACAGCTTATAGCGCATTACGTGAAGTGGATGCAACGCTTTTCATGATCAGTGCGGATCAAAAAAGAGGTAAAGGTGATGATTTCATCATTGAACGTCTTAAAACAATGACTAGCCCTGTTTATCTCGTGATCAATAAAATCGATACGGTTCATCCGGATCAGCTTTTGGGAATCATTGAAGATTATGCAAGTCAAATGGAATTTGCAGAAGTTGTGCCTATTTCAGCTACTGAAGGGAATAATGTGGATCGTTTGATGGATGTTTTAGTAGATCAAATGCCAGAGGGTCCACAGTATTTTCCAGATGATCAAGTAACAGATCACCCTGAATATTTTATTGTATCTGAATTAGTTCGTGAAAAAGTATTATTGCTTACAAGAGATGAAATTCCTCATTCAGTTGCCGTTGTAGTTGATTCAATGAAACGTGATGAGAATGATAAAGTACGCATTCAAGCAACAATCATCGTGGAACGTGATAGCCAAAAAGGGATCATTATTGGTAAGGGCGGCAAGATGCTCAAACAAATCGGAACAAAAGCTAGACAAGATATTGAACATTTACTTGATGATAAAGTTTACTTAGAACTTTGGGTAAAAGTGCAAAAAGACTGGCGTGATAAAAAAGTTCATTTACAAGACTTTGGTTATCGAAAAGACGATTATTAATGAGAAACGAAGGAACAATTCTGTATTATTACGGGATTGTTCTTTTGCTTCTTTCTCTGCTAAAATAGATTAGAAAATATAGGAGGCGAAAACATGACCTTAGGGGAAACAAAAGGAATTATTTTATTTACCAAGGACTACAAAGAAAAAGATAAGCTAGTCAAGATTTTTACGGAATCGTTTGGTAAATTGATGTTTTTTGTCAAAGGAGCACATCGTAAAAATAATCCAATCGGTCCTGCAATTTTGCCTTTTACAGAAGCTTTATATATCGGTGATTATAGAGAAGACGGATTGTCATTTTTAAATGGAAGTAAAGATGTCCAACCGTTTCGAATGATTCAGGAAGACATTTTTATTAATGCTTACGCGACGTATATTTTGAACTTAGTTGATGCGGCAATCGATGATCGAACATACGATCCGAATTTGTACCATTTTGTTCAGCAAGCACTTCGCTTGTTGAACGAGAATAAAGATGCGGAGATTATCACCAATATTTTTGAAATCCAATTATTAAGCCGTTTCGGTATTACACCAGAATGGAGACATTGTGCGGTTTGCCAAGAAACGCGAGGGAAGTTTGATTATTCTTCAAAATATAGTGGGGTTCTTTGTGAACGACATTGGCATCTTGACAACCATCGCTATCATGCTGATCCTAGAGCAATCCATTTCATTCGTCTTTTTTCTGCTGTTTCTTATGATAAGGTTCAAGATATCAATGTTAAGCCAGAGACGAAAACCGCGATAAGACAAACTATTGATGAATTATATGATGAGTATGTAGGGATTCATCTGAAGAGTAAGAAATTTATCGATCAAATGAAAAGTTGGGAAGACACCTTGAAGTTGCCTAAGCGTGAAAAAAAGGATGAAGATAATGACAAAACTGTATCTTAAAGGGATAAAATATGATAAAAATAAATCAACATCGCGATTTCCTTTTAATTTGCCTATTTTAACTGATTTAAATCAACTTATTTTTGAGACTCCAGTTACTTTTTTGATTGGTGAGAATGGCTCTGGAAAGTCAACTATTATAGAAACAATAGCTGGACTAATGGATTTAAATCTTGAAGGTGGCTCAAAAAATAATTTATTTGTTTCTTATGAAGAACAATCTTTATTAGTTGAAGCGAGTCGACCAATAAAGTATCCCTATTACCCAAGGGACAGTTATTTTTATCGAGCAGAATCCTATTATAATTTAATGACTGATATTGATTTGCGTGACCAAGACGGCGAAGGTGTTTTTGAAAGAGAGCTACACAAGTATTCAAGAGGGGAATCGTTTTATGAGTTAGTTACAACTCGTTTTTTTGGTCAAGGGTTTTATCTACTAGATGAACCAGAAACAGGTTTGTCTCTCAGCACTCAATTGCAATTGATGGTTGCAATGCAGGAGTTAGTAAACGCCGACTCACAATTTGTGATTGCTACTCATTCCCCAGTATTATTGTTTTTTCCAAACGCTAGAATTTATGAATTTATCGATGGTAAAATTATCAAACGTACATTGGAAGAAACGAAAATCTATCAAGATTGGGCAATGATTTTTGAAAGAAAAGAACAATTTTTTCGAATGCTGTTTGAATCTTAAAAAATAATTTGACATCTTAGCAATCAAAGATTATCATAAAGAGTAATTAAATAAATACGTTGAAAAAGAAGAGTAAAAAGAATTGCTGTCATAGCGAATCTGGGAGAGTGTAAGCCAGGTACATGCAACTTTTGAATGGCGCTTTTGAGTATATTTAAACGAAGCTGCCGATAGTTGATATCGGAAGTAGGGTGGAACCGCGATTATTCGTCCCTATGTCTCTTGGAGGCATAGGGACTTTTTGTATTACCACTTTAATAATAGTGGTAAAGCTCGTCTCCTATGCGCTCAAGAGAACAATACTTTATTGCTATTTTTAAAATCATCGAAAAGGAGGTACAGCATGCAATTTAATGCAACGTTTTTCCCTGCTGATTTTACAGAGAACAAGTTAAAAGTTTTATCTCTTGTTAGACTGTTGGTTCAGATAAAGGAAAATGATGGTACAGAAATCGAAGAATTTGAAACGAACCCTAGCGAAAAGTTATACAAGATCAATACGGAATTGACAGAAACCATGAAAGTTGAAGTTTCTGTTGTTCCAGATGAAGTGATGGAGTTTTATCCAGTTGTTACAGCGTTGTAAAAAGGTAGTTTAGTTTTATGAGAATGGAAAAAGATAAAAAATGAATGTGATAAAAAGTGTCACAGTCAATTTTTCCTATTTTCCATTCGAGGCTGACCGAGCTCTTTCAGCTTTTGTATTATCTAGCTTCGCGGGCTAGTTTTTCGGAAAAAAGACAAAAAGCGTCACAATCACTTTTTCCTATTTTTCTGTCAGGGCTGGAAGAGCCTGTTACACTTTTAAATTAGGAGGATCACAATGGAAAAGAAACTTACTGTACAAGAAATGATTTTAACTTTACAAAAATTTTGGTCATCAAACGGTTGTATGTTGATGCAAGCATATGATACGGAAAAAGGGGCGGGGACAATGAGTCCTTATACTTTTTTACGAGCAATTGGCCCTGAACCTTGGAATGCGGCTTATGTAGAACCTTCAAGAAGACCGGCAGATGGCCGTTATGGAGAAAATCCAAACCGCTTATATCAACATCATCAATTTCAAGTAGTCATGAAACCATCGCCCGAAAATATTCAAGAATTATATTTAGAAAGTTTAGAGTTATTAGGGATCGATCCTTTAGCTCATGATATTCGTTTTGTTGAAGATAATTGGGAAAATCCTTCTATGGGATGTGCAGGTCTTGGTTGGGAAGTTTGGCTTGATGGCATGGAGATTACTCAGTTTACCTACTTCCAACAAGTAGGCGGATTAGCTTGTCATCCAGTTACTTCGGAAATTACGTACGGGATCGAGCGACTAGCATCTTATATTCAAGAAGTAGAAAGTGTTTATGATCTAGAATGGACAGAAGGCGTTAAGTACGGAGAAATTTTCAATCAGCCTGAGTATGAACATTCGAAGTATTCATTTGAAATCAGCAATCAAGATATGTTATTGGAAAACTTTGATAAATTTGAAAAAGAAGCGAAACGTTGTATTGATGAAAGCCTAGTACATCCAGCCTATGATTATATCTTGAAATGTAGCCATACATTTAATTTATTGGATGCTCGTGGTGCTGTGTCTGTAACGGAACGAGCTGGATATTTAGCGCGCATCAGAAACTTGGCTAAATCTGTAGCGAAAATCTTTGTCGCAGAACGTGAAAAATTAGGATTTCCTCTTTTAAACAAAGAAAATCAAACTACTAAGGAGGCAAAATAACATGGCAAAAGACCTATTACTTGAAATCGGCTTGGAAGAAATGCCAGCTCATATTGTCAGCCCAAGTCGTTTACAATTAGAAAATAAAATAGTAAATTTCTTAGACGAAAATAAATTAACTTATGAAACCGTTCAAAGCTTCTCGACACCTCGTCGTTTGGCTGTTCGTGTGACACAATTACCGCAACAGCAGGAAGATACGCAGGAAGAAGTTAAGGGACCCGCTAAAAAAATTGCTCAAGACACTGAAGGAAATTGGAGCAAGGCCGCTGAAGGATTTGTTAGAGGACAGGGCCTGACGACTGATGCAATCACATTTAAAGAATTGAATGGTGTAGAATATGTTTATGTAACAAAGCATAATCAAGGTCAAAAAACGATTGATGTATTAACAGGATTGAAAGACGTTATTACAAGTTTGACTTTTCCAGTTACGATGCACTGGGCAGACTATGATTTTGAATATATCCGTCCGATTCATTGGATCGTTGCTCTATTAGATGATGAAGTGATTCCATTTTCTGTTCTAGATGTAGTAACGGGAAACAGCTCTCGTGGACATCGTTTCTTAGGAGATGACGTGACGTTCAATCATTCAAACGAGTACGAAGAAAAAATGAAAAAACAATTTGTTATTGTTGATCCAAATGAAAGAAAAACGATGATCGTTGATCAAGCAAACCAATTAGCCGAAAAAAATCGTTGGAAGCTGGATCTAGACGAGAATTTACTGGAAGAAGTCAATAACTTGGTTGAATACCCAACAGCATTTGTTGGTGCTTTTGACGAAAAATATCTTTCTGTTCCAGACGAAGTATTAGTAACGTCAATGAAAGAGCATCAACGTTATTTTGATGTACGAAATGATCAAGGATTATTATTACCACATTTTATTTCCGTAAGAAACGGAGACAGTGTTCATATTGAAAATGTGATCAAAGGAAATGAAAAAGTTTTGATCGCTCGTTTAGAGGATGCAGAATTTTTCTACAGTGAAGATAAAAAATTATCAATCGAAGAATGCGTTAATAAACTAAAAAATGTCACTTTCCATGAAAAAATTGGTACGATTTATGAAAAAATGCAACGAGTGGGTATTATTGGACAGATTATCGGGAAAGAAGTTGGCTTATCAGAAGCTGAATTGACAGACTTGAAACGTGCTTCTGAAATTTATAAGTTTGATTTAGTAACGAATATGGTCGGTGAGTTCCCAGAATTACAAGGAATCATGGGAGAAAAATATGCATTGCTTCAAGGTGAAAAACCGGCTGTGGCTCAAGCGATTCGCGAGCATTATTTACCAACATCAAGTGATGGAGAATTACCAGTTTCTGCTATTGGAGCAGTGTTAGCAATCGCTGATAAACTAGACAGCGTATTCTCATTCTTTGCGGTGGGGATGATTCCTAGCGGTTCTAATGATCCATATGCGTTACGTCGCCAAACATATGGCGTGATTCGAATTGTCGAAAATAAAGGCTGGCAGTTCCCTCTTGTACAGTTACAAATGGAGATTGATGCAGCGGTCAACGCAGACAGCCAAAAATATGGTATTCAATTAACTAGCGGACAAGAAGAAGTGATCGACTTTGTAAAAGCACGTTTGCGTCAGTTATTGACAACGAAAGATGTGCGTCATGATGTGATCGATGCAGTGATTTCATCTGAGCAAAAAGACTTAGCAAAACTATTTTCATCAGCGACGATTCTAAAAAATCATCTGCTTGATAAAGATTTTAAACCTTCGATAGAAGCTTTGACTCGAGTAATCAATTTAGCTAAAAAAGGTCGCGAGTTATTAAATCAAGAAAGTAAAGTGGATGCAGCTTTGTTTGAAAATGATGCAGAGAAAGCTTTACATCAAGCAGTGAATAAAATTGAAGAAAAATTTAATGAAAATACAATGTCTGAAAATTATCAAGCATTAGTTGATTTACGTCCGTTGATCGAACAGTATTTTGAAGAAACAATGGTCATGGTAGAAGATGAACAAGTGAAAGCAAATCGTTTGAAAGAACTTAATCGAATTGCTAAAATGTCTTTATCATTGGCAAGTCTTGATTTACTGATCGTGAAATAAGGATAAAAGTGAAAAAGGCGAGAGGACTTGGATGAAGTTTTCTCGTCTTATTTATTCAGGCAAAATTTTTTCATAAACGAATTGAACGTGGTGCGATAAACTTATCGATTGATAAGGTGATCGTACCTGTTTTTATTATATGAGGAGGAAATGAAAATGAATCATTATGTGAAATTATTTAGCGTTGCAGCTGTTGCATTTTTAGCACTGGATTTTATCTGGTTACTTTTCATTGCTAAAAAAATCTATCAAGATTATTTAGGATATCTACTTGGACCGACTAAAATAATTCCAGCAGCTGTTTTTTATATCTTATATCTTATTGGTATTTTATTTTTTGTTATTTATCCTGCTATTGAAAAAGAGAGTTTGATGTAAGCTATTTCTGCGGGAGCTTTGCTTGGAGTATTATGTTACGGAACATATGATTTAACAAATCTTTCAACAATTAAAGATTGGCCACTTTTCGTAACAATTATTGATTTAGTCTGGGGAGGATTTGTTACTGCGGCGACTTGCGGTATTACCGTTTTTGTAGCGCAACATTTTAATTGGAGGTAAGTAGTGGATGGGAAGTCGAACTATTGATTATAAAGAGCTGTTATTTGCATTTCAACAAGGGGCGATTCAACTGATAAACGAGAAGCAAGAGTTGAACCAAATCAATGTTTTTCCTGTATCAGATGGTGATACGGGAAGTAATTTGGCTTCATTAATGCAAACGATCCTCGAAGAAACAAAAAGTGAAACAAGTTCCGTTGTTGAGGTATTTGAGAAAATTGCAGAAGCTTCTTTATTAGGAGCTAGAGGAAATTCGGGTATCATTTTTGCTCAATATTTTAACGGTATCTATAATAACCTATTGCTTCAGGAAGAAAAAAATTCTGTCAGCAGTTTTGTAAGAAGTGTCAAGTTAGCAATCGGAGAAGCATACCAAGCTATTGCGAACCCAGTTGAAGGAACGATCATCACGGTTATGCGATCATGGGCAGAAGCCTTGAATGAGAATAGGCAGATAGATAGTTTAGAAGAACTGTTGCCAAATGCTTTGGTTAAAGCTAGTGAAGCATTGGAAAATACGACGAAGCAACTAAAAATATTGCAAAAAAATCAAGTTGTGGATGCAGGTGCCAAAGGTTTTTATGTTTTTATAGAGGGGTTTACTCAAGCTTTTATCAATAAAGAAACTGTGGTCACGAGAATTGTTGATGTTGATGATTCAATAAAAATAGAAATTTCTGAATCTTTGCATCAGAACACCTCAGAACCAACTTATAGATATTGTACCGAAATTTTATTAGATCAAGTAACAGAGTCTAAACGTGAAATTCAAGAAAAATTAAAGCGTTTTGGTGATTCTATGTTCGTGGCGATGAGTCGCAACAAAGCCAGAATTCATATCCATTCGAATCAACCAGATCAAGTATTAAGCTATTTAAGTACGATTGGACAACCGATTCAGCAAAAAGCTGACGATATGTTGTTACAATATCGGGTAAATACGCAAAAAAAAGCGCCAATTGCTTTAGTGACAGATTCAATCGCTGATTTACCGGCTGATTATGTTTTGAACAACCAAATTCACGTGTTGCCAATGAATATCTTGATTGGGAATACTAGTTATATCGATAAAATAACGATCCAAAGCAATCAATTTTTTGACATAAATAAAACGGAA
This sequence comes from Enterococcus sp. DIV0840, assembly GCF_050527835.1. NCBI lineage: Bacteria > Bacillati > Bacillota > Bacilli > Lactobacillales > Enterococcaceae > Enterococcus > Enterococcus sp. DIV0840. The sequence continues at coordinate 2,095,555 of NZ_CP172876.1, read as the reverse complement.
GATGAACGAGCGACCAGCTCCCAACCAACGCTAAAATCTGTAGAGAATCTGTTATCATTTTTAGAAACTAGATATGAGTCGATTTTAGTTATTACAGTTGCAGAAAGCTTAAGTGGAACATTTCATACCGTACAAAAAGCAGCTGAGCATATGACATCGACGCCGACTAAAATTGAAGTAATTGATTCCAAACAAAATTCTGCAGCACAAGGGTTATTGGTAATGTGCGCAAATGAGTGGATTCAAGCCGGATTGTCTTTTGACGAAATCGTTAAGCGAACCAAAAATAAACGTGGCCAGCTTAAAATACTTGTTAGTGTAGATGATTTAAATCCGATGATAGATTCTGGAAGAATTCCCCAATTCGCTGGTAAAATAGCGAAGAAGATTAATTTAAAGCCTATTGTCAGCTTAAATAAGGAAGGAGAAGGGAAATTGAGTGATTTTTCTTTTAGTTTAAAAGGAAATGAAAGAAAAATTATTCGCCAACTTAAAAGGCTGCAAAAAAAAAATAAAATAAAACGTTATGCAGTCATTCACGCTAATTCAGAAGAACGAGCAAGACAATGGAAAAATAAATTGAGTGAGCAGCTCGATTTAAAGCCAAGTTATGTGATGGATATCTCAACAGTTATTGCGATGAGTGCAGGTCAGGGAAGTGTAGCTGTGGCGGTTGAAATGGATAAGGAGGAGATTTAGTATGACAATCTGGATCATTAGTTGTGTGATTTTTATATATTTTACTGCATTATTCTTTTTGGCACAATATCTTCATAATAATTCTATTGTTGATTTAGCGTGGGGAATTGGTTTTGTTCTTGTCGCGATTACTGGTTATATAGTAATGCCAAAAAAAACAACGGTCAGCACGATTATTCTACTATTAGTAACCATTTGGGGATTGCGTTTGTTTTTCCATTTAGCTAAACGGAATATCGGAAAACCAGAAGATTATCGTTACGTGAACATGAGGAAGCGATGGGGAAAACATTGGGCGAAATTAAAAGCTTATTTAAATGTATTTATTTTGCAAGGTGTGCTTTTATTAGTTGTTTCAATGCCGATTCTTTTTGCTATGACAAGTTCAGTCAATGATTTTTATTGGTGGAATGGAGTAGGTATTGTAATTTGGCTGATAGGTTTTGGTTTTGAAACGATTGGCGATTATGAGTTGACCAAATTCAAACGTGATAGCCGCAATCATGGGAAACTATTAACAACAGGGTTGTGGGCAACAACAAGGCATCCTAATTATTTTGGGGAAGCTCTAGGTTGGTGGGGAATTTTTCTTGTAAGCCTGAATGATACACGAAATGGTTGGGGAATCATTGGTCCTATAACGATTACCTTATTACTTTTATTTGTATCGGGTGTTCCTTTACTTGAAAAAAAATACAAAGATCGACCAGACTTTATTGCTTATGCGAGAAAAACACCTAAGTTTACCCCTTTCATTGGGAAAAAAGGATTATAAAGGAGGAATTAGAATGAGCAAGAATGAATCTATCGGGGCAAAATTGCTCGTAACGATTATTTATATCCTAATGATCGCCACAAATGCGGCCGCGGTTTTGTTGCCTTTAAATGGGATGACAACGCAAGAAGTTTCAGATACGTATCCTAATTTATTTGCTCCAGCGGGCTTAACGTTTGCAATTTGGTCAGTGATTTACTTGTTATTAGCAGGATTTGTCGTTTATCAGTGGCTTAAACCGAAAGCGCAATCGATACTAGCAGATCAACAAATCAGTAAAAAATTAAGAGGTATTTTTGTAGTTTCTTCGATACTAAATGGCGTTTGGTTAGTAGCATGGCAATATCTTCAAATTGATTTGTCTGTTGTGATCATGTTAGCTTTGCTGATTGTATTGATCTATATAAATCGACTTTTAGCTAATACAAACATGATCAAAAAGGATTATGTCTTTGTAAGATTACCCTTCAGTATTTATTTTGGTTGGATCACGATTGCTACGATTGCCAATATTACAGCTTTCTTGGTTGACAAAGATATTGCTTTTTTGCAAGATAATCAAGTAGTCTGGACGATTGTAATATTGATCATTGGCTTGCTTATTATCAGTGCTACGATTATCAGTAATCGCGATGTTGCCTATGGTCTAGCAACGGTTTGGGCTTATTATGGGATTTTGATCAAACATCAAGCAGCAGATGGGTGGAACGGGAGCTATCCAGCAATTATCACGACTGTCATTATCGCCTTAGTCATTCTAATTATCGTTTGCATTTACGAATTGATTTTACTATTTAAAAGAGAAAAAAATGTCATCTAACCTAGGTTTCTATATCAGCTTCTGTTAAAATAGTAAAGAAATCAACTATAGGTGGCTAAGTAATGGAAAAAGAAACGAAAAATACACGAGCTAAAATTATTCAAGTGGCAACGCGTTTGTTTATGGATAACGGATATCAAAGTACATCTACAAGGCAAATCGCGCAGTTGGCCGAGGTGACACAACCCAATTTATATCATCATTTTAAAAATAAAGAAGAAGTTTATGTGGGTGTTATTGAAAGTTTGTTAAGTGATGTAAACGAAGAATTAGTGAAAATTGTTGAAGATCCAAATCTTGATACTATCAGTAAATTGCAAAACTTCGCTGAATGTCTAAAAACAAAACATCCATTTGATTTTGATTTGATGATGCATGATTTTAGGACGAAGTTGACCAATGAAACCCAACTGAAATTATTTATACTGTGGAATCAGTCTTATAAAGCCCCTTTGCTGAGTCTTTTTGAAGAAAGTGATTTTGCTATGCGAATCGGTTTGTCACCAGAGGTTGCAACAACCCATTTTCTTAACACGTTATCTCCGTATATCAAAACAGAACAAAACAGCTCGTCATTAAGTATTACTCAAGTTGTTGATCTTTTTGTTTTCGGAATTTCAGCAAATAAAAAATAAAACAAGAACCAACTGCAATCATCAGGTTGCGTTGGCTCTTGTTTTTTAATTTCTATTTTGTTTTCCGGCATTTCTACCGTTTTTAGAAGTATTTTTTTGAGTTACTGCTTTTTGCGTCGTTTTTTCTTCTGTAGGTGTGACATCTTTACGAGGCACAATAACTTGTTTTGGTGGATTTTGTTTTAATTCTTCAGCTACTTGAGCTTTGATTCTTGGTTTTAAGAATTGATTTGTGATCAATGTTTGGATACTACTGAAAATCCCTCCGACTACCCAATATAATGTTACACCAGCTGGAGAGCTGATTGACATGAATACGATCATTAAAGGAGAGACGATCAACATGGATTTCATTGTCTTCTTTTGTTCTTCTGGAATACCGATAGTTGAAAGGTATCCTTGTAGTAAATAAGCAACGCCAGCTAAAACAACAAAAACAATACTTGGTTGTCCCAGATTGACACCGAAAAATGAAGCGTCGCCAATTCCTTTAGTATAACGAGCGGCAAAGAATAGGGCAGAGAAGATTGGCATTTGGATCAATAAAGGTAGACAACCGATACCGCCCATCATGCTCATGTTGTTTTCTTTATAAACTTGTTGTATTTCAGCTTGAGCTTGCATTTGCTCTTCACGTGTCGTTGCTTCTTTTACTTTTGCTTGAGCAGCATCGATTTGAGGCTTAATCGCTTGCATTTTTTCAGTTTGGATCATGCTCTTTTTCGATTGATTCAATCCTAATGGCATAATGATAAGACGAACAATGATCGTGATGAAAATGATTGCCCAACCATAATTCCAATCGAAATTGTCAACAAGGTATGTAATGGCACTGCTCATTGGTTTTACTAGTAAATTATAGATGATCCCTTCACCAGTCGGCTGTCCGTCTGATCCTGTTTTTACACATCCAGATAAAAATAGTACTAAAGTGAATAGACCGGAACCTAGGAGCCACTTATTTAATTTTCTCATTTTATTCTTTCCTTTTCTAAAAAATTTGCACAAGGTTAACTATACTTGAAAAAGCGTTTTTTTTCAATAAAAATTAGAAGAATCCGCCTCAAGACTGAGTAAGATTCTTCCAAACTAATCTAGTTTGTTACTTTGAAGCTATTATACTCTTCAATTAAAGGATCTTCTTGAATATCAATATATGTCACACGTCCTGCTGGACTGGGAGAATCTTTGATTTTTTGGATAAACTGAGCCATTTTTTCATCATCGCCTAAAGATTCGATTGAGACTGAGCCATCATCCTCATTTCGAACTGTACCGCAAATTCCTAGTTCATCAGCTACCATCTTAGTCATGTAACGAAATCCGACACCTTGAACTCTACCTTGCACATTCATGCGTACTTTTCTCATCGTTGTACACCTCGCTTTTTATTAAATCAATGATAGCGATTTTTCGATCATCTGGCAAGTAAAGTAGTGACTGTCTGATTAAAAAAAATCATGGTATAATGATTAAGTGAGGTGTAGAAATGAAAGAAATTTTATCGACAAAAAATGCAATGATCAAGGAATTAAAAAAATTACATAAAAAAAAGCATCGGGAAGAGAATCAACAATATATAATTGAGGGGTTTCATTTGATTGAAGAAGCGGATAAGGCAAACGCTCGAATTGATTGGATACTCTTTAATCAAAGAGGACGTTCAGAATGGTCGGCTTGGCTAGACAATCAGCCGCAAGAAAGATTGATTCAGGTTTCTGATGAAGTTCTGGAATCCCTTTCAGATTTACCGACTCCTCAAGGAATGATCGCAATCGTGGGGATGCCTGAATTTGAGAAAGATATACAATTTTCAGGTGGCTGGCTTCTTTTAGATAATGTCCAAGATCCAGGCAATGTTGGAACGATGATTCGGACAGCTGATGCAGCGGGTCTTTCAGGTGTGGTTTTAGGAGAGGGCAGTTCTGATATATACAATACAAAAGTTTTAAGGGCAATGCAGGGAAGTAATTATCATTTACCCGTAATACGTAAGCCGTTAGCTGAAATAATTGATGAATTCAAAAAAATGAAAATACCTGTATATGGAACTGAACTCAATCCCAATGCAATTTCCTATCAAAAAATACGAAGGATCGAGAATTATGCCTTGATTATGGGAAATGAAGGGCAAGGGGTTTCAACAGAATTTTTGGTAAAAACAGATCAAAATATCTACATTCCGATCAAAGGTGCAGCTGAATCGTTAAATGTAGCGATCGCAGCGGGTATTTTAATGTACCATTTAGAAAGTGATAACTAAATAAAGTAGTTTAGTCTTATGTAAATTTATCTGCTAAACTACTTAAATTATTTTTTAAGCAAACCTGAGTTGAAAGAAGGATAACACAATATGAAAAGAAAATTACTTATCTCAGTGCTGTTTTCATCACTACTATTGGTAACAGCTTGTACACAACAAGGACAGAGTAAGACTGGTGAAAGTTCTTCACACACACAAGAAAGTTAGCACAAAAAAGAAGCAAGTCATTTTGAATATGATGACCAAAAAAGCTGGAAGCAAGTAACCGGTAAAATGCAATCGCCAATCGATATCCCAGATTCTTCAGTGGAAAAAATGGAGGACGGCGGTACCATCAAATTAGATTACAGTAGTAAAATAACTAACGCTGAAAATAATGGGCATAGCATCCAAGTCAATGATTCAGGTAAAGCAACAATCAACCAAAGAACATTTGCTTTAACGCAATTCCATTTTCACGCTGAAAGTGAACATACGGTAAACGGAAAACATTATCCATTAGAAGCACATTTTGTGAATCAATCTCAAGATGGACGTTTAGCTGTTATTGGTGTATTTTTTATAGAAGGCGCTGATAATAAAGGATTTCAAGAAGTGCTCGATGATGTGTCAGATGATAAAAAAACAGCGATATCAGATATTGAATCAATGTTTCCAGAAAATATGAGTTATTATCATTATTTAGGCTCGCTAACAACACCCCCGCTAACTGAAAACGTTGAATGGTATATATTGAAAAATCCAGTAGAAGTCTCAAAAAAACAAATCAACATGTTTCAAGAATATTATGAGCATAACAATAGAAATATTCAATCATTAAATGATCGGGTAATTCTTGAACATGACGAATGATCAAAATTCGAATACCTTACTGAAACAATTACAGAAAAAATATAATTATTATGTTGAAATGTTTTGAAGAATCATGTATACTAGACAACGGTGTTAAAACACTAAATCCACATCCAGATTTGATTTGTAAGGCGGTGCTACTTTTAGTAGTTCCTTACAAAAATGAGAACTGGAGAGGGAACAAATAAAAACCAAATTGGAGGAAACAAAAAATGGCAGTAATTTCTATGAAACAATTACTAGAAGCCGGCGTACACTTTGGACACCAAACTCGTCGCTGGAACCCAAAAATGAAGAAATATATCTTCACAGAAAGAAACGGAATCTACATCATTGACTTACAAAAAACAGTTAAATTAGTAGATGCTGCTTACGATTACATGAAAAATGTTGCTGAAGATGGCGGCGTTGCATTGTTCGTAGGAACTAAAAAACAAGCACAAGAAGCGATCAAAGACGAAGCAATTCGCTCAGGTCAATACTTCGTAAACCACCGTTGGTTAGGTGGAACATTAACTAACTGGGATACAATCCAAAAACGTATCAAACGTTTGAAAGATATCAATAAAATGGAAGAAGACGGAACATTTGACGTTCTTCCTAAAAAAGAAGTTGTTGGTTTAAACAAACAACGTGAACGTCTTGAAAAATTCTTAGGTGGTATCGCTGATATGCCTAGAATTCCAGATGTAATGTACATTGTTGATCCTCGTAAAGAACGTATTGCTGTTCAAGAAGCACAAAAATTGAACATCCCAATCGTTGCGATGGTTGATACAAACTGTGATCCAGATGAAATCGATGTAGTAATTCCATCAAATGATGATGCAATTCGCGCGGTTAAATTGATCACTGCTAAAATGGCTGACGCTTTCATCGAAGGAAACCAAGGTGAAGATCAAGCTGTAGAAGAAATCTTTGTTGAAGAAGCACCAGAAGCAGCAACTTCTATCGAAGAAATCGTTGATGTTGTTGAAGGCAGCAACGATTCAGCAGAATAATTTAAAATAACGGAGCTGTCTCGAAGGCTAGGCGAAAAAAGCCTGATTCTCCTTTGAGATAGCTTTTTTAAAACGAATTTTATAATTAAATTATCTAGCTTCGTAGGCTAGCCTTCGAAAAAAAGATAAAACGTGATTGTGGTAAAAAGCACACACTCAAGTTTTCCTATTTTTCTGTCAAGGCAGAATGAGCCTACTACGCTTTTAAAATTATCTAGCTACGCAGGCTAGCTCCTCGGAAAAAAGACAAAATATAAATGAGGCAAAAAGCACCTCACTTATATTTTCCTATTTTTCAGTCAGAGCTGAGCGATCCTGCTACGCTTTTAAAACTTAGGAGGAACAAAAAAATGGCAGATATTTCAGCAAAATTAGTTAAAGAATTACGCGACATGACTGGTGTCGGTATGATGGATGCAAAAAGAGCATTAGTAGAAGTAGAAGGTAACATGGAAGCAGCAGTGGATTACCTACGTGAAAAAGGAATGGCAAAAGCAGCTAAGAAAAATGATCGTGTCGCAGCTGAAGGTTTAGCGAACGTTGCTTCAAACGGTAATTTTGCAGCAATCGTTGAAGTAAACTCTGAAACTGACTTCGTTTCTAAAAACGAAATGTTCCAAGACTTAGTTAAAAAAATTGCAACTGAGATCGCTACAAACAAACCAGCAACTATGGAAGAAGCTTTAGCCCTTAAAACAGATAAAGGAACATTGGAAACTGAATTGATCGAAGCAACAACTGTTATCGGTGAAAAAATCAACTTCCGTCGTTTCGAATTAGTAGAAAAAGATGACAATGCAGCATTTGGCGCTTATTTACACATGGGCGGCCGTATTGCAGTATTGACTGTATTAGATGGAACAACTGACGAAGAAGTTGCTAAAGATGTAGCAATGCACGTAGCAGCTATCAATCCTCGTTATGTTAACGAATCTCAAATTCCTCAAGAAGAATTAGAGCACGAAAAAGCGATTCTTTCTGAACAAGCATTAAACGAAGGCAAACCAGCAAATATCGTTGATAAAATGGTTGTTGGACGCTTAAACAAATTTAAAGCTGAAATTTCTCTAGTGGATCAACCATTCGTTAAAGATCCAGATATGACAGTTGAAAAATATGTTGATTCTAAAGGCGCAACAGTTAAATCATTCATCCGCTTTGAAGTTGGCGAAGGAATCGAAAAACGTGAAGATAACTTTGCAGACGAAGTAATGAGCCAAATCAAAAAATAAATCTGTTACCTATGTAACAGTTGGGAACGCATTGAGATGCGCTCCCTTTTTTTAGGCAAATCAAAAGAAATAGACTGGCAGAATGCTTAGAGTATGTTAAAATGTTCTTAGACAAACGGTGGAGGGAAAACAAAAATGGTAAAACCTAAATATCAACGTGTTGTATTAAAGTTAAGTGGCGAAGCTTTGGCCGGAGAAGAAGGGTTTGGAATTAAACCTCCAACAATCAAAGAGATTGTAGAAGAAATCAAAGAAGTTCATGAATTAGGAATCGAAATGGCAATCGTTGTTGGCGGTGGAAATATCTGGCGTGGACAAATCGGTGCTCAAATGGGTATGGAACGTGCGCAAGCAGATTACATGGGAATGCTAGCAACTGTAATGAACGCTTTAGCCTTACAAGATACATTAGAAAATCTAGGCGTTCCAACACGCGTTCAAACATCTATCGAGATGCGTCAAATCGCAGAACCATATATCCGTCGACGTGCAGAACGTCATTTGGAAAAAGGACGTATCGTTATCTTTGCTGGTGGTACAGGAAATCCGTATTTCTCAACTGATACAACTGCAGCTTTACGTGCGGCAGAAATCGATGCAGATGTGATTTTAATGGCTAAGAACAATGTTGATGGTGTATATTCTGCAGATCCTAAATTGGATGCAAATGCAGTTAAATTTGAAGAATTGACACACTTAGATGTGATTTCAAAAGGATTACAAGTAATGGATTCAACAGCAAGCTCACTAAGTATGGATAATGATATTCCATTAGTAGTTTTCAATTTAAATGAAACAGGCAATATTCGCCGTGCATGTCTAGGTGAAAATATTGGAACAACCGTAAGGGGGAAATAAAAAATGAGTGGAACTGTATTAGCGACAGCGAAAGAAAAAATGAGTAAAGCAGAACAAAGTTTACAACGTGAACTTGGCCAAATCCGTGCAGGACGTGCTAACGCAAGTCTTTTGGATCGAATCCAAGTAGATTATTATGGCGCATTAACACCAGTGAACCAACTTGCTGGAATCAATATTCCAGAAGCTCGTGTCTTGATGATTACACCTTTTGACAAAAATTCACTTGAGGATATCGAAAAAGCAATTCAAGCCAGTGATATCGGAATCAGCCCAACCAATGACGGTACAGTGATTCGTTTAGTAATTCCACAATTAACTGAAGAACGCCGTAAAGAACTAGCGAAAGATGTAAAAAAAGCAGCTGAAAATGCGAAAATCGCTGTTCGTAACATTCGCCGTGATGCGATTGATGAATTGAAAAAACAACAAAAAAGCAATGATATCACTGAAGATGAGCTACGTAGTTTAGAAAAAGAAGCTCAAAAGTTAACAGATGATAGTGTGAAAAATATTGATACTATCACTTCAGAAAAAGAAAAAGAACTGCTAGAAGTTTAGTAACTTTCAATATAAAACAACAAGAAACTACATTTAAAAGTGTGGATTCTTGTTGTTTTTTTTGTTTTATTAAATATATTTGTTATTTTAATGGCATAAAAGATTAAATTATAAAATTATAATCTATATATATGCTTTGGTTTAAGCGAGTATACTAAAAAACATCTTGTTAAACCTTAAACGTTATGGAATAATGGCATTAGCTATATTTTTTTAAAGGGGGATAAGAAAATGAATTTTATCAAACGTGCATTATTTAGCGTTACTAGAAAAAAAGGAAAATCACTCATTTTATTTGCAGTGATATTTGTATTGGGTAATGTTATTGCAGGATCAATCGCGATTCAGCAGTCTACACAAAATGTTGAAAAAAGTGTCAAAAAGCAGCTAGGTGGTATGGCTACTATTCAACTTGATTATGAAAACAATCAAGATGAGTTTACAAAAGAAGACTTTAAAATCGAACAACTCAAAGTAGATTTAATGAAAAAAATAGGCGAGTCTCCTTATGTAAAATACTATGATTATAACGCTGTCACAATGGCACAGACAAAAGAGCTGAAAAGTGTTTCATTAGACTCGGAACAATTTGGAGGAATGATGGAAGGCTTCACTTTAAAAGGCTCAAACTATAATAAAATTTTAGATGTTGAAGAAAAAAATATAAAATTAGTGGATGGTAAAGTATTCACACAAGAAGATATTGACAATGGTAAAAATGTTGGCTTGATTTCTTCAAAAGTTGCAGAAGAAAATGGATTATCTGTCGGTGATCAAATGGTCATGGATATTAGAAGCTATGATTATACTGAAAGTGGCGAAGAAAAAGAAATATTTAAAACAGATGTCCCCATCCGTATCGTAGGAATCTTTGAACCTACAACAGTAGAAATGAAAGACAAAGAGAACAAAAAAAATGAGGAACAAAATCAAAATCAACAATTTATATCAATGCAGCAGCTAAACACAATTTATCTACCGAATAAAACAGTGTTGGAAATCAATAAAAATTATACAGAAAAACTAAAAAAAGTTGATCCGAACAGTCCATATTTATCAGAAGATAGTCAAGAAGAATATTATACACCAGTCTATGTTTTAAAAAGCCCGGATGAAGTAGAGGCTTTCAAACAAGAGACACAACCACTTTTACCTAAGTTATATACTGTGAAAGCTTCAACCGATCAATATGAACAAATTGGTGGGAGCATGAAAAAAATGTCTCAAATTTCAGGTTATGTCGTTATGATTGCAGTTATTGCAACGTTATTGATTATTTCCCTTGTCGTTTTATTATTTATGCGTGATCGTAAACATGAATTAGGGATTTACCTATCATTAGGGGATAAACGTAGCCATGTAATGGGGCAAATCATCATTGAGATGCTTATCATAAGTGGAATTGCGTTGATTTTGTCATTGATTACAGGTAATTTCTTAGGAAGAATGGTTTCAGAATCTTTGTTGAATAGCGATCTATTAAACAGTGCAAATGACCAAGCGAATATGCTTATTGGAATAGACGGATTAAATTCAACGGAACTGACAACGGATGATATCATGAATGCTTATGAAGTGAAATTCTCCTTGGGTTATATCATTACTTATTTAGTTGTTGGATTGGGTACAGTACTATTGGCAGCAATTTTACCATTATTGTACATCGTTCGTTTGAATCCAAAGAAAATCATGATGTAGGAGGTAAGGAAAAATGGCAATTTTAGAAACAAAAAATCTTAGTTATTTTTATCAGGATGGCGATCAGCGTCGATTTATTTTAAAAAATACTAATGTTGCTTTTGAACAAGGAAAATTTTATACCATTTTAGGACAATCTGGTTCAGGAAAAACAACATTCCTTTCTCTGATCAGTGCTTTGGATACGCCTAAAGAAGGCCAGGTGTTACTGAATGGAAAAGATATCAAGACAATTGGATATGAAAAGTATCGTCGTGACGATATCAGTATTATTTTTCAGAGTTATAATTTAGTACCATACTTGACAGCGTTGGAAAATGTTTTAGTTGCTATGTCGATCACGGACAATGAACTACCGCCTAATCAAAAAGAAGTTGCGTATAATCTGTTAGACTATATCGGAATCACAAGTGAAAAAGCAGATCGACTTGTGAACCAACTTTCTGGTGGTGAGCAACAACGTGTGGCGATTGCTCGGGCGTTAGCTACGAATGTAGATATCATTTTAGCTGATGAACCGACTGGAAATTTAGATGAAGGAATGGAACAAGAGATTGTCGATATTTTTCAAAATCTAGCAAAAGTTCATAATAAGTGTATCATTGTTGTGACGCACTCTAATGATATTGCTGGGCAATCTGATGAAACCTATTACCTGAAAAAAGGTGTGTTAAAAAAATATGAGTGATTTTCTATCGAATTTTAGCGGAGATAATTATGAGAAAACCCGCCAGCAAAAAATTGAACAAAAGGATAAAAAGGATAAACTGAATAAACAAGAATCGACAAAGAAGATAAAATTAGAAAAAAGATCAATAAATAAAGAAAAAACAACTTTAGATCAAGACGAAAAACATTCTGAAGTATCGTATGGACCACAAAATAGTCTGGATAATACAGCCAATTCTATAAAACAAAATGAAACAAGTCCCAAAGCAACTGAACCGGAGAATCCTGAAGAGTTGATTTATACTAAAAAACGATCAAAAAAGAAAAAATATGAACCCAAACATGAACCAATGAAAGAAGAAGAGTCAACTGTAGTTGCGCCAGTAAATGAATCGAAAAATCCCGAAGAAGTGATTGAAACTGATCCGACCTATAAAAAGAAGCAGATCAGAAAATATATGTATATCGGTTTAGGCAGTTTGGCAGCAGTTTCACTATTATATTTTGGCTATTATCAAATGACTCATGTAAAAGTACCTGATTTTGAGGGGAAAGAACTGTCTGAGGTTCGCGAATGGACAACAGAAAATGGTGTGAAACTTCAAGTAGAGCAAAAATATAATTTTGATAAAGAAGCAAATGTCATTATTCACCAGACAGTGAAAAACAAGAAAATCAAAAAAGGCAAAGAGTTAGTGGTGGATGCTAGCCTTGGAGCGGATCCTGAAGAGGTCGTTTCACTACCAGACTTTAAAGCAATGAAATTGAAAGACGCGAAAAACTGGATCAGTGAACAAAAAGCGGATAATTTAGCAATCATTGAGGAATACAGTGACAAAGTAGCTGCTGGTGACTATATAAAATTTGAAATAACGAATAAAGATGTTAAAGCTGAAAATTACAAACGTAAAGATAAAGCGAAGGTTTATTTTTCTAAAGGAAAAGAAGTTTTTGAAAAAGATATCTCAATGCCTGATTTTACTGGAAAAACCAAAGAAGAGGCAACTGAATGGGCCAAGAAAAATGAAATTACACTAAAGGTCAATGAAGCTGATTCAGATAAGGTTGAGAGTGGAAAAGTTATTTCACAGAGTATTGGCAAAGACACCAAAGTTGCAAAAAAAGAATCGATGTCGATTACAGTTTCGACAGGTAAAGCGTTGATTGTTCCAGATTTTTCACAATTTACAGCAGAGGAAGCAGAATCAAAAGCAAATGGATTACAAGTTCAAGTGAAGCAACTATTTAACGATGAGGTTCCTTATGGCCGATTTATTAGCCAGTCTGTAGAAATTGGAAAAAAATATACGGAAAAAGATGAAAAACCTGTGATTCAAGTGGTTTATTCATTTGGAAAACCATATATTAAAGATTTGCGCGATAATACATTAGAAGGAGATCTTCAAAAGATTTTCTACGATGAATATCAATCTAAAGGTGCTAATATCACGTATCAAGTATATCATGTCGACTCAACTGTAACAAAAGGTACTGTTGTTAAGATGAGTCAATATAATGAATTTATCCCGATCAATTCGGTTGTTCAAATCGGAATTAGTAAAGGAAATCTAAAAGCAGAGGAAAATAAATCTTCGGATAAAGAAAGATAATTTGAATAAAAACTAGTTTTGAAAGTGAGGTTGGGATGAGGCTCGTAGAGTAATGTCCCAGCCTCCTTTCTTTTTTGAACTTGAAGCAAACTATTTCGAAAATAGTAAGTCATAATCAGTTTATTAACCTCGTTTTTCGCCTATATTAAGGCAATTCCCTCATAATTTTATTAAATAATGTAGAAATTTTTTCATTTGCATAGGCATTTCACAAAGATATTGCTATAATAGTCTAGATAGATTTTTGGAATGGAGGGAAAAATATGTTACGTTTTTTTCCGCAAAAGAATAAATACATACAAAAAGAGAGTACATTTACTTTTGATAGTGCGGGTCCAATTCCAGGACACGTAGCGGTGATTATGGATGGGAATGGACGGTGGGCTCAAAATCGTCGCTTGCCACGAATTGCTGGGCATAAAGAAGGAATGAATACTGTAAAAAAGGTTACAAAACACGCAAGTAAATTAGGGATCAAGGTCCTGACTTTATATGCATTTTCTACTGAGAATTGGAAGCGGCCAACAGATGAAGTAAGTTTCTTAATGCAGTTACCAGTAGATTTTTTCGATACCTTTGTACCAGAATTAATCAAAGAAAATGTTAAGGTTCAAGTGATGGGCTACAAAGAATTTTTACCAGCACATACTCAAGATGCGGTAGAACGTGCAATTGAACAAACTAAAAATAATACTGGCATGATTTTAAATTTTGCCTTAAACTATGGATCAAGAGCAGAGATTCTGACAGCGGTAAAAGAAATAGCTGAAAAAACAGCAAATGGTCAACTTTCGCCAGAGGATATTACTGAAGCAACGATTGCGGATCATTTGATGACAGGCTTTTTAGCAGATGATTTAAGAGATCCAGAACTATTGATTCGTACGAGTGGTGAAGAAAGAATCAGCAACTTTTTACTTTGGCAGGTTGCTTACAGCGAATTGTTTTTTACAGATGCTTTGTGGCCTGATTTTAATGATGAATTATTAGAAAGTGCGCTAGCATCGTTTCAAAATAGAAATCGCCGTTTTGGTGGCTTGAAGGAAACAGAGGAGGAAGATAAATGAGACAGCGCGTTATTACAGCGGCCGTAGCATTAGTAGTGTTTATACCGATCATTTGGTATGGGGGCTTTGTGATTGAACTTGCAGCAGCGTTATTAGCAGTTGTAGGGGTTTATGAATTATTCAGAATGAAAGGACTAGAAATCGCTAGTTTTGAAGGCGTGCTTTCGGCTTTAGGAGCAGTATTTTTAGTTCTACCAAAAGATCGTTGGTTTTTCTTTTTGCCAGAGAAAGCAGATAATTTTATTCTATTTTATCTAACGGTCATGATTTTATTAGGCGGTTTAGTTGCTTCAAAAAATATGTATACCATCTCTCAAGCTGGTTTTCCAGTTATTACAAGTTTGTACGTGGGTGTTGGGTTCCAAAACTTTGTGAGTGCTAGACATACTGGTTTTGTTGTTTTGCTTTATGCATTATTTGTTGTATGGTCAACGGATATCGGCGCTTATTTCATTGGAAAACGATTTGGGAAAAGAAAATTATGGCCGGAAGTTTCACCTAATAAAACGATTGAAGGTTCATTAGGCGGAATTCTATGTGCAGTTGTTGTAGCATTTTTATTCCTAATGTTGACACCTAATAAAGAATTATTTGTTTATAATTTACCGATTATGCTGATCATCACAGTGATTTTTTCGATCGTCGGTCAATTTGGAGATTTAGTTGAATCATCCATCAAACGACACTATGATGTAAAGGATTCTGGAACTATTTTACCAGGACACGGCGGCATATTAGATCGTTTTGACAGCTTACTTTTTGTTTTTCCAATCATGCATTTATTCGGGCTATTTTAATTTCTAAACAAGAAGGGAAGGTAAAAAACTCTGAATGCTCAGGGTTTTTCTTTTTACTATGAAAAAAATTGCATTATTAGGTGCTACAGGCTCTATCGGTACAAGTACAGTTGATGTTGTTACTGCCTATCCTGATTTGTTTCAAATTGTTTCACTAACGTTCCATTCAAATAGTGAAAAGGGTGCGGCCTTGATTGAGCTACTGAAACCAAGCTATGTAGGTGTGGGTTCAGAAAAAATAAAAACAGAACTTCACAACCGTTTCCCAGAAATTGAATTTGGCGTAGGAGAAGAAGGTATGGTAAGGGCTGCAACGCTTGAAGAAGCTGATGTTGTATTAACGGCTGTTTCAGGAAGTGTGGGATTGAAACCTACAATGGCTGCAATCGAAGCAAGGAAAGATATTGCTTTAGCAAATAAAGAAACTTTGGTTATGGCGGGTCATTGGGTCATGGAAGCGGCAAGAAAAAATAATGTTAGCATTCTACCAGTTGATAGTGAACACTCTGCCATTTTCCAATGCTTGGATGGTCAACAAAAGGGCAATCTAAAAGAGTTAGTGATCACGGCTTCTGGAGGTAGCTTTAGAGATTTGACGCGGGAAGAACTTAAATCAGTCACTTTGGAGCAGGCGCTAAACCATCCAAACTGGTCAATGGGCAAAAAAATTACGATAGATTCAGCGACAATGATGAATAAAGGGTTAGAAGTTATTGAAGCCCATTGGTTATTTGGTACAGATTATGATAAAATAAAAGTTGTTTTACATAAAGAAAGTATTGTTCATTCAATGATTGTTTTAAAAGACGGTGCATACTTGGCTCAACTTGGACCAAGCGACATGCGTGAGCCGATTCAATATGCATTGACGTATCCAACTCGTTTGCCGATTCAAAATGAAAAAGCATTCGATTTAACCCAGATTGGTCAATTGAATTTTGAGCCAATGGATTTTGACCGTTTTCCAATGCTAGCGTTAGCTTTTCTAGTCGGAAAAAAAGGTGGAGCGTATCCAACAGTTTATAATGCAGCCAACGAAATTGCTGCAAATGCATTTATTGACGGCAAAATCTCATATCTTCAAATCGAAGAGTTTGTCCAAAAAGCAGTTTGGAACTATACAGAAACGAACGAGGTCACTTTGGAAGAAGTGATCGCAATCGATAAACAAACAAGAACTATCGTAGAAAGATGGATAAAGGAAGAAGGTCTGTTATGAAAACAATTATTACATTTATTATTGTCTTTGGAATTCTTGTCTTAGTACATGAATTTGGACATTTTTTCTTCGCAAAGCGTTCAGGAATATTAGTACGTGAATTTGCGATTGGCATGGGACCAAAGATTTTTGCACATCAAGGAAAAGATGGAACAGCTTATACGATTCGGATTTTACCGATTGGCGGTTATGTACGCATGGCTGGCATGGGTGAGGATGAAACGGAGCTAGCCCCTGGAATGACTCTTTCTGTTGAATTGAATGAACAGGAAGAAGTCGTTAAAATCAATACTAGTAAAAAAGTTCAATTGACGAATAGTATTCCGATGGAAATGTTGGAAGCAGATTTAGAAAGAGAATTATTTATCAAAGGCTATGTCAACGGTGATGAATCTGAAGAGATCACGTATAAAGTGAATCACGATGCAACGATTATTGAACAAGACGGAACAGAAGTTAGAATTGCACCTATCGATGTACAGTTCCAGTCAGCAAAACTTTGGCAGCGGATGCTGACCAATTTTGCTGGACCAATGAACAATTTTATTTTAGCTTTTGTATTGTTTACACTTTATGTTTTTATGCAAGGTGGCGTAACGTATACAAATACGAATCTAATCGGTGGCATTCAACCAGATAGTCCAGCTGAAAAAGCTAGCTTAAAAGCTGATGATCGAATCGTATCGATCGATGGCAAGTCTGTTAGTGACTGGAATGATTTTACAAAAATTATTCAAGATAGTCCTGACAAAGAATTGAATCTAATGGTTGAGTCAGGTGGGAAAACAAGAGAGGTCGATATAACACCTAAAAGTCAAAAATCTGGCAAACAAGAAATTGGTGTAATTGGTATCTTACCGCCTAAGAAAACTGGGTTAGCAGATAAACTGCTTGGCGGAGTTCAAGAAACCGTAAATAATTCTATGCAAATTTTCAAAGCGCTGAAATCATTGTTTACTGGATTTAGTTTAGATAAATTGGGTGGTCCGGTAATGATGTTCCAAATGTCTTCAGAAGCATCGAAAGCAGGACTAAATACAGTAATCTGGTTGATGGCTATGTTATCAGTCAATCTTGGGATCATTAATTTACTTCCAATACCAGCTTTAGATGGTGGTAAGATCGTTTTAAATATTTTTGAAGGCCTTAGAGGGAAACCTTTAAGTCAAGAAAAAGAAGGAATACTAACACTGATTGGTTTTGGTTTCATCATGGTATTGATGGTGTTAGTAACTTGGAACGATATTCAACGTTTTTTCTTTTAACTAATTAATTTGATTTTATAACGAATCACTTGAGGAGATTCAACAATTCGTTTAAACAAAGGAGAGTTCTAATGAAACAGTCAAAAATGTTAATCCCAACTTTACGTGAGGTGCCAAATGATGCGGAAGTATTAAGCCATCAAATGTTACTGAGAGCAGGTTATATTCGTCAAGTCTCAGCAGGGATTTACTCTTATTTACCACTAGCAAATCGGGTACTTGAGAAATTAAAAAAAATCATGCGCGAAGAATTTGATAAGATCGATGCTATTGAAATGTTGATGCCAGCATTATTACCAGCAGAATTGTGGAAAGAATCTGGACGTTATGAAACATATGGCCCAAATCTTTATCGCTTAAAAGATCGTAATGAGCGTGATTATATTCTTGGTCCAACACATGAAGAAACGTTTACAGAATTGATTCGTGATGAGGTAAATTCATATAAACGGTTACCATTAAATCTCTATCAAATTCAAACAAAATACCGTGATGAAAAACGTCCGCGTTTTGGTTTGTTAAGAGGTAGAGAGTTTATCATGAAAGATGGCTATTCTTTCCACGCTGATGAAGAAAGTTTGGATCAATCATACCGTGATTATGAAAAAGCGTATTCGGCTATTTTTGAACGTTGTGGTTTGAATTTTAGAGCAATCATCGGTGATGGTGGTGCTATGGGTGGAAAAGATTCTAAAGAGTTTATGGCTATTTCAGATATCGGTGAAGATACAATTTGTTTCTCTACTGATGGCGATTATGCTGCAAATTTAGAAATGGCAACGAGCCTGTATACACCTAAAAAATCACATGAAACACAATTAGATCTCGAAAAAGTAGCAACACCGAATGTTGGGTCGATCGAACAAGTTGCGGCATTTTTCAACGTGGAACCACAACGAATCATCAAGTCGGTCTTATTTATGGCTGATGCAGAACCTGTTTTGGTTTTAGTTCGCGGAGATCATGAAGTGAATGATGTTAAATTGAAAAATTTCTTAGGTGTTGACTTCTTAGAAGAAGCAACAGAGGAAGATGCACGTAAATATTTAGGCGCCGATTTTGGGTCAGTTGGCCCAGTTGAGTTGTCTGAAGAAGTGAAATTGTTTGCTGACTTACATGTCCAAGACTTAGCGAATGCAATCACTGGAGCAAACGAAACTGCTTTCCATTATACTAATGTTAATTCAGGACGTGATTTTACACCAATCAGTTATGAAGATTTACGTTTTGTTCAAGAGGGCGATCCTTCTCCTGATGGAAATGGTGTTTTAGAGTTTACTAAAGGGATCGAAATCGGTCATATCTTTAAACTTGGAACGCGTTATAGTGAAGCAATGGGAGCAACGGTTTTAGATGAAAATGGCAGAGAAAAACATGTGATCATGGGTTGTTACGGAATTGGTGTCAGTCGTTTGCTTTCAGCGATCGTTGAACAAAATATCGATGAAAATGGTATTAATTGGCCAACAGGAATTTCACCATTTGATTTACATGTTGTTCAAATGAACATTAAAGACGAATATCAAACGAAACTTGCTCAAGAAGTGGAAGAAGTAATGTCAGCAGCTGGATATGAAGTATTAGTTGATGATCGTAATGAACGCGCAGGCGTAAAATTTGCAGATGCAGATTTAATTGGTTGTCCAATCCGTATCACAGTGGGTAAAAAGGCTGTTGATGGTGTAGTCGAAGTGAAAATCAAACGAACTGGCGAAATGGTTGAGGTTCGAAAAGAAGAACTTGAAAGTACATTATCTATCTTATTGAACGCAGATAAAGAATAAATCTAAAATGTTTACGGAATCGATCCTCAATTAGATTCCGTAAATGTTTTTTTTAGGACTATTAGGTGAAAAATACATTTAAATCAGATAGCCGAGATTTTGTTTACATTGTATTTCAGTAGAAAAAATAGTATACTTAACTGTGGCGAGGCACTTGGCAGAAATGTCTAAGGGCCTCTTTCTTATCAAGTTATCCAGCTAAGAGCTGAGAGTTTTAAATAGAGTAAGTTTTTTTGCTAATATTTTGAAAAAGAGTAAAAATAGGGAAGAAAAAGACCTTTATCTTATTTTCAGTCCAGTCAGAACTGGAAGAGCGCATTCCGCTTTTATTAAAAGGAGGTTCATCAGTGGCAGACAAGGCACAAGAGTTATTTGCAAAGTTGGTTGATCAAATTCAATTAAATGAACAAGAGCGGCAGCATCCACTCATTCAACAAGGTAGAATTGACAAAGTTGTCGTTCATCAACAAAGCCGCTTATGGGAATTCCATTTAGGATTCACTGAAATATTACCGGTAATGCTGTATCAATCGTTTATGCAGCAATTAGAACTTGCTTTTCAGCAAATTGCAGGAGTATCTGTAAAAATTTCAGCGGATAAAAATGAATTTACAGAAGAACAATTGACGGATTATTGGCAACTAGCATTATTGAATAGCCAATGTGATACGCCTCTAGTTCAGCGAGTGATCAAAACACAAACTCCAGTCATTGAAGATAAAAAAATTATTTTACCCGTTGATAATGACGCTGTTATTCCTTATTTAAAACAACAATATTTACCAATCATTGAAGAGCTTTATTTCAACTATGGTTTTCAAAAATTTCATATCGAACCTAAAATGGATGAACAGCAAGCTAAACGTGTGCTGGCATTATTTGAAGAGCGCAAGCAGGAACAAGATGCTGCATTCCAACAACAAGCAGCTGAATCGCTTATTAAACATGAACAAAAGAAGAAACAACAGCAGCAACAAGGTCCAGCCCTTGAAGGACCGATTCGTCTTGGTCGAAATATACCAAATGATGAACCAATCATGCCGATGGGCAATATTTTAGAAGAAGAACGTCGGGTAACGATCGAAGGCTTTGTTTTTGATGTAGAAGTGCGGGAATTACGTTCTAAACGGAAAATCTTGATTTTAAAGATTACCGATTATACATCATCATTCATCGTTAAAAAATTCTCAAATGGTGAAAAAGATGAACAAATCTTTGATGCGATTCAAAAACATAGCTGGGTGCGGGTTCGTGGAAGTATTCAAGAAGATACTTTTATGCGAGATCTAGTTATGAACTGTCAAGATTTGATGGAAGTCAAACATGCGCCGCGCAAAGACTATGCACCAGAAGGCGATAAACGTGTCGAGCTTCATTTACACAGCAATATGAGTACGATGGATGCAACAAACAACGTTGCTGATTATGTCGCTCAAGCGGGTAAATGGGGACACAAAGCGATTGCTATCACCGATCATGGTGGAGCGCAAGGATTTCCAGATGCTCATAGTGCTGGAAAAAAAGCTGGCGTTAAAATTTTATATGGTGTTGAAGCTAATGTCGTAGATGATGGTGTGCCGATTGCGTATAACGAAGCACATATAGAATTAAGTGAAGCAACTTATGTTGTATTTGACGTGGAAACAACTGGATTGTCAGCTGTTTATGATACGATCATTGAGCTCGCTGCTGTTAAAATGCATAAAGGAAACATTATCGATACATTTGAACAATTTATCGATCCAGGTCATCCATTATCTCAAACAACTATTAATTTAACTGGGATTACAGATGAGATGGTCCGAGGCTCTAAATCAGAAGAAGAAGTGCTTCGTTTATTTAGAGAATTTTCAAAAGACACGATCCTTGTTGCCCACAATGCATCCTTTGATATGGGCTTCTTAAATACGAGTTACGGAAAATATGATATCCCAGAAGCGGAAAATCCGGTTATCGATACGCTTGAGCTGTCTCGTTATTTAAATCCTACATTCAAGAGTCACCGTCTAAACACATTATCCAAGAAGTTTGGTGTTAACTTGGAACAACATCACCGAGCAATCTACGATTCTGAATCAACAGGACATTTATGTTGGATCTTTTTGAAAGATGCTAAAGAAAATCATAATATGAATTATCATGACGAATTGAATATGCATATTGGAGAAGGCGATTCTTATAAACGTGCCAGACCGTTCCATGCAACGATTTTGGCTACGACACAAGCAGGTTTGAAAAATCTCTTTAAGTTGATTTCAATGTCTAACATCAATTATTTTTTCAGAATTCCACGTATTCCTCGCTCTCAGTTGAGTAAATTACGGGAAGGTTTGATCATTGGTTCTGCTTGTTCCAATGGTGAAATATTTGAAGCTATGATGCAAAAAGGGGTAGAAGAAGCTAAAAATCGAGCAAAATTCTATGATTATATCGAAGTCATGCCCAAAGCTGTCTATGCGCCATTGCTAGAACAAGAATTAGTAAAAAGTGAAGCCGATTTAGAAGAGATCATTACGAATTTGGTGAAAATTGGAGATGAATTAGAGAAGCCAGTTGTTGCAACTGGAAATGTTCATTATCTAAATGAAGAAGATAGTATTTATCGGAAAATATTAGTAGGTTCGATGGGCGGGGCTAATCCATTGAATCGACATAGTTTACCTGCTGTTCATTTTAGAACAACAGACGAAATGCTTACAGCATTTCAATTTTTAGGCGAAGAGACTGCACATCGAATCGTTGTAGAAAATCCTAATGCTGTGGCTGATATGTGTGATGAAATCACCCCGGTTAAAGACGATTTATATACACCAAAAATTCCAGGTTCGGAAGATGAAATCAGAAATTTAAGTTATACTCGTGCAAAAGAGCTTTATGGTGATCCATTGCCTGATATTGTTGAAAAACGATTGAAAAAAGAATTGGATAGTATTATCGGAAATGGGTTTTCGGTTATTTATTTGATTTCACAAAAACTAGTGCATAAAAGTATGGAAGATGGCTATCTAGTTGGATCTCGTGGATCTGTGGGATCAAGTTTTGTAGCGACGATGACAGGGATTACAGAGGTCAATCCTTTGGCGCCGCATTATCATTGTATCAACTGTAAACACTCTGAATTTTTTGAAGACGGATCGTATGGTTCTGGTTTTGATATGCCAGAGAAAAATTGTCCAAACTGTGGGCAACGATTGTTTAAAGATGGTCATGATATACCGTTTGAAACCTTTTTAGGATTCCATGGGGATAAAGTACCCGATATCGATTTGAACTTCTCAGGAGATTATCAAGCTGAAGCGCACAACTATACAAAAGTTTTGTTTGGAGAAGAATATGTGTATCGTGCTGGAACCATTGGTACAGTTGCAGATAAGACCGCTTATGGATTTGTGAAAGGCTATGAGCGAGACTATAATCTTCATTTTAGAGGAGCAGAAGTCGATCGCTTAGCGAAAGGTTCTACTGGTGTTAAACGAACGACTGGACAGCATCCAGGGGGGATTATTGTTATCCCGGATTATATGGATGTTTATGATTTTACGCCAATCCAATATCCGGCAGATGACCAAAATTCTGAATGGAAAACAACTCACTTTGATTTTCACTCGATCCATGATAATATTTTGAAACTCGATATTCTTGGACATGATGATCCTACTGTTATTCGGATGCTGCAAGATTTATCAGGAATCGATCCTAAAACAATTCCGACAGATGATCCTGAAATGATGCGGATTTTCGCTGGGCCAGAAGTCCTTGGCGTGACACCTGAGCAAATTTATTCTAAAACGGGTACTTTGGGAATCCCAGAGTTTGGGACTCGTTTCGTACGAGGCATGTTGGAAGAGACACATCCTTCAACTTTTGCTGAGTTACTGCAAATATCTGGATTGTCTCATGGTACCGATGTTTGGTTAGGCAATGCTGAAGAATTGATTCGCCGAGGAGAAGCGACGCTAGCTGAAGTTATTGGTTGTCGAGATGATATCATGGTTTATTTGATTCATGCAGGTTTAGATAGTGGTATGGCCTTTAAGATCATGGAGACGGTACGTAAAGGACTTTGGAATAAAATTCCTGATGAATTAAGAGAAGAATATTTGACGGCAATGAAGGAAAATAATGTACCAGATTGGTATATCGATTCTTGTTCTAAAATCAAATATATGTTCCCGAAAGCCCATGCTGCAGCTTACGTTTTGATGGCGTTGCGTGTTGCTTACTTTAAAGTATATTTCCCGATTTTATACTATTGTGCTTATTTTTCTGTTCGTGCAGACGATTTTGATTTAGTTGCAATGTCACAAGGGAAAGAAGCGGTGAAAGCCCGAATGAAAGAGATTCAAGATAAAGGTCTGGAAGCCTCTACAAAAGAAAAAAATCTATTAACGGTTTTAGAACTTGCGAACGAAATGATTGAACGCGGCTTTAAATTCGGTATGATCGATTTATATAAATCAGATGCCGAGAATTTTGTGATTGACGGAGATACGTTGATTGCACCATTTAGAGCGGTGCCTAGTTTGGGACTCAACGTTGCGAAATCAATTGTAGAAGCAAGAGAGGAACCATTCTTATCTAAGGAAGACCTTGCGAGTCGAGGGAAAGTATCAAAAACATTGATTGAGTATATGACTGAAAATGGCGTGTTGAAAGATTTGCCAGATGAAAATCAATTATCATTATTTGATATGTTATAAAAAAATCTTTTGAAGGTGTTTCTAAAAACGTTAAAACAAACTATGATGTTTGTTTTAACGACAACAGGAGACGCATAAGATTCTGTTAACAAGAATGTAGAGTTTTGATTTTACATGAATCAACTGGTTCAGAAGATATAGAGAAAGTGACAATAGAAAAATATGCTAAGATTTTAAGCAGTTAAGACAAAACGATTTCCGTTTTGCCTTAACTGCTTTTTCTCATTGTTTTTTAATTTTAAAGAATGGAGAATACAAAAAAATGAAAAATTTTTTTAGTGATTTAAACACCCGTTTAATTCATTTAATAATTGTAATGATAAAAAAAATGATATTAGGAATGATTATTTTAATGAGGATCAATTAATTGATTTTTGACTTAAAACTAGTTTTTTTGTTTTTGAAACCATTTTTTTCTTGAGGAAATTTTAATTTTGATATTTTAAAATAATGTTAAATTTGGTTTTTATATTTATTTTAAACAATAAAAAAAGTTATTTTATGGATTGTTAAAACTGTAATGATGTTTTATAGTTCTATAGTTGTAAGGATATTATAGTTTTGTTTTAAGTTTTATATGTTATTTATACAGAAGGGGTCGCTTTGATGATAAAAAATGAAGATGGCTTGACCTTGATAGAAGTTTTAGTAGCAGTTGTTATATTAGGAACGTCGTTTATGTTGTTAGCGTCAATGTTGGTTCGAAATCAGCAAATGATCGAATTGAACGAAAAGAAAAAAGAAGCACAATATATTCGAGATGAACTTCGTGAATGGATCGGTTACCGGGCGCAAACGCAAGACTTAGCTGGATTAAATCAATATGTGTTCAGCGTAAAGGATAGTGAGAGACTAACGAACGATCAAAAGATAAGAAGAAACTATCTAATTCTCGATAATTCAGGAATTCAGACAAATAGCGGCAATGTTCCTATTTACGGTGAGCATGAGATTGATTTGACTGACAGAGTAGATAAGACGAATGAGACAGAGAATAAACAACAAGAGCGAAAAATCGAGTATAACTATCCAGATAAAGCAAGATTACTCCCTGAGAAGTGGAAAGATGCAGATGAAGGCTCTTTAGAAAAAGAAGAAAGTAATTACTTAGGCAGATATATTGGAACTGCAAATCAACATACTTATTTAGTGCTATGTAAAGTGGGTTTTAAAAATACTTCAAGCAATTATGATCCTCGCAGAGACGGTGTCGAAGTAGTCTTGGAAATTTATGATGAAAAAACGGGACAATTAATAACGGAAACCCTATTTAATTGGGTAATCACTTATTAGCGATGAAATTGAAGGAGAAAAATATGAGCAAGATTCTGAGAGATGAAGACGGATTAACATTAGTAGAAATGATTGCGACCTTAGCAATTTTTTCAATCGTGATTCTATTTTTTGGAGCGATCATCAGCAGTATCGGTAAAGCATTTTCGATTCAAGGACAAAAAGTCGAGTTTCAGCAAACCGCAAATGATATCGTAGCTCAAATAAATCAACTATCGAAAAAAAAAGGACTTTACGAAAAAGCTGGCTACTTGGGAAAGTTTCCTACAACAGCTTCATCAGAAAAACCTTGGCAGAAAGATCAAATCATTAGTGTTTTCGATTCGGAAGTAGCTAGTCAAAAACCAATTGCTTTAACAGAACCAGGGAAAAATAAAATTGGACTAACTGATATATTAGATGCCACAAAAGATAGTGGGAAAAATTCAGAAGCACGTTTCTATCGTTTAAAAAATCAAGACTATAAAATCAAAATTTTTCAGCAGAAAAACAAAAATGAATCCTTAAAAACACAATTTAAGACGCCAAATTATCGAGATACCTTTACGATTCAAACCAGTGTGACGATCTTATTTTATAAAGGAACGATCGATTTTAATCGCTATGTTCAAAATGGGGAAATAAATGTATCTGGAAAAGGCGGCGTCGAAGAAAAAGAAGCTGCAACTATTTTATATAGTCGAAAAGCAGAATTTACTTATCGTGATGAGCTAAAAGCAAAAGGAGAGATTCCCGGTGAAGGCAGATGGTAAAAAACTGAAAAATGATGAAGCAGGTTATGCTTTGCTTTATGCACTGGGAGCGATCCTAATTGTAAGTCTTGTAATGATGGGGATTTTTCTGAAGGCGAGAAAAAATTTTTTGCAAATAAATGCGGTGGATCAATTGGCAAAAATGAAGGATGTAAAAGAATATGCTTTGCAAGAAGCCTCAATGACGATCAAAAAAACGATTGAAACAAAACTATCCGGAAACATTGAATTAGGACTGGATAAAACAGTTTTAACAAATAAAATGTCTGAGGTAACGAACGAATTGAAAAATCAGCCAATTAAAAAAAGCAATATTGGCAAGCAGCATGATTTTTCATATACTGTAAAGGTTTCTAATCCAACTGTTTCGATCATCAATCCATATAAATTTATCTCTGAGAACAGCGATGCTAGTGGTTGGATACCAATGGATGCAAGTGATTCTAAAGAGGGAATAGTCAACACGAATACTACCTTTCAATTAGAGGTTAAAGTGGAACAAACTGGAAAAAATGGACAGAAAAAAAAAGCATCGTCTAAAGGAGACTATGTGTATGAGTTTCAATGGACACAAGGCCAGCAGGATGCGGCAACTTTAAAATTAGATGCTTGGAGGTATGTTTATTACCAACCATCACTTGCTGACGGAGATGAACTGATTACAGCCGATACCTGGATTCGTAAAATGGATCGTATTTATCGTTATCAATCCAATCAACCACTATTTCCATATTCAGAATATTTCAACAATTATGAAACAAGTTACGGTCGGTCCAATAATTTCTTAGTAGATCTTCAAGATGGTACTTTTTTGAATTTTTGGAAAGGCACCAATTCAGTTATATATAAAGATTTAAACATTGCGGGTTCTTTTTTATTAAAAAATGGTGTGCTGTTGAGTGGGAAAAAATCGATTATAGCGAAAAATATAATGGCACTGCGTAATGACGAAAACCTAACACAAGAGATAAATGCCATAAAAAATCTTAATATCAGAGCAGATGTAGGGGTGTACGTCAATATTGATGTAAGTAATTCAACGAATAAGAACGCAGGTTTTTATGTGGATAACGACTCATACGAGATAAAAACGCCGAATTTATTGGTCAACAATACTGGATCAGCTAAAACAGATCAAGGATTTTTCTTAACCAAAGGAGAAATTACTTTAGAAAAAGAGACAACAGGCAATCCGTCGATCAATTTTGGTGAGTATGCCAGTGATGCAAAGATCAATAATCCAATTGATTAGTTTTGGGATCAGTTTATGAACGGCGGTTTTGTTATTGCGGGCTCTAATGTTTATTTAACACCCCCAAAAAATAATATTAAGATTGACGGTGTCTCTATTACTGGTGGGAAAAATGATAAACGGAGGATTCAAATAAAAGAGGGTAATTTTATGTTGACCACGGCCTCCCTGATGAATCAAGGGGAAGAAACCTTTGCGTACGCAGATAAAGGTACATTTATATCGAAAGCAAGACCACCAGCCTTATTAGAGTTAGAAGGCAAAGAAACCTCACTGACTGTTGAAAATGGCGTCAGTTTTATTGATGCGCCAAAAATGAAAAGAAGAGGTTCTAATACTAAGAAGGTAACCTATTACAACGATAAAAAATACTGGAATACCATTCGGTTGAAAGACCGTAGCCGTTTGGACTTAGGGGTAGCTGGGATTGAACCTTTTAATCTTGAAACTCAAGCAAAGACCACGATTTCAATGAAACTCCTTCCTAATCTTGAGCTTTTTGATACAACATTTATCAAAGAAGGCTTAAAAAAAGGGAAGGAAACAATCAAAGGCAAACTGATCATTCAAGTTGCGACAGAAGAAGACGGTGATTTGTTAATACAAGAATTAGGAAAAGAAGTGCCGATTGAAGCAAGCGACGAGAGTAAAGCAAAAGATGGTGTTGTAACAATCGTAAAACCAGCACATGGTATAGTACCCGAAAATAATTCCCAATGGATCATCCAGCGAGTATTTGATTATACCAACAATGAAAGCTATTAATCATGATGATTATAAAGTAAAGGAGAGAGGCACTGATGGAAGAAAAAAAAGTACGCAGAAGGAAAAAAGTACGACCGCCGTTAGGAGAAAGATCACAACCTAGCCAATCTTCCCAAAATCGAACTGTCGATGAAAATGGTCTTTTAGCAATTGCTGTGAAACAAAAATTATTAACGAAACAGCAAGCCGAAGAAATCAAAGAGCAGATCACTTCAACAAACTCAGTTGAAAAAGTTCTGCTGGATCAGCATCACGTCGATGAAACTCAATTGATGAAACTCCAAAGCGTACAGACTGGAATCCGAATCATTGATTTATTTACGGTGGAAAGAGAAACGGCTGTCCTTGAGTTAGTACCGAAAAAATTTGCCCAAAAACATCAGCTATTTCCTGTGAAAAAAAGAAAAGGGCGTCTTGTAGTAGCGATGGTCAATCCGATGGCCTATGACGTTATTAATGAATTACGATTGATAACAGGTATGTCGGCCTTGCCTTATTTTGCTTCATCATCTGACATCAGGCAAATGATTACAGAACATTATCCAGAAGATTTGATGTTGGAAGAATGGTTGCAGGACGCAACGGACGATAT
Organism: Enterococcus sp. DIV0840; assembly: GCF_050527835.1. NCBI lineage: Bacteria > Bacillati > Bacillota > Bacilli > Lactobacillales > Enterococcaceae > Enterococcus > Enterococcus sp. DIV0840. The sequence goes on along the minus strand of NZ_CP172876.1, from coordinate 2,066,396 downwards.
CGCTATTGGAGAAACTCAGTCAACGAATACGCTATTAGAAGACGACTCACCGATCATCAAATTGGTCAATTCACTGCTTCAGGCTGCTGTAGACAAAAAAGCCAGTGATATTCATTTTGATCCACAAAAAAAAAGTTTGAACGTCAGAATTCGTGTTGATGGAGAATTAGTTGAACTAAATCAGTTACCTAAAAACGTTCAACAGGCAGTAACATCTCGTTTAAAAATTATTTCTTCTTTAGATATCACTGAAACAAGACTGCCTCAAGATGGCCGTGCGCAAATCCAAAGTGGCCGCCGAATGGTTGATTTGCGCGTGTCCATTTTACCGACGATTTATGGAGAAAAAGTTGTTATTCGGATCATTGATATGTCATCAGGTTTAAGAGGACTTGATGAATTTAACTTTGATAAAGATGTATTAAGTGGAATTAAAGAGTTATTAAAGCAGCCTCATGGTATTTTTCTTGTAACAGGACCCACAGGTTCAGGGAAATCATCGACTTTATACGCTGCATTAAATGAATTGAATCAGCCTAATGTCAATATCATTACAGTAGAAGATCCTGTAGAGTACCAGTTAGACGGTGTTAACCAAGTTTTGGTCAATAGTGACATTGGCTTAGACTTTGCTGCAGGTTTACGTTCGATTTTACGTCAGGATCCAAATGTTGTCATGGTAGGAGAAATTCGTGATGCGGAAACAGCAGAAATTGCGATTCGAGCTTCAATGACAGGTCATATGGTCCTAAGTACATTGCATACCAATGATTCAATTGCTACAGTCAGCCGATTAATCGATATGGGGGTAGATTCATTTTTAGTGGCAAATGCGTTAACTGGTGTTCTCTCACAACGATTAGTTCGTACGATTTGTCCTAACTGTAAAGTAGAAGAACCTGCAACAATTGAAGAAATTGAATTTTTAGAAAAAAATAATGTATATGTCGACCAACTTTATAGAGGAACGGGCTGTAAAAAGTGTAATATGAGTGGTTTTAAAGGTCGAATAGCAATTCAAGAGTTGTTTATTGTCACTCCAGAAGCTCGCTTGGTGATTTCTAGAAACGGTGAAGCAAATGAATTGGTAGCGGTAGCCAAAAGAAATGGCATGAAAAAATTGTTAGATGATGGCTTAAACAAGGTTGTTAGAGGATTTACAACCATTTCAGAAGTACTGAAAGCTACAGCCGATGGATAAATTTATAAAGTAAGGAGAGAAAAAATGCAAGAAGAAATAGAATTGCTAGCGCAACAAGCAGCAAGAAGCAAAGAAGAAAGACCAGGGAAAATAAATCCTAAATTAAGACCATATAAAGAAAATTTTGATGAGTTATTGAGAGAGTCTGTTCGTAATAAGGTCTCAGATATTCATTTGACTGTAGGTTTGTCTCCTGTTTTTCGTTTGAATGGAGAGTTAGCAGAAGTCACATCTGAAGAGGTATTGACGAATAAAACTATTTCAATGTATGGACGAGTGATGTGTAATGGGGAACAATGGGCTGAATTTAAAGAACGCGGAGAAGTCGATTTGGCTTATGAGGTTAAAAATACTAGCCGTTTCCGTGTGAATATCTTTAGACAAAAAGGAAATGTTTCGATTGCTTTGCGGATCATTGCAACAAAGATTCCTGAGTTAAGTTCATTGGGAGTACCATCAGTTTTAAAAACAATGATTCAAAAAAACAAGGTCTGTTTTTAGTTACTGGGCCAACTGGATCGGGTAAGTCAACAACCTTAGCATCTATGATCGATTATCTTAACCGAACGAAAAAGACGCATATCATTACGTTGGAAGATCCAATAGAGTATGTTCACAATCATAAAATGAGCGTGATCGACCAGCGGGAGATTGGTGTAGATACTGAATCCTTTGCTAATGGCTTGCGGGCCTCGCTTCGTCAAGATCCAGATATTATTTTAGTGGGTGAATTGCGTGATTTTGATACTATTTCAATCGCACTGACAGCCGCTGAAACAGGTCACTTAGTTTTAGGAACACTTCATACAACCAGTGCTGCTGCAACAATTGAGCGGATCGTAGATGTTTTCTCACCTGAACAGCAGTCTCAAGTACGGACCCAGCTGGCAGGTGCATTAGTGGGAATCTTGGCGCAGCGCTTATTGCCTAATCGTGGTAATAACGGACGAGTAGCTGCAACTGAAATGCTGGTAAATAATAAATCCATCGCAAATTTAATTAGAGGAAATAAAACCCATCAAATCAGTAATATGCTCCAAACAGGGAAAAGCGATGGAATGTATACCATGGAAAGTTGTCTGCAACAGCTTATTTCTTCTGGAAAAGTGGATATTGATGCTGCAGAAGCGCTGCTTGGTGAGGAGGAATAGTAATGGCAATCTATTCTTATGAAGCTCAAACAATTCAGGGGAGTATAAAAAAAGGTCGTTTGCGCGCTGATAGTTTGTACGAAGCAGGTCAATCTCTAAAAAAAAAGGATTACGTTCTACGCTACTTATTGAACAAGAAGAGACGTTTGCTACCAAAGAGATTCAGTTGTTTACCAAAGTCAGTGTAAAATTGCTTGCTGAGTATTTGCAGAAGTTTTCAACGTTGATTGATTGTGGAATTTCAATTACGTCAGCTTGTGAAATGTTGGCAGAACAAGAACAGAATAAGAATTTCAAAAAGATACTACTGCAAATTTGTGAAGAAATAAAAGGTGGAGATGCGTTATCTACTTGTTACAGCAAACATCCTAATGCCTTTCCTTCAATGCTAGTAAGCATCGTGCGAGCAGCGGAAATGTCTGGAACGCTAGATGCAACCTTATTGAGAATGAGTACCTATTATGAGAAAAAAGCCAAAGCACGCGGTGGCGTGATCACTGCAATGATTTATCCAATCATCATGTTGGTTCTATCGCTTTGTGTAGGGATTTTCTTGATCGTGAGTATTGTTCCAATGTTTGTGACAGTGTTTGAAAGTTTGGATGCAGAGTTACCAGCAATCACAAAAATTACAATCGGCTTAAGTGAATTTTTACAAACAAAAGGCTGGATACTGCTCGTTATGATTGCAGCAGTTGTCATTGGTTTTAAGTTAATGATGCGTAATGCTGAGCTGAAATTTAAATGGCATAGTCTGATTTTACGGATGCCGGTTTTTGGCGAATTGATCCAAAAAAGTAATTTAAATATGATGTTGAGCACCCTATCGACATTGTTAGAAAGCTCCGTTTCTATTTCTAAAGCTTTAGGGATGTCTGCTGATGCAGTGGACAATTTATATATCAAGCAACTCATACATCGTTGTCAGGCAGAAGTTGAAAAAGGCGGTTCACTAAGTGACGTTTTCAGCAAAGATAAAGTCATTCCGCCACTAGTAACTCAGATGACAATCGTCGGTGAGTCGACAGGTTCACTGGAAAGCATGTTGAAGAAATTAAGTAACATGTTTGAAGAAGAAGTAGAAATGTTAGGTGAGCGGATCAAGTTGATCATGGAACCAATAACGATCATCGTGATTTGTGTAATTGTTGGGTTGATAGTTTCAGCGATTCTGTTACCGATGTTTTCTATGTATGATGCGGTACAAGGCTAATCAGAGGATGACACATAAATAGTGACTATTTATGTTTATCATAAAAAAACGTACATAAAAATTGTACACAGAGAGGAGAAACAAAAATGTTAAAAAAAATATTGAAGGATGAGCGAGGACTTTCTCTAGTTGAGTTACTTGCAGTTGTAGTAATCATGGCGATTATTGCGGGAATTGGAGCGGTTGCGATTTCTAGTGTTATTCAGAAGAATAGAGAGGATGCAGGTATTTCAAATGTGCAGTCTTTAATGCAATCAGCGAATCTATATCAAATGTCAGAAAAAGACGCTCCGATAACTACTGCTGGTGGTAGTGTTAATGCAAAAACTCTTGAAGAGAAGAATTATATTTCACAAATTGGTTTTTTATCAAATGGAGAAGGTGTAACATTTAAAGCTAATAGTGACGGTAAAATTTTGATGACTATTGAGGGAGAAATATTGTCAGCGGGTTCTAAGAAAAATGTGAAAATAACAGACGTAACTGAAGATCAAGTTGCAAAATTGACAAGAGATGAGCTTTGGAAAACTGGTATTGGATCTAGCACTCCTCCAGCGAGCTAATCCTTAATACAAGTAGTGTAAAATTTAGGAGAAGGAAAGTTTTCCTTCTCCATTCATTTTTAAGAGATAGTTACCTTGTGTCTCAATAATAAATAAAAGTGGGATTAGGATGGAAAATCTACCAACTATTTACGAATACCTATTCTTTTACATATTCATATTCACCCTAGGAACATGTCTAGGTTCTTTTTATCTATTGATCGGTCAACGAATTCCTCGAGGGGAGGATATTGTAAAGAAACGTTCCCACTGTGAAAATTGCAATCACACCTTAGCTTTCTGGGAATTAGTTCCCGTATTTTCTTATATTCTTTTAAAAGGAAAATGCCGCAACTGTAATAAGAAAATCGGTATTGTTTACATAGGTTTTGAGTGTCTATCTGGTATCTTATTTACATCGTCTGCATTTCTATTAAGAACGAGCAACGAAACCTTAGTTGCGTGGACGCTATTATCATTATTACTAATTATTACCGTAACGGATATCACGGCACAAAAAATTCCCAATAAGGTGTTGATACCATTTTTCATTTTAGCAATCATCGAGCGATTCACTGTTCAGCAATTAAACCCATGGTGGTTTGCACCATTAGGTTTTGCCGTTGGTTTTGGGGTTCTTTTCCTGCTAGCACTTTTAAGTAAAGGCGGCATGGCTGGCGGCGATATAAAATTATTCGCTGTGTTAGGCCTATTTTTAGGACCAATCTACATATTGATAACGCTGGTTTTAGCGAGTGTTTTAGCGTTAGTTTACAGCATTGGTGAGATGATTATCAAGAAAAAATTAAGAAAGCACATTCCTTTTGGTCCTTTCATCGCACTAGGCAGTTGGCTTGTATACTGTTATGCGACGGGGCAATTGAATTATGCTTTTTCACTATTCTTTGGTTAAAAAATCTAGATAAATGGGGCAGAAATGGAGGAGACGATCATTTTAAAAAAAGGATTGAAAACTGTCGTTGGTTTGGATATTAAAAAAAATGTGATCCGTTTTGTAATCTTAAAAAGTACTAATCCGTTGGTTATCCACAAAAAAGGAGAAATTGTTTTAAAATCCAGTATTTTTAAAAATGGAAAACTGGTGAATAAACAAATGCTGCTGGAAGGAATCAAGCAATTATTTAAAGAACATAACATCAAAAATCCTCATGTTGTTTTTTCAGCGTGTAATCATGAGTTGCTGATTAGAAGTATTCCAGAAAATGGGATGCGAAATGATAAGGAAGTCAAAAAATATTTATTTTTGGAATTGGGAGAATCTATTTCTGTTCCGTTTGAGCAACCAACATTTGACTTACTAGTATTTGAAAAGCAAAAAGCACGTCAGAAAAAGAAAGTACAAAAAAAAGCTGCAAAACAAAAAGTAAAAGCAACGAGGCGCGATCGTATGGTTGTGGATGGCGAAATATACTTTGTCGCAACCTCTGAACCAACACTGATCAGCTTAGGTGACGGTATCCAGCAAGCCAGCGGGATTCCTAGTGCAGTGGATCTGAATTCTTTAGCATACACGCGCGCCATCAGCAGAAATATTAAGTGGTCGGATGTCTTATTATTGATCGAGGTTGATTGTGGTGTAGCGACTTTTACAATATTTGAAAACCATATTCCAATATACAGCCAATACGAAGAATATAATGTAGCCAATTGGAAATATATAGAAGATAACAATGGAGAATACAAAGTAGAATTTCATAAAGACAAAGAAGTGGAAGCTTTATCTGATTTAGCGGATGTAACTAAAAATATTCTTTATTACTATAGCAATACACTGGCAATTGGGAAAAAAATCAGCAAAATTTATCTGGTAGGAGAGCATCCTTTACTATTTAAAGAAGTGGTTAAATCAATGGAAACCAGAATCGATAGTCCTGTGGTTGCAGTCAATACAGAAAAACGTTATGAAATTCCTTCAAAATATCTATTAGCAGCAGGCCTTGCCATGAAAGGAGTGTAAGTACGTATGAATATTAATTTATTGCCGGATAAATTTTATAAAAATCAAGCTTCACTTTTTTTGATTATCCTTTTTCTTGTGTTAACAGGAGTTGGTGCTGCAGGCCTTGCAACAATATATTTAGTAACACAGCAGGAAGCAAAAACGTTGGAAGAATCTGTACAAACCCAAAAAATGGAGCAGGCGCAATTAATGAGTCAGATTTCAAATCTAAAAAAAGAACAGTCTGAAGAAGTTCAACAATATTTGACTGAGTTGAAAGGTAAACAAGTACTATTCGCTGATATGGCAAAAAATTTAGATGAAGTGGTCATAAAATATAACCAAACAATCGAAACGTATCAAATTGCCATTCCTTTGCTTGAAGTCGCAGAAAATGAAGCTGTTGCAGTCCCCCCGAAAGAAGAGCTGACAACAGAAGATGGACAAGAAGTGATTCAATTTGATTTGACGATCAAGGGACCAAAACTATCCGATATTGGTGCATTAACTGAAGCGCTAAGCCAAATCAAATGGGTTAATAAAGCAACTTTTTTATCTTCCTCATTTGAAGAAGATTCTGGTGATAAATTTGAATCAGTCATCCAATTACATATGCTGAAAGAAAAATTACCTTCAATCGACAGAGGAGGGAAAAACAAATGAAGACTATCATCTTCACCAAAAAGCATATTGTTATGTTTGTAGTATTCTTTTTTCTTTTTCTACTTATGATTGTTTTAGGCTGGTTTATGGGTTTCTCTCCTAAGCAAGAGGAGGTCGGGAAAATCAAACAAGAAATCGTAAAAACGGAAAAGGAAGCTGCTGCATTGCATCAATCGAGAAAATCGTTAGAAGGTAAGAAGAACCTGCTTGATTCTACGATCGTTAATGAACTACCTCGATTTTCCAAAGGAATTCAAATTCAAGAATATCTGACAGGATTAGAACAAAAAGTAGAAAAAAATAGAATTAAATTAAAACAAATCACGGCGGAAGATACACTACTTTTTTCTTCCCCAAATGATCAGACAAAGAAGGTCTATTCAAGTAAAATCGTCTTAGAATTTAGTACAGCAGGTAAACAAGAATTCGTGGATTTTATCCATAATTTAGAAAATGATCAGCGTTTTATTAAAGTAACCGATTTTAGCTACAAGAGTTCCTCAGAAGAGGGAAATGCTACCACATTTGATTTCACCCTGTTATTTAATATGTATTATTTAAATGTCAAAGAGGAATCAAAAGAGTAAGGAAAGGAGGAGAAAGTGATGAAGAAGAACACCATGAGAAAAAGAATCGGTTTGGGAATAGGTAGTCTATTATTCATTGTATGTATGTTTTTTTTGAGCTTTCAAGTCTATTGGTTTTTTCGTGATTTTGGAAAAAACAAGTACACTCTAAACGTTGAAGAATATGTTGATCCAGAGATGAAAGAAAAGGTTGGAATGGTTATCGAACTAGGGATAAATAATCCCGAAGAAGAAACGATCACGTTAAAATCAAAGAAAAATCAATTAATTACCCCAGAAACTTTGGAGGCAGTAAAAGCAGACGGTATGGAAATTTTAACAACGGAAGTACCAGATAACGATGGGGTAAAAATCAAAATAAAAAAATCAAATAAACAAACAACCCTTAAAATTCCGTTTCCTATTGTTCGAGACAGCAAAGATAATATTGAAATTTATCGACAAAAGCGCAAAATCAAATCAGTGGATATAAATTACACTGCACCTAAAGAAAAAACTGAGACATCTTCACTAACGGCAAATCCAAAAATGTATGCAATAGCAGGCTCCATTGCTTCAACCAATAGTTATGAGATGTTTAGTTCACCTTCAATTGTACAAATTCAGAACTTTGCTCCGTCTTCCACTAAAAAAATCGTTACAACTTATCAGCAATTGATTGCTGCGATCAAAGATACATCGACTGATCATATTGAATTTGGTGCAAATATTTCAGGGACTACTGCGTTGCCAGAAATCAATCGGTCATTAATGATCGATGGAAAGAATTTTACTTTTACTACTGGTACAGGTAATAACCGCTCATTTCAATTAGGGTCAGCTAAACGGTATTTTGTCGTAAAAAATATGAAGGTTAATAGTAAAAATAACAGTGGTTTGATCCGAAGTACACAAGATGGCTGGACAATTTTAACTGAAAATATTCAAAATACTTACTCAAATAGTGCCGGAACCTTTATTGATGCAGCAAAATCTTATTTAGTGATGAAAGGTCAAACCCAGTGGAATTCTGGTACTACAGGGAATCATGTTGTGAATGCCAAGGAAATTTTGATAACTGAGCAGGCTCAGATTAGCATTGAAGGTAAAACGTCAGTAATCAGGATGCATCCAGGAAATAGAATCAATACGGTTTTTGTCATCGAAAAAGGTTCAAAACTTACACTTCATAGTAGAGAAGGGCAAGCTATTTATGCAAACACTCAAGGGTACGTAAATAAAGTTCATTTTGAAGCTAGGGATGAGGGGACAGTTCTTAACGCTACATCAAATGGAGCACTAACCGATTATTATGGTGCAACTGTTTCCTTATGCGGTTCATCTAATAACAGTTCTGAGACAACTAAATCAGTAATAAAAGTAACGAGTGGAGCAAAACTTAACATTCATAGTTTGGGCCAAACAAATAATAAGCACAGAGCACAACCAGCAATGATCAATCAAGTTACAGACGGTAATTTTTACGTTGATGGAAAAGGTTCTGAACTAAATTTGACTTCTGAAGGAGAAAGTAACAACATCGGTGCGGTGCTTCGCTTTCGATTAGTTGGGGGTCAGACATTTCTTATCACCAATAAAGGGAAAGTCTCGATAACCAAGAAGCATGGGTCAGCATCAGGTGTTCGCTTATATGGACAAAACAATCAGTTTTTTGTAAAAAGCGGTGGAGATCTTCAAATAAATAATCAAGCGGATAAATCTACCAATGGCGGACCAGTCAATGGCTCAGACACGGGTGGCAAACAAGGCGTTCAATTTCCTATAGACGGGTCTGGCAAAACGTCAATCTTTTCACTTGAAGGCAAGGAAAGTGAAGTTTATATCAACGCAGCGTTGGGACCTGCATTATGGACGCAAAGTGGTAGCCTTAGATTTTTAGTGGGTAAAGATACTGTATTTAGAGCAGAAGGACAAACATATTCTCAGAATAGTGGCGTGATTCAATCGGCTGGCCAAGCCGATTTTGAACTAGATCAACCGCGTTTTTATGATATAAGAAACAATCGACAAAATGGAGGACAAGTATTCTCAAACGGTTCGAATAATGGCGTGTTCAAAGCAAAAAAAGCCTATCTTTCTGTTTGGGAAATCAAAAATGGTCTTGATTTAGATCAAGATCCAGATGCGTATTGGGCACCGATTTCGTATACCTTGCAGGGACGGAATTTTGAGACGATTGTAAGTACAGATTACAAAGATGAATTCAATCAAAGTACGTATAAAGGAGCCCATAAGTATGCTCGTATGAGTGGTAATAATTCCGCTCCAATCGTGGATGAGCTGTGAATTCCAACGAATGCAGATAAAAAACTCTATGGACATGTCAGTGTGAAAGTCGGTTATGGAGACGAAACCCGTGATGCTTGGGAAAAAGAAGTTTTAGTGAAAGTTAAAATCACAAGAGAAAACAAACTACTCATGGAAAAAGAAGTTCTGAGTAAAGGATATAAAGGCGCAAAAAATTTACCAGGTGTTCAGCAATGGGATGAGACTAAACCACGAGGCGGAATATTCGTCGTGGAATTAGCTGATTTTATCAAAACGGGTGATAAAGTAGAAGTTATCAGTGCTACACGAGGCAGACATCGAGACAATTCAGAAGAACCAACGATTCTTGTTAAACCTGTCACCTCAGAGGATGTTACGCCTCCAATGGAATTAACGATCACAAAAGATTCAATTTCTGGAAAAGCAGACACGATCACAAATGCAACCAAACAAATCAAAGGTACGATTAATTTATATGACAAACAACACGATAATCAATTAGCGGATAAAGTTTATATCTTTGCAAAAGTAAACAATCAATTTTTAGAGAGTACATTGACAGAAGTAACAAGTAAGGGAAAAAGTATCGCAGATTCTAAAGCAAATTGGACAATTAATTTGCCAAAATATTTAGCACCTAATGAAAAAATAGAAATTTTTGCTAAAGATGGTAGCGAGCTTGACGATTTAAAAGATAAAGCTCAATTAAGTACCTATAGTAAAGATCCTAACGGTATCGCTGGCAATGTTATGCCATCAAGCGTTGATTATGAGAATTTTAAAGGCTATCATGATGCAGCAAAAACAAGTAAAAAAGATGAACGCTTCAAGCCAGCTAAAATAATTTCTGTAGAAGATATAATGCCAGAAGGTTTAAATTTGGAAAACTTGAAGGTTGAAGCAAGTACTAAAGAAAAAGATCCAGTAACCAATAAAGATGTTGATATCACTAGAGTTGGTAGCTTATTGACCTATTCAGGAGAAATAAGGAGTGCAAACAATAATCCATCTAAATCCAAAAAAGTTATAAGAAATGTTTGCTTCAAAACGGAAATTCCTGAGGATTTGGATACTGATACATCAGGTAGTTTTAATTTCTTTTTTGAGAAAAATGGTAAAAAAATTGCTGCGAATTATGATCAGGCATCAAGAATTTTATCCGCTAATGTAGAAAACTTAACCAAGGATGATGTAATCAGTTTCAATTTTTCTGCTAAAGTGACTGAGATTCCAGAAGGTTCACCGGAGTTTAGTTTAGTTGTAAAAGCAGAAGGGAAATCACCGAAAGAAGAGCCATTTATCCCAGGTGATTTTATTCCAGAAAATCAAAAAACATTGACAGCCGAGGCAACGATGACAAGTCCGATGCCTAAAAAAATGACAGAAGATGAATCTGAAGCGATTATTGAAGATGGTACAGCGTATGTCAGGTTATCTGTAATAAACAAACGTTTAACAGCTTACTATAGAAATGTGACGAAAATTGTTGTAAAAATTGATGGAGATAACTATAAAACATTTGATAAGACGAATGGTTTACAGGAACTATCAACCGCTGAAAAATCGGTCGTACTAGATATACCGATCGATCAGCATCGTCGAAATATTACGGCAGAATACTATTATCCAGATCCCCAAAATACTAGTAAATTACTTAAAGAAGTCACAACGTGGAATAAAAAGAGATGGAACAAAGATGTAAATGATGCACTAGATTCAGAAAAAGAGTGAGCCTTTCTAATCTTGATGCAAAATAATTATAAAATAAACAATTAAATATATTACTATTTCTGTACCCATTTCATTACAAACTGTAGACAACAGCTGCAAACAAATCTTCTGAATAGGAAGTCTGTTTGTAGCTGTTGTATTTTAAACAAAAATCAACACGAATAATTTCTCCCATTGTTTACTTGTTGTATCCTGCATGAAAGAGTGATAGATACATCGTTTTTTCAAGTGAGAATATAATAAAAGTTGTAATAATAACACTAGACCTTTAACTTTTCTATTTAGTAGCATATAATAAGAAAGGATTTATTTGAGAATACACAATGATAACTTTCATGGTACAATAGCATGTAATGGATCACTACAGGAGGGAACACTATCATGGTCAAAGAAAAAACAAGATATAAAGCTGTGATTGCCGATCATACGTATACGATCATCGGACAAGAAAGCAAACAACATATGGATTTAGTAACGAAACTAGTAAATGAACAATTAGCTGAAATCAAACATATTTCACCACAAACAAACGATGAACAAGCATCAGTATTATTGGCAATCAATGCCATTTCTGATCAATTGAAAAAACAAGAAAAAGTGCTTAATTTAGAACAAGAAGTAGCTGAATTAAAAAAACGGACAATTAGATTAGCAGAACTGGAAAACCGGATCAAACGCATCGAAGCAATCGAAGAAGAAGCTAGAGGTGTTTTGAAAAAGAACGGGCAGGAAGATGTAGAAATACATAATCATATGGAAGCTCAGCAAATCTTAAATGAAAACCGAAAGCAACAGATTCAAAGTAAAAGCACTCAAGACCAATAATCTGAGAGGATGACAGGATGTTAACACTACTTATTTTATTACTTTTCGCCATTGGATTTTATACAGGCGCTAGACGCGGACTGATTCTACAAGTTTTATATACATTCGGCTATCTTTGTTCTTATTTCATAGCTAAAACGTATTATAAGAGTTTAGCCTCTCATCTGGAATTGTTCATCCCATATCCTTCACCAACAGCTGATACTAAATTGGTCTTTTTCAAACAAGAGCTTACGCTTGATTTAGATCAAGCTTTTTACGGCGCTGTAGCGTTTTTGCTTATTTTAGCAGCAGGTTGGTTAGTTGTGCGATTTTTAGCTATCTTTGCTCACGGATTGGTCTTTGTACCAGTGTTAAAACAAGCCAATTGGCTAGCTGGCGGACTAATAAGTTTAATCGTTATTTATATCGGAGTATTTTTAGTTTTAAGTGCGTTGTCGATGTTGCCAGTTGATTCAGTCCAAAATCAATTTAAAAACAGTGGATTAGCACGATATATCATAAAAGATACACCAATTTTTTCTAAGCAAATCTATCATTTGTGGATCGAACAGATGATTAAATAGGATAAAGCAATTCAAGTATTACAAGAACAGAAGGTGAAAAAATGAATACACGAATTTTAAAAACATTAGGGTTTGATAAAGTCAAACAACTAATTTCTCAGTACGTTGTTACAGCACAAGGCTTGGAAGAAATCGAACACTTAGTTCCTATAAATGAGGCAACTAGTATTCAAGCTTGGCTAAAAGAGACTGAAGATGGTTTGAAAATCCAGCGCTTACGTGGTGGAATCCCGATTCCTAAGTTAGAGAATATTCGTCCCCACATGAAACGAATCGAAATTGGAGCTGATTTAAATGGTGTCGAATTAGCGCATATTGGACGGGTCTTATCTACAACTTCTGAAGTTATACGTTTTTTTAATGATTTACAAGACAGTGAAATTGAATTACTAAGACTTTACGCTTGGATCGAGCAACTGATCGTTTTACCTGAACTGAGTCGTAGATTGAAAGAGTCGATCGATGAAGATGGTCGAGTGACCGATGAAGCCTCTCCAGAGTTAAAAATCATTCGAAATAATATTCGTAGAAGTGAACAGACGATTCGTGAACAATTAGAGGGCATCGTCAGAGGAAAAAACGCCAAATATTTAAGCGATGCAATTGTAACGATGAGAAATGAACGCTATGTAATTCCAGTTAAACAAGAATATAAAAGTGTTTTTGGTGGCGTCGTCCACGATCAAAGTGCCTCAGGTCAAACGTTATTTGTGGAACCAAAGCAAATCGTTGATCTGAATAATCGTTTACGCCAACATCAAATCGCTGAGCGTAATGAAATTGAACGGATTTTATCAGAGTTATCAGCTGAATTAGTTCCGCATCGAAATGATATTATGCACAATGCCTATGTTATTGGGAAATTGGACTTTGTAAATGCCAAAGCTCGTTTCGGTAAAGAACTGAAAGCTGTAGTTCCGCAAATCAGTGAAGAGAATCATATTTACTTCAAACAAGCGAGACATCCGTTACTGGATCAAGATAAGGCTGTTCCAAATGACATCACGATCGGAAAAGATTATCAGGCTCTTGTGATCACAGGGCCAAATACTGGTGGTAAGACGATTACATTGAAAACATTAGGATTACTTCAATTGATGGGACAATCTGGTTTACCGATTCCAGTTGGCGAAGAAAGTCGTATGGGCATTTTTGACGAAGTTTTTGCTGATATTGGTGATGAACAATCCATCGAGCAAAGTTTAAGTACGTTTTCTTCCCATATGACGAATATCGTTGATGTGTTGAAAAAAGTGGATAGTCATAGTCTAGTATTATTTGATGAGTTAGGTGCAGGGACTGATCCTCAAGAAGGAGCCGCATTAGCGATTTCGATTTTAGATGCATTAGGCAGCAAAAGTGCATATGTGATGGCAACAACTCATTATCCCGAGTTAAAAGTATATGGCTATAATCGCGCAGGGACCATTAATGCTAGTATGGAATTTGATGTTGATACGTTGAGTCCAACTTATCGTTTATTAATCGGTGTTCCAGGGCGTAGTAATGCGTTTGAAATTTCAAAACGTCTTGGTCTGGATACAACGATCATTGATGAAGCAAAACACATTATGGACGGTGAAAGCCAAGATTTAAATGAAATGATTGCTGATTTGGAAAATCGACGTAAAATGGCTGAAACTGAATATTTAGAAGTTCGTCATTATGTAGATGAAGCTGAGCGATTACATCATGAATTAAAAGAAGCTTATGGCTACTTTTTTGATGAGCGAGAAAAGGAAATGGCTAAAGCTCGTCAAAAAGCAAACGAACTCGTATCACAAGCTGAGGAAGAGGCTGCAGGTATTATTTCAGATATTCGTAAAATGCAGTTAAGCAGTGGAAATCAAGGTGGCATCAAAGAGCATCAATTGATCGATGCAAAATCACAACTTTCAAAACTTCACCATGAAGAAGCGAAACTGGAAAAAAATAAAGTTCTGAAAAAAGCCAAAGAACAAAAGAAACTAAAATCAGGTGATGAAGTGATCGTCAACACTTTTGGTCAACGTGGAACGTTGATCCGTAAATCCAGCGATAATGAATGGCAAGTTCAATTGGGGATTTTAAAGATGACTGTTGATGAAAGTGACATGACTCCTGTTGCACCCGAAAAGGAACCAACGCAAAGAGTAACGGCTATTCGCTCAAGTGAGAGTAGTCATGTAGCAAACCAACTAGATTTACGTGGGAAGCGATATGAAGAAGCGTTAGCTGAAGTAGATCAATATCTAGATGCAGCAATTTTAGCAGGCTATCCTCAAGTGACGATCGTGCATGGCAAGGGAACTGGCGCTTTACGTACAGGTATTACGGATTACCTGAAAAATCATCGTAGTGTGAGTAGTTTTGAGTTTGCTCCAGGCAACCAAGGCGGTAATGGAGCGACGATTGTAAAATTCAAATAGGCTGCTTACCTTTAGTAAGCAGAAAACTAGTCGAATGAACAAACGAGTGATATAATGACTTTATAAATCATTATCTAGCTTCACAGACTAAGCTTTCGGGAAAATTGGATCTCAATTAATTGTTTCGATTTTTCTGTCAAGGTTTGGCGAGCCTGTTTAGCTTTAATAAGTAGGAGGTCTATACTATGACACAAGTAATTACAGACAAAGAATTTTCAACTGAAACAGATAGCGGTCTTGTTTTGATCGATTTTTGGGCAACATGGTGTGGCCCTTGTCGCATGCAATCACCGATTTTAGAACAATTAAGTGAAGAATATGATGAAAGTGAAGTAAAAATTGCGAAGATGGATGTAGATGAAAACCCAGAAACGCCAGCTTCATTTGGAATCATGAGTATTCCAACATTATTATTGAAAAAAGACGGAGAAGTTGTAGAAAAAGCCGTGGGTGTTCATTCAAAAGAACAGCTACGTGCAATGATTGACAAATATCTGTAGACATATTCTTAGGATGGAGAGTTTCTTCATCCTATTTTTTATGCCTAAGCTTGTAGAAAATGCTATAATATAATGTATCAAGAAATAAGAAAGGAAGTATTATGAACGATAGAATCAAAAATAAATTAGCATTGCTTCCTGACCAACCAGGTTGTTACTTGATGAAAGACAAAAACGGAACAATCATTTATGTTGGTAAAGCAAAAGTTTTAAAAAACCGTGTACGCTCTTATTTTAGCGGCAGCCATGATACGAAAACAGAACGGCTTGTCAGTGAGATAGAAGATTTTGAATATATAGTAACTGAATCAAACATTGAAGCATTACTTCTCGAAATCAATTTGATTCATAAAAATGATCCTAAGTATAATATCATGTTGAAAGATGATAAAAGTTATCCTTTTATCAAAATCACAAATGAAGATTACCCACGATTGTTGATTACAAGAAAAGTTTCAAAAGACAAAGCGCTATATTTCGGTCCGTACCCAGATGTTGGGGCGGCAAATGAAACAAAACGATTGCTAGATCGCCTGTTTCCTTTAAGAAAATGTCGAGTGCTACCTAAAGAAGTTTGCCTGTATTATCACATGGGTCAATGTTTAGCGCCTTGCGTTTTTGATATTCCTAAAATAACCTATACAAAAATGGTTGCAGAAATCAAAAGCTTTTTAAATGGCGGACACCCGGTTATTCAAGAAGAGATACAAAGAAAAATGAATGAAGCCGCAGAAAATATGGAATTTGAAAAGGCAGCAGAATACCGCGATCAAATCAAAGCCATCGAAACCGTTATGACACGCCAAAAAATGACAAATGCAGATTTAGTGGATCGTGATGTTTTCGGTTATGCAGTTGATAAGGGCTGGATGTGTGTTCAAGTATTCTTTATTCGTCAAGGTAAGTTGATTGAAAGAGATGTTTCGATTTTCCCTTTTTACAATGAAGAAGAAGAGGATTTCTTAACCTTTATCGGGCAATTCTACCAAGAAAACGAACACTTCATTCCAAGAGAAGTCTTGATTCCAGATAATATCGATATTGCGAGTGTAGAAGCGATGCTTTCAACGAAAGTGCTACAACCTCAACGAGGAGAAAAAAAGAAATTAGTTAAGTTAGCTGGCAAAAATGCTACCGTCGCTTTGCAAGAAAAATTCGACCTAATCGTGCGGAAACAAGAGCGAACAATTGGCGCTGTTGAAAAGCTGGGTAATGCCATGAATATACCGACACCTATAAGAATCGAAGCATTTGATAACTCGAATATCATGGGGACAGACCCAGTTTCTGCGATGGTCGTTTTTATAGATGGACGACCTGATAAAAAGGAATACCGTAAATATAAAATAAAGACAGTCAAAGGTCCAGATGATTATGCATCGATGCGTGAAGTAATCTATCGTCGCTATTCACGTGTTTTAAAGGAGAATCTACCATTTCCGGACTTGATCGTGATTGATGGAGGAAAAGGTCAAATCGATGCTGCCAAAGAAGTCTTGGATAATCAATTAGGGTTAGATATTCCAATAGCAGGATTGGCTAAAAATGATAAGCATAAGACAAGTGAACTTCTTTTTGGGCCTAATTTGGCTATTGTTCCTTTAGAAAGAAATTCACAAGAGTTCTTTTTATTACAGCGTATTCAAGATGAGGTTCATCGCTTTGCAATTACTTTTCATCGTCAATTACGAAGTAAAAATAGCTTTGCTTCTCGCTTAGATGATATAGAGGGATTAGGGCCAAAACGAAAAAAAGAGTTATTAAAGCAATTTAAGTCATTAAAAAATATAACAGCAGCGTCAGTTGAAGAGCTGAATGCGTCTGGTTTGCCGAAAAATGTTGCTAAAAATGTGTATGATCACTTGCATCAGGAAGAAACTGGTTCAAGTGAAAACTCATAATAGTCGATAGAGCAAAAAGAGGTTGGACAGAAGTGCTTATTTCCGAAGCCTTTAATTCTAGCATGTTTTATGCGTAGAAGTTAATGAGATCGAAACAAAGTGTAGTGGTTGCTTTTGCTCCCACCGTTTATCTGGATTTCTCGAAGCTGGGGTGTGACTCGTGGAGTTATGTCCCAGCTTCTTTTTATGCTATGCAAAAATTTTTAAGGAAAAAATCGGTTTAGAAATTTTAAAAGTATTTGACATAGTGAATAATTCACGATACTATATCGTTAGGTGATATATCATCTAACGATATAAAGGGGCAAGATATCATGGAAGATACACTGACGGATTCCACGTATTTGATTCTGTTAGCTTTACTAGAACCGCAACATGGCTATGCCATTATGAAAGAAGTGAATGTTTTAACAAATGGACAGGTAGATATTGGTCCAGCTAGCATGTACACAATTTTGAAAAAGTTACAAAAAACCGAATTGATTACGCTAGAGGAAAGTAATGAACGGAAGAAAACGTATTTAATTACGGATAAAGGGCTTGATATCTTAAAGTTGGATATTGAGCGCCGGAAACTTCTTTATCAAGCTGGAAACCGTCTGTTAGCTGAAAAAGGGAGAAAAAATGAGGATGTTTAAAGGGAAAAAATACATTTTTTCTAAAGGGATTGCTTTTTATCCTGAGAAGGAAATGCAAATTTTGAAAAGACAAGCAAGAAAAGGTTGGCACTTTAAAAAAATGAATGAATTAGGTTTTCTTGTATTTGAAAAGGGTTCACCAGAAGAAAAAGAGTTTTCAGTGGATTTTTTTGATGGTTCATAAGATGAATTGTCCGAATATTTGATAATCTATGAGCAAGCTGGTTGGGAAAATATCGGAAATTATAAAGAAAAATATTATTATTTTAAAGCTGATTGCGATACACCAACGATTTATTCAGATTCTGAAAGTTATTGGATTCGTATGAAAAAGGAATGGATATGGCTATTCGTTCGTACACTTATATATTTACCGTTTGGTATCAGTATATTTATGCTAGTACTCTTAACCAAAGAAACTAAAAATAATATTTTATCGAATGTGGTAGTCAGGGGGATTTTGCTATCTTTGGGGATGTTATTTACTATTTTACCACTCGGAATAGCGTTCACTATTGTTTTCTCATTGGTCATTTATAGAGATCGCTCAAAATATTATAATCATCCAGAACGTTTTGCCAAACGACAAAAAGTTTTTAGAGACTCCATCTTATTAGCGATTCTGGGTGCTGGTGTAGGTATACTGTTCAGCGTTTTATTAAAGAATTTTTTTTTAAAAATACAGATACATGGTAAAATTTATTAAGCGTCAAAAAATACGTGACCAATAAAATGGGAAATTTACTTTTAGAAACAAAGAGTCGATTTAATTTGAATATAGGAGGATGGAAAATGTTAGAAGTAAAGAATTTGGTTAAAACATTTGGGGATTATACAGCTGTAGACAACATGTCTTTTGAAATCCCTGACGGGAAAATACTTGGCCTGATCGGTCAAAACGGTGCTGGCAAGACCACGACTTTCCGCTTGATTTTAGATTTTTTAACTCAAGATAGCGGAGTCGTACTTTGGAATGGGCATCAGTTAAGCGGGAAGGACTATAACGATATTGGTTACTTGCCAGAAGAACGCGGCTTATATCCAAAAGTTTCCATTCAAGAGCAATTGATTTATTTTGCTGAATTAAGAGGAAAAACTAAAAAAGAAATCGAACCTAAAATTGACGAATGGATGGAAAAATTCAAAGTCAAAGGGAAAAAAACAGATAAAGTAAAATCACTTTCAAAAGGAAATCAACAAAAAGTTCAACTGATTGCAACACTGATCCATGAACCAAAATTGGTGATTTTAGATGAACCGTTTAGTGGATTAGACCCTGTTAATGCCGAGCTTTTAAAAGATGGAATCATCGCATTGAAAGAAAAAGGATCTTGTGTAATTTTCTCTAGTCATAATATGGATAATGTCGAAAAAATCTGTGATCATCTTGTAATGTTAAGAAGTGGTAAGATGGTCCTTAATGGAAAAGTTCACGAAATCCGTGAGAGTTTCGGACGTACAAAAGTGTTTTTAGAATCACCCTTAAATCCTGAGAAAGTCTTAGCAATCGATGGGGTAAAATCAGCAATTAAACGTGGGGACGGTGTCGTTGAAGTAACTTTGAATGATCCAAAAGCAGGGCAAGAAATCTTTGCACGCGCTACACAATTTGGCTATATTCCGATGTTCAATCAGCAACCGCCGACCTTAGAAGAAATATTTAAGATGAAAGCAGGTGAACCAAATGAGTAAATTTTGGATTATAGCAAGTGATGTCTATAAAAAGAATGTTAAGTCAGCTTCCTTTGTTATTATGATCCTTGTACCATTTATTGTTATGGGAATCATTTACATCGCAGGTTCACTGGCAGGCGGTTTTTCTGAGGAGACAAAAGTTGGGCTTGTTTCAGATAATCAAGCATTGGCAGAACAATTAGCTCAAGCAAAAACAGATGACTATACGTTTAAAGTGATCAAGTCACAAAAAGATGCTGAAAAACAATTGCAAGCAAATGACCTGGATGCTTTTCTCGTTTTAGAAACTAAAACAGAACAAATTCAAGGGAAATTATATGCAGAATCTTCTTTAGGCACTACGACAGAATTAATGATGGGCCAAATGCTTAACGGACTTCAATCATCATTGAATGCAAGCAAATTAAATTTAACCACAGAACAATTAACAAGTTTAAGCCAACCAGCAAATTTTGAAAAGACTAAAGTCAGCTTTGATGACAATGGAAAAATGACGACAGGTCAAGATAATACAGCGATCCAGTCAGCGATGTCATTTGTGATAACCATCATTCTTTGGGTAATTATCATCACGTACGCATCGATTATTGCACAAGAAATCGCTTCTGAAAAAGGAACACGGATCATGGAAGTTATTTTATCCAGTACCAAAGCTCAAACCCATTTTTACGGGAAATTAACTGGAGTCATTATGGTCGCACTGACTCAAATCGTGATCTATGCTGCCGCAATTGGAATCGGTTATACACAATTAAAAGACATGGAGATTGTGAAAGGTTTCTTAGAAGGACTTTCTTTTACTAATATTTTTGGTAGTTTCCTATTCTTCACGTTAGCATTCTTTGTGCTAGGAGTGTTGGTCTATTCAGTATTAGCAGCATTATGCGGATCGTTGGTATCAAAACCAGAGGATACGGCAAAAGCTGTTCAACCGATTATCTATATCGCAATGATTGGCTATTTTATTGGAATTTCATTAGGAACAACGGACCCACAGAATATTGTGATTAAAGTATCTTCTTATATTCCATTGATTTCATCCTTCATCATGCCAATTCGTTTAGCAAGTGAAACGGTAACTACGGCAGGTGCTATGATTTCTGTTTTGATTCTTGTTGTTTTCGGCGTATTATTAACAATGTTTTCAGCGAAACTTTACAAATCTAATGTATTGGTTTATAGCGAAGGCGGCGTATTTAAATCATTGAAACAATCGATCTCAATATTAAAAAATGAACGTAAAAAAGTAACTAAATAAGCAAGAAAAAAGTACTGAAGCGTTTAATCTTCAGTACTCTTTTTTTGTTCTCTCAAAGGAACAGTCATTCTTTCAATCAAGCCAACACTCATTTCTTGTTCTGGAATGGTTTCTTTATTGAGCTGGTTATGAATATAAATAAAGGAATTTTCTGCTTGTAGTTTGATCGAATAGTCCACAGTCGTAATGTGCATCAATCGACTGATTTCACTATTATCAAAGCCAATAACCGCTACATCTTCTGGAATAGAGTAACCTAAAGTTTGAAGCTCCGATATAAAACCTGCGGCAACTGAATCAGTATAAAACGCCATTGCATCCGTTTTATTTATCATTTTATGCCATAATTGAGCAATACGACGCCCATTGTCAATTCTATTTTCATCACGGAAAATCCATTCATCTTTGCTTGAGATATTTTTTTCGTTATGGAAATCATCAATTGCTCTTAAACGTGCTTTCGTATTCAGATTTTCAGAATGGCCCAAAACATGTCCAATCGAACGATAGCCACGTTGAAAAAGATAATCTAATGAGCGTAAATAACCTGAATAATGATCAATATAAGAAGAGTAGATTCGCTCAGAATCAATACGATGCCAGGTCGCGATCGGACCGTAGAGACTATAAGGTTCGATTATTTCCCATTTATTGGCTCGAGTCAAAATAAAAACACCATCTAGCTGTTTATACTTCATTTGGTTTAAGGCATCGATTTCTTTCTTTTTATCTCCATCAGTAAAATAAAGAGTTACATAATAATTATAGGATTTCGCAATAGAAATAAAACTTTCCAGAAAAATACCTAACGGATCGATAAAACCTTGTGCAAGAAATCCAATCGTTTTGGTTTCACCACTTTGGAGATTACGAGCGATCAAATTAGGAGAATACGATAACGCTTCCATTGCTTCTAATACTTTTTTTCGACTTTCTTGACTAACATAACCATTTCCAGAAATGACTCTAGAAACAGTTGATTTTGAGACTTGTGCTTTTTTTGCTACATCAATAATCGTTGTCATTACAACACCTCACTAATTGAATGAATAGAAAGAGAACTTCACTTTTTAAGTATAACATAAAATAATTAAAAAAAGACCTTGACATGGGAACATTCCCACACATTATGATTACAATGTAAACGATGTCAGAACATTTTCTGAACAAAAAATCAGGAGGGAAACACATGACAAGAGAAGCATTGAAAATCGCAACAATTGGTGGAGGATCAAGTTATACACCAGAATTGATCGAGGGATATATTAAAAGAAAAGATGAACTACCAATCAAAGAAATTTGGTTAGTTGATATTGAAGCAGGCAAAGAAAAATTAGAAACTGTTGGGGCAATGGCAAAACGCATGGTCAAAGCAGCTGGACTAGATTGGGAAGTACATTTAACATTAGATCGTCGTGCGGCTCTAAAAGACGCTGATTTTGTATCAACACAATTTCGTGTAGGGCTTCTTGATGCACGTATCAAAGATGAGCGCATTCCATTATCGCATGGTGTTTTAGGACAAGAAACAAATGGAGCTGGAGGGATGTTTAAAGCATTCCGTACGATTCCGGTAATTCTTGGAATTATTGAGGACATGAAAGAACTATGTCCCGATGCATGGCTTGTTAACTTTACCAATCCTGCAGGAATGGTGACAGAAGCAGCCATAAAACATGGTGGATGGAAGAAAACTGCAGGTTTGTGTAATGTGCCGATCGGGCACAGAAAACAAGCTGCTGAAAAACTAGGAATTCCTGAAGATGATTTATTCTTCAAATTTGCTGGAATCAATCACTTCCATTGGCACCGCGTTTGGGATAAACAAGGAAATGAGCGGACGCAAGAATTGATTGACTTGATTTATGGACCACAAGAAGATTCTGAAAGTCATTTAAAAAATATCCACAACGCATCATTCCATTATGAGCAAATTAAAGACCTAGGCATGTTGCCATGTGGTTATCATCGTTATTATTATATCGAAGATGAAATGCTGAAACATTCGATCGAAGAGTTTGAAAAAGGTGAAACAAGAGCCCAAGTGGTAAAAGAAACTGAGGCTCGTCTATTTGAACTTTACAAGGATCCAAACTTAGATTACAAACCAAAAGAACTAGAACAACGTGGCGGCACACACTACAGTGATGCAGCATGTGAATTGATTGCCTCAATTCATAATGATAAACGTACAGACATGGTTGTCTCAACAGAAAACAATGGAACAATCACTGATTTACCGTATGATTGCGTTGTTGAAGTTTCAGGTCCTGTAACTGCACATGGACATGAACCCTACAATTGGGGAGCATTCCCGCCAGCAGCTCGTGGTATTATTCAAGTCATGAAAGGGATGGAAGAAACTGTTATTCGTGCTGCTATTGATGGAGATTATGGAGCAGCGTTACATGCGTTCACAATCAATCCATTAGTTCCAGGAGGAGTAATGGCTAAAACCTTATTGGATGAACTATTGATTGCCCATAAAGATCATCTACCAAACTTTTCTGAAGCTATTACTAAGATTGAGACAGAACAACCTGATACAGTAGCTTATGTTACTGAATTGATGAAAAGCAATTAAAAGCTATAGATAAAAGAACAAGAGCAAACAAATTAGTTTGCTCTTGTTCTTTTTTATTTTTCTAAAAGTAATCTCCCGCTGCAAATTAATTACTGTTTAATAAAAACTTTTGAATAACAATGATTAATTCAAGCCACATCCGCTCTTCCAAAAAACTGTTGACAAAGAAAAAAGTTTGTCCATCTCTTTTTTTGTGAAATTCAAAATTATCTACAATGGCAATATCAGCTTCATCTATTTGATTTGTAAAATTGATTGATTCAGAATTGAAAAAGGTTAAAAGCCTATTCTTTATAAAAATAGTACCATAATTATTACTAGTGTACTGTATATAAATAGAGACTTTGGGGATTAAAAACATATCGGTAAAAATTGTCAGCAACATACAAATTCCAAAATTAAAGGCGGGATCTATTGTAAATTCAGGATGATTTTTTCTGAATTTCTTATAAA
This sequence comes from Enterococcus sp. DIV0840, assembly GCF_050527835.1. Classification (NCBI taxonomy): domain Bacteria; kingdom Bacillati; phylum Bacillota; class Bacilli; order Lactobacillales; family Enterococcaceae; genus Enterococcus; species Enterococcus sp. DIV0840. The sequence continues at coordinate 2,042,252 of NZ_CP172876.1, read as the reverse complement.
AACGATAATTTTTTGGATGTCTTTTTAAATATTTTTTTAGAAACTGGGTATTGTCTTGTTGGCTGATCATTGCTTGTCTGAAAAAGTACATTGGATTGATTTCAAAAAAAGTAGAATGAACGATCCCAATAAGAACATAATAAAAAATGCTGGCTTTTTGTGTAGGAGTCATAGTCGTAGATGGGTAAAAATTTCTTTCATATTCGTTAACTAACAATTCACTTGAGAAAACTAAAGAGGAGGATCTTGGAAAAAGGTTGAAAAGGCTGATTTTTTCTTCTGAAGAATCAATATCTGAGATGAAACTTCGAAGCATCAAATTAAAAAATAAGTGCTCTTCTTCTGAGAGAAAGTATCGCTTAACTAATATTGAAATTTCAGTAGTAATTTCTAAAGGTTTTAGTATATTTTTTATTTCCATAGGTAGCTGCACGGGGTATTTATATTGTCTCATAATAGTGATGCCGAGCATTAATTTGATACGTTTAATGACAGAAGATGAATAACGTCTCTCCAAACTATCTATTATATCTGGGCAGGTAAAAACACAGCTAAGTTCTGATTCAAAAGGAATAATGATCCCTCGATAAGCATTCCAATAAAAATAAAAACAAAACATTCTAAAATGTTTTTCTTCACCGCATAAATTTTCATTTGAATGAAAAACTACTTTTATATGAAAGCTTTTTAGTTGCTCGTTAAAAACATTTATTTGTTTATATAGATACGGAATGCTTACAAATAAATCATCGGCTAGTTCATCAGCAGTTAAGTAACTTTTACTTAAAATGCTGGAAATAATTTTAAACTGTAACGATTCATTCAAGTAATGAAGTCTTAAATGAACGACTAGATAGTCAATTTTAAATTCAGAGTGATTATTTACTTGAAATCCTCCAGTGCTTTTTTCGAAAACAATCATTTTTAAATCATCGTTTTTTTGAATATCAGCTTCCAACTCATTAAAATAAAGCTTTAAAGTACTTAAAGAAATATCTAAATAATCTTGGAGGTAAGTGAAAGAAACTTTTCCACCATCTTTAAAGATCAGTTCTTTAAAAAGTTCTAATTTTTTCTTGTTTTTATCATTTAAAAAAAATTCCATTCATGTACATCCTTTATTTAGTAGTTTTCCGTGGAATTATAGAGTAGAAAAAAAACAAAGTCAATGAAGCGAGAGTATGAATCATTATTATTTGTTTTATATTTGTTATATTAAATCTTTTTTTCTCTTAAAAATAGGCATATAGTTGTATTTTTATGTTATTTTATCTAAAAAAGAACTGAAATGTGTTCAGTTTTGGATTTTCAAAAAAAATCTTTATGTTTTATGATAATAAAGTAACACGAAAGAAAAAATAATTTAATTGGATCTTATGGAAATTTATTTTACATATTTAAATAATATTTGTTAAATGCACGAAAAATATTATTTTAAAATAAAAAAAGGAGAACAGGGAATAAAAAGGAGGGGACTATGAAACACAAAATCTTTATTTTCTTTGGTATAGCTTTTGTTGTTTTATCTTTGATTCAATTTTCTGAAGAGGTTAAAGCTGTCAACTACGATACTGAAATTGGTTTAACCTTTAATAATGATGTAGCATCTGGCAATACTCAAAGTACAAGTATGACTTCTGATAATACAACAAATACATCGTCTGAAAGTAGTACAAGTATATCGAACGTTAAGACACAATACCCAGAAACAAAGAGTGAGAAACCAGTAAAATCCAGCAGTAGCAGTTTCTTGCCAAAGGCTGGCTCTACCAATAATAATGTGTATTTACTATTAGGTTTTTTTATTTTGATTGCCGGGTTCGTGTTACTCAGTTTTAAAATCTATACTGCATTAAAAAGACAAGAAGATAAATGAAAAATTGCTCAGTTTTAGGACTTCTTCGCGAGTCTGATAAATTAGGTAAGAACTTAGTTTAGCTGAGACATAGAAATGAATCTGAATGTTTTACCAGGAAGTGCCCGTTAAGATAAAGAATACTCTATCTTGATAATGTGGGTGATTGAGAATGGATCATAGTTAAAGGGGAGTGGAAATGAAGAAAAACCTAAGAAAGTTTATTGTTTTTATGTCACTCCTGCTAGGAGGAACTAGTATTGAGATGAAGGAAGTTTTTGCAGATGTAACGACAGGAAATAAATCAGAAGCAGAAATTTCCTATACAGAAAATACTGATATTACATCTCCAATAGATCCGAATAATCCTGGGGAGACAACAGAGATTATTTCACCAATACCTGTTCAACCGGGAACATCAGGTCCGCTGAGTGTTGATTTTGCACCTCATGTTATTTTTGGGGAACATGATGGATCACAGAAAAATGATATTTATTATGCGAAATTAACGAGGGTGAAAAAAAACGATTCTGAAGAGATGGTGCCAAATTTCCTTCAATTAACAGACAATCGAGGCAAAAATTCTGGATGGCGTTTGACGATCAAACAAAACGGACAGCTTAAAAATGGTACACACTCATTAAAAGGTGCCGAGATATCGTTAAACAATCTTACACTATTTTCTCCAGATAACGGAGGTAGTCCAATCGCTACAAGAAGTGTACGTCTTGATCCAGAAGGTGGAGAGCCAACGGAAATCGCTAGGTCTACAGAAAGAACTGGTAAAGGAACTTGGTTGGTAATGTTTGGAGAAAATGAAGAAGAAAGCAAAACAAGCATACAAGTCAGTGTTCCTGGGATAACTCCAAAGAAGAAAGGTAACTATACTACATCCTTGACTTGGGAGTTAATTGATACACCAATCTAAAAATTAAAAGGAGAAAAAACATGATATCAAAAAAGAACGCAATACTTACTGCTACGGGGTTATTAACAGGGGCAAGTTTTTTACTAGGGGCTCCAGCAACATTTACTGAAACAGTGGAGGATAGCAACGAAGAGAAATCTCAAGTGACGATTAAAGATCCAATAAAATCCGAAGCAGAAATTTCATTCGAACAAAATGACACGGAAATAACACCGCCAACTGGCCCCGGTGGTGAAGAAATTGAAAAACCAGGTGAGGGTGCTACTGGAATGGTCGGACCTTTGACGATTGATTATATTACAAAAATTAATTTCGGTCCGGTTAAGGTTTCAGGGAACAAAGCAACTTACTATGCAAAATTAGCAGAGATTAAACTAAAAGATATTTCTGTACCAAAAAAAGTACCAAACTATGTTCAAGTTACAGATAATCGCGGATCGAACGCTGGTTGGCAGTTACAACTTAAACAAGATTCTCAATTTCAAGCAAAAGATACCGATAATAAAGTTTCTGAGCTTACGGGTGCTGAATTAGCTTTTGATAATCCTACTTTAAAATCTGCGCAAAAGAGTAATGAGTTTGCTCCACTAGGTATCAAGCAAAAGCTTACTCCAGGTGCTGCGGCCGTGACAGTTGTGAATGCGACGATCGGGAAAGGTATGGGGACTTGGTACTACGCTTTAGGAGATACAGATGAGCAAGCAGCGAAAAGTGTTTCACTAACAATTCCTGGAGCTACCGCAAAATTAACGAATGTAGCTTATAAAACTGTACTAACCTGGACATTAGTCGATGGACCAGAAAAGTCTGATGTTAGTCTAGAGGAAGCACCATAAAGCTAGAAAATAACAGAGCAACAGAAAAAAGAAAGAGGAAAGTAATGATGAAAAAGACAACAACAATCACTTCTGCATTATTGTTGAGTACGTTTATTTTAGGGGGAGCTTCACCAGTTTTTGCTGATCAAATTGCAGCACCGACTACTGATGCAACTGTAAAATTTAAATCAGAATCGCAAGACGCTGATAACGGAGGGGATACAATCGATCCGACTAACCCTGGTGGTAATGGCATTAAACCAGATCCGGGTGAGGGCTCGACCGGAACTAAAGGACCGTTAAGGGTTGATTTTGCACCAAACTTTAAATTTGGTGCAGTTACAATGTCTGGTAATGCATCCGATTATCACCCACTATATCTGAAAGTCAATGTATTAGATGGAAATGGAAAATTGACTGATCCGCTTCAAAGTAAATATGTTCCTCATTATGTGTAAGTAACAGATAACCGTGGTACAAATGAAGGATGGCAGTTAACCGTTTCCGCTACTCCCTTTATGGGGACTAAGGTAGATACGAAAGCAGATTTAAAAGCTACGTTAACATTAGGAGAGTCAGAATTTTCTAGTCCTGTTAAACCTGTTGATGGTAAAGATTTTAAGCCTGAAACACTTAAGACAAATATAAAATTAACTTCAGAACCACAAACCCTAATCGAAGCAAAACCGGACCAAAGAAAGATCCTAATGAAGAATACAAATCAACCATTACTTGGACTCTTTCAACTACACCAACAACGCCTCCAGCGGACAATTAAAAAGATCAATTTAACTGGTCATTGCAGCAACAGAAATATTCTGTCGTTGCAATGACTCATTCGTACATAAGAAATAATGTAAATTCAAACATATGCAAGTTGGGAGAAATGAATAATGAATAAGCGCATAGTGACACTTTTAGTTTTGATTATAATGATAGGATTTATTCCGGTGAATGTTTCAGCTCAGGATGGAACTATGAATTTTTCTGTAACAGCAGTTATTCCTGAAAATCAAATAGACAAAACAAAAACTTATTTTGATTTGAAGATGAAACCTGGTCAAGTTCAAGAATTAGACGTTCTAATGAATAATCCTTTAGAAAAAGAAGTAACCGTAGAAAATCATGCTAATACAGCAATTACAAATGATAATGGAATCGTTGATTACAGTAATTCAGATCCTAAATTGGATGCAACCCTTAGAGCTCCTTTTTCCGTCATTAGTGAAGTAGAAAAAGAAACAACGATTCCAGCAAAAAGTTCAAAAACATTGAAAATAAAAGTGACAATGCCAGATGAGGAATTAGATGGTGTGATTTTGGGCGGACTTCATTTTACTGAAAAAGAAGATAAAGGGAAGGCAGATAAAGAAAACGCAGGAGTACAGATCAAAAATCGATTTGCTTTTGCGATAGGTGTGTTGATTAGACAAAATGACACTGTTATTAAGCCAGATTTAAAACTAGGGAAAATACAACCTTCACAGGTCAATTATAGAAATGTTTTAAAGACGAATATTCAAAATACAAAACCTGTAATCATTCAAGATATGGAGGTCGATGTTCGAGTAACTAAAAAAGGTAGCAAAGAGCCATTATTTGAACAGAAAAAAACAGGAGTCCGTATGGCACCTAATTCTAATTTTAACTTTGGAACAAGTTGGGAAAATCAGGAATTCAAAGCAGGAAAGTATACAATGCACATGAATGTTTCCAGTGAGTCAGAAGAATGGAAATGGTCTAAAGACTTTGAAATCAGTCAAAAAGACGCCAAAGAATTGAATGACAAAGCAGTTGAATTAAAAGTGGATTATACAAAATGGTACATTATAGGTGGTGCAGCAGGAGTCGTAGTATTGATGCTGATAACATTTGGATTGAGCCAGTATGTTAGCAAAAGAAGAAGACGTAAAAGAAAAAGATTAAAAGCCGAGGCAGCTAAAAGAAAAAGGAAAAAAAGTGACAAAAAACGAAAGACTAAAAACGTGAATAGAAATAAAAATTGATATATAAGAAAATTTATTGAACATTAACAAATTTAATATGTAGGAGAAATGTGATATGTACAACATTGGTTATTTTTCATTAAGAGCACCTCAAAATAATTATTATAAAACTTTGGATTCAGACCCACAATGCTCACTTAAATTAATCGAAGAATTTGACTTAAATGATATAGATGGATTAGACGTTCTTATAATAGAAGAAAGTACCGAATTAAATTTTACAAATATATGTGAATGGTTGTTAGAGATAAGAAAAGTTTCTGACATTTATATCCTTATTTTAGCAGATGAAGATCAAATGGTCTTTACTTCCCGAATGGTTTATTTAAAATTGGGAGCAGATGGTATCTTCACAGAAGAAGCAGATGAATTAGATTTGATCGCGCCGATAGTAAAATTAAGCTAGACAACTAAATAAGTCATTTGTGCTACACTCAAAATAGTTCCGACCAAAGAATTATAAGGAGTGAAGACAAATGACCTATACTCATCTTACATCAAATGAACTCGTGATGATAGAAGCTTATTTCAATATGAGCCAACCTGTTACGATGGTTTCTAAGACTTTAAATCGTTCTAGACAGACAATCTACAATGTTTACAACTTCCTAAAACAAGGAAAATCTATCTGTGACTATTACCAACAATATAAAGAAAATAAAACGCGTTGTGGTCGACAACCCATTAGTTTGCCTACAGAACAGCATGATTACCTTCAAACTATGGTGGCTCAAGGGTGGACACCTGATGTGATTATTGGTCGAGCTGAGTTTCCTATTTCATGCTCTGTTAGAACACTTTATCGTCAGTTTAAAGCAAATCAATTTGATTGCTCAAAACTACCAATGAAAGGGAAACGAAAGCCCAACGGGCATAAAGAACGTCGCGGAAAGCAAGCATTTAAACGCAATATTTCAGAACGATCCACTGACTACCCTGATTTCCAACAGGAATTTGGGCATTTAGAAGGGGACACAATTGTTGGCGTTTATCATAAAAGTGCCATCATCACTCTAGTTGAACGCCTTTCAAAAGTGATTATTACATTAAAACCAAATGGTCGGAAAGCATTGGATATTGAAAAAGCGACAACTGATTGGCTACAAAAGATTCCCAGAAATTTGTTCAAATCCGTGACCTTTGATTGTGGAAAAGAATTTTCAAATTGGAAAAACATGAGTAATGTCAATGATATTTCTATCTATTTTGCAGACCCTGGAACCCCCTCACAACGCGGATTAAATGAGCATTCGAATGGGTTATTACGTAAAGATGGGCTGCCTAAAACAATGGATTTTAATCAAGTTGACCAAGCTTTTGTTGCGGCTGTCGCCTCTAAAAGAAATCACATACCAAGGAAATCTTTAAATTATCGAACACCATTAGAAGTATTTTTGAGTTACATAAATGAAAGACAATTGTCTAGCTTAATTTGACAAATCAAATCGTAAAAAATATTTTGAAAAGAATAAAAAAAGAGATAAGTAAGAAAAAAAATACAGAATCTTCATTTGAAATAATACCAGAAAAATCATGTGTTTTAGTTAATAAAAAACAAGAAATTGATTTAACGAGACAAGAATTTTTGGTGTTGACAATTTTGTATGGAAAAAAAAACCAAACAGTAACCTATGAAGATATATACAAAGGAGTTTGGGCTAAAAGTACTGGTGAGGTTCAGAAAAATCGTGTGTGTAATCTAGTGTCTCACGTGAGAAAGAAATTTGCTGATTTAAAAAACTCACCAGTACAAGTCAAAACGATTCGTTCGATTGGTTATATTCTGGATACTTCATTTTCTAAAAAAGAAATCTAACACTCTGGGTTATTTAAAATGATGTGAAAAAAAGCCGTATAAATTCGCAATGAATTTATACAGCTTTTATAGTTAGGAAACCTCAAACCCAGAAATAGTATGTAATAATGGATCTATAGGTTCAATGTCAAAATTATATGAACGATAACGAAATAGATGATTTAAAAGGATAAAGGCAGAAATCTCAGTAAATAAAAATATTTTTAAAGAAGCAATGGAAAGACTAAGTAAAGAAATTGCTAAGAACAAAATAATAAACAATGAAAATAAGCGTTTGATTTGATGCGTATTTGAGATCACGATTTCTTTGGTTTGTGAAGTTATATTTATTTTTTGAGAAAAACGAAAAAGACCTTCTCTAAATTCAAGTGTATCACCGACGGCTACGTCTATTTCAGTTGTAATATTATTAAACAATTTTCCTTGTTTTACACCATTTTTATATATGATGAAATGACGAACGCATCCCCATGTTGTTTGTCTTTTTAAATTGATTTTCATCATAACCACCTCCTAATAATATTTTCACATAATTAGAAGATTAAAGAATCAAACAAAAGACTGATTTATTATAGATTTTTTATCCTTCTAAAGTCGTAGTTTTTTCAGAAAGACGATGAAAAATAGCAAAATTAAAGAAGACTCTGCATGATTTTATTGCAGAGTCTTCTTTAATATAGCAAAAAAATCTCCTTAATTTTGATCTAATGGAGGTAGGTAAGTATACTCTGCCACACTAGCAGCGTGTGTTCCAGCAACATGTCCTGTTACAAAGGCTGCTGTAACGTTATAGCCACCAGTATAGCCGTTGATATCAAGTAATTCCCCAGCAAAGAATAAACCGTTGACCAATTTGCTCTCCATCGTTTTTGGTTGGACTTCTTTTAATGAAATACCACCGCCAGTCACAAAAGACTTTTCGATAGGCAATGTTTTTTCAGCAGTGAATTTAAAAGACTTTAATTGATCGGCGAGCTGATCGATTTGTTGGTCCGAAACTTGTTTTGATTGGTGCTCAGAAAGAGTAGTTTTGTTTAAGATGAATTCAAGTAACCGTTCCGGAATAAGATTTTTCAAAGAGTTTTTCAGCGTTTTTTCAGGTTGATCTAAAAGTTTTCTTTGTATCTCGTTTTTTAGCTCCAATGCGGTTTTTTGAGGAAAAATATCCAATTGTAAAGTAACAGGATTTTGCCCATTTTCAACTAATTCTTGATTAATAAAGCTTGAACATCTTAAAGCAGCTGGACCAGATATACCAAAATGAGTAAAAAGAAGATCCATCTGATGTTCCACGATTATTTTTCCTTTACTATTTAAAACCGAAAGAGAAACATCCTGAAGTGAAAGACCTTGTAACGTTTTTTCTTTAATAAAATCGTCATTAGAAATTATTGGAGATTCAGTTGCGTACAAAGGACTGATGGTGTGACCTAATCTTTTAGCTAATTTATACCCATCTCCAGTTGAGCCAGTAGAAGGATAGGTCCGACCACCGGTTGTCAAAATGACACAAGGAGCATAAATTTTATCATGTTCTAGTGCAACACCGATGACTTGATCGTCTCTATGCAAGATTTTTTCAACTTTTGCCTCTGTATAGATTGTTACACCAAGTTGTTCTAATTGGTTAAATAATGTTTCAACAATTGTTTTTGAACGATCTGTGACAGGAAACATTCGGCCATGATCTTCCTCTTTTAAATGGGTTCCGTTTGATTCGAAGAACTCCATAATATCGTAATTGTTAAATTGCGAAAAAGCGCTATATAAAAACTTTCCATTCCCAGGAATATGTGCAATAATTTCATCTGCTGGACCATTGTTCGTTACATTACAGCGACCACCGCCAGTTAGTAAGAGTTTTTTACCTACACGTTTGTTTTTTTCTATTAATAAAGTATTACTACCGGCTTTAGCTGCTGCGATAGCGGCCATCATGCCACTAGTACCTGCGCCGACAACAATGACGTCGAATGATTTCATAAATTCTCCTCCAATTCAATGGTAGTTTAACACAATTTTCAAAACTTTTTCTACTTTTTTTGCAATTCGTGGTAAAAAAATGTGGAAATTTTCAGAATTTAGGTTAAAATAGGATTATAACGATGAGAGGGTGATTAAATGGAAGCAAAACAGTACGTGGAAGAGATTCAAAAAAAGATTCATGAAAACGATCGAGGGCAAGTTGAATACTTGCAGGCAGTTGACGAATTTTTACCAACGGTTGAGGTCTTTTTAAAAGAAAATCCGGCATTCATTGAAGCTAATATTTTAGGTGTCTTGATTGAGCCAGAGAGAATTTTACAATTTAGAGTTCCTTGGCAAGATGATCAGGGGAACTGGCAAGTCAACCGTGGGTACCGTGTGCAGTATAATTCTGCGATTGGTCCTTACAAGGGCGGCTTACGTTTTCACCCTAGCGTGAATTTAAGTGTGATGAAATTTTTAGCATTTGAACAAATCTTTAAAAATAGCCTAACTGGTCTACCAATTGGTGGTGGTAAAGGCGGAAGTGATTTTGATCCTAAAGGAAAATCAGATGCTGAAGTCATGCGTTTTTGTCAAAGTTTCATGACAGAATTACAAAAACATATTGGGCCAAGCACAGATGTACCAGCAGGAGATATTGGTGTTGGTGCAAGAGAGATTGGTTACTTATTCGGTATGTATAAACGTTTGAGAAATTATGATGCAGGTGTTCTAACTGGTAAACCTTTAGGCTACTGGGGTAGTGAAGCAAGAACCGAAGCTACAGGATATGGCTGTGTTTACTTCGTTAAACATCTATTGAATGACTCAAATGACTCATTTGCAGGAAAAAAAGTCGTTGTTTCTGGGAGCGGAAATGTATCAATCTACGCAATGGAAAAAGCGAAAGAATTAGGTGCCACTGTTCTAACTTGTTCTGATTCAAATGGATTTATTTACGATCCCAATGGTATCGATGTTGAATTAGTTAAAGAATTAAAAGAAAAAAATCGTGAGCGTATTTCTAAATATGTAGAAACTCATTCAGATGCTACGTATTATGATGGGCAATCTGTTTGGGACTTTGAAGTTGCTTATGATATTGCGTTACCTTGTGCTACTCAAAATGAGATCAATGAAACGCAAGCTGAACTTTTAGTAAAAAATGGCGGAAAAGTCGTGGCTGAAGGTGCCAATATGCCTTGTACTTTAGAAGCGGTATCAGTACTTGACAAAGCGGGTGTGTTATATTGTCCGGGGAAAGCGGCAAATGCCGGTGGTGTAGCAGTTTCTGCGTTAGAAATGAGTCAAAATTCAGAGCGATTATCTTGGTCGTTTGAAAAAGTTGATGGTATGCTGGATGATATTATGAAAAATATTTACGAAACATGTCGTGATACAGCAAACAAATATGATGCTGCAAATAATTTTGTCTTAGGGGCAAATGTTGCAGGCTTTGAAAAAGTGGCGCGAGCTATGTTAAGTCAAGGTTTGGTCTAGTCCGAAAATAGAAGGAATGGAGAATGATAGTGATGCGTTTTATCCTATTCATTCTTCATTTTTTTCTGATGCTTTATCTTATAGAGGAGTAGATACATTAAAATAATGTTTTGATTTGTGGAATAAACAAGTCTTTTTAACTGATTTAAAATAAAATTGGTACAGACAGTCATAATTTGCTTGAAAAAAGCATAAAAAGAACGTAAAGTAGTTAGTGTATTAAGTTTAATTTCAAGGAGGAGAAGGAATGTCACACATTCAATTTGATTATTCCAATTTGACACCATTTGTTGCTGATCATGAATTGGAATACATGCAGACACAAGTGACTGCAGTAGACAAAGCATTAAGAGAAGGAACTGGAGCTGGAAGTGATTTTACTGGCTGGATCGATCTACCAGAAAATTATGATAAAGACGAATTTGCCCGCATCAAAAAAGCGGCTGAAAAAATTCAATCTGATTCTGAAGTTTTAGTTGTGATCGGTATCGGTGGTTCTTACTTAGGTGCAAGAGCGGCAATTGAATTTTTACATCATTCATTTAATAATTTATTACCAGCAGACGAAAGAAAAGCACCACAGGTTTTCTTTGCTGGAAACAGTATCAGCTCAACTTATTTAGCTGATTTGATCAATGTTATTGGTGATCGTGACTTCTCAGTAAATGTGATTTCTAAATCTGGTACAACGACAGAGCCTGCAATCGCATTTAGAGTATTTAAAGAATTATTGATCAAAAAATATGGCAAAGATGAAGCAAACAAACGTATCTATGCAACAACTGACCGCGCTAAAGGTGCTGTTAAAGTGGAAGCAGATGCAGAGGGTTGGGAAACATTTGTGATTCCTGATGATGTTGGTGGACGTTTCACTGTGCTAACGCCAGTTGGTTTATTACCGATCGCAGTTAGCGGTGGCGATATCGATGCTTTGATGACAGGTGCCAATGATGCGCGTAAAGAATATGCTAGAACTACTGATCTAAGTAAAAATCAAGCTTATCAATATGCTGCGTTAAGAAATATCTTATACCGCAAAGGTAAAACAACAGAAATGTTGATCAATTATGAACCAGGAATGCATTATTTCTCTGAGTGGTGGAAACAACTTTTCGGTGAATCAGAAGGTAAAGATCAAAAAGGTATTTTCCCAGCAGCAGCAGACTTCTCTACTGATTTGCATTCAATGGGTCAATATGTTCAAGATGGCATGCGTAACTTATTTGAAACAGTTGTTAAAGTTGATACACCACGTCATATTGTTTCTATCCCTGAACTTGCTGAAGATTTAGATGGATTAGGCTATTTACAAGGAAAAGAAATTGATTTTGTAAATACAAAAGCCTTTGAAGGGACTTTACTAGCTCATACAGATGGTGGAGTGCCTAATATGATCGTTAAAATTCCAGCGATGGATGCTCATTCATTAGGATATGTAATGTACTTTTTTGAAATTGCTGTAGGAATTTCAGGTTACTTGAATGGTGTTAATCCATTTGACCAAGAAGGTGTGGAAGCATATAAGAAAAATATGTTTGCATTACTTGGTAAACCTGGTTTTGAAGACTTAGCGAAAGAATTGAACGCACGTTTGTAACATAATTTTATTTCGTTGATTTTTATATAAAAATACCGCTAATAGGAGTTTTTGACTTCTGTTAGCGGTATTTTTGATAGGGTTTATTCTGGTTTGAACAAAAAAGTCTGGAGGCAAGAAAACAATTCAAACCAAGTCGTTTCATCATAAACATCTGAAACATAAAAAACTTTCTGATCCTTTTGCGTGGTTCTAGATTCAAAGCAGTCAGTAATTACCAGCTCGGCGTTTTCAATGGTATCAGTAAAATGTAATGTTTTAGGATTGAAAATAGTATGTAGCCTATTTTTAATATAAACCATTCCTAAATTATTTCTAGAGTATTGAATATAGACAGAAATAGAGGGAACCAAAAATGTTTCTGTTAAAACGGTTAACAAGACAAGCATTCCGCGATCATAGGAAGCAGGAAAAGCAAAATCTGGATTTGCTTCTCGAAAATTTTTGTAAAATTGTTGAACTTTTGGGTTTTCCTTAAAAGATAATGAGCTTTGTGATTTTTGGGTAAAAGATGCTCTGAAAAACTGAACAGGACTGATTGAAAAGTACGTTATTTGAATCAGTCCAATAAGGACATAGTAGAAGATAATAGCTTTTTGGTCTTTTCTCATAGAACGATTTGGATAAAAGTACTTTTCATATTCTTCAACTAACAAATCACAATCTTTGATTAAAATTAGTGTTCTTGGGAATGATTCGTAAAGCCTAATTTTATCTTCTAAGCTATCGATTTCGGAAATATAGCATCTGGAAATTAAATTGAAAAATAAAAGTTCATCCTCTGATGCAAGAAACGGTTCAACAAGTTTGGAAACATCATCTATGGTTGTAAAATTTTTGGATAATTCTTTGATTTTTTTTGGTAAACGAACAGGGTGCTTTTCTTGTCTGACCATAAACAGACCAGTCATAAATTCCAGGCGTTTAATGACGGATTCGGAATAGTTTTTCTTTAATTCAGTAAAATCAACACAAGCAGAAAATCGGTTCATATTCTCTAAGTCGAATGTCCAAGTTATCCCTCGGTAGGTATTCCAAAAAAAATAAAAATTTAACATTCTTATATATTTTTCTTTTCCCTGAAAATTTGTTGTTGGGTGAAATATGATTTTTAAAGGAAACCGTTTTAACTCAGCGTTTAGAGCAGTGATATTTTTATAAAGGTGAGAGGGACTAACATACAATTTTTCTGCTAACTCTTCAACTGTATCGTAATGATTTAATAGAAGCTCAAAAAAATCTTGAATTGTAGCGAGTCCTCCAAGTAATTTAGACGTAACCGTATTGAGAGATAATCTGTATTGTGATCAGAATGATTCTTGATAAGATAACCGCCAACCTTTTTTTCTAACAGGATACCATTAAGATTGTTACTACTTTTAATATCCAGTGATAGTTCATCGAAATAGCGTTTTAGTGTACTTAAAGAAACATCTAGGAAGTATTCTAAATAAGAAAAAGATATTTCTTCATTTTCTCTATATAACAATTCAGTGAAAAGCTCTATTTTTTTTGTGCTTTTTTCGTTTAATAGGAGGTCCATTTCATCGATCCTTTTTCTGTTTTTCCCAAATTATAGAAACAGAACAAATTAAAGTCAAACTTTTTGGATAGTATCACATATAACTGCAATTATTTATTTTTATAATACCGAGATTTATTCTGGATCATTCACTTCAAACTAAATAAAAAGACACAAAACTACAATTGAGTTTTGTGCGTTTTTCTTTATTTGAATTCATCATCTTTGGGATAAGGAAGAACTTGCAGTGAGTCGTCTTCAATAATTTCCTCAGATGTTGGTTCCTGATAATAATGATTCTCTATTTCAGGTTTTTGCTTAAAATCGTCATGATGAGTTGTTTCACTCTGATTTAAGTCATTCGACTGATTTGACATAGCCAAATTATTTTGAGCCAACCTCTCTTTAGCAGCAGCTTCTACTTGCTGGGTATTATCATGTCGCGATTTATGATTACCACCTGTAAATGTTAAATAAATAATCAATACAATCATAATGATTGTTAATATGATTAAACCAATAAACATGCCAAATGAGATAAACATGATGGTGATCCTCCTTATCATTCGTATATCTTCTTCAGTTTATCAAATGTTTCGTGTACAGTCATCTATTTTTCTTGCATATTCATAATTATGTTTTATTATTATCAAACTTAATTGGATTTTAGGGAGAATTAGGAAATAGATCGGACGTGATGACTGATTAGAAAGAAAAAGTGAATTGATTTAAGCGCTTAGTCGCTTTAAAAATACGACAATATCGAAATGAATTTCCTCAGATTTAAATTTTTGTTTATTTAACAGGTAAGTAATACTTAAATTATTAAGTAATGACTTAAAAGTTTGTCTAAGAAGAAAAGAATTCTGTAGAATTTTGATTGTCTGTGGTAAAATGTAGAAAGTAAGTTTTTTGGAGGAATGAATTTGAAGTCTAAAGAGTTATTACATACAATATTATTTTTTGTTGGTTTAGCAGCATTTTTATTTTTGCTAAGACAATTTGTTTTCACACCAGTTGTTGTCAAAGGGCATTCGATGGATCCGACTTTAGCAGATGGTGAGCGAGTGATTGCACTAAAAAATACACAAATCAAGCGTTTTGATATTGTGACATTTCCAGCACCAGATGAACCCAAGAAGAATTACATCAAGCGAGTGATCGGTTTGCCGGGTGATACGATTGAATATAAAAATGATGTTTTATATATCAATGATAAAGAAGTCAAAGAACCTTACCTTGATGAATTCAAAGGAGAAGTTACAGATGGCTTGCCCTTGACAATTGATTTCACGTTGAGCGAGGTTACTGGTGAGAAAAAAGTTCCAGAAGGCGAATATTTTGTAATGGGTGATAATCGTCGGAATTCAAAAGATGGACGAATGATTGGTTTCATCAACAAAGACAAAATACTAGGTGACGTTAAATTTGTCTTGTGGCCGCTGGATCGTTTTGGAACGATTTAAAAAGTAGGTCTCATTAACGACAATACAAGAAAGCTCTCTTTTAATTAAGAGGCTTTTTTTGTTAGATAGTAAAAGCCGTATTCAAGCTCGATTTATGATAAACTAAAGACATGAAACACTTATAAAGGATGTGACAGAATGAGTCTACAATTTATCCGCGGAACTGCCGATCTGGATTTAGAAGAAGCTCTTTTACAAGCTTCCGTAAAGTGGTTGTCGAAAGATGATTCACACGAAGTTTTTTATTTAGTACCAAACCACATGAAATTTGAGCAAGAGATCAATGCACTCAAACGAATAAAAAATATACAAGAGAACCATAGTGATTCGATTGCAACAATGCGCTTTCAAGTGTTTAGTTTTTATCGTTTGGCTTGGTACTTTTTACAACATACACAATATTATGGTTCAGAGGTTCTTTCCGAGGCTGGAGCTGCGATGGTTTTTAGAAAAATTTTGTCAGAAAATGAGGAATCGTTGAAAGTCTTTCGTGGAGAAGTCAATAAATCTGGATTTATCCAACAGTTATTTGACCTGTATCAGGAAATGAAAGAAGGAAACGTTGATTTAGACGAGTTATTTGGGCACTTATCGGAACCAAATTCAGATAGTAAGGAACAGGATTTACAATTAAAAATTCAAGACATCAAATTAGTTTTTTCAAAATTTGAAGAAACGATGACACAATATGGAATCAAATCTGCAGAGATTCTTAATTATTTGACGGAATATCTAGAAACAAAAGACCTGAGCAATGTTTTATTCGTGATCGATGGGTATCATAATTTTTCTGCAAGAGAATTGAAATTGATAGAGACATTGATGCGTCACGGTGGTGAGGTCAAAATTTCTTTAGTATTGGATAAAAAATATCCGAACGAACTGCCGTCGTTGATGAATTTATTTTATGAAACAGGTACGACCTATCATAAGTTATATCAATTAGCTAGAAACGCTAATGTGGCGATTTTACCTGACTACGTGGAAAAAAATAAAGTCTTGATTGCAAATAACAGTCTTCAAACTCTTGAAAAATATTGGGTTGAGGCGCAAGAAAGTCATCCTAAAAAAGGCAAACAAAGAATCACGGATGATCATCTGCAATTTTGGTGTGCAGAAAATCCTAAGGAAGAAATCAATCACATTGCAAAAGAAATCAGAAGATTAGTCGTAGAAGAAAATTATCGGTATAAAGATATTCAATTGCTGACACGAGAACTGGATAGTTATGAAGCTATGATCGAACCGTTATTTTCGATGCATGAGATTCCCGTCTACTTGGATCGTGATATGGCGATGGAACAGCATCCTTTAGTTGAGTTTATTCAGTCTTTATTTGCAATTAATGCCTATCATTATCGTTATCGAGATGTATTGCGTTTTTTAAGAACAGAATTATTCTTTCCAATCGAAGACCAAGTCTCAGTTGAAGAATGGCAAATTCAACGAAATGAATGGCGTCGCAAAATCGACGTGGCGGAAAATGTTGTTTTAGCTTACGGATATGAAGGCTATCATTGGGAGACAAATAAGGATTGGCATTTTATCCGTTATGATTTTGAAGCGGAGCAGCAAGATGATACTGAGTTGATCGAAAAAGATTCGAATGCGGTACGAAATATGATCCAACAAACAGTGCCAGCCTTTTTTAAACAAATTCAAAAAGCACAAACAGGAATTGAAGCGGCTGACTATTTTTATCGTTTTTTGGTGAATAATGGCGTCGAAAAGCAATTGATGATGTGGCGCAATCAAGCAATTGAGAGCGGTCAATTAGAAGACGCTCGTAATCATGAACAAACTTGGGAAGCTTTGATGACTTTATTAGATGAGTATGTAACGATTTACGGGAATGAATCTTTTGACCTAGTTGCATTTGAAGAGATTTTTTCGAGTGGTCTAGAAGGGTTACGTTACAATAAAGTACCGACGGCAATTGATCAAGTACAAGTTCGTTCAATCGATTTAGCTCGCCCAGGACAAGCTAAAATTGTGTTTGCAATTGGTTTGACGGATCAAGTTTTACCACAAAAATTCGATAATAAAACGTTACTTTCAGATGAGGAAAGACAATTCGTTAATGGTCATTTAGATGATGGACAATTTTTGTTGAATGACACGAGAAAAAGTATCGCGAAGGAACCATTTAACGCGTATATTCTATTTGCTTCGGCTACTGAACGCTTATATTTTTCTTATCCAAGCGTGAAAGATACCGCTAAAGATGTCAAAGTATCTACTTATTTAACTAATATTCAAAATGATTTAGGCTTGCAGATGCAGCAAAGAAATGCACTTACAATTTTAGATGATGAACAAGTCAGCCTAGAACATGTCGGGACTTACCGAACATTGATCAGTGATTTAACGAATCTAAAACGTCAGAAAAAGGAAACTCAAGAAGGAATTTTGCCTTTTTGGCTAGTGTTGGAACGTGAATTAATGAAACATTCTCAAGCAGCACTTGCTCGTCACGTTTTTGAAAGCCTTGGACACCAAAACTTACCAGAAAACCTACAAGAACATCTAGCAGATGAATTATATACTAAGAATATTTACACATCTGTCTCAAGGATGGAAAGTTTCTATCGTTGTCAATATCAATATTTCACACGCTTTGGCTTAGGCTTAAAAGAAAGAGATGTTTTTGGTTTATCACCAGCTGCAACAGGGGACTTTTTCCATGAGGCGTTGGATCAGTTCTTTAAACTATTGATCATGCAAAAGAAACAACTATCTGAGCTGACCGATCGAGAAGTTAGCGAATTTACAGAACAAATTTTGAATACTGTCTTCGGTGAGATAAAATTTTCGATTCTCGACACATCCAGCCGGATGAATTATATTCGTTATCAGCTTGGGCAGACGATTAAAAAAGTGAGCTGGGCATTGAAACGTCAGAGCGAACGTAGTGGAATTACGACTGTTCAAACAGAAGTTTTATTTGGTCAGATTGCTAGTCAAAAAGGGATCAAGGGATTAGAATTGCCACTTCAAAATGGTGGTAATATCAGTGTTAGAGGGAAAATTGATCGTTTAGATCAACTAGTAACTCCAGACGCTTTATACTTAGGTGTCGTTGATTACAAATCGAGTCACAAGAAATTCAACATTACAGAAGCTTATTATGGGCTAGCTATGCAGATGCTGACCTACTTAGATGTCGCATTGATGGATGCTGTGAATTTGGTGGGGCAGCCAGCTAAACCTGCTGGCTCTTTATATCTGCATGTTCACAACCCGATTCTTCCCTATGAAACTGAGGATAAAAAAGAGCAGCAGCTTTTGAAGAAATTCCAATTTGATGGTTTGTTATTGAACGATCCAGTCTTACTTGGGAATTTGGATAAAAGTTTGCAGGCTAAACAAAGTTCTTTGATTTTCCCAATCGAAGAGTCAGCCAAAGAAATTATCAAACCAGGTCGTCGTCAAGAAGATAAATTTGTGACAGAACCTGAGCTAGACGCTTTATTAACCCATAACCGTAGTAAATTTATCGAGGCTGGTAATAAGGTAACTAGCGGTGAAATCGAGTTAAATCCAGCTTATCAAGGAAAAGAACGCATCGCTTGTCGTTTTTGCCCATTTAGAAGTGTCTGTAACTTTGATGTTATGCTAAAAGAAAATAATTACAATCGTATTGAAACATTATCGAAAAAAGAAGTTATGGATCGTTTGATCGAAAATGAGCAGGAAGGAGGAACGATTGATGAGTAAGACAATTCCTTTACGTCCAGAAAATGAACAATTTACTGATAATCAATGGCAAGCAGTTTTTGACGGAGACGAGAATATTTTAGTTTCAGCTTCTGCTGGTTCTGGAAAAACCACGGTCCTTGTTCGTAGAGTCATCGAAAAACTTAAAAGTGGTGTTGATATCGATCGATTGTTGATCGTGACGTATACAGAAGCCGCAGCAAAAGAAATGAAGGAAAGAATTCAAATTGCTTTGCAAAAGGCAATCACCAATGAAAGTGAGCAAGAGAAAAAACAGCATTTTATCAGACAGTTGACGTTGCTTCCTACTGCGAATATCAGTACCTTACATGCTTTTTGTTTAACAGTAATTCGACGTTTTTATTATTTGATCGAAATGGATCCTGTGTTTCGTTTGTTGACAGATGAAACAGAGATGCTGCTTTTAAAAGAAGATGTTTGGGATGAACTTAGAGAAAAATTCTATGCTGAAAATGAAGAATCATTTTACCAACTGACGAGTAATTTTTCTAATGATCGTAGTGATGAGGGTCTGACTAGATTGGTTTTTTCACTATACGAATTTGCCCAAGCTAATCCGGATCCTGAAGAATGGCTGGCTCACTTAGCTGATAGCTACCGCGTAGATGGACCGTTAGGAGACTCAGCATTATTTCAAGATTATTTGAAACCTCAGCTTATGGAAAATCTGTTGCGCTGTGTGAATCGTTATGAAGAGATGATTCGTATGACAGAAGGGGAAGAAAAGTTAGAAAAAATCGCAACTCTTGCTAAAAATGAAAAAGAATTCGTTGAAACCTTTACCAGTCAACTAGCTGATGATGACGTAGAATCAGCATTTGAAATTTCTAAAACAGTCACCTTTGAGCGCTATCCTACCGTGCGTATGGAGGAGTTGAAAGAGATTTCCGCTCAAGCCAAGAACTTGCGAGAACAAAATAAAAAAGCTATAAACGATATTCTAAGTAATCTTTTCACTTTATCACCTGAACAAATGAAGGAGATCTTAGAGCAATCCCAGCCACTTGTTCAAGAGATGGCTAAAGTAGGAAAAGCATTCATAGATACTTACAGCAAACAAAAACTACGAAAAGGCTTAGTTGATTTCAATGATTTAGAGCATTTCACTTTAGCGATTTTAGCAAAAAAAGAATCTGGGGATTGGTTTGCTACTGAAGCTTCCAACTATTATCGAGAGAAGTTTGATGAAGTGTTAGTTGATGAATACCAAGATATCAATCGATTGCAGGAGACGATTCTATATTGGCTAAGAAGACCTACAGCCGAAGAAGGTAACTTGTTTATGGTGGGGGATGTCAAACAATCTATTTATTCTTTTCGTTTAGCTGATCCAACATTATTTATTGAAAAATACAATCAATATGGTCAAAATAAAGAGGGAAAACGAATCGTTTTAGCTGAAAATTTCCGTTCTAGAAAAAATGTCTTAGATTTTACTAATTTAGTTTTTGAACAATTAATGGATGAACGTGTCGGTCAAATTGCATACGATGAGGCTGCACAACTTGTTCATGGATTCGACCAGTTCGCTGAAGCTGAAAATTATGACACGGAATTGCTGATTTACGAAAAAAAATCAGAGCAGTTGGAAGAAATGCTTAACCTAGATGATTCTCAATTGATTTTAGAAGATAAAACTGAAGGCGAATTGCATATGACGGCACTGAAAATTAGAGAGTTGATTGATAAGAAATTTTTGATTTATGACAAATCAACGAAAGAAAATCGCCCTCTTACCTATAAGGATATTGTGCTATTGACGCCAACTAAGAAAAATAATTTGACGATTTTAGAAATATTCAAATTAGCTGGAATTCCGATTCAAGTGAATGATGCCCAAAATTATTTCCAAGCAACAGAAATCCAAACAATGGTGGCACTTTTACAGATCATCGACAATCCTTATCAAGATATTCCACTAGCGGCTGTCTTGCGTTCACCAATTGTAGGCTTGAAAGAAAATGAATTAGTGACAATCCGTTTGGCAGCTAAAAAAAGTTCATATTATGAAGCATTTTTAATGTTTAACCAAAACGAAGCTAGCGATTCAGATCAGCAATCATTGAAAGAAAAAACTACAAAATTTGCTAACTGGTTGGAACAATGGCGAGAAATTGCTAGAAGAAATCAATTAGCGACACTCATTTGGCAAATTTATCAAGATACTGCGTATTTAGATTATGTAGGAGGAATGCCTGCGGGGAAACAAAGACAAGCGAACCTATTTGCATTAGTCGACCGAGCAGCCAGTTACGAACAAACAAGCTTCCGAGGGTTATTTCAATTTGTTCGTTTTATTGAAAAAATGCAGGAAAAAGATAAGGATTTAGCTGAACCTGTAATTTTGAGCGAAGAGAATGCAGTTCGTGTTATGACAATTCATGCTAGTAAAGGCTTAGAATTCCCAGTAGTTTTCATTTTAGACATGACCAAAGAGTTTAATCTTGGAGACTTGAACGAACGCTATATCTTTGATGATCGCTTAGGTGTGGGGATTCGTTATCTTGATCAAACAGATCGAATGCTCAATGAAACTTTACCATTTTTGGCGATTAAACAGGTAAAATTGAAAAAATTACTTTCAGAAGAAATGCGAAAATTATATGTTGCATTGACTAGAGCTGAGCAAAAACTTTATTTAGTGGGTTCATACAACAATCAAGATGCGGCTTTTAAAGAATGGCTAAAGGTCGGAGATGTTCAGACAAAAGTCTTGCCAAGTGAAAATCGCCTGCAGGGTAAAAGTAGCTTGATGAACTGGGTAGGGATGAGTTTGGTTCGTCATCAAAAAATGGCTGAATTTCAAACTGAATTTTTAACTGAGAAAATTGCAGGAATCACACAACATTCAGCAGGGTTTACCGTTTCTTTTATGACAGAAAAAGCGATACAAGAACAGTTTGCAGCACTTCAATTTGTTGATACAAGTTTCATAAAAGAAGAACATACTGGAAATAGTGATCCAAAAGCCAGAGAAAAAGGTCTGCGTCGTTTAAATTATGAGTATCCCTATCAACTTTCTACTAAAACGACGAATTACCAATCAGTGTCTGAAATCAAGCGTGTATTCGAAGACCCAGACAATAAAGAAATCGCTAAAATCGAAGTAGATGAAAAAAATACAATTCAAACAACACCGATGATCATTCACCGGATGAGTGAAGGGGAGCTAGGAAAACCCAGATTTATTGAAACCATTCGGAAACCATCTGCGGTGGAAATCGGAACAGCAACACATTATTTATTGCAGCTTTTAGACTTGAATAAAGAACCGACCAAAGACAGTATTCTTCAACTGATTGAAGAACTAGTTCAAACAAAAATCATACAAGAAAATGTAGCGAAACAAATCAATATCAATCAAGTTCTATCTTTCTATCGTACAAGTTTAGGGCAACTTTTGCTAGAAAATCCAGCAAAAGTTATTCGGGAACAACCATTTTCGATGTTGTTGAAAGCTGAACGACTAATCAAAGATTATCCAAAAGAGACACAAGACGATTTATTGATCCACGGAATGATCGATGGATACGTTGAACAAGATGAAAACTGCATTCTTTATGATTACAAGACTGATTTTGTTCAAGATATTGAAAATACACAAGAAATCAAAAAAATCATTCAGCGTTATAGAGGTCAATTGAATTTATATCGAAAAGCGCTAGCTCAAGCTACAGAGAAACAAGTCGATCAGGTATTGCTAGTATTATTGTCTGCTGGAATCATTATTGATATGGATAAAGAAGAAATTATTGAAAAAATGAATTAAAATGAAAGCAAATATACTTACAAATTGTAAGTTGTGTGCTATACTCAGTTCACGAGGTGAGGAAAATGGAGCAAGTAAAAACAACCGAATTTTCACTATGTCCTAAATTCGAAAAAGCTTTTGCGATTTTAGGGAAGAAATGGAATGGTTTGATTATTGATGTCTTGTTGGAAAATGGTCCTCAACGATTTGGTGAGTTAAGACAAAAAATCCCTGAACTAAGCGATCGAGTGCTAGTAGAACGCTTGAAAGAATTAGAAGGTGAAGGGATCATCTCAAAAGCAGTTCGCTGTGATGAGAGTAGTCGTCTAGAATATTTCCTCACAAATAAAGGCAAGGACTTACAACAAGCAATGGAACAAATTCAGAATTGGGCAGAAAAATGGGTTACCGCTGAAGAATGCAGTTGACCTTAGACTTAATTTCTTGTAAACTGTAATCAATTGAATAACAAAAAATGTTGATGGAAAAGAGTAATTTGGCTGATACGAAAAGGGAAAACCTGTCTTAGACTGGAAACGGGTTGCGTAATCGAAAAATGAAGTTCACTTCCGGAGTTTGTTTGTTCTAAAGAGAGCAGACCGGTGAAAGCCGTTATAAGAATTGAGTGCATGATTTTTTGTCATGAATTAGGATGGTAACACGATAGCTCGTTCCTTTAAATAGGAGCGGGCTATCGTTTTTTATTTTGGCTAGTCTTTCAGAAAAAAGATAAAAATGAAAAGTGGCAAAAAACGTCGAAGTTAATTTTTCCTATTTTTCAGACAAGACTAAAAGAGCCTGTTCGACTTTTATATTTTCAGCTTATCAGGCTGGCCCTTCGGAAAAAAGACAAAATATGTCCGTGACTAAAAGCGTCACAACCATATTTTCCTATTTTTCTGTCAGAGCTGAATGAGCCTGTTCAGCTTTTATTTACTACCAAGCAAAAGAAAGGAATAGAAAAATGACATTAAAAGCTCAACTAGAAGCGTTAAGAGATGAAACATTGAATAATATTCAAAATGTTGCTGATCTTAAAGCACTAAACCAAATCAGAGTAGAAACATTAGGTAAAAAAGGTCCTATCACAGAAGTGTTGAGAGGGATGAAAGATCTATCCGCCGAAGAACGTCCAGTAGTTGGAAGTTTTGCTAATGAAATTCGGGATTTATTGACTGAAGCCGTGGAAGCACGTAAAGAAATTCTAGAGTCAGCAGCATTAAATGCTGCTTTAGAACAAGAAACAATTGATGTAACTTTACCAGGTAAACAAATGACTCATGGAACTCGTCATGTTTTATCTCAAGTGATGGAAGAAATCGAGGATATATTTGTTGGTATGGGGTACCAGGTCGTTGAAGGGTATGAAGTCGAATCAGATCATTACAATTTTGAGCGCATGAACTTACCGAAAGATCACCCAGCTCGCGATATGCAGGATACATTTTATATTTCAGATGATATTTTGATTCGTACACATACATCACCTGTACAAGCTAGGACAATGGAAAAACATGATTTTTCAAAAGGTGCATTACGTATGATCTCTCCAGGGAAAGTATTCCGCAGAGACACTGATGATGCGACGCACAGCCACCAGTTCCATCAAATCGAAGGGTTGGTTATTGATAAAAATATTACAATGGGCGACCTTAAAGGAACACTGGAAGTTGTTATGAAAAAAATGTTTGGTGAAGACCGTAAAATTCGTCTACGTCCAAGTTATTTTCCGTTTACTGAACCTTCAGTTGAGGTTGATGTTAGTTGCTTCAAATGTGGTGGTGCTGGCTGTAATGTTTGCAAACAAACTGGTTGGATCGAAATTTTAGGCGCAGGTATGGTTCATCCTGATGTTTTATCAATGTCAGGAATCGATCCAAATGAATACACAGGTTTTGCTTTTGGTTTGGGACCAGATCGTGTAGCGATGTTGCGTTACGGTGTTAATGATATTCGTAATTTCTATCAAAATGATTTACGTTTCTTAAATCAGTTCAAGGTAAAGGAGTAGTCGACGATGTTAGTTTCTTATAAATGGTTAAGTGAGTATTTAGATCTTTCGAAAATTTCTGCAAAAGAATTATCTGACCAAATGTCTTTGACTGGGATCGAAGTCGAGGGTGTTGAGGTACCAGAACAAGGCTTGAAAAAAATAGTGGTCGGAGAGGTCAAAGAATGTATTCCTCATCCGAATTCAGATCATTTATCGATTTGCCAAGTGGATATCGGTGAAGAAGAATTATCACAAATCGTTTGTGGTGCACCGAATGTTAAAGTCGGTATCAAAGTAATTGTAGCTTTACCAGGTTCTCGCATTACTGGCAATCAAAAAATTAAAAAAGGTAAAATGCGTGGCGAAGTTTCAAATGGCATGATCTGTTCTTTACAAGAATTAGGTTATTCTGATAACGTGATTCCTAAAGCTTATTCTGACGGCATTTATTATATGCCGCAAGAGGCTGTTAATGGCGACGATGTCTTCTCTTATTTAGATATGGATGATCACATTATCGAGTTATCCATTACACCGAATCGTGCTGATGCATTAAGTATGCGTGGTGTGGCTTATGAAGTAGGGGCAATTTACCGCCAAACGCCTAAATTCAATGATGCGATTTTAGAAGAAGATACAAGCGAAACAGCTGCAGATTACATTTCTGTTGAAGTAGAAGATAAACAAGATACACCAGCTTATCAAATCAGAATCATCAAGGATGTAAAAATTGCTGAAAGTCCGTTGTGGTTGCAAACGCGTTTAATGAATGAGGGGATTCGTCCAATCAATAACGTGGTAGATGTGACGAATTATATTCTTTTACTTTTCGGACAACCATTACATGCATTTGATTATAAAAAATTAAACAGCAAGAAACTTTCAGTTCGCCGTGGTAAACAAGGAGAAGAATTGATTACTTTGGATAGTGAAACAAGAAAACTGTCTGAAGAAGATCTTGTGATTACAAATGGAGAAATGCCTGTTGCTTTAGCCGGAATTATGGGTGGAGAAGATTCTGAAATCACGAATGAAACGACAACTGTAGCTTTAGAATCTGCTCTATTTGATAGTGTGACTGTCCGTAGAACGTCCAAGAAATTTAACTTACGTAGTGAAGGATCAAGCCGATTTGAAAAAGGTATTAATCCTGCAACAATTGGCGAAGCCGGTGATGTAGCGGCAGCGATGATTGCTAAATTAGCTGGTGGAACAGTTGTTTCAGAAAAAGCAGTTGGCTCTGAACTAACACTTGAAGATGTTGTTGTCAGTGTAACGATTTCACGAATCAATGAGTATTTAGGCACTGAGATGGATCAAGCGACAGTGAGTGAAATTTTCGATACGTTAGGATTTGCTTATGAACTTGATCAAGAAAATTACATTGTGACAGTTCCACCTAGACGTTGGGATATTACGATCGAAGCAGACTTGGTCGAAGAAGTCGCACGTATCTATGGCTATGATAACTTGCCATCAACCTTACCAAAAGGCGAAACTGTGGCTGGAAGTTTAACAAGTGGACAATTGTTAGTTCGTAAAATCAAAAGTTTACTAGAAGGCTGTGGTGCAAGCGAAGCAATCAGCTACGCTTTGACAACAGAAGAAAAATCTCGTCAATTTTTGATGAGAGAAAGTTTAACAACAAGTCTACAATGGCCGATGAGTGAAGAACGTTCAGTTTTAAGAATGAACTTGATTTCAGGCTTGCTTGACGATGTAGCATATAATGTTGCTCGTAAAAATAACAATGTTGCTCTTTATGAAATCGGACGAGTATTTTATCAAGATAACGATCCTAAAAAACAATTGCCGCATGAAGAAAATCATTTAGGTATTGTCTTATCAGGAAATAAAGTGGTAAAAGATTGGCAGACAAAAGAAGCTCCAGTTGATTTTTATACACTAAAAGGAATGCTTGAAGTTTTATTTGACTCTGTAGGTATTGCAGATAAAATATTGTATGAAGCAACAAAAGCTCACCAAGAGTTACATCCAGGAAGAACAGCTTTGGTGAAATTGAATGATACAGTCATTGGGTTCATTGGTCAAGTTCATCCGACAGTGGCAAAGGAATATGAGATTCCTGAAACATATGCTGCTGAATTAAATCTTCACGCAATTATTGAAGAAGAAAATGACGCCTTAGTTTATCAACAAATTTCAAAATTCCCAGCTGTTTCTAGAGATATTGCGTTGCTAGTTGATGAATCAGTGACCAGCCAAGAATTAGTTGGAACGATTTCTAAACATGCCGGAAAATTCCTTCAATCAGTTCATTTATTTGATATTTACCAAGGAGATAATATCGCCGAAGGTAAAAAATCAATGGCGTATAGCCTAACATTTGTAAATGCAGAAGCGACATTGGTAGATGAAGAGATCAATCAATCAATGGAAAAAGTGGAAAAAGCTTTAGTGGAAGAGTTTAAGGTAACGATTCGATAAAAAAAGAGAGTAGCAAAAACTAAAAATAGTTTGCGCTACTCTCTTTTTTTTATGCCCAGTTTCTAGAAAGCCATCTTGAAAATTGGGAGATAGAGAAGTTGATCACGAAATACATCAACGCTACAAGTCCGTATATAGCAAAGACTTGTTCCGTTTGTGCATAGCGACCCATTAAAATATATGATTTGCCAAATAGTTCTTGTAGCGCAATGACTGAATATAAGAAACTAGTATCTTTGATCACTGTCACAAACTGTGAAACGATAGCTGGCAATACATTGCGAATCGCTTGGGGCAAGACGATATACAAAAGAATCTGAAAATTGCTAAATCCCTGTGAACGGGCAGCCTCCTTTTGACCTTTGTCTACGCCGTTTAAACCACCACGGATAATTTCAGCTAGGGCCGCAGTTGTGAAAACAGTAAAACTGACAATGCCAGCCGGAGTAGACTTGATTTTGAAAATCAAGAAAATCACATAAATCCACAATAAATTGGGAATATTCCGAACGATTTCGATATATAAACTGGCTAAAAATTTTAAAGGACCGCCTTTTTGGTTTCTCAACACAGCTAAAATTGTTCCGAAAATTGTACTTAAAACGATTGATACAAAAGAAATATAAAGTGTAAGCTTCAAACCATCGAATAAAAAGCGCAAATTATTGCCGGTCAGAAGTTGACTCATTTGTTCTGAAAAAGACATGTTTGCATCCTCCTATCTGGTATAAGCTTTCTTATTATTTTCTTCAAGTTTTCTAGCTAAATTAGCTAGTGGGAAGCATAGGATAAAGTAAAGTAATCCTGCTACAGTGAAAGCTGGAATATAATTTAAATTGATTGAAGACCAACTATTGGCAGTAAACATCACATCCGCACCCGAGATGATCGCAACCGTTGATGTATTTTTGATTAAATTGACGATTTGATTCGTTAATGGCGGCAGCATGATTCGCCATGCTTGAGGTAAGACGACATAGCGCATTGTTTTTCCATAAGAAAAACCTTGCGAATAAGCCGCCTCAAATTGACCTTTAGGAACGGCTCCAATTCCAGAGCGGACAACTTCAGAAATATAAGCACCATGATAAAGACCAACGCAAATAATGGCGATAGTTGTTGTTGAAAAGGTCAACATGGGACTAATCAAAGGGAATCCATAGTAGACTACAATAAATTGAATCAGCAATGGTGTATTTTGGAAAAACTCTACATAGATCCGACTGATTAAGTTTAATAATTTATTTTGCATAGCGGATAGACTACCGAAAAAAATACCTAGTAGCATTGCAACGATTAGTGAGCCGACTGCCAATAAAATAGTATAGAGGAAAGCATCTCCAAAAAGTCTCCAATCTTTGAATAATGCTTCCCATCGATAGAGTGCAAAAGGTCCTGCATTCGCTATAATGAACATCTAATTCCCTCCCAAATTCTAACAAAGTATATAGAATCGGGAAGTGTTAGTCCAGATTCCACGTTTTGTAAATTTTTTCTAAAGTGCCGTCTTTTTCCCATTTTTCAATCGATTTATTCAACTGATCATTCAGCTCAGTGTTTGCCTTCTTCGTTGCGATTCCATATTCTTGTGGTGAGAAACCATCCTTAAGAATTTCTGTGCTACCATCTACATAACCTGTTAAAATCGATTTATCAACTGAGAAAGCATCGATTCTTTTTGATGTTAGGGCAGTTTTTAATTCAGGATAAGAACCAAGTTCTTGGTATTTAAAAGACACGCCTAGTTCTTTAGCTTGCTTTTCGATAGCTTCTTTTGTAGTCGCTGATTGAACAACACCAATCGTTTTTCCATCTAAGCTGGCAGTGTCAGTAAACTTGTCAGCTTTTCTTACTAAGAAACCAACTTCGTCTTTATAATAAGGGGTTGTGAAGTTGTACGTTTCTTTTCGTTCATCAGTAATTGTAAATGTTGCGATTACCATATCCAATTCACCATTATCCAATAAAGGACCACGAGTTTTGGCCGTTACACCCACAAACTCGACGTTATCTTCACTGCCAGTCAATTCTTTTGCGATCAAGCGGGCGATGTCTGGTTCCATTCCTTCATTTTTATTTGTATCTGGATTCATATAGCCAAAATTTGGGACATCTTCTTTAACACCGACTTTAATGACACCAGCATCTTTGATTTTTTGAAGGTTAGTTGTACTTTTATTGCCAGAATCAGCAGAATTTTTATCATCTCCGCCACAACCTACAATTAAACCGAGTAATAGAGTTAGGGATAATGCGGCTACTAATTTTTTCGTTTTTTTCATTTAAAATTCCTCCTTGTATCTGATTTATTTATTAATTATGAATAATTTTACTTAAGAACTCTTTCGCACGTTCATTTTGAGTGTTGGTGAAGAAATGTTCGGGCGTTCCTGTTTCGATGATCTGACCGTCATCCATAAATATCACCTTGTCTGCGACTTGACGAGCAAAGCCCATTTCGTGCGTCACGCAAATCATTGTAATATTTTGCTTAGATAAATCGACCATAACATCCAATACTTCTTGGATCATTTCTGGATCAAGCGCTGAGGTTGGTTCATCAAAAAGAATGATCTCTGGATGCATATTTAGTGCCCTCGCAATTGCAACACGTTGCTGTTGACCTCCAGAAAGTTGAGCAGGGTAGGCATTTGCTTTATCAGCCAAGCCGACTCTTTCTAAGTATTCCATTCCAGTCTTTGTTGCTTCTTCTTTACTAACACCTTTGACCTTGATAGGGGCTAAAGTAAGATTTTGAATGATTGTTTTATGAGCATATAAGTTAAAACTTTGAAAAACCATTGCTACTTTTTGACGAACTTTTTGAACTGGTGCTTTTGGTTCAGTAATGTCGATACCATCAACGAATATGTGGCCGTCAGTAACTTTTTCTAAACGATTGATACAACGGATCAAAGTGCTCTTACCTGAACCAGAAGGTCCAATAATTACGATTTTTTCTCCTTCGTTGACTTTTAATGAAACATCTTTCAATACATGATGATCCCCAAAATACTTATTTACATGTTCCAACGAAATCATGGTCATTCTCCTTTATGTATAAAATTATCACATCTTTTTGGATGGTTGTTGATTAGTGGGTGAATAAAAAAAAATAAGAAATAAAGAACTAACTTGCACTGCCGTAAACTGAGAATACGAAAAGAGTTATATTGGCTATCTTTATACTGATATATAGGCATCGTAGTCTAAAATGTGGTGTTTACCCATTTCTTTTTTATAAAAATTGTTTTCTTTTAAATTTAATCTATTCGCCATAAATCTATCCATTTGTTAATGTTAGAAATTATAACATATGAAAAATGAGATTGCTAGTTTTTTTTTCAACGGTTCATAAATAAAAACAGTCAAAAAGCTTATGCTAAATGAAAATTTGAGGTATAAAGCATGATATAATAGAAGCTAACGATAATAAAACTTGAAAAAAAGTAGTAAAAAGTAGAGAATAAGAGTGTTGAAAAAATACTGTAAAGGTTTGATTGACTTGAATAATCATGAAGCAATAGGATTTATAGATTCCGGAGTCGGAGGACTTACGGTGGTTAAAGAAGCATTAAGACAATTACCTAACGAACGTTTGATTTATCTTGGAGATACAGCCCGATGTCCATATGGACCCAGACCGGCTGAGCAAGTGATTCAATTTACTTGGGAAATGACAAATTTTCTTTTAGAAAAAAATATCAAAATGTTAGTCATCGCCTGTAATACGGCTACAGCCGTTGCATTAGAAGAAATCAAGGCGAGATTAGATATCCCGGTTGTAGGCGTGATTCTTCCAGGAACAAGAGCTGCATTAAAGGCAACTAAAAATAATCGCATCGGTGTTATCGGTACTGCTGGTACAATCAAAAGTAGAGCTTATGAAGAAGCGTTAAAAAGTAAAGCACCTAATACGTTTGTTTCTAGTTTAGCTTGTCCCAAATTTGTTCCAATCGTTGAAAGTAATGAGTTTCACTCTTCTGTAGCAAAAAAAGTTGTGTCAGAAACGTTAAATCCACTGCAATTGAAGAAATTAGATACCTTGATTTTAGGCTGTACTCATTACCCATTATTGCGTCCTTTGATTCAAAATATAATGGGAAATCATGTGAAATTAATTGATTCAGGTGCTGAAACAGTGAGTGAAGTTAGTATGCTGTTGGATTATTTTGATATAGCCAATACTCCAGAGTATAAAAACGAAGCAAATCAATTTTACACCACGGGTTCTGCAAAAATGTTTAAAGCAATTGCGAATGATTGGTTAGATTTAGAAACAGTCACAGTTGAGCAGACTCGATTATCGAATATCAGTGGAGGGTACAAACATGATCAGACATGACGGAAGGCAAGCAAAAGAATTAAGAAAAATAACAATTGAAACGAATGTTTATAAACATCCGGAAGGGTCAGTAGTGATTTCTTTTGGTGATACTAAAGTAATATGTTCTGCAACTGTGGAAGAAAAGGTTCCACCATTTTTAAGGGGTGAAGGAACAGGTTGGGTGACTGCAGAATATAGTATGCTTCCAAGAGCCACGAATACAAGAAATATCCGTGAAAGCGCTAAGGGAAAACTAACGGGCAGAACAATGGAGATTCAACGTTTGATTGGCCGCTCTTTACGAGCAGTTATTGATTTGAAAAAATTAGGCGAAAGAAGTATCATCGTTGACTGTGATGTGGTTCAAGCAGATGGAGGAACTCGGACAGCCAGTATCACTGGCGCATTTGTTGCTATGAAAATCGCAGTTGATAAAATGCTTAAAAAAGGTGATTTACAAGAAAACCCAATCAAAGAATATCTGGCGGCAGTTAGTGCTGGAATTTTAAACGATGGTCAGTGCGTTCTTGATTTGGATTATGTGGAAGATTCAGCAGCGGCTGTTGATATGAATTTGGTAATGACAGAATCTGGCAATTTTGTTGAGCTTCAAGGAACAGGAGAAGAAGCTACTTTTTCAGGTGACGAGTTAAATTCATTATTATTCTATGGAAAGACTGGTATCGAACATCTGATAGCTTATCAAAAAGAAGCATTAATGAACCAATTATCTGAAAAGGTTTTTCCAGCAGAAGCTAAAACAATCGTTATTGCCACGAGAAATCCAGGGAAGGCAAAAGAGTTCACTAAAATTTTTGCTGAAAAAGGCTATCATGTGAAAACATTATTGGATTATCCCGAACTACCAGATGTCGAGGAAACGGGGAAAACATTTGAAGAAAATGCTCGTTTAAAAGCTGAAACGATTGCTGAAATTTTAAAACAACCTGTTTTAGCGGACGATTCAGGACTAATTGTTGATGCGCTAGATGGCAGACCAGGAATATTTTCGGCCCGTTTTGCTGGTGAACCAACCAATAATGCTGCTAATAATGCTAAATTACTACACGAATTAACAGGAGTGCCGAAAGAAAAACGGACAGCTACATTCCATTGTACCCTTGTTTTTGCCGCGCCTGATAAAGAAAGTTTAGTTGTTGAAGGAGATTGGCTAGGAGAAATCGGCACGATTCCCCGTGGTGATCACGGATTTGGCTATGATCCGTTATTCTTTGTACCAGAAGAACAAAAAACAGCAGCGGAACTTTCAGACGAGCGTAAAAATGAGATCAGTCATAGAGGAAGAGCTGTTGCAAAACTAAGAGATCAATGGGAAAATTGGTTAAAAAACTAGGAGGTTGTACATGAAATATCTAGTAGTAAGTGATAATCATGTTGATCGTGATGTATTAGTTGACTTAGCAGATGAATACCGTGGAAAAGTTGATAAAATGTTTCATTGCGGGGATTCAGAATTAGAACCTGTGGATACATTGTGGAATGATTTTATCGTTGTTAAAGGAAATTGTGACTATGATCCTGAATTTCCCAACTCAATTGTAGAAAAAAATGGAACGGATACTATTTTTATGACTCATGGTCATCTAGCAAATGTCCGCTCTGGTCTGACAACTCTTGCTTTTCAAGCGGCTGAAGCAAAAGCCAACATCGTGTTATTCGGACACACGCATGAAATTGGTTGTGAGGTTCGGGCAAATGTACTTTATTTGAATCCTGGAAGTATTAGCCTGCCTAGAGGACCGATCCAACTTAAATCATATGCGATCATTGAAAGTACAGCAGATCAATTTGTTGTTCAGTATTATGGTCGTGATCACAATCCATATAAAGAATTACATTTTGTCTTTAATAAAAAATAATTTAGATAGCTTTTGCTAGAAATAGTAAGAGCTATTTTTTTCTCAAATAATCGGAATATAAAAGTGAAGAAAATAAGGTCAAACCTTAATTTTTTTTAAGAGTTATGAAAAAAGTTTGAATTAAAAGACATTTGCATCCGTTTTCTGTACAATGATAGTTGTGGCAAAGAAAATGAAATGGAGGCACTCCAATGATTGGAACTGCTGTAAAAGAATTATTATTAGAAAAACAAGAAACTTTTTTAATACCTGCGGAGAACGTCGCAAACGTAATGTGTTTGAATCCGCTAAGTCATGCTTTATTGGTTTTATCCCAAGTGAAATATTCAAAAATCCCCGTTTTAGATAAAGGTGATCGTTTTGTCGGGTTGATCAGTTTATCTGATGTTGTGGATAAAATGTTTGATATC
This sequence comes from Enterococcus sp. DIV0840, assembly GCF_050527835.1. Lineage (NCBI taxonomy): Bacteria > Bacillati > Bacillota > Bacilli > Lactobacillales > Enterococcaceae > Enterococcus > Enterococcus sp. DIV0840. The sequence continues at coordinate 2,008,229 of NZ_CP172876.1, read as the reverse complement.
ACCTCTGTTGATTTTGATAAATTACAAGACTTTACCGTGGCAGACGTGATGGAAGTCAATGTTCCAGTGATTGGCGAACAATGGGAACTGGAAGATGTTCTTCATTTATTAGTTGATGCAGCATTTCTTCCTGTAGTGGATGATAACCAATGCTTTAAAGGGATCATTACACGCAAAGAATTGTTAAAAGCAATCAATCACATGGCCCATGAATTAGAACGGAAGAATGTCATTTTACCAAAATCCGATGGGGAATCTATAGAAATGAAAGTGATTTGATCAATTAAAATTTAACTATTCACTTTTTTCTGATTTTTTGATAAGCTAAACGATGAAAAGAGGATAAATAACAGCTTGAAAATAATAAAGACTTTGATCTCACCAACTTTTAAAAGTTGAAGGCTTCTCAAATAAGCCGTTGTGTTTCGAAACGAAATATTTTTTGTGTTGACCTCTTAATTTGAAGGGAGTTATTTTGATGGACGCATATGAAATTATCAATTATATTGGGAATGCTGAGAAAAAGACACCAGTTAAAGTCACCTTGAAAGGCAAACTAAAAGAAGTAACCTTTCCTGATAGTATTCAAGCATTTACTAATTGTAAGACAGGGACTTTATTTGGTGAATGGAAAGTAATCAAAGAATTTTTGGAACAAAACAAAGATAGTATAATTGATTATGTAATCGAAAATGACTCACGTAATTCTGCAATTCCTATGCTGGATATTAAAGAAATCAATGCTCGGATCGAACCAGGAGCAACGATTAGAGATCAAGTTGAAATTGGCGATAATGCTGTGATCATGATGGGAGCCGTTATTAATATCGGCGCCGTGATCGGTGAAGGCACAATGATCGATATGGGCGCAATTTTAGGCGGACGTGCAACAGTTGGTAAAAACTGTCATATTGGTGCAGGAACTGTTCTAGCTGGTGTAATCGAGCCACCTAGTGCAGAGCCTGTTGTGATTGAGGACAATGTTTTGATTGGTGCAAATGCTGTTGTTTTAGAAGGGATTCGGGTTGGTGAAGGTGCTGTTGTTGCGGCTGGAGCAATCGTGGTTGACGATGTTGCACCTTATACTGTGGTTGCCGGAGTGCCTGCTAAAAAAATAAAAAATATCGACGCAAAAACCAAAAGTAAAACAAACATGATGGAAGAGTTGCGTAAATTATAATCAGGGAAATCAAGATAATTAATGTTAGAAAAAGGATTAAAACTGCTCTTTAGTTTAGTCCTTTTTTTATTTAGTGTTATATTAAGCTTTCAAATGTGTAAGATAAATGTTCGCCTATTCAATTTTCTGTAAGCTGATTTTTGATTATAATCAGTTATATAAGATAAAGTAGGAGGAACAAGTATTATGAAAAATAAAAAGAAGAAATTAATTATTGGTGGTATTTTAATCGGAGTTTGTGTTGGAAGTTATTTCCTGTTTTTATCACCTTCAAAAGAAGTTAAACTTAGTTACAATGTATTTACTCTAAACCAGCAAGATCCACTTCTCTTGAAAGGCGAAGTAAAAGCCACTCAAACTGAAGATGTTTTCTACGATCAGACAATGGGAACAATTGCCGATATTCCAGTAAAAAATGAACAAGAAGTGAAAAATGGGGACATTGTTCTCAATTATGTAAATAGTGAGGCTCAAAACAGAGCTGATCAGCAACAACGAGCTGTAAATAAAAGCAGTCTATCAGCTCAGCAAGCAGCGCAAAATCTAAGTCGCACACAAGGTCGTTATAATGAAGCACAAGCAAAATTAAATCAGATTAATGCTGACTATGACCGAGAATCAGATCCTGAGAAAAAAGAGGAACTAAAAGGAAAAGCTGAACAACAAAAAGCAGAAGTGACTAGCATCAACAATGAAGTTATTCAAGCCCAACAAGCGTCAGAATTAGCTTATACAGAGGTGAATGATGAATCTGCGGCATTGGAATCAGAACAAGGAAAAGTAACGTCATCGATTAAATCTTCGATGGACGGTGTAGCAATGGTCAATGAAGCTGGAAAGAAATCCTTGGATCAACCTCTAATTCAAGTGTTAAGTAAGACGAAGCAGATTAAAGGAATCGTCACAGAGTATGATCTCAATAAATTAAAGATAGGGCAAGAAGTCAGTGTGACGTCAATTGGTTCTAATCAGACAGCTCAAGGGAAAATCAGCAGCATCAACCAATTGCCCAAATCAAAAAGCGGCAACGATTCAGAAATACCAACGTATGAATTTATCGTAGAGGGAGATTTTCCATGGGCGTATGGCTCTTCTGCACAAGTTTCACTACCACAACCGCAATTAGTATTACCTGACAAATCTGTTTTAAATAAAGATAATAAGACGTTCGTTTTTGTTTATAAAAATGGGCGAGCAGTGAAAACAGATGTTAAGGTCTCAGAGGTGAATGGTGCTAAAAACTTAGAGTCTGGCGTATCGAAAGGAACGAAAATCATTGGAAACCCTGATGATGTATTAAAAGATAATACAGAAGTGCAGGTGATTGAGAATGATTAAACTTGAACAAATCAACAAATTCTACTCTTTAGAAGAAGAAAAACTTCATGTTTTGAAGGACGTTAACTTTGAGATTAAAGAAAAAGAGTTTGTGGCAGTTATGGGGCCATCTGGTTCAGGAAAGTCGACGTTGATCAATCTGATTGGTTTCATTGATAAGAAATTTGAAGGGAAATACTTGTTTGAAGGAAAAGAGATTACGGATTTTTCTGACAAAGAACTTTCTGCTATTCGAAATAAATCCGTTGGGTTTGTTTTTCAAAATTTTAGCCTTATTGAAAATAATACTGTTTTTGAAAATATCGAACTCCCTTTATTATACAACGGTTCGGCTTATACCAATACCAAAGCCAGAGTGCAAGAAGTATTAGAAAAAGTTGGTTTAGGAGATAAAGGGAATAAGTATCCGAAACAACTTTCTGGGGGACAACAACAACGAATAGCGATTGCAAGAGCGATTGTGAACTCGCCTAGATTTATTATTGCCGATGAGCCAACTGGTGCTTTGGATTCAAAAACATCGGATGATATTATGCAACTATTTCAAGATTTGAATAAAGAAGAAGGCGTAACAATCATTTTAGTAACTCATAATCCAGATATGGTCTCTTATTGCGGTCGCTTGATACGTGTTAAAGATGGCGTCATTGTTGAAGAGGAGTTGAGTAAATGAAGAATCTGGTCATTTGGAAGACAGCTTTAAAATCAATTCTAAAAAATAAAAAACGTAGCTTTTTGACGATGTTCGGTATTATTATTGGGATTGCGTCAGTGATTACGATTGTTTCTATTGGTAACGGCTTTAAAAGAGATATGATCGATAAAATGTCGATGACGAATACGAATGAAAATGTTAGTAATATTACGTTTAACTATTATGATTTAGCTAATGGTATTAATGAAAGTGAAGTATTTAAAAAAAGTGACCTTGATTTGATCAAGAATATAAACGGCGTCAGAAAAGTTGACTTTTATAAGCCAAAACAAAAATTGAGTGAACGTCAAATAGAGCTTTACATTCGTGGTAAAAAACTGACTAAAAAAGTAGAACGTGTTGAACAAACAGCTGAAAAATTATTAATAGGCAGACAAATTGTGCCTAAAGATAACGAAACTTTGAATAAAGTCGTTGTAATAGATGAGGTTTTAGCACAAAAGTTATATGGTGATCCTACAAAAGCAGTTGGAAAAGGGTTCGAAGTGAAGAACGAATTATTCACAGTGGTGGGTGTTGTAGCAAGCAGGAGCGGCACCTTATCAATGGAAAATCAAGCGCCACTTGCTTATTTTCCGATAAAAAGTTATGATCATTATTTCAAAAAAGTTGACAGTCAATCCATTTTAAATTTAGAAATTGATGCGGGAGAAAATAAAGAGAGTGTGACCAAAGAGGTCTTAAAACAACTCAACTTTAATGGTAGTTTGAGAAATGTTGGTGAGTATGAAACATACAATCCAAAATCAGATATCGAACAAATGGGTAGCATTTTGGATAATCTTACCTTATTTATTTCAGCTGTAGCAGGGATTTCATTATTTATTGCTGGAGTGGGTGTCATGAATATGATGTATATTTCTGTTTCAGAACGGACAAAAGAAATAGGAATCCGCCGTGCTTTAGGAGCTACAGAAAAAGACATCAGAAAACAATTTTTAACTGAAGGACTGACGCTGACATTGCTTGGTGGTTTGATTGGTTATCTTTTAGGGATGACACTGGGATTAGTTTCATCTATGTTTTTACCTTTTGCAGTGCGACCAGATTTATTTACAATCAGTTTAGCTGTAGGGATTTCAGTATTGATAGGAGTTGTATTTAGCTATATGCCGGCATCCGCAGCATCTAAAAAAGACTTGATCGATATTATGAAATAATACGAAAAAACCGACTAATGATAAAGTTAGTTGGTTTTTTTTAACTATTTAGTTTGTAATTGATCATCCAATACAGAAACAGCTTTTGCTAAAAATTCGTTGATCAATTCCAATTCTTTTTCTGAGTATTCTTGTGCTAATTCTTTCATAGCTGTGTCAAGTGGCCGATAAGCTTGTATTATTTCCTCTCTATCATCGTAGGTAGGGACAATGATTACTCTCCTACGATCATTAGGATCTTTTTCACGACGGGCATAGCCGATTTTTTCTAAGCGGTCGATCAATGCGGTAATTGTTCCCGTAGATAATCCTGTTTTTTCTGCTAATTCCCCAGCAGTAAGTGGTCCTAATTCGTTCAATAAGTCAATTGAAATGTAATCATTTGCTGGGATTCCAAGTGATTGAACGATTGCTTGTTGATGCAAGATGGAGCGTGAGCCAAATCCCCTTAATAAAGTGGTAAGTTGATCTATAAGTACGTTTGTTGTTGAACCTTGATTATTTGACAAATGTTCTCCCTCACTTTATGCTTAATATATCTCGTTTGACGAGATTCTTTTTCATCGAAATATAATTGAATAAATATATCATAGCAAGCTTAATGTTATCTGTAAAGCAAAGAAAGAATTGAGGCTGAAAAGAATGAAAACATTGATCGTATATGGAACGAAATCTGGGGCATCAAAGGAATGCGCAGAAATTTTAGGAGAAAAATTAAGTAATTCTACCATTATTGATATTGATCAAGAGAAACCAGATCTAGATGAATTTACGCATATTATTGTAGGTGCTGGTGTTCGAAATGATAAGATGTATAAACCAATCAGGGACTTTTTGAAAAAAAATCAATCGGATCTACTATCTAAAACCATGGGGTGTTTCTTATGTAATTCCAAACTAAAAACAACGCAAGAGGTGATTATTGCCAGTATTCCAGAAGCAATCAGAGAGCACGCTCTTGAAATTGTTTCTTTTGGCGGCTACAAACCTTCTTGGGTTCCGGTAAGTGAGGAAAACAAGCTAAAAGGAATCGATTTGGATAAAATCAGTACGTTTGCTGAAAATTATTTAAAGCATCTATAAAAGCGATCCGATGCTCGAACTGTTAAATGTTGCAAATTTTCTCTAAACGAAGGATTGACAGAAGACTCTTTTTATTCAACAATAAGATATAGAGAAATAGAAAAGAGGCAGATGAACAGTGATTCAAGAACAGTTAATTGAGATTCGTAGACAGCTGCACCAAATACCAGAAATTGGATTAGAAGAAGAGAAAACCCAAAAATATTTACTTGAAATTATTAAATCGATTGATAAAGAATTTATAGAATACACAACTTGGCGGACTGGAATTTTAGTTTTTGTTCATGGAAAGGCTCCCCAAAAAACAATTGGTTGGCGTGCTGATATTGATGGTCTGCCGATAAAAGAAGAAGTTGTTTCTGATTTTCAGTCTACACACAATGGTTATATGCATGCTTGTGGTCATGATTTTCATATGACGATTGGCTTAGGATTGTTAGAGCAAATGACTTTAGAGCAGCCTATAAACAATTATTTATTTCTTTTTCAGCCAGCAGAAGAAAATGAAGCTGGCGGCATGTTGATGTATGAAGCGGGGGCTTTTGGTTCATGGCTTCCAGATGAATTTTATGGGCTTCATGTAAATTCTGAGCTACCTGTTGGCAAAATCACAACAAAAGTTGGTACACTTTTCGCCGCAACATGTGAAGTTCAAATCACTCTAACAGGTAAAGGAGGTCACGCAGCATTTCCTCATGCTTCAAATGATATGATTGTAGCTGGGATGAGTCTTATACAGCAAGCACAAACAATCGTTAGTCGAAATGTGAATCCCGTTGAAGGTGCAGTAGTCACTTTTGGGACATTCAATGCGGGGACTGCGACGAATGTGATTGCCGGCGAAGCGACGATTTCAGGTACGATTCGAACCTTGACAGAAGAGATGAATCAATTGACACAAATCAGAATCAGAGAAATTGGTGAAGGAATTGCGAAGTCATTCAATTGTGAGGTAGAGGTATTCTTAGATCAAAAAGGGTATGTTCCAGTCATTAATAATAAGGAAAAGACAGAAAATTTTATGACATTTATGGAACATGAATCAGGTGTTTTATTTGAAGAGGCAGATGTGGCTATGACAGGTGAAGATTTTGGCTATTTGTTATCTAAAGTACGAGGAACGATGTTTTGGCTAGGTGTTGATAGTGCCTACGGTCTGCATTCTGCTAAATTTGAACCTAAAGAAGAAGCGATTCCTTTTGCTGTAGAACATATCAGCAACTTTTTGAAGTCATTAGATAAATAAAAAAAACGACGCTAACTTTTTTTTGTTAGCATCGTTTTTTTATTTTATTGTAATTGGCGTATTAGGTATAGTAAAGTGAGCTTCAGATAATTTTTTCACATATTGAGCCAAAAATTCTTCTCTAATCGGTGCTTGTTTTCCGTTTAGTACATACATTGTTGTACGAACTGCAAAATTTCCATTTCCAAGATCGACCATCCCGAAAATCGTAGGTCCTGTTTGGATGCTTTCTGAATACTTCTCTTTCAATTCAAGATTGACTTGCTCGATGATAGCAGTGATTTGATCGTATCCTTCATCTGGCATGATGCGAACATCGATCAAAACTTGCATATTAGAGCGTGAAAGGTTACTTATCGTGGTTATATTTCTATTCGGAATAAAATGAACAGTTCCATCTAAGGCTTTCATTTGTGTCGTTCTAAGGCCAACTGCTGTAACGGTTCCTTCAATGTTAAGAGCAGTCAATCGAATATAGTCACCAACATCCATTTGTTGTTCTAAAATGATAAAAAATCCAGTGATGATATCATTCATGAAACCCTGAGCACCTAAACCAATTGCGACACCCGCAATACCTGCTCCAGCTAGAAGAGAGCCAACTGGGACACCAACAACTGTTAGTAAAGAGTAAATGAAAAAGAAAAATAGTGTATATTGAAAGGCGTTGTTGATCAGGGTATGAAGTGTTTTCAAACGACTTTCACTGAAAGCTTGTTTTTTACTATAATTACCATAAGTTTTATCAATGAGTTTTTTACCGATACGATTCAAAAAAACAAAGAGAAGAATCAGAAATAGGAGATAAATCGTTTTTTCAATCAAAGTAGCGATGATATCATCCCAATTGATTCCATTCCAAAAACGCTGAAGAGCGTTCACTTTATTTTCAGTAACAGCTTTTATATCGAGTGTAGAATCCATTGTACTTTCAACTGTTTTACTTGATATTGTTTGTCCAAGAATAAACAAGGATAGCCCAACTTTCTTTTTTTATCTATGATTACTTTATTATTATACTTGAATTTGAAAAAAGATGTCATTATTTATGTAAAAAGCTTAACAAATTCATTGGAAATATGTTACAATATTCTGAAAATAAGGAGTGAGCGTATGACAATAGATTGGGATAACTTAGGCTTCGATTATATAAAAACACCATTTCGGTACATTTCAACTTGGAAAGATGGCCAATGGGATGAAGGCAAATTAACAGAGGATAATATGTTGCAAATCCACGAAGGATCAGCAGCGCTGCATTATGGTCAGCAATGTTTCGAAGGGTTGAAGGCCTACCGATGTAAAGATGGCTCAATCAATTTATTTCGAGTGGACGAAAATTCCAAGCGTATGAATCGAAGTGCCAGACGTTTGTTGATGGCAGAAGTTCCAGAAGATAAATTTATTCATGCAGTAGAAGAAGTTGTAAAGGCTAATGAAGCCTTGGTGCCACCTTATGGTAGTGGTGCTACTTTATATCTTCGTCCACTTTTGATCGGTGTTGGTGAAGGGATTGGTGTAAAACCAGCTCCTGAATATTTATTTACGGTTTTTTGTATGCCAGTAGGTGCCTACTTTAAAGGCGGGCTGACGCCGACAAACTTTATATTTTCTGATTATGATCGCGCTGCACCTCAAGGAACTGGTGCTATTAAAGTTGGTGGAAACTATGCCGCTAGTTTTTTACCTGGAGAAGAAGCCAAAGAAAAAAGTTTTTCAGATTGTATTTATCTTGATCCAAAAACACATACAAAAATTGAAGAAGTTGGTTCTGCCAATTTCTTTGGGATTACGAAAGATGATCGTTTCATCACGCCATTATCACCATCAATTTTGCCAAGTATCACGAAATATTCGTTGCTTTATCTAGCTGAGCATAACCTTGGTATGGAAGCGGTAGAAGATGATGTTTATATTGATTCGCTGGATCAGTTTAAAGAGGCTGGAGCTTGTGGAACGGCGGCTGTGATTTCACCAATCGGTGGGATTCAGACTTATGATGATTTCCATGTGCTTTATAGTGAAACAGAAGTTGGACCAGTGACACAAAAACTTTATGATGAATTGACAGGGATTCAATTTGGTGATTTACCCGCACCAGATGGCTGGATTAGAAATATAAAAGTATAGAATTCGGAAAAGGAAATGACGAAAAAATTTCGTTGTTTTCTTTTTTTTGCTTTTAATCATGGAGAAAAACAGTGATTTAGCTCTTTTTTAATCAAAAACTAAAATAAATGCGTATTACTATTTTAGGAAGAAGGATTAAGAGAGAGGGGATTCATATGAAAGTAAAGAAGTCGCTTAAGGTAGTAATGGGATTGATATTTAGCGTATTTTTTTCGCCAGTATTTGCAATGACAGAACCACTTGTAGAGCTGGAACTACAAACGGGAGATTTTGAACAAACCAAAGTGTCAGCTGACGCTAATACTGCTAATAAGGAAGATAAATTAGTGACACATGACTCAGCAATTGAACAGAATCAAGATGCATCGAGAATTCAAGAAGACTTTCAGGCTGCTTCCGATTCTGTAAACGATGTATCTGAAAATTTAGAAGAAGAGCCGAAGAAGACTATTCAAGATTTGCCAGAAATTGTAATTAGAAAAAATCAAATAACCGAAGAATTTATTGAAGTAATTAGAGAGTTAGCCGAAAAAATTGCATTTGAATATGATTTATACGCTTCAGTGATGATTGCACAAGCAATTTTAGAATCTGCTTCGGGTAGTAGTAGTTTATCAATTGCACCGAATTATAATTTATTTGGAATCAAAGGAGATTATAAAGGAATGACAGTCGTCATGAAAACACAAGAAGATGATGGAATCGGAAATTTATTTACGATCGATTCAAGATTCCGGAAATACCCTTCTTATAAGGAAGCTTTAGAAGACTATGCTAGTTTGCTAAAAAATGGATTAGTGGAAAATCTTGAATTTTACAAAGGTACTTGGAAGAGTGAGGCAAGAAATTATCAGGAAGTAACGACTTTTTTGACTGGAAGGTACGCAACGGATAGTCGATATGCTGAGAAGTTGAATCAATTGATTAGTGTTTATGAGTTGACTCGTTATGATGAGTATAAGAAAGATAATGTAAAAGAACAATTAGGACTAGATAAAAATACGATTGTTGAAACAATTGTTGTAAAACAAGGTATAAATGTTTTTAACATTAATAAAGTGTGGTCATTAATGTTAAAAGATATGCAGAAAAGACAAGTACAGAAGCAGATAAAACTAATTAAATTATTAGTTGACGTGTTGAGTTATTATGTTTTAGAGATTTTAAAGCTGATTAATGTGTGAAAATGTAAGGATATGTTGAATTTGGCTGTATTTTTCACATTTATATTTTTTTGCGAAAAAGTTAGTTATTGTTTACTCATGTGTTATAATAATATACAAATAACTATAAATTATTTGGAGGTTTTTAGATGTTAAATAAAATTGAAGGCTATACAGTTTATAAAGAAATTGAAAAACAATTTAATTCTGTGAAAAAGAAAACTTTACCGTTATGCGCTGCTGAGAACCTTATTTCACCTTTCGCAAAGCTACCATTGGGTGGTGACTTTCAGGAACGTTATATTATGAATGGGGTTTTAAATTATGAAGCAGATAGTAATTTTATTGGTAGTAGTTTTCTTTTTGATATATATGAGTTAATTAACACACAGTGCGCAAAAATATTTGATTCTACATACGCTGATGCCAGAACACTTACCGGAATGAACTGTGTTACTTCTCTACTTATGTCCATAACAAAAAATGGTGATAAGATTATGGTTTCTGATAGTGAATGTGGAGGCCATCAATCTATGAAAATTGTTTGTAAAAGACTAGGACTTCAGATTATTGACATGCCATATGATTATGATAATTTTGATTTAGATTATGAGAAAGTTTATTCTATATTGAAAAATGATAATATAAACTTCCTTCTATATGCCCCATCGGATATTATAAATCCACCTAATTTGGATAAATTAAAACTACCTCAAAACACTGTTTTCTTATATGATGCTAGTCAAACATTAGGGCTTATAGCTGGAAAACAAATAGACAATCCATTACATAAAGTAGATAATTGTATTTTATTTGGTGGAACACATAAAACATTACCAGGACCTGCTAATGGTTTAATTATGACAAAAAACGATAATTGGGCTAAACTAATCGATAAAACAATTAGTCCATTATATATTCGTCATACACAAATGCATCAGATAATTAGTTTATTATATACCTTATTTGAAATGGAAGCTTTCGGAGTAGAATATTCGAAAAACATAGTTGACTACGCACAAAAACTTTCTTATGCTTTAAAGATGAGGAATTTTGATATTCCTAGTATTAATGGTATCTCCACGTTTACACATCAAATATTTATCAGGACTAGTGAAATAGACATGAATCATATGTATTCCAATGCTTTCAAACATAACATAACCTTAGATAAAAAAAGTAAAAAATTATTTCAGAATCACGGAATCAGATTGGGAACACAAGAAATTGCTAGACTACATTGGCAATCAAATCCAATTGATTTAATTGCCAATATTATTGAATCTTTAAACTCTCATCAAAATGAAACAGAAGAACTTCTTAAATTATTGGCTATCCCTGAAGATATCCAATTTACCTTTAAAAAAGAGGAAGCATTTCTTTAAAAAAGGGATTTTTTGAATCAGGATTATCTAAAAGATCTTTAACTATATTTACATGTATCATCCCTAATCCAAATCTGATGTTACTAGAGTCTTCATACTGACATAATTGAAAACATAGCTCCAGTGATTTATATTGCTCATCTTTATCTTTATTAAAAAAATATTGATTTGATTCTAATTCAGTAAGCAAAATACCTAAAAGTGAATAAAGTTTTATGTTCTTATCTCCATTATGTTGTGAAGAATCTAGACTTTTTTCAAAAAAATGTATAGCATTTTCAAAATTTTTATTCCGTCTTAGTAGCTCTCCTTTCTCAAAATACAAATTGAAACGTAATCTTTCAAATGTTTTTTCATAAATAGCTAAAGTTTCTTCAATTAAAATCATAGCCTTATCAAACTTGTTGTTTTTCCCGTGAATAATGGACTCATATTTATTTGTAGATAGTTTCGCAACTTCATTTTTAAATTTCCGAGAATTTTTCTGTACAATTTTTTCTATGAATTGTGTAGAATATGGTTGTATTTCATTCAAATACACAAATATGCTATTGCATTCATTTAAGCATTTAATGTGTACATCAAGTGTATTGCTTTCATTGTATCTGCACATTTTTATTGATTTTTTATACCATTCAGTTGCTTGTTCAAAATTTCCCACGTGGCGATGAACATGCGCAATACCCCACTTTGCTTTTGCTTTGAAATATACATTTTTTTGTACAACATCAGAATTTAGCAACTGTATGTATATGTCCAGAGCAGAGTTATATTCATTTTTCAGGTGAGCTAAATTAGCTTGCAAGAATTTCAAATTTAAGTTACTTTCATTGATATTTTCATTGCGAATGCTAAAATATTGACTATATCTTTCATCTTCAATTATGGAAGATGCTTGTGTATAGTTTCCGGCCCCAATTAAAGCCTCTATGACATAGTACAAAATTTGATCAAATTTTGTACTAGCTAAAATTAAATATTCTGAAAAATAAGTACTTATATTTAAAAGTTCGTAAATTGCTAAAGCTATCGAATAATCTTTTTTACCTTGCTTTTGCTTAAGTTCATCTATAACCTGACAATTATACTCTTCTAAAAATAATTTATGCAGAACAGTTTTGTCTCCTAAATTTAGCTTTTTATTCTCTACATTTTTAACTAACTGTCGTTGGAAAGAAATAATATCAACTAAATCAGAATTATACATAATTGAACGAACTACTTTTGAGATAGTATACATTGAACTTATATTTTCTGATTTATTCAAAAAACCCGCGTGAACTAACTTTTTTATATTTTCATTTACATTTATATGACTATCAACAAGTATATTAACTTGCACTGTGTTAATTAATGTTTGAGAAATTGATAATGCAAGACAAGCTTCAAAAACAATATAGGCCTCACTGCATTCGCTTAAACGACTCACAAAGTAATAATCTAATCCTTGAGAATAAATTAATTTTTTTAGTTCTCCTTTACCATTTTCTTTTATGAGATTGACTACAATATTTAGTAATTCTAAATTTCCATTTGTAATTTTGTGAATTTCATTAATTTCTGATTCTGATAAATTATTTAAATTATGTTTTGTAACAAACTCTTTAGTATTTTCTATTTTAAACTCACTAATTCTTTTTACAATACTGTTATTTTTGTATTCAGGTAAAAATAAACTAGAATATACTACAAAAAAAATATACTTATTTTTTTTTGAATAGGAATTTAATATCTTGAAAAAATCAAATAAATCGTTTGCTAAATAATTTTTTTCCACATCTTCAAAAATAAAGATTGCATGATTACAGCGTTTAGTTCTTATATATATTTTTGAAGATATAACATCAAAATTATAAATATCTTTATTATTATCATTATCTAAGTTCAAGCTCTTTTCAATACTAGATAGAACTGTTTTTATTTCTTGATTCTTGCAGTTGAATATATAAGATTGTGAATTTTTCCATATAGATGTATCTGGTAAATATCTCTTCAAAAAAGTTTTAGATTCTGTATCTTTACCTTTTGATGAGTTGAACATAAAATTTATTAATTTCATAAATTCACTTTTCCCAATGCCAGCCGGTCCATAAATAGAAAATATTTTTCCACTATTTGTCCGTTCAATTTCTTCAAATATCTCCTTTGTTATTTCTTCTCGGTCGGTAAAGTATTTAATTTCTGGTTTATCAGAGTTAGGAAATACTTTCTTCTTTTTTATACTTATATATATTTTTTTGTAAATAGAAAAAAATACACTTATAATACCTGTAATAGCAAGAATACCTTCTATTTTCCTAATAAAACTTTCGTTAAAGTAACTAAAAATTAATTTAACTTGATCAATCAATGTTTTAAACCTCCAAATAATTTATAGTTATTTGGAGGTTTTCGGATGTAATTTATTCCTTAAATTATAAGTATCCAACACTTTAATCTTTTGATTAGTACTAACCGCAGTGTAAATCTGCGTCGTCACAATACTCGAATGTCCGAGTAGCTCCTGAACCTCTCGAATATCCGCGCCATTTGACAAAAGTTCAGTAGCGAATGTATGCCGCAAATGATGTGGAGTAGAGGTAGGGGCAATATTTGCTAAATCTCGATACTTGTAATAGATATTTTCAATCCCATAAATTGAAAGGCGTTTACCGTATTTATTTAGAAATATTGCCTTAGATTTAGGTTGATAATTTTCTCTTGCAGAAAGATACTCTGTTAAAGCAGTATTCGTTTCAACAGGGGAAATGTAAATAAGTCGTTCTTTATGATTTTTTCCTTTGATCAATAACAAACGACTTTTAGGTTGATAATCGATGATGTTTAAAGCATGTGCTTCGCCAATTCGAATACCTGTTGCGATCAATAGCTCAATTAAGGCAATATCCCGAATAAGATTTACCCTTTTTGAAGGAGTCAAGCTAGTGGATTGTAGTAGATACATTTGTCTTAATATCCTATTTATTTCTTCAGGTGTTACTATTTTAGGCAATTTTCTTGGAGTAATGTAATAATAATTGAAATTTGGTTTTTGCATCAAGGATATATCCATTAAATTTTCATTAGTCAGATAGCGATAAAACATTTTGAAAACTACGATTTTGCGTTTTAAGGTCGTTGCTTTTAACGTTTGCTGGAATTCGCTAATATATTTAGTAATGCCAACAGGATATGGATAATTATTTTCAGAGCAGAACTGATTTAGATTTATTAAGTCAGAATAGTATGCTTTTAAAGTTTTTTTTGGAAATATTACTGAAGGTTTTTCGTTCTTCAAGATACTTGTCGATATAGTCTTTAAAATCAATTTTCATTACGGTCAGCCTTTCTTTATGTCAAATAGAATCATTCTTTATCATAAGCTACCAAGTGAGAGATTTCTAGACTAGAAGCAAAAAGAAACATAATCCAGTTATTTTCCATCTGACATTTTAAGGAGTATACTAAACATGTATTCATTTTTTCAAAGAAAGGAATGAAAAAAGACATGTCTTTTAAAAAAACAAAAGAGTTAGCGAATGGTTCGATTATCCCTCGTCTAGGTTTAGGGGTATGGCAAGTGAAAGACGGAGCAGAGGCTGTTGATTCTGTGAGATGGGCGCTAGAAGCGGGGTATCGCTTGATTGATACAGCTGCAGCTTATAAAAATGAAGTTAGTGTTGGGGAAGGAATTCGTGCGTCAGGGGTTCCCCGGGAAGAGATTTTTGTTACGACTAAATTATGGAATGCTGATCAAGGGTATGATTCAACTTTAAAAGCGTTTGATGAGAGTTTGAATAAGCTTGGGCTAGACTATATTGATTTATATTTAATTCATTGGCCAGTTGAAGGCAAATATAAGGATTCTTGGCGGGCGATGGAAGAAATCTATCAAAGTGGACGTGTTAAAGCAATAGGTGTTTCTAATTTCCATGAACATCATATTGAAGATTTACTAAAAGAGGCAAAGGTCGTGCCAATGGTCGATCAAATCGAGCTCCATCCAACGTTGACACAAGAGCCATTACGCAAATTTTTAGCGGATAACAAAATTGCTGTTGAAGCATGGTCTCCATTAGGACAAGGTAAGATCCTAGAAAATCCTATTTTAGTTGAAATCGGCAAGAAATATGATAAAACAGCAGCACAAGTGATTATTCGCTGGCATTTACAAAGTGATATCATCGTTATTCCAAAATCAGTTCATCAAGATCGTATCAAGCAAAACTTTGATGTATTTGATTTTGAATTGACAGATGAAGATATCAAAAGGATCGACGAACTAAACACTAATGAACGTTTAGGTCCAGATCCGGATAATTTTGATTTTTAAAGTAACATATATCATAAAAAAATAAGGCAGGAAATTGTGTTAACACAATTTCCTGCCTTATTTTTATAGTTGATTCACAAAATAGTCGAATAGCTGAAATTCTTTTGTATCCACATCAAAACGAAGTTCAGGATGCCATTGAACAGCTAACAATCTTTGTTTTGTGTCAATTGACTCAATAGCTTCTGCAATACCATCAGAAGAACGTGCAGTTACTTTTAATGAAGGTGCTAATTTATTGATTGCTTGATGGTGATAAGAATTAACACGGTATTTTTCTCCGAGTAAGTGATACAAAGTGCTGTCTGTTTCTATTTGAATGCCGTGTGTTGCAAATTGGGGTTGAGTAGGTTGTTGTCCATGTTTAACTTTCCACTCAGGGTATAAAGAAAGATCTTGGTATAAAGTTCCTCCTAAAGCAACGTTTATCAACTGCATTCCACGGCAAACTGCAAAAATGGGTTTATTTTGTTTAATTGCCTCTTGGATTAAAGCTAGTTCAAAAATGTCACGGTTGCGATTTGTTTCTTCAAGTTTTGGATGAGGCTCTTCTCCAAAAAAATCAGGGGAAATATCTTGGCCTCCAGCTAATAATAGTTTGTCGATTTGAGAAATATAATCCGCAGCGGATGTTTCTTCACCGATTGGTAAAACAATCGGTAATCCACCTGCTTTTTGAATCGCAGTTACGAACCCTTGTGGTGTATAACTTACATGGTTGCCGTTGAAAACATCAACGGATTGAATAATTTGATTTCCAGCTATGCCGATAATCGTTGTCATTTGATCACGTCCTTGATTAATATGTAGGGTAACAGTGTATCACTCTTTTTGTGAAATAGGGTTATAAATGGATTATAAGTATACTTGAATCTAAAAATAAAAGGAAAAGTAGTAAAAAAACAGTTAGTCACAAATTTAGGTGAGACCTAAAAAGTGAGCAACTGTTTTTTTGTATTAACGAGTACGGATAACTTCGATTTTATATCCATCTGGATCAGTAATAAAGTAATACGATGGAGGGGTTCCAGGCAAGCCTTTCATATCGGTAACAGTGAAACCAGCATTTTTTTGTTCCTCATGTAATTTCTCGATTTCATCGGTGCTAATAGCGATATGACCATAACCGTCTCCAAGGTTGTAAGCTTCATGATCGTAATTATACGTTAACTCTAGTTCATAACCATCACCAGGCAATGTTAGGTAAACTAAAGTAAATTTATGTTCTGGAAAATCACGACGGCGGCTTTCTTCAAAATTGAATGCCTTTTGATAAAATTCCAGCGACGCTTCTAAATCTTTGACACGAACACAAGTGTGAGCCATTTTCATATGAGTCATCTTCCTTTCAAAAGTGAATATTATCGCAGATTGAATCAAACAAACTGCTGACAATTTCATAGTAGCATAGACTTTAACGAAATTGTGAGTGAAATGATAAGATATTACTTGTTCATGAGAAAATTCTCATGTAAAATTAGGTTAAAAGAAAAGGGAGTTGTTTTTATGAAAACACCGTCATTCGGTGAAAAATCGGAAACATTGGTTTATAAAAAAAGGCTAGGTGCTTATATTATTGTATCAAGAAATAATGGTACAGAAATAGTATTAATTCAAGCGCCGAATGGAGCATATTTTTTACCGGGCGGAGAAATTGAGCAAGGGGAGACGAAAGAAACTGCGATCCATCGGGAAATGATCGAAGAGCTTGGCATTGAAGTGGTCATCGGTGAGTATCTGGGACAAGCAGACGAGTATTTTCATTCAAGACATCGGAGTACTGATTATTATAATCCTGGTTATTTTTTTGTTGCAGATAGTTGGATACAGGTATGTGAACCATTAGAAAAAACAAATGCAATTTGTTGGGTGCCTGTTGATAAGGGAATTGATTTACTGAAACGTGGCAGTCATAAATGGGCAGTACATAAATGGAAATCGAATCTATAAGAACAAATTTGAAACTATCATGATAAGTAAACTCTATTCAAATGGATATATACTAGAAACTAAAACTTAAAAAAAGCAGTTTGAAAAAATCTAGGCAAACTGCTTTTTTAAATGAATTTATTACATATATTTTAATAAAACTTCAGCAACTCCGTCTTCATCGTTACTTGTCGTTTTAATATCGGCGGCACGTTTGACGCTATCAGTTGCATTTCCCATCGCAACGCCAATACCAGCATATTCAATCATCGATAAATCATTCTCATTATCTCCAATCGCCATTGTCTCAGATTGAGAAATACCTAAATGCTCTGCGAGTTTTGCTAACGCATTACCTTTGCTTGCTTCTTTATTTAAAATCTCATAATAAAATTCTGTACTTTTAACTGTTGTATATTTATTGATAAACTCTTCAGGTAGTTGACTGATAGCTTTATCTAGAATTTCAGGCTCATCAATCATCATCATTTTGATAATCGACATGTCAGGAGTCATTTCTTCAACTGTACGGTATTTTAGAGGCATATCCACTAACGATGCTTCGTGTACTGTATATTTCCCAATATCTCTGTTAGCAGTGTAAATAGCTTGATCATCTATTGTATGTAGATGAGTGCCAACTTTGCGAGCCATTGACTCGATTTCTAAAAAGTCATCATGGCTCAATGTATATTGCGAGATGACCTTGTTCGATTTGGTTGCTTGTACTAAGGAACCATTGTATGTTATCACATAATCATTATCACCGTACAAATTTAATTCTGCCAATTGTTCTTTGACACCTGGTAGAGGCCGACCTGTGCATAAAACAATATACATTCCACTCTCATTGGCTTTTCGCAGTGTTTCTTTCACTTTTGAGCTAATCTTTCTATTAGAATCGAGCAAGGTTCCGTCGATATCGATTGCAACTAATTTGACTGTCATAATGTCCTCCTGTAAAAATATTCTTTAATTTTTTTCTTCGACTAATGCACCATTATGAATGTAGGCGGCAAATTCACGATAAGTGTCATCAAATAAATCATAATGCTGCTGTCTTTTCGGGTCAACCATTTCTTTCGGAAAATAAAAACGTTCATCGATCTGTGTTTGACCTGCAAGTGCTGCAACCAGATGGCTGATTTTAGATAACTCGATCAATGTTCCGTCTTTTTGCATGATTTCAATCTGGGTTCGGTGACTATTTTTTTCTGGACGATAAAAATCATATGGCAAATCGTAACTTGAATTGATGGCAGTATAATATTTTGGGTTATAACCCACTTTTTCGATCAACGCTTGTAGATGGCGGATCGTCAGAGAATCTCGATTGCCAGAAAAGGTTGCAGATTTAAGGGGTCTGCGTATTAAAAAGCGATTGGCTAAATCGTTTAGAATCGGATCTGGTAAAGAGGTCCATTGTGTAAAATACGTATTTAACACGCCATCGTCTAATTTTAAGTATTCTTGTAATGAAAAATTACCTTTGAAAAAAGGGACTAAAAGCTGAGAGTGTAGTTGATAGTCTTCTGGTTGTTGTTCATATAGTTCTTTTGCTCGGTGTAGTAAATGATCCAAAATAACTTCCATTCCACGAGAAACTGGGTGGAAATAGACTTGAACATACATTTGATAGCGGCTTACGATGTAATCCTCTACCGCGTGCATTCCGTTCATGGCGAAGGCCAAGCCGTCTTTATACGGACGAATCACACGTAAAATTCTGGTTAAATCAAAAGTACCATATTCAGTTCCAGTAAAATAAGCATCTCGCAATAAATAATCCATCCGATCAGCATCAATTTGACTGGAAATCATCTGAACAACTTGTGGGTTAGGGTATTCTTTAGTAATAACACTTGCAACTTTATCTGGAAAATCTGCTGAGACTCGATTCAATATTTGGAAGACCTCGGTTTCTGGAGAAGTGATGATTTCTACAGTGATTGCTTCGTGATCTGTATTGAAAATATGTTCAAATGTGTGAGAATAAGGTCCATGACCAACATCGTGAAGTAACGCAGCACAAAGTGTAACTAGACGCTCATTATCATCCCAACCTTCGTCGCCTAAGCGTTCAGCGGAATAATTACGTTGAAAAATGTCACAAATACGCCGTGTTATTTCATATACACCTAACGAATGTGCAAAACGGCTATGTTCTGCGCCATGAAAGGTAAAAGAAGAGGTACCTAGTTGTTTGATTCTGCGAAGTCTTTGTACTTCGGCTGAATTGATTAAATCTAAAATCACTTGATGCTGAACATGGATATAATTGTGGACAGGATCTCTAAAGACTTTTTCAATTGGTAAAATTTGATATTTATAAGGGATTGACATTGATTCACTCCTTTTTATTAATTGTAAGTTGTCCCCTTGTTTCTTTGATGTTCTCTCAGCAAGACTCTTCACTGCATTATGAGATTAAAACAAAATTAATCCAACAATTGATTTCGTTGCTGCATTTTTTTTATTTGCTTATCCACTTCAGTTGTAAACCACTCTGAAGTCAATAATTTGGGTACTATTTGACGATCGATGGTAATGGGGGTGTTATCTAATAATACGCTAATTAATCTTTTTTTCACTTCATCGACCGTTAATTTTATTTGAAGCAGATCTTCTAAATTTGCCATAACAGCTGGATCAACAGGTGGGTAACCATTTTTGCCGAAATTTTCTTGTAAACTAGCTTCATAAAAACGGCGAACACTTTCGCCACGATTTTGTTGATCTCCATTGACGCTCAAATAAATCATGATAGCTGTGCCATCTTTGACACGGCGTTGTGCAATTCCAGCAAACTTTCTACCATTGATACTTAAATCGAATGTACCTGGACAATAAGATTCTTTAATCTCGAAAGCCTCGATGACGTGCATAGTATCCTCAAATGCGTATTTGATCCAATTCCACATATGAGTATAGGCTTCATCAATACTTATTTTTTTATTGCCCGGATTTGGCAAAATCAAGGAAACATTTAAAACACCGGCATCAGCAATCACGCCAAGTCCTCCAGCGTTACGTATCACAATATTGTAGCCATCATGTTGTAAAGAAGCTAGTCCTTTTTTTAAATCTGTTACCCGTGTATCTTTCATACCGAGAATCATTGCTTGGTCAAGCTGCCAGAAATGAATGATCGGTTGCTTATTGATTCCAGAGAAAGTAGTCAAAGTATCCGTTAAAGCAAAAGGAAGAAAGTAGTCTTTTTTGGTTAAACAATGTTGATTATACAAAAAGATTGTTTCGGTTGTAAATAATTGATTTAAATTAGTCATCTTAGTCTTCATCCTGTTTTACGCGGGAAACGTAGTCCTTCACTTCTTTATTCATTTGGTTATATTCATTCGTAAAACGCATAGGTTTACTGATAATCCTCATTGGCATAGTGGCTAAAAATTTACTGAAATCTTGTCTGGCTTCCTCAGTTAGGCGACCAGGCTTAGAAACTAAACGTTCATAAAGATAATGATAAAACTGATTCATTGCATCAATATCGATGCTCATTTGATTATGGCACTCTGTGCATTCTATGCTGGAAATGATTTCGTTCATATATTGAATGCCATGGAGTGTTTCTTTTTGGCAATGCATACAAAATAACATCGCTTCTTCATCGTGAAATAACATTTATTTCCACCTCCGCCTTCTATTATAAACGATTTTAGTGAAAAATCATGCTTATCTGTATAGAAATAACAAGGAAATCGATAATTTTTAAGGAAATCAAAAAAAAGAAGAGAAAATCTTGCTATCGGTTAAAGAAAACTATAGAATATTTACATATGATTCGTCTGAGAACAAATGTAAAGGAGTGGGGAAATGAACCAAAAAGCAATCAAAAATCGGCCTTTTAAAGCGATTGATCAACTAGAATCTCTTAAAAAAATGTGGGAAATTCGTATTTTTGAAGAAATGATTCAAGAGCTTTTTGATGCTGGAGAATTGTATGGTACGATGCATCTTTGTATTGGGCAAGAAGCCACAGCGGTCGGCGGAGCAGGCATTTTAGACCAAAGGGACTGGATCGTTTCCACTCATAGAAACCATGGGCACTGTATTGCAAAAGGAACGGATATTAGAAGTATGTTTGCTGAGATTTTAGGAAAGAAAACGGGGACTAATGAAGGTAAAGGCGGGAGTATGCATATTGCAGATTTAGACGTTGGTAATTTAGGGTCAAATGGTATTGTCGGTGCTGGTTTTCCAATTGCAGCTGGTGCTGCTTTGAGCGCGCAAATGCAAGGGAGCTACCAAGTTGTGTTATGTTACGCTGGAGATGGGGCTACGAACGAAGGGAGTTTTCATGAAGCGCTGAATCTGGCTTCTATTTGGCAATTGCCAGTTATTTATTTCATTGAAAATAACCAGTACGGAATGAGCAGTTCTATTGAGCAGATGGTCAATATCAAGAAGCTTTCTGATCGGAGTGAAAGTTATGGTATTGAAGGCATAACGATTGATGGCAATGATCTAGCAGCAGTGTCAGAAACTGTTTCCAAAGCTGTTTCCAAGGCTAGAAGTGGGGGGGGGCCGACTTTGATTGAGGCGTTAACGTATCGTCACAAAGGTCATTCAAAATCGGATAAGCTAATGTATCGTTCGGAAGAAGAGTGTCGTGAGTGGCAAGTAAATAATGATCCGATATTACGTCTAGAAAAAGAATTAATTCAAAATAAGAGGATAAAAGAAGAGGAAATTCGACAGTTGGAAATGGCAATTCGAAAAGAGATGGATGATTTAGTTACTTCTGTGAAACTGGATTGTGAGCCAATGATTGAAGATTTATGGACTCATGTCTATGCGGAGGATGAAGTATGAGAACGATCACTTATTTACAAGCAATCAATGAGGCTTTGGATGAAGCTTTAGCTCAAGATGAACGTGTTTTTCTTTTAGGAGAAGATATTGGCATTTATGGCGGTGGTTTTGGTGCTACTCAAGGACTTCAGGAAAAGTATGGGAAACAGCGTGTCCGTGATACACCTATTTCAGAAAGTGCAATAGCAGGTGTTGCAGTGGGGGCAGCCATGACAGGGATGCGCCCGGTGATGGAATTACAGTTTTCCGACTTTATTACTGTCGCAATGGATCAGTTAGTCAATCAAGCGGCGAAAATCCACTATATGTACAGTGGCAAAGCTAAGGTTCCTTTAGTAATGAGAACCGCGTCTGGCTCAGGTACAGGAGCGGCTGCTCAGCATTCACAGAGTTTGGAAAATTGGATGGCTCATATCCCCGGACTAA
Organism: Enterococcus sp. DIV0840; assembly: GCF_050527835.1. NCBI lineage: Bacteria > Bacillati > Bacillota > Bacilli > Lactobacillales > Enterococcaceae > Enterococcus > Enterococcus sp. DIV0840. The sequence goes on along the minus strand of NZ_CP172876.1, from coordinate 1,985,332 downwards.
AAGTAATTCAGCCAAGCAATGCGTATGACGCCAAAGGGTTACTCCATGCAGCAATCAAAGATAATAATCCGGTGATGTTTTATGAGCATAAACTACTCTATAAGACTACGGGAAATGTGCCTGATGAGCCTTATGTACTCCCTGTCGGTATTGCTGATATCAAACGAAACGGGACAGATGTTACGATTATCGCCACAGGAATTATGGTCAATAAAGCCTTGGAAGCGGCAGACATTCTTAAAGAAAAGAATATTTCTGTTGAGGTTATTGATCCTAGAACATTGGTTCCACTCGATCAAAGAACTATTTTGACTTCTGTTGAAAAAACAAAACGAGTGATTGTTGCGACAGAAGCAGTAAAAAATAGTGGATTCAGTGCAGAAATCACATCGATCATCGCGGAGTCTAAAGTTGCGACAAAGCTACAGGCACCGATTGTTCGTTTAGGTGGAGAGTTTGTTCCGATGCCCGCACAAAAAATATTAGAAGCACATGCGACACCTCAAGTAACTTCATTGGTTAAAGCAGTGAAACAAATCATGTCAGAAATCGAGGTTTAACTATGAAGATAAGTGAAGACCGCAGAAAAATGCTGAAAATCGTTACAATGTACTATGAGCAAGGGATGACTCAAGCTGTAATTGCAAAAAAAATGGGCGTTTCTAGACCGGTCATTTCAAAAATTTTACAACAGGCCAAAGAGTCAGGAGTTATTTCAATCTCGATCAAAGACGAATCGGCGTATGCAGTCGAACTGGGGTTACGTTTAGAAAAAAAGTATCAGCTTGATGACGTGATCGTAATACCAACTAACGAGCAGAAACAACTTGAAACTGTAAAAAAAGAAGTGAGCCGAGCAGCTTCGTTTTATTTTAAAGAGCGTTTAAAGTCTGGAATGAACGTTGGATTGTCATGGGGAACCACGTTAGCTGATATGATTGACGAGATGCCCTATCAGTCTTTTCCAACGATCAATGTTTGTCCTTTGGTTGGTGGTGTTTCCAGTGAACATCTTTATTTTGATACCAATCATTTAGTATTTCGATTAGCAGAGAAACTAAATAGCCGTTGCCAATATTTTTACGCGCCTGCATTAGCAGAGAGTATCGAGTTAGCCGATGTCTTAAACAAGTCACAATTAGTCGGGAAAGCGATGGAACAAGCAAAAAACGTTGATTTTGCAATTATTGGCGTAGGGAATCCGAATGAAAGTTCTACATGGAAACGCCTTGGTTATATCGAAACAAATGAACTGCGAATCATCAAAGAAACTGGAGTCAAAGGAGATGCGGTAGCGTCCTTATTTGACAAAAATGGTCAAACAGTGAACAATGAAATAAGTAAGCGAATGTTAGGGATTAAAGTGGAAGATTTAGTGAGAATACCCGAAGTAATGGTTATTGGCTGCGGTGAGGAAAAAGTCGAAAGTATCAAACCGTTATTACTTGGTAAATGCTGCACTATTTTAGTTGTTGATCAACTGATTGCGGAAGCTTTGGTTTAAAGTGGGAAAACCTGTAACGTATAGTTTTATAGGCTAGGTGAGCCCACTACGTTTTTAAATTAAGGAGAGTGCTTTTAATGGATTTATCACAAGGAACACCTGTATCTATTCAATTGAAAACAGTAGTAGATCAAGCTGGTGAGAAAAAAAATTTTTATTTCGATTTGGAAGGACAAATAGTGAAAATTGGCGATACTTTATATATTCGCTATAAAGAAGAGCAAGAAGAAGGGGAACCTGTTCCTGTAACAATCAAAGTTGAACCAGATGGGAAAATTCAATTGATTCGTGCAGGCGGACTTAGAATGCGTCTGAAGTTTGCTTATCAGGAGCGTTTAGATACGAGTTATAGAACGCCTTATGGCTTATTCCAAATCACGACATTTACGCGTAATTTACGCTTCAGTCTTAAGGATCAGCCGGTTGCTGGAAGCATTTTGATTGATTACGATTTGTTCTCTCAAACAGAAAAAATCGGGGAATACCATTTAGAACTAGAATTTACTGCGTAATTATGCAATAATCAATTGATTTTTTCTCCATGTTTTTGTATGATAAGGAGTAGACTGTGAAAGGACGTGTACCGTTTGGAAATTAATGTATTTGACGGGTTGAACAAAGATGAATTATCCATGATCGAAGTTGCGCACGCAATTTTAGAACAACGTGAAGATGTGATGGACTTCTCTGATTTAGTAAACCAAATTCAAAATTATCTTGGAAAATCTGACAGCGAAATTCGTGACTCTTTAGCACAATTTTATACTGACTTAAATATTGATGGCAGTTTTATCTCTCTTGGAGATAACCGTTGGGGCTTGCGCTCATGGTATCCAATCGATTCTATCGACGAAGAAGTAACACATGGCTTAGAAGAAGATGAAGAAGACAAACCACGCCGTAGAAAACGTAAGAAAGTCAATGCCTTCATTATTGATGCAAATGATGAAGATGTGATCGACTACAACGATGACGATCCGGAAGATGCTGAATTAACGGATGAAGATGACGACGATATTCTTTATGATGATGATGACGACGAAGAAGATGAAGAGATCAAAGCGTATAACTCAGATCTTCAAGAAATCGGAGCAGATTCTGATGATGAAGAAGAAGTATTACCAGGAATTGAAGAAGATCTTACGATCATCGATGAAGATGATGTGGATGATGACTTTGATGATGAAGATGAATATGCGGATCCTGAAGAGGAAGCGTAAAGTTTAAAAATAGGCGTGTTCTCAATGCGAGAACACGCCTATTTTTATTTGTTAAAACGAAAGCAATCAGCTTTTTAGTTTAATAAGAAAAAAATCAATCAAAATGATTGACAAATGGTCTATATCTTTGTAAACTGTCACTGTTAACAAAAACGAATAGCGTTTTCATGTGACTAGATAATACTAGGCATGGAAGAATTTCATTAAAATATGATATACTCATATTTTGACGGGATTGTTCTATGCTTTTTTTGTTGTCTTATAGCAGGAAAACGGACAATCTACTTCTGCAGAAGAGGAATGTTTATGAAAATTAAAAAGGTGCTTAATCAAAATGCTGTGCTTGTTATTGATGCCGGGCAGGAAAAAGTGGCAGTTGGTAAAGGTGTGGGCTTTAACAAAAAGAAAAACGATTTGTTATTCCCGCAACAAGTGGAACGAATGTTTGTTATGGAACCGGAAGGCTTGAAAAAGCTCCAAGTTTTATTATCACAAATCGATGAAAAGTATTTTTTTGTCACGGAAGAAATCATTACCCATGCAGAAACGATCTTGGGTGAAAAATTGAATGAACATATCAATATTGGTTTGAGTGATCACATTGCATTTGCTGCAGAGAATATTCAAAATAATATCATTGTGCGAAATAAGCTTTTGAATGAAATCGAAATTCTTTATACTGAAGAGTTTTCAATTGCGCAATGGGCAGTGGATTATTTGACGCAAACGTTAGGCATCCCATTTAGTTATGATGAAGCAGGTTACATTGCAATCCATATTCACAGTGCTCGCAGTGGACGAACGGATAATAGTAAAAGTATTCGTGAAGTCACTATTGTTTCAGAAATTATTCATTTGATCGAGCAAGAATTAGGAATCAATATCCATGATGAAAAGATGAGCTTGAGCTATTCAAGACTAGTCAATCATCTACGCTTGTTTATTCACCGTTTTCAGCAAAGTCAGTATGCAGTTTTGGACGATGAAATTTTGGATGTTGTGCGTAAAAAATACGCAGAAAGTTACGAAATATCAAAAAAAGTTCAAGTTTTGTTAATGAGAAATTTTCACTACCAAGTACCAAATGAAGAATTAGGTTATCTGGCTATTCACATCGAACGGCTAAAGATGATCAAATAAAAGACAAGGGGAGATACAAAAATGAAAGCATATATGCAAAGAATGGGACGCTCGTTGATGCTTCCTGTAGCGGTATTACCAGCTGCAGCAATTTTAATGGGTATTGGGTATTGGATTGATCCTAACGTAATGACTGGTTTAGGGGATCCAAATTTTCTATCTGTCTTTTTAGTTAAAGCAGGTGGCGCGATTATTGATAACTTGCCAGTTTTATTTGCAGTAGGTTTAGCACTAGGTATGTCTAAAGATAAAGATGGTGCAGCTGCTCTTAGTGGTTTAGTTGCCTTCTTGGTAGTAACAACGTTGCTTTCAACTGCAACAGTAGGTGCAATGAAAGGTATTCCTGTAGATCAAGTGGATCCTTCTTTTGCTAAAATCGGTAATGCATTTATCGGGATTTTATCTGGATTGATTGCGGCTTCAATGTACAATCGATTTAGTCAGGTGAAATTACCAATGGCGTTATCCTTCTTTAGTGGTAAGCGTCTAGTTCCGATTATGACTGCTTTAGCAATGTTAGTGGCTTCTGGTGTATTATTCTTCGTATGGCCAGTTGTATTCTCTGGATTAGTTACTTTTGGTGAGTCTATTTCAAAATTAGGTGCTGTTGGTGCTGGGCTTTACGGATTCTTCAACCGTTTGTTGATTCCAACAGGATTACACCACGCGTTAAACTCAGTATTCTGGTTTGACGTAGCTGGTATCAATGATATTGGTAATTTCTTATCTGGTACTGGTGAAAAAGGGATCACTGGTATGTATCAAGCTGGCTTCTTCCCAATGATGATGTTTGGTTTACCAGCTGGTGCTTATGCAATTTATCGTAATGCTCGTCCTGAAAAGAAAAAAGCAACTGCTTCATTGATGATTGCAGCAGCTTTCGCATCATTCTTTACAGGTATCACTGAACCATTAGAATTCTCATTTATGTTTGTTGCATGGCCTTTATACGTTTTACATGCTATTTTGACAGGAATTTCATTATTTATTTCTGCATTCTTCCACTGGACGGCAGGTTTCGCTTTCAGTGCTGGTTTAGTCGATTTTGTTTTAAGCTTACGTAATCCAATTGCCAACCAACCGTATATGTTGATTGTTCAAGGATTAGTTATGGCAGTTCTTTACTTCTTCGTATTTGATTTCGCAATCAAAAAATTCAATTTGATGACTCCTGGTCGTGAAGAAGGCGAAGGCGAAGAAACACCAGATATCGATACGACTGGTGATAACAGATTTGCAGTTTTAGCAAGCAAAATCTATCAAGGTCTTGGTGGAGATGCTAACGTTACTTCAATCGATAACTGTACAACTCGTTTACGTTTAACAGTTGACGATACAAGCAAAGTCGATCAAGCAAAAATCAAAGCAACTGGCGTACCAGGTGTGAAAGTGATCGATGACACGAACATTCAAGTTATTGTTGGAACAGAAGTTCAATTTGTAGCCGATGAAATGACTAAAATCCGTAATGGTGCAGCACCAGTTTCAGGTGAAACTGTAAAAAAGCCTGAAGTAAAACCAGAAGCACCAAAAGCAACTACAAAAGGCACTGAAATCTATGCTGTTGCAAACGGAAAAGTTATTCCAATTTCAGAAGTACAAGATGATGTCTTCTCAGCTAAAATGATGGGTGACGGTTTTGCTGTTATCCCAACTGACGGTGAAGTATCAACTCCTGTTGCAGGTAAAATCACAAGTATCTTCCCAACAAAACATGCGTTAGGAATCCAGACAGATTCTGGTATTGAAGTATTGTTGCACATGGGATTAGACACAGTTGAGCTAAAAGGTGCTCCATTTACTTTACACGTTGAAGAGGGTCAAGTCTTGAAACAAGGTGATAAAGTTGCAACAATCGATCTAGCGGCGTTAGAAACTGCTGGTAAAAAATCTGATTTGATTGTGGTCTTTACAAATCAAGATATTGTTGAAAACTATGATTTAACAAAAGCAAACCAAACAGTTTCTGCTAATGATTCAATTGGTAAAGTAACTGTAAAATAAATAAGTAAAAACTATCCGAGAAAAGTTCTCGGATAGTTTTTTTCTATGATATGGTTAGATTGTTATTGTTTTATGTTATCTAGCTTTTGGGGCTAACTATTCGGGGGAAAAGCCGAACAAGCTCTTTCAGCTTTTAAATTTAGGAGGAGATTATCTTGCATGAATAACGCTGGACACAAAGAAGTGCCAGTTGATGATCATACGGTTTCTTTGTGTCATATTTGGTAAATATGATGAAGATGAAGGAGCAGAATTAAATGATTATTATTAAAGGGAACAATCCAAGAAAAATTGAAAAAGTTTGGGAATTAGTAAAAAAAGATCACACAGGGAAGAAAGTTGCAATTGTTGGGTATCATGGAGAAATTCCACATAATTTTATTCGAGCAAAACAAATGCCTACTTATGAAACAATGACAAAACACAATACACTTGATGATTTAACACGTTTTTTAAAAGAGACAAAGGATCGATTTGAAGCAGTCATTCTTTATATTGATTGTGAATCTCATTTGATAGAGTCAATAAAGGAAGCAACGAAGTCTTATAAAGAGCAGTTCATCCTAACGGTTTATGATGAAAAGGTATATGAGCAAGTGATTGATGGAGAATAAAGGTGGTAATGGTATGAACGAAAATACAGAACGATTATTGGGACTTATCCAACAGTTTCAAACAGAAGATCTTTCATTAGACGATGCGATAGAGCTTCGTCGATTATCAGCGGAATTTGCAAATGAATGCGGGGAAGCTGTTGAACAGAAGATGGATCAGTTCTACAAAAAGTGAGTAAGCACAGTAATGGCAACAATCGGGAGGGCTAGGAGAAATCTGTCCTTCCTTTTTTATTCTCCACATTTTCTTTTTACTTATAATTAGTAAGCAAAAAAGTTGTAGTTATTAATAAAAGGTATATAATAACACTATAAAGGTCAGAGATGGTCAATAGAAACTAGACTTTCTACTAAACCTTTAAACAAAATAGGAGGTTTGTAAAATGGCAAAACAACATTATGACAGAAGTAAACCACATGTAAATATCGGCACAATCGGACATGTCGATCACGGAAAAACAACATTGACCGCTGCGATCACAACAGTATTAGGGAAAAAAGGCCTAGCAAACCCGCAAGACTATGCTAGTATTGATGCAGCACCAGAAGAACGTGAACGTGGAATTACAATCAATACATCACATGTAGAATATGAAACCGAAGCACGTCACTATGCTCATATCGATGCACCAGGACACGCAGATTATGTTAAAAACATGATCACAGGTGCAGCACAAATGGATGGCGCGATCTTAGTAGTATCAGCAACAGACGGACCTATGCCGCAAACGAGAGAACACATCTTATTGTCTCGTCAAGTAGGCGTTAAATATTTGATTGTTTTTCTTAATAAAATAGACTTAGTGGATGATGAAGAATTGATCGATCTTGTTGAAATGGAAGTTCGTGAATTGTTAAATGAATATAATTTCCCAGGAGACACTACTCCAATCATTAAAGGTTCTGCTTTAAAAGCATTACAAGGTGATCCTGCCGCTGAAGCTGCAATCTTGGAATTAATGGATACGGTGGATGAGTATATCCCTACACCGGAAAGGGATACAGATAAACCATTGTTATTACCAGTCGAAGATGTTTTTTCAATCACTGGACGTGGTACAGTTGCATCTGGTCGTATCGATCGTGGGAAAGTAAGCGTTGGTGATGAAATCGAGATTGTCGGTATTAAACCTGATACACAAAAAGCTGTGGTAACAGGAATTGAAATGTTCCGTAAAACGTTAGACTATGGTGAAGCAGGAGATAATGTCGGTGTTCTTTTAAGAGGGATTACTCGTGATGAAATTGAACGTGGACAAGTCATCGCAAAACCGGGTTCAATCACACCCCATACAAAATTTATCGCCGAAGTTTATGTATTAACAAAAGAAGAAGGTGGACGACACACACCATTTTTCACAAATTATCGCCCACAATTTTATTTCCGAACAACGGATGTAACAGGAGTAGTAGAATTACCCGAAGGCATTGAAATGGTGATGCCGGGAGACAATGTAACAATCGATGTTGAATTGATTCACCCAATTGCAGTGGAACAAGGAACAACATTCTCTATTCGTGAAGGTGGACGGACTGTTGGGTCTGGAATCGTTACTGAAATAGAAAAATAGCCAAAAAAAGAATCTTTGATGATCTTAATCAGAGATTCTTTTTTATTTCGCCGATAGTAAAATTAAGCTAGACAACTAAATAAGTCATTTGTGCTACACTCAAAATAGTTCCGACCAAAGAATTATAAGGAGTGAAGACAAATGACCTATACTCATCTTACATCAAATGAACTCGTGATGATAGAAGCTTATTTCAATATGAGCCAACCTGTTACGATGGTTTCTAAGACTTTAAATCGTTCTAGACAGACAATCTACAATGTTTACAACTTCCTAAAACAAGGAAAATCTATCTGTGACTATTACCAACAATATAAAGAAAATAAAACGCGTTGTGGTCGACAACCCATTAGTTTGCCTACAGAACAGCATGATTACCTTCAAACTATGGTGGCTCAAGGGTGGACACCTGATGTGATTATTGGTCGAGCTGAGTTTCCTATTTCATGCTCTGTTAGAACACTTTATCGTCAGTTTAAAGCAAATCAATTTGATTGCTCAAAACTACCAATGAAAGGGAAACGAAAGCCCAACGGGCATAAAGAACGTCGCGGAAAGCAAGCATTTAAACGCAATATTTCAGAACGATCCACTGACTACCCTGATTTCCAACAGGAATTTGGGCATTTAGAAGGGGACACAATTGTTGGCGTTTATCATAAAAGTGCCATCATCACTCTAGTTGAACGCCTTTCAAAAGTGATTATTACATTAAAACCAAATGGTCGGAAAGCATTGGATATTGAAAAAGCGACAACTGATTGGCTACAAAAGATTCCCAGAAATTTGTTCAAATCCGTGACCTTTGATTGTGGAAAAGAATTTTCAAATTGGAAAAACATGAGTAATGTCAATGATATTTCTATCTATTTTGCAGACCCTGGAACCCCCTCACAACGCGGATTAAATGAGCATTCGAATGGGTTATTACGTAAAGATGGGCTGCCTAAAACAATGGATTTTAATCAAGTTGACCAAGCTTTTGTTGCGGCTGTCGCCTCTAAAAGAAATCACATACCAAGGAAATCTTTAAATTATCGAACACCATTAGAAGTATTTTTGAGTTACATAAATGAAAGACAATTGTCTAGCTTAATTTGACAAATCAAATTTCGAAAATATACTCTACGATAATTTATCTATGCTATAATTTGAAAAAAAGAGTGGAAGGTAGGAAAGATGAGCTGTACTGTTTTAAGAGTGGATGCTTTTACACAAATTTTTGGTCAAGGAAATCCAGCAGGTGTTGTGTTGGATGGCGATCGATATACTTCAGAAGAAATGCAAGAAATTGCCAAGATAGTAGGTTTTAATGAAACTGTTTTTGTTTGTAAAAGCGATACAGCAGCAGTTAAATTAAGGTATTTTACACCTGGTCATGAAACGCCACTTTGCGGACATGCTACCATTGGGGCCATATTTGCTTTGTTTAATGGAAAAGGAAATCGCCAACTAGAAATTGAAACCGATGTAGGTATTCTACCAATTACATATGAAGATAAGACACAAAGAATCACCATGAAACAAGCGGAGCCAAAGTTTATCGAATTTAAAGGGGACAAGTCAGCTCTTTGTCAAAGTCTGGGAATCCAAATGGAAGACCTCCATCAAAACTTGCCAATCCAATATGGCAATACAGGATCGTGGACATTGCTCATACCAGTGGTCACTCCGGCGGTTCTAGATAAAATGAAGCCAAATCCAGAGGTTTTTCCAGATATTTTAAAAGAGATACCTAGATCATCCATACATCCTTTTGCGCTTATATCTGAAAAAGATGGGACTTTTATAGCACGGCACTTTTCTTCTCCGCTTTCTGGAACGACAGAAGACTCAGTCACAGGGACAGCTTCAGGAGTAATGGGTGCTTATTCGTTAAATCATATTTACACGCTGGATGAGGATAAAAAAATCACTGTTTCTCAAGGGCAGCATGTTCAAAGTGAAGGAACAGTTTTCGTTCATGTTATAAGAGATATCAAAGGATCAAATCAGGTCAATATTTCAGGAACTGCATGTTATAATGGCGAATTTGAAATAATGACAAAATAAAAGGAGAGCTGAAGTGATTCAAGCTCTCCTTTTATTGGCTTATCGTTGATATCTATTTCTAAGAATTCGACGAACTCCGTGCATTTTCTTTTGTTTTTCAATTGGGGCGTTATCTATGATCAATAATGCAATCATCACATAAGCTATAAAACTATTTCTGGAGTATAAGGTGTACCTAGATACCCATTCAGCAGCATATTTATCTTTGTAATCACGTAGTCCTTGGAAGGAGTAGAAACGTGAACCAAATTCGTAGACTAGATAAGCAATTCGTTCTTGAATGAAACTTTTTTTAGATGTTCCAACATTTGATAATGGGGCCATACCAAGATTAAAGTAAGTAAAACCTTCATCGTTCATATAGTTGAATAATGAAATAAACAAGTAATCCATGACACCAGAAGGGGCTTCTTTACTGTATCTCATTAAGTCGATCGTTCCTTCTTCTTTAGTGTAGGTCGGAATAATATTTGCAAAAGCGACAATTCGATCCTCTTGATTTTTTGCAACAGCTATTTTTCCTCGTTGCAAATAACTTTCAGAAAAGAATCCTAACGAAAACCCTTTTTCCTTTCGACTGCCTAACCATTCATCAGAAACTTGTTTCAGCTCCTGCATTAAATCTTTAGAAAAAGGGGGCTGAAGCACTTCAAATCGGTAATTTTCTTTTGTAAAACGATTCATAACCGCTCGTTCACTTTTCATTTTCTTTCCAGATAAGGTGAAATTAGGCAAGTCTACATGTGCTTCTTCGCCCATTTTGATAAAATCATACCCAAATTCATGCAAAAACATCACGATTTCTTCAGAAGCTTCATAGAAAACGGGAAGATAACCCCAGCGGTCTGCTTCATTAATGAACTGCTCCATAGCGACAGAAAAGTCTTCTTTTTTTCCAGAAGGATCCCCCATGACGATACACTTATTATTCAATGTTTTAAATTGCAACAATACAGTATCTTCATCTTCTTGATTTGTGTAGATGTACATGTCTTTATCGTTAAGAAAAATCAGCTGGCTATCTGTATTTCCGCCATAAGTATTTAAAAGGTTAAGAGCACGATCTTCGTCTAATGGAGTGCCCATTTTGTAACGTTCGCCTTCAAGATAGCGGATAAATAAATAACTAAACAGTGTTACCAATAAAATGCCAATCAACCCAGAAAACCAAATTTTCTCCGATGGAAAGAAAAAGAACGAAATAAAATGATGTTTATGGTGAGGAAAAGTTGGTAAATTATAAACGCCGATCACAATATATAAAATAGTTAATGCAAGAAAAATAATACCGTCGATGGTGATCATTTCCCAAGAGTAGACTAATTGTTCTCTGAATAGTTCTCTTTTTGAGAAAACGATAATTATCAGTAGAAGGCCAAGGAAAATAATGACTCCCCAGCTGAAATCTTTGACAAATGTATAAACCAAGGTTATCAGAATCAGACCAATCGTTGGCAAATAGGCACGTTTGACTCTAGCAGCAATGCCTCGTCCCATAATCAGTAATAAAAATCCTAATAATATAGCAGGAAGTTGCGTGATAATATGAAACGAAAGCGGGTTTAATTTTTTTAACCAGTCAAATTGGCTAAATGCTTCTGGAATTGTAGCAGAAAGAACGATCATGATCCCAGAAAAATACATGAGAAAAACAACAAATTTATGGGCCAATTCTGTTGATAATTCTCTTGGAATACCAGAATAACGTGTATTTAGACTATTGCTTAGGTTTTTGATAAAGAAGATTGCACCGATGATAAAAGGTACAATGTAATAAAATAGACGATAAAGCAAGATCCAAGCCACTACAACTTCTCGATTTATCCCTATAGCAGATAAACCGATGATCATCATGATATCAAAACTACCCAATTCACCTGGAATCATAGAGACGATCCCAATCACCGAAGCGGCTATGAAAAGAGGGATGACTTGCACTGGGTTCATCTTAACGCCCATAAACATACCAATTAGTAAAAAGCTGCCTAAAACGCCAGTCCATTCTAAGAATGAAGTTAAAATAAGTCCAACACGTGTTGAATTATCGATATCTCCGATATATTCATCTTTTTTGATCCAACTTGTGATTAAAACGACAGGGAAGTACAAGCCACCACCTATCAACCAAATCCAATACTGTTGTAAGTAATCATTTGTATTGCCAAACATAACTAGGAAAAAGGCGATAAGACTATAGATAGACAAACCAGACATGAGAAAAATCAGAATTTTGGAAAGCGCTCGAACAACCATTTTGCCATCTTTTTCTTTCCCATAGAACTCTGAGCGTAATCCAATACTGACTAAACCACCAAATCCAGCAATATTATTGATCGTATTGATCATCCAACTACTTTCTATGAGAAACGATTTTTTTGGTTTTTGTTTCAAAATTTTGTTGAGAATCACATCATAGCCAATCATTGGAAAGACAGCAATTAGTCCAATCAAAAACATCAAACCGATTTTCCAAATAGCAAGATCTTGAAAAATATCTGCGAGCTGTTCGAAAGAAATTGTTTTACCAATAGACAGTAATTCTCGAAAAACAATGATTACAACTGAAAATATAAAGATGGTTTTAAAGTAACTAAGATGATCTTTGATCCATTGAAGCATTTTTTTCATTTTAATAGCACCTACTTTTCTTCTAAGAATGTTAAAATTTCTCGATTGAATGTTTCAGGGTCTTTTTTCGCAAAAGAATGTCCTTGATTTGGAACTAAAATAAATGATGCATTTGGGATTTCTTTTGCCAGATAGATTGAATGAACTCGTTTGATAATATCATATTTACCGACGATAACTAAGGTTTTAGCGGATAGCTTTTGTAAATCTGATTCAGAAACACCAATATCATACATCATTAAACGAACAGTGAGTAGGTGTCTCTTAGCTTTTTTATTAAATAAGCTAAGAAATTTCAGAAATACATATTGTAATGCAGTAACTATTCTTATAGGCAAACTGACACCTTTTACTACGGTATTTCCAGCATTCAATACTAAACGATGAAGTTTCTCAGGATATTTTTTAGCAAAAACCATTGCCAAATTTGCGCCGTCACTAAAGCCGATAATATTTGCTTTGGCAATATGTTCTTGTTCCATGATCAAGTAAAGGTCTGCCGCCATCTGATCAAAAGTAAGTGTATTACTAGTATTCGTTGAACGAGCATGTCCGCGGCTATCGACAGTGAAAACAGTGAAGTAGTGGCTAAATTCAGGCACTTGTTTTTCAAAATATTTTCCACTTCCGCCATTTCCATGAAGAAGAAATAAAGGGAATCCCTTACCAGATATTTCATAATAAATCAAACTATTGTCTGGTGTTAAAAGCACTTTTTTTTGTTTTTCCATATCGTTACCACCTATCTACCATAGTATATCGGTTTTTGCTTAGATTTCAAACCGAAACGGGCAAAGAGAATTTCAAATTTTTATTAAAGAATATTAAAGAATCAGCCTTTTTTTAGATTTTTTTTGAATAATAAAGTATGATGAAATCTACTCATAAAAAGTTTGGATGATAAGATGGGCAAATTGATGAAACTCATAAAAAGAATATTACTATTGTTATTGTTGTTACTGATTATTAGTTTGGGCTATTTCGGGTTTAAGATTCGCCAAAATGTTCAGCAAGTGACGACATACGAAGCTGAGGTAGAACAAGCAGTAAAAGAGAACAATATTCCAGAATACAAAAATTTAGTTTTAGCAATTATTTATACTGAATCAAAAGGCCGTACAGAAGATTTGATGCAAAGTAGTGAAAGTGCATATGGCGAGCGGCAAATGATCGGTACGACTAAAGAAAGCATCGATATAGGAGTGGCGTTCTTAGCACAATCGATCACTCAAGCGAATGAAGCAGGCTGTGATATTTGGACCGCTGTTCAAGCATATAATTTTGGCTTAGATTATATTCAATTTGTAAAAGAACGTGGCGGAAAAAATTCGATTCGTCTAGCAGAAGAATACTCAAAAGAAGTTTTATCCCCTTTACTAGGAAATACGGACCAAAAAATGTATCGTTATTATCGGCCACAGGCACTTGTTTATAATGGTGGATTTCTATACAGTAATGGTGGGAATATGTTTTATGCCGATTTAGTTAAGATGAACGAGCAGTTTATTAAATGGTTAAAATGATGTTCATTTGAATAGGAGACGAAAGCAGCTAATACCAATTAGAGAATTTTTTTCTAATCAGCATTAGCTGTTTTTTTATTACATTATCGATATTTTTTTTTTCGACTTTCTTTGGCCAATCGCTCATTTCCACGTTTAAAATTCCCCGTAATTCGAGCAAGTAAATACTGCTCTTCTTCTTTCGATGCTTCATAAAGATCTGCCAATAAACTACTGGCATCAAATCCTTTAAGAATCATCACCTGTTTTTTATTGTAGTAAATAAAAAGTTTGTTGTCTTTGCCTTCTCTCCAAGTGAAAACCTTGTTGATTACTAAATCTTTTAATCCCACACTTGATTCCTCCTCAACTATTTATTTGCGGCTATTTAATACTTCTTCCAAAAATAATTTATGTGCACAGGCACTTTTAGTTTGTTGGAAATGATTTAACAAGTCAATTGCACTATTGGCTACAGAAAGCCCATTTTCATAGTCAGCAAACTTAATTTCCCAAATGCCTTTAAGAAAATTAAGTTTATTCATTTCGTAAAAATATTCAGAATTACCTACAAGATTAGAAGCTTCATCAATGAATAGTTTTGATAAATTTTGTTCATTTTTATCCAAAAAAAAGATAATTAGATTTAAATACATTAAAACTCCTTCATAATGAGTTTTAATATTTTTTTTAAAATGAGGAAGTTTAGATAAAAACTTTTTTGAAAACAAGAAAACTTGATCCTCAGTAAAGGCAAATATTGCGTTATTAAATAAAAAAACATCGTAATGATACCAATGATCTTGTTTGATTATATAAGACCAAATCATTTTACCATATTTACTAACTTCGCTATTTTGATTGTTCATTTTAGCATAATGAATACGAATTAGACATTCATTCATTTTTGCGGAACTTAATTTAGTATCATTATACAACATTCTTTCTTGTGATAGCAGCTGAGCTAAACCGCGCTTATTGGATGTCAAGATGCAATCTCTTAAAGAGATCAAAAAATTGTTTTGATGACCAATTTCACCATTGTGTATTTGAAAAAATTCTTCAAAATTGATATTGAGTTTTTTTAGTAACTTCTCAAATTGTCATATCGGTCAAGGATGTGATCATGAAAAAAGAACGTCTAGGTGCTGTTAAAGAAGAAACTGTTGCATTATTATGGCACAAATGGAAAATAGTTAGAATATTTTTGAACAAGCTAGCATTTTTATGTTACAAAACGAAAATATCAGCATGGATAGAAAAATTGAAAAATAAATTATCTTAAAATAAGAGTTTTAAGATAATTTATTGGGGTGTTATGATCGGCCGAAAATTAAGAATCTAATTCGAAGTATTTCCTTAGATGCAATTTAGGCTATATACAGGAATTGTTTATAGTGTATTTGATAAAATAGATGGAGTGATTGAAAATGAAAAATATTACTGTTTTAGGTTTAGGTTATGTAGGACTAGCGAATACGTTTTTATTAGGACAGAGCGACAAAGTAAAAGCTTATGATATATTACCAGAAAAAGTTGATCAGTTGAATCTAGGAATTTCTCCAATTGATGATATGGAAATCAAACGATTTCTAAATGACAAACAAGTGAATATTCAGTTTACTTCTAATTTCAATGATGCTTTGATAGATGCTGATTATTGCATTATTTCAACACCAACAGATTATGATGAAAAAACAAATTATTTTAATACCTCTTCAGTTGAAGAGGCTGTTATAAAAGGTCTGGAAATTAATAAAAATGTAGTATTTATTATTAAATCAACAATTCCAGTTGGTTATACTGAAAAATTGAAAGCAAAACTCTCTACACAAAATATAATATTTTCTCCAGAATTTCTGCGTGAAGGAAAAGCATTAGAGGATAACTTAAGTCCTTCCCGTATTGTAATAGGTGAAAAATCTAAACGTGGCAAAGAAATATCAGAGTTGTTTTTGAAAAATACGAGAAATAAGAATGTCCAAACATTATTGACTGGTTCAACAGAGGCCGAAGCAATCAAACTTTTCTCTAATACATATCTTGCTCTACGTATTGCTTATTTTAATGAGCTAGATACATTTGCTGAAATTAAAGAGTTGGATACACAACAAATCATTGAGGGGATTTCTTGTGATCACAGAATTGGAAATTACTATAATAATCCTTCGTTTGGATATGGAGGTTATTGCTTACCTAAGGATACAAAACAACTATCGGCCAATTATAGTCAAATCCCCAATAACTTGATAACAGCTATAGTATCAGCTAATAAAACACGAAAGCAGTTTATTGTAAAACAAATACTAAAAAAAAACCAGAAGTAGTGGGGATCTACAGATTAATAATGAAAATGAATTCGGATAATGTTCGATGTTCTTCAATCCAAGATATAATACAACAACTAAAAGCAAATGGGATAAAAATCATTATTTACGAGCCAAGCATTGACAGTGATTCTTTTTTTGGAATACAAATCGAAAATGAACTATCAACATTTAAAGATCTCTCAACACTCATTGTAGCAAATCGGTTTGAAGAAAAGCTAAGTGATGTTTCTGGAAAGGTATACACACGAGATATTTATAGAAGAGATTGACCGTTTTTTTCTATAAATATACATAAATTTAATCTTATACGAGATAGCTTACTTGCAAGATAAATCTTATACTAAACCATCTTTTATTCAGAATATTTTTTAGTAACAGAAATTCTTAAGGATTTTCTTGAAGTTCTTTCTATTAACAAGTAAACTAAAGAGGATGTATTTTTAACAAGGAGAAAGTAGGGAACCAAATCCATGACAAATAAGTTTGACCTAAAACAAGGATTGACTCAATTAGAGGTAGAAGAACGAAAGCAGCAAGGATTACAAAATGACTATGAGGAAAATGTCGCTAAATCCACGAAGGATATTATTTATGATAACGTAATGACATTGTTTAACTTTTTAAACTTTGGAATCGCGCTTTGTCTGTTTTTTGTTGGAGCGTATTCCAACTTAGCATTTTTAGCGATTATCTTAGTGAATATGGGGATGGGAATCTATCAAGAAATCCATGCGAGAAACTTAGTTCAGAAATTATCGATCGTAGCCAAAGAAAGCGTTCATGTTATTCGTGACGGTAAAGAGGTAGAAATCGATACAAAAGAGTTAGTGATAGATGATATAGTTGTGATTTCTGCTGGAGAACAAGTCCCTTCTGATATGGAAGTATTAGATGGAAAAGCAGAAGCCAATGAAGCACTGTTGACCGGTGAATCAGATTTGATCGAGAAAATTGAAGGAGATGTTTTATTATCTGGTAGTTTTCTAGCAAGTGGTCAAGTTTACGGAAAAGTAATTCATGTTGGGGCGGATAATTATGCGGTGAAGATCACTGCAGAAGCCAAAGTCCACAAACCAATTCAATCTGAATTGGTCAATTCAATCCGAAAAGTCTCTAAATTCACAAGTTTAGTGATTATTCCTTTGGGGATCATTTTATTTATAGAAGGTTTTATGATTCGTGACTCTGGTATCGAAGCGTCAGTAGTTGCATCGGCAGCAGCTTTACTTGGAATGTTGCCAAAAGGTTTGGTTCTTTTGATCAGTATCACGCTAACGACAGGCGTTGTAAAATTAGCCAAAAAACGTATTCTTGTTCAAGATATGTATTCAATAGAAACATTAGCACATGTTGATACGCTTTGTCTGGACAAGACTGGAACAATCACTGAAGGGAAAATGAAGGTTCAAAAAGTTGAAGTTTTACATGCAAGCTATCATGAGAATTTCCCGCAAATCATCGGTAGTTATCTAGCTGAAAGTACAGATAATAATATTACGATGCAAGCAATTCGTGATCACTTTGAACTTTCCAACCGTTTTGGCGCTGTTAAGACGTTACCGTTTTCTTCTGAGAGAAAATGGGGAGCGATTGAGTTTAAAGAATTGGGAACCGTTTATCTTGGGGCGCCTGAAAAATTAGTCTCAGCTGATCGTTTACCAAAAGAAGTGATCGAAGCGCAAGAGAATGGTTACCGTGTGTTGATGCTTGGAATTGCAAAAAAAACGCCATTAGATGAGGAGAATATGCCTTATCTAGAACCATTAGCTGTATTAGAAATCGATGATCCAATTCGTCAAAATGCCAATGAAACATTAGCGTACTTACGAGAAGAAGGGATCGATTTAAAAGTTATTTCTGGAGATAACCCAGTCACCGTTTCTAATATTGCTCGTCGTGCCGGATTATTTGGCTATGAGTCCTATATTGACATGTCAACAATGGAAACAGAAGAAGACGTGCGTAAAGCGGTCCATAACTATACGGTCTTTGGCCGTGTGACACCTCAGCAAAAACGGACGATCGTTCGCGAATTAAAAGATAATGATCATGTTGTCGCAATGACAGGTGATGGTGTTAATGATGTTTTAGCTTTAAGAGAAGCTGACTGCAGTATTGCGATGGCAGAAGGTGACGGAGCAACTAGACAAATTTCTAATTTAGTATTATTGGATTCAGATTTCACAACATTACCTGATGTATTATTTGAAGGTAGACGAGTTGTTAATAATGTAACGAAAGTTGCGAGTGTTTTCTTTATAAAAACTATTTATTCATTTATTTTGTCAATGATTTGCGTGTTTACAACAATTGCCTTTCCTTTCATCCCGATTCAAATCACATTGATCGATTTAGCAATTGAAGGATATCCAGCGTTCTTCTTGTCATTTGAAAGTGATAAACGAAAAGTACGAGGTAAATTTTTACCGACAGCATTGAGAAATGCATCTGTTAATGCGATTCTAGTGGTATTAAATATCGTTGGGGTTTATTTAATGGGACAAAGCCAAGGGTTTACGCAAATGGAGACAACAACCTTGATGTATTACTTATTGATCGGTATCAGTTGTATGGCGGTCGTTCGTGCGTGTTTACCATTTAACCCATTAAGAATTTTCCTAGCTGTTACAACTGTTGGCGGTATTTATGTAGCGGCAATGCTATTCCATAGTATTTTAGAAGTAGGATTTTTAAATCAGCAGACATTACCGATTTTTGCAGTAATGATGCTTATTAATATCATTGTTCGAATCATGATCGGTCTTTTCCAAATGAAACGAGCAGGTAAAACAATCAAAGATCTTTAAAATGGAGTAAAAAAGGTGTGAAAAATAGGGAGGGGTATTTATGAGCGGAGAATATCAAATGCGCAAGACTATCGGAAAATGTTTTCGGTCTCAAACAGATAATTTTAATGGTGTTATTCGAATTTACGGCAGCCCATACATGTATCGTGTAATAAACGGCATCCCTGAAAAGGGGGCGATGTTGGAAGTCGTGGATTTTTCCAGTACCGAATTATTTGTAACTGTAAACAACTATTTATTCGAAAGTGATGTGAATTATATTGATAATCCTTAATATTCTAATTTTTATTATTGTTCTTGTTTTAGTTCTGGTTCTTATTTCAAAAATGGTGATCATCGTCCAGCAAGGAGAAGTGAAAATCGTTGAAAGTTTTGGTAAATATGTTAAAACGATCGATCCTGGACTTCATTTCCTAATTCCAGTACTTTACAAGGTCAGAGGTAAAGTGTCTTTAAAACAAACGCCTTTGGAAATCGAATCACAAAGTGTAATTACGCGGGATAATGTAATCGTAGAGGTTGATGAAGCAATCAAATATCATGTGACGGATGTTCGTGCATTTGTTTATGATAATGAAGACTCTGTCACGTCTATGATTCAAGATTGCCAGTCAAACCTACGTGGAATTATCGGGAAAATGGATTTGAATGAAGTACTGAATGGAACAGAAGAAATTAACGTAAGCTTATTTGAAAGTGTAAAAGATATTACAGCGGGGTACGGATTATCGATTGACCGTATCAATATCGGTGAGATTTCTGTATCAGATGAAATCGTAAACTCAATGAATAAATTGATCACTGCGAGTCGAGACAAAGAGTCGACCATCACGATTTCAGAGGGTAGAAAACAATCGATCATTTTAGATTCTGAAGCGAATGCATCACAAATGCAAATAGACGCTGAAGCAAGAGCGAAACAAACGAAAATCGATGCAGAGGCCAGAGCAGAACGAACAAAAATCGATGCTGATGCCGAAGCGGAAAGAATCCGTATAACTACAGAAGCAGAGAGACAACGTATTTTAGCTTTGAATAAAGCAATCAAAGAAAGTGATTTAAATGAACAAGCCTTGGCTTATTTAGGAATAGAAGCATTTAAACAAGTTGTCAGAAGCGATACAAATACAGTTATCCTACCAAGCAACATGACTGAATTAGGTAATATTCCAGTAGTTAAAGAGTTATGGAATGCACAAGATACAAAAGATTAATCAGAAATTGGTTGGAGAGTAATCCAAACAACTGACGAAAAAAACAGATGCTCGTTATCTGTTTTTTTCGTTTTCTTAAGATTATTTAGCTTACCATAATTATTTTATGTAAACACATCTTGATAAAACCTAATGTTTATGAAAATAAAGGTGCAATTTACTTGAAAATTATGTTTAGTATGATACAATGAAACATGTGTAATTGTGTCTTTTGAAAGTCGCGCTGAAGATTTCAGTGCTTTTTTACTGACTATCACATAAATTAGCTTTTGGCTATTTTTTGGAGGTGAGAACAGTGGCACAAAGAATTCCTCAAGAGGTCATCGAGGAAGTAAGACAACGTACGAATATCGTTGATGTCGTTGGACAATATGTTCAATTGAAAAAATCCGGCAAGAATTATATGGGTTTATGTCCGTTTCATGAAGAACGTTCCCCTTCATTTTCAGTAGCAGAAGACAAACAAATCTTTCATTGTTTTGGCTGCGGAAAAGGTGGAACTGTTTTTAATTTTCTGCAGGAAATAGAAGGAATCAATTTTCCAGAGTCAGTACGAAGAGTTGCCGAGTTAGAGCAAATACCCGTTAATATCGAATGGGCTAATACAATGGAGTCTGACTCATCGGAAAACTTACAGAATCGAAAACTGATCGAACTGCATAAGAAGGCAGCGGATCTATACCATCATGTTTTGATGAATACGCAAATCGGTGAACCAGCGTTGAATTATTTATTAGAACGCGGGTTAACAAAAGAACTCATCGAAACATTTAAAATCGGATTTGCTCCTCAAAAACGTGATTTTTTAAGTCAAGTATTCCAAAATGAAGAAGTAGCTGAACAGTTATCAAAAGAGTCTGGATTGTTTATTCAACGAGACAATGGTGAGTTTTTGGATCGTTTTTACCAACGCGTCATGTTTCCGATTAATGACGATCGTGGTAATGTGATTGCTTTTTCAGGAAGATTACTTAAAACAGAAGATTTTCCGGGTGATGATATGCCTAAGTACTTAAATAGTCCGGAAACAGTCTTGTTTAATAAAAGAGATACATTATTTAACTTCGATAAAGCGCGTAAAGAGATCCGCAAAGAGAATACTGTGTTTTTATTTGAAGGATTTATGGATGTTATTGCAGCCTGGCAAGCAGGAATCACTAGTGGTGTTGCTTCTATGGGAACGAGTTTGACTAATGAGCAAATTCGTAAACTTGAACGAGTAGCGAAAGAACTTGTGGTTTGTTACGATGGTGATACAGCTGGAGTAGAAGCGACAAACCGTGCTATTTCATTATTGAGTGAGCACAGTCGTTTTCAATTAAGTATCGTCAGCATCCCAGAAAAATTGGATCCAGATGAGTATTTAAGAAAGTATGGCAACGAATCATTTCGTGAGCTAGCGCTACATGGTCGAGAGACTGTCTTTAGTTTTAAGATGCAGTACCATCGTTTGACTAGAAATATGAATAACGAAAAAGAACAACTGGATTATGTGAATGATTTGCTGCAAGAATTGATATTGGTGCAATCACCATTAGAGCGAGATCGCTATTTAAATCAATTAGCGCAAGAATTTCAGCTATCCTTTCATTCTTTAGAAGAACAGTTAAAACAGCTAGAAACACAACAACGTTCTACTAAGAGAAGGGAGCGACAGCAACAAGCAACACCGCCGCATCAATCTTACGAGATTGATGACATGCTTGAACCGCCAGAAATGTTTGAAGAGGCTGTTGCTACTACGTCAGTTCAAAATAAACTGCCGTTAACACAAGTAGAAAAAGCAGAACGCACATTGTTGTATCGTCTGATGAATGAACAAAGCGTCAGAAATCAACTGATCCAGCTACCGGAATTTAGTTTTGCTCATGACCAATTCCAAGAACTTTACTTGTTATTAGATAGTTATATGAGTGTTCATTCTGAGTTCTTACTTGCTGATTTTATTGATTATCTAAAAGAAGAAACAATCAAGAAATTAGCAATCGACATTTCTTTACAGACGATTTCAGAAGAAAGTTCTGATCGTGAAATTGCAGATGTCATAAGAGTGATCGGAAATTCCAGCTTGGAAGATCAGATCAAGGAAAAACAACTGCAGAAAAAAGAGGCAGAGCGTCTTGGAAACAAGCAGCTTGTGGATGAACTTTCAATCGAAGTTATAAGCTTAGTAAAACAACTGCAAAAAAGTCGTACAGCGTCCTAAGAATATTTTAAGATGATGTATTTGACTATTATTTATATATTTAACCGAATGGAAAAATGAAGGGGGCCTTCTTTCATGGAAAAAGAAACAGAAAAAAAATATGCAGCTGCATTGGCAGCCTTTATCAAAGAAAACAAGCCTAAAGGCAATGTTTTTTATGATGATCTAACAAACAAATTAGCAACACCGTTTACATTGAATGCCGATGAAATGGAAAAGTTGATCCAAAAAGTTGAAGATGCTGGAATCAGTGTCGTTGATGAAAATGGCGATCCAAGTGAACATAGTCTTAAAAAAGACGCAAAAGTTGCTGAAAAAGCCCAAATGGAAGATTTATCTGCCCCGACTGGTGTTAAAATCAATGACCCTGTCCGTATGTATTTAAAAGAAATCGGACGTGTTCAGTTATTAACTGCAGCAGAAGAAGTAGAATTAGCCCTAAAAATCGAAGAAGGCGATCAAGAAGCAAAACAACGTTTAGCAGAAGCTAACTTGCGTTTAGTTGTTTCGATTGCAAAACGCTATGTAGGACGCGGCATGCAATTCCTTGATTTGATTCAAGAAGGAAATATGGGTCTAATGAAAGCTGTTGAGAAATTCGACTATCGTAAAGGATTTAAATTTTCAACTTATGCCACTTGGTGGATTCGTCAAGCAATCACTCGTGCGATCGCAGACCAAGCTAGAACAATTCGGATTCCTGTGCATATGGTTGAAACAATCAATAAATTGATCCGTATTCAACGTCAATTGCTGCAAGATTTAGGTCGGGAACCAACTCCTGAGGAAATCGGTGCAGAAATGGACTTGCCAACTGAAAAAGTTCGCGAAATCTTGAAAATTGCGCAAGAGCCAGTTTCATTGGAAACACCTATTGGTGAAGAAGATGATTCTCATCTTGGGGACTTTATTGAAGACCAAGATGCAACAAGCCCTGCTGAGCATGCAGCATATGAGTTGTTGAAAGAACAGTTAGAAGATGTACTTGATACCTTAACTGACCGTGAAGAAAATGTTTTACGTTTGCGTTTTGGGTTAGATGATGGACGTACGAGAACATTAGAAGAAGTGGGGAAAGTATTTGGTGTAACCCGCGAACGGATTCGTCAAATTGAAGCCAAAGCACTACGCAAATTACGCCATCCTTCTCGTTCTAAACAACTAAAAGATTTCCTAGAATAAGAAGTTTTTCTTAAAAAATTTGAACAGCTCTTTTCGATTTCTTTCGGAAAGGGCTGTTTTTAACAATCGTAACAAAAAAGTTAGATAGTACATATTGGAAGAAACGCGATTTTATGGTAGATTAGATTTACGAATGTGTAGAATGTGAGGCGGAATGAATGACGAAACAATGTCCGAATTGCGGAACTGAAATAGACAACCAAGAAAAAGTCTGTCCCGAATGCGGTTATTCCTTTACAGAGAATCAGACAAAAGAAAAAATAGTACCAGAGAATGATGGCTCTAATGATAAAACAGAGGATACTTCTAATTTTTTAAATAAAGAGCAAAATGAAAATATCGAGTGGTCCGAATTAAAAGATATGAGCATCGGCCACGTAATGACGATGTTTAATGAACAACAACCAGAAGAAAAAACAACTGAATCATCTGTTGATCCTAAAGAAGAAAAAGGCGAAGGAACTGAAAAAAAGGCAATTTCTTTAGATGAAAAGTCAGACGAAATTACGGATACAGCTGCTTTGGATCAGTATATCAATGAACATAAAAATGATAATCCGATTGAGGAAGTATCAGCTGAAAAAGGTGTAGCGGTAGAAACTGATAAAACTCCAGAAAAAGACGATCAACCTGTAAAATCTGATGAAGAATCAGAATCAAACAATAAAGGACAAGATGAAGTGAAATCAAACGAATCCGATAAAAAAACAACAGAAAATACAGACAAAGAGACAGATCAAGTAAATAAGAAGACACCAAAAGAAGAAATTACAAAATTTACAAAAACAGAAGATAAAGTGGCAGAAACGAAAGCCATTGGTCCTAAAGCTTTGCCTATTAATACATCAGAAATTCCTTCAAAAAGTAAAAAACCTGAAGAAATCGAAATGGATGCGGCTCCTATTTTCTTTAAAGATGCAGAAGAAGCTAAATCAGCTAAAGATCAATTTGAAAAGCCGACAGACGAAGTATCTGCACCAAAAGAAACAAAAAAAGAGTCATCAAACACACCATCAACTAAAAACTATAAAAAAATGTCGATTATTTTAGCGGCAGTCGTTGTACTTGCAGGAGGCTCATGGTTTGCTTATAGTCAGACACAAAAGAAATCGGCAACTAGTGGTCAGGTAACACAAAAACAAGAAAAACTAGCTACTCAGACCGAAAAGGAATTAAATAGCTATTTTACAGATGATAAACAACTATTTCTTAAACCAGAAATGGTGAGTGTTAGTTCGAAGACTATCAAAGAAAATTTAGACACACTAAAAGAAGATTCCAGTTATAAAAATCTAGAGTCTCTTTATAAAAAAGTCACGGATAAACAGGCTGCAATTACAAAAGTAAACGAATTATTTGCACAACCAATCATTGATGGAAGTAAATTAAAAGACGTAGCAATCAAAGCGGACAAAAAAGTCGACCTTGCTAAACGTGAAGAAAAAGATGATTTTGATAAATTACTTAATCAAGCCACAGATCAAGCTGTGAACCAGTATGACCAATTACAAAAAGCCAAAGCGGCAGTGGATGTTTTTTATAAAGATAATGAATTGACAGATGCTTTGACAAGAGAAAACTACACTGCAGCAAAAACAGAAGTGGATAAAGTAAAAAGTGATGTGTTACGCAAACCACTGAATGACGCATTAGTTAAAGCGGATAAATCATTGACGGATACCGAAGCGGCAATAGCTTCGCAGCAGCAAGCTATTGTAGATCAAACGCCAACCCAAACAACTCAAACACCTGCTACTGATTACCAAGGAAATAATACACAAACAACGAATGGCGTACAGCCAGATTCAAATACTTTTTCAGCACCGAATGCTCAGGGTGTTTACACAGATCCAGTATACTCAGTCAATCCAACTGATGTTAGTGATATGAGTAATCCTGCATGGAGTTGGGCACCTGGTATTCAAGAAAAAGTGATTGCAACCTGTATTGAGCGCGGCTATATTAAAGCTGGCGGTTATTCTTTACAACCAGCAAGAATCATCAACGGTGAAGGGTATTATAATTTATACGGATCAGACAACCAGTATTTAGTAACAATCAATGCAAAAACGGGTTGGTTCAAAGGAAATGCATCAAGAAATGCAGGAAGATAAAGAAAATCTTTCTGAAAATGAGGGTGGGTCTGAGACATAACTCTTCGAGTTATATCTCAGACCCTTTAAATCCGAATAAATGCTTTTGTCCCAACCTCGTTTTTCTTTCGCGTCAAATAAAAAATCAATGACGATTGATTTCAGTACAAGGAGAACGGTATGGAAAAAAAAGAATATCTAACGTTTAGAGAAGGGGTAAACGCATGTGTCCCAACAATTTTAGGTTACTTGGGAATCGGTATTGCTGCAGGAGTAGTTGGTAAAAATGTTGGACTATCACTTGCTGAGATCGCGTTGATGTCGATTTTGGTTTATGCTGGTGGTGCACAATTCATTATTTGCGGTATGTTGGCGATCCAGTCACCGATTTCAGCAATTATTTTCACTACATTTTTAGTCAATTTACGCCATTTTTTGATGAGTATGTCGGTGGCTTCGTATTTTAAGAAAGAACCACTGATCACAAGTATCGGGATCGGAACTCTGTTAACGGATGAATCATATGGTGTACTTATGACAGCCCTAACGAATGATCATCGAGTTAGTTCTGCGTGGACTCATGGGTTGAATATCACGGCCTATTTAACTTGGATCCTTTCAACGGTTTTAGGCGGTTTATTGGGTACCTGGATTCCAGATCCGTATCTATTAGGGCTAGATTTTGCTTTGGTCGCAATGTTTGCAGGATTATTTATTTTACAAGTAGATGGGCCGATAAAAAAACATACAAAAGAGACCTTGATCGTTTTGGGCACAGTTTGCTTGGCTTTGTATTTATTTATGGGTTTTTTTTCGCCGGAACTTTCCGTTTTATTCGCTACACTTTTAGGCTGTACAGTTGGGGTGGTGAATCATCATGAGTAGCAATTATGTTTTATTGACGATTTTAGGATGTTCCATCGTCACTTGGATTCCACGGATTTTTCCCTTTTTGATTTCGAAGCGGGTAGATTTTCCAGAATGGTTTCTTCGATTTCTATCTTATGTTCCAATTTGTATCTTGACGGCGCTCTTATTTCAGAGTATTTTAGAAGTTCAGGCAACAGGCTTTCCTAAAGTAAAAACGTTAGAAGCGTTAAGCTGTATTCCTACTTTACTTGTTGCTATTCGGACAAAAGATTTAATGAAAACAGTTGTAGTAGGAATCATTACGATTGCAGTATTACGTATTTTTTTAGGCTGAGTGCCAGAAGGAGAAAATTATGAACGAATTATTAGCACAAATTTTTACAGCGTTAGTGATCGATGAAAATGAAAGTCACTATTTTTTACAAAAAAATGGGATTACTTTGCGTTTATCTAAAGAAGAAGGTACGCATGAAATCGGCGAAGCAGTCGAAGGCTTTGGCTATATGAATCAAAAACAAGAACCTGAGATGACAACGATTATTCCAACAGCTCGAATCGGTCAATATGCATTTGGGACTGTAACAGGCACAAGACGTGATTTAGGCGCCTTTGTAGACATTGGTTTGAAAGATAAGGATGTTGTCGTTTCTTTAGATGAACTACCTGTAATGCGTGAATTATGGCCTAAAAAGGGCGATCAGCTGATGGTTGCGTTAAAAGTTGATAACAAAGAACGCATCTGGGGCGAATTAGCAGATGAGAAGATCTTTAAAGCCATGGCTAAACCTGGAACAGAAGAGTTAAAAAATGAAAATATCAGCGGGATCGTTTATCGTTTGAAAATGATTGGTTCATTTGTTTTGACCGATGATTTTTATATTGCCTTTATCCATCCTTCAGAACGTTATCAAGAACCTCGTTTGGGTGAAAGAGTAAATGGTCGTGTGATTGGTGTGCGCCCAGATGGTACCCTGAATATTTCTTTAAAACCCCGCGGTTATGAAGCCATCAGTGATGATGCAGCAATGATTTTAACCTTTTTAGAAAGAGCTGCAGAGCATAAGATTCCCTTCACTGATAAATCAAATCCGGAAGAAATCAAGCAAACATTCGGTATCAGCAAAGCGCAATTCAAGCGTGCGATCGGTAATTTAATGAAGCAAGGAAGAATCACTCAAGAAGCAGGCTTTACGATTTTAAAAGAAGAGCAACCAGAAAAATAATTGTTTTTTCATTCTAATTGAGAATCACTTGCAAATGTTTCGGAGTTATTTTATACTTATTATAATATAAGGTTAAAATTTATAATTCTAGATTAAAATTATTATAAATAAGGGGCTGCGTTTATGGATTCTACTGCTGCTTTAAAGAAAACAAAACAACAATTGCATGAATCTGGTTTCAAACTGACGCCTCAACGTGAAGCAACAGTTTTGGTACTACTTGAAAATGAGAAAGACCATTTATCGGCAGAAGAAATTTACTTTTTAGTAAAACAAAAAAGCCCTGAAATTGGTTTAGCAACTGTTTATCGAACATTAGAAATTTTAACGGACTTAAAAGTCGTAGATAAGGTAAGTTTTAATGATGGCTTAGCACGTTATGACTTACGTAAAGAGGGAGCAAAGCACTTCCATCATCATCTTTTATGTTTAGAGTGCGGCAATATCGAAGAAGTCGAAGAGGATTTATTAGGTGAAGTAGAACAAGTGATCGAACAGCGGTATCATTTTATGGTGAAAGATCATCGCTTAACATTTCATGGTATTTGCCAAGAGTGCCAGCAAAAAAAGAAAAATCAACCAACAGAAGAGATTGGTTCTGGATTTTCCAGTTCGAACTAAGTAGAATAGTTGGATTTAGAGGGCAGAGATGCTCTCTATTATTTTTCTTTTAAAAAAGGATTGACAATTCTGAAGGAATCTCATACAATGTCTTCAATAAACAATAAAAGTCTTGATAAGAATTAGTAAGATAATACAGATGTACAGAAAGTTGCCGGTTGTTGAGAGGCGCACAAATCTAATTTATCTGAATTCCTCTTTGAACTTCACACTGAATTGAGTAGGCTGTGACGGTTAAGCGCACCCGTTATTGTGCCAGGGTATAATTTTGTACCTGTCAAGTCAATGAGTGCAAACTGATTGTAAACAAAGGTGGTAACACGGATCATTCGGTCTCGTCCTTTTCAGAAATGAAGAGGACGAGGCTTTTTTTATTGTTTGATTAAAAGAAAAATGAAGGGAAGTTATCGTATGAGCTTTAAATCATTAAGCCAACCAATTAATTTTGAACAAGTCAAATCTTTATCTAAATTAACACCTGCACAAGAGAAAATAAAAGCAGTTCGTGATCAAGAATTAAAGGAAATTATTGAAGGGAAAAGTGACAAGATTCTTTTAGTGATCGGCCCTTGCTCTGCTCATAATGAAGAGGCTGTGATGGAGTATGTCAATCGTTTAGCTAAACTGCAAGAAAAAGTCCAAGATAAAATTTTTATGGTACCTCGTGTTTATACCAATAAACCTAGGACGAATGGCGACGGCTATAAAGGGTTACTACATCAGCAAAATCCAGAGGGAGAAAGTAATTTAATCAAAGGAATTGCAGCTGTTCGTAGTTTGCATAATCGTGTCATCAGTGAAACTGGTTTGACGACAGCTGATGAAATGCTGTATCCTGAAAACCTCGAATTTGTTCAAGATTTAGTCAGTTATATTGCGGTTGGTGCGCGTTCGGTGGAAGATCAGCAACATCGTTTTGTTGCAAGTGGAATCGATCAGCCGACAGGCATGAAAAACCCAACTAGCGGCAATTTGAAAGTGTTGTTCAATTCACTGTACGCAGCACAACAAAAACAAGAATTTATTTTTAATGGACTTGAAGTTGAATCCAGCTCTAATCCATTAGCCCATGTTGTATTAAGAGGTGGTTTGAATGAATATGGTGAGAATATCCCAAATTATCACTATGAGGATTTGCTAAAAGTGGTTAATCTTTATAAAGCTGGCAGCTACAAAAATCCGTTTATTGTCATTGATACGAATCATGACAATTCAGGAAAACAATATAAAGAACAAATCAGAATCGTCAAAGAAACGTTGTTTAATCGCTCGTGGAATGATGATATGAAGAAATGGGTTCGTGGTTTTATGATTGAAAGTTTTCTTGAAAGTGGCCGCCAAGAAGCTGACGGCAAAGTCTTTGGACAATCGATTACCGATCCATGTTTAGGCTGGGATGAGACAGAGGAATTAGTGAACTATATTGCAGAGCATGCGTGATTGATAGAGTAAAATAAACCTCTTATAACTGATAAAGTCAGTTATAAGAGGTTTATTTATTTAATTTGGAAAAAGTTATTTTTATAGATTAGCAAATTTTTCTAATAAACGAATCATTTGGCAGGTAAAACCATATTCGTTATCATACCATGCGACAGTTTTAACCAACTGGAAATCACCAGAAGTTGTTACTTCAGTTTGGGTTGGATCAAAAATAGAACCTTCCGTTGTGCCAATAACATCACCAGAAACGATTTCGCGGTCATCATAGCCAAATGATGGGTTATCGATCGTGTGTTTCTTAATTGCTTCATTTACTTGATCAGCAGTTACTTTTGTTTTTAAAATAGAGACTAATTCTGTTAAAGAGCCATCGACAACAGGAACACGTTGTGCATGACCTTGAAGTTTTCCATTTAATTCTGGAATAACTAAACCAATTGCTTTAGCAGCACCTGTTGAATGTGGAATCGTATTGTCAGCAGCAGAACGAGCAGCTCTTAAGTTGCCGCCTTTCACGGGTCCATCTAATAACATTTGAGTAGAAGTATACGCATGAACTGTCGTCATCGTACCAACTTCAATACCAAACTCGTTATTTAAGAAATAAGCCATAGGGGCTAAACAGTTTGTTGTACAAGAACCAGCAGAGATTATTTTATCTTCTGGAGTCAATGTGTCATCATTAACATTATAAACAATTGTCTTCATGTCACCAGCTGGTGCTGAAATCACAACACGTTTTGCGCCAGCATCCAAATGAGCCTGTGCTTTTTCTTTAGAAGTATAAAAGCCAGTACATTCTAAAACGATATCAACACCATTTTCTTCTACCCATTTCAATTTGCTGGCATCAGCTTCCGCATAAACTTTTGTTTTTCCACCATCCACTACGATCGAGTCATCAGTTGCAGTAACTTTTCCAGGGTAAGTACCATGAGTCGAATCAAATTGCAATAATTGAGCCAACATTGTCGGACTTGTCAAATCGTTGATTGCAACAACTTCAATATCATCAGAAACTTCTTTGATGCGGCGGAACGCAAGACGACCGATTCGTCCAAATCCATTAATTCCTACTTTTACTGTCATACTAAATTTCCTCCTTAAAATTAAATGCCTAATGAGCGGGTAGAGCTTCAACTAAAAACATATTCAAGCGACAAAAATGTAGCGCTAGACAACGTTTAAATGAATAGCATTGTATAATCACGTGTTTAAAAAAACGATGACTTACGCTATACTAATAGCATGGACGTATTTCGGATTTTTGTCAAAAATCTTGTCTTTCAAGGAAGAAAAGGAGTTGGAAAAAATGAATAGAAGTAAAGTTGTTGAGTCGCTTCAAATGAATTACCAAGCAATCAAAGAAGGTAAAGGCAAATGGTTTGATAAACGGGTAGCTTACACGGTCGCACGATCATTTGTAGACAAAGAACGTCGTTTCTCAGATACTGATTATCGTCACATGGAAGAGATACTTAAAGGTGAACTAGGAATGTTTAATGTGTTAGTTCAACCGGTTAGAGGTATTTTATTAGGGATGTTACTAGCGAATGGTAAATCAAGAGAGTTGGATATTCATACATTGATCAAAGATTATCAACGATTACGTGAGGTTGGTTTTCATGCATCTTCATACTCTTATTTTTCGGCATACTTACTTCAATTTACTGAAACAGCTGAGAAAGAATTTATTGTACGTAGAGGACAATGTATCTTTGAAGAAATCAAGGAGCATCATTATTTTCTTACTGGTGCCGAGGATGGTACAATTGCAATCGCTTTGGCTCAGCAAGAAAAATTAGAATCATTGACGACAAAACAGGTTGGCGATCTAGTGGAAGAGTATTATCAAGCTTTAAATGCTCAGGGTTTTCATAAGTCAAATCAACTTCAATTCGCTGCAGCAAATGCTGCTATGCTAACTGGCGAGTTCTCTCTTGAATTGATCGAAGATATCAAGCAGGTCATAGGTGAGTTGAAACAATCGGGGCTTCGATTTAGACCTGAATTTTACAATAGTATCATCACACTGGGTTTTTTGACTACTTTAAAAAAAGTGGATTTTCAAGCTTTAGGGGAGTACTTAGAACTTCTTGAAGAAAAAACAAATTTACGTTTCTATAAGGATTTTCGTCATTCTTTAGCTTTAGGCTTATTGATCCATGAAGAAATGAGTCTGTTGTCTAACGATAATTTGAATATATCTGCATTAACGATCACAATGATGATGGCGCAAGAAGCCAGCGCAGCGGCTGCGGCTATCGCTGTCTCTGTAGCGGCTTCTAATTCTAGTTCATAAAAACGAATTTGGCTAGACAAATTCAGGTTTAACCTTTACAATAAGAAAGGCTTTCAAACAGATAATGTTATTGAAAAGCGAAACCATCCAAACTACTAGAACTGTAAAAAATGTAAAACCTGAAGAAATGGTGAGATAGGTTTCTTTTATTTTCGGATATGAAATACTTTATCCCAACTTCTTTAAGATAGGAGGACAAAATATGTCCATGTTTTTAGATCAGGTAACTATCGATGTCAAAGCCGGTAAGGGCGGAGACGGAATGGTTGCCTTTCGTAGAGAGAAATATGTACCAGATGGCGGACCTGCCGGAGGAGACGGTGGTCAAGGCGGAGATGTGATTCTTGTTGTAGAAGAAGGATTACGTACTTTGATGGATTTCCGTTTTAATCGTCATTTTAAAGCACAACCTGGTGAAAATGGGATGAGTAAAGGGATGCACGGGCGTGGCTCAGAAAATACCTTTGTAAAAGTTCCACCAGGTACAACCGTTCGTGATGCTGAGACAGGCACGTTGATCGGAGATTTGATTGAAAATGGTCAAACACTGACTGTAGCTAAAGGCGGACGAGGCGGACGAGGCAATATTCGTTTTGCTTCTGCTAAAAACCCAGCACCTGAAATCGCTGAAAATGGCGAACCAGGTCAAGAAAGAAAAATCGAATTAGAATTGAAAGTTTTAGCTGATGTTGGTTTAGTTGGTTTCCCATCTGTTGGAAAATCTACTTTGCTATCAGTTATTTCATCCGCTCGTCCTAAAATTGGTGCTTATCACTTTACTACATTAGTTCCTAACCTTGGAATGGTGTCAACAAGTGATGGACGAAGTTTTGCTGCAGCGGATTTACCAGGATTGATCGAAGGGGCATCTCAAGGTGTTGGACTTGGAACACAGTTTTTACGCCATATCGAGCGGACTAGAGTTATTCTACATGTAATCGATATGAGTGGCATGGAAGGACGCGATCCTTATGAAGATTATCTAGCAATTAATAAAGAGCTAGCGTCTCATAACATGCGTTTGATGGAACGTCCGCAAATCATCGTAGCAAATAAAATGGATATGCCAGAAGCAGAAGAAAATTTGAAGAAATTCAAAGAAAAAATCGAAAAAGAACGGACAGATGAGTATGCAGATCATCTACCGATTTTCCCGATCTCTGGTGTTTCACGTAAAGGAATCGAACCTTTGCTTAACGCAACCGCTGATTTGATTGATGTAACGCCAGAATTCCCATTATATGAGGAAGAAATCGTGGAAGATACTGTTCATTATGGCTTCCAACCAGAAGGACCAGAATTTACGATCGACCGTGACCCTGATGCTACTTGGATTCTATCTGGAGATTCGTTGGAAAAATTATTCCAAATGACTAACTTTGAACACGATGAAAGTGTTATGCGATTTGCACGTCAATTACGTGGTATGGGAATCGATGAAGCATTACGAGATCGTGGAGCGAAAGATGGAGACATCGTTCGCATCGGAGAATATGAATTTGAATTTGTAGAATAAAAGAATAAATACAATAAGAGAGCTGATGAATTCATCGGCTCTTTTTTTGTTTATAGTGATTTTTAGCAATCAAAAGGAAACGAAACAACTTCAACAGGAATCGATATGTATAAAAAATGGTGTAATAATTAATGTTGGAGCAAAAAAACAAAATAAAAAACTATTTAGGTGTTTTTTTCTTTTTGGCTTTAAGGTTCATTTATGTTTCCTTTTATATAATAAATTCAGTCAAAGGAGGAAATAAAATGGTTAAACTAAAAAATAGTTTTCAAAGAAAAGAAAAAAAATATGCATTGACTAATACGATGTATCATCAATTGAGAGAAAAACTAAAACCCTATATGCAAGAAGACGAATATGGATTACATACAATCATTTCTATTTATTTTGATACACAAGATTATGAGATGATTCGACATTCGATAGGAAAGCCAGTTTACAAAGAAAAATTCAGGATTAGAAGCTACGGCATTCCCAAGGAAGAGTCGACTGTTTTTCTTGAAATAAAAAAGAAAGTCAGTGGCGTCGTATATAAAAGAAGGGTAGCTTTATCGTATCAATCGGCGAAAAGTTATATCCAAAAGCCACATTCTTTTAAGTTAAAAACGACAAAAGACCAGCAAATCAAACAGGAAATTGATTGGTTAGTCGCCCGCAAAAGATTAGAACCTAAAGTGATGATTGCATATGATCGGCGAGCATTATTTGACTCAGGAAACGAAGATTTTCGAATTACCTTTGATTTTAATATCCGTTATCGAGAAGAACAATTAACCCATACGTTAGATGATCAGGGTGAAAGAGTAGCCCCAGAGATTGATGTTTTAATGGAAGTAAAAGCCTTAGGCGCTTACCCAATCTGGTTTTCAGAAATTTTAGCAGAGCTTGACATTTATCCAACATCATTTTCAAAATACGCTCAAACGTATCAACGTTACTTATATTGCAAAGGAGATTTTCAGTATGTTGTCTAGTTTATTAGTAGAGAGTTCAGTTGATTTGTCATTCAAACAACTTTTAGTTTGTATTGTTACGTCGGTTTTATTAGGTCTTTTAGTGGCCTGTGTCCATATGTATAGAAATGTTTATAGTAAAAACTTTGTGATTACTTTAGCTGTTTTACCTGTCTTAGTTCAATTGGTTATTATGTTGGTCAATGGTAATTTAGGTACAGGGGTCGCCGTTTTAGGAGCATTTAGTTTAATCCGATTTCGTTCAGTGGCAGGCGGTGCTAGAGAAATTACTAGTATTTTTTGGTCGATGGGGATTGGTCTTGCTACAGGAATGGGCTATGTCAGCTATATTGCTTTATTTTCTATGATTATTGCGCTGTTTTTACTACTTTTAAATACGATTCATTTTGGTGAAAAGCAAAAAGTTGCAGAACGGGAAGTGAAAATCACGATTCCAGAAGATTTAGATTATCCAGGATTATTTGATGACTTATTTCAGCAATACACATACTCTGCCAATTTAGATTCAGTAAAAACGACCAATATGGGCAGCTTGTACGAACTACGTTATCGAATCACGCTAAAAGATAGTCAGATGGAAAAAGAATTAATGGATGCTATGCGTGTGAGAAATGGCAACTTAACAATTGTTTCAGGGAAAGTTTCAACAAATAGAGAAGAATTGTAGGTGGATATAATGAAAAAAACGAAATTTGGTGTCGCCGCTTTAACGATTTTACTCATTCTATTTACTGGATGTGCAAAACAAGCAACGAGTACAACTACTGCAACTTCGAAAAGTAAAGAACAAGTTGTTACGGTTCAGGAAGCAAAAAAATCATCTGAAAATAGATATGGCGATTATGACGAAGAAGATTTTGATGAAAGTTACGATGAAAATACAGCGACAAAAATTGAATTAAAAGACTCTGGAAGTAAAATAGATGGAACA
This sequence comes from Enterococcus sp. DIV0840, assembly GCF_050527835.1. Classification (NCBI taxonomy): domain Bacteria; kingdom Bacillati; phylum Bacillota; class Bacilli; order Lactobacillales; family Enterococcaceae; genus Enterococcus; species Enterococcus sp. DIV0840. Next base: position 1,949,385 of record NZ_CP172876.1, on the reverse strand, counting down.
GGTGTTTCTGAAAAAGATAATACTATTTCAATTACTGCAGGTGGGACTTATATTTTATCAGGAAATTACAAAGGGCAAATAAAAATCAATGCTAATGAAGAAACGGTTAATTTAGTGTTGGATAATGTTTCAATAACTAATGACTCGTCTTCAGCAATCTATATTGAACAAGCAAAAAAAGTAATCACAACTTTAGCAGAAGGTACAAAAAATAGTCTTTCAGACGGCAGCAATTATACGTTTGCTTCAGCAGATGAAACAGAACCAGATGCTACTTTTTTTAGTAAAGACGACTTAACGATCAATGGTACTGGAACTTTAGAAGTTACTGGCAATTATAGTAATGGTATTCGCAGTAAGGACGATTTAGTTATCACTAATGGCACCCTGAATGTTACCGCCAAAAATAATGCAATCAAGGGCAAAGACTCCGTATCGATTGCGAATGGAACCTTCTCTTTAAATACTACAGAAGGCGATGGTATTCAAGCAAATAATAGCACAGACGCAGACAAAGGTTGGATCGCAATAGATGGCGGAATATTTACGATTCAATCAGGCAATGATGGAATTCAAGCGGAAACGAATTTATCAATTGCCAAGTCTGATATCAAGATACAAACTGCTGAGGGTCACGATGATCAATCAATTGATACAACAGCAAGTTACAAAGGATTAAAAGCTTCCGGAAATATCATTGTAGATGATGGAACCTTTGATTTAAACACGGCTGATGATGCAATCCATTCAAATGCGGCAGTTACGATTAATAACGGGACCTTCACATTAGCAAGCGGTGATGATGGTATCCATGCAGATACAGATTTACTGATCAATAAAGGGAAGATAACGGTCAGTCATTCTTATGAGGGGTTGGAAGGTGCGACGGTAACGATCAACGAGGGTGATATTTCTGTAAATGCATCAGATGATGGCATCAATGCAGCTGGCGGTAGCTCTGGTGAAGAAGAGCAGGAAGGACAATTCGGTGCAGATTCATTTGGTGAACCTGGCGGTGGACAGCCAGGTGGTGGCGGAGATAGTACTAAATTTATAGAAATAAATGGTGGAACGACCTATGTAAATGCAGATGGTGATGGAATCGACAGTAACGGAGATGTTCGGATGACTGCAGGTACGCTAATCGTAAATGGCCCAACTGATGATGGCAATGGAGCGCTTGATTACGATGGAACCTTTACAATGGATGGCGGAATATTTGCTGCAAGCGGTAGTTCTGGGATGGCAATGAGCACTAGCGATGCTTCTTCTCAAGCAGCACTGAGTCTTTACTTTGATGATACTCAAAAAGCAGGAACTTTGGTCAATCTTAAAAATGCTGCAGGAAATACGATTATGTCATTTGCACCGGAGAAGGATTTTTCTCATATCGCAATCAGTTCACCAGATCTAAAAGTTGGTGAAACAGTGATATTATCAACAGGTGGGAAAGATTCTGGGACAACGAAAAATGGATTGTACAGCACAGGAAGTTATTCAGATGGTACAGAACTGACAAAAATTTCAATCAATAACATCTTAACATCAGTTGATCAATCTGGCACAGAAGTCACAGGCAATCAAATGGGTGGAGGGCCAGGCGGTCAACCACCTAGATAATTGATTTTTATTGCTTTAATGACTAGTTTATTGATAGAATAAGAATATCAAATAGAACGAGGTGGTCGTATGTCTAAACGAGTTATTATTATGCATTTTGAAGTAGAAAGCCAAGCTTACCAAGCATTTTCAGAAATAAAGAAATTGTATGTTGAGAAAAAAATAAAAGGCGAACAAATGGCAGTGGTAACCCATGTAAACGATGGTGTTCATCAGTTTAAAATCGATGATTTCCTTGATTTTACAGGCAATAATCATACAGCAAAGAATAGTATGATCGGGATGCTGATCGGTATACTAGGTGGTCCTTTAGGCATTCTACTGGGCTGGTTTGCAGGAAGTATATTCGGAGCTTCTCAAGATGCCAAAGAAATCCAAGGTGCCCAAACAGTCTTTGAACATGTAACGAAGCAAATCGGCGAAGGGGAAACGGGCTTGATCTTGATTGCTGAAGAAGACGACAATCGTCCATTAAACCAATTGATCATGAACGAATTAGGTGGGGAAATCACTCGTTTAGACTTTGAAGATGTGGAAAAAGAAATAACAGATGCCAAAGATGTAGAAAAGGAAACAACAGATTCAGCAAAAAAATCTTGGCAAGATAAAAAACAAGATTCAAATGAAAAAAACGAAAATTAATCGATGATTAATGGTAAAATGAATAAATAAATAAGCTAGAAGACGTGACAAAGAAATTATTTCTACTCGTCTTCTTTTTTTGATATAAGGAAGTGGAAACAAATGCTGAAAATACTATTAGTAGAAGATGACGAAATCCTATCAGACAGTATTTTAGAAATTTTATCTGAAATCGGTGAAATCGTTCAAGTTTATGATGGAGCAGAGGCGTTATATGAAGGCGAACGAGGAATTTATGATCTGATCGTGTTAGATTTGATGTTACCGTCAATGTCTGGTGAGCAAGTCTTAACAGCTTTAAGAAAGAAAAATATCTATACGCCAGTTTTGATTTTAACCGCTAAAGATGCGTTACAAGATAAAGTGAATGGCTTTAAAAATGGGGGCGATGATTATCTAACGAAACCATTCCATCGAGAAGAATTATTACTACGTGTCCAAGCTCTAGCACGTCGCTCATTAGGGATGAATGGTAAAAATGAGTTAGTTGTTAATGAGTTGTGTTTGGATCTTGATAATCGACAAGCTAGTTTTAAAGGAAATGAACTCACACTGCAAGGCAAAGAATTCGATTTATTACATTATCTAATGCAAAATCAGGGACGAATCATCACCAAAGATAAATTGTTCGATCGAATTTGGGGATTTCAATCAGACACGACGTTAACCGTGGTCGAGGTTTATATGAGCAACCTTAGAAAGAATTTAAAACCCTTTGGAATTGATCGCTGGATCAAAACCCTGCGTAATGTTGGCTATCTTTTTGAAGTGCCTGAAGGGGATGGAGCATGAATAAACAACTAAGCAAAAAACAAAGATTTAATTATTTCTTGATAAACTTAATTTCATTTGCAAGTATTTTTCTGATCTTGGGTTTGATCGTTTTTCAGCTAGTACAAACCTCCATTTACCAAACAGTGGACCATGATTTACAACGACTTGCAGAGGATCAAAAATTTCTACAACATCAACTGATACAGACTGAACGATCACAAGGGAATTCACCTCAATTAGGTAAATTTGATACGCCACCACCCAATAATTTTCAACAGCAAGTGATTCTTTGGTCGAAAGACGGGGAAATACTGAATGAAGCCGAGTTAGGATCTCGTTTTTATGATTTTCAGAATTTAAAATTATCAACTGATAATTTACGTAAAATCAGTAGTATCCAAACTAAAGACAGCAATGATCGTTCGTTGCAATTTCGCTCGATCACACTACCTATTGAAAATCAAGATCAAGTCGCTTACATCCAGCTGCTAGTAAATACCGATCCAATCAAAGGAACTGTGGAACGGTTTAAGCAAATACTGATCATCTGTATGATTATTTTTGGTTTATTATCAATTGCTCTAAGTTATTTTCTTTCTAAGTGGTTTATGAAACCTATCTTGATTTCCTGGGAAAAACAACAAGAATTTGTTGAAAATGCTTCTCATGAGTTAAGAACACCACTAACGATCATTCAAGCCAAACTAGAAAAGTTATTTACTAAACCAAACCATACGATTTTAGAAGAATCCGAAACGATTGCTCTTTCACTAGACGAAGTTCAGCGTTTGAGCCAATTAACAAGCGATTTACTCTTACTCGCTCGTTCAGATTCCAATTCTCTGACCTTAGAAAAAGAAGCTGTTAAAATCAATAACTTTTTGAATACAGTCCTTTTACCTTATCAAGAATTAGCTTTAGCTGAAGAAAAAGAATTTGTCATCGATTTAGGTGAAGATCAGCAACTATTTTTCGATAAAAAAAGAATTCACCAATTAATGATCATTTTATTGGATAATGCACTGAAATATACCGCACCTGGCGAGAAAATAACTGTTTTTTCAAGTGTTAAAAATAATGAATGGTTAATTAAAATCAGTGATACAGGTATCGGTATCGATGAGGAGAAAAAAGCAGCAGTCTTTGAACGTTTCTATCGTGGAGAAGAATCTCGCAATCGCAAAACAGGCGGTTACGGTATTGGTCTTGCTATTGCTAAATGGATCGTAGATGAACATCAAGGGAAAATCGAACTAACGGATACCAGGCCAAAAGGAACCACTGTTATTTTGCGTTTTCCTGTAAAATAAATATTATTTGCTAAAGCGGCAACTTTCTTCTAAAATAAAGAAGAAGTTTAAGGAAAGTTAGGTAGACCATGGAATTACAATTTTTAGGTACAGGAGCTGGAGTTCCAGCAAAACATCGTAACGTAAGTAGTATTGCTCTAAAATTATTAGACGAAAGAAATGCAGTGTGGTTATTTGATTGCGGTGAAGGGACACAGCTGCAAATTTTAAAAAGTAATATTCGTCCCAGAAAAATCGAGAAAATTTTTATTACCCATTTGCATGGCGATCACATTTTTGGCTTGCCTGGTTTATTAAGCAGTCGCTCGTTCCAAGGTGGAAATGAGAAATTAGAAATTTACGGACCAGCTGGTATTGCGGATTTCGTGCGGACAGCGCTAAAAGTTTCGCAGACGCGTCTTTCATATGATTTAACGTTTATTGAAATCAAAGAAGGCGTTGTATTTTCCGATAAGCAATTCACCGTGACGTGTAAGGCATTAGATCATGGTATTGCGAGCTTTGGTTATCGCATTGTAGAAGCCGATCATGAAGGCGAATTACAAGTCGATAAATTAGCTGCTTTAAATGTTCCCTCAGGTCCAATTTACGGCAAAATCAAGTGTGGAGAATCTGTAGAATTACCAGATGGACGCATAATCAACGGAAAAGACTTTGTAGGTGAAAAAAAAGAAGGGAGAATCGTAACGATTCTTGGTGATACGAGAAAGACACCAAACAGTGTATTGTTAGCAGAAAATGCGGATATCTTAGTGCATGAGAGTACATTCAACAAAGAGGAAGCAAAAATGGCTAAAGCTTATTATCATTCCACAAGTCATCAGGCAGCACAAGTTGCGTTGAAAGCCCAAGTGGAAAAATTAATATTGACACATATCAGTGCTCGTTATTTAACTGGCGATATTATCCAATTAGAAAATGAAGCAAAAGAGATTTTTCCTAACACAAAAATCGTGAAAGATATGGAAATTGTGGAGATTCCATTTAAAGCTGAGTAAGGAGGAGTTAGGATGTATAAAGGACAAGATTTGACGGATAAAGTAGTTGTAGTAACCGGTGGTTCAGCAGGTTTAGGCGAACAAATTTGTTATGAAGCCGCAAAAAAAGGGGCAATCGTAGTTGTTTGTGCTAGAAGAATCAATCTGATCGGTAAAGTAAAGGAAACGTGTGAAGAACTAAGCGGAAAAACAGCATTTTCTTTCCAATTAGATATTTCAGATCCAGAAAATGTAGAGACTGTTTTTGAAAAAATCGAAGCAGAAGTTGGATCGATCGATGTGTTGGTCAATAATGCTGGTTTTGGTATTTTTGAAAATTTCGTAGATATTGATTTGGCCGTTGCTAGAAATATGTTTGAAGTGAACGTTTTAGGTATGATGGTCTTCACTCAAAAAGCTGCGATCCAGATGGCCGAAAGAGGGACTGGACATATCATTAATATCGCATCTATGGCTGGAAAAATGGCCACAGCAAAATCAACTGTTTATTCTGCAACAAAATTTGCAGTTTTAGGTTTTTCTAATGCATTGCGTTTAGAATTAAAACCATTAGGTATTTCTGTTACAACGGTCAATCCAGGACCTATTCAAACAGAGTTTTTTGATAAAGCTGATCCATCAGGTGACTACTTAGCTTCTGTAGATTTGTTTGTTCTGGAGCCTAATAAGTTAGCGAAAGAAATTGTAAATGCCATGGGAACTTGTAAGCGAGAAATAAATCGTCCACGGGTGATGGAAGGTGCATATCGATTATATACGTTATTCCCACATTTAGGAGATTTATTAGCTGGCGGTATATTGAACAAAAAATAATTTATCTAGTTGTGCGGGCTAGTCTATCAGAAAAAAGCAGCTTAGTCATAGTTTCCTATTTTCCTGTTGAGACTGAACGAGCCTGCTACATTTTTAGAATGAGGAGGAAATAAAACATGAAAAATCAGTGGCGTGTCGTTATCGGTCTTGTTTTAGTACTAATCGTTGTCATTTTCGCAGTGTTAAATAATCAAACAGTCCCTGTTAGCTTTGGTTTTGCGAAAATCTCTGGTCCATTGATTCTTATTATTCTGGGATCGGCAATTGTTGGTGCATTGATTGGTCTTTTAACGTCAACAACAACGATGTGGAAACAGAAAAAACAAGTGAAGGAATTACAGAAGGATATCGACGTTTATAAAAACGATGCAGATAAATTAGCGCAAGAAGAAGTCGAAAAAGTAAAACGATCATATGAGAATCAGTTAGCTGAATTACAAGCAAAATACGATGCAGCAGCCTCTCAAGTACCTATCGCACCAGTTGCCGATTCAGAGCCTGTCGGCAGTCGTGTCGATCATTTTACAAAACCAAGAAGTAGTGAAGAAGAAATATAAAGCTGAAAAAGCAAAGATAAAGCAGATACAGTTTATCTTTGCTTTTTAATTTGTTGATTTTTAGGATACTTTCTTTAGTTTTCCCATCGTATTTGATATAATTACTTGGTTAGGAGTGACGTCGTGAAAAAAGCAAAATATACATGGCAATTACGGGAAAAAACAGAATTGCCAGAAGAATTTTCAACTATACTAACAAATGAACAGATCAATCCTTTACTAGGCCAAATTTTATGGCATCGTGGCATTCAGTCCAAAGAAGCGTTGGAAACATTTTTACGTCCTACTGTGGAAAATCTTTATGACCCTTTTTTAATGCATGATATGGAAAAAACTGTAACAAGGATTCAAGATGCTGTAGCCCAAGGTGAAAAAATCTTGGTTTACGGAGATTATGATGCAGACGGTATTACAAGTACCACAGTTATGAAAGAAGCAATCGAACTGATTGGCGGAGAAGTAGAGTACTTCTTGCCTAACCGATTTATTCAAGGTTATGGACCAAATCTAGCTGTGTTTAAAGAACAAATCGAAAATGGCGTCCAAGTGATCATCACGGTGGATAATGGTGTAGCAGGGCATGAAGCTATCAATTATGCAACAGAACAAGGTATTGATGTTATTGTAACAGATCACCATGAACTACCACCAGAATTACCAAACGCGTTTTCAATCATTCATCCAAAACATCCGCAAGGGCACTATCCTTTTGGAGAATTAGCTGGGGTAGGGGTTGCTTTTAAAGTTGCAACAGCTTTACTGGGAGAACTACCTACTGAATTTCTTGATTTAGTTGCAATTGGTACAATTGCCGATTTAGTTTCACTGACAGATGAAAATAGAGTACTTGTCAAAATGGGACTGGAAATGATTCAAAATGGTGAAAGAATCGGCTTAGATATCTTGATCCATCTAGCTGAACTCAAAAAAGAGGCCATTAGTGAAGAAAATATCAGCTTTATGATAGCACCTCGATTGAATGCATTAGGTAGATTAGGAGATGCAACTCCTGGTGTGGAATTGATGACAACATTTGATGAAGAAGAAGCAGAGCGAATCGCGACATATATCAACAGCCAAAATGATGAAAGAAAAGAAATCGTTGCGACTATCACTAAAGAAGCTTTTGAACTTATTGATCCAACTGATCCAATTCATATCGTTGCAAAACAAGGTTGGCACGAAGGCGTTCTTGGGATTGTTGCCGGAAGAATCATGCAAGATACTGGGAAACCGACGATCGTCCTTACAATCGATGAAAAAAACGAATCAGCTAAAGGATCCGGCCGTAGCGTCTCAGCGTTAAATTTGTTTGATGCATTAAGTGAAATTCGTGAGGAGTTTACTCACTTTGGAGGTCATCACATGGCTGCCGGTATGACATTGCCCGTGGCCAATATCGCTAAAGTAAAACAACATCTAGTCCATTACCTAGAAATAAACCAAATCGACTTATCTCAAGGACAAGAGCTGTTGATCGATGAGTCATTAAAAGTTGAAGAAGCAACGATTCCATTTATTCAGCAATTAAAAATTCTTGCACCGTTAGGAACAGATAATCCTGTACCTAATTTCTTATTTGAAGATGTCTCAGTTGAGCAAAGCCGTCAAATCGGAGCAGATAAAAGTCATCTGAAATTCCAAATAAGTCAAGGTGGCACTAAATTAGATGCGATTGCCTTTCAAATGGGCAATCAAGTAGATGAATTTGGGCAAAGAACAACGAATATCGCAGGACAATTGTCGATCAATGAATGGAATGGAAATAAAAAACCGCAATTGATGGTCAGTGATTTTTCAGTAGATGGCGTTCAATTGTTCGATTTGCGAGGAAAAAATGCTCGTCAAAAAGAAATACCTTCAGCAAATACGCTATATATTTATTTTAGTGCAGATAGCCAAAAATTGATCGATGATCAAACCAGTCATCAACATTTGTTTACCACAGTTGCTGAAGCCGTAGCAACGATCGAAGCAACGAATAGCCAGCAACTTGTTTTTGTTGACTGTCCTGATGATATTGATTTATTAAAACAAATCACACAAGCTGGAAAAATCGAGCGTGTTTACATGATGGGAATATCTCAAGAAGAGGCCTATCTAAATGGAACAGGAACAAGAGAACAATATGCCCAACTATACAAATTTGTGAGACAACAAGAACAAGTAGATGTTCGTTATAAACTAAATGTCGTAGCTCAACATTTAAAAATACAAGAAAAACTATTAATTTTTATGATTCAGGTGTTTTTTGATCTAGGATTTGTTACAATAGAAAACGGTGTTTTAAGAAAAGTTGAGAGTCCTGAAAATCATCCATTAACGGAAAGTAAGGTCTATCAAACTCGCTTAAAAAGAATCAAAACAGAAGAGTTTTTGTTATACAGCGATCGTGAGACATTACAACAATGGCTGTGGCATGAGGAGGAAGTATAAAAAATGGATTTAAAAGATTATATTGCTAGTATTCCAGATTATCCAGAAAAAGGCGTTATCTTTAGAGACATCTCACCGTTGATGGCAAATGGTGAAGCGTATCGTGAAGCAACAAAACAAATTGTTGATTACGCAAAAGAAAAAAGAATCGATATGGTGGTAGGTCCTGAAGCACGCGGCTTTATCGTAGGATGTCCTGTGGCCTATGAGTTAGGTGTTGGTTTTGCTCCTGTCCGTAAAAAAGGGAAGTTACCTCGTGAAACAATCGAAGTAACTTATGACTTAGAATACGGTACAGATACATTAACACTTCATAAAGATGCGATTATTCCAGGACAACGAGTATTGATTTGTGATGATCTATTAGCAACTGGTGGAACAATCAAGGCTACTATCGAATTGATTGAATCCCTTGGTGGAATTGTTGTCGGTTGTGCATTTCTGATTGAATTGATGGACTTGCATGGACGCGACAAAATTACTGGATATGAAATCGTTACATTGATGGAATATTAAAAAAGATCTTTGCTCAGGATTTTATCCAGAGTAAAGATCTTTTTTTATTTGTTTTGCGGAAAAATTATTTCTATTTTGATTTATGGATATTTGCGATATATATAATGTTGATGTTCATTTTTCTTTTTTGTATGGGTGTATCTTTTCTCGTCCCACAGCATGAACCATATGATAAATAGAGGGCTAACAATAAGTAAAGCGGACTGTAACCCTAATGTTCCTAAGAAAATACCAATAATCAATACAACAAATAATAACCCGCCACGACGAACTGCTTTCATTCTTAATCACCTCATAATTTTTATCGAACAAACGTTTGTATAGTTATTATACGAATGTTTGTTCGGTTTGTAAAGAGATAAATATAAAAAAAGGTACTTCTTTTTTGATTGATCAAAAAAGAAGTACCTTAAAGCCTTAATATATAAGGGTTTTGTAATATTTTAAGTATAAAGTAAAATTGAAAAGAACATGAAGCCAGCTCCCAACATGACGAACAAGTGCCAAACTACGTGCATAAAGCGAACACTTTTCAAGCTATAAAACGCAGCACCTAATGTATAGGAAACGCCTCCTGCAACTAATAATGCAATACCTGTAGGACCTAAAGAGTCATACAATGGTTTTGCAGCAGTAATACAAAGCCAACCCATAATAATATATATGATAGTAGAAACGTTTTTAACTGTTTCTTGTTTATGTAGTGTCAAAGATTTATATACAACACCGCTGATTGCCATCACCCAGATAAGCACGAACAATAACCAGCCAAGCCAGCCTTTGATACTTAGTAAACAAAATGGAGTATAGCTTCCGGCAATCAATAAGAAAATAGAACTATGATCAAAAACTTGGAAAACTTTTTTTGCTCTAGTGAAAATCAAACTGTGGAATAAGGTCGAAGCTAAAAATAAGAGAACTAGAGTTGAACCGTAAATAGCATAGGAAACAACATGAGCAGCTGAACCAAGCCGTGCACCTTTAACGAGTAGAATAACTAATCCTGCAATACTTAATCCAGCCCCGATCCCGTGAGTCACTGCATTAAGAACTTCATTTAAGATCATATATTTTTTGGAGAATTTTACTTTTTCCAAGAAATCAACTTCCTTCATTTTAATTTGGTGAAAAATAATTCTTTGTCTGTTATAATAAAAACAGACATTTAAGCCTCAAAAGTATTTTACCACGAATTGAGGTTGTTTTTAAAGAAAGAGTGATAAAATTATGACAAATGTTAAAATTGTGACTGATTCTTCTTGCACAATGCTGAAAAGTGTACGCGATGATTTGGATATTCAAATGATGCCTTTATCTGTGATGATCGACGGCGTAGTTTACGCTGATGACGATCATTTAGAAGGCGAACAGTTTATGGAATTGATGAGTACAGCAAAAGCATTACCTAAGACGAGCCAGCCGCCAATCGGTGAGTTTGTGGAACTATATGACCGCTTAGGTGCTGACGGCAGCGAAGTAATTTCGATTCATATGACAAAAGGTTTGAGTGGTACGGTAGAAGCAGCTAGACAAGCTGGAAATCTAAGCTCTGCTAATGTTACTGTAATTGATAGTGATTTTACTGACCAAGGCTTATCATTTCAAGTGATCCAAGCAGCTAAACTTGCTAAAAACGGCGCAAGTGTTCCTGAAATTTTAGCTGAAATCAATCACGTCAAAGAGAATACAAAGCTATTTATTGGAATATCTACACTAGACAATCTAGTTAAAGGTGGCCGGATCAGCCGAGCAACCGGACTTTTATCCAGTATTTTTAATATGAAAGTGGTCATGGATTTCGACAATACAGAACTGATTCCAGTTGCTAAAGGTCGAGGAATGAAAACATTCAATAAATGGTTTGATGAACTAAAAAATGAATTAAGCACTTTGTCAAATGTTCGCCAAATCGGTATTTCTCATGCTGATGGATTAGAGTTAGCGAATGGATTTAAAGAAGGTCTACAAGCGCTATTCCCTGATATGGAAATTCCTGTATTGCATACAAACCCTGTAATCGCAACTCATACGGGTAAAGGTGCTTTTGCTATCATGTACTATACAGACTGAGTTTTGAGCAGATCAAACTGATCTGCTTTTTTTAATAAAATTTTTATAAATTTTACTGTACAAATGGACTTAAAATAGAGATAATTTACTTTATTAGAAATAAAAAAGCCAAATACTGTAGATCAACGAATTATTGAGTTCTTCGTGATTCACAGCAAAGGAAGGGATACAATGAAATTATTTTTCAAAAAAAATTGGTCAAGCTTTGCCCTCTTTTTCGTCACAATCATTGGCGTTTTTTTACTATTGATGGTGGCTGTTCCTAAAGCTAAACCGATTTTAGGCTCTGGGACAACGCAAATAGCGAAAAGTGAAACAAAAGAGGTGATTCACTACACCGCAATTGGAGATTCGTTGACAGAGGGAATTGGTGATTTAACGAATTCAGGTGGATTCGTTCCTTTAGTAGCTAAGGATTTGCAGGAGGAGTACCATTTAAATGGTGTCCAAACTGATAACTTTGGTAAAAATGGTGATCGTAGTGATCAAATTCTTAAGCGAATCAAAAAAAATAAAGAGATTCAAGAGGGCTTAGCTTCAGCAGATATCATTACGTTGACGGTCGGCGGGAATGACTTAATGAAGGTGATTAAAGGAGACGTATTTCGTTTAACTAAAAATTCATTTGAGAAACCACTGAAAAATTATCAAAAAGAAGTAGAAAAACTACTTACAGAAATCCGCAAATATAATGTAGATGCACCCATCTATGTTCTAGGAATTTACAATCCATTTTATCTTTATTTTCCTGATATTACAGAAATGCAGGAGATAGTGGACAGCTGGAATGACGGAACTGTAGACATTGTTAAAGCAGAAAAAAATGCCTATTTTATTCCGATCAATGACTTGCTTTATAAGGGAGCAGGAGATGAAGTAGGGATCGTCAGCAGTGAAGATATAGCTTCTGGCACAGCATCAAGTAGTGAGCAAGATATCAAAAACAATGCGTTGTATGAAGAAGACCACTTTCATCCCAATAATTTAGGGTATCAAATCATGGCAAGCACCGTTCGGGACGAAATGGTAAAAACGCAAGATAAATGGCTAAAAAAAGGAAGTGAGTGATACAAATGATCAATGAACCTGAAGAAAAAAAAGAAGTGAAGAAAACAAATAAACGCAGAAAAAAAGCTCCTGAAGCAAAAAAAACAATCAATCATTGGAAAGTAGCTTTCATTGTTTTGATTGCACTAATTATCGGAAGTGTGGCATTTGTTTTTGTAAGAGTCACTCAAGTTCGTGAACCAAACTATAAACCTGTTCCAGAACTAGTGGAAAAAGACGGCACACCAGTCATAGCGATTCAGTCAAAGAAAAAACAAATAAATGCATTGATCGATTTTTATCTTAGCGATTTCCAAAAAGGATCAGACATCACCTATAAATTCTATCTAGAAAACGAAGCGATGTTAAATGGTACTTTTAAAGTCCTTGGACATCCGATTCAGTTTTATCTTTATTTTGATCCTTATGTAATGGATAACGGCAATGTACAATTAAAAGCAAAAAGCTTATCTATTGGAACCTTGGGCTTGCCAATGAAAGAAATTCTAAAATTTGTCCAAAGAGATTACAAATTACCGAACTGGGTAGAAGTAAATCCAGATGATAGCACTGTTTTACTACGTTTAGATCAGTTTAGAATGCAAAACGGGTTGTTTATACGAGCAGAAAAAATCAATTTAGTGGACGATGATATTCGTATGAATATTTACTTGCCAAAAGATAGTAATGACACCACATCTGACAAAAAGGAGGAGTCAAATTGAGCGAAAAAGCATTTTTTGCCGGCGGCTGTTTTTGGTGTATGATACAGCCCTTTGATACGCAGCCAGGAATCCACTCAGTCACTTCTGGCTACACAGGCGGACATGTTGCTGATCCTACGTATGAACAAGTGTTAAGTCATACGACAGGCCACACTGAAGCCGTTGAGATTCAATTTGATCCAGCAATAATGCCTTACGAGAAATTAGTTGAAATATACTGGCAACAGACAGATCCAACTGATGCTTTAGGTCAATTTGAAGACCGGGGTGATAATTATCGCCCGGTGATCTTCTATACAAGTGAGGAACAGAAAAAAATTGCCGAAAAAAGTCGTCAAGCGTTGCAAGAAAGTGGCCGCTTTAATGAGCCTATCGTGACAACGATCGAACCTGCAGCAGTTTTTTATCCAGCAGAAGACTATCACCAAGACTTTTATCAAAAAGACCCTGAGCGCTACGAAGATGCACATACAAATCGAGCAAATTTTATAGAAAAGAATTGGTGACTATATGAGAAGAAGCTTTTATCACTATTTAATGACACTAAGAGCCCCTAGGAAAACAGAAGAGAGCCAATTCGCAAATGATGCTGCCAAAGATATTCAGTTTCCTAAACAATCTGAAGATTATCATGAATTGTCGAGTTATTTAGAAATGAATGCTGATTACTTAACAAATATGCACATTTTTGATGACTTATGGGAAAAATATGTAGAAAACAATAAATAAAAAAGAAGGAAAGGCAAAGAAAGCTTTTCCTTCTTTTTTTTTCATGGTAAACTGGAAAACATGCAATGATAACTTTACAGAAAGAGATGACTATATGAAAAATAAAAGACAAATACCTTTTCATCAATACATTATTTCGATTGCTTGTGTTGCTTTTTTGGCAGGTGGCGGCAGCTATATTTATTTTGACTACCAATACAAAAAACAATTAGCTAGTAGTCCAGCTCAAAATAGTGAGTTGAAAAAGGTTGATAATCTATATAATGAAATCGTCAATAATTATGTAGGAAAAGTTGATGAAAAAAAATTAATTGATGGAGCACTAAAAGGTATGACAGAAGCCTTAGATGATCCGTATTCAAGTTATTTAAATGAGCCAGAAGCAGACGAACTAGATCAAAGTCTTGCAGGGAGTTTTGAAGGAATTGGTGCAACAATGACAATGACTGACGAGCTTCCAACTGTAGCACAGGCGCCGATCGAAGGTTCTCCTGCAGCAAAAGCTGGAATCAAAGCCAATGATACGGTATTAAAAGTTGACGACGACGAAACAAAAGGAAAAACGCTTTCTCAAGTTGTCAGTAAAATCCGTGGAAAAAAAGGAACCGAAGTTCGTTTAACGATTAAACGAGGCGAAGAAACTTTTGAATTGAAACTAATACGAGATACGATTCCGATTGAGACAGTTAAAGGTGAATTAGATAAAAAAGACCCTTCAATCGGTTCTATCAAAATCACTTCTTTTGGCGAAAATACCTATAAGGAATTACAAGATACAATCAAAACTTTAAGAAAAGATGGCGCTAAATCTTTTGTGATCGATGTGCGCCAAAATCCTGGCGGCTTACTTGATCAAGTCGAAAAAATGGCAAGCATGTTCCTTGAAGATGGTAAAACAATCGTTAAGTTTGAGGACAAAAACGGTAATACAAGTGAAGATGTTGCTTCTAGTGATTTAGATGGCGGCTTTAAAGTAACCGAACCAACAGTTGTTTTAGTTGATGAAGGCAGTGCTAGTGCTTCTGAAATTTTCGCGGCAGCCTTAAAAGAATCTGGCAATAAAAAAATCATCGGAACCAAGACCTTTGGTAAAGGAACAGTTCAAACCGTTAAAAATTTGAACGATAAGAGTGAAATTAAATTAACTGTCCTAAAATGGTTAACGCCAAAAGGCGAATGGATTCACAAAAAAGGGGTAGAACCAAACATTAAAGCTGATTATCCTGACTTTGCTTATTTATCACCGATTTCTAGAGATAAAACTTTAAAAACTGGAGATTCTTCACCCGTTGTCAAAAATGTCAATGCTTTATTAAAAGCACTTGGTTATGACGTTAATGCTGATACTAGCGATTTTACAGAGCAAACAAAAGCGGCTGTTAGTGCGTTACAAACGGACAATAACCTTCCAGTTACAGGCGAAGTAGACAATGAAACGGCTGCTCAGATCGAAGTTGAGATTGGAAAAAAAATCAAAGATAATGATCAAGCCTATGAAGCTGGTATAAAAGAAATTCAAAACGAAAATAAAAAAGACTAAATGAATCTGGTGTGGAAAAATGGCTATAGCTAAAAAAAATGGCCTTTTCGCACCAATTTCACGTTTTACTAAGATTTGGTTTAATTTTTCCTTTAAAATAGTCGCTTTTTCTAGTGTTTTTCCTTTATAATAGATTCAGTAAGAAAAAGGGAGAGAAAATGGTGGAAAAACGAAAAACTTATATTGGCTATTTTATTTTTTTCATGAAATTACTCATTCCTTCCCTAGTACTGTTATTTATACTAAGAGGCTTTATTTTGATTCCAGTACCTGTAGATGGAAATTCGATGGAGAAAACTCTTAGTCAAGGTGATATGATTGCGATGGAAAAGTTTTCGTCGATCAAGCGTTTTGATGTAGTAGTTTTCAAATTACCGAATGGAACAAATTATATTAAACGTGTGATTGGACTACCTGGAGAGGCTGTTCGGTATGAAAATGATCAGCTTTATATAAATGAAAAGCCCATTGAAGAACCGTTCTTAGAAAAAAACATAAAAAAAGATCACGAGACAGCACCTTACACGACTAATTTTAATTTGAGTGACCTTACGACAGAAGATGTTTTACCCAAAGATAGTTATTTTGTATTGGGGGATAATCGACGAATGTCAAAAGATAGTCGATCCTTCGGAGCTGTTGAAAGTAAATATTTTTTAGGAAAAGCTCAATTTGTATACTACCCAATAACACATATGAAATTCATACCAAGATAGGTGATAAAATGACAATACAATGGTTCCCAGGACACATGGCCAAGGCCAGAAGAGAAGTATCAGAAAAAATTAAATATGTTGATATTGTTTTTGAATTGATCGATGCAAGACTACCCCTTTCATCCCGAAATCCAATGATGGATCAACTAGTTCAACAAAAACCTCGTTTGATTTTGCTTAATAAAGGTGATTTAGCTGATAAAGAGCAAAACCAGAAGTGGCAGCATTATTTTCAGGAAAAAGGGTATCACACGTTGATTATTAATTCACAACAAAATAAAGGCGTTAACAAAATCGTTCCTGAAGCAAAAAAAGCATTAAAAGAAAAACTTGATCGTGAACGTTCAAAAGGATTGAAACCACGCGCCATCCGTGCGATGTGCATCGGGATTCCAAATGTCGGTAAGTCAACTCTGATGAATCGTTTAGTCGGAAAAAAAATCGCACAAACAGGGAATAAACCTGGCGTAACGAAAGGTCAGCAATGGCTTCGTTCTGGGACTGATTTAGAGCTATTGGATACACCAGGAATCTTATGGCCTAAATTTGAAGATCAAGAAATCGGTAAAAAGTTAGCATTAACTGGAGCAATTAAAGATCAATTACTTCATCTAGATAATTTAGCGATATATGGATTAACATTTTTTTCACGTTTTTATCCGGAGCGTTTGGTTGAACGCTACAAGCTAACACAAGAGGAAAGTTTTTTACCAGGAGCTGAACTTTTGATGCTAATCAGTCAAAAGCGTGGATTTCGTGACGATTATGATCGAGCCAGTGAAATGATCATTCAAGAAATCCGCAGCAGTAAATTGGGGCCGTACACTTTAGATCGTTGGGAAGAATTAGGAGCTACAAAAGATGAAAACTGAGTCAATTCAGCAAATTAAAGCAACCTTAGCCACTATTGATAAAAGAGATGATGAAAGAGTCCAGTTGTGGCAAACGGACGAACGTAGCGGTGTTCAACAAGCTCTAGCACAATGGGATAGAAGGATTCAGCGTCATGAAAAAGAATTAGCGTTGTTTGAAGAAATGCAGCAATTTGAAAATAATGCACGAGCTAAAGGACATCGTTTGATTGTAGGGATCGATGAAGTAGGGCGTGGACCGTTAGCAGGACCCGTTGTTGCGGCAGCCGTCATTCTTCCTGAAAATTTTCAACTTCTTGGGGTAAATGATTCTAAAAAGCTATCTGCGAAAAAAAGAGATGAACTGTATAATGAAATTCAAAATCAAGCGATTTCAATTGGAATCGGTATGGTGGATCACAACAAAATCGATGAAATCAATATTTATCAAGCCTCAAAACTAGCTATGGGGATAGCGTTAGAAGATCTTTGCTTTGTTCCAGATTATTTGTTGATCGATGCAATGAAGCTAGATGTTAGAATTCCTCAAGAAAGTATTATTAAGGGCGATGCTCGTTCGATATCGATTGCTGCAGCAAGTATTGTTGCTAAAGTTATTCGTGATCGTTTGATGGAAGACTATGCTAAAATGTATCCGGGATATGGATTTGAAAATAATGCTGGGTATGGTACAAAAGAACATTTGCTAGGCTTGGATCAACAAGGAATTTGTACAATTCACAGAAAAACGTTTGCTCCAATCAAAGATATGTGTTAAAAAAATAGAAAACACCTTTTTTTGCGAATACTTACTATAACAAGTATTTGTGAAGGAAGGTTTTTTTATGGAAGAAAAGCAACGAGATCTACTTTTTAAATTAGCGGTTTGTAACGGTATTGGCAATTTAGGAATGTTAAAAGTTTTAGACTTTTCAATGAAATACAATAATAGTACAGACTTTTCAAAAGAAGAAATTATTCAAATCGCAGGAATTACGACGTATCAAAAATTATTTTCTGAATCATGGGATCATTGGACAAACGACCTAGAAAAATTAAAAGAATACCAAGATCAACACACCTTTATTACGATAGTAGATCCCATTTATCCTTATTACTTAAAACAAATTTATAATTGTCCTGTATTGCTATTTTATAAGGGGAATATCGAGCTTTTAGAAAAAAATTGTATGTCTTTTATTGGCGCAAGGGCTGCTTCTGTTTATGGTATTAATGTTGCGCGACAACTGATTCCTGAAATGATCAGCAATAATTTAACCATTGTTAGCGGATTGGCTAAAGGAATCGATAGCGTTAGTCATCAAGTCGCAATGCAACATGGTGGAAATACGATTGGTGTCATTGGGACAGGACTTGATATTTGTTATCCAAAAGAAACCGCACATATTCAGCGCAAGATGATGGATGAACAGCTAGTAATCAGTGAATATCCTAACGGTACGGGACCTAGAAAATATCATTTTCCAATGAGAAACAGAATCATTGCTGGAATGAGTCTAGGTACTTGTGTGATTGAGGCAAGAAAAAAAAGTGGTTCTTTGATTACAGCTCAAGCTGCTTTAGAGTATGGTCGTGAAGTTTTTGCAGTACCAGGTAATTTATTTGAGTCTCAATCTGATGGCTGTCACGGCCTCATTCAAGAAGGAGCCAAATGTACAATTTGTCCACAAGATATTCTAGAAGAAATTCAACTTTTTTCGATTTAACTGTATCAATCCTTGACAAACCTGTGATGAATAGATATGATGAAGTACGATTTGTGAGTTCTCTACATTTTGATATATATAATAGAAGAAACACAAAAACGAAAGGAGCCACACGTTGAATGGCGTATAAATATCTAGTTATTGTGGAATCACCAGCTAAAGCCAAAACGATTGAAAAATATTTAGGAAAAAACTATAAGGTTGTTGCCAGTGTTGGGCATATTCGAGATTTACCCAAAAGTAAAATGGGTGTTGATACTGAAAATAATTATGAACCGCATTATATCTCGATCCGAGGTAAAGGCGATGTCATTAAAAGCTTAAAATCGGCTGCTAAAAAAGCTGAAAAAGTTTATCTCGCAGCCGATCCGGACCGAGAGGGAGAGGCCATTGCTTGGCATTTGTCTTTCCTTCTTGGCTTGGATTTGAATGATAAGAATCGCGTCGTATTTAATGAAATTACGAAAGAAGCGGTAAAAGCCGCATTTAAAGAACCAAGAACGATTAATTTAGACTTGGTTGATGCACAACAAGCACGTCGTATTTTAGACCGTCTAGTTGGTTATTCACTGAGCCCGATCCTTTGGCGTAAAGTCAAAAAAGGCTTGAGTGCTGGTCGAGTACAATCGGTAGCACTTAAAATCATCATTGACCGTGAGAATGATATCCGTAAATTTATTCCCGAAGAATATTGGAGTATTGATGGTAATTTTCAGAAAGCAAAGAAAAAATTCAAGGCTAATTTCTGGGGTCTAGATGGTAAAAAGAAAAAATTACCAAATGCTGAGGCAGTTAAAGAAGTTACGACCCGAATCAAAGGTAAAGAATACGATGTAACAAAAGTAGAGAAAAAAGAACGCAAACGCAATCCAGCATTACCTTTTACAACCAGTAGCTTACAACAAGAAGCTGCAAGAAAGTTAAATTTCAGAACACGAAAAACCATGATGGTTGCGCAACAATTGTATGAGGGAATTGCTTTAGGTAAACAAGGTACAGTGGGTTTGATCACCTATATGCGTACAGATTCTACTAGAATAGCAGATTCAGCTAAAGCAGAAGTAGCGGAATACATTGAAAAAACTTATGGTAGTGAATTTTCTGCTCATGGTGGACGCAAAGTCAAAAATGCTCAAGGAGCTCAAGATGCCCACGAGGCGATCCGTCCCTCTAGCGTAATGCGTGCTCCAAATGAAATCAAGCAATACTTAGATAAAGATCAATTAAAACTGTATACATTGATTTGGTCACGTTTGGTTGCTAGTCAAATGACACCTGCTGTTTTGGATACAATGAAAGTAACGTTAGAACAAAATGGTGTAATTTTCGTTGCTAATGGAGCTAAAGTCAAATTCAAAGGTTTCATGCAAGTCTATGTTGAAGGTCGCGATGATGGCAAAGAAGATAAAGAAAATATTTTGCCGGATTTAGCCGAAGGTGACAAAGTGAATGCTTTGGATATCGAACCAAAACAGCATTTCACACAACCACCAGCAAGATTTAGTGAAGCAACCTTGATTCGAGCTTTAGAAGAAAATGGTGTAGGCCGTCCATCAACCTACGCGCCAACTTTAGAAACGATCCAAAGACGTTATTATGTTAAATTAACAAATAAACGTTTTGAACCAACTGAATTGGGTGAAATCGTCAATTCATTGATTGTTGAATTCTTTCCGCAAATTGTTGATGTTCACTTTACAGCTTCAATGGAAGGTGATCTAGATAAGATCGGCGTTGGTAAGGAAAAATGGGTTGAGGTCGTTGACCGTTTCTACCGACCATTTGAAAAAGAGCTGACAAATGCAGAAGAAAAAATCGAAAAAATCCAAATCAAAGATGAGCCTGCAGGCTTCGATTGTGATCTTTGTGGTCATCCAATGGTGATTAAGCTAGGACGCTATGGTAAGTTTTATGCTTGTAGCAACTTCCCGGAATGTCGCAATACTAAAGCAATCGTCAAAGAAATCGGTGTTACTTGTCCAGTGTGTAATGAAGGGCAAGTTATTGAACGTAAATCTAAGAAAAACCGATTATTCTATGGTTGTAGCCGCTATCCAGACTGTGACTTTACTTCTTGGGATAAACCAATTGGACGTCCGTGTCCAAAATGTGGTCAATATCTTGTTGAGAAAAAAGTCAAAGGTGGAAAACAAGTTGTCTGTATCAATGGTGATTATGAAGAAAATATTCAAAAATAAATAATATCCACAAAATAAGAAATTTAAAAACCAGCGGAAGATCCCGTTGGTTTTTTGAAGAAAAGAGGAAATATATGACTACTTCTGTAACAGTTATCGGCGCAGGTTTAGCCGGCAGTGAAGCCGCTTGGCAAGTTGCTCAGGCAGGTGTCCCAGTAACACTTTATGAAATGCGTCCAGTAAAAAATACTCCAGCACACCAAACTGAAAATTTTGCTGAATTAGTATGTTCCAATTCACTAAGAGGGAACAACTTGACCAACGCTGTTGGCGTGTTAAAGGAAGAAATGCGCCGTTTGGATTCAATCATCATCACTAGTGCAGACAAAACTGCTGTTCCTGCTGGTGGAGCATTAGCAGTTGATCGTGACACGTTTTCACAAGAAATTACTGACAAAATCAAAAATCATCCATTGATCACAGTGAAAAATGAAGAAATCACAGCAATTCCAGATGGAATCGTGATAATTGCAACAGGGCCGCTAACGTCAGAATCATTAGCAGAACAGATCAAAGAGTTTAACGGATCAGATGGTTTTTACTTCTATGATGCAGCAGCACCAATCGTTGACAAAGCAACGATCGATATGGACAAAGTTTACTTGAAATCTCGCTACAATAAAGGCGAAGCTGCCTACTTAAATTGTCCAATGACAGAAGAAGAGTTTAAAGCATTTTATGAAGCGTTAATTTCTGCAGAAGTTGCACCTTTAAAATCGTTTGAAAAAGAGAAATTCTTTGAAGGCTGTATGCCAATTGAAGTAATGGCCAAACGTGGTATCAAAACGATGTTATTTGGTCCTTTAAAACCAGTTGGATTGGAAGATCCTAAGACCGGAAAACGTCCATATGCCGTTATTCAATTACGTCAAGACAACGCAGCTGCTTCATTATATAATCTTGTAGGTTTTCAAACGCATCTAAAATGGGGAGAACAAAAGCGTGTTTTCCAAATGATTCCTGGTTTAGAAAATGCTGAATTTGTCCGTTATGGCGTTATGCACCGTAATAGCTTTATGAACTCGCCAGAGCTATTAAAACCAACATATCAATCTCAAAAAAGAGAGAACTTGTTCTTTGCTGGTCAAATGACTGGGGTCGAAGGCTATGTAGAAAGTGCAGCTAGCGGTTTACTAGCAGGTATGAATGCAGCACGTTTGGCTAAAGGAGAAGAACCTGTAGTTTTCCCGAGAGAAACAACTTTAGGAAGTATGGCCTATTACATTACACATGCAGAAGGCAAACATTTCCAACCAATGAACGCTAACTTCGGCTTATTCCCTGAATTGCCAGAAAGAATTCGAGATAAAAAAGAACGCTATGAAGCAATTGCAGACAGAGCTTTGACGACATTGGCACAAGTAACACAAAATCTAAATCTTGTAGAACAAACTAAATAATCAAAAGACCAAAACAAATCGAAATTTTTGTTTTGGTCTTTTGATTTGTCCGTGACAAGCGAACAATAGATTAAATTATGCTTATAATTTATGAGTATTTAAAGGCAAATATGAATGAATTGTTACCAAATTTGAAAATATTGATTAAATTCTGACAATTCGTTTGTTTTTTCAAATGGGTTATGCTAAAGTTACTTTGTAATTTAATGGAGGAAGGTCTATGCAAGAGAAAAATTGGTCAGAATTATTTTTAAACTATTTGATCGTTGAACGAGGCTATTCTGAAAAAACCAAAATTGCTTATGAAGAAGATATGCTCAATTTTTTTGAATTTTTAAAGGATTCTGGCGAGGCTGATTATTTAAGTGTCGATCATTTAGATATCCGTACCTATCTAAGTTTTCTCTATGATAAGGAATATAGTCGGAATTCAATTAGTCGAAAAATTGCTAGTTTACGCTCTTTCTATCAATTCTTACTTAAAAATGAAGTAATCAAAGAAAATCCTTTCTCGTATGTACACATGAAGAAAAAACAATTGCGACTTCCTCGCTTTTTTTATGAAAAGGAGATGGATGCTTTATTCGAAAGTGCCAAAGGCTCAAAACCTTTAGAGTTAAGAAATCAAGCATTGTTAGAAATTCTTTATGGTACGGGTATTCGTGTAAGTGAATGCACTAATCTAACCTTACAGTCAATCGACTTTTCTACAAATGTGTTACTGATTCACGGAAAAGGAAACAAAGATCGCTATGTGCCTTTTGGTTCTTTTGCTCAAGATGCATTAAAGGACTATTTGGAAAATGGGCGAGCTGTTTTGATGGAAAAACATCACCGTGAACATGCATTTGTATTTGTTAATCACCACGGTGAACAAATTACTCCTACTGGTATTGAATATGTTTTAAATCAGCTTATCAAAAAAAGCACGTTGAATAGTGATATTCACCCTCATATGCTGCGTCATACATTCGCGACACATTTACTGAATAATGGCGCTGACATGCGTACCGTTCAAGAACTATTAGGACATTCTGATTTATCCACGACTCAGATTTACGCTCATGTAACAAAAGAAAGTTTACAAAAAAATTATCGAACATTTCATCCTCGTGCATAAAGAGGATGGATTTTGACTAGCTATGCGGGCTAGCACTAATCTCAACAATACCTAAGAGCTAAAGCCCTAAGGAATGAAGGTCTTTAGGAAAAAGATAAAAAATGAGCCTGTGCAGCTTTTAAATTAGGAGGAACTAAAATGGTTGAATCACAATTTCATTCAACAACAATTTGTGCTGTTGAAAAAGACGGAAAATTTGCAATGGCTGGTGACGGCCAAGTAACGATGGGTGAATCTGTTGTTATGAAAGGAACTGCTAAAAAAGTTCGTAGAATCTATAATGACGAAGTTGTTGTCGGTTTTGCAGGAAGTGTAGCAGATGCTTTTACACTGGAAGAAAAATTTGAAGGTAAATTAAACGAATACAATGGTAATTTAACTCGTGCTGCTGTTGAGTTAGCACAAGAATGGCGGACGCAGCAATCTATGCAAAAATTAGAAGCAATGTTGATCGTTATGAACGATAAAGAAATGCTGCTTGTCTCAGGTACAGGTGAAGTGATAACTCCAGATGATGGCATCCTAGCAATCGGATCAGGAGGTAACTTTGCATTATCTGCAGCTCGTGCCATGAAACACTATGGAGATAAAGATATGTCTGCTAAGGAAATAGCTAAAAATGCGTTAAATATCGCAGCTGATATCTGCGTCTTTACAAATCACAATATTATCGTAGAAGAATTATAAATGGGGGACAACGACCATGAATGAATTAAATAAAACACCAAGAGAAATCGTCAAAGAATTAGATGAATATATTATTGGACAAGAAACTGCCAAAAAATCTGTGGCAGTCGCTTTAAGAAATAGATATCGCCGTTTACAACTTGAAGAGAAAATGCAGCAAGACGTAACGCCTAAAAATATGCTGATGATTGGACCAACCGGTGTAGGGAAGACAGAAATCGCTAGACGCTTGGCAAAAATCGTCAACGCACCCTTTATCAAAGTAGAAGCGACCAAATTTACAGAAGTTGGTTACGTGGGTCGAGATGTAGAATCGATGGTTCGTGATCTAGTTGAAAATGCGATTCAAATAGTAGAAAAACAACAATACAGCAGAGTTTACTCTCAAGCCTTAAAAAAAGCGAATAATCGTTTAGTGAAAATTCTTGTACCAGGTATCAAAAAAGAACAAAAACAAACATCCAATAATCAATTTGAACAAATGATGCAAATGTTCAATAGTGCGCAACAACCTCAAGAGACACAAGAAGAAGTAACTGAGGAAATCAAAGTTAATCGAAAAACAATTCTTGAACAACTGGAAAAGGGCTTGTTAAACAATCGTGAAGTAACGATTGAAATAGAAGAACCTAAAAAAACAATGCCTGCTATGAATAATGGTATGGAACAAATGGGTATCGATTTAAACGAAACACTAGGTGCGTTATCTCCTAAGAAAAAAGTAGAACGTACAGTGACTGTCAAAGAAGCACAAGAGCTATTAGTCAAAGAAGAATCTGCCAAAATCGTTAAAGATGCAGACATCCACAGCGAAGCTATTCGCTTAGCTGAAAGCAGTGGAATCATTTTCATTGATGAGTTTGATAAAATTACATCAAAAAGTCAGCAAAACTCAGGTGAGGTTTCCCGTGAAGGTGTACAGCGAGATATTTTACCTATCGTTGAAGGGTCACAAGTCAACACAAAATACGGTCCAATTCAAACAGAGCACATTTTATTTATTGCATCGGGGGCATTCCATTTATCTAAACCAAGTGATTTGATTCCTGAATTGCAAGGTCGTTTCCCGATCCGTGTCGAGTTAGATGATCTAACAGCAGAGGACTTTGTGCGGATTTTGACAGAACCCAATAATGCGTTGATCAAACAATATATTGCTTTAATTGGTACTGAAAATGTCACAGTTATTTTTACGAAAGAAGCTATCGAACGAATCGCGAATATTGCATTTAACGTTAATCGCGATACTGATAATATTGGCGCACGTCGCTTGCATACGATTTTGGAACGTTTGTTGGAGGATTTATTATTTGAAGCACCAGATATGCAAATGGGTGAGATTACCATTACAGAAGCATATGTGAATGAGAAATTAAATAGTATTGTTCAAAATGAAGATTTAAGCCGCTATATTCTTTAGGATTATTTGGATGTATGTCTGAAGGAGTTCATTCAGTTAGCTTTGAATCATAATGAATAAAAGTGTACAGCAGAACGTTGTTATCATGTATTATCTAGCTTCAAGAGCTAGCTTTTCGGGAAAAAGATAAAAATAAATGAGTCAAAAAGTGGCTCAGTTATTTTTTCCTGTTTTCCTTTTAAGGCTGAACGAGCTCTTTCAGCTTTTAAATTAGGAGGAGTAAAAATGACTACTTTATTAGAAAAAACCCGTCAAATCAATAAACTTTTACAACAGAAAAATACCTTTGATCAAAAGGCTGAATTACCTTATGATAAGATGGCCGTGATTTTAGGGGATGTTTTAGATAGCAATGCATATATTATTAGTAACGAAGGGGTTTTGTTAGGGTATAACGAAAAACTAGATGTTAATAATGCGCGTGTAAAGCACATGTTTGAAGAAAAACGATTCCCGCAAAGCTATACAGATGCGGCTGATGACTTAATCAAAACAGAAGCAAACATCTCTATTACCAGCGATTTGACTGCATTTCCTGTTGAACTACGTGAAAAATATCCTTTTGGACTAACGACAATCGTGCCAATGTTTGGTGCAGGCGAACGTTTAGGAACGATTATTCTAGCTAGAGTAGAACAATCATTCAATGATGAGGATTTGGTTTTGGCTGAATATAGCGCCACAGTTGTTGGTATGCAGATTCTTTATCAACAATCCCGCAACATCGAAGCGAATGTTCGTAGTGCAACAGCTGTACAAATGGCAATCAATACATTATCATACAGCGAATTAAAAGCGGTTCAAGCGATATTCAAAGCCTTAGATGGTGAAGAAGGTAGATTGACTGCTTCTAGTATTGCAGACGAAATCGGGATTACTCGCTCTGTGATCGTAAATGCCTTAAGAAAATTAGAATCTGCGGGTATCATTGAATCAAGATCTCTAGGGATGAAGGGGACTTATTTAAAAGTCTTAAACAAACAATTTATCAAGGAATTGGAAAAAGATAATAAGTAGGGGGCGCAGAACATGACTGTACAAATTGAAAATGAATTTTTGATTGCAACTATCGCAGAAGACGGTGCTGAACTTGTCAGCTTGAAATCAAAGAAAAACAATATCGAATACATCTGGCAAGGAGATCCCGCATTTTGGGGTCGCCATGCACCAGTATTATTTCCAGTTGTCGGGCGTTTAAAAGATGATCAATACACATACGAAAATCAAACATACCCGATGGGACAGCATGGATTTGCTAGGGATAGTCTTTTCGAAGTGATCGAACATGGATCTGAGTTAGTTTCACTATCGTTAAAAAGTAGTAAAGAATCAAAAAAAGTGTATCCTTTTGATTTTGAATTGATTATTTCTTACGCGCTAGAAGAAGAGAACTTAGTCGTTGATTATCAAGTCGAAAATACAGGTAGTGACGATATGTACTTTTCAATTGGCGGTCATCCTGCATTTAATGTTCCCTTAGAACAAAATTTGACGTTTGACGATTATTATCTAAGCTTTTCACCTAAAAAATCTCGCACTCAGATTCCTTTAGTAGGACCTTTCGCTGATTTTGAGCATAAAACATTAGGGCAAACGAATACTAGTCTTGATATCCGCAGAGAGTTATTCAAAGATGATGCAATTATTTTTGAAACCAAAGGAATAAACACCTTTACGATTGAAACAGATGAAGGGCCTCACAGCATTAGTTTGAGTTATACAGATATGCCTTATGTAGGCGTTTGGTCTCCTTATCAAAAAGAAGCACCATTCGTCTGTATCGAACCGTGGTGCGGCATAGCAGACGAGGTAAATGCGTCAGGAAATCTTGTTGACAAAAAAGGCATCAACAAATTAACTGCATCAGATGTCTTTAAAACACATTACACACTTACAGCTAAGTAGAAATAAATCAAAAAACTAGGACACGAAGTCTTATAAACTTCATGTCCTAGTTTTTAGTCTTTTGTTTTATCGTTTTTGTGAGCACCTAAACCAAATGGTACTCGACTTTCGGTCCCGTTTTTTATCCGCTTTATATTATCTTTATGACGGATAAAAATAAAAATCGTCAAAGCTAAAGCAATCGATGTCAGCAACCAGTCAAATTGAGGTAGGATAGCCGGAATAGCAAACGGCAAAATGACTGTCGAAAGCGTGATTAGTACAGCACTGATCATACTAGTCAAACTCACCATGCTGGTAATATATAACATAATAATAAAAATTAAAGCAGAATAAACAAAAAATGCTGGATTGTAAGCCAGAATCATTCCTGCACTTGTCGCGACAGCCTTTCCTCCTTTGAAATTTGCGAAAATCGGAAATGTGTGACCGAGAACCGCTGCAACACCAAAAACTAAAGGATTAACGTTCAAACCAAATAGCAGAGGTAAACTAGTTGCTAATGTTCCTTTTAAAATATCCATTAGCAAAACAGCTATGCCAGCTTTTTTTCCCAGAACTCTAAACGTATTTGTCGTCCCTGTATTGCCACTACCAAATAGACGAAGATCCTTTTTGAAAAAGAGTTTTCCAACCCAAACTCCTGAAGGGATAGAACCAAGTAGATAAGCAATGATTAATAGCACGAAGAATTTCATTAAGCAACCTCTTTCTGTTCAAACTAGCATTTATTTTATCATGAATAGAAACAGCTAACAATAATTAAATATTCGTTGTATAATGAAAGGAAGAGAAATTTAGAAAGGAAGATCAAAATGCCAATTGAAAACCCATCACAAAAACAAATTTTTGATTATTTAAAACAAGCCAAACGAATCGCAGTAGTTGGGCTAAGCGCAAAAGAAGACCGCACGAGTTATCAAATTGCCAAATTACTACAAAATCATGGCTATGAAATCATTCCTGTAAACCCAATCCTAGCTGGACAAGAAATTCTTGGTGAAAAAGTCTATGAAAAATTACAAGATGTACCCGGCCAAATCGATATCGTCGATATTTTTCGCCGAAGTGAATTTTTACCTGAAGTTGCACAAGATTTCATAGAAACTGATGCAAAAGTCTTTTGGGCCCAATTAGGCCTGGAAAGTGAAGAAGCTGCTGAAATGTTGAAAAAAGCAGGAAGAAATGCTATTATAATGAATCGTTGCATTAAAATTGAATTAGCTGAAATGCCTAAATAGATGCAAATGATCTTAAGAAAGAGTGGCCGTTTAGGAAAGCTCTTTTTTTTTGAGAGCTTTTAGAGTATTATTGTAATGATGTGGCCTTGCGCCCTATAATTAAAGTATAAGGAGTTTTTTCTTTGGCGAAAAAAGTAAACAATGAATACAATGACGCCTCCATCCAGGTTTTAGAAGGATTGGAAGCTGTACGAAAAAGACCAGGAATGTATATCGGCTCCACGGATAGCCGCGGATTACATCATTTAGTCTATGAGATCGTTGATAACGCAGTTGATGAAGCATTATCCGGTTATGGAAATGAGATCAGCGTGACGATCCAAAAAGACAATAGTATCAAAATCACTGACTCCGGCCGCGGAATGCCAGTTGGAATGCACGCATCTGGAATTCCCACAGTAGAAGTAATCTTCACTGTTCTTCACGCTGGTGGTAAATTTGGACAGGGTGGTTATAAGACTTCCGGCGGTCTTCATGGTGTAGGTGCCAGCGTAGTAAATGCATTATCTAGCTGGTTAGAAGTACGCATCGTTCGTGACGGTGTTGAGTACATGGAACGTTTTGAAAACGGTGGAAAACCCGTTGGAACCTTAAAAAAAGTTGGAAAAACGAATAAAAAGAATGGAACTTCTGTGATTTTTCTTCCTGATGAGACCATTTTTTCTACCATACATTTTTCATACGATACATTAGCAGAACGTTTAAGAGAATCTGCGTTTCTATTAAAAGGTGTAAAAATTTCTCTAACAGATCTTAGAGGAGAAGAACCAAAAGAAGAAATTTTCCATTATGATGAAGGAATCAAAGAATTTGTGGCCTATCTAAACGAAGAAAAAGACACGTTAACACCTGTTGTCTATTTTTCAGGTGAAAAAGATGGCATCGAAGTTGAGCTTTCTTATCAATATAACGATGGCTATTCAGAAAATGTTCTTTCATTCGTAAACAACGTACGAACAAAAGATGGCGGTACTCATGAAGTGGGAATGAAATCCTCAATGACGAAAGCTTACAATGAGTATGCAAGAAAAGTTGGTTTGCTAAAAGAAAAAGATAAAAATCTAGAAGGTAGTGACTTTCGTGAAGGATTAGCAGCAGTATTATCGATCCGTGTTCCGGAAAACTTATTACAATTCGAAGGGCAAACTAAAGAAAAACTCGGGACGCCAATGGCTCGCAATGCAGTTGATAACGTTGTTGGAGAGCAAATGGGCTTTTATCTACAAGAAAATAGCGAAATGAGCCAACAATTGATCCGTAAGGCAATCAAAGCGCGCGAAGCCCGTGAAGCAGCGCGTAAAGCGCGTGAAGAAAGTCGAAATGGGAAAAAGCGGAAAAAAGGGGAATCTCTTTTATCTGGTAAACTAACACCGGCACAATCGCGCAATCCTAAAAGAAACGAATTATATTTAGTCGAAGGAGATTCTGCCGGCGGTTCAGCAAAACAGGGACGAGACAGAAAATTCCAAGCGATTTTACCTTTGCGAGGGAAAGTTTTAAATACCGAAAAAGCGAAGATGCAGGATATTTTGAAAAATGAAGAAATCAACACGATGATCTATACAATTGGGGCAGGTGTTGGTCCGGAATTTTCAATTGAAGACTGTAACTACGATAAAGTCATTATCATGACCGATGCGGATACCGATGGTGCACACATCCAAGTCTTGCTATTAACATTCTTTTACCGTTATATGAAACCCTTGATCGAAGCAGGGAAAATCTACATTGCGTTACCGCCGCTTTATAAAGTATCAAAAGGAATCGGTAAAAAAGCAGTAACAGAATATGCCTGGACAGATGAGGAATTATCTAACGTGACTGAACAAGTCGGAAAAGGTTATATGCTTCAACGCTACAAAGGTTTAGGGGAAATGAATGCAGATCAGCTGTGGGAGACCACGATGGATCCTGAGACACGTACATTGATCCGAGTTAGAATAGATGATGCTGCACAAGCAGAACGTCGTGTAACGACACTCATGGGCGATAAAGTGGAACCAAGAAGAAAATGGATCGAACGTCATGTGCAATTCACACTAGAAGAAGATGGCAGCATTTTAGATAGAAAAGATGGCGAGACAGAGATTTCTCCATCCATTTCAAATGAAGTACTAGATGAAGAAAAAAAAGAAGAAACTGAACGTAAAAATGCAGAG
Source organism: Enterococcus sp. DIV0840 (assembly GCF_050527835.1). Classification (NCBI taxonomy): domain Bacteria; kingdom Bacillati; phylum Bacillota; class Bacilli; order Lactobacillales; family Enterococcaceae; genus Enterococcus; species Enterococcus sp. DIV0840. The sequence goes on along the minus strand of NZ_CP172876.1, from coordinate 1,918,184 downwards.
ACTGAAGCAGCAGAAGAAATCAGTTTATTCGATTTAGAGTAGGGAGTGACGAATTTGGAAAAACGCCAGGATATTCAAGAATTAACGCTTGAAGAAGTAATGGGCGATCGTTTTGGAAGATATTCCAAATATATCATTCAAGAACGTGCCCTACCGGATATTCGTGATGGGTTAAAACCTGTACAACGCAGAATATTATACTCCATGAACAAAGATGGAAATACCTTTGAAAAAAGTTTTAGAAAATCAGCAAAATCTGTTGGGAATATCATGGGGAATTATCATCCCCACGGCGACAGCAGTATTTACGAAGCAATGGTTCGTTTAAGTCAAGACTGGAAACTCCGTGAAGTTTTGATCGAAATGCACGGCAATAACGGAAGTATGGATGGCGATCCACCAGCTGCGATGCGTTATACAGAAGCACGTTTGTCTGAATTAAGTGGAGAACTTTTAAAAGATATCGAGAAAGAAACAGTCGATTTTGTTTGGAACTTTGATGATACGGAAAAAGAACCAACTGTTTTACCAGCTAAATATCCCAATTTACTTGTGAACGGCTCGACTGGGATTTCAGCTGGTTACGCTACAGAAATTCCTACTCACAATTTGGCGGAAATTATCGACGGTACGATTCACTTGATTGACCACCCGAATGCGACATTAGATAAACTAATGGAATTTATTCCAGGTCCAGATTTTCCAACAGGTGGGATTTTACAAGGAAAAGAAGAAATCAAAAAGGCTTATGAAACAGGTCGTGGCAAAGTGATTCTTCGTTCAAAAACAAGGATCGAACCTTTAAAAGGCGGCAAACAACAAATCGTTGTCACGGAAATTCCTTATGAAGTCAACAAAGCGACATTAGTTAAGAAGATGGATGAGGTTCGCTTAAATAAAAAAATCGATGGTATTGCTGAAGTTCGTGATGAAAGTGACCGAACTGGGTTACAAATCGCGATTGAATTGAAAAAAGATACAAATGCTGAAGGTATTTTAAATTACCTGTTCAAAAACACTGAGTTGCAAATCAATTACAATTTCAATATGGTAGCAATCGATAACATGACACCGCAACAAGTTGGTTTAAAACGAATTTTAGATAGTTACATTGCTCACCGTAAACAAGTAATCACTAATCGTAGCCAATTTGAATTGAACAAAGCAAAAAAACGTCAGCATATCGTCGCTGGATTGATCAAAGCTCTGTCGATTCTAGATAAAGTAATCGAAACGATTCGTGCTAGTAAAGATAAGAAAGATGCTAAAATGAATTTAGTAAAAGCCTACGCTTTTACTGAAGAACAAGCAGAAGCTATTGTTACGTTGCAATTATATCGTTTAACTAATACAGATATCACGCAGCTTGAAAAAGAAGCGGAAGAGTTGAATCTGCTTGTTACTGAGTTGACAAAAATTTTGAGTGATGAAAAAGAATTGTTCAACGTAATGAAAAAAGAATTGCGCGAAGTCAAAAAACAATACGGCAACCCGCGTCTAACTCAAATAGAAGATGAAATTCAAGAAATCAAGATTGATACAAAAGTTTTGATTGCTCAAGAAGATGTCGTTGTTACAGTCACGCATGAAGGGTATATCAAGCGAAGTAGCATACGTTCATATAGCGCTTCAAAACCAGAAGAGGTCGGGATGAAAGACGGAGACTTTTTGCTTTATACTGGTGAAGTCAATACGCTAGATCATATCTTACTGATTACAAACAAAGCCAATGTGATTTATCGACCTGTTCATGAACTTCCAGATTTGAGATGGAAGGAAATCGGTGAACATATTTCACAAGCTATTTTAAATCTGTCAGTTGATGAGTCGATCATTGCTGTTTATACCTACAAAGAACTATCTCCAACGAAGACATTTGTTTTCATGACAAAAGAAGGTATGATCAAACAAAGTAAAATGACTGACTTTGAACCTTGGAGAACGTATAAGACGCGTCCGACAAACTGTATGAAGTTGAAGTCTGAAACAGATGAAATCGTAAATGTTTATTTGACAAACGAACAAAAGATCTTAGATGTCTTTTTAGTCAGCCATCGTGGATTTGGTTTACGCTATCCGTTAGAAGAAGTACCTGTAGTTGGTGCTAAAGCTGCTGGAGTTAAGGCGATGAACTTAAAAGAGCAAGATTATGTGGTAAATGGCTTGTTAGTTCACGAAGATGGCGATACACCGATTGTGATGTTAACACAACGAGGAAGCATCAAACGAATGTTAGCACAAGAACTGCCACAACTTGGGCGGGCCAAACGTGGACTGATGGTTCTTAGAGAATTGAAAAAGAATCCTCACCGCGTATCGTTTATGTCTGAAAGTAGTTCGTTAGAATTATTAGTCACAACACAAAATGGTAAGCAATATACCATTGATTCAGAAAAATATCCAATCAACGATAGAACATCTAATGGTTCATTTATGCTTGATGAAAAACAAGATGGTGAAATTTTAGAAGTCCATGAAATGCATACGGCAGAATTAGTGCCAAAAGCTGAAGAAGAATCTAAGTAATATCATTAATCTGTTCTATAGAATTAAAGAAAAACGGCATCTGTACTAGTACAGATGCCGTTTTTTCTATTACAGATTTCTTACTTTTCAAATTCATACGGAATACATTTGTTAATTTAATCACAAATTACAAACGCTTATATAACAACGTTTTTTCATTTTTATTTTTTAAATATAGGCAATTCGCTCAAATTATAGTAAGGAAAGGCTTGCATAAAAATGATCATGTGTTATACTAATCACATAAAGCTGTTACAGTTGATTTCAGCATACTAAGGAGGCCCCAAAATGGAGCAATGGAAAGGCTTTAAAGGCGACAAATGGAGAACATCAGTAGATACACGTGACTTTATTCAAAAAAACTACACTGAGTACACAGGTGACGATTCATTTTTAGAATCAATCGCACCAAGTACAGACAAATTATGGACAAAATTACAAGAATTATTTGAAGTACAGCATGAAAAAAATGGTGTTTATGATATGGACACAAATATTCCTGCAACTGTTACTTCTCATGAACCTGGATACTTGATTAAAGAAGAAGAAACTATCGTTGGTTTACAGACAGATGTACCATTGAAACAAGCATTTATGCCATTTGGCGGAATCAACATGGCAAATAATTCTTTAACTTCAAATGGTTACGAAGTAGATGCTGAAATGTCTAAAATCTTTTCAGAGTGGAGAAAAACACATAACCAAGGTGTTTTCGATGCGTACACTCCAGAAATGAGATCAGCACGTAAAAATAAAATTATCACTGGTCTTCCAGATGCTTATGGCCGTGGCCGTATCATCGGTGACTACCGTCGTATTGCTTTATACGGAATGGATTTCTTGATTGCTGAAAAGAAAAAAGATTTAAGTAACACTGGTAACAAAGTAATGACAGATGACGTGATTCGTTTAAGAGAAGAAATTTCTGAACAAATCAGAGCAATGGCTGACTTAAAAGAAATGGCTTCAACTTATGGGTTTGACATCTCTAAACCAGCTGAAAATGCAAAAGAAGCAATTCAATGGTTATACTTCGGTTATCTTGGTGCTATCAAATCACAAAATGGGGCTGCTATGTCTATCGGACGTATTTCAGCATTCTTGGATATCTATATCCAACGTGATTTAGAAGCAGGTTTGATCACTGAATTTGAAGCACAAGAAATGATTGACCACTTGATCATGAAATTACGTATGGTTAAATTTGCTCGTACACCTGAATACAACCAATTATTCTCTGGTTACCCAATCTGGGCAACTTTATCAATTGCTGGAATGGGCTTAGACGGCCGTTCATTAGTGACTAAGAGTGATTTCCGTATCTTACACACACTAACAAACATGGGTCCATCTCCTGAACCAAACTTAACTGTGTTATATTCTTCACATTTACCAATTGGATTTAGAACATTTGCATCTAAAATTGCAAAACAAAGTTCATCTATTCAATTTGAAAATGATGATTTATTACGCGCTAACTGGGGATCAGATGACTGTGCAATTGCATGTTGTGTATCTGCAACAGTTATGGGTAAAGATATGCAATTCTTCGGTGCTCGTGCTAACTTAGCAAAAGCTGTTCTTTATGCCATCAACGGTGGAGTAGACGAAAAAACTAAAATGCAAGTAGCGCCTAAATTCCGTCCAATGACTGGAGATACTTTAGACTATAATGAATTTATCGATCGTTATAAAGACATCATGGATTGGTTAGCTGAATTGTATGTAAATACTCTAAATGTTATCCACTATATGCATGATAAATATTCTTATGAAGCGGCTCAATTAGCCTTCATGGAAAGCAACTTACAACGTACATTTGCAACTGGTATTGCAGGGATTTCACATGCTGCTGACTCAGTAATGGCAATTAAACACGGTAATGTACAAGTTATCCGCGACGAAGATGGTTTAGCAATCGATTATGTTCCTCAAAATGAGTTCCCAACTTATGGTAACGATAATGAAGAAGCAGATGCAATGGCAAACTGGATTCTTGAGTACTTCATGACTCAAATCAGACGTCAACATACGTACCGTAATGCTAAACCTACAACATCATTATTAACAATCACTTCAAACGTTGTTTATGGTAAAGCAACTGGTAATACACCAGATGGACGTCGTGCAGGTAAACCATTAGCACCAGGTGCTAACCCAAGTTATCAAGATGGTAAATTCTTAGGTGAGAAAAATGGACTTTTAGCATCACTTAACTCAACTGCTAGATTAGAATATACTAGTGCATTAGATGGAATTTCTAATACACAAACAATCAATCCTAACGGTCTAGGTAAAGATGATGATACAAGAATCGACAACTTACGTAATGTAATGGATGGCTACTTTGACAAAGGTGGTTACCACTTGAACGTTAACGTGTTCACAAATGAATTATTATTAGATGCCCAAGCTCATCCAGAAAAATACCCTAACTTAACAATTCGTGTATCTGGATATGCCGTGAAATTCCGTGACCTAACTCCTGAGCAACAAGCAGATGTTATCTCAAGAACTTCACACGATAGACTGTAAAAAACAAACAATTGAAGGGGTGACCTCGTGTCATCCCTTTTTTTAAGAAATGAGGAACAAGGAATGACAACTCCTGTTACTGGTAGAATCCATTCTACAGAAAATTTTGGGACCGTTGATGGCCCTGGCGTTCGATTTATTGTATTCACACAAGGTTGCCGCATGCGTTGCCAGTTTTGTCATAACCCAGACACTTGGAAAATTGGTTCAGGCGGTCGCGTTGTTACAACAGATGAAGTTTTAGATGAAGCAATCAAATATCGTTCTTATTGGGGTGAAAAAGGCGGAATCACTGTTAGTGGCGGGGAGCCATTACTTCAATTAGAATTTTTAACAGACTTGTTCAAAAAGGCAAAAGAAAAGGGCATACATACAACGATCGATACTTGTGGCAAACCCTTTACGAGAGAAGAACCATTTTTCAGCCAATTTCAAGAACTGATGAATTATACTGACTTATTATTATTTGATATTAAACACATTGATAATGAACAACATAAGTTACTTACTTCACTAGGGAACGAAAATATTTTGGAAATGGCCCAATATCTTTCAGAAATCGGTAAGCCTGTTTGGATTCGTCACGTCTTAGTCCCAGAACGCAGTGATTATGACGACTACTTGATTCGCTTAGATACATTTATTAAAACATTAAAAAATGTCGATAAAGTCGAAGTTTTACCGTATCACGTAATGGGTAAATATAAATGGGACGAATTAGGGTTAGATTATCCGCTTGAAGGGATCGAACCACCGAAAGATGATCGTGTAGCAAATGCTAAAAAATTACTTCACGTCAATGACTATCAAGGTTATGCATCAAGATAGTTTATAAAAATAGAAAAGAACGACAATTATTGTTGTTTCTTTTCTATTTTTTGTTATTATTAATAATGAAGAAAAAGAAGGAGTGAACTATTTTTATGTCAAAAATTCTTGTTTTTGGACACCAAAATCCCGATACAGATGCAATTGGAGCAGCAATCAGTTTCGCATACTTACAAAAAGAGCTAGGTAAAGATACAGAACCAGTTGCTTTAGGAACACCCAGTGAAGAAACACAATATGCACTAGACTATTTTAACGTAGATGCACCACGAGTAGTTGAAAGTGCAGCAGGAGAAACAAACCAAGTAATGTTAGTTGATCACAATGAATTTCAACAAAGTATCTCTGATATTGCAGAATTAAATATTCTTGCAGTTGTTGATCACCATCGTATCGCTAACTTCGAGACAGCAGATCCGTTGTATTATCGTGCGGAGCCTGTTGGTTGTACAAGTACGATCGTTTTAAAACTCTTCAAAGAGAATAATGTGACAGTTCCTAAACAAATTGCTGGAATGATGGTATCAGCAATTATATCAGATACTTTATTATTCAAATCACCAACATGTACTCAAGAAGACATTGATGCAGCAAATGAGCTTGCAGATATCGCAGAAATCAATTTAGATGGCTATGGTTTAGACATGTTAAAAGCCGGTACAAATTTAAGCGACAAATCTGCAGAAACATTATTAGATTTAGATGCTAAAAGTTTCCCAATGGGGGATAAAAATGTTCGAATCGCGCAAGTCAATACAGTTGATCTAAACGAAGTACTAGACCGTCAGGCGGAACTAGAAGCTGCAATGAATAACGCAAACACTGCAAACGGTTATGATTTATTCGTATTGATCATTACAAATATTTTAAACAGCGACTCTGAGTTATTAGTAATCGGAGATTCAATAGATAAAATAGAAGCTGCTTTTAAAGTGAAACTCGATAATAACCGGGCATTCTTAAATGGTGTTGTTTCTCGTAAAAAACAAGTTGTTCCTCAATTAACTGAAGCATTCAGTTAAAGGCTATACACATCTGATTTAGCAACTTAATAAACTACAGGTGGTGTTTCAATAGAGCCAGCTGTAGTTTTTATTATTATCAAGGTTAAACAAGAAAGAGTGATCCAACCATGGAAAATATAACTTATTATTTTGCATCAAATAAAAATGAAGAAGAACTAAATAAAATCGTCTCTAATCCATTGTTCACAAAAATAACGAATTACCTTTCAGAGCGCAAAGAGCAAGAAGTCATCTTACGCCAAATAAAAGCAGATATTCCAACAGATAGCAATTTAGAATTATACTTAGATAAACTGATCAAATATAATCTTCTTGAACGTAAAAATAGAAGATATTCCTTAACGTTTCCTATTTATACCCATAAAGAATCTCTAAAAATCTCAGATTCAATAGCAAAATCATTTCGAACGATTACGCAAGAAGATTCAATACCAATTAATTATTTCATTTTTGGTGAATGGCTTTGGTCTTTGCTTTTTGAAGAAGAGCAAGATAACTATTTTTTCGGCATCAAAGCTTCTCCAGAAAGCTTATCAGTCTTTCGTAGAAAAGAAGAGGGGAATGAGTCACTGCGTTTTGTTTCTGTTTATCCAGATAACCTGATTCCTTTAGATCTGGCAAATTATTTCAATTTACTTTCGAAGAGACAGGAGTTGCCTCAACACTTTACGTCATTACAGAATGTAATTGGAGATGTAGATATCAATTATTTTATTCCTCAAATTCAAAAAGTAATACGATCGGTGAAAAGGAATAAGTCTAGAGAGAGTAAAAAAAATATTTTTCAAGAGGCATTGCTAGTGACAGGAGATCTGAAGAGGAATGAAGAAAATCAATTATTTCTTGCTGTTCCAATTCTAGAAAGTGAAGAGCTTTCTAAAGAGATTCAGGTCACCTTAGACAAACTAAAAACGGAATTGCAGCCATCATGGGAAAAGATCGAAGATAAAAACCAACGTGTATTCTATAAACAACAGTTATATAGTTTCTTATTTACAAATTATCTTCCTGAGGATCAAGAATACATTAGTTATTTCGAACTCTAAGTTACTATAATTATATTATGTAAACTGATATATCTGAAATAAAACACCGACCTCTTCATTTTTCATTAATTGAGAGGTCGGTGTTTTATTAATTGTTTCTTTTACGGACTTTTTTCGTCCAAAAACCACCAGAGATAAACTTAGGTTCATACGATATGATGAACGCTCTAGGTTCTTTTTCATTGATCAGTTTATACAAACTACGCTCATTTTTACGTGGAGAAAGAATCTCTAAAATCATCCGTTCGCCTTCGCGGCCTGCACCAAAGCTTTGAGTCACACCGTAACCGTGCTCTCTTAATATTTCCGGTAGATTCAGTTGTTCTGTGGAAGAGGGTAGAATAGCCGTTACCATAATGTAGCCTAGTGCCAAATAATCTTCAATTTTGATCCCTACACTGATTCCTACTGCATAGCCAAGGGCATAAACAATTAAGTTAATTGGGTTATCCAAACGATTTAGAACCATGCTAAGTCCTAATACATAAATCGTTATTTCGGCCATACTGACTAAAGGCGCAATCAGACGATAGCCCTTCATTGTTAGCATAAAACGGATCGTATTCAATGTGATATAAGAAAAATTGACCACAAAGATCGTAACAAGCATTTTGATGTCCATTTTTAATAATTCCTCTTTTCAATTAAACATATCTGCATATTATAGTACAACATTATGAGAATTAAAATAGTGATAGTCAAAATATAGACGAAATTTCTGATTTTATATCTAATCTGAAGAATAAAAATTCTGTCCAGCGTTATTTGTTGGATGAATCAATAGTTTTTGCTATAATCATTATACTACGTATTTTAAGGGAGAAATGAAATCAGATGAGAATTTTTATCATCATACTTTTGGGGTTATTGTTATTAAATACAACTGCAGCACTTATTACCGTTTTTAGAAAACCACGGAGCATTTCAAGTGTTTTAGCTTGGATTATGACGTTATTGTTCTTACCAGGAATCGGTTTTATTATTTATCTTTTTTGTGGCAGAGGAATCAATGGTCAAAAAGTTTTCAATCTAACTACTCATGATAAAGAAATGATTACTGAAATCAAAAAAATGGTCGATGAAGATAATCTAAAATCAGATGGAAAATTAGATATTAATTTACTAACTGATGCACGTGTGTTAAACAGATACTTTAGAAATATGGATTCTTCACCATTAAGCAAGCGAAATAGCCTAAAGATTTATACGGATGGAAAAGAAAAATTTGACGCCTTGTTCGAAGATATCCGGCAGGCCAAAGAAACAGTCCATGTCGAATATTATTCTTTTTTTAACGACCGTATAGGGAATCAATTTTTAGATTTGTTAGGAGAAAAAGTTAAAGAGGGTGTAGCTGTTCATTTGATTTATGACCCTTGGGGTTCTCCAGGAGCAAACAAAAAGTTTTTTGCTCGATTTGTTGCCCTAGGTGGGAAAGTAGCGCCGTTTATCACTTCTAAAAATATGATCAGTAAAACACGCTTAAATTATCATTTACATCGTAAAATTGTCGTGATTGATGGGAAAATAGGGTGGACTGGTGGATTTAACGTAGGTGATCAGTATTTAGGCGAAAGTAAGAAATTCGGTTACTGGAGAGATACGCATATCCGTTTAGTTGGAACGTCTGTTTTCTCACTACAAGAGATTTTTATCATGGACTGGAACGCTTCTGTACAACACGACTCACATAAAATGGATTATTTAGAAAACTATTTCCAAATTGCCGATGACAGTGAACTAGGAAACTTAGCATTACAAGTTGTTTCTGACGGACCAGATTCTGAAGAAGAAATTCTAAAAAGTGGGTTTATCAAAATGATTTTATCTGCTGAGAAATCCGTCTGGATCCTAACACCTTATTTAATTCCCGATGATAGCATGATCAATGCGTTGTTGATTGCTGTACGGTCAGGGATCGATGTACGGATTATGATCCCATGCATGCCGGATCATCCATTTATCTATCGTGCAACCCAGTATTATGCGAACTACTTGCATAAACGAGGCGTTAAGATCTATATGTATCAAAATGGTTTTTTACATGCTAAAACGATGATCATTGATAATGAAATCTGCATGGTCGGTACAACGAATCAAGATATTAGAAGTTATGCATTGAATTTTGAAGTAAGCACATTTATCTATGATACACGAATCGCATGGAAACTAACTCAAATATTTGAAGCAGACATGGATAAAAGTATTTTATTAACGGATAAGATTATTCAAGATCAATCACATTGGTTAAGGTTTAAACAGAACTTTTCTCGATTATTATCACCGATATTATAAGTTTAAAAGATAAATAGTAAAGAAGTCTAAAATTCGAACGAGGTAGTATTGCTAAGTTCGAATTTTTCATATTTAAATTCTAGTTAACATAATATACATTATACAAAGTAGTTTAAAATCAATTTAGATACGAGGTTTATCGTAATCTATAAATCTTATCATTATCTCTAATAATCTGCACATACCCTACGGACATAACTAAATTATCGAGCATGCAGCTCAGGATATAATCAGCAGTAAAACCATGATTCATCATTGTATTTGTTGGATTGGTAATTAACTGCTGTAGCAGTCGATTCTTAGAAATGCTCCAGCCAGTATCAACCATTTTTATTTCCTCAATCTTATATGAAAAAACACATAAAACAATCTTATGAAAATGGATGATTGCTTTATGTGTTTTTACAAAAACGTTATTATTTTGTGTTCAAATTAAAACCAGCGGCTAATCCAGCCAATAATTGTTTCAACCCACCAAGTTGGTCCCATATAATACACCTCCTTTTCTTTTTGATATGAAAATTATCTCTAAAACTACAAAATATTTCACTTTAAGCTTTATTTATGAGTGTTTAAAAACATTTTTATTTTCATAAAAAAACAAATTATATATATGCCGTAAAGATATAAATAACAGATATATTTTAGGGATAAAACAATGATACATTGTTTTAATACAAGAATTAAGTTACGTCATAATCAGCTTAACTACTTTCACAATGTCATACCAACATACTGATACCATGCCTAAAAATATGCAAATAAATAATTGTTTCATTGACAGTGGAGCTAAATCCAAAAATCCGTTTATAGGAGAATAAATCAGAGCTATTAAACCTAGTAATGTTCCACCTAATATAATCCAAGTTACTTTATCATGTCGTAACTTAAAGAATGTTTGAATTCCAAGCAATTTATTTGAACTATTTACCTGGACCAAGAATAAATTTGCTGTAATCAAGACGGTCATTCCCATTGTCCGAGCTAATTCATCGTTTGTAAGAGTATGATTTTGTTGAAGTGTAAAATAATAGATTCCAAATGAAGTGATGAAAATAACGAGTCCTTGAATAAGACTCTTAACGAAAAGTTTCTGAGTAAGTATATTTTCTTTTGGGTCTCGTGGCGGACGTGTCATTATGTTGTGTTCGCTGGGTTGCCGTTCCAAAACAATTGAACAAGTTGGATCTATCACGAGTTCTAGTAAAACGACATGTACAGGTAGTAAAAATAATGCATCTTGGGGAATTCCTAAAATCGGACCCAAAAGGGCTGTCAAAGCAATTGGAATATGAATAACGAATATATAACCAATTGCTTTTTTTATGTTATCATAGATTCTTCGGCCGTCTCTGACTGTATTAACAATTGTAGAAAAATTATCATCTAATAAAATTAAATCTGCTGCTTCTCTAGAAACTTCTGAGCCTCGTTTTCCCATTGCAATACCGATGTCAGCATATTTGAGTGCTGGAGCGTCATTTACACCATCCCCTGTCATCGCTACAATAGCACCATTTTCTTTGAAGGCTTTGACAATTCTCATTTTATGTTCTGGTGTGACTCTTGAAAAAACAGTTCTAGTGTGCACTTTTTCTGCCAGTTCTTTATCACTCAATTGGTTTAATTCATGACCAGTTAAAACTTTATTAGCATTTTGAATCCCGACTTTCTTCGCAATTGAACTAGCAGTCAAACCATTATCTCCAGTAAGCATAACTACTCTGATCCCGGCTTTCCTACAATCCTCAATATCAGCCTCAATTCTTTTTCTAGGCGGATCAGACAAACAAATCAAGCCTAGAAAAGTCAATTTACAATACTCTAGAGTTTTAGGAATATCATTTTTATTAGAAACAATTTGCTCTCCAACTGCAATTATTCTTAACCCTTCTCTGGCAAAAGCATCGATTTTAGTCCGAATATTTTGCTTCATTTCTTGGGTTAAATTTGAGATTGTCAGTATGCTTTCAGGAGAACCTTTTGCTGTGATTTCAAAATGGTTATTTCTGTCCCAAACATGCCCCATCATCTTCAGCTCATCTGTAAAAGGATATTCTGAAATTAACGGGCTGTTGAATAACCTCTCTTTGCTCCAACCATGTTTTTCATCATATTCTAAAATAGCTATTTCCATAGGATCATACGGATCGATTTCACTAGCCAAACCCATCACTTCGTTTAAACGCTCCTCTACGTTAGGTTCAAAAGGCCATACCTTAGTGACAGTCATTCGATTTTCCGTAATTGTCCCTGTTTTATCAACTGCTAAGACAGATAGCGCCCCCATCGTTTCGACTGCAGAAAGTTTTCGCATTAGAGACTTTTTCTTAGCTAATCTCCATGCTCCCATGGATAAAAACACAGTCAGCACAACAGGAAACTCTTCTGGAATCATGGCCATCGCAATCGTAATGCCTGATAAAACACTTTGGATAATCCGATCTTTCAACTCCAAAGTGTTGTCATTGAAAAAAGTAACTGCAGCCACTAATAACAACAGAATAATGGCAACAATTGTACATACCTTAACTAGTTTTCCAATTTGTTTATCTAAAGGAGATGATATTTCTTTTGCAGTAGCCAGGTGTTTCCCTATTTTTCCATATTCTGTATTTGTTCCTGTATTGCTAACCAGAATCGTCCCGCTACCAGTGGTAACTAAAGTTCCAGCATATACATAATCATCTCGCCAATAGTCTTCTTCTTTAAAAACTTCCGATTTAGTCATTTTTTTCCAAACAGCTTCTGGTTCTCCTGTTAAAGAAGATTCATTGATGCTAAGATCATTTGCTTTAACGACAAAACCATCAGCTGGGATTTTAACCCCTTCTTCTATGAGCATAAGGTCATCTGGAACAAGTTGTTCGCTCGAAATTTTTTTTGTGGTATTGTTTCTAATAACGTTGATTCTTGGAGCTGACAGGTCTTTCAACGCATTTAACGTCTGGTCAGTTTTCCATTCTTGGAAAATTTCAATAGTAATAATAACAATCACGAAAGTTAGCATAATCCCTCCGTCAAGTGGCTCCCCTAGAAAAAAATAAATAAGAGCTGCTGCAATCAGCAGCATAAACATGGGTTCTAAAATAATAGTGAAAACCTTTCTGTAAAATGGTTCCTTTTTTTTCTTTTCTAGTTGATTTAATCCGAATTCTCTTTGACGTTCTTCTACTTCATCGAGTGTTAATCCTTGCCAATTAATAATTTTCATAAGTATCCCCTTTCCATTCTCGTAAAAAGATACGATTTACACATAATACAGTGTGGAACCTGCTATTACGAGAGGAAAGAAGTGTTTTTTAGTAAACTTTTAGTGTTTAGCAGGAGCTCGAAAATAGTGTCATATTCTCCTAAAAAAATAAGTAAGGGTATCCCTAATATTCAAATAAGCATGGTTAAAAAAAATCAGCATTACCACCGACAAAAACGGCCGTCTACTAAAAAAGACTTTTCAGAAAAACGAGTCAAGTGCTCATTTGCTGAAAAGTCTTTTTAGGGATATCATTTTTTGGACGAAAATGCATAAAGTTTTTAAGGCGGTGTGAATTAGAATCCGTCTTAGTTGGAAAGACTCATTATATTTTAATCAAGATGAAAAATCTTTTTATATACAGTTTCTAGTGAAATAGCCCTTTATTTCATCTAACATAAAATTCTCAATCAATTTTACTAGATGGATATCAACACCATGTTCTAGAACTTTCCTACACTTAATAAAAGACCAATTTGGTAAATCTCCACTAAATCTTGGATCATTTGCGTAAATAACTCCGTCAATACCACTCCAAATAATGGCCGATGAGCAGAGAGGACAAGGTTCAAATGTTGAATATAACCAATAGCCTGTTGGTAAAACAGCACTGTTTAAGCGTTCACAAGCAGCTCTGATAGCATTGACTTCGGCATGAGCTGTGGGATCGTTCGTTTCTTGGACCGTCGTTTTACCAGTAGCGATAATCTCCATTTTTTCATTTACAATTGCTGCATAAATAGAGTGATTTGCCCATTGTTTTTTTATTAGTTCGGCCATAATCTTTTCATTTGGATGCTGACTCATTATGGATCTCCTTTTTCAAGTCTCGTTTATTTGTTTTAATGTATTTGTTTTGACATGCTGATATCTGTTGCAACAAAACCAGTTTTTTCATACAAATGAATCGCACCTTTATTGTGAGCAAATACGTGCAAGTCAATTTGTGATACGTTAATTTCTTTAGCTTTTTCAGCAAGAGAATAGATTGTTTGGCTCCCGTAGCCTAAATTTCTAAAGTCTTCAAACACGATAAAATCATAAATGAAAAATTTTGAATCATAAAGAGTTTTATTTAAGTGTACCCACAAAAAACCAACCTTTTTATCCGTTGAATCATCTACAATAGAATAAAGATATTCATTTTTAGTATCCGTTCCCTCCGGTAAAAGTTCGTTAAAGCTCTTCTTTGCTAAAGAAATTGCCTCATCCTCATTCCATGTACCAGCTGTAACTTTATCTTTAGCATAGTCTTTGATTGCAAATGATAGATATTTTTTATAATCTGTTGCAGTCATTTCTTTTAATATAATTGTCATCAGTTTTCCCGCCAATTCAAGTTATTTACTTAAATCATACCATTTTTACTACATTAAAAAAAGACTATAGAAAAGTAATTTTCTGTAGTCTTTTCATCCTATAATAGGTTATTGTTCATTTTTCATGGCCGCTAAAGCAGCTGTATTGATAATGTTCCACGGTTTATCAAATGATGGTTGGAAGAAAAAGTCGGCATAAGCTAAATCTTCAATTGTCATTTTCGCTTTGATTGCTAATGAGATTGCATTGATATTGGCTGTTAAATCAGCTTTTGACATCAATTGTGCACCTAAAATTTGTGTTGTTTTAGGATCGTATACAAGTTTGAACCAAGCTTTTTGTTTATCAGGATTGAAGTCCATCAAATAATCCTCAACAACAAGTGCTGATTTTGTTTTTTTATTCAATTTCTTAGCCATTTCTTCATTGATCCCTGTAGAAGCAAATTTATAATCGAAAACAGCTAGACCTGATGAGCCTTGGATGCCAGGAAATGGTTTTACAGGGCTTACTAAGTTTTTCACTGCAAAACGACCTTGTTTTCTGGCGTTAGTTGCTAGAGCAATATTGACTTCCGTCTCACCTGGATTGTATTTGATCAGTGTAGCATCCCCGACTGCAAAGACATCCGCAGCACTTGTTTGCATGTATTCATCTGTTTTGATCAGACCATTAGGATGTAACTCTAATGTATCTTTCAGCCAACCTGTATTAGGACGAACTCCGACTGCCACAACGACAAGGTCAGCGGCATATTCAGCTTTATCAGTTACAACTTTTTGAACATGGCCCTCCCCTTTATAGCTTTGAACCGTTTCATTTGTCACTACTTTGATATTGTTCGCTTCCATTTCTTCTGTCAAAACATCAGTAAATTCTTTATCTAAATAGACACCTAAAGGTCGATCTAATATATCAATAACCGTTACTTTTTTACCAGCTTTAGCAAATGATTCTGCGGCTTCTATACCGATATACCCACTACCGATCACAACAACGTTATTTACTTCTGGATCGATTGTTTTTTCTTTTAATTTTATGGCCCATTTTCTGCCACGCATCAAATAGATATTTTCTAAATCTTTACCTGGAACATTTAATTCAAACGGAACGGCTCCGGGACTGATGATTAGTTTGTCATAATCTTCAACACGTTCCTCTCCTGATAATAAATCTTTGACCACTACTTGATGATCTTCAGGTTTGATTGCAGTGATTTCTGTATTTGAAAAGACATTGACTCCTCTGCTTTCCATTTTCTCACCAGTCATATAACGAACGGCATTGACATCTTTTACTTTTCCTTCTAGATAGAGCTGCATGCCACAAGAGAGAAAAGAAATGAAATCGCCTTTTTCGTACCATTGAATTTCTGCCTCTGGGTGTAAATTTAATAATTCTTCAACTGCCTCGTATCCCCCGTGCGATGAACCTAAAACAATAACTTTCATTTCATGTACCTCCAATATTATTTATTATATAATAAAGAGTATCATATAAATGCATGAAATAACAAGTCTTTCAGCTTATTATTCTCAATTGAAAATAATAATTGAGAATAAGGGGCCTTTTTTATCATTTATTATTTTTACATAATGTATCTATAGATGAAGTGTTCTTCTAGTTTTCTCATAGGCTTTTCTCAGCTCCGTTTTTTATTTTTGTTTACATAATAAAATTATGAGCAACTAATTTCTTTTTTTCCAATTAAACAGCCAGCTATAGACAATGAAATCTGTCCATAGCTGGCTGTTTATATTTTTTATTTGAAAATAGTTACTTCTTTTTTTACTTCGACCGTAATTTTCCCATTCTTAATAACATAATTTCTCTCAGGTATATCAATGATCGCATCTGCTTTTACTTTCGTATCCAGCAAGACTAAATCAGCATTATTACCAACCTGAATGCCATAGTTTGTTAAGCCTAATGCTTTTGCAGGATTTTCTGTGATCATTGGTAAAACAGTCGGTAAATCATCAGCTCCCCCTAAATGTCCTACAGGAATCGCTAGCATTGCAATTTGCATTAAATCACCATTACCATAAGGAGTAAAGGCATTGCGAATATTATTGGTCGCTAGACATACATTAACTCCCGCATCCCGAAGTTTTCTGATTGGCGTTACTGCTCTTCTAACATTGTATACATCATTTCTAGCACCTAAGTGTAAATCTGTCGCTGGTAAGGCCATCACACTGATTTGGGCTTCAGACATTAGTTTAATAATTTCACTTAATCTCTCAGGTTCTAATGCGTGAAGCGCTGTTAAATGCCCCACAGATACTCTGCCGTGATAATTTTCGGCAATCGTTTTTTTACATAAATATTCTATTGAAATATCTGTTGCTTCGTCGCTGAAATCTTGATGGAGATCGATGTCTTTATCATATTTTTTAGCAATTTCGAAAACTAAATCAATATGTTTATCTGCTGGAGCATCATTGTATGGAATACCACCAACAATATCTGCACCCATCTCCATTGCTTCATACATCATTTTTTCTGTACCAGGCGCTTTAAAAATCCCTTCTTGTGGGAACGCAACGATTTGCATATCGATCAAATCCTGATATTCTTCTTTTAATTTCATAATTGTTTTAAACCCGGAAAACCCTTGCGCTGGATCAAATTCGGCATGAGTTCTAACAGCAGTTACACCATGAGAAATAATCATTTCTAACGCTCTTTTTGCTCGTTGGTAAATATCTTCTTCCGTGAACGTTGGTTTCAATTCGGCTGTAACACTGATTGCTTCTTGCAAAGTCCCCGATTTATTTGATTTTCTGTCAGCGATCAAGGCTTTATCCAGATGGATATGGCTTTCGACCAAACCAGGAATCAAAACACGTCCTTGCGCTTCAATTACATTTACCGCGTTATCCGTTAAATTGTCCGAAATTGCTACGATTTTACCATCTTTTATCCCTACATCTTGCAACGCTTCTCCATCACTTAATCTTGCTTGCTTAATTAAAATATCCATTTATTAACACCCTTTCTATTTGATCTATATAAAGAATCCAATCCCAATCAATATAACAGAAGCAATACTGATCCATTTAACATTTCCTTTTACAACCTCTAAGATCGGAATTTGGAATCCAGATGATAAAGCTTGCATCGTAATATTAACAAAACTCATTTGACTACCTAATCCAACACCAACAGCAACTAAACCAAGTTCAATTGAAGAGAAGCCTAAAGATACGGCCACAGGGAGAACGAGAGTCAAAACGGAGCCAACATATGCACCCGCCGGTACACCAATCAAGATTCCAGTTAAAATCGCCACAGGAACCATGATCAAAGCAGGCGCAGAACTAGCGATCCCTGCAATAACAGCGAACGTTCCAGTTTGAGCAATGATATTTATAAACGCTAGAAAAATCCCTACTTGGAACAGTCGAGTCAAAATGTATGTTGAACCATCTACCATTGCTTCCACCGACTGATTTAATGTGAAATCTGAACAAATAAAAATCAACGCAAGTGTCAATATCATATACACTAATGGGGTCAATAATGGGAACCCGACAAGGTCATTTACTACAGGACCAAAAATTACAGCGAACAGTAAAAAGATCGCAGGTAAAGTTAACTTAAATAATGCTTTATTGCTCATTGAAGCATATTCATCATCACTATTTTCTTTAAAACTGATATTACGACGTTTAGTTCCCCAAAAAGCTAGAATAATAGCCAACGCACAAAAAACTAACCAAATCGGACGCATATCTGAAACATATTTAGCCACACTAAAATCTCCTAATTTTGAAACAATACTAGATTCTAATGAAGCTGGTGATGTCGTGAACGAAACAGCTGCTGCAAGAGACATTGCTGCAATCAACTCGGGAACGGCTCCAACCGCGACAAATGCCAATGGGGCAATCACCATTGCGCTACCGCCACCGATACCGGACATATAAGTAGCCGCTGCAAGCAGGATAACGATAAAGGCTGAAACATATTCTACTTTACCTTTTGTCCCCCGTTTTGCAAGAGTCAGTGCTGCTGAATAACCGCCTGATTTAAATACAGCCATCGCAACAGCTGAATTAATAATCGGTACAGTAATGCCTAACATCATGGGGATGGTTTCCAATAATTGTTTGTTCGCTTGTTCTAACCCAATTCCACCAATGATCATGGCCAAAACGCCACCGACAAATCCAGCGATGATCATATCTACTTTCATAAATAATAAAACTAACACTAAAATCAATGGAATGATCACAATCACGGCTTTTATCCCCGTAGGCGCAGTAATTGCATCAATCTCTTGTGCAAAAGCAGGCACAAATGAAAAAAGAAATAGCAGCGAAAGTAGCAACCCGCTCAAAAACTTTTTAGGTAATTTCATAATTATTCCTCCAACCATAGCTAATTAAAGCATTTTCATTTTTATGATAAGCAATAATTGCTTTTTATAATAGACCTAGAAATTTTGTAACCTTAGAACATCAGCAAAAATAATACCGAGTGAAGGTTATGTACTACAAGAATTTGTTTCTTTGAATTTTCGATAGCGTTATCAAGTTATTTAATCTGCTATCGAAAAAAAATAAATAACTGTACTGTTCGTGAATTATATCAAAATATTAGTGACTATCTCAATATTTTAACAGTAAATACTCTCCTTCCTTCTCCTTATAATACGTTTAAATTTCGAAAAAGGAACAAGAATGCATCAAAAATTATCCTAATAAATAAAAAAAGGTAACGCTTGCACTTTTGTGGTTAGCGAGTTTATAAAAAAAAGTGAAAACAAAGTAAAATTTACGTTTGTTTTCACTATGCTCTATTTACTATTTTTCTTCATCAAGTAACGTAGATAAATCATAAGGTGTATTTTGATAAACGGCATAATTTACCCAATTAGAAAATAACAAAGACGCAGCCATATGCCATCGTAATTGCGGCACTTCATTGATATTATCATTTGGGAAATAATTTGTAGGGAGATTTGGATGAATTCCTTTTAGTTGATCGCGTTCAAATTCTTGTTGTAATGTCTCGCGATCATACTCTAAATGTCCCATTGCATAAAAGGCTCGATTATTTTTATTTCCAACTAAAAAAAGCCCTGCTTCCTGTGATTCGACCAAAATTTCTAATTCCTCGGAATTTTCTATATCGCTTCGTTTGACTCCAGTGTATCTAGAATGTGGAGCAAAAAATACGTCGTCAAACCCTTTTAAAATACTCCAAGTTGGCATTAATACATCATGAGCATAAATACCCGTTAACTTTTGATCTAAGAAATACTTATCGATTTTATGATGGTGGTAAAGCCCTGCTTGAGCGCCCCAACAAATATGAAACGTAGAAAACACATGTGACTTACTCCATTTGAAAATCTCCTGCAGCTCTTCCCAATAATCAACTTCTTCAAAAGGAATATGCTCAATCGGTGCTCCTGTGATGATCAAACCATCATAGAATTTTTCTTTGACTTCTTTAAATTGATAATAAAAACGCGTCAAGTGATCACTAGATGTATTTTTTGCCTCATGACTGCTCATATGTAAGAACTCTACATTTATTTGTAATGGCGTGTTACTTAGAAGTCTCAAAAGTTGAACTTCCGTCTCATCTTTTTTTGGCATTAAATTTAAGATTAAAATTTCCAAAGGGCGAATGTCTTGGTGCATGGCGCGATCTTCGTCCATTACAAAAATTTTCTCTTTTTCAAGTACTTTAATAGCTGGTAGTTCTTTTGGAACACGAATCGGCATGCGTATATCCTCCCTTTCTTTTTGTCTAATTTCATTTTACGATAAAAAGGAACAGAAAGGAAGATTCTTTCTAAGAAAACAACAAGTTTCCAAAATGATCACTTGATAAAAGTATCCAGCCTAAAAAACATGAGATAGGACATCTGTCCCACCTCATGTTTTACCCTTATAGAAAGTTAATTTGTTAATTCATTACTTTATTCATCTTCTTTTTTAGCATTACGTTTGAAGGTGAAGAAAGCAAACGCTCCTAGTAATAACGCACCTAGCATTCCCCAATTACTAACAATTTCACCGTTATTAGGAAGATTTTTTTGTGTACTGCTTAGGTTTTTCAAGCCAGAGCTTCCGTTATTACCTACGTTGCTACCATTCCCGGTTCCATTGCCATTTCCACCGTTTCCGTTACCATCGCCTGGATCAGCTGGAAGTTTGAAGTTAGCTGGCTCACTTTGATTACCATCACCATCTTTTGCAATTGCTGAAACTAGTTCTTTTGGCTCAGCGAAACCAATTGGGATTTCGATAACGAATCCAACCGTTTCACTCGCAGCCCCAGCACCTAAAACTTCTCCTGCTGCATTTTGAAGTTCTACATCATTTCCTGGTGTTGCAATTCCTTTAATCGTATAACCGGTCATAGAGTTTCCAGTTACACTGTCGACTATTGGCGTTGCAACAAAGACAGTGGGGTCAGCCGGCGTCATGAATGGTGTTGCTGTACTAACATCACCAGCGTTATTTTCAGCCGTTGCATTCAATGCTTCATTTTCAGTTGCTGAACCTTTAGGTAAAGCAATAGCGAATTCACCATCTAACGCAAGTGGAGCTCCAACTAGAAACGTTCCATTTAAATCAGCAACGCCTGAACCGATGACTCTACCAGCAGCATTGCTGATTTTGACTTTGTTACCTGCGGTTGCTTTACCAGTTACGATGTAACCCGTTTTTGATGTTCCGGTCACATTATCAATGATTGGTGCTTCAATACTTGAAGAAGGATCTGCTGGGATTGAAAATAGTGTCGGTAAACTTGTGTTAAGCGCATCATCAATTGCTACTGCATTTAGTTGTTGCAATTGATCTACTTCTTGAGAATCTAACTCAATTGAGAATTTACCATTGCCATCCACGTTTCCAACACCTACTTCAGTTCCACTTAGTGTTCGAAGAGATACTGAATCACCCAAAGTGGCGGTACCTTTAACTGTGTAACCTGTGTGAGAATCACCTACCACGCTTGTGATGATCGGTGCTGCTACAAATACTGGATCTGCTGGTGTAGTAAACGCTGTTGCAGGACTTTGATTACCAGCACCGTCAGAATCTATCGCTCTCAATTGTTCAAGTTGACTAGCTGAGCCTGATGCAAGCACTATTGAGTAATTTCCACTACCATCTACTTGAGCTGAACCAATCACTGTTCCATTTAATTTTTTGATTGAAACTGTATCGCCAGCGACAGCAGTACCAATTACAGTGTAACCAGTAGCAGAAGTTCCTGTTACCCCAGTGACAACTGGTGCTTGAATTGAAACAGGATCTGATGGTGTTGTGAATACTGTTCCAGGACTCGTATTTCCATCTGCATCTTTAGCTATTGCAGTTAATTGTTCATTTGGTGTAGCTGATCCTGCCGGAATCGTAACACTATAATTACCACTGCCATCTGCCACGCCTGTTCCAATTACTGCTCCACCTGTATTTTTGATTTCCACAGTACTTCCTGCTGGCGCTGTACCTGTTACTGTATAGCCAGTTGTAGAAGTACCTGATACATTGTCAACCGTTGGCGCACTAATGATTACTGGATCGGCTGGCGTTGTGAACGGAGTAGGTATACTTTCATTTATCCCAATTTTTGCAACTGCAGTCAATGACTCACTAGCAGTTGTCAATCCTTGAGGAATCACAATGGTAAAATTACCACTGCCATCGGCAATACCGCTTCCAATTGTAGTCCCACCTGCATTACGGATATCCACCGTATTCCCCGCTGTAGCAGTTCCAATTACCGTATGCCCGGTTGCTGAGGTTCCAGTTGTACTCGTCACGACTGGCGATGCAACAACAATTGGATCAGCAGGTGTATTAAATGACGTTGGCGTACTTTCATCTGTTCCTGATTTTGCAATCGCAGTTAGCGATTCGCTTGCTGTTGCCTGACCTTGTGGAATAGTGATAGTAAAGTTTCCCGTTCCATCAACTGTACCCGTTCCAATCACAGTCCCGCCTACATTGCGAATATCAACTGTGTTACCTGCTGTTGCAGTACCTGTTATTGTATAACCAGTTGCAGAAGTCCCTGTTGTATTTGTCACTACCGGTGGTGCTACTACTACTGCATCTGCTGGTGTGGTAAATGCTGTCGGTATACTGTTATTACTTCCATCAGATGCAATTGCTGTCAAAGGTTCGTTTTCAGTTGCAGAACCTTGTGGAATGGTGATTGAGAAGTTCCCGCCTGTTGCTGGTCCTGAAGCAATTGTTGTGCCACCTGCATTTTTAATAGTAACTGTATTACCTGCTGTAGCTGTACCCGTTACCGTATAGCCTGTTGCAGAAGTCCTGTTGTATTCGTTACGACTGGTGGTGCTACTACTGCATCTGCTGGTGTTGTAAATGCTGTCGGTGTACTATCAGTGCCACCATTAGAAGCTGTAGCCGTTAAGTTTTCATTTCCTGTTGCGGCGCCTTGTGGGATATTGATAGAGAAGTTTCCACCTGTTGCCGGTCCCGATGCAATTGTTGTACCACCTGCATTTTTAATAGTGATCGTATCGCCCGCTGTAGCTGTACCCGTTACTGTATAACCAGTCGCAGAAGTTCCAGTAGTACTTGACACGACCGGTGGTGCTACAACAGCCATCGATATTGGCATGAATATATTTGCCATCTGGAGAAAGAGTAGCGGTAGAATTAAATTGTGCACTACCAAAATTTTCAAGGTTATTTAAAGCGTCGATTTCTGATTAACTGTTGTCAAATTTAACGTAACACCAGTTAAACTTCCCAGTGTACCATCAACAATATCTGTTAATAATGTAGATAATTGATTAACTGCATTTAGTGTTCCCGTCAAGAATGTTAAATCACCGACAGTCAAAGTAATATTTGTATCGATTTGTGCTGCTCCGTTTGTAGAAACGCGTCCATTCAATTCGCTTGGAATAGTTAAAACTGCTTGTTTTGTTCCACTAGCAATAACAGTACCACCAACTAACTCACTTCCAGTTATTGAAAAATCAACATTTTTTGTAGAGCCATCAGCAGCCCAACGAGCTCCAGTATTTGTTCCACTATTGTTTGAACTACTAATATTAGATAAAATTTCTGCATCTAATATCGCAGCTGAAGCTGTAATTCCTCCCGGTAAATAAAATGACAATGGGGCTGTTAATGGTGCAATAACTAAGCTACTTGTTAACACTAATGATAATGCGCGATATTTATTTTGTTTTTTTGACTTACTAGCGCTCTTCTTTTTCTGCTTATCATCTTTCATAATTATCCTCCTCTTACTTTCAACCTAATACCACATAGCGAACAATTAGAAGCTTGTTAAAACCAATAGACACTCTCCTTTCGTAAAACGTGAGCAACATAAAAATTTATTTAAGCTTCTACCTATGGATTTTATAACCTTTATAATATTTTTGGAAATGATACGAATCGTTAAGCCTTATTTTTATTAACGAAATAATAAATCATAATAAAAAAATTAACAAAAATACGTTAAAATACTTTTATATCAAGGTTTAAAATCCTTGTATATACTAATCCTATTCTGATTTAAATGATATGAAGAATAAATAATATATTATTTGTTTAATATATTATACTTGAAAGGAGTTTGTGTAAGCGCACTCATTATTAGTGATAACTTTTTACCTTCTAAGAATGAGTTCAATAATAAAAAAGACAAAGCAGTTAAATTGCTTTGTCTTTTTTCCATATATTCGGCTAATTAATTATTCACTTTTTCTTTTACACTTTTTTCAATTATCGGCTCACTGACTTTTTTATTCCAGAAATCGATTAAAGGTCCTGTGAAAAACGCATTTATTACTGTTCCAATACCAACTGGGCCTCCAAAAATAAATGCTAAAATAACAAAAAAGATATCTTGTATAACTCTCACTATACGATACTGAGCTTTAGTACGATCAACGATAATTGGAGCAATTGCGTCATATGGGGCATTCCCTAGTTTTGCCGACATATAAAAAGATGCACCAAAAGTAAAGATCACTACGCCAAAAACAAGTAATAGCCCTTGTGAAAGTAGAGTGATTTTAATTGAAAAAAACGTTGTGTAAATCCACGTATAAAAATCAATAAAAAAACCTGTAAGGACCATATTTATCACGGTTCCTATACCAATGTATTTTCTTCCAAAAATAAAAACGAGTCCTAGAATAATGATATTCACAATCAGTTGGTAAACACCTAATGAGAGCCCAAGAACAGCGCCAATACCAATATTTGCTGCAGTATATGGATCTAATCCTACTTGACCTACACGTAAAGTTGCCGCACCAAAAGCTAAAATTGCTACTCCAATTAAAGCATACAAGGAGCGAAGTATAATTTCTTTTATATTCCTATTTTCTTTCATCGTCTAACCCCTCAATTCTATTTACCTTTTAAGTATCTCAAAAAAGTGGCGAAAAGACCAAATATTAAGCTTTTTTTATAAAAAAATAGAGCTGAATTTACATTCAACTCTATTTTTCTTCATTAATTTTTAGCGATATCTTTTAGTGCAGCTTGAGCTAACAAGTTCAAGTAGTTCCAAGGACGATCAAAATGCGGCTGGAAGAAGAAATCTGATAACGCAAGATCTTCAACAGTCATTTCATTTTGAACAGCCAATGATAATGTATTAGCTGATTGAGTAATGTCATACTTAGACATTAATTGTCCTCCTACGATACGATTTGTTCCTTTTTCATAAACTAGTTCCATCATGACATTTTCAGTTGTTGGCATGAATTCTGGACGGTAGTTATCCTCAAATTGTGTTGCATCTACATCTAAGTTGTTCATTTTTGCACTTTCTAATGTAACACCTGTTGAACCGATTTTCCAGCCAAATAAATATAGACCAGATGTTCCTTGTGTCCCACGATAAGCAAGTTTTTCTTCGGTTAAATTGTAACCCACTAACATACCTTGACGAACAGCATTTGTCGCTAGTGGAATATAATTAGTCGTATTACTTGGATTATAGTGTACAACTGCACTATCACCAGCAGCAAGAATATCAGGATTGCTTGATCTCATAAACTTATCAACCACAATAGCGCCATTAGGTAACATATCTACTTTATCTTTAAGTAAGGTTGTATTCGGACTGAACCCAACACACATAATAACCATATCCGCTTCGAATTCTTGACTAGGAGTAATTACTTTATTCACATGTCCACTTGCATCAGCTTTAAATTCTTGAACATTCTCGCCTAGCGCTAAAGTTACACCACGATCGACAAGTTCTTTTTCTAAAACATCTGTAAAAGGCTTATCTAAATATTTATTTAAAATACGATCCAAACCATCGATCAAAGTAACTTCTTTACCAGATTCTACAAATGCTTCCACCAATTCGATTCCGATATATCCGCCGCCTACAACGACAACTTTTTTTGCATTTTTTGCACGTTCGATAATCACATTTGCTTGATTAAAGTTTTTACATAATAAAATATTCTCAGCATCAATTCCTTTAATTGGCGGAATGATTGGCCATGAACCAGTTGTCATTACTAATTTATCATATGAGATGGTTTCTTCAATACCAGTGTGTAAATCTTTTGCAGTGACTGTTTTATTATCAACATCGATTGTTTTGACTTCATGTTCCATTTTAACTGTAGCACCCAGAGACGCTAGTTCTTCAGGACTTGAATAGAATAAGCTGCTAGCCTCCTTCACTACTCCTCCAACGTATAAAGCAATCCCGCATGATAGAAACGATACATTATCATTTCGCTCATAAACGGTTACCTCCGCGTTTGGGTGATTTGTTAAAATACTTTTGACTGCAGCTGTTCCTGCATGCGTACATCCTACGACTACGACTTTCATTTTGTAAATCCCTTCTTTCAAGTTAAATTTTTCACCAACAAACCCAATATGAATCTATTGGTATACTAAAAATATAACAAAGTAGAAACCCATATTCGAGTTCTTTGCTTGTGAATCGCTAACTTATTTTTTCACAAACTCTTCCTTTCTTAACCCGATTTTCATCTATATGACCTGGAAATTAATTTAAAATGCTGTTTTTACAATAAAAAAAGCTGAGAAAAGTTAATTTCTTAGCTTGTGAAAATAAATTGCTATTCATTTACTGCAGCAATAATTTCTATTTCAATAAGAACATCTTTTGGTAAGCGGGCTACTTCAACGGCCGAACGAGCGGGTAATTGATTTGTAAATGCTCCTGCGTAAACGTCATTGAAAGCTGCAAAATCGTTCATATTCTTTAAAAAGCATGTTGTTTTGACAACATGGTCAAAGTCACTGCCAACTTCTTCTAAAATTGCTGCAATATTTTTAAGAACTTGTTCTGCTTGTTCTCCTATTGTAGTACCAACAACTTCTCCGGTTTCAGGACTTAAAGGAACTTGACCTGAAGCAAATAATAAGCCATTTACAATGTTTCCTTGTACATAAGGTCCGATCGCTTTTGGTGCTTTATCTGTTTGGATTGATTTCATTTTATCCCTCATTTCATTCTTTTTTTGCTTTTTGACAGTCCGGACATAGACCATATAATTCTAACCTATGTTCATTAATTTCAAATCCAGTCAATTTACTTGCTGCCATCTCTACATCTTCCAAGCCTGGATAATGGAAATCGACGATTTTACCACAATTCTGACAGATCGCATGATAATGTTTTTTGGAACTGAAATCAAAACGGCTAGACGCGTCCCCATAATTCATCTCTTGAACAAAACCAATATCAGTAAACAAGCGTAAATTATTATAAACAGTCGCAACACTCATATTTGGAAAACGATCTTCTAGTGAACGATAAATTTCATCTGCTGTTGGATGACTATGATTCTCAATGAGATATTCTAAAATCGCATATCTTTGAGGAGTAATACGAATATTGGCTTCTTTTAATTCTTCAAGTGCATTCTTTACCAATATATTGTCCATTTAGTTCCCCTCCCAGTCTTCTTTCTTAAATGATACTATTTCTAATCTATCTTGACAAGAATAATTGTATAAATAGTATAGGAAATATCATGTTTATCGCTGTTTTCTGTGAATTTGAAAAATATTACATACTTTTTGGGTTAGTTAAGCACGATAAAAAAGGAAGTCGTAACTCTACGCTTCCTTTTTTAAATAAACTATTCAGAAAAATTATATAGTGCAGTTGAAAGATACCGTTCGCCGTTATCAGGGATAACAGTCAACACTTTCTTTTCAGCACCTAATTCTTTAGCTACTTGAATTGCAGCATGGACAGCTGCTCCTGCCGATATCCCGACTAATAATCCTTCTTTAACAGCTAATTGTCGCGCTGTTTCCATTGCATCTTCACTAGGTACCGCAATTACTTTCCCATATATCTCTGTATCTAAAACTTTAGGAATGAAACCCGCACCGATTCCTTGGATTTTATGTGGACCAGGAGCTCCACCTTCCAGAACAGGTGATTCTGTTGGCTCAACGGCAACAATTGAAATTTTTGGATAGACTCTTTTTAATTCTTTCCCGACTCCGGTTATTGTTCCACCAGTCCCAATTCCAGCAACAAAAGCATCCAAACCAGCTGGTCCAAAGACATCTTGGATTTCTTTTCCAGTTGTTTTTTCATGTGCTTCTGGATTAGCAGGATTATCAAACTGCATAGGCATAAAGTAACCATCTTTTTCTGACAGTTCTGTGGCTTTAGCAATTGCTCCTTTCATCCCTTCAGCACCAGGTGTTAACAATAACTCAGCCCCATACGCTTGCATTAATTTTCTGCGTTCGATACTCATTGTATCCGGCATAACAATTACGACATTATATCCCTTTGCAGCACCGACCATCGCTAAACCGATACCAGTGTTTCCGCTTGTTGGTTCTACGATTGTATCACCTGTTTTAAGTTGTCCGTTTTTTTCAGCTTTTTCGATCATACTTAATGCAATTCGGTCTTTTACGCTTCCCCCAGGATTGAAAAATTCAAGTTTCACAAAAATATCAGCTGCTCCATCCGGGACAATACGTCCTAATTTTACTATAGGTGTCTTACCTATTAATTCAGTAACAGAATTAAAAATTTGAGTCATGATCCATTCCTCCATTTTAGTATTCGTATAAGCAAAAACTTTCTTGTGTTTATAATAGCTCATATCGCTTCATCTGGCTATCATTTTGCTAATGTATCCTAATTGCTACAAACTCTTTATACATTTTTAATAAAAATGTTGTATAGTAGAGAGGACTTTAAATTTAGTAAATAGGAGTTACGTCATTTATGAAAATTAAAAATATTAGTCCACGAGGCTATTGTTATGGTGTTGTTGACGCAATGGTTATTGCCAGAAATGCTTCTCTGGATGAAAATTTACCACGACCAATCTATATTTTAGGGATGATCGTTCATAATAAACATGTAACTGATGCTTTTGAAAGTATTGGAATCCATACCTTAGAGGGCGATAACCGGGAAGATATTCTATCTCAAGTCGATCAGGGAACCGTTATTTTTACAGCTCATGGAACTTCACCCAAAGTAAAAGAACTAGCGGTGGAAAAGGGATTAACTGTTATTGATGCGACTTGTCCTGACGTGATGATTACACATGAACTAATCGCTGAAAAAGTGTCCAAAGGTTATGAAATTATATATATTGGAAAAAAAAATCACCCTGAACCTGAAGGAGCGCTAGGCGTTTCTCCGGAACATGTTCATTTAGTTGCCAATCTAGCTGATATTGCTGCTTTGAAGTTAGCTGCTGATAAAATTTTTGTGACTAACCAAACAACTATGAGTCAATGGGACGTTAGTGATTTGATGGATTCGATTCAAGAAAAATATCCTCACGTGCTTATTCATAAAGACATCTGCAAAGCTACCCAAGTTCGTCAAGAAGCGGTCGTTGAGCAAGCTCAAGGGTGTGATTTGACGATTGTTGTTGGCGATCCAAAAAGTAATAATAGTAATCGCTTAGCTCAAGTTTCTATCGAGCAGGCAGGTGTTCCTGCTCATCGGATATCTGATGTTTCACAAATCGATGCTACATGGTTAATTGATGTCGAACAAGTAGCCGTGACAGCTGGTGCTTCTACCCCTACCCAAATTGTCAGAGAAGTTATTGACTATTTAAAACAGTTTGATGCAAATGATTCTACAACACATATCAAACATTCAAGCATAACTGCTGAAGCGATTTTACCTAGACCTAGAATAAAGGACCTGACTAAAAATCGTGAGCGACGTTTACAAGAGTTGCGATCAGGCAAACGATAAAAAAATAAAGCTTCCAACAATCCGTCGTTTTCATAACAGATTGTTGGAAGCTTTTCTTTATGCAACTTGTAACACTTGTCCTACAGTGATCAACTCAGCAGTTATACCATTTGATGCCATAAGTTGGTCAACAGAGATACCGAATCTTTCGGCAATTCCCCATAGAGTATCTCCAGAAGCTACAGTATAGGTTTGAGCTGTGGTTGTTGCACTACTTTGTCCAATAGCAGATTGATCCGTTACTGAACTTTCACTCGTTACAGCTGTCGCTGTATTTCCACTATCATAGGCAGTTAAACCATATGCAGCAATCAACCAGTTTAGTTTCCCAGCATAATTGGGATCTGTGGCATAGCGGCCAGCCAAAGCTGCTGTAGCGTCCATGTAGCTAGTCGTATTACTTTTCCAAACACCAGAGTAATGATAGTTTCCGCTAGAAGCTAACGTTGTTTTAAGAACATTAGCGTGATCTTGAAATGACTCAGTATACGATGGATAACTTCTAAATGGTTCAGTCACTGTTACCCATTGGCCATTCAAATATTCTGAAGTAGGCATATAAACTGTTTGTCCGCCATAACTTCCCTTTACACCAAATAAATTATAATTCGGAGCTGCGGCTAAACCTGAAGTACCGTAACTACTTTCTAATAATGCTTGTGCAATCATAACAGATGCGTATAAATCGTTAGCGTCAGCAACAGAAGCTGCTGAATATCCAATAGAATCAATAAATGCTTGTTGTGAAACTTCCCCTTGTGCTTCAACTTCTGTTGCTTGAGCACCTAAAGGCAATAAACTTCCTGCAATCGGAAGAAATACTAAGGAAGTTCCTACCACAGACGCAACCCGTTTGCGGTTAATTTTATGTTCTTTTTGTTGGTGCCTACTACTTCTTGTTTTGATCTCGTTCATTCACTTGTTCCTCCTCAATAGAACATCATATCATCATTCTACTCGGGGATTTTTTTATAAACAATTATTTACTCCTGAAATTTGAAGTTTTAAAGTGAGTGTAATCCAGCTGAAATTTTTGTTTTATTGATTGCTTCAATATTTGTTTCATCCGTTTTACATAGTGTCTATTATTCAGATGCATTTTTTTCTATAAATACCTTTATCCTTCGTTTATTAACTTTTTTTAATAATTAAAAATAATATTACAATTATTACTTTCATATTACAGAAAAAATCACAAAATGGCTTGAGTCGAATTGCAAGATTGTTGATCTGGTTTAGTTGGAGTGCCTTGTTATAGTAAAAAAGTAGAAATTCACGAAATGTGAACATCTACTTTTTTTATTTTTTATAAATTATTATATTTTGACACTACATTTTCAACTGTAAAACCGAATTCTTTCAATACTAGATCGCCAGGAGCTGAAGCCCCAAAGTGATTTATCGTTACTGTTGTGCCGGCAGTTCCGACATAACGTTCCCAACCAAATGGTGAAGCAGCTTCGATGGCAACTCGCTTAGTCACATCTTTAGGTAAAACAGATTCTTTGTATTCTGATGTTTGTTTTTCAAATAAATCAAAACTTGGCATCGAAACAACCGAAACATCTTTTCCTTGTTCAGCTAATGCTTTTTGTGCTTCGATTGCTAAGTTCACTTCTGAACCTGTCGCAATCAAGATTCCTTCTGGTTTTTCACCTTTTTGTTTAGAAATCACATAAGCACCTTTTTGAACAAGCTCACCTGCGTTTTCTTTTGTGCCTTCAATAACTGGTAAGTTTTGACGACTTAGAACTAAGATTGTAGGAGCATCTTTTGTTGTCATTGCGATTTTCCATGCAGCAACTGTTTCGTTACCATCAGCTGGACGAATAACTTGTACACCTGGCATGCAACGGATACTTGCTAATTGTTCGACAGGCTCATGCGTTGGGCCATCTTCGCCAACTGCCACTGAATCATGAGTCAATACATAAGTTACAGGAGTATTTTGGATCGCTGCTAAACGCACTGCAGGACGTAAATAATCAGTAAAGACGAAGAATGTTCCACCATAAACACGGCTTCCCCCGTGTAATTGAATCCCATTCATTGCAGCTGCCATAGCAAATTCACGAACACCAAACCAAATATTACGGCCTTCGTACTGACCAGGCTCAAAATCTTTTTCTGCTGCAACCATTGTATTATTTGAAGCAGACAAGTCTGCAGAACCACCCCAGAAACCTGGTACAGATTTAGAAATTGCTTGAATTGTCTCTTTACTCGTAACACGGCTAGCTGCACTTGATCTAACTTCATATGTAGGCAATTCACTATCCCAGTTTTCAGGAAGTTCATCGGCGAACGCTTGTTTAAATTGTTTAGCCAACTCAGGATGTTCTTTTGTATAGTTTGCAAACATATTGTTCCATTTATCTTCAGCTTTTGCGCCTTCTTCGATCATTGTTTCTTTAAAGCGAGCAGCGACTTCATCTGGAACTGTAAAATCAGGATATTCCCAACCATAAACAGCCTTAGCAGCCGTAATTCCTTCTGCTCCGATCGGTGCACCATGAACAGAAGATGTGCCTTCTTTTGGAGCGCCATAACCGATGACCGTTTTGACTTCAATCAGTGTTGGTTTATCTAATTCAGCTTTTGCGGCTTCAATTGCTTTAGAAATCGCTTCTAAATCATTGCCATCTTTTACTAAGATATGTTGCCAACCATAAGCTTCATAGCGAGCACCAACATTTTCTGTGAAAGCTTTGGATGTTGGGCCATCTAAAGAGATATCATTTGAATCGTATAACACAATCAGCTTGCCTAATTTCATATGGCCAGCCATAGAACTTGCTTCTTGAGAAACACCTTCCATCAAGTCACCATCACCACATAATGCATACGTATAATGATCAATAATGGGGAAACTATCACGATTATAGGTTGCAGCAGTGTGCGCTTCAGCCATCGCCATACCAACAGCCATTGCAATTCCTTGGCCTAAAGGACCAGTTGTCGCTTCAACACCATCTGTATGATGTACTTCTGGATGCCCAGGAGTCTTGCTATCCCATTGACGGAAACTTTTCAGATCATCAATTGTGACACCATAGCCCGCTAAGTGTAGTAAGCTATAAAGCATTGCAGAACCATGACCAGCAGAAAGAATAAAACGGTCTCTATCTACCCAATTCCTTGATGTTTTTGGGTTTACTTTCAAGTGTTTTGTCCAAAGTGCATAAGCCATAGGTGCTGCACCCATTGGTAATCCTGGGTGTCCTGAGTTTGCTTTTTGAACTGCTTCGATACTCAATGTACGAACTGTATTGACGCCTAACTGATCAGTGTTGTCGAACAAAAAAATCATCTCCTATTTAGGTTTTTTTTACCTTTATTAACTATATTTTATCGTATTTCGTTTATGAAAGCAATTACTTTTAGTAAAAAAAACTAAAATTATTTTCTGTTGTGCAAACCTTTTGCCTTTTGAATCTCTTTCAGTTTCTCTGGTGTTACATCATTTCCTTTAGGATCAACTACTTTCATCCCTTCGATATGATGACGCATACCGCCACGAAAAGCTGCTAGATATTCTTGGCGAAGGACTTTTTGCTCTTCTTTTTCTTTCTCAGTTAATTCATTTTCTTTCGCTTTTTTTGCAAGTTCATTGATGCGATTCATTTTCTCTGACGATAACATATATTTTTGCCTCCTTATTTTAAAAGCTGATCAGGCCCATCCAACCTTTTTACAAAAGGCGGACCCATGCAACTAGACAAGTTTACTTTCCATGTCTATCTTATAAGATGAGCACCAAAAATACAACTATATTCGTATAAAAATATGGAACGATTACGTTTATTTAAAGAAAATCCAGTTTCTTGCCTTAGTCTTTTTTATCAAAAATTTGAGCATAAATACTTTTTAAAAAAACACGAACGCTTGTTTGATTCCTATATAAAACTATGGTACACTGAAAATATAAATCGAAAGAAGGTGCGGGTTGTGGTGAAACGTACAGACACAAGACAAATCGAAGTATTGAAATATATATATGAACAGGTTGAACTTAAAGGTTATCCACCAACCGTAAGAGAAATTGGAAAAGCAGTTGATCTTTCCTCAACCTCGACGGTTCATGGACATTTGGCTCGTTTAGAGAAAAAAGGACTCATTTTGCGTGACCCTACAAAACCAAGAGCAATTGAATTGACCGCAGATGGTCTGGACAGAATAGGTGTAAAACCGACAGTCATCCCGATGCTTGGCGTTGTTACGGCCGGTGAGCCTATATTAGCTGTAGAAGAAGCCTCTGACTTTTTCCCTCTACCACCTGATCTAGTAGCAGAAGAAAATGCATTATTCATGCTGACTATTAGAGGTGAAAGTATGATCAATGCAGGTATTTTAGACGGCGATCAGGTTATTGTTCGCAAACAAAGTGCTGCATCAAATGGCGATATCGTGATTGCCATGACTGATGAAGACGAAGCGACATGTAAACGATTCTTTAAAGAGACAGATCATATTCGTTTACAACCGGAAAATGATGCATTAGACCCAATTATTTTGAACAACGTAAGTATTTTAGGAAAAGTTGTTGGACTTTACCGCAATCATATTTAAATAACAAAAAAACATACTAATAAAAGTATGTTTTTTTGTTATTTCTTCGTTTAAACTCTGACAAGATTTGTTAATCTGCAGCGACTTTTCGCTGATACGTCTCAAACTGATATGCATAGCTATTTTTTTCGTCTTGTTCTCCTGCGCTTAAATTGATCAATGTCCAATCATCCCAAACAACAGCAGGAAATTTCGTATCTCCATCAAATGAATGATGGATAACTGTACGATACAACACATCACAATAAGGTAAAAAATCTTCGTATACTGCAGAACCACCTGCAATAAATGTAATGCCAGAGAAATTTTTGGCATACTCACGAACTTCTTCTACAGTATGAAATACAATGACCCCTTTTGCATGATACTCTTTGTCTCTAGTTAGAACAATCGTTTGACGGTTTGGTAACGGCCGACCGCCCATCCCCTCAAAGGTTTTTCGCCCCATAACGATGGTGTTGTCTTCAGTCATTTGTTTAAAAAATTTCAAATCATTTGGCAAATGCCAAGGTAAGCGATTTTCTTTACCGATCGTACCTTGCTCATCTTGTGCCCATATGGCTGCTAACATTGGAGAACTCCTTTCGAATTAAACGGCTATTGGTGCTTTGATTGCAGGATGCGGATCGTACCCTTCGATTACAATATCATCCATTTCAAAATCAAAAACTGATTTTTTATCTTTATTCAATTTTAATGTAGGAAAAGAGCGAATTTCTCTTGCAAGCTGTTCATTCATTTGATCGATGTGATTAGTGTATAAATGAGCATCTCCCAAAGTATGAACAAAATCGCCTACTTCTAAACCTGTTTCATGAGCAATCAAGTGAGTTAATAATGCATAACTTGCAATATTAAAAGGTACACCAAGGAAAACATCACCACTGCGCTGATATAGTTGACAACTTAATTTCCCATCATTTACATAAAATTGAAACATCGTATGGCAAGGTGGCAAAGCCATTGATGGAACATCTTCTGGATTCCATGCTGACACGATCAAACGTCTGGAGTCTGGCGTTTTTTTAATCATTTCAATAACGTTTTTCAATTGATCGATAAAACCACCATCTTTGGTTTCCCAATGGCGCCACTGAGCACCATAAATATTGCCTAATTCACCATATTTAGCCGCAAAATCATCATCTGATAAAATAGTATTACAGAATTCTTTGTGCTCTTTTTCATAACTTTCCTTAAAAGCTTCATCAGTAAGAATTCGTCGACCAAAATCAGTCATATCAGGCCCCTTGTAATCTTCACTTTTGATGTAACGCTCAAAAGCCCATTCGTCCCAAATATGATTGTTGTGTTGCAGGAGATAGCGAATGTTCGTATCACCATTTAAAAACCATAAAAGTTCGCTTTTAATTAAGCCGAACGGTACTCGTTTTGTTGTTAATAAAGGGAAGCCTTCGGACAAATCGAAACGCATTTGATGACCAAAAATACTTCTAGTCCCTGTACCTGTACGATCTTCTTTAAGGTGACCTTCCTCTAAAATTTTACGGCCTAATGATAAATATGCTTCTTCCATAGTTTATGCCTCCTAATTTTCTGCAAATTCACTTAGATATTCCCAACGTTCCATTTTTGTTTCAAGCTCTTGTTCTAGTGTAAACAGCTCTGTTTGAAGTTGTTGCAGTTTTGTAAAATCATCTCCTTGATGATTCATCTCTTCAGTCAGTTGTGCTGTACGCTCTTCAAGTTGCGCGATATCTGTTTCGATTGTTTCCCACTCTTTTTGTTCCATGTAGGTCAATTTTGTTTTTTCTTTCTTCTCCATTTCCTTTGGAGATTTTGTTTCAGTTTTAATCACTTTTTTTGCCTGTTCTTTATTCACATTTAAATACTCACTCATTGAACCATAGTAAATTGTGATTTGACCTGCACCTTGAAAAACAAGTAATTTATCCATTGTTTTATCAAGAAAATAACGGTCATGTGAAACTGCGATCACAGCGCCCTTAAACGTTTGGATGTAATCTTCTAAAATCGTTAAGGTATCAATATCCAGATCATTTGTGGGTTCGTCCAATAATAACACATTTGGCTGACCAATCAATAATTTTAATAAATACAAACGACGTTTTTCGCCACCAGATAGTTTGCCGATTACTGTCCCATGCATAAAGCGAGGAAATAAAAATCTTTCCAGTAATTCAGCAACACCAATGTTTGTTCCATCAGTTCGTTTTACTTGCTCTGCTGCTTCTTGCAAATAAGAAATCATGCGTTGGTTTGGATCCATCGCTTCATTTTGTTGCGTATAGTAAGCTAGGTTAACTGTTTCACCTATTGAGTAAATTCCACTATCCAAATCTAAACGACCCGCCAAAATATTTAATAATGTTGATTTTCCTGCACCGTTTTTACCAGTAATCCCAATACGATCCTTTGCTTGAATAAGCAGATCAAATTCTTTTAGAATCGTTTTATGTTCGATTTGATAATTTCCGTCTTTGATCTCTAAAACTTTTTTCCCTAATCTTTGTGTCGCGACATCAATTTCCAATTGACCTTTTTGGTTGACTTGATGGAGGTTTTCTTTAAGATCATGGAAGCGATCTTGTCGAGCCTGTTGTTTTGTTCCGCGTGCTTTTACACCAGCACGCATCCACTCTAGCTCTTGCTTATAAAGTTGCTTTCTTTTTTCTTCTTGCTCTACACCAACACGTTCGCGTTCCGCTTTAGCAATGATGTATGCTTCATAATTGCCTTTATATTCATATAGCTTTCCAAAAGATAACTCAAAGATTCGATTTGTTACTCGATCTAGAAAATAACGATCATGAGTCACCATTAAGATAGCACCGCGATATCCGTTTAAAAAGCTTTCCAGCCAGCTGATTGCTTCGTAATCTAAATGGTTTGTAGGTTCATCTAGTAACAACAAATCAGGTGATTCAATCAATACTTGGGCTAGGCTAACACGTTTCTTTTGTCCACCAGATAATTCACCCATTTTTTTATGAAGGGTTTCAATCCCTAATTTTTGTAAAATGATTTTGGCATCAGTGTCGGCTGTCCAGGCGTCTTCTTTATTCATTCGTTCTTCCGCTTGGGCATATTGTTTTTGAGCCGTTTCACTAAGTCCATCATCTGCCAATGCAAGCAAGGCTAATTCATAATTTTTCACCGCTTGGATAATGGGTGTTTCCCCTTGAAAGACTGCTTCTACCACAGTTAGTTCAGGATCAAATTCTTGGTCTTGAGAAAGATAACCAATTTGGTAATCATTTGGTTGTTGAATCGCTCCGACATCTCCATCTCCGCTATCTTTACCTGCAAGAATATTTAATAAGCTCGTTTTCCCTGTTCCGTTTGTACCGATCAATCCAATTCGGTCTTTATCATGAATATGGAAAGAAATGTGATCAAATAATGTTTTCTCGCCATATGTCTTAGTCAATTCATTTACTTTTAACTCATTCATCTGCTCACGCCCTTTTCATCCTGCTTATTGTAACAAAAAAAAGTAAAAAAAAGAAGCTAGTTTTCTTCGTCTGCTTCTTTTTTTAATTCTCTTGTCAATTTTCTAAATGGCATAGCGCCTGATATATCATTGATTGAATAAGATTCTAATAGATTAACATTTTTTCGATATTCATTCGCTTCAAAAGAAGAGATCTTTTCAGCAAGCTCATATTCATCAATCACTCTGCGCTCTTCTTGATAGCCAATCAAAAGTTCCTTGACATAATTAGATTGAGAACGAACGATAAATGAGTCAATAAATGTGCCGTCTTCTAATCTATGTGCTAATTGTAAACGACCTTCAATAAAGAATTGAATAATTTCGTCATCATAAACCCCTTTTAAATTATCCAAACTCTTCAAAATAACTTCCGTATTTTGCAAAAAGACTTGCCGAACATTTTCCAATTCTTCTTTTTGAAATTCTCGTCGATTCTCTTCCCCTTTTTTAGCAAATAACAGATTTGGGTGAACAAAGAATGCAATGATTTGCCGAACAAAAAGCAACCAAAAGCCAATAATCGATAATAATTGTCTAGCGATAGATCGTTCCATTCTTGAAATCAGGCGTTCATAAAGTCGATATCCTTCTATCCCAATTTCTTTTTGACGGAAGCTCTCTTCTAGACCGTCACGCTCGATCGAAACAATCAGTGCTCTTAGTTCCTGAACCTCTTGCCGCTGATCTGAAGGTAATTGTTCTGTGTACAATTCTTTAACGCGATCTTGATAGTTTTCAATCACAACATTCATTTCTACATGAGGATCGTTCTGATTTATCTTTTTAAGTCGTTCAATAACATCTTGCAGTAAGGTGATCCCTTGTATATTAGTACTTTCTACCTCGTCAGATTCAGTTAAAAACGGTAGAACAAGAATACCACCTACCAATGTGACTAAAATCACACAAGCCGTAATAAACAACAGCAATGAACGTTCTGGAAAGTCTTGACCATTTAGAGTTAATGGTAAAATAAAAATCGTTGCTAAACTGACTGTTCCCTTCACTCCGCCAAATGTTAGAATCAGCATTTCATTCATCGACTGCCAAATATTTTTGAAACCATTTTTCACACTGTAAATCAATACAATAGAGAAAAAGCGCGCAGTAAATAACGTAACACTTAAAATCAATATAACGACCATCAAGAAACTGTTAGAATACGTCTCGCTATTCCAAATAGGTGAAAAAACTTGAGACAACTCAATTCCTAAGAACAGGAAAACTAACGCGTTCAGCATAAACGTAATCGTTCCCCACGTACTTTCTGAAACGCTTGAAAGCTCAGCTTCAAACAATGAAACCTTTTTGAAACTAGCCGCTTGCATAACACCTGCTACAACAGCGGCAATAATCCCTGAAACATGGAATAGTTCAGCAACCATATACGCTAAAAAAGGCAATAATAACTCTAATAATAGATAACCGGTTACATCTCTTGCAGAGGCTTTTTCCAAAATCATGACAATCTGACGCTTGATCATCACTAAAACGGCCCCCACGATAGCGCCGCCGATACTCGAGAAGATCAAGGTGATTCCTGCATCCATTGCTGAGAAACTGCCTGTCAACAGTGCTGCAAGTGCAAATTGAAAGGCGGTAACGCCAGAAGCATCATTGATCAGACCTTCACCTTCTAAAATATGCATCGCTTTAGGCGGTATTTGAATTTTCCCAGATAAAGAACCTACAGCTACTGCATCTGTAGGTCCAAGTGCTGCACCTAAAGCAAAACACGCTGCGATCGGCAAAGCAGGAATAACCATATGTAAAGCCCAACCAACACTTACAAGTGTGATCAACACCCCAATAAATGCTAAAAATAAAATGACACTAAAATTTTTCATTGTTGCAGAAATATCATTTCGTTCCCCTTCTCTAAACAGCAAAGGTGCAATGATCATCACCAAAAATATTTCTGGTTCAAATACTATTTCACGACCAATATCCGTCAATCCAATTAAAACACCTACGATTATTTGCACGATTGGTAATGGAATGATCGGAACGATTCGATTGAAGACATTTGAAAATGTTATCGCAAAAGCAAATACAATAATTAAATAAACAAACTCCATCTCGTATCCCCCTTAATAATTATTGATTGAGTTGTTTTCCTAAATACCGTAATAATTTTTCTTTTTTACAGGTAATTTTTTTCTCTATTAAGCCAAGTTCTTTTTCTCTGTCACATAGTTCTAATTGTGCGCGACGCGCTTCTAAACGAAGCAACTCAGACTTGATCAATTCAATTTTTTTATAGTTTAAAAAATTTCTCTTTTTTATATGGCGCTCCCATTCAGCTTTTTTTTCTGGTGGTAGCTCCTTATATTTTTCACGTAATTCAGCAATTCGTTGCTCTATTTCCTTATTCACAACAATACTTCCTTTCAGAATTTCTCTGCACATTATAGCAAACTGTTAAAGAAATACCTACTAAAATTAACTATTCTTTTGAAAAAACTTTTTGAATAAAATTTCTAACGCTTACATTTTAAGAAAAGGAGAAAATAATGATCATTTCCTCCCAATTTATCCTTTATTTATCTTCATCTACTAAAATACTGATTTCAGCTTCCTCATTCAATCGATCAGAAAGAAATGCTAGTAACTCTTCCAATGGAATAGAAAATTTCATCATTGGACCACGCCGACCATTTTTAAAGTAATTTAAACGAATTTCTTTCTTTTTGATCAATAAAGCCATTTTTTCTACATCTTGATACAAAATTCCATTCTTATCAAAAGGACCTAAAATGAGCCGATCATCTGAAAGACCTTTTGAATCAAGTAAAAAACTTAAAACAAGCAACACCGATAGGAATCCTCGAATTCTTTGATCGAGGGTTTGTTCGGTAGCTAGAGTAAGGAGCAGAATAAGTAGACTAATTCCAATCACTAAAACATAAATAAATTTTCTTTTAAGACTTTTGATCAGGATGCTTTTTCTAACTAAAATCAAATAAACATACATGATCAAAACAAAAGCTGCAAGTAGCACTGTAAAAAAATCTATAACCAAAATACCTCCTTTTATAACTGAAAAATAGTTACTCTTTTTTATTTAATTCTGTCAATTGCTGATTGATTTTTTTTATCTTATCCTTACAAGCTAATATATCACGAATCATCTGATCTCTCTTATCGCCAAGCGGTAAACGATTGACTACCTGATAATATGCAGCGAGTAGTTGAACTTGTTTCATTTTTTCTTTTTGTAAACGTTCTTCAGTTAGATTCATCCACTCGCCCTCCTTTTTTCTTTAAGTATACCTTACTTTTAAAGGAAAATGACTATTGAATCGTTATTTTTTATCGATAATCGATTAAAAAAGTATGATTTATTTGTTATTGTAACATACTATTTTTCTTAATTGAACTATACGGTCGCGTTTACTACTTTTCTTACTGATAATAAATAGATGAATGGAAAATCTCCACCTACAAGCTGGCATAAGTAAAAAATAAAGATGAAACAATAGC
Organism: Enterococcus sp. DIV0840; assembly: GCF_050527835.1. Taxonomy (NCBI): domain Bacteria; kingdom Bacillati; phylum Bacillota; class Bacilli; order Lactobacillales; family Enterococcaceae; genus Enterococcus; species Enterococcus sp. DIV0840. Next base: position 1,876,598 of record NZ_CP172876.1, on the reverse strand, counting down.
TGAAAACAGCTTTGCTTCATCTTTTAATTTATTGTGCTGAGATACAAATCCCAATTGCCTTTTCTCCTAGATGTGTTCCAATAACAGGACCAAAATGACCAATTTCAATAATTGCATTAGGATATTGCTTTTGAAGTTTGGCCTTCTCTTCTTCAGCAACCGCTAAATTGTTTGCATGAATCACGTACAATTTCACCGGTCGATCGATTTCTTTGTCTCGTTTGCCGATAATCTTTTCTGCGCGAGCAAAAGCTTTTTTTGTCGAGCGAATCTTTTCAAATAAGACGATCTTACCCTCTTCAAATGTTAAAATCGGCTTGATTTTCAATAATCCAGCAATCAATGCAGCACCATTGGTTAAGCGCCCGCCACGAACGAGATTGTTCAAATCATCGACAATCAAATACGCATACGTATTATCTCTAATAATATCTAATTTGGTAAATATCTCTTCTAAGCTAGCATTTTCTTTCACTAAATCTAAGGCAGCCTCTACCATGTGTCCCATTGGCACACTTGTGATTTTAGAATCGTAGGGATACAGCGTAATTCCTTCAATCGAATCTGTTAATGAAAATAATGTATTAACAAAGCCTGAAATACCTGCTGAAAGATGAATACTAATGATCGTATCATAGCCTTTGGCAGCAATTTCTTTGTACAGTTCGATAACTTCACCTAATGCAGGCTGAGAAGTCGTTGGAAATTCATTACTATTATTCAACAAGTTATAGTATTCATCAGCTTCGATGTCGATTCCTTCGTTATATATCTTACCATCTAAAATAACAGGGATGGGAATAACAAATAGATTGGGTGAGTTCTTAATTCGCTCAGGTAAATAAGCGGTACTATCTGTCACAATAGCGATTTTCATTTTGTAACCTCGTTTCACTAAATTTACACGGTATTATAAATATAGCATAAATCAATTCATAATTAAATAAAATACTTATTGGTCAAGAAAACTTTGAACCGCGGCTTTATTCGTATCCAAATCTATTTGAAGAACACTCCCAGCATAATCAACATCTTGATTACTCCAAGATCCCTCAACTGGAACAGTTAAGCGCTCAATTCCCCCGCCGCCTTTTAACATTAACGATGGACCGTTTTTCAGCATAAATGACGTAGGAACGTCCGTTGACATATACCCTACTAAACGACCTAAAGATTCTGGCGTACGAAGTAATGCTAAAGGATTTTTTAATTGTCCCATAACCGCTGTCATCACTTGTTGTTGACGGCGAACACGACCAAAATCGCCTTCGTCATCTTTTCTAAAACGTGAATACTGTAAAAGCGTATGGCCATCCATTTTCTGACTACCTTTGAAAATGTCAACACCATCTAAATTCAAATCTTTTTCAGCGTCGATTTTAACACCACTCGGAAACATTGAATCAATAATTTTTTCGAATGATTGAAAATCAACTTTTGCATAGTATCTAGTCTGAATATTAAAATTTTCTGCTAAAGTTTGACGAACTAAATCAGCTCCACCTAGTGCATAAGAGGCATTGATTTTGTTGGCATCATAACCTGGGATATCCACGAAGGTATCACGCATAAACGAAATCAATTTAGGTTTTTTAGAAGGACCATCTAGTTGCAGAACCATAATAGTATCCGCTCGACCAGCATCTTCTCCTCTTGTATCACTACCTAAAATCAAGATATTATTAGCTCCGTTAGCACTTTTCACTCCATTGAACGTCTCAACCGCCTCTTTTGGCAAAGAAGTATCATTTTCAGCGTAAGATTTTCCTTTGAAGAAGAAACCAACTGCCAATACAATTAGCAAAACAAAAAATAAAGCGATTCGTTTAGGCCAGCTAAAGCGTCTCTTTCTTCTTGGTTTTTTCGGTTTTTTTTCTTTTTTCGAAAAGCCTTTTGGTTTTTCAGTTGGTTCTATTTGTCTCATATGTTGATTTGGGTCATTTAACGGTTCTTGTTCTTGATAATAGCTATTTCTAGGTTCTTCTGTATAATTTTTTTCTTTTCTTGGGTTAAAACCATTCTTTTCTTCTACTGGTTTTGATTTATCATGTATGTGCTTATAGCGATCTACACGGCTCATCATTTCCACCTCACTTCAATTAACAACAGTTATAAGCATACCTTATTTTTCAAAAAATTCCTATTAGATAGTTAAAATTTAACAAAAATAAAAAGACCTTTTCAGATCTTTAAACTCCGTTGATGGGATGAATCGCATAATTCCCGAATATTTTTACCATTCCGCCCATTAAACGTATTTCTTCTAACGCATTATCTAACAATTGTTGCGGTTTTTGAACATTGATATCAATTAAAAAGAAATATTCTCCTAAGGTTGTCTTCAATGGTCTCGATTCGATTTTACTTAAATCAATTTCTCTCCAGCTAAAGGCAGATAATGCTTTATGCAAAGCTCCTGGCATGTTATCCGGCATGGTCAATGCAATGGTTAATTTTTTACCAGTAGCATTGATTGGTAGTTCGACCTTTTCAGAGCCAATCACCCAAAATCGAGTCTGATTGATTGCTACATCCTGAATATCTTTACCAACAATTTCAAGATCATATTTTTCAGCAGAAAGTCTGGGCGCAATAGCTGCGATTTTTTGATTTGGATGAAGAGCGACAAAATTTGCGGCATAAGCAGTAGAAGGTGTCGCTTCAAGCTCAGCCATCGGAAAATAGGTACGAATAAATTCTTGCGATTGTGCTAAAGCTTGAGGATGAGATAGAATTTTTGTTGTTTCATGCCATGATTCTTTGTTCTCTTTTGCTACCATCAATTGTTGATAAATTGGTAACACGATTTCCGCTCCTACAGGAATCGTTGTTTGATGAAAAAGATAGTCGACGGTCGTGTTGACAGAACCTTCGATCGTATTTTCGATCGGTACGACACCTAAATCGACTTCACCAAACTCAACTCCTTTAATACAAGCCGGAATTGAATGATATGCAATCAATTCTTCATCAGGAAAAGCAGTTTTCGCTGCGTTATGAGTAAAAGAAGCTTCTGGACCTAAAAACCCTACTTTCATTGGCTCACCTACTTATATATTCTCTAAAATTTCATGAACAATTTCTTCTGGTGTTCGTTCATCTGTATCAACGACCAAGCTGGCACTTTCCTCATAAAAAGGGATTCTTGGCTCAAAAACTTGCCTAATTTCTTCTGGAGACTTTGATACTACTAAAGGTCTGATCGTTGTATGATCATGTTTCAATCTTGGAATAAATACTTCTGGTTTGGTTTGTAAATAAACAACAGGTGCCATTTGTTTCAAAAGTTCCCGATTCTCTGGTCTCATGACGATTCCGCCACCAGTTGATACGACTTGATTATGATCTAAATAGCGTTTCAAGACATTTGTTTCTCTTTCTCTAAACGCTTCTTCACCATGTAGATCAAAATATTCTTGGATCGTCATGCCAATCTCTTCAACGATTTTATCATCAAAATCAATATGTTCCATCCCAGTCTTTTCTGAAAGAAGTTTCCCAACAGTCGTTTTTCCAGCTCCCATGAAACCAATTAATATAATCCCCTTCATCTTTGTTCCTCCGTTTATTGATATAGTTTATTTAAATCATCAAAAAATCTTGGATAAGAAACAGAAATTGCTTCTGCTTTTTCTAAATCTACGGTTCCGTCTTTTACTAAAAGAGCAGCAATTTGCAGCATCATGCCAATACGATGATCACCATAACTAGTAACTTGTGCAGCATGTAGCGGTGTTTTACCATGAATGATCAAACCGTCATCTGTAGGTTCGATATTGGCACCCATTTTAGTTAGTTCAGTTGCGACTGCATCGATCCGGTTTGTTTCTTTCACTTTTAACTCTTCAGCGTCACGAATGATGGTCGTTCCTTCAGCTTGAGTCGCTAGTAACGCAATGATCGGTAGTTCATCAATTAATCTTGGGATGATTTCTCCGCTGATTTCGATTCCTTTTAGGTCGCTTGTTTCAACGGTTAAAGTTCCAGCTTTATTCGCCTTACTTCCTGTTTCTTGGATCGTTAATTTGCCACCCATTTGCTGAATCACATCAATGATACCTGTGCGTGTCGGATTTAAGCCAACATTGTTCAGCGTAATTTTGCTATCAGGAATGATCAAACCTGCTGTAAGGAAAAAGGCTGCTGAAGAAATATCGCCTGGCACAATGACTTCTTGCCCAACCAACTTTTGTGGTCCGCTGATGCTGATTTCTTTTCCAGAAACAGTAATTTCACCACCGAATTGACGAATCATATCTTCTGTATGATCCCGTGTTTTTTCTTTTTCTACAATAACTGATCTTCCATGTGCTTGTAAAGCAGCAAAGAGGATCGCTGATTTTACTTGTGCACTCGCAACAGGCATTTGATAATGAATTGGTTTTAAATTTTCCGTCCCTTTCACAGTTAAAGGTGGAAATTCTGTCCCATCATGCCCTGTACATTCAGCACCCATTTGATTGATTGGTAACATGACTCTGTTCATCGGTCTTTTGGCAATCGAATGATCACCAAATAATTCAGTGCTAAATGATGTTCCAGCTAAAATTCCCATGATCAATCGAATCGTTGTTCCAGAATTTCCAACGTCAATTGCTTGTTTTGCCGGTTTTAACCCTGAAAAACCAGTTCCATGAACGCTTATGATTTCACCATCATCTTCTATCTTAACGCCTAAATCCTGAAATGCTTTTAAGGTACTTAAACAATCGTCTCCTCGTAAGAAGTTTTTGATCGTTGTCTTTCCATGCGCAATTGCACCAAACATGATACTTCTATGAGAAATCGATTTATCGCTGGGAATATCAATCATTCCGTTTAAACCGATTTTATTGATGACTAAATCCAAAATATCCCTCCTTAACTAGATAAAACAAAGTACAAAATCTAACCTCACAAAACTCATTTTTCATAACACAAGTAATCCGTTTCTTTTTTAATAATCTCTTTAGCCTTCTCTAAATCATCTTGTCGTTTAAAGCTTAACTGTAAAATACCATAGATATCTTCACGTGTTTCAAGAATTTTCAAATTAATTAGGGATAATTGAGCTTTACCAAGTAAAGCTGTGATCTCGGCAATCACCCCAGGTATATCTGGTACGTCCACGAATAAATCATGGAATGCAGGAATTGCGCCTTCTTTATGAACAGGCATTTGATTTCTAGTTTCTTTTGCTTCATAGAAAAATTGAAAAATGGCTTCTTTATTTCCATTTTGGATCCAAGTCGAAACTTGCACCATTTCAGCTTGCCATGAGCCCATCAGCTCTAGTAACGCTTCTTTGTTACTTAATAAAATATCCGTCCACATTTGTGGATCTGACGAAGCGATTCTTGTAATATCGCGAAATCCCCCAGCAGCTAATTGTCTCGAACGTGGATGTTCTTCGTTAAAAACTTTACTTTGATTGACCAAACCAGCAGCAATAATATGCGGCAGGTGGCTGAGCATTCCTGTAATTTGATCATGCTCTTGTGCTGTAAGCACTACAAATTTTGCTCGTGTTCCTTGTAATAATTTTTGCAGTTCATGGATTGGTTTTTGTTTTTCTACCTCTGACGACGTTAAAATATAATACGCATTCTCAAATAAATTTTCATCCGCTGCTGTCACACCAGATTTATGTGACCCTGCCATCGGGTGTCCCCCAATAAAGGTTTTTAATCCAGCTTGTTTTGCCGCTTCAATAATTTCTAATTTTGTGCTGCCAACATCAGAAATAATGACCTCTTGTTTTAACGGTAATGTCCCTAATATGTTCAATTGATTCAGCATACTTTTAACTGGAGTACATAGAAAAATAATATCTGCTACTACAGCGGCCTCTTCTATAGAAGCCCCTCTTTGATCGATGATTTTTCGTTTTAAGGCAAATTCTTCCGAAGCTTCTTGGTTATCTATTCCGATAATCGTTGAAAGTGGATGTTCTTTCTTTATACATAATGCTAATGAGCTGCCAATCAATCCTAGACCGACAATCAAAACCTTTTTATTCATTCCGCTTCACTCTCCATTTTTTAGTTTTAGTTAAAACGTTTGAGTATAACGGCGATAAGAATCAACTTCTTCTTTCATCTGTTCAAAAGCATCACTGCCAAATTTTTCCAGCATTGCTTGGGCAACTTCTGTCGCAACAACAGCTTCACAAACCACACTCGCAGCCGGAACTGCTGTACTATCAGAACGTTCTACACTTGCTTTATAGGGTTCCTTTGTATCGATATTGACACTTTGCAACGGTTTATACAATGTTGGAATAGGCTTCATAACGCCTCTAACAACGATTGGCATTCCATTTGTCATACCACCTTCAAAACCACCTAGATTGTTTGATGTTCTTGTATAGCCAGTTGCTTTATCCCAAACAATTTCGTCCATGACTTGGCTGCCTGGTTTAAAGCCCATTTCAAATCCAATCCCAAATTCAACGCCCTTAAATGCATTGATACTCGTAACCGCTTGAGCGATTTTGGCATCTAATTTGCGATCCCACTGAACATAGCTACCTAAACCAATTGGTACACCACCAACAACGACTTCTACTACGCCACCGATCGTATCGCCATTTTTCTTTGTCTTATCAATTAAGTCACGAATTTCTTGTTCAACTGACGGATCAAGAACACGCACATCTGAATTTTCTGAGCGTTCTTGGATTTCTTTTACGGTCAAATTATCTGGGATTTCAGCTTTGATACCGCCTAATATTGCAACATGTCCTGCTACTTCAATATCCAGTTCCTTCAGTAACTTTTTAGCGACTGCCCCTATTGCAACTCGCATCGTTGTTTCACGCGCTGATGAGCGCTCTAGTACATTTCTAAGATCATCATGCTGGTATTTGATACCACCGACAAGGTCCGCATGTCCTGGGCGTGGTTTATTTACTCGTCGAATTTTTTTCTCTTTCTCAGAAACTTCATCAATTGACATGACAGAAGTCCAGTTTTTCCAATCTTTATTTTCAACAACAAGTGTCACTGGCGATCCTAATGTTTTGCCGTGACGAATACCGGAAGTGATTCTTACTTGATCTTTTTCGATCAACATTCTGCCGCCGCGGCCATATCCGCCTTGTCTTCTAGCTAACTCAAAATTAATATCTTCTGGTGACAAAGGCATCCCTGCTGGTAAACCCTCTATAATTGCTGTTAATTCTGGTCCATGTGATTCTCCCGCTGTAATAAAACGCATATGATCTCCTCCTAATTTAAAAGTGTAATGAGCTTGTCCAGCTCTGACAGAAAAATAGGAAAAATTGATTGTGACCCTTTTTGTCACATTCAATTCTTATCTTTTTTTTCCGAAGGCCTTCAAGCCTTAGAGCTTTAGCTCATAGAAATTGCTGCGATCGAAGCAGAGCGTAGTGCTAGCCTGTGAAGCTAGCTAATCTAAATAACTCTTCATTTCTTCAATTGGAATCCGAACAATTTTCGCTTTACCAATCTTTTCTAGTAAAATAATATTTATTTTCCCTCCACGAGCCTTCTTATCATGAGTTAGTGCCATATACAATTGCTCTTGATCCCAATGATTTGACTGAATAGGGAGATGGAATTTTTGAATCATTTTATTTAATTGTTCTATTGTACCAATTGGAGTCAAACTTTTACTTTCAGCCACTCTTGTAATTTGACTCATACCAATTGCGACTCCCTCACCATGAGTTAAATTACCGTAACCAGCAGTATTTTCTAACGCATGACCAATTGTATGACCAAAGTTGAGAAGTAAACGAACTCCGTTATCCAATTCGTCTTCTTCTACGACTTTTCGTTTGATTTTACAACAAGCAGCAATGATTTCTGTTGCATGTGCTCTTAAATCAAGCTCGTCAGTTAGTGCATCCAGTTTTTGCCATAACTTCTCGTCTGCGATAGCAGCAGATTTGATGATTTCAGCGATTCCTTCTTGAATCCGTCTTGTTTCCAACGTATCCAAAGTCGCAGGATCAATCAAAACACCATCAGGTTGGGCAAATGTACCTACTAGATTTTTCGCTTTTTTTGTATTAACGGCCGTTTTCCCGCCGATACTACTATCCACTTGAGCCAATAATGTCGTTGGAACTTGTAAAAAATGAAGACCACGCATATAAGTTGAAGCGACAAACCCAGCTAAATCACCAACGACTCCGCCACCCAGAGCAATGATCCCGTCGCTTCTAGTCATTCCTTCATCTGCAAGAAAATCATAGACTTCAGCAGCTACAGACAAACTTTTACTTTGTTCTCCTGCATTGATCACAAAAGTTGCTACCTCATAACCTGTCTCTTTCAAACTTTTTTGAACTAGCTCCCCATACAAAGGTTGAACATTTGTATCTGTTATGATCACAATTTTTTGCGGCGACCACAATTCTTTTACCCAAGAACCGATACCATTCAACACTCCTTTTTCAATGGTCAAATCATAAGAATGATTTGGTAAAGTTACCGTGAGTTTCATTTGCTTCAACTCCTATTTTTTATTAAAGAGAAAATAATAACCTTCTGTTCACTCTAGTTTTTATTCTAATTCATTAATTTCTTTCATCGCTTTTTCCATAATGTGAACTTCTTTCATCATGCGCATGTATGTTTTTTCATTTAAAGACTGAGGTCCATCAGACCAAGCGTTGATTGGATCTGGATGGATCTCAACGATCAGCCCGTCTGCACCTGCTGCAACACCTGCTCGTGCCATTGAAGGGACAAGATCCCAAATTCCCACACCATGACTTGGATCAACGATGATTGGAAAATGGCTTAATTTTTTAATTAATGGAACCGCGCTTAAATCAAGGGTATTCCGCGTTGCTGTTTCGTAGGTACGAATCCCACGTTCAATGAATATCACATTGAAATTACCTTGGGCAGCAATGTATTCAGCCGCATTTAACCACTCATCAATTGTACCAGAAATTCCACGTTTTAAGCCAATTGGTTTACCCGTTTTTCCGACAGCTTGTAATAATTTAAAGTTTTGCATATTTCTAGCACCAATTTGTAAAATATCACTGTATTGGGCAATCATATCGATGTGCGCTTCATCCATAACTTCTGTGATGACTTTCATATCAAATTCGTCTGCTGCTTGGCGAATGTATTTTAGGCCTTCTTCTTCTAATCCTTGAAAAGCGTAGGGTGATGTTCTTGGTTTAAACGCTCCACCACGTAAAATAGTTGCACCGCCTGCTTTAGCAATTCTTGCACATTCTCGAATTTGGTCTAAACTTTCGATTGAACATGGGCCTGCCATCATCGTCATACTACCATCACCGATTTTTACACCATCAACATCGACAATTGTATTTTCTGGATGAAACTCACGACTTGTTAGTTTGTATGTCAACGATATTCTAACTGCATTTTCAACACCGTCGTAACTATTGAATGCCACATCCTGCATTTTTCTTGTGTCACCAACCAAGCCGATAATTGTTTGTTCCTTACCTTCACTTAGATGAACTTCTAGTCCTTCTTTTTTTACTCGTTCTATCACTGATTTGATTTGTGCTTTTGTTGCTTCTGATTTCATAATTACGATCATTTTATTCTCTCCTTCAATCCATTTTAATTTAGTTGTTTTCAACAATTGGTTTTACGATTTCTATTGGCATTTCTTGTCCTGTCCATTTTTCAAACGCTGCGGCACCTTGATAAAGTAACATGCCTAAACCATTATTAGTTTTAGCGCCATGTAAACGGGCCTGTTTCAAAAATTCTGTTTCTCTAGGTGTATAGATAACGTCACAAACCGCGAGATCTGGACGTATGATAGAAAAGTCCTGAATCGGCGTTTGTTCTTCTAGCGGTTTCATACCAACGCCAGTTGCGTTTAATAATAGTGCGCTTTCTGCTACATTTTTAGCTAAACTATTTTCATCGGCTAAATCATGCAAGGCAATGGTACAGTTTGTGTTTTCTGAAATGTAAGTTAGCTTTTCTTTGATTTTGTCGTAAAACTCATCTTTTCGATTGTAAACTGTGATTTCTTTGACTCCGTCTAAAGCTGCTTGAACAATAATCGCTGTAGCTGCCCCACCTGCTCCGATGATCGTTACTTTTTTACCAATAATGTCAACATCGATATCTTGCAAACTTCTCATAAAGCCAGTACCATCAGTGTTATGACCTGTTAATTTACCATGATCATTGGTGATAGTGTTAACAGCACCAATCAAGCGAGCCGCTTCACTTAATTCATCCATATATTCGACAGCTAAAATTTTATTTGGCATTGATAAGTTTGCACCTATCATTTCTAGATTTTTGATTGAATCAATCGCTTGTTCTAACCCATCCGTCCCTACTTCAAAAGCAAGATATACTGCATCGATCCCTAATGTTTGAAAAGCAGTATTATGAATCATTGGTGAAACACTGTGACGAATTGGTGTAGCAAATAATGCAGCTAATCTCGTGTGTCCTGTAATCGTATTTTCCATCCTATTTCCTCCTCAAAAGCGATTTTTCTCAAACAAAAAAGGTATTCACGTAAATTTTTAGAAAAATCTACAGTGAACACCTCACAAAAAATAGGTAATATAAAAGCCACTATAGATTTTCTCATCTACGCGGCTGAAAGTCATCTCAAAATCCCCTAGCCATCATAGATACAAACTTGCTAGTCTGCATCCATAATGTTATGAATACAAACTCATCTAAAATAGCTAAAGTAATAATTATTCAGTTGTAATAGGTTATGCTTCATGGTTGTCATATGAGTCACTCCGTAACTGATTTATTTAAGAATTGTTCTCAGTATATACCTAGGCAAACTAAGTGTCAACCTATTTTATTTACTATTCTTTCATTTTTTTCGGCTAATTTAAATAAAAACCAGTAATTATATGCGTTCATCATAGTTTATTTTTTTACTTTTATTTTCTTTTATAAGATGTTTTATCGCTAGAATTGGATGATAAAGTAACATTCTTGGTCCAGAATATCTCATTACTTGCCTCATTTGCTCTTTATAATCCGGACGATAACAATGTACAGGACACTGCTTGCAAGTAGGTTTTTCCTCTCCAAAACGACAAACATCCAATCGAAGTTGTGAGTAAGATCGTAACTTTTGTTTGTCAATCGTAGGAGCTTCATGCTTTCGATAATAGATCTCGATCATTGCACGGATGGTTCTTTTTTCTTCTTGTATTTTTGGTCCATTATTCTTTTTTACCATTTTTATCTCTCACTATTCAATCGTTGATTTTTAAAATAATTTTCCCTTTATTTTGGTTACTCTTCATATATTGATGGGCTTTTTCTACTTCTTCCAGTGAAAAGATTGTGTCTACAACTGGTTTTAGGTCACTCTTCTCAAATAGGATTTTCATTTTATCTGAAAATTCTTTGGTCAGCTCTGCTTTATAAGTGTCACTTCTTGGTGTAAGTAACGTTCCTTTGATTGTTATTCTTTTTTCTAGTAGATCCATTAAATTGACTTCTTTTATCATTGCACCACCTAAAATACCAATAAGAATCAACCGACCGTCATTGGCAATGCTGGCAATATTTTTTTCCCAATAAGAGGCACCGATAAAATCTAAAATAACATCCACACCCTGTCCTGCCGTTTCTTGCTGAATTCTCTTACTAAAATTTTCATCATGATAGTTAATCAAAACATCTGCTCCTAATGTACGACACAATTCCAGTTTCTGAGTAGTGCCTGCTGTAACAAAAATCTTAGCTGACGTTAATTGTTTCACTAATTGAATTGCAGCTGTTCCCACACCACTGGCACCAGCATGAATCAAAACAGACTCATGAGGACCTAGTTCTCCAAGCCAAAATAACGTTTGATAGGCTGTGAGAAAGACTTCTGGAATAGCTGCCCCTTCTTCAAATGTTAATTGTTCAGGTAAAAGCATTGCATTTCCAAGATTCATCACAGCGTATTCAGCATATCCACCGCCGTTTACAAGCCCCATAACGTGACTGCCACGAGGAAATAAATCTGATTCGCTCTCGATCACTATCCCTGAAACTTCAACCCCTAAAATCGTGTTCCCTTTTGGGAGTTTTCCAGTTTGTATTGCCATTAAATCTGTACGATTGATCGCTGCCGCTTTAACTTTGATTAGTAGCTGATCAGCATTTCTTTTTGGCATCAGTGCATCTTTTGTTAATTCTAAAACTGTTTGACTATCTTGATATGATATCTCGATGGCTTTCATATTTTTGCGCCTCACAATCTTAACGAAAAAACCGCAGAATCTCCCAAAAGAAATCTACGGTCCATTCATTTAGTTATTAAAGTTCTTCACCATATACATCATCAACAGTTTGCGTTGGGTCAATCACGATATATAAGCTTTTTGTTTTTTCGCTGACTTTAGTAGATTGATACACATTATCTAAACCTTCGTCAGTTTTATCTTTGTATGGGAAGTAAACTAAATCTGGTGTACCAGTTTTGTATAAAATTTCCATACGTTCGATATCTTCATATTTTAAAGCACGGGCGAACATGCCGAGCTCAAGCCCACCAAGGTTGATATCATGTGTTTGAACGTGATCTCCTTCTTGGAAGATTTCGATTTTAAAGCCTTCACATGGGTGAATTTCCATAAATTCACTTCCATGGATACGACCAAAGCTAGTTGTAATTTGCTTGATCCATAAATCTCCGATAAAACGGCGACCAATCGTCCAAGTTTCACCATTTCTAAAATAAAATTTTAATCCTGTCATTTCTCTACTCATAATATAAGTCTCCTTATCTAAAATAATTTCTACAAAGTTAAGTTTAGCATAACTTTTAGGTTAGGTCACACTATTCGCATCTTCACTTAGGATGAGCTAATTTGTCTAAAAACATCTGTTAAGATAACAGCCCTCTGATGGATACCAGTTGCAATAATTTGTCCGTCATCCAAAGCCTCGAAAGAAAAATTGATTTTTGTTTTTTCCTGTGACTTGACTTTCACTTTAACCATAATTTCCGCACCAACTTTAGACGGTCGTAAATGTCTAGCCTCGATCAGTGTACCTACGCTTGTTTCTTCTGATGCTAATTCTTTATGCAAGTAATCTTTTGCAGTGTTTTCCACCATTGCAAGCACTGCCGGTGTAGCTAATACATCTAAATCCCCAGAACCGATTTCCTTTGCGGTATCCTTAGAACCAACAACAAACATTTTTGAGAATTTTTCCACGGCTATCACTCCTCATCAATCTTATCTTTTGCATACGCTATCAGTATTTCTTTGTCATTTGATATTTGACCTTTTACAACAGCGATCTCAAGTATCTCGATCATATCACCTAGCCATTTTCCTGGTTTCTTATCGAAATAATCCAACAAGTCATTCCCTGTAACAGCAAGCTGCTTTCTATCATGAATCGGTAAACATAAATAACGCTCTTCTACTTCTTCAAGTTTACTCTTTTGCCCGTAATAAAACAACAGTTTTTCAATGGACAATGCCGCATCCAAGCCTAACTCAAACAAATCCATGACTTGTAAGTCCCCTAAGAGACGTTTATTCAACCCATAAATAAGTTGTTGTACTTCATGAATCATTTGGTTCGATTGTTTCCATGATTTCAAAAAACTGCGAATCTCGCTTTCTTTTAATCCCATGGTCTTGATCAATAAAGTCCACGCTTGATTTTCTAATTCAATTTGTTTATTGGGAAGATCTGAAAAGTTGAATAGTGCTTCACCATATTTTTTTAAACCTGGGCAGTATTGATAACATTCAGTCTCAATGAATGGCAGTAATGCTGCTCGGCGATTTCTACCTAGCAAAAGCTTGACGAACTCTACCGCTATACGTTCTACAGATATTTTAGCTAATAGTGGATGAAATTCCTCGATGGCGGATAATGTATTTGCTTCTATCGTAAAATTTAATTGACTAGCAAAGCGCAAGCCTCTCATCATCCGTAAGGCATCTTCGTGAAATCGTTCTTTAGGATTTCCAACAGCACGAATAATCTGTCGTTTTAAATCAGTCATACCATCAAATAAATCAATAATTTCCCCTTCAACGCCCATCGCTAAGGCATTGATTGTAAAGTCTCGACGCTTTAAATCTTCTTTTAAAGAACGAACAAAAGTCACCTTATCTGGACGCCTGAAATCTTGGTAAGCTGATTCTGTTCTAAAGGTCGTAATCTCATACTGCTCTTCGCCATCTAAAACAAGAACCGTGCCATGATCGATTCCTACATCGATCGTTCGGTTAAAAATTTGTTTGATTTCCTCTGGATATGCGCTAGTTGCAATGTCAACATCATGAATAGGTTGTTTTAATAACGCATCACGAACGCTGCCACCAACAAAGTAAGCTTCAAATCCATAAGCATGAATTTCTTTTAGTACACTAGCTGCTCTCGTGAATTCATCTGGTATGATATCTAATTTCATAATAGATTTTCCAGCCCGTAGACTAATTTATTTAACTGAACGACTTTTTCGCAACCTAAAGCAACACCCGTCATAAACGAACTACGATCATAAGAATCATGTCTGATCGTCAAACCTTCTCCAACACCACCGAATTGAACTTGCTGATGCGCAATCATTCCTGGTAAGCGAACACTATGGATTTTCATCCCTTCAAAATCAGCACCGCGAGCACCTTCGATCAATTCTTTTTCTTCAGGATGACCTTGTTTTTTCTTCACACGAACCTCACTCATCATTTCGGCCGTTTTGATAGCTGTTCCACTTGGAGCATCTAATTTATTATCATGATGCAACTCGATAATTTCAACATCTGGAAAATATTCAGCCGCTTTTTGTGCAAACTGCATCATTAAAACTGCTCCAACTGCAAAATTAGGTGCAATCAACCCGCCAACTTTCAATGTCTTCGAAAGATCAGTTAGCTCAGCTAATTGTTCTTCTGTTAATCCAGTTGTTCCTACAACTGGTGAGATTTTATGTTCGATAGCAAAATGAGTATTTTCATACGCTACCGCTGGGATTGTAAAATCGATCCATACATCAGGCTGAACAGAAAGAACGTCTTCTTTCGTTTTAAAAATCGGTACATCAATTGTCGGATACTCAGCTAATTCTTTAAGATTATTTTTTTCTTCAAAGGGATCCAGCACACCGACTAGCTCGAAGCCTTCATGATTTAAAACCATCTTTGTAGCAGTTACACCCATTTTCCCTTTAAAACCTGCGACTAAAATTTTAATCATTTGTTTGCCCATCCTTTCGCTCAAAACGATATTTATCCCGCTGATTGAATTTTTCCATATTTTTTTGAAATGCCTCAGTTAAATCTATATCTAACGAATTAGCCATGATCATCGTAACGAATAATACATCCCCAAGCTCTTCAGAAACAGTTTTTGGTTTTTCATCTGATTTTTTTGGTTTTTCGCCATAATAATGATTGATTTCTCTTGCTAATTCACCTACTTCTTCTGTTAATCGTGCCATCTGGCTTAATGGAGAAAAATAACCCGTTTTAAATTGTTGGATATACGTATCCACTTCTTCTTGCATAGAATGCAGAGATTGATTTTCGTCTTTCATTTTACCCCAACCTTTCTACTACTCATCTTATCAAAAAGTACGCCATCTGAAAAGGTTCTACTTGTTGTTTTATAACGAGAATGATAAAGTGATTACTGAACGAGGGTTTTTGGGGATGATACTAAGCATTATCGCCATTATGTGTTAGGAGTGATCATTATGATTGAGGAAAAAAAATTCTATATTAAAGACATTTTGTTGATTTTAGCAGGCACCTGTCTTTATGCGTTTGGTTTAGTAACGTTTAATATCGCAAATGATTTAGCAGAAGGTGGAGTAACGGGGATTACGTTGATTTTACGTGCACTTTTTTATATCGATCCAGCTTATTCAACCTTGATTATCAATATTCCGCTGATTCTGATTGGGGGAAAAATTTTAGGCAAGCATTCATTTTATTATACGATTTTAGGAACTGTTTCTTTATCTGTTTTCTTATGGTTATGGCAACGTTTCCCTATAGAAGTCAATTTGGATCATGATTTATTGATTGCCGCATTGTTGGCTGGTCTTGCTGCTGGAATTGGCAGCGGATTGGTTTATCGTGTAGGGGGAACAACAGGTGGAACTGACGTGATTGCACGAATACTAGAAAAAAATTATGGTATCAGTATGGGGCGTTCATTACTGATCTTTGATATTTTAGTTTTGATTCTTTCTTTAAGTTATATCGATGTCAAACGAATGATGTATACCTTGATCGTTTCATTTGTTTTTAGTAAAGTTGTTGATTCTGTCTTAGATGGTGCCTATGCAGCAAAGGGAGTCTTGGTTATTTCAGATCATTCTGAGGATATAGGAGAAGTGATCATGGCACTATTAGAGCGTGGAGTAACGTATCTAGATGGTCAAGGCGGTTACTCTCAAGTAGACAAGAAAGTTCTTTACGTGGTCGTTAGCCCCAGTGAAATTATCGAAATTAAACGAATCGTTCATGAATTAGATGACAAAGCCTTTATTTCTGTGATCAACGTTCACGAAGCAATTGGTGAAGGATTTACCTATTCTAGACCAACAAAAATGCTTTTTAAAAGAAAGAAACAGCTCAATTAAAATAACAGAGGTAAATTAGACAAGTATATATTGATCTAATTTACCTCTATTTTTATTTTTTTAATCGATTTAATTCATCTGTTAGTTCTAAAAAAGCTTCATAATTGTTATCTTCTAAAGCTAAATCAATTTGGCTATACAACAAATCGAGTTTGGCTTGTTTTTCTTCATGCGCAAAGAAATCATTAATGCTTTCAATTACTTCTTCACTCACCTGCTCATTCCAGCGGGCATAGGGATTATCTTCTAAAATCGATAAATACTGACTATTTTGCCAAGAACCATCAAAAACACATTCTACATAAAGAGCTTCTTTCCAGTTCATACGAATTTCATGAAAAATCTGATCAGTATCCGTAAATTCTTTTCCTGATAAAAATAACCGGATCGGTTCATCATCCATTTCTCTTGCAGTAACCTTTAATCCGCGAACCGCTTTATCTGCTTGCTCAATAAAATGTACATTATTTAAAATAGCTTCATGGTTAATCAAATAATTTAAAATCCATAAAACTTCTCTTTGACTAAAGGAAACATTATTCACTAACCAAACTAAAAATTCCTTTTTATCTGCGACATTGACAAACATCCTATCACCTATCTTTCTTCAATATCATCTAACAGGGATTGCGCTTCATTATCCCCTGGCTCGTGTTGAAGATAGTGCTGTAATAACTCTTTTGCTTTTTCTAATTGTCCTTCTTCTCGAAGAAAAACGGCATATTCTTTTAAAAATTCAGGTTCATGAGAAAGTTCTTGATATGCTTGTTCGAAATGGACTTTCGCTAAATCGAATTCTTCCAGTTCGTTATAAGCATGAGCTAAATTCCATTCGCCATAAGGATGGCCTTGCTCTTCCATTTGTTGTACCACTGCGATTACTTCATCAAAACGATTTTCATTCAGGTACAAATTGCTTAATGTAAGTCTTGTTTCATCTGTTTTTTCACCAAGTTCTAGCGCTTGTTTTAACAAAGATTCTGCTTTTTCAGTATCATGCAGTCGATAGGCATTCTCAGAAGCCAACTGATAAAGATCTACTTGGAAAGGATTTTCTTTGATGCCTTCTGCTAAAACAGTCTGCGCTTCTTCCAGTTGCTCTTCTTCTTGTAACGCTTCACCTAAAGATAAGTACAACGATTGATAATGAGGATTCAACGCTCTTAATTGTTGTAAAAGTGCGATTGCTTTTTGATTTTCATGTAGTTGTAAATAAGTGAAAGCTAATTGGAATAAACGATCATCTGTCTGACCTTCTTCCAACGCTTTTTCTAAAAATGGAATTGCTTCTTCAAAATCACCTGACATGCTATGACTGCTTCCTAAGCGCTCATTGATCGAGACACTGGAAATTTCTGTAACTTGTGCTTCAAGCAGCTTTTGATAGGCAGCAGAGGCTTCCTGGAATTGTCCATTTGAGAAATACAATTCGCCTAAAGCAAATAGAATCAGTGGTTCATCCGGCATTAAACGTTGTGCTTCTTTTAATTTCGCTTCGCTTACTTCAGGAATTCCGATTACTTGATACAAATCTGCCGTTACAAGCAAGCTTTGAACGTAACTATCGCTATCTTTTCCTACTTTTTCCAAGTAAACAAATGCGTCATCGATCAAATTATTTTCAATGGCAATCTCAGCTAATGGAATATTCAAACCATCTGCATCAGGAAAAATTGTCAATAAATGCTCAAAAACTAATTTCGCTTCTTCTAAAAAACCAAGTGATAATAATTCTTCCCCTAAATCAGCAAGTGTATCATCATCATCTTTTCTAATTGCTTCTGCCAGCATCAATTGTGCTTGCGCTAACTCTTCTTCATGTAATGCTTGGAGCATTTTTTCACTATATGTTGTCATCTTTTAACCTCTAATTTCTTTTAAAATAGTTTTATATTGTTCTACCGTAGCTAATAAATCTTCTGTTTTAGGTTTTTGCATACGATCAAGCTCTCCTATTTCCTTCAAAAGAGCAGCTTTTTCACCTCGATCTACACATTTTAAAACACCTTCCACATAGTCACTGACTAAAATTTGTTCTGGAAAATCAACTGGAAAACCTAAGCGAATCAACCAGATTATAAAATTTTTATAGTGAAATGAAAACTGATTGACTTCCTGAGACCAAAGTAACTGTAATAAACAGCCTAAAAATCGTTTCATATGACCAGATAATAAATGACCATTTGTTGTTTCAAAGAAGCCTTGCTCAAATAAATGACCAAATTGGTCAATTGTTTGACCATCTTTTTCATAATAACCAATCATCTCATCTAACATACCGTTAAATGATTGCTGATTCAATCTAGTTGCGTCACTATAATTTTTAAAAAGCATTCGTAAAAAATCATGACTGCAAACCAAACCGCAACGAATAAAAACAAGAAAATCAACTAATTTTCCTTCTCCATAATCGCTTGTTAAAGTGCGATCGTAGATTATTTTTTCTGCTAAGACTGAGCTCTGCAATACTGGATGATTCTTCAATTCTATGTGAACGTCAGTAATCAAGCTTTTACTCAACGACTGGATCGAAAGGGGCAAAAGCCAACAATTAGAATTCAGCACAGATGTTTCATGCAAAAAGTTGGTTAACTGAATAACCCCTTCATTTCCAACACCTAAGAAAAGAAAGTCCTGTTGCTGATCAAAATCTGCTAAAAAAGCTAATAAACTTTCCAACTCATTCATATTGTTACAGTGTGAGTCATTCTTACAAATATACCAATCTAATTCCTGTTTGTCATCAAAAAGCTGAATTAGTTTTTCTGAAAACAAATCATAATACCGCTGATTGGTGATCAAAAAAAGATGTTTCGGCTCAAAAGAAGCTGATTTGATTTGTGAGGCAAAGGTTTCACCATAGATAATCGTCGTCTGCAACTGATTTTTCTCATAAACTAATTCCATTGATAACACCCCTCTTCTATATTTTACCATTAGTTGTCGTAAAACAGAAAGAGGGATGATTTTAATTTTTTGAAAATGCAATAAACTTTGTTCAAAGACGATTGTTCTTTTAATTTCCTTAAAGAACAGGCATTATTGATTCACTATTTTGTTATAGATGTTCTAATTTGTCTATGAAAAAAATTCTTAATTATTGTTTATACTTAATTTGTTTCAAGAAACAGCTAGCTTTAAGAAAAATAGTGCACTTCTTAAACTGTTGTTGTTTTGAAGAAACATAGTGATTCAGTCTGATTTGAATAGTTAGCACTTTGCAACGTTCATAGTTAAACAATTAGTTTTTAGACATAGCTGATTATTCTTTATCCGTAAAGCCAATCAATCAAGATTGGCTTTTTATTCACCCTTTTTATAAAACGTAACGAAAGAGCCCTTGACAAGTCAAGGGCTCTTTCATTCGGGTGTTCCTATCAAAGCAATATAGCTATCTATGTTAATGATGCGCATATGTTTTACATCAAATTGCCCTCTACTATTGTAGTCTCCCTTTACCTCAATTTCATATTGATGCATGGGTAGCGATAATACGTACCTGGCAAACGATCTATTTTTGATTACACAATTAATGCAGACATCATTTTCCCAAATTAACATTCCTGTTATAGCATAAGGCTTTTCTTTAAACACCTTGATATGGGTTAATAATCCTGTATGAGTTTTCATAACTTTATCATACACGAAATAATTGCTATGTCCACTCTCTTGTTTCTAGCGATGCAGATCAAATAAAAAATCTAATCACTTTTCCATCAGTCTGATATACATCTAAAATCACGTGAAATAAAGAAAGAACCCTTGAATAATCAAGGGTTCTAAGAACTGTCTTATTTAACAGCATCTTTCAACGCTTTACCTGGTTTGAACGCAGGTACTTTACTTGCAGCGATTTGAATTTCTTTACCAGTTTGTGGGTTACGTCCTTTACGAGCCGCACGTTCGCGTACTTCAAAGTTACCAAAACCGATTAATTGAACTTTTTCACCTTTAGCAAGAGATTCTTGGATTGTTGAAAATACAGCATCCACTGCTGCAGTTGCGTCTTTTTTAGTTAAACCAGTTGAAGATGCAACGTTTTCGATTAATTCTGCTTTATTTGCCATGGATTATTTCACCTCCTCCACAAGGGATAGGATATCTAAAAGATATCTAATTTACGTTTATTTTTGAGTGGTCCAAAAATGACGTACAAATATTGAATTGGATCAATATTCTGTTATCACGATATCATAGGAAGCTTGTAATAGCAAGGTTTTTGATGCGTTTTAACCAGTTTTTTTTAAAAATATCATTTTTTTTTATAACTCAATGAATTTGTTTGTACATTTGAAAAAAGTGTGGTAAAATGCGCTACTTCCGTCTTCTTGGGATGATTTTGATTGGTGTCCCCTCGAAAGTAAAAGCTTTGCGAATTTGATTTTCTAAGAATCGTGCATAAGAAAAATGCATTAATTCTTCTTCATTTACAAAAATAACAAATGTTGGCGGTTTAATCGCTACTTGGGTCCCATAAAAAACTTTCAAACGTTTCCCTTTATCTGTTGGTGTTGGATTGATGGCGATAGCGTCCATCACTACATCATTCAACAAAGCAGATGGAATACGCAGATTTTGATTCATGCTAACAAGTTCGATCAATTCTGGTAATTTGTTTAAGCGTTGTTTCGTTACTGCAGAAACAAAGATGATCGGTGCATAGTCAAGGTATCTAAATTCTTCACGAATCTCTTCTTCAAAGTCGCGCATCGTATTTGTTTCTTTTTCAACCATATCCCACTTGTTCACAACGATAATAATGCCACGTCCTGCTTCATGAGCATATCCGGCAACTTTCTTATCTTGTTCACGAATACCTTCTTCGGCGTTTAAAACCATTAAAACAATGTCTGAGCGTTCAATCGCACGCATCGCACGCATTACACTGTATTTTTCAGTTGATTCATACACTTTGCCTCGTTTGCGCATACCAGCTGTGTCGATCATCAAGAATTGTTGACCATCTTCTGACTCAAAACGCGT
The DNA here is from genome assembly GCF_050527835.1 of Enterococcus sp. DIV0840. Lineage (NCBI taxonomy): Bacteria > Bacillati > Bacillota > Bacilli > Lactobacillales > Enterococcaceae > Enterococcus > Enterococcus sp. DIV0840. Next base: position 1,855,070 of record NZ_CP172876.1, on the reverse strand, counting down.
ATCAATCGCATCACGGGTCGTTCCTTCAATTTCTGAAACAATCACACGGTCTTCACCAAGAATCGCATTGATCAATGATGATTTACCAACATTCGGACGTCCAATCAAACTGAATTTGATCGTAGCTTCATCTTCTTCTTCGATTTCAGTTGAAAAATGTTTAACCGCTTCATCCAAAACATCTCCGATACCTAAACCATGGCTTCCGGAAATAGGGAATGGGTCACCTAAACCTAAAGAGTAAAACTCATAAATATCATTTCTCATTTCAGGGTTATCAACTTTATTTACAGCCAAAATTACGGGTTTATTGCTGCGATATAAAATTCTTGCTACTAATTCATCTGCATCTGTCACACCTTCTCTGCCACTTGCGACAAAAATAATGACATCTGCTTCTTCAATAGCGATTTCAGCTTGATGCTTGATTTGATCCATAAATGGTTCGTCACTTAGATCGATACCACCTGTATCAATAATACTAAACTCACGTCCTAGCCACTCTCCTGTGGCATAAATACGGTCTCTTGTTACACCTGGTGTATCTTCTACAATAGAAATTCTTTCACCAGCTATACGGTTAAAAATCGTCGATTTCCCTACATTCGGGCGCCCGACAATTGCAATTGTTGGATTTGCCATTCAAATTACCTCCTTGACAAGTTTTCAATCTTTACTAGTTTACCTAAAGCTTGTCTAAGATGCAAGAAAAACTAGTGAAATAAGTGAATTAAACCGCTGAATATAAAAATATCCTGTAATTGGCGAATATCTTAAATCGCAATTACAGAATACTTTATTTTAAATCATTCGTTTATTACTATTCAACACCATAAGCGATTCGTTTCACATTCATCAAGTGATGAGCCGTTACATTGTCTGTTGTACTGCTTCCACCCATTGCACCACAACCTAATGTCATCGAAGGGGCTAGTTTTGTTGTTGCGCCAATTGCTCCTAATGCTCCTAACGTATTCACTAAAATACGCGATGCTCTCATTTCTAAGCCAAATGTTTCTGCATTTGCATCCGTTGTTGTATGGATTACTGCAGTGTGACCAGTTCCTTCATTAGCAAGTAGTGCTTTACATGTGTCTACACCATTTTCAAAGGAATCAACTGTAAATAAACCTAAAATCGGTGTTAGTTTCTCTCTTGAATAAGGATTGTGATGGCCGATTTCTGTTTGCTCTGAAATCAAGATAGATGTTTCTGCGGGAACAGAGATACCCACTAATTTTGCAACATCTGAAGCACTTTTTCCAACGATATCCGGATTCAAAGTTCCAGTTTCCCTCAAAATAAATTGACTGACTTTCGCTGATTCTTCTTCGTTCATAAAATAAGCTTTTTTAGCTTTTAATTGCTCGATAACTGCTTCTTTCACCGTCTTATCCACAACAAGAGCTTGTTCTGATGCGCAGATAATTCCGTTATCAAAGGTTTTACTACTGATCACACACTCGATTGCATGTGCAATATCAGCTGTTGCATCAATCAATACAGGGACATTTCCAGGTCCTACCCCAATTGCTGGGTTTCCAGAACTGTATGCTGCTTGAACCATCGCTTTACCACCCGTTGCAAGAATCAGTGAGACATCTGCATGTTTCATCAAGGCACTAGTTGCATCCAAGGTTGGTACTTGGATTACTTGAACTAAACCAGCCGGTGCCCCTGCTTCAACAGCTGCTTTCTCAATGATTTCAACTGCCATTAAAATCGATTTTAAAGCCTTTGGATGTGGTGAAAAGACAATTGCATTTCTAGTTTTTAATGCGATCAATGATTTAAAGATCACAGTTGCAGTCGGATTTGTTGAAGGGATTAGACCGGCTACAACACCTAATGGAATGCCAATTTCAATTATTTTTTCTTCTTTGCGACGGTTGATCACGCCAACTGTTGGTAAATCTTTTATGCTTTCATAGACTTGCTCACTTGCAAAAGTATTTTTGATTATTTTATCAGAAACTTTTCCAAATCCAGTTTCTTCGTTTGCTGAAATAGCTAATTTTTCAGCGTTATCAAGTGTTTTTTGATATACATTTTTTACGATCGCATCTACTTGCTCTTGCGTATAATTTTCATACTCCGCTTGTGCTTTCTTTGCTGTTTCGACTAGTGTTTCAATTTCTTTTACTTTGATTACTTCAGTCATATTTGAACACTCCTTTTTTTAAAACGCTTACAAATTGATTTTAATCTATTTACTGCAATTTGTTAGGGAATATTTTAAGAAGATTATGGACAAAATTTACTTGTTAGTGTATTTTTTTCACAAAGAATTGTACTTGAAAGGTTAATTTATTCAGGGTATTATAGAGTAGTAAAGTATATTTCACAAAGAAAAGGACTATTATCTCATTAAAGAAAAGAGGGTTTACTTATGTGCCGATTATTGATTGTCAGCAATGATGCAAAAGAACAACAAAGACTTCAACAATCTATCAACGATTCATTTATGAATATAAAAGTGTTACCTCCAGCTGAAACGGAGCAAGAAGCTTTATCAATTGCTGAAAAGCTACTCCCAGAAATTCTTTTGATTGCTATCGACCATCTAGACATCGACGGCTTTATCGTTAAACGTAAAATAGTTCAACAACTACCTAATATTAAAGTTATCATACTGACCAAACGAGATAATTTCCAAAGCGTTCACCAAGCTTTACGGTGTGGCGTGATCGATTACTTATTGACACCTATAGATTTTAATGAATTAAAATTTGCTGTTGATCGTTGTGTGAAATCGCTAAATCAAGTATCTCTAATGGATGTTATGAATAATAAACCGACTGTTTTGGCTAAAGAACAAATCAATACTATTTTGGATTACATCCATGATCACTACAATGAAGAAATCAATTTGACGACCTTAGCAGATATCATGCATTTGAATCGTCATTATACTAGTCGTTTTTTTAAAGAAGCTGTGGGCATGAATTTTATTGATTATCTAACTGCTTATCGTGTGGAAAAAGCGAAGCAATTATTGATGAAAACAGAAGAATCTATCACTGAAATTTCTGGAACTGTCGGGTACATTGACTCTACTTACTTTAGTAAGTTATTTAAGAAAAAAGTAGGACAATCCCCTCACCAATTTCGTAAACAATATCGCGGCGAACATACGCCAGCTGATTTACGAGTGATTTATAATTAAAGATAAAACTAGGATGCAGCTGGGATATGACTCACAGAGTTATCTCCCTGCTGCATCCTAGTTTTATTATTTAATTGCAAAAAAAAGAACGAAGGTTTCCCTCCGTTCGAATTATAAAATTATTCTGAATCAGTATCTTGCGCTTTTAAAGCATCTCCTAAGATATCGCCCATTGTGAAACCAGTATTTTCTTCTGGTAACTCATATTCTTGTACATCTTTCGGTTCTTCCTGAGATTCAGGTTTTGCTTCTAATGCTTTAATACTTAAGGCAATTCGATGTTCTTCTGGATTAACTTCCAATACTTTCACTTGAACAGCTTCACCTTCTTGTAATACTTCATGAGGTGTTGCAATATGTTTGTGTGAAATTTGAGAAATGTGAACTAAGCCTTCAACACCTGGAAATACTTCAACAAAAGCACCAAAGCTAGTCAAGCGTTTTACAGTTCCTTCAAGAACTGAACCGACAGCGGCTTTGTTTTCAATATCTTCCCAAGGTCCAGCTAATGTTTCTTTGATTGATAGAGAAACACGTTCTTCATCTGGATTGATTGAAAGGATTTTAACTTTTACATCATCGCCTACTGTTAACACATCACTTGGTTTCCCAACATGTTGGTGCGCAATTTCAGAAACGTGAACTAATCCATCGATACAGCCTAAATCAATAAACGCGCCAAAATCAGTTAAACGAGCAACTTTTCCTTCAACGATATCTCCATCATGAAGAGTTGCTAAAATATCTTTTTTCTTAGAATTTTTCTCTGCTGCAACAACCGCTTTATGAGATAAAATCAAACGATTTTCTGAAGGCTCGATCTCAATGATTTTGAATGTCAATGTTTGACCTTTATATTCAGAAAAATCAGCAACAAAATGGTCTTCTACCATTGATGCTGGAACGAATCCACGAACACCAACGTCGACCACTAAGCCACCTTTTACAACGTTTGTAACTGGGGCTTCGATAATTTTGCCTGCTTCGAAATCTTTTTCGATTTCTTCCCAAACTTTTTTAGCATCCAAACGACGTTTAGAAAGTAAATAACTACCATTTTCTTTATCTTTGCCGATCGATGTGATGACAACTAAATCTAAGATATCACCAACACTTACTAATTCATTGATATCTTCTACTTGTGTCGTAGATAATTCTTTTGCTGGTACCACACCTTCAACGCCGGCACCTTCAATACCAACAATTACTTGTTTGTCCTCGACTGCTAGCACTTCACCTTTAACGATGTCGCCAACACTCACTTCTTGAAAACTGTTCATTGCATCTTCCATTGTTTCATTGCTGATTTCCACTTTTTTTTCTTCTGTCATGAATACTTATCCTCCTATGCCACCAAAAAATTCGTAAAAACTGACCTACTCCTTTAATAGTACGGGATTTTGCTAAAAAAATAAAGCGATTTCTCTCATTTTCTTTTTTTTCTTAGAGATAAGAAGAGATTTTCTTGCTTTAAGCCAAAGAAAGTATAACTTTTACGCAGTCATACTTTCTTTCTAGCTATTTTAGTACAAAATATGAAACCTTAACTTTTTGTTAGTATGATCTCTTCGATTGCTTTGACAACTTCTTCTATATTCATTCCAGTTGTATCGATTTTAACTGCATCTGCTGCCTGTTTTAAAGGAGACACTTCTCTAGTTGAATCAAGATAATCCCGTTGCTCGATTTCTTTTTTTAATGTATCAAAATCTGTTGTAATTCCTTTTTCCTGATTTTCTTTATAGCGTCTTTCAGCGCGTTCTTCCACACTTGCAACTAAAAAGATTTTAACTTGTGCATCAGGTAACACAGCTGTCCCAATATCTCGTCCATCCATGACAACTCCGCCTAAGCGTCCGATGTTTTGCTGAAGTTCTACCATTTTTTCCCGAACAGCACCATGTTTTGCAACGATTGAAACAGCATTCGTCACATTCGGTTGTCTGATCTCTTCTGTTACTTCGGTTCCATCAACAAAAACCAGCTGTTCTTTTTCAGTTTGCTTGAATGAAATCGTATGATTAAAACATAATTCAACTAAGCCTTGTTCATTCTCGAAATCAATATTTTTTTTAATTGCTAAATAGGTCAATGCACGGTACATTGCTCCTGTATCACAATAAATATAATTTAATTTTTTTGCTAAAATCTTAGCTACTGTACTTTTACCAGAAGATGCTGGACCATCGATTGCAATGCTTATCTTTTCCATAATGAACTCCTTTGTTTATCACATAGTAAAAGAGTCTGGTACAAAACGTAAGTTGTTTTGTTTCAGACCCTTAAAAAGTAAACATTGAGATAGAGATTCAACCTATCTCAATGTTTACTCATCTTTATTTAACTCGTAATGATTGGCCAGGTTGTAAAACTGAATTCAAACTTAAACCGTTTAACTGTAATAGTTCGTCTGTTGTTATACCATTTCTTGATGCTACTTGATTAGGTCCTTCTCCATTAAGTACTTCAGTGTAAACAGCTGCTTCTTCTGCTGTACTTGTTGGCGTAGTATCTTGTGGCGCACTACTTTCGCCAGCTACTGCTTCTGAAGAAGGTGATGGTTCTTGTGCCCCATTTGAAGAGGATGATTGTGTTGAACTATTTTTAGTGGATGATTGAACAACCACAGATGATGAAGGCTGACTAGCCTGTTTGTTATCATTTGGTTTATCTCTCATTACATAAAGATAGGTTCCCACGGGTAAAGCAATAATCAATAATAATAGAATAACTAAAATTGTTAGAAAGACCGTATTGCCTTTTTTTTGTTGACGTTTTTCTGAGCGGGAGCCCCCAGTATTCTTATCTGTATCATAAATTGACTGCTCCCAAGGTTCACGTGCACCTGATGGTTTTTTCTTATCTTTTTTACTCACGTATCGTTCCTCCTAAAATTCTCTCGTTTGCTATTATACCACAGCTTTTTGCCAACTGCAGTCTAAAAAAAAATTATTTTCATTCTTTAAATAATCTTATTAAAATGTCCTCCCACTGTTCGGAGATTTCGTTTTCTTCTGGTGATTGTACTATTTGCCCTTTGTAGTTGTCAAAGGATAAGCCGCATCGATCACAACAATTTTCTTGTGTTGTTTCTGTAATTTTTTCTGAAAAATACTGCTGAATGAACACACGACGGCATTCTTCTTCATTGATATAGTTTAACATAACATTTAACTGTTGTTTACGTTCTTTCTCTTTTCTTAATAATCTTTGTTCTAATTCTTCGATTGTATATTCTTTTTCTAAGAAACCTTGCAGCCATTTTTGCTGGATTTCATTTAGTTCAGGTAGACTATTTTCTTGTTCTTTTAATTTGATTTCAGCTAATTCATTCAAACGTTCTCGATCAAGGCGACTTTCTGACTGAAAATAATAGTGAATCGATTCGTCTCCCTTTTGGTAGAGTAAAATTGCTACACTAGATTGCCCATCACGGCCAGCTCGGCCAATTTCTTGTACATAATTTTCTAAACTATCCGGACAATCGTAGTGAATAACAAAGCGTACATCAGGTTTGTCGATCCCCATACCAAAAGCGTTTGTCGCACACAAAACATCTAATTGATTTGAAACAAATTGCTGTTGCAATAAGCTACGCTCATTAGCAGTTAGACCGCCGTGATAGAATGCTGATTTTAAATTTGTCTGTACATTGATTACTTGATTGATTTTCTCGGCTGTCTTTCTAGTTGCGCAGTAAATGATGCCTCTGCTTTTTAGTTGAGTTAGATAAGAAATCAATGTATCGTTTTTTTCAGTAGTTTGATTAACGATCAAACCGATATTTGGTCGATTCACCGAAAATATAACTTCTGAAATCGTTTGACGATGTGAAAATACTTGCTTAATAATCTCCTTTTTTACAGCTGGGGTTGCGGTGGCGGTTAATGCTAAAGTCAATGGATAGACGCATTCCGCTTGGATATTGGCTAACTTGGTATATTCTGGTCTAAAATCAACACCCCACTGAGAAACGCAGTGAGCTTCATCTACTACAAATAAAGCAATGCTTAAACCAGCTATTCTTTTTCGAACTTCTTTTTGGGTTAGAGTTTCAGGACTAATCAAAATGAATTTATACTCGCTTAGATGATTTAGTACATATTGCTTTTCAAAAAAAGTCAAACTGCTATTTAAGGCGATAACACTGGTTTCCCCCTTTTTTTGAAGCTGGAACACTTGATCTTCCATTAAGGATAGTAGTGGTGAAACGATAATCACTGTGCCTTCGACTAATTGCCCAACTAATTGGTAACACAAGGATTTCCCTATACCTGTTGGCAAAACAGCTAATGTGTCTTGTTTCTTTAACAGCTGTTCGATTACTTCTTTTTGTCCTGGTTTAAACGTACTGAAACCAAATTTATCTTGTAACACTTGCTCTAAATTGATTGTCATTGGTTCGATTCTCTTTCTTCTCTAAGTTTTTGAATTTGATATAAACGAAACTCAAAGTAATCAAGTTCTGGATTAGTTTGTTTGACTGAACGGTACATCCAATCTTGACATGGTTTTGGGTATTCAAATAAGCATTCCTCTGTTTCTTTAGATATAAAGCGCTCAAACGGAAAATCCTTCGTTAAGGCTAATTCCATAAGATGATCTTTGATTGTGCTCATTTTGACCCTTCTTTGCTGGGCTAATTCTTCTATTGAACGCTGTGTTTTTAAATATGAGTTTGTTTCACTCATACTTTTATTTTCATTTTGTTTCACCAAAGGAAGAACTAACTTTTTCAAGAAACTAGCTTCTGGCATTAAACAAATTGTTTCCAATAAGTGATGAAGTTTTTCTTTCTTATGTAGCATTTGCTTAAAAGCATTATCTTGATCGTCCAGTAATTGAAAAGAGGTTTTTCCGATTTGTTGATAACCAGAAAATTGTTGAGCAAAAAAATTTGCTTCTTCTTTCGTTAAATGAGAAAAAATTTGAGTCCATTCATTTTTAACCGTTTTGATCAATTGTACTTTTGGCATTGATTTTATATACATTTTTACTTGCTTTTGATACAATGGCGATTGTTCTAACGGAACATAATTTTTATTTGTATAAGATAAATTAGAAACAACTTGCACTGTAAATTGTAATAAACGCCAAACTATTTCGTCTGTTTTACCAAAACGATAATTGTCGATCGAAGAAAAATGATCATCCTCTTGAAGCACTACTTGCATACCTTTTTCGGTTATCTGGACCTCGCCTTCAGATATAAGATGCAACGACTCTTGTTTAACTAATTCTTCTAGTATATAATTAAATTGTTTTTCAGACAATAATGGAAATAGCTGAAAGAATCGTAAGTTTTCATATAAAAAACCATACAGCAAGACAGAACTTGTCCGTTTGCCTTTTAAAAGGTGATACAAAGTTGAAGTTCGCACCTTGTATCCGTGCTGAAATAAAGCTAAAATAAAGGAAGGTTCCATATTTTCACCTCTTTCAATGATAGAATAGGATGTGCTCTTATGTTATGTAAAATAATTCCGGAAAAATGCATTGCTTGTGGATTATGCCAAGTCTATGCACCAGAAATTTTTGATTATAATGATGATGGGATTGTCATTTTAAAAAATGATAGCAAAGCCCATCAAGAATTTGTTCCTGAAAATGAAAGGGACAATGCGTTAACAGCGTACCGCAAATGTCCTGTTCGTGCAATAGAGATTACGGAAAATCACTGAAAATCTGCTAGTTTCTTAGCCCAATAGTAAAAGGAGAAAATACTTGTCGAAAGACTGTACTCCCTCCTTTTACTATTTATTGGATCGTTTTTAACCAATTAATAAGTAGATTGGCGACTTCTTGCTGTTGCTCGTCATTATTAATACCTGCAGATTTGTCCCCTTTTTGCTCACCGTAACTGCCGAATCCAGCATGGTTTCCACCTTTGATTTCTTCGAAAACAGTTTGTTCAGGTAAATATTTTTTTGCTTGATCATAAGCTTGCCAATTCAAAACACCATCTTTAGAACCAGTCAATGAAAGTACTTGTCCCTTAAACTTTGAAAGACTGCCTTTTTCGTCAGGGTAACTTGCTAAGAAGAATACTCCTTTTAAACCATCATTAGCTTGTTCAGCAGCAAAGCGACTGGCCATAACCCCACCCAATGAATGTCCGCCAATCACATAATTAGTTAAATGATTAGAACGAATGACCTGCTCCGCTTTATTTTGACCTGAAACAGCCAAATTCAAGGGTTATTTTACAAGATAGACTGAAAATCCAGCCTCTGCTACTTTTTCAGCCCAAATACTATAGCTAGCACTTTCAACCAACGCTCCTTGATAAAAAATCAATGCTGGTTTTTCCTCCTTACCTTTAAAATATAGTACGCCATTTTCATCTGTTGCTTTTTGAGATGCTTCTAAAGCCATGGTTGTAGGTGTATAGGTAATGGTTTTTATATAAAATAAGCCTATCAAAACTAAAGCTACCAGTACTCCGATAAACCAAAGTAATCGTTTCTGCCATTTTTTCATTTTAGTTCTCCTCTCATTCTGTCTTTTCCATTTTAGCAGAAATCTGCTTTTAACTAGAACATTTTGTATTCACAATCAAAAAAACACAGAGCAAAACGAAATGTTTTACTCTATGTCTCAGCTATTTATATCAATGATTTACTTCGTTATCGTTTTTTTATCACCCAACTGATATTGTTTTCTAGATAGCCAAGGCAATAATTTTGCGTGAAGCACTAAGAAAACCCCACTCACAATTGCGCCTTTGATCAAGTTGAATGGAATAATCCCGATCGTAACATATTTTGCCAGAGACATTCCTAAGAATTGCCCAGCTGATACACCAAATAGTTTTAAATAAATCGGTGTGATCACAAAGTAATTCGCTACACCCATAAAAACAGTAAGCGCAATTATTCCTGTAGCTACACCTAAAATTTTGTTTGAACGCTTGTCGCTTCCTCGCTTGAAAAAATAATACATCGGTAAAGTGAAAACAGTTGTTGCAAAAAAGCTAGTTACATCTCCCACTAAATTTTGTGGCGATGCCCCTGTTGTAAACAGATGCAATACTGATCTTATGAAAGCCGTACTTATTCCAGCTAGCGGCCCGAATAAGAACATACTGATCATAACGGGTATGTCACTAAAATCGATTTTTAAGAAACTTAATGACGGTATGATCGGAAACGCCACAAACTGTAAAACCACACCTATTGCTGCTAACATTGCTACACTTACCATTTTTTGTACCTTGTTGTTTCGCATATGAAATCCTCCTGTTTAAGGACCCATCTTCAAACGAACTTTTCTAAATTGACTTTTTCATTGATTGCTCTTGATTTGCTGTGTTTGTTGTTTGGTCGAACGATAAATATACTGCGCTTTATCGGTAATCGCTTGATAGCTATTGAGCCGTGCTATCGTATTTCGTTGCGAAAAAAGTTCACTCCTATTTAGTTTTGGTTAAATATGGTGTTTTAGTATGATGGTAACAACTTCTTCGTTGACTAAGTACTGTTCATCATCTACTCTGCCCCTCAATTCTTAGAGGTTTAGCTTCTAGAGTTTGATGGGATAAACACAATAGTGTGATTCACTAGTTAGGTGACTTCTCTCACTTCGTTCGCCAAGTACTGTTCATCATCTACTCTGCCCCTCAATTCTTAGAGGTTTAGCTTTTAGAGTTTGATGGAATAAACACAATAGCGTGATTCACTAGTTAGGTGTCTTCTCTCACTTCGTTCGCCAAGTACTGTTCATCATCTACTCTGTCCTTTGGCCAATCGTAGTGATTCACAGCAATTCACAGCAAAAACTCTATTTTCCAGCAGGGAAAATAGAGTAGAGTTATCTTATCTGAAAAATGCCAATTCAAATAAGCCCTATCTTCTTTATCCAGACTTTACTGTCGGTATTGGAATTTCACCAATTCAGCCACCTCAAATGAGATAGGTCGTGGACTATAACCACCGGTCGGGAATTTCACCCTGCCCCTGAAGACGAACCTTTATTAAATTTTTGTACAATTTCAGTATACAACCTTTTTAGAAAAATGCAATATTTATGTTCAACAAGTCACATTTGCTGTCAATAGAAAAATATGAGCCAAAACTATTATTAGTTTCGACTCATACTCGTAAAAAATTATTTTGACTGATTCATCAAAACACTGATTTCTTTTTTATTTAAGTTACGGTATTCACCTGGTCGTAATCCTTTTAAGGTCAAATCACCGTACTTTTCTCTTTTTAATTTTTGGACAGGATAGCCTACTGCTTGAAGCATTTTTTTCACTTGGTGGTTACGGCCTTCGTGAATCGTCAATTCAACAATACTCGTGTTTGTTTTAAGATCAACAGATATGATCTCAAAAGCAGCTGGTGCAGTTTTATAGCCTTCAATTTTCATTCCCTTAGTTAGTGGAAGTAAATCATGTTTTTTGGCTAATCCTTTTACTTTTGCTACATAAACTTTATCAATTTCATGACTTGGATGCGTCAATTTTTGAGAAAACTCACCATCATTCGTTAATAGTAACAAGCCAGATGTGTCATAATCCAATCTTCCGACAGGATAAATTCGCTCTTTAATATGAGAGAAAAAATCCGTAACAACTTTTCTGCCTTTATCATCAGAAACAGCTGAAATAACGCCTTTTGGTTTGTAGAAAAGATAATAACCGTATTCTTCTTTGTAAATTGGCACATCATCTACTTCAACTTTGTCGTTCTTCCCTACTTGTGTTCCTAATTCTCGAACGATTTTTCCATTTACTTTTACACGTCCGTTGACGATATATTCTTCTGCTTTTCTACGTGATGCAATTCCCGCATGCGCAATTACTTTTTGAAGTCTTTCCATTTAGTTTTCTTCCTCCGATTCGTTTGTGTCCGTTGTTGATTCTTCTTCATTTAGCTCTTTATAACGGTCGAAAAAGAGATCTAAAGGCAATTCTTCAGCGATTTCTTCTTCCATTTGGTGAATATCTGGCAGTTCTTCTAAGGATCTTAAGCCAAAATAGTCCATGAAATAAGCCGTAGTGCCATATAAAATAGCTCGACCGGGTCCGTCTACCCGCCCCTTTTCTTCAATCAACTGGCGGGCAACTAGTTTTTGCATTGAACCTGCCGATTGAACGCCTCTAATTTCATCTACTTCAACTCTTGAAATTGGCTGTTTGTACGCAACAATCGATAATGTTTCGAGTGCTGCTTGGGATAAAGAATTTGAGATCGGTGATTGTGCATATTTTTTTAATAATGGTGCAAATGCTTTTTTAGTAGACAATATAAAGTGATTGCCGACTTCCAAAATATTTAATGCTGCTTGTTTATCTGATTCATAGCGTTCTTTTAAAGCAGTCACGGCTTCATATGTTTTGGCGGTGGATAATTCTAATAAGTAAGATAATTCTTCTAACCCAATTCCCTCTTCACCAACAACAAATAGAATCGCTTCGATTTGACTTACTGTTGTCACGTTGTTTCCTCCGTACTTGATTCAATCTTTTCAGACCTATTATAGAGTAAAATAGTACTATAATTATCCTCTTGTTCTACATGAACGACACCTTTTTTCATCAACTCCAACAAAGCCATAAAAGTCGTAACGACTTCTTGTTTAGAATATGAAGTGAAAAAAGATTCAAAATTTATCGGTGTATTCCGATCAATCTGACACATTTTTTGAGTGATCGTTGCAATCTTTTCTTCAATCGAAACATCATCTCCTGTAACAGTTGTTTCGACTGGTTGACGACTTTTCTTCTTTTCTAGCATTGCGTGAAAAGCTAGAAAAAGATCAATCGTATTCAATTGATTAGGTTCTAATAAAGGATTATCCTCTTTGTATTCATCGATGTCCATAGGTTCTTTTGTATAATAAAGACTTCTTTCGGATTCTTTTTCATGCAAAAGACCTGCCGCATATTTAAATTTACGATATTCTAATAATTGAGCAACCAAAGCATCTCGTGGGTCTTCACCATCAAGGATTTCATCGTCTTCTGTCATTTCTAACTCTTGTTTGGGCAAAAGCATTTTACTTTTGATTGCCATCAATGTCGCTGCCATCACTAAATATTCTCCAGCAATCTCTAATTCCAATGTTTTCATTGTATGGATATAGTTCATATACTGTTCTGTTACTGCAGCGATTGGAATGTCATAAATATCGATTTCCAATTTTTGAATCAAATGTAACAGAAGATCAAGCGGACCTTCAAATACATCTAATTTTACATTAATTTCCTGCAAGATCATCCAACTTTCTTTTTCAGCTCTTTAGTTTACCATAAAATTCAAGCGTTGTGTTCTTTCCACTTAGATAAATAAGCCGATGTGGCTAATGTGCCATATATTTTTGTTTCAGGATACAGCTGCGCCACCTCATTTAATAAGTCAAATCCTATTTTTTCACCTCTAAAGGAAGGATTGATCGATATATCATGTAAAATCATCGCTTCAGATGTTTCTACTTCAATTCCTACAATTCCCTGAATATTTTGTTCTCCATTCGGTGTCCAAAAAAGTAAATGCAAGTCATCTTCTGTCTCATACATGTCTATTTCTTTCAACAGTGAGTGGTACTCAGTTAATTTTTGATGGAAACTTAATAAACCCATCGCAATTTTTCGTTGCTCTTTTCGATAATAAGTTAACATGATCTCACCTTCTTTCCTTTTTATTGGTTAGGCTCTTGGGAAGTGCTGTTTGTAAACATCTGCCATTCGCTGTTTCGTAATATGAGTATAGATTTGAGTCGTAGAAATATCTGCATGTCCTAAGAGTTCTTGGACAATTCTTAAATCCGCACCATTTTCTAATAAATGGGTCGCAAAACTATGACGCAATGTATGCGGCGTGATATTCTTATTGATTCCAGCTTCCAGAACGATTTGCTTGAGATTTTTCCAAACTCCTTGTCGTGATAATGGATGTCCATGATGGTTGACAAATAAATGGGTTTCGTTTTGATTTTTTTTGATTAGAATAGGTCGGGCCTCTTCTAGGTATTTTTCGATCCATTGAATCGCATAATCGCCTAAAGGAATGATTCGTTCTTTATCTCCTTTACCGATAGTCTGTAATAACCCCATCGCCAAATGTAAATCACCTATTTTTAAGTCTACCAACTCACTCACTCGTAATCCAGTTGCATACATGACCTCTAAGATTGTTCGGTTTCTGATGCCTAATGGTTTGGTTGTATCAGGTGTTTCAATCAATAAAGTAACTTCTTCAACTGACAGTGTGTTAGGCAGTTTTTGCGCCTTTTTAGGAGAATCGATATGCTGCATCGGATCATGATCTGTATGCCTTTCTTGTCTTAAAAACTGATGGAAGCCCCTGAGACTTGAAATCATTCGTATGATTGTAGCAGACGAGTTGCTGTCATTGTGCAAGGTTTGCAAATATTCCATAATTATGTAGCGATCAATCACTTGCCAAGTGTCTATCTTTTGCTCTTTCAGAAAAGCAAAATATTTATGTAAGTCCCGTTCATAGCTTTTTCTTGTGTTAAGAGAAAGGCCTCGTTCTATTTGTAAGTAATGCAGATAGTCAATAATCTGTTCTTCCATCTATTTTACCTCATTTCTTTTTATTATCATATCAAAGAATTCTAGTTGATGCATAGTAAAATTAGTAAGAATAGCATTTAAATGAAACTTTATTCTAAAATAAACTCATTTTTCTGCTTTAAAAAATCGTCACCAGCTGTTCAAACTGGATGACGATAATCATTAATCTACGTATTTTGTTAAAAAGCTTTCAACTTTTTCTTTATATGCTTTAGGATCAACTGAATAGGATTTTGCATGTTCGGCACCTTTTACAACAAACTTTTCTTTTGGTACATCTGTTGCATTGTATACTTCATTCAACATCTCAAAGGGTACAAATTTATCTGCATCACCGTGGATAAACAACATCGGTACTTTATTTTTCTTCAATTGTGCTATCGAACTTGCTTCACCGAAGAAATAACCAGCCCGAATTTTAGTAATCAAACTTGTAACGGGAACTAATGGGAATGCTGGCAAATTAAACATATCTTTCAATTGGTACTTTAATTCTTCATTTACAGTGGAATAACCGCAATCTTCAACAATTGCTTTGACATTTTTCGGTAATTTTTCACCACTGGTCATCATGACTGTCGCGCCACCCATACTAATGCCGTATAAAGTGATTTGAGCATCTTTGCCATTTTCAGCGATCATTTTATCAATCCATTGAAGATAATCTTTTCGCTCGGGCCAGCCAAAACCTATATAATCGCCTTCACTTTCACCATGTCCGCGAGCATCCGGCACCAAAACATTATAGCCCCAGTCATGGTACATTTTAGCGAAACTAGCCATTGTCTCGGCGCTACCCATATAGCCATGAGCCATAATGACATTTTTATCTGTTTTTTCTTCAGCAGGTAGATAAATTGCTTTTAACTTTAATCCGTCTTTGGAAGTCAAATCCCAATATGAACGATTCGTTTTTTCTTTAAACCATTTTTCTTCAGGTGTTTTCGCCTCAATATCTGTTCCTGGTGTGTCTCCAGCTAGGAAATCTTTTTTTGAAGGAACGACGGCATAATTATAGAAATACATCCCTGCTCCTACTAGTACGATAACAATTAAAACGACTACAGCTATCAAAATTTTTACTATACGATTCATCCGATTACTCCCCATTTAAACGTATCATTCATAAAAGCATGCTTTCTTAAATAAAAAATGATACTAATTTTTTCAAATCCTTAAATAGTATAATGTTTTATAGGGATTTTCGCAATATTAAATATAGATCATGCTATTTTTTTCATTTTGATAACCAGAAAAATGAGACCAAACAAAAGTCTACTTACTTTCACTTGATCTCATTTCTATTTTATTTATTATTTTCAATTAATTTAAAACTAGACCACGGCTTCAAGAAATCTAATAAGAATAACTCATCGTCAGAAATGCGACCAACCACATTCACTCGTCCATCATTCTTCATTTCTTTCAAGGCGATTTGTGTTTCTCCTTTATACTGACCGTAACCAACATTATCGATCAACACATCTCCTTTAGTCATATCTTTTGTGTTATGGGCTGTAAATGCGCGGTCTTTAAAGTGAATACGTGTCATCGTTGAACGTAAAATATATTCTGAACGGTCTCCACGATAGCTGTGTAGACTTGTGAACAGGACTTCTCTTTCATCGTCTGTAATATCTTGTGCAACATCTACTTTAACTGATGGGTATTCTGCGTTGAATGCTTCAGCCATCGCTGTTAACTCAGCTTCTGATGCATAAGCATTACCAACTAAGATATCATCGATCAAGCCAGTTAATACTAAATGTTTCACTTGTGTAGCGATTTCTAGATCGCGATGATCCTCTAATGAACATAAACCATCTTGTGTCGCCCAAGGTCCAAATGTCGCATCATGTGAATTTACAAAGGCCATTGTATTTAAGTTGTATTTTCTAAATTTTTCAGAACAAAAAACAAAATGATCATACCCTAAACCAGAATAACGATGCGGATAAAAATTATGTGAACCTAATAAATTATCTGTATTTGGTGAGTAGCTCATGATATTGTCTACATAACTTGTCCCTGTACTCATGTTGATTTCGATTTTGATGCCATATGGATTACGTGTCATTTTCGATTCTTCAGCACCAGTAAAACCAACATCTAAACGGACGCCATAAGCACCCATTTCATCAAAAAACGATAAGTCGTCATAAGAAATTTCTAATTGTTCAAATAAGGCAGGATTAATGTCGACCATAACTTCCATTCCAAGACTGTTAGCATAATCAACGACTTTTTTAAACTCTGCTAATACCTTTTCTTTGTCTTCTGTAATTTGAAGTAAACTTGTAAAAACACGTTTAAAACCATATTTATGTGCTAAGTCTAGATATGCTTTGTCCTTTTCAAAAGTTGAACGTTCTGGATAAATAGAAATACCTAATTTTCCCATTATTACTGCCTCCTAAGATTTGTATTGATTATAATGTATGCATTTTCATTATAGCAGAATAATAAAAAGTGGTCTACACCTTTTGGAAATCTTAAAATTTTTCCATTTTGACTAGCAGTTCTAAAGAGGATTTGTTATTATGAGATGTAACTATTTTTGAAAGGAAGACTTAACTTTATGAAAATAAAAAAATTCATTGCTGCTACAGCTCTTTTAACTACACTTGTCTTATTTGCAGCATGTGGACCTAAAAATGAGAAAAAAACGGCAGATTCTTCTGCTACTTCTTCAACTGAGACTAAAACTTCTGAATCGGTTGATTTAAACGCACTAGATTTACCTCAATTATCAGATACAGTAAGCGAAGATGAAGATTTAGTTGAAATGGTCACAACAGAAGGAACAATTGAAATCAAACTATTTCCAAAACAAGCACCAAAAACAGTTGAAAACTTTATGACACACGCAAAAGATGGTTATTATAATAATGTTACTTTCCATCGCGTTATCAAAGATTTCATGATCCAAGGTGGAGACCCTAAAGGTGACGGTACCGGTGGTGAAAGTATTTGGAATGACTCTTTTGATGATGAAATCTCTAACCAATTATACAATCTGCGTGGTGCCCTATCGATGGCGAATGCTGGTACAGATGAAAAAGGTAACGGCACAAACGGTAGCCAATTCTTTATTGTTCAAAATGATCAAGATGTTTCCGACGGCCTATTAAAAGATGATTATCCTGAAAAAATCATTGAAGCTTATAAAAAAGGCGGAACTCCTTTCTTAGATGGCAAACATACTGTTTTCGGTCAAGTAACTAAAGGTATGGATGTTGTAGATAAAATCGCGTCTGCTGAAACTGGCGAACAAGATAAACCGAAGAAAGATATCCGAATCGAGAAAATCAACATTTTACAAGAAGCAAAAAAATAAACATTTAAAAGAATGGCGATTTATTGCCATTCTTTTTTCTTTCAGATTGGAGGCTAAGAATGAAAAAAATAATAATTGCAGGTCCAGTTGGTAGTGGAAAAACTACTTTCGCAAAACAACTATCAGCTAAAAAAAGAATTCCTTATTACGAACTAGACAACCTCATTTGGAACCGTCATTCTACAGGAGACATCCCCTTTCCATTAGAAGAATCTACTAAAAAGTTACAAGCTCTCCTAAACAAAGAAACGTGGATTATCGAAGGTACGACGACTAAATTCTGGATCAAACCAGCTTTAGAGGATGCAGACATTATTTTTTTACTGATCCCTCCTTACCACGTTCGAGTGCACCGTATCCTTAGTCGCTACATCAAACAAATCACAAATCAAGAGAATGCTCATTATAAACCAACTCTTCATTTACTTAAAATGATGTTTATCTGGAATCATCATTTTGAAAAAAAGAATTTCTTTGAACTGCAAAAATTAGTTGAACCAACAAACAAGAAACTCATTATAGTAAAAAAATGCAATGCTTATTCTTACTACGAAAAAAATTACTGAAAAAAATTCTGAAAAAAACTCTTTCCATATCCTCATCTATCAACGAATTACTATCAAATTTAGAAATAAAGTGTTAATGTTAAACAAAGAGGTGAAAGTAAATGACCTTTAATCCACAAATCGAAACGCTCATACTTGAGGCTTCTAACCGGAAATCTCCTCATTTTGTAGCAAACGTGATCAATTTCCAGCAATTTGACCAAGAAGACGTAAAAGACACTGCACAAAAATTGATTGAGGATGGAAAAATTCAAGCAACGATCCATTTCTATCATAATGATTTATGTACAATTGACTTTATACCTCAGGCTGTTTGAACAAATTGATCAAAAAAAAGACTGCCAGAATATAATCTAAATTATAGTCGAACAAAAGTAGAATCATTAATAATTCTCGCTTTTGCCTACTTGCTTGATCAGATTATATTGCTGTTACAGTCTTTTTATTTATTTAGTTGCTGCAGTGCTTTTTCAGGAACATTTTGTCCCGAAACTTCTTCGTAAGTCTCTACGTGGGCACCTTTATTGTAAATTTTCAAATAGCGATCTGTGGTCAATTCATGAGCTGCTGTAAAAGTAAGCTCTTTTTGTTTACCATTTTTATCAAAAGTTTGTTGCTTATATGTCGTAATACCATAACTATTGATACTGTCGGCTTTTTTTGTTTTGACATAAACTTCCCCTTTACCAACTAATGGATTTAACTGATCGATCGTGCCAGAAAGTTCATCTGATTGATTTTGCGTATATAGCTTAGCTCCAAAAAGAGCAACGCCTCCAAATAAAGCTAGTACAATGATTGTTTTGATGATCTTCAAGCTTATTCCTCCAAATTTCATTTATAAACTTATTTTAGCAGCAAAACAACTAAAAAAAATCAGTCAAATATACGAAATCTGTTTAGTCCTTTTGGCATAGGTTGCTCTCAGTCTGGGTGAATATTATTTAGTGATACCAAGGATCTACTGCTTTATAAACCTTGTAGCCGACTTAATACAACTTTTTATCTGATTCCGCTATTTTGTTCGACAGCCTCAAATATTGTAATCAATTGTTCTTCTGTTTGATTTAACATTCCAGAAATACTCAAGGATGCTATTCCAGTCGCAACAATCCATAAATTCATATGAAGCTTTTCAAGTTTTTCTTTTGAGACAGTAGCATAATTTTTATCATCAAGAATAGCTTTTTGAAACGAATCAAAAAATAATTGCTGTAATTCTTGACCATATGAATGATGATCTATATACAAAGATATGTACAATTTCTTATTCGATTTTGCTAAATCAATATAATTTAAACCGAAATTTGCACAGTTATTTGACGTTTTTGTTTCAAGCAAAAATTCCTTTTCTAAAGTCTCATATGTTGTATTTAATAAAGTAAGTTTCAGCTCTTCCATATTTTTGAATTCGAGATAAATAGGCTGCGTTGAAATTCCCATATGATCTGCTACATTTCGCGCTGTTATAAATGAAAAACCTTTTTCTATTAATAAATCTTGTGCAGCTGCCAAAATATGTTGTTTTTTATAAACTTTTTTTCTAACCAAAAACAATCCCTCCTTAATTAAAAAACGCAACAGGTTCGTTCAGTATCGACTGAAAAACTTGAAAATAGACTGTGACAATTTTTGTTAGACTCTATTTACATCTTTTTTTCCGATACCTTCGCCAAGTAAGTACTACGCTACATCTATTCACTTCATTCATTGAGATCAAAAGAAAGCGTAGTGGCTAGCCCGAAAAGCTAGATAATAATTTTTTAATTTATCATTATTTATTTTTTTAATATTATCCTTTTATTTTACACTCTTTTTGTGACTGATTTTCTCAATAATTGTGGATATATCTGAAAAATATGATAATTTACTGGACTTTACTGAAATGTTATTGACCAATGAATGTTTTACAGGCTATAGTTAACTTATTCATGGATAATGGAGGTATTTTTTTATGGCTAAAAATAACAGCCAGACACTTTTTTTACATACTGACAAAAAACGTTTAGAACTAATTAATCAGAATAGAAACTATTATTTTCTGATTGGTTATTGCTTGATTTTGATCATGATTGGCTTATTTAATGAACCGATAACTTCTTTATGGGCAGGCATGCTTCGAATCTTAACTTCACCTAGCAACCTTCTGACCGATTATATTGAACTAGGGACATTCGGTAGCGCATTTGTAAATAGCGGTTTACTGACATTGATCAGTGTTCTACTTGCAAAAAAAGAAAAGATTCCAATCAACGGTCCTATGATCGCAGCTTTATTTACCGTATCGGGTTGCTCTTTTTTTGGAAAAAATTTGTATAATTCGATTCCAATCATTATTGGTGGACTCTGCTATGCAAAAATTGTGAAGAAACCTTTTTCACAATTTATTGTTGTTAGCTTATTTGGTAGTGCGCTATCCCCAATTATCAGCTACCTTACCTTTGGCCTTTCCCTACCTTTGGTGTTTTCGATTCCTTTAGGATGTTCAGTGGGTATTTTTATCGGCTTGATTTTACCACCTTTAGCCTCACATATTCTCACCTTCCATCAAGGATTTTCATTGTATAATGTCGGTTTTACTTCCGGACTTATTGCTATGATGTTTACAGGTATTTTAAGGATGTTTGGCTGGAAAATCGAAGGTAAAAATTTGGTTTCAACAGCTTATCATACCAAGCTTCTTTTTTTTCTACTGTTTTTATTTTTAATTATGTTTTTTGTTGGATTTGTAGTCAATCATTTTTCACTGAGGGGCTTAAAAGATATCAGTAAAACATCTGGGAAATTGATTACTGATTTTATTTCTATCGCAGGTGTTGGCGCTACAATGATGAATATGTCACTGATGGGTTTATTACTTGTTGGTTATACTCAAATTAGTCATTCTACACTTAATGGACCAATTGTTGGAGCCATTTTATCAGCTGTCGGATTTAGTGCTTTTGGTAATCATATTTTTAATAGTCTGCCTTTATTAGTTAGTGTCTTTTTGACAGCACAGCTATCTTCGGTTTTTGAAGTAAACCAAACAACTGTGGTACTTGCGGGAATTTTCGGTACTGGTTTAGCACCGATTGCTGGATATTATGGCATTACTTTTGGCTTGATCGCTGGATTTTTACATATGTCGTTGGTCACAAATGTCAGCTACCTTCACGGTGGGTTAAATCTTTATAATAATGGATTTTCTACTGGTTTTGTGGCAGCAGTCATGGTACCATTACTTGATAATATTTTACAGATCAGAAAGGTGAAACAACATGCAAGAAAGAGACAAATCTAAGAGAATCATAGATGAATTACTGACTTACTTTTTTTCGAATGACATTGAAGAGATTCGTATTGGCGTTGACTTTACGCCAGAAGGTTTTTCTATTGAAATACAAGGGAAAACTGAAAAAGAACCAAAAAATGTCCTGCATTTATTAGAGTTATTAAATACACCTAGAGATCTGAGTATTGAGAGTTATTATGATGAATTACTTGGGATCACTCACCATGAAGAAGAAGATTATCACCTGCTTGGTCTGATGATTGATGAGGCAGAAATCACTTTCGACGCACCTGTTTTTGAAATCAAAGTATTTAGAAAAAAATAATTGTTCCCTATAAAAAAGGAGGAGTAACCCCAGAATGTATTGGTTATTCCTCCTCTTCTTTACATATAAATTGATTTTGTACTACTGCGATCGCGTAAAAAAAGCACCCAATTTTTTGGGTGCTTCACTTCTTGCTATTTGCCATCTACAATATTCAAACGAACTTTTTTAGGTCCCTCGACACGTACACTGTAAACAATGGTACGAATTGCTTTAGCAACACGGCCTTGCTTGCCAATGATACGGCCAATATCTTCAGGCGATACAGTCAAATTATACTCTAGAAAAACATCAGATTCTTCTATTTCTAATTTAACTAGCTCAGGTTGACTGACTAATGGGCGAACGATAGTTAAGACTAACTCTTTCACATCTGTCATCATCGGTCACCTTATTTCTTTTCAAGTTTAGCTTCGTGGTGTTTTTTCATAACGCCTTCTTTTGAAAGGATGTTACGAACTGTATCTGAAGGCTGAGCGCCTTTAGACAACCAGTCTAAAACTAAATCTTCTTTTAAAACTACTTCTGCAGGATCTTTTAAAGGATTGTAAGTACCAACAGTTTCGATGAAACGTCCATCACGAGGAGAACGAGAATCTGCAACTACAATACGGTAAAAAGGACTCTTTTTAGAACCCATGCGTTTTAAGCGAATTTTAACTGACATTTTATATATTACACCTCCATTAACTTAATCACAAATGTTAGTTTACCAGATTTCCAGCAAGCTGTAAAGAGTTTTTTCTTGACACCTTAAAAAAAGCTTTGTATCGTTGATTTCTCGGTCTATTAGCTTTATAATTGAGTTACCTTGGCAGGGGCAATCAATCGTTGCTTAACAAAAATAAGCTGTGAACTATGAAGATTATCTTCTTTCGTTCACAGCTTATTTTTTGAGTCTTCACAATTCATTGAAAAAGATAATAATCAAGGAATTCTGTAATAATTTTGACTGATTATATATAGACTTCAGAGTCAGAAAATGTAAAAGTAACGATTAACTTCCAATTTGCTTTCTGTTGAAGATTATCCCTACTGAAATTGTTAGTAATAAGGTTCCCATAAAAATTAATACAGGTGAACCTTCCTCACCAGTTTTTAAGAGGCTCTGTTGATTTCCATCACTTTTCTCAGTTGGACTGGTTGTACTGCTTTGAGTAGAGGTCGAGGTTTCAGTACTTGTCGATGACTCATTAGATGACTCTGATTCACTGGTTTCAGAAGTTTCTACTGCTTCAACAAGATTGGTTCTAGCTGCCTTCAATTCTTCTGTTGTTTGTTTGATCTCGTTACGGCTAACTTCTTTAGGCGTTTCTTCAGCTATTTTTATGAGATTGATAGCTTCCGTTTTTTTCTCTTTCCATGGTTGCCAAGTTTCTGGTGTGTAAGCCTCTTCTTTTAGCCCATCATTTTCGGCAATAATTTTTTCCAATGCTTCGATATCTGTCGGTTGAACAATTTCTTCTGTTGTTACTAACTGATTGACCAGTGTTTCAGCTACATTTTCTAACTCAGAAGGTGTTGCATTTTCGTTTTCTACTGCTGTTTGAGCATTCTCTTTAGCATCTGTTAGTTTTTTTGCAGACGAATCAGTTAGTTCTTGTAAATCTACGCTTTCGACTTCATCAATTTTGTCCGTGATAACATCAATGACTTGGTTTACGTCTCCATTACCAATACCACCATTCGCGTAATTAGTTAAACTAGCATTTCTTGCTTGTGGTGTTCCATCTTCATCCAAAGTACTAGCAGTGTTAACATATTTTACTGATGAATCTGTGACTTTTGTACTGTAGTTGACAACTGCAGAAATATACCCTTTGCCTGCACTATAACTACCTAGATTTTCCAAGGATAGGATAAAACCATCTGCTGCCACTTCAACTTTTGTTTGGTCTCCCTCAATTTTACTTGGAAGTAGATATTTTTTTAAACTTTTTTTATCCCCATCGCGATAATTAATACTGAACGTATCACCGAGTAATTGTTGTCCCGCTCCTAAACTATCCTTAATAATCGGCATTAACAGATTCTGTCCAGAGTTATTGATCGTAATCGTCCAATTGATTTTTTGTGGATCTATTGAATCAAATTTTCCACTTTTAAAAATTGTTGTTGGGTTAGTCGTTCCCGTACTTACACCGACAGCTTTGTTTACTGTAAGTTCAAGATCGCTCGTTGCGCCATTGACTGGCAGTGGAACTCGATTTACACCCTCTTCAGTTTGATCATTGACAAGCTTTACCCAGAAATAAAATTGCCCACTGATTGAAATATGGTCTGTTACAAATTGATTGAATGTAACGGTAACCGTATTTGTTTCTCGATCTATGTGGGCTGTGCCGATCTCATTGCCAACTTTACTGAGCAATGGAAAATCGCTGTAGTTCACCATTTGTAAAATAGACGGTAATTCAAATGTCAACTCATCACCAGCTTTAGCATCATCCGGTAAGTAATAGGAATAATTTACTTTAATTTTATCGCTGCTCTTCACTCGATGAATCGGGTTATTGACAATATCCGTCAAAGTTACATTTGTCAACAACTCAGAGCCATAGACATTTTGTGCTCTTACAGTCGGTTGAAGAGTTACTTGATTTTCTGTACTGCTTTCTTCTGTTGAGCGTTCTGTGCTGTCACTATTTTTTGTAGTGCTCACTTCAGTTTTGGTTTCATTGCTATTTATGCTTGAATCGTCTGTACTAGAGATAGTTTCTACAGCCATTGTTTTTTGGGTCATGCCTATAATGAATAACCAGAAAATAAATAGAAACATACTGATTTTACTAATTCGTTTAATTCTCTGCATAACTTTGCCTCCAATTTTTATGAACACTTTATTATTTTTCATTATATAAGAAATATTTGTTCATGAACATTGATTTGCTTGTCATTTTCTGAATGTCGATTAAAGAGATGGATTTCTTGTATAAATGTTGATTTAGATTTAGAATAAAATAATAACAGTTATTTATTGAATGGAGGAATATTTTATGAAGAAAAAAATCGGTTTTTTTGTCGGAAGTTTGAGAAAAGATTCTTATAGTAGAAAAGTGGCCGTTGCTCTTTCCAGTTTATTCCCAGAAGAATATGAACCTATTTTTATCGATTTACATGAATTGGAAATGTATAATCAAGATTTAGATGATGAAGGAACGCCCACAGCTGCTTGGACGAAATTTAGAGAAGAAGTAAAGTCATTGACAGGACTTGTTTTTGTCACACCAGAATATAATCGCTCTGTACCTGGCGTTTTGAAAAATGCTTTAGATGTTGGTTCACGTCCTTATGGTCAAAATATTTGGGATGGTAAACCTGGCCTAGTTGTCAGCGTATCACCTGGTGCTTTAAGTGCTTTTGGTGCAAACCATCATTTACGCCAATCGCTAGTTTTCCTTAATGTTCCTACCTTGCAGCAACCAGAAGCATACATCGGCAATGTAGTAAATCTAATCAATGAAGATGGGACTATTGCCGAAAATACTATGAATTTTTTCAAAACAATCGTTGATTCTTATCTTGCTTTTTTAGAAAAAAATAATTGATTAAATTTAAATAGTCTAAACCCAAACTGAAATATCGTTTGAGTTTAGACCATTTTTACTTTATTTCTTCATATCGAAAACATGTTGTTACATGATCATTGATCATTCCAACTGCTTCTAAAAAAGCGTAGATGATCGTGCTGCCTACAAACTTAAATCCTCTTTTCTTCAAATCTTTGGTTATCTTGTCTGATAATTCGTTCGTTGTAGGAATCTCCAGTTGATTTTGATAAGAATTTTTCAAAACATTTTGCGCATTAAAACCCCATAAATAGTTGGAAAAAGTCCCGAATTCTTCTTGGATTTCAATAACTTTTTGAGCATTATGGATTGCCGCCTCAATCTTTCTACGATTACGAATGATACCAGGATCATTCAAAAGTTCTTCGATCTTGTTTTCGTCATAATGCGCAACTTTTTTTATATCAAAATTATCAAAGGCAGTATCAAAATAGTCTTCTTTATTCAAAATAGTTTGCCAGCTCAAGCCGGCTTGATTGATATCCAAGATTAATTTTCTAAACAAACGCTGATCATCATATACTGGAACTCCCCAAATCGTATCATGATAGTGTTTCATTTTTTCATTATCCTCTGCCCAAGAACATCGTTGTTTCACCTTGTTCCCTCCAATAATTAAACCTTATTTTTAAAGCTTTTCTTTAGTTTAGCAGAATTTCTATGAAAATGTTTACGATCCGGGATTAAAATATCGTGCTCTGATTGAATTATAGTTTATCTATCTCAATAATAAAAACAGACCAGAATCTAAAGACTTTGGTCTGCTTTCTTTTCTACTTTATTTTTTCTTCTTTTTCTTCTTCTTGTTTTTCTTCACCATGCGATTCATGGCCATTTTCCCTAGTTTACCTTTGATGCCTCCACCAAGCATTTGATCCATACCTGGTATATCCATATTTCCTTTAGACATTTGCTGCATCATTTTTTTAGATTCTTTGAATTGTTTGATCATACGATTGACTTCAACTACATTATTACCTGAACCGGCAGCAATTCTACGGCGACGGCTCGGATTTAATAAATCAGGATTTTCTCGTTCAGCAGGGGTCATAGAAAGTACCATCGCTTTTTTACGTGCTACATCTTTTGGATCGACTTTGACATTTTCTAGCCCAGGCATGTTACTCATTCCTGGAATCATTTTAAGCAAGTCCTCGATTGGTCCCATGCCCATTACTTGATCTAACTGCTCGATAAAGTCATTAAAGTCAAAGCTGTTTTCCTTCATTTTTACTGCAAGTTCTTCAGCTTTTTTCTCATCATAATCTTGTTGTGCTTTTTCAATCAACGTCAGCATATCACCCATGCCTAAAATACGGCTGGACATACGATCTGGATGAAAAATTTCTAAGTCAGTCAGTTTTTCACCTGAACCGATAAATTTGATTGGTGCCCCAGTAACGGAACGAATAGATAGCGCCGCACCGCCTCGAGTGTCCCCATCAAGTTTAGTGATAACCACACCAGTGATTCCTAATTGCTGGTTGAAACTTTCAGCAACATTAACTGCATCTTGCCCGGTCATTGCATCAACTACAAGTAAGATATCATCAGGTTGAGCTATTTCTTTGATTTGTTTTAATTCATCCATCAATGTCTCATCAATGTGCAGGCGCCCGGCCGTATCGATTAGGACGTAATCATTTTTCTTTTCTTTAGCCAGTTCCATCCCTTGACGCACGATTTCTACAGGACTTGTCTCAGTCCCCATATCGAAAACAGGTACATCTAATTGTTGGCCTAAAACCTTCAATTGATCGATCGCAGCTGGACGGTAGACATCGGCTGCTATCATCAGTGGACGTGCATTTTCAGTCTTGATCAAATGATTCGCTAATTTACCACCAAAGGTCGTTTTACCAGCCCCTTGTAACCCAACCATCATAATTACGGTTGGAATACGCTCTGATTTATTCAAGCCAACTGTATCAGTTCCGAGGGTCGCTGTTAATTCTTCATCAACGATTTTAACAATTTGCTGAGCGGGTGATAAGCTTTCAAGAACTTCTACACCCACTGCACGGTCACGAACCCGTTTGGTAAAATCTTTGACAACTTGTAAATTTACGTCGGCTTCCAATAAAGCCAGACGAATCTCTCTCATCATTTCTTTTACGTCAGCTTCAGATACTTTTCCTTTGCGACGTAATTTGCTCATTGCCTGCTGTAGGCGGTCTGTTAAACTTTCAAAAGCCATATTCTCATTCCTCTACTTCTTGTATTTGTTCTATATACTGTATGATTGTTGTATCTTTCGGATAGGTTTCGCTCACGTAGCTTTTAAGGTTCTCTAGCAATTCTCCACGTACGATATAATCAGAAAATAGATGAAGTTTTTTTTCATATTCTTCCAAGATTTTTTCTGTCCGTTTGATATTGTCATAAACTGCTTGGCGGCTGATATCGTATTCTTCAGCAATCTCGCCTAATGAGAAATCATCCGCATAGTACATCTCCATATAATTCATTTGTTTTTCTGTCAACAAAGTGGAGTAAAATTCAAACAACGCATTCATTCGATTGGTTTTTTCAATTTCCATAGTTGTGACTCCTATCTTCAATCCCTTTTAGGTTACCGATTTCAGAGTGATTAGTCAATAGTTCTTAATTGATTTTCGAGGATTTTTTTGAAAAGATTCTATCAACCATACTAACTGTGCGTATTTGCACAAAAATCCTTTTAAAAAAGCTATTTTTGATTATTTCTATTTTTCACGACCAACCACTGTTTGCCAGTCGTTCTCTGAAACGACATTAAGACCTTTGGAAATAAAATAAGCCGTTGCTACACCGACACCATTTCGATGATTACCGGAAAATGTACCATCATAAATGCTTTTACTTCCGCAAGACGGGCTATTTTCTTTTAAAATAATCATTGTGATATTTTGTTCGACTAATTTTTGATACGCTGTGATTGCTCCTTGTTTGAACATAACGGTCATATCTTCCCCTGTTTTCGTGAGGACTTTCGCGCCACCATCCCAAACGTCAAAACCATCTCCACCTCTTATTTCAGCAGGTTCTCGAGGAATCGGCAAACCACCCAATACTTCTGGACAAACAAGTATTGCTTGGTCATTTTCAACTAATTTTTTTAAGGCAGTGATTTCTTTTGCTTGACCATCATAGCGGCAACAAACACCGCCAAGACATGCGCTAATTCCAATCATTGGCTTCCCTCATTTCAATCTTTTTTATTATACCATTTCTTTGGCTTTGAAAGTAGTTTTAGAAACATTCCATAAAGTTTTTGATCGCTTGGAATCTGTGATAAAATAACCTTGTGTTTATTTCGTATTTAAAGGAGCCAAATAGATGAAGAAAGTACTAGTTGTTGACGACGAACCGTCGATCGTAACGTTGTTGACCTTTAACCTAGAAAAAGACGGCTATGAAGTAATATCAGCGGAAGATGGTGCAGTCGGTTATGAGTTAGCCTTGTCCAATCAATTTGATTTTATCATCCTAGATGTTATGTTGCCAAATATGGATGGCTTAGAAATCACAAAATCACTACGTAGAGAAAAAATTGATACTCCTATTTTGATATTGACTGCTAAAGATGATCAAGTCGATAAAATTATTGGGTTAGAAATCGGAGCTGATGATTATTTAACAAAACCATTTAGTCCTAGAGAAGTTTTAGCGAGAATGAAAGCAATCTTCCGCCGCCTAAAACCTACGTCAGCTAAACCAGAAGAATTTAACGAAACTATTAAAGCACCTTTGGTATTAGGTGAAATCAGTGTGGATGAACAAAATTATGAAGTGAGTGTCCGTGGTGAAAAAATCGAGTTGACACCAAAAGAATTTGAATTGCTCATCTACTTCATTAAGCGTAAAGATCGCGTAATCGATCGTGATACTTTACTCGACCGCATTTGGAACTATGACTTTGCGGGCCAAAGCCGTATTGTTGATGTCCATGTCAGCCATTTAAGAGATAAAATCGAAATCGATCCCAAACGACCTGCCTACTTAGTGACAGTTAGAGGATTTGGCTACCGTTTTCAGGAGCCGAAAAAATGAAAAAACGCCAACGCATTGAATATTGCTTAGTTGGAATTATGATGCTCGCCTTATTTGTGGGGAGTATTCTTTTAACAAACTATTTTTTCAAAAAGGAATTATTATCCCAACAGGAAGAATATTTACAAAAAAAAGGCACGTTGATTCTAGACCAGCTCTCTCCTGATTTGTTTTTAACCCAACATTTTTCGGATCAAGAAAAAAAGCTGATTGAGCATTATACAACTGATAAAAATGAACGATTGACATTAATGAATGCTAAAGGTGATATTTTTTACGACAGTGTTGATTCTGCAGTGCATGAATCAAGAAGTAATCGACCTGAGGTAAAAGCGATTCTTTCCGGTGCTGATTTTGGCTCTGCCTTAAGAAAAAGTACGACTTTAAAAGAAGAATTACTCTATTTAGCATTACCGGTCGATAAAAATGGTGAATTGATCGGGATTATTCGTATGTCTGAAGAAACGACACAGTTTTCCAATAGTATACAATCATTTAGACGCTATATTCTGTTTACTTTAGGCATTTTATTTTTGATTATTACGGCTTTCGTATTTTTATTACTTCACCAGAAAAATGAACCTTTGGTGACGGTTTTACCCGTTTTGAAAAAGATTGTGAAATATCCAGATGAAGCTCGTTCGATCATCCAAGATTCACCAGAATGGAATGAATTGTATCAGACGGTCAATCTTTTAAGCCAACAAATGAGCCAAACTTATTTAGCTTATACCTCAACTGACGAACAATTTCACGCTTTGCTAGATGAACTGATGATCGGTGTCTTCATTATTGATGTTGATGGAAAGCTTCAACTGATCAATCCTAAAATGACTGAAATTTTAATGATCGCTGAAAATGATTCAGGCAAAGATTATTTTGAAGTGATCAAAGAACCTGCCCTGATCCACTTGATTCATCAAGTCATTACAGAAAAAAGTTCAGTACATCAAGAAATAAAACTAACTGACTCATTGAATGAAACGATTTTAGATATGTCTTTACGTTTTATTGAAGAAGATGGAAATGATTACCAAGTTCTAGGTATTGCTTATGATTTGACTCGTGTCAGACAATTAGAAAAGATCCAAAAAGACTTTGTTAGTAATGTCTCACATGAGTTAAAAACACCCGTTACCTCATTACTAGGTTTTACTGAAACCTTATTAGACGGAGCCAAAGATGATCCTGAAACGTTAACACAATTTTTAGAGATCATGCAAAAAGACGCTTTGCGATTACAACAATTGATTCAGGAAATTTTACAGCTTTCTCGTGATGGAAAAAATATTTCCTATGATGATCAAGAAGTTGCTTTATTCCCTTTCACACAAGAAATCCTGCGTTCTTATCGTAAAGTAATCAAAGAAAAGCATCTGACCATCGAAATTCTCGGTGATGAAACAATAAACTATACAACAAAGTATGAGCTTTTCTATCCGATCGTTAAAAATTTGATTGAAAATGCGATTCAATATTCTCAATCTGATGGAACAATCACAATTAATTTTGGTTTGACTGATACATTCTTTTTCATAGTGAAGGATTTAGGAATCGGGATTAGCTTAGAAGACCAAGAACGGATTTTTGAACGCTTTTACCGGGTAGACAAAGCAAGAAGTCGGCATTCTGGCGGTACTGGTTTAGGTTTATCGATCGTGCATAATTACACTGAACTATTAGGAGGAACCGTTACGATCGATAGTCATTTGGGCCTAGGCTCAACTTTTATAGTAAGATTACCCAAGAACTAATTAAATCAAAAAGAGGCGAACGTTTTTCACGTTCTGCCTCTTTTTGATTCTTTAGGGGGAAAGAATTTATTTTTTAGTGATTGTTCCGGATACGTCTCTTTCAACTTTCATCGCTGTCATTGGTAGGTAACCTAATTCTTTGACTACACCTTCTTGAACATCATCTGTCAGCATGAAATCTAAAAACGCTTTTACATCTTCATCTGGTTGGCCTTTTGTATACATGTGTTCGTAAGACCAAATTTTCCAAGAATTGTCTGCAACATTCTCTTCTGTTGGTTTTACATCATCGATACTCAAAGCATCTGTCGATTCATCCATGTAAGAGAAAGCCAAGTAACTGATTGCGCCAGGTGTTTGGGAAACGATTTGACGAACGGTTCCTGATGAGTCTTGTTCTTGAGATTGAACCGCTTTTGCTCCATCCAATCCCCATTTTTCAAATGTTGCTCGTGTTCCACTACCGCTTGGGCGATT
Organism: Enterococcus sp. DIV0840; assembly: GCF_050527835.1. Classification (NCBI taxonomy): domain Bacteria; kingdom Bacillati; phylum Bacillota; class Bacilli; order Lactobacillales; family Enterococcaceae; genus Enterococcus; species Enterococcus sp. DIV0840. Next base: position 1,823,028 of record NZ_CP172876.1, on the reverse strand, counting down.
GATTACTGCGATTTCTTGATCTTTACCGCCTAAATCTTTCCAATTTTTAGTCTTTCCAGAAAAAATATCGATCAATTCTTGTTTGCTAATGTTTTTAACGCCCACTTCTTTATTGACCACAGGCCCCATTCCAACAACAGCTACACGATGGTCAACAAGTTTTGATGCATCTACACCAGATTTTTCTTCGGCAAAAACATCAGAATTTCCAATTGTCACAGCACCATCGGCAACTTGAGAAAGTCCAGTTCCGCTGCCTCCACCCTGAACTGAAATTGTATAATTAGCATGCTCAGAAACAAATTGATCTTTTGCCGCATCTACTAATGGTTGTAAAGCGGTTGAACCAACAGCTACGATTTTCACTGGTTGATTACTATTATTTCCGCTATCTTTAGATTTATTACTACTCTCACTAGTTGCAGCCCCTTGATTGCCACACCCAGCGATTAAAAGTCCTACACTTAAAACAATTGCTGATACTAAACGTTTCTTCATTTTTACACGTCCTTTTCAATTAGTTACAAGCTTAGTTTAACAGCAGTGTGTTAATTCTGTTTCAACGTTCTGTAAATAATCGGTAAAGGAATGTAAAGGTTATGTTGAGATGAAAAAACAGTTAAACGATTGCTCGTTTAACTGTTCGATTTGATATAATTACCTACTCGTTTCATTGCTTCTTTTAATGTCGCCAAATCCGCTGCATAGCTGATCCGTACATATCCTTGCGCCTCTTGACCAAAAGCCAATCCTGGAATGATCGCTATTGCTTGTTGCTGCGCCAAATCTACACAGAATTTCATTGAATCTTGTTCATATCCTGCTGGAATTTTGGCGAAAATATAGAATGCTCCATTCGGTCTAGCTACTTCGAATCCGAAAGAAGTCATTTGTTCGTAAACAAAATCACGTCGTTCACGGTATTCTTCTTTCATCACTGCAGAATCGTTGATTCCTTCCACAAGCGCTCTAACGGCTGCTTTTTGAGATATAGTTGAAGCCGCTGTAACTAAATATTGATGAACTTTTATGATTTCTCCAATCAAATTCTCCGGTCCAAAAATAAATCCAATCCGCCAACCAGTCATTGCGTGTGATTTTGATAGTCCATTAATCAAAATAGTTTGTTCTGGAATAAACTCCGCAATCGATACATGTTGATCTTCATAAGTTAATTCACTATATATTTCATCACTGATCACGAAAATCGGATAATTTTTCAAGACATCTGCAATTGCTTTGACTTCTTCACGATTATACGTTACACCAGTTGGATTGCTTGGATAATTTAAAATAATCGCTTTAACTTGATCGCCATGTTCTAACATTGCAGTAGTTATCATTTCAGGTGTTAAGACAAAATCATTCGCTGTCGTATCGATATAAATTGGTTCCGCTTGAGCCAAAGTAATGACTGGTTCATAGCCTGGATAGATTGGTGCCGGCATCAAGACTTTATCGCCAGGTTCTAAAATAGATAATAAACTTGCTGAAATCGCTTCAGTTGCTCCTACTGTTACTAAAACTTCAGACGCTGGCTGATAACTGACTCCATACTTTTCTTTCATAAAAAAAGTGGCAGCTTCACGAACATCGGTTAACCCTGACATGCCCGAATAATGGGAAAAATTATTTTCGATCGCATCATGTGCCGCTGTTTTTACATGCTCAGGAGTATTAAAATCGGGCTCTCCTAAAGTTAGCTTTATGATGCCTTCAATGTCACTTACTTGTTCGTCAAATTGACGAATCGTCGAAACGGCGATTTTATATACTTGCTTGTTAAATCTGTTCGTTAAATCCATGAAACCATCTCCTCGTATCTTACTGGTTCGACCTTCAAATCAAATATAGTAACATTTGCATCAATCGAAACACTAGTGTGCTATCCATATTTTCTTAATGGAATTATCATAGCATAATTTAACGAAAAATGAAATTTGTATTTCAAAATTGCGTATTTTCTTTTCAAATTCACATATTAAGCTTGCGAAATGTACTTCGCTTCTTTATAGTTAAAAGAAATGAAGGGAGAGATTTAAAATGAAAGGTATCAGAAAAATTACCCCCTATGTCCCAGGAGAACAACCCAATTATCCTGATATGATTAAGTTAAACACCAACGAAAATCCCTATCCACCGTCACCAAATGTTACTGAAGTATTAAAACATTTCGAGGCTGAACAATTAAAACGATACAGTTCTATCGATAATCTCTCTTTAAAAAAAGCATTAAGTGTCAAACATGGCTTATCTCCTGATCATTTTATAATTGGTAACGGCTCTGATGAAGTATTGGCCTTTTGTTTTCTCGCTTGTTTTAATAGTTCAGATCCTATCCTATTTCCAGATATCACTTATGGTTTTTACAAAGTTTGGGCAGAGCTATTTGAGATTCCATTTAGGGAATTGCCGCTAAATAGTAAATTTGAAATAAACTTGAAAGATTATGAGCAGTTAAATGGCGGAATAATCTTTGCCAATCCGAATGCACCTACAGGTTTATTCAAACCTCTGTCAGAAATCGAGGATTTATTGAAAAAAAATCCGGAGGTCATTGTGATCATCGATGAAGCATATATTGATTTTGCAGGCCAGTCAGCTGTTTCACTTTTAACTAACTATTCGAATTTGATTATAGTTAGAACCTTCTCTAAATCAAGTTCTCTAGCGGGCTTACGTGTTGGTTATGCCATTGGTAATCCAAAGTATATCCAAATTGTGGAAAGCATCAAATCATCGTTTAATCCCTATTCTGTTGATATGTTAGCTGAAAAAATAGCTGTCGCTGCTGTTTCCGATGAAGAATATTATATAAAAATAACTAGGGAGATTTGTAAAACTAGAGATTGGTTTGCAAAAAGTATTGAAGAATTAGGTTTTCAATCTCTTTACTCCCAAACAAATTTTGTATTACTAACGTATCCTGATTTGATTATTGAAGAGCTTTATGATTATTTGACAACCCACGATGTATTTGTTCGTTATTTCCCAAAAATTGAACGATTGAACAATTACTTGCGTGTTTCGATTGGGACACAGGAGGAAATGGAAAAGGTTTATCAATTAATGAATATCTATGTAACAAAGAACAGAAAATAATGTTAAAACAAACTTCTATTTATTTGATTCCTATTAATTTAATCGAACGTTTAAACTAAAAAATCATCCTTATTTTAAAGGATGATTTTTTGACGCTCTTATTCTTCTTTATGTCAAAATAGCTGTTTCAATTCTTTTATAAAAAATTGCCCAATCGTACTGATTGATTTATTTTTTTGATAAAGAACACAGATTTTGTTATTTGTACTTTCCGCCAATGGAACTAAACGAATCTCTTTTTTTGTAAAGCCAGTTACCACACCAGATCCTGAGGCATAAGCATCTGTTTCTACTAGTAAGTTCATCAGGGTTCCTCGATCATTTGTATAAATTACTGTTTCTTGTTCCTGATTCTCAATTAAATCTTCTGAAAAATATGCAAAATTACTACCTTCTTGCGTAAAGCGAACTTGAGGATAGCAGCATAATTGTTCCAGATCGATTTCTTTTTGTTTTGCTAACGGATGATTTTTGCCAAGGAAAATATGCGTTTTAAAGCTTCCAACAACATCATATGTTAAATTTGCTTGTTCTAGATATCGCTCGATACCTGATTGATTTTGACTATTTAAATAAATAATACCAAGTTCACTATGATAACTTTTCACATCTTCGATTACTTTTAACGTTGTTGTCTCAAATACACGAAAATTTTTGTATTGGTCTTTGAATTGCTGAATGACTTTGCCCATCACTTCGCCTAAAAAATCATAGTGCTGAGATGAAATCGAAAAACGTTCGCTCTTCGTTACTTCTTGATAGCGATTTTCAATTATTTCCATTTGAGTCAAAAGTTTTTCCGCATGTTCTAAAAAGGTCAAGCCCTCTTCAGTCAAAGAAGCTCCTTTGTTAGTACGAATAAATAAAGTTACTCCAATTTCTTCTTCTAATTCACGAATACCGTTAGAAAGACTTGGTTGTGTGATAAAAAGTTTTTTTGCAGCTTCTCTAAAACTACCATTATTTGCAACAGCTACAACATATTTCATCTGTTGAATATTCATAGAGGCCCTCCATCTTATTCAGAAAAATAGATTTTACGTCCATTCAACGCTTGGACTGGGCGATTGTTAAACGGTAGCATGCCTTCATCGATTCGCTCAAAAAAATCTTGATCCATTTTTTGAATAGAATCGAAGACAAACCAATGAACAGGTCCTTTTGTTGGTGGTGTTGTTAATGAACCTAAATAATGAAAATGTGATTTTTGTTCTGGTAAAAAAATTGAAGGATCAAACCATTGTTGATGGGTTTCAGAGTTCCACTCAAGCGTTGTCTGTCTTTTTGAAAATCTATTTTCATTTTTTGTAATCGTAAATAAACAACCCACAACCAAGTTATCACCAGAATTATTCATGTGAACCAGATGAAATTCTAGCGGCGCATGTTCTCCATCAAAGGTATGCTCACTTGGTGTATGAAAATGAATATCTGTTAAATAATATTTTTCATCTTCAAAAATCACATAGCTCTCTGTATTTGGTGGAACAAAATGAAAGGTGTTTTTAAATTCTTTTTCTGTAAATTCTTCAGTTTTATAACAAAAATCGATTGCCCTATCTGTAGATTGGCCATTGATTAAGTTTTTTGACAAATTAACAGGCGATTGATAAGGATATTTAGCTCCAGTTGAAAACCAATCACAAAGCGTGTGCCAATGTTCTGGCCCAAGCTCTCCTTCGTATCCCCATTCCACGTCCATATTTCGAATATTTTTCATCAAACCCCACCTTCTGATTTTATCATTTGAATAATCGTATACTAATTATTAATAACAGTCAATTTTCAAAGGCTATTTTATTCTTTTTTTGTAATAAAAGTATAGTATATCTGAGGAATCAAATCGATCAAGAAAAAGCATAACCTTTGAACACACGATCAAAAATTATGCTTTTTATGATATAAACTATTTATTTAACCAATTTTCTGGGTCTTGTTTCCACTCTTTTAATAATGCAACATCGTTTTCTTCAATATAATTCGATTCTAACGCCGCATCGATCAATGTTGAGTAATTTGTTAGTGTGATTAAGTCCATTTTATGTGCCGCAAATGTTTCTTTGCCTTTAGGTAGTTCATAAGTGAAGATAGCCGCTACACCTAAAACATCTGCCCCTTCACGTTGTGCTGCATCTGCCGCTTCTAGGACACTTCCACCAGTTGAGATCAAATCTTCGATTACAACCATTTTTTGTCCTTTAAAAATTCGGCCTTCGATTTGATTGCCTTTTCCATGTTCTTTCGCTTTACTGCGGATATAAACCATCGGTAAATCTAAAATATCTGCCACCCAAGCAGCATGAGGAATTCCTGCTGTTGCCGTTCCAGCAATGACTTCTACATCTGGATAAGTTTGTTTGATTTTTTCTGCTAATCCATTCGCAATATCCTTACGAACAACTGGATAGCTCATCGTAATCCGATTATCGCAATAAATCGGGCTCTTGATTCCACTTGCCCATGTAAAAGGTTCATTGGGACTTAAAAATACTGCTTCAATTTCTAATAAATCTTTGGCAATTTTTTTGGCTAATTCTGTCATGATTTTTCTCCATTCCACTCACTTTTTATTGATTGATACGCTTCATAAGGTTCATCAGCTTGTGTGATCGGTCGTCCCACTACAATATAAGTCGAACCAATTTTCCTAGCATCCGTTGGTGTCACTACGCGCTGTTGGTCACCAACTTCACTGCCGCTTGGACGTATTCCAGGTGTTAAGCAAACAAATGCATCGCTTGTCGCCTGATGGATGTCTTTAGCTTCTAATGCAGAACAAACAACACCATCCAATCCAGCCTTTTCAGTACATTTTGCATAATGGAGCACGCTATCTTTTAAAGGAACTTCAATCAATTGATCTTGGTGCATCTCTTTCTCACTTGTTGAGGTAAGCTGTGTTACAGCAATCAAGATGGGCACTTTTCCGCCATCTTTCGTCCCTTTTTTTAATCCATTTTTAGCCGCTTCCATCATCTTAACACCGCCCGCAGCATGAACATTTGTTATATCCACACCAAGTTTTGCTAAGCCGATCATTGATTTTTCAACGGTATTGGGAATATCATGTAATTTTAGATCTAGAAAAACGGAATGACCTATTGCTTTCAGCCAACGGACAATCTCAGGTCCTTCTTGATAAAATAGTTCCATTCCTACTTTAACGAATAGTGACTCTTCTTTAGGGAACTTGTCTAAAAATGCTTCTACTTCTACTTTTGATGGGAAATCTAATGCGATGATCGGTCGTTGACTCATAGATTTTTTGCCTCTCTAACTTCTTTGATTAGTTGCTCCAATGATTCGATTCCAAGTTCTGCCATTCTGTTAGGCAAAGCATCGATCAGTTTAGGACATATATATGGATCTGTAAAATTAGCAGTTCCAACAGCTACGGCACTTGCTCCAGCCATGAACATTTCTAATACATCATCCACCGTTTGTACACCGCCCATACCGATGATCGGTAGGCTAGAAATTTGAGAAACTTGATGAATCAAACGAATTGCCACAGGTTTGATAGCAGGACCTGATAATCCTCCTGTTTGATTGGCTAAAATCGAACGGCGAGTTTTTAAATCAATCCGCATCCCTAAAAGGGTGTTGATCATTGAAAAACCATCTGCACCTCCGGCTTCAATCGCTTGTGCGACTGGCACAATATCCGTTACATTTGGAGAAAGCTTTACATAAATTGGCACTTTAGCCACTTTTTTTACTGCTTGCGTTAATTGAAATGCAACATCTGGATCCGTGCCAAAGGCAATACCACCATGTTTTACATTTGGACATGAAATATTTAATTCAATTGCTTTAACATTGGGTGCATCACCAATTTTGCTGCATACTTCAACATAATCCTCTTCACAGGCTCCAGCAACATTGGCAATAATCGGTACATCATACGCTTCTAATGCAGGAAGTTTTGTATTCATGACCACATCCATCCCCGGATTTTGCAAGCCAATCGCATTTAGCATTCCACTCGGTGTTTCTGCTACTCTTGGTGTTGCATTACCGAAACGCGCTTGTGGCGTCGTCGCTTTGATCATGATCGAACCGAGTTTTCCTAGATCATAATATTTAGCATATTCTTCACCAAACCCAAAACAACCACTAGCAGGAATAATAGGATTTTTTAATTCTAGACCAGGAATACTGATTGCTAACGGATTTTTCATCATAAAACCACCTCACTGGCTCTAAAAATCGGCCCTTCATCACAAACTTTGACACTTTTTGTGCCAGTTTCATCATCAGGCACATGACAAACACAAGCATAACACGCACCCATGCCACAAGCCATTCGCTGTTCTAACGATAGAAAAACATTGGGATTGTCAGAAAAAACTTGTGCAACCATTTTTAGCATTCCATTTGCGCCACACGCATAAACTGCATCTGGCTGCTCTTTTTGAATTGCATCCAATAAAAGATTACCGACATTCCCTTCAACACCAAACGAACCATCATCTGTCGCAAAACGTGTATCTCCCAAAGCGATAAATTCATCTTGAAAATAGGCGACTTCTTTAGAAGCATAGCCAAGAAAATGAACGACCTCAATTCCTTTTTGCTTCAATTGTTTTGATAATTCATACATTGGTGGAATACCAATCCCACCGCCAATTACATATGCTTTTTGACCAGCAGCCAAACAATTGACGTCAAAACCATTACCTAAAGGCCCCATAACATCTAATGTGTCTCCTGCTAAGAGTTCAGCAAAAGCTTTGGTTCCATCACCTTCTGTTCGATAAATGATCGTACAGGTTTTTGCTTCTTTGTTTATTTGATTGATACTGATCGGTCTTCTTAAAAGCATATCTGCTCTAGGAACTTTTATATGGATAAACTGCCCAGGTTTTTCCATTTCATTAACTAAATCACCTGTCAAAGTCATTTGGAAAATTCTAGGTGCTAATTGTTGTTGAGAGATGATCGTCATTATTTCCTGTTTCATTTATTCCGCTCCTTTACAACATCAGGTTGAGAAAAAAGCGCCTAAGACTGGTGGCTCCGCTTTTTTCTCACCATTTATTTAATTTAGATAGACTCAGTTGAAAATGCTCGAGATTCTAGTACTTTCAGGATTGCTTCAGCTGTATCTAAAGAAGTAAATAATGGAACGCCATGTTCTACTGCCTCACGACGAATCAAAAATCCATCTTGATTTAGATCAGAACGATTTTTATCCATTGTATTCACAACAACTTGAGCTTCACCACTGCGGATCAGGTCTAGAACCGTTTCCCCGCCTTGATTTATTTTAAGAACCGTTTTCACTGATAATCCGTTATCTGCTAAGAAATCTGCCGTACCTTTTGTTGCAATTAAGCTATAACCGATCTCATTGAAACGTTTTGCTAAGGCAAGTGCTTCTTCCTTCGTTTCATCTGCTATGGTAAACAAGACCGCACCAAAACTTGGCAAGTGTAGGCCCGAAGCCTCGAAAGCCTTATATAATGCTTTTTCTAAACTATAGTCAGAACCCATTACTTCACCAGTTGATTTCATTTCAGGACCTAAGTATGTGTCTACTTTTTGAAGTTTAGTGAACGAGAATACCGGTGCCTTGATATGAACTTGCTGACTTTCAGGATACAAACCATCTTGATACCCTAAATCAGTTAGTTTCTCACCAAGAATTGCTTTAGTCGCTACTTGAGCCATTGGAATTCCTGTGATTTTACTTAAAAACGGTACCGTTCGACTTGCTCGAGGATTGACTTCTATCACATAAACTTTTTCCTCGTGAATCACAAATTGGATGTTCATCATACCAACACAATTCAATCCGATTGCCAGTTTTCTTGTATAGTTAGTGATTGTTTGTTGAAGCTCTTTTGATAAAGTTTGCGGTGGGTAAATGGCCATTGAATCGCCGGAATGGACCCCTGCACGCTCGATGTGCTCCATAATACCTGGAATCAGAACAGTCTGACCATCACAAATCGCATCAACTTCGCATTCTTTACCTAATAAGTAGCTATCCACTAATACTGGATGTTCAGGTGAAGCTTTTACTGCGTTACGCATGTAATCTTCTAGATCTTTTTGATTCTCAACAATTTCCATCGCTCGCCCGCCTAGTACATAACTAGGGCGAACTAAGACAGGATAACCGATTTTATTGGCTACAGCCACCGCTTCTTCGGCGCTCGTTGCAGTATCTCCTGGTGGTTGGGGAATATCTAGTTCTTGTAATGCTTGTTCAAATAAATCGCGATTTTCAGCTCTATCTAAATCTTCAATCGAGGTTCCTAAAATTTTTACACCTTGTTTTACTAAAGGTTCTGCTAAGTTTATCGCTGTTTGACCACCAAACTGCACAATAACACCAGTTGGTTGTTCTAATTCAATCACATTCATTACATCTTCTAGTGTCAGTGGTTCAAAATAAAGTTTATCTGAAATTGAGAAGTCTGTTGAGACAGTTTCAGGATTACTGTTCATAATGATTGCTTCAAATCCTGCTGCTTGAATTGCTTTTACAGAGTGAACCGTTGCATAGTCAAACTCTACACCTTGTCCGATTCTAATGGGTCCTGAACCTAGCACTAATACGGATGGTTTCTCAGAGCGGATACTTTCGTTTTCAAATTCATAAGTGCTGTAAAAATAAGGTGTCTGAGATTCAAATTCTGCTGCACAAGTATCGACCATTTTATAGACAGGAAGAATCTTTTGTTCATGACGATAATCTGCAACAGCTTGCTCTGTTAATTGCCATAGTTCAGCAATTTTTCTATCGGTAAACCCATTTTGTTTAGCTTCTTTTAAGATCTCAACATCTTTGATATTTTCTTGTAATGCTGTTTCCAACTCAAAAATATGAAGTAATTTATCTAGGAAAAATAAATCGATTTTGGTTAGCATGGCCAAATCTTCGATTGTGAAACCTCGACGTATTGCTTCTGATAGATAAAATAGTCGATCATCTTGCGCTTTCACTATTTTTTCAGTCAATAACTCATCACTAACTTCTTGGATTTCTTTTATCTCATTATGATAAGCACCGATTTCAAGTGAGCGAACAGCTTTTAATAATGACTCTTCAATATTACGTCCAATTGCCATGACCTCGCCAGTTGCTTTCATTTGGGTGCCTAAACGACGTTCCCCTTTTTCAAACTTATCAAAAGGCCAGCGGGGAATTTTTGCTACAACATAATCTAAAGCGGGCTCAAACTCTGCATAAGTTGTTTCAGTGACTGGATTTTTCATTTCATCTAATGTTAGACCTACAGCAATTTTTGCTGCTAATTTAGCGATTGGATAACCTGTTGCTTTACTAGCTAATGCTGATGAGCGAGAAACACGTGGATTCACTTCGATCACATAATAGTTGAAACTGTGAGGATCTAAAGCTAATTGAACATTACAGCCGCCTTCTATTTTTAAAGCTCTGATGATTTTAAGGGACGCATCACGAAGCATTTGATATTCGTGATCAGATAAAGTTTGACTTGGTGCAAAAACAATCGAATCTCCTGTATGGATTCCAACAGGATCGAAGTTTTCCATGTTACACACAACGATTGCGTTATCAGCAGAATCACGCATTACTTCATATTCTATTTCTTTAAAACCAGCGATACTTTTTTCAATCAAACATTGAGTTACAGGTGACAATTTCAATCCGTTTTCAGCGATGGTGCGTAATTCTTCTTCATCGTCACACATCCCACCGCCTGTACCGCCTAAGGTGAATGCAGGGCGAACGATGATTGGATAACCGATCGTATTAGCAAATTCTACCGCTTGTTCGACTGTATTGACGATTTCACTTTCAGGAATCGGCTGATCTAAGTCTTCCATTAATTGTTTAAATAAATCACGATCTTCTGCTTGGTCGATTGCATTTAATTTTGTTCCTAGTAATTCTACATTTAGTTCATCTAAAATCCCTGAAGCAGCTAATTCCATTGCCATATTTAGTCCTGTTTGACCGCCTAAAGTCGGCAATAGTGCATCTGGAAGTTCTTTTCGTAAAATACGAGAAACAAATTCCAATGTGATTGGTTCAATATAAACCTGATCTGCAATTTCTTTGTCTGTCATAATCGTCGCTGGATTTGAATTGACTAAAACAACTTCGTAGCCTTCTTCTCTTAAAGCAAGACATGCCTGTGTGCCGGCATAGTCAAATTCTGCGGCTTGACCAATAATGATTGGCCCTGAACCAATAACCATGATTTTTTTGATATCTGTTCTTTTTGGCATTAGTCTTGCTCCTTCCATGCATCCATTAGTTCCATAAACTCGTCAAATAAATGAAGACCATCGTGTGGACCTGGTGCTGCATCTGGATGATATTGCACTGTAAAAGCTGGGTATTGACGATGTCTAACACCTTCAACAGAGCCATCATTTACTTCTACATGGGTAACCAATAATTTTTCTGGATCGACAGTTGTTTCATCTACTGCATAGCCATGATTTTGTGAAGTAAAATCGATTCTTCCTGTCGCAATTTCTCTAACAGGATGATTTAATCCCCGATGACCAAATTTCATTTTGTACGTATCGGCTCCATTCGCTAAAGCAAATAGTTGATGACCAAGACAAATACCGAAAATCGGTACCTTTCCTTGAATGGATTGAATCATTTCGATTGCTTCCGGCACATCTTTAGGATCTCCTGGTCCATTTGTCAGCATTACACCATCTGGTGAAAGTTCTAAAATTGTTTCAGCAGTTGTGTTGTATGGTAAAACGGTCAAATTACAATGACGTTTCGATAGCTCACGTAAGATACTATGTTTCAAGCCAAAATCAACTACCACTACATTACGGCCAATACCTGGACTTGGATATGGTTTTGTTGTGGAAACTTGTGCTACTTGATTCTTGGGTAAAACTGTTGCTTTCAGCTGATCAAATTCATGAGTCAAATCATCATCTGCATCAACAAAGGCCGCTTTCATTGTTCCAACAGAGCGAAGTTTTCTTGTCAGCGCACGTGTGTCAATTCCTGAAATCCCAGGAATTCCTTTTCTTTTCAAAAATTCGTCCAATGTCATTTGTGCACGCCAGTTTGATGCAAGTCTGGCATGTTCTTTAACAACGACACCTTTACAAGTTGGGGAGATTGATTCGTAATCATCGCGATTGACACCATAATTACCAACCATTGGATAGGTAAATGTAATAATTTGACCATTGAAACTTTGATCAGTGATTGTTTCTTGATAGCCTGTCATGCTTGTTGTAAATACAACTTCTCCAACAACATTAACATCTGCACCAAACGCTTTTCCTTCAAAAACAGTTCCATCTTCTAGTATCAATAGTCGCTTCAAATTTATGCATCTCCCTTAGACCATGCTGATTGTCCATCAACAAAGGTCATTAATGTATTCCCTTTTACTTTCCAGCCAACAAATGGTGTATTGATCCCCATTGACTCAAACTCTTTGTCATCGATTGTCTCTTCCAACTCTAAATCAAAAACTGCGATATCTGCCTGAGCACCTATCGTAAGTGTCCCAGCTTCTAAACCAAAAATCTCAGCAGGTTTCGTTGCCATCCAGTTAATTACCTGTTCCAACGTGAATTTTCCAGTTTCAACAAAGTGCGTATAAATCAATTGGAACGCTGTTTCGCTTCCTACAATTCCAAATGGTGCTTTTAGGAATGTTTGATTTTTTTCTTCTAATCCATGGGGAGCATGATCTGTTGCGATACAATCGATCGTGTCATCCAATAACCCTTCGATCAAGGCATCACGGTCGGTTGTTGCTCTAAGTGGTGGATTCATTTTCCAAAAGCCATTATCTTCGGGGATATCTTCATCGATCAAAATCAAGTGGTGAGGAGCAACTTCTGCGGTTACATGAATTCCAGCTCGTTTAGCATCACGTATCACGCGGACACTTTCTTTTGTTGAAACGTGACAAACATGATAGTGAACGCCTGTTTCACCGGCTAAGACTACGTCTCGAGCAATTTGTGATGCCTCTGTAGAACTTAATATCCCTGGTAACCCCAATTTCTTCGAGATTTCCCCTTCATGCATAACTCCGCCAAAAAGGAGTGACTCATCTTCTGTATGTGCCACGATTGCCATGCCAAGTGATGCAGCTTCTTTCATTGCAAGATACATTGTTCCCGCAGTTTGTACACCTACCCCGTCATTTGTAAACGCGAAAGCCCCCACTTCTTTTAGTGCTTTTTGGTCTGTTAATGTTTCACTGCGCAATTCTTCTGTGATCGGTGCATATTGTAGCACTTTTACTACAGCGTTTTTTTCAATGATTTCATAAACTTCTTTTAATTTTTCTGCAGTATCTGGTACAGGATTTAAGTTAGGCATAGCACAAACGGTTGTATACCCGCCTCTTGCTGCTGACTTACTCCCAGTTTCAATTGTTTCTTTATAAGTAAATCCGGGTTCTCTTAGATGAACATGTACGTCAACTAGTCCTGGTGTAATCAATTGTCCTTTAGCATCGTAAACTTTTTCAAAAGTACCTTCTTCAAAAGATTCTCCGATTGCTTTGATTCTGCCATCTTCGATCCATATTTCTGCTGGTATCAACTGATTATCTTTTTTTATGATTTTGCCGTTTTTGATAAGTGTTTTCATTTTGTTCACCTATGCCTTCCCATGTAATACTGCTTCTAAAATTGCCATTCTCATATATACGCCGTTGCTCATTTGTTGAATAATTCTAGATTGAATTCCTTCAACTAAAGAATCTGCCAGTTCAACATCGCGATTGACAGGAGCTGGATGCATAATGACCGCGTGTTTTTGTAATTGTTTCGCTCGTTCAACAGTTAAACCGTATTGTTGATGATACTCTGCTTTTGAAAATATTTCAGATCCATCGTGACGTTCATGTTGTACTCTAAGCAACATCATCACATCTACTGTTTCAACCACTTCATCTAAAGGCACATAATGCCCATATGCTTCAAATTGCTTATCATACCATTCCTCTGGTCCTGAGAAATAGATGGTTGCGCCAAGCCGTTTTAACATCTGCATATTTGATTTTGCGACTCTAGAATGTGTGATGTCACCGACAATCGCAATTTTTAATCCCTCAAAGTGTCTAAATTCTTCATATATTGTCATTAAATCTAGTAAACATTGCGTAGGATGCTGACCACTGCCATCTCCACCGTTAATGATTGAACACTGGATTGTTTTGCTTTGAATCAGTTCATCATAATAATTTTCTTCTCCATGACGAATGACTGCCACATCAACTCCGATTGCCGACATTGTCAGCACTGTATCATAAAGCGTCTCACCTTTTTTTACCGAGCTCATACTTTCTTCAAACTCGATTACTTCGATCCCTAACTTTTTCTCCGCAACATCAAAGCTCTTATGAGTTCGCGTGCTATTTTCAAAAAATAAGTTCGTCGCAAAGTATTGTTTTTTCTCTGGCTGCCATGTTGCCCCTTGTTTAAATTCCTGTGCACGATGGATCAAGCCCTTAACTTCTTGGTCACTTAATGCTTCTACGGTTAAAAGATGTTTTAAACTGATACGTTCAGATGTGATGATCATGCATTCATTCCTCCTTGTTTTAAAACAGCCATGACAGAAAAATAGAAAATTATGACTGATGTGCTCTTTATCTCATTTATAATTTGTCTTTTTTTCGAGAGGCTAGCTCTTGAAGCTAGATAAAGATAGTAACAACGTTTCGTCTCACTAGTTAGATTTTTCTTCACTACGTGCTGTTTCAGGTAAAATCAAGTTTAGGATAATTCCTAAGACTGTTGCTAATGCCATTGATGATAACTCAAAGGTATCTAATTTAAAGACCAAACCTCCAATACCAACAACTAAAATCACTGAAGCAATCAGTAAATTCTTTTTCTTATCGAAGTTGATTTGATTATCTATTAAGATTTTCAAACCGCTAGCCGCAATTACTCCGAATAAAACAAAGCTAATACCTGAAATAACCGGTCCTGGGACACTTAAAATGACTGCACTCAATTTCCCTACAAAGCCAAGCCCAACGGCGAAGACCGCTGCACCCGCAATAACAAACATACTGTGTACTCTAGTAATCGCCAGAACGCCGATATTTTCTCCGTAACTTGTGACAGGTGGTCCGCCAACCAAACCTGCTACAATTTGCGCAGCACCGTCACCCATCAACGTTTTCGACAAACCAGGATCTTGGAAAAAGTTGCGTTTAGTTAGTTTATTTAAAACCATTAAGTGTCCGATATGTTCTGTCATCGTTACAAATGCAATTGGCGCCATTGTTGTGATTGCATTTAAATGTAGTTTTGGTTGATATTGCACAAAAGGAATTTCAAAGTTCGGCATAGCGAACCAAG
The DNA here is from genome assembly GCF_050527835.1 of Enterococcus sp. DIV0840. Classification (NCBI taxonomy): domain Bacteria; kingdom Bacillati; phylum Bacillota; class Bacilli; order Lactobacillales; family Enterococcaceae; genus Enterococcus; species Enterococcus sp. DIV0840. The sequence goes on along the minus strand of NZ_CP172876.1, from coordinate 1,807,611 downwards.
CTGCATTTTTGATTGGTTCGATGTCTACGATTCCGAACAATAATGCCACGAGATAACCACTTACGATTCCAAGTAAAATTGGAATCAAGCCTAGAAATCCTTTGAAAAACATATTATAGAAGATTGTTAAAGCAAGTGTGATCAAAGCAACTGAGATAAATTTGAAATCGTATTCGCCGTTATTAAACATGGCATTATTTGCAGCACTAGAGGCAAGCCCTAATCCAATGACCATCACAACTGGTCCCACTACAATTGGTGGTAAGATTTTATCTAGCCAAGCAGAACCAATTTTACTAATGATGATTGACACAATCAGGTAAACTAAACCTGTTGTTATTGCACCTTGAGCGATTGCTGGGTAGCCATCACTTTTCATCAGCATCTGCATCGCCGCGATAAATGCGAAACTACTTCCCAAATATGCTGGGATTTTCCCCTTCGTTACAAATAAATAGACGATTGTTCCAAGTCCTGAACTTACTAAAGCAATACCCGGATCGATTCCTACTAAAATTGGGACTATAACTGTTGCACCAAACATTGTGAATAAATGCTGTAAGCTTAAAGCAATCCAATGTGCCGTCTTTGGTCTATCATGAATATCTAAAACTGCTTCTTCATTACGAAATTCTTTTTCTGTCATCTCAACCTACCCTATCTTTGCTATTGTATTTGTCTACTCTACAGTGCTTGCGATCAAAATCCGATCTGCACCATCTTTTTCTTCCACTTCAACAATAATTTCTTCTGCCATCGAAGTCGGAATGTTTTTACCAACATAATCGGCTCGAATGGGAAGTTCTCTATGTCCTCTATCCACTAAGACCGCCAATGAAATTTTTCTTGGTCGGCCAAGATCCATCACTGCATCCATTGCTGCTCGGATTGTTCGACCTGTAAAGAGTACATCATCAATCAAAATCACTTCTTTTCCTTCTAATGAAACGGGGATGTCAGACGAGTGAAGTTCTGGCTCTTCTAACGAACGTTCTTTCATTGATTGTCCGTCCATATCGTCACGATACAAGGTAATGTCCAACTCACCTACAGGAACTTCAATGTGTTCCAATTGTTTTAAACGCTCTGCTATTCTTTGTGCAATGTAGATACCGCGAGTTTTAATTCCTACCAATACGATATCTTGGATTCCTTTGTTTCTTTCAATAATTTCATAAGTGATTCTTGTAAGTGCTCGTTTCATAGTTACTGCATCAACGACTTCTTTTCTTTGCATTTTTTTCTCCTCCTAAAAATTTGATTTTTACTGATGCCTTATGAGCAATTTGTTTCAGTGTAAAGGCGTGACACTTGCTCTTTTTCACGTGTGTTAGTGATTGCTTTTCCTTATTTTAAGTAGTTGAGGCTTTTAGTATGGTAGCTTTGCTCACTTTGTTCTTCGCGATTCACAGCAAACAAAAAATCCTCCCACCCGTGTTCGGATAGGAGGATTGAATTTATCTATACAAAGATACCATTCAGTTCACACAGATTTTTTCTAAGCGCACTTAGATATTGTTCTGCATGTTTCCTTCTTAGCCTCACGGGACTACTCTTAAAGGATTACTTATTTAATTTTCTTTCTAAAACAGTTTACCTTTTCTTTTGAAATAAATCAATCATTATTTCTTAATTGGTCTAAAGTTTTTTCAAAAAGATCAGGTAAAGGTGCTTCAAATACCATCATTTGGCCAGTTGTTGGATGTTTAAAACCTAGTACTTCAGCATGTAAAAATTGCCCTTTTCCCTTTAATGTTTTTCTTGGTCCATATAAAGGATCGCCAGCAACTGGATAGCCGATATATTTCATATGAACACGGATTTGATGCGTGCGCCCTGTTTCTAATTGAAGTTGAACTAAAGTAAAGCCTTCAAAACGTTCCAAGACTTCGAAATGCGTCACTGCAGGTTTTCCGCCTTCGATCACTGCTTGCATTTTCCGATCATTTTTTGAACGACCGATTGGTGCGTTGATTTCACCTTTATCATGGGATATTTCTCCGTGGACTAAGGCAACGTACTTTCTAAGTGAAGTTTTATCTTTTAATTGTTCCGCTAAAGCAATATGAGCTTTATCATTTTTAGCTACCATTAATAAACCTGAAGTATCTTTATCGATACGATGCACGATACCTGGACGAATGATGCCATTGATCGAAGACAAGTCCTTTATATGGTATAACAGAGCATTTACTAGTGTTCCATGCTGATGCCCTGCTGATGGATGAACGACCATTCCTTGAGGTTTATTAACAACTAATACATCATCATCCTCATAAACGATTTCAATTGGAATATCTTCTGCCAAAACGTCAAGTTCTTCTGGTTCAGGTACATTGATACTGATTTCGTCGTTTTCTTTTACTTTATAATTTGAACGGGTAATTTCACCATTGACCGTAATATTTTGGTCTTTTAACCATTGTTGAATTTGTGAACGGGAATGATCTTTCAATAGCTCACTTAAAACTTTATCGATCCGTCCTTTTTCTTGCTTTATTTTTACATTAATTTGGTCCATTTTTTCCATCCTTCGCTGCTTTTTCGTCTAAAATCAAATAAATAAAAATACATATCACGCCAATAACAAGCGCAGAGTCAGCAACATTGAATATAGGAAAGCTAATAAATTCTGTTTGGAACATATCAACAACAAAACCTAGACGAATACGATCGATAAAATTTCCGACTGCTCCTGCTAAGACTAAACTCAAACCGACTGTAAACCACTTGCTTCCATTAATATTTTTAACTAAAATATACAAAACCACGGCTACCACGATCACCGTGACGATATAAAAGAACCACATTTCCCCTTCTAAAAGGCTCCAAGCGGCACCTGTATTACGAAGGTACGTAAATGATAACACTCCGGGAATAAACTCTTTCGTTTCACCTAAAGGGATATTGGCTACCGTTAAATATTTGACCCACTGATCTAAACCGACCAAAACTGCACTGATAATTAAATAAACTGCTAACAACGGCTTTCATTCCTTCTCTAAATTATTATATAAATCTCTTGGACGAATAATGCCAAGTAAACTGCCATTTGGATTACCGTCTTTTGTAATCAAGATCGCTTCTAATCTAACTTGAGTCACAAACAGCTCCTCAACTTGAAACACAGTCGTCTCTTTGCTGACAAATTGATAGTTACTGCCTTTATAATTGCTCACTAAAAGTTCAGAGGCTTTTCTTCCTTCTAATTGAATGTCTCCTTTTGAACTTTCGACCGCTAGCCAAATTCCCAAACCTCGTACTGTGATCAACCCTTTAAATATCCCATCATCATAGATTGGAAATTGTGAATATTGCTTACGAGCTACAATCGATAAAATTTCTTTGATTGAAATGTTTACATCAAACCCTGTGACCTTTTTTGAAAAACGAGGGAGAACTTTTTCAGGACTGATCAACGCTTGTTCAATTTCCAGCATACGATTGACAGCCCACTCATTGGGTTCAGCTATCACAAAATCAGTTGAAATCTGTTCATGGACAATCGCATTCCTTAATTGAGCCATTTGTAGTAAATCATCTTGAAAAAGTGGCATTTGACTGTCTTTTTTCCTAGATAGCCTGCGGACCATTTCGCTGAATCCCATATTTGTCGGATTATTTAATTGTTCACGAAACCATTTTTCAATCCGATTAAAACTACTTAAAAATTCTTCCGCTCTCTCGCCCATTATATTTTCTCCTTGATGACATAAGCTTTATTTAACATTGAAAATACAAAAATAAAATAAATAACAAGTAACAGTAAAATTCCTATTATGTTCAAATGCAACACAGGAATCAAAAACATGCCAATGAAAAGTATAACATAAATTAAAAGCAAAGTTGGGTTCATTGTTATCTCTAAATCAACTGTTTGCCCCTGATCGACCACTAAAAAAGGTGCACTCTTCAAAAAGAAAAAATTAGCTTGTATTGTGCATTCCGTTTCTTCTATTTTGACTTGTTTGGTTTCATTTTGGCTTAAGTAAAACCACTTTTTATTATTTTTCATGACCTCGATTGGACCGCCCATTCCATAAAATCCGGTATTTCTAGTACAACGAATATTCATGTTGATTCCTCCTCGAGCTTTAGTCTAAAGTATATAACAAAAAGCTGCTAACTGGAAGAAAGAAGTTGCTTTTATGAGAATTAAATAGGGACATGCCTTACAAGGGTATCGACTACAGATTTTTTGAAGGCATTACAACTTCAAATAACAATCCTTCAAGGAAGAATTGTCAAACATTTTTAAAAGTATTATACTGTAAAATAGGTACTTGAAAGGAGAGTTGAACGGATGGCTTTATTATCCGAAATCGCGAGTTTTGTTGGTGAAGTTGGTTTTATCTTGTTGATTTTTTCTTTTAGAAAAGATTTCCATACCCTTACTATTTTACAAAAAACTGCTTTTATATTTTTGTCATTTAGCGCTATTATTCCATTTTGCTTTGGTTTAGTTGATGGCTTTTTAAGTTCGATTTAAATGACAAAGAGGTTGGAACATAGATGTTTAACTCCGAGAAATAAGACAGCATTCACGAAAATTACTTTTTAAATTTTCGTGAACTTCAGCATATTTCCAAAGAAGTTGCTTCTGCTCCCAACGTTTATTTGGATTTCTTGATGCTGGGATGTGGCTCGTAGAGCTATGTCCCAGCATCTTTTTAGATTTAAAATCATCCCATCGCTTTATCATTTTCAGCGACTTTACAAGAGTTGGATTGAAGGAAGTAACTAAAATCCATTTACCTTCTTCATTTTCTGATAAATGTTTAATTGTGGAGAAATAAATTTTTGTTTTGTATTTTACAAATAATTTTAGCTCCTCTTGAATTAAACCAATCAACTTTACTACTTTATTGATAAGTAATAAGTTAATATCCTGGAAATTTCCGATAGTATTCCTCATGAAAAAAGAAATTTACCGAACAATATTATGAAAAATTAGATTTTCGTTAATGTATAACTTGTCAAAGTGTTCATTCCAGTCCTTTTCTACTATAAAATCGACTTTTTTACAAAAGTTTGACGGGGTTCTTTTTTCACTTTATAATGATGCTAGACTTTAGAAAATAAAGGAGCGTGATTTGAATGGAAAAAGGGTTCGTCAAGTGGTTCGATAATAGAAAAGGTTATGGCTTTATTGGTTACAATGAAGACGAGGAAATCTTTGTTCATTTCACAGCAATAGAAGAAGATGGCTTTAAATCTTTAGAAGAAAATCAAGCTGTTGAATTTGAAGTAATGGAAGGTACACGTGGTTTGCAAGCCGCTCATGTGAAGAAAATATAGAAAAAACAGCATTCCGCTTAGCAGAATGCTGTTTTTTAATAATGTTTACTGATAGTCAATTCAGGATCATCAATAATTTTTGCTGTAAATAGTTCTTGTTGCTTAAGTTTTTCTATAAATGCTGCTTTATTTTTTTTGGTCATAATAAACATTTGTGTTTCTTCTTTCAGCTCAGGTGAGTTTACTTCAATACATTTAGGTCCGACTCGAATCATTTCGATAGCAGATAATGTTATTTTTTTACGCCTTATCGGTAATATCGCATGGATGATCAAATACTCGTCATCAATAATAAAATAACGATTGCACCCTAGAAAAGCAAAGAAAATGAAAATACCTAACACAATATTGCTAATCAAATAAGGGCGAGTATGTTCCAATGTTAAAATCAAACTTAAAAATAAAATGCCAAATGTACAGGACCAATAAATTATCGCTGTTGATAATTCTGGTTGCCAATGATAGACTTTTTTCTTCATGTAGCGACCCCTTAATAAAAATTTCAGTATGTTATAATAGTACCACACTTCAACTTTTAACGAAAAGAAAATAAGGAGACTTTTATGTTACGAATATATGTCGATGCTGCAACAAAAGGAAATCCCGGGCCAAGTGGTGGCGGTATCGTTATTGTAGGAGATGCACTTCACGAGCAAATCCATGTACCGCTTGGCGAGTTTTCCAATCATGAAGCTGAGTTTAAAGTTTTTATTAAAGCTCTCCAATTAGTCATTGAAAAAGGGCTAAATGATCAAACCGTATTGATTCATTCTGATAGTAAAATCGTTGCTCAAACAATTGAAAAACAACATGCCAAAAACGCTATGTTCCAGCCTTACCTACATACTTTTCAACAATTAGAAAGCCGTTTTCTTCTATTGTTGGTAAAATGGCTTCCTGAAAGCCAGAATAAAGGCGCAGACACTTTAGCTAAACAGGCATTACAAAAATATCAATAGAAGTTGTTCAAATACGACTCATTCTATTTCACATTGTTAAATCTGCCATTTCGCCATTTGTTACTTGGAGAATCGACAATGGAGACAATTCAATCTGCATTCCTCTTTTACCAGCCGAAATAATGATCGTATCGAATTTATTTGCTTCCTCGGCAAGATAGGTTGGGAACAGTTTTTTCATTCCGATTGGGGAACACCCACCTCTGATATAGCCTGTTATTTCTTCTAAATCTTTCAGATGGAGCATATCAACTTTTTTATTGCCGCTTGCAAGTGCTAATTTTTTTAGATCTAATTCTTTATTACCTGGAATAACGGCAACCACTGGGCCCGTTTTATTTCCTATGGTTACTAGCGTCTTAAAGATTTTTCCATCTTCGATACTTAATTTTTCGGCAACGCTATCTGCACTTAAATGGTCTTCACTCCATTCAAATTCATATTCTTTATATGTTATTTTATGTTGTTCAATAATTCGCATTGCGTTAGTTTTTTGTGTTTTCTTTTTCTTAGCCAATTTTATTCACCTCAAGTTTAAGTGTATCAAAGAAATCAGCGGATGCAAAAAAAATAGACTAGTTAGAAATGAGTTATACTCTTTCTAACTAGTCTATTGATTATAGTGCTAATGTTTTAAGAACTTCACGTAACTCTCCTACTGGAACTTGTCCTGGTGCGGAAGCTTTTTTAGCGGCACCGAAAGTCATTGCTGAACCGAAAACTTCTCCACACATCCGACTAACCATGCCTAATTGCCCCATAGACATTGTAACGATTGGTCGATCTGCATGCGCCGTTTTCATTTCATTTGTGGCTACTAAGAGTGTCAATACATCTTCTGCACATTGCGGCATGACAGCAATTTTACAGATATCAGCATTTTTTTCTTGCATGCGGCATAATCTTGAAACAATTTCTTCTTTGTTAGGTGTTTTATCAAAATCATGATTACACATAACGATTTTGATCCCTTTTTCATGTGCTACTTCGATCGTTTGTTGAACAAGAGTATCATCCATAAACAATTCAACGTCTAACAAATCAATTGCACCATTTGCTATAACTGTTTTGTACAAGCCAAAATATTGCTCATCTGAAAACGGAATTTCGCCGCCTTCTTGTTTTGTACGGAATGTGAAGAGCACTGGTTTATCTGCTAAGATTTCCGAGATTTTTTTTGACATTTCAGCAGCTGCTTGAAAATCAGCTACTTGATCAAAAAAATCAACACGCCATTCAACTAGATCACAGTCGATCGTTAATAAATGTTTGGCTTCTTCTATTAATTCTACTTCATTTTTGCCTACTAGAGGAACAATGATTTTAGGACTCCCACTTCCGAGAGTCACGTTTTTAACTGTGACTGTATTCATTTTTTGCATCCTCCCTATTTAGATGTATCAATTGTTTGGCGGTAGCGAATAAAAATAATGACCGCTAACACAAAACCGATTCCTGCAATGATTGTATCGAATAACATGATACCACGTACATTCGTTTTAGCAATTTGGGCCGCTGCGACTGGAATAACAAATGAAGCGATACTCCCAAATGTATAGTAGATTCCGGTAATTGTCCCCTTACCTGCTGGGAACATTTCCCCCATCACTGTCAATCCTAATTGTAACACGCCACCCGCTGCAAAGAAACCGACTAAGGCTGCTCCAATCATACAAACAAGTGGAGTCGGGAATAACCACATAATAGCGATTGTCAAAAACGAAACGAACGTATAAATAACAACTAAATACACTGAACGAACTTTAGAAGCCATAATTGCTGTAAATGCTACACATAATAATGAACCAATAGAATAATACGAAACTAACACGCCTGCATCTGTTTGAGCCATACCAGCGACTTGTTCACCGTACGTTCCAATAAATTGACTGATTAGATAAAAAGTTGCTTGTGCGATAAAACCATAAATAACAAAAGCTACACCTTCGATTGCCATCTTAGGTTTTGATTTAAATTTAACTGCTGGTGCTTGTTCTACTACTTCTTCTGTTTCTTCAGCAAGTTTGGCATCTGCATCTGGGAAAGGTTGTTTCCACAGATAAATCGCATTGACCCCAAGTAAAATTGCAGCAATCATAAATGACCAACCAAACCACAAGTGATTAGAAGCTAAGAATTTAATCATCAATGGCAAAGCAAATTGACCACCTTGAATAAAAGCTTTTAACAAAACAGTTGCTGTTCCTGCTGTTTTAGGAAATGATTCCATCAAAGCTGGATACGTTCCAGAATCTAGGAATGAATTGGAAATACCAGCAATTACCGCAAAAAACATCGCTAACTCAACGCTTGGACTATATAATATTCCAAAGAAATAAGCTGCATAAGTAATCATTCCTAAATAAATAAATGGCTTACGTCCAAACTTATCGGATAAGCGTCCTGATATCATGATTGCAATTAGACGTCCGATCCCTAACATCGAAATAACCTTAGCAATTCCCATCAAATCTGTATCCCATTGTGTCATCAATGAATTTTGGTTTTGGGAAATAATGATAACGCCCATCCCGTGGACAATATAGTTGATATATAGACCGATCGCAGTCGGTGTGTATTTATTTTTCATCGTTTTCTCCTAACTGTTAGTCCTTAAATAGTAGTTCTTTAATATAGTCAACAGGCATATCTTCCCCAGTGAAATGCTTGAATGCTTCTGCCCCTTGATAAAGCATCATACCAAGACCATTGATTGTTTTCTTTGCGCCATGTTCGCGAGCAAATTTTAACAACTTTGTTTCTTTCGGGATATAGACAACATCAAAGACAACTAAGTCTGGACGAATCACTTCTGGATCATTGATCAAGCTTTCTTCTTGTAATGGTTTCATGCCTACTCCAGTTGCATCAATATAAATACTACTTTCACTGATTGACTGTTTAAACGCTGCTTGATTAGATAAATCAGTTAGTGTTGCTTTACATTCTGTATTTTCGTTGATTTTTTTCACTGTTTCTTCAGCATTTTTGTAATGTTGATCATTGATATTGAAAATCCGTAATTCTTTAGCGCCATCCAACGCTGCTTGAATCGCGATTGCAGTACCAGCACCGCCAGCACCTGTCATCGTGATGATTTGATTTTCGACTTCTACGTCTTCTTCTTTTAACGCACGCATCGCACCAGTGCCATCCGTTACATGCCCGACTAAATGACCTTTTCCATCTTTATTCGTGACGGTATTAACCGCACCAACTAATTTTGCAGCAGGTGAAAGTTCGTCTAAATATGGAATAATTGCTTGTTTATTTGGCATTGAAACATTTGAACCCCGAATTCCTAATGCACGAATTCCTTGAACCGCATCTTTCAATTCTTCATTTCCTACTTCAAACGCCATATAAGCATAATCTAAACCTAATTTAGCAAAAGCCTCATTATGCATAGTCGGCGATAAGCTATGGCGAATCGGTGTTGCAATCAAACTGATCAATAATGTGTGTCCGTCAATTCTTTCTGTCATCTTAAATTCCCTCACTTTATATAGTTTTTGTTGCTTGTAGACTTTTTGTTTGTTCAAACAACGCTTTTTGTGTTCGTGTGTTTTCTAGAACTTCTATTGTTTTTAGAATGTCGCGAGCTTCTCTTGTTCCTTCCATGATCCGTCTAGCTACTTTGCTATCACCCATATTTAAAAGAACAGCGCCTTTACTTCTAGCATACTGATCTAGTTCACGAATCATCGGAGCTTCTGCACGCATTCCTAAACATACGAAACCTAAATCAAATGGTAATTCAAGCATTTCTCCATCTTTTTCAACTAAGAAACTATTTTCTCTAACTTCTGTCAGTTTTGTTTCTACATGAACTTCCACACCAAATTTTTCGACGATTTCCATCATCGCAAGTTTTGTGATCAAATCTAGATCTTTCCCAATTTCACCTTGCATTTCCACTATACTAACTTTTTTAGCACCACGTTCAGCGTAATATTCAACAACGTCTAACCCAACAGCACCTCCGCCGATCACAACTACTTCTTTTCCTTCAAATTCTTGGAATTTTGACATATCATCCAAGATATCGAAAATAGAGAAAATTTTTCTATTTGGATTATCTAATTGTTCTTTTAAGCCATTGATTGGTGGCAATAAAGGTTTTGCACCTGTTGCGTTGACAATGATATCAGGTCCGATTGCTTCAATATCAGCTAACGTTGCAGCATGATTTAAATGAATCGCTAAATTATCCAATTCTTTACAACGATTAATTTCATAGGTGATAAAATCATCGATTCTTTTCTTATCAGGGAAACGAGCGATTTCGTGACCTAATCCGCCTAAATAATCTTTTTGTTCAAAGAGTTCTACGCTAACACCAACTTCAGCTGCTGTAGCGGCGGCTTCAAGTCCAGTCGTTCCTCCACCAATCACAACCATTTTGGTTGGATGTAAAATAGGTTTCATTTTATAGTCATCTTCATAATGCAGATCAGGATTAACGGTACAACGCATTGGTCGTGCTTTAGCAATTCGATGGTCTGCACAGCCAATATTGCAAGAGATGCACTTTCTAAGTAAATCTTCTTGCCCATTGGCAACTTTATTGACCCAATTCGGTTCAGCAATCAAGCCACGCCCCATAGCTAATAAGTCAGCATCACCTGCTTCTAGAATTTCTGTTGCACGTTTAGGACTGCGGATATTTCCAGATGTAACGGTTATTTTGTCAGGAAAACGTTCTTTGACCGCTTTTGACATGTAAGCACGCCAGCCATCCTCTAAATTCATTTTATCGATTTGATATTGCAGACTATCATTCAACGCTGCAGACACATTTAAAATATCCACTTCATCTGCAAAGTAGCTTAAAATCTCAATCGTATCTTCTAATGTATTACCGCCTTCTAACAGTTCATCGGCACTAAAACGTAGAGAAATCGGGAAAAAAGGTCCTACAGCTTTTCTAACAGCTTCAACAACTAATGTTGTAAAACGAGCACGATTTTCAGGACTTCCACCAAATTTGTCTGTTCGTTTATTATATAAAGGAGATAAAAATTGGCTTAATAGATACGAATGGCCTGCGTGAATTTCTACACAATCAAATCCAGCACGTTGAGCTCTTAGTGCACCATCTGCATAACGATCTACGATTCCATAAATTTCCTCTTCGGTCAATGGACGCGGAATCGGATTTCCTTTTTTAGAAGGAATATTAGAGGCTGAAACTGGTTGTTCACCATCTAAACGTAGCCCATATGCTGAAGCACCAGCATGATTGATTTGAACAGATGTACAAGCGCCATATGCATGCATTTTTTCGTTAAAATGCCATAAACCTGAAATATATTGGTCATTATCCATCCTTAATTGACGAGCACCATTAGTCCCCATCGGATAATCAATACACACATTTTCTAAGGTGATCAAACCCGTTCCACCTTTAGCACGTTGTTCATAGTATGAAACATGTTGCATGCTGAATGTACCGTCCATATTAGCGAAATTCGTTCCCATTGGCGGCATGACAACACGATTTTTCAATGTCATTCGTTTTACAGTTAAAGGTTCAAAGATTGCTTGATAATTATTCATGATTACCTCCTAAATTTAAAAGCAAAGCGGGCTCGTTCAGCTCTGACAGAAAAATAGGAAATTGTGACTGAGGTGCTTTACCTCATTCATAATTTATCTTTTTTCCGAAGAGCTAGCCCGCGTAGCTAGATAACATTAAAAGCGGAACAAATCGGGTAATCCTGTAGAAAATTAGGAAAATGTCATTGAAATGGTCTTTATTTCATTGACATTTTATCTATTTGCCTAAGGATTGATTTGTATGGCTAGATAACATTAAAAGCGAAACGGGCTCGTCCAATTCTGACAGAAAAACTGGAAATTATAACGAGGTACTTTTGTCCTCTCTAATTTGCATAAAAGACCAGCTCACTTTAATGTTAATTCCAATTGTTACTTTTTTCACAATCGCTATAATTTTATTCTAATCTAACCAACCAATAAATTCCAATGAATGTTTTTCATGTTTTAGATAAATAATATTTATAGATAAACCTAAATCGTTTTTTTGATGCATCTTTCAGTATTTATTGATAAACTATACTTATGAATGATCAATAAGGAGTTATTACACATGAATTTGCGACAACTAGAATTTTTTAGAATGTTAGCTGACACCCAGCACATGACACATGCGGCTAAATTATTAAATACAACACAACCAAATTTAAGCCACTCTATGTCCGAATTAGAAAAAGAACTAGACGCTCAGTTATTTGAAAAAAAAGGCAGAAATATCCAGCTGACAAAATACGGGAAATTTTTCTATACTTATGTCTCGACTGCATTAGAAGAATTAGCTAAAGGTGAACGTGCGTTAAAAGAATTAGTTAGTCCCGAGAAAGGATTGATCGACTTTGGTTTTATTTATACTGCGGGCTCTTTTTTGGCTCCTATGTTAATGAAAGAATTTTCAACTTATCCAGGTAATGAACAAATTCGTTTTAATTTATGTCAAGGTAACTCTTCTGATATGACCGACTTACTCTTAAAGGAAGAAGTTGATATTGCCATAACTTCAAAGCTAAAAGAAGATGAACAGCTCAATTACGAGATTTTGACAGAGCAAGAAATTGTTTTAGTTGTTCCGATTGAACATCCATTGGCTGCTTATGACAGTATTTCATTGAAAGAAACCAAGGAGTATCCTTTTGTTTATTTCAACGAAAGAAGCGGTTTGCGTCCTTATATTGATAAAATGCTCACGGCTGCTTCCATTAAACCAACTATTATATGTGAGGTAGAAGAAGATCATACAATGTTAGGCTTTGTTGCCTATGATTATGGGATCGCTTTGATGCCGAAGATTCCGTCAATTTCGTCTTATAAAGTTAAAACGATTGCGCTTGAAGATAACTTCTTCCCTCGTTATATTTATCTAGCAACAAAGAAAGACCATTTTCTTTCACCAGCCGCATTACGGTTTAAAGAATTTATTGTTCCTTTTGCACAAAACACGTTTTATCAATAAAGCAAGAGGCTGGGACAGCATAACTCTACGAGTTACGTCCTAGCCTCTTGTTTATTATTTTTGTATGTCAATAAAAAATACTTTTAAGTAGTTCCCCTCTTCAAAATGTTTATTTGTTTTAAAATCACTAGGTAATTGATAGGTTTCTTTAATTTGATAGCGGACCTGTTTTTCTTCTAAAGCATGAACAATCATTTTTTTATATTTTTCTAGTGAAATATTGGCTGCATTGGTTGAAGCAATCAACAAGCCTTCTTTTTTTAGGATATCCACAGAGTCCTTTACCAAGTCCCCATAATTTTTAGCGACTGAAAAAACTTTTTTCTTGTTTCGGGCAAAACTTGGTGGATCAAGAATAATCACATCATAGTTCAGTTGCTTTCGTGCAGCATATTTAAAATAGTCAAAGACATCCATCACCACGATTTTTTGATCCTCTACAGCTAAATGATTCACTTCAAATTGCTCTTTTGTCTTTGGCAAACTACGTTTAGCCAAATCAACACTTGTGGTCGTGTTTGAACCGCCCATCGCACTAGCAACTGAAAACGCACCAGTATAACTAAACATGTTCAAGACAGTCTTACCTGCAACGATCCCTTCGGCCAAGCGTCCTCGAACTTCTTTTTGATCCAAAAATATCCCAGTCATTAAGCCATCGTTTAAATAGGTAGCGTATGTTACGCCATTTTCAGACACTAAAAGAGGTTCAGGAGCATCTAAACCAAACAATTTTTGAGATTCTGGTAATGAATCATTAGAGAAACGAATTTTTTCATAAGCTCCTTTGATTTCTGGTGTGCTTTTTCTAAAAGCTTGGACGATTTCTTCCTTTTTCTGATACAACGTTTCGTTATACCAAAAAAATACGGCAAAATCATCGTAACGGTCAATAATCAAGCCGCCAAGTCCATCCCCTTCTCCGTTAAACAAGCGGTAAGCTGTGGTTGATTCATCTTGCTCATAGACAGTTCTATGGTTTTTGGCTTTTAAAAATAAGCTTTCCAAAAAAAGCGGATCCACACTTCCCTGCCAATTTACTAACCAGCCGATGCCTTTGTTTTGTTCGCCAAGATATCCGGTCGCAATGAATTGTCCTTTATTATCAACCAAATTGACCCAATCAGCTGAAAATGACTTTGGCATATCAAGCAAATCTTCTTTTTGAATAAGAGGATATCTTCCTTTAAATTTTTTTTCTGATTTTTTTGTTACTATTATATTCATTTGCTGTACATCCTTTGTCCTAATTTAATTTTTTACTTACAACAGCTCAGCTGCTTACGTACACATCATTGGCTAGTATACCAAAAAATGATTCTTCTGTCGTTAGCTATAAGTTAATTGATGAATTTTTTGATATCTTAAAAAAAGTAAAATTTTATTAACTTTCTCACGTTCGATCTTGATTTAAATTGACATAGAATTGTTGAGAGAGTAGAATTGTAGAAGTATATGAAAAGCTCTTGAAAATAGTTCATTGGCTTTCTTTTAGATCTGAGTTTAGAAAGGATACGTTCACTTTGAATATTATAAAAAAAATACATATGCCTAAATTTTTAAACACTCGGCTAGGACTCTTTGGATTCGTTGCAGTGTTGATTTGGCTGAAAAACATTTTTGCTTATACGGTTGATTTTAATTTAAGAATCGAAAATGCTTTCGAATATTTCATTCTCTTCATTAATCCAATTGCCTCCACATTTTTCTTATTGGCAATCGCTCTATATGTACGAAGAAAGAAAGCTTCTTATATTACCATGATGGTGATTTATTTCTTAATGTCTTTACTGTTATTCTCAAATGTTGTTTATTACAGAGAATTTACTGACTTTATCACTGTCAATACAATGCTTGGTGCTGGAAAAGTTGCTAGTGGTCTTGGTGAAAGTGCTCTGCGTTTGTTTAGACCTTATGATGTGATTTATTGGATTGATTTTATTATTGTCGGTATTTTACTGATTACTAAAAAAATCAAGATGGATGAACGTCCAGTTAGAGCCCGCGTTGCCGTTTCAATCAGTATGTTGTCTGCTTTATTTTTTGTAGCGAACTTAACATTAGCCGAAACTGCCCGCCCGCAATTATTAGGACGTCAATTTTCTCGTGACTACATTGTTAAGTTTTTAGGTTTAAATGCCTTCACAGTCTATGATGGCGTGACAACTTACCAAACAAACCAAGTGCGAGCAGAAGCTAGTGAGAACGATATGGATGCTGTTTCTGATTATGTCAAAGGACATTGTGCAGCACCCAACCCTGATACATTTGGCATGGCTAAAGGAAAAAATGTTATCTATATTCATTTAGAAAGTTTCCAACAATTTTTGATTGACTACAAATTAAAAGATGACAAAGGTGTTGAACATGTCGTTACACCTTTTATCAACAGCTTATATCACAGTAACAGCACCTATAGTTTTGATAATTTCTTCCATCAAGTGGGACAAGGAAAAACAAGTGATGCTGAAACAATGTTCGAAAATTCATTATTTGGATTAGATCAAGGTTCATTATTCACTCAAGTTGGTGGTAAAAATACATTTGAAGCTGCTCCGGCTATTTTAGGTCAAGAAGCAGGTTACACAAGTGCTGTTTTCCACGGAAACGCGGGTAACTTCTGGAATCGTAATGAAACTTACAAGCATTTGGGTTATAATTACTTCTTTGATGCTAATTACTATGATGTCAATGAAGATAACTCATTCCAATACGGATTGCATGACAAACCATTTTTCCAACAATCCGCACAATATTTGGAACATTTACAACAACCATTTTATTCTAAATTTATTGCTGTTTCTAACCACTATCCATATTCTCAATTTACAAATGATGAAGCTGGATTCCCGATTGCTCAAACATCTGATGAAACTATCAATGGTTATTTCGCCACAGCAAACTACCTTGATAAAGCAGTCGAAGAATTCTTTAACTATTTAAAAGCGTCTGGTTTGTATGATAACTCAGTTATTGTCCTTTACGGTGATCATTATGGTATTTCTACTTCTAGAAATGATAACTTAGCTGAATTACTTGGAAAAACAAAATCAACTTGGAATGACTTTGATAACTCAACAATGCAACGTGTTCCTTATATGATTCATGTTCCAGGTCAAACAAACGGTGGTATCAACCACACTTACGGTGGTCAAATCGATGCCTTACCTACCCTGTTACATTTAATGGGTGTTGATACTAAAAACTATATTCAAATGGGACAAGACTTGTTCTCTAAAGAAAATTCACAACTGGTTGCCTTTAGAAACGGGAATTATGTTTCACCAAAATATACGATGCTTGGTTCGAGTATCTATGAGACAGCAACTGGCCGTTTAATAGAAGAACCAACTGAACAAGAAAAACAAGAAGCTAAAGAATTGAAAGACAAAGCTAACCTACAGCTGCAAATGTCGGATCAAACAACAAATGGTGACTTGTTACGTTTTTACACAAACAGTGGATTAACGCCAGTAAATCCGGATGATTATAATTACAAAGATCAATTAAAACAATTAGAAAAAATCGAAAAAGACAAAGGAAAAGAATCAACAAGTGTTTATAGTAAAAACAATAACACCTCGACTGTTGATAAATACCATACTGAATCTTACCAAGATTATTTAAAATCTGGCAAATAGTCCTAAATATTCATGAAAGCTTGAGTAAATTGCTCAAGCTTTTTTATATCTTATTCATAATTAATTCATATTCTTCTTTTATACTTAGATTAGTGAGGTGATTCTATTTGAAAAATATTCGTTACGCTCTCGCTAGCGTTTCCTACCATAAAAAACTTTCTTTTGCCATCGGTGTCTGCTCTGCTTTTTTTCTATTTTTATTAACGAGTTTTTTGAATCTTCAAGATATCGAAAAGTCATTTTATAATCAAGTCAGTAGCTTAGTATATAATAACGAGTACCATATGAATTATCAAAAACTCATGCAACTATACTCTTCTTTGTATCTTGTTACCTTGTTTGTTTGGGTAATACTAATTACAGTATTAGTATTTATCTCGTTAAAATTAAAAAAACAAGATATGATGAAATGGCGCATTATGGGTTTCTCAAATCGTTTCGTCATCAAGCAATCGATATTGGAAAGTGTTATTCCTATATTAGCAGGAGTCATTACTGTCGCTGTGTTTCTTATCGTCTGCCAGCATACATATGAATATATTTTGATATACGTTAGACCTATGCTTTCTAATGGGATGGGCATTAAACGAGTTCCCTTTTTCTCTTCTCACGTACTTGTAGAGAGCACACCCAATCAAGTAATCAATACATCAGGAGATACACAGTTTTTAGCAATAAATATAAGCAACTTACCTGCTAATACGATTTTTAACGCATTTTTTAAAAATTGTCTCCTATTATTATCCATTACAACTACAATTACATTAATTTCAACTTATTTTATTTCAAGAAAATCGCAAAAAGCATATAGGATGTGAGTGTATGAATTTTCCCTTAGTTAAAAATTGGACTGAAGAAAGCTTTGAAGAATTATTCCAACAGCAACATATGACGGTTATTTTAGAGGATCAGAGTAGCATTCAGGCAGATTTTTATTTTCTTATCGATAAAACATTTGATATGAAACAATCAATGGCCGTTGGGTTTATTCTATCTGAGAATACCTTTTTACCTTACCTCTCTATTAAGGATAACCTATTCGTTGGTTCTTCTGTAAAAGAAAGAGACAAAAAGAAAATGCTGAATGATTTGTTCGACTATGTTGGACTTACCACTAGTGTTTTAAATAAATCTGAAGAACAATTAAGTATCTTTGAACAAATCAAACTTCAGTTAGTTCAACTACTACTCATAGAAAAAGATGTCATCATTATTGATGATATCTTCCAAGAACTTTCTATTGGTCAAAGACAAGAGCTGTTACCGTTACTACAAAGAATTGCAAAAGAAAAGCAAAAAGCAATTCTTGTTTTGACCAACGATATTCAAATCGCTGAAAGTCCTTATATGGATAAAATCATTAAAACAGCTTAAAAAAACCAGTTAAACATTTTCTGTTTAACTGGTTTTTTCTTTATGCTTCATCTTCTATCTCTACATCAGGAAATGAAATAGTAAAACTAGTCCCTTTACCTTCCTGACTTTCTACACTGATTTTTCCTTTGTGTAGACGAACCAACTGCTGAACAATAGACAAACCTAATCCAGATTCACCATATTTTGTATTTTTTCTAGAAGGATCAACTTTATAATAGCGATCCCAAATATTTTGAACTTGTTCTTCTGTCATACCAATACCTGTATCAGAAATTGTTATGATCGTTTCTAAATAGCCTTTTTGAAGATGGACGCGAATCTCACCATCTTGAGTAAATTGAATCGCATTTTGAATAATATTCACCATGATTTGAACGAAGCGATCATAATCTGCAAAGACATCGATTGCGTCATCAGCTTCTAATATAAGCTTATCATTAGCTGATTCAGCTTTTCCTTTTAATTGAGTAAGAATATCTTTTAATGTCTCAGTTGCGTCGAATTTTTTAACGACGATACTGATTTGATTCGTTCTGATTTTTTCATAGTCTAAGTTTTCATTCACTAGTCGAATCAAACGAGAGGTCTCATTTTGCATCAATTTAATGGCGTTCTCTCTTTGACCTTCTGGAATCGCATTATATTGCAGTCCTTCAAGTAAACCATTGATAGTAGTCAGCGGTGTTCTCATCTCATGAGAAGCGTCAGCCATGAATTGGCGGCGGCGATCCTCTTGACGATCGATCTCTTCTCTGGATTCTTTCAGTGATTCAGCCATTTTATTGAAATCTTCCGCCAAATCATCAAACTCATCTTTATCATGCGTAACTAGTTTAACATCAAAATTACCGCTAGTTATCTCCTTTGTAGCTTTTCTCATACGATTGATTCGTTTCACTTGGAAACTAGCAAAGAAATAACTTAGAATCAAGCCTACAATACTAGAGATAATAAATCCTTTGAACAAATTAGCCGTTATTGCATCAACACTATCAGAAACGTTCTTAGCTGGTTGTGTAATGACTAATGCCCCTATGATTACATTTTCATTTGATTGAACATTGGTCTTACTCACCGGCATCATCACATAAGATGACATGTTCTTGTTCCCATAAATATCTTTGTTGATAGTTGCGTATTCTTGCTGGCCTTCCATAAGTGCTGCCCAATTTTCTTTGATTACAGAATCGTCTATTTTTTTATCTGTATTCAAAGGATATTGTACTTGCATATCTCTATCATAAAAAACAAATTGAACATCTTGATTACTTAAAAAACCTTCAAATAAACTAAACGATGTATTCCATATATCCTGGTCCGTCATTCCGGGAAGTTTATTGATCGAATCCTTTGTTTTCCAAGCAGATATAGCATATCCTCGAAGCTGCTCATAATTATTATCCTGCAGGGTCTTTTTAGTCAGTTGAGTAAACGATGTCCCTACAATTAAAATAATTAAAATGATGACACCCCAAAAAGCTAGTAATTGTTGATATAAATATTTCATCTAAGCTACTCCAGAATCGTCAAATTTATACCCAACACCCCAAACTGTTTGAATCACTTGTGGCCCTACTTTTTCAATTTTTTGACGCAATTTTTTGATATGTGCATCTACTGTTCGCTCATCACCAAAATATTGATAATCCCAAACCATTTCAAGCAACTGTTCTCGTGAAAAGACCTGTCTTGGTTTTTTCGCTAAAGTGTAAAGCAAATCGAATTCTTTTGGTGTTAAGCCATCAATCAGTTTATTGTCAAGATACGCTTCTCTTGTCTTTGTATTCATTTTAAAGTGATCTGTCTCTACATCAAACTGATTGTCTGAACGATCCGTACCATCTAGCGCATGTTCGCCAATTTCTGAACGACGGTGCAGTGCTTTGATACGCGCGATCAACGTTAGCGGACTGAACGGTTTTGTTACATAATCATCTGCGCCCATCTCTAGACCGATTACTTGATCACTCTCTGAATCTCTAGCAGTCAACATTATGATTGGAACTGTACTTGACACTTTACGAACTTCACGGCAAACGGCCATTCCATCCATTGTTGGTAAATTCAAATCTAGTGTAATCATGTCCCACTTTTCAGGATCTTCTAAAAAAGCATCCAACCCTTCTTTACCATCATATTTAAATGTAGCTTCCCATCCTTCGTTTAAAAAAAACATTTGCATCATTTCTGACACTGACTCATTATCTTCTATCATTAATACATTCATTATGTACTCGCCTCATTTCTTCAATTTTAACGTCATTTATATTATACTCTAAAAACGACTCAGCTCCAATAACTTCTATCTTTCTTCAAAAAAGCTTTGTCTTTTGTTCAATCTTTGATAATATTAGGTGTGAAAGGACGTTGAAAATTCATGAAAAATATTCAAGCAGTTGCTTTTTTTGATTTAGATGGAACATTACTGAACAACAAGTCACAAATTACCCCTGAGATAACGGCGGCTATCAGCGCATTAAAAGCCAACAATGTCTTACCGATGATCGCAACTGGACGAACTATTGTAGAAATTGAGCATATTATGAAAGACAGCGGTATCGACTCGGCCATCGTTATGAATGGACAGTTTATCCAAGTTGAAGGAAAAAAAGTTTATTCTGATGAGTTTACCTATGAAGAATGCCTAAAAATGTATGAACACGTCAAAAGTTTAGGTCACGAAATTTCCTATTATAATGACCAACAAATTTGGTGTTCTGGACACAGTGAGATCCTAACTAACGCATATGCCTTTATCCATTCGGATGTTCCTGTAATCGATCGATCCAGCTTAAAAGATAAGACCGTTAATATGATGTTAGTCTTGTCTGAAGATGGTGATGAGCATTATCTGAAACATTTTCCAGAAATGACCTTTTATCGTAATGGACCTTATTCGATCGATACTGTCAGAAAAGGTGTTTCTAAAGGTACTGGTGTTAAAAATCTATTCAAGACTTTGGATTTACCATCTGTTCCTACTTTTGCTTTTGGTGATGGGATCAACGATTTGGCTTTGTTTGAAGCTTGCGATAATAAAATCGCTATGGGCAATGCCAGAGCCGAGCTAAAAGAACGAGCAAGTTTTATCACCAAGAAAAATAGTGATGGCGGAATCATTCATGCCTTAAAGCACTTTAATTTGATTTAGTATTTTCGTTTTTAAAAGTAAAATAAAAAATCCCACTTCTTATTTAGAAGATGGGATTTCTTTTTTATGTCTTTTTTGATGAACACAGATAACGGTTCCTGTCACTTGAATCAGTAAGAGAAAAAGTAAAATAGCACTTAATCCTATATGTCCCTGATCGAATGTCCTTTTTAACAATACAAGTAAAATCAGACTGCTTACTGAATAAAGTGACCATTGTTTATCCATAATATCTAGACCCCTTTGGTTTGTTATCTATAAGGATAGGACTTTTAATTAGAAAATGCAAGGAACTTTTAGGTATCTGTGAAGTTTCCTACAATTTTTTAGTGTTTCTTTATAATTCTAAGGAAATTCTAAACATTGCGACTCTAAACTTTTTCAATGTAAACTACTCTATCATTTCAAACAGCTTCAAAAAATGATACACTGATTTTACTGTAACTTTATTGTAAGGAGTTTTTAGTCCATGGATGAAAAGAAACAATCAACGATACAACTTATTTTAGATACGTGCTTAATGGCGGGTAAAATTATGACTGAAAGTGGTTCTGAAGTTTATCGCGTTGAAGATACAATGAATCGAATTGCTGAAAATGCTGGTCAAAAAGAAAGCGTTAGTTACGTTACTGCAACTGGTCTTTTTATGGGGTTTCGATCTAGTAATTATACCCAATTAGAAAATGTGACTGAACGAAGTATCAACTTAGAAAAAGTAGCGATCGTTAATAGCCTTTCGCGGAAATTTGCCGAGAAAGAAATTTCTTTAGAAGAATTAAATCTAAAGCTTGCCAATATCAATCATGAAGCACCAACTTATTCTGTTCCCTTGCAAATAGTTGCAGCAGGAATTGTCAGTTGCACGTTGATGTATATTTTTGGAGGGAATTGGCATGATTTTTTAGCTACCTTTTTCATTGGAATGATTGGTTTTAGTGTAGCTTATTTCACTAAGAATTGGCTCAATATCAAATTTTTAGATGATTTTTTAGCAGCTTTCACAATTGGTTTATTGGCCTATTTAGCAGTGAGATTCCATCTAGCTGGAAATATCGATAATATTATTATCGGCGCTGTTATGCCGCTTGTCCCTGGTGTTGCTATCACCAATTCGTTTAGGGATATCTTGGCCGGACATTTATTAAGCGGAACAGCACGTGCAACCGAAGCGATATTTGTTGCTGGATCCATCGGAATTGGCATTGCGATTGTATTTAAACTATTTATGTAAGGAGAAATGAATGTGGAAGTTGTTATTCATTGTTTGTTTAGCTATCTGAGTACGGTCACTTTCGGGATTGTTACTAATGTTCCTAGAAAAGTTTTGAATGTTTGTGGTCTCACTGGTGCTGTTGGCTGGATGATCTACTGGTCTACTAAAAACCTAGAAGCTGGTGCGATATTTGCTAATTTTTTTGGTGCGATCGGAATTGGTTTACTGAGTATCTATTTTTCACGTAGAAAAAAAATGCCGATGACGATTTTTAATATACCTAGCCTCGTTCCCTTAGTCCCTGGTGGACCTGCTTATCAAGCGGTTAGAAGTATTGTTTTAGGTGATTATGTCAGTGGGATACATTTTATCATTAAAGTAATCATGACAGCAGGCGCAATTGCAGCTGGTTTTATGGTGACGGGAATTGTTGAACGTCTGTTGAAAAATTTATTGGACAAAAATAAAACTGTACTTAAAGATTCTGAATAAAAAAGATTGATCTAGTAATTTTTACTGGATCAATCTTTTTGTATTTAATCAATTGAGATTTCTTCAACTTCTTCTTCAAAAAACAACAATAAATCTTGTAAAGTCAACTTTTCTTTTTCGGCTTTATTTAAATCTTTGATGATTTGGCCTTTTTGTAAAACGATCAAACGATCGCCATAATGTAAAGCATCCTCCATGCGGTGAGTGATCATTAAACAAGTCAACTGACCTTCTTTGATTCGTTGGTCTGTCAGCTGCATCAATTGTTTGGACGTTTTTGGATCTAGAGCGGCTGTATGCTCATCTAAAAGCAGTAATTCAGGTTTAGATAATGTCGCCATTAATAAACTCAACGCCTGTCGTTGACCTCCAGATAAGTTTCCAGTTGGTGTATCCAGATGATTTTCTAAGCCGTTTCCGACTTCACTGCAAATTTTTGTAAAAAAGGCTCTTTCTTCGTTCAATTTACGTAAGCGTAAACCACGTCTTTTTCCCCGATATAGTGCTAAAAGTAAATTCTCAGCAACGGTCATTCTTGGTGCGGTCCCCATTTTTGGATCTTGGAAAACACGAGATAAATATTTTGCTCTTTTTTCTTCGGAATATGTCGTAATATTCTGATCGTTGATAAACAAATCACCTTCGCTCAATGTTACGGTACCGGCAATACTGTTAAACAAGGTGCTTTTACCCGCACCGTTACCACCTAAAACAGTGACAAATTCACCTTGAGAAATTGTCAAATTCACATGATTTAAAATCATTTTTGTTTCATTCAATCCATTATCGATACGTTTTGTTGCATTTTTAAGCTCTAAAACTGTGCTCATTTCTCAACCTCCTTTTGTGGTAAAAAGTGTAGATTCAACGCCTTTTTCAATTGCGGAATCATTAAACATGCAGCTAAGATCACGGCTGAAAAGATTTTTAAATAGGTTGTGTCGAATCCAAGTTTGATGACCAATAGAATAAGTAATTGATAAATAATACTCCCAACAACAATAGCTACTGAGCGCTCCGAAAAAGTCAACTCTCCAAACAAAACTTCACCAATGATGATTGAGGCCAATCCGATAACGATCACACCGGTTCCTTTGTTGACATCTGCATACCCATCATTTTGAGCGATTAATGCACCTGACAAAGCGATCACACCATTTGATAACGTCAGACCTAATATCTTCATAGAATCTGTTTTAATTCCGATCGATCGCGCCATATGCTCATTGTCTCCAGTTGCAATATACGCTTGACCTAAATTTGTATTAAAGAAAAATAGTAATAAACTAATGATGATCGCTAAAAAAATCACGCCTAAAAATACAATATCATAATAGTCAGGTAAATTTAGTTGTAAAAAGAAATCTTGAATTTTAGGTTTATTCAACAAAGATAAATTTGGTGTCTGCATTACATAAAGAATAACGGAATTCAAACCCGACATGACCAAAATCCCTGCTAATATTACTGGGATTTTTCCTTTTGTAAAGAGTAATCCGGTAACAAGCCCTGCACACATACCTGCCAAAACGCCTAATAAAGTTGCTAAAATCGGGTGAATTCCTGAAGTGATAGCCGTAACACAAACTGCTCCTCCGAGTGGAAACGAACCTTCTGTCGTCATATCTGGAAAATTTAAAATACGATACGTCATGAAAATCCCTAATCCTAATATTGCCCATAACATTCCTTGTCCAATTGCTGAAACTATCATGTGATCCTCTCCCTGTGTTTAGTCTATAATTTTTGCTTTAGATTTGATATTTTCAGGAATTGAAATCCCTAATTTCTCTGCTTGTTTTTGATTAATGATGATGTCCCCTGTTTTAAACGTATAAATGGGTGTTGTTGCAGGTTTGGCTTCTCCTGATAAAATATCTGCGGCCATCTTACCCGTTTGAACGCCTAACTCAAATTGATTGATTCCCACTGTCGCAAGTCCACCTTGTTCAACCATTGTATCGACGGATGGAATGATTGGGGTCTTTGTTTTGTTAGCTTCACTAACTACGGTTTGCATCGCGTTAGCTATTGTATTGTCTGTTGGAATATAAATAAAATCCACTTCGCTGGTCATTACTTGAACGGTTTGCGCGATTTCATTACTGGAAGGTACTGCAAATGTTTTTACAGTCAACCCTTTCTTTTCAGCAACTCTTTTTGCCTCTTCAACTTGATATTTGGAATTTTCTTCTGATGAAGCATACAAGATTCCGACTTTTTTACCTTTAGGCAAGATTTCCGTCGCTAAATCAAACTGAGCAGCTACCGGCGATTTATCACTTACGCCAGTAATGTTACCACCTGGCTTTTGATTGTCTTTAACAAGGCCTGCACTAACTGGATCGGTTATTGCACCAAGGATAATCGGTATTTCTGATGTTGTATTAGCAAGTGCTTGAGCGGCTGGTGTAGCGATCCCGATCAAAACATCAGATTTTTTTTCTTGTACTAATTGTTGACTCATAGTGGCTAGCTTACTTTGATCGGCTTGGCCGTTTTGAAAAGCAATTCGTATATTTTTCCCGTCTTCATATCCTTTTTCTTTCAAACCGGCTTGAATCCCTTTATATATTTGATCTAAAGCAGGATGACTAACAAATTGTAATACACCAACGGTTGGTAGTTTTTGTTTTACTGTTTCTTTCTTTTCTATGAAAAATGATGCAAACAAAAATAAAACAATAATTGCTACAACGACTGATAAACGATTTTTTCTCATGTTTTTTCTCTCCCTCTTACCAAATTGACAATTTTAAACAAAAAAACAACGACAAATCCTAAAAAGGAGCGGTCGTTGTTTATAAACAAAAACCACATAGAATACTCATCTATGCGGTCAAAAATTCATCTTGAATAAGCCGACATAGATACAAAATTTAGAATTTGTCTTCTAAAGTTGTATCTATGAGAGTATCATACATACAACTATCTACGCCAGTTTTGCCATGAATTATTCAATTCTTTGATTGGTTTTGATAGTCTGTTCATGTAATCACTCCTATAGTTTTTCTGTTGAAATCAGTTTACACTAAAAAGAATTTGTTCGTCAAGTCTAAAAATGGTCCAAACAGAGATTATTTTGAATTTTACTTTTGCTTTTGAGCTTTTTTTAAACGTCTGCGGTAACTCCAACTATCTTTATTTTCTTTAAAAGGATAAAAATCTAAACTTGTAAACATTTTTTGAGACGCTTTATTCCAATTAAATATTTCACTGACTGTAATAAAATCTCTACCCATTTTTTTGGATTTATAAATAAAATATTTGGTGACCATTCGCCCAATATGTCGGTTACGAAATGCTCGATCGATCACGATTGCGTAGTCATCTTCTGCTAACCAGACATCGCCGATTATTTGAGGATGCTTGCCACTGTTATATTCAATGTAATAAAGTAAGCCATGTTCATTTTGCCACTCGTACATTTGTTGAATCTGTTCTTTTGTGTAAGTGGTCTTGGTTCCTACAATGCTACGCATACTTTCTGGATCTTGATACCATTTTAAGGACTCTTTACGAATCTTATCAAAAGGAATCAAACGAACGTTTTCAGTTATTCGGACTTTTTTTGACCTATTACGATTGAAAGAGGACTCAGTATTAGTCCGAGTCCTCTTTTTTACTAAATCTGTCGCCAAAGTCCGCCATTTAGCACTTGTCACGTCGTTCACTTCTTACGTAAACACGCTGCACTCTAGGTTTAGTTATAAAAAGTCCCAATAAACTGAATAGAATAAATTCTCTCATATCAAGCCCTTCTTTCTTTATTGTGCTACTGAATCAGCTTCTGCTGATTGTTCTAACGTTGGTTCTTGTTCATCAGTCACTTGTTCAGCTGTTGTTTCTGTTGTTGACTGAGTTGAATCAGAAGTAGGTGTTGGTGCTGATGATGGTGCTGGCGGCTGAATACTCTCAGATACACTAGACAATGGCAACTGATTTAAAGCTGGGATGAGCATCGTTTTTGTATCGAAACTTTGATCAATAGAAATTCTATTTTTCTCTTTTCCGTTCTCAAAAAAGACGATCGTTACTTCATTCTTTTTGATTTTATATTTTTTTTCGATTTTCTCTACATCATAAACCATTGGGTAGATATAAATGCTATGATTAAAATCCTTCATTTGCTTAGGATCTTTTAATACATCAATGATATTTCCATAGGTTTTTCCACTTGGTACTGAAAATAAAACAGTCATTGCAGTCTTTTCAGTGATTTCGTTGTCTGCTGTTTTTGCATCTAAATAATTTGCTTTTTTTGCTAGTTTTTCTTGGTTTACTAAAGATTTAATTTCGGAAGCTCGAATATTAGCCTGTACTTTAGGTACTACTATGAATAGACTTATAATAAATAGAACAATTACAACTAAAATAATAGCAGAAAGCTTTTTCTGTCTATTTATAGATGCCACAAAGTCATCTTTAACGTCAATAAAATTTTTCTTCATTTCATTTCTCCTCTACTACTTATAGTCCTATTATACAAGTAGTTCATTCCTTTGCCTAGTATAACAAATATTGCCCCATTTGTTTTTAATAAAAAATAGAATATTTTTCATTTACTCATATATAAATATTAAAAAACAATAATAACTAGTGATTTTTTATCCTGTTGACAAAATAAAGACCCTAGCCTATACTTTCATTAATGATGAATAAATTAAAATACGATGAAAAGAAGAGTACTGTTTTTAGAAAATTGATGAGAGAGTCTCGGTAGCTGAAAAGAGATAATTTGAAAAAGCAGGAAGATGGTCTTTTCGTAAATGTTAGGGTGCGCCCATTATAGCGTTAAGGTATCAGTCAAAATGATTTATACCTATCGAGAAAAATCTTGTGAGAGATTTTTGAATTAAAGGTGGTAACACGTTCAGTCGTCCTTTACTTTTGCAAAAAAGTATTGGGCTTTTTTTGTATTTTTTACAAATCTGACTAAAAAATGGAGGAATGATTATGCCAAACAACAAGCAAAAGATCCCTTTCCGGTATGATATCGTAGGTAGTTTTTTAAGACCTGAATCTTTGAAAAAAGCACGCGCTGCTTTCACTGATGGGGATATTTCTAAGGAAGAACTAACAACAGCTGAAGATCAAGCAATCATTGAGCTGATCGAGAAACAAAAGAAGGCTGGGCTTCACGCTGTGACTGATGGTGAATTTCGTCGCCGCTGGTGGCATTTAGACTTTATTGCAGGGTTAAACGGCATCACTGTTTATGATTTTCAAACAACTGCTTTTGGTATTACTACAGATGCTCAAGGAACCAATGTTAGCGGACCTTTGTCTTTTTCAAAAGAACATCCTTTTCTTGAACATTTTCGTTTTACTCAAAAACACGCGGCACCTATTTTAGCTAAACAAACAATTCCTGGACCCAATATGATTTTTCTAGATTCACTGATTTTATCAAAAGAATACAACGAGAATCCTGTTTATACTTCTTTAGAAGTATTCAAAGAAGATTTAGTCAAAACATATCAAGATGCAATCCAAGCTTTCTATGATGCCGGTTGTCGTTACTTACAATTAGATGACACAAGCTGGGGTGGATTGTTTGATGACCGCTTCCGTGAGATGATCAAGAATAATGGGTTGGATGCTGATCAATTGCTAAATGATTTCCAAGAAGTAACCGAAAAAGCTTTAGCAAACAAGCCTACTGACCTTGCTGTTACTTTCCATTTTTGTAAAGGTAATTTCCAATCACATTGGCTTTATAACGGCTCATATGAAACAATTGCTAAAAATTTATTTTCTATTGATGCATTTGATGGTTTCTTTTTAGAATACGATGATGAACGATCGGGAGGTTTTGAACCGTTGGCAGACTTGAAGGATCAACGTATCGTCCTAGGATTGGTTACGACTAAAAATGGTCTGCTTGAAGAGTCCTCGATCATTGAAAAGCGAATCAAAGAAGCGAGCAAATTTGTTCCTTTAGATCAGATTTGTTTGTCCCCTCAATGCGGTTTTGCATCAACGCCTGAAGGAAATCACTTGACTGAGAACGATCAATGGAAGAAAATTAATCTAGTAAAAACGATTGCTAAAAATATTTGGCAAGATGCATAAAATAAAAAGGAGGCAACAACATGACAAAAATTAAAGAGATTCCATTTCGCTATGATCAGGTAGGTAGTTTTCTAAGACCTGAAGCATTAAAAAAAGCTAGAGAGCAATTTGGAAATAATACAATATCCGCAGAGGAATTAAAAAACGCTGAAGATCAAGCCATTATTGAATTGATCAATAAGCAAGTGGAAAATGGCTTGAAAGCCGTAACGGATGGTGAATTTCGTCGCAGTTGGTGGCATTTAGATTTTCTCTGGGGCTTAAACGGTGTTGAGCAAGTAATTCCTGAGCGCGGCTATCAATTTAATGAAGTGGAAACAAGAGCTGCTTCTTATCAAATTTCAGATAAGGTTACGTTCAATCCAAATCATCCATTTTTTGAGGCTTTTACTTTTCTGAATGAGCATACTCCAGAAGGAATTTTAGCTAAAACAACGATCCCTTCTCCAACGCTACTTTTTAACCGTAAAAGTGATACCTTTACCTATGAAAGTTACTCAGATGAGAATGTCTTTATCGATGATTTGGCTAAGGCCTACCATCAAACGATTCTAAAATTCTACGATTTGGGTTGTCGCTATCTCCAACTGGATGATACTTCTTGGGGAATGTATACGGGTTTTATCGAAAATGCTAAAACCGAAGAAGAAATCAAACATTGGCAACAACAATGCGAGGCTGGCGTAACTGTAGTAAATCAATTGCTTAAAGATTTACCTGAGGATCTAACTATCACAATGCATGTTTGTCGAGGGAATTATAAATCTGACTGGGCGATTGCTGGTCCTTACGATCATGTTGCCGCTTATTTAGCGCAATTGAACATTGATGGCTATTTCTTAGAATATGATGATGATCGTTCGGGTGGATTTGAGCCATTAGCCCAAATCTATAAAAACGGTCCTGCTAAAAAAGTTGTTCTTGGTTTAGTAACTTCTAAGTTTCCTAAATTGGAATCAGAAGATAGTTTAATAAAACGAATTACTGAGGCTACGTCCTTTATCCCGTTAGAAAATCTATGTCTTTCTCCTCAATGCGGATTCGCTTCTACTGAAGAAGGCAATTACTTAACAGAAGAGGAACAATGGGCCAAAGTAAGACTAGTGGTTGATACAGCTAAAGTAGTCTGGAAAGATGCTTAAATAAAAACAAGAAGCGGAGTCTACTCTCGCTTCTTGTTTTTATTTTATCGATTGACTGAACGTGCCATTCGATTGATCGTATGACGCATTCCACGAATCGCTACAGACATTTCATAAATATTCTCAACTGGCGCAAGTCCGCCATAACCAGCATCACCGATATGTTGAATGTCTACTCCGCAAATTTTATTGATCAATGCAATTTGGCGAATCGTTTCTTTGTTTGCACTTTCTTGACTAGTACCAATTGCTGACATTGTTAATAAATTATATTTTTTTGCAATTGCTACAGCTGCTTTCATATCTTCTTCTGCAAATCCCTGGACCGTTCCAACTGCTGGCAATAATAGAATATCTGCACCCGCTTTTGCATAAGCTTCGACAGCCTCAGTCGACACTACTGGCTCATCTGACCCTGCACTGTGCATTTTCCCAGCAATAATCAGCCCAGAGAAATTTTCTTTTGCGATTTTAACCGCTTTGGCAATTTCTAAATTGGTTACACCTGTCCCTGGATTTCCAGTTAAACAAATAAAATCGATGCCCATTTCTTCTGCTTTTTGAATCGTTTCTTTAGAACTTGTACGGCCACGACTTATGGCTAACTTGTCACTAAACATGGCCGATGATTCATCCACTGGTTCTAAATTTACCCCAATCGGACGTCCAACTAACTCTTTTAAAATAGGGATTGGGTTGATTTTATTTTTTTCTGGATTCTGCCAATACGACATAACCTCTTCCATTGACATACCTGGAATCCCTTGTACGATTGGATTAAAACAGTCAAAAACATTTAATAAAATCAAATCTGCTCCAAATGCCGCAGCCACTTCTGCATTACTGATGTCGCCAGCTTGAGGTGACGCTATAACGACATTTTCAGACAAAATCGTCCGACCTTCACTCGCCTTAATCGACTGTTTCAATTCCTCCGCTGTCATTTTTGCTACTTCACTGTAACTCGCACTGATTAATCTTTTTACCATATCCGTTCCCCCTTGTTGAAAAGCTACTCTTATTATACTAAAAAACATAGGAAAGCGCAGTCATTTACTAAATAGATTCATCAATTTCACATTCTCAAGCTTTTATTTCCCACTTCCTTTATAAATAAAAAGAACTCCGTTATAATAGTATTATTATGTATATAGAATTGAGGGATGTTTATGTCATTTGATGGCGTATTTACTCATGCAATGGTCTCTGAATTGTCCGAGACTTTAGCCACAGGCCGAATTTCAAAAATTCATCAGCCTTATGAAAATGAAATTATTTTAGTTATCCGCACTAAAGGGAAAAATCATAAATTACTTTTATCGGCTCACCCAAGTTACGCTCGGGTTCAACTGACCGAAATCGCTTATGCTAATCCTGATACACCGCCAAATTTTGTTATGATGTTGCGAAAGTTTTTAGAAGGTGCCATTTTAGAACAGATTCATCAAATTGATAATGATCGAGTGATCCACTTTACTTTCACTAAAAGAGATGAACTTGGGGATCTACAAAATATCGTTCTTATCGTTGAATTGATGGGCAGACACAGTACGATTGTTTTGGTAAATAAAGAAAACGGGAAAATTTTAGATGCGATCAAACATATCGGTAGCTCTCAAAACAGTTACCGCTCTTTACTACCTGGTGTTGAATATATCGATCCACCAAAACAAGATCAGCAAAATCCATTCTTATCAACTAAAGAAAAAGTCTTTGAAATCCTTTCAAAAACAAATGAAATCAACGGGAAGTATTTACAAAGTCAATTTCAGGGGTTAGGAAAAGATACAGCTGACGAGATAGCTTTTCGTTTGAACGAACGTCCTAACGAAAAAATGCTCGTTTGGCAGTCATTTTGGACTTCTATTGAACATGAAATTGCACCAACTTTAACATTAACAGAGAAGAAAGAATTCTTTACCCCTCTTCCCTTTGCGTCTCTTGAAGGAAAACAAGAAAACTTTGTGAATCTTAGCGAATTACTAGATGCCTTTTATGGTGGAAAAGCTGAAAAAGACCGCGTTAAACAACAAGGTGGCGAGCTAATCCATAAAATTGAAAACGAACTAAAACGAAATCAAAGTAAAGTTGTAAAACTCCAACAAACATTAGCAGACACAGAACATGCAGAAAACTATCGTCGCGACGGTGAACTTTTAACAACATTTATGGCTCAAGTTCCAAAAGGTGCTGAATTCGTTGAACTGCCAAATTATTACGAAGAAGATCAGTTATTAAAAATAAAATTAAATCCAGCTCTCACACCAAATCAAAATGCGCAAAAATATTTTCAAAAATATCAAAAACTAAAAAATGCGGTCAAGGTTGTTCATGGCCAAATTGAACAAGCTAATCAGGAAATCAGCTATTTAGAATCTGTTCTATCACAATTAGAAATCGCGGGTCCGATGGATATCCAGATGATTCGTGAGGAATTGATCGAACAAGGATATGTCAAAAATCGCGGTGCTAAAAAACAGAAACAACCCAAAAAAAGCAAACCAGAAGAATTCTACTCAACAGACGGTAGCCTGATCCTTGTCGGCCGTAATAATCTACAAAATGATCAGCTGACGCTTAAAACAGCTAAAAAGACAGATATTTGGCTGCATGCAAAAGATATCCCTGGCTCTCATGTGATCATCAAAAATACCGATCCGTCTAACGAAACATTATTGGAAGCCGCTAATCTTGCCACTTATTATTCTAAATATCGCTTATCTGCCCAAGTTCCAGTTGATTATGTTCAAGTAAAACACGTTCATAAGCCCAATGGCGCTAAACCAGGATATGTCATTTATGAAAATCAAAAAACGATTTATGTTACTCCAGATGAGCAATTACTTGAAACGCTAAAAACGAACACGCCTCATTAGGAGGTATGTTCGTTTTTTTTAATCACGAGCAACCATCGCTCGTTTTACTAATTTGTTCGATACATCAGAAATAATGTCATTTGCTGAAACACCTTCCAACAAAGGTTTTTTAAGCGTCATATAAAAAATATATTTAGGGTCTTCCGTTGGTGTGATTGTAACAACCGAATGCAAATATTCTTGCGTTTGATAACTACCATTTTCAAAGAATTCTGCTGTACCCGTTTTAGCAGAAACATTCAATCCTTCAATTGCATATTCTTTTCCCATGCCATATCTCGTATCAACTGTAACATCTTTCATATATTCTAAGACTTTCTTAGCTGTTTCACTTGAAATTGGTGTTCCTACTATTTCTGGTTCAGTAATTGTTTCTTCGCCAGTTGAAGAAACAACTTTACTGATGATATTAGGTTTTAACATCTTTCCACCGTTGGCAATAGCTGTATAAGCTTGTAACATTTGTAAGTGAGTAACAGAAATCCCTTGACCATAAGACGTCATTGCTCTGTCGACTGTTGTTTTATTCTGGATTTCTCCAGCAGCTTCGCCAGCTAAACCAAAATTTGTACTTTGACCAAAACCAAATTTTTTAAGATATTCTTGCCACAAATCAGGCATTCGTTCTTGCAGTGTCACCATTCCAACATTACTTGACCATGCCAGACCTTGTCTAAACGTCATGTTCCCGTCACCCACGCCGTTGTTCCAATCGTTGATCGTTGCATCGTCGACCTTGATACTCCCTGAGGCAAACTGTTCACTTTCGTTGAATTTATTTTCTTCGATCGCACTGGCCACCATCATACTTTTCATTGTTGAACCTGGTTCATAGACATCTTCTACAAGAATATTACTCCAGCGTGCAGTGTTAGGGTCATCTAACCCTTTTTTTGTATCTAATGCAAAAGATGGACGTTGAGAAGTTGCTAAGATGTTACCCGTTTTTGCTTCCATCAAAGTGGCAGTGATATGTTCTGGCTGATATTTTTGCGTTGTATCGTCCAATAGTTCTTCTAGATAAGATTGTAGATTGCTATCTAATGTTGTATAGACATCACTTCCATCAACACGTTTTTTTTCCTTCACACTTCCAGGTTTTACATCACCAAATGCCGAGTTTTTCTCATAACTACGAGAACCATTTTTACCAGATAACGTATCATCATAAGCCTCTTCGATCCCCATTACACCCTGTTCATTGCCTTTGTCATCTTGATTAGTATAACCAATAAAGTAAGAGGCAAAATTGCCAACTTGATAGGCACGTTTTTTTTCTTCTCTAAAATAAATCCCTGAAATCTTTTTCTTATCTAGTTCTTCTTGTATATTTCGTTTCGTTTCAAAACTCAAATTTTTTCCATTTGTTCCAAATTCAACCGTTGTAACAGGCTCTCCTGCTTCATTTACACTAGGTTTTAATTGCTTTAATGTCATCTCTTTATCTATTTTTACATGCTTTTCAAAGATTTCGGCAATTGTCGCCCAATCTTTTTCCTGTACATAAAGTTTTTTACCTTCTAAATCAGTATAGTTTTCATCTAAAATAGCATATAGCGAAAATGCGCTCGAATCCTCGACTAATACATTGCCATCTTTATCAAAAATTGATCCTCGTTTTGCTTCCAGTGTCTCATGAACTTCATACAGCTCTTTTGTCTTTTCAGCAAGAGAAGTTCCGGCAACTTTACCTGTAAGCAAAATATATGAAAATCGGATTGTAAATAGCAAAAAAATCAAAATAGCCAAAAATAAAACAATGACGCCAACTCGTTTCCGATTTTTAGTTGTTGATAGGTTACGACTACTAATTATATCTTTTAATTTTTTCATTCTAGCTTATCTCCAAATTGAGTTTTTATATTCATCTCTGTTTAAAAGTCTGGATTGATGCACAGTCTTTTAGAGAATGATTTCCTTTTATTTTACCTCTTTTGTGCACTGACTTTCTGCTTCTGATTCGCTTCTTAAAAAAAAATTAGAGTATTGAAATAACACATTTAACCTTTCAATTTAGGGTTTCTATAGTCGAGCCCCTCTTTTAAAAATAAGTCTTCATAATAATATTCTTTTTCTTTCAAAATTCGGATTTTTTTCTTCATTTTCGCGAGTTCCATCTCTGCATTTTCTCGTTGATTTGTAATTAGTTTTGAACGTTCTTCCATAGTAGAATTCCCAACTTCACAAAGGTCTACATAACGTTTAACTTCAGATAATCTCATTCCAGTTGTTCTTAAAGCTTGTACAATTCTTACCCAATCCAAATCTTCAGTTGAAAATTGACGTATATTGTACTCATTTCTTATCACGTGAGGAAATAGTCCTTGATTTTCATAAAAGCGTAAAGTATGTGGAGAAATATCCATTTTTTGTGCTACTTCTTTAACTGTATACAATAGAATCCTCTTCTTTCTATTTGACTGAGTGGAACTCTCAAGGTTTATAGTTTCATTGTACCATGAGAAGGCACTTATAAATTAGGTGTCTTTAACAAAATTTTTAGGAGGAAAAAATATGGCAAACAATGAAAAAGTCTGGTTCTTAACTGGAGCCTAGACAGGATTTGGAAAAGCACTCACGTTAAAATTACTAGAACACCATTATCGCGTGGTCGCTACTGCACGCAATCCTCAAGATGTTGAAAGTTATTTGACAAATGAAACGGATGTGTTGATAATCCCTTTGGATGTAACGAAAAAAGAACAAGTCAAACAAGCTGTAAGTCGCGCAATTGAGTATTTCGGTCAAATAGATGTTCTAGTAAACAATGCTGGAATAGGTTATTTTTCTTCAATTGAAGAAGCAGATGAACAAGAAACAAGGAATCTTTTTGATATTAATTTCTTTGGATTAGCTAGCGTTACAAGTGAAGTTTTACCTTTAATGAGAAAGGCGAATACTGGGCATATTTTAAATATCTCTTCGGTTGGCGGTCTTGTTGCGTTCCCTGGTTTCGGTTATTATCATGCTAGTAAGTTTGCCCTTGAAGGCTACTCAGAATCACTTTATCAAGAAGTAATGCCTCTTGGAATCCATGTAACGTTAATTGAACCTGGCGATTTTACAACTGATTTTGCTGGACGTTCTGCCAAAGAAAATACAACAACTATTTCGGATTATAATCAATCTGCAGGAAAAAGCATCCGTGGACTTAGGCAATTGAGTGAACACCAGCCAGGTAATCCAGAATTAGCTGCTGAAGCAATGATTAAAATCACTGAAAGTTCAATGGAGCCACCTCTTAGATTACTATTAGGAAGTGATGCGTATAAACATGCAACCAAAAAAATCGATGCCTCTAAAACAAGTATTGAAACATGGAAACAATTGACTCTGACGACGGATCACTGATGATTTAACTATTAAACTAAAAAATAAGAACATAACTCAACCTTCCCCTGAGTTATGTTCTTTATTGTTTTATTTTTTTCTTGCCACGTGGACTTTCAATTGCTTGCCTTTGATCGTTCGTTCTTTCATTGCTTGAATAACCAGTTGGCCTTTTCCATTTAAGATATCAACGTATGTCACATTCTCTTGAATGGTAATAATCCCTATATCTTCTGATGTGATGCCTTCAATTTTTGAAATAGTTCCTACAAAATCAAGTGCTCTTAATTTCTTTTTCTTACCGCCATTGAAATAAACTTTTGTGATTTCTTCATTTACACGCTTAGCCTTTTGCTGCTTTGGTTTTTGCTTTGTTGTTATTTTCTTTTCAAACTCAGATTTATTTCTTGCTACTTGCTTAGCATTTGGTAACGTGATCCGTGTCATTGTCAACTCACCAAATGATTCGATTTCTTTTTTTAATGACTCTTCTTTTGACGTTACAAAAGTTAGCGCAAACCCTTCTTTGCCAGCACGTCCTGTTCTTCCTACACGGTGAATATAGCTTTCTTTTTCAAAAGGTACATCTAAATTAATGACATGCGTGATATTTTCGATATCAATACCACGGGCTGCTACATCTGTCGCCACTAGATAACGAAACTTACCTTTTCTAAAAGCATCCATTACTTCAAAACGGTCCTCTTGCATCATACCACCATGTAATTTACCAACTGGATATCCAGCTTTGACCAAGAAATCATATGTGTCGTTGACTTTTTCTTGTGTGTTCCCGAAGATAATACATGTGTCCGGATTTTCAACGATTGTTACTGCCTCTAACGCAGCTAATTTATTTTCTTCTGTTACATCTAAAAAAGCATGTTGGATTTTAGGCGTTGTTTTTTCTGTCGCTTCGATTTTTACAACAACAGGTTCACGCAGATATGAGCTGCTCATTTTTTCAATTGTTTTTGGCATCGTTGCAGAAAACAATAATGTGTTTTTAGCTTCAGGTAATGCTGCGATAATCTCCTTTACTTGCTCAATAAACCCCATATTCAGCATTTCATCTGCTTCATCAATCACTAAACAGTTGATTTTTTCAAGCGGGAGCGTTCCTTTTATTATATGATCTAGTACTCGACCAGGCGTTCCCACAACGATATGACTTTTTTGCTTTAATTCCGATTTTTGTTTAACATACGAAGCTTTTCCATAAACTGCCGTTGCTTTTATTCGTTTATACCGGCCAATATTGATTAGATCTTCTTGCACTTGTTGTGCTAACTCTCTTGTTGGTTCTAAAACAAGGACTTGTGGTTTATTTTCTGCCCAGTCGACTTTTTCACAAAGCGGGATACCAAAACTGGCTGTTTTACCACTACCCGTCTGTGACTGAACTAAGACATCTTTTCCATCCAAAACAGCTGGAATCACAGCTTGTTGGACTGGTGTTGGTGTTTCATAGCCTAAATCTGAAATGGCTTCTAAGATAACATCACTTATTGGATAGGTATTGAAGTTTATTTTATTCATTGTTTCCCCATTCTTCTATTTTATCGATCAAAATATTTTACACACAGTGAAGACATCATTCGTGTGAGTTGATTTGTAATCTTAGTTGTCTAAACTTTTTAGACTCAGTTCCTTATTATCCATGAAAAGTCATTGAACTGCAAGAGGCTAGTTTATACTCGTTCTTTCGCATAATCAGGCTTTATTTAGTGAATCATTATTTTTCTAAAAAAAACAAGTTGTATAGTATACTACTATAGTGAACACAAACGATTGAGAGCAAAGAAGGTTTTTTCATGAAAGTTATAAAAAATTATGGATTTCTTATTATGATTTTGGTTATTATCAGCGAATTGACTTTACCTTGGATTTTCGCAAATTTTTATCCTGATTATAATCACATCACGATGTTAATCAGTGATTTTGGCGAAGATGGCAGCCCAGTCAAATCCGCCTTTAAAATTTGGCAGATGATTGATGGAGGCTTATTTCTTTTGGCTATCCCTAGTTTTTATGAACGATTCAAGCATACATCCAAACCACTTGCTAAATGGCTTAGTATTGTGATGGCTGGTTTTGCTATTGGTGATTGTCTTATTACTGGAATTTTTGATCGCTCAACCAATGCAAGCAAAATAAATGTCGAATCAATCATTCATGACTATTTATCAGGAGCAGGGTTTGTATCGCTTCTTATTGCTATATATCTTTTGATCAAACTCTACAGAATGGAAAAAAAGCCTTTATTTGTTCAAGCACTTATCATTATTTTTATCCTGTCCGTTTGCTTTATATTTTTATTTGCTGCGCCTAAAATTCCTATAGTCAATCAAGTACGTATCCCATATCGTGGACTTTGGCAACGACTAAGTCTATTATTTCTCTATTTACCTTTCTTTCTTGTGGCTTTAAAAAATCTGCATTGGAGAAAATGAAAAAATGAGGCTGAGACATAACTCTACGAGTCACCTCTCAGCCTCAAGGAATCCGGATAAACGGTGGGAGCAGAAGCAGCTTATTTCTCGGAGTTAAACCCTTCTGTCCCAACCTCATTTTTTTATTTTAACTCCTCTGTAACTCTCTACTTCACCCTTAGTTCAAAAACTATCTAAAAATAAGGCTTAGTAATTAAATCATCTGAAGTTGATAATTCTTTAGGGGTTCCGCTAAACATTAATTGTCCACCTTTCGCACCGCCTTCTGGTCCCATTTCGATGATCCAGTCTGCTTGCTTGATGATACTCAAATGATGTTCTAAAAGAATCAAGCTACTCCCTTCATCGACCATTTGATTAAAAAGTCTCAACAATTGATCGATATCCGCTAAGTGTAACCCATCCGTTGGTTCATCTAATAAATAAATCGTTCCCTTCTTGTGAAGCTGATTCGCCAATTTCAAACGCTGCAACTCACCACCAGAAAGTGTGGTCAAAGACTGGTTCAATCTTAAATAGCCTAAACCAACTTCTATTAACGTTAATAATTCATTTTTGAAAGGTAGTTTAGAAAAGAAGTGACCACTCTCGTTAACTGTCATTTCTAAAACATCGACAATTGTTTTAGCATTGTATGTGTACTTCAGCACCTCTGGATTATAACGTGTACCCTGACAAACTTCACAAGTTGTCACGATGTCTTCCATAAAAGCCATATCCGAAATGATCACACCTTTACCACGACATCTTGGACAAGCTCCTTTTGAATTATAACTAAATAAAGCAGCACTCACGCTATTTTCTTTAGCAAACAATTCACGGATTTTCCCAAAAATATCTAAATAAGTTAAAGGTGTAGAACGCAAGTTGATTCCAATACTTTTTTGCGAAATGGCTACGATCTCTTGATTGTCTTCAATAGCTGTCTGACGGATGACCTCACCTAATGAAGATTTCCCTGAACCTGCCACACCGCAAATAACCGTCATAACATTCAATGGTATCTTCACAGAAAAGTCTTTTAGATTATGGCGATTGGCATTTTTTATATCCAAAAAGTTTTTTGGTTTACGTGTTTTCGTTTTAATTTGAATAGTCGTTTGTAGAGCCTCACTTGTAATCGTTTTGGCTTGAAGAAATTTAGAATAATCTCCAGCAAACTGAAGCTCACCACCGCCTTCACCTGCCCCAGGTCCCATATCAAGTATATAATCTGCTGATTGGATTAATTGAGGGTTATGTTCCACCAAAACCACTGTATTCCCTTTATTTTTCAAAGAAAGCAAAGCGTTATTGATTCGATCGATATCTTTAGGATGTAGACCCGCGCTTGGCTCATCCAAAATATACATCATATCATTGAGTGCGCTATTGATATACTTAGAGATTCTGATGCGTTGGGCTTCACCACCAGAGAGACTGCCAGTAGATCGAGCTAAAGTCAAATAACTTAAGCCAATATCAATCAAAGCCTTTAGACGTTTTTGAATTTCAGGTTTGACATCTACAGCTAATGGCTCATCGATTTTTTCAATAAAAGAAGTTAATTCATCCAGTGAAAACATCACTACATCCGCGATACTTTTACCCGAAATTTTACAGCTTCGTACTCGCTCATTTACCCGAGTTCCCAAACATGTAGGGCAAGTTCCAACGGTTACAAATCGATCTAATTGCTTTTGATGTCTTTTTCCTTCATCTGATTGTAGAATACTCCTTCTCATCCGAGGGATCAATCCCTCAAATAGTGCAGTATGGGGCCATTTTTCTGGTGGACTTTTTAATTTTTGTTGTGGTGCATGTAAAAATAATTCTAACTCCTCTTTCGAATAGTCTTTTATTTTCTTATCCAAATCAAATAGGCCGCTATCTGCGTAACGCTTCCAACGCCAAAGTCCCGCATGAAAAGTCGGAAAGTCTATCGGACCTTCGTTTAAAGATTTATTAAAATCAACTAGTTTATGAACATCAATAGTTGTTACGGGTCCAATACCATCGCACTCAGGACATTTGCCGTCAGGATGATTGAAGGAAAAAGTATCTGAATAGCCAACAAATGGTTTCCCTATTCTTGAAAAAAGCAGACGTAAAAAGGTATATATATCTGTGTATGTCCCTACTGTTGATCGAGAATTTGAAGACAATTTCTTTTGCTCGATCACAATCGCAACAGGTAAATTTTCAATGTTTTCAACAACTGGCCTGCCATATTTAGGTAGATATTTTTGCAAAAAGCTTGGAAATGTATCATTCAATTCTCTACGAGACTCTGCAGCCAATGTATCAAAAATCAAAGAAGACTTTCCAGAACCAGAGACTCCCGTAACTACGGTTAATTTATGTTTAGGGATTTGAGTTGTTACGTTTTTCAAGTTATTTTGTGTTGCATTTTTTATGTTGATCCATTCTTTTTAAATGTCGTTCCTCCTATTAGAGTGATGTATACAATAAAACTATTCGAATATTGATTGTAGCTTTTATAACTTATTATAGAACTATGTATGGTGTATGACTAATAAAAACTGATAAATTTTTTTATTTGTTGTGAAATCAAAAAAGGAACCGGGACATAACTCTATGAGTCACAACCCGGTCACTTGGAATCCAGATAAACGATGGAATCAGAAAGTTCGCCTGAAAAGACTTTTCTTGTTTCGTCGCATTCAATAAAATCTGTTTAAAAAACTTTTACAAAGTTATTTTTTATCTTCTTATTTTTAAAGTTTTTATTCAAGTATATTTGATTTTTAACGCCTTGTACGTTTTTTCTCAGCCTCTGGGTAGCGATCACCAACAATTCGAATTTGCTCTAATGCTTGGGTAATCATTGCTCTTTCATCCGGACTAAATACTATATCGGATGCTGCAATATTTTCCAAAATCCGTTCTTTTTTTGTTGTTCCTGGAATTGGAACGATCCACGGTTTTTGATCAAGTATCCAGGCAATCGCAAGTTGTGCTGTCGTGACACTTTTTGCATCTGCGATTTCCTTCATAAAATCAAGCAATACTTGATTGGCTTTCATCGCTGCTTGGGTGAATCTCGGTAATTCTCCTCGATTGTCATTTTCACTGAAATTGGTATTTTTATCTAACTTTCCAGTGAGATACCCTCTTCCCAGAGGGCTATATGAAACTAAACCGATTTCCAGTTCTGTCAAAATAGGAAAAATCTCTTCTTCAACTTCTCGCCACCAAATAGAATATTCACTTTCAACTGCTGCTATTGGTTCTACCGCATGCGCTTTACGAATCGTTTGTGCTCCTGCTTCAGATAATCCCCAATGTAGAATTTTCCCTTCCTGTTTGAGTGTTTGGATCGTTAACGCCACTTCTTCGATTGGCGTGTTTGGATCGATTCGATGAATATAATATAAATCGATATGATCTGTTTTTAAACGTTTTAAGGAGCCCTCTACAGAGGAGATAATTGATTGTGGACTGCTATCTGGTCGATTGTTTAACCCATCTATTTTGAATCCACCTTTTGTAGCGATCTGTACCTGGTTTCTTCTTCCAGTTAAAGCTTCTCCAACCAATTCTTCATTAGTATATGGACCATATACCTCTGCCGTATCAAACATTTTGATTCCTGCATCTACTGCTGCGTGAACAACTTCAATCATTTTATTTTTATCTTGTGCTGGCCCTCGGTGATAATTTAATCCCATACATCCAAAACCAATAGCTGACGTTTCTAAACCATTTTTACCAAGTTTTCTTTGTTCCATCTTGTGTCCCATCCTTTCAAATCATTCATTATTAAAGAAACTCTTATTCTATATGATTGATTTTACTTGTTAGAGTCCACTATAAGTCAAGGATTATCTTTTCTAAAAAATGATACAGAGAAAAAACTAGGCAACATGTTCTATTGGCCTCTTAATCGAACTAATTTATCTACAAACATTTAGTCACCCATTACTATCAATTGACATTTTCTATTTCGCTTACGATTTTGATCGAAGTCAATAAAATAAACATACCCAACAGATCCGACTTGAAGTGCTGTATCTTTAACGATAAAGGTTTCACTTGAGCCAAATAAAGAAGCACGAATATGAGCATCTCCATTTAAAATCGTACCAGGATCACTTGGATAATTAGGATCATTTAGTCCCATTAAAAATTCAAGATGTTTGGGACCAGGATAACGATAATTCGTTTCTTCAGATAGTTCTCTTGGTATAATTTTATCTAGTATTCGATTTAGATCTACTTGTAAAAACTCATCTCCGTTGAAATCCAAATCATGGACAAATTCTTCAAATATCACTGAACAAGTCGTATGAGGCGACTGAACCACGCATATCCCGTTTGTTATTTTACTTTCTTTAACAGCTTGCTTCACTTCTTCTGTAATATTGTGATAGCTTACGCGCTGTCCATTAGATAGTAACGCTAAATCCGTCGTATAGGTCTTCATAGAATTTCACTCCTTTAGCTCTGCTCTGACTTTGACAACTTCTTTCACCATTTCTTCTAAGGTTTGCATTGGGTCTGCTGCACACACAATGCCGCTTGTCCCCCCTGTGCCATCAGCTCCAGACTTAATTGCTTTACGGACATCTTTAACAGTGCTAATACCTGCCGCTTGTAAAACGAATGTATTTGGTGAAACAGATTTTACTGCCTGATTCGTTTCCTCCATATAGGTAAGATCACTGACTTTGCCAGTACCGATCAATTCCGTTGGTTCACAAACCATTACATCTGGTTTCAGTGTGGCAATTGCTTGGGCTTCGGCTATTGAATCCGCACAAGCGATCACCGAAATCCCTAATTCTTCTGCTCGTTTCATGGTAGTTACAAGTTGATTGATACTAACTGGATGTTCAGCATGATTTAAAAACGTTGCTTGAACACCAGCTTCAACAAGTCCTTCTGGTAAAATGTAACCCATTCCTGGTCCCACTGTTAAACTGTCCATATGCTGAACCGTAATGATCAAACGGCTTGTTTCTTTGGCTATCCGATAAACGTCTACATACTGAACTGTAAAAAAAATATCGATATCGTATTTTTCAGCAAGTTCATCCGCCTTTTTTGCCAATTTCAGCGCTTTTTCTCCATATAAATATGCTTTTGGATTCACACAGAAAAATGGGGATCGAATCACTCTTTTTTTCAATTTAGTCACCTCTTTTATTTAGTAGAAAATACTTTGTAGTAATGTTCGAGTGTTTCTTCTATTGCCTGATTGGCATATTTCTTTAATTGAAAATAATCAGTAGGATTTTTTTGCTCTATCCTTTTCATTGCTGCAGTAATAAAATCAGTAAAAATGTTGATTTTACTAATACCTTCAGTCGCACATCGATGCAAGTTATCATCACCTGAAGAAGACCCACCATGCAATACGAGTGGTGTTTTCAACGTTTTCCGAAGTTCTGACAACCGTTCAAAACTGATTTTAGGTACGCCTTTATAAAAACCATGTGCTGTCCCAATCGACACCGCTAAAGAGTCTACATTTGTCTGCTCAACAAAATTCACTGCATCCTCAACTTCTGTATAAATAGAATCACTGTGATCATGATTTTCATAATTAACACCTGAACCTACAAAACCAATTTCTGCTTCAACTACTACGCCTCGTTCATGCGCATAATCAGCAATTGCTTTAGATCGACGTACATTTTCTTTAAATGAATCAAGTGACGCATCGATCATAACTGAGGTAAACCCTAAATCTATCGCTTGTTTTATAATCTTTTCATCCTGACCGTGATCTAAATGTAAGACCACTGGTACTGTTGCTTTCTTTGCCAGGAAGTTCCCGATCAAAGCTGCTTCTTCTAACGACATCATGTCCATATGCGCTTGAGCAAAAGCAAGTATCAACGGTTTGTTCATCCGTTCAGCAACCGATACATAGGCTCTTGCAGA
The DNA here is from genome assembly GCF_050527835.1 of Enterococcus sp. DIV0840. Lineage (NCBI taxonomy): Bacteria > Bacillati > Bacillota > Bacilli > Lactobacillales > Enterococcaceae > Enterococcus > Enterococcus sp. DIV0840. The sequence continues at coordinate 1,762,706 of NZ_CP172876.1, read as the reverse complement.
ATCTAAGTCAAAGAAATTAGCTGCTGGAATCGCAAATTTCCCTGTTTGAGTCTGTTTAAATAATTCTTTTGATGTAACTAACAACTTGATTCCCCCTATTCATTGATTTTAGCTTCAATTTCATGATACATTTCTTCCATGCCTATTCCTGTAAGCAAGGGTAAGCCCATGATGATTTTGTCTTTTATTTTATCTGGAACCACCGTTGTACTAACAATAATGTCGTAATCATCAATTCTATTCATTTCATCGGCAACTTTTGACTGGTATAATCGGACGTCATTTTCATAGCCTTTGTTCTTCAACCATTCCTTGACTTTATTCGTTACAATCGTTGATGTAGCAACACCTGTACCACACATAATCAACATTTTTTTCATTTTTCTTCTTCCCTTCAACTTATTTATTTTGTGTTGCTTGTTTTTTTGGTAATACCTTATTCACATAAATCATTCCTACTAAAACTACGATTCCGATAATTGCCAATCCACCCCAACTTAATATTTTTGTAAGTCCCACATACATCCAAGTAGTCCACAATCCGCCTTCAGCGAGGGCTGTAATACTAGAGTTACCTTGTAAATCAAAGTTAGCAGCTTTTGCTGACATTGTTACTAATGGCGCAACCCATGATGTGATATACAAAATACTTACCATGTAAATGGAGCCCGCTATAACAGTTCGAACAATATTCCCCGCAAATACTGCCGCCATTAAACAAACTAAAAATGGAATTGTCGCAAGATCACCGAAAGGTAACGTAGTATTTCCCGGTAAAATAACAGCTAGTAAAATGGTGATCGGAACTAGCAATAAAGAAGATGATAAGACCGCTGGATGACCAACAGATAGCGCTGCGTCCATTCCGATATAGAGTTCTCTTCCTGGAAATCGTTTCTTAACAAACTCATTTGCAGCTTCTGATATTGGTGTTAATCCTTCCATCAAAAGTGCAACCATTTTCGGCATCAAAACCATTACTGCACCTGTTTTCACAGCTAATTGACCGACTCCAGCAACATCATAGCCTGCAAAAAGTCCAATCACTAAGCCAATTAGAAAACCCATTACAGTTGAATCCCCAAAAATACCAAAGCGATTTTGAATCGTCTCAGGATCTGCTTTCCAATTTTTAATCCCTGGAATTCGATCAAATAACCAGTTCATCGGGATCGCAAAAATGAAGCCTGGCGCTGCAGTACCATGAGGAAAGGTAATATTAGGAAACCCATAAAACTTTTTGACGATTGGTCCTAAAATATCCCCAAATAATAAAATCATCATCATATAAACAATTGTTGCCGCAATTCCTATCGCAAAATTTCCTGTTAATGCATAAACCAAGGATGCAATAAACGCACCATGCCAAAAATTCCAAATATCAACATTCAATGTTTTGGTTAAACCCAAAATAATCAGTACAACATTCAGTAATACCCCGATTGGAATCGCCAAACTTCCTAAAACAGTTCCATATGAAATGGCCGCCGCAGCTGGCCAGCCAACATCGATCGTCGTCAAATTCAAACCGAATCGTTCAACCATTGCTTGTGCTGCTGGTCCTAAACTACTACTTAATAAATCGATCACTAAATTCAAGCCAACAAACCCCACACCGACCGTCAAAGCAGAAGTGAATGCTTTACTTGGTTTTGTCCCAAGAATCATTCCGAATACAAAAATCAAAATCGGTAACACGACAATTGCGCCCAAATCAACAAACCACTGTAATCCGTCTAACATCTTGTTTCCCCCATTTCTTTAAGCTAAGCCAACATGATGAATAATCTGAATAAATTCTGTTTTCGTTTGACAATGATATAGTTTTTCCATGGTATCTTGCTCCTGAATCATACTGATCAACTTTTGCAACATCTCTAATTGTTCGTGTGCCTCTTTCAATGCCAACATGAAAATCATGCTTACCTTCACAGGTTTATCATTGGTACCCATTTCAAAAAATGTGACTGGTTCTTTCAATGACATGAAAGCTATTTGTGATTTTTTAACATACTCACTATCCGTATGAGGAATAGCGACGCCGATTGCATGTACAGGAAGACCTGTAGGAAATTTTTCTTCTCTTTCAATAATATGTTCATAAAAATCCTCTGTAATAAAATCTTTCGCACCCAATTTCTTTGTCAACCTCTGTAGTGCTTCATTTCTATCTTTTACTTCTACTTGAAATTCAGCAATCTTACTATCGAAATACATCTTTAACCTTCCCTCCTGCTCAAACAACGCATTAATTCTGCGACATTTTCACTTTGAATAAGTTCTTTCACTCGCTCTTGTGAATCGATCATGTCATATAAAACTGAAACTAAATCTTTCGCAATAGCCATATCTTTTTCTGCAATTGCAATCGTCACAATTAAACGTACTGGGTTCATGCCCCATTGAATCGACTGTTTTGTTGTTATGAAAGATAGTCTTGTTTCTTTTACTGTATCTGGTGCACCATGTGGAATAGCTACTCCACTTACAATACTCGTGTTCCCTAGTTCTTCTCTTTGTAAAATCGACTCTTTGAACCCTTCATCCACTATACCCAACTCATCATATTGTCTAATCAAGAAATCCAACACCTCTTCCTTTTTCTCAAAATCTAGATTTAAGAAAATTAATTTCTTTTCAAGAAAGGGTTCTAACGAAACTGTCTCTATTTCTTTTGAATACGTAAATGTCTTTTCGTTCTCACTAAGAGTAGATAGATAGGTTGCAATCATTGAAACTTCCTCTGCTGTCGGCAACGCTGAAACATGTAAAACAGGAATTCCCTCTAATTCCAGTGGGATTGCGGCAATGATTAAATCAATATCATCTACTGCATTTGTTTTTAGTTGCTTTTCTGTGGCAATCTCCACAATGACACTTGCAGGTAAATTCTGTTTGATCCGATTAAAAATCAGCTCAGAGGTTGCCAAACCATTTCCGCAAACAATCAATACATGCTTAGTTAACTGGATTTTTTCAAAAGCAATCTGAAAATGAATCGTTAAAAAAGAGACTTCGTCCTCGTTTAAAAACAGATGATAATGCTTTTCAAAAACAATTGCTGCGTACTGCGTTAACATAAACATTGTTGTATATTGCTTTTTTATGTTTTCCTTTAATGGATTGCGTACATAAATGTCATTTTTAAGCCTATGAATCATAGGCATGATATGAGCAATCAAAGAATGGAATAATTGTTCATCTTCGTCTACTTTTACATTCAACAAATGTGCCATCTCATTGATCAATGCAGTGGTTATCTTTCGTATTTTCCCATCAATATGCAGGTCGATCACACCAGGAACAACACCATGTGCTAATAATAATGAGCATAAATACTGAATATCATTTTTATAGAAAATACAATTCAGTTCCTGATTCATTTCCTCAGAAAAATTTAACGCAACCATATACAGTTGCATTTTTTGTAAGTCCTTAAAAACAAATTCATTTTGTTCTTCCACATGATGATTTGCCTTGAGTCTAGTTAAAAAAATGATGAGTGAAAGCTTTAAAGAATAGACAAAGTAATCGTTCAACGTTTTACCCGTTTGGAGCATTATTTTTTCAATAAACCCATTCACATGCTGAATAATCATTGGTTCAATGATTTCAGAAAAATATAGCAAGTTATCTTTCTGTACCCTTTCAACTTGTGGATGGTATTTTTTGCTGTAACTCACTAAATACTTTTTATAGACCTTCTGAATAGATGTTTCTCTTTCTAAACTATTTAATCTACGTTCTTTTAGTTCACGAAGCTCACTATTCTTTAAATAACGTAAAACTTCGTCCATATCTTTTTTGATTGACTGCTTACTGATTAAAAACCTTTCGGCATATTCGTCATATGTTATTTTTTCTTCAGTCAGTAGAATTGCCGAAATCATGACCAATTGTCTATAAGCTGGTGAAAAAACTTCATTTTCTAAAACTGTCACTTTTTCTTGGCTGATTAATCCTTTCAGACGCTCTTTTGCTTCTTTAGAACCAACTAAAAATAAACCTTTTCTTGGTACACGATCTACAGTTAAGTCGTTGGTACTAAGGTATTTTTCGACGTTCTGCAAGTCGCTATAAATCGTTTTGTTTGAAACCGATAGCTGTTTACTGAAAAAATTTGTTGCTTGGTACTCTTTTTGAACCAAGAGCAAGCGAAGCAACTCGTTCTCTCGCTTGGTTAATACAATCATTTAACACACCTCCGGAAAGCGCTTTCCACAATTGAAGTATACGAATATTTGGTCGGATAGTAAATCATCTTCTGCTTCCACATTAATGTGGAAATCACTATTGTGATACTCTTTGAAAATATTCGTAAAAAAAAACGAGGCTAAGACATAACTCTACGAGTCACACCTTAACCTCAAGGAATCCAAATAAACGGTGGGAGCAGAAGCAACTCCTTCGGAAATAAGCGAAACACTTCTGTCCCAACCTCGTTGTCTAATTATAGTTACTTTAAAATAAGACGTAAAATAAAGGATAAACCAAACCAACCAATCAAACTAATTCCGATTGCGATCACCCAACCTAAAATATTATGTTCCAAGGGTAAAGGCATATTCATGCCGAAAAATCCAGTTACAATCGTTGGTATTGTTAATAAAATAGAAAGAATCGTTAATATTTTCATCGTATCATTCAAGTTATTATTCAAGATATTATTATATGTACCCGATAGCTGTTGCAAAACTTGAGCTGTCAATTGGGCCATTTCAACCAGTTGTCGTGCTTCAATCTGAGTATCTTCAAATTGTTCTTTTTCAATTTCATCTAATGTTCGAAAAATCGTATTTGTTTTTATTTGGTCCAACAAAACTGTATTTTGCTTTGTAGCAGATATAAAGTAAGCAACGCCAGTTTCTACATCTGATAACGCTAATAAATTGGCTTTTGTTGTTTTCTCCTTCAGCATTGCATTGATATGATTTCTTTCTCGATCCATTTCTTCGATCACAGGGAAAAATTTATCTGTAATGATAAATAAACTAGAAAAAAGAAATTTAAAAAGTGAGACTTCTGAATTTTTTTCTAAATAATTTTCCATATGCTGAATAATATACTTATTTTCACTATTCGTTATGGTCAAAAGGCGTTTATCTTTAATCAAGAATGTCATCGGAATCGCTTCATAATGATTATTGCTCTTTCCTTTTCTAGGAACATTGTAAATTAATATGAATGTTTCCAATTCATTATCATACTCAATCCGTGCTCGTTCATTTTTATCTAATGCATAAGAGATAATCTCAGTATCAATATCGTATTTTTTATATAAATCTGAATCAGTTGCAACTTGGTCGGAGTTGATATTGATCCAAATGTTCTCGCTATTACCAAATTTCTTTTCTGTTATCATAAAAAATCCTCCTCAATAAAAACTAGTTCCAGTACCTAGAAAATGTTCTTTGTACTAAAAAAAGTGTAACTAATTCTCTTCAAAATTTTTTTCAGCTTTAGTAAGGTTCATCATTAGTTGTTTTTGTTCTTCTTTTGTCAAACCTTTACGAACCTTCTCATCCAACTGTTCAAAAATGAGGTTTACTTGATCAACTAATTGCTTCCCTTTTTCTGTAAGGAAGATATTTTTCTGTCGTTCATTATTTTTAGGGATTTCACGATAAACAAAATTCCGCTCTTCTAGACCCTTTAAAATATTTGTGACCGTTGCTTGTTTTTTTCCAAGATAATCTGCTACTTCTCTTTGAATCGTCCCTGGATGATGAAAAATATAACTGAGACTACGCGCTTGTAAACTATTTAAATGCAGTTTTTTTAATCTTGATACTACATAATTTTGCTGTAACATGCTTAGCAAATAAACTTTCTCTGCTAAACCATCTCGATTTGAAATCATCTTTATCACCTCTCGTTTGATAGTTTAATCTAAAATACTTTATTTTACAACTGTTTTATTTAAATCTATCTTAAATTCATCAGCAGTAGTCCGATTCTGTTGACAGAAAAAGATCCTTGATTTGTCCATATAATCAAGGATCTTACCTATTTTATTGATTTATTCGCTTTATAAAGTAACATAATTCACAAGGAAAATTGATTTATATCCTCACTTCTAATCTTTCCATTCGGGAAATGACAGGCCATCGATAAAACTGGTATAAATATGGTCATCTTCCGTTTCTTCTCCAGTAATCAGTTGAATGATTTTTTCAGCTGCCAACATCCCCCAGCGGTGTTTAGAGTATGAAATCGTTGCTAATCTCGGCTGAACAAATGCACTGATATCAATATTATCAAAACCAATCAAACGAATATCCTTACCAATTTCATAAGGTGTTTCTTTAAAATATTTATAAATGCCAATCGCCATTTCATCATTCAACGCAAAAATATCTATAGGAAATTTAGGTTCTTTTTCCATGATTTCCTTAGCCGCTCGATATCCTGAAGGTTCTGTAAAATCTCCTGAAATAATCTCATAGTCAATAGCAAAACGCTCTAATTCTTTGATACTAGCATTTAAACGTTCCTGACTATCATAGCTTTTTTTAGGTCCAGACACTAAAAATATTTTTTGCGTTTGTCTAGCGACAGCCTTTTCGATTGCTAACGTTGCGCCGCCTTTATTATCTAATAAAACTTTACGCACATTTTCATGTGTGATCAAACGGTCTAAAATCACTAAAAAATGCCCTCGATCTGCATATTGTTCGATTTCTTTATTCTTGAACGTCCAATCTAATACAATTGCACCATCGATCATTCGTTCGGGAATAAACAAATGTGATTTATTCCCACTGCAAACAATCATTTCATAGTTTTGAGCTTCTAGCCCTTTTTTTATACCGTCTAATAATTCACCATAAAAACTTCCACCATAATCAGCAAGATAGACACCAATTATATTGGTTTGCTGCCTTTTTAGAGTACGAGCAGCCATGTTAGGAACATAGTCCAATTCCTCTGCAATTGCTTGGATTCTTGCTCGAGTTGCTTCGGTGACTTTTGGACTGCCATTTAACGCATAAGAAACAGTTGAAATCGACACCCCTGCTTTTTTTGCAATTTCTTTAATCCCTACCATGTACGCTCATCTCCTAACAAAAAATATCTAGTTGGTTTTCTTTCTTATCTAAGCAAGTAATAAGTTCGCCTAAGGAAACAATATAACCGCCTTGACGATAAAGATTTTCTTCTCGTCTAATAGACAGCTCTGTTCCGTTTGCTATCACAGCTTCTTTTTGACTACCCAAATGAAATATAATTTGGACGTCTTTGTCAGCAATTTGATACCGCATTGTTAAGCCATCTAATTCTTTCGGTAAAATTGGATCAAGAATCATATTTTCTTTATCTTCACGAATCCCTAAAACATTGCTCAACAGTTGATTCATGTAAATTCCTGGACCACTCGAATAAATCCGCCAACCACCTTTAACACCAACACTGCCATCTTTTAGTTTACCAAAATTTTCTTGCGCATCATATCTAGTTTTAAAATCACCATCAGAACTGCTAAAATAAACATTTGCTTGACGGATTTCGGCATTTTCGACATGTGCTTTTATTTGAATCGGATTAATAATGTTCAGGGCTCGCCACGTTTCATCGGCTTTGCCAAGTTTAGCCATTGCTTCTGTGAAACGAATGTGAGCATGAACATACTGCAAACCAATTTCACGACCGAAATTAGCTGATTGTTCCGCACGTTTAAAGTTTGTACTGACACCGCCATTATATGTTGCTGGTCGATTCATCAAACGAACACCATCAGGAAATTGTAAGTGCTCTTTAATAATATCATAGTGATGTTTGGCTTGTTCTGCTGTTAATAATTCAGCGATCATGCTACGTGTCATTGGCAGTAAACGATATTGGATGCCCGTTTTTTTATCTGTTGGATGAATCATAAATTCCACATGCTCCGTATCTTCCATATAAACAAAACCAGGAATCGTTTCACTCGCTAAAATGTACTTTTCGAAGTCTTTTTTGATATTGGCGGCTAATTTATGTAAATGCTCACCATATGCAGTATCTACTTCCGTTAGTAAGTTGGATAATTTATTCACGATTTGATACGTTAGTGCAACGGTCCAGCTACTTGCCATATATTTTTTCAACTTATTATCATAGGGTTGTAACGTATCATCCCAATCGCCGTCGCTATAACAAGACAAATACGTTCCTTCTAAAAAGTTGTTTTCAATAAATTGAATTTCTTTTTTCACATGCTCAAATAATCTGCGTGTCTCTGTTGTTTTTAAGAAGGTTGTCCGATCTGTATAAGGAATTTTTTCCTCTAAAATACTGAAATCCTTTGTTTTAGCTAAATAGTCAGCTACAATCTTCATTGGCCAAACAATCACATCACCATGGCTTTCATCGGCTTTTTGCTTTTCATAACGGTCAAACATAAACCACTGAGGCCAATTGCCATCATCTTCAAATTGATTTGCATAGACATTTTTAATGATCGAATGGACAACTTCTGGTCGATTAACAGCAAAGAAAAACTCTGTTGGTCCCTGTGAAACATCTCTTGTCCCCCATGCAGCACCGCCATATTGCTCTAAGCCGTGAGGAGAAAGATAATGCACCAACATATTATGTGTATACCAGCGCGACAAGATATTTATTGAGTCAACTTCTTCCGATTCATGCGCTAACTGGAAATTATTTAATAGTTCGTTTACAAAACCTAAGAATTGCTCATTTTCTTTTTCATATGTGGTAGTGATCGTCTGAAATGGTTCTCCAATCAAACTTCCTTGGATAGACATAGAAAATTCATTTTGTTCTTCAATCACAAAAGTAGTCAAAACTTCTGCAGACATAGTAGATAAAAACAAACATTCATCGGTTATTTCAAACGGTTTATCTAGTGAAAAATAATAGCTTAAATCTGGATATTCTTCATGAATCACAGACTCTGACGAAGCCTTCACCGTTACCAATTCGTTCACTTTAGTCACTTCATAAGTAGGCTCTTCTTCATCAGCATTCATCACCAACTGATTGGTTATAGCAAACGTATATTTCAAGCCTTGTTTACTTATCACTTCTGTTCGGATTTCTTTAGTATCACACAACGTAAACGTTCTCACCGTAAGTATATCATTGTCTAATTTATAATACCATGTAGCGGAGTTTAATCCCATTACAAATGCAGAAGGCATGGTCAATATACGCCATTTTTCTGCTTCTTTGATATAAATTCTTTGTCCAGATTGTTTCATGATATTTAAGGAATTACGGCTATTACTCATTAATTTGTTCATGGTTGTGTTGCCTAAAACGATTTGTGAATTGAAAAGACCATACATATAAACGGTTGTGCTTAGTAACGGATGTTCCACATCTAGCTCTCTTCCGCTTAATAAAATATGCCCGTGAGCTCTTTCCATTGCAACTTCTTTTTCTTTCAAAACCACATGATGGTAATCATCGGTAAAGAAAGAAGCCACTTTGCCATCGATTGTTTCGACTAGAGTTTGATTAGGAAATAATTTGTCACGTTCTTTATCCGTTAAAGTTTTACCGCTAATTGGTTTCCCCAGTTTTTTTTCACTAGTCGTTTCTTGCTCGTCAATTTGCTCGAATCTCAATGCATCATACTCGTTTTGGATATCTGCTTTCGAAATAAGTGGCTCTTGAATAACTGTTCTTTGATCATCTATTGATGCTCCATAAAAAACAATTTTTGTCTCTTTCTTAGTTACATCGTAGGTTCTAGTCTGTAAAGCGATGTAGGCAAATTCGTATTGATACACTTCGTTTGCTAAAAATGCTTGTTTCAGCGCTTTGGCTTGATTTGTCTCTTTATACTCACGGCCAAAAAATTGATACCCATCCGTAGAAAAAGCAACCAAAGGGTTCAAACTTCCTTGTTCAATCACTGGAAACTTTCCTTCTTGCGGCTGATTTTGTCGAGAAGAAATAATGATTGCTTCTTTTTCTTTCGAGACATGATGATCCACATATTGTGACATATACGCTTCATTTGATCGAACAGCACCTTTTGTCGCATTACCGATATCTTGACCAGAAATGACATCGATTTTCTGTCCAGAACCTGTCAATGTCACCTGCCAAAACCAACTACCTGTTTCAGATAGTTTAAAATCAACCTGGTAAGATACGCCTAAAAAGTTACCAGTCCAAGTTGCTTGTTCTTTGCCAATTCGGAATTTACTGGCTGAATTTGATCCGATCATGGGTATACTCTGAATGTCATTTTCATCGTAAACTCTTAAATAGAGCTGATTACAACTTCCATCCAATGCATTTCCATTCAGTTGGTTGATCATTATATTTTCATGCATGATTTCATAAAGATCGCCTGTTTTTAAAAATGAGACTGATGTCCCACCGTTTTCAATTGTTCGTTTTTGATGCGTCATCTCACTCTTCCTATCTATTTCAATAATTTGAACGTTTTTGTTATGACATCTCTACTGTTTGAACCGATCATTACATCAAAAGTTCCAGCATCACTAGTAAGAGCTTGGTCACTATGAACATAACGCAAAAGTTCTTCTGTAATCGTAAATTGAACATTTTTTTTCTCATGTGCTTGTAACCTTACTTTTTCAAAGCCTTTTAATTCCTTGACAGGACGAACTACTTCACCAATTTGATCTCGAATATATAACTGAATCGTTTCCTCACCAGAAATATCTGATTGGTTTTCTACAGTAATCGAAACTGTAATTGTTTCATCTGGTTTCATTTCATTTAAGCTTAATTTAAAGTCAGTATAGGCAAATTCGCTATAACTTAAACCAAAACCAAAGGGATATTTTGCAAAATTTGAAACATCTAAATACTTAGTCTCATATTTTTCTTCTGATCCTGGTTTGTACGGTCTGCCTGTATTGTCGTAATTATAATAAACGGGTACTTGTCCCACCGTTTCTGGGAACGACATGCTTAAACGAGCACTTGGATTATATTTTCCATATAGAATATCAGCTAAGGCTGCTCCACCTTCTGTTCCTGGGAACCACGCTTCAATGATGGCTTTAGCTGAATCGATTCCTTGAAGATCTAATGGACGACCATTATATAAAGTCACAATGATATTGTCATTTACTGCTTGAATAGCATCGAATAAATCTAGTTGTGCTTGTGGTAAGCGAATGTCACTACGACTTGACGCTTCCCCACTCATCCAGTCTTCTTCACCAAGAGCTAAGACAACTTTATCCGCTTCTTTGGCTAAAGCTACCGCTTCTTCGATGGCAGCTTGACTCGGTTTAAAATAGTCAAACGCTTCTTTTCCAATCACATAATCTGTGTTAAGTTGTTCAACACCTTGTGCTAAAGAAATCGCTTCGGCTTTTTTGCCTTGCCAAGACCAAACGCCGATTACATCATGAGAATCAGCAGCAGGTCCCACAATTGCTACTTTCTCTTGTTTCGATAATGGTAAAATATTCTCGTTTTTTAACAAGACGATTGATTTTCTCGCAATATCTCTCGCAATAGCACGATGCTCTTTTGATAAAACGACCTCTTTTTCTAATGTCACATCGGCTCCTCTATGGGGATTTTCAAATAAACCTAAGTCATTTTTCAAGGTAAGAATCCGCAAAACAGCTTCATCTAGTACCGATTCAGCAACGATATTTTCTTCAATCAGTTCTTTTAAGTTTTCGGTATAACACGTTGTCATCATTTCAATATCAACGCCGGCTTTGATTGCAAGTTCAGCGGCTTGTTTTTTATCTGCTGCTACTCCATGAGGAATCAACTCGATGACCGCTCCCCAATCGGAAATGACTACTCCATCAAAACCGAACTCTTTTCTCAACACATCTCTAAATAACCATTTATTCCCAGTTGCTGGAACGCCATCCACCGTGTTAAAAGAGGTCATGACTAATTTTGCGCCAGCATCAAGTGCTGCTTTATAACCAGGTAAATAACTATCTCGCAGTTGTCTTTCGGACATATTGACTGTGTTGTAATCGCGGCCTCCTATTGCTGCACCATAAGCCGCAAAATGTTTGACACAAGCCGCTACACGAAAGAAGTCATTTTTCAGATCATCACCTTGGTAGCCTTTAACGAATGCTTCGGCAAATCGACTATTTAAAAAAGGATCTTCCCCAGTTGATTCCATCACACGACCCCATCGTGGATCACGAACCAGATCGACCATAGGTGAAAATGTCACGTGTAAACCTGATACAGCCGCTTCTTTCGCTGAAATTTCAGCAACCTTTTTAGCTGCTTCAACATCCCATGAACTACCCAAACCAAGCGGAATTGGAAAAATCGTACGGAATCCATGAATAATATCCGCCATTAAAATAGTTGGAATGCCTAATCGGTTGTTTTCCATATAAGCATTTTGTACTCGGATGGCCTCTTTTGCCCCTGAAATTCCAAGCGTTGTCCCCGCGTTATTAATATCTTCATGCGTTAAACCAAGATTCGTCATTGGTCCTGTCTTCTCTTCTGCCTTTTCAGAATAGAATTCTGCAGCTAATTGAAGTAATTGCCCTACTTTTTCATCTAATGTCATTTGCTCCAGTAAGTCTGTTAATTGCTTTTGCTCCATGTTTATAGTCACCTTTTCTTTTATTATTTTATTCCAGAAACGTTAAATCCTTGTAAAATGTACTTTTGGAAAATCGAGAATACGATCAAAATTGGAATAACCATAAATGTCGCTCCCGCCATTTGTAAAGCATAATTGGAACCATGTTGCCCTTGTAAAAGTTGTAGGCCAACAGATAATGTATAATATTTTTCATCATTTGCGATGATCAATGGCCATAAGAATGAGTTCCAACCACCGATAAAGGTCAAAATTCCTTGAACTGCTAAAATTGGGCGACTCACCGGTAAAATAATCTTAAAAAAGATATACCATTCACTGGCTCCATCAAGTCTTGCAGCTTCAAGCATTTCATTTGAAATAGTATTCATAAATTGCCGGAATAGAAAAATTCCAAATGCACCAGCTAGCCCCGGCAAAACGATTCCGATCAAGGTGTTCGTCAAACCAACCGAGTTCAACAATAAATACACTGGAATCATCGTTACTTGGCCTGGGATCATCATTGTAGCTAAGACCATTAGAAAGAGTCCGTTTTTCCCTTTGAAATCAAATTTAGCAAAACCATAGCCTGCCATGGCGTTTAACAACAATCCGACAAATGAACATGCTGTGATGATCAACGTATTTTTAAGATAGGTTCCAAAATTCAATCTGAAAAATAACTCTTTAAAATTATCGAATGTCGCATCTTTTGGAAATAAGCTAGGCACGATTTGATTGATTTCCGCATTGGTTTTAAATGAAGAAAAAATCATCCAAAGAAATGGGAAAAAGGTCATGATTCCAAGAACACCTAAGAGGATACCAATAAAAAGCTTAAAGCTCATTTGCGCATTTTTATGTGAATTCATCTCGTTCTCTCCTTTTATCCTTCATTTTCTTTTTGTTTTGTTTGGATTTTCATTTGGATACTTGTTACGATAATAATCGCGATGAATAAGATCACAGAGCCTGCTGCTGCATATCCAAATTTGTTGTATTGGAAGCCTCTTTGGTAAATAAATAATGCAACGGATAACGTACTATCTAACGGACCGCCTTTGGTCATAACGAATGGTTCATCGAAGAATTGGAACCATCCGATCAAGGTCGTGACCGTTACGAAGAAAATTGAAAATTTCAGTAACGGGATCGTGATTTTTAAAATTTGTTGCCATTTATTTGCCCCATCGATTTCAGCTGCTTCATAATATTCTTTTGGAATCCCTTGAATCGCGGCTAAAAAGATCAACATATTCAAGCCAATTGCTTTCCAAACTGCTATGATAATTAACGAAATTTTCGATGTACTTGGATCGGTAAGCCACATAATCGGCCCAACGTTTAGATAAGATAATAAATGGTTTAATAAGCCAATCGTTGGATTATATAAATACATCCAGACAACAGATACAGCCACCGTATTTGTGATTGAAGGGCTATAGAACACTAAACGCATAAACGAGAAAAATTTATTCTCCCCAAAGTTGATCATAATAGCTAACGCTAATGAAGAAATAATGACGAGTGGCACACCGATAACAACATAATAAGCAGTATTGAACATCGCTTGTCCAAAGACTTTATCATTAAAAATATTTAAATAATTATCTAAGCCAACAAAATTGATCCGAGAAAAGTCAGCTAACCCTGCTAAACTCATATCTGTAAAACTGATGGTTACAGCGATAAAAATCGGTATGATTGAAAAAATCACTAATAATGCAACGGCTGGAGCAATAAAAAAATAAGGTGATTTTGATTTTTTCATGGTTTCTTTCCTCCTTACTAAATCAATAAAAGGAACAAAAGACAAGTTTACATTTACCCTTCACTAGCTGCATGATCGATAACATATTCTAGCCTTTTGTTCCTTCACTCCTTAAGATTATTTAATCAAGCTTTCCGTTTGCTCATTTAGCTCATCCATTGCGTCCTGAAGATTTTTTCCGCTCACAACGACTTGTTCCCATTGCTTCATAAAGTTTTGAGAAATTTCATCCCATTGTTTTAATAATGGCATCGGTTGTGATTCGTTTAGTTGTTCTCCAAATACTGAAATCAACGGGTCATTTTTGAATACATCTGAATTCCATGATGCTTTATTGGTTGGAAGTGAATTCGTACTTTCAAAAAACTTGGTTTGATTTTCAGGTTTTGAAAGATATTCAATCAATTTCATCCCATCATCTTTTTTCTTAGAACTACTAAAGACTGCTAAATTGGCTCCGCCTGTCACAGACATATTGTTCACAGGTCCTTTCGGTAATTCAGCTACACCCCATTTTCCATCGATATCAGGAGCTGAATCTTTAATACTATTAATCATCCATGGACCACTGATAAACATTGGTACAACGCCTTCACCACCAAAACTTTGCCCAATCTCTAACCCTAAATCTGTTTTAGGTGCAGAACCATCTTGCACTAACTTATCTAAGAATTTTAAGGCATCTACCATTTCAGGTTGATTAAATAGCGGCTTATTCTCTTTATCAAATAATTTCGAACCGTTTTGACGAGCGAACATAAAACCAAATGTTGGTTCTTTTAGTTCTACACCAAAGCCATATTTATTGTCACCGCGAGCTGCTAGTTTTTTCGCTGCATCTGCCAATTCATCCCATGTTTTAGGTGCTTCTTTGAAGCCAACACTTTCTAGCAAATCTTTTCTATAATATAATCCGCGGGTTTCTGTGTACCATGGGACTGCATAGGTTTGACCGTCAAATTGTGTTGTTGCTACAGAACCATCAAAAAAATTATCAGATTTCATGACATCACTTTTCTTTACATCATCCGTTATATCCAACAACGCACCAGCATCAACAAATTCACTCATATAGGTCGTGCCCATTTGTACAACATCTGGACCTTCTTTAGAAGCGACTGCCGTTAGTAATTTATCTCTTGAAGTAGACCACGGAATACTTTGGATTTTAACTTTGATTCCTGATTCCTTCGTAAATTCATCTACAATTGGCTTGATTCCTTGATCGCCATCACCCATATACCAAAATGTCAGTTCATCTGAAGCGCTTTCTTTATTTCCCGAAGAACATGCTGCCATGATACCTACCGTTGCAAATAAAGTTGTTCCTAATAAGCAAAGCTTTTTCCATGATTTCATACTTCCACTCCTCAATAATATTTAGTGAAACGTTTCTACAAAAATGATTATATTACTGGTTATGAATTAAAGCAAGCGTTTTCTTTTCTTTTCAATCCGATAAACACAGTTATAAACAACTGATAAAATAGAAACGTTTCACTAAATGCTCAGTATATGTACACTTTACGGTAAAAAATCTATTGAAATTTACTCAAAAATAAATAGAAAAAAATCCTGATTATAAATTTTTTCAACTTAGTTAATCAGAATTTTAGATTATTTGAACTATTTATCTGAACTGGAGATTATTCGTGAAGAATAAATTTCTTTATATCTTCAACTGCAACGTTTTTATTTTCTCCTAAAAATAACTGATGCCTGCCATTTTCATATATTTTCAAAGAAACTTGTACATTACTGGCTTTCGCAAGGTAATACGCACTTTTATAGTATGTCGTTTCATCCTGTCTATTTTGCAGAATGAGCATCTTTTTATTCGTTGTTGATCGAATCCCTTTCTTCATTTTTTTCTTTGTATTTTGAAGTAATGACAAAAATTGGTAGCAGGAACGAATCGATACAGTTTTGGCCGAATTAAAATAATAATCTAATTTTTCTTGTTTTTTAAAGAATATGCCTTGCATAAGATCTTGGATAATCACATTAGCGTTATAAAGATAGATCGGTGTACTGCATAAAATAAGCTGATCTACTGACGCTCTCTCTGATATCTGGATCGTCAATAAGCCACCCATTGAAAAACCAATACAAGTGATATGGGTATAATGATGTTCAAGTTCATCTAATTTAAGATTAACATCTTCTAACCACTGTTCGGATGTCGCTTTTGAAAAGTTTTGTTTATTTCCATCATGTCCGCTTAATTGGATCCAAAATGAAGCAAGATTACTTTGTTTTAAGTTTTCATGTAAATATAGAATTTCTTTCTCATTACCACCAAACCCATGAATAATCAATATCGCTCTTTTTTTCATTTTGACCTGCTTTCTTTTAAATAAATAAGATTAATACAGAAACAATCGTTTCTTACAATATAACAAAAAGACCAAAAAATTAATTCTGATCTTTTTGTTTTTACTTTATCATTTTACTTTACTTGGACCTAATTATTGTTACAATCTTTATTAAATTTAATGAAAATTTAGCATACAACTAACACATTAACAAAACGTTTTATGCTTGCTTCGTCGGTAGTATCGTCATTTCTGTAATACCAACTGAGTCGGGCTGAGAAATCGCAAATAAAACCGTTTGTGCAACTGCATCTGGTGTGATCGCAATTTGATAGAATTGTTCCATTCCACTTTTTACTTCTGGTGTAGAAATAGTATCTAGTAATTCTGTCGCAATCGCTCCAGGGTAAAGAGTTGTCGTGCGGATATTGGTTCCTTCCATTGCAGATTCCATCCTAAAACCTTCCATAATAGCACGTACTGCATGTTTAGTTCCAGTATAAACACTGTTACCGGGAAAAACTTTCAGCCCAGCAATTGAACATGTTGTAATCACGTGTCCAAACTTTTGGGTTGTGAACTCTGGTATAATAGCTGCTAGTGAATTGAGTACTCCCTTGATATTAATATCGATCATGTCATTCCACTCTTCTATCTTCAATTCGCTCATATTTGAAGCTGGCATAATTCCTGCATTTGCAAATAAAACATCAACCTTACCGAATTTTTCTTTAGCCACTTGAACGAGTCTTTCTACCTCTTTTAGGTTGCGAACATCTGTCACAGCATAAGCACTATTATCACCGAATTTTTTCACGAGTTCTTTCAATTGTTCTTCTCTTCTAGCACCTAAAACGACTTTTGCTCCGTTTTCAATCAATAGTTGAGCTGTTGCTTCTCCTATTCCAGATGATGCGCCTGTAATAACCACAACTTTATCTTTTATATTGTTATTCATAAATTTGACCTCTTTTCATTTTGTTAGTTAAGTACGCTATATCTTAACCATAAGGTATCTTCTTCAGCGATATCCACTGATTTCAATTTAAATCCAACTGGTACTATTTCAGGTAAATTGTCTGCTCTTTCAAAAATCGTATTTGTATCTGTTCGTCCATATGTCGCTGGTGTCATAATAATACTCACTTCATCAATCAAACCTTCTTGTAAAAATGACCAATTGATGTAGCCCCCCTGAAACCATAAGCGTTCTGATCCCAAATAAAGCCAATAATTTTTCTGAAGCAAGTGTACAATCAATCAATTCTTTTCCTGCAAAAATGTAAGAAATTTGTCGCTCTCTAAGATAGGCAACATACTCATCACTGGCTTTATCAGTTAAAATTTCAATAATGTGCGCCTCAGGACGATTTTCGTATTTAACGGTATTTTCAGTCCAACCAACTTTACCAGAAGGATCAGCTGAAACAATATACATTTCGGCTTTTGCTTGTGCAATATAATCCGTTCTAGGATAATATGTTTCTATTCCTTTCAGATCTGGTTTATGAAAATTAGTAAAATTTATTTCCATCATGACTCTGCCGCATAACCATGCTTGACTATGGCAAATAATTTTCGGTCTATCCATCACTTTTAGTTTCCTGCATTGATTTTTCGTTTTTTCTTAACAATGCTGATTATCGTAATAGAAGTTAACAGCATCATAATCACCCCTTCTGCAATAAAGATAGTCGTATTTTCTTTAGAAGAAAGTATATTTCCTAATAAAGAAATTGAAATGGGTGCACATGCCGCGCCAATGTTGAACCCGATTAATAGTAAAGATGTACTTTTTTCTGAATTCCTTTTTGTATCTTGATTCACCTCATTAAACAAATACGGGATAAATGTGCGGAAAGAAAAGCCACACAAAATTACAGCGAATGAAATTGACACTAAATTTTGAGAAAGGGCAATCATAAACATCGATATACCTAAGAGGAAAAAAGAAATCGGTAACGTCCATTTCTTAGTTATTGTAACGATGGATCCAAATAATGCCCCTGCAGTCATTGCACCTAATCCGACTAAGGCGATTAAATTACTGCCATCTGTCGCATCGCCAAAACCTTTTTCAAGCAATAACGAGGTGATTTTCACGGTAACTGACATATAAATGGTTACAACTAAAATCAATAAAGCGATGTAACCATAAGTTGAAGGATTAATTTTTTGATCCCCTGACTCACGCCTATTTTCCACCTCTTCAAGTGAAACGTCTGGAACAAACCATGAAAACAAAAGTAAAATCGGTAAAGCGAATAGATAAGCGAAAAATGAACTACGCCAATTCATTACCAACAATTGACCAACTGTAAATGTAATGACCATACCACCAATTCCTTCAAACGCACTTTGAAAACCAATCACGGATGAAAGCTCTTTTCCTTGATACAGCTTTCCTGCTAGAGAAAAGAGTAACGGGTTAAATAATCCAATTCCGATACCAAATAATATTCTACTGAAAAAAATAAACCAAAACGACTGCACAAATACTGGCATAATTCCTGCGCCTAAAACAATTCCTACACCGAGTTGAACAGAAAGCTTGTAGCCAAATTTTCTAGCAAAAACATGACTAAATGGCACTGTTAAAATGATAAATAAGGAAGGAATTGTCGTAATTAATTCGATTAGAGTCGGATTAATCTCCGGATAAGTTGCCATGATTGCTGGAATATTTGCAGCAATTGCTCCACCTGATACAACAAGTAATGAAACAGATAATAACGAGAGTTTGGTTATTTTATTCACTGAGTTGTCTCCTTTAAGATACGCAAAAGATAGTTCTAATTTTTTATTCCCCGAAAATTTCTTTTGCTAAGGTAAAAGCTGACCACGCTTTTGGCCAACCTGTATAAAAAGCTAAATGAGTGATCAATTCCACCATTTCTTCTTTGGTCACACCATTTTGTTTTGCCATTTTCATATGGGCTTCTAATTGCGGTACACCTTGAGTCAATAAGCTTGAGCAAGTAATCAAGCTACGGTCATGTGGTGAAAGTTGTTCTTCTCTCGACCAAACCTCTCCAAATAATACATCGTCATTTAATTCCGCAAACTTTGGTGCAAATTCGCCTAATTGATCTCTTCCTGCGGTTTGTTTTTTCATTAGGTAGGACTCCCATCTTTTATTCATTTTATAATTGACTATATAATTCATCTGAAACAGGCTCTAACCATTCTGGTGTACCGGCAGTGATTGCCAGATGTTCAAACCAACTATTTTTTGCGGCACCGTGCCAATGTTTCACACCATCATGAGTAACAATAACATCCCCAGTGGTTAAAAATTGTGCTGGTTTCCCTTCTTCTTGATACCAACCTTCACCACCAGTTACTAATAACAGTTGAAATCCATCATGGTGGATATGCCAATTGTTGCGACAACCAGGTTCAAATGTAACATTTCCGACTCCGACCTTGACCTCAGGATCTGCTACTAAATTCTTTAAATAACTTTGACCGATAAAATATTTCGCAAAGGCCTCATTCTTTTCTCCTACAGGGAAAATTACACCGTTTTTTACTTCTTCAAATTTTACCATTTTCTATTTCTCCTCTACTTTTATTAACTTATTCGCGTTTTTATTTATGTCCAACAATCACATGAGGAATATAAGGTTCTTCTAAAAACTGCACTTCTTCTTCAGTCAAAATTAAATCCAAAGCAGGAATTGCATTCGTTAAATGACTTTCTTTTGTAGCCCCAATAATCGGTGCTACAACCGGTCCTTTTTGAAGCAGCCACGCAAGCGCAACTTGTACACGTTCCACCCCACGCTTTTCAGCAATTTCAGCAACTCTTTCAACGATAATGCGATCTTGATCGGCTGTATTATCATATTTTGACATCGCTGTTTTATCTTTTTCAAAACGCTTAGTTTGTGCGCTCCAATCACGCGTCAAACGACCTGATGCTAATGGACTATACGGAGTAACTGCAATTTTTTGATCTTCACATAATGGCAGCATTTCTCTTTCTTCTTCACGGTATAATAAATTTAAATGATTTTGCATAGAAACAAATTTTGTCCAGCCATTTTTCTCAGCCACTGCTTGTGCTTTTGCAAACTGCCACGCAAACATAGCTGAAGCGCCGATATAACGAACTTTCCCGGATTTCACAACATCATGCAAAGCTTCCATTGTCTCTTCGATTGGTGTATTGTAATCCCAACGATGGATAATATATAAATCAACATAATCCATACCTAAACGTTCTAAACTAGCATCAATTTGATGAAAAATTTCTTTTCTTGATAAACCACCGCTGTTTGGAACGTCTTTTTTCATCGTAGTAAATAATTTGGTTGCAACGACGATTTCATCACGATTCGCATACTCATTCAGTGCTTTTCCAAGAATCCGTTCACTTGCACCATACGAATACACATTAGCTGTATCAAAGAAATTAATTCCTAAATCTAGCGCTTTTTTGATTACTTTTTTGCTTTCCTCTTCTTCTAAGACCCATTCATGAAAACCACTGTTAGGATCACCAAAACCCATTGCGCCTAGACAGATTCTCGAAACTTCCATTCCTGTATTGCCAAATTTTACATAGTCCATTAAAATTCCTCCTTGTAATGAATTACTGTTTTTATTGCTAAACATAGTTTACCTCTTAAAGTGAACTCTAAGTCAAGTATTAGAGCAAAAAAAATCTGAAACATGATTCCCTTCATAAAAAAATAGAAGTAGAATATGATTCAGAAATTAATTATCTTAATCGTTTAATATATCAGAAATCCAATGACCAAATTCACACGCTAAATGCAACTGATACTGTTGAATCATGTAGTTTGGCAAAATACTAGGAAATTCGACTAATGCTTTAAAACGAAAGCCATTTCCTTCTTTTTTTACTTGGTGACGAACACCACCAATAATGGTGCCATTTTCCAAGCGAGCTGAACCAGCTGCTTGAACCTTGTAACCAGTAGTTAACGTCGATTTTAACCCTTCTTCATCGCCATAATGTGCAAAAAATCGTGTAGGTAATGGGGATCCTCCTGTGACTTCAATAACTTCTTGAATAATTGGTACAATACTTTGCTGTAATCAAACGTTTATATTCCCATTCAATCACTTTTTCGGATGGAACAACCATTCCATCAATTTCAAAAATCATTTTATCTATTTTAATCATTGGTATTCTCCTATCTAAATTTGACAATTAAACAATTATCCGATTTATTTTCTTCTGTCAATTTTTATTATTCCTCTATAACCTTTGTAGAAATAAGGTTTAACCTGTAGCTAAACGTCTTTATTCCTCCTACAGTTAGTCTAATTAACTATAGTCAAGAACATATAAATATGAACTTCTTGTAATCTATAAAAAAGCTGCAACACATCCACTATAAGAGATATGTTGCAACTTCAATTTGTAGATGTTTATTATTTTATGAAAAATCCTACAATGCTTATAAAGAATACTTAAAGTTTAGACATTAATTTATCCAAAACAACAATGATTCACGATAAGCGGTAAGTCTCCACACTCTCATAAAGTAGTATCTTTAAAGATTTTACTTATTCTTATAGGTTAGTTTTCCTTATACGCTCTAACCGTATTTGAGATAGAAGCGATACTATAAAGAAGCGAATCTTCATACTCACTATCTACATTGGTATCCAAAATATCGTTAAACATCTCTTCATATTCAGCAATCGATAATACTTTACGGTCAGCCAATTGCGTTTGATGAAGATCTGTAAGCAATTGCGTTTGATACCCTTCAACAAGTGTACCACTAAAAAATTCTGCGACCGTACCAGAACCGTAACTAAATAATCCAATTAATTCCCCAGCATTTAATTGACCATTTTCCAATAACGAAATCAAACCCAAATACAAAGAACCTGTATACAAATTACCAACTTGTCGACTATAGAGAATACTTGCTTCATATTTCGTTAAAATACGTTCTTGCTCTTCTGCTGATTCGTCTTCCAAAGCGGCCAATAAGGCCTTTTTCCCCATTTTTGTATAAGGAATATGGAATGCCAACGCATGAAAATCAGCAATCGATTTATTATAGCGGTGTTGATATTCTTCCCAAACTTTTTGAAAGGCTTGGATGTATGTTTCGTTAGATAATTGTCCATCAACCATTGGATAATCATGTCCCACTGGTCGCCAAAAATCATAGATATCCTGCGTTAAAGCTACACTATCATCATTTAATTGTAGAATTCTCGGATCAGCTGAAACCAGCATAGCAACCGCTCCAGCTCCTTGTGTGGGTTCGCCGCCAGAAGCTAAGCCATATTTAGCAATATCAGAAGCCACAACTAACACTTTGCTTTCCGGATGCGTTTTAATATGAGCTACAGCATATTGCAAGGCAGCAGTTCCTGCATAGCAAGCTTCTTTTATTTCAAACGCACGGGCAAAAGATTGAATCCCTAGCAAACGGTGTAAAACCACTGCAGATGCCTTTGATTCATCAATACCAGATTCTGTTCCTACAATCACCATGTCAATTTGCTTTTTATCTTCATCCGTTAAAATATTTTTTGCGGCATTCGCAGCAAAGGTCACGATATCTTGTGTTTTTTTATTAACAGCCATTTTGTCTTGTCCAATACCAATATGAAATTTATTTGGATCTACCTCTCTTGCTAAAGCTAAATCGGTCATATCTACATAATATGGTGGGACAAAAAAACTAATTTTATCTATGCCAACGTTCATTTTATATCTCCTCTATCATTATTCTCATTCATTACATACTATAATTTATCATATAATCGAGTAAGATTGGTAGAAAAAAGGATATTTTAAAATTTGTTAAAGAATTTCAGAAGTTTTTTTATTATGATTTATAGAGTATTCTTTTTTCACAAACCATGGTATATTTCATATTGGAGGTGACGTCGTGGAAATCGTAATTATCGACGCCTTGAGAACCCCTATAGGCAAGTATCGAGGACAATTAAAATCATTATCGGCAGTTGAGCTAGGAACGGCTGTTACAAAAGAGTTACTTACAAGAAATACAAAAGTGGTAGAACATATAAAACAAGTAGTTTTCGGAAATGTATTACAAGCAGGAAATGGACAAAATCCTGCACGACAAATCGCAATAAACAGTGGATTAGGCTTTGAAGTCCCCGCTTTTACTGTAAATGAAGTTTGTGGATCAGGCATGAAAGCAATCAGCTTAGCCAAACAAGCCATTCAATTAGGGCAAGCTGATGTTATTATAGCTGGTGGAACAGAAAGTATGACGACTGCTCCTGCCATCACATACAAAGAAGAGGATACTTATTCCAAACCTGCTCCAACTATGATGGTAGACGGTTTAACAGATGCATTTAGCGGTAAAGCGATGGGCTTAACAGCAGAAAATATTGCTGAACAATTTAATATTACACGAGAAATGCAGGATACCTTTGCGGCGCATTCACAAATGAAAGCAGCACAAGCACAAGCCGAAGGAAAATTTGTGAAAGAAATCGTTCCTTTATTCATCAATGATACTATTTTTAAGGACGATGAAGGCGTTAGAAAAGATACAACGGTAGAAAAATTAGGCACACTTAAAACAGTTTTCAAAGAAAATGGCTCTGTCACAGCAGGAAATGCATCGACGATAAATGATGCTGCTTCGGCAATGATACTCGCTTCAAAATCATTCGCAGATAAACATCAGATTCCTTATCTCGCTATTGTAAAAGATGTTACTGAAATCGGGATTGATCCAAGCATAATGGGGATTTCACCAATCAAGGCAATTCAATCTTTATTACAACGTAACGATCTTAATATTGAAGACATTGATTTATTTGAAATCAATGAAGCTTTCGCTGCATCATCCATTGTCGTTCAAAATGAATTGAAGATACCAGAAGAAAAACTCAACATTTGGGGCGGCGGCATTAGTTTAGGCCATCCGATTGGTGCATCTGGAACTCGAATCGTAGCGACTTTAGCACACCAATTAGAAGACACAAATAGTCAATACGGAGTGGCTTCTCTATGTGTTGGTGGAGGCCTTGGACTGGCCATGCTTATTGAGCGACCTCAAAACGCTACAGCTGATAAAAAGTTTTATCAACTGTCAAAAGAGGAACGCTTAACCTTTTTACAAGAAAAAGGTAATCTTTCTATGGAGAACAGACAAGAGTTAGAAAAAATGTCTCTAGACGAAGATATCGCCAATCATTTAATTGAAAATCAAATCAGTGAAATGGCTTTGCCAATGGGAATTGTTCCTGATATTTTAGTAAATGATAAAAGCTACCAAGTTCCTATGGCGACTGAGGAACCTTCTGTAATAGCTGCATGTAGTAATGGCGCCAAAATGATTCGAAGGTCTGGCAGTATTCAAAGTGAATTATCAGAAGGACTTCTACGAGGTCAAATTGTTTTTATGAATGTTACAGATCCCGCGCTAATCGAAGAAAAAATCAACCAGTCTTCAGAAGAAATTTTTGTTCAAGCAGAAAAAAGTTACCCCTCTATTGTGAAACGTGGTGGTGGCTTAAAAAGAATCCAAGTTCGTCACTTTCCGGAAGACAATACCTATTTATCAGTGGATTTACTGGTTGATACTAAAGATGCGATGGGCGCCAATATTCTCAATTCAATTTTAGAAGGTGTCGCTGATTTATTCCGTCAATGGTTTGATGATGAAATTCTGTTTAGTATCTTAAGTAATTACGCAACGGAATCTTTAGTGAAAGCAACCTGTTACGTTTCGTTTGCTAGTTTAAGTAAAACAGGTGATTTCAAGTCTGGAAAATTAGTTGCAGAAAAAATTGCTGCAGCTTCTCAACTTGCTCAGATAGACCCCTATCGTGCTGCTACCCATAATAAAGGCATTATGAATGGGATAGAAGCTGTGGTTTTAGCAACTGGAAATGATACACGTGCAGTTGCAGCTGCAGCTCATGCTTATGCTGCTGTTGGTAGTTATCACGGTTTAAGTCAATGGGAACTTGTCGAAGATGGCTTGCAAGGCATTATTGAATTACCTTTGGCTATCGGAACCGTTGGCGGTGCAATTCGTGTTTTACCCAAAGCTCAGGCTGCTTTAGAAATTTTAAATGTAACTGATGCAAAAGAATTGGCGGAAGTAATTGTAGCTGTTGGCTTAGCACAAAATTTAGCTGCCTTGCGCGCATTAGTCTCGGAAGGTATTCAACAAGGTCATATGTCATTACAAGCTCGTTCTTTAGCTATGTCGATCGGTGCAAAAGGCGCAGAGATAGAAATCATTGCGGATAAATTAAAATCTGGACTGATGAATCAAGAACAAGCCTTAGAATTTTTATTAGAATTGAGACAATAGTATTTTGCCTTGATACAGATAATATAATGAAACTGCATGAGTAGTTGCTTGTTCAAACGCTACTTATGCAGTTTTCTATTCACACTTCGTTATCTTTGTAATTGAACTGCTAAGTAAATTTATATAGACAATGTTGTTGATATAATTGTTGTGGTTAATTCAAAATTTTTGCTAATATTCATTTCAAGCTGTTACAATTATTTTCGAGGTGAAAATAGTGATCTTATCAATAATTTTCTTTATATTGGGTATTTTATCATTATTCAAATACAGAACAACAGGAGAAAAACTTGATTTATATATCGCTTTGTCTTACTTTGTTTTCTCACTCATCATCGGATTTCTTTTGTACTATCTTTTTGTTTAATAACTATATAACTTAACTGGTTTAGCAGATACAAATGAAGAATTGCTGAAATGATGTAATTTCATGTTGTGGCAAAAAAATAAAACCCCTTGATTATCAAGGGGTTTATTGTTAATAAATAACAAGTTTTTAACGACGAATTTCTTTAATACGAGCTGCTTTACCGTGTAATGCACGTAAGTAATAAAGTTTCGCACGACGAACTTTACCATAACGAACTACTTCGATTTGGGCAACACGTGGTGTGTGTAATGGGAATGTACGTTCCACACCAACACCGTTAGAAATTTTACGTACTGTATAAGTTTCGCTGATACCAGCGCCGCGGCGTCCGATAACAACTCCTTCAAATAATTGGATACGTTCGCGTGTTCCTTCGACTACTTTCGCATGTACGCGAACAGTATCTCCAGGACGAAACGCAGGGATATCCGTACGTAATTGATCTTGTGTTAATTCTTGAATTAATGGATTCATTCTTTTTTCTCCTCATTCCAAACATTCATATGGCCTCTGCCACAGCGGAATATCGTAATAGTTGAGCGCTTTGCACTCACTGAAATAGTTTAACATAGCTCTTCGTTGCTGTAAAGGGATTTTTCTTTAAAGGCATCTTATTTTCTAATGATCTGCTATCTTTTCTTCTTCAATGATTTCAGTAAGGAATTTTTTCATTTCATCATCAAGTTCAAGAGTTTCCAGCATATCAGGGCGTCTTAAATAAGTTCTACGTAAAGATTCTTTCAACTGCCATTCTGCAATCAATTTATGATTACCATTTGTTAAAACCTCTGGTACACTCATTCCTTTAAATTCAGCAGGGCGTGTATATTGCGGATGTTCCAACAATCCTGTTGAGTGCGAGTCGGTTTGCGCAGATAGTTTATTCCCTAACACATCAGGAAGTAACCGAACCGTTGCATCGATCATAACCATTGCACCTAATTCTCCACCAGTCAAAACGTAGTCGCCTAATGAAACTTCATCCGTAACTAAAGAACGAATACGTTCATCGTATCCCTCATAATGACCGCAAATAAAAACTAGGTGCTCTTCTTCAGAAAATTCTTCCGCCATTTTTTGGTCAAACCGTTTACCTGCCGGATCCAGTAAAATCACACGTTTTTTCGTTTCTGGCGATGCTTCTTCAATTCTTCGTAAGTTATCATAAATTGGCTGAACTTTTAATAACATTCCTGCCCCGCCACCATAAGGATAATCATCAACAGACTGATGCTTATTATCAGAATGATCACGGAAATTTGAAACATTGATTTCTAATAAATTTTTTTCTACAGCTTTTCCAATGATCGATTCTCCCATCGGACCTTCAAACATTCTTGGAAAAAGCGTCAACACATCAATTTTCATCGTCAATCAAACCTTCTGGAATTTCTACACGAACGATGCCTTCTTCTAAGTCAATCGACTTAACAACCGATTCGATATAGGGAATTAAGGCGTCTTTTTTCTTGGGTCTTTGAACAACCCAGACATCATTTGCCCCTGGTGAAAGAATTTCTTTGATCTTACCAAGTTCTTCATCGTTTTCGTCAATAACAGTCAACCCAATGATTTCGTGATAATAAAATTCATCTCCTGGTAAATCCTTTAAGCCTTCTTTTGACACTTTCAAAATTCCATCACGGTATTTTTCGACATCGTTGATTGAAAAATGATCTTCAAATGTGACAATATCAAAATTTTTATGTTTTCGATGCGTTTTGATCGTTAATTCAATTGGCGCTTTTTTTTCTTGAAATAATGTCAAAACTGATCCCTTTTTATAGCGTAGTTCTGGAAAATCCGTTTGAGAAATTATTCGCACTTCGCCTTTTAAGCCTTGAGTATTGACGATTTTTCCAACATTTAAATATTCAGTCACTTAAAACCCTCATTTCAAAATTTTAGTCTTTTTCATTCTACCATTTCTGTACTGCGAATTCTATTATATATACGTAAAAAGAAAGCCATTCAACTAAGAATCGCTTTCTTCTTCTGTTTTAAGCATTTACCCCTGTTAAAGTGCCATAAATCAAGAATAGGTTCAATGCGGTCAATACAATCGCAATAATCCAAGCTAAAACTTTCACCCACATCGGATTAGCGAATCGACCCATAATTTTTTTATCACTTGTGTACATCGTTAAAGGAATAATTGAAATTGGTAATGCGATACTTAAAAATACTTGGGTGTACAACAACAAATCCTCTACCGCTGATTCTCTTCCACCATAAAGAATCACACAAATAATTACTGGTACGATCGCAATCAAACGTGTCACGACCCGACGCATCCACAGCGGCATTTTCAAATGAATAAACCCTTCCATAACAATTTGTCCTGAAAGTGTTCCAGTGATCGTTGAGTTCTGACCTGAAGCAAGTAACGCTACCGCAAATAGAATACTTAAGACTGGACTTGCAATATTCCCAACGATATCAGGGTTTTTCAATGCGTCAAACAAATCCACAAACTTACCAAGATCACTATTCGTTCCATAAAACAAAGCGCCACCCAAAATCAGCAACAAGCAATTAACAATAAAGGCAATAGTCAATTGAATATTGGAATCCCAAATCGTAAAACGAATGGCTTTCGCCTTTTCCTTATCATCATTACGATCGAATTTTCTTGCTTGAGCAATCGATGAATGCAAGTATAAATTATGAGGCATAACCGTTGCCCCAACGATTCCTAATGCTAAAAACAGCATTGATTTGTCAGTCGCAATTCTCGTATCTGGAATAAAACCGCGAAGTACTTCACCAATATTTGGATCCGCTAGTGCTACTTCATACGCAAAAACAAAAAAGATAACTGCAATCAAACAAGCCACGATAGCTTCGATTTTTCTAAAACCTAGTTTCGTTAACAGTAATAACAATAGAACATCAAAAGTTGTAATCAATACACCAATCAATAATGGGAAACCAAATAATAATTGTAACGCAACCGCACCACCAATTACCTCAGCAATATCTGTTGCCATGATTGCAAGTTCAGTAATGATCCATAGAACAAAGCCTGTTTTTTTACTTGTATGTTCTCTAGTCGCCTGAGCCAAATCTCTTCCTGTCACAATCCCTAATTTAGCCGCCATGCTCTGAAGTAACATAGCAATCAAACTTGATAATAAGATAACACTCAGTAAGGCATATTTATATTCTGCACCACCAGCAATCGATGTGATCCAATTTCCTGGGTCCATGTAACCAACTGCTACAAGCGCCCCTGGCCCACTATAAGCCATCAATGTTCGCCAAAAACTAGCATTTTTCGGTACATCAACGGTATTATTTATTTCTTCTAAACTAGGGCCATTTGCATATTCCAACAACTTTTCTGCTTCATTTTTCTCTTCTTTCATGTTGATCCTTCTTCCAACTATAAATTATCAGGTTTATATTATTATATTTTTAGGCGCACCATAATCCTTAAAACAATTATAATCCTCTCATTGTTTCTTGTAAATAGGAAACACTCGGTTTTTTTTATTTAGGGCTAAAGTAGGATGTTTTTAACACCAGTTCTTTGTATAATAATCGTAACAAGTTGGTTCTTACAACTTTGTTCGTGAAATTTCATAAATAACAATGGTAAAATTATGACAAGGCTTTTATACTAGAGGTAGTTATTAATAAGGAGATGAAGGATATGAGCATCGCGCTTTCAAGAAAAATTATTAACATTATTTCAATCGTAGGAATTATCGCAACTATTGCTGTGACGATTTATTTTGTACGATTAGGTGTTTTTAAAGATATTAATGCTTTGAGAGGATTAGTCGGTGACTCTGTTATCTTAGGTCCTATACTATTTATGTTGATTCAGATCATTCAAGTCGTTATTCCAATCATACCCGGCGGCATCAGTTGTGCTGCAGGTGTTCTGATATTTGGCCCTTTTGCTGGATTCATCTATAATTATGTAGGGATTGCAATTGGTTCTGTGATTATTTTCCTTTTAGGTCGACAATATGGAAAACCTTTTATTCTAAGTTTAGTCAGTGACAAGACCTATAATAAATATATTGGTTGGTTGGATAATGAAAAACGTTTTGAACGTCTCTTCGCTTTAGCTATTTTTCTACCAATTGCACCAGATGATGCACTTTGTTTAATGGCTGGTTTGACTAAAATGTCCTTAAAGAAATTTACATTGATCATTATCTTAGCAAAACCTGTTTCAATCTTCTTGTATAGTTTAGCCTTGATTTATGGTGGCACATTCTTAAACGGTTTACTAGGCTTTTAGAGCTTAAAAATATATAATGGAAACATGGTTGGGATAGGATGCAACAGTATCCTATCTTCTTTTATTTTAGTTTTGTAGGGGTGGATAAAATAATGAAATACATAAAAAATAGTTTTAAAAATATGATTGATTTTTTTGCAGGTACTTCGGCATATTTTCGCGATGTTTTATTGATGCATGGTTTTATGCTGTTTGTACTACTCCCTCTTTTGGCCAGCTCGACACGTTTTATCTTAAAACAAGGGAAAATCAACTACCTATCTTATGATACAATTCCAATCATCTTTGCTAAACATCCTGGCGTATTGATCGCATTGATCATTGTGTTGTTAGCAATTGTAATTGCGGTCTTCTTTGAATTTACTTTTTTACTTTTGAGCATTTTCTTCATAAAGAAAAAAGAACCGATCTCTCTAACAAATTTGCTTAAAGGAACGATTCTCCAACTTAAAAAAATTCGATTTAGCACGATTCTTTTTTTCCTATTCTATTTTTTCTTAGTGTTACCGCTTAGTGGTCTAGGTTTTAATTCAGATTTATTATCAAAAATAAAAATTCCAGCATTTATTATGGACTTTATCTTCGCCAATCGTGTAACGATTATTGCTTTAGTCGTTTTAGGTTACTTACTTTTCTTCTACCTTTCTATTCGTTTGATTTTTGCATTGCCTGAAATGATTTTACGAGATGTTCCCTTTCGCCAAGCAATCAAAGAAAGCTGGCGCTCAACCCAAAATCACTTCTTTAGAATCTTAGGCCAATTTATTGTAATCGGTGGAAGTATTCTTTTGGTTTTCGTGATTAGCTATACGGTGATACTAAGTGCCCAAGCGATTATTGAAACGGCGATTCCTAGTTATACTTTAGTTAGTGCAGTGATTGCTATGACGCTATTACAATTTATTTTACTTCTTAATATTGTTTTTTCTACCGTCGGAATTTTTTATATCACGATCGATTACATGAATGATGAAGGCTTTTTACCTGAGCTACCACAATGGTATTTCGATCAGCCAAAACAACAAAGAAAAGAATGGACCGCTTTTAAAATCGGATTATTTGCTTTTACCGCAGCTATTCTTGGAATTGGTGTTGGTACTTATAATACAAATTATTTAAGTAACCCATCCGTCACAGAACCACTAACGATCTCTCATAGAGGTGTCGACGCAGCAAATGGCGTTCAAAACACGTTACCTGCTCTGGAAAAAACAAGTTTAGAACATCCTACATACGTAGAGATGGATATACAAGAAACTAAAGACAAGCAATTTGTTGTCATGCATGATTTCAATCTAAAAAAACTTACAGGTGTTAATAAAAGACCAAATCAGCTGACATTAGATGAATTGACCCAGTTAACTGCTAAAGAAAATGGTATGGAAGCGAAAGTTTGCTCTTTTGATGAGTATCTCGAAAAAGCCAAAAAATTACAGCAAAAATTGTTGATCGAAATCAAAACAACCCCACAAGATAGCCCTGATTTAGTGAAACGATTTACCGAAAAATATCGGAATGTTATCTTATCAGAAAAGCATATTCTTCACACGTTGACCTTTGATACAGCAACACAGTTAAAGGAAGAAGAACCTAAGTTTTACGTTGGCTATATTCTGCCATTTAACATTGTAGGGCCGCCTGTTGCAAATGTAGATTTCTTTACAATGGAATATACAACCTTAAATCGGAATTTTATAAACGCTGCTCATAATGATGGGAAAAAAGTCTATGCTTGGACTGTCAATGATGAAGATACAATGACCCGAATGATGTTTTATGGTGTGGATGGTATTGTTACAGATGAATTAAAATTACTGAATGAAACCATCAAAACTGATTTAGATGAGCTTACCTATTCAGATAAACTATTCCATTTCGTTATTGGGATTGGTTAAAATAGCACAAAAAATAGAGTGACGTAAACAATTATCTGTTTTACGTCACTCTATTTTTTATTTTGCGTTCATTCGTGTTTTACCTTCTTGGCACATATACAGAAGTGGGCAAATATCACATTTAGGATTTCGTGCTAAACAGTGATATCGACCGAAAAAAATCATTGTATGGTGAGTTTTCACCCATAATTCTTTAGGGATTTTTCTCATCAATGTTTGCTCGACTTCCATTACATTTGCGTCTAGTTTACAAATTCGTAAACGTTTTGACACACGTTCAACATGAGTATCCACTGCGATAGCTGGTTCGCCAAAAGCATCCCCCATTACCACATTAGCCGTTTTACGGCCAACACCTGGTAAAGAAACTAACTCTTCACGCGTTTCGGGTACTTTTCCATCAAACTGATCCAGTAATTGTTCAGCACACGCTTTAATATTCTTTGCCTTATTTCGATACAAACCAATCGTTTTAATTTTCTGAATGATATCTTCTATTGGAGCCGCGGCAAGTGCCTCAGGTGTTGGATATGCAGCAAATAATGCAGGTGTTGCTTTATTCACAGAAACATCCGTTGCTTGAGCACTTAAAATAACAGCGATCAATAATTGAAAGGGGCTTTTATGGGTAAGTTCACATGCAGCTTCTGGGAACATATCATACATGATTTCTATTGCTTCCATTGTTTTCTCTTTAGAAAGCATTTATCTACCTCCTACTCACTATCTTCTGGATTAAGCCAATTGTGTAAAGTAACCTTAGGAATTGGCTCGTTTTTGTCACCTTGTTGCTCGATTTCTTTTTGGATCAGCGCCTGTTTTCGACGTTTTTGATCTTCTGCTACTTGCTCTTTCGTGGTAATATTTTTACGCTCCCAAGCAAGCAAGATTCGATCGATATACTTTAAACTATAGGCTTGATTTAGCACAGCTTCCCTTAAAGCCAGCCGAATAAGTTCAGGTTGATAGTGGTCTGTTTCCAACCACTGACCGATCATCTCCAGCTCGATTGGTGATAATTGGCGACCAAACTCTTTTTCAAAACCTTGATAAAGCTGTTTAATTGTTTCTTCTGACGTCACTTCTTTTTGTTTTTCCGTCTGCTTTTGTTGTAAAACATCAATTTTTTCAAAAATCGGTAGTAAATCATACGTATCCATCATTTGACCTTGATCATTTTGTTTGGTTTCAATAATCAAAAAGCCACGTGAAACGAGTTGATTCATCAATTTATAAATAACATCGATGGGTTTCCCCATCATTTGACTGATTTCAGCTAAATCTGGAAATAAATCACCTTTTGCTTGGGAACGGAACAACTGTAGCCAAAATAAAAATTCTTCGTCTGTTAAACCAATTTTTTGGTAGTTCTCAATGACCAAATTGGAGACAGTCGTTTCACCGGCTTTCAGGTATTCATTGATTGATAACATAACTGCTCCTCATTTCTGTTGCTAGATAAAAATTGTTATTCTTTGATTTTGTATACATCATAATAGATTGATTTCATGTAATCAATCAAATATTGTGGATTCAGTGCTTCGCCCGTCGCATCTAAAATCAACTGATTTGGTTTTCTTGACGCACCATACTGGTGGATATGATCTGTTAACCAGTTTTTGATTGAAGAATAATCATCACTAGCTAAAACCGTATCTACAGCAATTTCTTTGCCCATTGCATGACGCAGTTGAGCCGCATACATATAGCCTAAGGCGTAAGATGGGAAATAGCCAAAACTGCCGCCAGACCAATGAACATCCTGTACGATTCCTTCTAAATCATTCTCAGGTCGAATCCCTAAATATTCTTCGTACTTATCATTCCAAATTCGAGGTAGATCATCGACTGAAACATCCTCATTAAAAATCATTTTTTCAATTTCATAACGAATAATGATGTGAAGTGGGTAGGTTAAACTATCTGCTTCAATTCTCACTAAACTCGCTTTTGTCTCTTTCAATGAATCATAAAAAGTATCAAAATCAATATCATCAAAAGTACCTTCTGTGCATTCTTTAAAAAATGGAAATTGTTTTTGCCAAAACTGTTTATTACTACCAATAATAATTTCATTAAATAACGATTGAGACTCGTGAATTCCCATAGAAGCACCAGTCGAAAGCGGCGTGTAATCATATTTTGGATCGATACTTTGCTCGTAGATTCCATGACCTGCTTCATGAATGACACCAAATGTTGCCATTAAAAAATTCGTTTCATCCCAACGCGTTGTGATCCGTGCATCATTTCGATTTAAATCTAGCATAAACGGATGAACCGTATCATCTAAACGACCACGAGAAAAATCATAGCCTAACTGCTCTGCAACACCCGTTACAAAGGTTCTTTGTTGCTCTTTTGTTACACGTCTAGATAAAAAATCAGTGCGAGGGACTGTTCCTTTTTCAGCAATCTCGGCTCTGATTTTCATGATTCCTGTTTTTACTTGAGTAAAAATTTGATCTAATTTTTCAACACTTAACCCAGGTTCATATTGATTCAACAGGACATCATAATTTGTTGCTTCATCCTTTTTCCAATATGGAATAAATTCCTTTAAGAAATCGATGATCGTTTGGATTTCGTTTTTCATTTTAGCGAAATCTTTCGCTTTTCTAGCTTGCAGCCATGCTGTATGAGCATTGGTCAATGCAGTATTATACGCCTGCATCCGCTCAGCAGGAATGCTATGATTTAACTCATATTCTTCTTTAATCTTCTTATAAATAGCTAAACCGACTTCTGATAACTCATCCGAGTGCGTGTCAAAGTAAGCTAGAGCTTCTTGAACTTTTGGTCCTATGCTACGCTCAAATGACATTCCTGATAAATAACCGACAGCTTCGCCTCTAAACTCACTGCTCGCTTCCGGCATTCCAGTTTGGCTATCCCATTCTAGCAAACCCAAAGCTTGGTTTATCAATTCGATTTCCCTGATTTCTTGTAAAAATTCTTGTTCTTTCATAACATTCACCTACTCTTCTCTTGGTTTTCTCGGTGGTCGTTCTCCCCAATATTGGAACAGATCAGTACGTAATGCACCATTGTATAATTTTCTCTTCTTCGTAGCTCTCGCACCATAATATTGTTCAAACGTTAAATCACTCGTTAGAATATATTTACTCCACGTTTTCAGTGGACGAAAAACTTCGCCCATTTCTTTATATAATTTACGCACGGATTCTTCTTCACCCAAGCGTTCTCCATAAGGCGGATTTGCAACCATTACGCCATATTCTTTTTCTGTCGTAAAGTCCCGCAACGCTAATTGTTTGAATGTGATTGAGTCACCTAAACCAATTTCTTCCGCATTTGCTTTGGCTATTTCGATCATTTTTCCGTTGATATCAGAACCCATAATGTCTAATTTGATATCATAATCTGCTTTCTCATCTGCTTCTTTACGAACTTTTTCAAAAACTGCAGAATCAAACCAATCCCATGTTTCACAGACAAATTCACGGTTAAAACCTGGTGCAATATTATGACCGATCAAAGCTGCTTCAATACAAATCGTACCAGATCCACAAACTGGATCATAAAACGGACGGTCTTTACGCCAATTCGTTAACGTTACTAATGCCGCTGCCATATTTTCTTTTAATGGTGCTCCACCTTTTTCAATACGATAGCCACGTTTAAATAAACTTGGTCCGGTCGTGTCGATCGTAATTGTTACATGGTCTTTTAAAAGAGCAACTTCTAATTGGAAAAAAGCACCTGTTTCAGCTAAAGGCACAGTTGCCGGACGATGATAAACTTCTCTTAAGCGATTAACGATCGCTTTTTTAGTGATCGATTGACAGTCTGGTGTGCTGTATAATTTAGATTTGATTGATTTTCCAGCAACTGGAAATTCTGCATCCATCGGTAAATAGTCTTCCCATGGCAATGCTTTAACTTTTTCAAATAACTCATCAAAGCTAAATGCATCAAATTCACCAACGATAATTTTGATACGGTCTGCTGTTCTCAACCATAAGTTAGCCGCAGCGATTGTTTCCATGGTTCCTTCAAACAAGGCCTTGCCATTTTCTACCTCACAAGGAATACCTAAATCACGTAATTCTTTTCCTACTAATGCTTCTAGACCACTCGCTGCCGTAGCAACTAGTTTAAATGTTTTTTCTTTTGTCATTATATCTCCTCTTGTTCTTGTTGTCATTAAGAGCTGTTCATTACTCTATCTATACTAAAAAATATTTATCTCTTACTTTAAAAAAAGCCTTCACAACAAAGTTGGAAGGTCATCCTGAATACTTGTAATTTTCTGTAAGCCATGTTCTGTATCGAATGCCTCTCAGGGAAAGACACTCGACGGTCATCATCTATCTGCAGAAATTAATCTGCCTCTTCTACTCGTTCATTTCCTTTAGAAGAGCGCCCCTACCATTGTTTGGGTTGCTCGCTCGAGGGGTTTACCGCGTTCCACCAATTCCGTTTCCAAAATTGCTTCGTCACTGTGGCACTTTCAAGGGTACTTTGACATAGCCGAAACCTTAGTCATTTTTCCTGCCGTTACTCTATAAAGCAATATCAGCTCGTTTAAAAAAGAACCGATCTTACTCAACCAAGTACCTTAGCTTATGATTTCGCTAAGCACGAACACTACAGACATCTCAGTCTGTGCGAGCATGGACTTTCCTCAGCCTGAATAAATTCAAACCGCGATCACCCGAAAATTACAAAATGTTTGATTCAATCAATTAAAATTGACGTGTTTCTGAATTGTCTATTTCACGCTCATACGGATTGTGTAAATTGCTTTCGTATGAATTAAAGTGACTCATACCTGAGATAGGATTTGAAGCTGGAGTGTCATCTAATTTTTTGCCAAAAACTTCACGCTCTAAATTAGATAGACGTTTTAGAATATCAAAGTTCGTAACAGCTGCACTCTTAGGCATTTCTTGCCCGCCGCGTGGAGGCATTGCTTGTTGTACTTTAGAAGCTTGATCAAGCTTAGCTAATAAACGGTTATTTTCTTCTTGTAGTGTTAAAAGGTCTTTGTTATACGCTTCATAATCTTTAATTACGTTATCTAAAAATTCATCAACTTCAACTGGATCATAGCCGCGCATTTTTGTTTTAAATTCTTTTTGTAAAATATCTTTTGGACTGTATACTAAATTTGCCATACTTACACCTCATTATTTTCTTTGATTAGGATAAAAGTTCATAGTTCAACAGCATTATTGTATAGGAAAATCGTCAGAAAATCAAACAGATTATCATTATTCCATCGAGTTTTGTAAATCATCCATTGTTATTAAGCGGATTTCATAAGGAAATTTCTCAGAAAAAAGTTCCGCATCTTTTAAAAAATACTCAGTTTTACCGGGGTATTCTTTATCATAGACCAACAAGCTAGCACCAGAATGTTCCAATAAAAATCGTGTATGCATTTTTAATTGTGCTGGTGATTTATAAGGCTGATGACTCACTGAATCCACATAATCTGCTAAAAGCTCAATTTTTTCTAAATTTCCACGATTTTTTTCATTCCAATTACTACCAAAATCTTTAAAAGGATAAATAAGCCCTAATTTTAATTCTGGATACTCATTTTTCAATTCGGCTACAACTTCTGCCGCCCAAATCTCTGTTCCAAGATTACCGGAAACCAAAACCCACTCTAATCCAGTGTCTAAATAGCCCATAATTTCCTTTTTTAATACATTTTTAATAACTGTAATTTTAGGGTCATTGTCTTGAAAAGCCCCGATTTCAAAGCTTTTATAACCAGTCACATAAAGTGTTTTTACGTTTTCCATAGACATTCCTTTTCTTTCATAAAGATTTTTTGTTATAATGTTGGCTAGGAGTGTGATAGAAATGGCTTTTCATTATCCTAATGGTACTCCCTATAACAATCATGAAGCACCCAAATCAAAAAAACAAGTAAAAAACCAAAAATCAATTCAATTTGGTAAACGCGGCATGGACTTTGAAGAAGAAATCAATAAAAGCAATGCGTATTATTTAATGCGTAGTGAAGCCGTGATTCATAAAAAGCCCACCCCTATTCAAATTGTAAAAGTTGATTACCCCAGTCGAAGCGCTGCTGTAATTAAGGAAGCTTACTTTAGGCAAGCCTCCACAACCGATTATAATGGCGTCTACAATGGATACTATCTGGATTTTGAAGCAAAGGAAACGAAGAATAAAACCTCTTTCCCTTTTAAAAACTTTCATCAACACCAGATCGACCACATCCAACAATGTATGGCTCAAAAAGGGATTTGCTTTGTTCTATTGTGGTTCTCTTCATTGAATAGATGTTTCTTTTTTAGCGGAGAAGAATTAGTAACCTATTGGTCAGAACAAGAAAGCACTGGAAAAAAATCGTTGCCTTTAGCTCTCATTGAAAAAAAGGGAATAGAGATCCAAATTGGAATTGCACCTAGAGTTCCCTACTTGGATGCAGTTAAGTTACATATTCAATCAAACAAAGGAGTTGCGATTAATGACAACTGATGAAATAGGATCACGTGCTGCAAGACATGGACATACTCCTGCTTCTAACAGCACTGGTAACACACCGTCAAATGGCGGAAAAAAACCAAAGAAAAAACGAATCCTTCTAAAAATATTTCTAGGGTTAGTCCTACTTGGAATCCTAGGTCTTCTGGCAGGTTTAGGTCTGTTCTGGTCATATGCTAAAGATGCGCCGAAATTAGACGATGAAAAATTAAGCGCAACTGTTTCT
Organism: Enterococcus sp. DIV0840; assembly: GCF_050527835.1. Classification (NCBI taxonomy): domain Bacteria; kingdom Bacillati; phylum Bacillota; class Bacilli; order Lactobacillales; family Enterococcaceae; genus Enterococcus; species Enterococcus sp. DIV0840. The sequence goes on along the minus strand of NZ_CP172876.1, from coordinate 1,723,566 downwards.
TCAAAGCTATATGATGCCAATAATGAAGTTTTTGAAGAATTAGGCGCTGAAAAACGTGAAATGATCAAACCAACAGATGTACCGCAGTTACTTAAAGATGCGGTGGTATCAGTTGAGGACAAACGTTTTTATAAACATAGCGGAGTTGATCCGATACGAATATTAGGTTCTGCCTTTTCCAACTTTAAAACGGGCGGCCTTCAAGGTGGTAGTACGTTAACTCAGCAATTAATCAAACTTTCTTACTTCTCTACAACAGAAAAAGACCAAAACCTCAAACGAAAAGCACAAGAAGCTTGGCTTGCCATGAAATTGGAAAAAGAAAAATCAAAAGAAGAGATTTTAACGTATTATATCAATAAGGTCTATATGGCTAATGGTTTGTACGGTATGGAAACAGCGGCTCAATCTTATTATGGAAAACCATTAGCTGAGCTGACACTTCCTCAAACTGCTCTTTTGGCTGGAATGCCCCAAGCGCCTAATGATTATGATCCGTATGTAAAACCAGATGTAGCTAAAGAACGACGTGATGTTGTTTTATACACAATGAAAGAAAACGATAAAATCACGCAAAAAGAATATGATGATGCTAAAGCAACGCCAATCGACGACGGTTTGCAACCATTAAAACAGTCAAATGAAAACCGTAAGATCGTTGACAACTATATCAGAGAAGTCATCGCTGAAGTGGAAAGTATGGGTAAAAATCCCTATACAGACGGTTTAGACATTCATACCAACCTTGACATGAACGCGCAAAAGCGTCTTTATGACATCATCAATAGTGATACTTATGTACAATATCCTGATCCAGAATTCCAAGTTGCTTCGACGGTAATCGATGTAAAAACAGGTCAAGTCAAAGCTCAAATCGGAGGTCGGAATATTCCTGACGATGTTCAGTTGGGATCTAACTTAGCTATCGAAACAGATCGCGATGTCGGATCCACGATGAAACCAATCGCAGATTATGGTCCTGCCATTGAAAACTTAAACTATTCAACTGGCCGTATCATGATGGATCAACCTACTACCTATGAAGGAACCAACATTCCTGTTACAAATGCAGATATGCAATATTATGGTGCTTTAACTATGCGTAAAGCTATCATGTATTCTCGTAACACGACAGCGATTCAAACATTCGATGCTGTCGGTAGTGACAAATCAGCCGCTTTCCTCAAAGATTTAGGAATCGAGTTCAAAGATTTTGTTGCGGCAAATGCGATTTCTAGTAATACCAGTGATTTAGGTGGGAATAAATATGGTGTTTCTTCCTTGAAATTAGCAGCTGCTTATGCGGCGTTTGCTAATTTGGGTGTTTACAATAAGCCGTATTACGTTAGTAAAGTAGTCTATCAAGATGGCTCAGAAGATGTCACTGAAACCGAAAGCAAACGTGCTATGAAAGATTCAACTGCCTATATGATGACTGATATGCTTAAAGATGTTATCTCTGGCGGTACAGCCTTTAATGCAGGCATTCCAGGATTGATCCAAGCTGGTAAAACGGGAACCGCCAACTATACAGAAGATGACCTTGCTAAAATAGGTGCCTCTGAATCGTCTAGTATTGCGCCAGACAGCACTTTCGTCGGTTATACACCTCATTATGCAGTTTCAGTTTGGACAGGCTATAAACAGCGTTTAACTCCTATTCCTTACGAATACTGGGGAACTGCTTCTGATGTTTACCGTGAAATGATGACTTATTTATCTGAAGGTGTCTCTAATGACGATTGGGTCATGCCTGATACTGTAATACGCTCTGGTAGTGAATTGTATGTTAAAGGTGCTTTTGAAGAACAATTATTGCCTTCAAACTCCGGTAACGAAAGTTCTTCATCGTGGGAAAGTCCTGTAAGTTCTGAACCAGGAACAATAAGCAGCTCTACTGTCGCTTCACAAACTGAGCCATCATCAACTCAATCTAATGAAGTCCCAGCTTCTTCTACTCAGCAAACAGAACCTCCGGTATCAACTACGCCGACCGAGGGCTTGCCAAGTAGTGAACCGCCACAAGAATCGACTACACCACCTGTTATACAAAATAATGCAGCCAGAAGACGATCATCTCCTGGCTGATATAAAGACAAAAAAGGTACGATATCTCACTTGCAGATATCGTACCTTTTAGTTTATTGATTACTTAAAGCCGCTTCAACAAATCCTTTGATCAAATGCTGAGGTCTGTTTGGTCTAGAAATCAATTCTGGATGGAACTGACAAGCAACAAAGAATTTCTTCTCTGGCAACTCAACAATTTCAACTAAGCGATTATCTGGTGAAACACCAGAAAAGACCAAGCCGTTTTCTTCAAATAATTCACGGTATTTATTATTGAACTCATAACGATGACGATGACGTTCTTGAACAACTTCTTGTCCTTCGTAAGCGGCAGCAGTAACACTGCCTTTTTTAAGTTTACATGGATACAAGCCTAAACGTAACGTTCCACCAAGATTTTCAACATTTTCTTGATCCGCCATCAAATCAATAATGTTGTTAAGAATATCTGGATTATTTTCAGCAGAACCTGCATCTTCTAATTTTACAACATTACGAGCAAACTCGACACAAGCCATTTGCATGCCTAGACAAATACCTAAGAATGGCACATCGTTTTCACGAGCAAAACGAATTGCTTCGATCTTCCCTTCTACTCCACGATCTCCAAATCCGCCTGGTACAAGGATTCCATCTGCATCTTTTAAAATATCTGCAACGTTTTCTTCAGTTAATTCTTGTGAATCAATCCAATCGATCGCAATATCAGAATCAAAAGCAAAACCAGCGTGTTTCAACGCTTCGACTACTGAAAGATAAGCATCCGGAAGTTCAACATATTTACCAACTAAGGCAATTCTAGTTGTTTTCTTCAAGCCTAATACTTTTTCTTCCAATGCACGCCATTCTGTCATATCAGCAACTGGTGCTTCTATTTTTAAGTGATCACAGACGATTTGGTCCATGTTTTGTGCCTGTAGAGCCAATGGAATAGAATACAGTGTTTCTACATCACGTGACTCAATAACAGCTTCTGGTGCTACATCACAAAATTGAGCTAATTTATTTTTTGTTCCTTGAGAAACTGGTAATTCTGTACGAACCACTAAAATGTTTGGTTGAATCCCTAAACTGCGTAATTCTTTTACGCTATGTTGTGTTGGTTTAGTTTTCATTTCGCCAGCCGCTTTTAAGTAAGGGATTAGTGTTGTATGAATGTACATTACGTTGTCACTACCCACATCTGCTTTCATCTGACGCAATGCTTCTAAAAATGGTAGTGATTCGATATCTCCAACTGTCCCGCCAACTTCTGTAATAATGATATCAGCATCCGTCATGGTAGCTGCACGCATGATTTTGTCTTTGATTTCATTAGTAATATGAGGAATGACCTGTACTGTTGCACCTAAATATTCACCTTTACGCTCTTTTCTCAATACTTCTGAATAAATCTTCCCAGTTGTTACGTTTGAATATTTATTTAAGTTGATATCAATAAAACGTTCATAGTGACCAAGATCCAAGTCTGTTTCGGCACCATCATCTGTGACAAAAACTTCTCCATGTTGGTAAGGACTCATTGTGCCTGGATCCACATTGATATATGGATCAAATTTTTGAATCGTTACTTTCAAGCCTCGATTTTTTAATAAACGTCCTAAAGATGCTGCAATAATTCCCTTCCCAATCGAAGAAACTACGCCGCCTGTAACAAAGATATATTTTGTCATAATATAAAAAAACCCTTTCTCAAAATAGATTTGTAGAGATGAGTGAACAACGAAGAACTTGTTTTTATCAGCCATAAAAAACAAAAGCTCCCTATCCAAAAAGAATAGGGAGCTGGAATTCGTTGTAAACTTCTGACCTTCTCAAAGGTGCCCAAGTAGTATAATACAAGCAAATCAATTTGAGGTCAAGCATTTCTGTTAGAAGATTTTTGGTTTTTTAGTAAACCTTTAAACCTTTACTCATTTATTCCTTGATATAAGCATTTTTGTAAGTGCTAGTTGCACCAAAGTTATGATACTCGATTCCTTTAACACCAGGACGAACTAATTGTCCTCTTGCTTGTTGATATAATGGAATCAAAGCAACATCTTCTTCTATTAAAACTTTTTCAGCTGCGATCAATGTTTCCCAACGTTTTTCGGGTTCATTAGCATATTTATTAGAGGCCTCATCGATCAACTGATCATATTTTTCACTGCGGTAACTTGTTTTATTTTTTGTGCTGACTGAGCTTTCTAAGAACGTCATCGGATCTTGGTAATCTGGACCCCACATGCTGACAGAAAGTTCATAGTCCCCTTTTTTCATGAGTTCGATCGAATTATTCAAAGGAACTGTTTTTACATTGATTTTTAAGCCTGGCAATGTTTTTTCTAATTGTCCTTGAATAAACTCTGCTACTTTCTTATCGCCATCACCATCTTTAGATAACAATTCGATCGTGACATCACCGTTCAATTCTTTTTTAGCTTTCTCTAAATATTCGTTGGCTAATTTCTCGTCTGTTTTGACTAAGTCGCCCGCTTCTTTTCTAAAATCTTCTCCTGTTTCAGGATTGGCAACGAAATTTTTTGGAATGTACCCGTAAATATCTTTTGAACCATCTGCTAAAATATTGTCTACTAAACTTTTCTTATCAAGTGCATAGGCCACAGCTTTACGAACATTTTCGTTTGCAAAGATCGATGGTTTATCGTTACGCTTTTGATTCATTCTCAATGAGTAGACTTTTGAACGTTGAATTGCTTCGTAGTCTGGATTGTCTTTATTTTGTTTCGCAAAATCTCCTGTAAGAATCGCGACATCTAATTCACCTGATTCATATAGATTGAATACTGTATTTGTTTCTTTTAAGACTTCAAAGTGTATTTTTTCTGATTTCACTTTGTCTGCATCGTAATAATTTGGATTTTGAACTAAATCCCATGACATTGATGATTGATCCCAATTTTCCATTAAGAATGGTCCATTAGAAACGATATTTTCGCTTGACGTTCCATATTCCTTGCCTTTTTCTGTCACAAATTTTTCGTTTTGTGGGAAAAATGGTGAGAATGCTAGTAGTGATGTGAAATATGTTACTGGTTTAGCCATTTTGATTTCAAGTGTATAGTCATCTAAGGCTTTGACACCTAATTCATCTGCAGATTTTTCTTCATTCACAATTTCTGTTCCATTGAGGATCGTGCCATCCATTAAGAAAAAGTAATTCGCCTGATTTTTCGGATCGGCCATCTTTTTCCATGCGAAAACAAAATCATTGGCGGTTACTTTGTCGCCATTTGACCATTTTGCATCTTCTCTCAATGTTATTTTGTATGTTTTACCATCTTCAGAGATTTCGGGCATTTCTTTGGCTACTGCTGGAATAACGTTGTCTTTATGATCTAATTGATAAAGTCCTTCAAAAACGTTCGATTGTGCATTTACACTAGGCTCATCTTGTGTGAAAATCGTATCCATCGAACCCACTTCTGATGCTTCCATCAAATTGAGTACTTTTGATGATTTTTGACCTGTTACAGATTTATCATCTGTACTATCTGCTGACTTATTGCCCGAATTTCCCCCGCAAGCTGAAAGCAACAGCATAGTTGTAATCAATGTTATACTTTGTTTTAACCCTTTTTTCATACGTTCCACCTTTTCCTTCTCATTTTTTATTTATTATACAAGTTCCACCATTGACACTAACTCTTGTTTCACTTCTAAGTAAGCATAAGGAAGACCTTGATTTACATATTCAAATTCCCCACGTTGATTGTCGATTGGATCTGCTCGTAAAAAGCGTTTTGGCGGATTGAAATCTTTTTGGATTTCACTATTTGCCGGCATTCTGAAAATATCTAAATTGCCAAAATAATAATTCCAACGATCTAAATCTCCGTTTCTACGCGCACCACCGCCAAAAGATAAATCAGCGAAAACCCAACCATAAGGTGCTACATAAAATTGCGCCCAATCATGACAACCAGTATAGTATTGCGATACATATAGCCCTGACTGCCATTTTGCGGGGATGTTAGCCATTCGGCATAAAGTGATGAACAAAATAGCTTGAACGCCGCAATCCCCTTTTAAATTGACTGCAGCATACTCTGAAATGTTCTCAATCGTAAAATATTCCCGCATAAACGAATAATTGACTTTAGTTGTGATAAAATCATAGATTTTTCGCGCTTTTTTTATTGGATTGGTTTCTCCTGATAGAATTTCAGCAAGTAATTGTTCCAAATAGGGTGTAAAGCGAATGTGTGGTAATTCTTCATTTAGTTCAAATTCAGGTTGTAACTCAGCTGCTTTTTCTGGATCCAGCTCTACATAGTCAACTTGATTCGTGTAGCTGTATTCTACTGAAAAAATTTGATCTTCTTCTAAAATTGTTTCAAAATAAACGGTGCGCTGTGCTTCGTTTTCAGGTGCAATAAACGTCGCTTTAGGTGTCGTTTTTAAAATTTGAATATCTGATACCTGTTTACAATCCTTTGGCAAAGGCAGATACACTTTGACCTTTTCTCCTGGGCGTTCATATTCTTTTTTCACTTGAATACTTGCTTTCAAATGAATTTTTACTTTTCTGCCTCCTTGTTCTTTCATTAATTGAACATTTTGGGTCAGTTCTTGTTTTCTTAAACGATCTACTTCATTATCTTCTTTAACGATCAGTCTTGCTTCATAATCAGCTTGTGTCTTGATCAAATTCATTAGGAAACGACGTTGAAAATGAATCTTGCCATCAATATAAAGCCAATCTACTTTTCCAGTTTCTTTTAATACTGTTAGTTCTTGCTCTTGGTACTCTTTGAATGTTTCTTTCATCATTTTGCTGGCTTCGTCAAAGTCAAATGGATACTCATTGATACCAACGATTCGAATGATGTCTTGCTCGATTTCCAAGCGCTTTCTCAATGCCTCGGGTAGTTCATTTGATAATAGGTGTTCAATTAACTTTTCCGCCCCTTTAAAATCACCATAATTCTTCAACTTAATGATGTCTTCCGGCAAAGGTACACTCATAAATTTTAAATCGTAATACATGTGACACTCACCTTTCTTATTTACTCAAACCTAAACCAGCTTTATCTGTTAAAGAGAGCAGGCTTGTTGCTTCCAGCCCCACACCGCCTGGTATTGCGACTTCATTCAATCCAAAAGTTGCATCTAAATCTGCTCTTGTGATGTTTTTAGTCGCTGCTGCTAAATGTGCCGCAGCAGTCACACCTATATTGGTTTCTTCCACCATACATCCAATCATACATTCAACACCTGCAGCTTCACAAATACTATTGATTTTCAATGCTTCATGAATACCACCGCATTTCATCAACTTAATATTCACAAAGTCAACTGCACGTGCTTTAATTAAGCGTAAGGCATCTTTAGAGTTAAAACAGCTTTCATCTGACATGATCGGTGTCGAAACATTATTTGTAACAAAAGCCAATCCTTCAATATCGTGGTAAGCAACAGGCTGTTCAACTAATTCAATGCCGTATTGAGCTAGATGGTTGATCGTATTCACAGCTTCTTTCGGCTTCCACCCTTGATTAGCATCTAAACGAAGATTTATTTGAGTACCAACAGCTTCTCTGATTGTTTTGATACGCGCTATATCTGCAGTAAAACCCGTCCCTACCTTTATTTTTAATGTGTCAAAGCCTTGCGAAACAGCCAATTTTGCTTTTTCAGCCATTTTCTCAGGTGTATCGATCCCAATTGTCATATCTGTTTTAACACATGAATCAAAACCGCCTAAAAGTTTATAAACTGGTAAATTTGCCTTTTTCCCAAATAAGTCGTAACAAGCAATATCGATTGCGGTCTTAGCAGAAGGTGCATGCGCTGCCATAGAATTCATGATACTATGGATTTTTTCTATATCCAAAGGATCAACGCCTAGTAATTGCTTTTCAAATAGTTGGATACATTCCGTAGTTCCTTTTAACGTTTCACCTGTAATCAAAATCCCCGGTGATCCTTCTCCGTAGCCTATGATCCCTTCATCCGTTTCAATTTCAACAATTGCACTCATCGAATGTTCGATTGTTCCAAGTGAAATCGTAATCGGTTCTTTTAGCTTAACTGCTTTTGGTGCTACATTGATTTTTGTAATTTTCAATTTATTTCCCCCAATAGTAATTTGACCTAAATCAATACTCATTTTTATGCTTATTATTAATAGCCGACAAAATAATAATTATGTCTAAAAGAAATAATAAACAGCTTTTTTTGAATTTTGAATTAAATTTTACCACAATTTTTGAATTATTTGTTCCAATTTTAAATTTACTCTATGTAAATGTCAATATAATAATGAGATTTACATGTGTTTTTTTTAATCAAATACCAAGTACTTGTAATTTTGTAACGAATCCGAGATAATATGAATGAAAAAAGGACTCTAAACAAAGGACGGCTGTAGATGGAATTTAGAAAAATTAAGATTTTAAGGAAAGAAAAAAAGATCACTTTAACTGAACTTGGCGAAAAGACAGGCTACTCCGCAAGCTTCTTATCGCAAATAGAACGTGGTACAAATCGCCCTTCACTTGAAGCTCTAAGAAAAATCGCTGATGCATTAGATGTCACTGTCGCTTCACTTCTAGCAAATGAAGCACCTCAAGTTATTCCAGATAACGAAACCTCAGAAAATGGTTACAAAGTAATTCGAAACTCTTCTGGTACAATTTATAATCCATGGCAAACAAACTCAACTTACTATGATACGTTGTTCAATTTACCAGTACATACAAACAATATGGTCATCTCAAAAATTTATATTGATGCTCAATCATCCTCTAGCGGTAAAAAAATTGCTCACAATCTTTGTGAAATCAATTACGTAATTAAAGGTGAAGCAACTATCGAACTAAAAGATGAAGTACTTCTCTTACATGAAGGGGATGCCATATTTTTAGAAGCTTTTACCCAACATAATATTCTTAATGCAACTGAAAATGAGCTGATGCTTTTTACTATGCAATTTTAGAATATCGTCTATCACCATTGATCAACTCCGCTTATCGAAACGACTTCATTGAAAAAGATTCTCATTTACAAAGTATTTAAAAAAAGGTATCATATGAAAAGAACAAACTGTAAAAGAGTGCCTTACGGCTCATACGAGCGATTCGTTTAGAGTCATCGGACGACTACAAAAAAGGAGTAGATACAATGACTGAAACAAATCAAGAATGGTCTGCTGAAGAGATTGAAGATATCAAAGAGCAAATTTTAACAGCGCTAGAAACAGTAATCGATCCCGAGCTTGGAATCGATATCGTTAATTTAGGATTGATTTATGAAGTTGAATTCGCCCAAAATGGTGATACTGTTATCAAAATGACTTTAACTACTATGGGCTGCCCATTAGCTGATGTTCTTACTGAACAAATCCATGAAGCGTTAAAAGAAATTCCTGAAGTGAAAAATCCAGAAGTAAAATTAGTCTGGTATCCTGCATGGACGACTGATAAAATGTCACGTTATGCTCGGATTGCTTTAGGTATTCGATAATTTTTTAATAGTAATTTGCAAGAGTTAGGGTAATGAACATGATTACTCTGACTCTTTTTTTCGTTTTAGTTAGAATATCTATACCACAGATGTTTAATTGGCCAGATTACTTTATTTTGCCGCAGAAGTACTTCACTATGACAGTTAGTCAAGATCGGCAAACCACTTTACTCAAAGTAAATTATACAGAACTATATATACTATGTAAACATCAATAAATAAACAGTTAGCATAAATAAAAGTAGAAGCGCTCTAAATAACAGAACACTTCTACTTTTAATATTTCCAGTACTATTTTTCTAATTAACAACCATACTCTTCTAATACACATCCGCTTTTGAAGTCTCTATTTGCCACTTGCCATCTGCTCTTATTTCCAGAATATAATTATCCGCATCTTTTGGAATTTGAACAATAACTTTCCCTGAATAACTACCCGTTTTATCAACTAAAGTTGCTACTACAGTACCATTACTATCTAACATTTTTACAGTAAATTTTGCTTGTCCATCATGCTTGAGTGCAATAACAATAGGTCCTTTTTTAAAAGGCAAATTCGTAATGACCTCGTCTCCTGTACCTGTTTTTGAGACAAGTGTACCGCTTGTTTTATCATCACCACTACTTTCACTACTATAGCTACTTCCAGCATTTACTCCGTAATTATCATCTCTGGCACTTTGGGGGCTATTACATTCAATCTTGCATCCAGACAATATAAATAAGCAAAAAAATATTAAAACGATCATTTTTTTCATTTCTTTCCTCCTTACATCCGCACAATTACGCATCCTGATAAAAGTACCAACATCACTACGAAAAACAGTAAGATTTTGAGTTTTTTATTCATTATTTTACCTCCTTTGGATTGATTTACTTACTTTATTTAAGTATATAGTGTTGCAACTAGAGCAACCTTTTAAAAGTCTCCCAACTTATTTTTAGGCACAAAAAAAGCATTACTACCGATGCTCTTGTAAAGAGCAACGGCAGTAACACTTACGAGTACACGTATTTATTTTTTGCTTGCTTTCAATACTGCATTCAACATAAAGATTCCTGTCACGATCGTTGTTACGGCCTGCAATAATTTGATTTTATCGATTCCTTTTGATTTGACGGTCATCGCAATCCCTCCTGTTGTTTTATAAATCTATAGTACAACTAGAATGATTTCATTACCAATCACATGCTTTATTGGCTGATAATAAAAACGCCCATGATTATTAAAATTACAGCTAAAACTTTTCGAACACTCAGCTTTTCTTTAAAAATAAAGTAACTAATAATAACAGTCCAAACATACGTCAATGATGTCATTGGAAATGCGATTGAATAGTCTAAAAATTTTAATAAAACAATATTAGTTACCGCACTTAAAATGTATAGGAACGATCCTAAATAAATCCAACCATTCTTCAACACTAACTTCAGGCTTAATTGAGGAAGATCATTCATTCCTTTTTTCAAAGCCAAAGCACCTGCACTTCCAGAAAAAGTCGTAATGACCAGGATCATCAAAATTGCTGCGTAATCGATCATACAGTCGCCTCGTTTCCTTCAATGCCTAAAAGGATCGAACCTGCAATAATAAAACCTGTTCCAAGTAATTTATACCACGTAATACTTTCATTCAAAAATAATGCCCCTAAAAGGATCGACAAAGCAAACCCCAAACTCATCATCGGTTGTAAAATGGACACTTCACCATAACGGAAGGCCGCCATCATAAAAAACATCCCCGCTCCTGCAGCTAAAAAACCAATTGCATAAAGAAGGATCGCATAACTTCCGGTTCCATCAGCACCAAATTTCCATGCTAATTGACCTAAACTACTCAAGGTAGCCGCAATCAAAATCAAGATAATCCCTAAACTTAACTTCTGTTGTTTATTTTTAGCATCCACATGATTTCCCCTTTCTTAACAATAACGATGAACAAATTCAAAAACAGTGTCAAAATAATGCTCTGGTTCATAAATAAATGAAGATAAATGAGGTGCTTTTTCAATAATCAAACTTTCTTTTACACCATTCGTTGCTTCCATATTTTCATAGAGCATTTGATGAGGAACAAATTTATCACCGGTACCATGAATAAACAGCGTCGGCAAATCATTTTTAGCCAACTGAGCAACGGAGGAAGCCTCTTTCAATGAGTAGCCGACTTTCTTTTTAGCCAAACCATCTGCAATCGTCAATATAGGAAACGCTGGTAACTTGAATGCCGATTGCAGCATAGCACCAAACTCGCTGTAGACAGATGAATAGCCGCAATCTACAACTAGACCTTTGATATTATCGGGTAATGTTTCGCCACTTGTCATCATCACCGTTGCCGCTCCCATCGATCCTCCAAACAGAATGATTTCAGCTGCTGGTTCAATTACAAGGACTTCTTGGATCCATCTTAATAAGTCCAAACGGTCCAGCCAACCCATTCCAATAACATTTCCTGTACTTTTGCCATGCGCTCTTAAATCAGGAACTAAAATATTATACTGCTGTTCAGAAAAACTTGATGCAACATAAGCCATATCGCGCTTACCATATGAACGATAACCATGAACACAAATTACCCATTTTTTACTTTCAGGATGTGGCCTGATCAATCGACTGTACAATTTTTCTCCGTCTGTTTCTATCCAATGATCTTTCGCAAATGTTACTTGCCAAAATAGATCACCTTGTTGAATTTGTTGCTCTTCAGTAAGGTCATATTGAGATTTTCCTTTATTGAAATTATCTGGATTCATCATTTTATGACCCGTCTTGTCATACCAATTATTATCTCTAAAAAGTGCTACATTTAGGAAAAAATTCGCTGCATAAACAGAAACTGCAACAATCAAAATCAATAAAACAACCAAGATCAATACAATCCACTTCACGCACTACACCTCAATTCTAAAAATTTGACTCCTTATTTAATTATACTCTTATTTTTGAAAAAAAGTATGGATGTACTCAAAACAAAAAGCGAGTAGGACATAACTCTTCGAGTCATATCCCACTCACATGGAATCTGGATAAACGATAGGAGCAAAAGTAATCCCTCTGTTCCATCCTCTCTATCGTTTATTACTCACAATCTAATGAAATCAAATCTTCATACGTTTCGCGACGAATCACTAATTTGTCCTGACCATTTTCTACAAAAACAACAGCAGGTTTTAAATTACGATTATAATTATTCGCCATTGAATAACCATAAGCGCCTGTACTTGTCATAGCAAATAAATCTTCTGGTTCCATGGGCGGTAACTCGATATTTTTGATTAAAATATCCCCTGATTCACAATATTTACCGACAATTCTCATTTCTGCTGGTGCTTCTGCACTGATTCTGTTTGCTAAAAATCCGTCGTAAACTGCATCATATAATGCTGGACGAATATTATCACCCATTCCACCATCTACTGACACATAATGACGTACATCAGGAATGACTTTTTGTGCACCAACTGTATAAATCGTTGTTCCAGCTTCAGCGATAATACTGCGACCAGGTTCGATCCATATTTCTGGAAATCTGTAATCTAACAATTCGCATTGACCTTTTACTGCATTTACAATAGCGTTAACAAATGCTTCTGGCTCTAATGGATCATCAGCCTCCGTGTATTGCACACCAAATCCGCCACCCATATTCAAAATATCGACCGTATAATCAAACGTTTGTTTCCATTCATTTAAGATGAGCAACATTTTTTCGACAGCTGCTAAAAATCCTTCAGCAGAAAAAATTTGTGACCCAATATGGCAATGGGCTCCTTTTAAAACCAAACGCTCATCTGCTAAGATTTTTTCTAGTGCTTGTGTCGCTTGTCCACTGTTCACATCGAAACCAAATTTAGAGTCTACTTGTCCAGTTAAAATATACTCATGGGTTTCGGCATCCACACCTGGTGTAATACGAAACATGACGTTTTGTTTCTTACCAGCTTCTTTTAAAACAGTACTTAACAAGTCGATCTCATAAAAATTATCAATAATGATCGTACCCACACCTTGTTCAACGGCATATGCAAGTTCTTCTTTGGTCTTATTATTTCCATGGAATTCAATATTTTCAGGTGACATACCGCCTTTGATTGCCGTATAGATTTCCCCAGCAGAAACCACATCACAACCTAGCTCTTCTTCTTCTAAAAGTTTATACATCGCTAAACAACAAAATGCTTTACTTGCGTAAATCACCTTATTTTTTGCTCCTAAAGAGTTGAATGTTTGTTTAAATCCTCTTGCACGTTCTCGAATATGCGCAACATCATAAACAAATAATGGTGTTCCATATTTCTCAGCTAAACGAACCGTATCACAACCACCGATCGTTAAATGCTCTTGTTCGTTAAATTCTGCTGTTCCAAATAATAGTGGCATCTCTTCACCTTCTTCAATTGATTTATTAAAAATAATAGCATAAAAATGAAAAACTTCCTATCTCTTTTTCATTCTTTTCACAAATAGGCACTTACCTGTTTAGTAGCTGACTATAAAGTTCTTCACTCAATGCTCGCATACCATCATTTGCTGGCTGATTGGCAAAAAGAATCACTAGATTTTGATTATCTTGATCACCATAGATTACTGTACCATATCCACCTAAGCTACCTTCTGAATATTTTAAATCATCAAAATAGATTATTCCTGTCTGATACCCATCTTCTTTAGCACCTGCTAGTTTTTCATATTCAGCTTGCTCAAAAAGCTTTCCATTTGCCAAACTTTGAATGAATACCAAAAAGTCCTCAGTTGACATATACATGTTGCCCGCGCCTAATAAACTGGAGAATAGCTTTTCATTTGCCGGAAACGGATCTGCTTGGTAATCTTCATCCATATAAAAGTAAGGTTTTGGAATTATTTCATCTTTAGGTAGGTTATCCCAAAAATAAGTATGGCTCAATGATAGCTTATCAATCACTCTTCTTTGGACAACTTCCTCATAAGATTGACCTGTGAGTTTAGAGAGGATACCAGCAAGTATTGTATAATTGCTATTCGTATAATTAAATCCCTTACTTCCGACCACAGACAAGGAATCTAAAACATTATCTATCTGGCTTTCCTGATCTGTCAAAAGCTTGTCTGGTTCCTCTTCGTCCATAAGAATACCAGAGTTGTGATCAAGCAATTGTTGAATCGTGATGGTCTGACTTAAGTTGATTTCTGGATAAAAAGTATCTAAAGTAGTATCTAATTTTAGTTTACCTTCTTTCACTAATTCTAAAATAAGTGACCCTGTGATTATTTTCTGTAAGGAAGCAATTGGAAATAGACCGTCTATTTTATTTGGACGCTTATTTTGCGCATCTGCATACCCATAATGTTGTTGATAAAAAATCTGATTTTGGCTAACCAACAAAGCTGCACCTTGAAAATGAGCCTCATTGATCAGCTGATCGATATTCTTTTTACTGTCAGATTTCGACAGCTTCCCTTTCTGATTATTTGCTTGCTTTTCCGATAAATGTTCTACGAACAGACCATTTTCTTTGTTAAAAAACCAACTACTTAAAAGGATAAAAAGCAAAAGGAGCATTCCTCCTACAATAGACCATTTCCATCGCTTATTCATGTTGTTCACTTCTTTCTTGATCCACTTCCAATAAATTATAACATTTACTGAAAAAAAAGCAGAACACTAAGAAAAAAGAAATTAAAAATAGACTAAAACAACACCATATAAGCACCGTTTTAGTCCACCTAATATTTTTTTATTGCTCTTGTGCAATCGTCAAGATAGCTGCTGGAATCCTATATGGTGAACACGAGATATAATCCACGCCAATTTTTTTCAAAAAACGAATTGACTGAGGATCTCCGCCAATTTCACCACAAACACCAATTGTAATTGATGGATCAACGTGTCTGATTTTATCTACAGCTATTTTCATCAAGCTACCCACGCCATCCTCATCAATATGCTGAAACGGATCTTCTTTTAGTAATTTCTTCTCTTGATACGCTCCAATAAATTTACCAGAATCGTCACGGGAAAAGCCATAGGTTAATTGTGTTAAATCATTCGTTCCAAAACTGAAAAAATCAGAAACTTCTGCTATTTTTTCAGCTGTTAAACAAGCTCTTGGTATCTCTAACATGGTGCCTATTTTGTATGAAATGACTTGGTTGGTTTTAACAAAAATTGTTTGGATCGTTTGTTTTAAGCGTTCTCTTAACCACGCCATCTCTTCTTTACTACCAATCAAAGGGATCATGATTTCTGGTACAATTTCTAGTGTCTCTTCTTTTTGTGCAACTTCTATTGCACTCTCAATGATAGCTGCTACTTGCATTTCATAGATTTCAGGTGTTGTAACTGCTAAACGACATCCACGATGTCCAAGCATTGGATTATGTTCGTGCAATTCTTCAATACGATGTTTGATCTCAGCTGTTGTCAGCTTTGTTTCATTTGCTAAATGAATAATTTCCTCTTCTGTTTGCGGTAAAAATTCATGTAATGGTGGATCTAGCAAACGAATGGTGCACGCTTTACCTTTTAATAAAGTAAACATCGCTCGAAAATCATTCTTTTGGAATTCTTTTAGTCGATCTAATGGTGCTATGAGGGATTCTTTATTTTCAGCAAGAATCATTTTACGTATTTCAACTATTCGTTCTTCACCGAAAAACATATGCTCTGTTCTTGCTAAACCAATCCCTTGCGCTCCTAATTTCAATGCTGTTTTAATATCCGCTGGCGTTTCCGCATTGGCTTTGACACCAATACTAGCTCCTTCTTTAGCCCAGCACGTGATTGTTTCTAATAACTGCCATTCATCCCCTTCAATGTAGGGAATACTACCAAGATAGATGGTTCCTGTTGTTCCATCAACCGAAATTGTATCTCCTTTACGCAAGATAATATCTCCTACTGTTGCTTGCTCTAAGAATTCATCCACATAAACTTCCTCACAACCTGCAACACAACAAACGCCCATTCCCCGTGCTACTACAGCCGCATGAGAGGTCATACCACCTCTAGAAGTTACGATTGCTTCACTAACTACCATGCCTTCGATATCCTCAGGTGAAGTTTCCTGACGAATCAAAATAACTTTTTCACCTTGTTCACTCGCTTTTTTCGCTTGTTCTGCAGTAAAATAAATCGTTCCACTTGCAGCCCCTGGACTGGCTGGCAACCCTTTAGCAAAAACTACCGCATTTTTTAATTCATCCGGTTCAAAAACAGGATGAAGCAATTGAGTGATCATGGTTGGATTAATGCGTTTGATCGCTTCTTTTTTCGAGATTATTCCTTCTTCAACTAATTGAATGCAGACTTTGAATGCAGATTTTGCTGTTCGTTTGCCATTTCTAGTTTGCAAAAGATACAATTTTCGATTCTCGATCGTAAATTCAATATCTTGCATATCTTTGTAGTGACTTTCTAGCAATTGACTTAACGTTAAAAATTCTTGATATACTTCTGGCATCAAGGCTTTAAGCTCACTGATCGGCTGAGGGGTCCGTATTCCTGCAACAACATCCTCCCCTTGTGCATTTAATAGAAATTCGCCGAAAATCCCTTTCTCACCTGTTGCAGGATTTCTAGTAAATGCAACACCTGTACCGCTATCAGCGCCAAAATTGCCAAAAACCATCTCTTGAATGTTGACTGCGGTTCCCAATGAATCAGAAATATCATTCAACCGGCGATAAGTAACTGCCCTACGATTATTCCGTGAACGAAAAACAGCTTCTACTGCCAACATTAATTGCTCGTATGGATTTTGAGGAAACGCCTGATGTGTCACTTCTAGAAAAATATTTTTATAAACCGCTACCAATTCCTGCCAATCTTCTGCTTGCATATCTGTATCTGAATGATATTCTTTCTTTGATTTGTAAAAATCAAGCTGTTCTTCAAATCGATTTTTATCGATACCACAAACCACATCCCCAAACATTTTCAGGAGTCTTCTATAGCAATCAAAAGCAAAACGACCATCTCCTGTTTTTTGTACCAATCCAAGAACTGTCTCATCGTTTAAACCTAAGTTTAAAATCGTGTCCATCATTCCTGGCATTGAAAATTTTGAACCACTTCGTACTGAAACCAATAACGGGTCTAAAGCATCCCCAAATTTCTTCTGAGTTCTTTTTTCCATTTTAATAATGTGTTGTCGAATTTCTGCGTTAAGGTCACTTGAAACATTTTCTTTCTTTTTTAAGTAATCTAAACAAGCTTCCGTTGTGATCGTAAAACCTGTCGGTACAGGTAGGTTCAGTTTTGTCATTTCAGCTAAATTAGCGCCTTTACCTCCTAATAAATCACCTTGTTCTTTACTTCCATCTGAAAAATCAATCACATATTTCACAAGCAAAATCTCCTTATCCATTTATATAGTGTATCACATTAATATAATTACGATTATATTGTGTATCACATTTCTTGTCAACAAGAATTAGTATATCCTTTTTTTTGTTGTTGCTTTATTTTTATAAGAAATATATAATAATTAGTGTGTCACATTAAGAAAGTAGGTCGATAAAATGAAACTTACCTCAAGACAATTGGAGATCATCAAAATTGTTAAGGAAAATGAACCGATCAGCGGTGACAATATCGCCAAAACGCTTGGTTTAAGCCGGGCAACCTTGCGAAGCGATTTAGCGATTTTGACGATGACTGGTTTGCTTGATGCTAGACCAAAAGTTGGCTATTTTTATACAGGTCAGACAATTGAGCCCTTGCTTTATGAAAAATTATACAAAAAAACAGTGGAAGATATTATGCTTCCACCGATACTTATTCATCAAAGTACAACAGTTTATGATGCCGTCACAAATTTATTTATGTACGATGTCGGTTCTTTATATGTTAAAGATGACAACGATGAATTGAATGGTGTCTTATCTCGTAAAGACTTACTACGAGCAGCTATTAGTAATCCTAATACTGAAAAAACACCTGTTGCGATGATCATGAGTCGTATGCCAAACATCATCACGATCACTCGTGACCGTACGATTTTAGAAGCGGGCGGCCTTTTGATACAACATAACATCGATACCTTACCTGTTGTTGAAATCGATCAACCTAAAAAAGTGATTGGGAAAGTAACAAAAACGAGAATGATGTCTTACTTTATCAATGCTGGTAATGATATCGAAAAAGAGAATTATTAATAATCAGAGATAATGAAAAATATCAAAAATCGAACCTTAAAAATTAGGAGAGTGTATTCATGCAAAACGACAAAATCAAAATTTATTTAGTATCAGATTCAGTTGGTGAAACTGCACAAAAAATCATTTCAGCAGTCTCTGCCCAATATCCAAGTATTGATATGAGCGATATTCAACGTTTTCCATTTATTACCGATGAAGAATTATTGCAGCCGATTTTGAGAGATGCTTTACATGACAAAGCTGTTGTTGTTACAACATTGGTGAATAAAAAACTAGTGAATCTGGTTAAGGATTTTGCAAACCGAACTGGATTGCAGTACGTCGACTATATGAGTCCATTAAGCGAAATCGTTGAAGGTACCTTTGGTGTTCAGCCTTTACAAGAACCAGGGGCCATCCATAAATTGAACGAACAATACTTTAGCCGTGTTTCAGCAATTGAATTTGCAGTGAGATACGATGATGGTAAAGATTCCAAAGGTTTCTTAGAAGCTGACTATGTATTATTAGGTGTTTCTCGTACCTCTAAAACTCCATTAAGCATGTATATGGCAAACCGAAATCATAAAGTTGCAAATCTACCACTAATTCCCGAAGTTCCTTTACCTGCTGAATTAGATCAAATCGACCCTAAAAAAATTATTGGTTTAACAACGAGTATCGACAGTTTGATGGGCATCCGTAAATCTCGTTTGCATTCATTAGGCTTAAAGGAAGATTCTGCCTATACTAATGCCGATCGTATTCAGGAAGAATTAGATTATGCCAATAGTGTTTTTGAGAAATACAATGCCTTAGTGATCAATGTTGATAAAAAATCGATTGAAGAAACAACAACGATCATCGAAGATTTGGCTCAAAACTAACAATAAGGAGTCCTAATATGAGTAATCGCCAATCAAATGAGCTAATTGCCGAAATTATAAATTTAGAAGCCATTTTGAATTTACCAAAAGGAACTGAGCATTTCATCAGTGATCTTCATGGAGAATTTGAGGCGTTCAACCATATTTTAAGAAATGGTTCGGGAAGTATGCGAGAAAAAGTTAATACACTTTTCAATCAAGAACTTTCTGCAGAACAAATCGATGAACTGTGTTTTTTGATTTATTATCCTGAAGAAAAAATTCAGTCTTTGACATTTCAGCAACCACTCCCTCAAAATTGGTGGTTTGAGGCTATCGAGAATCTTTTGGTCATTGTCCGTTTTTCATCAAGTAAATACACTCGATCTAAAGTTAGAAAAGCGCTGCCTGAGACTTATGCCTATATTTTAGAGGAATTGATTTATCAGTACGATGAAACGACCAATAAAAAAGCATACTATAAACAAATCATTCGAAAAATCATCGAACTCGGTGAAGCGGAACGTTTTATTACAGATCTAGCCCATCTAACTCAGCGGTTTGTGATTGATCACCTTCACGTGATTGGAGATATTTATGATCGTGGCCCTCATCCTGATAAAATCATGGATTCTTTGACTCGCTATCATTCACTTGATATTCAATGGGGAAATCATGATATTATCTGGCTGGGGGCTGTGAGTGGATCAAAAGCTTGTTTGGCCAATGTCCTGAGGATTTGTGCCCGTTATGGTAATCTTGACCTTTTAGAGGATGCTTATGGAATCGATTTAACTTTATTAAAATCATACAGTCGTAACTTCTATCAGGAAAATAGTCATTTTATGCCCAAGAAAAATCCATATAGAAAACTTACACTAACAGAAATAAACGATGCAATGAAAATCCAGCAAGCAATGGCGATCATTCAAGAAAAACTTGAAGGACAATTGATTAAACGCCACCCAGAATTTCAAATGGATCATCGATTACTATTGGATAAAATAAAAAACGACCAACTTATGATCGATGGTCAGCCTTATAATTTGATCAATTCATGCTTTCAGACAATTGATTGGTCTGATCCCTATCAATTGTCTGAGGAAGAAGAGCACGTCATAACAGATTTACTACAGCAATTTCAACACGCTCAAAAATTAAATAAACATATGGCTTTTCTAGTAGAAAAAGGTTCACTATACCTTTCTTATAATCATAACCTGTTGATTCACGGCTGCATACCGCTTAATGAAGATGGTTCTTTTCAATCTGTGATTTTTAATGGAAAAAAATATGCCGGTAAAAGCTTACTTGACTTTTTTGAGACAAAGATCAAACAAGCTTTTGCAAAACCATGGCAAACAGAAGATTTTTCAACTGATATTGTCTGGTACCTATGGTGTGGTGAGCATTCATCTCTTTTTGGTAAAAAAGCAATGAAAACATTTGAACGCTATTTTATCCAAGAAACACAAACCCATGTGGAAGAAAAAAATGCTTATTATGAGTTAAGAAATCGTTCTGACATTTGCCAATATATTTTAAATGCTTTTGATCTTAATGAATTTGACGCACATATTATCAATGGGCATACTCCAGTAAAACTGATCAAAGGAGAATCACCGATCAAAGCTGATGGCAAAATGCTTGTCATAGATGGCGGATTTTCACGTGCTTACCAAAAAGTAACTGGAATTGGCGGCTATACACTTTTATATAATTCTTTTGGTATGCAATTAGCCGCACATAAACCTTTTTCGGATAAAAAAACTGCACTCGAAAAAAATGATGATATTATCTCTACAAGGCAAATCGTTGATCGTCAGGTAAAACGGTTAAAAGTAAAAGATACAACGATCGGCGCCACTTTGATCAAAGACACTATAAAACTAAAACAGCGATTAGAACATATCACCCGAGTTTCTTCCAATTAAAAAATAAGAACAAAGATGCACTAATTTCTTGCGTCTTTGTTCTTATTTTTACTTGATCAACTCGAATGCTTGATTTTTTAGTTCATAGACTTCATCACAAGCTTTTGCTACTTCTTGTTCATGCGTCACGATGATAATACATTTTTGCTGATCATGTGCTACTTTTTGAAATAATTGAACAATATCTTTTGATGTTTTTTCATCTAAATTTCCTGTTGGCTCATCCGCTACGATCAGTTCATGATCACAACAAAGTGCTCTAACGATCGCTACACGTTGCTGTTGTCCTCCTGATAGCTGAGTTACACTCTTTTTAGCCAAAGTTTCATCGATCCCGACATTCGCTAAATTTTCCAACGCATAAGTTTGTTTATCTGCTTGTTTTGAATTGGATATCGCCATTGCTGTTAAAACATTATCTAAAGCTGACATATAAGGCAATAAATTATACGCTTGAAAAATAATTGATACATCGTTTTTCCGGTAATTTCTAAGGCCGATTTTAGTAAGCGCATCTCCATTATAAAGAATAGATCCTGTTTTAGGTACATCTAATCCTGCAATCAACGAAAGAAATGTCGTCTTACCAGAGCCGCTTGCCCCTAAAATAGCATACATCTTTCCACGCTGAAATTCTAAATTAACGTTTTTATAAAGAAATTCCTGTTCATTTTTATACCAATACCCTACTTCTTGTGTCTGTAACATCGCATTTCCTCTTTTCTATGTGGTCAAGATTTTTTTAGGCTGTAGTCTTAAAATTCCAATGGACGATAATACGATCGAGAAGAAGCTGATTAAAAGTCCTAATCCAGCTAATGTTGCGATTTCTTTTGGTTGAACAGAGATGTTTAACTCTTCGATTGCTTTCGCTGATTCTTCAGAGCTTGCACCAAGTCTACTCATACCGCCAGCGCCAGGTCCTCCTTGTCTTTGTTCTCCTCCTCTATCACCTTTTTCCGTTGGTTGACCTTGATTATTTGCAGATTGCTGAACAGATTCTGTTTGTTGGCTGATCAGCTGCTCACCGACTACATTTCCTACAATATTTCCGCTAAAGGTCGCAATCACTAACGCGACAAACATACAAATAATGATTTCACTGAAAAATTGTAAAACTACTTTGAAACGAGATTCTCCAAGTGATAATAATACGCCAATTTCATAACGTCTTTCCCTGATTGTCATCATCACGATCAAAGTCAGTATGATTACTCCTGCAACTGCCACTAAAATAACGATATTTTTGGCAAAGTTTGCAACATTATTCAAAGGTTGTAACATTTGTTGATACGCTTGATCGTTTGTTTGTAGGCTGAAGCTGTCTGTGTCAATCAATTTTTCTGCGTCTTTAACAAAGGTATCCATCTGTTTGGGATCATCCAATGTATAAGCTGCTGAATCAAT
Source organism: Enterococcus sp. DIV0840 (assembly GCF_050527835.1). NCBI lineage: Bacteria > Bacillati > Bacillota > Bacilli > Lactobacillales > Enterococcaceae > Enterococcus > Enterococcus sp. DIV0840. The sequence continues at coordinate 1,700,696 of NZ_CP172876.1, read as the reverse complement.
GGTGCCTGTTGCGTCATCCCCTTTTAACGTGTTCGCAAATGTATAAGATGTATATAAAGTATTTGCTGGATTTAAGAAATTAAACATCATCCCCATGCTATCGCCATTTTCAGAAGTTTTATAAATTCCTTTAATCTTTAATTCATACGTTTTTGTGTCATCTTCTGGATCAGTTACCTTAAATGTGTCACCGACTTTTAACTCATTTGCATCAGCCAACGTTTGCTCGATCACAACGTTATTTGTATCTTTATCTGACTCGCTAATGGCTTCACCACTCGTGATCTCAGCAGTCCCGTCGGAAAAATCACTCGACATAGACAAATTCATTACACCGCTCACCTGAAAATCACTTTGCTTCATATCAGCCATTGGACCGCCACCCATTCTCCCTCCTTCTTGAGGCTGTCCTAAAGCTTCACCATTTGTTTGATCATCATCAACTGTTGATGATGTTGCTGTCTCACTTTCTGAGTCAGTAGAAATCGGCGTAATGCCGTCACCTGCGCCCGCAGAGGATGAAGATAAAAATGAATATGACTTCACATTAGCTAAATCAGCAATCTTTTGCGCATCTGCTAATGAAACAGGTGTTAAACTAAAACTGCCTGGATCTGGTTTTTCTCCTGTATTCCCTTCTTGATTTTTTTTCATCGCTGCTTGTCGATTCGCTGACAATGTAACCGTTGCGCCCACGCTTTTTTTGGCGTTTTCAGTCGCAGTTAGGGCGGCACTTTGAATCGTTAAACCAGCTAAAACAAAAATCAAAATAGCTGAAAAGACAGCACATAATAAAAATGTTCGACCTTTTTTTGACTTCATACTTAATAATGCACGTTTGATAAAATTCATAAAATGTAATTCCTCCTCAAATATGGATAGCAATGTTCCGTATGGTTTCTTACATAACTCTACTCGTGAACAGCTATTACTTTATTCCTCTTACCTTAAACAAACCTTAAAGCATAATTTCATCGTTTTATTCTCGCTGCTCTCTATAAAGCGCCTTGCAAATCTATAGAAAAAGTGATTAAATGGTTGTGGTCGCATTTTTTAGCGAAACCTTTTATAGGCATTAAATTTCCTATAATTATTCACAGATATGATCCTTACAATTCTAATTTTGAAAGGAACGAAAGGTATTTGGAAAAAAAGAAAATGACTCTATATGGGATGATTTTCTCTATTTGTTTCTTTTTGATTGTTTCGTTCTTTTTTTCTACTCATACAGTAGATTACGCAAACGAAACTGAAACGAGTGAAAAAATTACCGTTCCATTAAAAACAGCATCTGCTTCTGCTGTTAAAAATCCTGAACCAAAAGAAAAAGACAGTCCAGAACTGACAGCTTTTTATCATAAAATCGAACAAACAATGACAGAAACTGCAAAAAGCTTTAATGGTGAAGTAGGGATAACATACGTGGATTTGACAACTGGAAAGCAGATTTCAGTTGATGGGACGAAAGAATTCTATAGCGCCAGCACAATCAAGGTGCCCTTAGCTATGATGATTGCAGACAAAGTTCAGGCTGGCGGTTTAAAATGGGATGACCAGCTTACATTTAACGAAAAAGAAGATTATGAAGATGGTACGGGCATTATTATTAACGATGTTCAGCCAACCTACTCGTTAAGAACACTACAGGAATACAACATCACGTATTCAGATAATATCGCTAAAAATATGCTCTATGACACATTTGGCGGAGATGTCGAAGCAAAAAAAGCCCTTTATGCTCATTTTTTGCAAAAAGAAACAGATTGGGACGATGCAAAGTTCACTTCTGAGGATGCTGCAAAAATCCTTAAAATTTTATATGAAGAAAAATCATCGAATCAAGAATATCAAACGATTTATGATTATATGAAAAACACTGTTTTCCACGAACGTATGGATACGCCGACAACATCAGGGAAAGTCGCACATAAGATAGGTTCCTATGCTGGATTCTTACATGATATTGGTATCTTAGAAACGGAGCATCCTTTTATTTTAACTGTGTTTACGAATGGACAGACGGAAGCGGGTATTTCATTTATCTCAACCATTACAGATCGATTATGGACGATACAAAGCAATGACTATCCAAAAAAATAGAGAAAAGATAACGGTTATCTGTTATCTTTTCTCTATTTTTGGATTTATTACGTATTACCACCCATATTTTTGATTTTGATCAAACGAGTGATTTCACTTCGTTCATTTTCTTCTAATTTCATTTGAATATAATAAATCGTCTCTTCTAATTGAGGAATCGTCATATATTCTAAAGCATTCACACGTCGACGCGTTTTCTCTATTTCTTCTGCCATTAATTGACAGGTCTTTTCAACTTCTGCCAATTCCAGCAGTTTTGGTAAAATACTCGAAATTTTGTCAAAAACACTATCTAATTCTGCATTTGAATTTAGATAACCGTAATTTAGCGGTGCATCTGTTACTGTTTCATCATAGTGAAAATTCATGATTGGAACCGTCACGCTCATAATATTTTTTTCAATGACATCTAGTGTGACATCATCTGCAGGAACAGCTACCAATTCTTCGATAAAAGCTTCGTTCAGTGTTGCATTAGCTAATACAAAGTTAGATAATGCGGCTGTCAATTCTTGTTCTACATCGATTCGCAGCTGATTATTCTTTTTGACGAGCAATATAAAGCGACGCATCAGTTCATCTTGCTTATCTTTTAATAATTTATGGCCACGACTTGCCGTTCCAAGTTGCTTCTTTAAACGAGAGAGTTCCATTCGAGTGGGATTCACATTTAACCGTGCCATAATCGGTCACTCTCCTTCAGTCAAGTATTCGTCCAACATCTCATCTTTGATACGCTTCAATTCAGTTCTTGGAAGCATCGATAATAGTTCCCAGCCTAAATCAAGTGTTTCATCAATGGAACGATTCGTGTAAAACCCTTGATTGACGTATTCTTTTTCAAAACGATCCGCAAATTTTGCATAGATTTTATCCACCTCTGACAATGCCGATTCCCCAAGAACGACTGCTAATTCTTTCGCTTGTTTTCCTTGAGCATATGCTGCAAATAACTGGTTCATTGTTGGGGCATGATCGATTCGAGTTTTTCCTTCACCCGTTCCTTTATCCTTTAAACGAGACAACGAAGGCAATACATCAATTGGCGGCTGGATTCCGCTCTTATATAAATCTCTAGATAAAATAATTTGCCCTTCCGTAATATAACCCGTTAAATCCGGAATCGGATGGGTTTTATCATCTTCTGGCATCGTTAAGATTGGAATTTGGGTAACAGACCCTTTCAATCCACGAATACGGCCAGCTCGTTCGTACAATGTGGCTAAATTAGTATAAAGATACCCTGGATAACCACGACGTCCTGGCACCTCACGACGAGCAGCAGAAATTTCGCGTAATGCTTCACAATAATTGGTCATATCTGTCATGATCACAAGAACGTGCATACCTTTTTCATACGCTAAATATTCAGCTGCTGTAAGCGCCATTCTGGGGGTAGCAATTCGCTCGATTGCCGGATCATTGGCCAAATTCATAAACATTACGGACCGATCGATGGCTCCTGTTTGACGAAAATCTTCCATGAAAAATTCAGCTTCTTCAAATGTGATCCCAATCGCCGCAAAAACAACGGCAAAGTCCTCATCACTGTTTAAAACATTTGCTTGACGAGCGATTTGAGCAGCTAACTCTTTGTGAGGCAAACCAGAACCTGAAAATACTGGCAATTTTTGTCCACGAACTAAGGTATTCAAATGGTCGATTGCAGAAATTCCTGTTTGAATAAATTCATCTGGGTAATCTCTGGCGACTGGATTGATGACTTCACCATTGATATCAACCATTTTTTCCGGTAAAATCTCAGGGCCATTGTCCTTTGGACGACCTAAACCATCAAAAATCCGACCTACCATATCTTCTGACACGCCCAATTCCAAAGGATGACCTAAAAAGCGAACCTTTGAATCACGAAGATTGATGCCGCTGGTTCCTTCAAAAATCTGAACCATGGCTTTATCGCCATTGATTTCAAGCACTTGTCCACGACGAATTTCACCATTTTGCATACGAACTTCGATCAATTCTTCATATTTGACCCCTTCAACTTTTTCAACGATCATCAAGGGACCAACTACTTCATTGATTGTACGGTACTCTTTAATCATTCGTCATCCCTCCATCTGCGATAATTTGTTTTAACGTTAGTTTCATTTCATCGACTAAGCCGTCTAATCGGTCGATTTGTTCTTCTGGTACGTATTTGCTTCTGGCGATTTGATCTCTAATACCAACTGTACCAGCCATGATTTCAGATAAATAAGCGCCTAAATCCAATGCTGCTTGTCCTTCTTTGTAGAAAGTTAAAATCAAGTGTAGCATTTTATATTGTTTTTCTCTTGAGGTAAATGTATCAACATCATCAAAGGCATTTTGTTGTAAGTAATCTTCACGAATCGATTTCGCAACTTCTAATGTCAAACGGTCTTTATCAGACAACGAATCAATTCCGACTAGTCGAACGATTTCTTCTAATTGCGATTCTTCTTGTAAAATGCGCATCCCTTCCATAACCATCTCAGACCACTCAACTTGAAGTTGTTGATCTAAATATTTACCAACTTCTGAATCATATAAAGAGTAACTTTGGAGGCAATTGATAGATGGAAAATGACGTTTTTGCGCTAATGTCGCATCCAATCCCCAGAAAACTTTCACGACACGTAACGTATTTTGAGTGACAGGTTCAGAGATATCTCCGCCAGAAGGTGAAACAGCACTAATTGCTGTGATACTTCCCTCACGATGATCTTTCCCTAAAGCTACAACTTGTCCAGCTCGTTCATAATATTCCGCTAAACGGCTACCTAAGTATGCAGGATACCCTTCATCCCCTGGCATTTCTTCCAAACGTCCGCTCATTTCACGTAATGCTTCTGCCCAACGAGAAGTTGAGTCCGCCATGATTGCTACAGAATAGCCCATATCACGGAAGTATTCGGCAATTGTGATTCCTGTATAGATTGATGCTTCACGAGCTGCTACAGGCATATTAGAGGTGTTTGCGATCAAGACAGTTCGCTCCATCACCGATTCCCCCGTACTTGGATCGATCAGCTCAGGAAATTCATTCAATACATCTGTCATTTCGTTGCCGCGTTCACCACACCCTACATAAACAACTAAATCAACATCTGCCCATTTAGCGATTTGGTGTTGCACCACGGTTTTTCCTGCACCAAATGGACCTGGAACAGCTGCTGCTCCACCTTTTGTAACAGGAAAGAACGTATCAATAACACGTTGACCTGTGAGAAGCGGTACATCCGGATTTAATTTTTCTAGAATCGGACGACTACGACGAACTGGCCATTTTTGCATCATCGTAAATTCTTTTTCACCTGTAGCTGTTTCGATAATGTAGACTGTTTCTTCGATCGTGAACTCGCCTTTTTTGATTTCCTTCACAACGCCGCTAATACCGAATGGAACCATGATTTTATGAGGAATCACTTTCGTCTCTTGAACTAATCCAACGATGTCTCCTGCAGAAACCTCATCTCCAATAGAAACAGTGGGCTCAAATAGCCATTTTTTCGTTCTATCTAATGCAGGGATCTGAACCCCTCTGCTTAAAAAGTTACTTTCTGTTACTTCAGCAAATGTATCTAAAGGACGTTGGATTCCATCAAACATCTCTGAGATCAAGCCTGGCGCCAGCTCAACTGACAATGCTTCCCCAGTCGTTACAACGGGTTCTCCGGGTCCAATTCCTGTTGTTTCTTCATATACTTGAATAGACGCGACATCTCCACGCATCTCAATAATTTCTCCTATAACACCTAATTCCCCTACATGACAAATATCCTGAATACTTGCGTCAGACATATTCTCAGCCATAACTAAAGGACCAGATACTTTAATAATTCTACCAGTTTGCAAAATTGTTCCTCCTATTCAGAAAAGCTGAGCAGGCTCGTTCAACTCCGACCGAAAAATAGAAAAATAGGACTGAGGCGCTCTTTGCCTCTTTCTTATTTTATCTTTTTTCCCAAAAGCTAGATCAAGTAAAGCTAAACATGCTCTCAACCGTCTACAATATATTCTGTCCAACTGCTCTTTCAACATTATCTTGAATTTCCTTCAACCCAATCCCTTTGGTACCATTGTGACTTGGGATCAAGATAATCGCTGGTGTAACTTCACTTTTATAACGCTTGATCGTTTCAACAGCTAATTCAGAAGCATCTTCTGTGATGAAAATAACGCCAAAATTATTTTTCGCCATTGATTCAATCGTCTCTCTCACTTGTTTTGACGAGATTGCATAAACAACCTCAAAGCCAAAAAGTTTGAACGGCATAACAGAATCTCTATCACCGATTACACCAATTTTATAAGCCATCTGCCATGCGCATCCTTTCTTTAACGACTTCTACTGGAAAGTTACTTCGTTTACTAACTAGAATCAAACGTAAATTTTTCCACTCTACTTCTTTAGCATTTAAAAATGCAAGCAACGGTAATGGTCCAAAAGCCATAATTTTAGCCTTATCATACAGACTAGTCAGATAATCATCTTTGGCTTTTTCAAAAGCAACTAGATCTAAGGTTTTTGTTTCAGCAGAGACGATTGGTGCTAAGAGTGCGCCATAAGTCGTGCTCAAAACAAAATCAGTAAAGACAACTAATGACTGTTCCGCATATTCTAAAAATGTTGCTTTTGGGATACTACCTGAACTAGATAACACAGTCGATAAAAAATTTTCATGTTGTCCTTGAAGGATTCCCCTAGCCATTGTAGAAATATTTGTCAAATCAATAAATGCTGTAACTTCTGCCACGATATCTTTATTACCTAATTTTTCAGCTAATTGGCGCTGAAGGGTTAAGAAATTTCGATCATAAATAATATCGATTGCGTGAAGCGTAGAAGATTCTTGAAAATAATCCAACACTTCAAGAACGGCATTCATAAGCTGCACTGGTAATTCAGTTGAGACACGCGTACGAATTGCACTCTTCAGAGTCTCTAATGAATAGCGACCATCATCAATAAACAGATAGTCCAGATCTTGTCCCGTAAGCTCAGCTTTTGTCAGGACTTTCAAATTATGAAATGTAGCTCTAGAAGTATAGATTGTGATCACTTCTGGTTCTGGTGCCATTTCATAGAGCCATTCATAAAGTTTTCCCTTCTCTTTTGAATAGATATATTCAAAAGTTTCAGCAAAATCGTCTGTCGTATACGCTCCATATACCGTATTTTTTAAACTATCTTTTAGTTCATCCGTGTTTTTTGCATTCAATAATTGTTCATATTGAGCATTACTTAAAAGTTCTGTTTCTTTAAGACGAATCAAAGGATTAATTTGATTATATGCAGTCTCTCTCATTATGACCCTCCTAATCGAATAAGTAACAACGTTCCTTTCAGTCACCTTGTATTTTTCAACATCCGTTCATTTTACTCACTGTGTTTCAAATCGAAAGCGTAGCTAGATAACACATAGCAAAACAAACTCTTTAAACATTCATTTTATCGAAACAGCAATTCTGCTATTTTGAAACTTTCCATTTTTTTGATTTCTTGAACTAGACTTGTAAATAAGAAGTTATATTCGATCCCATCTTTAGACACAATAAATCCACCATCATTTGGAATAACTTCTTTTTCTAACTTCAACGTTAGTTTTTCACTAGAATGTTCTGCAAGCCATTGCTCAGATAACCTTCCTTTTGAAAACTCTCCTAACTTTAAAGCCGCCTTACCTTCAACCAGCAACTGAATAATGATTTGTTCGACAAAGCGTTGAAATTCCGCTTCTGTCCAATGATTCATTCGCTCAACTGATTCTGCAAAAAGTTGTTCTAGATAGCCTTGCTTTTGATTCAACGTTGCTTGTTTGATTTCCAATTGTTGTCGATTTGATTTTTGTTTATACGCTTTATCTGTTTGTTCTTGATTTTTTTCAATCAGTTTACTTTCTTGTAAAAAAAGCGCTTCTTCTTGTTCTTGATATTTTCGATCAATACGAGCCATCTCAACTTTTTTCAGTTCTGAAACTTCTACTTGCCCTTTTTCTAGAATTTGTTCGACGATTTTTTCGATTGCATCCATTTTTTTCCTCCTGTTACTTCACATTTAGTACAAGCAAGAATGAGATAACAAACCCAAGAATCGCATACGTTTCAACCATGGCGGCATATATGATCCCTTTTGTTGCGTGTTCAGGTTTTTTTGCTAAAATTTGAATCCCAGCTGCTGCAACACGACCTTGGGCAATCCCAGAAAATAAACCTGCAAAAGCGATCGGCAATGATGCCACAAAATAATCCAGGCCTTGAACCATCGTCATATCATTGTTTAAATTGATAAAAATCAAAAAGGCAATAACGAAACCGTATAACCCTTGCGTTCCTGGCAATAATTGTAAAATTAAGGCCTGTCCGAATTTTTCAGGCTGTTCTGTTGTTAACGCCGCAGCAGCTTCCCCTGTAAAACCAACCCCTTTAGCAGAACCAATCCCTGCTAAAATCGTTGCCATTGCCATTCCTAAAACTGCAAAAAGAATTCCACCATTGTTATTAATTAAGTAATCTATCATGTTTATATTCCTCCACTATTCTTTTTCTTTTGAATTTTTTCAATGTTCATATATTTCTCTTCGGTCTTTAACGGTTTGAATGCACGTCCACCGCCTGTATAAAATTTCCCGAAAAACTCGACATATTGCAAACGAGCTCCGTGAACATAAGCACCTAACAAACTTAAAAAGAGATTCAATGCGTGTAATGCGATGATCAGTACGATCCCCACAGTAAATCGAGCGACTGGCGGCATAAACTCGACGAGCATATTAAATGCTGCAGCAATACTTCCGCCTGAAATCCCCAAAGCCATCAATCGCGTATAACTAACTAAATCCCCAATATAACCTGTCAAACCATATAATCCGTAAAGACCTTTTGCTAAACCTTTGACTTTTGATTTTGTTTGGATGATCGGCACGATCACAATCGATAAAGCAGAAATGACCGCCACAACGATTCCAGTTGTAACCAAACCGTCATTACTAAAAACTAACATACCTAAAACTACGATCAAAATCCCTACCAGCAATCCTTGCCAAGCAAAACTCTCACTAATACTATCCAAGTAACGCTTGCGTTTCGTAAGTTCGATTCCATTGACCATCAATCCTGTCAGCATTTGTATAAAACCGAAAATAACAGATAAAATCAAAATCGTGTTCACATCTTCAGTCGTTGATAATATCGGAAACGGCAAATGAATCCCAAAGACTACTTCTGGTAAAGCAGCACCAAAAAATGACCCGTAAATAAAACCCCAAATAATCGTTGGAAACGATAATATTAGGAAGAAATCTGCAAAACGTTTCATTCCTCGTGGTAAAACGAGCAACTTCAACGCAAGTAATGCACCGAATAACATCAATAAACCATACCCAATATCTGCTACCATCATACCGAAAAATACCATATAAAAAGGCGTCATGATCGGTGTTGGATCGATCTCGTCATATTTTGGCAAACTATACATTTCAGTCAACATCTCAAATGGCGCTACCAGAGAATTATTTTTCAGTTTCACAGGAATATCAACCTGAATCTCATCATTCGTCGGTTGATCAAAAGTGATATACACTTCTTCTTGAGGCAATCTATCCTGTAATGCACTAGTTAGATCCTGCTTCTCATCAACAGGAATCCAACCTTGCACAATAAAAAAATAAGACGTATTCAGCAAATGTTTCTTTGCTTCTTCCCGATAGATATACGCATAAGTCATTTCTTCTGCTAAGTACAACTCTTCTAAATGATCACGATAAGAAGATAAACTGACTTTCACTTGTTTTTCATCCTTAACGAGACTAGCTAATTCTTCTTTATTTTTTTGATATGCCTCTTTCGGCAAAATATCATAAGGATAATCAAATTGGTTAAAACTATATCTAGCAGTAACTTCATTCAAATCCGCCGATTGACTTTTTAGGTAAATCAAGCTGTAATAGACATGATTTTGACTGTGATAAATTTCTTCCACATAAATAGATGAGACCTTTTCTAAATCTGCTAGAAAATCTGTCTGATTGGCAGAACTGATCGAGCCTAGCAAAATATCTGTACTCTCTAGCGAATTATTTTTTGGAATAATATCTAAATACTGCCAACGAGCTAACCATTTTTCTTTTGACAGCAAATCTTTTCTAGTTGCCTCTATCACTGCCAGTTTACTTTTCAATAAAGCTATTTCCTTTAAGTATTCGCTTATCTTATGCTCATCGAAACTTTCTTCCAAAGAATGTAATGTACGCACTTGTCTTTTTATTGGTTTCTTTTTCGATGAATTTTCTGAAAAACGTTCAATAAACGTCAATGAGTCCTGAATTTCTGTCAACATACTCTGGAAGCGTTTCTTTTTGCTTTCATCTTCTTCCACTAAAGTTGATGCAAAATGCTTTTCTATATAAGAACTATCCACATTTGAATGAAAAAAATCTTTAATTTCGATTGCCTGCATCCCTTGAATTGCTTGAAGAATCGCTTCTTCTCTGTCGGCTGCCGCTATGATCGTCATTTTTTCCATTTTATTGACTGCCATAGATTTTTTTCACCCTTTCTATTACGTGATCAATGATAGATTCTTTGTTCTTTTCATATTTTTCTTTAAACTTTTGATTTTGTTCATTCGCTTCACTTAATAAACTATCTTTTTCTTTTTGAAGCTCTTCTATTTTTTGTCCCTCTATTTCATGAAGTAAAGCCGTAACTTTCGCTTGACTTTCTTCCTGTTTTTTCTTGAAATCATCAGACTTTATTTGCTCATAAGACCTGATTTCTTCTTTGGCTACATGTCTCATTTCTTCAACCTTATCTTCTGCCTCACGAATTCTATCCAATGCTTCTAAAACCATTTTTTTCACCCCTATCATTTGATGATCTAGTCTTCATCCATATTATTGAACTTCGCCTTCTTTTTTACAATCAAAAAGAGAATAACCTGTGCTTCTGCTCACTAAAAACACAACTTATTCCCTTAAATTTTGATTGGAAAATAAAAAAAGGGCGTAAGTTCAAAAAACCGTTCTTCTCACCCCTTGAAGAACTTGATCCTTGAAGCTTGCGCCCAACCATTTTTATTAATATACGTTTATCTTAGCAAAAAAAAACTAAAATTACAACTGCTTTACCAGTAGCTTTTTTCTAATCTACAAAAAATAACCCACCTTCAACAGAAGATGGGACAGGAGTTTTACTCATGAGAGTAAATGAAAAAAGTTATATCGTTAGGATAGATTTATATTACTATCCTATTTTTAGTTTTACAAATGTTATGCATTATAAATCTTCTTTTTTATTCTCTAAAAAAAGAAGGCTTCCAAATCACTTGTTGAACGAGTTACTCGTTCAACAATAATCTCCATCGAGACATCGGTAAACCAATCGTATTGAATTTGATTGATAATACTTTTTTTTAACTCGACGATCATTGTTTCACTATCGATTTCATTTTCATAAAACGAACCTAACATGGTTAGCATTTTCGTGTTAGAATGTTGCTGAAATCGGTAGATACGTCCTTTTTCTATGTAATAAAACCAGTGATTGATAATAACCGCAAAGCGGTCTTCTTTATTTTCCAATAAGGTGATAAGCATCTTAGCTGTAATTTTCTTCATGTTGTCTGCTCCTTTGACTGCTCCATTCATTTTATCATATCAAAATATTGTTAGAGAAACAATCAGTGGAAAGTTTCTAAAAATAGTCCCGAATATCCTTTTATAATCGTCTTTTTTGATACCTCAATCGTAAAAAGGAATAAAAATATCTTTTAGCTAATCTTTATGTCCACAATTGCGTACTATTTGATATAATTGAAGAGAAAAACTAATACTTTAGGATTGGAGAATAAGATGAAACAAAATTTAATCAAAGTAACCACAACATTTCATAATACATGGTTGATCGATCTGAAAAAAGATGCGTTTTCTGAAGAAAATAAGATTATATTTGGAGATACGTTGCGACTTTCTATTGCTAAAAATGATTCTTACTACTATTCAGAAGCGATTGCTTTAACTTACGAAAAAGAAATTCTATCTAGAGAACAACCAACAGAAAGTGAAATTAAATTTTTCAACTATATGAAGGAGGTTCAAGAAAAGAGCTTTTCCAAGGCGTTGGCAGCTAAATATAATATAGAACTTTATACAGTTCCCTCTTTAAATATTGACGACTCGGTGGAGGAAAAATAAAAAATAACAGCCTCTGATTTACTTCATTCAACAGGAAAAGTAAATCAGAAGCTATTATTTTGCACTTTTTTTTGGTACGCACTTTTTACTTATACATTTTAGTTTTTTTAGTTAAATCGTTTGTTTACAAAATTGGTTTGATAAGATAATTACGAGATATTTAAATACGTTTTAGACTCCGCCTGTAACAACATATACCGAAATAACGCTTGCTACAACAGCTATTAATGAAATCATCAACACACCTCCACTCCCATTTTTTAGAAATCAACGTTTGCAAACAAATAATTTTCCTTAGGTAAAGAATAACAAACAAGCAAAAAAAAATAAAGTAGTAAATTCAAAAAGTGCGAAATTGGCATAAAAATCAAATGAAATATTTACTTTTTTATTAAAAATAGGAATTTTCTGACCATTTCATGCTATAATCGCATAAGAAGGGAGAGAAAGTCTTGAATATCATAGAAACCTTACGTTTTTTTAGACTTAAACTAAAGTTAACTCAAAGAGAAATGATGTCTGAATATACTGATCCCTCTACCTATTCAAAAATTGAAAGTGGTAAACGCTCTCTTAAGGTAAATGAATTAGAAGAAATATTAAATCAAACTTCGATTAGTGTTGAAGAATTTTTTAGTTTCACAACTTTTGATAAACGACAACAAGATTTCAGAGAAACTTTTTATTATTGTGGAGCTCATTTAGAAAATAAAAGTACTAAACAAAAGCTACTTAATTATTATTATTCGTTAAAAGATAAAGAAAAAAAGAGCTTGAGAGAATTATCAAATTACATTGGTATTAAAAATTTTTTCAATGCTCACTGGGAAGAGGTTGATCCCGTGACTTTTGATGAAATAACTGATATTTTTGAGGATTTATTGAATAAATCATTCTACCTTCAGTACGACTATATCATTACTGCCAATTTAACTCGTTTTTTTAATGCTAAACAAGCTGATTTATTACTTGCAAGAATGTTCCCAATAAAATATGAAGAACAACGAGATTTTACCACTAAAAAATTTGCTCATAATATTCTTATCAATTTAATTTCAATGCGATTATATGCAAAGGACTATGAAAGTGCAGAGAAATATATAAAACTTGCTAAAAAACAAGATAAACAAAACGAAAATTATAGTTTCAAATTAAATCTCCAATATTTAACTAATCTCTTAAACTACATTATTGAAGGCGAACCTGTTTACATGGAACGTGTTTATGATTTTATACATTTGTTAGAAAATACTGGTGACACTTTACAAGCAGAACAGGTAAAAAAAGAAGTAAAGATGTTAATTCACGAGAGGGATAGCGAAAAAATGCTTAATAGCTATGCCGTTGGATTACTGAAAGAATCCTAGTTCCAAGAATTAAAATCAGAATATCCCACCTCTTTCAAGGTGGGATAAAGAGTTTTACTCGGATTGAGTAAAATGAAAATACTGTTAGGGTACATTTATAATACTACACTACGTTACAAATTTCAACCCTTTAGTCGATAAATATTTTTTATTTGTTCGTTTTAACGTAACTCCCTTTATAACTAAGACTTTCCCTAAAATAAACTCACCTAGTAATTTTCCCTGTGAGTTTATTTCTTGTGTTCTAAAACACTCACATTCTGCAATATCATTTTTCTACGAATAAACTTAATTTTTCATTTAACGATCTGCTTCCCTACAAATATTTCATATAATTATTCATTTTCTGTTAAAATAAATATAAAACAACATAAAGAAGGCGTAATTATTTGAATTCAAAATATAACAAAACAAAAATCATCCTTTTATTAGCTTTATTGAGTATCAGCGTCATTTCCATTTTTCCTTATTTTTTTAATAACTATATTTTCAGCCAAGATGATCTTTTATATCATCGAACAAGATTGGAAAGTTACTCTCAAGCTGTGAAACATTTGGATTTTTTCCCGAGAGTTTTTCCTAATATGGGATTAAATTTTGGTTATGGTGCAGATTTATTTTATCCCTCTATATTATTATTACCTTTTGCTTTCTTTAGGATTGTAGGGATAGCTTTTGTTCCTTCTTACTACTTGTATCAGCTATTGATCAGTTTTGTTACTGCAGCCAGTGCGTATTATTTTCTATATTCAATCAAAAAATCACAAAAACTGGCGCTATTATTTTCTTGTTTTTATACACTTTCCACCTATCGTTTAATCGACCAATCTGTTCGTGCAGCGCTTGGTGAAACATTGGCATTTGCTTTTTTACCTTTATTTATTTTTGGTGTCTACTCGATTTTTTATAGTGACAAACATCGCTGGCAGCTGCTTGGAACCGGAATGAGTTTATTGATTGCCAGTCACTTGATTACAGCTTTCTACTCATTCATCCTGCTCCTTATTTTTATATTGGTCAATTGGAAAAAATGTAAACTGGCTCAGATAAAAAGCCTGATCATGGCAGGTCTTCTATCACTTGGTTTATCGGCTTGGTTTTTATTTCCTTATTTGGAACAGATACATCATTTAACGTTTAATTTTAATAACACGACATTATGGGCCAATGGATTAAATTTCAGTTTAGGTGATTTATTTATAAATAGCCTTGCTAATTTGAGTGCACCATTCACTGGACTAAAACCAAATATTGGTCTATTACTGTTAGTTGCAGTTTTAATTGCTGGTTTCAATTACCGAAAATTGAGCCCAAGCAATAAACGACTATCATTAGCTACTTTAGCAATTATTCTACTAGCCACAAACATTTTCCCTTGGGGACTTTTTAAAGTATCGATTTTAGCAACGATTCAATTCCCATGGAGATTATTATTATTTGCCTCCTTTTTTTCTAGTTTATTAGCGGTTTGTTTAATTGAACAATTTCGCTTGCTTTCAAGAAAAGATTTCCTTGTCTTTCTTTCATTGTCCAGCTTTTTAACACTCGGTTTTAATATCAACAACTTAACACAAAGTAACATCCAAAATAACGTAACTGTGACAAATGAAAACTTTACCGATTTTTATGAATCCGAAATCGGTCATGGTAAAGAGTATTTAGTAAAAGATACGGATTTTAAAAAATACTTTGCTTCTCCTGGTTTGATTATTGATAGTATTCCTTATACTGATTCATCCCGTAAAGTTGAGAATAACTATAATTATAGTATTTTTAAAGTGATGATTAACGGGACTCAAGAAGTTCAGCTGCCTAAGTTTTATTATAAAGGGTATGAGGTTAAGCTAGATCAACAAGTGATTCGTAATTATAATAAGAACGGATTAGTCACGGTTAGATTAGAACAAGGCTTACATGAAATTAGTGTCACTTATAAAAAAACTGTTATTCAGAAATTTTCAGCTATTTTCTCAGTTTTATTAGCTGGATCATTAATCTTTTACAATATAATAAAAAGCAGAAGAAAAAATAAATAATATTCAATTTTCTCGTCAAAGATAAACGATGCTAATACAACTATTTATGTATTCATCTTAATATACACAAATCAATTTTAATAAGTAACAGAATAACATCCAAATAACCAAGTAAGGAGCAATATTTTATGAACAAATTAAAATGGTATTCTGGAGGAAACGAACGAGGAAACCAAGCGATAAGCATTATCACTGATCTATTAGATGATTTTAAAACAGGCTTAGGTAATGACTCTATACAAAATGTGTTAGAAAATTATCGTGAAGAATTAGAACAACAAGGCGCTTTTGTTCCTATGATTTTAAGTCGTATGAATATAGACATTTCTAAAGCAATCAGAAATGGGGGGATTACTTTACTTTATCAGACAATCAATCTAAAAAACTAAAAGAGTTAACTTCCATCTCAAATATTAGATATGGATATTAACATTGCAAAAAATGCACAACTCTAACTATCCCTAATTAAATTAACTTAGATCTCTTTGTTCTAAGTTGTCTAGTTAAGTTTTAGCACGGATTACGAAACTGTTTCAGAAAATAACGCTAGGGAATCTTTAATAGAAAAAATATCCTTCAAAAATTATTTTTTGAAGGATATTTTTTATGAATGAATTTGACCTATATAGTAATTTTTATACCATTAATGCTTAACTTCGAACGGATGTACCAACAGGCGCTACATTGTAATATAATCAAATGACTAGCTCTATCATTTTATATGGATTTTTACTATATCTATCATGAATTTTTATCAAGTATCTAAAAATGTTTTATTATTTTGTTTGTTAATCTACATAAAGTTGTAGATTGGCATTCAATGTAAAAAAAATAGACAGTAGAAACGCTGTACAAACCTCTGTACATCAACGTTTCTACTGTCTGTCTCCATAAAGATGATGGAGACGGCGGGAGTCGAACCCGCGTCCAAACACATTGCCACTTAAACTTCTACGCTCATAGTCATACTATTTTAAGGCTTCGCTGAAGTTCATGCCGCATAACAGGCCCAAACTATCGCTAGTCTGATGATCTCTTCTAAATTTTACAGACGGAAAAATTTAGCGTATCCCACTTAATTTGAGACCCTTACCCGAGCACATGGGCGATGCCGGGAGGATCTTCACCCGCTGTTTTTACGCAGCTAGAGCGAAAGTATTGTTTTCGTTTTTAGCAGTTATATTTAACTGTAACGTTTTTACGTAGACGTAACCTACGAAACGCAATTCAAGCTCAACTATGCCTGTCGAATCCGTAACGTCCCCGTTAAGATTAAATAGCATAATATACGCTTTTATTAGTATAACATATTTATCTTGACTTTTAAAGGATGAAGTGCTGATTATTCACCTTTCTATTACAGCCAAATAACACTATTTAAAATAAACTTAGCCTAAAAATTAATGCCCTGTTCCAAAAGCATTGACTAAAATCGTCCCAATCACGATAAAACCAATACCAATAATTGTTGGTGTATTGATTTGTTCTTTCCAATAAACAACTGAAAAAATCGTGATCAAAATAATGCCGATTGCTCCCCATAATGCATAGGCAACATTTAATGGCATATATTTTATCGCTTTAGATAAGCTATAAAAACAGACAACATAAGCAACCAAACATTCCACAGATGGCACTAGCTTACTAAATCCATCCGTTGCTTTTAGTAGATTTGTTGCAATGACTTCACTGATTATGGCGATAAAAAGATATAAATACCCTATCAACTTTTTCCCCCTCCTCCTCTAATAACTACATCATTATATCAAAAAACCAACTAAATTGAACGCAGATTTTTCTCTATATACAAAAAAATCATCAATAGATTTAATCGTTCAAAATCCATTGATGATCTCTTATTTATTTTACATGACTCATTTTAAAATTAAGACTCGACATAATAATTCAGCATCCAATTGATGCCAAATTTATCGACGACCATACCATATTTTTTAGACCAGAATGTTTCCCCTAAAGGCATCGTCACTTTTCCACTTTCAGCCAAACGACTAAAAATTCGATCGATCTTTGCTTCATCTTCTGTGCTTACTACTAAAGAAACATTATTTCCTTCAATAAACGTCAAACCCATTCCATCCGGCACATCAGAAAACATAACGGGTACACCTTCAATGGTCATTGATGCATTGATGATCAAATTTTTCCAAGCCTCTGGCGTTGGATGTTCTGAATCTTCAGGTGCATCTGCAAATGTCATAGCATCTTCACATTTCACATCAAATACCGCTTCATAAAAAGCAATTGCATCGGCCGCTTCATTCTTAAAATTTAAGTATACTTCTAACATGATTGTCATCCTCTCACTCTATTTTTAATGATTATCTCATGCCAAAATAGATTAAGCGAAAGGGATGCTCATATTTAACTAAAAATCAGTATCTTTTAAAAGCGCTGCAACAAATTGTTCTAAGTACTCCTGATCTGTTTCATCATAGCCATGTGTTACTGAACTATCTAGATCTAAAACGCCAAGCAGTTTTCCATCCTTAACCATTGGTACGACGATTTCAGATTGTGCAGCTGAATCGCAAGAGATATAATTTTTATGATTTTTCACATCATCAACAATCAATGCTTCACGCTTTTCAGCAGATTCTCCACATACGCCTTTGCCCATTTTAATTCGAGTACACGAAACTTTCCCTTGAAATGGACCTAAGACCAGCTCTTCTCCATCAAATAAGTAATACCCTGCAAAAATTGTATTAGGTAATGCATCTGCCAATAGTGCAGAAGAATTAGCAAGATTCGCAATTTTATCATGTTCGATTTCGATAATTGCAGCTTGTTGTTGAACTAAAAGTTGGTATGTAGTATTCTTTTCTTCTTTTGTTTTCCACATTTTCAATTCACGCTCTTTTCTATAGTTATTATAAGAAATAGTTTAATTATTTTTTTATTATATCATAGACTTAGATTAGTAAATTTTTTTATTGTATCGTTATTTCATTATCTACACCACTTTTTTCTTATTTGACTACTTCTTGTTTGCGATATTCATGTGGCGTCATTTTTAAATATTTCGTAAATACTCTAGTAAAATAAGAAGAATCTGCAAAACCAACTTCTGTCGCAATTCGATATAATGGCAAATCCGTTTCATGCAAAAGACGACAGGATTCTTCGACTTTCAAGATATTGATATAGTCATTTACACTGATTCCAGGCTCCTTGCGAAATACTGCGGATTTAAATAGACGTGATTCGCAATGTCATCAATTGTTGTCTTTTGCTTAAAATTTTTCTTGATAAATTGTATTGCTTTATTGATTCCTTCACTAAATTGCTTATTGTAACGTTCAGAAAGAGTATATTTCTTTTTGCGCATCATAAACTTATCTAGATGTTGCATCATCTGTGTTTTCGAATAAGGTTTTAGTAAGTATCCCCTAATATTATAGGTCAATCCCTGACTCAGTAAATCAAAATTAGAATAGATAGATGTCCAAATCGTGTAAATTGTTGGTTTGATCTGAAGCATTTCTTTTTGTAATTCTAATCCATTCACACCAGCGACTTCAATATCCATCACAACTAATTCAGGTTGAAACACTCTCGCTTTGCTTAATGCATCAATCCCATTTTGAACTTCGACTACATTTAAATTTTCTCTTTGATAATTTTCCTTGATAATATCTTTAATAAATTGACGTTCTAATTCATCTTCTTCCACAATCATTATATTTTTCATGCACTTCATCCTCTGGTCTTACTATTAATCCTTTTGATGCTGGAAAGATAACCTCTACAACTAACTTATTTAACGTTTCTACCATTCCAACATGTGCCTGATCTCCTAATAACTCAATCAATCTCGTATTGCTTTTGGCAATTGCCTGTAAAAATTCTTTTTCTACCAGCAATTCCCTTTTTCGATCTAAGTGAATTTGTTCTTGAATGGTAATGACGATATTTCCTTTTATTTCAGACACTTTAAATAATAAGGAAAAATCATCTCTATACTTAGGTAACCTAATTTCTAGCAAGCTTTCTACAATTGGAATCAAAGTCATTACAGGTATTCGATACTCAATCAATTCTTTAGGAAGATCCACTTGATAGGATAATCGCTTCACAGATCTAGTTGTACTAATTTCTAGGTAGTTATTTAAATAGTTAAATGCTTCTTCTAAAGAAACGCAATGATTTTGCGATTGATAATTATAACGAATAACACTGGAAAGCTTAAAAACGGCTTCCTCTAAATCTGGATTCTCATTAAAATGAGCTAATCTTGCTAATGTAGTCAGTGAATTAAATACAAAATAAGGCGTCAACCCTTTGATATTATCCTGATTTTCCATGTGTTCAATTTTTTGAGATAGAATTTTCAGGTTATTTTCAGTCTTCTGTTTTTCTTTTTCCAATTTTTCCATCGTTAAGGTCTGAGATAGAAAAGCCGCAAATACTGAAGCAAAATTTTCAACTTTCTCTAAGTCATCCCCTTCAAAAAGGTGTAAGATATTCATTTTTTCATTTGCACCAGCTTTATTGATGTCAGATACAATCAGTAAGTTGATATCTGTTTCATCTTTGAAAAAAGGGCCAAAAATCAACAAACCTCGTTCGTTTCCGCAGTATTGAAACGGATAGATAAATTTACTTAATCCATAACTACAGCGGTGACAATAGGACGAAATCCTTTTCTTTCTAAAAATACCGCTGCTTGATGGGCAGGAAGAACAATCCATCGCACGTTTACAGAAGCTTTGGTTGACTTCATTGTTTGTTGAACTCACTTTAGTTAAAAGCTGAAAATGTGGGCGGACCTTAATCGGAAACCTTTTTAATAGCTCTTGCGATTGCTCAATTGTTTGTTGAGAAAGCTCTGAGCTGGTGTAGATAGTGAGATAAACATTTTCCACACAAATTGCTCCTTTTCAGCACAATTTCATTTTACATATAGTATAACATAAATAACATTTGTAGCTATTCTAGCTTTTAGAACTGCCTGGGTTAGATGATTGTTAGATCTATTAAAATGGGGAAGAAACCAATAAGGGGATCAATGATCTGCATCTGTTTTTTCTTAATGTTTAACGACTCTAATCGGTAAATCAAACTGCGCCATATATCCTCTGATTTCTTCAAGTTCATCGTCTGTATACGACATATCGACATCTTGTAATGGATAGGTTTGGTCTAATTGTTCATATTTTGCGACTCCTAATTTGTGATAAGGTAAGATATCGATACTTTTAAGGTGACCATTAGTTTGGATTTTTTTGATGTATAAAACGGTCGCTTTTAGCGTTTCCATAGAATCATTTAATCCTTTTATCAACGGCATTCGTACTGAAATATTTGCTCCTGCTTGAAACAACTTTTCTAAATTTGTCATAATTCGTTCGTTTCGTGCACCCACTAATTCGCGATGTCGTTCAGGATCAAAATGTTTCACATCAAATAAAAATAAATCCGTCACCTCAACAAATTTCTTCATTGTTTCCCACTTTGTATAGCCACAGGTTTCGATTGCTGTATGAATACCGTTTTGTTTACATTCAGCTAACAGTTCCACAGCGAAATCGCCCTGGTAGGTTACCTCGCCGCCACCCAGTGTAACACCACCATTTGAACTCATATAAAACAACATATCTTGTAAAATAATATCCATCACTTCTGGAACCGTCATATCTTGTCCCATCACTGTCAAAGCATTTTTGGGACAACTCTCTTCGCAAATACGACAACCGTTACATGAAATTTCTCGGTCAATAAAGTGTTCTTTTTCCCCATCGATCATGGGACGCATTTTGTGGATATTTTTTGGACAAGCCGCAACACAAATCCCACAATCATCACATAATGATTGCTGTTTCATCACTTGAAATCCAGATTCCACACTTTCTGGATTTGAGCACCATTTACACCGTAGCGGACAGCCTTTAAAAAAGACCAGCGTACGAATCCCATCTCCATCATAAATAGAATATTTTTGAATATTAAAGATCCGGGCCGTTTTTTTTACAGGCAACATCTTACTCACTACTTTCCCTTATTTTTTCGGTAAATATTTTCTCAGCATCTCTTTTCCCGCATCATTTATTTGATAGGTCGTCAGCAATTGATTTTGCTCATTGATATACGCATCGGCTTCATCTAGTAAACCATTTTCTTTTAATGCAAGGACATGATCTAAAAATGCAGCTTCATTAAATTGTTTTTCTGTACCATATTCCGGATGCAAACAAGTCATCAATTCTTGAAAATGCATTTTTTTCTCTTCTAATTCTTTTAGTACGCGAAAACGTAACGGTAATAGCGTTTCGGCCATTATATTGCCTCCTTTTTAAAAAACGAAAGTGGATTGACTGAAACCATAATTGCGCCAAAGGTAATCAATAATGCGCCTGCTATAACGGTTTGCGTAATCGCTGAAAAATCTTGTGAAACAACTGCTGAAAAAATGATGCCCCACATAACATACGTACTATTTAGAGCCATTCCTTTAGCAACACCACACATACTATTAGCGTTATACCATTGTAGAAAAGAGACTGCTGCAACTAATGCAGCTAACGCTAAAACAACTAAGGTTTTTGGTGATTGGAACACTTGTTGAAAAACGCCAAACCCATTGACTAGCGGCATAACGATCAAGAAAAATGTCAATCCAGAGGTAATATCACGAATCGTAATCGTTACTTTAGGATCTAAAACAGAACCGCCAAAGGCCGAAAGAACACCTTCAAGTCCCCAACCTAAAGCTGCAACGGCTGCACAAATAATACCTAAATAAAAATTCTCTACATTACCTGCTGGCGGTGTATACGAAATAACAACTGCGCCGACAACACAAATCGCCATTCCCGCCCAAACACGTTGTGTAATTTTTTCTTTTAAGAATACAGCAGAAAGTAACGCTCCAACTACTGGGCATAAGGCAGAAATCGGTACAGCA
Organism: Enterococcus sp. DIV0840; assembly: GCF_050527835.1. Taxonomy (NCBI): domain Bacteria; kingdom Bacillati; phylum Bacillota; class Bacilli; order Lactobacillales; family Enterococcaceae; genus Enterococcus; species Enterococcus sp. DIV0840. Next base: position 1,678,090 of record NZ_CP172876.1, on the reverse strand, counting down.
TATGTTGGTCCAGCAAAAGCAATACCTAAAAGATACGCACCTTGCGCAACTGGTCCTCCCATTAAAGCAGCCAAACACGTCATTTTCCCTGGAAATAATTTCAGGCTTCTAAAAATCTCTTTAAGTCTTCCTTGATAGGCATTATAAATAATCAACCAAATCGCCGCTAAAAAATCATTGAATCCCGCAAAAACTAAAGGCAAGGCATAGGCATTAGGTTCGTCTGAAAAAAGAAACAATGAAATTGCTAAAGCAAGTAATGCGCTATTCAATCCAAAAAGCAATCCAGAAGATAAACCATTTAACAACCCTTTACGCTCAAAACTGCTTGCCTGTTTCGCTTTTGCTTGTTCAAGGGTCGAGGCACTCAGTTCGTTTATATTATTCATTCTTTTTCCTCCATCTATAAAAAGAATTTAAGAGAAAAGTTGCTTAATCATCCCGCTTTTTGGAATGGACTAAACAACTTTTTTCTCACCATTCTTGAATTTTTAAACTATCTAGAAAGTTCATAATCACCAAAATTAGAAATGCTCGATCATTGTCCGACTGATGATCTCATCTTGAACCTCTTTACATAATTCAACGAAGTACGCACTGTAACCTGCTACACGAATGATCAAATCACGATGTTTTTCAGGTTGTTCTTGGGCTTTCAGCAATAAATCGTTATCGATGTAGCTAAACTGCATCTGTCCATTCCCTAATATTGACGCCGTACGTAAAAGGTTGATCAAACCATTTTCTCCTTCTGGCGTTTCTAAAATTCCCTTGAGTAATTTGAAATTATGCACCATACCGATCGTCATACTTTCAACACCTAATTTGCTGACTGACTTGATGATTGCTGTTGGTCCAAATTTATCGGCTCCTTGGCTCGGCGAAATTCCGTCAGAAAGTGGGACCCACGCATTGCGCCCGTTAGGTGTTGCGGCTGTCATTTCGCCAAACGGTGTATTGTTAGAAATTGACAATGTTCCATGACTCATCTTCGAATAAAGCATGTCATATTGTTGATGTTCTCTTTCTGTCCAGTTAATGATTTCTGCTGCAATCGAGTCAGCGTAATCATCATCGTTTCCATATTTTGGTGCACTTAAGCAGTCACGTTTGATTTGGTCATATCCAATAAAATCAACATCTAACGCTTCTTTGATTTGTTTTAATGTATATTTTTTATCTTCAAACACTAATTTTTTGATGACCACCATTGAATCTACGTAAGTCCCTAAACCAGACCAGACTAATCCTGGACCATTATTAACGACTGCTCCACCATGTGTCACATCTTTACCAGTTTCCATACAGCCTTCAACCATCAATGACATCAGCGGTTTCGGTGCAACTTCTGAATGAACACGTTGACTGATTACCGTGCCGATCGCTGATAAATGGACGATCCTTCTCAATTGTTCTTTCACAGCCTCATCAAATTGTTCGAATGTTTCAAATTGATCTAAATCGCCTGTATCGATTCCTTGTTTAGAATCATGCCATTTCATGATTCCACGATTTAAAACAAACTCGATTGTAATTGGCCATTGTGTATAACCTGTTGACGTCCATTGATAGATTCTACCGGATTTTTGCGGTTCTACACATCCCATTAAACAATAATCACGTGCATCTTCAATCCCAAATCCCTTAGCCAACATCATCTTAATGTGAGAATCATCGAAATGACAAGCTGGGAAGCCCATACCTGCTTTGACAACTTCAACAATTTTTTTCAAGTATTTTTGCGGTGATTGGTTGTGAATACGGCAAGCTAAGGAAGGCTGATACACTTTGGTCATACGAATAGCCTCCATGATTGCATATGTCAATTCATTGGTTGCATCGCCACCTGTGCGTTTTACTCCACCAACAGTACAGTTGATAAACGGTTGATACCCGGCAAAGAATTTTGCGCCACCTTCACTGGATAGCCACATGTATTCAGAACATTTGATAAAGAAACAGCCTAATAATTCGATTGCTTCTTTTTCAGTCATTCGTCCTGCTTCAAGATCCGCTTTATACATCGGATAAATATACTGATCTAAACGCCCTAATGAAATCCCTGTTTGATTTTCTTCAATAACAAATAATGACTCCATTGTCCAAATTGATTGCAGTGCTTCTTTAAATGTTTTTGGAGGATTTGCTGGGACGGTTAATAATATTTCTGCTGTTTCTAAAAGTTCTGCTTTTCGAACTGGGTCACTCTCTGCCATTGCCAACTCTTTAGCATAGTCAGATAGGCGTTTAGAATAGTTCAAAATACCGTCACATGTTTGGATTTCAGCTTTATAGAAATAAATTTTTTCGATGTCGTCTGGATTGCTCATCAATAATTCAGAAAGTTTTGTTTCAGCTTCTTCTTTGATTTTATTGATTCCTTTTTTGATCAATAAAATATCATATCCTGGACAAGTGTCACCTCCTCCATTGATTTGGTGGTAAGATAAATCACTAACAAATGCTTCACCAGAAAATTCCCAAAGTCCAGCTTCTTCATACTGAGATTGACAAACTTCATCTAGTGAACGTGTTTCCCAAAACGGGAAGATATCTTCACGCAAAGTTCTCTTTGTTTCTTCCGTAATTTCAAATGGATCTTGCGGACGCGAATCAATCGTATCAAGTTCATCCAATACCCAACGCCAAGCAATATCTGGAGCAACTTCCCCAGCACGAGGACGTCCACACGGGTGCCCTACGATCAATTCATTATCCTGAATTAGTAACGGTGCTGTTTCACATGCATGTTTAAACGCTTTAGCTCGTAAAATAATTTTAGGCATACCCCAATGTTTTTTGGCAATTTCAGTTACTGCTTTAGCGCGATGTGCCGTTACGGAGGGACGAATTGTTAAATAGTGGTCTTTTAATTTTTTTAGACGAGGGCTAAACCGACTTAATTCATCTCCTGGAAATGTTGAAACATTTGACACCACTACAGGATCGTCTTCTTTCAATTCTTGAATGACACCTGAAAATACTTTGACTAACTCTTGTGAATCTGTACTAGATAGATTTTTTGACGCATCTAGTAATTGTTTTTCTAAAAGTTCATTATTCATTTACTTTTCCTCCTCTATTTTCTTCTAACTGGTAATCACCGAATTTGTTCACGCTTACATTTTTTGATCAAGAATTTTCACTTCTATCATTCCTAATATTTTGTGAACCTTCTCATTTCCCTCCAACATAGTTTTTGTTTACATGACTAAGTTTAACTTGTAAAATTCATAGATTTTTTTAAAATAAAGACCTTCTATTGTAAAAAAGAGAGATTGTGAATTACTTTCTTGGTAAGAATTTGTTTTTTTATTCGGTAAGATATTCATACTCTTCATAACAAATTCAAACGAATTCACACTTTTTTCAAGCTTTTTTATGTTTGATTTAATCTATTAAGGTTACAGTTTAATCATAGTAAACAACCAATACATTTGTGGATGAACGTGGTGTTAAAACTCTTTGAGGACTAACGGATGTTTATTCTCGACCTGATGAGGTGTAGGTTCGAATCCTACCGTCCACGTATGTGCAGCTTTTGCACTTGAATATAAATTCGTCACTATAGATGAAAGGAAGGATGTTCTATGAAAAAAATCTTCGTTACAGGAGCAACACTATCAGCAATTACACTTGTAGCCTATTCATTTTTAAAACATACACCGAAACATCAACATGACTATGGCAAACTATAATAAAAAAGTTGTCCTGAACGATTTTGTTCAAGACAACTTTTTTTATTATAATTTTGATAAATTAGTTATTTAAAAACCAAATGATACTCTCCTTCTTCTGCGCTATCTAAATATTGATATAAAATCAATTCAAGAATCGCCAACATTGAAATATGAGAAGTGATTTCCATTTTATTTAAAAAGAGTTCATCCGTAAACACGTAAAAATTAACATCGCTCATATTTTGAACCACGTTATTATCTGCACCTGTGATTGAGACCAATAGCGGATGTATAGCATTTTTTAGATGCTGCATCAACTGAATCCATTCTTCATCTTTTCCTTGATAGGTTAAAATAAACACCATATCCTCTGATTTGATCTGCTTTTGGACAACCACCCGCATTGACTGGTCTTCTGGAAACACTACCAAAAATCCAGCAGCTACAAATAGATACTTCACATACTGCATCAACTGCTTATTCATTCCTTTAGCAAATAAGTATATAATCGGTTTTTTCTTTAAATACTCCCCTACTTTTATCAAACTATTTTTATCGATCACACGAACAGATTCATTGATATTTTTTAGATACTCTTCCCGATAATCTTTTTGGGAAACAACAAAGGGACTGACTTTTTCTTCTTTTTTCTGATTCAAAAGAGTATATTTGACGACCGTCGTAAATTCACTATAGCCGGAAAAACCAATTTTTCTAACAAATCGGAGAAAGGTTGTTGTTGAAACAAAGCAATCATCTGCTACTTCACGGATACTTTTATTTTTAATTTCATTTAAGTTTTTTACAACATAATCAAATAGTAGATGTTCATTTTTCGTTAACTCTGAAACGTGAGGGTTTACCACTTCAAAAAAATCCATTTTTTTCCCTCCTACTTATTTTTAGGAACACTTTGTGCAATGCAATGAATATTTCCGCCACCTAATAAAATTTCACGTGCAGGAACACCGATTATCTTACGATCCGGATATAGTTTTTCCAGTAATTTTCCTGCTGCTTGATCATTTTTATCATTGAATAATGGATAAACAATACCGCCGTTAGCCGTATAATAACTAACATAAGTCGCAGTCAGTCGATCGCCAGGAAAACGGGGCAACATTCCATTAACAGGATCTACTCCCTGACTTTCTTCGGTTGTGATATACATCGGTTCAGGCATCAGCATTTTATGAATGGTTAATCTCCTGCCTTTTGCATCTGTTTCATTTTTCAATTGTTCATAGGCTGCTTTAGAAATTTCATATTGAGGATCGTCCAGGTCTTCTGTCCAGGTCAGGACGATTTCACCAGGGCGTACTACATTCAACATATTATCGATATCTCCATTGGTTTCATCTAAAAAGAATCCTTGTTTTAACCAGATGATTTTTTCTACATTGCAATATGCTTTCAGAACTTCTTCTATTTCCTCTTTAGAAAGTTTACCATTTCTACCTTCTGAAAGTAAAACTTCTTCTGTTGTATATAATGTTCCGTCACCATCTAAATGAATAGAGCATCCTTCCAAAATAAACTCTTTTAAAGAGTAATAATCGATATGATTAAATTCACACAATTTTTCAGCAATCAAATCATCTTGATCCCAAGGAAAATACAAACCATCCAGCAAACCGCCCCATGCATTAAACCGACAGTCTACTCCACGAATTTCACCCTTTTGATTCATTACATAGATAGGTCCATAATCCTTGATCCAAGCATCATTGTTACTCATTTCCATCACCCGAATAGACTCCGGCAATAGGTGGCGAGCATTCTGATATTGTTTTTTTGAAACCAACATTGTGACAGGCTCAAACATTGCGATAGCTTTGGCTACTTCTACATAGGCTGTTTGCGCAGGTTTTCCACCATTACGCCAATTATCAGCTCGTTCTGGCCAGATCATGTAAGTTTCTTCGTGTAAATTGAACTCTCCTGGTGCAAAAAAACCGTCCTCTTTAGGATTGCTCGTTTTTAATTTCATATGCGGGGACTCCTTTTTTCTTTGTATGTAAGCGATACATTTTTAATATATCAGAAAGAAAGAGTAGAAACTAGTTTTTGTCTCCACTCTTTCTATAAAGTTATGCAGTAATAATGGTCCCTGTTTCTTCTTCTAATAAATTCTTGATATTTTCCAAGGAGGTAATTACTGCTTTGCCGTTGTTATTTTCTTTAATAAACGTTATTGCTGCCTGTACTTTAGGTAACATACTGCCTGGTGCAAACTGATTTTCTACAATATATTTTTCCATATCTGCTACGGTTACGTTTGTTAACTCAGATTGATTTGGTTGATTATAATTGATGCTGACATGATCAACGCCTGTCAAAATCACTAGCATATCCGCCTGAACCAATTCAGCAATTTTTTCAGATGCAAAGTCTTTGTCTATCACGGCTTCCACACCATAATAGGTTCCATTTTTTATGACTACTGGAATACCTCCTCCTCCTCCTGCAATCGTAACGACTCCATTTTCTACTAATTGTTCGATCACAGGATATTCGACAATATCGATTGGGTTTGGTGATGGAACTACTTTCCGAAATCCTCGACCGGCATCTTCTACATAAGTTGCAGCTGTCTGCTTTTTCTCTGCTTCCATTTCTTCTTTACTTAAAAAGGGGCCAATTGGTTTACTTGGTGCCTGAAAAGCTGGATCGGTTTCGCTGACAACGACTTGCGTTAAGAGCGTTGCTACATTTTTAGAAATATTTCTTTTTTTCAACTCGTCTACTAATGCATTTTCAAGCCAATAGCCAATGCTGCCTTGAGTCATTGCAACTGCCGTATCCACTGGCATTGCAGGATTTTTATCGGTAGCACCCAATTGCTGCTGCAATAATAAGTTTCCAACTTGAGGTCCATTACCATGCGTGATGATCAGCTCATGACCAGCTTCAATGAAATCAGCTAAATAATACGAAGTGTGTGCTAAAGCATTTTGTTGTCCTTTAGCGCTGGGATCAGTTGTTAAAATAGCGTTGCCTCCCAGTGCAACTACGATACGTTTTTTCATGTATTCCACCTCATTTTGGTACTTGTTGGGTAATGCAGTGAATATTTCCACCACCTAAAAGAATTTCTCTTGCAGGCACTCCAACAATTTTTCTATCAGGATATAGTTCTTTTAATAAATCGATTGCCTTTTCATCATTTGGATCATCAAATAGTGGTAAAATGATACCGCCGTTTGCCGTATAATAGTTTGCATAGCTAGCAGCTAAACGATCGCCTTTTTCTCTTGGCAAAGTTCCTGCTACTGCATCTACCCCAAAACTTTCTTCTTCTGTGATCAAGATAGGTTTTGGCACATATAATTTATGCACAACAAGCTTACGGCCTTTAGCATCTGTCTTTTTTTCTAAAATAGCCAAACATTCTTTTGAAATTTCATATTGCGGATCATTTTTGTCATCCGTCCATGCCAAGACAACTTCTCCTGGTTTTACAAAATTAACAATATTGTCTACATGACCATTGGTTTCGTCTAAATAAATTCCACGTTTCAGCCAAATGATTTTGTCTAATGAAAGATATTCTTTTAATACTTGTTCAATTTGTTTTTTAGAGAGTTGCGCATTTCGGCCTTCTGATAATAAACATTCTTCTGTGGTGATCAAAGTTCCTTCACCATCAACATGAATCGAACCACCTTCTAAAACAAAATCATTTAAACGATACCGATCAAGCCACTCTACTTCACAAATTTTTTGTGCTACTTGGTCATCTTTATCCCAAGGAAAATATAAACCATCTACTAAACCGCCCCATGAATTAAACGTCCAATCCACGCCGCGAATTTCTCCTTTATCATTTTTAACAAAAGTCGGACCACAATCTCGAACCCAAGCATCATCATTTGCGATTTCTACGACACGTACTTCTTCTGGCAGCATATGGCGAGCATTATCATATTGCTCAGCAGATACGCCAACGGTTACTGGTTCAAATTCATTGATAGCAACAGCTACATCGACAAATGTTTTTTGAGCTGGCTTCCCTCCATTACGCCAATTATCTGGTCGCTCCGGCCATAAAATATACACACCTTGATGCGCTTCAAATTCTCCCGGCATACGGAAGCCGTCTTTTTTAGGTGAACTATCAATTGTTTTCATGTTCTAAACTCCCTTTATCTTGAATTTTTTTATCCGTTTCTTTTGCATACTCCTTATCGCCCAAACGAATACAGATTTCACCAATAATCGCTGCTGCAATTGTTCCAATCAAAATTGGTATTTTCTCAGCATATTCTTTGCTTGACAAAGGAACGATCGAGAAAAACAAAGTAATGACTAACAACGCTAAAGGAACATAAGCGATGATTTTTAGTAAAACAGAACCTCCAGGAACTTTAAATGGGCGCTCTTTATCTGGATCGATTTTGCGTAGTTTCAGAAATGCAGGGAACATCATAATATACGAAACTAATAATGCCACCACATTTAAAGCGAAAAATGCCCAGAAAATATTTTCATTTGGAATAAAGGGTGCTGCAACCACCAACACAGAAGCAACAATACCATTCATAACGGAAGCTCCGATCGGCATTTCATTTTTAGGATTCTCTTTGGCGAATACTTTTGGCATATCATGATTTTTAGCCGCATAAAACGCAACATAGTTAACCCCTAAAGCCCAAGAAATCAGGTTTGCAGCTAAAGTATACATAAACAATAACCCAATAATGATCACAAACGGATTGATCCCACCGACTAGTAAGATAAAGCTATCGATCAAACCACCCGAAGTCGACAATTGATCTGCTGGCACCGCGGCCCCCATTCCAAATGCAGCAAACAAATAGAAGAACGCAATTAAAATACCGCCATAAATGATTGCTTGTGGAATTTGTTTTTTTGGATTTTCCATATCACTAGCCAAGGTTGTTACCACTTCAAATCCCAAAAAGTTAAACAAAATCACTGAAATAAAACTTAAACTATTCAAATCGAAGGTCGGCAGCAATGCTTTACCTGAAAAATCATTCGCCATACCTTTCGTTATTGCATGATAAATACCTAATACACCTAAGCAAACCATAATAGCTACTTTAGCAAAAGCAGCCAGATTCAAAATCCATTTGCTATCACTCACTGGGTAACAACTGATCAACGTAACACTCCAGATAAAGACTAACTGAAATATGATCAAAACTGGTGCTCCAACTTCTAATCCGAAAATTTGTGTCATAACTTCTGTAAAAAGAACAGCCAAACTTGCCATCCAAATTGGAAAATTAATCCAATAAAACCAGGCTACACGAGCACCCCATCGTCGTCCAAAGGCCATTTTCACCCAATCATAAATACCTCCGTCTCCAGTATATGTCGTACCTAATTCAGCTGAGATCAATCCATATGGCAAAAAGAATAAAATTAATAAAATTCCCCACCAAAAAAATTGTGATGAACCAATAGCAGCAGCTGGAGCGGCAGATTCAACAACAAGTATGACAACAACTGCCATTAGAACTGCGTCAAACAACCGAAATTTCTTTTTTTCTTTCATGTTTTGTACGCACCTTTCATTAAAGAACCGAAAATAGAAGCAGAGACTTTTTGTTATTGCTATACTCTACTTCTACCTCGCTCTTTATCCAAAATTACTTAGCAACTACAGCGTTTCTCAACATCAATTCAAATTCTGCATCATAGAGCTCACCAACTGCTTCACTTGCATAATCTAAATAGGGATTCATGAAATAGACCAATAAAGAACGCATTGCCGTTAATCGATTTTCAGCTTCATCCAAAACAATTGAATAAGGTGCATCTAAAACTTCATCGGTCACTTCTTCACCTCTCGATGCAGGTAAACAGTGTAAAAATTTAACATGTGGTGCAGCCATATCGATCAAAGCTTGGTTCACTTGATATTTTGGATAGAATGTCGCCATCCGTTCTTCTTCTGATAGTTCAGCTTCATATAGGCCATACCAAACGTCCGTATAAATAAAATCAGCATCCTTCATTGCTGCTTCTGCATTTTCTGTGATCAACACACTACCGCCAGAAACTTCTGCATTTTTTCGACCGATTGCTACTGTTTCTTCTTTTATTTGAAAGCCTTTTGGCCCGAATTGAACAAAATCCATTCCCATTTTAGTTGCCATAAACATTGTAGATACACACACCTGAGTAGCATCTCCAACAAAAACGATTTTACAATCACTTAGTTTTTTCCCTACTGGCAAGTGCTCAGTCATTGTAATAATATCTCCTAATTCCTGTGTTGGATGATTGTAGTCACTCATACCATTGATAACTGGAATTGTTGCGTCTTTAGCTAGATCCACAATTGTTTGATGACGTTCCACTCGTGCCATTAAAATATCTACTAAAAGAGATAACACTCGAGCAGTATCGCCTAAAGATTCATGTCCGCCTAATTGAATTTGACCTGGAGCTAAATATTGTGCATGTCCACCAAGTTGAGTCATTGCTGTTTCAAAAGATACTCTAGTGCGAGTTGATGATTGCTCAAAGATCATTCCCAACGTTTTATCTTTTAAAAGGGGCGGATAATAGCCATTTTTGATTGCTTCTTTTAATTTCAAAGCCAGTTGGATCATAAAATCGATTTCTGTTTTTGTAAAATCATTTGTATCGACAAAATCTCTTTTTTTCATCGTCTTTTCCACCAATCTATTTTTGATTTGTATTGTCGGATTCCTCGAGTTTTCCTTTTGACGAGATAAGCATACCTCTAAGCTCATTATTTTTAAAGCGGTTTCGAAATACTTGATGAAGAGAAAAGCAGCTTGTATTTTGTTCCATTTTGCGTAACAGGTTACACTGATCGGTATACAGCAAAAAAGGTAAGAACGAGTATACAAAAACTCGTTCTTACCTTTTACTATTTTATTCGAAAATAGGTCTAATTCGTCAAATCTTCCCCATTTGTCGCAATCACTTTTTTATACCAGTCAAATGATTTTTTCTTCGAGCGTTTCAATGTACCATTTCCATCATTATCACGGTCTACATAGATAAAACCATAGCGTTTTTTCATTTCTCCTGTTCCTGCTGAAACAAGATCGATACAGCCCCATGTGGTATAGCCTAGTAAATCTACACCATCAAGCTCTACCGCATCTTTCATCGCTTGGATGTGCGCAGCTAAATAGTCGATACGATAATCATCGATCACGTTGCCGTTTTTGTCTGGCGTATCTACTGCTCCTAAGCCGTTTTCTACGATAAACAATGGTTTTTGGTAACGGTCGTACAAGTCATTCATTGTCACACGTAATCCCAATGGATCAATCTGCCAGCCCCATTCACTTGCTTCTAAATATGGATTTTTCACTGAGGCAAAGATATTTCCTGCTGTTTGTTCATTGATCGCAGGATCAGTCGATTGAACGCGTGATGAATAATAAGAGAATGAAATAAAGTCTACTGTGTGTTCTTTCAGTAATTCTAAGTCGCCCTCTTCAATTGGTAATTCAATGCCTTCACGCTCTAATTCTTTCAACGCATACGCTGGGTATTCCCCACGAGATTGTACATCAATAAAGAAGAAATTCTCCCGATCCGCTTTACGCGCTGCCCAGACATCTTCTGGTTTACATGTATACGCATAGTTTGTGCCTGCCGCTAACATACAGCCTACTTGGTTTTCTGGATCGACTTCATGGGCAATTTTTGTCGCGATAGCACTTGCCAATAACTCGTGATGCGCCGCTTGGTATTTCACTTGTTCCTTATTTTCACCTTCTTCAAAATAAAGACCTGCCCCCATAAATGGTGCGTGTAAAATCATATTGATTTCGTTGAATGTTAACCAATATTTAACTAAGCCTTTGTAGCGATTGAAAATTACGTTACATAAGTTTTCATAAAAGCCAACCATTTCACGACTACGCCATGCGCCATATTTTTCTACTAGATGCATTGGACAATCAAAGTGAGTGATCGTTACAAGGGGCTCTATATTGTGTTTGCGGCATTCTTTGAACAAATCTTCATAGAACTTCAAGCCTTCTTCATTCGGCTCAGTTTCGTCTCCTAGAGGGAAAATTCGACTCCAAGCAATTGAGAGACGGTAGGTTTTAAAACCCATTTCGCCAAATAATGCGATGTCTTCTTTATAACGATGGTACATGTCGATCGCGTTTTGAGCTGGATAAAAATGTTCGTCATCAAAATCAAACATTTTCATCTCCCCTGTGATTACTGGAAAACGATCCGGTCCAACGGGTGCTAAATCTACGTTAGCCAAACCGCGTCCGCCTTCGTTATAACCGCCTTCACATTGATTGGCCGCTGTTGCGCCGCCCCATAAAAAGTCTTTTCTAAATGCCATATGATTCATCCTCCAACAATTTATTTGAACAAAAGTCTTCTTAGCGAATGACTTTCATTACTTGCTCACCTGGTTCAGCCAATACTTTGGTTAAAGTAATAATATCACCAAAATCGGCTGAATTCGTTACAACAACGGGTGTAATTATATTATAGCCTTTTTCAGCAATTTTTTCTAAGTCAAATTCAATTAACTTATCTCCTATTTCAATATTTTGACCTTTTTCAACAAAATACTCATACCCCATGCCATTTAATTGAACGGTATCAATGCCAATATGAATCAATAGCTCCACACCTGAATCACTTGTTAAACCAATTGCATGTTTAGAATCAAAAAGTGCTGTTACAGTTCCTGAAACGGGTGCGTAAACAATACCTTCTACAGGTTTAATTGCAATGCCTTTACCTAAAATCTCTTCTGAAAACATTCCATCTTCTACGGCTGTCAAGGCTACTACGTCACCTTTGATTGGTGCAACGATCTCTGTGATCGTATTTGCTTCGGAAATAGTGTTACCTTCATTGTTTTTAATTGTTGCTTTTGGTGTTTCGACGACTGGATCTTTATATAAAATATATGAAACAGCAAAAGAAATCACGATACTGATTGCAGCTCCGATACAAGCCATATATAAATGTGTCAACGTATCATCACCAATGTAACTTGGAAGTGTCAATAAGCCAGGTGAACCACCAGTAAAGTTTTTCACTCGAGTAATTCCCATGAACAAACCACCGATTCCCCCGCCAATCATTGCAGCATATAAGGGAGTTTTATATTTCAAGTTAACCCCATACAATGCAGGTTCAGTAATCCCAAACAAACCTGTTAAACCAGCTGAAGCAGCTACTTGTTTGATTGAAGAATCTTTACTTTTCACACCAACGGCTAAAGAAGCAGCACCTTGTCCAAGGTTTGAGGCTAACATTCCTGGATAGATCACACTATCATAACCAGTTGTCATACGATTATTAATACCGATCGGTACTAATCCATAATGCGTTCCTGTTGCTACAAACAATGGTGTCAACGCTCCAATAATCGTCGGAACTAACCATGGACTAAAGTTTTCCAAAGCTTTGATTCCATTTGAAATAGCGTCACTAATGAAATAACCAAGCGGTCCTACTATTACTAGCGAAACTGTCCCAACAATCGCAATTGTAATCAATGGTTTACTGAAAAACTTGATTGCTTTAGGCGATACTTTATCAGCAATCGGTTCGACATAAGACATAAACCAAACAGCTAAAATAATCGGAATAACTGACGATCCATACGTTACTGCAGATATCTGTAATCCGAAAAGATGAATACCGCCTTCTCCTGCCTCCTTGATAGCATTAACCATTCCCACAAAATTCGGATGAAGTAAAATCCCACCAACCATCATGGCTAGATACATATTTGTTTTAAATTTCTGTGCAGATGACGCTGCTAACAAAATAGGTAAAAAGTAAAAAGCTGAATCTGCCATGAAATCAATAATAATATAGGTCTGCCCAGTTATATCGATTGCATTAAAAACAACTAGAAGAGACAAAACAGCTTTTAACATCCCAGCCGCAGTAATCGCTGGTAAAATTGGTGTAAAAATACCTGTGATCGTGTCAATAATTTTTGAAGCTGCACCACGTTCATCTTTTTCGTTAGATTCAACTTGTTCTCCATCTAAAGTGGGTACTTCCTTTAAAATTTCTTTATAAACACTCCCTACATCACTACCGATAATTACCTGATACTGTCCGCCTTTTGAAACAACACCCATCACTCCTGGCGTATTTTTCAATCCATCTGTTTGAGTTTTCCCTTCTTCTTTCAAATTGAAACGTAACCTCGTAGCGCAATGAGTCAAACCAGCGATATTTTGTTTTCCACCGATTTTTTCAATAATCGTTTTTCCTAATTCTTGATAATTCATCATTCATCCCCCTAATTCTAAGTGTTAAATTGTGAAGCCTAATAAAATCCATAAAAAAATACCTAAGAAACCTCTTATTTCAAAGAGATTTTTCTTAGGTATAGCCTGCTTTAACGCAGTAACAATCCTTTAATTGTTGGTTATTCTTCTGATATGGATAGTGAGATAAATCATCTCATCTTCTTGTAAATCACGACCAAATTCTTTTCCAATATACTCGCGTATTTTCAATGCACAAAGGTATTCGTCTTGATATTTTTCTTTTAACATAAACAAGAAGCCTTCATCTTTGTCTTTATCCAATTCTATTCCGCTAAATAAGCGTTGAACAAAAAACTTTAAATGCGTAATAAATCGTTCATAATTTAACGTGTATTCATCCAAATCTGTTTTATAATGGTATTTAACAATATTAATGATTTTTTGAATGACCTTTGTCATTTCTGAAACTTGACTGACTTGTGATAAATCTAGTTCTGCATTAACGATATGCAATGCAATAAAACCAGCTTCATCTTCTGGAAGTACTATATCCAGACGATTAGAAATAATAGTCAAAGCTTCTTTTCCAATCAAATATTCGTGATTGTAAAAACGCTTGATTTCCCAAAGTAACGCGTTTCTAACAGGTAAACCGCTATTATGTCGTTCAATTGCATAATCGATATGATCAGTTAACGTAAGGTAGATATTTTCATTCAACTTTTTACCTAAGGAAACTTTAGCGAATCCAATAATTTCATTGGCAACCTGTAAATGCTCTAAACGAACATTCGATAATAGTTGAGTGAGCTTATTTGTATTTAAATCGGCATTACTTGTATATACTTTTTCAATAAGAGCATCATCAATAACATCACCGACATTTTTCTTAAAGCCAATACCTTTACCCATCACTAGTACTTCGTGATTGTCAGCATCAAGAGACTTCACGATATTATTATTGATTACTTTTTTTACTTCCATAATATCTCCTCAATGAGATTAGATCAGCTAGCTAATTAAATGTTACTAAAAAGAAATAAAGTATAGCCTGAAAACTCAGTAACAATCTTGATTTCTCTTGTTATTAAACCATGAAAATAAAGCGTTGTCAATAACGGGAAAATACTTTCATTCGCTTTTAAAAGAGAATTTCTACTAACTTAAATATTATTGTTACTTAACGTATAACGATAAATAGCAAGACAGATTTAGTTATTCTATCTTGCTAATGATATTTACTCGAATCAATACACGTATTTATTTCTTAGTGATTCTAACGTTTCTTCATCTACTTCTAATTCATCTTTTAAGTAATTAGTTATCGTGCCATAACGCCCTTGTACAGCATCATATGCTCCATCCAGATAATCTTTTCTTGTTTGCTGCAAGGAGGCTAGAAAAGCTAACACATCTTCATTGTCTGTATACTTTTTATAAATAGCCATTCTTTTCGCATTTCTGGGAGCATTCATTTTATCAGTTAGTAAATAATCTTGGTAGATTTGATCTTTATCCACACCTAAAGCACCTAAATATAAAGCTGCTGCCCAACCGGTCCGATCTTTTCCGCCTTGGCAATGGAATATCAGCGGGGTTATATCCTCTTGTACAAGCGTTTTAAAAAATTGTTTATATGCTTTGATGGCATTTGTTCCTAACACTAATTGCTCCATTTGTTTGACCATTACATTACGATTTTTGACCAGTTGCGCCCGACCTTCTTCTGTCTCAACCATTATTTCTAATTGAGCTATTTTATCTTCATCCTTCCGAGAAACAGTTTGCGTACTGGCTTGTTGAGCCACATCTGCATGAGGATTAAAATTGAATATCTCACTGGTCGAAATGGATTTATTCGGATCTTTCTTTATTTCCTCTGGTGAACGAAAATCAATAATCCTCTTGACACCCATACGCTCAATATAGGCTTGACCTTTCTCATCTATTTGATGCAATGCATCTGAGCGGAAAACTTGCCCCCACTTTGTTAATCGGCCATCGGTTGTATGATACCCTCCCATATCACGGCAATTATATAAATTTTTCAAAGGCAATCGACGTTCTGCTCCGATAAATACATCTGAATTCATTTCTAATTTAAAGTAAAGACGTTCATTAGAATTAGGATCTACAAAATTTTGCCACCCTTGTTCTGTAAACTCCAAATAGTTAGTATGCGCTTTTCCTGAACTGTCTGTTCCATAATAAACCTTGACAGGAAGTACTGCTGTATCTGGAATATAAATTGCTAATTGATTCTCATCCCTTTTTACTTGAAGTGTTTGCATCAGGTCACGCTCCTATTTCATTTCAAGATTTGCAGTTTCTTCTGCAACACCTTGACTATCCAATTTTTTCATAAATGGCAGATACAATAATAATACCACAATAAATTGAATCAACTGC
This sequence comes from Enterococcus sp. DIV0840, assembly GCF_050527835.1. Taxonomy (NCBI): domain Bacteria; kingdom Bacillati; phylum Bacillota; class Bacilli; order Lactobacillales; family Enterococcaceae; genus Enterococcus; species Enterococcus sp. DIV0840. Next base: position 1,661,772 of record NZ_CP172876.1, on the reverse strand, counting down.
ACGACCAATCCTTGCCAACCAGCGGCCATAAAACCGGATAAGAAAGTAGGTAAATTTTTAGGAACATTGACACTGATAACAGGTAAAAATCCAATTATTGTTGCTACATAAGCAATTCCTACGCAGACAGCCGCTGAAAGAGTCAATGGAATAAAAATAATCGCATTCATGATCATTGGAATCCCAAATTTCATTGGTTCAGTGATTCCGAAGATACTAGGAACTAAGGAAATTTTTCCAATTGATTTGAATTTTTCACTTCTACTCATCCAAACTAGAATAACAGCTAAAGCTAAAGCTCTCGGACCTTTAAATGCATCTAAGAAAAACGAATTGATAATGTTTGTTGCAGCTTCTCCTACTGCGACAGCTTCCATATTTGCATAAGCTTGTGTTGTAAATAAAACGGCAATAACAGAACCTACCACCATACTTCCATGAATACCGAAGAACCATAATAATTCTGATAAAAACATGATGAATAGCGCTGACCATATCGAACCCCCTAAAGCTTCGAGCGGTGTTTGCAAATTCGTATAGATAAAGTCATGAATATTACCAAATTTAGTTTCAGCGAAAGCAGTACTGATCATAATAACAACGATAAAAATAATTGCTGCTGGAACAATTGCTTCAAATGTTTTGGCAATAGCCGTAGGTACACTCTCAGGCATTCTAAACGTAATACGCTTTTCAACCATTTTAGCGAAAACCCAAGTAACAACTAACGCCACGATCATCCCAACAAAAATTCCTTTTGAACCTAGATAAGTTAATTCAAAAGCCAACGCTGGTTTTTCATGACCAATATCAAATGCAGTTATTGGTGTCAAAACGAAGAAAGCAGCTAACGACAAAATAATTGATGCAATCGTATCGCCTTTTTTCTCTCTCCATAGCACAAGAAATCCCAATAATAACATAGATCGTAATTAGATTACTTGAAATCGATGTTCCTAACGAGCAAGCTTTCATGACGATCTCAGGTAACCCCGGAATCATTCCAATAATCGTTGTCAGACTTCCTACAATCGTGATCGGTAATGTCATCATCATGCCATTAGCGATACTCTTAACAAAGGTATTATTCGAAAACTTATTGACAAATACATTCAATCCGTTGATAAATGAACTTTTTTTTGTTTCAGACATTTTTACTCCTCCTTTAACTAACCCTAATTAGACGCGATAATCTCTTGAGCATTTTTAAAAACTTTCTCTCCATTCATCATGCCATAATCCATCATCTCAATCACAAGTACTGGAATATCTGGATATTCTTTTTTTACATCATCTAACTGATAACCAACTTGGGGACCTAATAAAATAATATCTGATCCAATCACTCTTTCTTTTAATTCACTAAGTCCACAGGTTGAAATATCTGCTTCGATCCCTTGTGAAGTTGCGTACTCCTCCATTTTTTTAACTAACATTCCTGTTGACATTCCACCTGCACACGCTAATGTAATTTTCATTCTGATCACCTTTTCCATTTATTTTTTAAGCATTCTCTGTAATTAAACTACGCAATTGTTGTAGTTCTTCATGTAAATCTATTAATTCTTTTGCAAAATCTGTTGCAGTTATCGCTGCCATCATATGATCTTGTGCATGAGTCAAAAACATATTGGCAGATTCATCTGGATTACTCGCAAATTTCTGTAAAATGTCTGTGTGATGTTGATGAGCAACTTTTAAGTTTTTTTTGCTTTCTTCTAACGTCTTTTTTGCGCTCGCTATCTTTCCATCTTTGGCCTCTTTGATTGCATTCATTGCCAGTGATTTGGCATTACCCGCATAAACAATGATCTGCATTATATCCGTCTCTGAAATCATTTGATCTTCTCCATTCAAACACTAATTATGTTTTCATAGTTATAAACGCAATAAACGTGCCAAACAATTAAAACATTGACTGAATAACGATTCTGAAAGATGTGTTTCGTAATTCAAAAAAACAAAACACATCTTTCAGAACCGACAAAACACATTGTCAAAAATAAAATACATGACTTTGACTATTTCATCTCACAACATTATACTTAGTCCATAGAACACAAAATACACTATCCATCAAAGGTCGTGGAAAAATGAAAAGAATCGATAAAATAGCGGAATTACTAACACAATACTCTGAAAAGCAACCCGTTACTGCAAGTGAAATGGCAGAGCAACTACAGATCACAAGTGCAAATGTCAGTAGTGATTTAAATCAATTAGTCAAACTAGGTAAAGCAAAGAAAATCGGTACTAAACCAGTCTATTTTTTTCAACTACTCCAACAATAAAAAATGAAGAGAATATCTTAGATGATTTCATCAAAAAAAGCCCCAGTCTTTTTCACTGTGGTGAACAAGCTAAGGCAGCTATTTTGTATCCTCCAAATGGGATGCATATCTTATTAACTGGCGAAACAGGTGTTGGAAAAAGCATGTTTGCTGAATTAATTTATACTTATGCGCTTGTGCAAAATAAATTGAAAGCGGATTCTAACTTCATCACCTTTAATTGCGCTGACTATGCAAATAATCCTCAGTTATTGGTAGGCTCCATTTTCGGAGTACTGAAAGGTGCTTATACTGGAGCAGATCACGATCGAGTTGGTTTACTAGAAAAAGCAAATGGCGGCATTCTCTTTCTAGATGAAATCCACCGCCTTCCTCCTGAAGGTCAAGAAATGCTGTTTACATTCATTGATCGAGGGATTTACCGCAGGCTTGGCGAGACAAATAGTGAACGACAAGCGCAAGTTTTACTTGTTTGTGCAACGACAGAAGATACCTCCTCTTCTTTACTACAAACATTTATCCGTAGAATTCCAATGAGAATTGAAATTCCCAGTTTGGTTGACCGTGGTTTAGAAGAGAGATTAAGCTTAATTGCAACTTTTTTTCAAACTGAGACGAAGAAACTAAGAACACCAATAGAAGTTTCAACCAATACAATTCGAGCCTTACTAGGATATCATTGTCCAAATAATGTGGGGCAGCTAAAAGCAGACATTCAACTACTATGTGCAAAAGCCTATTCTCAATTTATTGCTCGCCAGGAAGAAACAATCAAAATCAGTAGCTATGAGCTCCCACATTACATCCGTGAAGGACTTTATAATACTGAAGACCGCAAAAAAATCTGGCTACTTCTACCAAATATGAATACCCGATTCTTCCTCTTCAATGAAGAAGAAACGACACTCTTCTTACCTAAAGAGACGAAGGGAAATGATATCTACCAAATCATCGAACAGAAAATGAGCGACATGGAACGAATCGGACTTAATATTTCTCAAACAAGCGAAATCATCGATACAACAATCACTAATTATTATCGTTCATATAATACTGATTCAGTCGTTGATTTAAATAATTTGGAGCAAATCGTCGGTTCAGAAATCGTTGCAACAGCTAACAAAGTATGTGAAAAAGCCTCCAGATTGTTGACTATTTATTTATCTGATAATGTCCGTTATGGACTTGCCCTTCATTTATACAATACGATTCAACGAGTAAAAAGAGGCCAGACAATCATCAACCCGCGAATCGTTGAGATAAAACAAGAGCATCCTCGTCTTTTTGATGCGGCCCAACATTGTCTATCTGTCATAGAATCCGATTTTAGTATCCGACTTCCAGAAGATGAAGCTGGATTTCTTGCCCTATTTTTTACATCCGATGAAAGTAAAAGTAAAAAAAGAACGAAAGTTGAAGTCATTGTCGTAGCCCACGGTGAATCAACAGCAACAAGTATGGCCAATGTCGTAAACAAACTCCTCGGTGAACAAATAGCGATCGGATTTGATATGAATCTTGAAGAAAAACCAATCGTTACTTTGACAAATATCCAAAATTATCTTTCTGCAAAGAATCAGTTAAAGGATGTTCTATTGTTAGTAGACATGGGCTCTTTGATCAATTTCAGTGATGAATTAGAAAAAAATTTAAACATCCAAATCCGCTGTATTGAACTGGTCAGCACCCTTCATGTTTTGGAAGCCAGTAGAAAAGCCTCTCTTGGCCATGGTTTAAATGAAGTATTTGAATCAACGAAGAATATTAGAGGACTATCTACTTATAAGAAAAATTATGAAGAACAAAAACCAGGAAAATTATATATCCTTACGTTATGTACTACAGGCGAAGGCTCTGCTCAATTAATCAAAAAAATGCTAGACAACCGCTTAAATTTAAGAGGTGGTGCTTGCGAAATCGTATCATTACAAATAACTGATGAAAGATTATTAGAACAAACGATCACGAACTTGAGTTGCTCTGGAAAAATCATTTGCACGATCGGCACTTTTCAGTTATCGTTGGCTTCGCCCCATTTTTCAATCACTGATGCACTAGATGAAACAAAAACAAAGCAAATCCAGTCTCTGATCGATTATGAAATCGCGTTTGAAGGCATGCGTACTAATATTGCAAATATGCTAGTGTATAAAGATGGTGAGCAACTAATTGTTTCAATTAGAGAATGGGTGGAAACAATGGCAGCACAAATCAATCCTGATATTTCTTATGAAATAAAAGTAGGTTTAGCTTGTCATATAGTTTGCATGATCGACCGTTTAAAACAAGGAAAAAATGTCAGTTGTTTTCCACAAACTTCAACATTTCAAGAAAAATTTGCTGTTGAAATTGCCAGCGTTCAAAAAAACAGTCAATTTTTAGAAACCTATTATGCCATCACAATACCTAAGGATGAAATTTTTTATATCACTGCCTTTTTTATGAATGAGTCATTTCTTTAAAAAAGAGCTCTAGACAAAACTAAAAATAGTTTGTCTAGAGCTCTTTCCCCGAGCAATGCGTGCCTCCAAAATTAATATGAAAATACGACATAAGATTATTCAAAAAATGAAATACAATACTGTAACGAATAGCTTTTGTATACAAACCTTCTTTTAAATAATTTCGTATTCTTCCTCTGTTGCGAAATACTGACTATGAATAATCACAAATACCAATCCAATCAATACCATAAATGCTGCAAAGTAAAATGTTACACTGGAATTCCAAATTTCTGCTAATTTTCCAGCTACAAAAGGTGCGATTGCACCACCAAAAAAACGAATAAAACTATATGAAGATGAAGCTACACTTCTTTCAATATCTGGTATTTCCATCGCAATCGTTGTTAAAAGTGTATTGATCAAGCCCTGGAATAACCCGGCCATAATAACGCCCACAGCGACTAATTCCGGCGTCTGTGCATTAAATCCAATAAAACCCAAACATACTAAGAAAAAGAACAATGCTAGTAAAATGGTACGATACGTATTGATCTGTTTCTCTAAAATAGGTGCAATAAATACAGAAGCTACTGCTAATAGCGCCCCAACCAAAAAAGACAAAACCAACTTGCATTTCTGAAAATCCTTCAAGTAGAAATGGCGCATAGGCTAATAATGTAAAAAAGCCAAAATTATATAATAATGCAATGATCCCGACTGAGCGCAATTTATGATTGCTTAAAGCCTTGATCCCTGCCAAAAGAGATACTTTTTTCTTTGGCTTAGCTATTGGCGTTAACAAAAAAGCAATTGCTAATGTTGCTATAAACATCAAAGTGGCTACACCAAAGAACGGCATACGCCAAGACATGCTACCTAACACACCACCAAGCAAAGGCCCAATCGCCATTCCCAGTCCCATCGATGCTTCATACATAATGATTGCTTTTTCCGTTTGCCCCGCTAACACGCCCACAATTGCAGATAAAGCGGTTGAAATAAATAATGCATTTCCTAACCCCCAACCTGCGCGTAAATAGATTAAGCCTTCAATCGTTTCAGAAAAACCTGCTAAACATGAAAATCCAATAATAATGATCAATCCAAAAATCAATGTTTTCTTTGCACCAATCCTACTAGAAATATATCCAGTAAACAGCATCATAACCCCTGTCACCAACATATAACTAGTAAATAAAAGCGTTGTTTGTGCTGGTGTAGCGTCTAACTGCCGTGCAATTGTTTTTAAAATAGGATCTACCAAGCCGATGCCCATAAATGCAATCATACAAGTAAATGCAACCGCATAAGCAGAGCGCAGTCCACTCTTATCAATTTTCATCTCTTCTAAACGTTCCTCTAAAAATTCTGATTCTTCCACTTCATTACCTTCTTTCTATATAAAAATACTACATAAATAAATACATGTCAATATTTACATGTATTTATTTACGATATATCACTCTATTTTGTGCTATAATAGAAAATAAGCAGATTCAAAATGATAAGGAGAACAGTTGCTATGAATACTCTAAGTTATATTTTGCTTTGTATGTTAGTTAGAAAACCATGTACTGGTTATGAATTGAAGCAATATCTTTCACTTTTTTGGGAAGCCCATCACAGTCAGATTTACACTTCTTTAGCAAAACTTTTGAAGGAAGAATATGTTTCAGTCGAAAATGACGAGAAGCATTCACAAAAAAAAATCTATCATTTGACTAAAAAAGGAGAAAATATCGTCAACACTTGGATCCAAGAGGAAACAAAAGAACCTTCTCAAAAAGATGAATTTCTTGCAAAAATATATGTAGCATCAATTTTAGATAAAGATACCGTTAAAGGTTTACTTTTTGAAAGAAAACAGCATCAATTAAAAATGCTTAAAAAAAACCAAGCGAAACAAGCGCAAATCGATCAATTAACTGATCCAGAAGAACAGAAAAAAAACTTTGGACGATTTTTGGTTATCCAAAAAAGAATACGAATGTGTGAAGAGGAACTTCGCTGGTGCCAGTGGGCTGAAGAACAAGTCGAGCAATTATTTTCAAGTAAATTAGATGACTGATCTACTTAAGTCATTGTCTATATATTAAAAGGGAGGAAAAACAACTTAATGTCTTTCCTCCCTTTTAATTTGTTATTCGTTATAAATCTTTTTTCGTAGGTTTAACGTTATAACTGATGCTATAGAAATGAATAGTCCAAATATTACAAGAAATACCTAGCCACTCTCACCTGTTGTAGAAATCATTTTGTTTTTTCCTATTGATTTCAGTTTTATCAACAAAGTTATGCTTATCCATTCACCATTATTGCCTTCAACGAATTGTTCAAAGCTTTCATTATCCCTACAAGATACAGTAGTTCTCCTTTTAAATCGATAATCTCATTTATTTCTGGTTTTAAATCCAATTCACTTAAATGGAGACTTTACTTTTTAAAATCAATAAAAAAAATACATCAACAATCGAAAATGTTGATGTATCAATTATACCGGCGGCCGGGGTCGAACCGGCACGCCCTCGCGGGCACTGGATTTTGAGTCCAGCGCGTCTGCCAATTCCGCCACGCCGGCATGAAATAATTTGCAAGGCGGTAACCGGATTTGAACCGGTGATGAAGGTTTTGCAGACCTCTGCCTTACCACTTGGCTATACCGCCATATCACAATTTAAAGATTCTCTAAAAGAGAAAACTGGGGTAGCTGGATTCGAACCAACGCATGACAGGATCAAAACCTGTTGCCTTACCGCTTGGCTATACCCCAATAATAAAAATTAAATCTAAGGGCGACTGATGGGAATCGAACCCACGCATGGCGGAACCACAATCCGCTGTGTTAACCACTTCACCACAATCGCCATAAAATATATAATAAAATTAAATCTAAGGGCGACTGATGGGGATCGAACCCACGCATGGCGGAACCACAATCCGCTGTGTTAACCACTTCACCACAATCGCCATAAAATATTACTTAACAGGGATAGTAGGAATCGAACCCACAATGACGGTTTTGGAGACCGTAGTTATACCGTTTAACTATATCCCTACTATGTAATGGAGGAAAGTGGATTCGAACCACTGAACCCTAAGGAACGGATTTACAGTCCGTCGCGTTTAGCCACTTCGCTATTCCTCCAAATGGCGCAAGACAGAATCGAACTGCCGACACACGGAGCTTCAATCCGTTGCTCTACCAACTGAGCTACTGCGCCAAAAAATAATAAAACGGTCTGGACGGGACTCGAACCCGCGACCTCCTGCGTGACAGGCAGGCATTCTAACCAGCTGAACTACCAAACCGTAATTTAATGGAGGTTGACGGGATCGAACCGCCGACCCCCTGCTTGTAAGGCAGGTGCTCTCCCAGCTGAGCTAAACCTCCAATAAATATAAATGACCCGTACGGGAATCGAACCCGTGATACCGCCGTGAAAGGGCGGTGTCTTAACCGCTTGACCAACGGGCCAATAAAAACTTAATACGGAGAGTAAGGGATTCGAACCCTTGAGACAGCGTTCACCGTCTACATGATTTCCAATCATGCTCCTTCGGCCACTCGGACAACTCTCCAAAGTTAAAAGAAGCAAGCATTACTCATTAAGTCCTATATTAAGGAACTCCGGCAGTAGGACTCGAACCTACGACATCATGATTAACAGTCATGCGCTACTACCAACTGAGCTATGCCGGAATAATTAGCGTGGCGACGTCCTACTCTCACAAAGGGAAACCCTTCACTACAATCGGCGCTAAGAAGCTTAACTTCTGTGTTCGGCATGGGAACAGGTGTATCCTTCTCGCTATCGCCACCACACTGGGTGTTGTTGCTATTAAGTTGAGTGATTATTCACTCAAAACTGGATTGAAGTACGTAATCAAAACGTGGTTAAACACTTTTTTATTCGTTTCTTAGGTTAAGTCCTCGACCGATTAGTATTGGTCCGCTCCGTACATCACTGCACTTCCACTTCCAACCTATCTACCTGATCATCTCTCAGGGGTCTTACTTTCTTAAAGAAATGGGAAATCTCATCTTGAGGTGGGCTTCACACTTAGATGCTTTCAGCGTTTATCCCTTCCCTACATAGCTACCCAGCAATGCCCTTGGCAGAACAACTGGTACACCAGCGGTAAGTCCATCCCGGTCCTCTCGTACTAAGGACAGCTCCTCTCAAATTTCCAACGCCCGCGACGGATAGGGACCGAACTGTCTCACGACGTTCTGAACCCAGCTCGCGTGCCGCTTTAATGGGCGAACAGCCCAACCCTTGGGACCGACTACAGCCCCAGGATGCGACGAGCCGACATCGAGGTGCCAAACCTCCCCGTCGATGTGGACTCTTGGGGGAGATAAGCCTGTTATCCCCAGGGTAGCTTTTATCCGTTGAGCGATGGCCCTTCCATGCGGAACCACCGGATCACTAAGCCCGACTTTCGTCCCTGCTCGACTTGTAAGTCTCGCAGTCAAGCTCCCTTCTGCCTTTACACTCTGCGAATGATTTCCAACCATTCTGAGGGAACCTTTGGGCGCCTCCGTTACTCTTTAGGAGGCGACCGCCCCAGTCAAACTGCCCACCTGACACTGTCTCCCACCACGATAAGTGGTGCGGGTTAGAGGGTTCATAACACAAGGGTAGTATCCCACCAGCGCCTCCACCGAAACTAGCGTTCCGGGTTCATCGGCTCCTACCTATCCTGTACATGTGGTACAAACACTCAATATCAAGCTACAGTAAAGCTCCATGGGGTCTTTCCGTCCTGTCGCGGGTAACCTGCATCTTCACAGGTACTAAAATTTCACCGAGTCTCTCGTTGAGACAGTGCCCAAATCGTTACGCCTTTCGTGCGGGTCGGAACTTACCCGACAAGGAATTTCGCTACCTTAGGACCGTTATAGTTACGGCCGCCGTTTACTGGGGCTTCAATTCTGAGCTTCGCCGAAGCTAACCCATCCTCTTAACCTTCCAGCACCGGGCAGGCGTCAGCCCCTATACTTCATCTTTCGATTTTGCAGAGACCTGTGTTTTTGATAAACAGTCGCTTGGGCCTATTCACTGCGGCTGACCGAAGTCAGCACCCCTTCTCCCGAAGTTACGGGGTCATTTTGCCGAGTTCCTTAACGAGAGTTCACTCGCACACCTTAGGATACTCTCCTCGACTACCTGTGTCGGTTTACGGTACGGGCAGTTGTTTTCTCACTAGAAGCTTTTCTTGACAGTGTGACATCAGAAACTTCGGTACTATTATTTCCCTCCCCATCACAGCTTGTCCGTATAGAGTAAAGCATTTGACTCTACTCAAGACTTACTGCTTGGACATGCACTTCCAGTCGCATGCATTTCTTAGCCTCCTGCGTCCCTCCATTGCTCAAACAAAAACAACTGGTACAGGAATATCAACCTGTTGTCCATCGCCTACGCCTTTCGGCCTCGGCTTAGGTCCCGACTAACCCTGGGCGGACGAGCCTTCCCCAGGAAACCTTAGTCATACGGTGGACGGGATTCTCACCCGTCTTTCGCTACTCATACCGGCATTCTCACTTCTAAGCGCTCCAGCCGTCCTCACGATCGACCTTCAACGCCCTTAGAACGCTCTCCTACCATTACACCAGAGGTGTAATCCACAGCTTCGGTAATATGTTTAGCCCCGGTACATTTTCGGCGCAGGGTCACTCGACTAGTGAGCTATTACGCACTCTTTAAATGGTGGCTGCTTCTGAGCCAACATCCTAGTTGTCTGTGCAACCCCACATCCTTTTCCACTTAACATATATTTTGGGACCTTAGCTGGTGGTCTGGGCTGTTTCCCTTTCGACTACGGATCTTATCACTCGCAGTCTGACTCCCGGATATAAATGAATGGCATTCGGAGTTTATCTGAATTCGGTAACCCGAGATGGGCCCCTAGTCCAAACAGTGCTCTACCTCCATCATTCTTAATTCCGAGGCTAGCCCTAAAGCTATTTCGGAGAGAACCAGCTATCTCCAAGTTCGTTTGGAATTTCTCCGCTACCCACAGCTCATCCCCGCACTTTTCAACGTACGTGGGTTCGGTCCTCCAGTGCGTTTTACCACACCTTCAACCTGGCCATGGGTAGATCACATGGTTTCGGGTCTACGACTACATACTCATTCGCCCTATTCAGACTCGCTTTCGCTGCGGCTCCGGCTCTTCACCTTAACCTCGCATGCAATCGTAACTCGCCGGTTCATTCTACAAAAGGCACGCCATCACCCATTAACGGGCTTTGACTTGTTGTAGGCACACGGTTTCAGGATCTATTTCACTCCCCTTCCGGGGTGCTTTTCACCTTTCCCTCACGGTACTGGTTCACTATCGGTCATTAGGGAGTATTTAGCCTTGCGGGATGGTCCCCGCGGATTCCGACGGAATTTCTCGTGTTCCGCCGTACTCAGGATACTCCTAGGTGTTGCCAACATTTCGTCTACGGGGCTATTACCCACTTTGGCGAACCTTTCCAGGTTCTTCGACTATCTTGACAGACTACCACATTGGAGTCCTACAACCCCAACAAGCAAGCTTGTTGGTTTGGGCTCTTCCCGTTTCGCTCGCCGCTACTCAGGGAATCGAATTTTCTTTCTCTTCCTGCAGGTACTTAGATGTTTCAGTTCTCTGCGTCTACCTCTAACCAGCTATGTATTCACTGGAAAGTAACATCCTATAAAAGATGTTGGGTTTCCCCATTCGGAAATCTCTGGATCATAGCTCACTTACAGCTCCCCAAAGCATATCGGTGTTAGTCCCGTCCTTCATCGGCTCCTAATGCCAAGGCATCCACCGTGCGCCCTTATTCACTTAACCTTATGACCTTACGGTCAATTGTTTGGTTCGTTTCTCTAGCGATAGAGGCGTTACCAATAAAATAAGCTTCGAACAATAAATAAATTTACTATCCAACGCGGTGTTCTCGGTTTGTTTTGATTACTTTTTTACTTCAATATCCAGTTTTCAATGAACAATATTAGATTAGTAACCAAAAGGTTACTATGGAGCCTAGCGGGATCGAACCGCTTACCTCCTGCGTGCAAAGCAGGCGCTCTCCCAGGTGAGCTAAGGCCCCTTGGTACTATTAATTTGAGAGTAAACCTCTCAAAACTGAACAAAGTATCGACGAATGTGTAAGTTTCCGTAATATTCCTTAGAAAGGAGGTGATCCAGCCGCACCTTCCGATACGGCTACCTTGTTACGACTTCACCCCAATCATCTATCCCACCTTAGGCGGCTGGCTCCACAAGGGTTACCTCACCGACTTCGGGTGTTACAAACTTTCGTGGTGTGACGGGCGGTGTGTACAAGGCCCGGGAACGTATTCACCGCGGCGTGCTGATCCGCGATTACTAGCGATTCCGGCTTCATGTAGGCGAGTTGCAGCCTACAATCCGAACTGAGAGAAGCTTTAAGAGATTTGCATGACCTCGCGGCCTAGCGACTCGTTGTACTTCCCATTGTAGCACGTGTGTAGCCCAGGTCATAAGGGGCATGATGATTTGACGTCATCCCCACCTTCCTCCGGTTTGTCACCGGCAGTCTCGCTAGAGTGCCCAACTAAATGATGGCAACTAACAATAGGGGTTGCGCTCGTTGCGGGACTTAACCCAACATCTCACGACACGAGCTGACGACAACCATGCACCACCTGTCACTTTGTCCCCGAAGGGAAAGCTCGATCTCTCGAGTGGTCAAAGGATGTCAAGACCTGGTAAGGTTCTTCGCGTTGCTTCGAATTAAACCACATGCTCCACCGCTTGTGCGGGCCCCCGTCAATTCCTTTGAGTTTCAACCTTGCGGTCGTACTCCCCAGGCGGAGTGCTTAATGCGTTAGCTGCAGCACTGAAGGGCGGAAACCCTCCAACACTTAGCACTCATCGTTTACGGCGTGGACTACCAGGGTATCTAATCCTGTTTGCTCCCCACGCTTTCGAGCCTCAGCGTCAGTTACAGACCAGAGAGTCGCCTTCGCCACTGGTGTTCCTCCATATATCTACGCATTTCACCGCTACACATGGAATTCCACTCTCCTCTTCTGCACTCAAGTCTCCCAGTTTCCAATGACCCTCCCCGGTTGAGCCGGGGGCTTTCACATCAGACTTAAGAAACCGCCTGCGCTCGCTTTACGCCCAATAAATCCGGACAACGCTTGCCACCTACGTATTACCGCGGCTGCTGGCACGTAGTTAGCCGTGGCTTTCTGGTTAGATACCGTCAAGGTAAGAGCAGTTACTCTCCTACTTGTTCTTCTCTAACAACAGAGTTTTACGATCCGAAAACCTTCTTCACTCACGCGGCGTTGCTCGGTCAGACTTTCGTCCATTGCCGAAGATTCCCTACTGCTGCCTCCCGTAGGAGTCTGGGCCGTGTCTCAGTCCCAGTGTGGCCGATCACCCTCTCAGGTCGGCTATGCATCATGGCCTTGGTGAGCCGTTACCTCACCAACTAGCTAATGCACCGCGGGTCCATCCATCAGTGACACCCGAAAGCGTCTTTCAAATCAGCACCATGCGGTGTCGACTATTATGCGGTATTAGCACCTGTTTCCAAGTGTTATCCCCCTCTGATGGGTAGGTTACCCACGTGTTACTCACCCGTCCGCCACTCCTCTTTTCAATTGAGTGCAAGCACTCGGTAGAAAAGAAGCGTTCGACTTGCATGTATTAGGCACGCCGCCAGCGTTCGTCCTGAGCCAGGATCAAACTCTCATAATAAAAGTTGAACACAATCCGATGATTGTTAAGCTCATTTGGTTGCTAGCATATTGCTTCGCTTTTGTTAAAAATTGTTGTTTGTTTTTACCGTTGTAAAACAACCTACACATTTGGTTCGTCTTACTTTGTTCAGTTTTCAAAGGTCTACTGTGTTACCTCGCAGCAACTTTTATATCATATCAAATCTTCGATTTGATGTCAACACTTTTTTTAAAAAGTTTCAAAGTTTTTTTCTGCTTGATGTTATCGAATGTTTCTTGACAACTTCATTATTTTATCAGGTTGTTTGTTATTTGTCAACAACTTTTTTCCTGATATTCTAAGTTATTTTAGTTGTTTTGAATTAACAACTTTGTTATTCTATCATGATTATATTCCTTTCGTCAAGTAGAAAAAAATATATTTTTTTCTCTTTCACTTAAGCAATGTTAAATCATCAGAACATGTATAAATATAACAATACTTATCGTAAAATGCAACTAGAAAATGTCTATTTTTGATTCTTTTTTCTCTTAGCGAACAAATCACCTAAACTTCATTTTGAGCATTCGCTTTTTCTGTATTATTCCGTGCCAAACTAAATAGATTATTCGCTTAATCGATAAGAAAAGAGTAGAAGCTTTTACTCCTACTCTACTATTTCACCTTTATCTACTATTGGAATGTAGATTCTAAATATTGTTCCTTGATGAACAACACTTTCCGCATCTATTCTTCCTTTATAATTCTCCACTAGCTGTTTGGCAATTGATAGGCCTAGTCCATTCCCACCCTTATTACGAGCTCGTGCTTTATCTACACGATAAAAACGATTGAAAATTTTAGCTAAATCATCTTCAGGGATTCCTTCACCAAAATCTTGAATTGCAATTTCAAACTCACTCAATGTTTTTGAAATAGAAATATGAACTTCTTTACGCGTTGTTGAATACTTCACAGCATTGTCCAAAATAATAATCAGAAGCTGTTCAAAGTGATTACGGTAAATCCCCAGTGTTACTTCATTTAATAAGTCATCATCTAAAGTAATAACAAAATCTGGATATAAAATTTTAAAATTGTTAAACACTTGATAAACAACTTGTTTAGCATTTGATGTATGATTTGAATATTGAACATCTACTTGTTCAGCGCGAGATAGATCCAACATTTCTTGAACTAGACTCTTCATACGCACAATTTCTTGTAGACTCGCTTCTAAAGATTCATCCAACACTTCCGGATCTTCTTTCCCCCAGCGATTCAATAAATTCAAATGCCCTTCAATAATTGCAACCGGTGTACGTAACTCATGGGAAACATCTTCAACAAATTGCTCTTGCTGCTCGATATATCGTCTCATACGATCCAACATTTCATTAAAAATTTCCGCAAGGTCTGCTAACTCATCATTAGAATGAATATCTGGCATATGTATATCCGATTGCGGGTCTTTTCTGATTGTATCCATTGTATCTCGTAAAACTTTTACTGGTTTTAAAAAATACGAAGACAAAATAAAACCTAGTATGCTACTTAAAATGAATGAAATGATCTCTAAAACGATTAATGTCAGTAATAAACGATTTCGAATATCATAAAAAGAGGACAATTCATAAAAAGCCTGAATATAACCGATCTGTTCTCTATTCTCTTTCGAATAAACTGGTTGAATAACTAAAAATCCTGTTCTATCATCTAATGTTTTAATCTCAGCCTCTTGTTTCTCTTTTTTCTGTAGCTGACTTTGAACTTTTTGCGTCTCAAATACTAACGTTCCATTTGTATCATAAACAGATAAAAATAACGCTGGTTGCCCCAACTCAGAAAGCATGGTATCCATCTCCATCAAAGATCCTTCTACGGAGATTTTTTTGTTGTCTAAAGCATTTTCATCAACACTCGGTGTCTTTAATTTCTCATAGACATCTGATACAGTCAAGTTTCCATCAGCATTTGCCAAACGATTGCCCACTTCTCCAACCGTTCTTTCTACATTTTCTCGTTCTTTTTCAACAATAAGGTTAACAGATGATTTATACGTAATTACTGCAAATATCGTAAATACTACAAATATGAAGAAAGAACTTGCAGAAGCCCACTTTATTGTCAAAGAAGGCCCCTTCAGTTCTTTTTTTGCTGCTTTTTTCATTTTTATTGATTTCACGAGCGCATCACATAACCTGTTCCACGAACAGTTTGAATGTAGCTCTCCTCGCCTGGAACATCAATTTTATTACGTAGATAACGGATATACACATCGACAACATTTGTTTCGACTTCTGTTTCATAGCCCCATACTTTATTTAATAGTACATCACGAGCTAATACAACATTTACATTTTCCATTAAAGTTAATAGTAATTCGTATTCACGTTTCGTTAATTCAATCATTTCAGAATTACGGCGAACAACGCGATTTTCTTTTTCGATCGTTAGATCACGATATGTGATTGTTGTTTGTTTCGCCACGTTTTTGTCACCTTCGATATCGATTCGGCGAAGCAATGCGCGTAAACGTGCTAGTAACTCTTCAATAGCAAATGGTTTTACAATGTAATCATCCGCTCCATGATCCAAACCAGATACACGATCTATCACAGAATCTCTTGCCGTCATCATGATGATTGGCGTATTTTTCACTTGCCGTACACGTCGACAAACTTCAAGCCCGTTTAATTCAGGCAACATCAAATCTAAAAGGATAGCATCCCAATCATTATTTAAAGCCGCTTCTAAACCAGTACGTCCATTGTAGTGAACCTCCGTAGTGTAACCTTCATGTTTCAGCTCCAATTCTACAAAACGCGCTAAGTTTTTTTCATCTTCAATAATTAGAATATTACTCATTGGTTATTTGTCCTTTCTCTTTAAAAGCTATCTTAAAGCCTACCCATTATACCCACTTTTACCTCAAAAAGCTAGTAACAACCTATTTCCTTCATATCTAACAGAGAGAAAACCATGAGAAATCTTTGAATCCCATGGTTTTCCAACATATTATTGTTCGTTATACCAACTATAGTGGTAAGTACCTTCTTTATCAACACGTTGATACGTATGTGCTCCAAAGTAATCTCTTTGCGCTTGGATCAGATTTGCTGGTAAGCGTTCTGAACGATAAGAGTCATAATAAGCAATAGCTGAAGCAAATGTTGGAACTGGAACGCCTGCTTGAACAGCGATCGATACAACATCACGAACAGATTGTTGATATTTTTTTGTAATATCAATAAAGTACTCGTCTAATAGTAGGTTTTCGATTGTTGGATTTTTATCGTACGCATCTGTAATTTTTTGTAAAAACTGAGCACGGATGATACAACCTGCACGCCAGATTTTAGCGATTTCACCAAATGGTAAGTCCCACTCATAATCTTCTGAAGCGACACGTAATTGAGCAAATCCCTGTGCGTAGCTCATGATCTTACTAAAGTAAAGTGCTTCACGAATTTTTTCGATCAACTCTTTTTTATCACCTTGATAAGCAGGAGCTTCAGGCTTAGCTAACACTTTACTTGCTTTCACACGTTCATCTTTATAAGCGGAGATGAAACGGGCGAAAACAGATTCAGTAATCAACGGTAGCGGAACACCTAAATCTAACGCACTTTGGCTTGTCCATTTACCTGTTCCTTTATTACCGGCAGCATCCATGATGACATCAACGATTGGTTTACCAGTTCCTTCATCGTCTTTGCGTGTTAAGATATCTGCTGTGATTTCTACAAGATAACTATCTAATTCTCCTTGATTCCATTCTTTGAAAATCTCAGCCATCTCATCTACAGAGACACCAAGAATATTTTTCATTAAATCATAAGACTCAGCAATCAATTGCATATCACCGTATTCGATTCCGTTATGCACCATTTTAACATAATGACCAGCACCATTTGGGCCAATGTATGTTACACATGGTTCGCCATCTTCTGCTTTAGCTGAAATTTTTTCTAAAATCGGAGCTACTAATTCATAGGCTTCTTTTTGACCGCCAGGCATGATTGAAGGACCTTTTAGCGCACCTTCTTCACCACCGGAAACACCAGTCCCGATAAAGTTGATCCCTGAATTAGCCAATTCTTCATTTCTACGAATCGTATCTTTAAAGAATGTATTCCCACCGTCAATCAAAATATCGCCTTTGTCTAGATGTGGTAATAACTCTTGAATCGTCGCATCGGTTGCAAAACCTGCTTGAACCATCAACATAATACGACGTGGTTTTTCAATAGAGTCTACAAACTCTTCAATTGTATAAGTCGCTTTAAAATTTTTATCCGGATGCTCTTCAACGACATCCGTTGTTTTTGAACCTGTACGATTAAATAGAGCTACTGAGTATCCTCTACTTTCAATGTTTAAGGCTAAATTTTTTCCCATTACGGCCATTCCGACTACGCCAAATTGTTGTTTTGTCATCTTGTATCCTCCCACTATCTTTGAAAAGAAATTCATTAGAATTTTCTTATAATCTACATCATTATAACGTAGAATGCTTGATATGAAAACAAAATAGTTCGATTAATTTAATTTATTCCTGTTTATTTTTTTAAATTTGGACAATTACATAGGATTGTCCAGCAAATCCGTTCTTCTTAATAAAAATAAATCCCTTAGGCTCCATGGTTAGCCTAAGGGATTTTAACATTTTCAAAAAAATGTTTTATGCTTCTTTAGAGATTACGTCTTTACCATCGTAATGACCACATGCTGGACATACGTGATGGCTTTTTCTCATTTCACCACAGTTTGAACATGCATTCAAACCTTTGATAGTTAATTTGTAATGAGTACGGCGTTTGCCCTTTTTAGCTTTTGAAGTTCTTCTAGCTGGTACTGCCATTGGTGTTCCACCTCCTTGTAAAGATGTGTGCATAAAATGCACGATATATTCCAATCCTACTGCTTATCGTCTTCGTCAGATGTTTCACTGAACAATTCGGATAATTTAGCAAGACGAGGATCCATTGTTTGTTGTGCTTCTTCTTGTCTTTTCTGTTCATAGTCTTCTTCCGACAGAACTTCCCAGTCATTGCCTTTGGGCATATCTTGACTTGTTTGCTCTTCTTCTGATAATACTTGAATTGGAATAGACAAAAGAATGTTATCTTCGACTGACTCATCTAAATCGATCGTTGGTTTCTCCAACAAGATGATTTCTTCATCTGCCAAACGTTCATCTCTTTGCTGATATTGTTCAGGAGTCATAAATACCTCATCAACATCAATTACAAGTGTAAGAGGAACAGGTGTTAAAGAACGTGAAGATGGAACTGTTACAATAACATCGATTTTATAGTGAAGCAAGTACTCTTCTTTCCCTACAGCTAGTATCCCGGTTGCTTTGACGGGACTAACATCTAGAATCAGATTATCTCTTTTCATCAAAGATGCTTTTAAATCAAGTGTCTCTGAAAATTCACAGGGTTCGTCTTTGTATTTGTTTAGTTCTAGTAAAGACCATTTCATATTCATCACCTCATAACGCAACAAAAGCAATTATACAAGGGTTTGAAAGCTTTGTCAATGAAATTTTCTTGACAGTGTTTTCTTCTTTCAATTTTTTTCAACTACTACTATTCTATTCTCCGATCTTAGTGGTAAAATAAAGCAAAGGAGGAGTTAGTATGAAAGCTTTTGAGTTTACAGATGTCTCATTTATTCGGGATAAAAAGATGTTGTTAAATAACGTAAATTGGTCAGTTCAAACATCCGAAAATTGGGCTATCCTTGGATTGAACGGTGCTGGTAAAACACTGCTTTTGCAATTGATCTGTGGGTATTTATGGCCAACCAAAGGACGCTTGGTGGTTTTAGATCAAGTGTTTGGTCAGGCCTCGATCCCCGCATTACAGCGAAGAATTGGTTGGGTCAGCACTGCTTTGCAATATCGGATGAAGAACTGGGAGACAGCCGAAAAAATTGTTCTATCTGGCAAATTCGCCAGTATCGGTATTTATCAGAACTACACTTTTGAAGAACTGGAGCAAGCAAAAACGATTTTAAGAAATGCCGGTGGTGAATCGCTTATCGGGAAAAAATACGAAGTTTTATCTCAGGGAGAACGACAACTGGTATTAATTTCAAGAGCCTTAATGACTAACCCAGAATTGTTGATTCTAGATGAACCTTGTAATGGCTTAGATTTATTTGCTAGAGAAAAACTCTTATCTCAAATCCAGAAAATTGCTGAACAAGAAAATCACCCTACACTACTTTATGTTACACACCACACTGAAGAAATTCTGCCGTGTTTTGATCATTTGATGCTGTTAAAAGATGGCGAAATTTTTGCAAATGGAACACAATCTGAACTCTTTAATGAAGAAAAGTTCGCAGCTTTTTACGCTGAACCGATTCAAATCATCCCATTAAAAGATGAACGTTTTGCTGTTTATCCTAAATAACAATGTTGATCAAAAAAAGTTAGAGTCCTGCTCTAACTTTTTTGTCACTCTATTCTAAGTACCTGCTTCTACTGAGTTCTAACATCTTTTTCTTCAGTCTGTTTAAATGTTTGGATTGCTGTTAAGAATTTTTCTCCGTATTTATCCAATTTATTCTGCCCTACTCCTTTTACTTGCAGTAATTGAATTGAGTTTTTAGGGATTTTTTCACACATTTCTTTCAATGTACTATCTGAGAAAATTAGGTATGGTGGCACACCCGCATCTTGCGCTAAATCCATCCGTAATTCCCTTAACGTTTCAAAGAGCCCATCATTCACAACAACTTTGCGAACGCGTTGATCTTCTTTTCTAAACACTGTCTGTTGGCCTAATAAGACTTTAACCCCAGTTGGCGAAACAGATAACAATGGATATTGCCCATCTGAAGGATTTAAATATCTTTCTGCTGTTAGATAATCGATCAATTGATTTACTTCTTTTTGTGTTCTATCCTTCATCAAACCATACGTAGGCAAACGATGAAAATGCCACTGATCGATTTTTTGATCCTTAGAACCAGTCAGTACTTTTCCAACTAACCCCTTACCAAACTTTTCGCCCATTCGTTTCACACAAGAAAGAACTTTTTGAACATCCACTGTGATATCTACCAATTCACGCTCGTCTAAACAATTAGAACAGCGACCACAATCAGAGCCTTTCTCACCAAAATAACGTAAAATAAATTTCTGTAGACACATTTGAGCATTTGCATATTGAGACATTTCTCTTAATTTCATGTATTCCTTTTGTTTATAATCGATCGTCATTTCTGATTGATCGATAAAGAATTGCTGAATTTGAAGATCTTGTGGTGCATAGAGTAATACAGCATCACTTGGAAGTCCATCACGTCCTGCACGCCCAGCTTCTTGATAATAAGACTCAATATTCCCAGGTATTTGCGCATGAATCACGAATCGGACATTACTCTTATTGATTCCCATACCAAACGCATTCGTCGCAACCATCACTTGAAGTTTATCGAATAAAAATTCTTCTTGATTGTGATTTCGCTCCTTTTCATTCATCCCACCATGATACATACCCACAGCAATTTTTTTACTTTGAAGTAAATGATAGATTCGTTCAACTTCTTTCCGAGTACTTGCATAAACAATACCTGATTGTCCTTGATTCAACTTTAAATATTCTAAAAGGAACACATCTCGATTTTGGTCTTTAACAACTTGAAAGGATAGATTTTCTCGAGCAAAACCAGTCTGTATCTGATTATCTTTTGGAATGTGTAATTGTTTAAGGATATCTTCTGCTACTTGGGGTGTCGCAGTGGCCGTAAGTGCAATGACTGAAGGCTGCTGTTGGAATTGTTCAATAATCTCAGCTAAGCGTAAATAACTTGGACGAAAATCGTGTCCCCATTGAGAAATACAGTGCGCTTCATCTACCGCTAATAAATCGATTGGTACATGTAATAATAATTGCTGAAAATCAAATGACTCTAGTCGTTCAGGTGCTATATACAATAGTTTCACCTCACGATTAACAGCCATTTGAACTCGTTTATTCATTTCCTGCTGTGAAATCGTACTGTTAATGAATGTAGCTGGAATCCCCATCATATTCAAAGCATCAACCTGATCTTTCATTAAAGAAATCAAAGGTGAAATCACTAATGTTAGATTTTCTAATACGAGTGCTGGTAATTGGTAACAAATCGACTTACCACCACCTGTCGGCATAATACCTAAAACATTTTCTTTATGTAAAACATGATTGATGATGTCTTCTTGTCCTTGACGAAATTCGTCGTATCCAAATTTTTCCTTTAGTAAGTCTTTGATGTCAATCATGAAATTCTCTCCGTTCTTTGTGTCTGGTTGTTATTTTAGCATGCACTATAGGTCAATTCAAGAAAGGATTTTCCCGTTCGTGAAACAATTTGCGCCATGTGAAACACAGTATCTTTTTTATTAAAAGTCAAAACCCTGGTTTATCAAAGTTCCTACAATAGGATACGCATTTTTTATAATGATTCATCAAAAGTTATCCACAAAAAATAGGACAAAACTTATTAAGTTCTGTCCCATCTTTTTAAACTCGATTATATCATCGTAGTTTATTCGACTATTTTTTCTTTTTACTTGCTTTTTCACGTTCGTTTTTGTTAAGAATTTGTTTTCTCAAACGAATACTTTCTGGTGTTACTTCACAATATTCATCTTCATTTAAGAATTCTAAAGATTCTTCTAATGTAAGGATTTTTGCTTTTTTGATGACAGATGTTTGATCTTTGTTGGCAGAACGAACGTTAGTCATTTGTTTTGCTCTTGTGATATTTACGGTTAAGTCATTGTCACGGTTATTTTCACCAATGATCATTCCTTCGTAAACGTCAGTTGTAGGCTCTACAAAGACAGTTCCACGTTCTTCAATACTCATAATACTATAAGTTGTTGCTTTACCTGTATCGATTGAAACAAGTGCACCTTGACGGCGTCCGCCAATTGTTCCTTGAATCATTGGTAGATATTGATCAAATGTGTGGTGCATGATACCGTATCCGCGAGTCATTGATAGGAATTCAGTTGTATAACCGATCAGACCACGAGCTGGTGCTAAGAAGATCAAACGAATCTGACCATTACCAGTATGGATCATATCTTGCATTTCACCTTTACGTAAGCTTAATGATTCAATAACACTACCCATGTATTCTTCAGGAGTATCGATTTGAACACGCTCAAACGGTTCGCATTTTACGCCTTCAATTTCACGTTCGATAACTTCAGGACGAGAAACTTGTAATTCATAGCCTTCACGACGCATATTTTCAATCAGGATTGATAAATGCAATTCGCCACGACCAGATACGGTCCATGAATCTGGTCCAATTGGTTCTACAAGTAATGATACGTCTGTTTGTAATTCTGCCATTAAACGTTCTTCAATTTTACGAGAAGTTACGTATTTACCTTCACGACCAGCAAATGGAGAGTTATTTACTAAGAATGTCATTTGTAATGTTGGTTCATCAATGTGTAGGATTGGTAGAGCTTCTTGGTGTGCTACGTCAGCAACAGTTTCACCAACGAAGATATCTTCCATACCAGAAACGGCAATTAAATCGCCAGCTTTTGCTTCATTGATTTCAACACGTTGTAATCCAAAGAAACCAAATATTTTAGTAACACGGAAGTTTTTCACGCTACCATCTAATTTCATCAAGGCAACTTGGTCGCCCACTTTCATTGTCCCACGGAACACACGGCCGATACCTATACGTCCAACATAATCATTGTAGTCTAATAATGATACTTGGAATTGTAATGGTTCATCTGAATTATCAACTGGTGCTGGTACGTGTTCAATGATTTGGTCAAAAATTGGTGCCATTGTTGGTTCTTGGTCTTCTGGGTTATCAGAATTGCTTGAAGTTCCGTTCAAAGCTGATGCATAAATAACTGGGAAATCCAATTGATCATCATCCGCACCTAATTCGATAAATAATTCTAAGACTTCATCAACAACGTGTTCTGGACGCGCTGAAGGTTTATCAATTTTATTTACAACAACGATTGGTGTTACTTTTTGTTCCAATGCTTTTTTCAATACGAAACGAGTTTGAGGCATTGTTCCTTCATAGGCATCAACAACTAAAACTACGCCATCCACCATTTTCATGATACGCTCAACTTCACCACCGAAGTCCGCGTGTCCAGGTGTATCTAAAATGTTGATACGAGTACCTTTGTAATCAACTGCAGTATTTTTAGCTAAAATCGTGATTCCACGTTCGCTTTCAATCGCATTTGAATCCATCGCGCGTTCTTGTAATTGTGTGTGTCCATCTAAAGTATCTGATTGTTTTAAAAGTTCATCTACTAATGTTGTTTTACCATGATCGACGTGGGCGATGATTGCCACGTTTCTAATATCTTCTCTGTATTTCAATGTAATTGCTCCTTATCCTTTTGCCTTACGTCACTTGTTCATTAAATCCGACTTTTTATTATACCAAATTTTTTTCATGAAATATAGTCTAAAGCTTTCAAAAGTTGTGAAAACTTCATATTTTATTGCCTTTTTTTGAAAAAATAACACATTTACTGAAAAAAAGCAATGTTTTCTGTTGAAATATCAGCTTTTTTCTTTGACATGCTGAAGAACTAGTTTCTATTTATGAATAAATTTTTCTTGAATTTGAGTATACGCTGTAGGGGTTGCTGCTAAAAAATATTCACGCTTGTCAAATGCTAAGGGTTCTCCTTCTATATTAGAGTACTTAAAACCAAACTCGTTTATCAATACCAATCCTGCTGCATAATCCCATGGACTCAGGTTAGAAATATACCCAATATGATTGCCTTTAAGCATAGCAATAAGTTCAACTCCCGCACATCCACTCACTCTGATCCCCATACATGCATGACCGATTTCTCCAGCAGAGTAGATATTTTTACGATACATATAGGCATTCATTCCAATTAAGCCTTCTGACAAAGCGACATCTTTAGGCTGTGGCAATTTCCGATCATTCAGGAAAACACCGTAATTTTTTCCACCCCAATACAATTCTTCTTTCATCACATCATAAATAAAACCCAATTGCCCAACGCCTTCTTCATAAACAGCGATCATGATACAAAAATTTTCTTGCTCCATCACAAAATTCATCGTACCATCGATTGGATCGATGATCCAAACCCGACCAGCAAATGAATCAATCGTATTAAATCCTTTTTCTTCAGCTAATATTCGATCATTAGGATAGTGCTGATTGATCTTCTTAATAAAAAATGATTGGATTTCTTCATCGATATTGGTGACTAAATCCGTTCTACCTGACTTTTGCGAAACGGTAAGTTTATTCGTCAGTCTCACACGAATATAACCTGCTGCTTCTGTTAACCATTCTTTGATTTCAATAATCATTTTTTCTGAAGTCAAATTAATCAGCTCCTAATTTTAATCTACCTGTATTTTGCTTTTTAGCTTGTTGGAGTGTTCGATAAAGGGAATAGCCAGATGCTTTTTGAAACTCATTGCCTAAACGCTTTTCTTCTCCGATACTTTTAACGACTTTTTTAAATTCTTTATACGTATTCAAAAAAGTTTGGGTATCGATCCCTGTTTCGTTTGCTTGTTCTACCGCTGACCACAGATTGGTAACGATCACCATTTCATCGGTTGTCCAATCTAAATCTAAAGGATACTGATAGTCTTTCATGCTTTCACCTCATCATCTAGTTTATCATAGGCTAATAATATTATTCTATAGTCTATCATTTTCTTTTTCTATTTTGCCAATTCGTCAAGATGGGTAAAAACAAAACACCCTTTTCGACTTCCACTTTTTGAGCAGAATAAATTCCAGCGTTCCCTGAGCACATATAGCTGATCAAACAAATCATAAAGAAAAAGAGTGCTGCCTCGCTACCGAACAACTCGATTCCCATAATAAAACAAGCAACCGGCGTATTTGTTGCGCCTGAAAAAACTCCAATAAAGCCCAATCCAGCCAAAAACGGGATCGATAAGTGTAAAATCACTGCTAAACTACTTCCTAATGTTGCGCCAATTTCAAACAATGGTGTTACTTCTCCACCTTGATAACCAGCCCCCAATGATAGCACTGTAAAAAAGAGCTTCCCAAGAAAATCAAACCAGTGACTCTCACCATTAAACGCGTCTTTTAACAACGGTAAGCTTAATCCAAGGTAACGCTGCGTCTGTAAAATAAAAACGGCTGCTACCACAATGATTCCTCCGACGAAATTTCGTAAAACAACATTCCCAAACCAGTTCGCATAGATTTTTTTAACTCGTACGATCGAACGACTAAATAGCCACCCAACTAAACCAAAACAAATGCCGGCAACCATTATTTTGATAAACAACATCAGAGACCAGTCTGGTATTTGCCCCATGCCATAATGTGTATGCGTTACGCCAAATGATTCCGTCACAAAATTTGCAAAGAAAGCTGCAAAAAAACTTGGGAAAAGCCCGTCTGATCTTAAGCGACCGATCATTAAAACTTCTAATCCGAAAATCGTCCCTGCTAAAGGGGTTCCAAAAACAGAGCTGAAACCTGCACTGATACCACTGATAATCACGATTTCTCGTTCAAGTTTATCTAGTCTAAAAAGTCGTCCGACTGCATCAGCCACCGTTCCGCCCATCTGCACTGCTGTTCCTTCACGTCCCACCGAACCGCCGAATAAATGGGTTGTGATCGTGCCAAACAACGTTAGTGGAATGAGGCGTAATGGAATGTTTTCTTGTTCACCATTGGCTTGATCGATCACAAGATTATTTCCTCTTACTGCATTTCCTCCAAATTTTTTATAAAGAAAGGCAAAAATAGCCCCACTGATTGGCAGTAGTAATAAAAGCCACGAATTATCCAGCCTGATTTGCGTCACAACATCTAAACTCTTCAGAAAAAAAGCAGATAACATACCCATTATTAGTCCGATTAACGAAGCAATCGTTAGCCATTTAACCATGTAAATGCTGATTTTTATTGGCATATTTAATTCACTTTTCACTCGATCACTCCTTAAAAAACACATCAACTACTCCATATTATCACTACTTAGAGCCGTGCTGGTCAATTATAACAATTTTTACGAAAAGAAACGAGAAAAAAATAAATTTTTGCTCTATAGAAAAGTGAAACAGACTCTTTTAAACTAAATATTGAAATCCCTTAATAAAGCACTTGCAAAACCTTAATATTGTGCTACTATAAATAGGAAATTTTCAATATTTTCACTCTATTTAGTTCATTATTTTAACTGTTGCTTTTGTAAAAAAATTGTAGAGAAAATCTACCATCGGATTATTCTCTCAAAATGAAAGGATGTTTTCATTGAAGGAATTAACACATGGTAATCCCGCAAAATTGATTTTTTTCTTTACGATTCCGTTATTGATCGGCAACATTTTCCAACAGTTTTATAATATGGCTGATATGATCATCGTTGGTCAAACCTTAGGGAAAGATGCTCTAGCAGCCGTTGGTTCGACTGGGAGTATTACTTTTTTGATTATTGGTTTTGCACAAGGATTAACTGCTGGTCTTTCCATTTTAACGTCACAACGTTTTGGCGGACAAGATTATCGTGGGGTAAAAAAGAGCTTTGCTACTGGAATCATCATTAGTGGGATCGTAACAGTTGTTTTGACCATCTTAAGTTTGGTATTTGTTCGCCCAATGCTACACCTTATGCAAACACCTTTAGAAATTATTGATGATGCTCAAACCTTTATATCCATTATTTTTATCGGAATCTTTGCTGCAATGGCATTTAATCTATTATCTAATGTGATTCGGGCCTTAGGAGATAGTCGAACACCTCTTTTATTTTTGATCATTGCAAGTATTATTAATGTTGTACTAGATTTGATTTTGATTCTTAATTTTCATATGGGGGTTGCGGGTGCTGGTATTGCAACTGTTACAGCTCAAATCGTGTCTAGTGTCTTATGTATAATCTATATTCGGTGGAAAATCCCCAATCTTCAATTACGAAAGAAAGATTTTTCTATTGATAAACATGAATTTCGAGCTCATTTAAATATTGCTTTACCTATGGCTTTTCAATCATCGATCATTGCGATTGGTGCGATTATTCTACAAGCCGCTTTAAATAGTTTAGGTACTGATGTGGTGGCTGCTCAAGCGGCTTCGGGCAAAATCGAACAATTTGCTACCCAACCAATGATGTCATTTGGCATCGCTATGGCCACTTTTACTGCCCAAAATTATGGCGCAAAAAAATACAAACGGATTTTACAAGGCGTCAATCAATGCCTTGTGATGAGTATTGGCTTTAGTATTCTGGCTGGCGGAATCGTGATTCTATTTGGTCAAAATTTGATGACTCTTTTCGTCAGCGCAAACGAAACAGAAGTGCTCAATCTTTCTCAGATTTATTTTAATGTCAACGGCAGTATGTACTGGTTGTTAGCGATCTTGTTTATTATTCGTTATACGTTGCAGGGTCTTGGACAAAGTGTGATTCCTACAATAGCTGGAATTATGGAATTGATCATGCGTTCATTTGCCTCGATTATTTTAACTGCTTCGTTAGGATTTGTCGGTGCTGCTTTAGCATCACCACTTGCTTGGGCTGGTTCTGTGATTGTGTTGCTTGCTTCTTACTTTAAGGCAATCAAGCGGTTGAAGAAATTAGAACATGAACAAATAATTGAAACACAATAGCTTTCGCATTAACTGAAATACGAAAAAAAAGTCGACCGATTCTCAAAAAGAAAATCGATCGACTTTTTTATTATACGGATTGTTTTCTAGGAAAGTATTGACGCCATTTCGCTTTCACCGAGTTCGTCATCGGCTCAGATGCTTCTTTGACCGCACAATATTTATCAACCATCGTAACAATATAGCTTTCTTTATATTTCGGCGGAGCAATCGTTGCCCCCCACATATGTTTGATAATAATATCACGTTCTAAGTCTGAAAGTTCTGTCAGTTTCTCAGCATTTTTCACTGCAATTCTTGGGTGCATATATGCATGAGATCCTTCGTCGAACTTTGTTGTACGCCAATCGTAATAGAACAAATCATGTAACAGTCCAGCTCGAGCCGTTGCTCTGGCATCACCATTCCATTTTTTAGCTAGTTTATAACTATAATAAGAAACGCTGATTGAATGATCTAAACGAGTTGAGTGAACATGCTGCGTGTAATTTCCTAAACGCTGTACTTCTTCCGTTTCCAACAAATCTTCCACATAAGACATATATTCTTGATCTTCACGCCATTTTTCAGTCATTAATTCTGGTTCCACCTTTTTAGAGACTAAAGTTTCTGTTTTTTTAACTTGATGAAAGTATAGCACCGTGATTTTGCAAATACTAGGATTTTTGAATTACGTAACTAAACTTTAATATTTCCTTTATAAATGGACAATTCTATTTTTCATTCTGATGTTTCGCAAATTCAGCTTTGATTTCTATAAAAGATTGAAATACCTGTAAAAATTGAAACAGCTGAGCACGATTTTCAAATTCTTCTCTTGTCTTCGGTAACTCTTTTTTTCGGTAAGCTTCATAAACTTGAGCAATTCTATCCAAAATATCTTGTCCATCATTATTTTCAGCAAAAGTTTCAGCAGTATATTGCAATAATTCTTGAATGTTTCCGACTTGTTCAGGTTCAACCGTGATTTTTTCCAAAGTCCGTAGCATGTCTTTCAAACTATTACTTTGTAAGCGTCGCATCGTAAAGTATTCGATATAATAATGATTCGAAGAAATCAGCTGATTTTCTGCATGATTTTTCGCCCAATTTTCTCCTGTTCGGATAAATGCTTTTAAGTCATTGCATTTTTCAAATAAGTTTCTTTCTTTAGTATGCTCGTTCAGATAGGCTGCCATATTATTCAATATTTTGCGAAACATCGTTTCAATCACTTCTTGATCTTCCTTCAATCGTTTTTCGGTATCCGGCATGTATAGATTCATGAGTAAAGCAAATCCAACACCAATCGTCATCAATAAAAATTCATTTCCAATGATTGACCAAGATAGGTCTTGTTCTACTAGGTATTGCGTCACTAACACAGAACTTACTACGATCCCATCAGAAAGTTTAAAATACACTGCTCCTGGAATAAATAAAAGCAAATAAACACCAAAAGCTAACGCATTAAACCCAAGAATAGAAAAGCAAAAATAGGCAATCGTTGTAGCTAATGCTAAAGAAAGTAGTCGATAAAGACCTGTTAACAAAGACGTTTTCTTCGTATTTGTGACGCTCAATACAGAAATAATCCCGGCAGATGCTGGATATAAAAGACCTAGGCTTCCTGCAACGATCATTGATAAGGTCGCACTCACTGCGGTTTTAATAGTTCGTAATCCAATTTTCATTTGACTGCTCCTCACAAAATGATTAATCTTTCGTTTTAATACTAGTAATTTTACCTCTATTTCGGTTATCATTAAATAGAAAACTGATTAAATGTTGATTATAGGAGAGAAAGCTCATGGAAGTCGGTCCTTTTCGTCTAGGTTTGCGCACATTGAAAACGGCTTTAGCTGTTATGCTATGTATTATTTTATTTAAAGTATTCGATCGGGGAGCACCGATGATTGCAGCTCTAGCAGCGGTTTTTTCATTACGGCAAGATTTAACGACCAGTCTTACTTTTGGAAAATCGAGAATTCTTGGTAATACTTTAGGTGGCGGTTTAGCAATCGTATATTTTTTGGTGAAGGATCTTTTTTCCAATGATTTTTTAGTTGAGTTGTTTTTACTGCCCTTTTTAGTGATTGTTGTGATTGTGGTTTCAGATGGCATGAACAATAATTCAGGCATTATCTCAGCAATAGCAACTTTACTTTTGATTTCTTTGAGTATTCCTCAAGGTGAATCCTTTTATTTCGCTTTATCAAGGGTGATCGATACATTTATTGGAACGTTTATCGGGATCGGGTTAAATTTCTTTTTTAAGCCTAAACCTATTGAAGAAGAACATGAAATTAATGAGGACCTAGAAGAGCTAGCGAAGAAAGAGCAGGAATTAGAAGAACTTAGAAAAAAAGTCCAGGAACGAGTCGAATCAGAGAAAAGTAAAAATGATGAAATGAAAAAATAGCTTTATAAAAAAATGCCAAAATCACTTCTGATTTTGGCATTTTTTAAATTTGTTATTCCTTGTCACCAGATGCCTCTTCACCATAGAAATTCACATTGCTGTTCGTTCCTTTTTTAGAGAAGTTTTCAATCAATTCTTTGACATCTAAACCTGTTGTTTCTTTTAACGTTTCTTGTGTTCCTGCTAACAAATTCGTTGCATAATTGGTGATACGGTTAGCGCCAGCATTTTCACCGCCGCCTCCAGTATCAACAACCGAAATTTTATCGATATTGCTGAGTGGTTGCGCTGCTTCTTTCATTAATTGTGGTAACATTTCCATTACCATACTTAGGACAGCAGCTTCCCCATATTCCTTGAAGGCATCCGCAATTTTTTGTTTTGCTTCGGCTTCAGCAGCACCACGAGCTAGAATAGATTCAGCTTCGGCTTGACCTGCTAATCGAGTTTGATTGGCTTCAGCTTCAGCTAATGATTCCACGCGGAAACGTTCCGCTTCTGCTTCGGCTACTTCACGAGCTTTTTGAGCTAACGCTTCTTGCTCTTTCGCATAACGATCAGCATCCGCTTTTTTCTTCACTTCTGAATCATATTGCTTTTCACGACGAACGATTTCTTTTTCTTCCAACTCGATTTGTTTTTGACGTTCGATGACTTTTACTTCCATCTCTTGGGCAATAACTTCTTGTTGGGCTTTGGCTGTTTCCAAATTGTAGGCTTGGTCAGCTTTGGCTTTTGCGATATCTTGTGCTTCTTTATACGTTGCTAGTTTTAATTCTTTTTCTTTTGACGCTTCCGCGATTTCTGTTTGACGTTGCAGCTCTGCTTGTTGTGATTCTTTTTCTGCTTCGGCTTTTTTGATACGAGTTTCTTTCCAAGCTTCAGCCTCAGCAATATCTGCATCACGTTTGACTTGGGCGATTCTTGGTTTACCTAAAGAATCCAAGTAGCCATTTTTGTCGCGCACTTCTTTGATGGTAAATGACACGATGATCAAACCCATTTTTGCTAAATCCACACTGGCAACTTCTTGCACACTTTGACTGAATTTATCACGATTTTGATAAATTTCTTCTACTGTCATTGAACCTAAGATCGAACGTAAATGTCCTTCTAGCACTTCACGCGCTTCATTTTCAAGCTCTTCACGTGTTTTTCCTAAAAATTGTTCTGCTGCTGTAGCAATTTCTTCTACTGACGAACCAATTTTAATGATCGATGTTCCATCACACATTACTGGAACCCCTTGTTCTGTGTAAACTTCTGGCGTCGATACATCTAACTTACTTGATAATAAACTGATTCTGTTTGATCGTTGGAAGACTGGTAGAACAAAAGCTCCTCCGCCTCTTACAATTTTAATTTTATTACCGCTTTCATCAGCATGTACATTTTTACTACCTAAATAGCTCCCACTAATAATCAACGCTTCATCTGGTTTTGCTGTTTGATATTTTGAAATAAAAACGATCAACAACATCAATAAAATAAAAACAACCAGCGCAATTGGTCCTAAAATCCCTAATTCCATTTTCTTCTACCCCTTCTTTTTTATAATTGTAAGCTTCCTTCATACGGAACTACATAGCATACGCGTTCTCTGATTTCAATGATCAGCACTTGCGCTCCTCGTTCGATTGGTTGATCTTGCGGAGCATAAAAAGCGGCTGGTCGGCTGATTGATCCAGTGACACTTTTTAATTGGATTTCGCCCATTCCACCAACGGGTATCGGAGTAACAACGGTTGCCATATTACCTTCCATGTCCTTTTCGGAAATTGAAAGGGTCGATTCTGCATTTTTCATTGGCATCAACACATAAAAATTCAAGAAAAATACTAGAATTGAAGCCAATGCCCCACTAACAAGAAACAACATCAAATGATTCCAATCAAACAATCGCTCTCCTAGATAACCAAATAATGAAGTAAACGCCAACCATGGAATCGCCAGCATTGGATCGATCGGTCCATCAAAATCGAAGACATCTCCAAATATAACCAATAATACCGCAATTCCTGCACAAACGATCAACGTATATAGATAAATTGTCTCTATCGGAATTCCTTGTATCACATCCCCACTCCTTTCTCCTTTTTAACAACTCTTCCCATTCTCTCCCGACGTTCTCATGAAGATACTTATATTTTACCAATACTTTGCGCAAAATGACAGCTAATCTTGTAAAATCATACGATGGGTGTATTTACGTTCACAAAAAGAAATGAAACGAATAAATCTTAATTAAAAGACTTATTCGTTCCATTTTTAATCTATTTTATTCATTTGATTTCAACGCTTCGATCATATCGACTTTCTTCAGTTTTCTATGCATGAAGAACATGACCAGCAACGTAAAGAACAGAGTAATCAGTGCTGAATATAGATAGCTCAGCCAATGAATCGTTGGCGAAAACATTAGCATATCAACTTCTACTGTTGTCAATACATAACTGTGAACAAGTTTTCCAAAGAAACAGCCGAAGAAAATACCGATCAACGTTAAAATAATATTTTCACGGTATACATACATCGTGACTTCTTTATCATAAAAACCCAACACCTTGATCGTTGAAAGTTCTCGAATTCGCTCTGAAATATTGATATTCGTCAAATTATATAAAACGATGAATGCCAATAAACCAGAAACTGTAATCAAGACCCAAACTACGATATTCAAACTGTGGATCGTATCATCTAAAGCATCACTTGAAATTGATAAGAAAGACACATTCAAAACATTCTGATTTTCCATCAATTCTTTCCCGATCGTGCCTTCAACTTTCTCGCTCGGAGTTTTATCAAAGAGTAAGAATTCTGTGTTATAGCTAGGTTTCATTTTGAATATTTTTTCATAATAGTCAGGAGACATATAGGCAAAGTGACCTGTATAATTTTCGGCGATTGCATTGATTTTAAGCTTATACTCTTGATTATCACTATTTTTCAAAACAAG
Source organism: Enterococcus sp. DIV0840 (assembly GCF_050527835.1). Lineage (NCBI taxonomy): Bacteria > Bacillati > Bacillota > Bacilli > Lactobacillales > Enterococcaceae > Enterococcus > Enterococcus sp. DIV0840. The sequence continues at coordinate 1,628,322 of NZ_CP172876.1, read as the reverse complement.
TGTATCCCCAGTTTTATAGTGGAAAAGATTTGCCAGTTTTTCATTAATGATCACACCATCATCTGTCAGCTGGTACTTCTCACCTGATTGTCGATCATTGAATAAAATAAATTGGTCGATTTCTTTTGGTTTTTCAGGAACATAGATGGAGACACCTTGTTTGGCATTGGAATCTTTCGTTGTTTTTAAAGATTCAACATATAACGGCATCGTCCCTTTCAAGTCATTGACTTTATCCAAGACAGCTTGATATTTCTGCTCCTCTTTTTCAGAGCGATCATCTTTGAACGTCACGATTGCCTGATAATGCCAGATCTTATTAAATTGAACGTCTACGATATCTGAAATAGAATCTTTCAGTCCAAATCCAGTAATGATCAACGCCATACAACCAGCAATACCTAAAACCGTCATCAGCATTCGCTGTTTGTATCGAAATAAATTCCGAGCTGTAACTTTCTGAATAAAGCTTAATCGATTCCAAATCGGCTTCATCCGTTCCAACCAGATTCTTTGCCCTGCTTTAGGTGCTTTTGGACGCAATAAGCTCGACGGTGTACTGAATAAATCGATTCGTAAAACAACCATTGCGGCCCCCGCCGTACATATTACAGCAACGAATATTCCAATCAAACTATAACTTAAATACCATGGTGTAACAAAATCGGGAATATTATATAACTGTCCATACGCATCAAAAATGATCGTTGGGAATAAATAATACCCCACAAACAATCCTAAAATAGCACCACAGAGGCTGGCAATCGCAGCATATACTAAAAATTTAAAGGCGATCTCACCATTTCGATACCCTAATGCTTTCAGACTACCAATTTCCATCCGCTTTTCTTCAACCATTCGCGTCATCGTCGTTAAACTGACTAATGCCGCAATCAAGAAAAAGAAAATTGGAAAAACTGTTGATAAAGAAGAAATACGATTGGCGTTATCTTCGTATTCAGAATAGCCGGGATTATCATCTCTTGTAAAATAATAATAATCGGCTGCTTTTAAATCTGCTAATTCTTTTTGCTTCTCTTCCAATTGTTTCTTGGCATCATTTAGTTTTGTTGAAGATTCTGTCTTTTTCTTTTGAAACTCTGCTAAGCCTTGATCGTAGGCTTTTTGACTTTCATCAATTTTTGCTTGCGCTTCGTTTAATTTTGTTTGACCATCAATTTTAGACTGTTCTAATTGCGCTTGACCGGCTGCCAACTGTTCTTTACCAGCGGCTAACTGAGCTTCCGCTTGAGTGATTTGAGTCTCAGCCACTGCAAGTTGTTGTTGACCATTTGCATATTGCGTGATTGACTGATTGATGGTATTGATTGTTTGGTCAAGTGTTTGTAGCCCTTCGGCAGCTTGAGCTTGTTGCGTTGACAAATTGCCTAAAGCGCCATTTATCGTCTCCATAACAAAAGCGATATTTCCTCTTTCTGGTTGAGTGATTAATTGATTGATTGCAGTAGAAATTTCTGCTGGTGCACCTAATGCTTGAACTGCCGCTTGTAACTGCGGCGCAGCGTCTACAATACTTTCAGCTAATGCATCATCTGGCACACGATCTAAAATAGCTACCGATGATGCTAAACTCTGATAACCATTAACCAACTGATTCAATGATTCGCTCGACGATGCTAACTCGTTACGTTGTTGCTGTAAACCAGGCAAGGCATTTTGACCTTGTTCAACTTGAGCTTGGGCTTGCGCTAATTCATTTTTCTTTGTTTCCAGTACACTCTTTTGTGAGGCAAGTTCATTTTCACCATTTGTGATCGTTGCTTGAGTTGATTCGAGTTTATTTTCTGCGGCAGCGATTTGTTCCGTGTAGGTCTCTTGCGCTTGTACTAGCTCTTGTTTTCCTGATGCTAGTTCCTGTTCACTTGTCTGCAGTTTGCTTTCAGCATCTTTCAACGCGTTTTCGCCATCCGTAATCTCTTTTTGTGCTTTTTCAAATGAAGCTTTTGATTCTTCACGAATTTCTTCTACACGTTGCTCTGGACGTTTTTTTAGCGCTTGTTTGACTGATGCAACTGCTTTTTCTCGTTTGTCTTTATACTCTTGTGAATAGCTATCTATATTGTTAAGGCCTTTAAACGATACAAGAATTTCTGTATAAGAAGAAAGGTTCATATCTTCTTTTGGAACTACTGCAAAAAAATCTAATGATCCTTTTCCAATCGTCGTATTTCCTCTAGAAGTATTCTCAATATATTCAGGTGATTGGACAAATCCGACGATTTTAAATTGCTCATTTTTTAAAGATTTATCTTTATTGTCTTCTTTTGAAAGAGTTAAGGTTTCTCCTAATTTATAGTGCCCTCGTAGTTGGGCAAGATCATCTAATACGATTTCTCCACTTTTTTCAGGCATACGGCCTTTAACCACTCGATAATCGATCAACGGTTGCTTTTCTTTTAAGTCATAACTGACAAATTTCACCGCTACATTTCGTTCGCTGATTGCAATATCCTTCGTATATCTAGGAAAAACTGTTTGAACGTCTTTGACCTGTTTCGCTTCTTCAACATCTTTTTCAGTTAAACCAAGTGTAGAAACGATCCGAGCATCTGGTAATTTTTGGGTTTGATAATAATTCGAAGCAGTTTGGGTCATGTCAGGTCCTGTGGCTTTTAGACCAACAAAAACCATTACACCAAGAAAAATAATTCCCATAATGGATATAAATCGGGTTTTTGATTGTTTGATTTCACGAAAACTTGTTTTAAGTAACGCTGTTTTTTTCAACACTGTCACCTACCATTCTATCTCAGATACAGGTTTTGGTTCTTCATTGATCGTCACGCTTCGAACCTTTGCATCATTGATACGGATCACTCGGTCAGCCATTGGCGCGATTGCTGAATTATGTGTGATGATGATTACAGTAGTTCCTGTGTTACGGGCTGTTTCTTGTAAAATCGTTAGAATTTGTTTGCCTGTTTCATAATCCAATGCTCCAGTAGGCTCATCACACAACAATAATTTTGGTCTTTTGGCAATTGCTCTAGCAATCGTCACACGTTGTTGTTCGCCCCCAGATAATTGTGCTGGAAAGTTATCTAACCGAGCACCTAATCCAACTGATTTCAGTACTTCTTCAGGATCGAATGCATCTGAAACGATTTGAGATGCTAATTCAACATTTTCTTTTGTCGTTAAGTTGGGTACTAAATTGTAAAATTGAAAAACAAAACCAACATCATTTCTACGGTATGTAGTCAATTGTTTTTCATTGAATTTTGCAATATCGGTTCCATCGATTACGATCTGCCCTTCGTCGCAAGTGTCCATTCCGCCTAAAATATTTAGCACGGTCGATTTACCTGCACCACTCGGCCCTAAAATAACAGCAACTTCGCCTTTTTCTACTGAAAAAGTGATCCCGTCATTTGCAGCGATCGTGGTATCTCCCATATGATATCTTTTATATTCATTCATTACATCGATATAAGCCATTAATTTCAATCCCCTCTCAAAAGAATTTTATCATAAGAAGGCACACAAGTCCTCTGACAGGTCAAAAGCTTTTTGATTTTTTGATTTTTTTTCGTATAATAGATGGATGAGATTAAATCGGAAAAACGGTGAGTCTGAAAATTCTATTTAGTAAATGAGCTTTCTTTCTCAATCTCTGATAGTAGTTAGGAGAAAAAATATGGCCAGAAAAAAACAAAAACCGCCATTTAGTCCAGCAATTATGCTTGTGGCGGTTTTAATTATTTTAGTTTTGGGTGTATTTGGGGTTCAAGTTCCAGATAACATTCAAGAAATGTTCGGCATTCACACGCAAGAAAAAGCAAAACCTAGTACAACAAAACCTGTAAGTTCTACAAACCCAGGTCCTAAAGAATTAGGTCCTGCGTCTTTTTCAGCAGCTGAACTAACCGATAGTAAAAAAGGCTGGATTGATTATCACGCTTTAGATTCACTTGGACGTGCGACTGGCGCCGATGCCTTATTGAAACCTGCAATGGTCAATACAGGGACATCAGCCAATAAAGATATTCGTCCGCCCGGCTTCGTTTCGGGTTTAGAACCGACGACTCATTCTAGAGGGCATTTGATTGGTCGTCAGCTTGGCGGTTCCGGTGATGATGCAAGAAATCTCACCACATTATATCAAACACCTGTAAACACACCTTTCATGACTAAATATGAAAATCAGGTTCGTCAAGCATTAGACAAAGGTGAAACCATTCGTTATCGTGTCACACCTATTTATGAAGGAACAGAATTGTTATGTAAGCAAATTGAATTAGAAGCTAAAGGGTTAAACAAAAATACAACGGTTGATTTTCGTGTTACGATATTGAATGAACGCTAGATTATCAAATTAAACAGGCTAGTCTCTCGGGAAAAAGATAACATCTGATTGTGGCAAAAATCGCCGCACTATGACTTTCTTATTTTTCATTTGAGCTGAACGAGCCTGTTCAGCTTTTAAATCAGGAGGTACCTAATGAATTTTAAAAAAATCAAAAGACAACTAACTGAAACAGATCCACAAAGTTTTTTAACTTCAGTTTTAGAAAATGCACAGGATGAAGATAGTACGGTTATTTTCAGCCAAACCGTAGAAGAACAGTTTGAGCAAAACGTCCAGTACTTAGCCTCTGACGAAACGATTTCTTTAGATGATCTTTCCATTTGGAAGGAACACGGATTTCTAGTCGTAGCTAAAACAATTGATGGCGATTATATTGCTGGCACAATGGAGCAAACTTTTGTGATTCCTGTTTCACTTTATAAATCGGATATTGAATCATATGACCTATTTTTATCAGATTTTTTTATTGATTATACAAATGGAATAATAAACTCTGAAATCTTGCCTAAAATGAATACGTAATTAAAAATAGACTGATGTATAACATTTAAGTTATGCATCAGTCTATTTTTATAACCCAACAGAACTTAAAACCAGTAGTTCAACTTTTTATTTAAGTCCCTTAAAACCAATATCCTTACGATAAAAAGTTCCTTTTGTATCAGTATTGTTCAATAGTTTATAAACAGCTTCTTGCGCCTCAACTAATGATTCGCCACTCGCTTCAACAAGGTAAACACGTCCGCCGTTTGCAACTAATTGTCCGGCATCCTCCTTTACTCCTGCGTAATAGACCTGCGCCGTCTCTAAGTCGGAAAAATCTGGAATCGAGTAACCTTTCTCATAATCATTTGGATAACCAGCAGCTGCAACAACAACTCCCAAGCTATACCCCTCTTGCTTCCATTGAATATCGGGTTGTTTACCTTTTAATAGATCATCAATGATTTGAGCAAAGTCACTTTCTAAACGTTGCAGGACGACTTGTGTTTCAGGATCACCAAACCGAGCGTTAAATTCAATCACTTTAGGTCCCGTCTCTGTAGCAATCAATCCAGTGTATAAAATACCAGTAAATGATCGACCTTCTGCCACCATTCCCTGTGCTGTTGGTTTTACGATTGTTTCAATTGCTTCTTTGACCATTCCATCCGAAATTTGGGGTACCGGGCTATAGGCACCCATTCCTCCAGTATTCGGTCCAAGATCATTTTCATAGGCACGCTTATGATCTTGTGCAATCACCATTGGGTAAACTTCTTGCTCACGAACGAAAGCTAGTAAAGAAAATTCTTCTCCGATAAGAAATTCTTCAACCACAACTTTAGCCCCACTTGATCCGAATTTATTCTCTTGTAGCATATCTTTCAACGCTTCAATTGCCTCTTCAACGGTCTCTGCCACAACAACGCCTTTTCCAGCAGCTAATCCATCCGCTTTAATAACGATTGGTGCTCCATTCTCGATAACATAATCTCGAGCTTTAGCAAAGTCAGAAAAGGTTTGATGGTTTGCAGTCGGTATTTTATATTTCTTCATGATTTTTTTGGCAAAGTCTTTAGACCCTTCAATAAACGCTGCAGCTTCGAGTGGTCCAAAAGCCAGTAAACCTGCGGCAGTAAAATCATCCACGATCCCATTCAATAATGGGATTTCAGGACCGACAAATGTCCAATCAATTCCGTTTTCCTTCGCAAATTTGATCAATCCAGAATGATCGTCTTCTGCAATATCGACTAATTGTATCCCATCTTTTTTCATGCCAGCATTACCTTTAGCACAATAAACAGACTTTACGTTAGGACTTTGAATCAGTTTTTGTGCAATCGCATGTTCTCTTCCGCCGCTTCCAATAACTAAAATCGTTAATCCCATCAACTTCTCCTTTTAATGTCTAAAGTGTCTGATATCCGTAAATACCATAGCAATTCCATAGTGGTCTGCCATTTCGATCGACTCTTGATCTTTTATACTGCCTCCAGGTTGGATGATCGCCTTAATACCGTGTTTCCCAGCATATTCGACACTATCCCCCATTGGGAAAAAAGCATCGCTCGCTAGAACGGCTTCATTAATTTTTGTCCCTGCTTGATCGATTGCAATTTGTACAGAGCCCACACGATTCATTTGACCTGCGCCAATTCCTAATGTTTGGTGATTATTAGCAACAACAATGGCGTTGCTTTTTACATGCTTGACTGTTTTCCAAGCAAATTCGAGTGCCTTTAATTCATCCTCAGTCGGTTGTCTTTTGGTGACGACTTGCCAATCTTCTATTTTTTCTTTAACAATGTCTTGATTTTGAACAAGTAATCCGCCTAAAACCGAAACTTTTTCGTCTTCTATTGCTTGAACTTTCTTAGAAAAGTCTAAGGTCATCAGGCGAAGATTTTTTTTACTACTTAAAATAGCGAATGCTGCTTCTGAAAAGCTTGGGGCAATAACGATTTCAAGAAAGAGTTGATGCATTTTTTCAGCAATTTGACGATCAACTTCGCGATTTAATACGATAATTCCACCAAAAATCGAGACAGGATCTGCTTCATACGCATATTGATACGCTTCGTTGATTGTTTCACCGATGCCGATTCCACATGGATTCATATGTTTGACTGCAACAACAGCTGGTTGCTCAAATTCTCTAGAAATTCGAATCGCAGCGTCTGCGTCTTTGATATTATTGTAAGATAGTTCTTTACCATGAAGTTGCTTAGCACTAGCAATTGAAAATGAGACAGGCAAGGCATTTTGATAGAAAGCAGCTTGTTGATGACTATTTTCCCCATAGCGCAATACTTGTTTTAAATCATATGTCAAAGTCAAGGTTTCTGGATCTTTATCACCTACTGCATCAGTCAAATATTCTGCGATCAACGCATCATACGCTGCAGTATGTCGAAACACTTTTGCTGCTAATTTTTGCCTTGTGGCTAAAGTTGTTGCGCCTGTTTTTGAAACCTCAGTTAACACTCGCTCATAATCTTTAGGATCGACCACAACCGTCACAAATTGATGATTTTTCGCAGCACTTCTTAACATACTAGGTCCGCCAATATCAATATTTTCAATTGCTTGCTCTTGTTTTACATCTTCTTTTAGGATCGTTTCCTTAAATGGATACAAGTTTACACAAACAAAATCGATCGGCTGAATACCATAAGTTTCCATTGCAGCCATATGACTAGTCAAATCACGACGCCCCAATAAACCACCATGGATTTTAGGATGCAATGTTTTGACACGACCATCCATCATCTCTGGAAAATCAGTTACCTCTTCTATGGAAATCGTGGTGATTCCAGCCTGCTCAAGTACCGCTTTCGTTCCACCAGTAGAAATAATTTCGATTCCTTGCTCTACCAAACCTTTCGCAAAAGCGATTACTCCTGTTTTATCTGAAACGCTGATCAATGCTCTTTTTTTTGTCATGAACGGCTCTCTCCTTGCTGCGTTTTTATAAGTTGTGCTAAGACAGTTGGAAACAGTTTATGCTCTATATTATGAATTTTTTCTTCTAATGAATCAAGCGCGTCACTCGCTTCAATCGCGATTTTTTCTTGGGCAATGATCGGTCCAGTATCGACGCCATCATCCACATAATGAATCGTTACGCCCGTTTCAGATACATTTCCGTAAAAGGCATCTCGAATCGCAAACAGTCCAGGAAAATCTGGTAATAAAGATGGATGGATATTGATTATCCGCATTGGAAAAGCTTCTAACAAAGTCGGTCCAATGATTCTCATATATCCAGCTAAAACCACTAAGTCAATTTGCTCTTCCTCAAGTAAATGAAGGATTTCTGCTTCGTACATCGCTTTTGATTCAAAATCTTTTGGTGAAAATGAAATAACTGGAATCGACATCGATCGTGCTCGTTCTACTACATATGCGTCTTTTCTGTCACAGAACAATAACGTAAGCTCAGCATCGATTGTTCCATCCGCTACAGCTTTGGCAATTGCTTGAAAATTACTGCCATTCCCTGAGGCAAACACCGCTAATTTCATTCTTACACCTCTTTAAAAACAACACTTTGTTTGTCTTTTCCAGTGATATTTCCAATAATATAACTTGGTTCGTTGAGTTCACTTAAAATCGTTCGAACATCATCGATTTTTTCAGGCGAAACAGCCAAAACCATTCCGATACCCATATTAAAAATCTCATACATTTCCATTGTTGAAATTTGACCATATTTTTTTAAAGTTGTAAAAATCGGCAGTACCGGCCAGCTGTCTAAGTGTATTTCTGCTGACAGATTTTCAGTTAACATTCTAGGAATGTTCTCCACAAAACCGCCACCAGTAATATGAGCAATACCATTCACTAATTCCTGTTTTATTAGTGGTAGTATCGTTTTTACATAAATTTTTGTTGGAGTCAAAAGTTCATCCACTAATTGTTTTCCATTCAATTCTGGAATCATGCTATTCCCATTAAGTTGATGAGCTTCAAAGAAAATTTTACGGACAAGAGAATAACCATTTGAATGAATTCCGCTAGATGCTAACCCCAGAAGAACGTCTCCTTCTCGGATATCGTAACCTGTGACTAATTGATTTTTTTCAGCGATTCCAACAGCAAATCCAGCTAAATCATAGTCATTATCGTTATACATTCCTGGCATTTCTGCGGTCTCACCGCCAATCAATGCTGCTCCTGCCTGAAGACAACCTTCAGCTACCCCTGCGACTACCTGCTCCAAGCGCTCCGGCCTATTTTTCCCTGTCGCAATATAATCAAGGAAATAAAGCGGTTCTGCTCCTTGAGCAACGATATCATTCACACACATTGCCACACAATCGATACCAATCGTGTCGTGCTTATTTTCTTGGATTGCGATCATTAATTTTGTTCCTACTCCATCTGTTCCCGAAACTAAGACAGGTTCCTTCACTTCCACCGCACTTAAATCAAAACAACCGCCAAAACCACCAAGTGCGCCCATCACTCCGATACGCTCAGTTCGTTTAACATGCTTTTTGATCCTTTCGACCACTTCATAACCTGCTTCAACATCAACGCCCGCTTTTGTATAGGCATTTGCCATTGTAATTTCCTCCTAATAATTCATGAACGATATTCTTTTTACGATCTTTGATTTATTGCGCAAAATTGACTTTATCCTTTAACGTTGCTTGGTAGTTCTCTTCATAATCATATAATGGCGTTGGATAATCACCATTAAAATAGGCCATGCACAGTCCAGAATAAGGTGCATCATAATTCAGCCCAATCGCATTGATCAATCCCTGCTCACTTAAAAAACTTAGCGAGTCCGCTTTGATCAACTGCTCGATTTCAGCTACTGAATGATTGGCAGCAATCAATTCTTTTCGTGTTTGGATATCGATTCCATAAAAACAAGGAAATCGTAGCGGAGGTGATGCAATGCGTACGTGAACCTCTTTGGCACCAGCATCTTTAAGTAATTGTACAATACGACGACTTGTTGTCCCTCGTACAATTGAGTCGTCTACCATAATCACGCGTTTTCCCTCTACTACCCCACGAACAGCAGAAAGTTTCATTCGAACTCCTTGTTCCCGCAATTCTTGGGTAGGTTGGATAAACGTTCGAGCAATGTATTGATTTTTTACCAAGCCCATTTCATAAGGAATACCACTGGCTTCAGCATAGCCACTAGCTGCTGAAAGAGAGGAGTTTGGGACGCCAACGACCATATCCGCTTCGATCGGCGCTTCTTTCGCCAATCGTTTCCCCATATTTTTGCGTGCTGTATGCACATTGACTCCCGCTATATTGGAATCTGGTCTAGCAAAATAAATATACTCCATTGAGCAAATTGCATATTGTGTTTTTTCGGTATAACGCTCTATTTTATAGCCAGTATCATCAATAATGATCACTTCACCTGGTCCCACATCACGGACAAATATAGCCCCAATGACCTCTAATGCACACGTTTCGCTAGCAATCACATAAGTACCATTTTTCATTTGACCGATAGACAATGGTCGAAATGCATTCGGATCAAGAGCTGCGATCATTGCCGTTTCTGTCATCAAAAGATAAGCAAAACCACCTTTGACTGTCTGTAAACTTTCTTTTAGCTGTTCTATAAATGTCGGTTGCTTACTACGACGAATCAAATGCATTAAAATCTCAGTGTCTGAGTTCGAATGAAAAATCGCTCCATCTTGTTCTAGTTCTTTTCGTAAGCTTTTTGCATTCGTTAAATTGCCGTTGTGCGCTAAGCCGCAAGCACCATCGTAAAACTTAAATAAAAACGGCTGGATATTATCCACACTCCCATTTCCAGCAGTAGCATAGCGCACATGACCAATCGCAGAATTTCCACTTAAAGAAGCCAAACAACGATCATCTTTAAATACCTCAGAAAGCAATCCTAATCCCCGATAGCCATTTAGTTTGCCTTCATTATTAGAAACAATCCCCGCACCTTCTTGCCCTCTATGTTGCAAACTGTGGAGCCCAAAATAAGTCACACGAGCGGCGTCTGGATGTCCCCAAATACCAAAAATACCACATTCTTCATTTAAACTTTTCACTTCATAAGACATGGAATAGCTTCCTCCCACAACGCTTTGGCTGTTTGTGTTGAGACCTCGATTTTTTGATCTTTCGTTTGAATATTGATTATTCCGTTATCTGTTATTTTCCCAATAAACTCTGCTTTCTCATTCATCATTTCTTCAAATATAATCTGATTTTTTGCCTTGATCGACACGACAAATCTCGACTGTGATTCAGAAAAAAGAAATGAAACTGGCATACCTAAATCAACTTCTATTCCTAGTTCATTTTTAAAGACCGACTCAGCTAACGCAATCGCTAATCCACCTTCCGAACAATCGTGGGCGCTTTCGATCAATCCTGCCTTGATCGCCGTCAGTACTGATTGTTGGATTTCTTGTTCAACAACTAAGTCAAAATCCATTATTTTCCCTTCGATCAAACCAAGAGTCATTTTTTGTAGCTCGCTGCCATTAAAATCAGCTTTCGTCTCACCAATAATATAAATCAAATCATCCACTGTTTTAAATTCTTGCGTGGTAATATGTGCTAGGTCTTCTATCAAACCAACCATTCCAATTACTGGTGTAGGATAAATCGCCTGACCATTCGTTTCATTGTATAAAGAAACATTCCCTGAAATCACTGGCGTTTTTAAGACTTCACAGGCTTTTGCAATTCCATCAGCTGAGGTCCAAAGTTCCCAAAATCCTTCTGGTTTATCTGGTGATCCGTAATTTAAACAATCCGTAATCGCTAAGGGCTGACCGCCGCTTGCCACAATATTTCTTGCAGCTTCCGCTACTGCGATTTGACCACCTATTTCTGGATTCAGATAAAGATAACGAGCATTACAATCAGTAGTCATCGCTAAGGCTTTCTTTGTTCCTCGGACGCGTAAAACGGCTGCGTCACTTCCAGGTAGCACAACTGTATTAGTTCGAACCTGAGAATCATATGTTTCATAAATCACCTTTTTAGAAGCAATTGTTGGCTGTTTCAGTAAGTTTAAGAACGTTTCTGTTCCACTGATTATATCAGGATGAAAATCTGCTAGTGCTTCAAATTTTTTGATTCGAGCTGGTTCTTTACGCTCCTTATTATAAACAGGAGCATCTTCTGCCAAAGCATCGACAGGCAAGTTCGCTACCTCTACACCTTTATGATTCAAACGATATAAGCCATCATCTGTTACTTTCCCAATCGTTACAGCATCTAATTCATATTTTTGAAAAAGTTCGACAACTTCCGCTTCATGCCCCTTTTTAACACAGATCAACATGCGTTCCTGAGACTCCGACAACATCATTTCATAAGGCGTCATTCCAGTTTCACGCTGAGGTACATCATCTAAATCTAAAATCAAACCAGTTCCTGCTTTGGAAGCCATTTCTGCACTCGAAGAAACTAAGCCTGCAGCCCCCATATCCTGAATTCCCACTAAAATATCAGCGTGCTCTAAAATCAATTCCAAACATGCTTCAAGTAATAATTTCTCCATAAATGGATCACCTACTTGAACGGCTGAACGCTGTTGTTCTTCGCCTTCAACAAATTCTTCAGAAGCAAATGTTGCACCATGAATGCCGTCGCGTCCTGTTTTCGCCCCAACATACATAATCGCGTTACCTACACCTTTTGCCTGACCTTTTTGAATATTTTTGTGATCGATCAAGCCAACGCACATCGCATTTACTAATGGATTTCCTTCATAACATGAATCAAAGGCCACTTCACCCCCAACAGTCGGAATCCCAATACAGTTCCCATATCCGCTGATCCCCGCTACGACTTCTTCTAAAAGGTATTTAGTCCGTTCATTCGTCAATTCACCAAAGCGTAATGAATCCAAGATTGCAATTGGTCTGGCACCCATACTAAAAATATCTCTGATGATTCCACCAACCCCTGTAGCCGCTCCTTCATATGGTTCAACAGCTGATGGATGATTATGGCTTTCTGCTTTAAATACCACAGCCAGATTATCACCTATATCTACAATGCCAGCTCCTTCACCCGGCCCTTGTAAAACCTGTGGTCCTTCTGTAGGAAATTTTCTTAATACGGGTTTTGAGTTTTTATAGGAGCAGTGTTCACTCCACATCACAGAAAATAGTCCTGTTTCCGTATAATTTGGCATGCGTCCTAAGATATCTTCTTCGATCATTCGATATTCTTCATCTGTTAAGCCCCATTCGGAATAAATACGCTGACTTTTAATTTCTTGAGCTGTAGGTTCTTTGACTTTCATCATACACTTGCCCTGACCTTTCCATAGTTTTTAACAATCGATTTGAAAAAACGCAAACCATCCTCTGAGCCTAGCAAACTTTCTACTGCCCGTTCAGGGTGAGGCATCATTCCTAGGACATTGCCTTTTTCATTGATGATTCCTGCGATATTTTCTAGACTGCCATTTGGATTTTTATCGGCATAGGTAAAGACAATTTGCTGATTCGCTTTTAACTGTTCCAACGTTGATTCGTCGCAATAATAATTTCCCTCTCCGTGTGCTACTGGTAACTGGATCACTTCATCTTTTTGATAGTCTGAGGTAAAAGGGGTCTGATTATTCACTACTTTTAAAGATACCGGTTTACAAACAAAATGCAGCGATTCATTCCGCAGTAACACCCCCGGTAAAAGACCTGCTTCCGTTAATATTTGAAACCCATTACAAGTTCCAAAAACGGGTTTCCCTTCGTCTGCAAACCGAATCACTTCCTTAATTATTTTTGAAAAACGAGCAATTGCGCCACATCTTAAATAATCCCCGTACGAAAATCCACCTGGAATCAAAACGCCATCGAACACCGCCAAACTGTCTGCATCGTGACGCACATATTCAGCCTCTTCACCTAAAATATCTTTGACCGCCCATAACAAATCCATATCGCAATTTGAGCCCGGAAAAACAATCACCGCAAACTTCATATCAAGCTTCCTCCTCGATCTCGTATCGATACGTTTCCATATTAACGTTAGCAAGCAATTTGTCGCAGATCTCTTCAATCACGGCTTCAATAGGTTGTGCTGCTTCTCTGACTTTGATTTCAAAATACTTTCCTATACGAATTTCATCAATTTCGCTAAACCCAAGACGATGAACTGCTCCTTTAACTGCTTCACCCTGAGGATCTAAAACCGAATCTTTATACGTAACATATACTTTCACATCATACATACTAAACAACTCTCCTTTATTTTTAGTTGAACGTTTGCTCTAAGCGATCTAGGACTTCTTGATATACAGGTACGATATCCCCTATATTTCTGCGATACACATCTTTATCTAAATGTTCGTTTGTTTTTTCATCCCATAAACGACAAGTATCTGGTGTGATTTCATCTGCTAATAAGATAGTTCCGTCTTTTCTGCGGCCAAATTCTATTTTGAAATCGATCAAACGAATATCTATTTTCTTAAACAACTCAATCAAAGTTTGATTTATCTTGTATGCCTCGCGTTTTATCGTTGTGATTTCTTGTTCAGTTGCGATTTTCAGAATCTTGACATGATCATCATTGATGATTGGATCGTCAAGGGGATCATCTTTGTAGTAGAATTCCAAAACTGGAAATTCAAGTGTTTGGCCTTCTGAGATAGCTAATCGTTTTGCAAAACTGCCCGCTGAGACATTTCTCACCACAACTTCTAAAGGAATCATTTCAAGCCTCTCAACCAATTGTTCGTATTTTGATGTTTTTCCAATAAAATGGTTTTGTATTCCTTCTAGCTTGAATTGCTCAAAAACAAGTGCGGTTATTTGATTATTCAATATTGCCTTTCCCTCTACAATATCTTTACGAATACCATTTAATGCCGTTGCTTGATCTAAATATTCCACTCTTATTATTTGTGGATCATCTGTTTCAAACAATTTTTTTGCTTTTCCTTCGTATAATAATATGCTATCTCTCACTAGCACGACACATCCATTTCCGTATATTTTATTTAAAAATAATATTTATAATTCGTCTTATCATCTGATTACAGTTTAGCAAGTTGCCTATAAACAGTCAAACATTCATTAACAATAAACGTAAAAAACACTTATAATGTTCGTGTTTATCCAAAATCCATATTTCTAAACTTAAGAAAACCTTGTAAGCATTTACAACTATTAAAAAAAGTGGTATGCTAATCGAAAGTAAATCTTTAGAAAATTCACTTTTGCATTTTTTTTATTAGTGATGATTTTTTAGGAGGGAACACAAGGATGACGAGCGATTATGACAGTTTGGCACAGGATTTTTTGACAGGATTAATACCTGAAGAAAGAACAAAATTGTATAATGATTTACTGGCATTAGAGGAAGTCCACAAGTTAAATCAACATAGCTCTTACTACACATTTAAAAATTTAAAACGAGCGGTTCATCGACATTCAGAAATACGTAAACGAACGTTTCGTTATATAAATAGTCTTAACAATGAGTTAGTCATAAATCAAATACATGAACAGCACTTTTTTAAAAATAAATATTGTATACATGTTTATTTCAATTCACAAGAATGTAGCTACCTTTTTATCGAACACCTACTTTCTAAGTTGAAAGCCCCAATTTCTTCACCGATTCGTACTTTTCAAGAAATCACGATTTAACACTATAATAATAAAAAGACTAAACCTTTCTAACGTTTTAGTCTTTTTTACTACTAAAAAAGAGAGGTCTGTATGGAAAAATTAAAAGTAATAGTAACCGTCGACCGGCCAATCGGTTATAAAGACACATTTGGAAATATTTATCCAATCAATTATGGCTATATAGCTGGGGTCATCGGTGGAGACGATGAAGAGCAAGACGCCTATATTTTAAATACTCCTCCAAAAAAAATGAGTCACTTTACGGGAATTGTGAGTGCGATCATCCATAGAAATGATGACAATGAGACAAAGTGGATCGTGATCCCCGAAGGAACAACGATCAGCGAAAAAGAAATTATTGAACAAACATTCTTTATTGAACAGCATTTTGATAGTTATGTGAAAATACTCTGATCGACAAAAAAAGTAGCAGATTCACCCTACGGTGACTCCACTACTTTATATATTTTTATGCCAATCCTACACGTTCAAAAATAATATCAACGTTTTTCAAATGATAATTGTAATCAAATGCATCATCTAATTCATCTTTAGATAAAACCGAAGTTATTTTTTCGTCTGCTTCAAGTAATGGTCTAAATGCCGTTTGATGATCCCAAGCGTAAGCCGTTTTTGGTTGCACTAAATCATAAGCCGTTTCCCTTGTCATACCATGATCGATCAACTTCAACAAGACACGTTGACTATAAATCAAACCATACGTTGAGTCCATATTTCGTTTCATATTCTCAGGAAATACCGTTAGATTTTTTACGATATTAGAAAAACGATTTAGCATGTAATCCAATAAAATTGTTGTATCTGGAATAATGATTCGTTCCGCTGAAGAATGGGAAATATCTCGTTCATGCCACAAGGTCACATTTTCATAGGCCGTCACCATATGCCCACGAATAACACGAGCAAGTCCTGTCATGTTTTCAGAGCCAATTGGATTTCTTTTATGCGGCATCGCAGAAGACCCTTTTTGACCTTTTGCAAAAAACTCTTCTACTTCTCTTGTTTCGGATTTTTGTAACCCACGAATTTCAGTTGCAAATTTTTCAATACTTGTCGCAACTAAAGCCATTGCCGATAAATATTCTGCATGTAAATCACGAGGTAAAACTTGAGTAGAAATTTCTTGTGCCCGAATCCCTAAATGTTCACAAACATATTCTTCTACAAAAGGTGAAATATTCGCAAACGTTCCCACTGCACCACTGATTTTCCCCGCTTCTACACCTTTAGCAGCATGCTCAAAACGTTCAACATTTCTTTTCATTTCTGAGTACCATAACGCCAATTTCAAACCAAATGTCGTTGGTTCAGCATGAACACCATGAGTACGCCCCATCATGACTGTATGTTTATGTTCCTTCGCTTTTTCACCAATAATCTCAGTAAATTTCTTTAAGTCTTCCCGTAAAATATCATTCGCCTGTTTCAGTAAATAACCGTAAGCTGTGTCAACCACATCCGTACTCGTTAAACCATAGTGCACCCATTTACGCTCTTCCCCTAAAGTTTCTGATACTGCACGAGTAAAAGCAACTACATCATGCCTCGTTTCAGCTTCGATTTCTAAAATACGCGCAACATCAAATGATGCATTGTCACGGATTTTTTGTACATCTTCTTTAGGTATATCACCTAATTCAGCCCATGCTTCATCAGCTAGAATCTCTACTTCCAACCAAGCATTGTAGCGGTTTTCATCTGTCCAAATTGCACCCATTTCAGGTCGTGTATAACGATCGATCATTCGTTTATTTGCTCCTTTTTAATCCCAAATATTGGTTTGATAAATATCTTCTAATGTCTCAAAAATGTCCTCTGTTAAAATAGTGATATGGCCCATTTTTCGATCTTTTTTCGCTTCTGCTTTCCCATAGTAATGGAAATGCCAATCCGGTTTTTCAGAAATCACATCCATCGTTTCATAGATTTCATTGCCCAAAATATTGACCATTACAGCTTCTGATAAAAGTTCAACTTCAGGCAGCGGCCAACCGCAAATACCGCGAATATGGGCATCAAATTGGCTCATGGTACAAGCTTCGATCGAATAATGTCCTGAATTATGTGGTCTTGGTGCCAATTCATTTACATAAATACCGCCATCATTTGTCAAGAACATTTCCACAGCTAAAGTCCCTGCTAGATCAACCGCTTCTGCAATAACACGAGCAATCCGCTGTGCCTCTTCAACGACTTCTCCAGCCACTCGAGCAGGTGCAATCGTTTCATGTAAAATATTGTTTTGATGAATATTTTCAACCACAGGAAAAACTGTGAACTCTCCTTGTCCATTCCCACTTACTAATACCGAAATTTCTTTTTCATATGGAATCCACGCTTCTAATACACAAGTCCCTTCTCTTAGAATATTCATTGAAGGCGCCAAATCAGACGTACTGTATAAAACAAATTGTCCCTTACCATCATAACCACCACGTGTTGTTTTTAAGACGCACGGATAACCAATCCCATCAATAGCATCTTGAATATCAGTTGGACTTACGATGGTAGCAAATGGGGCAATCACAATATTATTTGCTTCTAAAAAAGATTTTTCGAGTAAACGATCTTGTGTAATTGCTAAAAGATCCGTTCCTTGAGGAATACTAACTAAATCTTGAACCTGCATCAATGCTCCAACATCAACATTTTCAAATTCGTAAGTCAAGACTTGCGAACGTTTTGCTAGTTCTTCTAAAGCTTCTATGTCATCGTAATCAGCTAATAAGTGCCAATCAGCGACTTGAGCAGCAGGACAATCAACCGTTGGATCTAAAACGCCCACACGAAAACCCATCTCTCGTGCGCTAAGCGCCATCATTCTTCCTAGTTGTCCGCCACCAATAATACCGATCATTTGTCCCGGTAATAAAGGTTTATTCAAGTTCATCACTACTTTCCATCACAGTTTCTTCAAGAAATTTACGCTTGGCGTCTAATTTCCCTGCTAACTCTACATCATACATGGAAAGCATCTGAACTGCAAGCAGTCCGGCGTTCTTCGCACCAGATTCTCCAATTGCAGTAGTCGCAACAGGGACACCTCCAGGCATTTGAACGATAGATAACAACGAATCCAGTCCATTCAATGCTTTCGATTGAACTGGAACACCGATTACTGGCAAAGTTGTTTTGGCCGCAATCATCCCAGGTAAATGAGCAGCACCTCCTGCACCAGCAATTATGACTTTAATTCCACGATCACGCGCCTGCTTAGCAAATTCAAACATATAATCCGGTGTACGATGAGCTGATATCACTTTTTTTTCATAAGAAATGTTAAATTCTTCCAAACTATCACAGGCATGTTTCATTGTTGCCCAATCAGATGTACTTCCCATAACCACTGAAACCACGATAGACATAACATTCCCCTTTTCTTTCTCTATTCATTCTATATTTTATCAATGGAAAACTTAGCTGTCAAAATAAAATCGAATATTATAGTTTTTTTTAATATTAATGTTCGTAATAAACTGACAAAAAAAGAAAAACCGGAAAAATGTCCGGTTTTTCTATATCATAATTCTTCTATCTGCTCTTCACTTTTCAGACCATTAAACAATAAATTCAAAATAATCGCTGTCAAACTACTCATAACGATGCCATTTCCAGTAAACATTCTTAACGTTTCGGGCATTTGTTGGAATAAGGTCGGAAGCATATTGAACCCTAATCCAAAGCCAATAGAAATCGCAATAATCAGTAAGTTTTTATCATTATTATAATCAACTTTCGACAACATACGCATACCTTGTACCGCTACCATACCAAACATCACTAACATCCCACCACCTAAAACAGGTTCTGGAATGATTTGAGCAACTGCTCCAACTTTTGGTAGTAATCCTAATGCAATCAGAAAGAATGCTGAATAATAAATTGGTCGTCTTGTTTTGATCCCAGAAAGCTGAACTAACCCAACATTTTGCGAAAAACCAGTATAAGGGAATGTATTAAAAATACCACCTAAAATAACTGCTAATCCTTCTGCCCGGTATCCTTTCTTCAATTCCTTTTCACCAATGTGCTTGCCTGTAATATCACCTAAAGCAAAATAAACACCTGTTGATTCAACCATACTAACAATCGAGATAATGATCATCAATAAAATTGAAGAAATATCAAAGGTTGGCGTACCAAAGTAAAGTGGCTGCGGAAAATGAAACCAAGTTGCTTCACCAACTGGCGCTAAATTCACTTGACCTAAAAGAGCCGCAAGAATCGTCCCGCCAACTAACCCAACTAATACAGCGATTGATTTGATGAACCCTCTACCCCAAACTTGAATCACAATGATCAATCCAATTGTTACAAAAGCTAGAAGTAAATTTGTCCCATCACCAAAATTAGGATCAGTCGCGAGCCCTCCGCCCATTTTTTCGACTGCAACTGGAATCAGTGTTAAACCGATCACGGTGATCACAGTCCCAGTTACTAAAGGCGGAAATAGCTTTTTGATTTTAGAAAAAATACCCGAGACTAACACAACAAAAATACCAGAAGCAATAATTGAGCCATAAATTGCGCCCACACCTTTATCACTACCAATCATGATCAACGGAGCCACCGCTTGAATTGCGCAGCCAAGTACCACCGGCAAGCCAATTCCAAAAAATTTATTAACAGTTAACTGCAGTAAAGTTGCAATCCCACACATAAAAATGTCGATAGAAATCAAATAGGTCATCTGTTCTGAATTAAAATTTAAGCCGGTTCCAATCAACAATGGTACAGCCACCGCGCCAGCATACATCGCCAATAAATGCTGGAGGCCTAAGACTGCTGCCTTACCGTTTTCTGTCTCAGGTTGCTCGATTGGTTTCTTTAGCTCTGTTTTGCTTTGCAAGTTTATGCATCCCCCTCAAGAAAATCGACTTCGCCATTTTTCAAAGAAGCAATACGAGCCAATGAAACAACACGCATACCCATTTCTTCTAATAAAACTCGGCCATCTTGGAAAGACTTTTCAATAACAATACCGATTCCATCCACGTTAGCTCCTGCTTGTTGGCACAATTCGACTAATCCTTTTGCTGCTTGACCATTTGCTAAAAAATCATCAATAATCAATACTTTATCTTCGCTTGATAGGAATTTTCTTGAAATAGATATTTGACTTGTCACTTGTTTAGTAAACGAATAAACAGAAGCTGTCAATAACTCTTCGTCCATAGTTAGACTTTTTGCTTTACGAGCAAAAATCATTGGTACATTTAATTTTTTTGCCGCAAAAAGAGCAGGTGCGATCCCTGAAGCTTCGATCGTGACAACCTTTGTGATACCGGCATCTGCAAATACTTCAGCAAAACGATAGCCGATAGCCTCCATTAAATTAGGATCTACTTGGTGGGTAACAAAGCTGTCTACTTTCAAGACACCCTCACCTAAAACGCGCCCATCCTCTTTGATTCGTTGTACTAATTCTTCCATTTCTTCCGACTCCTTCACCAATTTTTCTATGCGACACTTTTTATAAAAACAAAAAGACCCTTTCTGCGTAAGCAAAAAAGGGTCTGAGACTCTTTTTCACTTATAGACCAACATTTACGGTGTTGGGTAGAGACGATCATCCTTATTATGATCATATATAAGCTTCTTGTTATTAGTATACAATAGTACAAAACTCTGAAAATTTCAATGAAAAAAATTGTTTTTTCATTGAAATTTTACAGAGTTACTTATTGATTCTATGATTAGTTCTATATCTTTTTCTACTTTAACTTGTTTAAACTGACAATAAAAATTTAATTTATATTCTTTAAGCGTCATTTTCTTTTTCTAAATTTCTATATTTATTCATTTTTTGGCTAAATAGTTCACCATTACTTGGCGGTGTATATGTAATTGCATTTGCTCCAGCCTCAATCGTTTCAGTGATCGATTCATCCGTTGGACCACCTGTTGCAATAATCGGTAATTCAGGGTATTTATCTCTGAAAAACTTCACTGTCTTAGCTGTATCTTTACCGGCACTGATGTTGATCATCGTAACGCCTTCTGCTATTTTTTCATCAATGGGTGTGTGAATAGACGTTACAGTACTAACTACTGGAATGTCAACAACTTCACAAACCATTTCAACCGTTTCAACTGGAGTTGGACCATTTAACACAACACCAATCGAGCCTTGTGCTTCTGCAAATAAGCTCATGTAAGCCGAGCGTTGCCCTTGAGTCAAACCACCACCAACTCCTGAAAAGACAGGAATGTCAGCCGCTTCGATAATACTTTTAGTAATTGCTGGATGAGGCGTAAAAGGGTAAACAGCAATCACTGCATTTGCATCTGTATTTCTAATAATTGCTATATCCGTCGTAAAAATAATTGATTTTATTTTTTTTCCAAAAATCCGGATTCCGCTCGCTTGTGCAATCACTTTCGGCACTTGAACAATATCCTGTTTTAAAGGTGTTACAATTTCCGGTACCCACTTTTCACTCATTCAATCTACTCCTTTATACTCCATTAATTAATGGTCATATTGATTAAGATCATAGCTCTCAATCACATGGATCACCTTATCTGCATAAGTTGGATCTGTTGCGTAGCCAGCATCTTGTAAAGCACGTGCGGCTTGTTTATAATTTTTCGCCAGAAGAACATGTTCATACAAACGCGGATTCCAAGTTACACCGTTAACAAATAAACGTGTGTGGTCATCCATCGATTCTTCCCACGTATTATACACTCTGAAATCTCCTTGAATAACGATCCACTCTTCATTGATATATTCACGAGTCTCAAGGTTGACCTTTTTTTGATCTCCATAAGCTTTGATCCCAAATAAATTATTATACTTAGATGCAAGAGTACTTTGTCCCCAATTTGATTCTAAAATCCCCTGACCAATAATAATACTAGGCAAAACGCCGTAAGATGCTTGTAGCTCTTTAGCATGAGGACTGATTCTGTCAATAAATTGCTCTTTTGATACTTGTTCTTTTTGTTGAGCAGAATCTTCTTCCGTTTTCGAACCGTCTGACAATACATTGATTGAAAAGATAAACACCACACCAACAATCAGCAACCCTGCAAAAAGCATTGGTAAGTTCGTTTTTCTCATTTTTTTCTTCTTATATCTTGGACTATTCATACATTCCCTACTTTGTTTTGTATTCGTTCCTGTACTAACATTTTAGTTTAGGACAATGGCTGACTGATTATATCAGTTTTTCCCCAGACAATCAATCAACAGCTGTTGTAGTCGTAGTTGTCGATGTTTCCGTTTGTATTTCAGATGTGGTTGATGATGGAACAATTGTGCTTGTTGTTTTCGTCTCTTCACTGCTCGGTTCATTTTTTTCTTTTGGTGTTGCATGACCAAAAAAGACGAAAATTACAGCACCTAACACTATGATGACGGATAGAATTCCTAAAATTTGTTTCACAAAAAAACTCCCTTACTTACTTATTCACCAACGTAAGTACCCATCAAATTTTCATTTACCCAATCAAGTAATTCTACTTTTGATCCTTCTAATTGTCCTTGTAATGTAGCAGGTAATCGAAATGTAACAATATCATCAAAGCCCCACTCACCATAAGAAACCGTTACTTTTAAATCAATAAAAGCTTGCTCTTTTTCTTCGCGATTCGCTTTTGACGTTATCAGCTCAGCAATTCCGGCCCCTGACTGCAGCCATTTTTTTGCTATCAATGTTTTTAAACGCTTGTATTCTGAAACAGCAATATTTCTTTTTTCAGGGAATAGAATCGTTTGACGTAATATTTTTTGTGTCAGCATCCATTCATAATCAGAAAACAAGTTTTTTACTTTTTGCATTTCTTCACTCGTTAAATTAATTCTACCTTTTTTCCAATTATCCCAATTTTCTTTTGTGGTTTGGAGATAGTCTGTATAAAAGTGCTCTTCAGTTTCAAATTGTTCTATAATTGCATCGATAAGAATATCTATATACATTTGGTGCATGACTCTCGCCTCCTTTTCCTATTTTACTGAAAATATCAAAAAAATGCATCACTTTGAATCACTTATTTCTGTATTTTTAAGAAACATTCAGCTTGTTCCCATAATAATAAGACACTTCTGAGCTTCTGTCCAAAATAATCCACCATTTTAAACTTCTCATGTATAATAGAACTGTACAAAGTAAATTAGGGGGATCCTTCATGAAAAATTACAATTGGGGCATCATTGGCCTTGGAGAAATTGCAACTAGTTTCGCTGAAAGCTTTCAACAAGAAAATAGCCGAATCGCAGCCGTTGCGTCTAGAACGTTGAGTAAAGCTGAAGTATTTGCTAAAGAACATGATATTCCAAAGGCATATGGTTCATTTGAAGAGATGTTGACTGATCAAACGATTGACATTGTCTATATTGCTGTTCCTAACCGCCAACACATTGAGCATATTTTAAAAGCTTTAGGAGCAGGCAAACATGTTCTTTGTGAAAAAGCGATTACGATGAATAGTAATGAATTGGCCCAAGCGATGAAATTAGCAGAAGAAAAAGGCTTGATATTAGCTGAAGCAATGACTATTTTTAATATGCCTTTATATCAAGAACTACGAAGTCAGATCGATTCTAAACGCTTTGGAAAATTGAAGATGATTCAAGCGCCTTTTGGTAGTTACAAGGAACCTGATCCAACAAATCGATTCTTTAATCCTGATTTAGCCGGCGGTGCTCTTTTGGATATTGGGACTTATGCAGTGTCTTTCGCACGATGGTTCTTCACCTCCCAACCTAAAGTCGTTGCGTCTGTCATGCAGCCTTTCTCTACTGGTGTAGATGAACAATCAGCAACTATTCTGCAAAATGATGCACAAGAGATGGCAACAGTTTCTTTAAGCTTCCAAGCAAAAATACCAAAACAAGGAATCGTCGCTTTTGAAGATGCTTATATTGTAATCAACGAGTATCCACGAGCAGATGAAGCAAAAATTTTCTTTAATGATGGTACCGTAGAAACGATTGTTTCTGGTGACAGTCACCAAGCATTGAACTATGAAATCACCAATATGGTTAAAATGATCGAAGGAGAAAAAACGAATCGTTCGCTGTTTTTAACAAAAGATGTTATCGATCTTCTAGATCAAATGCAACAAAATTGGACTAAATAAAAACTACCCGTGAAAGCGGGTTTTTTTAATATAAAAAACTGAGACAAAAATGAACTAGCGCCCTTTCGTCTCAGTTAATTTACTTATTACATTTCATTTGGTGCATGTAGACCAAGCAATCGTAAATCTTCTTTAATGATCGTCGCCATCGCATAAACTAATGCTAAACGTGATTCTTTTTGCTCATCCTCAGCCAAAATTTTGACATGGGCATAGTATTTATTGAACGCTTGAGCCACTTGAATCGCATGTTTTGCAATGACTGAAGGTTCATATTTATCCGCCGCTTGCATCACTACTTCCGGGAATTTTTGCAATAACTTAATAACTTCCCAGCTCTCTTTGTCATCCAATGCATACTCTTTCGTATCATCGATAGTGAAGTCAGCCTTTCTTAAAATACTCATAGCACGTGCATGTGTATATTGCACATAAGGACCTGTTTCACCTTCAAAACGCACAACTTCTTCTAAAACAAAGTCAAAGTTATTCAACCGATCATTTTTTAAATCATGGAAAATAACAGAGCCTATCCCAACTTGTCGAGCAACTTCTTCGCGCTCTGGTAAATCAGGATTTTTCTCCATAATTTGTTTATTTGCTAACTCGACCGCTTCATTCAACACTTCTTCAAGTAAAACGATTTTCCCTTTACGCGTTGATAGTTTTTTACCACCTTGTGTGATCAAACCAAACGGTACGTGATGCATATCTTTAGACCAATCAAAGCCAAGCTCATTTAAAACAGCTTTTAATTGTTTAAAGTGGTTACTTTGTTCATTGCCAACAACATAGATTGATTTGGCAAAATCGTAGTTACGTTTGCGATAAACTGCTGCCGCTAAATCACGTGTGATATAAAGTGTTGCGCCATCTGATTTTTTGATCAACGCTGGATTTAGGTCATACGCAGTTAAATCAACGATTTCAGCACCTTGATTTTCTTGCAGTAGATGTTTTTCTTCCAGCATTGTTACGATTTCGTCCATTTTATCGTTGTAGAAAGCTTCTCCATTATATGAATCAAAAGAAACTTCTAGCATAGAATAAATTTTATCGAATTCTTTTAATGATTCTGTACGGAACCATTGCCATAATTCAGTTGCTTCTGTATCGCCCTCTTCTAGCTTTTTAAACCACGCACGAGCTTCTTCCTCTAGTTCAGGTTGAGTTTCAGCCTCTTCATGAAACTGTACATACAAACGCAATAATTCAGTGATTGGTGCAGTTCTGACTGATTCTTCTGAACCCCATTTTTTGTAAGCTACGATCAATTTACCAAACTGTGTGCCCCAATCGCCTAAATGGTTGATGCGAATTGGTGTGTAACCAATTTTTTCAAGGATAAAAGCAATAGAATTCCCAATTACCGTTGAACGTAGATGTCCCATTGAAATTGGTTTTGCAATATTTGGCGAAGACATATCAATTGGCACATTACCTTTAGCACCTATTGAACTATCTCCATAGTGTCCTTTTTCTTTGGCAATTTGACCAATCACTGCTTGGCTGACCATTTTTTTATTCATAAAAAAGTTTAAGTAAGGTCCAACTACTTCGATTTTTTCAAAGTCTGTTCCAGCGATTTTTTCTGCTAAATCAGCAGCGATTTGCTGCGGCGCTTTGCGGTAGACTTTAGCTAATGAAAAAGCCGGAAAGGCTACGTCTCCGTGATCGACAGATTTAGGATTTTCCAATAATTGTGTAACCGTTTCTAAAGTTAGGTCATCTTTTACCACTTCGTAAATAGCTTTTGCTACGATTTCTTTGTTGTTCATAGATATCCTCCTAATGGGTGGGTTTTATTGATTAATAGAAACTTACTCGTTGATGATTTTTATTGTCTTTTAGTTCAGATATTCTTTGTTTTGAGGAACTGCTACTAATGTTTTTTCTAGATCATAGGCGGTTGGTGATTCCTGGTATGGTTACTTTTCTTCCTTCGGTCGCCACGTACTGTTCATTATCTGCTCTGGCGAAGTCAGTCACAGTGATTCACAGCAAAAAGTCCCTAGTGTTAAAAAACACCAGAGACGAGATTTTCCCGCGGTACCACTCTAATTGTTCGTGCTTTTATAAAGACGAACCCACTTAATCTATTAACGGTAGATAACCGTCTGCCTACGCAGATTCTCTAAAGTGCGCTTCCTTCATTTGATTATTTTCGGCTTGCACCTTCCCGAAATCGCTTGGATAATAGGTAATGAAGTACTCTCTTTATCGATGAATCAGTATTAAACTGGGTTTATTATAGCAAATATTTTTCTCTATGCCTAGTCTTATCCGTTGATTCTTATTTTTAAATCGTCATAAAAGACAAGCTGGGATCCGCATTTAAGTGATAATCTGCAAAATGACCTTTTTCAGCTTCAACGAATGCCGCAGCCCCGATCATTGCAGCATTATCTCCGCATAATCTAAGCGGTGGAACAATAAACGTGACACCAGGAAGTTCTTTGGACACTTCACTGCCTAAACACTCACGTAAGCCTTTATTAGCTGCAACACCGCCTGCCATCACTAATTGTTTGACTGGATATTCTTTACAAGCACGAATCGTTTTATCGACTAATACTTCAATCACACTGGCTTGAAAACTTGCAGCTAAATCATTCACTATCAACTCTTCATCACGCTGTTCAGAATTGTGAACGGTATTGATAAATGAACTTTTCAACCCACTAAAACTGAAGTCATAATTATCCTCTTTGATCATCGCCCGAGGAAAATGATATGTATCTTGACCAAGATGAGCTAATTCGTCGATTTCTTTACCACTTGGATAGGTTAAGCCTAAAACTCTGCCAACTTTATCGTACGCTTCGCCAGCTGCGTCATCTCTCGTTTCACCGATGATTTCAAATGAACCTGTCTCTTTCATATAAACTAATTCCGTATGTCCACCACTAACTAATAAGGCCATCAAAGGAAACTGCAGGGGTTCCACAAAGTGAGCAGCATAAATATGTCCAGCCATATGATTGACTGGGATCAACGGCAAATCGTGCGCCCACGCAAATGCTTTGGCAGCAGAGATACCGATCAACAAAGCACCTACCAAACCAGGACCATATGTAACTCCAACGCCACTCAAATCACTTGGTTCTACACCAGCTTCAACTAAAGCATCGTCAATACATAACGTAATTTCTTCCACATGGTGACGACTAGCAACTTCCGGCACAACACCACCAAAACGTTGATGACTCTTCACTTGGGAAGCCACGATATTGGATAAAATTTTAGCGCCCTCTTCAATAACCGCAACGCTTGTTTCGTCACAACTGCTTTCAATAGCCAGTATTAATTTTCTTTCCTTATTAAAAAAAGTCATTGATTCACTTCCTTAACTTTTAAACACATAACGATCCCATCTTCTTTAGGATGGCTGTAATAATTTTTTCGACGATTGATTGTTTTAAATCCTTTTTTTTCATATAATTTTTGTGCATTTAAATTAGATTCACGAACTTCTAAAAAGACCTGACAAACCCCTTGCTCGACTAATCGTTGGAGCAAGTGATCGATCAATTGACTACCATATCCTTTTTGTTGACATTCTTTATGAATCACAACATGAGTAATTTCAGCTTCATCTAAAATTAAATGATAGCTAACAAAACCGATCCAGCGATTTTCTTGAATCAAAACAAGATAGTCACTTGTTTTTAGCATTAAATCAACACTAAATTGTTTCTCTGACCAAGGTGATCCATGGTTGTAGGAATTTTCACAGACCGACCAAAGCTTTTCAGCAGGCTGTTCGGTTGGCAAATTTTCTTTTAAATAATACATCGCTTCACTCTTCTTTTAAATATAAAATCATTTCTAGTGCGTCTTCTTTATTTTCCGTATAATAACCTGGCTTGATCGTATTTGATACGAATCCAAGTTGCCGATAAACTCGTTGGGCATTTTTATTGCTCATCCGAACTTCTAAAGAAATTATCTCACAATCGTTGCTCCTTGCAAACTGTTGAATTTCTCTGACCAAGAAACTACCAATTCCATTTCCTTGATTTTGCGTCGAAACAGCTACATTTGTAATATGAGCATCTTTACCAAAAATACGGCAACCTATAAAACCAATTGTTTTTCCTTCTTTTTGAATGAGTAAGTACAAATGGGGCTCTGTCGATTGAAGCTCAACCAAAAAAGCTGTTTTCGTCCAAGGTAATTCTCCAGCGTACACTTCTCTTTCGATTGAAAGTAAATCTTTGATATCATCGAGTGTGATTCCACGAACAGAATACTCTTGATTTGAAATTTCTACTGTCTTCTCATCATAGGGACGATTCTTAAAAAAGATTCCCAAAATACTGTGAAAAAGATTAAATTTTTTCAACATAATTTTCTACCTCAGATGTATGATCTTTTAACCAATTTTCTTCTGCTTCTACTCGTTTTAAATAGTTAGGTAAAAAGTGATGGATATCCACTTCAGGCTCAGCTAATCTGCCAAGTTCTGCTAGGGCTGCTCCGTTTGGAATTTGCCATTCAGAAATGCCACAAATTTCAGCATTAGGTAACACAGATTCAATTTGAGTGCGGAATTTCTCAACATCTTCTCCAACAAAATAAAGAGAATCAAATCCTTTTAACTGCTCCAGCCACTCTTCCATCGCAATATGTCGATCAGCTATAACAGTGGTTAAAACGCCATCAACATACTCATAAGCTCCAGTATAGACATTATTTCTTCTCGCATCAAAAACTGGAATGATTACTCCTTTTACCATAACACAATTTGCGGCTAAGGCTTTCAAACTAGAAATACCTACTAATTCTTTTTTTAATGTATAAGCAAGTGTTTTTGCCGTCGTTACACCTATTCTTAAGCCTGTATATGAACCTGGTCCTTGCGCCACGACAATACGATCAAAATCATTGGGTGTCAATCCAACATCTTTCACGAGTTGGGTGATTGCCGGCATCAAGGTTAGGCTATGGTTTCTTTTTACAGTGATTGTATATTGTCCTATTATCTTCTTCTCTTCACAAACAGCAACTGTCAATGTCTGATTGGAAGTATCGATCGCTAAAATCCGCACAAAAAATCCCTTTCTTTCATCATGTAGTTGGTTAATTGTAGCATATTTTTGTTCGTTCGTAAAAAAACGAGTCATAAAAACAAAGAGGGACAAAAACGCTTCTTGCGCTTTGCCCCAATTTTTATTATTACTTGATATTCGCTTCTAAATAATCGATCAATGATTTGCTGATATTTGTTGCTGTATCATTTTTTCTGGAATCTTCCACCATGATCATAGCGGAAAATTTATTATTACTTCGATCCATTGCTAAAAGGAAACTATTTTCTTTGCCAAGCGTGTCTTGTTTTTCCTTGATTTCAGCAGTTCCTGTTTTTGCTGCTAATGAGAAATCCGGATTGTACATATTGTGGACATAACCTGTTTCATCTTCCACGCTACCAAGCAAATCTGTCACGATTGTATTTGCTGCATTTGAGCTGATAACATTTTCTTTTGTTTTCGTTTCTTTGTTCAACTCGATTTTAAGATAAACGAGCTTGCCTTCATTTTGGAAGACCGTATACATAGCTGCTTGCTGAATTGGTGTCACTAAAAGCTGCCCTTGTCCATAACCTGTATCCGCTAATAAAATTTCTGAATTGAATTTATCTTCATTGGAAATTTGCGCTGGGTTCATCGGGATCGATAAATCTAATTTTTCACCAAAAATAAATTTGTCTAATCCTTTTCTAAAGGTCTCTTCTCCCATGCGCAATGTTTGTTGTGCAAAATAAATATTATCAGAATTAACCAGCGCTGTTCTTAAGTTTACAGGGCTCGCTTCTTTCACACGAGTGACAAAATAATCTCCCCATGAAGCATCTTTTTGCCATTTTAAACCATTGATCGCAATTTCTTCATCAGGTTTCAAGGTGCCAGCATCTAAACCAATTCCACCAGTAATCGTTTTAAAGGTCGAACCTGGTGCATAACCTGTCGCAAATCTTGCTGTAAATGGTAGATTCTCATTGTTCGCATAGCCATCATAATCTGCTTGTGAAATCCCATTTGCCATCTTATTTGGATCAAATGAAGGAGAACTTGCAGCGGCTAATAAATCGCCTTGTTGGGGATCCATGACAACTGAACTACCTGGTCGATTATTAAAAATATCATAGGCTTGTGATTGAACATTCTTATCAATCGTCAGTTGAATTTTTTCGCCATCTTTTTTATCCACTTTTTGCAAGACGCTTCTAGCATTACCATTTTCGTCGGTAATCGTGATATTTCCACCGTCTTGTCCGCGTAATTGTTTATCGTAAGCTTGTTCTAAACCAACTTTTCCGATCACGCCAGTACTGCTTAGCGTTGGATCTTTTTCGATATCTTCTGCTGTGATCGTGCCGACATATCCGACTAATTGAGCGGCTGATTCTTTTAAAGGATAATAACGAACAGTCGTATCTTGAGAAGCTGCTCCTGTTGGTAAAGTTGTTACTGGATCAAAAGAGATTGTTATAGGAACAAATGCATCTGGTTTGACCCAATCTTGTTTTAGCTTTTGCTCGATTTCTTCAACTGAAACTTTGAATTGATCACTGAATGCTTTGATATTATCCGTTTTTGCTTGACCTTCACCAAGTTTTCCTGGTACGATTCCAACCTGATCAAAGGCTTGATTAACAGCTAAACCTTCCCCTTTACGATCGACGATTTCACCTCTGTTCGCTGCATCGATACCGATCGAGATTTTATCTTGACCTGACATTTGCGGGAAAATCAGATTAGGAGCCCAGCTGATCTTGTAGTTTTCTCCTACTTTTTTAATCGTTGTTTTATAAGATAAATCTTTTAAATTACCTAAGGGCGTCGTCATTTCCAATTTGTAGGTAAATGTATATTGACCCTCTTTTTCTTGTTCTACCGTAACATCCTTACTTTTAATCCCTTCAGCTTGAATACCGGAAAAAATTGTTTGATATTTTTCTACGACTTTCTTGCTATCATAGCCACTATCTTTTACCGATGTTTCATTTAACAGTTCAGGAAATTGTTCAAACTCTTGTTTTGATAGGTGGCTTAAAAAAGTTTTAGCAGATTTTTCTGCTTTGTTTAATTCTTGCGTTTTTTGCCATGTACTATAAGCGAAATAGCCCCCAACTACAGCTGCAGCTATAACTACGCCGCTCACTGCTAAAATCACTGTTTTGTTTGATTTTTTTTTGCTTCTTCTTTCCACTTTCCCATCCCCCAAGTCTTTAATTCGATCCATTTTATTTATTATACCCTATCAATCAAATTCTATGATAGAAAAATGAAGAGTTTAATCAAATATATAAAATTTTTGATTAAACTCTTTCGTTTTTACACTTCATTTTGATTTTACAATCAATCTCTATCGGTGTTTTTCTAACACTTACCTGTGGTATACTATTTTTACATAAGACTTTTTCATTTAGCTCCGGGGAAGATATCATTTAGACACCCCCGCTAGGCTTTCAATTTTAGGAGGGAATTCAGATGGGAATTATTAAAGCAGCAACAAGTACTATCGGCGGCGGACTAGCTGATCAGTGGCTCGAAGTTATTGAGCCTGATAATATGGGTGATACAACGGTTATGACAAAAGGTGTTTTTGTTCGTAAAGATGATAAACGAGGCTCAAATCGCAAAGGGACTGAAGATGTTTTGACAGACGGTTCTGTTATTCATGTCTATCCGAATATGATGATGATTTTAGTCGATGGCGGAAAAATAATTGATTATACTGCTGAAGAAGGGTACTACACCGTTAAAAACGATTCAGCACCTTCTACATTTAACGGGTCATTAAAGGATGCGATTTCTGAAACATTCGATCGCTTTAAATTTGGTGGTGTAACACCTCAAAAACAACAAGTATTTTATATCAACTTACAAGAAATCAAAGGCATCAAGTTTGGTACACCATCACCGATCAATTATTTTGACAATTTCTATAATGCTGAACTATTTTTACGCGCACATGGTAACTACTCTATCAAAATCACTGATCCTTTGTTATTCTTTTCAAATGCCATTCCTAGAAATAAATCTCAAGTAGACATCAATGATATCAACGAACAATATTTAGCTGAGTTTTTAACGGCGCTGCAATCTGCGATCAATAAAATGTCTGCAGACGGTGAACGAATTTCTTATGTTCCATCTAAAAGTTTAGAATTAAGTAAATATATGGGACAAGCACTCGATGATCAATGGCGCGAACTTCGCGGTATGGAAATTGTTTCTGTCGCAGTTGCAAGTATTTCTTATACAGATGATTCTACTAAATTGATCAACATGCGTAATCAAGGTGCTATGCTTAGCGATGCCGGTGTTCGCGAAGGCTATGTACAAGGTGCTATTGCTCGTGGTATGGAAGCTGCTGGAAATAATGAAGGCGGTGCAATGAACGGTTTTATGGGCGTTGGTATGGGCATGAATACAAGTGGAAATTATTTTACTCAAGCTTCTCAAACCAATCAACGACAAATGCAGGAAAAACAAAATCAACAAAATGCGCAAGGTTCCGAGGATACTTGGACTTGCCCACAATGCGGGACTGAAAATAACGGCAAATTCTGTTCTAATTGTGGGACACCCAAACCAACAAATGATAAACCAAAATTAGAAATGAAATGCAGCGAGTGTAGTGAAATCGTTGATTTATCGAATGGTATTCCAAAATTCTGTCCAC
This sequence comes from Enterococcus sp. DIV0840, assembly GCF_050527835.1. NCBI lineage: Bacteria > Bacillati > Bacillota > Bacilli > Lactobacillales > Enterococcaceae > Enterococcus > Enterococcus sp. DIV0840. The sequence goes on along the minus strand of NZ_CP172876.1, from coordinate 1,595,100 downwards.
ATTGTGGCAAACCGTTTCAAGGAATTCCTTTATAAGCCAAAGAGCTTGGGCTGGGCAATCGTGTCCTGCCCTTTTTCTCTCTAAATTTAAAACACTGAAACAACAAAAGAATCGCTCATTTTAATTCGTTACTCAAAGAAAGGAACAATCATGACGGATACATTTACACACAAATGCCCAAACTGCGGCGGCCCTTTATTATTTGATCCTAAAGATCAAAAGTTCCATTGTGAGTACTGTTTAAGTGTATACACAGAAGCTGAAGTCACAGCTTATGAAAGCTCACAACGAGCAGCACATTTAGAAGATGACATGACTCAAACTTCTGAACCAGAACTAACTTTTACAGCTGAATCACAGGTCGATGACATGACCTCCAAAGAAAAAACTGCCTTTAAAGAAGCAACTGGTACTGACAATATGAATGAAGATACAATAGAAGGCGCAATGGAGTTATTCAATTGTCCAAGTTGCGGTGCACAGATCGTCACTGAAGCAACAACTGCTGCTACTTATTGTTATTATTGTCACAACCCAGTTGTTTTATCTGGACGTTTGAGCGGTACTTTTCTTCCTGAAAAAGTCTTACCTTTTGCTATTGAGAAAGAAGAAGCTGTTGAAAAGTTTTTAGCTTGGACGAAGAAAAAATGGTTTATTCCCAAAGACTTTTTCAATAAAGAACAAATCGATAAAATGACAGGTGTCTATTTCCCTTACTGGGTAGTAGATTCTGAAATCGACGGTCAGATGAACGGCATGGGCACAACGATCCGTATTTGGCGTATCGGTGATATTGAGTACACAGAAACAAAGCAATTCGATGTGGAGCGGCAAGGAACAATATCATTTAAAGAACTGATTAAAAATGCTCTTTCTAAAAATGTACAACAAAAAATGGTTGAAGCAGTCCAGCCTTTTTTATTAGACAAAGCCGTTTCTTTTAAAAGTCAATATTTGGCGGGATTTCAGGCAGAAAAGCGAGATATTGAATATGAAGCAATCCAAAAATCTATCCAAAGTGAGTTAAAAGACTACTCCGAATCTTTACTAAGAGATACGGCTTCCGGCTATACCACTTTGACAAAATTGCGAACAGATATTTCATTAGACAGTGAAGACAACCATTATATGTTACTGCCGATTTGGGTCGTGACATATCGTAGTAATGAGCAGTCAAAAAAAGTTTATTACTACGCTATGAACGGACAAACGGGAAAAGTCAGCGGTATTTTACCTGTCAGTTATAAACGATTAGGATTGTTCACATTTGGTATTTTTGCTACGATCTTAGCGATTTTCCTGATTGGAGGCTGGTTTATATGAGAAAGATCAGTATTACTCTATTCACTGCTATGTTTCTACTATTTGGCTTTTCTGTGAGCGCCCAAGCGGCTGATGATTCAATCAATGACCAAGCTTCCCTTTTTACTACTGAGGAGATCACTCAATTGAATGAAGCAATCATCCCCATCGAAGCTAAAGCTAAGGCACGAGTTTTTATTGTGACCAATAACGATAATGATATGGATTCTACTCGATTTGCAGATTATTATATGCTCGACCGTATTGGGAAAAACCAGAATGGCATCACTTTTTATATTGATATGAATCAAAGAAAGTTTATTATTTCTACTTCTGGAAATATGATTGACTACATGACAGATAAACGAATTGATCAAACCTTGGACGATATTGAACCCAGTATGAAAAACGGCAATTACTTTCAAGCAGCGCAAAGCTTTCTAAAAAATACCAGTTACTACTTTGATCAAGGTGTCCCAGGAGGTCATTATCGTGTCGATACTGCAACTGGGAAAGTCACTCGCTATAAAGCCTTGACTACCACGGAAATCATCATTGCCTTGGTAGCTGCAGTTGTTTTGAGCGGCATTTTCTTTGTCATTAGTATTTCAAAATACCAATTAAAATTCGGTACTTATAAATACCCATTTAGAGAAAAATCAACCCTGAATTTAACTCGGCGAAACGATATTCTAATCAATTCATTCGTCACGACTCGACGCATCCCTAGAAATAATTCCAATGGCGGCGGTTCTGGTGGTGGCGGAAGCAGCACCCATTCGACAGGCGGCGGAACATTCGGCGGCGGTGGGCGTAGTTTTTAGAACTAAAATATGTTTCAAAAAAATCCTCATTTGAAAGAGTAGTAATACTTCTCTTTTCGAACGAGGATTTTTTTACGTCAACTCATAATATCTACTAACTGCTGACGAAATTCTGGTCCATAAGTTACGCTTCCTACTGGAATTTCATAACTCAAAGCTTCACAAATTTTTGTCACCCAGGTTGGTCCAAAGCCGCCGCATAGCTCAATCATTTGAACGCCATCTTCTTTTAATTGTTTCGCAACTTCAATAATACTGCCATCTTCTTTCGCCTTAGGATCAAACCCAACAGTAATAAATGTACACGTTCCTAACTCATTTCTATTAATAACAGTATTTTGTTCTGGTGAAAAATCTGGCGAAAAGTAAAAAAATGCCCATGTGTTTAAATTTTTCATTTTGCTATTCCTCTCAATTTAAAATCTGAACAGGCTCTTTTTTTCCGAAGAGCTAGCTAACTTAAATATACTGAGTATACAACAAACTTAACATTTCTGTACAAAAAAAAGATTTTTTTCTCTATCAAAATGAAATGATTTATCAATAAAACTCATATATTCCGCTAATACTGTCCATTTTTTAAATTAATCGTATTACTAGCAAAAGCCTTCTTGTTATTTAGAGAAATACAAGGTAGTATAGAATCAAATAACCCTATAAATAAATTAATTTTACTTTTATCTTATTAGGGATTTCTGTAACCATTATTTTATAAAGCGAGGATATATGAATGAAAAAATTACTAAGTTTAGGAGTATTAACATTGTGTAGCATAACGTTGGTTGCATGCGGAAGCAATAATAAATCGACCGATGAAAAAAAGCTGAAACGAACGCGACGTCTCAAAAGAAATCAGACGAGGTCTACTTTAAAGACGATACATTAAAAATCGATATGGCTACCCTTAAGCTCTTATCAACTGAAGTTTTACCGGCCGACGAAAATCTACTTAGAGAAAAACCACAATTAGCGATTACTTATGAAGTGACGAATAACAGTAAAGAACCAATTTCAGCTTCTACGGTTTGGATTGCTTGTATGGGGCTAACTCAAGAAGGCAAAGATACGATCAATAAATTAACTGTTGGTATGACGCCACAAGATGAAAAATTTGCGGAATACACAGAACATCAACTAGATGAAATAAAACCTGGCGGCACAGCCAAAGCGATCATCTCTTATGATTTAGAGGACACAGAGACACCAGTTATTTTAAAAGCTAATCAAGGGATGGCAGGGAAAGAACTTGGAGAAAAAACGATCAACTTAAAATAGAAGTTTTATTTTGACGTGGTAACTTAAAATCGGATCAGCAGTCTTTGCTGATCCGATTTTTTATATTTTAAAACGTTGATGATTCCTTATCATCAAAAAAAGTTTCAATAGTTGGACAACTTTTGAAATTTGTTCAATTTTAATCTCTCTATTCTTTTTTCTGTCCTTTTTTCACTTTTTGACAAAATAAAAAAGGCCTATCAGCCTTGGTAAATCGATCATTTAATCAGACACATGGCGGCACCTACTTAGTGCTGCTTCCTTCCGGATCTGACACGCTTCGTAAGCCCACCATTGTCCTAGCCTTTCGGCAAGATTTAGTATACCGCATTTTTTGATGCTTGGCTAGTCTTTCTGTTGAATTTTTAAAAGTTTCTTTTCTTCCCTTAGTTTTCGAAAGAAATTTGAGAGTAAATCACCGCATTCTTGCTCCAAGATCCCAGCTTCAACATATGCTACATGGTTAAATCGTTCATCTTCCAATAAGTTCATCAAGGTTCCAGCAGTTCCGCCTTTTGGGTCCTTTGCGCCATAATACACTTCGTTGACTCTAGAAAGGATCATTGCGCCACTACACATCGGGCACGGCTCTAACGTGACAAATAATTGTGCACGTTCTAAACGCCAATTTTCGATTGCTGCACAGGCTTGTTTGATCGCATACATTTCTGCATGAGCTGTAGCATCTTGACTTTCTTCTCTAAGATTATGTCCACGGCCTATGATTTCTCCATCTAAAACAATAATTGCACCAATCGGTACTTCTTTGACAACTTCTGCTTTTTTAGCTTCTTTAATGGCTTCTAGCATAAATGCTTCTTTTTCTTCTATTGTTAGACAGCTTCTCTTTTCATTCAAGCGATTTCCGCCTCTCGTTCTTTATACTTTTATCTTATTCATGGTACAATAAATCAGTGAGGTGTGTCTATGACTATTGAAGAATTAATTGAATTATATCCTGCTGGAAAGATCCAGCAAACAAAAGCAACAAGTGAAGCTCTGTCATTACCGATTGATGGGAACTATTATGTTCTGACTAAAGAAACCTTACGGGAAACAGAAATTCGATTACTAGAAACATTGTTTCCTGCAAAAGAATATTTTGTCGACAAAAAAAAACATCCTTGGTTTGGCTATCTATTTGATCAAATGACTTTTGATGTTGAAGGAACATTTCGTATCATACAATTTCAACTCAAAAAGCCGAAAGCCTTTTTACAAACTGAATGGGAAAATAGCATTATAGAAATCTTCCCCAATCTCGATGATTTCTTTTTTATCCGTGAAAATGATGGCGCTTTAATTGAAAAATATCAAAAAAATCACTATAACCTAGAAGAATTACAAAGTATATTTTTAACTCTAGACGCTGATTTTGATTCTTCTACAACCGTTTTTGTTGGTAATTTTTTTCCAGCAAATCAACATTTACCCGCATTATTTAAAGAAGAGCAACAGATTTTTAAAACAGAGGCAGACAATCTCCGTGGGAAATCGACCTTCTCTTTACCAGATGTAGTTTTACATTATTTTACTAAAGAAGCAATAAATCAAAGCAAGATCGTTCAGACATTTGCCGAACAATTGGTTTTGACAAGTGAAATCCAGCAGATCATCCTTGCTCTTTGGCATAATCAAGGAAATATTAGTTCGGCCGCAAAGGATTTGTATATGCATCGTAATACTCTTCATTATCGTTTAGAAAAATTCTATGAGCAAACTGGTCTGTCTTTAAAGAAGATGGATGATCTTGTATTTTGTTATTTGTTGATTACAAAATAAAAAGAGGATGATCTAAGACTAAAAAAAGTCTTGGTCATCCTCTAAAATCTAATTTACATCATTTCTTCAACAAAACTGACTAAACGATCTTTCAAGTTTTCAGTATTGTCTTTTAAAGATTCTCCGTAAGAAGAGATTTTTTTTCTGCCATCTTTGACTTTGCCTAAAACGTTCATCATAGAATCAAGCTCATCATCAGATAAATCATCTACAATTCCTAGCAATTTTTCATTGCCGCCAAATTTATCGTTCACAAATTTTTTCGCTTTAAAACGATTTGATACATGATAAACTTTCTTGACGATTTTCTCAGACGCAATCACCGCTACTGATACACCTGCTACTGCAGCAATACTTAAAACAATACTAATTTTTGTTGATGTTTTCATTCTTTTCAGCTCCTTCTTACTATCTAATCTAATGATACCACACTCTTAAAATTTGAGGTAATAAAACAAAATCTCATGCGTTTTTTAATCCCTGCGATTGTTTCCACCAAATAAAATAATTAAACGAAGTAATTGTAAAAACGTAGCCAAAGCGGCTGCAACATAGGTCAACGCGGCTGCAAATAAAACTTTTCTTGCCATCGGCACTTCTTCTTCTGTTAAGATGTTCCCATCTGACAAAATTTTCAATGCTCTACGTGAAGCATTAAATTCCACTGGTAATGTAACTAATTGGAAAAGCAACGCCAATGAAAAAGCTAGTATTCCAATATTGATCAATGTTTGGTTCCAACTAAATAGAACACCAACCAAAATGATTGGAAATGAGAGTGCTGAGCCAAAGTTTGCTGCTGGAACGATTGCAGCACGAATCTTCAAAGGAGTATATCCAGTATGGTCTTGCACCGCATGCCCACATTCATGGGCTGCTACACCGATTGCTGCTACTGACATTGACTGAGCAGTCGCTTCAGATAAACTTAATATCTTGTTGCCAGAATTATAATTATCAGTCAAATCTCCTGCAATTTGTTGAACGCCAACATCGTTTATCTGCTCTTTTTGCAAAATATATTGGGCTGCTTTTGTGCCTGTTATATTGTTTTGACTTTGTATTTTATCATATTTTTTAAATGTACTATTTACATAAGCTGATGCAGCCATTGAAATCAGCAACCCCGCAATCACTAAAATATATGTTGGATCAAATATTCCATAAAAAGGCATCATTTTTCATTCCCCCTATTCTTTTTTACATTGTATCATGAGTTTCTAAAAAAAGTGTAACTATACCTTGACGAATTTATGAACTCTAAAAAATGAATGCCCTAACAAAATTGTCACATTATTTTAAGACAATCCAATGGCATCTTTCCTCAAAAAAAGGCATACTACATTTAAGAGGTGACGATATTGAAAAAAACTTTACTTTTTATCTTACCATTCGTCTTGTTAACTGCAGGTGTTTGGTTTGGATATAATTATTATTTTGGTGGTAAGGATTATTATACTCGTGTTGGAGAACCGGTCGAGGTAAAGACTGGAAAGTTTTCAAGCGGTGAAAAATATACAGAATATGATTACACATACGTCGCTTTTAATAAACAAGGCGAAAAAACAGTCCAAAAAGCGTACGAAATTAGAGACAAGCCATTACGAATCAACGCTTATTTAAAATTAAAGGTTAATCCTAGAAAAGGGATTTTAAGCTGGGAAGAGGTACCCGAAAAGACCGTTCCCAAAAAAGCGTTTGAGAAATTGAGTAAGTAGCGTTATATTATTCAAAAAGACCTTCATCGAATTCGATGAAGGCCTTTTTGATTACAGTTGATTACTGATTTTTTCAATATTTTTCAAAACGATCGATACTGTGCCATCTGGGTTGTTGACAAATTCTATCAAATCTCCGTTTCGATAAACTTCTATCGGAACAATCAATTCAATACCGTTACTCATTTTTAATTTTTGCTTACCAAATTTTTTCTCTGAAATTTCTCTGGCTTCACGAACTGGCGGCGTTTTATCAACAAATTTTGATTCATTGACTTCATCTTGATAAGCCATCCGAGCTGAAATATTTTCTTTAAAAACCAACTCAGCAACTTGTTCGTTGTCGATCGTTCCAGTTTCTTCAATACTTTCATAAACTGCTTCTTTCACAGAGGCAATCAATTCAAATTCATCTTCATTAAACTTCTTACCGATTCGTTTCACCGCTTTTTTGATTTCTTTCATATTTTCTTCTATTGAAGGTGCAGGTTGTGACTCGATCACTTTTTCTGAAAAGTACCAAACTTTTTCGCCTGAAAACTCATAGCGTTTTTCTAAAAGCTCATAAGCCAAGGTATCCAAGTTAACAGTCATTCCTTCATCAGGCTTTTGTGATTTCGAAGGTAAAATTGCTCGGTTGATGATCAATTTATTATAAACAGCCTCATCTTCATAATCCACATAATGCGTATAGCTTTCTTTGTAATTTAATTTGATCATCGCCAAATGCATCACTGTGTCTAATTCGTATAAAATGAAAAGAACATCCGCACTCGGCGCATCTTCACTACCTGAATAGACATCATACCAATGCTGAGCCAACTGTTGACTTTTTTGAATAAAATCATTCGGAATCCCCCGCATTTTATCAACAAACGAACTTTCTTCTGCTAAAATACCAGTTTTGGTTTGAGCAGTTGATAGCTTTGTAATCTTGCTCGTTAGATAAACACGAATATATTCTGTCGTTAAATCTAACTCCTTCGCTGAAAACACCGGAGTCCCGGTTTCACGATCAATAATGTGTAAAATTGCACTTTTTAAATAAATATCCATCTGTCATTCTCCCTTTTCTTAAGCACTATTTAGTCTACCTGAAAGAAGAAAAAAAGCCAACTGTTTTTATTAGAAAAGTGGAATGAGCTCGTTTAGCTCTGACAGAAAAATAGGGAATCTTCGTTCCAAAGAACTAACACCTGAAAAACATGCAACCCTTCATCCATAAAAACAATAAAAAAGCAAGGCCTTTACTTCTTACCTTGCTCTTCATAAAAATATATTTTATTTTTTTGCAATTCCGCTATTAATTTTCTTCCACAAACAATTTCCCAGTCGCTTCATCAACAGGATCTAGTTTATTGAAAATTCCTTTTGTTCTGAAAACATAGGTCAAAATAAACGGAACGATCACTGCAATCAACATTGCACCGAAAAATGGTAGATAGTATTGAGGAACGATAGACAAAATACCTGGCAAGCCGCCAACACCTATACTAATTGCTTTAACATCAAACAAAGTTGAGAATAATCCAGCACATGCAGAACCGATCATTCCCGCAACAAATGGATAAATGTATTTCAGATTAATCCCAAACATCGCTGGCTCTGTAACTCCTAGATAACAAGAAATCATTGCTGGAATCGAAACTTGCTCTTCATCTTTATTTCCTCTATGCATAAAGACAACTGCTAAAACAGCTGATCCCTGAGCGATATTTGATAATGCGATCATCGGCCATAAATTTGTTGATTGAAAATCGGCAATCAATTGCAAATCAATGGCATTGGTCATATGATGCAGTCCTGTAATAACAAGCGGCGCATACATAAAACCGAATACGGCTCCAAACAACCAGTTAAGTGATGACGTCAATCCAGCATTTACGATATCTGAAATCCAACTTCCAATCGTCCAGCCGACAGGACCTAAGATCACATGGGCAGCTATAACAGTTGGTACTAACGCAAATAGTGGAACAAAAATCATCGAAACCGCTTGCGGTATAACTTTTCTGAAAAATATTTCTAGATATGCAAGTAAAAATCCTGCTAGCATCGCTGGTATAACTTGAGCTTGATACCCAATCATATTTACTTGAGCAAAGCCAAAATCCCAAAAAGGAATGTCAGCAGCAGCTGTACTTGCAACCGAATAAGCATTTAATAATTGCGGAGACACTAATGTAATCCCTAAAACAATCCCAAGAATTTGAGTTGTTCCCATTTTTTTAGTAATACTCCAAGTGATTCCTACTGGTAAGAATTGGAAAATTGCTTCACCAATGAGCCATAAAAATGAGTTCACACCACTCCAAAATTGGGATACTTCAACGATTTTCTGTCCATCTAAAAATCCAAATGGAATCCCTTCCAATACATTACGAAAACCTAGAATCAGCCCACCAATAACTAAAGCCGGAATCAACGGTGTAAATATCTCTGCTAAAACCGAAATTGCTCGTTGGACCGGGTTAAGATTTTGTTTTGCTGCTGCTTTCCCTTGTTCTTTGGAAACGCCTTCAAGTCCTGAAATAGCAGAAAACTCATTATAAAATTGCGGTACCTCATTCCCTATGATAACTTGAAATTGCCCAGCATTTGTAAATGTTCCTTTGACAGACGAAATCTTCTCAATCTCTGCAGTATCGGCTTTACTTGGATCATTTAAAACAAAACGCATCCGCGTCGCACAGTGTGAAACAGCAGCAATATTCTCTTTTCCCCCTACATCCTCTAACAGTTTTTTTGCATCATCTTGAAACTTACCCATTTCCATTGCTCCTCTCTTTAACTTGTATATACAATTCAGCTGTATTTGTATAATACTTTATTATTTGACTTTTTACAAGCGTTTTCTTTTTAAAACGAAAATTTTTTTCTGTTTCAATTCTTACAGCCAAATCGGCTCTTTAATTAGTTGAGCAAAAACCATGATTCTATTTTTCAAATTACTGGAAATTATTCCGTAAAATGGTACACTTGGATTTATCAAATAAAAATAAAATACACTGTTTTGCACAGTGTTTATGACCGAGGAAAAGATGAAAAAAAATAAGATTGCTACAAAAATAAAGAAACGTTTGTCAGCTGTTCAAGTTTTAGCTTTAGGATTTATTGTATTGTTTTTTGTTGGTGGGACACTTTTGACTTTACCTATATTTTCACGCAGTGGTAATGCAACACCGTTTATCGATGCCTTGTTCACTGCCGTGTCAGCGGTTTGTGTGACTGGTTTAACAACACTTAACACGGCCTTACATTGGAACGCCTACGGACAATTGATCATTATGATTCTCATTGAAATTGGCGGCTTGGGGTTTATGACGATGCCAGTACTTTTGTATTTTGTCTTACGAAAAAAAATAACGTTAAGTACACGGATGTTATTACGGGAAGCACTTAACTTAGATGATATGTCAGGAGCATTTCGTTTGATGATCTATGTCGTTAAATTGGCGGCCTTGATTCAACTAGCTGGAGCTGCGTTGCTTTCAATTGAATTTGTTCCTGAGTTTGGTTGGAAAAAAGGACTTTTCTTTGGTCTCTTCCACTCCATCTCTAGTTTTTGTAATGCTGGTTTTGATTTATTAGGCGATAGTTTAACTCCTTATCAAACGAAACCGTTTGTTTTGCTCGTGATTGCGGCTTTGATTATTTCTGGCGGTCTCGGTTTTATTGTTTGGCAAGATTTGTTACGTTTTAAAAAGAAAAGGAAGTTTTCTTTACATACAAAGATTGCTTTGATCACAACTGGTTCGTTACTAATTGGCGCTTTTATTCTTTTTTTCATCACAGAACACAATGCAGCCAATTTAACGACTGGAACAAACTTTTTTGACCGCTTAGCAAATACGTTCTTTATGTCTGTGACACCGAGAACCGCAGGCTACTATTCAATTGATTATATGCAGATGACAAACGCCGGACTGATTACAACAATCTTTTTAATGTATGTGGGTGGAACATCTGGGTCTACTGCCGGTGGATTAAAAACGACAACATTTGCTGTATTGGTCATTCAAATCGTTTCAATTTTTAAAGGACGAACACGAGCTGAGTTTCAAGGGCGTACGATTCGAAACAGTACGGTATTTCGCGCCTTGACCTTATTTTTTATCACCTTAACATTATGTGTACTTTCGATCATGCTTTTGACGATCACTGAAAACATACCAGAATCTTCTGGTATAGAGTATGTGGCTTTTGAAGTATTTTCTGCATTCGGGACAGTTGGACTGACAATGGGACTGACTCCCGATCTGACTGTTGCAGGAAAAGTCATCATTATGCTGTTGATGTACATTGGACGAGTCGGAATCTATACTGTTGGATTTTCACTTCTCACAAGAGGCCAAAAACAGCAAGCTAAATTTAAATATCCAGATGAAAGTGTTATGATTGGATAAAATAAAGAAAGAAACATAGAGAAAATTTTCTTTATGTTTCTTTTTTTATAATTATACTTTTTTGTCTATCTGTGTTTATTGATAAATAAAAAAAATCCCACCCTCTAAAGAAGGTGGGAAAAGGAGTTTTACTCTAAAGAGTAAAATGAAAAAATAAAAAGGGTTGTTGTTGGTATAAATTTATAATACTATTTTTTTAAATTAATATCAACTAATAACCCTCAGCCATCTCTAAATAATTTTAAAAAAACAAATTAAAACGTTTTCTTTCTTTATAAATAAAAGAATATTTCAACTTATCTTTTGAAAATAGGTTGCTACATATACAGTTATCTATTCAAAAATATATTAAAAAAATCCCACCTTTTTTAAAAAGATGGGAAAAGGAGTTTTACTCTGCAAGAGTAAAATGAAAAAATAAAAAGGGTTGTTGTTGGTATAATTGTATATTACTAGCTATTAAATATTTTTGCAAATAATATACTCATTTATAAATTGGATTTATTTATCATTACTACACTTGCTCGCTCTCGGTATTCTATGAAAATAGATAAAAAAAAACGATCCAATAATATTATTGGATCGTTCTGAAAGTTTTAAATTAGTTTTTTACGATGTTAGTTGCTTGTGGTCCACGTTGACCTTCTTCGATATCGAAAGATACGCTTTGACCTTCGTCTAGAGATTTGAATCCGTCACCTTGGATTGCTGAAAAGTGTGCGAACAAATCTGTTCCGTTATCTTGAGTAATAAAACCAAAACCTTTATCTGCGTTAAACCATTTCACTGTACCTGTATTCATAAATGTGTTCCTCCTAGTGCTTTTAGCACGATTAATTTTTGCAATACCTTTGTGATAAAAAAAAGAGGAATTAAAACACCCTTACGAATGAAATGACCTATTAATTTAAATTACAATTATACTACATTTCCTAGTATACGACCTTATTGGACGAAAGTATACATTTATATCCAATTATGAGAAAATACTCATTTAATTCATTACTTCTTAGCTTTATTTACCTTAAATATTAAAATCCCACCTCGAATGAGATGGGGTAAGGATAGTTATTTGTTAAGGTATTGATTTTTCAGACTTGTTTAGTTTACTACATAATACACATTCATGCAATCACATATTATCACATTGTATAATAAAGATGCTTCAAAGCAATTTGAGTTAGTAAACGTTCACTTTGATCATTCGTAATCAGTGAGCTTATCACTCTATCATCTTAATTTATTATAACTATCAATTAACGCTGAATATTTACTTTGTATATTTTCCACAGCGTCGATCACGGCTTCCTCATCCTCTCCAAAACTACCATAGAGTTCATTTGATGCATTTTTAAATTCTGATGCTTTACTTACAAAACTCTCGATAATATTACTTGCAGTTGGTGAAGAAAAACCTTCTTTTTCTATCGCTTTTGAATCTTTAGATACTGCTTTTAGTTCATCTAACGATTTAGACACTTTAGTGTTTACTTCCGCATATTTCTCAGTAGTTAAATTTATCGAACCATTTTCTGCTATGCTATCATTAACAAGATTTCTAGCTTCTTTTGCTGCATCAATAAATTGCATCATTCCTAATGTAATTTTGTTGCCTTCCTTTTCATGTACTTTACGATCTTCCTTCTCCGTTTCGTCCATCAGAATCCGCATCTTATCGCAGAATATTTTAATCGGTTCATCGGTCTCTTTATATATCGATAATAGCTTGACATTTAACTCTTTTCCTTTTTCATCATGATCATTCAAGAAAGCTTTTTCCTCGTAATAATTCTCAATTTCTTCTAAAATCGATATTTCTTTTTTCAGAAAGTCTAGCATGGCTGCTACATCTTTATCTATATCCATTTTTGGTTTGGTTGAAAGTCCTTTATCAGCTTTTTCAATCGCTGGTTGAACTAAGCTTGTTATTCCTGTAAATGCTTGTGCATATTTATCGCTTGTTGGTATAAAGTTACCCGCTTCATCCATATGCTTCTCAGCGTAAGAATTTTTAATCGTTGATAATTCACCTGTTAAAACATTGAATAAGTCAACATATGCGTTGTACTTATCTACTTCATTCATTTTAGTGGAATAAGAACCATACTTCTTGATACTTTCTTTGGCCGTATCTAACTTACCACAACTAGCCATAAGAGCTAACATACTGAATGCCAAAATTAACATGAACATTTTACCCTTATTTCTCATCTGTTATACTTCCCCTATTTTATTGTTCAGTAAAAAATTTGCCTTTAACTGACTATCGCTTCGTATAATAGATACGATCCAAAGCAATGGTTGTTAGTAAAAAAGCTTTTTGATCATGAGCGTCATCAATCTCAATGTGATATTCATCACCGCCTAAGGTCAGTTTTCTTTTATCAATATCACAAATAATTTTATCTTGCATCGTAAACTGATGACTACCCGTCATGCCATAACCTAATTTTACATCTCCAATAGGTGAATCAATAGTAAATTTGTAACTGAAAATATTTAACGAACGCGCCATTGATAGAATCTTTTGATCATCTATTAAAATATGATACTTTTTAAAATTGTATCTTAAAAACGAACCAATAATACTTAAAAAGTTGACATCCGTCCTGCATTTTGCCAAGGTTTGACCATCTAAATAAGCACATGTTTTTTTAAAGTCAAAGACACTTGGTTAAAATAAAACAGCAACTGCTGATTATTCCCCTGTATCACTTTTTCAAAAACTTTGGTTGAGAGATAACACACTTCAATATCTGTCATGGCGATAGCTGAGAAATGATAGTTTTTGTCTGTAAAAAGTCCAGTTAATGGAAACACCGCGCTGTCTTTAACAAAGTTTAAATAGAAAAGTGTGCCCGTTTGATCGATTTTTTCAAATTTGACAAGCCCCTTTTTTAAAATAAACATACGGTTTCTTTCATCACCAGCATCAAAAAGAACTTGGCCTTTTTTGTATGCTCTACAATAGGAATTTTTCTGGATGACAACAGATTCTTTTTCACTTAAATCTGAAAAATAAGGACATCCTTTTAATGAGTTATTCTCTTGCAATACTGTCATTTTCTTCAACTCCAACTTAGTCAATAATTTTCTCTGCTAAAGCTCTAAAAACGACAATGTTTCATCATTCAAAGATAACTTCAGTCCCTACCTCTTGTTCACCAAAATCACTTAATTTTTCTAGTGACGTTATAATGGCTTTATTAGCAGGTTTAGCTTTTACATATTGAATCGCTGCTTCCACTTTAGGTAGCATGCTTCCGGGTTCAAATTGCCCTTGTTTTATATACTCTTCCAGCTCTTTTATATTGACTTGTTTCAGCTGCTGTTCATTTTCTTTGCCAAAATTTATCGCAACATTTTCAACACCAGTCAAAATAACAAACAGATTTGCATCCGTCAATTCGGCTATTTTTTCTGAAGAGAAATCTTTGTCGATGACAGCTTCAACACCAATCAATTTATTGCCGGTTACAGGAATTCCGCCGCAAATCGTAATAATGTCCTGTTCGATCAAAGTTTTGATCACTTGGTGTTCTTGAATTGATAGCGGTTTAGGGCTAGGAACGACTTTACGCCAGCCACGTCCTGCATCTTCCTTAAATAAGGAATTACTTTCGCTCATTATTGCTTGGGCTGCTTTTTTCGTTAAAAATGGACCGATCGGTTTGGTTGGGTTTTCAAAAGCTGGATCATTTTCTGATACGATCACTTGAGTGACAAGTGTTGCGATTTCCTTTTTGACTCCAGCGTCCTCCAACTCTTTTGCCAATGCATTTTCCAACCAATAACCAATGCTGCCTTGAGTCATGGCAACACAAGTATCGAGTGGCATTGCTGGATTTTCTTTAGAATCTGCTGCTTGTTGTTGAATCAATAAGTTCCCTACTTGAGGCCCATTTCCGTGAGAGATGACGAGTTGATAGCCTTTTTTAATCAACTTTATTAACTGCTTTGCTGTATACGTCAATGCTTGTTGCTGTGCTTTGGAACTTGCATCTGTCGATAGAATAGCATTTCCACCTAATGCAATGACGATTGTTTGTTTTTTCACAAGATCCCTTCTTCCTATTATTTACTACTTTCCCCACTTAAACTTTAGGAATAAAAAGGTTGCCCAAAGTTGCTGCCATGATTGCTTTGATCGAGTGCATTCTATTTTCAGCTTCTTCGAATTGACGGCCATATTGACTTCTAAAAACTTCATCGGTGATTTCCATTTCACTAATACCAAATTTTTCTTTAACCATTTGACCATATTCTGTTGTCGCATCATGAAAAGCAGGTAAGCAATGAAGGACAATCAACTTGCCATCAGTATTACCAGTTTTTTGTACCATATCCATATTGATTTGGTAATCTTTCAATACCCTCACTCGTTCTTCAAACTTATCTTCTTCGCCCATTGAAACCCACACATCTGTATAAAGTACATTTGCATTTTTGACGCCTTGTTCCACGTCATCCGTGATCATGATTTCGCTGTCTGATTCTGCCGCAAATTTTTTCGCATAAGCCACTACAGATGCTTCTGGAAATAGTGATTCCGGAGCACAAATTCTCACATTTACGCCTAAAATTGCTCCTGTTACTAATAAACTGTTCGCCATATTTTTACGTCCATCTCCAACATAAACAAGCGTGATATCTTCAAGCGTACCAAAATTTTCTTTGATGGTCATATAATCTGCGATCATTTGAGTAGGGTGCCACTCGTCTGTCAAACCATTCCAAACTGGAACGCCAGAATATTTTGCCAAATCTTCAACCACTTGTTGACTAAAACCTCTGAATTCGATTCCGTCAAACATACTTCCAAGTACCTTTGCTGTCTCTTCAACGGATTCTTTTTTACCTAATTGAATATCATTTTTCCCAAGAAATTCAGGATGAGCACCTAAGTCGATCGAAGCAGTTGTAAAAGCCGAACGAGTCCGAGTCGATGTTTTTTCAAAAAGTAAGGCGATAT
This sequence comes from Enterococcus sp. DIV0840, assembly GCF_050527835.1. Classification (NCBI taxonomy): domain Bacteria; kingdom Bacillati; phylum Bacillota; class Bacilli; order Lactobacillales; family Enterococcaceae; genus Enterococcus; species Enterococcus sp. DIV0840. The sequence goes on along the minus strand of NZ_CP172876.1, from coordinate 1,578,821 downwards.
TTTTACCTTCCAGATAATGATGAGGAATTCCTTGCTTTTTCAATTTTTTTAAATGAATAGAAAAGTCGATCAAGTAATTTAATTCATCTTTTGTAAAATCTTTTTCTGCTAATAAACTACGTCCTTGAAATACTGAATCTGTCATAATAATTTTCCTCCTAAATTTAAAAGCGGAACAAATCGGTCGATCCTGTAGAAAAATCAAGAAATTAACACTGAACCGTTCTTTGCTTTCCTGTTAATTTGTCTATTTTCATAAGAAATGATTTGTGCAGCTAGATAATAATAAAAGTGAAGCGGGCTCGTTCAGCTCCGACTGGAAAATAACACTGTTTCGTTACACCTTGTACTTTTCAACATCGGTTCATTCTATTAACCGTGTTTCAAAACAAAAGTGTAACTAGCTTAGTTAAATATCCGCTCGATCAAACGGCATACTCATGCAACGAGGACCGCCACGACCACGTACTAATTCGCTTCCCGGAATATAATTTAACTTAACGCCTGCTTCTTCCAATTTTTGATTGGTGATTGTATTACGATCATAAACAACGACTTCACCTGGTGCAATCGCCAATGTATTGGAGCCATCATTCCATTGTTCTCGGGCTGCTGCAGTTGGATTTCCACCACCACAACGAATTAATGTAACATGATCTAATTCTAGATATTTACACAAAATATGCTCCAAAGTATCTGTTTCCTTTGAAATTTGTAAACCTTCTGTTCCTTGAGAAAGCGAATAGATCGTTAAGTTTCCTTCAATTTCTGGATGAATCGTAAATTTGTCATAATCTACCATCGTAAATACTGTATCAAGATGCATGAATTTTCGCTGTTCCCCAATATCGAATGCTAAAACTCGTTCAAACCCCAAATCCTTCTCAAAAATATTTCTTGCTAGTTTTTCGATTGAAGCAACATCTGTCCTTTGAGAGATTCCCACAGCAATCAATTTTTTCGAAAGAATCAACTCATCTCCACCTTCGATCCGAGTATTTTCAGCGCGACTATAAACCATTGGCACTTGCGCATTTTTAAACATTGGATGATGAGCAAAAATGTATTTTCCATACAACGTTTCTCGTCGTCTTGTCACCGAGTACATTCGATTCAATGAAACCCCGTGACCGATCGTCGCAAATGGATCACGCGTAAAATACAAGTTAGGCATTGGATCAATAATAAATGGATAATGGGAATCCGTAAGATCTGACAAGCTTGTTCGTTCTAACGACGAAAGCTCTGACTTTTGAAGTCCAGCCATGGTCTGATCAATCAACTCTCTGCCATCTGAAATAGCTGAAAGACGTTCTTGTATAAAGTACTTGGTTCGTTCTTCTTTGATATCTGCTTCATTCAGATACTCCGTAATAAACTGTTCTTTAATTGTTTTATCAGTCAGTGATTCTGCTGCTAAATCTTCTAAATAAAGAACATCTACTCCTCTCAATCTTAATGTCTCCGCAAAAAAATCATGTTCCTTTTGTGCTTGCTCGAGAAAAGGAATATCATCAAAAAGAAGTGACTCCAGATAATCTGGCATCAAATTTTCTAATTCTTTTCCTGGCCTGTGCAACATTACCGTGTTCAATTTTCCAATTTCAGAAAAAACGTTAATTGGATTCTTCATCAAAATACCTCCTTCTTTTGGTTCATCATTAGGTTAACAAAATGATAGCGTTCTCTTCTTGGCATTTTTCGAATTCAAAACACAAAGATGACCACATTATGCAAAAAATCTGTATATTTTTTCATATATATAAATAAACTGTTAAAAATAAGCTTAGTGAATTTATACTTATCCTTTTTTTTCTAGAATATACACACTTTTTATTAAAAAATAATTACTGGTTGTCGCTATTTGAAACTACTGAAGATTGATTACTATTTTTTGAACGGCTAGAGTATGATCTGATTTTCTCATCTTAGGTAAAATTATCACAATAAAAAGCAGGTATCCTATTTAGCTTTTCGCAAAAATAGGATACCTGCTTTTTATTTTCTTAATTTATCAATGCCTAATAATAAATATTTTAGTGGATATTAACAAAAATTGTCAATCCACACAAAAACATCCAGCATCTAAAAGTCAGAGCAGATATTTTTTTGTGCTATTTCCAGTCATATTATTTCTTCGGTTCGTCCTCGTCCATTTTCAGAACAGCCATGAAGGCTTCTTGCGGAACTTCCACAGAACCAACTTGTTTCATCCGCTTTTTACCATCTTTTTGTTTCTCTAACAACTTACGTTTACGTGAGATATCCCCACCGTAACATTTAGCCAAAACGTTTTTGCGCAATGCTTTGATCGTTGAGCGTGCAGTGATTTTTTGACCAATTGCAGCTTGAATCGGTACTTCAAATTGTTGTCTTGGAATTAGTTTCTTCAGTTTCTCGACAATGACTTTCCCACGCTCAAAAGCAAAATCTTTATGCACAATAAAGCTAAGCGCATCGACTTTTTCAGAGTTTAATAAGATATCCATCTTAGATAGATTGCTCTTACGGTACCCGATCATTTCATAATCTAATGAAGCATATCCTTTTGTTCCTGATTTTAAGCGGTCAAAGAAATCATACACGATCTCTGATAACGGCATATCATAAATGACATTTACTCGGTATTCATCCAAGTAATCCATTGTGACAAACTCACCACGTTTACGTTGTGAAATTTCCATTACAGCCCCAACATATTCGTTTGGCACCATAATTGTCGCTTTAACGTATGGTTCTTCCACAAAGTCAACAGAGCTCTGGTCTGGAAATTCTGCTGGATTATCCACCACGATTTTCGTACCATCTGTCTTTGTTACATGGTAAATTACGGAAGGAGCTGTCGTAATCAAATCAAGATTAAATTCTCGTTCCAAACGTTCTTGAATCACGTCCATATGCAACAAACCTAAAAATCCACAACGATAACCAAACCCTAATGCTTGAGACGATTCGGCTTCAAATTGTAAGGCAGCATCATTTAGCTGTAATTTTTCTAAGGCTTCACGCAACTCAACATAACGTGAATTGTCGATTGGATAGAGTCCACAATAAACCATCGGATTCATTTTACGATAACCAGCTAAAGCTTCTTTCGCAGGATTATTCGCTAACGTTACGGTATCCCCAACTTGCGTGTCACGAACAGTTTTGATTGCAGCTGTAATATAACCAACATCGCCAACCATTAAGAAGTCACGACTGATTGGTTTTGGTGAAAAAATCCCAACATCTGTCACTTCAAAGGTTTTATTATTATTCATCATCATGATCTTATCACCAGGTTTTACAACCCCGTCCATGATCCGGACATTTAAAATAACCCCACGATAACTGTCATAGACTGAATCAAAAATCAACGCTTTTAATGGCGCTTCAAGATCCCCTGTCGGAGCTGGAACCAAATCAACGATTTGTTCTAGAATGTCTTCAATCCCGATCCCTGCTTTGGCACTTGCTAAAACAGCGTCACTAGCATCAATTCCGATCACATCTTCGATTTCTGTACGAACTCGTTCTGGATCTGCCGCCGGTAAATCGATTTTATTGATCACTGGAATAATTTCCAAATCATTATCTAGAGCTAAATAAACATTCGCTAATGTTTGTGCTTCGATTCCTTGCGCCGCATCCACAACCAAAATTGCACCCTCACAGGCTGCTAAACTTCTTGATACTTCATAAGTGAAATCGACATGTCCTGGCGTGTCGATCAAATGAAAGATATAATCTTCGCCATCTTTTGCTGTATATGTTAATTCAACAGCATTCAGTTTGATCGTAATCCCACGTTCACGTTCTAAATCCATCGCATCAAGTAATTGATCTTGCATTTCACGATCTGACACAGTTTCCGTTTTTTGTAGGATCCGGTCAGCAAGTGTTGATTTCCCATGGTCAATATGAGCAATAATGGAAAAGTTACGAATTTTTTCTTGTCTTTGCTTCATTTCATTTATATTCATTAATAGTCCTCATTTCTTTTATGAAAAGCTGAATGAGCTTGTGATTTCGTTGAATCAACTCGTACTGGCTCATCGCTCCGATCATTTTCAATCAGCACTTTCCATTATAGCAAGATTTCCATCAGAATTAAAGAACTTTCCCGTGTTTCCTTCCCTATTAGCGCAATCAGTCTTTGCTTAGAAAAACTCATAGTCGTTTGTAATATAATCAAGTCCGCTTTCCTTAACAATAAAAAAAACAGTTTGCGGAACCTCTAGTCGTATTGTTTTTTCATAAGGCAATTTCAGTAGAATACCACGTAGAACTCGTCCCAATAAACCATGGGACATCACAATAATATGCTGTTGTTGGATTGTATTGATTTCTTCTAGCCACTTGTTACAGCGTTGCTGAACATCTTCATACGTTTCTCCATTGGGGGATTTAAAGTACCAATCAAATTCATTATACTCTTTGTCTTTGGTTTCTGCTGCAATCGCTTTTCTGTTTTTACCATTCCACGAGCCAATATCCACCTCTTTTAACCGCTCTTCATTGACAGGTTTAATCAAGTGACAATCTAATACTTGATAAATGATTTCAGCACTCTGCTGTGTTCGACCTAGTGGGCTGAAAAAAAAAGCAATTTCTTGATCCTCTAACGATTTTAATTTTTGTTTTAAAAGGAATCCATTTTCTTTGACTTGTATTTTCCCAAGAGGTGTTAATGGCGAATCAAGCACCCCTTGATAAATTCCTTGTTGATTAAATTCTGTTTCTCCATGTCTGAGTAAATAAATTTTTTTCTTCAAAAAAACACCTCCAAAAAAAGTGTATCACACGCGTGTCAAAACAAAAATGTCTCTTTACCTTTTCTTAGAAAGAATTATTCCGTTTATTCTTATTTTTTTGATATACTGAGTATAGAAAAATAAATTGGAGATGGAAAAATGGACCAAAAAGAGTTCAGAGATAATTTAGAATTAAAATCAGTAGATGAAAAATATGTCGATCAGTTCAATGAACTATTGAGCTATGTCTTCCAGTTTACGGAAGCCGATTTAGAGGAAAGCGGCTATGAAAGCAAAAAAGAGTTGATCAAATCAAAACAGCCGATTTTAGAGCAATCAAAGGTTTTTGGCTGGTTCCATGAGGATCAATTGATTTCCCAAATTGCGATTTATCCGTGTGAAGTAAATATTCACGGGACCCTTTTCAAAATGGGCGGTATCACAGGAGTTGGAACCTATCCTGAATATGCAAATCATGGTTTGATGCAAGATTTGATCCATCTAGCCCTTAAAAATATGCGGGAAGATCAACAATGGATTTCGTACCTTTATCCTTACAGTATTCCTTATTATCGCCGAAAAGGCTGGGAGATCATGTCGGATAAGTTGTCTTTCAAAATTCGCGATACTCAACTACCTAAACAAGTTTCGGTTCCCGGAATGGTCGAACGTGTGAGTGTAGATCATGAAGATGTCTTTACTGTTTACGCAAAATTTGCTCGTCAAAATCATGGTGCTTTGATTCGGAGCGAATTTAACTGGGAAGAATATTGGCGCTTTGAAAATGAAGATGAACGGACAGCAGCTATTTATTATGGAGCGAATCAAGAACCTTTAGGCGTATTATTTTACTGGGTAGCTGAAGACGTGTTTCATATCAAAGAGATGTTCTATATCAATCAGGAAGCACGCAATGCGTTGTGGAATTTTATTTCAGCTCATTTTTCAATGATCGATTGGGCTGAAGGGGATATTTATAAAAATGAGCCACTCGCCTTTTTATTAGATGACAGCCAAATCAAAGAAACGATCGAGCCTTATTACATGGCTAGAATCGTCGATGTCAAAGAAATGCTGCTGGCTTACCCATACGCCAGCACCGCAAAACCATTTCATTTTGTAGTGAGTGATCCAGTTGCTGAATGGAATAATGGTGTGTTTAGTTTATTATGGGATGAAGATGACCAAGTTTCTGTAACAGATGAACCGTTAGGACAACCTGTGAATATCGACATTCAAACCTTGACTTGTTTATTGATGAATTATCGCCGTCCGACTTACCTACATCGAATCGAGCGTTTGGATACGGATAAGGAAACCTTGAATTCATTAGAACGAATTTTACCGGATCAAGAAGCTTACTTTAGCGATTATTTTTGATTATATTACGAATGATTACTTAATAAAGGATGATTTCTATGAATGACTTTCTTGTTATTCCAACCTTACTAGCCAAAAGACCAAATATGCAATTATCATTTGCAGAAATAGAAGCACAAATGTCCCATGATCATGTGTTACCTGAACTGGCTAAAACTTATAGTGCCTGGTGGACTAAAAAAGAGCATTCTTTTTCAAGTGCTTGGGCTGCTTATGGTTATCAAGTGGATAAAGTTGATTTAGTTAATCAATTCGTCTTTTTCCAAAAAAAATAAAAACACAAACTTAACGTAGAGGTGAAAAAATGAAAATTTATTTTGCAGGACCAATGTTTGCCAAAGCAGACTTACTTTATAATGAATATTTAGTGAAAAAAATCCGTGAACTTGATGATTCACTTGAGGTCTATTTACCGCAAGAAAATGGGGCAATCAATGATAAAACAGCCTACGCTGATAGTAAAATGATTGCTTTAGCTGACACTGAAAAAGTTCTTGAAAGTGATTTGCTTGTAGCCGTTTTAGATGGTATTACGATCGATGCTGGTGTGGCTTCTGAAATTGGTGTAGCTTACGCTAAGAATATTCCAATGCTTGGTTTATACACCGATACACGCCAACAAGGAGCGGATAATCAAAAAAAATTAGCCGCGTTAGGTGATACTGCTGAAAACCAATTCCATTATCTAAACTTGTATACCGTTGGCTTGGTAAAACTAAATGGATCAATCGTTAGTGATGAGCATGCATTTTTAGATTTAATCAAAGAAAAATTAAACAAATAACCATATTGGAGGCTTTTATATGAAGTTAGAATTTGAGGATAAACAAGAAAAAAGTGCCTTTTATTTTTTACTTGCGTTTGGTGTTATCACCTTGATCGTCAATATCGTTAAAACATTTGTAGTCCAACCAACTGAACAATATGTATTATTGACGTTTGAAATGATTGCAGGAATTGCTGTGATCTTCGTACCATTTATTTTCACAAAATTTACAGGGTTGGTTTTCCCAAAAATGGTTCGGCTTTATTATTGGTTTTTCATTTGGATCGCTGTTTTTCTTGGAACGGGTTTACGCTTGATCATTATTGTCCCGTTTTGGGATAAAATTCTTCATGCTGTCAGTCCAATTTTATTAGTCGCTGTGGGATACGCGATTATTGGCTATTGTTTACGTGAGTCGGATTTTTCTAAAATCAGTCCTTGGTTATTTATTATTATGGGATTTGCGTTTGCTGGCTTATGTGGTGTTTTCTGGGAGTTCTGGGAATTTCTTTGTGATTCACTCGGTAATATGAATTTGCAACGTTATATGACGGAAGCAGGACAACCTTATATTGGCCGTGAAGCATTGATGGATACAATGGGTGATTTGTTTACAAATACGATTGGTGCGTTGATTTTAACCGTTTATAGTTTTACGCAACGACATAAGCCAGAGTATTTTAAAGCCTATGCGTTTAGAAAAGTGGATAAATAAAAAAATGGCAACTTTAGATATTCTAAAGTTGCCATTTTTTATGCTATTCTACTTCTAACTCAACTGAAATATTTCCTCTTGTTGCTTTTGAATAAGGACATACCTCATGAGCTGCTTTCACTAGTTCTTCTGCTGTTTCACGATCAACATCATCGATTTTAACAGCTAGAACAACCCCAACTTGAAAACCAGATTGTTCATCACTAAATAATGAAACTGTTGCTTTTACTGTGCTTTTTGATGTGATTTTTTGTTTTGCCATTACAAGCTCTAATGCACTGTTGAAACATGAGCTGTAAGCTGCCGCAAATAGTTGTTCTGGATTTGTTTTATTTTCTTGATGAGGACCAGGAGACGTTACTTGATAACTAAATGATTTGTCTGGTGAAAAAACTTCACCTTCTCTTCCACCAGTATTGATGATTGTTGTTGAATAGATTTTTTTCAAGATTTATTCCTCCACTTCTTATTATCACAGCTATATCGTACAATTAAATTGTACACAATATTTATTCGAATGTACAATAGTATGCTTCATAAATTTTATAAAAAAAGACTTCAAAAATTGGTATCATTTTCAAAGTCTGGTTGCTACATATTAATTACCGATTCCACTAATTTGTTTGCTTAACGAGTTGATTTGTTCGATCAATGAAAAATAGTCTTTTTCATTAAAATCTAACTGAGTCAAACACCCTTCTACTTGATCATAAATTTCAGTTTCTAGCCGAATCGCTTTTTCTGAAAGTGAAATGATCACGATTCGTTCATCTTCTGGTAATCTATTTCGATTGACATAGCCATTTTTTTCCATTCTCTTTAACATAGGTGTCAATGTTCCAGTATCCAATGCAAGCTTTTCCCCAATATCAGAGATTCGTTGATCTGAGTATTCCCATAATACAAGCAAAACCAAGTATTGAGGATAGGTTAAATGAAATGGTTTTAGTGCCTTAGCGTACATTCTGTTAAATTGCTTTGAAGCTGTTTGTAAAGAAAAACACAATTGTTCTTCTAATCGTCTGCTTTTATTATTCACTGGATCCCTCTTTTAAAATGTTAGTTTAATAGTTAGATTCTACACAATATCGATTTTAAAATCAATTTTTAATGCTTATAAAAAAATGAGATAGTCTGCTGAAACAGACTACCTCATTTTTATCTTATTCATCTATCGGTTCATTTTCAAAAACTAACTGTTCATCTAACAAACTGATCGTTACTTTTGTTTTCGGCAATACTTTACCTGATACAATTTCTTTTGCCAATGGTGTTTCCACTTCTTTTGTAATAAATCGTTTCAATGGACGTGCGCCATAAGCTGGATCATATCCACTTTCAGCAATCCATGTTTTAGCTTCGTCAGAAATCACCAATTCGATTTCTTGATGTTCTAATCGTTTTGCTAATTGAGCCGTCATTTTTCCGATAATGCCTTTGACATTCTCTAAGCTCAATGGCGTGAACAAAATTGTATCGTCGATTCTATTTAAGAATTCTGGTTTGAAATTGCCTCGTAATATCGTCATAACTTGTTCTTCTACTTCTTCTGGAATCGTGCCTTCAGCCGTTACGCCTTCAAGTAATAATTGAGAACCGATATTACTTGTCATGATCAACACAGTATTTTTGAAATCAACGACTCGTCCTTTAGAGTCAGTTAAACGACCATCATCTAATACTTGGAGCAAAATATTGAACACATCTGGATGTGCTTTTTCAATTTCATCTAATAAAACGATCGTATACGGGTTACGGCGGACAGCTTCTGTTAATTGGCCACCTTCCTCGTAACCAATGTAGCCTGGAGGTGCTCCAACTAAACGAGAGACGCTATGTTTTTCCATATACTCACTCATATCGATCCGAACCATATGATCTTCTGAATCGAATAGATCTTCCGCTAATGCTTTAGCAAGTTCTGTCTTACCAACACCTGTTGGCCCTAAGAATAAGAATGAACCTAATGGACGGTTTGGATCTTGCAACCCAGCACGTGAACGAATCACTGCGTCACTTACAGCATCTACGGCTTCATCTTGACCAATGACGCGTTTATGAAGAGTTTCGTTCAATTTCATTAGTTTTTCCCGTTCCCCTTCAACGAGTTTGGTTACTGGAATCCCAGTTAAACGGCCAACCACTTGCGCAATTTCATTTTCTGTCACAGCCTCTTGGACCATGCGGACATTATCTTTGGCATTTTTTGCTTCAAGTTCTTTTAATTCTTCTTCTAATTGTGGAATCGTACCATGACGAAGAACCGCTGCTCTTTCTAAATCATAATTGTTTTCAGCATCTTCTAATTCATGTTTTGCTTTGTCGATTTCTCCACGTTTATTGCTGACCGCATTGACTTCTTCCTTTTCCGTCTCCCATTGCATCTTCATTGCATTAGCTTCTTCACGAAGATCCGCTAATTCTTCTTGTAGTGCATTTAGACGTTTTTTACTTGCATCATCTGACTCTTTTTTCAGTGCTGCTTCTTCAATCTCTAGTTGCATCAATCGACGTGTTACTTGGTCAAGTTCTGTTGGCATTGAATTCATTTCAACACGAATCGTTGCACTCGCTTCGTCGACTAAATCGATGGCTTTATCTGGTAAGAAACGATCTGTGATGTAACGATCTGATAGAGTTGCAGCAGCGACTAATGCATTATCATGGATATTAACGCTATGATGAATTTCAAAACGTTCTTTTAGTCCACGTAAAATACTGATCGTATCTTCAACAGTTGGTTCTTTTACTAAAACTTTTTGGAAACGACGTTCTAAAGCTTTATCTTTTTCCATATATTGACGATATTCATCTAGTGTTGTTGCACCGATCAAATGTAGTTCACCACGAGCCAGCATTGGTTTTAACAAGTTTCCGGCATCCATACTACCTTCTGTTTTTCCTGCGCCAACGATATTGTGAATTTCATCAATGAATAGAATGATACGACCTTCACTTTTCTTCACTTCTTTTAAGACAGCTTTTAGACGTTCTTCAAATTCACCACGGAATTTAGCTCCAGCGATCAATGCACCCATATCTAATGAGAAAATAGTTTTGTCTTTTAAATTCTCCGGTACATCTTTACGGACGATTCGTTGCGCTAAACCTTCAACGATTGCGGTTTTACCAACACCTGGTTCACCGATCAAAACGGGATTATTTTTTGTTTTACGAGATAGAATCCGAATCACGTCACGGATTTCTTCATCACGACCAATAATAGGATCTTGATTACCGCTTTTCACTTGCTGTACTAAATCTACCCCATATTTTTCTAATGCTTTGTATTGTTCTTCTTGATTTTGAGAAGTCACACGATCTCCCCCTCTCATATTTTCAATATTTTTACGTAGTTCTTTTTCTGTGATTCCCTGGCTTGTTAAATACTTGGTTAAACGATAATTTTTCAATTTCATCAACGCTAAAATCACAATTTCAGTTGCTAGAAACTCATCTTGAAATGATTCTCTAAGTTTGTCTGCTTCAGCTAATAAGTTAAACAGATTCTGGCTCATACTTTGCCCATATTGAATATTGCTTCCTTGAATACTTGGATATTCGTCGATTGCTTTATCAATTTCACGTTCAAAAGCTTCAACATCAACGCCTGCATCTGTATAAAAATTACGTCCAAAATGATTCGGCTGCAAAAAAATCTTCCATAGGTGAGCAATATCGATTTCCTGATGATGACGAGTAACGGCTACCTTTTGTGCCTCTGCAATTGCCTCTTGTAATGTCGTTGTCATTTTCTCGATGTTCATATAATTACCTCCTAATTTTAAAAGCGTAGTGGGCTCGTCCAGCTTCGACTGAAAAATAGGAAATTATGATTGAGGTGCTTTTTGCCTCAGTCATAATTTATCTTTTTTCCGAGAAGCTAGCCCGCATAGCTAGATAATTTTAAAAGCGTAGTGGGCTCGTTCTGCTTCGACTGAAAAATAGGAAATTATGAATGAGGTGCTTTTTGCCTCAATCATCATTTATCTTTTTTCCGAGAAGCTAGCCCGCGTAGCTAGATAATCTTAAAAGCGTAGCAGGCTTGTTCAGCTTTGACTGAAAAATAGGAAAAATTGACTGTAACGCTTTGGTAACAGTCAGATTTTCTTTTTTCCAAAGCCTCATCCCATAAATCTCTACTATCTAAATAGTATCGCTAATTTATCAAAAAGACATTAGGTCTTTTGTACTATTTTTCTAAGGTCTAAAGTCTGATTAATTTTGACCTTATAAACTAATTATACTCACTTGGTCAGTAAAGGTCAAATAAAAACTATCTTTTTTTGACTATTTTTTTACCTACTTTAATGATAACGCAACTTACTATTTTAGCAAAAGATATACGGTCATTCAGACAAAAAAAGACTGAAGTTTACTATTAAATAAACTTCAATCTTTTAATCAATATTATAGTAATTCTCCAAAGCGTTTCACATAGAATTTTTTTACGATCATCACTAAGAACAAGTATGCAAAGATAGTCAAACCTAACCAAGCAAAATAATTTAATGGCAGTTCAGCTAATCCTAAACTTTGTCCAAAACTTGTAAATGGCAAAATTGTTCCAACGGCAATGCCCAAAGAAGTAATAGTCGTCAAAATAAATGATGCTCGACTTTGTATAAATGGAATTTTAGGTGTCCGTAAGGTATGGATCACCAAAGTTTGTGACCAAAGAGATTCTATAAACCACCCTGCATGGAAAATCGCAATAAAGGTCGCTTGTTGTGCTGGATCTAAATCGTGATAATTTCCTCCTACTAATTGAGGGCAGATAACAAAATACATTAGCAAATAAGTCGTAATATCAAATACTGAACTAGTAGGTCCTAACCATTTCATAAACGAGCCGATTTTTGAAGCGTCCCATTTCTTTGGTTGTTCCAAATAGTCATCGTCTACATGATCCCAAGGAATCGACATACATGAAATATCATAAATCAAATTTAAGAAGAGTAATTGCAATGGCAACATTGGTAAGAACGGTAAAAAGATACTGGCAACAACAACAGAAAACATATTACCAAAATTAGAACTAGCGGTCATTTTGACATACTTCATGATATTTCCAAAGGTCGTTCTACCTGCTAATAAACCACGTTCTAGAACCATCAAGTCTTTTTCTAGCAAGATGACATCTGCCGATTCTTTTGCAATATCAACTGCCGTATCTACAGAGATACCAACGTCTGCTTCTTTCATCGCAGGAGCATCATTGATGCCATCCCCCATAAAGCCGACAGTATGGCCAGCTTCTCTTAATACTTGAACGATCCGTGTTTTTTGTTGAGGTGTTAATTTTACGAAGATATTATATTTTTCTGCAATCATTTTTAACTCAAAATCATTCATTCTAGCGATTTCATTACCTGTAATCAGTTCTTCATTGGCTAATCCGACTTGTTTACAAACTGATTTTGTTACTAAAGCATTATCACCCGTCAATACTTTAACACCGACACCATGTTTTTTTAGTGCTTCTAAAGCAGCCTTCGTCGTTTCTTTTGGCGGATCAAGGAATGCAAGATATCCTATCAAGACCATTTCATTTTCATCTGAAACCGAGAACTCATCAATTGTCGCTGGATTTGTTTTTTGAGAAACAGCCAGTACGCGCAGCCCATCTTCGTTCAGCTCTTCAACGGTTTTCAAGATTTCTGTTTTAAGGGTTTCAGTTAAAGGGGTAACCGTTCCTTTATAGTCAACAAAGCTTGAGATTTCCAACATTTCTTCGACGGCACCTTTTGTGATCATTTGCGTTTTGCCAGATGTATCTTCGATCACAACACTCATACGACGGCGTTTAAAATCAAAAGGAATTTCATCTACTTTTTTATACTTAGAAGAATCAATTGATAATTCCTCTTTTGCCGCATCGATGATTGCGACATCCATTAAATTTTTCAAGCCTGTTTGATAATAGCTATTAAAAAATGCATGACGCAACACTCGGCTATCTTCTTTTCCATCACAATCTAAATGATATTCCAAAATAATCTTGTCTTGTGTCAATGTTCCTGTCTTATCCGTACATAAAACATCGATTGCGCCAAAATTTTGTATCGCATTTAAGTTTTTGATAATTGTACCTTTTTTTGCCATGCTTGAAGCACCTTTGACGAGATTTGTCGTCACGATCATCGGCAACATTTCAGGCGTTAGCCCCACTGCTACAGACAAACCAAACAGAAACGCTTCAAACCAATCTCCTTTTGTTAATCCGTTGATCAAAAATACTGCTGGCGCCATTACTAACATAAATCGAATCAACAACCACGACGTTTTGCTAATGCCAACTTCAAAATTTGTTTGAGGATTTTTATCAGAAACATCTTGTGCTACTTTTCCAAAAAGCGTGTCATCTCCTACAGAAACAACGATTCCTTCAGCACTACCACTAATTACATTGCTGCCCATAAACACAATATTTTCATATTCTGTTTCGACACTGTTCACTTTCAATTTGTAATCTGCTCTTTTTTCTACAGGGTAACTTTCACCAGTCATGGCAGATTGAGAAACAAATAGGTCTTTTGTTTTTGTTAAACGAATATCAGCAGGAATCATGTCTCCGGCAGACAATTTTATGATATCGCCACAGACGATTTCTTCGATTGGAAGTTCTACTTGTTTTTTTCTGCGGACAACGGTTGCCGTAATTTTGACCATATTATTCAATTTTTCTGCTGCTTGATTTGACTTTACCGATTGGATCAGCGTCATAGTCCCACTGATCAAAACCATTGCTAGAATAATGAGTACACCAACAAGATCACGGTCAGCTGGTGGTGCAATAACATAATCCGTTATAAACGAAATAATAGCTAGCGTGATCAAAACGATCGTAAAAGGGGTAAAATACGCTTTGATTATTTCAATGAATAGCGGCGTTTTTTTGCCATGTGTAATGACATTTTCTCCAAATTCCTCTCTTGATAGTACAGCTTGCTGATGTGTTAGGCCCATTTTTGAAGACTTGAAAAATGTTAAGATATTTTCTGCGGAGTTTCTTGCAAAATATTCATATGATTGGTTGTTCTTTCTATTTAATACTGCTCTTTTATCCATGTATTTCTCCTTCTTTCTAAAACTCTGATCAATGAAATGACAGCTGGTTTTATAAGAACCCTCTATGATTTCATCATTTTGTCTCTATTTTAGGAATCGGACTGATGGAAAAAGAGGATCTGTTATCGGAGAAACTTGCTTGTTTGCCCTAGAAACAAATAGACAATAATAGGTGTATTCTCATCAACAGATTTCTTTATCCATAAGTCCTTGATCATCTCACTACTGTCATCCATTTGTTTCCATCCCCTTTAGCGTTATGTGTTTGATAATTCCAAGCATTCGTGCGTTCTTTTTGGTACAAATACTTTTCTCGAATTTTTTTAAGATCACCTGTCCATCTGAGTACGCACAACTTGTACTTTGATACCCAAAATGATCATAAAATCCCCAAGCTTGCTTACGACCCGTTAAAAACATAGTTTGAAAACCCATCAGATCTGCCATTTTTTCTGCAAATTCAAGCAATTGCTTTCCTATTCCAAATCCTTGATATTGATCATCGATTGCAACTTGTTTGATTTGAGCTACCTTTTGGCTTCTTTTTGAAAGAAGTAAAGTCCCCACAACTTTTCCCTCAATCATCGCAGCTATATGGATATCCTGTTTTTCATTGACTGGTAATTCTTTGATCCATTCTTTTCCAGCACTGGTTTTAAGTAGCTTGTTTCTTAAAAAAATGCCTCTCCAATATTCTTCACTGTTCCAATTAATAATTTTGACCATCACTGTTTTACCATTTTGATTCCTCCATTCTTTTAGTTACTCATTTGATTGATTTCAATGACTTCCGACAGTTGAGATAATTCTGAAATAATCGTATTGACTGCTAGTGTGCCATTTCTTGTCGCTTCGATTTCTAAAAATAGTCTTACCTTTTTTCCTGCCAAATCAGTACAGGAGAATTTAGTGAACGTTAAACAATATTTGTCTAGCAACTGAATAATTTCTGTTCTAAGCATGACTTCACTTGTATTGCTACTAATGACCGATAGGTAATGAATCGATTCTGTTTGTTCCTCTTCTCTTTGAACGGTCAAATCATCCATTTTAAAAGATAAATTTCGCAACAAAATATTGACTAACATTAAAGCCACCGCACAAATCATTCCTTCGAGCACAAATCCTGCTCCGATCAAACTTCCAACAGCAGCTGAACACCATAAAGTTGCTGCAGTGTTGATACCTGTCACGCTGAACCCTTCTCGTAAAATTACGCCACCAGCAAGGAAACCAATCCCACTAACTACTTGAGCGGCAATTCGTGTAGGGCTACTGTCATCTTGGATCAACATGGATAATGAAACGAACTGGCACGAACCAAAAGTCACTAGTGTCATGGTTCTCATTCCAGCTAATTTTTTTCGCCATTGACGTTCTGCTCCAATAATCATTCCTGCAAAAATACTAGCGATAATGTTGATTAAAAATTCATAGGCTTGCTCCTTCCTTAGATTTGTTGTTACTTTTTGATGTGATTCGCTAGTACGGTCAATTCGCCCTTTTTTTGCCAAGTATTGTTCATTAGTTACTCTATAATGCGACGAACTTTTGAAAAAAAACAAATGACCTTCCGCCAAAACTCAGCGGAAGGTCATAAATAAGCGCACAAAAAAAAGCCTGCATGATCTAGTCGTTGAGTTTTGGCACTATACAACGTAAAAAGCAGAGCTTTTAGCTACCTTATGAAAAGCCTTGTAATCGACAATCCCTGTTCTACCCATTGGCATCTCTCGATGTTTTTGGGCAGTAGCCTGTGTTTGTATAGGAGCCTCACCTAACAAATCTATTTAGTTATCTTACATGTGAAACTATACCACCATTGTAAAACAAATGTCAATGTTTTCTGTTTATTTATTTTTTGAAAAATGTTATTTTAACTATAGAATAAAAATAAAGAATGCTACAAAGTGCTTATTTACAAACTTTATAGCATTTTTTGTTTTTTTAATATTTATTAATTTTTTTCAACTTTCACAACTGAATTTCCAGCTACTTGGGGTGGAATCGACATCGTCATCGCAGGTAAACCTACTAAAGTAAATTGAATCTTATCTCCTGTTTTCAAGTCATTTTCTGTGATTCCATCTGCTAATTGATCCTTTGATACATTCAAAATAACCCCATCATTTTTCATCATACCAACAATTTCCTCTGGATCCTCAACTGCTTCGACTTCTTTTAAAACCAGCCGCATTGATTTATCCACTGTGTCATTGGTTTTAGCATCTTCAACTAAAACTGCTGTGAATACAGATTGAGATTTTTCTTGGTCTTTAGTGTCTGACGTTTCATCGGTCGTTTGATCTTTTTTACTGCTCATTGAAGTTTCTTCACTTCCTTTTGACGAACTTTTTTTATTTTGTGTGCATGCTCCCAAAGAAATCAAGGTTAACACTGTTAAGATTGTTATTGCGATTTTTTTCATAGATATACCCTCCAATACGGTTACTTTATTATAAGCTATATAATCAATCGTAGTCCATTGCTACCAATCATTATTAAAGAAAATAAAAAAAGTGACTGAGGCATAACTCAATCACTTGGAATCTGGATAAAAGCCGTCATTAGCCATTTCTTCGATCATTACCAGACATCGTAATCTCTTGTGCTAAATAACGAATACGTTCCATGATTCGACGGGCTTTCAACGGCTCTTGTTCCCCTCGTTGAGTCACAGATAAATGTTTTTCTAAGTCTTTTAAGTCAAGGTTTGATGAAAAAAACGTTACTAATTGTTCCTGCATACGATATTGCAGAATAACGCTTAAGACATCATCTCGAATCCAAGATGTCATTGATTCTGCACCCAGATCATCAATCATTAAAACAGGTGATTTCTTAACAGCATCAAGCTTTGGCCCTACCATATCTTTACCGATTGCTTGTTTCATTTCGACTGTAAAAGTTGGAAAATGAACGATCGTTGTAACAAATCCGCGTTCAGCTAAACTATTAGCAATCGCACCTAACAGAAAAGATTTACCTACACCAAATGTTCCTTGAAGATATAGTCCTTTATGAAATTCTTTTGGATTTTGAGAATAGGATTTGATAAATCTCATAGCACTTGCAAAGGCCTCTTCACGTCCGTCTGAGCTCAAATCAAAATTATTTAAACGAGCTTCACGCACATCTTTGGGCATATCCATTGCTTTGACACGTTTACGTATTTCATCTTCACGCTGTTTAGCAATCAAAGATTCAGTGGGAACATAAGTGACATCGATATAATGGAAGTTTAATGCTAGTTTCGGCTCATAACCAGGTGCAATCATGTTTGGATCATTCAATTGATATTTTCTTTTTTCTTGAACAAACTCATATAATTTCGAATAGCTTTTTTTTATGTCTTCATCTGTTAAACGATCTCGGTTACCTTCTATAAACTTTTGGACGTCAGGATCTTTCATAACAACTTCAACTAGTTCATTATATCTCTCGTTCATATCTCTTTTTTGAATGATTTTTGACATTTCTTTTCCTACATCTTCCATTATTATTCACCTTCTTCATTTAATAATTCTTGAAGTTCTCTTTCAAGTTCAGCCTGTCTTTCTGGCGAAAGTTTCTTTTCTTCGACTGGATTATCCACCCAATCTGGTAATGTTTCTTGACGGATCGGTCGATTATTTTGTCCGTATCTCTGTCTTGTTTGTTTTTGTTCTTTCCCCTTTTTGGCTAGCTCACGGACATGATCAATGGCTTTCTCTGGTGAAAAAATGCCGCTTTGCGCCCATTCGTTGGCGATTCGATTCACATAATCAGCCTTTAATGTGGGTTGTTTTTGTATATTATAAACATAATTGATCAACACATTGATCACACTGTTCGGCAATCCAGATTTACTCACTAAATACTTGACTAATGAACGCTCTTGCGGGGTTGTATAACCACCACGCTCATTTTTTAATGCTTCCAAATAATTTAATGGAAAATTTTTCTCACTATCCATGATCATCTGAATATCTTGCGTTGAAAAACCATTCATTTTCAATGAATTATAACGGTATGTTTGCTGATCTTCAGCAGTTAACTCCACTGAATCATTTTTTTGAAACTCACTTGATTTTTGCTTTTTGTCAGGATCATAGGTTCTATAAATTGCCCGTTCAAAGTCCTTCACATCAATCTTACTTGTATAATAGTCAAAGGATTTAGAACAAAAATCGATCATATCCAATTCTGTAATCCCAAATAAATTATGGAAGATAAACACTTCTTCTTTGAATCCAGCACTATTATCTGGTAACTTGATCCCAAGTTTTTCTATTCCTTGAACAAAATAAGACCAATCAAAGCTTTCATTGACGGCACTTGGTTTTTGCGCTGGTCTTGGATCATTAAACGATTGTTCCATTTGAATCAACTGCTTACTTTGAGAAATCATTTGTTCTTCTTTGAATAAATAGACATCCTTAAATCCTGCTGAAATCTCTTCATAGCCAGTTAAATTAACAAATTTCGGCTTAAAACGTTCAAATAATTTATCTAGTTTTCTTTGTCCTACACTGTTCAATAATGTTAGTGACAATACTTCATCTTTAAAAAAACGTTCGGCTGTTTCAGGATGATTTAAGCGATATAAAAAACGCATTCCTAGTTCAGAATCATTTTTACAAAAGGTTCCTAATAAACCAATTCCTTCTAATTTCTTTCTAGCCGCTTGGATTTGTTTGATACTCATATCCATCATCGTAACCAAATCTGCATGAAAAAGTGACTCACTAACGCCTGTCTCTTCAACTTCTGATAAAAGTGTCAAGTATAAGCTAAAAGCTTCAGCACCAATAATCGGCTGATATAAAAACGTCAGTATCGCTTGTTCTAGATTGGATAAAGGATGAGATAGTGCTGCTTGAAAAATACTTTTAGGGTGGACTTCTTTCCAATTGTCTTTCAAGGAAAGACCTCCTTATTCATTTGTTGTATCTGAATTTGAAGATTTTGCTTTATCTACGATTCCTTGTAGTTCTTTTAAGAACACACTCATATCTTTAAATTGACGGTAGACACTGGCAAATCGAATATAGGCGATTTCATCCAAATTAACTAAATCTTCCATTACATATTCTCCGACCAAAGTAGTCGAAATCTCATTTTCGCCTAAGCTACGGACACGGTTTTCAACATTATCAACGATTTGTTCCATTTGTTCCATGGCAACTGGACGTTTTTCAGCCGAACGGATCAACCCACGTAAAATTTTCTCTCTATTAAATTCTTCCCGGTCACCATTTTTCTTGATGACTAACAATGGAGCTGCTTCAATTCGTTCGAATGTAGTAAAACGGTAATTGCAATTTTCACATTCTCTCCGACGACGAATCGCACGCCCATCATCGGCTTGACGACTATCGATTACACGGGAGTTATTATGATGACATCTTGGACAACGCATAGTGTTCACCTCATTTTATCTAATAATATCTATTTTTAAAGTTTCGTTTTAGTTTACTTTCTATATTATAACATGAAATGCTAGAGAAACCAGTCATTAACGATTACTTCTTAAGCATTTTTTTCTTATTGTTACGCTCTTATTTAATAACATTTTTCTCTTGTTTCAAAAAAAATAATCGAGTAAGTCGACGTTTTGAACGTTCAAACTTACCCAATAATTATTGCCTTATAGTTCTATTTTGTCTCGCGTTCCCCAGCCAGTATTCCTATGGGTAATATATCCCCAAATTCGAACAGGTGACAATACGAAAATTGCCCATAGTACAGTAAATGGAAAAGCTAAAAAAACGATCCATTTATCCCGATTTGCCAAATCATTCCTAGGAATTGAAAGATATGCCAAGGAATAAACTGCACTAAATGCTAAAGGAGCTACTAAGATTAATGGAAAATCAGTCATTACAAAAAACACCCAGTAAATCAATTGATACTTAATAACGTTCATAGCCGCAAACATAGCCCAGCCAAATGCCTGTCTAAAGAAAACAAAGCTACTAACAGGGAACAGTGCTAACCGCCAAAAGCCTCTAATAAAACTGCCTCTGTTCCAACGTAGATGTTGTCGCACATGATGACTCAGTTTATTCGGCAAATCTGTATAAGAAACTGCTGTCATTTGAGCAACAGTCCGTCCTAAAAGCATCGCTGTTAATGTTAAGAAACTATCATCTGAAAATTCTACTCTAACACGACCAAACGTTTCATTTTCATACCCTAATTTTTGAGCTAAGTTCAAAACTTCAGCCCGATAAAATGCAATTGGACCGCTATTAACAGCTACACTGCCAAACATAGAGTTCATTGATCGTTCTATAAGCACCATGTGTCCGATCACTAATAAATCTGTGATCACAGTCAAAAGATTATCTGTAACATTTCTTGTCACAATCACGCCTGCAACAGAATAAACTCGTTCGTCTTCAAACGGGATGATCCCTTGTTCTATCGCATGTTCTTCAAAAACAGTATCACTGTCGATTGTTAAGATGATCTCATTATGAAAATCAGAAATTTCTAAATGGTTATACGCATTTAATTGTGCTGCACGTTTCCCACTATTTTGCTGCTTGATAAACTGAAAAGAAATACCCTTTTCTGCAAAAATCTCTTGGTATTCCTCTGCAAGTTTTGAATAATCGACAAGCGAGTTACCGTCATCAACAGCAACTAATTCAGCTGGCGGAAGTGTTTGATTTAGAATAGATTGAAATGTATTTTTAATGTTTTCAATTGGTTCATTATACATAGGCATCAATATGTATACATTTCGTTTGCTGACCTTTTCAGATACGTATGGTGTATATAAAGTACTTAAAATAAGAGTAGCTAATGCCATTCCACCACTCATTGTAAAAAAAGGAGCAATCCCACTCAAAGAATGACGATAGCCATTCGGCAACCTAAATTGAAACCATACAATTGCTAAAGAAAGAATCGAAACAAGCGTAAATACTAGCAAAAAACCATTTTTATTATACAGTGTATGCTTGCTACTCTGACTTCGAATATTTGCCCAAAACCTATTTTATAGCGTCTAATTTTCGGTTTTATTCCTAATTTACGTAATATTTTTTTTTGTTGAGGTTTGAACGTAAAATGAATGATGACTTCCAGCATAAAAATAATCAGCATGACTAGTAGTGGGAGTTTTCCAGATAAAATAAAGCTTTCGATTGAGGGGTGAAAAAAATGAATCAACTCATATATTGCAATATACAATATAGAGGCGATTGGAATCAAATACATGAAAATTATACCAAAGAATTCTAATAAAAAGAAAAATCCTTTTTTCATCAAAACATCCTTTCAAAAAAACAGTTGCACATAGAATCTAATATATTTTGTCTAATAATGATAACTCCTTAACAACGTTACTTCTTTGAATTCAAGCTCTAGTCCTTTGGGAAGGCCTATTTCTACATTGCCCAAATCAATGTTTCGTTTCTCACCACTAATCAAGACTTTTCGACTTAGGTTTCGTTTGATTAAGCTTACCATCAGTATGGTCTGCTTTTGCTCTTTTTTTAAGGTATCGTCGTAGCGAAAAATTTTCTCTTCACGGACTTTTGTCAACTGATTTAATTTCAATTTATTTTGAGATTGAGGAAATTTAATGTCTTTTTTGATATTGATCTCAGTCAATTCTTTATTTGAAATAGCCGCCACTAACTCTTCCCACGTATAAATATCGACATATTTCTTTTCCTTGATGACCAATAAATCCTCTTGTTTTTTTGATGTATCAGGTAAATAAGGATCATCTGATTTATTTCTTCCGTAGATTAGGAAAATCACCGCAAGGAGAAAGAACAATGGTAATAATACTATTTTTAATAGCTGAGTTGAGCGTTTTTTTTCAGTGTATTGTTTTTCTTTGCGTTTGTTTTTTCTTGAACTATCATTCATTATTTTTTCACCTCCTATTTGAACAATCCTTAATCAACGGGGGGCATCATACTGTCGTTAAATCATAAAACAATCGGCTCTTATCCATAATAAGTTTTTTCTTCTCTTCATACACATCATGATCAACAGCATATATTACTAGATCATATTGCATCAGTTGCTGATAGTCTTGTTCCAAATTGACAACTGCTCCATTTTATTGATGCGTTATAAGGGTGCATCACATCATCATATGCAACAATCGATATATTTTTCTCTTTTAATTTTCTTATCAATGAGATAACTGATGACATTCTGACATCTGCAACATTTTTTTTATATGTCACACCTAAAACGGCGATATTCATCTCTATAAAATCTTTTTTGCTCTCTGTTGTAAGATCTTTGATTTTCTCTAGGTAATAATCTAGCATTGAATCGTTGATTTTTCCTGCTATATCGATCAATGGGGTTTCTACTCCTCGGTCTGCCATCAGCCAAGTAAGATAATAAGGATCTACAGGAATACAGTGACCTCCAATACCTAAGTTTGGTGTGAATTTCATAAATCCGAAAGGTTTTGTTGCAGCTGCTTCCAACACTTCACCTACATCAATATCTAAATTATCCGAAATTTTTTGAAGTTCATCCGCTAACGCGATATTAACCAGTCGAAAAGTATTTTCATATATTTTAGCTAATTCAGCTGTTTTCAAATTGGGAACGGAAGAAACATGGCTTCCAAAAAAATCTTCCACTTTTGATAAGCATTTGTCTGTATATCCAGCAACGATTCTTGGGATTTTGGCACTTTGAGATTGTGTATTGCCTGGATCGATTCTTTCCGGGGAATAAGCGATGAAAAGATCGATTCCGATATGATAGCCAAGCTTAGAGAACTCAGCTACAAGGTATTCTTCAGTTGTTCCGGGATACGTTGTACTTTCTAAAATGATCAATGAACCTAGTTTCACTTTATTTTTGATCAAATCAACAGCCGATATGATATAGCTTAGATCAGGAATTTTATTTTTGTCGATTGGCGTCGGCACATCAATAATGTAAATATCTTTTTCTTTGATTAGTTGCTCATCATAGGTAAATATAGTGCCTTTTTCTTTTAGCATTTGAATGGTTTCATCCGATACAGTGTCAATATGACTTACCCCTTTATTCAGTATGTCAACTTTTCGATTATCAATATCAAACCCAATTACCTTATGAGCATTTTTCACATGATTTATTACACTTGGCAGCCCAACATATCCTAAACCGATTACCACTACTTCTTTTTTCATTTCACTCTTCACTATCTCCCTTTTTTCACAATCCTTTTGCTCACGAAAAGATAACACAGGTTTGACAGAATTGTCTATGCTCTCCGTAACAAACACGTTATTCTAAAGAATACATATAAATGAGTTTATCACATCTTTATATTTATTTTAAAATAAAAAAAACACGTAAAAACAATGTTTAATACGTGTTTCACTATATTCATTTTCACTATTTTTAAATTATAAATAAAAAACAAAAACTAAAATTCTCGTTATTTTATACAAAAATATTTTTAGATACCCATTTTTGTACTATTTTTTCTGTCTCTTCAATACTTTTTTGATTATCAAACACGATATCTGCCTTTTCTTTTTTCTTCTCAATGGACAATTGACTTTTGATCCGTTGTTGCGCTTCGGCTTGCGTTAAGTTATCTCGTTTCATCAAACGGGCTAGTTGCGTTTCTTCTGGAACATAGACAACTGCAACTTTGTCAACAAACTTATCATAACCCCCTTCAAATAATAGAGGGATATCAACAATAACCAATGGGGCCTGATTTTTTTTATCAGCAATCTGAGTTAAAATCGCTTTTTTCAAAAAAGGAGAGAGTATTTCATTAAGTTTTTTTCTTTTTTTCTCATCAGAAAAAATAATTTCACCTAGTTTTTTTCGGTCTAATGAACCATATTTGCTTACTATTTCAGAACCAAAAACAGCCACTACTTTTTCCAATGCTGGCGTCCCTACTTCAACGATTTCCCGAGCAATTACATCCGCATCGACGATAGGAAAATTCAGACCCTTGTACACAGTAACAACTGTACTTTTCCCTGTTGCAATACCACCTGTCAGCCCTAATATCATGCCCATTGATCAATTCCTCACTTTCAAGGTTTGACACTTAGGACAAAAATGTGTGCCGCGTTGTGCTACTTTTATTTTTTTGATTTGCGTTGCACATCTAGGACAAGGTTTCTCAGTCTGACCATAGACATTTAGTGATATTTGAAATGTTCCCGCTTCTCCTAACGCATTTAGATAACT
Organism: Enterococcus sp. DIV0840; assembly: GCF_050527835.1. Classification (NCBI taxonomy): domain Bacteria; kingdom Bacillati; phylum Bacillota; class Bacilli; order Lactobacillales; family Enterococcaceae; genus Enterococcus; species Enterococcus sp. DIV0840. The sequence continues at coordinate 1,553,980 of NZ_CP172876.1, read as the reverse complement.
ACGTATCGTAGTTCCGCCTGCTTCAACAGCACGGCCAAGAACATCAATAATTGCATAATATAGCTGTTCCACTTCCTTTGGCTTTAACGTGTCCGCTGGTTGTTCAGGATGAATCTTCGCTTCCCATAACGCTTCATCCACATAGATGTTGCCTAAGCCTGTCACTAAACGCTGATCTAATAATAAGGGTTTAATTGCTTTATGATGTTTTTTTAATCCTGTACGAAATTCAGGCAGCTTAAATTCAGACGGAACCGGCTCAGGACCTAAAGCTAAAATCCCTTTGTAATTTTCCCCTTGATTCTTAGGTACCAAAACCATACGGCCAAATTTCCGAACATCAAGATAACGTAATTCAGTTCCGTCAGTAAAGGTAAAAATCACATGCGTGTGCTTAGTCCGCTCCTCTTCTGGTTCATGGGTTTCATATTTTCCTTCCATTCGCAAATGGGAAATCATATCATAATTCGTTAATCTAAAAATCAAAAACTTGCCGCGACGTTCCATTTTTTCAATCGTTTGACCAATCAACTGTTGTGCAAAAATTTCTGATTCCGGTGACTCGATGATTCTCGGCCATAATATCGTAACTTCTTCGATCGTCTTTCCAACCACTAATTTTTCTAACCCTTTTCTGACTGTTTCAACTTCCGGTAATTCAGGCAAATTCCATCTCTCCTTAGAAGAAAAGACCGAAACCAACGCGTCAAAGTTTTCAAAACTTTTTTCGTTTGGTCAGTCTTTTCTTAAATTATTTTAGTTTACTATTTTGCTTCGTACCATGTTTTACCCCAACTGCTGTCAGTCAATAACGGTACATGTAAAGCAACAGCGTTTTCCATTACATCTTTCACTAATGCATCTAGTTTTTCTAATTCAGATTCAGGCACTTCAAAGACAAGTTCATCATGCACTTGTAATAACATCGTCGCTTGCATATTTTCTTCTTTTAGTCGATCTTGCATGTTGATCATCGCAATTTTCAAAATATCAGCAGCACTTCCTTGGATCGGTGTATTGATCGCAGTCCGTTCTGCAAAAGAACGCAAATTAAAATTACGTGAATTGATATCTGGTAAATAACGGCGACGGTTATACAATGTCTCTACAAATCCTTTATCCTTTGCGTCCCGAACGATATCTTCCATATATTTTTTAACGCCCGGGTATTTTTCAAAATAGGTATCGATATATTCTTGCGCTTGCTTTCTAGTAATACCCAGATTTTGTGACAAACCATAATCACTGATTCCATAGACAATCCCAAAGTTTACCGCTTTCGCTTGACGACGCATATTTGGCGTCACATCCTCTGGTTTTTCAATACCAAATACACGCATTGCTGTACTTGAGTGAATATCCTGCCCTTCAATAAACGCTTCTTTCAAGTGTTGATCATCTGAAATATGAGCTAAAACACGTAATTCGATTTGAGAATAATCAGATGAAAAAATCAACCAGTCTTTCTCTCTTGGTACAAAGGCCTCACGAATTTTCCGTCCTTCTTCTAAACGGATCGGAATATTTTGTAAGTTAGGATCCACTGAGCTTAAACGTCCAGTTTGAGTTAATGTTTGAACATAGCGTGTATGAATTTTGTCATCCGGCTGAATCACTTTTAGTAGTCCTTCAACATAGGTCGATTGAATTTTGGCAATCTGACGGTAAACTAAAATATCTTCTACGATCGGTGCTTGTTCTTTTAATTGTTCTAATACGTCCACTGCAGTTGAATAACCAGTTTTCGTTTTTTTAATGACCGGCAACCCCATTTTTTCAAATAAAATCACCCCTAATTGTTTAGGTGAATTCAAGTTGAATTCTTCGCCTGCTTCTGCATATATTTTTTGTTCGATTTCACGTAGTCGATCTGAAAATTCGATACGCATTTCTTTCAATCGATTAGCATCCACACGAATTCCTGTGATCTCCATATCGCCTAAAATTTTTGAGAGTGGTAATTCCATTTTATAGAATAGATCTGCTTGATTTTTCTCCACTAATTCTGCAGCTAGCTTTTCAGAAAGAAAATGGATTGCATTGACTTTTCTCGCAAGATGACTGAAGAATGCCTCATCATCTTCCGGCAAGCCTTTTTTCGCACCTTTTCCGTAAACTGATTCATCAGAATGAATATCCATATAGCCGTAATGCTGCGCTACGCCTTCAATATCCGCACTATTATCATTTGTATCTAATAAGTATGCTGCTAATAATACATCAAACGTAATCCCTTGAGGCTTACCAACATAACGGTTAAGCGAAACATACGTCCGTTTTGCATCATAGACTATTTTTTTATATTTTTCTGACAGCAACCAATCAATAAATGGTTTGCTTTCAAATAGTTCCAAACTATTCGTCGTATATACTTTGTTCTTCGTTCCCCAGGCAACACCTACGATCGGTGAAGTATGATAGTTATCTTCAAGCATTTCAATATATAATGCCATATCATCAGTAAACATTTCTTCTGTAAATGTATCTACCACATCAAAATGCACATCTTCTAGTTCAACGGTTTCTTCTTCAACGTTTAATTTGCTTAGCATTTGCTTGAATTCCATTTCTTTATAGAATGGAATCAATTTTTCTAAGTCTTTTCCTTCATATTTAAGTTCATCGATATTTATTTCAACTGGAGAATCTACATTAATCGTGGCCAAGCGTTTAGACATAAAGGCTTGTTCTTTATCGTTGATCAGATTCTCTTTCATTTTGCTTTGCTTCAAGCTATCGATGTTTTCGTAAACACCTTCGACTGAACCAAATTCTTTCAATAATTTAATAGCGGTCTTCTCACCAATTTTCGTTACCCCAGGAATATTATCTGAAGTATCTCCGGCTAAACCTTTCATATCGATGATTTGATTGGGTGTTAAACCATCATATTTTTCAGCTACATGTTCTGGTGTATAAGTCTCTAAATCGCTAACACCTTTGATCGTAATATCAACCTTCACTGAGTCTGTCGCTAGTTGCGTTAAATCTCGATCTCCAGACAACACAACAACATCAAATTCGTCTTTCGGTACTTTAGTAGCAAGCGTTCCGATGATGTCATCTGCTTCATAATTGTCTAACTCATAATATTTCACACCTAAACCAGTCAACAATTCGCGAATATAAGGCATTTGTTCTTTAAATTCTCCTGGTGTTTTCGAACGACCTGCTTTATATTCTGGATAAAATTCGGTTCTAAAGGTTGTTTTTCCTGCATCAAATGCAACTAAAACATGGGTCGGATTTTCTTTTGTCATGACGTTTTCAAACATATTATTAAACGCATATACAGCATTTGTATGTAACCCATTTTTATTTTTAAAACGTTCTAGGGAATTGTGCAAAGCAAAAAATGCTCGAAAAGCTACACTGTTTCCATCAACTAATAATAACTTATTTTTTGTCATCTTTTTTCTCCTCATCTTCAGCAAACTGGTTTCCTTCTTATTCTAACAAAATTCCGTCAACTTTGCAGTAGGAAGGAACTAAAGTTCGTAAAGCACATTGAATTGAAAACAAAATAAGACCCACTCTGCACACTCAGAGCGGATCAATTAGGAGTTCACACAAATGAAATTGATTACTTGTAATTATTGTCTTTCTTCTATGTCCTTATAATACAAGCAATTTGTGAATATTATATGAACGAACGGTTGCCAAAATGTAATTTTTTTAGGTTTGAAATAGTCTTTTTGTTTATAGCTCACCACTTTCTAAAACTACTTTGAAGTATAAACAATTGCTGAGTTAGCATAAATAGTACAAACTCATAATTATCTTCAATTTACACAAAAACGCCCATTCTGCACACTCAGAAAGGACGTTTTTTTATCATTACACACAAATGAAATTCATTTCCACTACTTCATCTTACAAGTAATTTTTGAATATTGTGTGAATGAAACGATTTAAATTTGTAAATTAAGGTAGAATATTCCCAGCTGCACGGTAAATTTCATACCATTCTTCTCTACTTATTACAATATCAGCTGCTTTAGCAATCTCTTTGATTCGTTCTTTATTCATGCTTCCTGCTATGACTTGCATTTTTGCAGGATGTCTTAAAATCCATGCTGTAGCTAGACCTGTTGAAGTACAATTGTGACGTTCAGCAATTTGATCTAACGTCGCATTTAGTTCTGAAAATTTCTCATTGCCAATAAAAACACCTTCAAAGAAACCATATTGATAAGGAGACCACGCTTGGATAGTCATCTCATTCAAACGAGAATAATCTAAAATGCTGCCATCTCTATCAATACTTGCATCATCAGTCATGTTCACATGAATACCTTGGTCGATCATACCTGTATGTTTGATCCCAAATTGCAGCTGATTTGCTAAAAGTGGTTGTTTCACAGTTTTTTTCAATAAATCGATTTGCATTGGTTTTTGGTTACTAACACCAAAATATTTTACTTTTCCTTGTGATTCCAGTTGATCAAAAGCTGCTGCTACTTCTTCTGGCTCAACAAGTGTATCCGGCCGATGAAGCAATAATGCATCTACATAATCAACGCCTAGACGTTTTAAACTGCCTTCAACAGAAGAAACGATATGTTCTTTTGAGAAATCAAACATTCCTTTACGAATACCGCATTTTGTCTGGATGATGATATCTTCTCTTTTGATTGATGTTTCTTTCAACGCTTTACCAAAAATCGTTTCACATTCCCCACCGCCATAAATATCTGCATGATCAAAAAAATCAATGCCATGATCATAGGCTGTTTCAATAATTTCTGCGGGATTTTCGGCTCCATTCATTCTCATACACCCAAGAATAACTGATGCCACTTGTAAATCACTTGTCCCAAATTGAATTTTTTTCACTGAAAAACCTCCTAAAATTATATTCACAAATATATTTTAACACACATTAGTGAAAGGGCTTCATTTTCTGACTTTTTTTAGTAATTTTTCAATTTGAAAAAAAACTTCTTCTGAAAAATTCGGTTCAACGAGTAAGACTGGCTGGGTGTATTTTCGATTTAAAGCCTGGTAGACAATGGTTGTCAAAACAATGTCAGCATATGAAATGGCTTTTGATGTTCTAGCGTAAACCACAACTAAATTAAACTTGTTCCTGAAAAAATTGCTGATCCTTTGTCCTAGCTCTGTTTCTTTTTCAAGCGATAAATCAGTCATCAAACAAATAAATATTCTTTTCTCACTATATACTGGTGAAATCAGTGAACTTAAAATCATAAAATAACGATAACATAATGCATCGATTGGTATCCGTTGATAAATTGCGTTTTCTTTGATCAATTCACATAACCCCACATTGAGTTTCTCCATGAAATCCGGATAATTTTCTTGAAGGATCACTCCTGATTGATTTTTTTCAAATAAAAAACCTGAAACCAACTCATAATATAAATGGAAACCTAAAAAAGCTACAACACTCGCCTTTGAATGATTAAATTTTGTATCCCAAAAAGCTTGCTTCAATTTATTTGTAGCAACTAATGTATTTGAAAAAGATGTAGTCTTCTTTAGATAATGCTCTTCAATAATATATGCTTGCATACTTGAACCAAAGTATGGTAAAAAACGGGCCTGAATAATTAAATAGAGATAGCATAATTCTTCAAAATCCCAATTTATGGTATCTTCATCGGTTTTCATAGCTTTTACAAATTTAGAAAAAATTGAACTGTTTTCAATATATTGCTTCCACTCCTCTTTTATCCAGACCTTTTTTCCTTTTTGATAACGCCAAGCTGCGATTTGGATGATTCGAAAAAGTGATTCCTTCTGTAAATCGTTGATTTGCATCTTAAAAAAATGAACGAGCTGATTCATTAACTGCTGACTATTTTCTTTTTTCATTAGTAAAAATTTAGTTTCTGTCCCTTGATAAACAAACCAGTAGAAGTGTAAAATAAATGCTCGTATCTGCTCCTCCTCCCCCACAAGTTTATAAGTTCCGCGTTTTAAATGGATATCAAATTTTTTTAGCCATTCGTTGATCTTTTTCACCCGTCTTCTCATACTTGATTCACTGATCAACAAATTTTCAGCTAGCTGTTTCGCTTGAGTATCTTCCTCCTCAATAATCGCTTTTAAAAAAGTAATCTCTGGTAAATCGCTTAAATACTGAACTAAAAAAAATTCCACATATATCTCATTGTCCCTTCTTAAATAGAAATGATTCTTTGATCGACTGCAAATCGCTAAATGCTCATCCAACTGATAACGTTTAAATAGCTTATTTATTTTTTTCATAGATCTAACTATTGTTTTTGCATTGATTCCTAATTCATTTGAAAGGCTCTCTAATGAACCGCTATTGTCAGTTGACTTTAATAAATTAAAAAGCCTAAGTAATTTGCTTGATTCAAAATCAAGAATCTCTTTATATTCCATCTCAAACCTCCACACTAAAAATAAACACTCATTCTATCAATCGGATTCAAAAAAAAAGTAATGAATAATGTATATAAAATATACGCATTATTCATTACTTTTCATTTATTTAATTGTGGATACGTAATGTCATAGCATTTGCAGCAACAATTACAGTGCTCAGAGACATCAAAATTGCTCCAACGGCCGGATTCAATAAAATCCCCCACGGGGCTAGAATCCCTGCTGCGAGTGGGATTGCAATAATATTATAGCCAGCTCCCCACCAAAGATTTTGAATCATTTTACGTCTTGTTTGCTTAGCTAAATCCAAAAAACGAAGAATATCTTTGGGATCACTATCAGTTAAAACTACATCAGCTGAATCAATTGCGACATCTGTCCCAGCTCCTATAGCGACACCGATTGTCGCTCTAACTAAACTTGGCGCATCATTGATCCCATCACCAACCATCATGACTTTTTTGCCTTTACTAACATAGGTTTGAATGATTTTCTCTTTATCTTCCGGCAATAAATCTCCATGAAATTCATCAATTCCTAAGTAATGGGCAACTGACTCGGCAGCTACTTTATTATCACCTGTCAACATCACAGGAATGATTTCTTGCGCTTTTAAATCAGCGATGAATTCTTTTGCTTCTGGTTTCACTACATCTCCCAGTGCAATCATTGCTACTAATTGCTCATCGATAATTAAGTAGCTTAGCGTATTGCCCTGTTCTTGGTAGCCCTGTTCTTGGTAGCTCTGTTTCAATGAATGGTCAAAAGAAATTTTCAAGCGATCTACTTCTTTTTCATTAACAATTTTAGTTGCTTGTCCATTCACATTACCGGTTAGTCCTATGCCAGAAATATTTTGGAGATTTTCTACTTTGTAAGGAGAAATAGCTTTTTCTTTTAGATAATTCATGATACCGATCGCTAAAGGGTGATTGGCATTGTTTTCTAAAGCACCGATCACTTTTAAAGCTTCTTTTTGCGTGATTTTATCAGTGAACATTTCAATTCCCGTTACTGTGAATTTACCTTGGGTCAAAGTACCCGTTTTGTCTAACATAACATACTGCATATCGTTCGCTTGTTCCAGAGCATTTCGATTTTTTAATAACAAACCATGTTTTGCTGCAATTGAAGTAGAACGGGCCACAACTAAAGGAATTGCTAAACCTAATGCATGAGGACAGGCAATAATAAAAACTGTTACCATTCGTTCAAATGCAATGCTTAAATCTTTGTCGATAATCAGCCAAACGATAAATGCTAATAGTCCTGTTCCAAGTGCTATATAGAATAGCCATTTAGCAACTCGATCTGACAAAGATTCTAATTTTGATTTTTCAGTCTGAGCCTTTTTGACCATATCCATCACTTTTGAAAGGTAGCCTGTCTCACCAGTACCCGTTACACTTATTTCGATAGTTCCGCTACCGTTGACAGAGCCTCCAATTACTTTATCTTTTTCATTTTTTGTGACTGTTTTTGATTCACCTGTGACCATCGATTCATCAACTGAAGTATTCCCTTTAATGATTATGCCGTCTGCAGGTATCTTATCTCCTGACCGAACGACCAAGTAATCATTTTCTTTGACCTTCTGCAGCGATACTTCTTCTTCACTACCGTCTTTATTCAATCGCTTGACTTTTTCTGGCAAAAGTTCAGCCATTTTCTGTAAAGCATCACTAGCATTTGAGATAGCATTCATTTCGATCCAATGCCCTAGTAGCATTATAACGATCAAGGTTGCTAGTTCCCAGAAGAAATCCATCACATGATTGTGCGGCATCAATTTATTCATAACAAATGCATAAATACTATAAAAATAAGAGACTGAAATTCCCATGGCAATCAACGTCATCATCGCTGGACTTTTTTGTTTCAGCTCCATTTTGGCACCACTTAAAAATGGTTCCCCACCATAAAAAAATAAAACAGAAGCCAGAATCAGGACCAACCAATCCGAGCCTTGAAATGTAAACTGAAAAGGTAAATCAACACCCATCATTGGTGAAAGAAAAATAATTGGGATCGCAAGAACCAGTGAGAGCCAAAATTTTTGTTTAAAATTTCCCATATGCATGGAATGATCCATACCAGACATCTGGTCATGATCATGAGATGTCATTGAGCTATGATCCATATTTTCCATTTTATGAGGGTGTTCATCCGCATGTTTTTCTTCATTGCTATTCATTAAAAATCCTTCTTTCTCGGTTTAAGATTTGTTTGTATAGTAACCGCACTTTTGAACAATTCTTTGTGGAAAAAGTAATATTCTCTTTTAAAGCATAGCACAACAAATCTTTTGGGAAAAATAAAGTCTCTTAATTCATAGAAACATGATTTCTTTGCGTATATTAACTTTAAGACATCTTATTTAATGCCAAGTATAACTCTTTAACAGCCAAAGCGCGTATGCTTTTTTCTCTTTGATCCTATTGCGTTTTCTGTTGTATGAATCCTTGATATATCTATACACACTTTTTTTTGACTCCTGCTTTATTTCAATGTACATTTGTTTGATTGCTTTTCGATTCGCTTTGTATTTTTTTCGATTTCCTCCAGTAAATCCATAAAATATATCGATTCCTTCTGACTCTTTAGTGATTGGCGAATGCAGGAATAATTCATTTTGAGCTTTCTTTAATTTTTTTAGTAACCCTTCTGTTACTTGTCTATCAAAGTTTTGTTTTATGATTACCTTACATAGTCGTGTATATTCGATTTTAGCAACATGATTGTAGACATGACTTGCGTAATCTAAACCTTTATACAAGATATTTGCACTAAAAGACATATTTACTAATAACTTATACTGATGTACACAATGCTCCTCTATTTTTTGATTGTTGTCTTGATGTGGAATTTCTTTGTTCAGTTTTTCTAAAAATTGATATAAAAGATGATTTTTTTGCTCCTCAACTCTAGTTATTTTTTTCATTTAAACTTATCCTCCTTTAAAATGAATAATTTTCGGCATTTTTATTTTTTGACTATTTCAAAAAAATTTGTGTATTGTATCTAGTAGATATTTTTTCAGATGTTAAATAAATAAAATCGTACACAAAATATCATGATCAACAAAATACAAGTACATTCAGATTGAAAATGACGAATAAACAAAACTGACAAATTGAATACATTTCGGTACAAAAACTATATCATGTCGCAAAGGACATTACAAGAACAAAATGAAAAAAAAACGGTACACCTCTTCTGCAAACAATGATATAGTAGAAGAAAGAGTCTTTAGCCCATTGCACTTTTTATTTGTCTAGTTTCATGAGCTAAACTCTAGGAAAAATGATGACATCCACCTGTGACCAAAAGCGTCACAAGTGTATTTCCCTATTTTTCTACGAGTTTTGACGAGCCCATTACACTTTTAATTTAAGGAGGTATTATTTTGGAAATAGATTTAAAAGAAGCAGGAAATAGAATCAAAGAAATTAGACGCCAGCATAAATATTCAATGGCCCTTTTTTCAAATCTGGTTGGAAATTCTAGTGCCAGTACAGTAAATAATTGGGAAAAGGGGAACAACCTGCCTAAACAAGATAGACTAGAAAAAATAGCTATACTTGGTAATACAACGGCTGATTGGATTCGGTACGGAGAATTCACAGAGTATGTAAAAAAATTACTAACTGAAGCCAGTTTGCAGAAAAATCTTGCTAAAGATCAGCTTGAAGAATTAATTCATGTATTAAAAAAACATAAAATCACTTATTCTCAAGATTTAAAGATTCTAACTACAGCGAATGAATTGTTTCCAGATTTATTTGAAACGAGGTATCAATTAGAACTTTCAGAACAAAAAACGCCATTGATTGCTGAAGACTTTACAACGTACAGAATTGAACAAAATGATCGTTATAGATCTGACTTTCTACCAAAGATGGAGGAATTATTACATGATTCCAGTCAAAAAGAAATCAATGCTTCAGTTTTATTTCTGGTATTCGACCTATTAAAACGTACTGAAACAAGTAAAAATTTTCTATCATTCTCTCAAATTTTTACTATGCTAGCTGAAATTCTCACTAATGATATAGCCTATAAGAATAACCTCTCATCAAAGGTAGTTGATTATGCAGATTTAACAAAAGTAAGGAGTAAAGGGAAACCTTTATCTGAGAAAACTGTGAAGAAAAAATACGTACAAACTAAAAAAGATTTAGTCGATTTACTTGATAAATTTTATTCAGATTACAATGAAAAATAGCCTTTCTTCACTATTAGAACATTGTTCTATGAACTGTTACAAATATCCTTTCTTATTAATAGTAAGTTTCATATATTACAATTAGATGATACCTTTGTTGCCAGTTTTTAAATTTCACCATTTTCTATTATTCTTGTTCTTTAAGCATGATTATTACTCATAGATTATGGTATACTTTATCTTGTGTTATTGAAGAATATTAACGATGGCTTTGTAAAAAAGACATTCGTTTAAAATGATTAATATAAAGCGAGGAACATAACTTGAAGAAAAAATTACTGGTTACAATTTCATTTATGTTATTAGTAAACACTGCACCGATGAGTGTATTAGCTGATGAGATCGATCAAAAAATTGAAAATCAAACAAAGAAAATCGAAGATATCGTAAAAAATGAAAAAGATGCCAAAGATTACTTAGCTACTTTAGAAACTGAGATCACAACGATCGAAACAGAATATAAAACAGTCCTCTCTGAAAAACAAAAACATGAAAAAGAAATGAACAAACTGAATACAGATATAGCTAATTTAGAAACTAAAATAAAAAAAAGAAATGAACAGTTACGTGCTCAAGCGAGAACGACTCAAACAAATCACGAGCAAGAATCCATGCTGACTGTTTTGTTAAGCGCTGAATCGATTTCTGATGCAATTACAAAAGCTATAGCTGTTAATACATTAGTAACTGCAAATAATGATATTTTGACTGCTCAAAAAGATGATAAAAAAGAACTTGATACATTAAAAGTATCATTAACAGAAACATTAAAAACTCTTGAGAAAAAGACCGAAGAGCTCGAAGAAAAAGAAGCTACTTTAGCAGAAGCAAAACTTGAGCAGAATGTAAAAATCAATGAGATTGCTGCAAGTCTTGCAAGCGAAACCGCTGAAAAAGATAAATTTATTAAACAAAAAGAAGAGGCTGTAAAAAGAAAAGAAGCTCAATTAAAAGCAATTGCCGAAGAAAAGAAAAAAGAAGCGCAAGCTAAAGCAACTGCTGAAAAACAGGCAAAAGAACAAGCCAAGGCAATGGAAGCAGCACCTGCTCCTACTCAAACAACTGAAAAAGAAAAACCAGTAAGTGTACCTGATACAAATACTGATACTATCAATAACGATGTTGCTGATGACAATCAACAAGCACCTACTCCACCAGTATCTTCTGGCGGTTGGTCTGCTCCAGTAGCTAATTTGACCATCACTAGCGGATTCGGTGGTCGTGAAGATCCTACTGGAATATCAGGAAGCTTCCATGATGGAATTGATTTTGGTGGAGCAAGTGGCACACCGATCATGGCCGCTGGATCAGGTGAAGTTGTTAGTGCTAATTACAGTGGTATGGCAGGAAATCATGTTGTGATAAAGCATAGTAATGGTTACTACTCATACTACTTACACATGAGTAGCTTAAGCGTTTCTGCTGGACAAAGTGTTAGCGCAGGGCAAAATTTAGGTGGCATGGGAACTACTGGAAATTCTACTGGTGTTCATTTACATTTTAGTATTTCAACAGGATTATGGAGTGGATTTGTTAATCCAGCACCATTCCTTGGTTTATAATAATCAATCGATGATAGGAAAACAGACTAGTTCTGGTTTCTTATCATTTTTTTTGTTGGATGATCGCTTATTTTTTTCTTTTCATCGATTCGTTTAACCTCTGCTAATGAACGTGATATAATGAAGATAGATAAAGAAAGGTGCTGATTAAAATGATCAATAACTACTCAAACATCTTAGTTGCTGTTGATGGATCCAAAAATGCTGAGTTGGCCCTACAACATGGTGTTGCTATCGCAAAAGAAAAAGATGCTACCTTATATTTATTATCTGTTGTTGACGAAAATGCAATCAGTCATAGTTCTTATGCCTATTCAAAAGTGCTCGCTGAAGAAAAGGAAGCTATTGAAAAAGAACTGTTAAAAAATATTTATTATGCTACTGAACAAGGTTTAGATAATGTGATACCCATTGTTGAAATTGGCAATCCTAAAGAAATGATTTCTTCAGTTGTTCCTACAAACCAAGCGATCGACTTGATTATTATCGGGGCTACTGGTAAAGGAATGATTCAATCCAATCAACTTGGTACTACAACGAGTTATGTTGTACAGTATGCGCCTTGTAATGTCCTTGTCGTAAAATAATTACTTTGTTTTTGTACAGAAAAGAGCGTACAGTCAACGATTTAAACGCTGACTGTACGCTCTTTTTTATGTTAATTCATTACTTTTCCTATAACAATAAAGCGATGTTGCCTGTTATAGATGAATCCTTTATTCAATAATTCTTTTTGTATTTCAATTAACTGATTAAAATGAGTTTCTACAGTAAATTCAGGATATTCCCACGGAATTCTTTGTACATAATAAATCAATCCTTCCATATCATAGAAGTATTGATATGGAAAATATTCTTTGGCAAGCATAATATCGAAATTTTCTTCCACTAATTCTTTCTGTACTATTTCTAACGACCAATCCTTTATTTTTGGTTGAAGATTCGTACACAATTTTTCTGAAAGAATTTGCCCATTTTGATCACCAACTTGTTGTGTAATAAACACCCCACCTGGTTTTAATACCCTACGAACTTCTTTTGGATCATATGACGCATGACTATTTAAAACAATATCAAAAGAATCATTTGGAAACTCCAATCGATCCATTTCGTCAACAAAAGCAATTGTTACACCTTTTGGCTGAAGTTGCTTTTGTAATAACTGATAATTTGGCAGCCAACCTTCTGTTACCGAAGTCTTAGAGTACGGATGATTGAATGTTAGCAGTAATTCTCCTCCGCCCGTTCCCATATCTAATAAATTCATTTCACTAGATAAATACTCACGAACAAGATTGGAATAACTCCAAGGTAAGTCTTCTTGTTTCCAGCGATTTTTCATGTATGAAAAATCCCAGCCTCTAAACGCTATTTGTTCAATAGTTTGCCAATACTTTTTTAACTCTATTTTTCTCATAACTATCCTTCCTTACACTTTATTTTAGCGTTATTGTAAGTTAGATACAGTTATGCTTTGTTCTGATAGAAATGATTGTACTTGATACAGCCTCTATCAGCGCTATAACTGTATCAAGAAGTTACTTCGTAGCATCACTTTTCGTTTCATTTCAATCAACTCCTATATTTTTTGATAAGTTTTAATCCAATATAAACCTATAAATACCCCATGATCACACAAAATAGTAATGCACATAATAGAAATATAGCACCACTATAAAATTTTTGGGATACTATATTCTCAGATAAAGGAATAACAAAAACAAATAATAAAATTGCAAATAACACACCCGTAAGATAAATAAGCCCAGTTGAATAATAATAACTGGATGTTCCTGATGAATCTCTATCTGTAGGCAGTACATTTTTACCTTGACCATTAGAATATCGAGTTTGATTCGTATTCATCGCATCAAATGTGCTCTTGTTGATAGTCGATCGTTCAGAAAATTTTCTTTGCTGTTCCCGTTCATTCATTTTTGTCACTCCATATTTATTGACTGCTTACTTTCTTTTCTTCATTATACCATCAATCCGCCACTTTGATTTTTAAATAATCTAAAAGTAATGTACAGAACATCATATTCGCCCATGAAAACCATTCACGAGTGTACTGTGCTGGATCGTTTACATTGATTCCTTCATGCATATGATTTGTACCGGCGTCTGTTTGAACAAGTGTATTTAAAAGTTCAGCTTTTTCTGATTGCTCATCTGTCGTTAACCCTTCTATACATAATGCAATCGGCCAAACATACTCTTTGGGCGTGTGCTCACTTCCCACACCTTTCAGCTCAGTTCCTTCATAGTAATAGGGATTCTCAGCAGATAAAATCAGCGCTCGGGTATTTTGATAAACAGTATCATCGATTGCACAATAGCCTAAATAGGGTGCTGCTAACAAACTAGGTACATTCGCATCATCCATCAAGAGATAGTTTCCTAGTCCATCTACCTCATAAGCATAAACTTTTTTCCCCAGGTGCTCAACGATTCCCCATTTAGTAATTCCTTGATCAATTTCTTTTTTCAGCTGATTGGCCTTTTCTGCAAGTTGCTTGTCACCGTAAATCTCTTTAGAAATTTCTTCTAAATAGTTTAAAACAACAACAGCAAACATATTTGCCGGAATCAGATAATTGTATGTACAGCGGTCATCACTTGGACGAAATCCGGACCAAGTCATACCTGTATATCCACATGGCTCACCTAACCCATTATTCGAAAGCGTATCTTCTGGTCTTTCATCAAAACGCTCAAAACGATAAGGCGAATTTTCATGGTATTGTTCCGTTTTAAAAACACCAATAATCGTTTCTATCACAATCTTAAATTCGTTGGTGAAATGGGTTGTTTCTCCAGTTTTTTTCCATAATAAATACGCTAATTCGATTGGGTAACACAAAGAATCGACTTCATATTTTCGTTCCCAGATCCAGCCATTCATTTCTGTAATATCCTGATGGTAGCAATGTCCATTTTCAGTTTCATTAAAAGCATTGGCATAGGGATCGATCAAAATACATTTCACTTGGCGATCCACCAATCCACGGATCAATTGTTTAATTTTTTCATCTTCATTTGCCACGGTTAAATAAGGTTTCATTTGAGCTGATGAGTCCCGTAGCCACATTGCAAGAATATCACCAGTAATCACAAATGTATCATCTGCTGTTGTTCTTACCGTTGTTTCTAATGTATTATCAAAACAATTTGAGAATACTTCACTCCATCTAGGATTGCTAGAGCGTTCAGCTACTTCTTTTTTTATATTTTCAATCACTGATTTTGAATAATTTATACTCATAATGATTCCCCTTTTTACTTTCCTTTTAAGATCACTTCTGATTTTATCCAAGACTTGATGGTGTCTTCATGGTACATTGCTAAAATTTCTGTATATAAAATGTCGATCACAGTAAGCACAGGAATTTGAGGTGATATTCCGCCCATATCTTTTTTCCCCATAGAGCTAGTTAAACAAAAAGCATCAGAAAAGTCTTGATACGGACTTTTTTCGTTGGCTGTGATTACGATTACTTTAGCATTTTTTTCGGAGACAATTTCCACTGCTTCTTGAACCGCTTCATTGTCACCAGAAATCGAGGATACAACGACAAGATCACCTTGCTGAACGCCATGAGCCATCATCGCAATCGAATGCTCGTCTTTGATCACGTTGACAATTTTGCCAAGTCGGGAGAATTTAAACTGAAAGTCTTCTCCGCAAAAAGCATTATATCCTGTTCCCCAATAATGAATGATTCGCCCAGCATCGATCATTAGTGCCGCTTTTTTGACTTCATCTTTGTCAAGTTTCTCGATGATGTCATTAAGCAACAAAGAATAATTCAAATTTACATAGCTAATACTTGAATCGGTTTGTTTTTTTGCGCCTTTACTAGAATATTTATATAAGTATATCAGTTCTTTATAATTAGCTAAACCAATTTTTTTACAAAAACGGGTGATCGATGAATTGGACACGCTAAGTTTTTTAGCCAACTCTTGAATTCCAAGCTCCTTATTCCCATCAAGAAAATACTGTGCAATCACACGTTCTACATCAGTAAACTTCTTTTGGTTCGCCTGAATGATTAGTTCGATGTAACTTTCCATGTTTGGATCACGCCTTTCTTTATATTAAAAAACAAGAGGTGACTGGGAAATGACTTTGTAAGTCACAACCCAGTCACATGGAATCTGGATAAACGGTGGGAGCAAAAGCAGCTCCTGTCCCAGCCTCTTCTCTCTTATTCTCTATGAATTCTTACTAATCTTGTGCATTCAATAATTGGCTTTCATCAAATTTCATATTCATACGCACAAACGGTGCATAAATGAAGACATCCAAAACAACTAATACAGCTGTTAAGATCACTGGACTCAGATGGAACGCTCCTAAAATCCAAGTACTTATGAAAATTGGTTCATTTCCCGAATTTAGCACAACCAGTGGAACGACCCAACCGATTTTAGTCACGATATACGCAACAATTGCATTAAATACTGGTACAAATACAAACGGGATGAACATCAATGGATTGAGTACGATCGGGAACCCAAAAATAATCGGCTCATTGATCC
The DNA here is from genome assembly GCF_050527835.1 of Enterococcus sp. DIV0840. Lineage (NCBI taxonomy): Bacteria > Bacillati > Bacillota > Bacilli > Lactobacillales > Enterococcaceae > Enterococcus > Enterococcus sp. DIV0840. Next base: position 1,537,270 of record NZ_CP172876.1, on the reverse strand, counting down.
CGAATAATCCAGGAATAAAAGAAAGTTTTGCTACTTCACGACCACTGTATGTTTTAGGTGTAAAAATCAAGATTGCTAAAATCAATCCGAACGTCGCACCTGAACCACCGATCATCGCGTATACATTTGTCATCGTATTTGGTGCTACAGAAATATCAGCGAAACTTTTTGTTTCAGCAAATTTCGCAACGTTTTCTAAGAAAATTGGTAACCATAACGCTGAAACAACACCCCAAACAATATTAAATCCATGTAATCCTAAGAACCACAAGATTTGTTCTAATAAAATAACGACGATAATTGCAGGTAGGCCCGTTCCAACAGAAGTTAAAGGTTGGACAAATAGTTGACTGACCATATCCATAAAGGAATTAAAATCAAAAGCTTCGATTACCACTTTCATCACAGAACAAACTAATAATACAATAGAGATTGGAATCAACGCGAAGAAGGAATCAAATACATTAGGTGGAACATTCCCCGGTAGTTTGATAGCAATTTTACGTTTTGCCAAAACTGAATAAAGAAATACTGCCAATAATCCGACGATCAACGCAGTAAACATTCCTTCATAACTGAAGAAATTATTTGCGTAACCTTGAACGACTTCAGCAGAACTATCCGCAAAATTTACATTGTTGGGTACCATAACAAAGTAAGCGGCAAAGGCTAATAAAGTCGCCAACAGTGGATTAATATTGGCTTCAGGATGTTTTTTCATCAATTCTTTTGCATAATTATAAGCTGTAGAAAAAACAATCAGTAAGGCTACGATCCCAAGTGTTCCTAGATAAACATTGCCAAAAATCGCAGAAGCTGTTTGACCGATTGCTGTTTCTCCAAAAAATGCATCGATCTGCATCTTGATCAAATTAGAAAATGATCCAACTACCGTAAAAGGGATACTGCTGATAAACGCATTTTTGATTGCTTGTAGTACACTGTTGTTGTCTACTTTATTGGCGATTTTTAATAATGGCTCTTGAATTTTCTCAATATTTATTTTCATCTTAACTCGACCTTTCCCATGTTATCTTTCTATTGAAATTGTTTTGATTTCTCCTGGTTTAAATGTGCCTAATGAAACTTCCTTTAACTTACCTAAAGATTCAAGAAAATCGCCATTTAAATCAACAAAACAAACATTAGACTCAGTTGCTAAAGTTATTTTTTCATTTGCGACTTCTTCTACCAAGGATGGATTGTACAAACGTATATTGACCCTATGACCATCACGACTTAATTCCAATGCACTAAATACCAAATTTGAGTTGTTTAAATCAACAAATTTCTTTAAGGGATGCAATTGGTCTACTTTATTACTTTGGAAATATTGAATTGGATTAGTAAAGCGATTCAATGTTTGAACTTGATAATACGGACTCAAAACAGAATAGGTTTGGTATTCTTTTTGGATCATTACAGGATCAAACTCATCCGTTATTATCAAGGACAACTCCATTTCTAAATCCCCTAATAATTGACTATCTGGTGTAGGGATATAACGATACTGATTCCCTGAGGCATCTCCAGGTCTTCTTAATAACTCTGGTCTACCTAAGAATCCTACGCCTCTAAATAATGTAATATACATACTGCTATCAATCACTTGATATTCCTTGATTCCTTTACTCATTATCGACCAGCTAGTAGTTTCATCATGAATGTTTGAATAGTGGATCATTGGATAGATTTCTGTTGGTTCTTCTTTCCAACCAAGTGTTTTCCAATCATGAATATGAGGATCTTGATTATTTCTTTCCACAATCCCAAATAATGTGTCCGCATAACTGACGTGACTTTCAACTGGCGTTTTTACAACTAGGCGCATACGATGATCCATGGCTTGGTTGTTAAGTTTAACTTTCATATCGATCCGCTTAGAATCTTTACTTAATGACAAGGTAAAGGTATAGTCGATCTTAGCATTTAATTCCCCTATTTTTCTAGCCTCTAGATCTTTTGGTACTGACCATTCTCCGTGTAAGGTCATCGTAGAAAGAAATGGTCCGGTTTGAATAGTAACATCTGACGTATCAAAGAGTAACTGATGGATTTTATCATGGTAAGCAGGTGAATAATCATACGTATCCCCTTCATCTCCTGATTCTTCCATGTATAAACAATTTTCGTATTTTTTACCTTGGTTCTTCGCTAAAATAGAGAACTGGCCTTTTGAAAATGAGATTTTGTATGCTTCATTTTCAATAATTGCATTTTCTGCATTAGAGGGTATAGCGCTCTCATTTGATCCAGTTTGTTCTTTCACTGTCACGATCGTATAGCTAAGCGACTTTGTTTCTTTGGTGAAGCTTACTTTGTGGATATAGTAATATTTTGCTTCGTCATAATCACTTTCTGAACGTCTGACTTCACCAGCATAAACTTTTTCTGTAGACAAAATCTGGCTATCTAACTCATTGCCATTTTCGTCAAACAGCTTGATATCTGCATGTTTTGTACTTACTTCTACCACATATGGGTCCGTTCTTGTGTAAGGCAATGTGTTAAATAAAATCAAATCATTTTCTTTGATTCCTTCTATTGACTCAGAAATTTTTCTTACTAGATAGTCGATCGTTGAATACGATAATTGATCTGCTTCTTTATATCTTGCTAAAATCATTTCATTGGTTTTATCTGTATTACACCCGCCGATACTATCATGTGCATGGTTTTTTAATAGTAACTTCCAAATATAGTCAAGCAGTTCTCGTTTAAAAGGAATACCTAGGTCATCTGCCATCAACATCAGTGGCTCTAACTGAAAGATCATGCGATTTTCGATTGTGTCATTTAATTTTTTCAAATCATATCTTGACGAATAAATTGAACGGTGGATTTTTGAAACACTACCACTCATAAACTCACCTTGAACGATTGGTAATTCAGTTGTTTTTTCTCTTAATAAATTAAAAATATGAGGATAATTGCTTTCTTCGATTTTGTATTCGGTACCAAATTGTTCGTTCACTTCTTGAATAATTGCTTTTAAATCTCGATCAACTGCGCGCTGATCTCCACCAACCGGTAATGTTACGACCTCTGTTGCACTATCCTCAGATACAAGATCTAGCATCGCTTTTTTCTGATAGAGTTCTCCTTCAACAAGAGCCACTCCTGCATAATAACCATTTCGAATATTGATCGTTAATACTTTTGAACCATCTTCAGCTGTCCAGTAAAACTCACGACTTTTTGTAACTTCATTAGGCATCCCCCGCCAAAATACTGCATCTGTGATACCAAAACCATTATAAATTTTCGGCATATCTTTGCCTTGCCCAAACGAATCTGGTAGATAGCCCAATGAAGTATGACCACCTAAACGTTTCGACATATCGATCCCGATTTGTAAATTCTTGACGACCGATTCACCCGCCACCACAAATTCATCCATTTGTGTATACCAAGGACCGATAAATAATTGGTTGGCTTCAACTAACTCTTTAATTTTTGTTTCTTTTTCTGGATAAACTTTTAAGTAATCATCGATAATACTTAACTGACCATCCAAGTAATAGTAATCTAGTTCGTTATTTTCTAATGCATAAATCACCTCGTCCATATGATAAGAAAATTGGACAAACGCTTCATTATCACTGAAATACCACTCACGGTCCCAATGGGTGTGTGCGACGATATGGATCTTCTTCATTTTATATTCTCCTTCCTCACTGTTCTTCTTTAATATACGCTGTATCATTTGAAAAGAAAACGATTTCGGTAATATTTTCAACTATTTTCTTGTAAAGAATGTTTTAGTGAAAATATTTTCTTTATTTGATCAAAAATAAGTACCTAATATGACTGAGAAATAAGCTTTTTATTAGGAACTTACTCTATTTATCTATTTTTATCAATAACAATTTGTAAAAATATTTTCATTATTAATAATCTCAACTATTCATAGTCATATGATGATGGTTCAGTCATCAATTGATCGATTTTGTACATCGCTTTTCGTCGACTTTCAAACAATGAATCCGCATAGGTATCTAAGGTCATTTTTGCTGAGTTATGTCCTAATAATTTACTAAGACTTGAGATGTCTACTCGATTTTCTAAACATCTCGTTGCAAAAGTATGGCGCAAAGAATGGAAATGAATATTTCTAATTCCAGCTTCTTCTACAACTTTTTTAAAACGATATCGAATCACTCTAGGCTCGGTCATTTTATTTTTACATGAGATGACGTGATTAGAGCATGATATCGCTTTTTTAGTAAGTAAGTATTGTTTTAAATTTTCTGCTAGCGGGACAACTCTGTAGGATTGATACGTTTTAGGGTTGCCAATCAACACCTCTGTTTTATTCCCTTCGTTCGTCTGACTATTTACTCTAAAAATCGTTCGACTAACGCAAATAGTGTTATTTTCAAAATCGACATCAGACCACTTTAATCCACTTATTTCTCCGATTCGAAGACCTGAGTACAAGGCTAAAATAATTGCAGAGCACCCTTTTTCCTTAAAGGCAACATGCTCTAATTTTTTTTGCTCACTCATCGTTAAAGCAACTGGCAGCCTTTTCTTACTTTTTTTCTAGACAACTGAATAGATCTGCAAGGATTAGATGATATTATTTGTTGATTTTCAGCTTCTTCAAACAACGTTTTCAATAAAATAAAGACATTGCTGGTTGTCCCATGTGACAATTCCAATTTTTCTAAATCTTCCTTATACATTCTAATATCGTCACTTGTTAGTTTGGATAATTTTTTCTCTCCAATATAAGGAAGAATGTACTTTTTTATGAGCCACTCATAATTAAAAAAAGTAGACTGCTTCACGGTATGTTTCTTATAATGATACAGCCAATAGATTGTCCATGTTTCAAGATTACCACAAAAAGTATTGAGAAAATTTGATTCTACATGTTGTGCTTTTAAAATAATTAGCTTTGATTTCACATCTAAATAACGTTTGCCATAAGTATAACCATAAATTATTCTGCCCTGACTATCTCTGTTTTTAATATACCGCCCTTCCCATCTTCTATCTTTTCTCTTATAAATATTTTCTCCTTTTTTCGTCATCCTATACTCCTCTTCCACTACTCCTCATCCACAACAAAGGTATTTTAACTACATTGAAATTAAACAATATAGACCATAATAAATATACCTTATATCATTTCTTATGAGTACCACTTATCAATATTTTTTGTGTCACTCAATCGCTCAGACTTATTACTATGTATCTAAAATCTAAGATTTAATACAAGAACTCGCTTAAATTTTTTGGACAAAAAAACATCAAGTCAAAAGATTCAAAAACCTTTTGGCTTGATGCTATATATATTTATCGTCTTAATAGAAGTCGCTCATTTTACTTCACTATTTTATTTTACTTTACAACCACAGAATTTATAAACATGTAAATAATTTCCGGTTTCATTCCCTTTAGAGTCATACTCAGGTGTAGAAGAAATTAATTTTGAACAACAATCATAGTATCTTTTACCGTTTTGTACCACATAAATTCTTGCATATTTCGTAGTATTTTCATTTTTTTTTGTAACTGTTACTTCACCTTTTAATAGATACTTCGTTTCTTTAGTTACTGAAGTTACACTTGCCTCATTTTCAAAATACGTTGTTTTAGCTGTAGCCTCCGCACTTTGACCTCCGAATCCCAACATAATGAATAACCCCATAGCTAATGAAACCATAACGACTAATTTTTTTTTCATATACAACATCTCCCTATACTATATTTTGAGCGACTAGCTAAAAAGACAAAATTATCAAGTTAATTCAACGAAACCTAGGATTTTCGTTTTTAAGCTTTACGAATGTCCTCTGTTCTGTCTTTATAAATATGTGGCTATCTTTGTGATAAAAATAGTCCAACATATGTAATGACTTCTGATCTGTTTTGTAGCTTCTATGTCTTTTATAGAAAAAATTTGGTTATCATAAATTGATTATCGATTTAATTTTTCTATCAAGTGTACGGGCAGTACTCTGAATTCAACGACTCCAACGATATCCTTTTCAGAAACAAAACCATAATAGCGACTATCTGTCGAATAAGGTCTATTGTCACCTAGTACCATGTAAAAGCCTTTTGGAATTATTTGCCTACCGTTTTTTATATTTTCTGTTTTAAAATTTTCAGTAAAAAGAGCGTCCATTTTCTGCGCGTTTACTGTTTCATCCTTATCAATAAATGCTTCTTCAACTGCTTCATTGTTTACATATAACTGATCTGATTTATATTCTATCGATTCACCTGGCAATCCAATTACACGGCGGATTGCTTTTTCATGTTGATCCGGTGTTTCAAAATAGACTAGGCTAAAACGCTTGATTCTTGACTGTTTGTTGATATAAACAAACTCATTTTCTGCTAGCGTCGGCAGCATACTATATCCCTCAACTTTAGAGAAAGTAAACAAAAATAGGGAAAGGATCCAGATTAGAACACATGTCATAAATAACGAACTAGCTATTTCTAAATAGAGTTGCGTTATTTTTTTCTTTTTTCTTTTTTTTGAAGAAACTCTTTTTTCTACATTCTTTTTTTGACGTGACGTTGATTTTTTTTTAACTGTTCTTTGTTTACGTTTATTTTGGCTTTTTCCGACATCTTTTCCTGAAGATTCTTGTTTTCTTTTACGTTTATTTGAGTGATGTGTGTGGTTAGCCATAAACATTCAGCTCCGCTTTATTGTTTCATTTTTTTCTGCCAGTGATTTTTCATTGATTTTAAATTGCTTGATAACAGCTTGTTCATTTTTCTTAACTCTTTCAATATCTCCTCTAAAAGATTCTAATAAAGAGGCATCTTTATAAAATCCTTTTGATTGCGACGACAAATTGATTCCTAGCTCCTTCATTGAAGAATAATAACGATTGATGCGAATTTGACCTTCACCGTTGATACGATAGTCCGCTTTATTTAATGCAAATGCAGCTAATCGTAGAGATAGATTAGCTAAATTTTGTTCTGCTCGATCTCCTTCACCTGATTCAGCCAATTGCAATTTTTCCTCAATATCACGAAGATTGTAGTATCCTGAAACAATCACCTTTTTATCTTCTTGACTTAGATTCGTCGATTGATAATATATAGCGTACATTGAAGTCGTAGCGCCTAAAACCGTCACAAGTAAGCATAAGAAGCTTCCAACTATTCTCTTGTTTTTTTTCTTTTTTAACTGCCTCTTTTTCCTAGCAATTACTTTTCGCTTACGCTTATTTCTTGTTCGGATCAAACGTAATTTTCTTTGCTCTTTATTGGCCTTTATAATTCCTACCATGAGCAAGAAAATAAAAAGGAGAAAGATAATCGCTATCGCTAAACTTATGACTGCAATCCAATCTAATAGTGTCATTTTATTCCTTCCAACTTCCCGTCCTATCTTTTTTTAGACATACGTTTTTTCTTTTTACTTTTTTTATTTGTTACGAAACGAATAATCAAGAACATAATCAAGAAAAATCCGACGACACCTCCGACAATCATACCGACTAATTTAAAATCAATTCCTCGTTCTTTTTCCATGCCGATGTCTTCTCGATTAAATTTGTCCGCTTCTTCTTTGGTAATGGTAAACATCTCTGTCCATTCCCATTTCTTATCGCCAGAACTTGCTGTGACATGCGCTCTATATTGCCCAGGAACCATTGGTTGACCTTCCATGGTGACTGGATAATTTAAAACACTGTTTGGCGCCATTCGCATTTTTGTTCTTTTAGATTCGTAAAGAACTTCATCTTTTTTTTCAGGCATAATTTGAACCTCTACTGTGAGGTCTTCTAATAAATCAGTTGCTTGATTCGCTAAATCAACGGTAATTGTATTTCGACCATTTGGCTGTGTACCATACGTTTTGAGATACCCCATTTTGGGTTCGACTTTTGTATCGTTTTCTTTTAGTAACATTGCTATAGTATAAGCATATTCATTGATGATTGTTGTTCCTGTATTTTCTTTCTTTTCCTCTTCATCAGATACTTTTTGCAATTGTATCCCGCCTAAAATAATACCGTCATAACTAGTTTCAGGCATATTTATTTCTAATTCTAGGTCTTTATCTGATTCAGGAGGTAATGTAATTTCTTTCGGTCCTTTTACAATATCGGTGAAATCAAATTTCATTGATGCATCTTTGTCTAACTTTGTTTTTCCATATTCTAAAACACCATTTGAATTCGTTCTAGCACCGTTTAAATTCACCTCAACTGTTACTTCTTTTTTACCTAGATTGGTTAGTGTGATTGACACTTTTTGCTTTTGACCAGGTGTCATTTTTAAATTAAAGTACCCAGAATCATCAATCTGATTTTCTGGATGATTGGTTTTGTATAAAAAGCCAACAGCTCCTGAAGGATCAGATGTAGCATTGCTTACTTGTGTTTGAACAAAGAAAATGGACAGTATTAAAAAAAATGTAATAAATGACTGTTGAAAATTTTTTTTCATAAGCGTAAAATAAATCCTCCCATTCAAAAACACGCTCACTAATCACTTAAAATTAGTGAGCTTGTCTTATAAAATATTCTCGTATTAATTAATCATTGATTTTAAAGTACTTCTGCTAATTCCCATAAAACGATCGCAGTATGCGCTTCTTTTGTTTTCACTGTTTTACCTGGAACAAATAGTGAAACAGAACCATTTTCAATTTTGTTTGCATCTGTTTTATTTGGTACACCAGTTGAATCTGCTGCTGTTCCTTTTCCTGAAGCAGTGTTATATGCTACTGTATTCCCAAAAGCAACTGTGTACGTACCAAAACCATCTGCAGCATTTTTCGTTTCAAGTACATCTACTACATTTTCAGTTTGATCTAATGTAAATGCTAAACCTGTTGCGGCTAACGTTGCATGAGCACTAATTGTTGCATCCGTTGCGGTTTCAACGATTGGATTTTTAAAACTAATTGTTGCATTATCTAAAACATTTCCAGAAGTCGCTTTAAATTGTTGTGTCATTTTTGCTCTTAAAGCCCATTTTGAACGTTTGTCAATACGTTTATCCGTTAGCTGTAAATAAACCCCTCTTTTTTCTTTTGTTCCATCATCTTGAGTAATCTCTACTTGTTCAGCAAAATAATTTTCATCTGTTAAAACCGCTTTTTGTTGTTTAAAATTCATTGCTGAAACACCATCAATTTTTAATGGACCGTTATCTGGGTTCGGCGTATACGGTGGGTCAACTGGTTTTTCTGGATCTTCTGGATCGACATCTGGGTTTTTACCAGAATCTTCTACATAATCAATTGTTCCCGATCCATTTGCTTGAGTCGCTTTTCCATTATCCGCGCTCGCTGCGGCTGGTAATAATACGTTAGCTCCTAATACTGTTAGTAATGCGATAGAACATAATGTTCTTTTTTTCATTTGTGTTTCCTCCTAGATAGTCTTTTGATATTTATGGTAACTCGGATAAAATCCAAGTTAGCACCGTTTGGTATTTTCCAGGTTCTCTGTCAGATGAGCCTGGAACAAAAAATGTTACTGCGTTATTTTCATAAGCTTGTTTATTTTCAAAGTTTGGATCAAGGACTGGTTGACCTGTATCATCAATCAGCGGTGTCAGAGTTGAATCTAAGCCATTCTCATTTTCATCAGAAGCACCAAATTCTACACTCCAAATTCCTTGTCCTTTTCCTTTATCAGCTTTTGCTAGATCGTACGTTGTTTGGATTTTATCGATTTTAATGACGTCATTTACCAATGATGGTGCGTACTTTTTTCCATTGAAGAATTTGTCCACGATTTATCTAATGAAATATAGGAACCCTTCAGTTGAGAAGCGTCATTCTTTGGAATCATAAAGTTCGTTTCTTACCGAACTTGTAATGTCCAACCAGCTCCGGTAGAACGGCTATCTGTTATTTGAACAAAATTTCCTCTTGGACCAGTATCGTCGTGAAACAATTGCGCTCGCGCCTGATAGAAATGATCATTTTTTGATAATTGATGCCGACCAAAGTCTAGTCTAGGGACAAAATCAATTCTAAGAAATCCTTCTGTTGATGGACTTGGACCTGGATCAATTGGCTTTACAGGCTTTTCTGGATCTACTACCTGTGGCGGGATAAGTGATGCATCAAAACTAATCGTCCCTTCTTGGGTAATTGAATTTGCCTTGACCTTTGTGACCGGTGTAGTCAAAAGAAGCATGGAGAAACAAAATGTAAATATTAAAGTCTTTTTCACGGTTTGTTCTCTCCTTTACGCTCTTTTCTTTGTTTTTTCAAGTACACATATACTATTGAGAAAGCAAGAATCACACCGCTGAGTGTCAAAGATTTTTTCACGATTTCTCCTGTTTGTGGATAGCGTCCAACAGGCTTTTTGACTGTTGTATCCTCTGCATCATTAACTGGATTCGATGTGCTACTTGGCGTTTTTTCTTTTTCATCCGGCTCATCACGATAAAACTCAATTACAGCCTCATGTCCAACTTGACCGCCTTCAGCTGCAAAATGCTTTATTGGATTAAAAAAACTTGCAAGACCTAAGACAGAAATAGTCAGAATACAAACGAATCGTTTATTTTTTTTCATACATTTCTCCCCTCTAAGGTCCTTCAAATAATTCCCATTCAATAATCCCAGTATAAACACCGGATTCTTTGACCGCACCAACCTCAGTTTTTAGTTTAAAACCGTCCCCTTTTGCTGACCATTTATCACTAATTTTATTAGGTGAGCCATCTGAATTCTTTCCTACAGCAACATCTTGCATTCCCGAATTCAACTTAATTTCATTTCCGCTATAAATATAGCGGATAGCACCCGTTACAACTTCACTATTACTATTTGTTAATTCTTGTTTCATACGTACTTTGAGTTTCCATGTTTTTTTAGTTGCCCGACTATCTTGAATTTCCAAAGCGCCATCGATTCTAACGGGTTCTTCAATCACGGTTTCTTGCGCTTTAATAATTTGGGTGCCAAAGTCGATTTCTTTTGGTGCAGATAAAACAATTCGACCTTTAAATTTATAAGTCACGGTTCGACCCTCTTCAACGATTTCAATTGCATTTTCGGGTATTGGTTTATCAGTGATTTCATATTTTTTTTCTAGTTGCTCGTTTATGGCTTTCACCACAGCATTTTCTTTGGTCAAATCAATCAGACTATTTATTTTTCCAGATATCTTAATATCTGGGTGGATTATATTATTTTCTTCATCGACAAATTTGACTATTAGATCTGCAACGCCAGCTTTGATTGTTAGATTCAGAATTTTTTCTTCCGAGGTATGTCCTTCACTATCAACAGCGTATACTTTGATCACTTTTTTTCCGAGCGTTAACACAGAACTAGGTAATGTAAATTTCCAGTCTATTTTCTTACCTGGGTTAGCCAAATCGTTTTCGACTTTTTTACCAAACTGAACAGCTGGGCCATCATCGACTGTATAATATAAATCTACTGAAGGACTCTCAGAATCTCTCCATTGACCCGTGACATCAAATGCATTTCCTAAAAGCACATCTTGGTCATTTTGATCAATGAAAACTTCTGGCGGATTCCCTGGGAGCCCGATCGTTACATCATAGGCCATTTTGGTCCCTTCGTTGGCTTCAAGAGAGGTTGGCTGATTTTTCATGAAGATTGCTGTATCCATCTTATTGATATCAGAAGTCATATATACTAATTGATCAGCAGGATAATTTTGAGCCTCGTATCCCAATGAATTTAAAGCTGAGAAGCCTGAATCATCATAATTAAAGAAATAATTTAGAAAATGGTCTCTAGAAAATTCTGTTGTTCCTTGAATCCAGTGTTTTCCTGTCCAGTTTTGGACATGATCAGGTCCTGTAAAGAGATATTGAAGCTTATACTTATTTATCTTATCTTTAGTATTTTCAATATAGACACCTTTGTTGTCGCCAATTGCATAAATCGGTACCTGGTCATCTTCATTTAATTCAGTATCAATCATCGAGCCGATAACAAAATCTGTTTCTTTACCTGTCCCAGTATTGGTTACAGTATATTCAACGTTTACTGTACCCGTTGTCTTACCCGTCATCACGATCTCAACATGGAATTTTTTTGAATCAAATGCTGTGTTATAGGTCAATTTATAAACTGTCATTCCATTAGGTAAAATACGTTTGTAATATTTATACCCCTCACTTGTGATATGACTTCCTGTATTAAATATAGTTGGCTTTGTATTATTCCCATATGCATAAATCAATCCGTAGCTAGTCCATAAAGATTGTCCCGCTTCTTCAGGCTTACTTAAACGACCTGGCTTATGATAAATATGCTGAACTCGGTTCCCCTCATTCATAAATGTTACATTTGGAATCGCAAATTGTTTTTGTCTGTTTCCAGAAATATTGGTGGTCCCTAATGCCTCTGTAGGTCCAAAACCATAACGCAGTTCTTTTCCAACACCAGCTGAGATCGACGCTTCTTCGGCTTTCGTTATCTCCGTCCATTCATCAGAGTATGGTGTAGAAATATCAGTCCTAGCCTGTTGTTGTTCCTCTGACTGAACGGTTGATGTTTCAGTAGATGTAGCAACATTCTTTTCAATCAACAACTGATTGGACTGATCCTGATCTGAAGAAGCTTGAATTGAAAGTGCTTCTTTAGAATCAGTTGTTCCTTTGAAATATAACGTTGTTTCTTGAGCCTCTTTTTTAAGAGTTAGCTTCATTTGCGTTTTATCATTGTCAACTTGAATAAAGGACATTTTTTCTTTGTTCAGCTCAAGTATTTTGTCTTTATCAAAAGAAACACCCTTAGAATAATCTAATACAATTGGTTGATCTTTTTCAGAGTCTTTTACATTTAATGTAAAATATAATTCATTTTCTGAAGATGCTTGAATTTGATTTGTTGTTTGCTCTAATACCATCTTATTGGTTTCAGTATCAGAAGCTTTGATTGAAGAGCTTTTCATATAGAATAAACTTCCAAGCAATAACACTAGTCCAGCCATTCCCAAAGAATAAGATTTTTTCCTATTTTTCATTTTTTCAACTCCTTTCTAAACCTAATTTCCTTGCTCACGGTCCTCAACGCAAGCAAGTGTCACTTGTGCTTTGCCAAAAATTAACAGGTTAGACGATATCCAATAGAACGAACTGTTTTTATAAGGTTGTCATTGTCTGAGGTCGCTTTTAGTTTTCTTCTTATATGAAAGATTATGTTTGCAACTCGATATTGCTGATTGTCAATAGATGATTTCCAGACAAAATCATAAATTTCTTCATATGAAACAACTTTATTTCTATTTTGGTATAACATTTCAAAAGTTCGATACTCAAGACGTGTTAAATTAACTTCTTTTTCCCCATCTAAAACAATGCTTAGATTACTCGGATAAAGTTCGACTTTATGGACATCATTCGTTTTGTCTGCAAATTCCATATATGGATCTGAATGAGCATCTATTTTTTTTTGATTATAAATTGTTTTATTGAAATCATTTTGCTGACGACACAAAGCATTTTTCATTACTAATGTAAATTCTTCTGGAAAATTATTTGCTGGTATAACGCCATCCACACCTAATTTTAAAAAGATTATATTTTTCACACTATTTTTGTCGTGTGTTAAGACCCAGATTAATTTATTTGTTCTCTCTTTTATTTCCATAATTGTATTTAATGTTCGAGTCATCGCATTATCATCGTCACTGTTATCAGGAATGATAATACAATCAGCTTCTTGAATTTTTAGCTGAATGTTTTCTTGATTGATTAGTTTTGTTTGGCCAATTTCATTGACTTTTTTCAAATATTCTTTGGAAAGTGTTCCTGAAAATGAAGCAACTCCTATGTTATACATTGACTGTCCTTCCTTTTTACATCTATTTGTTGATAGATATTTATTTTTTTAAACGATTCTATTATTTTTTTTAAACTTCTTACTATGTTATACTCAATTAAAATGATGGGCATTATAAGATAAAAAGTTTCCTCATTGTTGTACAAAGAAGAAAAAATGCGTAAAACACTAACCTTATTGACATTAAAATGTTTTTTGACGGTTCAATGACGGCTTATAATAATTTTAAAGAATATTTGTATACAAAAAAGAGGTTAGAACAACACTCAATGAGCGTTGTTCTAACCTCTAAAAGAAGAAGTAACAGAAAGCAAAATTTGGGGATTTAAGGTTCATATAAACTGTTATTTCTTAAAATGTTGCACTTCTGATTAGCTTGCTGAAGAATTTTCGTGTTTATTGATCATTAGTTGATCCAATTTTTGAATAATATTTTTACGACTTTCCAGCATAGAATCTGTGTAAATATCTAGTGTCATTTTAACAGATGTATGCCCTAATAATTTGCTTAGGCTAGTGATATCAGTTCCCATTTCAATACATCTAGTTGCAAAAGTATGGCGTAGAATATGAAAATGCGTATCTGAAATCCCAGCTTTTTTAACCGAACTTTTAAACCGATAACGAATAACTCTCGGTTCAGCTAAATTATTTTTACACGTAACAACATAGTCACTTTGGCTATGTTGTTTTTTATCTAATAAGTAATAGACTATTTTTTTTGATAATGGTACTAGTCTATAGGACTGTTCAGTTTTTGGTGAACTTATAATTATATTTGTTTTATTTTCTGTTTTAAATGATGTTTTTACTCGTGAAACAGTTCGCTGTATATAAACGACTTCATTGTTAAAATCAATATCTGACCACTTTAACCCACTAATTTCGCCAATCCGTAATCCTAAGTACAGAGATAAAATAATTGGCGAACACCCAGTTTCATTTAAAGCGACTGCCTCTAATCTTCGCTGATCCCCTCTAGATAAAGCAGCGATTGTTTTCTTTTGTTTGTGCGGTAAGCGAATTTGTTTATAAGGACTTCCAAATAAAAGTTGATGTTTTTTTGCGGAAATCAACATCTTTTTTAACAGCGTAAAAATATTTCGTATAGTTCCAGAAGCCAAATCTTGTTTCTCTAATGTGAGAATAAATTTTTGAATATCCTCACTTGTCAGATTATGTAGGTAGCAATTTTTAAAATATGGAACTATGTAAGTACTGCATAGCCAATGATATTGGGCATATGTAGAACTTTTGACTACTGGTTTCACCTCACTTTCCAACCAAAAATCGCACCACTCTTTCACTAATTCTTCTTTCACCTCTTTGTCTCCTCTTTCAATTAGTCCAGCTTTCACAACAATTAACTTTGTTTTGACTTCTTTATATTTTTTAGCACATACATAACCATATTTTATCGAACCTGTTTTGTTTTGATATAACGTCCCTCCCATCTGCCATCTTTTCTTTTATAAATATTTTCTCCTTTTTTAGCCATTTTAATTCATTCCTTTGTTCATTTTTATTTGACCACTTTTTTGACGGCTAATAAAAAACCTCATTAAAAATAGATTTTGATGTGAAAACCGCTAGATTAATCTCATAATCATTCATTTTCCAAATAAATTCTCATTTTTTTTCATTATTTTAAAAAAAAATGAGGAAAATCAAAATAAAATCCTGTTGACTTCTTATATTTTTCCAATTAAACTAATAGTTAGTTAAGTAAAACAACTAATCTTCTTCTTTGTACAACAATGAGGAAAAAATTTACAGATTTTCAAATTACATAGATACTAAAAAAGTTTCTGCTGGATCAATTCCGGCAGAAACTTTTTTGTTTATGTCAATACTTCATATTCAGCTATTGTACTTGAAATAATACCTTGACGCTTGTTTTGATTCTTGTCATCGTCTTGTTTTGGTTCTTTTCTTTGATGCATTTTTTTGAACGCTTGGCTTTTCACCCAATTTTTTTGATGTTCTTTTGACGTCCAGCGACTTAAAACAACTAGTTCAGTAACTTCTGGATTGTCTGGCAAGGTACGATGCATTAATTGGAAATTTAAGAATCCTTCCACCATTTCCATGCTTTCTTTGGTATGACCAGCTGTGAATTGTTGAATGATTTTTTGAGAGTGGTCTGTTTCTGTTTGAATCGTATTCGTTACAATATACATATCTTTGCCTCCATTATTCTTTTGTAGTTGGTTCAATAAAGTAATCTTCAATAATAGTTCCCTTTTCGAAATGAAGCACTCGCTGACATGTTTGGCTGAGAAACTCTTTGTCATGCGTGATCACTAAAACTAAAATATTTTCTTGGTGTAGCCAACGTATCGTGTTGCTGACTTCTTTCATGTGCATTAAATCCAAACCACTTGTCGGTTCGTCAAAAATGATGATTTTTTTCCCTGATAATAACGCACTTGCAATTGCAACACGCTGTTTTTCACCGCCCGATAAAGTTTGGGGATGACGTAATAAAAGTGGCTCTAAATTCAGCATAGCAACAATTTTATCAAATTCATTGGTATTTTTCGCATTCAAGCTGATTTCTTTTTCAACTGTTTCAAAAAACAATTGTAAGTTAACATCCTGCATCACGACAAAACTTTCTTTGATCAACTCTTTTGGACGCATGACTTGTTGGTTTAGCGTAATGACGCCTTCTTTTGGCTTGCTCAATCCTGATAAAAGTTTTGAAAATGTTGATTTACCTGCACCATTCCGTCCTATGATTCCAGTGATGTAAGAGCTCGTCAAGGTTAGTGAGGGAATTTTCAACACTGATGGTTGTTTGCGATAATGAAAATCTAGTCCCTCACATGCTAAGCTTAATTTTTCTTCCGTTTTAGCTGGTTCTTCACCCTTCTTAAAGGAAGTTTGCTCAAGAGAGCGTAATCCCATTGCCTGAATCTGTGAAGAAGATTTTGCTCTCATTTCATGACTTGTATAGCTTTCAACGATATGCCCTTTGTCCATGACCAAATATCGATCTGCCAGATCTGTCAAATAATACAAACGGTGCTCAGACACAATAATCGTCATCCCTTGATTTTTTAAGACCTGTAAATAATCTTGTAATTGTTCGATCGTTGCTTCATCCAAATTACTTGAAGGTTCATCTAATAAAAACAAACGGTGTTTCAACATACTGGCCGATGCAAAAGCAATCAGTTGTTTTTGCCCACCAGATAAATGGAACATACTCCGCTCTAAAAATTCTTCTAATGAGAATAAGCTGGTTATTTCATCGATTCGATCAATCATTTCTTCTCTTGCTACGCCATAATTTTCCATCGCAAATGCCAATTCCGAATAAACATCGCTAGTAAAAAACTGCGTCTTAGGGTTTTGAAAAACAACCCCAATATCACGAACATAGGCATTAAATTCTTTTGTTAACAACTCTTGGTCTAAAACAGATCCAGTTCCCGTTAATTCCCCTGTATATAATTCAGGGATCAATCCATTTAAGATTCTTAACAGCGTTGATTTGCCACAGCCGCTTTTACCACATAAAACGATAAACTCACCAGTTTTGACTTGTAAGTCTACTTGTTGGATGATCGTTTCCTGATCTTCATAAGCAAATGTCACGTCATTTAAATCAATCATTAAATCAACCTCCCAACGATACCACTAAGAATCAAAATACCAATCAATAAATAATCTTGCACCTTTAAACGAATCTCGTAAACACTGGTATGTAATTGGGGATTCCCTAAACCACGAACCAATGCGGCCGATGATAAATCTAACGACGTATTTTCTGCTGACATCAAGATCGGTACAATAATGTACTCCATCGTTTGAAATGGATGAAGGAACAAATCAATCGTAGAAAGAGCGATTCCACGATATTTCATCGCATTGCGAATGCTTCTAAAATCTTGAAAAAGTGTGGGGAAAAATCGAAACAGCACCGTTAAGGGAATAATCAAACCAAAAGGCACGTGACACTTCTTTAAAGCTGCGATCCACTCACTGATTTTTGTCCGGTTCATGGCAAAAGCCGCTGCCATAATTGTTGGCAACATCCGACGGTTCCCTACAAATAGAAAATCGAAGAACGCTGCAAAACCATTATCGATATAAGGAAACAATAAATAATCTCCTAAAACAAGTAACCAAAAAATACCATAAAAAATCGTACCTTTTTTTAGGCTGCCATTTAAAATAAATAATCCATACAATAGCGTAACAAATAAAATTTCTGCCTTAAATGGTAAAGGAAACATCAACATAAAACTAGCAAATAAAATTGTACAAAGTTTACTTCTGGGATCAAACGTTACGTATGTTTTTTCCATAATTTTTTCCTTTAGCTTTATCAAAATGTTTCTCATAAATTTTTTGTCCTATAATTATACCTAAAATACTGCAGATAATCACAGCTACAACACAAACATAAAAGGTCGTCGTCGTGATTGGCGCAAATACTTTATCGATGTAAACTGCATCTTTGCCACGTGCTACCAACGAATCAATATAAGCGTTTTTCATAAACCACAATGGCAATACCGGTCCCATCAAACCAAAACTAAAAACAGTATAACTAATCATTGTTCGTAATTTTTCAGATAATGCTGTGCGATACTGAATCAAATCCGCTGCTAGTGCACAAAGAATATTCGGCAAAAATGATAACGGAAAATGACCAGAGACTAAAAAGAAAAGTCCCATCACACTACCCATGATCGTGATCGCCCCAAAACGAGGAATACGGTGGATCACCAATAAATAAACAATCCCTGCAAAAAGTGCTGTAGCACTAGGAATAAGAATTGAGTTAAAAGCTGGAACCGTAAAACGTAAAATAACCATCGCGATCGTTACAACTAAAAAATAAATGGCTGTATAAATACCAATTGAAATAAAATCTTGAATTTTTAACTTTTTCATTCTTGTTATTACCCTTCTTGTTTTATTGTAAATAGAAATAATAGCTGACCATATACATCACTCGTAATTTTCAGCTGATAACGACCTGCCTTCTCAAATTGCGAGCTTGGTATCAATAGTTGATCTTCCAACAATTCATAGTCTAATGAATAACCATTTTCTGAGGTCTTTTTGGTTTTTAATAACTCAAATTCAGCCGTTTTTTTATCTAACTCTTTGACTAATCCAGGATCAACTGAGAGACAAATCGTTTCGCCTAGTGTGTACTCCGATTGAGATAGTTTCGGTGGGACATTCATAGGTTTCTTTAAGGTCGTCTCAAACCGAACATCTTCAAAACCATCAGCCAAAATCTCAATTATTATTGGCTCATCTAATTCCCATTGATCAAATAGCTGATACCTCGGTTGTTCCGTATTTGCTAAAAGCCCGAACTCTAAATGATTTTCTGGCTTGTGATATAAATAATCCGGCCATAAAAGTGGAATTGTTTTCCCCTTTTTAGTAACTGAACTAATTTCATAATTCCAACCCCTTGAGGCGCAAGAGTTAAAATTAAATAAAAAGAGGGAACCTCCCCATTTTTGATATAATGTAGTTACGACACAAGCATAATCAAAAAGGAGTGTTCCCTTATGACCATTATACAACAACCTACTTTCATTGACATAGAAATTTTAATACAACTTGATGTCAAAGAACGACATGCCCATATTTTCTCCCCAATCGATTTTTATCCAATGGTATTGCTCTTTCAAAAAGAAACCCACGTCGGTGCTCCCATTACTCTCAACTATGAGGCGGCTATTAGAGCGATGATTACCCGCTATATTGAGGGGATTCCATCGATTAAAGCCCTTGTTCAACGATTAAACGAAGATGTCGCCTTCAAACTAAGTTTGGGCTTTATTTATTCTGAACGGGTGCCTTCAGAAGCGAGTTTCTGTCGAATCATGAAAATCTTAAGTGATAACCCAACAGTTTTAGTTCGATTAAACGACGAGTTACTGGCCAAAATCAATCAAGAATTTCAAATTTATACGGAAATCGTTGCCATCGATGCAACCTCTGTTGACGGTCATTCCAAGCCTAAAAAAACAGAGAACGAAAAAGTCTCATCGACAACTGTTCAAAAAGAAATGACACTTAAAGAGATCCGCCAAGAATTACCGATTTATCCTTCGTGGGGTGTGAAAGCAAACAGTCAAGGCAAACATAATTATTGGTTCGGTTATAAGACCCATTATGCCGTCACGGCCCATAGCCAATATATCTTAGCTGGCATCACAACGTCTGCCTTTGTCGCAGATGTCAGTGTTGCGATCCCCTTAATGATGAAAGTAGCCGATTTAGGTATCGAAGATACCATGGTTCTAATGGACAAAGGCTATGACGCTCACTCCATCTATGAAAAAGCCCATGAGTTAAAACTTGAACCGATTATTGATTTAAAACGTGTGCCTAAAAATGATGGCGAAATTGATCGTTTTTACGCCCCAACGTGCTTACTAGAATATAGTTACAAGTATGATAGTTTTGATAAGCGTTACAGTGCATTAAAATTTACGAAACCTGAAACCCATTGTCGCGATTGTCCGTTAAGAAATGAAGGCCTCTGTCAAACCGTCATTAAAATCAAACAATCTGACAACTTTCGCAAGTACTCACAGCCAGCCCGAGGTACACGGGCATGGCGGAAACATTACAAAGAGCGAACATCAGTCGAACGCGTTAATGCCTATCTTAAAGACAATTATAGCCTTAATAGCACGAACTATTTTATCGCCACACGAGTGGTAGTCGAACACCAATTAATCCAACTGGCTTACAATTTAAAAACATTTTGCGCACAATTATTAGCTAAAAAAGAAGCAGTCATGTCATTTTAAAAATGATTTATTTAAAATTGGATGAGTGTTTACTTTTTTTAAAAGTGAATTATGAAATTGGCTCAACTGTAAAACTATAGACAAACTTTCCATAGGCTTCATGAAACTGGTCATAGGTCGTAATGTCGTATTCAGGTAAAAATTGAACCATCGCTGCATAACTATAATGTGCAAAATAATACATCTCGTTCACATATTCTAATTTCTCTTGAATGGCTTGAACATTTTGTTCCTGATTTTTTCCAAGTAATTCCCTAGAACCGTATGTACCATCTAAAAATAGACGTTTTCTTTTATAGCCAAAAACTGATTCTGCCTCATCTTCATTAATAGGAGTCAATGACTGGATCGTTGCCAATTTTTCTCTAAACGTTGCATATGCTTCTGGCTTGCTTTCAGCTAAGATATAGTCTTTTACTGTGATGTAAACAGGTACTTGTTTAATACTATAGCTGTCGCTCTCATTTAATGCAATTTTTTTCTGATTTGTATGAGGAAATCTGCCGATAATTTGCTGAAATTTTTCTGATAAGCGATAGTCGGATTCTTGAAAATCTGAGTTATCAGCATAGTAAAAATCAAAAAATGTCATTGTTGTTTCACCAATAAAATAACGAGGCAGCTTCTTGTTCTCTATATATAGTTGTTCATCTAGCATTATAGGACAGTGCTCCGTTTGCACAGTATCATAGTTGATTGAAAATCCATTTAATTGTACTTCTTTCATTAAAACACTCCTTTCCTTATTGAGTTAGTATATCACAACAAAATGATAATGAGAATCATTATCAGTATATTACACTTTTTATCTTCCATTGTATTTAATAACCAAAATAGAAGAGTTTTAGACGATCGTAACTCTTTTGTCTAAAACTCTTCCATATTTAATAAATACTTATTCTAATGTGTCGTTCCTGTATTTTCTTCAATATCAACTTCTGTAGTCACTGCTGCTTCAATTGCATAGATCAGTGAATCAGCAATAGTTGGGATCGGCATCGAAGGTGTTCCTACTGGACGATCGATGACTTGAGTTGGTTCAAACGGTACGTGGATAAAACCACCTTTCACGCCTGAAAATTCTTTATCGATCATATATAACAAGCGATACATGATATCATTGCAGACAAAAGTACCCGCTGTATAAGAGATATAGGCTGGTAAACCATGCTCCTGCACATTTTTCATCATTGCTTTGATTGGCAATGTTGTAAAATAAGCTGTTTCCCCATCCTCTTCCAATTTTGATCCAATCGGCTGGTTTCCTTTATTATCAGGAATTCTTGCTTCCG
The DNA here is from genome assembly GCF_050527835.1 of Enterococcus sp. DIV0840. Lineage (NCBI taxonomy): Bacteria > Bacillati > Bacillota > Bacilli > Lactobacillales > Enterococcaceae > Enterococcus > Enterococcus sp. DIV0840. Next base: position 1,515,404 of record NZ_CP172876.1, on the reverse strand, counting down.
CTAAATTGATTGCTACTCGTTCAAATGAAACGGCACTTCTTCCACCTGCTTGTCCCACACAAATCACGATATCAGGGTTGTGTTCTTTGATTGCCGCTTCTAAAACTTCGCCGCTTTCTTTAAAAACTGTTGGTATTTCTAATTTGATTACTTTGGCTCCTGCTACTTCATCTGGAATCATTTTAACTGCTTCATATGCTGGATTAACAGAATCTCCACCAAATGGATCAAAACCTGTGACTAAAACTTTCATTGTAAATCTCCTCTCAAATATATAATACTAACAACCTTCTGCTTCGCTTCACCTTTTACTTTTCAACATCAACTAAATGAATCACTATTTAAATAAAATCATATAAACGACTTGGAACACAAACATAAAGATCGCGATAAACCATTGATTTTTAATAACACCATATTTATCTTTCATCTCTAACATTGCGACTGGAACGACATTAAAGTTCGCAGCCATCGGTGTCAATAACGTGCCGCAATACCCGCAAGTCAACGCCAACATACCGATCAATGCTGGATTTGCACCATAAGCTAAAACAAATGGAGCTCCGATTCCCACCGTCATTACAGTAATCGCTGCAAAAGCATTTCCCATAATGATCGTAAATAACATCATCCCGAAAGCATAGATGATAATGCCGAGTGCAACATTTCCCTGTGGTACGATCGTTCCAACTGCCGATGAAATCACCGTCCCAACGCCAGCACTAGTGAAGACCGCTCCTAATGAAGCTAAAAGCATCGGTAACATACTCAAAGGTCCAACTGTTCCAAGCATATCCGCCGCATCATCTAAAAATGTGGTTGGTTTATTATTTTTAGAATAAAACATCAAGATCAAAATTGCTACTAAAACGCCGACTCCAACACCAACTAACGCACCAAGTTTTGTAAATAAAGCAAAGATAATAGCAAATACACCAATACTTAATGCTGGAACAAATATTTTCATCCCTAACTTATCTGACATTTTTTGCATATACTCTTTAGAGGGCAACTTACTTTTGCCTTTACTGACTTTTTTCAAGATTGCTGGAATCGTCATAGAAAAAATCAAAATTCCACTAATCATAGCTGGAATAAAACGGCCCCCCGCAATCACGATCCCCAATGCACACCAAAAGTAACCTGTTCCGTAACGATGGGGATTACTTTTATCAAATAAATTCTTAATACCAGTATAAATCAAAATCAAGCCCATCAGGATATATAAAACTTCTAATAATTTCTCACCAAGCAGTACTTCTGAATTCATAAAATAACTCATGCTTGTTCTCCTTTCTTCTCGATGTCACCGTAATATTTTTTCATCAAACGACGGTCTTTCGTATAAAAATAAATACTCGCTGTAACTAATGCCACAAGTGCCACAGGAATTTCAACAGCAGCCAATTGCACTAACGTCACTTCATATCCTAATTCTTTTAAGGTTGATTGAACTAGCAAGCCCCCTGAACCACCGATAAATAATACTTGTCCAAAGAACCAACAAATATTTTCCATTGCCGAAGCCATTCCTTTGAGCTCTTCTTCGTAATCTTTGTTTAATTCTAAATTTTGAGATTCAACAGCTCCGATCGACATTGGTAAAATAATTGGACGGACAAATCCTGCAACGCCACCGAAACTGACATTGAATGCAGCAAAAATCATCCGAAAAACGCCATAAATATCGATAATCAACCCGGCGGAAACTTTTTTGAAGCGGCGAATCAATGATGCTGCTGATTCTTTTAAACCATTTCTTTCTAAAGTTCCTGTAGCCAACATAATAATAATGAAAATGGCCATTCCTCGATTGCTGACAAAACTTGTACCTAGGATATCCAACATTCCTTCTAAACCAATTCCTCCGACGAGTGCCGTCAAAACTAAGGCAATCATTACGATCAAAATCGAGTCTAGTTTCATTGCAAAACCGACAATGACAATCAAAACGCCTAATAAACTAAGAATATTTTCCACTGCTCACACTTCTTTCTTTTTTTACTTTAATTAAATATTGAAAATCAATAACTTCTTTATTATACACAAAATTTGTTTTATTTTTAATTTTTTCGATAAAAATCATTTCTAAAAAAACATCTGCTTTAACTCAAACCAAAAAAGTTACGACTGAAATTTAAACTTTTCAGTCGTAACTTTTTAAGTTCTCTTTCGTAAACAATCAATAAACACCAATTTTTTCTTCTTCGACATTATCATAAATCGTTTTTTTCTTCGTATCGTCGATCGTTTCCCATTCATCTCCATAAATATGCTCTAAACGGCCATACTCATCGTAAGATAAAATAAACCGGTGTTCATCATTTTTATCGTTGATGATTGTGTATAGTTTATCCTCTTCATCTTGACTGATTTGCCAAGTACCGGCTTCAAACTCTTTGGCTATCGGCATCGAACGATTCTTCTCTAATAATATTTTTACATTTTCTGTTGCATATTCTGGATTGTCCTTTAAATTCTCATTGCGTTCATCCGATAATAAATAATACACAACAAAGAATTTTTGCGACATCATTGGTCGAACTTGAATATCAGACCATAATGCTTCGAATTTATCTTTAGCTAATATTTCCCAGCCATCTCCAAAAATAGCAGAGATTCTTTCTTCTTTGTCTTCTTGGAGGATAATGAACGGCTCATCTTCGTCTAAAAGAGTAAGTGCGGTCACAGGACCATAGCCGGTAACGTTATCTGGTGAAGCATAAAAATCATATCTAGAATCGATCATTATTTCAGGTAATTCAGAGACTGTCATGCTTTGAGCCATTTCTTTCGCTTGACCGACTGTGTTGGCTTCGATAAAACTTGCTCGATCTTCATCTTCTCGGTCAATGTAAAAATAATAGATAAATTGCTCATAAAGATTTTCACTTTCTTTCAATTCCAAAAGATCTGCTGTAACATTATTGGTCTCCAAATTATTTTCTTCATTAAATGAGCTTTGGATATCAGATAGTGAGGAATACGAATTCCGTTCATTATTTCTTGAAACAAGTCCACTTATTTTAGAAAGAGCGATAAGTAATAAGAAAACAGCCCCTACATAACGCCACATACTCTTTTGATTTTTTTGTGGAACATGCTTTACATCTATCGGTTGCAGCATAGCTAATTCTTGTGGTCTAAACAATGTCGGGTTCTTTTTGCTTAATTCTTCCCAGCATTCCTTTACATGAGAGTAACGTCTTAGTTTGAAATACACATATCCCATTAGTAAATCAATCGTTGTTGTAGGTATTGTCAACTCACTTTTATCATATATCAGCACATCATTAGTGGAGCCCTTTTGTTTTACCCATGCATAATAGGCACTAAAAAAGTCACTTGTTTTATTTCTTTTTAAAGCAATGGCCTCACTAAGTAGTCCTTTAAATTCAATGACTGTTTGTTCCTGTTCCATTCTAAAATCATTTAGTAATAGATAAGAGATTTGTAAAGTGATCACGTCATAATCTTTTGTAGTGAGTGTCCTACACATGTGCAATCGTTCAGACCAAGAGCTCTGATTTGGAATAGCACCCTCCACTATTTGAAATAATTCATAGCGATTAGTAAAATACTCGATCCGTTCTTCTTTGGGAATATCTTGATAAATATCAAATGAAAACGGCGGCACATGTTTGATTTGTGTCCAAATATAACGAAAATCATTATCAGATTTATGTTCTTTAGCTAAAAAATCAACGTCACAAAAAGTATCTAAATAATCAATGATCTTTCTTGATAGTACACAATAGTTTGATCGTAAAAACGTTTGTATTATTTCAGCTATCTCATCGTGCTCAGCACTTGTCCATTCCAACTCATTTGAAAATAACGGTGTCCATTTTTCTACGTCTGAAAAAAAATCCATTTTTTCGTAAACTATTGCTAATTCTTGTTTAAAAACCATGACATTATTTTTTTGTTTTGGCTTTTCATTTTCAGATGGAACCTCTTGTGATTCTTCTACTGGCCACCCTGCTGTATCCGCTTCAATTGAAGGTTTACTAAGTTCCACTGGTCGATTGCTTTCAATAATCGTACCTGATAAGAAAATCGCTGAATCAAAGGCTTCTTTTAACTTTTGAAACGCGAGTGGTTCTTCCTCCACATTGATCATCTTTAACTTTGCTTCATATGCTTGTTCGACTTTCTTTTTATCTGAAGTTGGTTCTAACTCCAAAATTTCCCAACAATTCATACCCCCAACTCACTTTCTCAGTTCTCCCTAATCATTTAGTTATCTATCTTCTACTACTATTATGGCAAAGATAACTAGGAATAACAATACTAGAAAACACTTTAAACCTAAGCAAAATAATAAAGTACAAATCTATTGTTTTTAAAACAACGATCTGTACTCTATTATTTGCTATTCATTCATAAATTTTTTCAAGTCTTCCGCTATCGTTTTAGATTGGTTATGGTGAAGATAATGCGTACCAGGAAGCTCGACAGCTTCTCCTTTAGTAACAGTAGCCGCTTGTTCTTCATGAAGTTCAAACCAATTTTCTAAAGCACCATCATTTTCTTTGGCTACAAATAAAAGTAATGGCATATTTTTTGGAAAAGCTAGTTTTTTTGACTCTTTAAACGATTCATCTAACGCTTTTCCTTCTTTTCTGACATTGTTATTACTCAGATTTTTCAGATTCAGCATACGCAATTGCTCATATGTTTCATCATCCATTCCTTTAACTTTGAAACTTTCTGGACTTAATTTAATGAATACTCTCATTAATCCAGATTTTTGAATAAAATTAGATAAGCTATCATCAAACCCAGGCCATGGCTGATTCGGTAGACTAGAGTCGATTCCTACAAATGCTTTGACGTTTTCAGGATACGTATTCACATAATTTAATCCATAGATTCCAGCAATCGAATGTCCCATTAATATAAAAGAATCGATATCTAATTTTTCTAAAACGATATGGATCTCTTCAATCATATTGTTAGCACTTCGTTCTCGTTTCGTTTGACTGCTTAATCCGTATCCAAATGGTTCAATCGTAACGACTCGATAGTCATTTTTCAATTCACTAATCAATGGTTTAAAATCTAATCCAGGACTAGCTGTTCCATAACCCGGAAGCAACACGATCGTTTCTTTTCCCTGCCCCTCATCGAGTACATTTATTGTGCCATCAAAAAGGTTTATTTTTTCACCATAATCCTTGATTCGACTCGCTTCATTTCGCAGACTGACTTGATTTACAATATAAATTCCCGCCATCGTTACAACAAACAACCCTAAAATGGTTAATAGAATATTCTTTAAAATATTCAGAACACGTCTGATTCCGTGTTTTTTATTTTTTTTCATTTTAAACCTCTTTCTCCTTTATCCCCATTATCATTTTTTCCATTATTTCATCACTTAACAAGTTAAGCTTAATTCTCTTTAGTACATATTTGGTTGCATAAAGTTTATCCCCAAATATTTCGATCGTATTTGGAAATAGCGCGACCATAAACCAAGTTTCTAAAAGTAAAACAATGATTTCTAAAACTTGTTTTGGGTATTTCACAATCAAAGACCCATCCTTATTTCCTTCATTGTTGCAGCATTCAATTCGAGGAGATAAGAGCTCATTATTATTCATGATATACATCATAAAAAACTTTGGATTATAAAATAAAGAATACGCTAACTGAAATGACGCCCCAACTTCTTTATTAAATAAGGTCTCCAATAATAGATGCTTCATCTTCTGTATACCAGTAAAGTCTGTACGTTCACTGATTACATCAAAATACGCTGTATTGGGGTAAGCCTTCTCACTACGCTAGCGAAAATGATGATAAATCGTACCACGAGATAAACCATCTAATTCATTAACAATGTCTTGAATCGTTTTTTTCATAGTCTTTTTGTACAAACAGACGCGTTGTGGCAGCTAAAATATCTTGAACTATTGCTTCGGTATCGTATCTTTTTGCCATTTTTTTAGTCTCCTTCTAAAAAACATACCGAATGAATGTTTTTTTATAGAATATACTTTATTATTGATCTTGTCAATAAAATAAATGACTAAAAACCTGTCAAACGACTCCTTTAGTATGAAGTGTTTGACAGGTTAGATTTAGTTATTTTTAGTTAAAGTAATCACTTGTGTCGCGACTTTTTCCAAGAAAGATTGATCATGTTCTACAATCAGCATTGTCGGTTTTACCGATAAAATCAGCTTTTCCAATTGTTCCTGATTGAAAACATCTAAATAATTTAAAGGCTCATCCCAAATATACAATTCCGCTGGCTGCGCTAATGATTTTGCCAACTCGACTTTTTTGCGCTGCCCCATGCTCATTTGTTCAATGCGATTTTGAAAGACTTCTCTTTCCATGCCTAGTTTGTGCAGGTTATTGAGAAACGCTTGGTGGTCAAGTCCTTGTTCTTCTGAAAACGCCAGTAATGTCCCATGATTATCTTCATAATTTTGACGAACATAACTAATTTTTAGTTTATCTGGACGAAAGATCACGCCTTGACTTTCACCATCAAAATGACCTAGTAAAAACTTGATAATCGATGATTTTCCAGAACCATTTTGCCCGGCTAAAGCAATCCGTTGTCCTTGGTTTAACTCAAAAGATATTTTGTTAAACAAGTCTTGCTTCTGATAACCCAACGTTAGATTTTCGACTGTTAGTAATCGTTTATGATGCTCTGGCTGATAATTCATTGTCAGCGGATCAATGTACTCGATATCTTTTAATAAACTTGCTTTTTCTGACAGTTGTGTTTCCATTCGATGTTCGATCGTCTTTGCACGTTTCATTGTACGAGCTGCTCTTGCACCGATAAAACCAGTATCATAGATTGCTCCACTGCCTTTTTCAGAAGCTTTTCCATATTTATCTTGCTCCTTGGAACGAGACCACTCTGCTTTTTCAGCAGCTGTTCTTTTCAAACGACTGACTTCTTTTTTTAATTTTTCATTTTGTGCAAATTCAAATTCATCTTTGATTTTCTTTTGTTCTTCATAAACAGAAAAATTTCCTTGATAAAGCTCTAACTGGCTTTTTTCAATTGATAATACGTGGTCGACCACTTCATCTACAAACGAACGGTCATGACTGACTACAATAAAGCCCTGGCGTTTCTTTTTCAAGTAATCCGCTACTTGCTTGCGTCCAACAATATCCAAATGATTGGTTGGTTCATCGATCAAAGGAAAATGATGATCATCAATAAACAGCAGCGCTAATAAGACTTTCGTCTGTTCACCACCTGAAAGTGTTTCAAAATCACGCCATAGAATTTCTGGATCAACTTGTAGAAGATTTAACTCCCGCTCAATTTCCCATTGTTCAAAATCACTGATTTCTTCTAACACGTAATAGGTCAGTTGCTGCTTATTTTTAATTGGTTGTGGGAAATAGAGAAAGTCTAATTGATGAATAATTTGACCGCTATAAGCTAGCTGATTCTGTAAAATTTTAAGTAATGTCGTTTTCCCACGACCATTTCTGCCGATCAATCCTAATTTCCATTGTGTATCAAAGTTTAGATTTGCTTGCTCAAATAGTAAAGTTCCTTGAGTATCGTACCCGAATGTTATATTTTTAATTTCGATTTTTGACATAGTCTCACCTCATTAAGAAAAGCGGAAGGAAGTTGTTTTATTCCTTCTGTTCTTTTCAGAACCGGCAACAGGTTTACGAGTACACAAAAAGACCCATACGCTGAAAAATAATGCCAATCCTGAAAATCTGCACACTGCTCCCCTGAGATTTCTCAAGTTACAGTCTGAATGCAGCTTCAACAAATTGACTTAATTTTTCAACGCACGGATCCCTCACTTCGTTTTTTATTGAGTTTACTATAGCATGGTGATTTACTAATTGTCAAGAATCGAATATCCGCCTTTTTAAAAATCATGGACATAGAACTTAAAAACGAATAGCAGTGAAAATAATTTTTCACATTCATAAAATTTTCTGCTCCATTTTTGATAATTTTCTATCAAAATCAGCTATTTATCACTATAAGAGCTCACTTTGACTTATACTATAGTTATAAACAATATCTTATCTATCCACATTCATTCTAATATAGAAATACAGTCAAAATAGCTGTTCTGTATTTCAAAATAAAGGAGATTATACAATGAAAATTGAACATATCGGTTTATGGGTCAAAGATTTGGAAAATATGCGGAACTTTTATGAAACGTATTTCAATGCCCAAGCTTCTGAACTTTACCACAATACAAAGACAAGTTTCCATTCTTATTTTTTAACTTTTTCTGATGGTGCTAGACTTGAGATCATGCAACGAAACGATGTTATTGACCGCAACTCAGGAGATGAAATACTAGGCTTTGCTCATTTAGCGATTTCTTTAGGAAGCAAAGAGAATGTTGATACCCTCACGAATATATTGGTCATGGAAGGTTATAAATTATTAAGTCCAACTCGTACAACAGGTGATGGTTATTATGAATCTGTGATTGCGGATCCAGAGGGAAACCGTTTAGAATTAACTATTTAAAATTTTGGATTAACGGAGGAAATGAAATGGATGTAAAAGCAATTGTTTTAGATATTGACGGAACACTTTTAAATGATGAAAAAAAACTGACCACTCAAACAAAAGAGGCATTGATTACTGCTCAAAAAGAGGGCATCAAAGTAATTTTAGCATCTGGCAGACCGACTCCTGGTATGTTGAAGTATGTGGAGGAACTTCAAATGGATCAGCACAATGGGTTGATTGTTTCGTATAACGGCGCACATGTTCTTGATGTCCGCACACAAAAAGAATTATTCAGTCAGCCTCTTTCAATTGAAAACAGCAAAAATATTTTAGAACATCTCAAACAATTCGACGTCAAACCAATGATTGCAAAAGACGAGTATATGTATGTCAATAATGTATTTGATGGGATGTTGGATCTGGACTTCTCCGATGGATTATTCAATATTATTGAATACGAATCACGTGGCGGAAACTTCCAATTATGTGAAAAAGAAGATTTAGCTGCCTTTGTTGATTTTCCATTGCATAAAATTCTTGTCGCAGCTCAACCTGAGTATTTACAAGAAAACTGGCAGAAAATTTATGCTCCTTTTGAACAATCTGTTAGTGGTGTGTTCTCGGCACCGATGTATTTTGAATTTACAGATCAAGGAATCGATAAAGCGAACGCTTTGGAGCAAACACTCAAACCTTTAGGCATCCATCAAGAACATATTATTTCTTTTGGTGATGGCCACAATGATTTATCCTTGATCAATTATGCTGGAATGGGCGTTGCGATGGGAAATGCTGTTGAAGAGTTAAAAAATGCTGCAGATAAAATCACTTTATCAAACAATGAAGATGGGATTGCCAAAGCGTTATCTGAAATATTGTAATAAAAATAGAGTGGGGATAAAAAATCCTACTCTATTTTTTTCCTCACATAATACGTGATAATCAGTTATAATTCATTTATACGAAACAGACTGAAAGGTGTTTTCTGCGATGAATTTAATGCTCAAATTAAAAAACTTAGATAAACTTACAACAAGTGAAGAAGCACTCGTTACTTATATTCTTGATTTTCCAGAAAAAGTTATTCGTTTTTCTCCCAAAGAACTTGCCGACCATTCTTATGTATCAATGTCAACAATTTATCGTTTGATCAATAAATTGGACCTAGATGGCTTAAATGATCTTAAATTCGCCTTGGTTAGCTATTTAAACGAACATACAAGTGAACAAATCATCGACATCGACTATCCTATTTCGGCTGAAGATAATCATTACGCCATGACTAAAAAGTTAAAAACGGTTTATGACCAAACGGTTCAATCAACCATCGATACAAATAATTTTGATTCAATGGCTTTAAATGGCGCGCTACTTAAAAACGCTGAATTTGTCGATGTTTATGCCACATCTGCCAATATTTATTTTGCCCAAAATTTCCAGTTTCAAATGCAGGAAATCGGTAAGCAAATCAATGTACCGATCGATGATTATATGCAAAATCTATCTGCCGCAAATAGTACACCCACTCATTTAGCGATCGTTGTTTCTTATGGTGGCCGCAGTTCTAGTGTCAAAAGAATTCTGGAAATTCTAAAGCAAAATAATAGTAAAATCTTGTTGATTACTTCAAAAAATAGTCCTCTACTAAATGAAAAAGTGGATGGTGTTTTTCTCTTCTCTTCACTGGAAAATCATTATAATAAAATATCATCCTTCTCAACAAGGATGTCGTTGATGTATATTTTTGATAGTTTATATCTTAGTTTTTTCAATCAAGATTATGATCGGAATTTGGCTTATAAATTGGATAATTATCAAAAAATGAATCCAAAACTGGTTTGACTCCTTAGTTTACAAAAAACTGTTCAGCATTAATTAATGCTGAACAGTTTTTTTCTCATTATTTTTTCAACAATCCTAAATCACTTTTCATCTTTAACACACGATAAACGGATTGATTCAACGCTTCTTCTGAATAAGTCCCTTGCTCGATTCCTTGTAAAACATAAGGAATCTGCTCTTGAAATGAAGAAGATAGAATCAGATCATTCCCCGCTTTCAATGCAGCGAGTCCTGCCTCTTCTTGAGAGATAAAATCAGCTAATCCTGCCATATCCATGTCATCAGTCATAATCACACCTTGAAAACCTAACTCGTTGCGTAACAAATCATGCACAGGTTGAGAAATCGATGCTGGCATCGTATCATCAATACTGGTCACAATATTATGAGAAACCATGATGCTGTCTGTACCCGCTGTAATTCCAGCTTTAAACGGTAAAAAATCATTACTGCGTAACGTCTCAAGGTCCCTCGTATCATAGACGATTTCGACATGGGAATCACGATTATCCCCATATCCCGGAAAATGTTTTAATGTTGAAGCGATCTTTTGTTTCTTTAATTCCTCTACACTTGCCTTGACATATTCACTCGTTTTTTCAGCGTCTAATCCTAGTGTCCGATCGTAGATAAACGCTTCTGGATCAGTTGCAACGTCAGCATCTGGAAATAAGCCGCCGTGAATACCATATGAGTGAAGCACTTCTGATTTTTTTTGAATATCAGAACGAATCCCTGTCAATCCAGCTTCTTGATAAATTTCCATAGGTGATTTAAATGGTTCTGATACTAAACCATTTCCACCACTTAAACGCGAAACCGTTCCGCCCTCTTCATCTGAAGCAATAAAAAGTGGAATCTTGCTTACTTTTTGATAAGAGGAAATTTTTTCCTTCAATGAATCTGGTGTTGCAGTTTCGATATCACGTCCAAATAACAGATAGCCACCTAAGTGATACTCCTGAATGCTCTCTTGCTGCGCTTCAATAGGTACTCGTGCTAGAAAGAGCTGTCCAACTTTTTCTTCCAAACTCATTGATGCAATTAAGTCTTTGATTTTCTTTTCTTGACCCTTTAAAGAAGTGTCCTGATTGCTTTGTGCGGTCTGACTTTCCTCTACCACTTCTGTACTTGATTGCTTCGTTTCTTCCGTTCTTTTTGTTTGTGCAGTATCATTGTTTTTGTTCACGAACCACATAATGCTAAAACTAATACCAAAAATCAGCAGCAAAATTGTAACTGCACTCGTTATCATCGTCTTGTTATTAATTGTACTTCCTCCTTGCCTCACTTCGCTGATCTTTATCAGTGTGATTATATTATAATGAGGTTCTATTGCAACAGTCAATTTTTTCACCTGATTGCGTCTTATATCTTTGACAAAAAAACGTGCGCATGAGATGCTCTAAGCGTAATAAATACAAAAAAAAGAGAGAAGGTTGGATTTTTATGTCAACAATGGTTTTTGTAAATTTCCCAGTTACTGATGTAAAGCGTTCTACTGAGTTTTATGAAAAGTTAGGTTTTAAGCAAAACGTGGATTTTTCTAATGAAGAAACAAGTTCAATGGTTTGGGATGATAATTTTTGGATCATGTTATTAAATCATAACTTCTATAGTAAATTTATTAAAGATAAAAAAATTGCAGATGCGAAAACAACTAGCGGTGTTTTGGTTGCATTTAGTATGGAAAGTGCTGATGCTGTGAAGAAATTTGGCGAGACAGCCAAAGCAAATGGCGGCGATTTTTATAAAGTGGATATGGGGATTCCTGAGGATATGATGTTTGGACTTGAAGTGCAAGATCCAGATGGTAATACTTTGGAACCAAATTGGATGAAGATGTAAATTAAAGATTATTAGTTGAAAACCATCAGTTAAATTAGCTGGTGGTCTTTCTTTGTAAAAAAGCGGAAAGTGATTTTTATGGCACATGCTTTTCCGCCATATTTTGTTCTTCTTATGTTGGGGTAGATTAAAAAATAAAATTTTATAAACTAGTAAAACTTCGTAAACTTGTAACTCATAAAAAACCAACCACTAAATTTAGTGATTGGTTCTGCTATTGTTTATTCAACTACTATTTTTGTTAAGAGTAAAACACCTTTTTTATTTCCTCAGAACATGACTCAATTAAATCATCTTGGTATCTCTTTCAGTTTTAATATACCAGCTATTATTTACTACTACAGATAATAATGTTTGCAAAATCAAATCGGATTTCAAAAAACTATTTATTCGGCTGAAGAATCGTAACAATTTCTTCTTTATATTCTTCCTTATCATCTGATTTTTGAAGTGAATTAGATACCTGCCATAAAATAATAGTATCACCATCCCAATACATATCATGACTTACCGTATAACCACCATAATTCACTACCAAATGATTCCCCTCAATTTCATAGGTCCAAGTCACCCAGTCTTCTTCCCCATCAATACGTTCTTTCATAAGAAATCCATCAAACATTAGCGTACTATTTTGACGATTGCCCTTGATCGACGATGTCCAAGAAGCATATTTTGTTAAATCCGGATCAACAGCTGGTTTAAGTTGCTTGATTTTTTCTTCTGAATATGGAAAAATTTCTTCATTGTGTGGTTCTAAAATAAGGCGTTTGTCCTCAGCAAGTTTGGGTTCCAATACTAAGTTATTGCCATTTTTCTTTACTTGATAAGAATGAATTTTTTCTATCGGATCGTCGGCTTCATTAAAGCTATCATATATAATATCCAATTGATCCCCTTTAAAGGTATAGTTCGTCGTGAAAAGTGAAAAATAATGTTCTATTATTCGCACCTTGTCATTGCCAAAACTGTAATAATCCTCTTCATTTTGAACTTTCCAGTATTTAGTTGACTGTAAAATATTCGCTGGCGTTTCTTTTTTTCTTTCAGTTGCAGTAGAGGCTGAAGTGCTTGGTTTATTGTTAGTTTCTTTCGCTTTCGTCCACATTACGGTGCCAACGAAAATAAAAGCAATGATCACTATACTAGATAAAATGATTTCTCCCGATTTATAGCGAAAGTTACGGACTCTATTTTTTCTTTGACCAGATCCTATCTCTAATGCTGTAAGTGCTTCTTCTGGCACTTCGATTTGTTTCATTGCTTTTTGTAAAATTTTTTTCTCGTTATCAGACATAATAATCCTCCCCTAAGGCTTTTTTTAGTGCGTCACGTCCTCGTTTTAAATTCGTTTTAACTGTTCCTTCCGGCATGTTTAAGAGTTCGCTGATTTCCTTAACTGAAAAATCTTGGTAATAAAATAACTGCAAAATCAAGCGGTATTTATCTTCTAATGATGTTACAGCTTCTAGTACATCCATGGCTTGATTCTTGTTTTTAGATAAATCGGTTGGTTCTTCAAATTCTGGATTGTTCTGCAACTCACGGATTTTGATCTTTTGATTGATCACTTTACTTGCTAGTCTTGCCATAATCTTACAAAACCAAGTTAAAAAATAGCTAGGTTCTTTCAGTGTATGAATCGATTTCATAGCTTGAATCGTCGCTTCTTGCATAATATCCAGAGCATCTTCTTTATTGCCTATATAGATGTAGGCCATTTTATACATGTACTCATGATTTTTACGTAAAATTTTCCCTAATGCATTTGTGTCTCCTTTGATTGCTTTTTTGATCAATGAACGTTCTGAATAGCTAAACTTCCCCATTTCCTCACCTCTTCACCCTAATAGTGTAAAAAAATTACCTGTGGGTTTCAACAAAATATTTTTTATTCGTAAAACAAAAAAAGAGCTAAAACGTGTATGTTTTAGCTCTTAACTATTTCTACATCAGAATTGTATTATTCAACACCATTATCCTGTTGGCTCATTCGTGACACGTTAGTAGGAATAAATAAAGTTGGATTGATTTTAAGGAGTAACAACAACACAACAGAGGTTGCTATTGCTGTAGCGATCCCACTCAAGCCATTCATCACAAAGGAGAATAGCCAAGGATTCATGCCCCAAAGCGCAAAGCTTCCCCAAAATACAACGCCTGCAATAAAATGCCAGAAATAACGCATAAGCGTGCCGAAAAAAGAAGCATAAATAATAATCCGACTACTCTTCATATACTCTTTATTTTTGATAGCCTGTTGCAGTTTACCACTATAAACACCCGCAAACCCTGCAAAGCCAAAAGCTAAAATATATTCAATAATCACTTGAACAGGCATCAAATAATACACTTGCGCCGTTGGAAAATGCAACAATCCCCAGATAAATGCAGAAAAGAATCCTGCTTTGGCCCCTCTTCGTAAAGCGAAAAGAGTGACTGGAATCATCCCCAGTGAAATTGAAAAACTACTCCCAATGTTTGTCGGAATAAAGGATAAGACCATTGCAATGGCCGCAACGATCGTCCCTTCGATCCAAACGCGTAACTCTGATGTTCTTTGCATAAAAAACTCCTCCTTTTAGAACGACCAATTCACAAAGGAGGAGTAAACGTATTTATTTACTCCATCACAATTCCTACGCTCGTACTAACGAACAGGTTCAAGGGTTTAGAGTTGTTACTCATTCTCAGCCATGGCTCCCCTTTGTGATGGGTTCTATTTAATTTTAGTTGTTACCCTCTGCAACGATAACAATAATAGATTACCATTGTGTCATTGAAAAGTAAAGAAACAAGTGCCCACTCTTCCGTCTAAAATAACTAGACATAACTTGCAAAAATTCATTCCTCTTATCGCAGAAGATAAGATTACACTTTTCTTTTAAAAGGTGGTACATTGATAATATCTATCACTTAATTTTTTTTGATTGGGAGGTTATCCATTTTGGAAGAAGATATATTTGATTTACTAGAAGATCAGAACAAGATCATGTTAAAATTATTAGAAATCATTTCTGAAAGTCATCGTTGGTATAGTGTCAATGAGTTAAGTTTGCGTTTAAACGTTGTAGAACGGACGATCCAGCGCTATATTCACCAATTAGAAGATACGGTTGCTGAGTATAATGAGGTAAAAGATAGTTATATTCAATTAAACTATGAAAAATATAATGGGGTTCAGCTAGAAACAGATTCTGGTAGTAATTATATAGAGTTTAAAACATACATTTTGGAAACAGATGAAACCATACAGATTTTGAAAAAGATTATGTTTGAAGAATTCTATTCTGTAAAAAAATACGCCATGACTTACTTTGTTAGTGAAAATGCTATCCGAAAAAGCTTAAAAAAGATCACTGTATTTTTGGATTTATATAATTTATCTTTATCTCGTAGTTCTTTCCAAATTGTGGGTGAAGAAAAAAATATTCGTATCATTAGTTATATTATTGGCTGGGTAACCTTTAAAGGTGTCATTTGGCCATTTGATTCTATCGACCAACTAAAGGCCTATCAATCCGTTGACAATTTTTCTGAGGCCTTCAAGTTAAAGTTTTCAAATATTCAAAGAAAACAAATGGCTTATATGTTAGCAATCAACTTGATGCGTTTTAGAAAAAATCATGTGATCGATCTTGATCCTGAATGGAAAAATTATGTTAATCTTCCTGCATTGATGCAAACATTACCTGTGATGACTGATTTAGTGGACGTTTACCATATTCATGTTGAATCGGAAATGTGCTTTTATGTTTTACTTCTGCAAATGAAAATCAAAGTATTTGAATCCGAGGAATTGAAACAACGAGTTTTTGATTATCATGAAAAATGCCAATCAGATATTTTCCAAGCAACTCACTTATTTGTTAAACGATTCCACGAGAAATTGATGCCCATTCCAGAAGAGTTGCGTGAACGTTTTTTCTTAACTAGTTTTTGCGCTCACCTTTTCTGTAAAGTCTTTAATCAACTTCAAGTTGATATAGATGGTCATCAAATTATGGATGAGGCTGATTATGACTATCCTGCATTGAAAGAAAAGCTCAATTGTTTTATTAAAGAGTTACATGAAGAAAGTGGTAGTGCACTCTTTTTATCACATGAATTTCTAGCTCAAAAGTATATTCTTTTGTTCTCTTCGATTTCACCACTAAATTATTATGAACCACCGATCAGAATTTTTCTAGACAGCGATTTGCCTTTCTTTGTGAAACAAACGATCATCACTAAAATAAGTGATCGATTCAAACATGATTTCAATATTACATTTTTAAAAGATCAGGTATTGCAACAATCAGACATCGTGCTCACAAATATTCCCAATATCATTGAAGAAGAGCAGCGGTTTACTTATAAAGTTCATCTGTTTGATTTTCCGATCAAGTTAAGAGACTTTATCGAAATTGAAAGAAAACTCAAGTTAGTAGCACAATTAAAAAGTCAAGTGTCATAGTATAAAAAAGAAGCAGATAAGGGAAAAGTAGTTTTTGCTTTTCTCTTATCTGCTTCCTTTGATTATTTAGGTGTTATATAAACCAATTGTGCTGCTGTTTCTGAATCAATGGTTCGTGTTGAAACAATCCCAAGGCCTAGTGCATTCATTTCTGAGATTTCGACTGTACCATCTTCTCCCACTTTTTCCACAAAGGCAACATGTCCATATGTTCCATCAGCCCCTGCTATCCCTGGCTGAAAAGAGACCGCACTTCCAGCTTTTGGTGTATTTGACACTTCGTAACCTTGCGCAATACCTGTACTTCCCCAATCCATGCCATTTCCCATCGTTAAACCGATAGTCCCACCTAATTGAGTGATTCGATTATAAACATATTGCGTACAGTTACCTGCTGCATAACTATTTGCGCTATCATAATTCACATGGTTATATGGCTCAAATTCCCCACCAAAATAAGGCGTTAACGCGCCCTCTTGATCGTACTTTGTTAGATCATAAATATGAATCAATTCATCAAGTTTTTGATTATACGCACTATCGGTGGCATAGGTTCCGGTGAGTGCTAAAGTCACTTGGTGATGACTCTCCGTCGAACTTTTTAATGTGTCCGTAAAAATAGGATTTTCACCACTTAAAAGTTCTGCATAATCTTCAAATGATTCTTTATAACTAGGATATTGTTTAAACGCTGCTTCAATTTGATAAATTTGACCCGCTCCGTCATCTTCAATTGTTTGAAAAGAAACACTTTGATCTTCATATGCTCCTTTGATTCCAAATAAATTAAAATAGGGCATTTGACTTAATTCACTGCTTCCTGAAGCGGATTCCAAAATGGCTTGAGCTATCATGACTGAAGCATATAAATTATGCTCTTTTGCTGTGGTCCTAGCTTGTTCACCGATCTTTAAAATAAAATCCTCCGTTGATTTTTCGACTTGGATGTGTTGCTCTTCCATCAGTAAAAGCGATTGTATTTCTTGTTCCTCTGGGACTTCGTTTGATTCTGTTTCATATGTATATTCATTGGCAAATGTCGAGACTGGACCTGTCAATGATAATTGTGTTACTAAAATTGTAGCAAAAATAAATGTTGAAACCTTTTTCAATACTATTCACTCCTATTTTTTGTTTTGTTGAATTAATCATTAAGTGTAGAGTAAAACATCTCTTTTACTCTACACTCAAAATTCAATTACTAGTGAGATAAACACACGCTATTTGCCTAAAGCCAAGAGCTGAAATTTCGATGAACGATTGATTATTCACTTACATTTAGAACCTGTGTTAGGTATCCTTGGACGATCTGATTCGACTCTTCCTCATTGTATTGATCATAATAATTAATTTCATGCAAAATACGTTTTACTTCATAAATTGCTTTTTTTTCTTCAAACCACAACTTCATACTTTGTCTTTTGCTTGTTGCTTCATTTGCTTTTAAATAGGCTAACTCCAGATCTAACATTTCTAAGGTTTTGGCAATAAGTTCAATAACTTCATCGTTTGTCATCCTCTTTGTGCTCCCTTCAAGCGGTTATATTAGTGGGTAAATCCTTGTACATGGGCCTCTGTTTTTTCATGATATAAAATTCTAGCACTATTTAAATCTTCCACACATTGTTCAAAATCTCTAATCAAAGCGTTTGCCATGTTTTGTCCTAAATCGGCGCGGCAGACAAATCGTTGAATCACTTGATTATCTAAATCTTTCGGTAAAGGATATGCTGGAACCTGCCATCCTTTCATTTGTAGACGATCGGCTAGATCATAAAGTGTCCATTCTACATCTGCATTTTCTTTCAATGTATAGCAGACGATCGGTAAGTTTTCACCGTCGTTGTAAATATCGAACAGGCCAGTTGCTTCTACTGCTTTAGAAATACTTACAGCAGCTTCTTTAGTACGTGTGTGAAGTTCTTTGTATCCATCAAAACCATAGCGATAAAAATTGTAATATTGTCCAATAATTTGGCTGGCACTTCTAGAAAAGTTGATAGCCATTGTCGGCATATGCCCACCTAAGTAGCTAACATCGAAAACCAATTCTTCGGGTAAATATTCTTTATCACGCCAGAGGACCCAGCCAACACCTGGATACACTAAACCATACTTATGACCAGATGTGTTGATAGAGACAACATTTTTCAAACGGAAATCCCATTCTAATTCTGGGTCTACAAATGGAACAAACATTGCGCCACTGGCACCGTCAATATGAATCACAAGTTCATGTTCATGCGTTTTATTATAGTTTTCTGCTAACGCATCTAATGCCTTGATATCGTCAAATTTACCAGTGTAAGTAATGCCTAAAATCCCGACGATTCCAATTGTATAGTCATCTACATAATCCAACACTTTATCGATATTCATGCTTAACTTTCCGTTATCCATGGGTACTTCACGCATCTCAATATCCCAGTATACACAGAATTTTTCCCAGCAGACTTGATAGCCTGACGCAATGATTAAGTTTGGTTTTTGCGCGTTGATATTCAACCCACGTTTGATTGCTTGGTTGCGCCAGCGGAATTTCATCGCCATACCGCCTAGCATGCAAGCTTCACTTGAGCCAACTGTAGAAGTCCCCATGATTCGCTTCATATCTGGTGCATGCCACAAATCAGCTAGCACATTGACACAACTAGTTTCTAATTCTGCTGTTTGCGGATATTCGGATTTATCGATCGCATTTTTTTCCATTGTTTCAGCCATTAACTGTGTTACTTCTGGATCCATGTAGGTCTGGCAAAAAGTTGCTAAGTTTTGACGGGCGTTTCCTTCATCAATCAACTGATCTTTGATCAAACGGTAAGCCACTTCTGGCGCTACTGGATTTTTATGTAAACTTGTCATGACCACGGCTTCGCTTGATGCTTCTGTTCCGAAAATTGGGGTTGTTTCATTATTTTGATTACTCATTGTTTGTTTCCTCCATTATCATTTTATGTTTTTGCTATGTGCTGTTTTTTTGATTGTTGCTATGTCTGAATGATGAAACTTAAAGGAAACAAGATCGTTTCTTTGTCTCCTTTAAAGCTTCATTTTTTAACTTGATTAAAATCAATTTAAGGTTTTGAATGTTTCAATTTTATCTGCCATAAAAGTGATTGGTTTATCTACTTCAAGCAAGTCATCTGTGATCGTTACTTTAGCGATTTGGCTATTATCGTAACTATTAAAGTAGTAAGAACGGCTTTCGTTACACATTGTTCCTACATATTGAGAGTAATCTTGAGCACCTTCTGAGGTCACAACAATTCCTTTAGGGATTCGAACCGTTGCTAAAATATGGTAGGCGTTGGTTACACCAGTTGCTTCATCTTGTGCTTGGTCGATATGTTCTTTGAAGAACGCTGCTCGAACAAAACGTTCAGGCGGTGTATAGCCACCAGGTAAGCCCATTGTGCCCGTTCCTTGTGAGAATGGTAAAGCAAGATAATCACCGAATCTTGCTGGCTCATATTGAGCTGGCCGTACATGTAGATAATTACGCAAATTATCG
The DNA here is from genome assembly GCF_050527835.1 of Enterococcus sp. DIV0840. Taxonomy (NCBI): domain Bacteria; kingdom Bacillati; phylum Bacillota; class Bacilli; order Lactobacillales; family Enterococcaceae; genus Enterococcus; species Enterococcus sp. DIV0840. The sequence goes on along the minus strand of NZ_CP172876.1, from coordinate 1,495,262 downwards.
ATATGCCATTCAAAATAAGGAGTATTTGTCATCGTTCCTACTGGATTTTCTTTGATTTTTAGTTCTTTTTCAGTTGGTTCAATAATCACGCAACGACCAGATTCATCTGTAATGATCCAATGAAGTGGTGTAATGATATTCAACATTGGTGCCTTAAGCCCAACTAAGTTGATCTCTTTGATATGCTCTGCCACTTCTTCAATCGTCGCACAATTTCCTAAAATCCATAAAATTAATTCATGAGGTGCAAAGTTTTTTTTGCCTTGCTCCGCTTCTGTTTGATAAATTGCTTCTCCTGGTAAATATAATTCTGCGATAGAGAGTCCTTTTTCGTTGACTCCATCCGCTACGAAGTATGAACTCCCTAACAATCGTCCAGCTCCTACAAAGCCAAGTGAATTCGTAAATGATTGCTCATTGACTTCTGAAACCCATGTATAGTTTCTGGGCATATAGGTTGGGCTAGGATCCAACGGGAATGAAAAATCCATTGTTCTTGATAGTAGATGTTTGTTGTCTTTCGTTTTTGTAAAAATACTTGTGCACATAATGTCACGTCCTTTTCTTATTTTTGTCTTATTGACAATTCCTATTTTACAAGGATATTTGGTGTTTTATTTTTGTTATTCTGTCCGTTCTTTCGACACAATTTTACTGATGAATTTAATGCGTTTGACTGAATTACTTTTTACTATTCATTTTCAAGTGCTAATAGTTTTTGATTGTCGTCTAGTTCAGACTTTCCTTCTAAATGTTTCTTTTGCAGCCAGTTCATAGAGATACCTAGTAGAATCACGAAAGTAATGAAAACCACGCTTAAAATGATGACACTTTTATCAAACATTGGTGCACCGATTCCGCCGGAAATTGCTTCACGGAAGCCATAAATCGAGTAAGACATTGGTAAATATGGATGAATCGCATTGAAGAAGCCGTTCGTCAATGGCATTGGGAAGGTTCCCCCTGCCCCGCCTAGTTGTAAAACAAGCAAGATCATTGCTATGAATCGTCCAGGATTATCGAAGGTCATCGCCAAGAACATGACTAAGAACATATAGGCCCAAGCACTGATAAAGGACATCAAGTAAAATTGTCCAATGTTGTCAACATGTAAGCCGATAGCCAACATTAATGAAGCTTCAATAACTGCCATCGCTGTTGAAACAGCAAAACCAATTGAGACTTTACTTAACCACCAGTTACGAGCAGATTGTCCAGCCAATGATACTCTGCGAATTGGGAAAACAAAGTTAAACACAAGACAACCAACAAATAACGCAAGTGACATGATATATGGAGACAATGCTTCACCATAATTTGCTACATGGCTGTATTCATCTAGCTCTAAATCTGCTGGTGCAGCGAACATTTCGATATTCTTTTCACCTAAATTCGCTTTTCCAGCCATCCCTGCTGCTTCACCTAGAGCTGATGCTAGTTGAGATGAGCCGCCTTCTAATTGATCTACCCCACTCATTAATTGTGGTGAGTTGTCTGTCAATTCAGCTAAACCACTATTTAATTGCATAGCACCGCTATTTAGTTGGGTTACGCCAGCTGAAAGAGTTGGCATTTGTGCTGACATTTGATCTAATCCATTAGATAGTTGATTTCCGCCTGTCGCTAATTGATTAACATCTGATAAGGCAGTTGGTAATTCGGTACTTAAAAGGGTTAAATCAGTCGAGGCTTGATCCAAATCACTTACCAAGGTAGATGCTTTCATTGATAATGGTGGTAAGTCAATGACTGCTAACAAACCATTTGTTCCAGTTTCAATCTCATTGATCCCATTTTTCAGATTATTTGTATTAGCTGAGATTCCTGCCGCTAGTTCACTTAAAGCTCTAGCTTGAACTGCTAGTTTTTCAGCTGAAGTTGTTGCTTGTTGAATATTTGCTGACAATAAGGCTGTTTCTGATTGAATCTTAGCATTTTGAGCTGATTCAAAGGTAGCAATTTGGCCATTGATATCTGCAATCAATTGACTTTTTGTGGCAGCTTCAATGCCTTCATGTTGATTGATACTTGCTGTGATTTGGCTTTGAAGACTACTTGAATCAATTGCTAACTTCGTATTTAGTTCGTTTAATTGTGCACTGACTTGTTGTAAATCGGTTGAAATTTGACCAGAGTCAATCGCAGTGTTTTCCAATATTTTTGAATCTGTCATCATTTTATCTAAATCTGCTTTCGCTTGATCTAAATTATGCTGAATCGTTTCTTTTGAGGTAGCATCTAAGCTGTTTTCGACATTTTGCAATGCTTGTTCTAATTCTTTGCTCCCTCTGGAAAGTTCATTTAAACCTGCGCTTAATGCAGTAACTTTCGTATTTAAAGGTTGTGCTTTACCGTTGACTGTGTTGAGAGCTGAACTTAATTCTGAAGCCCCAGCATCTAATTGATCAACGCCAGAACTTAATGGACCAATGTTTCCAGCTAATTGATTGGTACCAGAAGCTAGCTGAGTTGAACCGCTGGCAGCTTGTGAAACACCTGCCGTATATTGACCTAATCCACTTTCTAATTGTGTCGTACCTGTCGCTAATTGAGTAGCGCCATCTGCGGCTTGATCAATTCCTCCAGCAGCTACTTTCACAACATCATTGACAGCCGTCAAGTATGATGCAGTAACATTTTCTCGGACTTGCGCTTCTAGCGTGGTAGCTCCTATTTGAGATATTTCTTCCCCAATATAGTTGAGTGAACCATTCGTCGTATAGGTGATCTCCATTTTTTTGGGATCTTTATCTAAAAGTGTCGTGGCATCTTTTGAGAAGTCTTTAGGAATCGTGACGATCATATAATAATATAAATCCTCCATTCCTTTTTTCGCTTCATCGGCCGAGACAAACTCCCATTTTAAATCATGATTTCCTTTAAGATTCGCTACAACTTGCTCTCCAACGTTGACCTTTTGGCCCATCATTTCTGTTGGTTTGTCTTCATTGACAACCGCTACAGGTAAATCTTTCGTTCGACCGTATGGGTCCCATACTGATTTTGAAAAGAAACCGGCATAAAGAATCGGGATAAACGTGATTGCGATAACAGATATCAATAGAATCTTATTTTTAAAAATATTAATGAACTCTTGCTTGATCATTTTCATGCTTTTTACTCCCTTCTATTTGAATACTTGAGGTTACTTTGTGGTGACGACTGTAAAAATGATAAAATACAAACGGAATCGCTAATGTCACAAGATAGCTAATTCCCAAAGTAATGAGGTAAGTATGTATTTCATTTCCTTTTAACTCACTTGGCGCAATCATTGATGAACCAATCGCAAGAAGAGACAATAGTAATCCTGCTCCGCCGATCAATCCTTTGCCAATTTTTCCACCTGGCACATGATAGGTTCTTTCTAGTCCTTGATTGGAACGTTTGAACACCAAAACAAAGTAAGCAACAAAGAAAAGAACATAGGCACTTAAGTAAATGATGACGGTCAACGAAATGGCCGTTAAAAAGGATACATTGCTGCCACCTCCGCCAAGAGTTAGCACTGCTGCCCAAATCGTGACGATAATTCCTTGAAGAATCAATAATGGAACTGGCACTTTGTTCTCGTTCACTTTTTTGAACCTAGCTGGAATCAACCCTTTTTGTGCGACAGTACGTAAACCTTCAGTCGGTCCAACGATCCATGAACAAACTTGGGCTAACACACCAAAGGCGACTAAGACTGCAATCATTTTTACAACCCACGTTAATTGACCATTCTCAGCTAAAATCAAGGTTTGGAATGTTTGAACAACACCAGAATTCAATGACAATTTATCAGCTGGAACGACCATTGAAACGGCACTTCCACCAATCGTACTTAAGATAATACCGACGATGACTAAGATAAACATCACGAGCGGATAATTTTTCTTAGGATTTTCTAACTCATTGATATGAGGAGCAGATGCCTCAACACCCATGTAAGCGAGCATAAATGACGCAAGTGCTGCGAAATCTTTTCCTTTTGGCAAAAATCCCTTTTCCGTAAATGACGGTGCAACTGGATGTCCTCCGATCATGATATATTTGATCGTTAAAATCAACATCAGTCCGACAGGGACAATAATCCCGATCACAAATCCCGCTTTAGCAACTTTTGCCGTTGTTTCTGTCCCTTTGAATTGAAGCAATGTAGCAATCCAAAAGATCAATACCACACTGGCAAATTTCAATAGAGGGTTACTGTTTAAAGCAGGTATTCCTACTGCATAAGATAAGGAACCGATAATAAAATAAATCATCGTCACAAAGCCAACGGTTATTTGAAACCACTGGAAAAATATAGCCGCAAATCCAAATTTTTCACCTAAGGTTTTGCCAACCCAGCCAAAGATCCCTCCTTCCTGATAGCCTTTAATAGTGGCCATTTCAGCGGAACATAATGCAACTGGTAAGAACCAGAATAGTCCACAGACAAGTAAGAAAAAGATAAGTGTCATTCCCGACATAGCGAAAGTTGGATATTCATAGACTGTTATAAATAGTGACGCTGTCATAGCGAAAAAACTGAACAACGATAATTTTCTTTTAGTTTCTGACATTTTTTTTATTCCTTTCATTGTTTATTTATAAGAACAAGACAGTACTTTTCTCTTATTTAATAAGCTCCTGTTTCAATAACGACTATCTTGTTACTCATTTAAATGCTTTTCTTATATTGAAAATTCCTACGACTAAAAAGGTAAAGCTAATAAAAATAACAAGTGTCAATGCTGCGATCATCGGATGAAAAAATAATAGGATGCACGTTATTACGCCTAAAGCATTTACCGTTAATAAAAACCAGTAAGAGACACTGCTGACTTCTTTGGTAGCTAATACACTTAAGAACCGCGATATTGCATTGAACACAAACCAGAAAACAAAGACAAATGGCAAAAGAATCTTTCCGATACTTAAATGAAAAATGAAAAAGCTACCGATCAAAAGATCAACGACGCCGATCAACGCAATTAATTTAGAATAAAGTCCGACCCAGTTTTTCATGGCTTGATTTGTATAAAGTTCGAATATTCCTTTTGCAATTGTTACTATTGAAAAAAGTACAACCAATAGGGTCAGATCAGTCACTGGATGTTTAATTGTTACTATCGACACCCAAATGAAAATTATTCCAATAATAAAAGCCCCAATCTTAACGCTTGTACTTCTTGTCATAACAAATGCATTCCTCCAATCATTTTCGATATGTATCAACTTTATATCCGTAGTATAGTAGATAAAAAGCGGATTATTTTTCTACATCTTGTCGTATGATGCGAAATAAAATAAAAAAACAAAAAGAATAAAATAGGCCGAATAACATAAAAAAAGTGGCTAGAACTATCTTTCATGATAGTTCTAGCCACTTTTAAATTAGGGTCGTATCAAACCAGTTTTCGTTCATTCATATACACGTCCTTCGATTTTTTCGATCTATTTTCGATCTTGCGACACCCGAATGATCCTGACTTTACATTGGTGTAAAGAATGAGAAAATCCATATAGTATTTAAATTTCTCGCAGATTTATCTAGAATTAAAGGAGTATTTTTGGCATGGTATAGGTATCCCTGATTCTTTCACACAAAAAAACACTCCAAGCATAAAACAGGAGTGTTTGGGTAGCTATTAAATAGTACAGTATTCCAATTATGGAGCAACTCATTTTTATCCTCTAATATTCACCTTTGATTACAAAGAAAGAACCACGAATTGTCCCGGCAAGTTTCGATTTTTGACGCGCGAATTTAAACTTCCCTTCAAATTCTGCTGGAATCTCCATACCATCAGATAACTTAAACCCAACTGCACGTTTGCCACCTTCTTCAAGTGTATACATCACATTAACAGCTAATCCATTTTCATAAAAGACATAGGCCATTTTGATCCCCTCTACCTCAAAAATTGATACTTCTAATGGTTTATACGGAAAGTTCATATCACGTTCAGCCAAAATTTTTCCGACCCAAGCTAAAGTTTCCGGATCTTCATTTGCTGGCACTGTTACAAATTCATGTTTGTATTTTATTCCAATAATAGCGTGCTTCATTTGCACGTAAGCCTGCTAACGTTTCCGCTACTGGAGAAGTTTCAAAACCAACAGTTGAGACATTTTTAAAATCCACTTTATAAGACATTTTTGCGCCTCTTTTCTTTTTATATAGGCATAGTATAGACGAATAGGATAGTAGTGACAAATAATAAAGACTAAATGATTTTTTTCACAAAAGACTTGGAAATTTGTTTTTCATCAATTATAGTTAAGGTGTAAGATTATACGATCTAGCTCTTTCAGCTTTTAACTTTTTAGGAGGAACCGACATGAATATCCTTTATATATCAATATCTGGTAATACCCGCTCATTTGTAAAACGTCTGTCTGCTTATGCTTTTGATAACTATAATACCCAAATAGAACTAAAAGAGATTCACGAAAACTCGACCTTTGAAGATGAAACAGAACCTTTTTTTACTTTTGTACCAACTTATTTAGATGGCGGTAATGGTGTCGATAATGGGGATACAGAGATTTTAACAGAAACGATGCGGGAATATTTAGATTATCATAGCAACTATCGTTATTGTTTAGGTGTCATTGGTAGTGGAAATAAAAATTTTAATCATCAATATTGTTTAACCGCGAAGCAATATGCAGAGAGATTTGATTTTCCATTTTTAGCAGACTATGAACTTCGGGGAACACAAGAAGATTTGGAACGAGTTTATACAGTTTTAGCGGAAACAATAGCTAAGAAGAATGGTTAAAGAATAAAATATCTAAATTCCTAATTCTCATTAATCAAAGAATAAAGGATTTGGAAATTTTTTTTGGAATCTAAAATATATTTGTTCTAGCTATTTTGAAACTATTAATTATTATCCGCTTATTTCCATATAAACTAACTATTTTGTCATTTTATTCAGATAAATTAATTCATAATTTTTGCACTTTCAAAAAAACTGTTTTATTATTAATTTATTCTAAATAAAGGAGGTAACACATATGAAAGCTTTAGATTCAGTTGCGTTAGCATTGTTGATCGTCGGTGGTTTAAACTGGCTACTTGTCGGACTATTTGAATTTGATTTAGTTGCGACGATCGCTGGCGGTTCAACAACTATTTTCGCTAAAATCATCTATGTGATTGTTGGATTATGCGCCATTTATTGTCTAAAATTTTTCCCGCTTATTTCTAGAAGAGATCAAGCATAAGACTGATTAAGACCTGATTTCAGGTCTTTTTTTCATCTATCTCCCTTTTCACCATTTTTCTTAATTCTAGCAAAAAGAGAGAATGCTGATCGCAGCATTCTCTCTTGAGCTTATTAAGTTTTACAATAACTCTTTTCTCAATTCCTCATCTGTCCGATCAGACAAATATTTAGGTGGAATATCCAAAACAGTATATGCGCCAAATTGTTTTTCCTTAGCCAAACGAACACAAGCTCTCGCATACGCAACTAAAACACTTGCCGTAAATTCCGGATTACTTTCTAGTTGTAAATTATATTCAATCACTTGTTTTGTATTTTCATGTGTTGTTCCAATATGAAGAACTGTCCCGCCATGAGGCATCTTTTTGTGATTTTGATCAAGTTCAGCTTGAGAAATAAAATGAACTTCTGTATCATAATCGGCAAAATAATTGGGCATTGAAACAATTTCTTCCTGAATATTTTCTGCGTTTGCATCCTCTTCAAGCACAACAAAGCATTCTCTAAAATGTTTATCTCGCGTACTCAAATTCAACTGTTCGCCTGCTTCAAGTTTTTCGATCACTTCGCTGTTTGGAATCGTGTATTGTACTGCATCTGTCACGCCATCGATTCGTCTTAAGGCATCTGAATGTCCCTGACTGACGCCTTTCCCCCAAAAGGTATTTGTCTCTCCAACTGGTAAAATACTTTGTGCATATAATCGATTTAAACTAAACAAACCTGGATCCCATCCCGTTGAAATAATTGAGGTTGTTTGATTTTCTTTTGCCACCTGGTCCACTTTAGCAAAATGCTCTGGAATTTTAGCATGAGTGTCAAAGCTATCGATGGTATTAAATAAATGCGTCCATTCTGGCGTTTGTGTTGGTAAATCAGTTGCTGATCCTCCACATAAAATACAAACATCGATCTCATTTTTTTATGTTTAAGCTGATCCATCGTGAAGGCATTCGCGCCTTCTGTCTGAACTGTCTCAGGGGCTCTTCTTGTAAAAACACCTACTAATTCCATATCTTTATTTTGCTTTATTGAACGCTCAACACCGCGTCCAAGGTTCCCATACCCGACAATTGCTACTTTTATCATACTTACATTCCTCCACTTCTATGCATCAAATTATACCAAAAGAAAAGCTCTTTTGACAATTGATGTTGGACCAGCGAATGATTGATTCTTTAAAACGTACTACTCTAAATTCAATTGTTTCTTTATTGCAGCTATGGCTTTTTCCCTTTCTGCTTCGGGAATACGTTCATAAGAAATACCTTCCTCACCAGTATAACCATCACCTGTAAATCCTTCCCCTTGCAACTGGCTTGTTTCAATATCAATTAGCGCTTTTTGGTAATTTTTCATTAATTGCATCATCTGATCTAACGTCATATCTGTTTTTCCATTATCCCCAATTACATCCAGCAACTCTTGGTAACGAAACGCATTCTTCATAGACATTAATTCTTTGCCCAACTGAATAGTCACTTCGCGTTCTCTCTTTTGTCTGCCATAATCATTTTGAGGGTCTTCATGACGCATTCGCGCATATTGCAATGTTTCCCAACCGCCTAAATGTTGTTCTCCTTTTGGATAATGAATTCCTTCAGCATCAAACGCAAAATCATTATTAACTGTCACTCCACCAACTGCATCACTCAATGCCGCTAAACCATCCATATCAATGACAAAATAATGATTGATTGGGATATCTAAATAATGTTCAACTGTATCAATCATCATTTTATCACCGCCGAACGAATGAGCATGGTTGATCTTGTCATGTAAACCATCTTCTCCAACGATCTCTACATAAGCATCCCTAGGAATACTCGTAATCGTCGTCTTTTTCAATTGATTATTGACCGTTACGACCATGATCGTATTGGCTCTAAAATCTGTTTTACGTTTTGAATCATTTGCGATTCCTAATAGTAAAAAACTAACCGGCTCACTATTTTTAAGCTCCACAGGTTTTGCTTCTCGGTCTAATGGTTGATACATTTTATTCGCTGTTTTTTGAACATTTTTAAAGACTGTCGCTCCATACACAGAGGCACCGGCAACAACTAATAAAAGTAATGTCAACCCACTTAATATTGTTCTTTGTATAAATCTTTTTTTAGCATCTGGCGTTGAAAATGTTCTATTCAAGAACAGCTTTTGAAGGCAAACATACGAAAGATTCACCCAAGCATAACTTAAAAGAAATCCTGCCAGCACATCACTTGGATAATGAACCCTTAAATAGATCCGACTCAATCCAATCAGACATACATAGATAATCAACACGTTTTTCAAATGTCTGTAATTCTTTGATCGTTCTGGATAAATCGTTTGTGCCGCTATGATAATTGAACACACCAAACACATAGCTAATAGTGAATGTCCACTGGGAAAACTGTATGATGTTCTTTCTGCTAACTGTCCTACATTAGGTCTCATTCTTGCAACAAGATTCTTAAGTAGAAACCCTATAGCACTGACCACCAAAACATTGCTACTCATCCAAAAAGCTAGTAATTTTTGTTTTTTTCGCCAAAGGATAAATGAGACAATCAGACTCACAATAAAAATCGGCACAATGGTTGCAGTTTTAGCAAATAGATTTACAATACTCGTGATCATAGCGTTTGGTTTCCAACTAATTTGGTAAATCGCCGAATCTAACTGATGAAACCATGAAGCATTCTGAACAACAAAAAAAGTTAACACTGAAAATAATAGGACACTTAAAATAGCTGGAATGAACTTTTTTTCTTTAAACGTATACATGTATAAAATCCCTTCATTTCTTATATTAGATAAAATTGTTAGCTCAAAATCAGTACGCATGAAATTTCATTAAAAATGCCAATAAAAAAACGCCTAAGTTCATGCTTCTTGCAGAAGAAGTGAATGATCCAGCGTTTTTTTCGCCAATCGTCACTCCTAAAAACACAAGCAGGTACTAAGACGGTAAACAATCAGCAAATACGTTCTCTATTTACCAAAAGAAAAAAGTCAAACATTCTTTCCTACGACGTTTGACTTTCAATCAATCTCATCGTCTGAGTTTTAGCACTATACAACGTAAAGAAAATTTCTTAGCTATTTTATGAAAAGCCTTAATTCGACAATTCCTGTTTTACACATTGGCGTCTTTCGACGTTTCTGCGCAATAGCCTATGTTTGTATAGGAGCCTCACCTAACAAGGTTATTTATCTATTTATTTTCTAAAGAATAACGCTGGAAAGATTTTTTTTCAAGTTATTTTAAACGTCTTTATGTTTTCTTAATTTAAATAAAACAAATTTTGGCTATTATTTTTTGAATAAAAAAAAGAAGCACTCATCATTTTTTTGATAAGTGCCTCTTTTAGAGCCATTTTATTCATCTAACTCTTCAAACTGCGAGTTGTAAAGTGAAGCATAGTAACCACCTTCAGCTAGCAGTTCTTCATGTGTTCCTTGTTCTTTGATATCGCCATCTTGCATATAAAGAATTTTATCTGCATCTTTGATTGTTGATAGACGGTGCGCAATAACAAAGGATGTACGTCCAGCCATTAAGTTGTTCATGGCGCCTTGAATCAAGCCTTCCGTTCTTGTATCAACAGATGACGTTGCTTCATCGAGAATCAAAATCGGCTTATCGGCTAAAATCGCACGAGCAATTGTTAGTAATTGTTTTTGACCTTGAGAAATATTTGATGATTCTTCATTTAATTCCATGTTGTAGCCGCCAGGTAATGTTTGAATAAAGTGGTGAACGTGTGCGGCTTTAGCCGCTTCGTAGACTTCTTCATCCGTTGCATCTAAACGACCATAACGAAGGTTTTCCATGATAGTTCCTTTAAATAACCAAGTATCTTGTAAAACCATCCCGATATTTTTACGTAAATCTGCGCGGTTAAAGTCTTTGATATTATAACCATCGATTTTAATCGCACCAGATGTTACATCGTAAAAACGCATCAATAGTTTAACCATGGTTGTTTTACCAGCTCCAGTCGGTCCAACGATTGCCACTGTTTGGCCTGGATCAACATGTGAACTGAAATCATTGATAATGATTTTGTCTGGTGTATAACCAAAACGAACATGTTCAAAGTCGACCATACCTTTGGCTTTATCGATTTTAACTGGATTTGGTACTGTTTGTGCTTCTTCATCTTCTTCAAGGAATTCGAAAACACGTTCAGCTGCTGCTGCCATTGATTGAAGTAAGTTAGATACTTGTGCCAATTGAGCAATTGGTTGTGTTAAGTTTCGAACGTATTGGATGAATGCTTGAATATCCCCAACGGTAATCGTACCATTGTAAGCTAATATCCCACCAAAGATCGCTACTGCAACATACCCTAGATTTCCAACAAAGTTCATGATCGGTTGCATCAAACCAGAAAGAAATTGTGATTTCCAAGCTGATTTGAATAATACATCATTTTGCTTTTTAAATTCTGTAAGAGAATTTTCTTCATCATTGAAAAGACGTACGATATTGTAACCGCCGATTGTTTCTTCAACTTTACCATTGATCACACCAAGATATTCTTGTTGTGTTTTGAAATATTTTTGAGAGTTTTTTACCACAATCAAAATTAAGATCATTGAAATTGGTACGATCAAAATCGCAATCCCTGTCATTTGCACAGAAATCGATAGCATCATTACGATAACCCCAATGATGGTGAATACTGATGTAATAAACTGTGTGATCGATTGATTTAGTGATTGACCTAAAGTATCCACGTCATTTGTGATACGAGATAATACTTCACCCGTCGTACGGCTTTCAAAATAGTTCATCGGCATGCGATTGATTTTTTCTGAAATTTCTTTACGCATGCGATATGTGATTTTTTGCGAAATCGTTGACATGATCCAACCTTGAATAATCCCGAAGGCTGAAGCCACTAAGTAGAGTCCTAACATGAAGAGTAAGATTCCACCAATTTTATTAAAATCGATTCCACCGGTTCCTTGATATTTTTTAATCAAACCATTAAATAATTCTGTGATCGCTTGTGATAAGATTTTTGGACCCCAAATATTAAATACGGTTGAGGCAATTGCAAAGATCATTACAAAGAAAACAGGTATTTTATAAGCACCAATATAGGAGATTAATTTTTTTAGTGTTCCTTTAAAATCTTTGGCTTTTTCCACTGGAGCGCCATTTCCAGGTCCGCGTCCGCCACGAGGGCGATTTTGTGTTTGTTCTGCCATTATATTCGCTCCTCCCTACTCAGCTTCTTCTATGCCTAATTCAGCATTGCTCAATTGTGATTGGGCAATTTCTTGATAGACAGTTGATGATTTCATTAATTCATCATGTGTTCCATGATCGACTACACGACCTTCGTTTAATACGATAATATTATCCGCATGAAGAATCGTAGAGATTTTTTGTGCAACGATGATTTGTGTTGCGCCTTTGATATTTTCAGACAATGCTTTACGTAACGCTACGTCCGTTTTATTATCAAGCGCTGAGAATGAATCATCAAAGATCAAGATTTTAGGATTTTTCGCTAAGGCACGCGCAATGGATAGACGTTGTTTTTGTCCGCCAGAAACATTGGTTCCACCTTGAGAAATTTCTCGGTCATACCCTTTTTCATTTGAATCGATGAATTCTTCTGCTTGTGCAATTTCGGCTGCTTTTCTCATTTGTTCATCTGAGATGTTGGCATCCCCAAATTTAATATTTGAGGCGATATCCCCTGAGAATAGGATGCCTTTTTGCGGCACAAATCCAATGATTTCATGTAATTTATGCAAGCTCATTTCACGAATATCGATCCCATCGATCGTGATTCGTCCACCCGTTACATCAAACAAGCGCGGAATCAAGTTAACGATCGTAGATTTTCCTGAACCAGTGGAACCGATCAAAGCAGTTGTTTGACCTGGTTTGGCCGTAAAGTTGATATGATGTAACACATCTTCGTCAGCATCACCATAACGGAATTCTACTGCTTCAAATTTTACTTCACCTTTAAATTCATGATCATCTTTTGGATGTTCTGGATCTTTGATTGTTGGTTCTGTTTCAAGAACTTCTTCCACACGACCAGCAGCCACGTTGGCACGAGGTAAAATAATCGAAACCATTGATAACATCATAAAGGCCATAACGATTTGCATTGTATACGTGATAAATGCCATCATATCCCCAACTTGGAGTTGACCGTTGTTCATATTATGTCCGCCGACCCAAACGATCAGAACAGAAATACTATTCATCAATAACATCATGACAGGCATCATAATAGACATTGCACGGTTAACGAATAATTGAGTTTTCATTAAATCAGTGTTGGCAACATCAAAACGTTTTTCTTCGAATTTTTCACGAGAAAATGCACGGATAACCGGTAAACCAGTAATGATTTCACGAGAAACCAAGTTTACTCTATCAACTAAGTTTTGTAGTGCTTTAAACTTAGGCATCGTTGTTAATAGTAGACTTCCTACTAAAACTAAAACTGCAGCTACTGCTACACCGACGATCCAACCCATGCCTGTTCCTGTTTGATAGACATTATAGATTCCGCCAATACCTAAGATCGGTGCATATAACACGATACGCATAATCATAACGATCCCCATTTGCATTTGTTGGATATCGTTAGTATTACGAGTGATCAATGAAGCTGGAGAGAATTTCTCCATTTCGGTGTTTGAAAATTGCAATGTTCGCTCATATTGACCGACACGCAAGTTTCGTCCAACAGATGCCGCCACAAGTGAGGCAATCAACCCAACAATGATTGCAGCTACAGCTGAAACAAGTGTTAGAAGAACCATTTTTGTTCCTGTTTTAACCATATAATCTGTTTGGATTTGTTGTGTATTCATATCTAGTGCTTTGTATTCAGCCAGTGTGAATTGAATCCCGACTGTTTTCATTGAATCCGCACCTAAATCGCCTAAGCTTTTTTTAGTTGCTTTACGGGCTGCTTCGACTTTCGCTGGCATGGCGTCTGTCGTTGTTTTGATCGAATCAGCTAAAGCTTTCGCTTCTGCACCTTTTGCTTGAGCTTGGGCAGCTAACTCTTGTGCTTCTTGACCTTTTTCCATTGCCGTTGCAGCATCTGTTGCTGAAGCAGCAACCGCACCTGCTTCTTTGGCTTGCTCGCCTAATGTTGTTGCTTCTTCACCAAGTTGTTTGGCTTTAGCAGCATTTTCTCCAACTGCTTTATAATCCTCGATGATTGCTTTGGCTTCACCACCACTTGATGAATCTTTTGATTGAGAAGTTGCCAGCATCATCATTGGCAGATTAAAAATGTCTGCCAGTTTGGCTTCTGTCATGTTGTCTTGAAGATTTAATTTATAGACCTCAACTTCTTTTCCATCGATTTTTTCAGTTGTTAGTTTATAGTTATCTTCAATTGTTTTTTTCTCATCATCCGTCATGAACATTTCAATTCCCTGAAGAGATGTTTTCCTGATTTTTTCAGGTGTGGAGTATTCAAGCCCTCCTTGTTGAATACCGACATCAACGATACCCGATGTTAATTTTGGTAAGCTTAAATCACTATTTGCCTGTACAACTAAAAGCACAAGAACTGCGATGACCGCGTACCAGTATTTGCCAAGATATTTGAAAATCTTCACTATTGGTCACCTTCCTCTTTCTGGGAAATTTGTTGGGAGTAGTCTACGAATTTCGCAGTTAGCTCGATGAACTGTTTCGTGTCTGTTTCTCCCATTAGTTTAAAAATCTGAACGATCTTATCGCGCATTTCTTTCTTTTGCAGCTTAGCCGCTTTTTTACCGCAATCCGTTAACGTAACATTGATTCGGCGCCGATCATCTGGGTCCATCTTACGTTCGATTTGACCCTTTTTTTCTAAACTGCCAAGAACGACTGCAATGCGAGCGCTAGATAGGTTCAGTGATTCTGCTAAATGCTTGGGACTAGTTGGTTCACCATAACGGGCAAGAAATTTGATGACGATACTTTCACCTTGGTTACTTTTTTCTAGTCTGCTAAATGCACTATGTCGATTTTGAACCATTAGACGCATAAGCTCTTGTTCGGCTTCTTCTGCGTATGACATATGACTCCTCCTTTTTTCAAAATAATTACTTTCTACCATTAATAGCTAATAGTGTTAGTAACTAATGCTGTTTGATATTAACGCAAATAGCTTTTAATGTCAATAGTATTGAATCAAAAAAATAAATGAATACGGTTTTATTTTAAAATCTTAAAAATGTGTTCTAAATTCTAATTTAAAAGGAAAAAAATTTCCAAAAAAAGTCTGGAAAACATTATTGGTCAATGTTCCCAGACTAACTTTTATAGATTTATATCTTACTATTTCTAACAACAGAATCAACACTGCAACGTGCCCATTTTGAGAGGATTTCAATAAATTCATTTAACTGTTTCGGATTAAAATGAGCCACAGCAAGATAACAAGCATGTCCGCTGACTTTATAAAATTCGTCGATTTCGTCAAATTCGTTGATTGTTCTTTCTATAGAAGAAAACTGATTATTCTCCATAAAAATGCGGATGAATTGTTTTTCATCCTGTTTGATCGTGATTGTATAGTTTTCAATGATGCCCTTGTCTTTTAAATAAGTAATTCGTTGACCGACTGCTTGTCCTGTAAGATGGATTTTTTCGCCAATTTCTTTATTTGATAGTTTGGCATTTCCTTTTAAAAGCTGCAAAATTTGTTGGTCTAAGTGGTCCATTTGAGATTTCCTTTCAACTTGAAAATAATTTAGCGGTTATTCTTTCATCAAGTTATGTCCCTTATCTTCTAGGCTTATTATAATTGATTCATCAAATAAAATCGAGGTGTTAAATAATGAATCACTATTATTATAGTAACAACAGACAAAAAAATGTAGCTCTACCAATCTTATATCACCTTATCGATCAATTTAATACAACTGAACAACAACCTTTAAAAGAATTGCTTGTCTCCTACCAAAATAAATTACTTTCTTCAAAGACTGATCCTTTACTACTAAATAAAATGAGCTTAGAAATTTCAAATTGTCTGATAAAAAATGAACTATGGTTATCAGAATCGGAAGCTTTATTATTTAAGAAACTATTTAAACTAGTATAAGTTGTTTAAAATTCACTTCTGTTTTTCATTTAGAGATTTACCGTGTAGCATTCGTTTGACAACGTGATCTACTCTAAGTTTCCCTGTAGGTATATTTAATAAACAAAAAAGCTAGAAACATCAGCAAGTCAATATTTTCTATTTTCCTAAAAAGAATTCAACTGGTTTCAATAAGCGAATATTAGTCGTTTTCGATTGCTGAATGATTCATCAAGCGATTGATATGAACACCCAGATAGACAAGTTCATTTTCAGGTATCTGTGTATGATATGTTTGATCGATATAATTTTTCACCTTCGTAGCAATATCCATGGCACCAGGATAGAGCGACCACATTTGACGATATAATTCATCTTCTTTTTCCTGTAGCAGACCATTGTTGAAAAAACGATCAACAAAAAAGCGGACGTGTGTGATAAACCGGGTGTAATGAACTGAATTCGTATCGATTTCCTGACGTAAGGAATAACGCACCATGTTGACAATCGTACCGACCAATTTGGCTTTTTTTAAACCATCTTGATCTTCATGACGATCTGATTGCGCATTGATCAAATGAAAAGCAATGTTTGATGCTTCTTCGTTCGGCAATTCAATTTGGTATTTCATCTTCATTCGTTTGAGTGCAACTTCTCCGATATGAAATTCTTTTGGGTAATAATTCTTAATTTCCCAATACAAACGATTTGAAACGTTCAAGCCTTTTTTACTACGTTCTACAGCAAAATGCAAGTGATCTGAAAGCGTAAGATAGATACTGGTATTCAATTGATAGGATAATTCTTCCTCAGCAATTGCGACAATTTCTTTGGTGATTTCAAAATATTGCATTGGAATTTCATCGACTAATTCAGCAAATTGAGAGGATTTCTGCGCTTCGATCGGCAAAAATATTTTATCGACTAAAGAATCAGAAATAGCCTCACCAATTTTTTTACCGTAGCCAATACCTTTCCCTAACGCAATCATCTCTTGTCCCTCTTTTTCAACAAGTACGACACTTGAATTCAATACTTTTTTTACCAAGATCATCACGATCCACTCCTTGTCTCCTACTTCGCTAAACTTGCTCCATTTGTCGCAATGACTTCTTGATACCAATCAAAAGAATCTTTTTTAGAGCGATCATATGTGCCATTTCCTTCATCGTCTGCATCAACGTAGATAAATCCGTAGCGTTTTGACATTTGAGATGTTCCCGCACTGACCAAATCAATCGGCGCCCAACTAGTATACCCTATCAAATCAACGCCTTCATCAATTGCTTCTTTCATTTGTTGAAAATGCGCTTTAAAATAGTCTACACGATAAGGATCATGGATTTTACCGTCTTCCAACACATCTACCGAGCCCATGCCATTTTCTACGATCATCATTGGTATATTGTAACGATCATATAACTCAATCAATGAAATTTTCAACCCTTTGGGATCAATTTGCCAGCCCCAATCAGTCGAAGGTAAGTAGGGATTTTTAACACCTAAAACGGTATTACCTGGGGTTCTTTCAGCTTTTGGATCACCAGATTCTGCCATTGACATATAATAACTAAACGAAAGAAAATCAACGGTGTTTTCTTTTAAGATTCGGCGTTCTTCTGGTGTTATTTTGATGTTGATCCCTTTATTTTTTAAGGCTTCTTCTATCATTTTAGGGTACACACCTTTAACTTGAACATCCGTATAAAAATTATTCTCTAGGTTTTTCTTTAATGTTAACTCTACATCGATTGGTGCACAAGTTAATGGATAGGTCATTAATTTTGTCAACATACAGCCCACTTTGTTGTTAGAATTTTTCTCATGAGCAATTTTCGTGACTAAAGCACTGGCTACAAATTGATGATGTAACGCTTGGTAGATTTCCTGTTCTTCTTGTCCTGGTGTACATTTATCAGGCACGATCCCAGCTGTTGTAAAAGGATGACGGTGAATACTATCAATTTCATTGAACGTTAACCAGTACTCAACATATTCTCCAAATTCTTCAAAACAAACGGTTGCAAATCGAACAAAATCATCAATTACACGACGGTCGATCCACCCATTATAATTTAAACTAAGCGCTAGCGGCATTTCATAATGAGATAATGTAACAATAGGCTTGATCCCTAAGCGCTGCATTTCCTTGAAGACATCACGATAAAATGCTATCCCCTTTTCATTTGGTTGTTCCTCTTCCCCAGTTGGAAATAACCGCGTCCAAGCAATCGATAAACGCAAGGTTTTAAAACCCAGTTCACTAAATAATGCCAAATCTTCTTTATAACGATGATAGAAATCAATCCCACGACGTTTTGGATAATCTTTATCTGTCTTGTCTGCCATCGCAGCTTTGATTGTAGCAGTTGAAATAGTCATATGTGCAGCATAATCTTTGTTATCGACATGAGGTTTATAACTGGCTATATCTGCAACAGATAAACCCTTATCATCAAGATTCCAGCCACCTTCTACTTGATTTGCAGCGATTGCACCGCCCCATAAAAAATCTTTTGGAAACTCATTTTTAGTATTCATACTATTCTCCTCATTTAAAGTCTGTCAGGGACAAGCGCCTTACAGCTATTTTTATTTATATAATTGGAGCAATTGACAATATATCTGTCTGATTCGTCACCATTTCTGAATAGTGAGAGGAATTTACCTGATAGGCTTCTTTATTCGTTACAACACAAACAATTGTTGGATCAAACCCGGCATCCTTGATTTTAGCTAAATCAAAAGCAATCAACTTTTGTCCTTTGACCACTTTATCGCCAACTTTTACAAAAGCTTCGAATCCCTCGCCACCTAATTGCACGGTATTAAGACCTATATGAAAAAGAATCTCAGCCCCATTACTCATTTTTAAACCTAATGCATGCTTTGTTTCAAAAACCATGGTAATCTCTCCTGCTTCTGGCGCGACCAAAATAGTATCTTCTGGGATGATCGCAAGTCCGTCACCGATCAATCCACTTGAAAAAACATCATCATTTACTTCAGTCAAAGAAATAACTTTACCAGCAACTGGGCTGACCAATTGTTCTGTACCTGTCCCAGAAATAAATTCCATACCATCTGCTTCTTCTAAAGCCACCTCATCTTTGTACACAAATAGGACAGACAAAAATCCTGCAACAAATGAGATTCCTAACGTAACAAATGCCCAGATCAAGTTCATCGGATTAGCTTTGTCTACAAACATCGTAATACTAGCTAAACCAGGTCCAACTAACGCAAATGCTTTGATCGCCATAATTCCTGCAAAACCACCGCTAACTAAACTTGCGAACATTACACTATATAATACCCGTTTATTTAAAATCGTCACACCATACAAAGCTGGTTCCGTAATTCCGAATAAAGCAGAAATCCCTGCTGATACTGCAGTAGAACGTAATTTTTGATCCTTCGTCTTGATACTTACAGCAAAACAAGCACCAGATTCAGCAATATTATGCGCAAGAGAAGCCGGTAGATAAAGTAATTCCGCTCCAATCTCACTCATAGAAGATACAGCATAAGGAATCATTGCTTTGTGCATTCCTGTTACAACCATAAACGGTAAAACAGCTGCCAACACTGCCGTCGCAACCCAACCAAAATGAGTATATAACCAAATAATAACTGTTGAGAACACAGTTCCGACATTATAACCCAATGGACCTAAAATCAGTAACGCAACCGGCACTGTAATCAGTAAACTCATCATCGGTACAAAGAAAATCCGAATCGGCTTCGGTGAATATTTGGTAAAAAGCTTCTCAACTTGTGCATAAAACAATACCGTTAAAATTGCTGGAAAAACTTGTGATGCATAAGCAATATTCGTCACACCAAAACCAAGAAAGTTCGTCCCTTCAGCCAACATAGTCGTTAAATCTGGCAGAATCAAAGCACCCACTGCTGATACTGCAACTAGTTGATTTACTTTTAATTTATTTGCTGTTGTCATTGCAACTAGGATCGGAAGAAAATATAATGGCGCTCCACCAATCAAATTAAGAATTTGGTATGTTTGGCTTTGATCGCTCATCACCCCAGTTACAGAAGCGAGTAATAATAATGATTTTAATACGCCTCCGCCGGCAATCGCTGGAATTAGCGGCTGAAAAATAGAAATAATAAAATCTAGTAGCACTGCTCCCCATTTTTGTTTTTCTTTAGGACCATCATCTTGAGGTAATTCACCTAAGAGAGCCTTCATTTCATCGTAAACTTCTACCACATCATTTCCAATAATCACTTGACATTGAACATTTTGACGCACCCCGATCACGCCGTCTACTTTTTCAAGTTTTTCGGTTTCTACCACATCATTATTTTTTAACGTAAAACGCAAGCGCGTCGAGCAATGTTCAAGATGAGAGACATTTTCTTTTCCGCCGATCAAACTTAGGATCGACGCAGCAGTTTCTTTGTAGTTCATCGCTATTTCCCCTTTATAAGTAGTTACGCAGAATTGGCCAAATCCTACGCAAAAAAACAGACAGAAACTAAATAAAACATTCATCAGAGTAAAACTCCTTCTGTTGAAAAATGCTTTATTTAGGTCCTGCCTGCATTACCAGTCACATGCCTGTTATTGATTGACTTTATAGTAGCATAGAAATTTTGGAAACGCAACCATGAAAAAAACATTCCTTCTACTTCTATTTTCCAAACTATTACGTCTCAAATTCAACGCTTTTTTAAAACGTCATAGACATAAAAAACAAACGGCACATCAGAGTATAGACTGACTGCTTGTTTTTCATTCTCAAACACAAGAAAAGTACTCAACCTTAAATTTCTGGTGTTTTCAAAAAAACTGTTAATAAACTAGCACATAAATAAAGACCAGCAAAAACAGCAAGCAAGACAAACCCACCGAATGTTTGAAATAATGCTGTCACTAAAACTGGACCTAAAAAATTACTTAACCCTGAACCGAGATTCAAAACGGATAATGCTGTTGTTTTTTTTTCTGGTACAAGGGCAGGGATCAACGCAGAAAGTGGCCCAAAAGCCGCGATCCCAACTGAAAATACCAAAAAAGCGAACATCAACAACTTAACATTCCCTGGAAAATAAAAGACTACTCCCCCTATCAATAAACAAGATAATGCTGTAAGGGTACCTGAAAAATAGCAGACAATTTTTCGCCAGCCATATCGATCACCCAAATGACCAAACAAAATCCCAGCAAATGAATTAGCGATATAAGTCATCGCCCAAATAACGCCCCATTGAGATAAAGTATAATCATGGTCGATCAAGAAAATCGGCATCATAATCACAAAGCCGAACTGACCAATATTATTGATTGCTTTCACCACAAGTGCTACTGCTAGCCTTGGATAATCAAAAAGAATCGTGATGCCCTCTTTCATTTCTTTCAACATACCTTTTTTTTCTACCTCAACTGGCAGATGGTCTTTATTCACTTTTAAAGCAAGTACACCACCCAACACAGCAAAGAAAAGACCTGTGCCCAAAATACTAATTGGATTTGCGAACTTCAGCATTATTGAAGCAAGTAAAGGACTAACAATCGTCATTCCTAAATTAAAGCTAAACCAAAACCAAGAAGTTGCCTTCCCTAAATTCTTTAAATCGGTTCTAAGCGTAATCCAAATCAAAAAGGCATACGCAAACAAAGGATAAGAAGCTCCTCTAAACATATACGCTAAAGCAATCAGCGGAAACAATTTAAATGTAAGACCAATTATCAATAAAGTCGTGCTAAAAAGGTAAACAAACAATCCTGTCGCCATTACTTTTCTAACGGAAAAAACATTTACAAAAAAACTCGTTAACCAAGAAAATATAGCGACAAATAATCCATATAAACTAAAAACCACTGAGACTAACTGAATTTCATAACCTGAGGCTACTAAAAAGGCTGAAAACCAGCTTGTTTCAATCCCTGCTCCAAGCATAAAAAAAATCAAGCCCATGTACCCATAAAATAAACTTGCCGGGATCCCAATTCTATTCGCAATCTTTTTTACCATAAACGTCGCTCCTCTACACTAGATAAATAAAAAAGGCTGAGAGAAAACTACAAAATAGTTTTGCCCCAGCCTCCCAAATAAAACTATTTACTTACAACTAAAAAACTTGCTACGCCATATGGTGAGATTCTACTAGAAAATTCTTGAACCTCTTCTATAGCATTTATCCGTTCCACTTCCCACTGTGAAAAAAGACTTTCTATATCTAATTCCACTGCACTAGCTGTCGGATTTTCAAAACGAACAACAAATCCTGATTTGTAATAAGAATTATGCAGCCCACTCACAAGAACTCCAGCATTTTCAGCAAAGGAAAGTAAGCTAAATTCCTGCTCTTTCAATCCTAAAGAGGCGATTCTCTTTTGTATTTTATTATCAATACGGTAAATGAAATAGTTTAAATTCTGACGTTGATAACTTATTGAGGTTTGCTCAAGCCCATAACGCCAATCTGCTATTTCTTTTTCAGAAATCTCTTTCTTGTCGAACTTCAAGACAAATGAGCTATTCACTTGTTTATCTTTCATCTGAGCTAATGGCGTTGCCATCATAATATGGCCTTTTTTAGTTGTATCACCTGATGCTCTACCAGGACGATATAATAAATCAGGCTTTCCTAACGTATCTGTCGTCGCAAGTAACGTTAGCAGTAACTCCGAGTCGTGGTACTCATATTCTTTACTGTCATGTGTGAATACTGAGCATGACGCTGAATCGGTAAAGACACTTACCGTTTTCTCAAAAGGTTCAATATTCACTGGCATTTCAGAAAAATGATTTTCCCAGCCAGCCATTTCATGATTTTCCTTAGATATAAAACCATAAGGTATCGCAGAAAGAGCTTGGTTAATTGGCTGTTCCGTGTTTATCTTCACTCGTAGGCGATGATTTAACACCGTATTTTCAAATTGAATATCGCCTTTTATTTCACCATCTGCGTTAAGCTCCAAAATAAGCTGGTAGGTAAACGCTGTTGTCATTTTACAATTTACTCTCTCAGTCAAATCATAAGGTAACTTTGTGCTTCCCGTTAAAATCATACGATTCAAAAATGTTGATACTTCACAACGACAGTCGGTAAATTTGAGCGCAATTTCAGTATCATTTGGTAATGGAGAAAAATCATACGTATCTCCGTCATTGCCATCATCAACCAATGAAATAACGTTTGGAATTATCCGTTTTGCGTCCCGATATACTAATTGGTTCTTTTCAAACTTAAGCTGATATCCCCCCACAGAAAGCTCAGTTCCATCACCTATGTTTAAAGAATTAGATGCTTTTTCAACTTCTTCAAAAGAGAAAACTTTATAACCCAATCCTGGCAACTCGCACATCACGCGCAAGGTCAAAATATAATAACCAGGTTCTGTAATAAAACGATTTCCAGCAGGTGTTTCTTCCGTGATATTTTCTCTGCTTTCAACAAATTCAGCATCTAGGATTACTGATTCACATCCAACGATTGCGATTTCCTTCGTCTTAGAAAGTAAGGTAACGACCTTCTCTCCAGAAAATGCAGTAGGAGATGTATTCATCAGTAAAATTTCCATATCAGACAGCGCTAACGATTCAGAAATTCTCTTTAATACAATATTCTCAATACTGTCACAGATTTCATTTGCTTCCTTCAAACGATGCTCAATATCTTTGGCAACTGCATCCGATACGCATCCTGCCAAACTATCATGAGCTTGACACTCTAATAATTTTTTCCAAGCTTGCATTAGTAGACGATTACTTATAGTTATTCCAAGATTCTGTGCTATCACCAACATCGGCTCGCTCCGACGAATCAGCTTATGCTCTAAATGAAAGATTTCTTGTTTCAAATCCATACGAACAGATCCAATTGTTTTGTGAACACGAGCCAAGACAGGCTCTCGAAATTCACCACGATAGGTCTCTAAATCCATTTCTTTCATCAGCCCTAAAAAATTCTGATACGTACTTACTTGATAATCATATTTTCCTAATTCTTTTATTTGCTCAACCTTATTACTAAAATCCGAGATAATTCCCAGTTGATCATTTCCAGAAGGAATCATGATTTCAGTAGAATGCGTATATTGTTTAATGAAATCAACTGCCTTGTCCAGCCGACCTTCCACATAATCAAGTGTTGGTTCAAGCAACATTCCCGTGCCATAGCCTTGTGGGAAATTAAGCGCATATAACTTATTGTCACCACCCAAGCTTTCCCATTTGAAATAAGGAGACTGAATTTGTTTTCCTAGATGAACGCCACGCCATAAAATAATATTTTCCAGCCCTGCTTCATTTAAAATCACAGGAATCTGAGCATTGAAACCAAACGTATCCGGCAGATAACCAATCGGCATATAGTCCCCATATTTTTTACTCTCAAAAATGCCGATCATTGCATTTCTCAAAACAGATTCTCCAGAAGTAAAGAATGCATCTGTTTGGGTAAACCAAGGACCAATAAATAATTGTTCCTTTTCAATCAACACTTTGATTTCATCCATTTTCTCTGGGTATAACGTCAAATAATCATCTAAAATAGACAGCTGACCATCCAATACAAAGCTAGCTTCAGGATTACGTTTCAGTTCAGTAATCACATCGCTAAACAACTGATCACTTAAAACCAGCGCATCCATCGACGTAAAATACCATTCACGGTCCCAATGTGTGTGATTTACAATGTGTACATTTGTCATTAATTTTGCCACTCTTCTTCCCATGCCTCTTCGTCAAAGTCATCATCTAAATCCATAGATACTTCTTCAACACCTGCATTTTTATCTCTTAATAATGCGCTTGAAATTGCGACAAACAGTGAACCTACTGCAATCGAAAGAATATAAATTGGCCATTTTTCTACTGTGAACCAACCATAAAAACCACTGATTGGCGCTGTATTAACCGCTCCAAGGCCTACCGCCATCGCTGAACCAATTGCTGATCCTATTACTGTTGAAGGAATTACTTTAAGTGGATTTTCAACCGCAAACGGAATTGCACCTTCACTAATTCCAACTAACCCCATAATAATCGATGATTTACCTGCTTCTTTTAATTCAGTATTGTATTTTTTCTTAGCAAATAATGTTGCTAAACCTAAACCGATCGGCGGAATGATAATCGCTACTTGAGCTGCTGTATTTGGAGCGTAGACACCACTTGTTAATAAGGCCATTGCAGTTGTTACAGCAGCTTTATTTACTGGACCGCCTAAATCAAACCCAACCATACCGCCAACGATCGCAGCCATTAAAATTTGATTTCCGCCACTTAAACTATTTAACCAATTTTCAAGTCCTGTATTTAACGCTGCAAATGGTACACCGATCACATAGTTGATCACTAACACCGTAACCAATGTGCCTAAAACTGGAATCAAGAAAACTGGTACAACAGAAGCCATTGATTTAGGTAATTTAACGTTATTACGAATCCAAAGACAAACATATCCAGCAATCAACCCTGCAGCAATGGCTCCAAGAAATCCTGCATTAATATCTTTAACCAGCATCCCACCGACTAAACCGGGTGCGATCCCTAATTTATCTACAACGGAATAGGCAATAAATGCCGAGATCACAGGAAACATTAGTCCTAAAGCCGTGCCACCAAATCCGTCAATACTATGAAGTAAACGAATAATGCCATTAGTACTTTCAGCATAAGAACCATCCCAAATGTCCGTAATGCCATAAAGTGATCCCCCAACTCGTGAAATCGCCATAATTACAGCCCCAGCAATTACAAGTGGGATCATATAAGAAATACCTGTTAATACATGATTCTTAATGTCATTCGCAATTTTTTTCATTTTCTTTCTCCTCACTATTAATTGTCTGCATCTACTAAAGCTAACGCTTCTTTAATGACTTTTTCCGCATCTTTAATTGGTGCTGCAACAGGAACTCTTAGAATTTTTTTACCAGCAAAACGTTCTTCGTTTCTCACTTTAGTATCTACTGCAAAAATGACGACTTCACCGATTTGCGCGTCTTTTTCCGTTAATTCATTTTCAATCCCAGTCGCACCTTGTGTTTCAACTTTGATCATATCTCCAAGCGCTTTTGCACCTTTTTTTAAAGCCTGAGCTGCCATATACGTGTGGGCTACGCCTGTTGCACATGCTGTTACTGCAATAATTTTTCTTTTCATTTTAACTTCCTCCATTTATCCTAATAGTTTAATAATTGCTGTTGGTTCCGTTTTATTTTTTAATGCTTCGACAAAATCGTCATCCATTAATTTCACTGCAATTTCTGATAACAACCGTAAATGTGTATCTCCTTTTTCTGAATCTGGAATCGCAAGCATGATCACGATTGAAACAGGTTGATCATCCAGGGATTGCCATTCTACTGGTGTTTTTAATTTAGCAAACGCAATCGCTGCCTCTGAAACAACTTCACTTTTTCCATGAGGAATTGCGATCCCATTTCCCACACCAGTTGTTGAGTGTTCTTCACGTTCTAACACGGATTGAATATAAGTTTCCCGATTTGAAAGAACACCTTTTTCATCTAGTTTGGAAGCTAAAGCTTCTACGACCATTTCTTTACTTGTCGCCTCTAAATCAATCACGACTTGTTTTATATCTAATACTTGTGCAACATTCATCTACGTTCCTTCTTTCAAATAACTAAATAGTTGTTCTTTGTTTCCTTTGAGTAAATACCCTTTGTTGCCACTATCGATAATCTCAAGTAGACTATCGTAAATACGTTCTAACTCTTGTGGCGTTTCATCTTTGATACATATGAAAAAAACACATTTCACCTTCGCATCGCCCCATTTTATTTCATCTTTTAATCGTAGAAATACAATCGTCGATTTGTTTACAAATTTGGGCTCTCCGTGGGGGCTAGCAAACTTACCAAATGAAGTAAACGATAATTTTTCTCGCTCAATGGCAGAGTCCACAATCCCCTCTTTAACATAATTCAAGGTGATGAGCTTTTCTCCAATAAAACGAATGACCGACTCTAAATCAGCAAATGCTTCATCCAAGAAAATCAAGTTCGGTTGAATCAAACGCGAAAACTCTCTCGTTCTTATGGAAATTTGAGTACTTTCTGCTATGAATTTTCCGATTTTGGCTTGATCTGTTTGAGTTAAAACAGGTGAAACATAAAGAATATCGTGACTTTTCATTTCTAAATTAACCGTAGAAAGAATCAGTTCCTCGGTAATTTTTGTTTGCGCTAATTCTTGGATAGAAAGAATGCGGGAAATTTCAATTTCAGGAAATGTTCTTCTAATTCTTGCCGCAAGCAACTGCGACGTTCCTTTACCACTGCTGCAAACAAGAAGCGCTTTTAATTTATAGGAGTTTTCTTCTTTTTTACGTTCCTTGAAAGTCTGAATATGCACGGCCAAATAGGCAACCTCATCTACTGGAATTGAAACGTTCAATCCTTTCTCCAGTTCTTGTTTTAACTGAATCGCTTCGTCGAAAGAAATTGGAAAACTTTGCTTTACATCCATTACAAAAGGATTGATCACTGGCAAACCATTTCGAATCCGTTCAATTGCTGATTTAATATGTACTACAAAACCTACTAAGGAAGGTTCATCATAATCAGCAATCGTCTGCTTAATCAATTCTCTAATCCGATCGTCATCACTGCTTTTAAGTAAGAATTCGTTTTCATTTTGATCATCGATGGTTAAATGAATTTGGATAAACCGAATCTCAGAAGCAGGTAAACATACGTCAAACTGTCTCTCCAATGCTTCTATAAACTGAACAAGTTCAGAACTAAAAGCTTCTTCTTTTTCCTGATGGCTCCCTTCTAAAAGCTTGCCATCATTGATGCGCTCAATCGTAATGAGTAAATGAAGTAACAGCGAATGATAGCTCATATCACTCAACTTTTGTTGTATTTTCGAAAGATAGTCTTGCAATAATGCATCAATTTCTTTTAGCGTATTCAAATTTACAAAGTCTTTAGCAAAATCTGGAACCCCTTCGATCGTATGCACAAAAGACTTTTCTGTTTTAACAACTTGCCACTTATGACCCCAGAAATAATAAATTAAATCCACAGCAAGCTTCCTTTTTTCTTGCTCCATTAAATTAAGAAAAGAACCTTTTCCTGGAATCCATTCGATCGTGACATGAAATAATGCAAAAATCTCGTTTACTTTATTCATATCTTTTTCAAGCGTCGTTTTCCCAATGAATAAAGAATCCTGCAACTCTTGCCTGGTAAAATAATCAGACTTTTTCAAAATTTCAAAACAGAGATATTGTACTCGCTCTTCTTTCGTCGTTGGGATTGCTTGGTCATTTGTTGATTGTATAAGCTGATAAATTTTATCAACATTCCCAACTAATGAAATTCCAACTTTGGGTTTACGAATAAGTGATGTATCACTTCCTTCAAAATAGTTATCAATGGACTTTAAAGATTGTGAAATTGTTTTATTCGATAACTGCATGATTTCAGCAATTTGTGAGATGGTTGTTACCTCATTATCTAATAAAATCGTAACAATCTCTTTTTCACGTCTATCGAGTACCATTTCGATTCACTATCCTCTCTGTAGTTATATAATATGATTAAAGCGTATTCAAGAAAACCCTTTCTTTTACAGGATATAATCGTGTAAAAAGTGGGAGGGTGATTTTTTTGGAAATTATAGTTGCATTATAGCATTAGTTTAAGGAATTTATGTGGGGTGAGTTACGGTGGGGAATGAATGGAGGATGTTTTTTCTTAGGGAAAGATCACTGCTTATAAAAGTTTAACTATGTTGGGAAGGGAAACTTTTCACCTATATTTGTTAATAACGAGAAGTAGCAAAAAAGTTGAGTAAGTCCTAGTTTGGAACAATACTCAACTTTAGATTAGCCTCTACAAATTTCCCTTAATTTCAAACTTTATTTGCCAAAATAAACATACGAATATAAGAGTAATTCAAATCGTTTCTTTTATCAAGTTTTTAATTTTTATTTCTATACTTCTACCATCAGAAAATTGAAACAGTCCCATCAATCGAAAAAAGTAATTCATCTATCTTTTGAGAATAGATATTTTCACCTTCGATTATAAGCATATCCTCCATACGCTCAAGTACATCTAAATCATTTGGTAGCATTAAAATAAAGTAACTGTCTTACATGTCGGTACCATGACCTTTACTTCTCTAAAAAATCATTAATTGTTTTTACTATTTTTCCTGATTGAGTGTGGTGTAAATAATGGCTACCTTCTAAAATCTCTATCTCAGACTTCTGACTATCTTTTATCATATCTTCATGAATCGGACCCCATTTATCGTCTGGCTCAACACTTTCAGAGGCTAAAAAGTATAAGACTGGTAGTTGAGCTGGATACCTTAACTCAGCTACTTTATCAAAATTCTCTTGCATGACTTCTCCCTCATTCAAAGTCGCTTTATTGCCAATATTCTTTAAGGAAATATATTTAAACAATTCAGTATCTTTTTTTGATAACTTAGGGGTATTCAAAAATGAAGGTTCTACATCAAAGAATAGACGATACATCCCTGATTGGCCCAATAACTTAATGACTTCACCTTGATTATCATCTGCTCCGCCTTGAGTACGCAAACTACTATCAATCCCAATAAAACTTTTCACTTCATTGGAATAATCATTAATATAAGCAAGTGAATACACTCCAGAAATAGAATGCCCTACTAAGTGATACGAGCTGATATTCAACTGCTCCAACGCTTGATGAAGTTCACTCGTTGCATTCTCAATCGGACGTACTTTATCCGTATCATCACTTAACCCATAGCCGAAGGGTTCCACCACGACGACCTGATTTTTTTTGATAGCTCATTCACCAAAGGTTGAAAATCAAGTACAGGAGATCCAGTTAGATAGCCTGGTAACAACACCATTGTTTCGTCACCGATTCCCGTTACTTGAACACGTAGAGATTTGTTATCTACTTTCACTTCTTGACCATAAGGAATAATTTTTTTCGTTTCTTTTTTTAGGTGGATTTTATTATTTGCGTAAATTCCGACAAAAACAAGAAACACAACTACCAATAAACCTCCAACTAAAATACCTAAAATCTTAACTACTTTTTTCATAGTCATTCCTCAACTCTGTCAGTTATTCAAAAAATTTGTTGTTTCTTTTACGATTGTTTCCATTTGCGTGTGGTGTAAATAATGGGCGCCTGGCAGTTGAATCAATTTTCCTTTATCTAAACCTTTCACCTGATCTTGATGCATCTCAAGCCAATTTTTTTGATTCATATCATTATCAGCAACAAATAATAAAACCGGCATATTTTTTGGATAAATTAAGCCGCGAGAATCAGGAAAGCTATTGCTTAATTCTTGAAGTTCATCTTTCATCGCAGGACTACTCATGTTCTTCATCATCAATAACTTAATCTGTTCAAAGTCAGGATTATCTTGACTCACGCCTAACCCCTTTTCTGGATTCACTTTGATTAACGCTCGAAAAACACCTGCTGTTTTTAAGAAGTCAAAGACTGACATATCGATACCAGGCCAGGGTTGTTCTGGTGTGCTGGAATCAATTCCCACAAAGCCTTCCATTTCATTTGGGTAAACTTGAGCGTAATTCACCGCATAAAGACCCGCAATCGAGTGCCCCATCAATGTGTATTTAGAAATATTCAATTCTTTGGCTACTTGGTGGATTTCTTCCACAATATTTTCAACACTACGACGTCGATTTGTTTGGCTACTTAAGCCATAGCCAAATGGCTCAATCGTAACTACACGATACTCTTTCTTCAACTCATCGATCATCG
Organism: Enterococcus sp. DIV0840; assembly: GCF_050527835.1. Classification (NCBI taxonomy): domain Bacteria; kingdom Bacillati; phylum Bacillota; class Bacilli; order Lactobacillales; family Enterococcaceae; genus Enterococcus; species Enterococcus sp. DIV0840. The sequence continues at coordinate 1,464,246 of NZ_CP172876.1, read as the reverse complement.
GTTTAAAATCTAAATAAGGACTGGCTGTTCCTTGCCCTGGTAAAAGTAAAATCGTTTTCTGTCCTTTACCTTCATCAACAATATTCATCTCGCCATCAAATATTTTTAATTTCTCACCATATGATTCAATTCGTTTTGCTTCGCTTTTCAAACTTATCTGGTGAATCGTAAAGGTAATCATTAAGGACACAATTAGGATAGTGATTAGACCTAAGGTTACTTTGCCCAGTCCTTTTAATAGTCTGACGCTTAGTGATTTAGTTTTCAGTTGTTTGGTCATTTAGTTCTGCCGCCTTTAGCATAATTTGTTGGTCAAGTTGCTCTAAAAATACATCACTGATAATTGGCATTCCACTATTTTCAAGCATTCTTTTGGCAGCCATTAATTTTTCAAAAAAGGTCTCTACTGTATTTGGAAACAAGGCTTGAATAAACCATGTACTTAAAATCAAGATCGCTAATTCAGCCATTTGTTTCGGTTGATCAACTGTGGCTGATCCATCGCTGTTTCCTTCGATCAAACAGGTTTCTACTAATGGTGCCATAATTTCATTCGTCGTTCGAATATACATTGAAAAGAATTTAGGATTATCTAATAACGTAAAACTAAGGCTTCGCGATTGACTGGCCTCACTATTGAACATTCCTTCAAATAACAAAGCTTGAATTTTCTCTAATCCATTTAATTTATCTTTTTCCATAATTGCCGTTAAGGCAGTTTCATTGGGAATAAATCGTCTGACGACGGCATCTATGATCTCATCTTTAGATGCATAGTGGTGATAAACGGCACCTTTGGTTAAACCATCTAAACCTTTGACGATATCGGAAATAGATGTTTTTTCATAGCCTTTTTCTATAAATAGTTGTGTTGAAACATCTAGAATTAATGATTTAGCTTCCTCTGCTGTATATTTTTTAGGCATGTAATCTCTCCTTTTTCTAAAAAACATTCAATCGGTATGTTTTTATCATACGCTTTTTTTGGGGAATGTCAAATTGTATTGATTTCATGTTCTATTTTGGCTTCTAACATCAGTATTTCGACTAATTATCGTCTGATAGTATTTAATTTAGATGGAAGTATTACTAAAAAGACTCATCACATCATCTAATCTACAGAAATTTTCATTGTTTTAGTTAATAAGAAAAAAGCTGAGTAAGTCCTGATTCAGAACATTACTCAACTACTGATTGATTCTTCTTCTAAAATAAGATGAAAATTATTTTACTGAAATGACGTAACATGCTTATTGTCTATAATAATAACTTTCTGCAGGATATGCTCCTCCTTGTTGAGCTAAAATGAGTCTTGCTTTTGTAGCGTCCGAATTGTCCCCGTCAGGATTTTCAAACCCAGCCTTAAAAAGTCCTAAAGGAATTGATCCTCCTATCTCTCCGGTTGATAAACTAGCATATGGGATTTTACTGATTTTGTCAGAATCTTTTATTGTATGAACAGTTTGCCTTCTATTTGTCGTGCCATCAGCATTTATTACCAAAATATCTCCAGTTCCGTTTTGCCAAGTTCCGACTAAGCTGTTGATGTCGCCATTATTGATTGCCTCTATATCTAAATCTCCTTGAAGAGAGGCTGATGGCGTTTGTGCATTCTCAAGTTGATTCAAATAATCCTCATTGGCTTCAAAAAAGATAATAGTATCATCAATCCAAACATCTTTTAATACACGTTTCATTTCACTATTACACCAGAAATACATATAGGTCTCTCCTCCATATGCATCATTTACGTTTGGGAGTAACGCCGAATATTCTGAAACAAACGATTGATCTGGATTTGTTGTGTCTGTTTTTATCACTGTGTAGTAACCGTTATCTCTAAGATACTTATTGCCTTTTGCATTTGTGACAATCAAATGAGTGTAGATATCATTTGGTGCTTCTAAACCGTATGGATTTTGTTCTGTAGAGCTGTTGATTTGAATGGCTTCACTAGATTTAGTGGTTGTAGAATTATTTATAATTGGCTTTGTTGTTGAAGTAGATTGAGTGGAGAGCTCTTTGCTACTATCCTTGACATTCTTACAAGATACTAAGATTAGTAATACAATTAAGATGCATCCAGAAATCTTCCATTTCATTTTCTTAACACTCCTATATCATTATTCTATCAGTTTTAACTCTTACATCATATTTTTAGTACTTAGTATGGTCATTCATTTTATAATTACCCAGTTAATTCTTTTTACAAAGTTTATCGTTTCTTCTAGCTCAAAAGACCTCTTAGCATGAACCTCATCTAATAATTTTTTAGGTAGATAATCTGAGTACTTTGTTTTAAAAGGTTCTACTTCTGACTTTAACTTTAAAAGTACTTCTTCTTTTAAAGAAAAATCTTCAATTTCTTTTAGTAATCCATGAATATCCTTATCATAGGAAAATTTCATTCGCCCATAATAGTCTCTTTTAGAGACTTTCACACCTAAATATTTCATTATCCAGTGAATTGTCGTTGCAACTTCTGTTGAAGCAAAAGTTTCCATTATATATTCATTTCGATCATTAAATATCGCTCGATTTTTTCCAGTCAAACCCTTAAAATGATAAACTTTACGGCTATCATTTAAGAGTGACGATGCCTCTTCATCGATATACTCAAACGCTACATCGCTACAGAGAAGTTCCATAATTTTCTCACCGATTTTCTCATGAAAATAGCCTCCATCTCCAAAGTAACTAGCTGCTTTTCCTTGTTTACCTGAGACTACATAACATTTATTCAACTTATCATCCAATGAAATTATTGTCCAAATTCGACCCGCTAATATAATCTGATCATTTTCTCCTACAAATGGCGTCTTATGTATCTGACCAATAGCTTTAGATCCATGAAAAACCTGATATTCTTCTGGTGACATAAAAATTGCATAGAAATCTTTCCCTCTAAGTAATTTCTCTCCTTCAATTCCAACAACTACCTCGCTAGTTTTATCCAGTAATTCTAAGATATCTATTTTAATCAAATGCTTAACTAACAAGACCACTTTTTCCTCTTCTAAAGTATGAAAAGCCGGGTTAGCCACAATTCTTCTGCAGAGTTCATTTCCGTTAATTCCATTACCTTGCGCACATATTGAGATTATCTGTTGAATAGCAATATCGTACGGTAAAATAAAATCTGTGGCAGGTTCTATCCATTTTTCTAAAACTAACTCCATAATTGCTAATGACTGAAGTAAATTATCTTCGTCTGTCGCATACAATTGTAAAGTTTGTTCAGTTCCTGACTGTCTTCCTGAACGGCCTAGTCGTTGCTTCAAAGAAGAGACTGAAAAAGTACTATCAAGTTGAATAATCAAATCAACAGAACCGATATCAATTCCTAACTCTAATGTACTAGTTGAAACAATAGATTTAGGTCCGTTTGCTTCTTGCATCATTTTCTCTACATACTCACGCTCTTTTTTATCAATAGATGAATGATGCGCATAATAAGTTTCTCCGATGCCTTCCCTTTTGGCTAATCGATTCAAAAAGACTGTAACTTCTTCCACCTTACTACGGCTATTGCAAAAAATGATTGCTTTGGAATCTCGTGTCAATTCACGAATATCTTCTAGTAAGTCAACTCTTAGCATCTTCGCATCTTCGCCTTTAAATGCCATTAAAGAATACAGTAGTTGCTTATCTGAACCTTTTTCTTCAATAATTGTGACATTGTCTGGATCATGGTAATCTACCCAGTTTTTGACAACTTCATAATCATCGATTGTTGCTGACAATCCAATCATCCTATAATTCACTTCATTTAATTCTTTTATTCTTGAAAGCAAAGATTGTAGATGAACACCTCTATCTGATCCTATGAATGAATGGATCTCATCAATGACTACATATTCAACATGCTTGAATATTTTCCCGACATCGTTAGGATAATTAATAAATAAACTTTCAATTGATTCAGGTGTTATTTGTAAGATTTCCGTAGGCTTACTTCGAAATTTCTTCTTTATTGTTGCGGAGACGTCCCCATGCCACTTTGTAATACCAATCCCTAAAGAATCGGAAAGCTCTGTTACACGTTCAAATTGATTGTTAATCAGCGCCTTCAAAGGAGAAATATAAATAACTCGTAATCCTTCTGTCTTATTTCTTTCAATATCAGATAAAATTGGAAGTAATGCAGCTTCTGTCTTACCAGATGCCGTGGCAGATGAAAGGATAATATTCTTTCTGGTCGTTAATATTGCAGGTATGGCTTTTTCTTGAATGGGCGTAAACCGTTTCCATTGCATCTCCCAAATTTTCTTCTGCATATTTTTTGATAATAGGTCAAATGTACTCATACTCTGCTATCCTTCACTAACTGAGAAACGTGACTTGTTTTTTTTAACTTTTTTTTCTTCAATTTGTTGACCAAAAATCGTTTCACGATCAAACGTTGGATTTTGTTGTAGTATGTTTAAAGCACCTAGAAATCGACGAATGATATCTCCAACTGTTAGAAAATCTTCTGCACCAGGTAAATTATACATTTCGATCATATAATTTTTTATCTCATTTTCAGTAATTGTTGTTTCATATGAATAATGAGCGGCATGGATATCACGCAACCGTTGTAATAAAATAAACACTTCATCATTTTTTAAAGGCGTCAAGCGAATAACAGGCTGTTCAAAATCTCGATATTCATCTGTTTCATATTGGTTTATTTCTAACCTTCTTTTTAACGCACCGTAGCTATACAGTCCGCGACGTTCATCCTCTAAAAACTCATTTGTTCCTGAAAAAGTGATATAAAGTCCTTCAACATTTCCTTGAAGAATATCGTTATACATTTTCAAAATAGTTTCGTAATTTTTTTCTCTTGTCTGTACATGAGTGATCTTATATAAATTGATTGCTTCATCAAAATTCACGACTAGCCCACTATAGCCAATCAATTTGATAAATTGAGATAAAACTTTTAAATAGTTATACCAATTATCATCAGAAATAATTTCTCTTAATCCCAAATCATTTTTGGCTTCTGTTCTGGTTCCATATTCACCTCGAAGCCATTTTAATGCACATCTTTGGAGCTCGACATTTTCCTGTAAAAATCCTGTAAAATACTGAATCAATATTCTAGAAAACTCGAATCCACCGGTAAATTCATCAAGTTGATTTACAACATCCTTGATCTTTTCTTCAACTGCTTTTACAACCTCCAATGTTTCGATAGCATCAAAATCGAGTCCCATCTCATTTAATACTTCTTTTTGACATTCATTTATCCAACGATCGATAATTTTAGGCAATGCATTTCCTTCTGGCTGGGTTGCTGTTGATAAATTCTTGATCAACTCGCTATAAATAGATACCGCTTTTCCTTCGTTTCCGTATAATCTTCTTTCAGGTGAAAAGTCTGCTGATGCTACAACAAATTTCTCATTGAATGCCAATTGTTTAATAAATCCTTGAATAAAACTTTTTCCACTACCAAAAGAACCCACAAAAAAGCGAACAACTGATAATCCGCTTTTGATATTATCTAAATCTGTCATAATCTGTTTTGCTTCTTCTGTTCTTCCGACCATGATATGTTGAATACCTCTTGTAGGTACGACGCCCCCGTTAAGAGAATTTAAAATTACTAAGGAATCTCTTTTTCTAATGTTCATACTTTTTCTATCTCCTTCGTCTTAGCTATAATACTTTGGAACTCTTCATATAATTCAATTACGCTATCTTTCTCCTCTATTAGATTATCATCTAAACTATCTAAACTTTTTTCATTTATATCTGTTATCAAAATACTAAGCATCTGACCATGTTTCTTGGCAAAGTGTTCGGCGTCCTTAATTTCAATTGTTAGATTTTTAAACAAACTGAGAAATGAACGTTCGATTGGATTTAGAGTTTCTGCAAACTCTTCAATTATTTCTTCATCGATTTCAACCGATTGAGCAAAAAAATCATTACTGTTAATGCTTGTTGTTTCAACTTGAACTTTAGAGATTCTTTCCATATCATCTTGGCTATCATTGTCTTCAATCCGTTTATTTACCTCGCTTACTAAAGAATCTGTTTCTTTTTGAAGTTGCTTGATTCTTTCATCATCAAACACAATTACAACTTGCTGCTTTTTCTCAACTTGTAAAGGTTGTGGAATTAAGCTTCCAAATGCAGAAGTTTCTGGTTCCATTACTTGTTTAAATCTTTTTTTGTTTTTTAAAGTATTCATATATTCCAACATCTCATCATGAAGAGTAGTATGAAACGGATTATTTTTTATTTCTAATTGACGTTTTTCTCCTTGAATTACTCGAGTGACATTTTCAGCTAACTTAAAGAACGCCGAAATATCTTCGTATGCTCTGTCCGTTGCATATATGTGTCGTTCTGAATATGTTTTTACAGAAGTCTCTCTTAAAATGACCATTCCTGAAAATAAATAGGCTTGTCGGCTTTCTGTTTTTTCTTCAAAATAAACATCTATGATTTTAAGAGACTCTTTTTCATAAAAGTCATTTAACAAAAACGTACACGTTTTAAATATTTTGTAAATCTGAGAACGATTTGCCTTAAAGAACCTTGTTTCACGATAGTATTTTAAATATGTTTTCCAAACGGTCATAGAGATAGTAGAAATCTCTTTTTCTTCTTTTAAATTTGAGTATAGAGTAGGAGTATAACGTTCATTTATCCATTTTTTAGTTAAGTCAGTTTGATTTAGTTCAAGCAACATATCGAAGATGACTTCTTTTAAACGATCAACCCTATATTTTTTTTTATATGCTTCATATAGGTGTACTAACATACTGACATTAAAAGCTGCATTTTCATTAAAAGAATAGTTTAGCAATTCATAAGTAAATAAGTATATATATGACAAGTCCACATCTAAAAAGTTTAAATTCAAAGCGTTCGTTCTCCAATAAAAATACCAAGCTTTTTGTTCATTGTTCAAATCAGAAAAAATAGTGTAATAACTCGTTAATTCAACTGGTTCACAATAACTACCTGAACTATTTTTGTATTTCAATGAATCCCTTATGAATTCTTTTGCACCGAATGAGCTATATGAATAACTATTCCGATTCGGCTCAGCTATCACTTGTAACAATTCTTCTGGTGTTGTTAGATGGCGATATTCAGCTAAAATGATGGCTGATTCATTGTAGAATAATCCTTTTTTACTAGAATGACGTTTTGTATTGTATTGTTCTTCTTTCACAAAATTTTTGTCATCTATTTTATTTTGTACACCTTTCCCTTCTACTCTTATTTTTTCTTCTTTTAACAATTTTACTATTTCAGCCGCTACTTGATTCTTAACATTTCTCTTCTGATTTTTTATAGTTTCAGAAGGATCTATTTTTTTCTTCCTAACGATTTTTTCGGGCTTTACTTTCATTGTTTTATTTTTATCTTCCGAATGATGCTGAAAAGATTTAAAGAGAGTGAGTAGCTTTTTCTTGACATCCAAAACTAGCGGACTCATTTGGCCCAACCAGCTAAAAATTGACTGCTTAATCTGGTCAATTTTGTCATAATCTAAATGAACTTTATTGGTTATATCTTCCCACAAAGTGGTTTTAGATTGTTTAATCTTATTTCCTAAAGAAAAAATGCCTAAACCTAGCAAAGCCACTATGGTACCGGAAGTGAAATCATTGCTTGAAATAATTCCACCAACTATACCAAAAAAAAGCCAAAAACCACCAAATAAATTAAGTATTATTCCTACTAATTTTTTCATTTTCAATCTCCTCAAAATCAATCAAATCAAAAAATTTCACACATTTATTAATATCATTGTAACAAATTTTATAATAAAATCCACAATAATTAGATAGCATTTAATTTCCCAAAGTTTTATAATAGTGGTAATTCAATAGTTATCCAATTCATTGAGAAAGAAGGAATATTTTGTGAAAGATACTTTTATTGCTTTAGATGTAGAAACAGCCAATGACAACAGACACAGTATATGCTCAATTGGACTTGTTAAATTCGAAAATGGTCTAATAACTAATGAGTTTTATAGTCTTATTAATCCTGAAGAAAAATTTGATTCTTTTAATACTAATATTCATGGCATCGATTATGATCTGGTAAAAGAATCACCTTCATATGAAATATTACGACCTAACCTAATTGAATTTATTGGAGATTCACCAATTGTTTGTCACTTTGCTCAATTTGATACTGGTGCTATTAGAGACGCAAATGCTAAATATGATTTAGAAAATTTTGAATTTAATTATCTTTGCACTTATCAACTTTCTCGTGCTCTATTAACAAGGCTATCTTATAAACTAAAAAATTTAGCAAAAGAATTTAATATTTCTTTTCAGCATCATGATGCATTAGAAGACGCACGAGCATGTGGACTACTATTGCTTGAACTTGCTAAACTTAACTCCAGTATGACAACAGAAGAGCTTTTAGAGCATGCTAATTATAAGTACTTAGGTAAAGTTACCCATTCTGATTTTAGCGGATTTAGAAAAAAAGCTAATTCATCTTCTAAAAATTTGACTCTTTCTCTTACGGAAGCTGATTCTAGTACTTTTAATCAAGATCATGAATTTTATCAAAAAAATATTGTTTTCACTGGAACTCTTATTTCAATGAATAGACGTGACGCTATGCAGCTTGTAAAAAACATTGGCGGTACACCACAGAATGGTGTGAATCAACAAACCAATTTTTTAGTTATGGGTGAACAAGACTTATCGAAAGTTGATAGTTCCGGCAAAAGCTCTAAGATAAAGAAGGCTGAGGGAATGTTAGCTAAAGGGTTAGATGTTCAATTATTAGGAGAAAATGATTTTCTGAAACTAATGAATGAATAATTTATTATTAGGTTTTTTAATAGAAAAACATACTAAGATTAGAGGGTAAACTTATCGACGGATGAGTTTACCCTCTAATCTTAGTATGTTTTAACTTCATATTGATCTAAAATAACTCACTATGCGATCCAGTTCTTGTCAATACTAACACAAGTTGATCATGATCTATTTGATAAATTAACAACCAATCTGGCGTAATATGACATTCTCGAAATCCTACATAATTTCCAGTCAAATTATGATCTTTATACCTTTCAGGAAGTGTTTTTTGATTTTGAAGTAATGTAACAACTTTTTCAAATTCAGAAATCATTTTCCTTTGTTTCACAATTTTCTTATAATCTTTTTTAAATCTTGATGTATAAAAAATCTCAAGCATTCAAATCCTCCATTAAGTCCTCAACGGAAGTAAATCCTCCGTGTAACTGCTTGCTTTTCACATCGTTTAAGGCTTCTATGGTATCTTTATTCGCTTTTCGAATTTCAAAAGGAATGGCTTGTTCTGTCACTGCTTGTTTTAAAAATACATTGATAGCACTTGTCATATTCAAGCCTAATTCATTAAAAAGTTGTTCTGCTTGTTCTTTCAAATCTTCATCAACTGAAATATGAATTGGTTTTTTTTTTACTGTCGGCATCTTTATCCCTCTTTTCGATTCTTTTTCTATATTATACTACTTAACAACATTTTAGCAACATAGTAACAACAAAAAAAACTAGGAACAGTTATATATTTGTTCCTAGTTTTCGATTAAAATTTCTTTAATAATAAATCTTACATCCGTGTAATCATAATCTATTATTATTTTAGTTACTCTACTTTTTACCATATAATATTAGGATCAAGAATATTATATTCCCGCCAACCCTTCAGCTTCTTCAACAAGTCCTTCTATTTCTTCACTTAATTTTATCCCAAGTTCCAACAAATATTGAAATTGTTCTTTAAACAATATATTAAATTCACGTCCCAACCAAAAAAGTTCGTCATTGTCATTTTTAGCTATTCTTTTAGTGGAGCCAGACGCTTTTTCAATAGCATCAACCTCAATAAATTCCAACGCTCTAATCTGTTCAGCTTTCATTCTTATGTTATATAAGTTTTCTTCTAAATCTCTTGCCATATTATTACTCCTTGTATATTATATTTAAGGTTTTAATCTTCCGATTTTAGTGGATAACCTTATGAACCATTGTTATTTTTCATTAGGTATTAACTCAATAAATTTGAGATAATATAATTACTGGATTGAGAGGCTATGTCGTTTTCTCCTTGAGTCTATGAGCTCGTCATCGAAAGACTGACACCTCTCTCTGTTTAGCTGTTTACGAATGAGTTAGATGTTGAAAGCCTTCTGGCTTTACTCCGTATCTAGAACAAGGTAGTAACGCTTTTCAGTTGAGTGGATTTCAATCCAAATCCTTATGAAGGCGGTATAATTATGTTCTACATTGGAATTGATATTGGGAAACGTTCCCATGTTGCTTCAATCATGAATGATGAAGGAAAGGTTGTTCTTAAAGGATTTTCTTTTCCGAATACCATTGAAGGTGGAGAAAAATTACTTGGAAAAATTCATGATTTTTCTTCTTCATCAGATGATTTTACTGTAGGTATGGAAGCTACCGGTCATTATTGGTTAACGGTTTTTTCATACTTACATGAAAAAGAGTTTTTAATTCATGTTCTTAACCCCATCCAAACGGATGGGTGGCGTAAAGGGACAGAAATTCGTAAACGTAAGAATGATATTATTGATTCAGTTTTAATTGCAGATCTGATTCGCTTCGGTTCCTTTGTTGAAACGACACTCTCTGATGAAAATATTTTTTCTCTTAAACAGCTTTCCCGTTATCGTACTTACCTAGTTGGGACAGCGAGTGACTTTAAACGTAAAATCATTGCCGTATTAGACCAAGTTTTCCCTGAGTATGACTCAGTATTCGGTAAATCAGGTGTTTTTGGTAAAGCATCAAAAGAAATTTTACTTGAATTTAGTTCTCCTGAAACACTCCATGATATCTCTGCGAATACTCTTGCGAAACTACTTAAAGAAGCGAGTCACAATCGTTTAGGGATAGATAAAGCCAATGCCTTAAAAAGTGCTGCGAGTCGATCTTTTGGTATTACTTTTGCTCAAGAGACCTTTACTTTCCAATTACGATCAATGATTGAACAACTTAAATTTCTGGAAGCCCAAATTAAAGATACTGAAACTGAAATCAAAAAAATCATGGTTACTCTGCATTCTGTCATTGAAACGATCCCAGGGATCGGACCAATCAATGGCGCTACTATTCTTGGGGAAATTGGAGACATTAGTAAATTTTCCAATCCTACAAAATTAGTCGCATACGCTGGTCTAGACGCGACTGTTTCTCAGTCTGGTCAATATCAAGCAACACATAACGTTATGAGTAAACGTGGTTCCCCTTATCTTAGAAAAGCCTTATTTTCAGCTGCTTTAATTGCAGTACAACATGATCCTGTTCTTAAAGCCTTCTACGAAAAGAAACGTTCTGAAGGGAAACACCACCTCACAGCTCTTGGAGCAGTTTCCAGAAAGTTATGTTACATCGTTCATGCGATTCTCAAAAAGAACGAACCTTACGAAATACGAATGTAACTCAAAAAAATACCTTTGCTTTCTCTTATTTGTTATGCATTTTTTTGTTATTAAATTTTGGACTAATTCTTTTATTCTTTACTTGACTTCTTATAGTTAGTCTTTCAAATTAATTATCCTAACGACTTTCATTTGAACAACAACCAATTAAAATACAAATGTAACAACATAAATACTTTGATAAAAAGTAGAATGACAATTAAAGAATATGATACAAAAACTTTCGATTATATCTATATCCACTATTTAGGCAGATAAATATCCGTTTTTATTCGCCTAAATTCACTTCATTACTCTTTCCTCCAATAATTCCAATCGACTGTCAATCATTTCACTAGCGTCTTTACCATAAAAAACGATAGAAGTATCCCAATTATAGTATGCATAATCTTTTTCTCTACTAGCTGAAAACCAATTGAATGATCCGTCTACTAAAGCAAGTTTGTCTACAATAATCATTTTGCTATGAACACGATTTAGATCAATTAACTTGGCACCTGTCTGCTCTAGCAGTTTTCTACCATATTCATAACTTCCTTTCCTACTTTGATTGATAGAAGGAGACGTATAGATAAAAATTTCTTTTCCTTCTATCACTTTTTGTTGTATCAAATTCAATAACTCAGAACAATAATTTTTTAAAGTATAATAAGATACATAGGGTGAAACAATATGAATACATTTCTCTGTTCGATTAATCAGTTTTTTTAAATAGTCATCATGATCTGGAACACCTTCTATTCTTTGGACATTTCCCTCTGATACTCTATTGTATTTTTCTAACCCATGAATGGCATTGTGTTCTGACGCAAAAATAACTTTTGCCAGCTGCGCAGAAGGTAAATTCCCATCTAAACTAAAAATATTTGTATCTCCAAAAACTAAAAAACTATCTTTAGCTCTAGATACAGCAACATTTAACATGTGAACACTTTTATCAAAAAAGTAAGTACCTTTATAAGAAAAATCATAAACAGTTGAAAAAATTACTACAGATTTTTCAGCACCTTGCAATGCATGTACTGTACCGACAACAATCTCCTTTTCTTTAAAACCTAATTTTTTTAATTCATTGTTTATCACAATTTTTTGCGCTTTAAAAGGTGTAACTACTGCGATAACCTCTCCAATTGTTTTCTTGTTATACATTTTCAATAATGTATCTTTTTGATCATTGATCCAATTTGCTATCGTTCTAGCTTCTATTACATTTGCCATACTATTATCTTTTCGCATCATTTTCCCGATAATATGTCCGTAGCCCATAGGTGGTAGTTTATCTTTATAATAACTCTCTTCTTCTTTTCGTTTTGCTTCTAGTTTTCCATCATATGCCAAAGTGTTACAATAAGTGATAATTTCCGGTAGACACCTACGATGTTCACTCAAAAATAACCCACCACTTAAATGCGTATATTTATGGAATTTACTTCTATTTTGAGCAACTTTCATCAGATTACCACAAGATGCTGATAGCCCACTATTCATGAATAGCGACATTTCATCTTGATTCGTTGTAAGTAATTTAAGAATATTTCCTTTATCTACTTCCGTTGCCATGTTCCAAATAGGCTCAATTTGTTTTGTATCACCAACTGCTAAATATTTTCTTGCAAGCGACAGGCTAGCTGTGCTTATTTCAGGACTAACTTGCCCTGATTCATCCGTAATTAATAAATCAATAAAATTAAACATCGGCTTATTTTCATAAGAGAAAAACACTGGTACTTGGTAAAGTGTTCCAACAATACAAGGTGTCAACATAGCACTTCTGATCCATCTTTGTTGATATTCTTTTATTGTTTTAACAGAATTAGGTAGTTGCTCTTTTTCGTTCATTTCGTCGATGGAAATGAGCCACTCTGCTTCCCAATAATGCGTTGCAAATAAAAATAATAAATACCTAATCGTTTTATCTAAGTGTTCATTGAGATGATCGTAACTTAGAACTTGATCTAGATGATATCTTTTTAAGAGTAGTTGATAGCGTTGTTCTTCATTCTTTATAGTTTTATCGTTCATTGATAGTTGCTCTTTTTTAGCTAATAGAGATTTGGCTAATTGTTTTTCATTTTCTAATAAGCTTTCTAACTCCTCAATTGAGGAAAGCTCATTGAGTTGACAGAATTTCTGTTTTCTTTCTTGTTCACGTTTTTGTTTTAGGTGTGGAATAATATCTAAAATATTACTTGCTTTGGAATTAAATGTTTCCCACTCAAAACAGGTTGTTTTTAATGTTGTGAGCTTTAATTGATTTTCGTCTATCGAATTATTAATCTTACCCATCAGATTATTCATTTCTGCTATCATTGCTTTATAGTTTTTTGCTTTTGAGTGAAATTCAATAAGATCATGCAAGTCTCTAGATAGCATCACTAACCAACGATGAATTTCTTTTTTAGCTTGTTTAGTGGTACAGTCTTTTTTATTAAAAGTTTGTTCAAAATTTGATAAAAAATTCAGTTTTGCTTGTTCTAAAAACTCAATTGATTCCATTCTTTCTAAATATTTACTATTATCACTGCTAATTTTTGCTTTCATCGCAGCTAAAGATGCCTCAGAATATTTCTTTTTATTCACAATATACAGACCATAACTGTCTAGCTGAGGAATCCAGCGCTCTTCAAATAAATCGAAGTTTTTCTTTAGTGAATATAATTCTGAAAAATCTGGAAAGTAATTCAAATCAAAACTAGTTCCTTGGCTGTTATCTATTTGGAAGCTTTCAATGACATTCGTTACAGCTTGATTATTGGTTGAGGAAACAACACAAATTGGCGGTTGTTTTTGATCAATAGCGGCTTTGATCCAGTTTGAAGCGATGATACTTTGCAGCAAGGTTGTTTTTCCTGTCCCAGGAGGACCAGTTACCCCTATAATTTCCCCGTTATCCAGTGTATTCATATGGCGAACTACTTCTCGTTGGCTAGGAGAAAGTCCGAAAGTTGGTTTCATTTGGCCTAAATGAAATTTGTCCATTTCTATTTGCTTTGTTTCTGATAGTAAATTGGGATCTGTTGAACTATTCTTATTACCTAAAAAATTGTTTAATAATGGTAACTCTCCATTATGTTTTGTTATCGAGTCATATAGTTTTACAATTCGTTGAGCAGCTCCGCCATTGGATGCTCCTTTAAATATTAAAATATCTTCATCCACTTTTTTAAACCAAGAGATTTCAGTGAAATCAGTTATCTTTTGTTTACATACATACTCAAATAACTCATTTGTCAATTGAGTATATTCGTTCCAAGATAGTTCCCGAAAAGAATGACTTTCTATAAATTGAAGATAATCATCATTTTCTCCGATGACAGATAATTTTGAATTCTCCACTGGTGCAAGCAACATTCTTGGAATCCAAGGAACACCATAGGCTATATGTTTCAACTCACCATTTTTGGTTAGACTTGCTGGGATAATTAAAGGATATAATCGCTTTTCAGATTTACCAGATCCAGATTGCAATTGAATTGGAAACAGAAAAACGTCAATCTCTTCCTCATTTTCTTCAAATAAGCGATCTATTGTCTCTTCATTTAGATCTTTGACAACTCCTGTAAGATAGTCTTGAAAAGAAATCTGGAGTGACTTATTTTTTGTTGGATTTACTTCTGATAA
This sequence comes from Enterococcus sp. DIV0840, assembly GCF_050527835.1. Taxonomy (NCBI): domain Bacteria; kingdom Bacillati; phylum Bacillota; class Bacilli; order Lactobacillales; family Enterococcaceae; genus Enterococcus; species Enterococcus sp. DIV0840. The sequence continues at coordinate 1,449,194 of NZ_CP172876.1, read as the reverse complement.
AGAGGCTTGCTCTAAACTCGTTTTATAATAGTCAATAATTTTTTTCATTTTTTATTCTCATCCTATCGAAAGATATTAACATCTTGTCAGATTATTCATTTTCAATTAAATCATATAACATATTGGTAGAAATTAATATAGATTAAATGAAAAATATAGTTTATTCCTAGGTTTTAGTTAAAAGAAGCTTTTTTATTAGTTAAATACTTCAACTCAGCTCCATTTATTATCAAATTTTCGTTCGCTTTTTTTCTCTGTTCGCCTTGATTCTCGCTGTCATTTTATTTATACTTAGTGTATAGAATGGAAATAAAAAAAGCTGAGTAAGTCCTGATTCAGAACATCACTCAACTTTATGACAATTTAATCCTTGGCACCTTTTTGTTTGGCTGGCACCGAATGGAAATGGTCTTGAAAACTTCAAAAACTGTCCTCACAAGTTTGCCAATAGTAAACGAATCACTAGCTTTTTTGTTGTGTCTCTTTTTGGGCTACCACTAGAAAGGATTGCTAGGTTTCTTTATGGTACTATTGACTTATTCAGGTATTGGACATTGCGCCAATGCCTTTTTTGTTTCTATTCTAGGTCTGATTTTTATCGATGGTGGTGATAATGAAACGTAACGATGTACAAGTTAAAAAATAGAAAAATAAAAAACGGCACCTTACAACCTGACTGGCATCACGTTGCAAGGCCCCGAATAAACAGCCTCACGCTACTTGTCCGAGTTGCCGATAGCGCGTACCGAAGTACTCGCATGTTTTATTGTACTTAATTTTGATTGATTTTACTAGTCTCTTTGCTGGATTCTTTCATCTTTTTGGCGATTTCATGTGTTCTTTGGCAAACTATTGCACACGATGAGGCACAGATAGGTCTGATCGTTTTTTATTTTCCTGTTGGTTTTTCAAAAAATAGGAATGGATGTGTAGTGATGAGTAAAGAACAGAATTTGAAGGCAGTACCTTATCAGGATATTTTGGATGTGCGGAGTGAGTTGATCAAGCTTCGATCTTGGCAGAAGTCGTTGGTTTATTTGGATGAGTTTTTTGATGGGAAGGTTACGAGGAATAAGAAGGATATGCGGATGCGGTATTATTCTTGTCAGCAGTTGTATCAGGTTTTTACTGGGGATTTTGAGGGAGTTTTGAAGGAGAGTGAGGAGATTGTAGCGAGGATGGTTCAGAGAGGGAAAGCTTAATTTAATATAAACAAGTATATACTCTTCACTTTCTTAAACAGAAAAGAGTATATACTTTTTTTAATACGTAGAATTACTCACAGTGAGCCTATTTACACAGTTTATTATAATTTTGAAATTTGTAATAATTTCAAAAATTAAAAGATAAAGCTAACTTATTCATATTACTAATAAATTTTTCTCAATTTCATCAATATTCTAAAATTTATTTTTATCATAATTTGACTATTAGGATAGAAAGCGATATCATTAATCCAGAAAGGGTGATTTTATGTACATTGCAACTTTAAGAAAAAAGCAAGGAGAGATTAGAGCATTAAAAGAAACTGCCCCATCATCAAACTTCATTCCAAATATTATTATTAATGAAGGTTCTTTTGAGGAGCTAGAATCCATTCAAAAAAGCTATAAAGGGACTGTTTGGATTGATTGTCGTAATCTAGATCAATTGGATATTGAAGATATTATAGATTTGAAAAGAGATAATAACATCTTCAATAATTTTTTCATTGTTTACCCTGTTGATTATCTATTTTCCTATGATGTTTCTGAACCAACTCATTGTAGAATTGATGCTAAAAAAATTGATCAAATATTTATCTCGGGCTTAGAAAATCAACTCGACTTAGTTCCCAAAAATATTGTTATTGATTTTGGTTTCTTACCCCAAGTTAGCCAATCTGAAATTGATAATGTTTCTAAGTTAGTTCCTCTACTAAATAATAGAAATATTGTCATTTCAAGTGGAAATATTCCTTTGAGCGTTCCTAAAAAAGCTAACGAAAACTTTAAATTATCTAGAGCAGAAAAAGAGTTATATTTTTTATTCAAAAATGAATTTCCGACCACTTCTTTCATTTATGGAGACTATACTACTATTTCACCATTAGATTATGAATCGACAAACCAAGTTATTCCAATAGTACAAATAAAATATACGCTGGATAATTACTATGTATTTTATAGGAATGGTCAAAGAATATCACCTTACGATTTTGTTAAAGTATGTAGCGATATTATCCAAAGTCATGGTAGTCTTTTTTCACCCGCATTTTCTTGGGGCGATAAATTCATTAGTGATGTACATGTGTCAGGAAAGAATAAAGGCAATCCTTCAACTTGGGTCTCAATTGGTTGTTCCCACCATATAAAAAAATGTATTCTAGATAATATATAATATTTCAGAATAATTAGTATAAAACATTAGGATATTAAAAATTTGACATCTTCCGATAATTTATACTATTAAAGATTTTAAAGAGTTGCGAATTATAACTTTCAATTTCATTTTTTGAGATTTCGGAAGTTTCATTTCCAACTCTTTTGTTAAATCTTGCTTGAACATTTCGTTAATTTCTCTTTTAGTTAATTTAATTGAATTTAATATCTCATCATTCTTAGCTATTTTTTTTATTTCATTTGAAGGTAAAAAGCTAACGAAATCTGAAAAAATTAATTTTGGATTTAACTTTGCTTTCCTTATAAATTTTAATTTTAATTGTCCTTTTTCATCAATTAATACTAAAATAATACCCCAATATTCTGGCACAAACTTCAATACTTTATCGTAATACTTTTCTCCTGTAACTATTGTATTCATCTCAAAACTATAATCATACCATTTCAGCTGATTCGGCAGTCTCTCCAAAGAATCAACGTTACTCTTTATTTCATATCCACAAACATGTCCATTTATCGCCACAACATCTGCACGGGCTTTTCCAGTCGGAACTGTTATTTCTTCAATAATAGTACAATTTTTATACGTTTTTAGTCTCTCGATTAAAGCTTCCCTTATTAAAGAATCATCTAATCTATGCATTGTTGACACCTCTTTTAACAAATATTAATACTAACAAATTTAAAACCTAAATTGATGATAACACAGTTTTAGGTTTACTCAAAATAAGAATTAAAATCAAAAATGACAACTTATTTAGGTTTTCAAAAAAATAAATCTCAAGAAATTTAGTATTTAAAAGCTAAGAACGCACTTAAAACAGCGCTCCTAGCCCTAATTTTATTTTTAATCAACTACCCCTTCAATATAGATTTCATTAGAAAGAGTTGAAAAAAAGGCAGTAAATATGTGATCTCGCAGTGAGTACATCGTTACTATGAATCACTAATGATTAGACAAAGAAAGTTCAATCATAGCCAACTACGTAATTAAATCAAATTGAATGTAAATATAAACTCTTGGTATAATTTACTTTCCATTAAATACTTTGCTTAGAAAAATTTCATCTACATTCTGATCTATTTTTAAATCCTTAAACATTGCTGAATATATATTTACCATACGTTCATTTGCTTGTAAACTGTCAACTGTTCCACTCTCTAAATAAGCATAGAATCTCTTCACAGCATCCATAACTTCTTTTGAATCATAAAAAGTTGCTGTAATCCCATTCATCGCAGCCGAGTATTCATTACTTTTAACATCATACCTATAACTAATCATTTGAACTAAAGTGCTATACTTTTTACTCCATAAATCATGCTCTCTTCGCGATTCTTCCATATGCTTCTGGAATTCCTTATTCTGTTTATCCAGCTTCGACGAATATGCCAAAGAGATAAAAACGCCTATCAAACCTAAAGCACCACCAATAATTCCATCAATCGTTATGTTCATAAAAATAATTCCTTTCATAAATCTATTCTAGTTATACGTAGATACAGGCCACATAATTTCTCCACTATAATCTAACTCTTCTTCTATTTCCTCATCAATATTGTACTGAAGGAGGTTACATTCTTTTATCAGTCTATTTATCATCAAATTTCGTAGTAACAAAATTGGTTTTGTTTGAGCCTCTGGATTTTTTAGCTGATTAATTATTTCTTCACTGGTAAAAGAAACACTATTCATAAATAAAGTCTTCGCTTTCAAATCTTTAGAAAGCAAATGCTTTCCTTTATTGTATTTATACCAAAAGTATAAAAAGTCCTTTATTTCCTGATGTATCATTTTTATTTTTTTACTATCATAGTAATCGGTATTATTTATTTTCTCCGCTATATTCTTGATAAAACTATCTGCTGCTTTTTTAGGTATTACCAAGCTAGGCTCTCTAGCACAAATATAATAACTTTGAATAAAATCTAAAGGGTATTCTTCATCCGCTAATTCAAGAACCTTTTCTCCTAATTTGACATACTCATCGTACATGTCCTGTAATTCAAAACTATCTTCTAAGAGATAATCTAGTGTAATCTCAAAGACTGATCTTAATTTCTTACAGTTTTCTAAGGTAGGCATAGCAGCATCATTTTCCCATTTTACTATTGTCTTTATTGAAACACCAACTTTTTCAGCCAATTGCTCTTGTGTCATTTGCTTCTTTTTTCTTTCTTCTATTATTATTAAATGTACTCCCATTTATCAAACCCTCCAGTATCAAATAATTCTAAATAACCAGAAATATCATCTACAACCGCTTCTAATTCCTCTAATAAATCTAAATAGTCTATGGGGTCTCTTTTTTCTCTAATTCCCAAATATCCTGCACTATCATCGTATATTCGGTTATATAATCTGTCATCAGTATAGTCCAGTTCCTTTATATTAACCATCCAATCTCTACACACCTCGTATGCAGCTTTGCAAACAAAATAATCAGCTTGCTCACGTTTTAAATAATCTTCATAACAACGCATAATCAAATCATATTTTGGTGTCACAATCCAATCTCTACTATCAACAACTTCATATCGGATAGTAAATTCTGTAATGTTTTCTACCATGCAATATTCGCTTATTTCTTTTCCAAATTTGTAGTATTTTTCTTTATTATCTATAACTGGCTCTACATCCTCAGAAACTAAATCTTCCATTGTTATATCATATAGTACACTTAAATATGCTAACCCTCTTGGATCAATAGTTGAAATTCCTGATTCCCAACGTCGAATAGTATCTACCTGAAAAGTAAGCCCAGTTCCTTGCTCTATAATTTGTACTAATCTTTTTTTAGAAATGCCTCTATTCTTCCTCTCAATCTCTAGTTGCTCATTAAGAAGCATATGATTTCCCCCTTTTTTATTCTGTACATATATCTTACCAAGATAAATAAAGCTTATGAAGTAACTAAATCAGCTAAAAATACTTTAATTAGTTCTTTTTCCTTTATCGATGGAATAGGGACAGCAGTTTAATCCATATAAAATTAGGAAAGCTTCGTAACAATAAGCTTTCCTAATTTTATATGGTCATACTTTTCAAATTCCAATAAATTACTCCCAACCAAATATTTCACAAATTTCTTTATACTCTTGCTTAAAATCACTTTCCTTCAACTTCATTCGTAATTCTTCATCATAAAAATCTACTATTATGCTGTTTTCAATAACAAAATAGTCCAAGTATTCTTTCTTCAAGAAACTCGCGATATGCCTAGGAAATCCAATGTTTTGCAACTCTATAATAATTTTATTAGTTGTTCCATATTCTAGGAAATCGTCCCATTTTGGTATTTCAGAATTAAGTTCCATCCTATTATTTTTATAACTAATTAAATCAATATAATTTTTAACATCAACTCACTTTCAATTTAGTATTTTTCCATTGTAATATGATATGTTTTCAGCATTTACTTTATGATCAGACTTAATATTTAATGACTTTTTATTTAATTTTTGAAAACCTCTGTCCAATTGAACATGACAATTAGGACAAACTACAATCATATTCTCTTTATTATCACCACCATCATGTGGTGTTCCTAAAGGACGAATATGATGAACTTCTGAATAGTAGCTTTTCCTACCTACTTGTAACTTAAAATTACATATTTGGCACTCATTATCATACAAAGCTTTCAGCTCTTTTACTATTTTAATGTCTCTTCTAATTATACTTTTCGTAATAAGACTTCTCAGTACCTCTGAGTTTATAGTGACACTATCGCTGCTGACTGGATCCTCCCTATTTTTTTGCAAAAAATAAAAAAATTCTTTAAATGCATTTTGATAAGCCCCTACCCCACTTTGCTTTTTTAATTTCTTATTTATCCAATAATCCTCAAATAGAAATATATATATTTCAAGATTTCCCACTGATGAATAAACTTCTTCAAAGCACATTCCAACTTCTGGATGACGTGCTGGATAAAACGCATCCGATTTTATTGTATCAATCGTTGACATTTTTAGATCCTCATCAGAATTTTTCTTAATAAGGTAACTTCTAAATTTTTTTTGAATTTTTTTATACTCATCAGGAGTTTCTCTACGATCAATAATTTTTCTCACCTTCCACTTATCAAATATTCAATGGAAAAAATCGAATTTTGATTAATTTTACTTCGACTAAACTATTTTGTTAAAATCAGGTAAAATATAATAATCTATAAAATCTAGGTTCTCATGACTATTATATAATTCTGTCATTGACGTAATCCTTTTGATATACCGCGGAACAAGAATATTTGGTATATCTAATCTAGAAATTGTAGGGTTCAGGTTACCATAAACATAGTACTCTTTGTCTTTCTCAAAAAAATTAGTTATTCCCACTTCATAAAATTCTTTTAGATTGAGTTTATTTTTTGCCAAAGGGTTATGTAAAACCCATACTCCATCAGTTAGAACTTCTGCTGAATCTATACTCGCCATATTTATTTTAAATGTCATATCATCATCTGTAAAATCTTGATACAAGTTAAATACTTCCTGACTCTTATAATTAACTTGAGATTTTATTAATGCAGTTAGCTTTCCTATTGTTAGATTTGAAGTAAATATAATTGCAGAAACATCAGAATACTCTTCCAATTCAAAAATTCCAATTGGTATTTTTACTCCTTCTTTTTTTTCAACATAGTCTCTTTTGATAAATTTTTTCTGTATCTTAGAATAATATAAACCATATAATAGTGCTATAATCCCAAAAATATATTCCCTGCCATAATTAACTTGTGAATATGAGCTCAATGCAATCACATATGGATTTTCATTTTTAACCCATTTGAGATTAGTATAGTCATTTTTATATTTTTCTAATTTTGTTTTTATTGCGCTTGAATATCTGACCACAGCTTCTTCAATTTCATCATCAAATTCTTCATTTAAGTGAGGCGGGGTCATCATTCCCAAGATGTCCTCTAAACCTCTATTATCCTCTTTTCTTCCATTTATACTTATATTAGAAATCGTAGCTTCAACATAGATTTCACGATTTTCATATTCCTGATTTTTGAGAATAAAATCTGGTCTATTCTTAGTAAAATCGATTGAATAACCTAGGTCTTTAAAAATTTTATATAAAAAAATTTCCCAAAAGCTTGAATGAAATGTCGTTTGAAATTCTTTAACTATTTTCCCATCTCTATCTTCAAATCCTTCAAACCAAGTATTCAATATTTTTCGATGGAAGATAAACTCATCATTTTCCTTTAACATCACAAATTTAGGATGAAGATCATTCTTTATTTTTAAATCTTTAAATAACGCACCTTCTGAATACAGACTGTGTCTTTTTGTTTTCAAGAGTGATCTTAGATCACTAGAAAAATGATTGTTCAGTTCTGTCAGTTTTTCCAAAATATACATTATTGCATCATCATCATATTCAGATAACATATTGATAATTATATTTTCCCAATTACTCTTAGAAAGATAAATATTTTCCAAATAAAGAAAAAACCACACATATTTATTTTCATATGGTTCCATTGAGTCTTTTTTCATTAAAATGATATCTCCTATACTTTTCAAATAATTCCATCCTCTCTCAACTTATACTAATTCTAAAGAATTAACATATCCTATAAAATACTTATTACCTAACAACCCCATCTTCAAAAATCAATTCTATATCTTATCATTGAAAATTGCTAAAACGGGCTTCTATAATAATTATAGCTAAGCCTGTTCTTAGTTATAAATGTTAATAATTCTTAGGATATTAATTGTTTGTTTTGTACACTTATAGTTATCAGATTGTTCATTCAATTTCATAAATAATGGTCTACTTTTCATATTTTCTGCTAAAATCTCTCATATTTTATTATAACATTTTGCATAATAATTAACCTATATAATAACTTTCTTTATGAAATACTTGTTCGTCTATTTCATTATGTTGTGAGTTTTTTTTACACTTTTAACCTCTAATAACAGTTTTATTTTAACTGCACGTGATACATCATTAAGCTTGATATGTCCGTTCGTTTCATAAATCAAAATTTATTTTCCTTTTGCAAAAATCAAAAAAAAGCACCTTAAATGTTAGCCTAGTAGCTCAATTTAAGGTACTCTAATTAAGGTTAGAAAACAACGGGTGGGATAATCTTACTTCCTGTTTTCTACCAAAGCTAAGTGCAATAGACAACTGTTACATCTTGAATACTTCTCGACCTCTGCCTTTAATCCAAATACTCACATGCTTACCATCAGTCTTTAAACTAACATCTTTAACATCATCTAGGAATTTATTATAGTAATTAGTATACCTTGTCCAGATGTATAAAGTTGTATGTTTTAAATAGTGGCTGACACTGCAGCAATTCAAAATTTACTCTATAACCAGTTTAATGTAACCATCGTCTTCTTTGTTGTATATTTTTTTTCCTACTAAAGAAGCAATTTCTTTAATTGTTTCAAGACTTTCAAAATTGTCGTCATTGCCATCTTCAATCTCAACTTCCATACAATTCCCATCCTCATCAATATGACTTGTACAGTTCACGTAATATTTATCTAAAATATCTTCTAAAGGATATTGTGAGTTTTCATTATTCTCAAGCTCAAAGCGTAATGTAATAACATATCTTTTATTTTTTAAATCTTTGTAAATGCCATTTTCTAATTCCTCGTAGTTCTTTTTGTTTCGGTATTTATCTAAGATTACAGTTTTAATGTTCTTCAATTTTTCAGCCTCCGCTATCCTTATTTAATTACCTATAATTTGAGAAAAATCTACCCCATCAATACTCCACTTAACTTCGAAAGAAACAGGACGTGGAGAAGTACCACTATAATTAGCCTTAACTTCTGCTATCACTTTTTTACCTTGATTAAGTGCCTTTGCCCATGAATTTTCAATTTTTTTGAAATCACTCAAATTTGCTTTACTTGACTGTGAAAATAGATTATTCAATTCTGGAGAGCCGCCAAATCGATCCCCAAAGGCATGCCCTGCATGATCTCCTGGCAATTTACCAGGTGTATTAGGATTATGTGGAAGTCTTCCATCATGAGTTTTTGGTTTCAATTCATCAGGACCTGCTTTTTCCAATCGACCTAAATCATCAGTTTTATAGTTATAATCATGTTCCCCTGCCTTATACTTATTATTCGGCTTCAAATCTTTATGGTACTGATTATAGTTATTTGCAAAACTATAGTTAACTGTCGAACTAGCAACACCCATCTTACTAATAGCGTCCGAAACAATTGCCACACCAGCTCCTGTAGTCGCTGCGCCTGCCACAACTCCTGCTTGTGTGATACCTGTTAAGGCAAGTGTTCCTCCAGAAAAATAAGTTCCCCCTAAACTTAGTCCAGTTATCCCAAGTCCTCCAAGTGCTGTAGTTACTCCTGTTGCTAATTGTAACAGAGATTGATTTAAAAGTTCTCTTTGTTGAGCATTCAATTCTTTGTTAGCTTGTGCGGTTAGTTCTGCATCATTTACGCCATTTTTTAAGATAATGACTCCGTTACCTGCACCCATATTAACAGGTAATACTCTCAATATATTCCCGTCATCATCAAACAATAATAACTGATTCAACTCATTGATAGATGCTGCCCATTGATCAGCAGGGACATTCTTCAATGCCTCTTTCATAATTTCTTGATAGTATTTCCGAGCTGCTTTTGGTAACTGGAGTTCGTCCATCCCGTTTTCTAGAGCAACCTGTTTTCTTGTTGCGGTTACACTCGTTGATTTTACTGATGTTAACCACGAAGAATCAAAACCTTCTGGAAAAGCATAGGCTCCTGTTTTAGGATTCACTGTCATTAGTCCCAATACTTCTATTGCCTGCATCCCAATCTTTAATTGAGTCAAAGATCCACGAAATAAACCATTTGTTTCTGATTGAAAATTTGCTAAAGCTTCGAAAGCACCTTTAGCTAGTTTTCCCAGTAATCCTAATTTATTTGAGCATTGAATTTGAAAATTAATCACTGAAATTTGGCGTTGAAACGATTGAATTAATTCATTTTGCACCTGTTCATCAATAACAGCCCATTTATTCACTAATCCGTCGGCTGCTTGATAGCTGCTGAGTTCTTCTTTTATTGCATCAACAGCACTATCTACACGTTCAACAGTTGGAAGAATCAAGTCTTGGAATAAGCCTTTCCCTGCTGTATACGCAGCCCCAGATAACTGTTCACCGTCCACTGACTGAATTAAATATTGACTACCCGACTTTAGTTGTCCTGTAACACCTTTCGCAGTAGTGATATTCGTTGTTAACCCTTGAATCAATGCTGTTGAATCTGCACTTATATATTTTACCATTCTAACGCCCCTCGCTCTTTATACAAACGTTCGTTAGTATCCTCTAATTGTCTACTCGATTTTCTATAAGCAGATTCTACTGTTTCTTCTTGAGAACGAAAGACGGATTGAACATTTCTATAAATATCCTGAATCTCCTCTTGGTTATAATAAGCCGTCTTATCACCAAAGTGAGCAAGTTCTTGATATAATGAAGCGATTCGATCAGTCTGTTGTTTCATTTGCCATTTGCTTTCTTCTAACTGTTCCTGCCACTTCCGTTGTTCTCTCTTCAAATCCTCTGAAATTTGCTCATTTTCTTGAATTTGCTTGGTTAATACAATTTTATCAGCTTCCATTTTATGCTTATCCTTTGTCAATATACGACACCACCCATTTGGTGAGCTGCTTGACGATCTTGATACTCCATCATTTCTGCAATTTGAGGGAATTTTTCTGCTTGAGACCAAACGCACTCTGCAAGACTACTCACTTCACCGACAATTTGATTTGCAATTGTCAACCCCTCTGTCATGCTAGATACCGTACTTCCAGAAAAACTGATTGCCTTTTTGGATAAATCTACATTTTTTCCAGTTAATTTAGTTACAGCATTTTGAGCTGCTGCTGTACTTGATGCTATTTTCTCAGCCATAAAAAACCTCCTTTTATATATTATTCACAATAAATGTATTAAGATCATTACATAAAGTCTATTTATATAATTAAAGTCTACCAAATATAATGACTAATAACAACAACATCATTACACCGCAGCATCTAATGGCACAAAATTTATCAGCTATTCTATGAAGAAGTATTCTTTTTTATGTAAGTTGATGAAATATGTCTGTGATGCAAAAGTTCTGAAACATTGCATCACAAATTAAATCCATTGTATAAATGAAAAAAATGGCAGCTTACAATAAATCCGAATTTTGTTCGCTTTTTTCTCTGTTCGCCTTGATTCTCTCTGTCGATTTATTTATACTTAGTGTATAGAATGGAAATAAAAAAGCTGAGTAAGTCCTGATTCAGAACATCACTCAACTTTATGACAATTTAATCCTTGGCACCTTTTTGTTTGGCTGGAACCGAACGGAAATGGTCTTGAAAACAGCAACGACTGTCCGCACGAGTATGCCAATAGTAAATGATTCACTAGCTTTTTGTTGTGTCTCTTTTTGAGTTACCACTAGAAAGGATTGCTAGGTTTCTTTAAAGTACTATTGACTTATTCAGGTATTGGACATTGCGCCAATGCCTTTTTTGTTTCTATTCTAGGTCTGATTTTTATTGATGGTGGTGGTAATAAAACGTAACGATGTACAAGTTAAAAAATAGAAAAATAAAAAACGGCACCTTACAACCTGACTGGAATCATGTTGCAAGGCCCCGAATAAACAGCAACGACTGCTTATCCGAGTTGCCGATAGCGCGTACCGAAGTACTCGCATGTTTTATTGTACTTAATTTTGATTGATTTGACTAGGGGTATTAGTGGATTCTTTCATTTTTCTGGCGATTTCATGTGTTCTTTGGCGAACTATTGCACACGATGAGGCACAGATAGGTCTGATCGTTTTTTATTTTCCTGTTTGTTTTTCAAAAACTAGGAATGGATGTGTAATGATGAGTAAAGAACAGAATTTGAAGGCGGTACCTTATCAAGATATTTTGGATGTGCGGAGTGAGTTGATCAAGCTTCGGTCTTGGCAGAAATCGTTGGTTTATTTGGATGAGTTTTTTGATGGAAAGGTTACGAGGAATAAGAAGGATATGCGGATGCGTTATTATTCTTGTCAGCAGTTGTATCAGGTTTTCGCTGGGGATTTTGAGGAGATTTTGAAAGAGAGTGAGGAAGTTTTGGGTAAGATGATACAAACCAAAAAAATTTAACTACTAAAAAGCGCGAGCAATACATGCACTATTAATTATGCTGTTACTCGCGCTCGTTGATATATCTAGTATCTAATGATTATATGCATACATAGAGAACTAATATTCTGAAATAAAAGAATGAACATTTGACACAATAGCTAATTTTTCGATATATGAATAGACATCAGTTTCAATATCCATCCCTAATGTAGCGCCGAAAAATTCGCACAATTTATTGAAACAGAAAAAGATTTGTTCTAAAAATACCCATTGGTGCTAGCATTGGTTCTACTTTTATTTTCAGACATCAAAAAAAGCTAGGAATGCCTATACAACAGCGTTCTTAGCTTTTAGTTTATTTGGTTCTAATCATCTTCCAGTCGTACTTTATATTTGGATAAATCACTTTTTCACAGATATTCAATCAAACTTAATCAGCACTTTCCCTTTGGGATGGCCTGATGCAACCAGAGCTAAAGCCTTATTAATATCTTCTAGCTTAAATTCAGTTGGGTCAATCGCAGGTACAATATTATTTCTTTCAACAAGATCCGTAATCTGACTTAACTGTTTTCCATCGGCACGTACAAATATAAACCGATATTCAATTCCTTTTTCTTTCGCTTTTTTATCATATTTTGAGCCCGCTAAGCCAAATAGAATCTGTTTCCACTTTGCTAGCTTTTTATCTACTGCAAATTGCTTATTTGGACTTGTCCGCAAGCTCAATAAGCGTCCACCTGACTTAATGACTGACAATTCATGCTCAAATTCATCCGGACCTAACGTATCAATGACAAAGTCTACCGGCTCAAGTGTTTCCCAATAGTTCTCTTCTTTATAATTAATGTAACGATCCGCACCTGCTGCTAAGGTTCTCTCTTTCGCTTCTGGGCTCCCCGAAACAATCACCTTCAACCCTATCGATTTTGCAATCGGAATCGCCATTTGTCCAAAGCTACCTGAGCCACCTGGGATAAAAACTGTTTGACCTGCTTTGGCGGCCAACTCTTCATGTAAGGCTTGATAAGCGGTTAAGCCCGTTAACGGAACAGCCGCTCCCGTTGTAAAATCCAAATTCTCAGGTAAATACCCTATAGCATCAGCATCAACAGCAGCATATTCTGCAAAAGCACCGATACTATTCACTGGCAATCTACAATATACTGCTTCTCCTACTTTAAAGCCTTGAACGTTTTCCCCAACTTTTTCGATGATTCCAGTTAGTTCATTTCCCAAGGTTAATGGCATTTTGTAGTCTTGAATCAGCTTTACAGCTCCTGTTATATTTAAGATTTCAAGAGGATTCACCGCAGCAACCTTCACTTTGATCAATACCTGATCAGCCGATATCTCTGGGATAGGAATATCTACTATTTTTGCCGTCAATTCTTTGGAATACTTTTCTATTTGTGCAGCCTTCATGTTTATAGTCTCCTTCATTTATTAATCTCTTTTTTAGAACGTTCATTCTAATTAACTTTAAAAAAATTTATAGTGAAAACGTCGGAAAAATTGAGTCCTTTAGTAAAAATTCGTTGTGTTCATTTACAAGTCCAACTGTCTTCTCACTTTCATACAATCTTATCAGGAAATTAGCCACTTCTGTTGGTGTACGCAACTGTAGCTTCTGACTGTTCATGCCAGCGTTACTAGCTTGTTTAATAAAATCTGTAGCTGTGAGTGCAGGAGCTAATACTTTTGCCTTTAACTCAGCGTTTTTTAGCTCCCCTGCAAGTCCTTCAGTTAAAACACTAACAAAAAACTTTGAAGCTGAATAAGCCACATTTCCTAAAGCAATAACATACCCCATTGCAGAAGATACATTGATGAGCTGTGTTCCTTTTACATTCGCATAATCTTTGACATAGAGAGTCGATAGGATCGTTGTTGCTTCTACATTTACATAGATGAGTTGTTCAATTTTTTCTAAATCTGCATTCATCAACACTCCCGATGTCCCTAAACCAGCATTGTTAATCCATGTTTCAATGTTGTAATTGGTCAAAGAGTGATACAATTCATAAACTGCTTTTCGATCTGACAAATCACTTTTTCTTAATACAATATCTAAATCAGGATACTCCTTTTGAATCCTTTTTTTCAAGGAATTCAACCGATCTTCTCTTCTTGCAACTAAAATAAGGTTTTTTTCTTTCTTAGCAAAAGCAAGCGCTGTTTCATAGCCTATACCAGAACTGGCTCCTGTAATTACTGTATATTTTTTCTTCATTTCTATTCCTACTCTCTTTTTATAAAATAAACAACGTTACTTTAACAATTGAACGCAGCTTTTTCTGATCATTGGTCGTTTTCGCTAAAACTCTAATCCCTACCCACGCATTATGTAGGTAGCTCGCCAATTCGTGTAAATTTTGCTTTTTTAAAGTTATGTCGTTCTTTTGTCCTTCCTTTAGAAGTCGATAAATATAATTCTCACTCTTAGAAAATGCCCCCTGAACCTTTTCTGTCACTTCCGAATCCAGTAAGGCTAGCTCAGTAGCTGTATTAACAATCAAACAACCTTTTGGATGATTAGAATTTTCTTGTATAACAATTGAAAATAATTCCTCAAGCTTTTCTTTTGTTGACATTGTCGGCTTTAAACGTTGGGAAATTTCTTGCTCTAACTCAATTTCGTATTGGTCAAGAGCTTTCATGAAAAGTACATGTTTATCCCCAAATGTATCATAAATACTACGGCGATGAATCCCCATGTTATCGACTAAATCCTGCATAGATGTCTTTTCGTACCCTTGTTCCCAGAAGGTCAGCATTGCTTTATCCAACACAACTGATTCATTGAATTCTTTTGTTCTTGCCATTGACCCAGTCCTTCTTTTTTATTTTAGAATGATCGTTCTTATATTAGCAATTATTTATAAAGATGTCAATGAATCAGAATTGATTCCTCCATTTCAAAAAGATATGTCAGCTTTACAAGTTTGCACAATTCATCAAAACAGAAAAAGATTGGTTCTAAAATACCCATTGGTGCTACTTTTATTTTTGAGTATTAGAAAAAGCTAGGAATAACTATACAACAGCGTTCCTAGCTTCTATTTTGTTATTACCCCACTGGCCCTTCCATTAGATTTTTTAATCATCAATGGATAGTAATAAGCATTAAATTAACATCTATTCATTTCATTTTTATGAATCAGAATGTATTATATCCAACTAAGATAAAGTAAATAGCATTTACTTTGGCATTAAAATTTTTGAGGAGCAATTTCAGAAATCAAAATATTTTTATAATTATTATTGTCTGAATCCAAATTATAGACTGAGATATCCTTAAGTCGATAATCATTCTTTTTGACAAATAAATTTAAATACTCTATGTCATGAGTTGAAAAAATAAGTTGTCTCTTTAAACCGCTCAGTACATCTGTAATAGAAAATCTATTAACATCATCCATATTCTGAACAGGGTCATCTATTGCAATGAAATCAAAGAAACTAAAAGTTTGAGAAGTATTGGTTGCAATAAAAATCGAAATTGCTAACACATTTAATTGTCCTGAGCTAAGCATATAATTAGCAATAGTAGAATTATTTTCACTTTTTACTTTTATATCTAATTCTCTATCATTTGTAACATCAAAAAACAATTCTTGAAATTCAACAGGATTAGGATTTAGGTATTGATAGTATTTTACTATTGATGAATTAGGATTATTTAAAAATTCAACTGTCTTATTGCCAAATTTTTCTGTTATTGTATTTTCCTTTATACAAAGTTTTTTCTCAATGTCCTTATAATATTTTTTTATTATTTCAAATTCTTTCTTTTTATTTATTAACAGGCCTTTTTCCTCGTTGATATTTTTCAGTTCATTCATTTCATTTGATTTTTTTAAAGAATTCTCTAAACTCTTTTCTTTTAAAATAGATTCTTCAAGTTTCTTATTTAAATAAGTTGTTAAATCTATATCTGTACTAATTTGATATTTTTCATATAACTTATTCAGTAAATCTTTATTATCAGATAAACTCTCCACTTCCAATTTCAATTGTCCAATTATATTTTTTTGAGTTTTAATTTCTAGTTTTTTATTATTTATCTTATAGTCATTTTTCTCTAGTTCTTTTTTTAATTCATCTGGAGAAAGATTTTTTTCTAGCATTGAACTTTTTAATGGGAGTGACAACTCTAATTTTAACTCTTCTATTTCTTTTTGAATTTGTAAAGCATTTTCTAACTCTTTTATTGTTGTCTCTATCTCACTTATAAATAATTCTATTTTTACATTACTATTATTAAATAAATTATCATCAAATAATACATTATTGATTATTTCTTTTGAAATACTATCATAATTATTTTTTTGAGTTTCTAAACTAATAATCTTTTTAACTATATTTTTCCTTTCTTTTTTCAAACCATCAATTTTTTCACTTAAATCTTCACGTTTAAAAATATTTTTTTTGATCTTTTCTTGATATTTTCCACTCTCATCTATAAGTTTTTTTACTTTTAGATTTAATTGTTCTTCCAACTTTTCTACTTCACTATCACAAACAGGACACGTATTAGTATATTCACTATTTTCTTTAGTAAAGTTACTAGCATGTTCAACTAATATTAAAAGATTTTGGATATCACTTGATACTTCTCCAGACGAAAAATCTTTTTGTAATACATTGTAATTATCATCTAATTCTTTAATCTCTAATTCTAATATTTTTCGTTTCTCAATTAATTCTTTTATTTCATTAGTTACTTTTAGCATTCCTGACTTTGAATTGAAAAACTCTTTACTCTTTTCAATTCTATAATCTAACTTTTTCTTTTCTGACACACATTTTTGTAGTTCAAAACTAACAAGATCAATTTCCGCAACTTTATTTTTTTCAAGGATTATTAATACATTTTCAGACAATTTTTTTAGCTTCTCTATTTTACTTTGCTTATTTTTAGATTGCTCTATTTCTTCATTTAACTGATCATAATCTTTTTTTAATTTTTGAAGCTCAGCTAATTCACAAGTTTCTTCTAAGATTTTCTCTTCTAATTCTTTTGTATTTTTTTCTATCTCTTTTTCTTTTTCAAATATGAATTCTTTTAATTTTTCAGGATTACTTGTATACTTATAATTTTTCTTTAATAATTCTTCTTTATCTATTAAAAGTTTTGAACTTAAAGACTTAATTTCACTTAATTCCTGAGCAGTACTCTTAACATTTGAATATAATTCAATATCATTTAAATCAAGTTCATACTTTTCTAACTTATCATTAAACTTTTTTTGCAGTAACTCTTCTTTCTCATCTATTTTTTTTATTTCTAAATCGTTAAAAGCAATTTGATTCTTTATTTCATTTTTAGATCTTTCAATATTTTTTTTTAAATTATTTACTTTTTCAAACCCCATTATGGATGCTAAGGAATCATATCTATCCTTTGAACTATCTTTGGTAATAAAACTATTTATCTGACTTTGAGATAAAATATATGCCTGACTCATCGTTTTCTTATCCCACTTAAACACAGAATCCTTTGAAACAATTTCTTCTATTTTTTTTATTACATTTGATTCTCCTTGCAACACTTCATTTGTAGCACAATTTTCAATTGATACTTTAATATTATTAAAACTATTAGTATCCACCTTCGTAAAAGATCTTTTTAAAATAAATTCTTTAAAGTACAAAGAAACCATACATTCTTCACCATTTCTTAAAGATGAATTTGAAATTATCTCTTTATTTTTATTAATTGGTGCAAACCTTTTAATTTCTCCAGTTACACACCATTCTACTGCATCAAAAAAAGAACTTTTACCATTACCATTCTCTCCATACAAGATCGTTATATCTTTTGATAAATCAAAGATTGTTTCTCCAGAATAATTTCGAAAGTTTTTTATAATTAGTTTTTTCAATCTCATACCCGATTTCCTCCATCAAGATTTGTTTTAATTATATTTTCTATTTTTTTCTTACTAATTTCAAAATGCTCACCATCATTATTTATTATTTCTTTTATGATTAAATCTGATTCATCTTCTTCAGTATTAATAATTAAATCATATAAATCAGATCCAATAGAGAAACTTGCACTATCGCTAAAAGCCGATTCTAAAAAAGGAATTCTTTTTAGATCGCTTTCAGAATGGATAATATATTTTCTTAAATTTTTGTAATTACGCTCAATTGAATAATTCCTATTATCAAAATCTATATCTTCCTCTATTAATATCAAATAATAAATATTCCAAATATTATAGTTTTTATTACTTAAAATAGATTTTGTAAACCTAACATCTTCTAAAACATCTTTAGTATTTAAAGTTCCTTCAAATAATTCATATTCTTTTATAATTACCCCTTTATGAATCTCCTTGTTATACATAAAGCTAAATTCAGAATTATCCGGCTTAAACTTATCACTTTCACTAACATTGAAATCGTTGTCGATAAAGAATTCAATAAGCTTTTGCTTTTTCATAACTTAAACTCCCTTTTAATGTTTTCTTTTATTTCATCGATATCTTTATATCTATTTTTCATTTTACGTATATTAGTTACCTTTTCATCATGACCCTCAATATAAAATATTTTTTTGTTAGTAACTGCTATCGAAGTATCAGATTCATTTGATTCATCATCAGATACATCAAAGTTTACTTTAGGTTTTTCTTTGTACTCCACTTCTATATATTCTAAATCATGAGTATCTAAATTATCGTACGCTCCTGATAATATTACTCTGAAATTAGGATTGTTTATAAACGAAAATTGATCTTCAATGCTAAAATCCTTAAAAGCGTTTTGAAACTGGATTATCACATCTTCGAAAAGAAAATCAAAATCTCCTTCTACACCAAATAAGTTAAATGAAGTACATTTCTGATCAACATCATTATCACAATTTACTAATAATAGACCTCTATGCTCATTATCAATTTGAATATTTCCATTTAGAAAAATTTTTATAAGTAATAGAATATTTAAAATCCTTTTAAATTCTGTTTCTCTTGCAATACTATTATTCATTCTAAAATGTGAACTAAATCTGATTCTCTTTAAATATCTACTAAGAATAGTTATTAGATTTTCATTGGTTGACTCATTAATAAAACATACAATTTCACCTTCAAGGCTATCAATAATCTTATTAAATTCTTCTGAGTACGTCTTGCCACTAAATTCATTTCTCAATACTTCAATAAAATCTCCTAATATCTCTACCATATTATCCTGTTGTATATTTTTTCTCCATTTTTTTGAAATTCAGCGGATATATCTGCTTTTAAATCGATTAAGCTATCATCATTCACAATTTGAAAACTTACATCAGATGGATTAAAACACTTTTCAAAAAGAAAAGATATTATCATATTAATAATTTTGTCATTGGCTATTGAATAATCATTGAACTGTTTGGCAATTCGTTTATATAAATCATTTTTCAAATCATCAGGAGTACGGCCGGTCATTCTAAATGTTCTTAATCCTTTTTTTATCTCGTCATCAGTTAGATTATAATTGCTACTATTTTCACTAATATGTTTATACAAACTTTTATCTTTATCATTAAATGAACTGTCAAAATAAGTATTTTTATAATAATTTTCAAAATCTAGACATTTTTTTATTCCTTTTGTAAATGTACAATTTGAAATTAATTCAAACTCTATCTTAACATCTAATAAAGGATCATTTAAAATTTTTTGGGTTGAAATTAGTTTAGGGATCCATTCAGAATGTGCTTTTGAATCGGTTACATTACAAAATGTATCATTTTTAGTTTTCACTTGAATAATTCTAACTGTATCACTATTATAAACAATAATATCTTGATGATGATCTATTATTACTTTACTCCACTTCCCTTCCAACATTTGAATAATATAATCTACAGTAAGTAATAATTGATAATAAAACCCTGACATTGCAATAATTCCACCATCATCATTTGTTTCAGTTTCTATAAGAATTTTTTCTATTCTGTCTTCTTTTCTACACTCATCTATCAATTCTTCTATTGTCTTTCCTTTTTCAGTATTGTACTTCTCTACAACTTGGGTTAAAAAAGTTTCTGGTTCTCCTTTCGGATCGACTTTTTTTGAGATAAGTTGCTCTATCTGATTTATTTTCCCTTCTTTTTTAGTCATTAAAATAATCTCCTTTTATTTAATATTATTTTTTTCTAATATTTTTTCTAAACTTATAAATAAAACGTTTTTAATCCCTATAAGTTGTTCTAACTTTATATGTTGTTTTCCACTCTCTATCTTAACAAGTGTTTCCCTTGTAATATCAACATCCATCAATTGTAATTGTTTAACCAACTCAGTCTGTCCTATGCCTTTTTCAATGCGAATTCGTCTGATATTACTTCCAATTATATTATCATTATCTATAATTTTCTCTTCCCTCAAGATTAACACACTTTCTGGACTAAAATTAGTCCTTTTTTATTAATCTTAGAGAATTAATATGTTACAATGGGACTAATACTAGTCCACTTAAAGGAGAAGATTATGACTTATAATGATATTAAAATTTTTGAGAAAAAAGATACTCTAAGGTAGGTTTTTCAAAAATTGTTATTTCTTTAATTATTGCTTTTTTACCTGTATCAAATCCTTATAATTCAAAAATAGGAATTATATTTATAACTTACTTATGCATGTATGCTAATAAAGTAGACAGTTTTTTTGATATACTATTAATTAATTAGACATTATTTGAGAAAGGGATTTTGATTATGGTAGACAAACGTAAATCTCCACGAAAATTTGACGAAGAGTTCAAAAAATCAATCGTGAAACTTTATGAAGGTGGCAAATCACAAAACGCTTTAGCTAATGAATACGGAATCGTTCTGTCCTCCGTAGCTCGCTGGGTGAAGCAATATTCTGAAGTTAAAATTGATGATGATACGATCCTTACAGCCCGACAGATCAAGCAGTTACAAAAAAGAAACCTTCAGCTAGAAGAGGAAAATTTAATATTAAAAAAAGCGATTGCCATATTCACGCCACACTCAACGAACGACTAAATGCGATTCGTATTTTACGTCATGAACACTCTGTTGTTACGCTTTGTATGGTTCTTAAAGTTAATCGTTCGACTTACTACAAACGTTTTTCTAGAAAAATTGCTCCTAGAGCAGCAGAAAATCAACAGTTGAGAAAGACTATCTTAGAAATCTATACAACCTCTTAAAAACGAGTAGGTCCTGCAAAAGTACGACGCATGCTTCTACGTGACTATGGCATTTCTATTAGTATTGGCCGAGTTTATCGCCTAATGAGCACTATGAACTTACCTAAAATGTCTACAGTAAAACCTGTATTTAAACCGACCGCTGGTCAGGCTTCTTTGAAACGCCCAAATCATTTGAAGCAAGCGTTTAACCCTCCTGCACCAAATCAAGTATGGACTAGTGATTTTTCCTATATTCCTGTTGGGAAAAAATCATTTGTTTACCTTTGTGTGATTTTAGATTTATTTTCTAGAAAAAACATTGCCTGGACTGTCAGTAAAAAAATTGACACTACTTTAGCTATTACAACAATAGAAAAAGCAATCCAAGTCAGCAAGCCTAAGGCTTGCTTGCTTTGAGTATATCGAAGGATTCTACAACTCACAGCGCCCTCATGGAACCTTAGATATGCTTACACCAAATGAAATGGAGGATAAATACTTTGATTCTCACTAAGTATCCGCTCTGTTTGTGTCTACTTTATTGACATTTATCCACTATTCGTATTGAGCCTTGTGTTCTTCAAAATGATTATTAATTTCTATAGAAATATTTTCTGTAGGTATGTTTAATTCCCAATTAATATTATAATCTTCTCTAGAATGACCTATGTCACAAAAAATACGCAATTTATATTCATCATCAAAGAGCATTTCTAAATCATACTGCGGCGTTAAGTTGAAATTAATTAACTTTCTACCTTCAAGAATAGGTGATTTTTCACCTATAAAACCATTTGGACTACTATCATTATCTGTTGGTGAAATGGTGTCTGAAGAAGTAACAATTACTTGAGCTCCCTGTTCAATACGCCAAGAACACCAAATAAATATATAAGACTTATCTTCAAATTCTAACACTAAAGTTGATCCTGCTCCTCCTCCAGCACTACTTTTAACTACAGGTTGAGCAATTAAATTCTTTATTTTACTTTCCATTTAATATAGCCTCCGCAATTTCTTCAATCTCGTGATAATCAAATCCCTGACCAGTTATTTCATCATGCAATTGTCTTTGTTGTTTTTTGTTTAATTTATACTTTTTCACGATGTCTCTTACTTGCTTATTTTGAGCTTGATTATTTCCTGGAGTGTTTCCTTTACGAGGACCCATTCTTTCAACTTTTCTAGAATAGTCATCAAAATTTTTAGCAAAATTATAGTCGATTGAACTTGCTGGAACACCCATTTTACTGAGAACATCTGAAACAATTGCCACACCCGTTCCTGTCGTTGCTGTACCTACTACAACTCCAGCTGGCGTGACTCCTGTTAGGGCAAGTGTTCCTCCAGAAAAATAAGTT
Organism: Enterococcus sp. DIV0840; assembly: GCF_050527835.1. Lineage (NCBI taxonomy): Bacteria > Bacillati > Bacillota > Bacilli > Lactobacillales > Enterococcaceae > Enterococcus > Enterococcus sp. DIV0840. The sequence goes on along the minus strand of NZ_CP172876.1, from coordinate 1,426,134 downwards.
CCCCCTAAACTTAGTCCAGTTATCCCAAGTCCTCCAAGTGCTGTAGTTACTCCTGTTGCTAATTGTAACAGAGATTGATTTAAAAGTTCTCTTTGTTGAGCATTCAATTCTTTGTTAGCTTGTGCGGTTAGTTCTGCATCATTTACGCCATTTTTTAAGATAATGACTCCGTTACCTGCACCCATATTAACAGGTAATACTCTCAATATATTCCCGTCATCATCAAACAATAATAACTGATTCAACTCATTGATAGCTACTGCCCATTGATCAGCAGGGACATTCTTCAATGCCTCTTTCATAATTTCTTGATAGTATTTCCGAGCTGCTTTTGGTAACTGGAGTTCGTCCATCCCGTTTTCTAGAGCAACCTGTTTTCTTGTTGCGGTTACACTCGTTGATTTTACTGATGTTAACCACGAAGAATCAAAACCTTCTGGAAAAGCATAGGCTCCTGTTTTAGGATTCACTGTCATTAGTCCCAATACTTCTATTGCCTGCATCCCAATCTTTAATTGAGTCAAAGATCCACGAAATAAACCATTTGTTTCTGATTGAAAATTTGCTAAAGCTTCTAATTTTTCTTGCTCTTTCCTTACTTTATCTTCCAAATTAGAGCGCGCTTGCTCTAATTGTTGGTTATCATGAACTAAAGCTTCGAAAGCACCTTTAGCTAGTTTTCCCAGTAATCCTAATTTATTTGAGCATTGAATTTGAAAATTAATCACTGAAATTTGGCGTTGAAACGATTGAATTAATTCATTTTGCACCTGTTCATCAATAACAGCCCATTTATTCACTAATCCGTCGGCTGCTTGATAGCTGCTGAGTTCTTCTTTTATTGCATCAACAGCACTATCTACACGTTCAACAGTTGGAAGAATCAAGTCTTGGAATAAGCCTTTCCCTGCTGTATACGCAGCCCCAGATAACTGTTCACCATCCACTGACTGAATCAAATGTTGGCTACCTGATTTTAGTTGTCCTGTAATGCTTTTTGCAGTAGCTATATTCGTTGTTAAACCTTGAATCAAAGCAGTGGAATCTGAACTTATATACTTTACCATTCTAACGCCCCTCGCTCTTTATACAAACGTTCGTTAGTCTCTTCTAATTGTTTGTTAGATTTTCTATAAGCAGATTCTACAGTTTCTTCCTGAGAACGAAAGACAGCTTGAACCGTTTTGTAAATATCTTGGATATCTTCTTGGTTATAATAAGCCGCCTTATCACCAAAGTGGGCAAGTTCTTGATATAATGAAGCAATTCGATCAGTCTGTTGTTTCATTTGCCAGTTACTTTCTTCTAACTGTTCCTGCCACTTCCGTTGTTCTCTCTTCAAATCCTCTGAAATTTGCTCATTTTCTTGAATTTGCTTGGTTAATACAATTTTATCAGCTTCCATTTTTTGCTTATTCTTTGTCAATATACGACACCACCCATTTGGTGAGCAGCTTGACGATCTTGATACTCCATCATTTCTGCAATTTGGGGGAATTTTTCTGCTTGAGACCAAACGCACTCTGCAAGACTACCCACTTCACCTACAATTTGATTTGCAATTGTCAACCCCTCTGTCATGCTAGATACCGTACTTCCAGAAAAACTGATTGCCTTTTTGGATAAATCTACATTTTTTCCGGTCAATTTAGTTACAGCATTTTGAGCTGCTGCTGTACTTGATGCTATTTTTCCAGTCATAAAAAAACTCCTTTTATTGATTTTTTTGCAATAAATGTATTTTTATCATTACATAAAGTCTATTTATAATGAAAGTTTACCAAATCTAATGACTAATAACAACAACATCATTACACCGCAGCATCTAATGGTACAAAATTTATAAGCTATTCTATGAAAACTATTCATTTTTTATGTAAAGAAATTAATTTTGATAAAAATTAGTCAATATCAATAAACCTGTCAAGCTATCTAATTTAGAAATAACAAATTAGCGAGAGTAAGCCTCATCTTTTCATATCTCTTAAGACACTACTAGGATTTCCAATACAAGAAATTGATGAAATTCTTTTTGACCAAAAAATTCTGTGATATTCTTTCAAAATTAAAGCCATTGTATGAACGAAGAAGTTAAGATACATAGAAAAATTTTTTTAACATCTAGCTTTATACTAGGCGATGGTGAAAATGGAAAAATAAAATAGATTAAATTAGATTGCTTTTACTTGATAAACATAACAATAAATTTAGATAGTTTTATTTACAAATACAGACACTTGCACAGGCAAAAACCACCATGCCAAAATACATAATAATAGTTCACTAAAGTTCTCATTAACGTGGGGCGCTATAATTAATTAAATCTTAGTTAAAGTAGTTCAAAAACTATAAAATTTTTTTCTTTTCACGATACATTAAAACCTCTTGTAAAGCATTTAGAACTCTCTCTTCATCGCTGTAACTTGATACTTTTGGGTCATTAATAACTCTATAAATAAACAATCCGTAAAAAAGAAAAAGAACTATGATAATAATTACTAAACTGGAATTTAAAATATCTTTTTTGATAATAGATGATACATCTAGTACAGTCCAAAGTTCTTTAGAAAAGAATCCAATAACCCCAAAAAGAACCAGAGAAAGTTGGAACGTATATCTTGAACGATTTTCATTCTTTTTTTCTTTCTTTTTGATATTTTCTTGAATTACTATTATTAGTTGCTCGATGAACTTTGAATCAAATCCGTATAGATGTAAAGCTTCACTGAAAGAGTGTATTTGCTCTCTATAGTTATCATTCATAGTAACTATATCAATTAAAGTAGTTTTGTTTAATACATTTCTAAGTATATATAGAAATGTAATGAGAATTAATGCTGAAATTATTCTAAAGTAGGAATTATTTATAACGCTATTACTAATGGCTATCGCTAAACTTACTATTAAAAATAACACAAATATTATTATTTTTTTATTAGCATTTTCCCCAAGATGTTCTTTGAATGTTTGTTTTTTTGCAACATAAAAAAATTCATGCAATTCTCGTGCTATAAAATAGTATTTATTCATTTAAAGCCTCCTTAATTATCCCTATTATTATAACAACAAATAGAAATAAATAAAATACCATAAATATATTTACAAACTCATATAAAATCCCTCTCATACCATTCTTCTAAATATTTAACCTCGATTCTCACAAGACCACCATTCCTTTTCCCTGGTAAGGGATTGTTTTCTATGCGCATTCATCAGCTAACTGTTACTGCAGATACATTTATTCTTTCAGCTACTTCTTTCGCTTTTATAGTACACAAAGACATCAAAATAACTCTAGAAATATCTTCTCATGTTTTGCCAAAAGAAGCAGAAAAACCGCTTCTAAGTTTGCAAATTTTGTCGATTTTCAGAAATCTACAGACTAAAGCACAGACCTTTAATAATTTAAGCAAAATAAAAAGGCTAGGAATACTGATATATCAGTATTCCTAGCACATATTAAAGGGTTAACCCACAGACCCTTCCATTTCATAAGAAATCAATCTATTAAGCTCAACCGCATACTCCATCGGTAATTCCTTCGTAAACGGCTCCACAAATCCCATAACGATCATTTCAGTCGCTTCAACTTCAGTCAACCCACGACTCATCAAGTAATAAAGCTGCTCTTCCGAAATTTTCGAAACCTTCGCTTCATGCTCCAATGCCACTTGACTATTATGAATCTCATTAAATGGAATCGTATCCGATTTCGATTTATCATCCATAATGATCGTATCACACTCAATATGTGAAATCGATCCAGCACTATCTTTCCCAAAGGTTACTTGACCACGGTAATTCACTTCACCGCCATCTTTCGCAATTGATTTAGAAACGATTGAACTTGACGTATTTGGCGCATTATGAATCATTTTCGCACCTGTATCTTGAATTTGGTTTTCGCCTGCAAATGCAATTGAAAGCATCGTGCCGCGAGCTCCTTTTCCGTCAAGATAAACACTTGGGTATTTCATCGTTGTTTTAGCACCTAAGTTTCCATCGATCCACTCAACGGTGGCACCTTCGTAAGCTTTGGCACGTTTTGTTACCAAGTTATAAACGTTATCAGACCAGTTTTGAATAGTTGTATAACGTGTATAGGCATCTTTATGAGTAAAGATCTCAACGATCGCTGCGTGTAAGCTATTGCTTGTATACGTAGGCGCTGTACAGCCTTCTACGTAATGAACACTTGCGCCTTCATCAACAATAATCAACGTACGTTCAAATTGTCCTGTGTTTTCCGCATTGATTCGGAAATAAGTTTGTAGTGGAACATCCACACGAACCCCTTTTGGAACATAGATAAACGTTCCACCAGACCAAACTGCTGAGTTTAGTGCTGCTAATTTGTTATCTGTTGGTGGGACTAATTTTGCGAAATATTTTTTGAATATATCTGGATATTCTTTCAATGCTGAATCAGTATCGGTAAAGATGATTCCTAATTTTTGGAATTCTTCTTTCATATTGTGGTAAACCACTTCTGATTCATATTGCGCTGAAGCTCCAGCTAGGTAAGCACGCTCTGCTTCTGGAATCCCGATTCTTTCAAAGGTTTCTTTGATTTTATCTGGTACATCATCCCAGTCACGAGCAGGTTTGTCGCTGGCTCTTTGGAAATATTTGATTTTTTCAAAATCAATATCAGATAAATCTGGTCCCCATTCTTGCATAGCCATTTTGTTGAATTGTTCCAATGATTTTAGGCGGAACTCTAACATCCATTCTGGTTCTTCTTTTTTACGTGAAATTTCTCTAACAACTTCCTCTGTTAGTCCATTTCCCGTACTGAAAATTGGTTTCACATCATCATGAAAACCAAATTGATATTCTTCTAACTCAGGTACAGTACTCAAATTATCTCACGTCCTTTTCTTAGGTTGAGAATCAAGCGTTCAGGTTCGAGCTGTTGGACTAAAATAAGCACAATCCGTTTTTTGGATTTTGATTATTTTAGGAAACAGCCGAGAACCTGCTTGACTTCTCACCGATTCAATTTATTCCTATTATTCGCAGTGTAATTGTCCTGCGGTTCCTTGTCCGTCATTTTCAACAGCTTGTTCTAACGCTTTCCAAGCCAATGTTGCACATTTAATCCGTGCTGGGAATTTCGCCACGCCACTAAGCATCGCTGCATCACCTAGTTTTTCTTCTTCTGATATGTCATTTCCTTGTACCAACTGAGAAAAATCTTCAGCCAACTGTTCTGCTTCGGCTAATGTCTTCCCAATCACCGCATCTGTCATCATACTAGCACTCGCTGTACTAATCGAACAGCCACTTCCACTGAAAGCAATATCTTTAATGACATTGTCTTTGATAGCCACTTGCAATTCGATCACATCGCCACAAGTTGGGTTATTCATTTCGATTTTCTTGCTTGATTCTGCCAACGTTCCATGATGATGAGGATGACTTGAATGATCTAAGATCACTTGACGGTATAAATTATCTAATTTAGATAGAGCCATGTTGGAAAAACTCCTTTGTCGCTAAAATTGCTTCAATCAATCGATCGGCATCTGCTTTGGTATTATAGAGATAGAAACTCGCACGAGCTGTCGCTGAAACATTTAAATACTTCAGTAATGGCTGTGCACAATGATGCCCTGCACGAACTGCCACCCCTTCCATATCTAAAGCCGTCGCTGTATCATGTGGATGTAAGCCATCTAAATTAAACGCCAAAACACCTGTATGATGGGCTGAATCTTGCGGTCCGTAAACGGTCAGACCTTCAATCGCCAATAGTTTTGGCAACACGTAAGCCACTAATTCTGCTTCATGCTGATGAATTTCTTCTAAACTAATCTCCGTTAGAAAATCAATTGCCGTACCTAAAGCGATCGCTCCAGCAATATTTGGTGTTCCTGCTTCAAATTTCCAAGGCAGTTCTTTCCAAGTACTGTCATACAAATTCACGAAATCGATCATTTCACCACCAAATTCCACCGGTTCCATTTGATCTAGTAATTCACGTTTTCCATATAATACACCAATTCCAGTTGGACCACACATCTTATGCCCACTAAATGCATAAAAGTCAGCATCGATTGCTTGAACATCTACTGGCATATGCGGTACCGCTTGGGCACCATCGACAACTAAGACAGCACCGTGGCTATGAGCTAAATCTGCCAACTCTGCCACTGGATTGATCACGCCTAAAACATTCGATACATGAGCGATAGAAACAATCTTGGTTTTATCAGTGATTTGTTCTTTCGCACTTTCCATATCTAAAAATCCATCTGCTGTGATCTCGATATATTTTAAGGTTGCGCCTTTTCGTTCTGCTAGTTGTTGCCAAGGAATGATATTAGAGTGATGTTCCATATAAGAAATCACGATTTCATCCCCTGCTTCAACGACTAAATCACCGTAGCTTTTTGCGACCCAGTTTAAACTAGTTGTTGTGCCTCGGGTAAAGAGCGTTTCCGCTGTTTCTTTGGCATTGATAAACGCTCTAACTTTTTCACGGGCATCTTCGTACTCTTTCGTCGCACGTTCTGCCAACGTATGCACACCACGGTGGACATTGGCGTTATCGTGTTCGTAATAATAAGTCAATTTATCTAAAACTACTTTAGGCTTTTGAGTTGTTGCTGCATTATCCAGATAAACAAGCGGCTCGTCATTTACTTCTTGAAACAAGATGGGAAACTGCTGCCGAATCTTATCTGCGTTTATCATGCATTCAACTTCCCTTCGATTACGTCTACAAATTCTTTTTGCACATCTTTAACAGGAATCGCTGTGATCACTGAACCTAAGAAGCCACGGATAACCAAACGTTCCGCATCATCTTTACGTAAACCACGGCTCATTAAATAGTACATTTCCTCTGGATCAACACGACCAACACTGGCTGCATGTCCTGCGGTTACTTCATTTTCATCGATCAATAGAATCGGGTTAGCATCACCACGAGCTTTGTCCGAAAGCATTAAGACACGACTTTCTTGTTGGGCATCTGCCCCTTTAGCTCCTTTTAAGATGTGACCAATTCCATTAAATGTTAAAGTACCACGTTCACGGATAACTCCATGTTGTAAAATATGCCCCACAGAGTGAGACGCTTTATTGGTTACACGAGTATCGATCCCTTGCGTTTGTTTGCCGGCACTAATTGCCACAACTTTAACTTCTGAATGAGAGCCTTCTCCCACTAAATCGGAATCAAAATCAGCAACCACGTCACCATCATTCATCACGCCAAGCGCCCAATCAATAGAAGCATCACGCATGATATGACCACGACGGTTCATATAAGTTGAAACATTTTCGCCTAATTGATCCACAGCAGAGTATTTCACTTTTGAACCAGCTTTGGCAATCACTTCAACCACGATATTCGCAGAAACTTTGACTTTTTGATCGCCAATAGTTTGGAATCGTTCTAAATAGCTGAATTCACTATGTTCGTCCGCTACGATCAATACATGTTTGAAAAATGATTCTTCACTTGCTGAATCTTGAATAAAGATTGCTTCGATCGGTTCTTCAATGACAACATTTTTCGGTACATATAAGAATACACCGCTATTCATAAAGGCAGTATGGAAGGCTGTTAATTTATCTTCATCCATTTCAACTGCTTTGTTCATATAATATTCTTTGACTAAATCACCATATTCTTGCATCGCTGTAAACATATCAGTGAAAATCACACCTTGATCAGCTAATTTCGCTGAAAGTTGTTCAAAGGCTGTAATCGACCCTTGTTGCACGATTACTGGGTTGTCTTTCATTGCGTCAAAGCTTGGGATGTTCATTGTCTCAGGTGCATACTCTTCAGTATTCACGTTAAACAAAGGCCAACGGTGAAATTTCACACGTTCGATCTTTGGTAATTCTAAGTTTTCAGCTTTTTCTAAAGCCGCTACACGTAAGTCAGTCATCCAAGTAGGTTCCGCGTTGCGGGCTGAAAAAGCGTTGACGTCGTCAAGATAATTTGCTGTTGTTATTTCCTTCATTTATCTTGTCCTCCTTATGCTTCTTCTTTGTATTCGATACCTAATTCTTGGCTGATTCCAGCATAGCCTTCTGCTTCTAAACGTTTCGCAAGTTCCGCACCGCCAGTTTTAACCACACGGCCTTCCATCATGATATGCACAACATCTGGTGTGATGTAGTTCAATAAACGTTGATAGTGAGTGATGATCAACGCGCCAAAGTTTTCGCCGCGCATTTCGTTTACGCCTTTTGATACAACTTTTAAGGCATCGATATCTAGACCAGAATCGATTTCATCTAAAATGGCAAATGTTGGTTCCAACATCAATAATTGTAGGATTTCGTTACGTTTCTTTTCTCCACCAGAGAAGCCTTCGTTTAAGTAACGTTCAGCCATTTCTTCTGGCATATTTAGTAGATCCATTTTTTTATCTAATTTTTTGATGAATTCCATTACTGAAATTTTGTCGTCTTCATCGCGTTTTGCATTGATTGCAGCACGCATGAATTCAGCATTGGTGATTCCTGGAATTTCACTTGGGTATTGCATGGCAAGGAATAGACCTAAACGAGCACGTTCGTCCACTTCAAGTTCTAATACATTTTCTCCATCAAACAAGATTTCGCCTTCTGTGACTTCATAATTAGGATTTCCCATGATCGCAGCAGATAACGTTGATTTACCTGTTCCGTTTGGTCCCATGATTGCGTGGATTTCACCTGTTTTCATTGTCAGGTTAACACCCTTTAAAATCTTTTTATCTTCGATTGATACGTGTAAATTTTTAATTTCTAAAACGGACATGTACAATTCCCTCCAACTTAAAATAATTATTATCGTTCTCATTCATTTTATCCTAATTGAGAATGATAAGCAATCTCTTTGCTAGAATAATTCTTATTTAAGCTAGGTTTTCTTTGTGAAAAAATAGACTTAATTAGAATCTTTCTAAAATGGAAACCTAGACTTTCGTCACCAATTACTTTTGTCTTTTTATATGAACAGTGTACAAACTTGATAAAACTGTTCCGCCTGGTAATCCTTCAAGGATTTTCACACTAGTTTTATAGACAGGAGTTAAGCCATTCACTTTTTGTATATTGTAAACCCAAATTTTTGATTTACCATTGAAATAAGATTCTTTCGGTGAATAAGTTCCTTCAAAATTAAACATTCGTTCGTTTACGATATAGGCCGCTTGAATGTTTTTGGTACTAGCATTCGCGTATGCGAACTGAGCTTCACCAGTATAACTATCATAACGATAAAGTCCTTTGCTACTATTAATCGTTTCATAAACGCCTGAATAAATTTTTTTCGAAGAACCACTTGGGTCCATGACAAAGGTTGTTCCCCTGTTCATATTAATCTCTGCTGCTTCAGTTTCGTAACCATTTAAAACAAATCCTAGACACATAGCAACCAATACCACAAAACCTAAACTTATTTTTCTTTTTTTCATCATTCATATCTCCTTTTTATTTTTTATCACTACAATATATTAACATTAAGACAAAAATATTAAAACAATAGATTGATAAATAAGTTAAAAAAACCATATTTTTACTTTTAATATCATTTTTATACCAAAAAAATCTGAAACAAGCTATTTAAGCACTTGTTTCAGATTTCAGTTTTATTTATCTACTGGTTTAACTGATCCATCCCATTTTTCAAGAATCCAGTCTTGGATTTCTTTACTGTGTAATGCATCAACCAATTTTTTGATTTTGTCGCTATCTTTATCTTCTGATCGAACAGCCACGATATTTACGTATGGTGAGTTATCTTTCTCAAGTAAAATTGAATCTTTTAACGGATTTAAGCCAGCGCCATAAGCAAAGTTTGCATTGATTGCTACAAGATCTGCTTCATCGTTATTGTAAGTTGTCGTTAGAACTTCTGGATTGATGTTATGGATAAATTTCAAGTTTTTAGGATTTTTATCGATATCTTCAAATGTCGCTGTTTCTAAATCAACACCGTCTTTTACTGTTACTAAATCAGCATCTTGTAAAATCGTAATAATACGACCCCAGTCAGATTCAGAGTTTGATGTAATGATCGTAGCGCCATCTTTTAACTCTTTGATATCTTTGATTCGTTTTGAGTATAAGCCCATTGGTTCGATATGAATACCACCAGCATTTGCGAAATCATAGTTATTTTCTTTGACTTGTAAATTAAAGTACGGGATATGTTGGAAGTAATTCGCATCGATATCGCCTTCAGCCAAATTTTTATTCGGTAAAATGTAATCATCGAATTGAACGATTTCTAAATCGATGCCTTCTTTTTTAAGAATTGGTTTTACTTGTTCTAAAATTTCTGCATGAGGTGAAGCAGATGCGCCGACCTTTAAAACAGAAGAATTTTTATCTGCCCCTGCCGATTTACTATCATCTGTCTTATCCTTTGCTCCACCGCAAGCGACTAATCCAAACGTCACAACAGCCAATGCTGCTAAACCGAATAATTTCTTTTTCATATTTATTTCCTCCAATTATTTTCTATTTTGATTGTTTATCGTTTGTCAGAGCGTTTTACTAATTGATCGCCGACAAATTGAATGATAAACACAATAACCAAGATTAAAACTGTTGCAACCAATGTAACGGTGTTATTGTTGCGGCTAAATCCTTCTTGATAAGCTAAACCACCAAGTCCTCCACCGCCAATGATACCTGCCATCGCAGTAAACCCGATCATCGTGATTGTCGTAAGCGTCACACCCGATAGTAACGCTGGGGTACTTTCTGGGATAAGTACTTTAAAGATTTTTTGGATTCTAGAAGCGCCCATTGCATCAGCTGCTTCCAAGACACCACTATCGACTTCACGAAACGCAATTTCGACTAGGCGAGCGTAAAATGGTGCTGCTGATACGATCAATGATGGAATTGCTGCTTTTGCCCCGATCCCCGTTCCCACTAATTTTCTTGAGAAATCCATCAACAAGATGATTAGGACGATATATGGGATGGAACGAAAAATATTGCTGACAACTGATAGAATGCTATAACAAACTTTTGCATAAGATGATTTGTTACGGCTTAAGCTATAAAGTAATAGCCCTAATAAAAATCCAATAATAATAACAAAAACCATCGCAACGACCGTCATGAACAACGTATCGATCGCCGCCTGCTGCATTGATTCTGGATTCACCCGGCTAAAATTTAAATATTTTTCTACAAATGTCTCATTCGCCACGGTGAATCACCTCCAAACCAACTTCTTTTTCTTTAAAAAATGTTAGTGCTTTTTCTACTTCACTTGCTGTTCCAGTGATCATAACGGTCAAGGTCCCGAACGCACCTTCTTTGGCTTGTTGGACTTGTCCTTGAACCACATTGATATCGACATCAAAAGTGCGAATTACTTGTGAAATAACTGGTTCATTTGCGTTGTCACCACTAAATTGAAGGGTGGCTACTAACCCAGCTGGATTTTCTTTGATCAATTCTTGTAATAATTCTTCCGTATCTTCTTTTGGTTCTAATTCTTGTTGCACAAAACGTTTTGTAACAGCTTGTTTTGGATGTCTAAAGACTTCTAACACATCGCCTTCTTCGACGATCTGACCAAGCTCCATTACAGCAACTTTATTACAAATCTTGCGTATCACATGCATCTCATGTGTGATCAATACGATCGTCAGATTCAAGGTTTTATTGATTTCTAATAGAAGATCCAATACTTCATCTGTCGTTTGCGGATCTAGCGCACTTGTTGCTTCATCACAAAGCAAGATTTCAGGGTTATTAGCCAAAGCTCTGGCGATTCCTACTCGTTGCTTTTGACCACCTGATAATTGGCTTGGATAAGCATCTCCACGCCCTTCTAATCCAACTAAATTTAAAAGTTCCTGTGCGCGTTCTTTTCTCACATTCTTTGGAACATTTGCTAATTCCAACGGTAACATGATATTCTCTAAAATTGTTCTTGACCATAATAAATTGAAATGTTGAAAGATCATACCAATTTTTTTACGAAATTGACGTAGTTCTCGATTCGCCATTTTTGCAACATTTTGTCCTTGAATGATGACTTCACCTTGTGTTGGCAATTCTAGACCGTTTAATAAACGAACTAATGTACTTTTACCCGCACCGGAATAGCCAACGATTCCGTAAATATCTCCTTGATTGACTGTTAGTGAAACATCATTAACAGCTGTTACTTGTCCGCTTTTACCGGAAAATTGTTTTTGTACGTGTTGTAATTCGATTAGAGGCATTTTTTCCCCTCCGCTTTCTTTGGTTTTGCTTCTGTTTTATTATACTACAGGATACGTGTTATTGTGAGTAACATCTCGTAAATTAGTGCTTTTTGCATATCCAATCCAGAGTTTAACCTCTTGGTAGAACATGCAAAAAAGCTTCCGCCCTCTGTCATTAATCTGACATAAGGACGAAAGCTTGTCTTTCGTGTTACCACCTTGATTTACCATTATTTCACAATAATAGCCTTATACAGTACTTGAATTCGCATACTGTCATGCTGTAACGGGCACTCCCGTAATAAGTTCACATCTGCTCACTTATTCCGCTCAAAGACCATCTTCCATCTCAATCATGTTACCCATTTTCAGCGAACAGGGCTCTCTTCAAACACTTTCGACATGTACTCTTCTTTTCAAAGCTTTTACTTTTATTGATGAATTATAGCAATATCCAAATGGCTTGTCAATTATTTTTACGCTTGGTTCAATTCTGCCTCATCAACATCTTTTAAAATGGCGATCCAGGCATTTGTTTGATCTGCATCATCTAATACACTAGTATCTTGTTCAACGGCTTCATTGATTGCCACAATTGTTCCGCTGATTGGTGTACTAAATTCACTTACAGCTTTTTCAGCTTCCAATTCGATCAGTGAATCCCCTTTTTGCAATGATTGACCGACTTTAGGCATTGTTGCAAAAGTGATAGTTCCCAGATCTTCTTGTGCTTCATTTCTTAAACCTATTTTATAACCATCGCTTGTTTTTAAAACCCATAAACTATCGATTATTTTCAATTCTTCAGCCATTATTTAATAGCTCCTTCATAATCAGATTCTTTAAATCCGTTTGCTAAAAATTGATCTCCTTTAACAAAAATCGGACGTTTGATCAACATACCATCAGTCGCTAATAATTCACTTGCTTCTTTGATTGAAAAGTCGTTGACTTTATCTTTCAATCCTTGTTCTCTATAACGAATACCGCTTGTATTAAAGAAACGGCGAACGGGTAAATCACTTTGCTCCATCCAGCTTGCTAATTGTTTTGCAGTTGGAGGATTTTCGATCATATCGATCGTTTCGTATTTTACCTGTTTAGCATCTAACCAAGCCTTTGCTTTCTTACAAGTTGAACATTTTGGATACCAGAAAAATGTGTACATTTTAACGCCTTCTTTCATTTAATATTCTTCGATCGTTGCTTCTTTTTGATATTTCATTGACATGATCAATCCTACACCTAGCATGTTGCCTAAAATCGAGGAACCACCTTGACTGATAAATGGTAGTGGAATCCCTGTTAATGGTAGAAGTCCGATGTTGGCCCCAATATTTTCAAACACGTGGAATAAAATCATCATGATGATTCCTGTTGCAATGTAGGCATAAAATTCATTATTTGTCTCAAAACAAACACGAATCATGCGGTAAATCAGGATAAAGTATAGCAGGATAATAAAGCATCCGCCAATGAAACCAAAGTTCTCACCCACAACAGTGAAAATCATATCTGACTCTCTAACTGGCACATATACATCACTGATATTAAATCCTTTTCCAAGTAAGCCACCTGAACCAATTGCAGTTATCGCTAACGCTGGTTGAAATGAACGGTCTGGATCATGATGGAAAGGATTCATCCATAGGTCGATCCGATCAAACTGGTAGGGTTTAAAACCCACCGAATAAAGGAATTCACGTCCAGTCGTGGTCGTCACTAGATAGATCGTTCCAGCTCCTAATATAATAGCAGCTAAAAATGCAGGTAAAATAATTTTCCAAGAAATCCCTGACATCAGGAATACTCCACCGAAAATCGCTAAGAAAACTAGCATCGTCCCAAAGTCATCTTGTAGTAAAATCAAAATAATGACCGGCATAGTGACCAATAGCATTTTCCCAATCAACCAAAAATCAGATTTAAGCGTTCGATTGACATTTTTCACATTGTGCATAGTCACAACATAGGCGAGCATCAAGATAAAGGCTACTTTCATTAATTCTGAAGGCTGAAAAGTCGTACCGCCTATACTGATCCAGTTTTTAGAACCTGTTTGTGATTCTAGAAAAGGATCATAAAATTTTAAAAGCAATCCCATCATGATCAAACCAATCGCATAAAATACAGGAGTTAGCCGCCAAAGGAGCTTTGAGCTGAAATTCATGACGATTACAATACTGAGACCACCGACTAAATACCACAATCCTTGTTTCATCAACATATTGCCGATTTCTGGGCGGTTTGGATCATTGCTTAAAGCTACATAAAGTGACAGTATCCCGATGATTGAAAGAAGGAACACAGGTAAAATCACACCATAATCAATTCTATTATCTAAGTTACGCATTAGTTTATTTTTATTCATTCTTCATCCCTTTTCCTTAAATCATACGCCTTTTATTATAACTTTCTATAGGGAGAAAAGAAAGTATAGACTTGATTATTTTGGAAAAACTTTAGGGAATGGAAGATTTGTTAAAAACAGACTTATGCTCAAATTATTATATAGATAGCTTATTCTTATTGTTTTAAGATTCTGTTGCTGGAAATTCCTGAGCAGTCATATAAGTATATGATCCCTGAAATTGACCTGAATGGTGTACTCCATTTGTAATTATTCTAAGTCCAGTAGCATTCATATAGAGATTAGCAAATGATCCTACATTTGAAACAGACGATAATGGTCCAGCTATATCAGCAAAAGAAACTGGTAGAAAACCAATTGGAATATCATCTTTAGACAAAAGTGATTGCCATTCCGCCTTAGCTTTTAAATTAATAATTATAGAAAGTGTAACCATTCGCCCTATGCGTTTAAATGTAAATCTCCCTTCAGTTAAATATGGATTATCGGTAATCAAAATACTCTTTGTAGAAAGTTTTGTATTTTTATCAAAGTCAAAGGTATTTGCTTCTACCTTATTCTCGATTATCGAAAAATTCCCTTGAATCGTTTCCGCTCCATTTTCCATTCCTCTATAAATTTTTTCTAATACCATCATTTTTCCTCCTTCTTATTTACGTAATTCAAAAATAATTGAACGTATATTTTCTTCATCTATCATCATATAATGCAACTCATCCAGCATCACTAGTTCGGCTTCATTTTTATACTCAACTGGTAATGAAACAACACTCTCATTAGCACCAATATGCGTTACTTGACTAGGAATTGATTGACTTGCTGAACCGCCAAATAATCCTATTGGCTCAGTCCCTAAGTTCATGACACCAATCCCATGTGTCCATGTTCGAACGTTTATTTCAGGCTGTACGCCCAAAGTATGATCAATCGTCACATCAAAACCAATCGGTAAAAATTTAACAAGTAATTGTTCAATATTCTCCAATCGGTCATCTAACACTGGAAATTTACCGAACAACTCGCTATTTCTTGCATTAATCAATTCACTGTCAACTGTTGCATTTTGCTGAACATCTCTAAATTGATCTTCTATTTTTGTTTGTCGCTGTTCGACTTGTGTTTGTCTTTTTTCTGTCTTATCGGCAATTTCTTTGATTTTGTTGAATAAAACACTCGAATATTCTGACATTCTAGCAATTGCTTCTCTTACATGACGACGCCACATTTTTGTTCTGACCCACAAAGCATATTTTTGAGTTAATGGATCGATCACACCAAATTTGATTGCCTCTTCGATCTCTTCAACATCTGTAGGATCTTTGTAATCTACCTCGTGATTTTCACCTGTGGGTTGTGTATCATAAAATTTTTGTTCTGGCATTTTTTATTCACCTACTTTTTCTGTAATTCTTTGATTAGTGTAAAAAGTTCTTCAATTTTAGTTTGTTGCTCTGTTAATTTTATTTCTTGCGTTTGAATCAGTTCTTTTTGTTCGACAAGTATATTGGTTTGTTCTTCTAATCCTTGTTTTTGTTCGTTAAGTGATTGTTCGAATTGTGGTATTACAGCTGTTTGTTCCTCTAACTGTTGCGCTTGTGCTTTCAATCCGTCGATTGTTCGACTACTGGCTCCAACATTTGTTTTAACCGTTTCTAATGTTTGCTGCATACCTTTATACTCTAGTTGATATTGTGAAAACGTCTTTTTTCCACTACCAATCGTTAATCTGATTTTTTGCGGATTCAAAATATCGATTTTTTTCTCGATAACTTGCAATGTTTCTTTTTCGTACAAATAGGGATTGGAGACTGGATATGAATTCCCCAACTTAATGATTTCGTAGCGATTGTCCAGTAAACCTAGTTCAATTACTTCTGCACTCCAAGTAACAAGCATCAAACGTTGATTATTGAGATACTCCTGTCCTCTGCGTTTTAAAGTATTTTTATCGGTTATATTAGGAAAATCGACGATTGATTGAATCACACCAAATTTTTTAACAAGTGATGCATCTTCTAAAAAGTTTTTGCTATCATTGACGCTCTCAATCGTAGTTTTAGGACGAAATTGATTCGTCTGTGCATCTGTTGTATCGTCCATTTCTAGATCTTTCCCTGTAGGTACGATTCTCGTAGCTAATTCAGAAATATCGATTTCGCGGCTAGCACTTTTTAAGTTACGAGCGATTTGTAAAGGAGTGTTAGAAGTTGCCCCATACTCTGCCAAATAATCTAAATACAGCTGATCATTTTTTTCTCTAAGAACTAAATAGCCTCCTAAACGATCCAGTAATTGATTTTTTATAATATCAGCAGTTTTTCCATAATCTGAATCTCGATAAACTTTTTCAGACTCTGTCACTGTGACTGTTCCTAAATAGATTTTTTTGTAATTTTCCACTTGATTATTGTGCTCATTCAATAATTTGCCTAAAAATTGGCTAACCGTCATTATCGTACTTTTCATATATTTTTGCGTACTATCATACAGAAACGCTTTTTGATCTTCACATAGTATTTTTTCGATAAAATGCCCTTCGCCATTCATCGTATTGGAAATACTCGCAACTCTGCCTTTGAATAGTTGTCCATTACGATCAGAGATAGTCAGTAAATTAATGATTGGTTCGGTTTTTCTATATATGGGGTTATTGACATTTATCGAAAATTCAAATGTACTAATACCTAAACCTTCTAAGGATAATTCAAGGTTTCCAGAGTTTACTTTGTTTCCGTAATTAGCTGGCTCATGTATCACAGTTCCCTTTTTATCATGAGCATCTTTAAAGAGTGTTACGCGGTACATTACACCATCACCTCTGTTTCAGTGATAAAACGGATGTGACCACTTCCGATAATAGTTAGGTGATTTTCCCCTCTTTTTAATTTGAAGAATAAATCTTGATTTTGTCCTTTTTGGATATCCAAAGATTCACCGTCATCCGTGATCAATTGCATTTTTCCTGTAGCAGTAATGATTGGACTCGTTGCATTTACGCCTTCATTGATCAACAAAATGTTTCTTTGCCCTTGCACAAAGAATCCTGTCCATTGATCCACACCATCAACAAAATAATCTACATCAAATTCGTCAGTATAGCCCGCTGCATCTTTTAAGGCAAATGGGTAGCAATCAAACGTTAGCGTTAGAATCAGTGCATTTCGACTTTGGTCATCCTCTGCAATCACACTTGTACATTTTCCTAACCAGTGACAACCATCTAACCATGAATCAGTAATCGCTGAGACTTCATTTAATATCAATTGTTCCTTCGCTTCTTGTTCTAAGCGTTTACGTTCTTCATAGATAGTTAGTGGTCGATACAATTTCACAGTGAGTTTTCGATTATCAAAAACTTTTTCTCCTAACAACATTGAAAAATCATAGACACCTTGCATGAAGGGAATACTTTCAATAATTTCTTGTTCATCTGGACTGGGCGCATCGTGTTCTAAAACATAATAGCCAGCTTCTTTACTGTTGAAACGTCCCATTTCGATATATTCATTTATTTCAATCCCCATTAGCGATACCTCCCTGCAAATCCTGCTTGATTTCCTAAAAAACCATCCATTTGATTGCCAATTCCGCCAACCAAAGCTCCGCTTTCTAGAACCACTTTCATATTTTTGAATGTTTCGATCATTTCATGCATTTGATTCACCATGCTATTTTGGACGTCATGTTCTACTTTTAAAGTTGCTGTAGGCGCATTGGCATTTTTATCTGATACTGCATTTTGGATCTCATTGACCATATTTCTGGCACTTGCTACTGCAACTTCTGTATCTTCTTCGATTCCCACAGCCACACCTTGTGCGATAAATTTACCAACAGTATCTCTAAAAAGCCTTGAAGGTGACTTAATTTCTGCTTTTTTCTTGGCTTCCTCATTTACTGCACTCACAAGTTGCCGCATAGCCTCTACAGCTGATTCTCTTCCGTTATTTATTCCTGTAGCAACACCGGCTGCCATGTTCGAACCTACGGAATTGAAATCGACTGATCCAGCAGCGTTACTAGCGGCATTTCCAAGTGTACGCCCAGCATTTTCAGCCTGGCCTACCTGTTTTACAACCCCAACTGCGTAAGCTCCTGTATTTCCTCCACCTACTGCATTAAATTGAGCATCTTTTTGTTTCAAAGTATCAGTTGCCGCTGATGAAATGAGTTTGATTCCAGTTTGGACTTCTCCAATTTTAGAAGCTGAACCTGTATTCATTGAACTAATTAATAAGGCACCAACATCGTTAGCATCAAGCTCTCCGGCTTTTAAGCCTTCAATCAACTTGTCCTTCCCAATATCCCCCTGTGAGAATAATTCATCTGGCAAACCGCTGATTCCAGCAATTGCATTTTGACTTAATTGCATTCCAACTTGTGTTAAATCACCACTTTGTAATGCCGTTAAAAGACTGTCAGTAGCTTCAAGACCACGACTTTGTAAAATTCCAGCAAGAACAGTCATTTGATCATTGACACTATTGTTTGATTCACCATATTTACTTACAATATTTGCTAACTCTTGACCCGTCATTTCGCCCATACCTTTTAAACCATTGGACACCGTTTCAGCTTTTAATTGTTCATTTTGCTGTAACATCGTTAACATATCAGCACCGGCCTGAGTTTGTTGTTCTTTGGCTTGTTCATTGTGTAAAGATAATGCAGTGAGCTGCTGATTTAAATTAGCTTTTTGTACTTCATCAGAAGTTTCGTTGATTTGTTGTTTCAGTGATGCCATTTCTTCTTCATTTGTGACCATCTGCTCTTTTCTATTTTGATAAAGAGCTTGTGTCGCACTTACTGTTGCTTGCAATTCTGTTTCACTTAATTGTTGCCCTAATTCTAATTTCTTTTGACTGGCTTCTATAAGTAATTGTTTTTGCTCCATTAAACCTTCACGAACAGCATTGTTTTGCTCTTGTAGTGTTTTGCGTTGTTCTTCAGTTAATTCTTCACCTTCTAAGGTCTTGTTATTGAGCAACATTTCTTTATTTGCATTTGCAATAGTCAACATTTCATTAGAGCCAACACTGGCTTGAGTGATCATCATGGAATAAGCGTTGCTTTGTGCTGCAATTTGTTTTTCACCCGTTAACTCATCTGCCTTCGCAAGTTCTTCGCCAACTTTTTCCTTCATTGATTTCATGCTCTCCGCATGTCTGCTCATAATTTGCTCTGCAGCTTCAAAACGCGCTGTTGATTGTTCCATTCCTTCACCAGAAAATTCGGTAATTGCTGCTTGTCCAACTTCGGAATATTTGGATTTTAGACTGTCGATCCTGTTTCCAGCTTCATCTAAGCTAGTCTTGTAAGATTCGC
This sequence comes from Enterococcus sp. DIV0840, assembly GCF_050527835.1. NCBI lineage: Bacteria > Bacillati > Bacillota > Bacilli > Lactobacillales > Enterococcaceae > Enterococcus > Enterococcus sp. DIV0840. Next base: position 1,406,253 of record NZ_CP172876.1, on the reverse strand, counting down.
CCATTTCTTTGACCTGTTCACCTGTGATTGCAGCCTCTTTTCCAAGTTCTTTCGTTGATTCTGTCAATACCCCTTTAACAGCTGAATTCTCTCCTAAATTTTTAAAATCTTCTACGATTCCACTGATACTGTCTTTGACTTTATTAAATTCCTCATCAGCACCTTTGAAATCCCCAGTTAAAAGTTTCCAAACGCTTTTTCCTAGCGTTAATAGCGTCATAAATCCATTCACAACCGACATAACAGATACTACTAAAAATCTGAAAGCATCGACTACCGCTGCTGCAGCAACTACTAAAGTTTCAATTAAAAAGGCTCCAACTGGTTTTAAAACTGACATCAGCTGATTAAAAACTGGTGCTAAACTTGTAATTGATCCCTTAATAACGCCAAATGCAGAAGACACAAACCCTTGGATGTTATTAAAATTTGATTTCCAGGCAACAGACATTGCTACAACTGCCGCGATAATCAACGCAAGACCAATTCCAATAGGATTTGCTAGTAAAAACGCTCCGATAGTTTGAATTGATCCTATTGCTCCTGATGCCATACTAGCAACTTGAGTTTGAAAAAAAGGAACAATTCCGCCTGCGTTTGCAATCGACAGTTTGAACCCGTTCATTCCAATTGAAGCAGACTGACCTAAATTTTTCATTGATTCCATCGCGCCAGTTGCCATATTACTAACGTGATTTTTAAAAACTGGAATAATCCCACCTGATGTTTCGATAGCTGATTTAAAATTAGCCATAGCTGTTGAAGCTGTCGAACCGAACGTTGAAAAAAAATCAGACGCAACTTCCTTTGCGGTTGTAAGTTTACTATCAAGATTCTGACTAATACTTTCATTTAAATCTTCTACACTTTTTTTAATACTCATAAATGCTTCACTAGACTCTTTAAAATCTTCAAATGCAGTCACAGCTAATCCACTTGAGGCCACCAACAAGTCCATGGAACTGGTAATCAACCCTAAATCATGTCCTAACTGGGCGCTGAATTGACCTACACTCTGTACTGTACTTCCGAATGACTCTAAAAGACCCTGTGCATTAATAAGTTTTTGAGTAAAATCTGCATCATCCACTTGAAGTTTCGTTTTTTTAATATCTGCTTCTTCCATTATTTACCTCCTTCCTGGTTCTTTTTAGCCACGATTTCTTTTGCTCGTAAAAGACGTTTGCGCATTTCATACAAATCCTCCGTATCCTCCTGTTTTTGAATACTTTTTTGTTTAAAATCCGCTAGAATCCTTTGTTCATTTTTTTCGTAGTCATAAATACTTTTTACATCTTTTATCGTGAAACGACCTTTCTTTTCCGCTTTAAATAAGCGATTCGCAAAAGCTGCCGCATACACTCTTCGTTCGTTTTCGTTTTCGTTCAACAAATAAGCTTTTGTTCTAAGTGAGTATTCCCAAGGAGTCATTTGCTCGATTTCTTTTAATGTGATCCCTGAAAAATACCGAAAACAGCTAAGAACTATTTCGTCATAGCTTGCTCCAAACCGGCTTTTGCTTGTGCTTCGACTGTTTTCATCATTTGCTCGATCGTGGCTTTGATCTTCAGTGTCCGTTTTTTCAATAATGGTGCTGACGTTAAGAACTCGATAAAATTTTCAAATAATGATTCAACCTCATCTGACGTTTCTAAGTAATGAATGATGTCACGTTCTTCTAGCTCATCATAGGTGCTTAAACTTGCAATCAAAACTTCTTTTAGCGCGTTAGGATCACCATCGATCAGTCCACCGATCAATAGAGTTAAATTGTCTACTTGCTCTGAATCTTTTGGCAAGGCATTAATTTCATTTAAGAACTTGAATCCAAAAACCAAAGGATATTTTTTATCTGCGATCGTTATTACTGCTTTCATTGTTTTTTTAGCCATGTGTTATTCCTCCAATAAGTTTTTTAAACAATGAGAGACAAAACTGAACACGTCTCGCCTCTACATTGATATGTTTGATTAGGTAACTGTATTATTCAGCTGGTGCTGATGGTGTTGTTTGTGGTTCGTAAATAGCTTTGGGTTCTTCTGGTTTGGCATCTACTACTGTGTCATAGAAGAATGCTTTAGCCACTTCATCATTTTCAGCGTCTACAGTTGCTTCACCGTTTACTAGTAAACCATTTAGATTTAACATAGTTGAAACAGATGCATTGCTTTCTGCTTCTGCTGCATCAGGAAAGTTTCCTAAAATACCAGTACCATATTGTGCTTTATACTTACGCTTTTCGCCTTCTACTGGGTTATCAAAAAAGATTCGCCACACTTCGATCTCTTCACCGTTTTCATAAGCATATTCCAACATGCTGAAAACATCTGTGTTTGTTTTTAGAAATTCCATTTCGATATTTGATTCGATACTGCCGCCAGTAGCTACACTTCCATCTTTAGTCGCTTGTGTTTCTACGTTTGTTTCGCGATTATACGTATGACTCATTTCTAAAGCTAGTAACCCAGCTTTTTTGTGAGCACGTTCGTTAATAAACGAAACATTAATTTGACATTTTTACCATGAATTGCTTTTTCCATAATTGATTCTCTCCTCTTGATTAACTATTTTTGGTGTATCATAATTGCTTTTTCCAGACCTTTTTTCGTGATAAATGCTTGCACGTTTCCATTGCTTTTTATGTCTTCAATGCTTGGACTTTCTTTCGTTGCATAATAATTGATTTTTTGCCCGTGTTCTTTGAAGATACTTTTATTTTTCCTGTGCTGAAAAAATAGTTTGTCCAATTCCGGCTATTTATTTCCTTTTTTAATAGAAGAAACAAAAGCTACGATTGCTTGCGCGTTTTTTTTAGTCATTTCTATGCTTTCATCAACAACGCAATCAATAATGTCTATATCAAAGGGTAGATCATTATTTAAGAAAATAGTTATCACTTCTCTATAAGAAGAAAGAGTTTTTTTTTGCTGCTCAAAACAAGCAATTTCTGCTTTTCTTTTTTGCTGCCAGCGATTATGCTTTTGTTTAATGATCCTATCTATACCAGCATCTGTGTATTTGTACTCTTGATTTTTTTCGATTTTAATTCTCTCCTTTGTTATAAACTTATCTTTGCCCTTGCTATGTTTTAATAATAATTTATTTTGTGAAGACTCACCGCTCAAAATCCTCCCAATTTTCTTTCATAATTCTGTCGAGTGAAATTTTTATAAGATGTCGCTAACAAAAAAAGGCCAGACAAAACTAAAATCGTTTTGTCTGGCCTTTCGGTATTAAATTTGTTTTTTATCACATCATTACAAGTATACGATTATTTTACAATATCCAAAACTTTTTCATAAGCTTCGATTTTTGCATATAACCGTTGGATCTGCAATTCATTTTCAATATAATTGATAGAGTTTCCAAGACTTTCTTGACGTTTGTCTTCTAAGCGTTCGACTTCTTTTTTTGCTTCATTCGCTAATTTATTGATTTTATCAACTTTCTCTGACATGATGCATTCCTCCTATATACTTAAGTTTAATTATAGTGTAGGCTCTTTTTTACAAATACACAAAGAATATGTATGGATTTTCTTTAGTGAGAACAAATTTGTTTACAAAAAAGCTTAAATCCTCTATTTAAAAAGGTTTTAAGCTTTTATTTTATGCCAGCTGTAGGAATCGAACCTACGACCTACGCGTTACGAGTGCGTTGCTCTACCGACTGAGCTAAGCTGGCAATACATGCAAATTATAGAACTAAACGAATCCTTTGTAAAGTCAAAAATACTGGTTTTTTTAAAGAAAATTAGTTTTCTGAAATTTTTCTTCATATATGGTATAATAGAAGAAGTTAAGAAAGGAAGTTTTTTAATGTCTAATTTTGGTAACTTTAATCGTCCTGTTGAGCCTTCTGCTGAAGGAGATTTATTCACTGTTGATACTCAGGTCACTTTCTTGATGCACGGTCAACCACAAACTGGAATTATCACGAAACAATTAAATAATTCTGCTGTTGTGGAAATTGATGAAAACTCTGATAACACTGATTTAATGGTTAAAAGTAACGGCGTAATCGTCATCAATTACAAAAAACTTAAAAAAGTATAGATTCTTCCATCCATTATTATTGGATGGATTTTTTTGTTTCATAAAAAATAGTTGATAAAAACATCTTCATGTTTTTATCAACTATTTAACTCTTACTTAGTTCCGAATAAACGGTCACCAGCATCGCCAAGACCTGGAACGATGTAGCCATCTTTATCTAAATATTCATCTAACGCTGCAGTATAAATATCGATATCTGGATGTGCTTCTTGTAAAGCCTTCACACCTTCTGGCGCTGCAACTAAACAAACAAATTTAATATTGCTGCCGCCGCGAGATTTCAATGCATCGATTGCCATAATAGCTGATCCACCGGTAGCAAGCATTGGGTCAACTACGAATAATTGACGTGCATCGATATCTTCAGGCATTTTCACAAAATATTCAACTGGTTCTAATGTATCATGATCACGGTATAAACCGATATGTCCAACTTTAGCTGCTGGAATCAATTCCAAAATACCATCTACCATTCCAATACCTGCACGTAAAATAGGTACGATTGCCACCTTTTTACCAGATAATGTTTTTTGTGTTGTTTCACAGATCGGTGTCTCGATAACAACGTCTTCTAACGGCATATCTCTTGAAACTTCATATGCCATAAGCATTGCAATCTCATTCACGACTTCACGAAAAACCTTTGTTCCACAATCCTTATCTCTAATGATTGTTAATTTGTGTTGGATCAGTGGATGATCAATAACTTGGAATTTTCCCATGCTCATTCTCCTTCAATAATTTATTCCTTCCTATTGTAAAACAAAATCGAGCGATTGACTAGTCGATCACTCGAAACTTTTACTTATAAAGTGGATATTTTTTTGTAAGTTCACTAACAGAAGCACGAACCTCGGAAAGAGTCGCTTCATTTTCGTGGTCTTTTAAGACTTTGACAATTAATTTTGCTACTTCTACACAATCATCTTCTAAAAATCCTCTAGTGGTGATTGCAGGTGTACCAATGCGAATACCACTTGTTTTAAACGGACTAAGCTGTTCAAACGGAATTGAATTCTTGTTAGCCGTGATATTCACGTTATCTAAAATTGCTTCTGCTTCTTTTCCGTTTAACCCAAAGCCACTAACATCGATCAATAACAAATGATTATCTGTCGATCCACTGACTAAACGAGCTTCTGGTGTTTGATTAAACACTTTTGTCATCGCTTTAGCATTTTCGATAACTTGTTCACTATATTCTTTAAAGCTAATGTCTAATGCTTCTTTAAAGGCAACTGCTTTACCCGCAATCACATGTTCTAATGGTCCGCCCTGAATACCAGGGAAAATATTGCTATTGATTTTTTTTGCTAAATCTTCATCATTGGTTAAAATAAGTCCGCCGCGTGGACCACGTAATGTCTTATGTGTTGTTGATGTTGTAATATCCGCATATGGTACTGGATTTGGATGCAATCCAGCTGCTACGAGACCAGCAATGTGCGCCATATCTACCATTAATTTTGCGCCGACTTCATCTGCGATTTCACGGAATTTTTCAAAATCGATTGTACGAGAATACGCACTGGCACCTGCTACGATCAATTTTGGTTGATGTTCGCGTGCTAAAATACGCACGACATTATAGTCGATTACTTCTGTTGTTGGATCAACGCCGTAACTTACAAAATTATAGGTTTTACCACTAAAATTCACTGGTGATCCATGAGTTAAATGTCCTCCCGCAGACAAATCCATCCCTAAAACAGTGTCTCCTGGTTCAATCAATGAAAGGTAAGCTGCTGTATTTGCTTGTGAGCCAGAATGAGGCTGAACATTCGCAAATTTTGCCCCAAATAATTCTTTGGCACGATCAATTGCTAAATCCTCAACAATATCGATAAACTCGCAACCGCCGTAATAGCGTTTACCAGGATATCCTTCTGCATACTTATTTGTAAGAATACTTCCTTGTGCAGCCATCACACCTTTAGAAACAACGTTCTCTGATGCAATCAACTCCAAGTTGTTTTCTTGACGGTCATTCTCTTTTGCAATTGCATCCCATAAATCAGGATCAAATGTTTTATAATCCATTAAACAAGCCTCCATTTCATTTGTTTGTACCGATTGTATCATACTTAAAAGCTCTCTACTTGAAAATCGAATCAATTTTCAAAATTTTTTGATTCGCTGCTTTTTTCAGCCGATTCATGTAAGCGATACCTAAATCAGATTCTGGGAAAGCTTGCGCAAAAATCACGTCGATATTTTGTTCATCTAAACTTCTAAGGCCCGCAAATAACAACTTCGTTCCTTGTTCAACTGAATGTTCACCAAACGAAAAAACTGCCTCTACTTCATTAGAAAATATTTTGATAACTTGATCGTCCGCAAACAAACCGATCCGTTGATTTTTATTTTTAGCCCATTCAATCGCTTTTCTAAATACCTGCTGATCACCCTCTATGATCCAAACAGGGACATCTGGAGAATAATGCTTATACTTCATTCCAGGAGCTTTAGGAGCTTCTGATTCACTGATTAAATGCTGATCGACCTGTACCTTGCCGACAACTTGCTCCAAACGTTCTTGTGTAACAGCACCTGGTCTTAAAATAACTGGGATTCCATTTGCCGCCGTTAAATCTAAGACCGTAGATTCTACACCGATTTGAGTTGGACCATCATCTAAAATACCAGCGATTTTCCCATGAAGATCATGATATACATGTTTTGCTGTCGTTGGACTAGGTTTTCCAGAAGTATTGGCGCTAGGTCCTACTAAAGGCAGTTTGGCCGTTTTGATCAACTCTAGCGTTTTTTCATTCTTAGGCATCCGGAAAGCGACAGTTTTCAAACCGCCAGTCACAGTGGTAGAAAAGGCATCTGCTCTTACATTAAAAATCAACGTTAAAGGACCAGGCCAAAAGGCATCTACTAACTTTTTAGTCTGTTCAGGAATGTCCGTCACATAGTTTTTGACCATCTCAAAATCACTTACGTGAACGATCAACGGATTATCGCTAGGACGTCCTTTAACTGCATAAACTTGCTTTACCGCACGCGCATCCAATGCATTTGCGCCAAGACCGTAAACTGTTTCAGTTGGAAAAGCAATCAGTTCTCCCTTTCGGATCAGCTCAGCCGCTTGGTCGATTTCATCGGTCGTAAATTGTTTTGTCTCCAATTTTTTATCCCTCCTCTATTTTAGAAGAAATAATCACCATTCGATCATTTCCCGATAAGTCTTGGGCAACTTGTACTTGTTTTTGCGGAAATGTTTGCTGGAAAAGTTGTTTGACCGCTTCACCTTGCTGAAAACCGATTTCTAAATAAATTTTCCCATCTGGATTCAGCAATTCTTTTGCTTCTTCAGCCAATCGTTGATAAATCGCTAAGCCCTCATTTTCTGCAAATAATGCCGTTTTTGGCTCAAAGGTTCGCACACTTTCATCCATCAAGTCCCATTCCCTATTGCTGATATAAGGAGGATTTGAAATCAAGATATCGATTTTCTGCTCTTTCATTGGCTTAAGAGCATCGCCATGACTAAAGCAAACTTCTGCATTTAATTGTTCTGCATTTTTCTTGGCAACTTGTAATGCTTCTTCTGAAATATCGATTGCTGTTACTTGCCAGTTTGGTCGATCTAATTTTAGACTAATCGCAATTGCACCTGTTCCAGTCCCTACATCAACAACTGTCATCTGCTTATTTGGATTTTCTTTTAAACAGCGGTCTACGAGTTCTTCTGTCTCAGGTCTAGGAATCAATGTGTGTTCATTGACCATAAAACGATGACCATAAAAATCGCTATATCCTAATAAATACTGAGGTGGATAATTTTGAACAAGTTTTTCTAAATCTTCATTGATCTGTTGCTCATCTTCCGATGTTATTTCTTCTTTCAGATGAAGCAGCCAATCCGTTTTACTCCAGCCTTTTCTTTCTAGGAAAACAAAGAGAATACTATGCCCTTCTTTTCCTTGTTTTTCTAAAAAAGAAGAAGCCCGTTTAAGGACTTCAAAATAACGATTACCCATTTTGCATCTCTTCTAATTTTGATGTTTGATCGTACAAGACTAATGCATCGACGATTTCATCTAATTTTCCAGCTAAAATTTGATCTAGCTTTTGAATGGTTAAACCAATACGGTGATCGGTCACACGATTTTGTGGGAAGTTATACGTACGGATTCGTTCAGAACGATCCCCTGTCCCAACAGCTGATTTACGGGTTGCATCATATTCGCTTTGCGCTTCTTGCTGCATTTGATCATAGACTCTTGCCCGTAAAATCTTCATCGCTTTTTCACGGTTTTTGATTTGCGAACGTTCATCTTGCATGGCAACCGCAATCCCAGTTGGAATATGCGTCAAACGAACAGCTGAAGCCGTTTTATTGACGTGCTGCCCACCAGCACCACTAGCATGGTAAATATCTGTACGAATATCTTTATCTGCAAGGTCTAATTCTACTTCTTCTGCTTCTGGTAAAACCACAACAGTTGCTGTTGATGTATGGATCCGTCCTTGAGATTCGGTTGAAGGAACGCGTTGAACACGGTGCGCACCGCTCTCATATTTTAGTTTAGAGAAGACATTATCCCCTGAAATCATCATGATTACTTCTTTGTAGCCACCGATCCCAGTAATGCTTGCTTCCATCACCTCTGTTTTCCAGCCTTGAGATTCCGCATATTTTTGATACATGCCGAATAGATCACCTGCAAATAAAGCTGCTTCATCTCCACCTGCTGCACCGCGGATTTCCATAATAATATTCTTATCGTCATTTGGATCTGTCGGTAATAGTAAAATTTTGATTCGTTCTTCAAGTACTTCTTTTTCTTTTTTTAATTCTGAAAGTTCTTCTTTAGCCATTTCAGCCATTTCGGCGTCTAATTTTTCGCCTAATAGTTCTTCGGTATCACTGATCCCTTCGACTACTTGTTTATAGCGACGATAAACGTCTACTGTTTCACGCGTGTTCGCTTCTTCTTTAGATAATTGCATAAAGCGTTTCGTATCACTGATGACAGCTGGGTCACTTAATAATTCTCCCAACTCTTCATAGCGATTTTCGATTGATTGTAACTGATCGTACATAGTTAGTTGCTCCTCTTTTTATTTAATAGTATCGTTTATTTTCATTTTTTACTGAGCTAATTATTTTTCACCTGTTCACCATCGATTGGTGGATGGAAATAGTGATTACGGCATACAGGATAATAGGCTTCATTACCGCCAATTTGAACTTGTGTTCCTTCATACACTGGCTGACCATCGATATAATGAAGATTCATCGTCGCTTTTTTGTGACAGAACCAGCAGATCGTTTTAAGTTCTTCTAGTTTATCTGCATATAGCATCAAGTATTTTGATCCTTCAAATAGTTCATTACGGAAATCATTCTTCAAACCAAATGCCATAACTGGAATATTTAATTCATCTACGACCCTAGCAAATTCGATCACATGTTGTTTTCCTAAGAATTGGGATTCGTCTACCAAGATACAATAAGGCTTATAATCAAGCTTTTGGATCAAATCATAGACATTGGTTTCCTTAAAAATTGGGATCGCTTCTCTTCTAAGGCCGATACGGCTTGAAACGACACCAACACCATCTCTAGTATCAAGTCCGCTTGTCATAATAACAACAGGTTTGTCTTGTTCTTCATAATTGTGCGCTACTTTTAATATTTCAATTGTTTTACCACTGTTCATTGCGCCATATTTAAAAAATAATTGTGCCATTCGTCCGTCGTCACCTCTCGTTTAGTTCCTCTCGTATTTTACTATAAAACCGAAGTTTTTTACAGTGGTAAATTTAAGGGTTATGTATTCAGGATTCTTTCTTACAGTAAAATGTCCATACCTACAGTCATACTTGCTTTTTTCTGAATAAGGATAGAAGTTTTGTAGTAGCCAATTCAGGTCTTTAATACCATCAATTTAGAAGTTACAAAAAAATGATGAACCTATAGACGTTCATCATTTTCCATCTTCTGTAATAGTTGTTAGTTTTTTTGACGTATTCTCAAATGTTGTTTTAGCTTTTGTTACCCATGCCCCTTTTGCAGAGGATTGAAAGTTTGAAATATAGTTTGCACTGCTACTTTTTAATCGTTCTACTCGAGCTTGTCCCATGCTTTTAACTAGTTCCTTTTTCGTTTCTGCCGTTTGAACGCAAGGTGGAGCAACCATTCCACGTATCAGAGCTTTTTCCAGCTCTTTTCGCAATCTCTTTAACTCCAGTTTCATTTTTTCACTACTCATTTTCTTTTTTTCTCTCCTTCTCTTTTAAAAGAGTAAGTTCATCTTCTATTAATCGGGTTTGTTTCTTATAATGAATCGTATTTTCTTCTTGTTTATTTTCTAATTCTTTCATTGCCCGATTAACAGCCCTATCCCCATCATCTTTACATTGTTCTAATAAATGATAAACTCTGCTCATATTTATTGGTTCACTATATTCAGCTTGCTGATAATGATATCGATAATTTTCTGAAAGATTTTCTAACTCACGAGCAAATTTTTGTTTTTCATAGAATGCTTCTTCTAACTCTTCTTCAATCTTTCTTTGGTTCTTTTCATAGTTGGATTCTAAATCTGCTAATTTATTTAAATATGTTCTCTCCATGAGAGTTTATCCTCCTATTTGTCTAGATAATTCTTGGTCTGTTTCTACTTGTTTGTTTATTGACGATTGGATTTGCTCAATTAATTCATGATATTCTTGTTGTATCGAAGATAATTCAGATATTTTTTGTTCATATTCTTCTTTTGGTTCTATTCGAACAATTGGCTCTGTTGCTCCACCAGCATTTAAAGAATCCACTACTTCTCCTTGATGTAATGTAGAGCCTATGGAATCAGCCGTTTTTACTGTGTTTGTCCATAACTTATCGGAATCTTTCTTTGCTTCACGATACATTTTTTTGATATCATCTATTTCAATTTGAAGAGTTTTACTCATTCCTTGTGTTAAAATCAGTGCTTCGGACGCATCCAAATAAATTTCTTCTGAAGCAGATAATCCTCCTCCACTTTTTAAAAGCTTTGCTCGCAACACATCTAATGCTTTTAATTTACTCCGAGTATCTGTTTGAACTCTTTGTTGAGCCACATAAATTTTATTTAAATCAGGTGTATGTTGACGAATAAAATCCTGTTCTTCCTTTGTTAAAAAACCAGTAATATCATGCTCTTTGCCATTTTTTATGATAATAATTTTCCCTGGATAGATACTTCCAGGAACTCCACCCGCAGCTTTATTTAACGGGTCATTTTCAGATACAAAATAAATGATATTTCCGCTATATCGTCCAAATAAATCAGATAATTCTTGTTGATTCGATTTCTTTAGATTTCCTAATAAATTCATTAGTGGAGCTGAATTATAAAGTATAATATTGGGGATATTGTGTACCATGCCCATAATAGTTCCATTTCTTCCACCTAAAGAGTGCCCCGTAACTGTATCAATGTCATAGCCATTTGCTTTTAAATCGTTCATAAACTTGTTACTAGCATCAAAATATGCCGAGTAAGGACCATCCCCTTTAAATGCTATATTGCCCCATTGGCCTATGTCTTTTGCGCTTTCTAATATACCGTTGTCAAGGTTAGTACCAGTGAAGCCAACTACAACTTTTCCTGTGTTGTTATCCAAAAATGCTACACCGCTTGAACTTGTTTTAGGGTCGTAGAATGCATCAACTAATTGAAGGTTAGAAGGGAATTTTTTATTTTCTTGCAATGCTTCTAGTTGCTTAATTATATCTCTATCTGATACACCATTTACCAATGCATTTTCAATTTCATAAGAGATTGTGGCTACAGCACTAGTTGATTCACTATCTTTTTTAATTCCTTTGTCTTTAAGTTCATATTTACTCAACTGTTAAGTCCTCCTCGGATAGAGGTTGAAAATCAATAAAATCAGAAAAATAAACACTTAATTTTTTATCAAACCTAATTTCCACTTGCTTATATCCTACGGAACTCCCATCTAGATTACCTGTACCTTTTAACAATAAAGTTGGCGGTATCTTTGTAGGGATATCATTCCTTTTTCTTAATTCATTTACATTTGAATCATCATTTGTTAGTTGATACTCTAATTCATACATAGGAACCTCTGGATTGTACATTTTTTTTAAATTCTTATATGAATCTAGTTTGTCAAATTTTCCATATTGAACAAAGAATTGGAATTTTTCTATTTTTCTCTGAAGTTCTTTGTCGGAAATTTCTGCTTTTGATTGAAACCCATTATCAGTATAAACTACTGGGTACTTTGTAGTTTTACTGCTTTTTCCAAAAGAATTGGGAGTAATAGAAACATAATAATAACCATTCATTTTCCGTGTATTCCTATTAATTCTTAGTCGCATACCTTCTGTAAATAAATCTCCTTCTTCAGTTTTACTCATTGAAAAATCAGAATTTAACACCCAAACCCCTTTATCATCTTTATCAAATTCATCATCTTTATAGCCTTCCATATCGTAGAAACTCTCCAGATTTGGCGTTGGATACAAAGCTAATACTTTATCAAAACTTTGTTCAATTTCTGCTTTATTTTTTGTTTCACATCCAGTTAGTCCACTCATTAGAATTAACCCTCCTATAAATAAATATAATTTTTTCAAAATATTTTCTCCTCCTAAACAGGATGAAATTTATTTACACCTTAATCAATATTTATTTTACCAAAAGTCGACTGTATTAGATAGTTATATATTACATTTCCGTTATTTAATTTAAAATAATGCTACTGATTTATGATAAAAAAGAGATAGTCTATTTTTTAACTTACTATATTTTCGACTAAAAGCAATATTTTTGAAAAATTGCTTTCTTAGTTTTTGATCATAGGTTCATTTAGACTACAAAAAGAAACCAATAGACAAACGCGGACGTTCAATCTATTGGTTTTCTTAAACTTACTTATTTTTGTGCTGAAGCAAAATTTGCTGCTTCGGTTCCTGATTGACGACCAAAGATGATGATATCCGCTACAGCATTTCCGCCGATACGGTTTGCACCATGTAATCCGCCCGTTACTTCACCAGCAGCATACAATCCTTTGATTGGTGCGCCATCTTCTTTCAACACTTCTGTTTTCGTATTGATTTTCACACCGCCCATTGTATGATGGATTCCTGGTGCGATTTTGATTGCGTAGTAAGGACCCGTTGATAAGTCATGATCCATACCTGTTGCACGATTAAATTGTGTATCTGATTTAGCTTGAACCTCTTTATTCCATTGCTCTACTGTTTCTTTTAATGCAGCTTCTGGCATATCGATTTTTTTAGCAAGTTCTTCAATCGTTGCCCCTTCTACGACAAAGCCTTGTTCATCGTAAAAATCAATGGCTTTGGCACGATCACGAACGCCTTGATCAAAGACTAAGTAAGCCGATTTTTCTGGTAATGCAGTAATAGCGGCAGAAACTTTATCACGAGTATCCATTTCATTAACAAAACGTGTACCTTCTTGTGATGCTAAAATTGCACCTTCACCACGAACAACTTCACCGATCAAGAATGATTTATCTTGTTGAACGGTTGGATGGATTTGGATTTCTTTCATATCCACTGTAGCACCGCCAAGTTTTTCGATCATCTTGATACCGTCACCTGTAGTTCCTTCTTGGTTTGTCGTGACGTAGTCTTTTAATTTTGGATCGTATTTCTCTAGCATTTCTTTATTCGCACCGAAACCACCTGTTGTAACGATTACAGCATTTGATTTGATTTCTTTAGTTTCTTTGTCATTTAATTTGACTTTGACGCCATTCACTTGACCGTCTTTTTCAGTAATTTCTGTCACATTTGCATTGACAAATAGCGGGATTTTTTCTTCTTTAACATTGCGGACAAGTCCATCTACTAGGTAGCCGCCGATTGCGGAACCATCAGCTGGACGGTGTGTACGTTTTTCACTCATTCCGCCAGTGATCGTTAAGTTACTAAGCTCGATTCCCTTCGTATCTAACCAGTCAATTGCATCGGCTGAATGATCTACGAAAAATCGTAATAATTCTTTGTCATTCGTTCCTTTGCCGCCTTTTAGGGTTTCTTCAAAGAATTTATCGTTACTATCCGTGATTCCTTCGGCTTTTTGATATTTGGTTTCAGATGCATTCATACCTGATGACGATTTGATCGTATTTCCACCGGCAACAGGCATTTTTTCTAAAATAGCTGGATTCATTCCGGCTTCTTTAGCTTGTAAGGCTGCGGTCATCCCAGCGCCCCCTGCACCGATGATTACGATATCATATTGATCTTCTAATTCACTTAAATCTGTATAGCCATTGGCTGATGCGCCAGAAGTAACTTCTGTGCTTTCTTTGGATTCCTTACTTTTCTTGCTTGTTTTGTCTTGATCACTAGTACAACCTACAGCAATTCCTGCAAATAGACTCAATGATAGTAAACTCATGATAACTTTTTTCATTTTTTCCCCACCTCAGTAATTTTTAACCATACAACTCCTAATTACTTAACGCAATTCTGTCTAATTTTTTATTGAATGTGAATATAATCACATTGGAAATAACAATAAGTTTTTCTTTTAAGATATTCATTCGTACATTTACGTTTATCCTTAAAAGAAATAAATAAAAGAATGTTACTCCTCTCACAATAAAATAGCATGTTCTGTTTGATTTGTGCTATATTCTCTCTTTTTTTAATCAATTTCTTATTTCTCCTAACAGATTTATTCTTTGTTTGCCCATCATTTATTTTCTGCTATACTTGTTTTAACGATATTCAGGAGGTCCATTATGAATCGATTTCGGCTTTTATGGCTGGCTCAACGCAAAGGAAGGCGTTTTATTTCCAATCATTTTTCATCTATTCAAATAATTGTTTCCTATTATATTATTATGACCATTGTTTCTTACTTGTTATTTTGTTTGCCATTTTTTAGGGAGGCAGGCTCTCATGTTGGTTTCATCGATATGCTCTTTATGGCGATCAGTACGGTAAGTGTTACAGGGTTGTCTACATTCGATATTAATTCTGTCTTTAATGATCGTGGCGTGATTTTGCTGGAAGTCCTCTTTCAGGTCGGTGGTTTAGGGATCATGATGATTTCCACCGCCTTCATTATTCTATCCAAACGTAGAATTTCTTTAAAGCAACGGCAATTGATCATGACCGATATGAATCAACCAAAATTGAGTGGTATTGTTCGTTTGATTCGGATTACATTTACGATCATTTTATGGTTTCAGGTGATTTTTGGTACATTTTTCTCCATTTATTTTTATTTTTCTGGCTATTATAAAACCTGGCCAAAAGCAATTTTCTTTGGTTTTTATCAATCGATTTCAGCTGTGACCAACTCTGGCTTTGATGTGACTGGGGATTCGATCATGCCATTTGCCAATGATTATATTTTTTTGATTGTAATCATGTTCTTGATTTTTGTCGGTGGGATCGGTTTTCCAGTATTGATGGAAGTTCGTGAGTGGTTGTTTTTTAAAAAGAAAAAACGTGGCTTGCCTTTCCGCTTTTCATTATTTAGCAAAATTGCAGTATTGGCCTTTGTAATTTTATTTGTTGGTGGAACGATTTTGATCTATTTATTGGAAAAAGATCATTTGTTTATAGGAATGGGGGAAATTCAGCGTTGGATTACCTCAATGTTTTATTCTATGACAACGCGGAATGCAGGTTTGCAGATCAACGATTTAGGTGATTTTCAGGTTACGACGCTGATTGTTTTTTCTTTATTGATGTTTATCGGTTGTAGTCCCAGCTCTGTTGGTGGTGGTATCAGGACCACGACTGTTGCGATCATTGGATTGTATTTGTACGCGTTTTTGAAAAGTGAAGATAAGATCAATGTGTTTGGACGTCGAATTGATGACGATGATGTAAAAAAATCGATTGTCGTCTTTATGCTCTCATTGATCATGTGCTTCTTTGCCGTCTTATTTTTAACTGCAACAGAGGATCACCCGCTGATCGCAATCATTGTTGAAGTGGCTTCTGCTTTTGGTACAACAGGGTTATCTCTGGGGATTACTTCTGATCTAACCACAGTTGGTAAGTTGATGATCGCACTTTTGATGTTTATTGGACGTATCGGTATGTTGTATACATTGATGTTGTTCGTGCCAAAAGAAACACGGGATATTGGTTATGAATATCCTTCTGAGAAAATTATTATTGGCTAAAAAGAGGTTCGGAGAAAAGTCATTTAGGCTTGAGTAAAAAACCGCACGATGCATAAAACGCATCGTGCGGTTTTTGGGAAATTTCCAAATAATATGACTTTTCACAACGTTAATTAAAATTACTTTTATATTAAATCAGTACATTAACGATCAAATAGATCAAAAACAAGCCTGAAATCAGCCACATCGGCAGTGAGAGCTCTGATTTTTTCCCAGCAACCCATTTCGTCAATGGATACGAGACAAACCCAAATGCCATCCCATCAGAGATATTCATCGTAAAAGGAATCAAAACGATCATTAGCATAGCAGGAAAATAGTCACTAAAATCATCAAAATGCAGAGTCTTGATCTGTTGGATCATTAAAAAACCAGTTATGATGATCGCTGGTGCTAATGCCGAATCAGGAATATAAGAAAGTAACGGTAAAGCTAATAACGCTAAAAAGAAACAAATACCGCTAGTAATCGATGTTATCCCAGTTTTTCCACCCTCTTCAATCCCGGTTGCACTTTCAGCAGCTGCTAAAGTTGGGCTTGTTCCAAAAATACTGGATAATAATGTAATAAAACCAGTTACACGATAAGCTCGCAAATATTTTTTTTCATCAGCTTCTGGCATCAACCCTTTAAGTAAGCCCATTGACTCAAATATCAAAATCATCGATAATGCAAAGACACCCAATAAAAAGCTTTTAGAAAAAAATGTACTAAAATCTAATTGTAAAAAGATTTGAGAATAGTTCCCTAACCCACTCAAAGAAAAATGTTCAGTTGGTGTCACCATACCAAAAATATTAGCAATAAGCGTCACAACAACGATACCAATAAAGAAGCTCCCTTGAACTCCTTTTACAAATAGAATCACAGTCAAAATCAATGAAAATAACGTTAACAAAGTCAGACTATTATCTAAAGATGCCAACTGCAAAAAAGTATGCTCTCCCCGTAAAATCAAGTGCCCCTTTTCTAAGCCAATCAACACAAGAAAAAAGCCGATCCCTACAGTAATCCCTGTTTTCAATGTTTCCGGAACAACCTCAGCAAACAATTTACTTAGCTTCGTAAAAGCGACTAGTAAATAAACAACACCTGCACAAAAACTAACAGCTAACGCCTGCTGCCAAGTTAAACCTAATGAAAGAACCAACGTATAAGTAAAAAATGAATTAACCCCCATCCCTGTGGTTAAAACAATTGGCGCATCCGCAACCAATCCGATCAAGATCGATCCAATAATCGAAATAAAGATCGTACCGAAAATCGTTAATTCCTTTGGCATTCCAGCTTCAGCTAAGATCACCGTATTCACCATAATGATATATGAAATGGCGAAAAATGAGGTTGTTCCTGCAAGAATTTCTCGTTTTATATCCTCTTTTTTAAGCTTTTTCCAATTAAACATGAAAATCCTCCTTATATTAAAAGCGAAATGGGCTCGTTTAGCTCTGACAAGAAAATAGGAAAAATTGACTGTGACGCTTTTTGTCATATTCCATTTTTATCTTTTTCTCGAAGAGCTAGCCCAAGCAGCTAGATAGATAAAAACGGAATGGGCTCATCCAGCTCTGACAAGAAAATAGGAAAAATTGACTGTGACGCTTTTTGTCATATTCAATTTTTATCTTTTTTCCGAAGAGCTAGCCCAAGCAGCTAGATAAATAAAAACTAAACAAACTCATCCATCTTTAACAGTAAATAATCAAATTTACTTAATAAAATTATTTTTTACTTAAATTACGACACTGTAAGAATACCACATTGGAAGCGCTTTTTGAAATTTCTGAAGACTTTTTTATTTTTCCCTCATAAAAAACTATTTGACTAATTTAAGTCATGGTTTGATTTCACTTGCTAATTTTTTTATAAATTTTATCGTTACGAATCTTTTTCATGGTACATCTATTGGTATAATCATAATATAGTAAGAAAGAGTAAAAGGAATTAATTTTTTTTTTCAATTGTGGTATTATAGATTGAGTTTATTGTTGAATGTAACAACAATAGTTGATATAAATTGGAGGGCACTTTATGGGAATCAGAAGTCATGTAGCAATAGCCGCTGGAAAAACTTCTCAATGGGTATTACAAACTTTCTTCAAAGGCGGCAGTAGCTACCCTGGAAAATTAGCATTAAAAATCGATCCAAAAATTTTGGATACCTTAGCTAAAGATTATGAAATCGTTGTTGTCACTGGTACGAATGGAAAAACGTTGACAACCGCTCTAACAGTGAATATTTTAAGACAAGAATTTGATCACGTACTGACCAATCCAACTGGTGCGAACATGGAGCAAGGGATCGTTTCAACCTTCTTATCTGCTAAAAATAAAGGGGCAAAAAAGAAATTTGCGGTTTTAGAAATCGATGAAGCGAGTTTGAGCCGTGTCACAAAATATATTGAACCAAAATTATTTTTATTTACCAATATTTTCCGAGATCAAATGGATCGCTACGGTGAAATTTATACAACATACAAACTAATTGTTGACGGTGCTGCTGCAGCGCCTAATGCACCGATTCTTTGCAATGGTGACTCACCGATTTTCAACTCAGTTGAAACGGTCAATCCAAGAAAATATTACGGCTTTAATCACAAACCAGATGAAGAACAAATGGCTCATTACAATACAGATGGTTTACTTTGTCCAAAATGTCACCATATTTTACATTATAAAATGATCACTTATGCTAATCTTGGAAAATATTATTGCCCAAACTGCGGGTTCCATCGTCCTGAGTTAGATGTTCAATTAACAGAAATGGTTGCGATGGACAATACTTCTGCCGAATTCGTGATCGATGGCGCACAATACAGCATTGCCGTTGGCGGTATGTATAATGTATATAATGCTTTAGCTGCGACCTCTGTTGCTGAACATTATGGTGTTTCTCCTGAAAAAATCAGAGCTGGACTAAGTTATGACGAAAAAGTCTTTGGGCGCCAAGAAACGATCAATATCGAAGGCAAATTATGCACCTTAATTTTAGTCAAAAACCCTGTTGGCTTAAATCAGGTCATTGATATGATGGCTCTTGCCCCTTACTCTTTCTCACTTGTGTCTTTATTAAACGCAAACTATGCGGATGGAATCGACGTTAGCTGGATCTGGGATGGAGATCATGAGGCTTTTGCTCAGATGGATATTCCACAAGTCATCGCTGGCGGTGACCGTCATAAGGATATGGCTTTACGTTTGAAAGTGGCGGGAATTTCTGAAGATAAATTAAAAGAAATCCCTAATCTAGATGATGTGATTACAGCAATCAAAGAATTGCCGACAGAACATGTTTATATTTTAGCCACATATACAGCTGTTTTACAGTTACGTAAATCACTCGCTGCACAAGGTTATATTAAGAGCTGACCTTTCAAAAAAAGATAAATTAGGAATGAGGTAACGAACAATGCCTAAAGAATTAGTTGTGTGTCATTTATATGGAAATTTATTGAACACCTATGGCGATAATGGTAATATACTGATGCTAAAATACCTTGCCGAAAAAATGAATGTGACGTTTCGGTCTGAAATCATCAGTATTTATGAACCATTTGACCCTAATAAATATGATTTAGTGTTTGTTGGCGGAGGTCAAGATTTTGAACAGCTGATTATTTCAGACGATATCCAAACAAAAAAAGATTCCTTGATTGAATATATTGAAAATGACGGTGTCATGCTGGCAATTTGTGGCGGTTATCAGTTATTAGGTCATTATTATATGGGCGCTAAAGGCGAAAAAATTCATGGTATCGGCGCGTTAGATCACTATACATTAAGTCAAGATAATAACCGTTATATCGGTGATATCGTGATCCATAATGAAGAATTTAATGAAACCTATTATGGATTTGAAAATCATAACGGCCGAACGTTTTTAGGCAAAAGCGAACGTCCTTTAGGCAATGTCGTCCAAGGAAAAGGCAATAATAGCGAAGACGGTTCTGAAGGCGTGATCTATAAAAATGTCTTTGGTTCTTATTTCCACGGACCAATTCTTGCTCGTAATGAAAATTTAGCGATTCGGTTGATCAAAACGGCTTTAGAAAAAAAATACAACGAACCTTTCAATGTACCTCAAAAAATGCAGACAGTTGAATAAACAAAAAAGTGTTAGGAAAAATTTCCTAACACTTTTTTATACTTAAAATTTATGCATCGATTCCTGGTTCGGAAGCGATAATCGTCAGATCACCTTCAACACGCCATTTTGCAATATCAGTTGGCAAAATAAAGCTTGTTCCTTTTGTCAGTTCATAGCTTTCAGACTTGATCGTATCTGCATCCTCAATAATCAAATGACCAACACCATCAATAACCGTCGCCAATGTATAAGGTGCATTTTTCTTTAAATTCAACACGCCTTTGACTTGCCATTCATATACATTGAAAAAAGGTGTTTTCAAATACGTGATAACGCTAGACTGTCCTTGGTTTTGTTGTTGGATCGATAGTTGTGCATCTTTTGCGGGAACTGTTGTAACATCCACTGATTGTTGAATATGCAGTTCTCTTGCATTTCCTTGATCATCTTTTCTGTCATAATCATACACACGATACGTAGTATCACTACTTTGTTGTGTTTCCAAAATCATGATTCCTTTACCGATTGCATGAATCGTTCCACTTGGTACATAGAAAAAGTCCCCTTTTTTAACAGGCACTTTCTTAAGTAAATCATCCCACCGCTCTTCTTTGATCATCGCCTCAAGCTCTTCTCGACTCTTAGCATTATGTCCATAAATGATTGTTGATCCTGGTTCAGCATCAATAATGTACCAACATTCTGTTTTCCCAAGTTCGCCTTCATGAGCCAAACCATACGTATCATCAGGATGTACTTGTACAGATAAATCATCTTCAGCATCTAAAATCTTAGTTAGTAAAGGAAAAACATCTCCTTTAGCATTACCAAATAATTCACGATGATTCGCCCAAAGCTCATCTAGCTTTTGTCCAGAAAATTCACCATTTTCTACTGTACTTACCCCATGAGGATGAGCGCTGATTGCCCAATCTTCCCCGATCTTATTACTTGGTAAATCAAAACCGAATACAGTGTGTAAACGATCTCCACCCCAAATTTTTTCTTGAAACACTGGTTTTAAAAATAAAGGTTGCTGCATAGTTTAGAGACTCCCTTCCATTTATACTCGTCAATTATACCACTAAAAAGAAAGCGATTCATCTTTGTTGGCTATTTTTTCTTTTAAATAAATGTCAATAAGCGCATCTCTTTTTTCGATATATTCCGCTCTCTTATCTACTGGATGAACACGATTGGAAAGAAAGACAAACCCTTCCTTTTCCTTAGGATCGATCAATAAAAAAGTTCCAGTATAGCCCGTATGAAATAAAATCGACCGCCCAGATATGTCCTCTTTTAAATCCCATCCTAAAGAACGATGTCCTTTTTGATCAGGTGTTTGATCGTCTAATAATGAGCGAATTGTATTTTTTTCTAATACTCGAGTTGTCTGATATTTTCCTTCATTCAAGTACATTGCTGTAAATTTTTTTAGATCGGTCAAATTAGTGAATAGTCCTGCATTACCAGCATGTTCAGCCAAAACAAACGCTTTTGGATCATGAGTTTGTCCTCGAATCAGTCCTCTGATAGGGTGGTTTTCAGTCGGTACAATTTCAGAAAAATCCTCAGGTAAAAAACTACTTTCTGTCATATTCATTGGTTGCAATACTCGCTCTTTAAAAATTTCGATGACATCTTTGCCCAGTAGTTCCTCTAGCATAAACCCAAGTAAAATCGTTCCAGTGTCTGTATAAGCGACCTTTTTACCTATATTTGTACCTGGTTGAACCTGATTATATGCTGCTATCAATTCATCTTTCGACAATGCATCTCGATTTTCAATATAACTTTGAATATCAGAAGTATGTGTCAAAAGATGGCGGATCGTTATTTTTTCATTTTCAAATGCTGGGTAGTATGTTTTGAACGGTGCATCGATGTTTATCACGCCTGTTTCCTTCAACTGTAAGACAACCGTTGTGGTACAAACAACCTTGGTCAAAGAGGCTACATCAAAAAGCAGCGAACGCTCTAACGGTTCAACTGTAGGCATGATTTGAGCATTTCCCCACGTATAGTCTTCAGATTCTCTCTCTGTAATGAAAGAAAAACTGGCTCCCGGAAAAATCCTCTCATCTATCAATTCTTTGATTTTTTGCTTCGTTTTTTTATACATGATTTATTTTCCTCATTGCTCTGTGCCCTATTTTTTTTAATTTCTAACGAACCACCATTCAATCTCACTAGGATCGTAAATCGTTAATTTTTTATCAACAAAAAATTCTTGTTTGTGGTCTTCTAAATGTTGCTTTAACTTTTTCATTTCTTCTTCGTGGTTTACCGTTAATACAAAAAAATCCAATCCCAAAGATTCCTCTGAACCGGCTATTTGCCTATCTTGTTCTATTGAATCACCTAAATGAATCCAAAAATTTCTATCGTGTAATGATAGTCTATCAGCTGTTTTACTTTCAGAAACCATTCCTAAAATATCTCGATAAAAAGTGTGATGTTTAGCGTTATCTTTTACGCCCAGTTTGAGTCGAACAAATCTCACCTTAGCTGAAAGGCTAGAATATAAAACGTTACTTCGATCTATCAAAGGTTGTACATCTAGGGTTTCAGCTTCATTTTTATATTGATTTGCTGAACCTTGATAACTAATTTCCAGTTTATTACCTTCTGGATCTTCTAGAAACACACTTTGTCGTTGTCCTTTTTGTACTGATTTACTAATAGGATAATTATGCGTTGTAATTCTTCTCAAAAGACTACCAAACTCTTCCTCCGTTGGAATCAACAAAGAAAAGCAGACAGATTTCTCAAAAGTTTTTTTTTGATCTTCTTCAGAAACTGTTTCTTCTAATATCAGTAATCGACTGTCTTTTTCTTGTGAACCGAATATAGACAGATTATTCTCTTCTAACTTTAAAATAAACCCCAACACATTCTTATAAAAGCTAACCATTTTTTCTACATCGTTTACACGAAGTGCAATCGTTTTCACATATACATCTTGCGATAATTGAAACTTTTCCATTCGTCTTCCCCCTCCGAATGTCTCCCACTATTTATTCTAAACATCTCTACTGATTTCAGCAAGCAAATGCTCTTTTCAAAAAAATGATAAATAGAATGAATTTTTGAGAAAAAAATTTCTTTCTCCTATACCAATCATGATATATAATTGCTTTTTTTCTCTTCTAATTAATCTATACCAATTCCAATTAAAAGTGCTTGAATAACAAATTTATGCTTTAATAGTTAAAAAAAAGAGGCTGAATATCAAATTCAGGCTTCTTTATCCTTAACTATTTGATCTATCTAGAGGTACTAATTGCAAGTATAATCCAAAATATAACGCCTCGCCTAATCCATCCTTTGTTTCCTTCTAACTATTTATAAACACCATTTTTTAGCCAATTTAGTTTGATTTGAAAATTACCAATAATTTTTTCAATATTATATTCAGAATTTTCTCCAAGTTGTCGATAGCCCTCTACAATCGAAGAAAAAACTGTATTCATAAGCATTTGCATCAACATTTTAAATTCTTGTTCATCATAAATATTCAATTTAGAGCGGTCTATCAGCTCAAAAATTTTATGACCATTACGCTTTTTCTGTCGTTTTTCGCCCTTGTTATCGTTTATTGAAAATTGAGGTGAAACTCGGTTGGTTGCTCGATAATCCATGTTCATAAAAAGGTTTTTATAAAAAGAAGCATTCTCTCCAGTTAATACTTCAAAAATCATTTTAGAAAAGTAAGATTCCATTCCAGCGAATAAATCACCATTTGCTTCTTGAATAGATTGTTCGATATTTTTTTTACTATCTTGTCTCAACAACTCAAAATAATAATAGTACAAATCTTCTTTATCTTCAAAATACTGATAAAAACTTCCTCTTGGTATCTCAGCCAGTTTTACGATATTAGCAATTGACGCTTCTTTCAATGGTGTTCTGGAAAATTCGATTGCTGCTGCTTCTAGCAATCTACTTTGTTTTTCTTCAGGTAGATGAAAAAAAGTTTTCTTTGGCATTTATTGCATCCCTTTCTTTACATGACAACACGTCATATGACACTTTGTCATTATAGCACCATGATCTGAAAAAGCAATAGGAGAAGAATAGAACTTTCCGTTTTTTTCAAAAAATGCACGCAACACAAAAAAGCTAGATAAGCAGATCCTGTTATCCTAGCTTGATTTTAACAGTCTCATTTACTGCTTGTTTTACATCTTTAACAACTTTTTCAAACGATTGGTCCGCATCAATTATATAGTAGTTAGGATAATTGACTACCATATTTTTATTCTGAATTTCTTGATCATATAATGCTCCACGTTGCGTTAGGATCTTTTCATCATCTTCTCTGATCTTTAATCTTGTTAATACATTTTTTTTAGATACATTTAAAAAAATCGGAATAACCATATTACCAAATTTTTTTTCGATTTCTTGAAACCCTTTGATCGTTAAAACATCATACGCATAATGATCTGCCGTTTTTTGAAGCAACTCAACAATTCCTACGCCATATTGGTTTCCATGATACATATCATGTTCTGCCAACGCTTCTGTATTTAGCAGGTATTCAAATCGTTCTTTTGTTTCAAAGTAATAATCTAGACCGTCTTCTTCTTCTTTTCGGATTGGTCGTGTTGTGTGAGAAATCACTTTGTATTCTGATGGAAAAACAGCTTCTGCTACCTTAGTTTTTCCTGAACCACTAGGACCGATAATAACAAAGAATGGATGCTTTAGTTCTTTCCTTTTCATTGGTCATTCCTCCTGATAGATTGACTATACAACAACCAAATGATGACTTCAATAAAAAAGAAATAGATGAGTCTGTGACATAACTCTACCCGTCACATCCCAGACTCAAGGAATCCAAATAAACGGTGGGAGCAAAAGTAACTTCTACGCTTCGATCAGATCAAATTCTAAGTGCTGAAGCACTTAGAATTGAAGGCTTCGAAAATAAACACTTCTGTCCCAACCTCGCTTATTGAATCTATTGTTTTAGCTTGTTTTCAAAAACCTTTATTTTCATCTTATAGAAAATAAAATTTAAAAAAGTTAAATATAACTTTCAATTTGTTTATTATGTGATATAATTACATAAATGGTATTTTTTTTAAAATACTGTTCATGCATCTTCTAACAGCACTAAACTTCCCCAAGCTTTGACGTGTTAGAAGATGCATTTGTTTTTTATGGTATGACAACAAAAGCATACGAACTAAATAGTACTGCAGCAACACCTAAAGTCATTTTTCATTCCTCCAATCATTTAAAATAAGTAAAAGTTATTCTTTCAATAAGTAACTTCTACCATTTCATACTAACAAATGGTTTGACGGAAATAAACAACAATTTGACAATCTTGCATAAAAAACAAAAAAAAGGAGCTTTTTTTTTAATAATCGAATTTTATATAGAAATTCTTGTTTTTTTTTTCATACGTGCAATTTTTAGGAGTGAATCATATGAACATAGGCGAAACATTACGTTTTTTTAGAAAAAAATTACATCTTACACAGAAAGAAATGTTAGATAATCATTTAGACCCTTCCTCTTATTCTAGAATTGAACATGGGAAGCAAATCATTCGAATTGACATGTTAGCAGAAGTCTTAAAGAAATTATCTCTTTCTCCTGAAGAATTTTTTTCGCGTGTTTCTTTAGACGCCGAACAAAAAAAGTTTAGAGAACTATTTTATTATTGCGCTGAACATTTAGATAATCAAACTACCAAACAAAAACTGATTGATTATTATCTTAAATTAGCCAAATTCCAGCATAATTTAAAAGAATTTTCGAATTATATTGTTATCAAGGTTTATTTTTCGCAATTTTGGAAAGAAATTGATTCGATCACAGATGAAGAAGTTCAAGAGATTTTTGATTATCTACTTAAGAAAGACTATTACCAACAATATGATTACCTAATCCTTGCAAATACAATTAGATTTTTTAGTACGAAACAACAAGACTTAGTACTTTTTCGAGCACTTCCGATTGTTGACGAATCTCTACGGGATCCGTTGACCATAAACTTTGCATATAATATGCTTACAAATTTAATTTCTTCTAGAATTCATGATAAGGACTACGATGGTGCAAAAAAATATTTAGCCATTGCTAAAAAGCAAGACAAAGCAGGAAAGAACTATAATTTTCGGATGACACTCCAATACTTAAATAATCTACTTGAATATTTAGTAACAGGAGAGCATCAATACATGGAGTATATTTATGATTTTATCAAATTACTTGAAAATATTGGAGATATTCAGCAAGCTGATACCTTAAAAAAAGAGGTAACATATTTGACTCATAGTAACTTCGCTTCGATTGGTAAAAATGATTTTCCAAATGGATTGTTTAAATGCTAAGTTCCATTTGTTGACTCCCCCAATTACAATCATCATTATAAAATAGAGCTGTAGCTTAGAATAAACCTCTAAGCTACAGCTCTTATTTTATTTCAAATCTCGTCCATTTGTTTCAATCACTTGTTTATACCAATTAAAAGATTTTTTCTCATAACGATCCATCGTACCTTCACCGTTATCATCTAAATCCACATAGATAAATCCATAACGTTTACTCATTTCACCTGTTGAAGCACTTACTAAATCAATACAGCCCCACGGTGTGTAACCCATTAAATCAACGCCATCTTTAATTGCATCTGACATGGCTTCAATGTGACGACGTAAATAATCAATTCGGTAGTCATCTTCTACATAAAAGTTTTCATCCACTTGATCGATTGCACCTAAGCCGTTTTCAACAATAAATAAAGGCTTTTGGTAACGATCATATAATTCGTTCAAAGCAATTCTCAACCCTTCAGGATCGATCTGCCAGCCCCATTCACTCGCTTCCAAGAATGGATTGCGCACACCACCTAATAAGTTTCCAACTACTGTGTCATCTTCTTCCGCTGTTTCATTGACTGCTGAAGACATGTAATAACTAAAGCCAATATAATCTACTAAATATTTTTTCATTAATTCTAAATCATCGGCTCCAATTTCTAACTCAGAGACACCATATTTATCAAACATGCGTTGTTGATAAGCAGGATACTCACCACGAACTTGAGCATCTGTACAATAGAAATTAAATTCTTGATTTTGAGCTAATGTCGCCATTTGATTAACTGGATTTGCATCAATACTGTAAGTTGTAGCATAGATGATCATACAGCCAATTTGCATATCTGGATTGATTTCATGACCGATTTTCACTGCTTTTGCACTCGCCACAAATTGATTATGCCACGCTTGGAAAATATTTTGATAGTCACCTGCGCCTGTTGCTTTGACCATTCCTTGGCTTAACGCGGGGAAATGGAATGCTGAATTGATTTCGTTGAACGTCATCCAATAGTTTACTTTTTTACCATAACGAGTCAACACAACTGTTGCATAGTTTTCAAAGAAATCGATCATTTTACGATTTTTCCAGCCGCCGTATTCTTTTGCTAAATGTAAAGGCATTTCATAGTGAGAAATCGTGATCACAGGTTCGATGCCATGCTTCAAACATTCATCGATCACTTGATCATAGAATTTTAAGCCCGCTTCATTTGGCATTGTTTCATCACCCTTAGGGAAAATTCTAGCCCAAGCAATTGAGAATCGATAACATTTAAAACCCATTTTTGCAAATAACGCAATATCTTCTTTAAAACGGTGGTAATGATCAATCCCGCGATGGTTTGGATAAATAAATTTATCTTCATCAATTTCCCAATTGAACGTATCACTACCTAAAATCTGAAAACGTTGTTTGCCGCCAGGCATTGCATCTGCAACTGATAATCCTTTACCATCTGAGCGATAAGCTCCTTCTAATTGGTTGGCTGCAGTTGCACCACCCCATAAAAATCCATCTGGAAATACTGTTGTTTTGTTTGACATACGATTTTCCTCCTAAATTTAAAAGTATAGTGGAGCCGTTCTTTCTCGAATCATCAAAAACATTTAATTTAACGTACAATTGCCAAGAAATCCTCACCATGTAAAACATCTACTTGGTCCATATCTAATACATCCAAGTAATCACCGCTATTTGTAACAACAACTGGTGTCACAACCGGATGTCCAGCTGCTTTGATCTTTTCAATATCAAATTTAACTAATAAATCGCCCTGTTTGACTTTATCACCTTGTTTTACTAATATTTCGAATCCGTCACCATCCATCTCAACAGTATCCATTCCAATGTGCATCAAAACTTCTGCGCCATCTTCTGTTGTGATTCCAACCGCATGCCCTGTTGGAAATAGTGTTGTGATTTCGCCGTTAGCAGGAGCGTAAAGTTCGCCTACGGTTGGTTCGATCGCAATCCCTTTACCTAATGCACCAGATGAAAATACTTGGTCTTCAACTTTATCCAAAGGAATGATTGTACCTGTTATTGGACTAGTTAAAACAATTTTATCATTTTTATTACCATTATTCGCTTCTGTGTTATTTTCTTTTGATGTTTCGCTACCAGCTTCTGGTTTATCATCAAATTTTAAAATAAATGTTAATACAAAGGCAATCACAAAAGCAATCACAGTTCCGATCACAGCTGCAACTAGACCAGAAGTATCTTTCGTATCTTGAGGGATAAACCCTGGTAAACTCAATAAACTGATCAAACCAAAGACATAGTTTTGAACATGACTGAAACCAATAAACGCACCACCAACTGCACCACCGATACAAGCTGCAATAAATGGTTTTTTAAGCGGTAATGTCACACCATAAACAGTTGGTTCTGTAATCCCAAAGATTGAAGTGATCGTTGAAGATAACGCCAATCCTTTTAGTTTTACATTCTTTGTCATAAAGAAGACTGCTAAAGCCGCGCCACCTTGTGATAATACAGCTGGTAAAAGCATTGGTGCCATTGTATCCACTCCACCACCTGCTGCTGAAAGATTTAATAGCATGATTGGAACGAAGCCCCAATGCATACCGAACATAACAAACACTTGCCATAAACCACCCATAACTGCACCGGCAATAATTGGACTGAAACCATAAATACCATCATATCCTTTACCTAACAAATCACCTAAAATCGTTCCGATCGGGCCAATTGCAATAAATGTAACTGGTGCCATTACAAGAAAAACAGCTAAAGGAACACAAATGATTTGTAAGAAAGAAGGAATTATTTTCTTAAAGAAACGTTCAACATAGCTTTGAACATAAACTGCTAAAATAATTGGAATAACAGAAGATGTATACGCACTTGCCCCAATAATCACTGGAAGTCCAGCAAAACTTAACGTTTGTCCGGCCATTGCAGTAATGCTTGGATGAACGAGTGCCATTGCTAAACAGACCGCTAAAAATTCATTCGTTTTAAATTTCTTCGCAGCAGTAAAGGCTAGAAGAATCGGTAGGAATGTGAAAATTCCATCAGCTATTGCAAAAAGAACAACATAAACGCCGGATTCAGCAGTCAACCAATTTAATGTAACGGCTAGTGTTAAGAAGCCTTTTAAGACCCCAGCTCCAGCCATCGCACCTAAGAAAGGCGTGAATATTGAAGAAATAATATCGATCAATTGATTAAAAATATTGCCTTTAGGTCCTTCATCTTTTTCAGAATCATCGTCACCTAAACCACTATGTGCCATCAATTCTTTATAAACATCACTTACATGACTGCCGATTACGACTTGATATTGGCCGCCACTTCTAACTACTTGAATCACATCTGGATCTTGATTTAATTTTTCAGTTTCCGCTTTTTCCTCATCTTTTAATTTGAAACGTAGACGAGTCGCACAGTGGACAACGCTATTAACATTTTCTTCTCCACCGACTAGTGTTAAGACGCGCTCAGCGATTTCTTGATTTTTACTCATTTTATATGCCCCTTTTCCTTAATTTTTTATATAAAAAAACCTAAACTGAAAAAACAATGATCTACTATACTTACAAAAAACATAATTATAGATGAATCTCTTGTTTTTTCAATCTAGGTTTTGCCTGCTAAACAGTAACAATCCGCTTCGATTGAAAGTTGAATTTTTAATGGATATTATAAACACTACATTTTTTTCTCTCCAGCTACCCGCTGAATATGAATAGTCAAATAAATTTGTTCTGCTTTGTCGATCGGTTTTTGATATTTTTTGACTAAATAATCATTGATTCTTTGTACTGATTGAAACGCTTTAGGATACTTGCTTTGAATCAACTCATAAAGAAAGTCATCTTCTTCATCGTGTGCTTCGTTTTGCAAATAACGTTGGGCAAAATACTGTAAGTGCGTCACGATTCTTTGATAGTTCAATGAATCTTCATCAAATGGTTTACCGAAATAACGGCTGATGATCGTTAAGATATCTCGTACCATTTCAGTAGCAGACATCGTCACTTCAATGTTTCCATTCGCCTGTTCGCTGTTTACAATGTGAAATGCAATAAAGCCTGCTTCACTTTCTGAAAAATCAATGTTCAGCTTTTCCTTGATCAACGCTACGCCTTTTCTAGCGATAGCATATTCTTTAGGGTAAAACTTTTTTGTTTCAAACATCAAGGGGTTCGGCATCTCAATACCTTCTTTTGCTCTCATGATTGCGTAATGCACATGATCAGTCAAGGTTAAGTAGATATTAGATGAAAGTTCGATTCCTAGATCATCTTCAGCCATATCCACAATTCTTTTAACGATCTCTACTTCTTCTAACGGAATATCCGCAAACAATTGTTGGAACTGTCCTGAAGTGATAGAATCTTTTAAAACAAATTCTTTTTCAATAAAAGTTGGATCGATCAAATCACCGATTTTCTTTTGAAAGGCTAGCCCTCGGCCCATACAGACGATTTCTTCACCTGACTCATTTTTTGTCATGACGACATTGTTATTTAAAATTTTTTCGATATACATGATGAACCTCACTTTTACAAATACAAATGAAAAAAACCTAGAATCCACCCAAATAAATCACTATGGAAGATTCAGGTTTTGCCTGCCGAACAGTAACAATCCTTATTACATGGATATCATAACATCTTTCTAATTCATTTGCAACCCTTTTCAAAAGCAATCTTGAATGAAATTTTTGGACAACTATTAAGAAATGTCAAAGGATGATTGCAAACCTTTTTCAAAAGAGTTAAAATCTATTCCATAGTTTTAAAAAATATATATTTTCAAAGGATGAGTTACATGTTCGAAACAATTTCTACTCCTGATTTTGAAACACTTTACACTACAAATGACCTTAATGTCATTGATATTCGTGAAACGGAAAGTTTTTTACAAGGACACTTAGCACACTCTATGTCACTGCCTGCAACTGTTTTACCAAATATGTTAAAACAGCTAAATAAAGAAAAAACCTATCATATCATTAGTTACAGTGGACGCCGTTCTGAAATTATTGCGTCGTTCATGGCTTCGAAAGGCTTTCATGCTGTACATGTGATTGGCGGCATGCAACAAATCTCAAAAGCTTCTTAATAGAAAAAAACAGGTATTTAACTGCTGAATACTTGTTTTTTTCTATAATTTAAGTAAAAACTTGATTTTCTTACTTTTTATTAGTAGAATAGTTTTTGTTTATAAATAATCATACTTAGGTATTCAAAGGAGACTTTACATGTCAAAATTACTTGTTGTCAAAGCACACCCACTTACTAAAGAAGAATCTCGTTCTGTGCGTGCGTTAGAAACCTTTTTAGAAAGTTATCAAGCTCAAAATCCATCTGATGAGATCGATGTACTTGATGTCTATGCTGATTTCGTTCCTGAAATCGATGAAGAGTTACTTTCTGGTTGGGGTGCATTACGCACTGGTACTGAATTTACCGCTTTAAATGAAAGCCAACAAACAAAAGTTGCTCGCTTCAACGAGTTAACGGATCAATTCCTAGGCGCTGACAAAGTAGTTATTGCCAATGCTTTATGGAATTTAAATGTTCCGACTCGTTTAAAAGCATGGGTTGATACGATCAACGTTGCTGGAAAAACATTTAAATACACTGAAGAAGGTCCTAAACCTTTGACTAACGGTAAAAAAGCCTTGCACATTCAATCAAATGGCGGTTTTTATGAAGGACAAGATTTTGCTTCTCAATATGTAAAAGGGATTTTGAACTTCATTGGTGTTGCTGAAGTCGATCAATTATTTATCGAAGGGATCGATCATCACCCAGAAAAAGCTGAAGAATTGTTAAGTGCAGCAATGGATCAAGCAACAACTTTAGGTAAAACATTTTAAGAATAAAAAAGCCGAAATGAACAAATTTGTTCATTTCGGCTTTTTTCATTCGAATTTTTTTAATTCTTCTTCTTCATGATACAAACTTGAAACATCTTTATACCATTCAAATATATGCGTAATTATAACCTTAGCTGCGGCGTAAACTGGTATTCCCAAAATAACTCCTACCACACCGAATAACTTTCCAGACGTCAACAGCACAACTAGAATCGTTACTGGATGGATGTCTAACTGACTTCCCAACACTAGCGGTGAAATCACACGCCCTTCGATTGTCTGTTCGATAACAAAAACGACTAACACTTTAGCTAATAAAACTGGTCCACCCACAATCCCTAAAAATACAGCTGGTACCATAGCTAGAAATGAGCCTAGATAGGGAATCAAATTAAGGAAACCAGCTGTGATTCCTAAAGTAACTGCATAATCCAATCTAATAAATGAAAAACCAAGAATAAACATTACAGCAACCGCAAAAGCCACTGTCAATTGACCACGTATATAAGAAGAAACTTGTGAATTAACTTCTCCTAACACTTTTAATGTAGGTTTTCGCATTTTATTAGGTAAAAACTTCATCAAATAAGGTGCTAATTGCTTTCCGTCTTTTAAAAGGTAAAACAAAATAAATGGCATTGTGATGATTGCCACTACAACTGTCGCAACAGCTCCAACAAAACTTCCTAAGCCTTGAACTGTAAACGTAGAAATATTACGAATAATATCTCCTAATGAACTGATCAATTTATCGCCCATATCCTCTAACTGACTGCGAAATTGTGCAAAGAAAGGATCACTCAAAATCTCCTGCATCTTTTTATCGAGTGTATCGATATATTGGGGAAAATGATTTCCA
Source organism: Enterococcus sp. DIV0840 (assembly GCF_050527835.1). Taxonomy (NCBI): domain Bacteria; kingdom Bacillati; phylum Bacillota; class Bacilli; order Lactobacillales; family Enterococcaceae; genus Enterococcus; species Enterococcus sp. DIV0840. The sequence goes on along the minus strand of NZ_CP172876.1, from coordinate 1,372,900 downwards.
AAACTAACGGTCTGTTCTTGAATTTTTGGAACGATCACTACAAGACCCCAAATGATCAAGGCCACTACAATAATAAATAGTCCGATGATACTCCAAATACGAGGTACGTTCTTTTTTTCCAGATAATCAACGACTGGATTCATTAAATAATACAAAATCCCAGCCATGATCAGCGGTAAACCAACAACACCGATAAACTGCCAAACTGGTTTAAATAGATACGAAACTTTCGTAAATACTAATAAAATTAGTAAAATTAATAACACAATCAATAATGTGGTTACAACTTGATTATTTAAAAACCAACGCCAAAACCAGGAAAATCGTTTCTCTTTATTTTTTTCTTGTTCCATTCACTCACACTCCAAAAGACATATATTCTATTGTTGATCCAACCTTGATTGTTGGAAAGGCACTAGGAGTAAGGTATAACCCATTAACAATTGCATCTTCTTTCGGCACATCAGTAAAAACCAAAGTCACATGAGCAATGCTGTTTAAGTTATCATTAGCAAAAGGTCCAACATAATCGATAGTATATTCTTGTTCATCGATCTTTAATAGGTCCCCTTTTTTTACTTCTAAAGATTGATTTTCTTGAAATTTTTGAATCACAGAATATTCCTTTAAACCCTCTGTGGTGCTTTCACCAAAAAGTATGATCATCGGTTCTTTTTCATCTAATGCCCGAACACCAATTTCAGTAACTACAGCTTTCATATACTTATCGCTCCTTCTTCCATTAATCAATCTTTATTATAACATATAACTTTTTTTCTTATTCGATAATTCGGACTTTGTGAGCTATAAAAAAAAGATGAACAAGAATTCAAACATCCTGTTCACCTTTTAATCTATTATCGCAAAACTCTTTTAAATACGTTCCTGGCTCATGATAAAATCGTTACGGAAACTTGTCTTCTCCCCCAATTGATACATTGAGCTACATCTGAAAAATGAAGATCGATAATATTTCCCTTAATGGCACCACCGGTATCACTGGCAATGGCATCTCCATACCCTTCGACATACAATTTCGTGCCTACTGGAATCACATTTGGATCAACTGCAATAGCCATTGGATCCACACGTAAATCCTGTCCCATAGCAGTTAGATTCCCTCCGCCGATAAATCCTTCATTACAAGAATAGGCAGTGGCTTCCATCATCATCGTTTTTCCCTCAGGCTTAGTACTTTCAATTTTTTCTTTTTCAAGTTGGGCTTGTTTTTTTTCAGCTTCCATCTTTTGTTTTGCAGCTTGCTCTTTTTTTTGAGTCTCAGCCTTTTCTTTTTCGGTTTTTTCTTTATTTAAAATATTGTTTTTTACTTGTTGAAAGGCTTTGCTTTCTGTCATTGAATAGATCATTGAGCTTGATAAGTTTTGTGCTGTTTGTTCTGACACAACTGTGTAACTGCTTAAACTCTTAATTTCGCTATTTTTATTTTCTGCTGCATAAACAGGAATCACTGATCCAGTAACAAAACAGGAAATGATAAATAAAATTGGCAACCATCTTTTTTTCATTAAATAGGTTCCTCCCTCAAATTAGTACGAGAGCTATCATAGCATGTGGTGAATCCTCAATGGTTACTATTTAATTAAGGCTAAGTTACAGTCTGCCAGAAAGCGTTTTATAGATTGTTACATGGGAAATATTTTCATTTTTTCATTTAATTTTATATAAAATAAACCTGCTGTAATAGGATTCGTATTTTTTTTATTAGAAAATACCCTAAACTTGTATTATCATTTTTTGTTATATTTACTGTAATAGTATCTATAAAAAAACAGATTAAAATCAACAAAAACCCTTTATATTACAATATTTTTACAAATATATATAGTTATAAAATATAAAACGGTCGTTATTTTATGCTAACAAAAAAACAATCCAAACAAAAATACAGTTTGGATTGTTTTTGTATTAAGGCCTATTTAAAAAAATCTAGAATATGAGTCCAAATTTCCTCTTTGAACACATCTTTTGGATTCCCTCCGCCGACTACTCCATAACCGATCATCGTACCAGCAACAAATAAAATAATCACTAAGGCAATCACTACTAAAACTTTCAACAAAGTCACTATAATATAGCGTGTCGAACTCATATCTATTTCCCCTTTTATCTAACTGCTGACATTTTCTTTTCTGTCGCTTTTTCGTCGTTTACTCGTTCCACTTTTGCTCCTAATTTTTGAAGTTTTTCATGGAATTTATAGTAACCGCGATCTAAATATTCTAAGTGTGATACGCGCGTAATACCTTGAGCACGTAATCCAACTAAAATCAATGCAGCGGCCGCACGTAAATCTGTTGCCTCTACAGCAGCTCCCTGTAATGCTTGACTACCATTGATAATAGCAATATTGCCATCCATTTTCACATCAGCATTCATTCGTTGCATTTCTTCTAAATGTTGGAAACGATTTTCAAAAACTGTCTCAGTTACAACACTTGAACCGTCTGCTACCATTTGTATCGCAGTCATTTGTGCTTGCATGTCTGTCGGGAAGCCAGGATGCGGCATTGTTTTAATGTCTGTTGGTTTGATTACTTTAGGACCAATGACGCGCAAACCGCCTCTTTCTTCACGAATAACAGCGCCCATTTCAGTTAATTTAGAAATAAGTGGACGATTATGTTCAGGAATTGCTTCTTCGATCAACACATCTCCTTCAGTCATCGCAGCTGCAACCATGAAAGTTCCCGCTTCAATACGATCTTGAACAATTGAATGTTCAACAGCATGAAGTTTTTTCACACCTTCAATACGCATCATTTCAGTACCTGCACCGACAATTTTAGCGCCCATTTTGTTAAGGATATTCGCTAAATCAACGATTTCAGGTTCTCTAGCAACGTTTTCGATAACTGTCGTACCTTTGGCTTTAACAGCGGCCATCATGATATTTTGAGTAGCACCTACGCTTGGGAAATCCAAATAAATCGTATTTCCGATCAATTCATCCGCAATTGCTTCGATATACCCATTTTTTTGAATGATCTTCGCGCCTAATGCTTGGAAGCCTTTTAAGTGCAAGTCAATTGGACGTTTACCAATTGCACATCCTCCAGGCATAGCAACTTTTGCATGACCATTGCGAGCCAATAAAGGACCCATTACAACGATTGACGCTCTCATTTGACTAACATACTCATAATTTGCTTCGATGCCTAACGGCTGCGTTGCATCTATTGTAACTTGGTTCTCTTCTTCATTAAATTCGATATCTACGTTTAAGTGTTTGATTACTTGGTTCATTGTAAAGACATCTGAAAGAATCGGTACATTATTTAATGTAGTTGTTCCTTCTTCTGCTAAAAGGGTTGCTGCTAAAATTGGCAATACTGCATTTTTAGCCCCTTCGATTTTCACAGTTCCTTTTAATTGGTTACCACCATGAACAATAATCTGTTCCATTTTGTTCCCCCCAAAAAAGTTAGAATTGGATACTTCGATCCAAAATCTTTTCTATTATACCACTATTCACCAACAAATAGTATCTTTTCTTTTTATTCATCAATCTTTATGGGAAAAATACAATAAATAAGTTACGGCATAACGCAAGAAACTCTAAGAAAAACGAGCTTACAGTAAAGCCGATAACAATTGAAATCAAGACGATCAGTAACCGTACTTGAGTGGTTTGATGCGCTTTGAAAAACTGTTCTATTCTAATAGATTGCATTGCCCAAAAACTAACATAGATAAACATCATATGGCAGATGATCCGAATCACTGCATCGATACCAAAAAATTGCATAAATTTCTCCTTACTTTAAAAGCTGAAGAATAGGACTAAGGTATTTTTCCCCTCATTCTTATCTTTTTTCCGAGAGATTAGCCTGTAAAGCTAGATAATATAAAAAGCGTATTGTGCTTTTTCCAACTCTGATTGAAAAGTTTCCACAGCCTTATTTAAGTAATATAAAGTTAGTTTATCACAAATTGCCTCAAACAAAAAATAAAGATTCTTAACTTTCATAAAAATAACATATGTATGCTGTTTTATTTACTATACGAGATGGCTGAGACATCACTATTTTGCTGTCTCAGCCACTCATAAATTTAGGTATGTTTTGACACATTGATCCGATTGATCGCTCGGTGAAGTGCAACTGTTGCACGGCGTAATTCATCCGTATTAGCATTTTCCTTCGCTTTTTCAATCATACGCTCAGCACGATGTTTTGCACGTTCTGCGCGGCTTACATCAATATCTCTTTCACGTTCTGCACTATCGGCAATGATTGAAACAACGTTATCACGTACTTCCATAATACCGCCATTCACAGCGATCCAATCCACATGTGTATCAGAATCGGTCCTTTTTACACGTACTTCATCGATTGCTAAAGGAACGATGATCGGTGCATGTTTAGGTAAGATACCAATTTCGCCATCTGTTGTTTTTGCAACAACGATCGTTGCACGATGATCATAAACCAATCCATCAGGAGTCACCACATTGACAGTTAAACAATCCATTTCTGTGTCTCCTCCTTTTTAGTAGTTCAACGTTTTAGCTTTTTCAATAACGTCTTCAATTCTACCGACACTACGGAAAGCTTCTTCCGGTAAGTCGTCATATTTCCCATCAAGAATCTCTCTGAATCCTTTGACTGTATCAGCAACAGGGACATAAGAACCAGGTTGTCCTGTAAATTGTTCGGCTACGTTAAAGTTTTGTGATAAGAAGAACTGAATACGACGGGCACGGCCAACCAAGACTTTTTCTTGATCAGATAGCTCGTCCATCCCTAAAATTGCAATGATATCTTGTAATTCACGATAACGTTGCAATACGTGCTGTACTTCTGTCGCTACGGCGTAATGCTCGTCACCTACAACTTCGGGTGCTAAAGCGCTTGAAGATGAAGCTAATGGATCAACTGCGGGGTAAATACCCATTTCAGTTAAACGACGTTCCAAGTTAGTTGTTGCATCTAAATGGGCGAATGCTGTTGCTGGCGCCGGGTCAGTATAGTCATCAGCTGGTACATAGATTGCTTGAATCGATGTGATCGAGCCTTTTTTAGTTGAAGTTATACGTTCTTGTAATTGACCCATTTCAGTGGCAAGTGTTGGTTGATAACCAACCGCTGAAGGCATACGACCTAGTAAGGCTGAAACCTCAGAACCTGCTTGAGTGAAACGGAAAATATTATCGATGAACAATAACACATCTTGGCCTTCAACATCACGGAAATATTCCGCAATCGTTAAACCAGTCAATGCCACACGCATACGTGCACCAGGAGGTTCATTCATTTGACCGAATACCATGGCTGTTTTTTCAATAACACCAGAGTCTTTCATTTCAAAATAAAGGTCATTCCCCTCACGAGTTCGTTCACCAACACCGGTAAATACAGAAATACCACCATGTTCTTGCGCAATATTATGAATCAATTCTTGAATCAAAACGGTTTTACCAACACCGGCACCACCGAATAGTCCGACTTTACCACCTTTTAAATACGGGGCTAATAAATCGATCACTTTGATTCCTGTTTCTAAAATTTCGTTACTTGTGCTTAAATCAGCAAAATCAGGGGCTTTCTTATGAATACCGCTGCGTATTGCGTCTTCTGGGAATGGTTCTTCCAAATCGATTGTATCACCTAAAACGTTGAATACACGACCCAATGTTTCTTTCCCTACCGGAACAGAAATCGGTTTTCCAGTATCAATAACTTCCATTCCGCGTTGTAATCCATCAGTGGACTCCATTGCAATCGAACGGATGACACCGTCCCCTAATTCTAAAGCTACTTCTAAAACGACTTTTTGTTTTTCTTCGCCGTTTTTGTAAACGACTAATGCATTATTTATATCTGGTAAGGATTGATCTAGTGAAAATTCCACGTCAACAACGGGACCGATTACTTCAACAATCTTTCCTGAACTCATGTGTCTTTCCTCCGTTTCGTTTGAAGAGGCCATAAAAATATCGAAGGCTCGACAGTTTTAGACCCTAACGAGGTCATGATAAAACCTGTCTTCTCTAATACTTAGTAAGAACTTCGAGCCACGCAGGCTCGAATCTTGTTTGTTATTCTAAAGCAGCTGCACCAGCTACGATTTCGGTGATTTCTTGTGTAATTGCTCCTTGACGAGCCCGATTGTAAGAAATCGTCAAATCGCTAATAATGTTTTGCGCATTATCTGTGGCTGTTTTCATCGCTGTCATCCCAGCAGCATGTTCTGCTGTTTTGGCATCAATAATTGCGCCATAAATCAAACTTTCAGCATATTGAGGCAACAAATTATCTAAGATTGCTTCTTCTGAAGGCTCTAGGATATATTCTTGCTCATAGGTTGTCGCTTCGTCCGGATCTAAATCAGAAATCGGCAGCATTTTTTCTACACGAAACTGACTTGTCAATGAATTGATGTGGTGATTATAACAAACATACAACTCATCAAACACTTCATTTTCATACATTGTAGTCGCAGTTGAAACGATTTTTCTAACTTCATCAAAGCTAGGTTGATCACTTAGTCCACGAAGTTCATAGGCAACATTTATGCCACGAGCTTTAAAAAAATCTGCACCAGTTCCACCGATAGCAACCAAGACATATTCATCTTGCGATTTATGGTCATCTGCCATCATTTTCATCGTTTGTTTCAAAATTGAACTGTTATAGCCGCCAACCAATCCTTTATCGGAGGTAATGACGATATAACCTGTTTTTTTCACGGGACGTGATGTCAGCATCATATGGTAGTTTCCACTTTCTGATGCTTCTTCATTGTCATATGAATCCAATTCTTCCAGATCACTTAATTGAGCTGCAACAAGATGCGTAACGATAGAACGGATTTTTGATGCATATTCTTGAAAGCTTCTAGAAGCGGCTTCTGATTTTGTCAGTTTAGCGCCCGAAACCATCTGCATAGCATTAGTGATTTGACTGGTTTTTTTAGTTGAAGCAATGCGTTGTTTGATTTCATTTAATGAAGCACCCAATTCTTGTCACCTCTCTTACGCATTTTGAATTGATTCAAGTGTATCTTTAGCTGTAGATCTTTCTGAATTTGCTGCTCCGAAAATCTCTTTGAATTCGCTAATTGCTGCATCTAGATCTTCTGATTTTGGCAAATCTTTCGTTGTACGGATCGTTTCAAATAATTCAGGATGTTTGCCGTCCAAAAAGTCAAATAATTCTGATTCGAAATCTAGGATTTTTGCAACACTGATACTATCTAAAAATCCGTGGGTCAACGCATATAAAATCACTACTTGCTTTTCAACTGCTAATGGTGCATGTAATTTTTGTTTTAAAATCTCAACGGTACGACGTCCGCGGTTTAGTTTGGCTTGAGTTGCCGCATCTAAATCAGAACCAAACTGAGTAAATGCTTCTAATTCACGGTAACTTGCTAAATCTAAACGAAGTGTACCAGCAACTTTTTTCATTGCTTTGATTTGTGCTGAACCACCAACGCGTGATACGGAAAGACCGGCATCAACGGCTGGACGAGTACCTGCATAGAACAAATCGCTTTCTAAGAAAATTTGTCCATCCGTAATTGAAATAACGTTTGTCGGAATATAAGCAGAAATATCTCCGGCTTGTGTTTCAACAAATGGTAAAGCAGTCATTGAACCGCCACCTAATTCGTCACTTAATTTTGCCGCACGTTCTAATAAACGTGAATGTAGATAGAACACATCACCTGGATATGCTTCCCGACCTGGAGGACGACGTAGCAGCAATGAAAGTTCACGGTAAGCTACAGCTTGTTTTGATAAGTCATCAAAGATGATCAAAACATGTTTGCCGTTGTACATGAATTCTTCACCCATCGCAGCTCCTGCATAAGGCGCAATATAGAGTAATGGAGCTGGTTGAGACGCTCCTGCATTTACAATAATCGTATAATCTAGTGCACCATAAGCTCTTAACGTTTCAACTTGGTTACGGACAGTTGATTCTTTTTGGCCGATAGCGACATAGATACAAATAACATCTTGACCTTTTTGATTGATAATCGTATCGATGGCAATAGATGTTTTACCTGTTTTACGGTCACCAATAACTAATTCACGTTGACCACGACCAATTGGTACTAAGGCATCGATTGCTTTAAGACCTGTTTGCATCGGTTGATCGACTGATTTTCTTTGCATAACACCTGGAGCTGCCGCTTCTACTGGACGTGTTTTATCTGTTTTGATTTCGCCTAGGCCGTCGATCGGTTGACCTAATGGATTAACAACACGGCCGATCATTGCTTCGCCGACAGGGACTTCCATGATTTTACCAGTACGTTTGACTTTGTCGCCTTCTCGAATGGTTTCAAAATCACCTAAAATGATAATACCGACATCATTGGTTTCTAAATTTTGCGCCATTCCATATGAGCCATTAGAAAATTCAAGTAGTTCTCCACTCATCGCGTTTTCTAATCCATGGGCACGAGCAATTCCATCCCCAACATATGTGACAGTCCCAATTTCTTCGACTGCTAATTCTTGTTGATAATTTTTGATCTGTTCCTTAATCAAGGCACTGATTTCTTCTGCTTTGATAGCCATTCAATTCACCTCTTTATTGTGCTGAACGTTATTTTAATAACAATTCTTGGGTTCGTTCTAATTGCTTATGGATACTACCGTCGATCACTTTATAATTGGCTTCTATAATCACGCCACCAACGATTTCGGGATCAATTAAATTGATTAAATTCGCTTTTTCATACCCTAAAAGTTTTGCTGCTTTTTCTTCCATTAACTGATGTTGCTCTTTTGTCAACGGTACAGCTGTTAATGCTGTTCCTAAGAGTAAACTTTTGTGCTCATCATAACGTCTTTCGTATTCATCAATCATCAATAATAAATCATTCATACGACTATAGTTATAAACGACATATAAGAAGTTTTCTATTGTTCCTTCAAAGCCGCTAACTAATTGTTTCATGATTTCATCTTTTTCGTATGGTTCAAGGCGGACATCACTTAAAATATCGCCTAATTCTGGAACTTCGTGAAAAATCTCTCTAAGTTTTAATAAGTCCTGATAAATGCTGTCAGCTTCTTGCTTTTCAATCGCCAACTCAAACAAAGCTTTGCCGTAGCGTTTACCTACCGTATACTTATCTAACTTCATTTGTCTTACCTAAGCCTTCGATATAAGAATTGATCAATGAATCATGTGCATCTGGAGTCAATTCTTTGTTTAAAATTTTCTCTGCAATTTGTAGAGACAAGCTCGCCACTTCATCTTTAACAGATGCCAATGCTTCTTCATGCTCTTGAGAAATATCAAGACGTGCTTTTTCTCGTAAACGTGACACTTCATCATTGGTTTCTGCTAACATTTTTTGACGGTTTTGATCTCCGTTCTCTTTCGCTTGTTTAATGATTTCTGCTGCTTCAGATTTAGAAGAAAGCAATTTTTGTTGGCGTTCTTCTTGCATCTTAGCGGCTGCTATTCGAGATTGCTCTGCAGAATCTAAATCGTTGGCAATTTTATCTTCACGTTTTTTTAACATATCAGTGATTGCTTCCCAAGCGAATTTCTTGATTAGAAGCATCAAAATTAGAAAAGCGCCACTTACGACAATCATCGTGCCTATTGTTGTACTTGGTCCTGCTTCACCGATTACTAAATAATCTAGCATGAAGTTTCAACTTCCTTTCTCTGCAATTCTCTTTGGTGATGTTGTTGAATTGATTCTTTATATGGTTTGTTTTATCTTATTGTTGTTTCATTTATCGCTCGTTGTTCGCCAAGTACTGCTCATCATCAGCTCTTCTATTTTAAAATAGCTACAGACTAATCTTGATGTTTTTAGTGGCCAACTTTGCTTTTGGTGAAGCTTGATGTTTCTTTTAATAGGTTACTTCTCTCACTTCGTTCGCCAAGTACTGCTCATCATCAGCTAATCTATTTTAAAATAGCTACAGACTAATCTTGATGTTTTTAGCGGCTAACTTTGCTTTTGGTGAAGCTTGATGTTTCTTTTAATAGGTTACTTCTCTCACTTCGTTCGCCAAGTACTGCTCATCATCAGCTCTGCCAGAGGCAGTCGCTGTGATTCGCAGCAAAGAAAGCAGTAACGCGTGGCGTTTTAAAAACTCAGCGTCCTGCCTTCTAAAGAGATTATTTAAGCACTAATAACAATGCAATAACTACACCTAGAATAGGAACCGCTTCGATTAAGGCAACCCCGATAAACATTGTTGTTCTTAGTTGTCCAGCCATTTCTGGTTGGCGTGTCATTGATTCGATTGTTTTTGAGATAACTTTTCCGTTACCGTATGCTGCTCCGACTGCTGCTCCGAAAACTGCTATTGCTGCTGCGATATAATTCATTATTGTTTTCCTCCTAAGAAATAGTTGTTTTTTATTTATTGTTTATTCTTCGACTTCAACTTTGTGAGCCATGTAAACCATTGATAATGTTACGAATATAAATGCTTGAATTGCGCCGATAAATAATGAAAAGGCTAACCAGACCATTTCTAGTGGTATCGCTAGTGGAATCGTCCATAGTCCTACACTTGATACAAGTCCTGCAATCAGTCCAAGTAATACTTCACCGGCAAAAATATTTCCGTATAAACGTAGCGCCAAAGTAAGCAAGTTCGTAAATTCTTCCATTAACTTGATCGGCATTAGAAAAGCTACTGGACTTAAAAAGCTATTTTTGAAATATCCTTTTAATCCAAAACGGCTAACACTGAAGAAATGCGTTAACGCAATCATGATCAATGCTAATGTCAAAGTGACCATTGGATCGGCTGTTGGGCTCTTCCAATAAGTGTAATCACCGATAGCGACTTTTGTCACTAAACCAATGATATTCGCAACCAAGACGAACATAAACATCGTGAATGCTAGCAGGTGAAAATTTGTTACTTCTTTACTTGGCATATTGTCGGTAATGATTCCCCGAACAAAATCAATGAGATACTCAATGACATTTTGTTTGCCTTTTGGTTTCGTTTGAATATTCCTTGTGCAGAAATATACTATCCCAAAGACAATGACACATGTTAACAAAACCATTAAACAAATCGTTCCGTCAAACCAAATTGGCCCAATCTTGAAGAGTAGTGTCTTCTCTTCCAAATTATTTCACCTCTTTTCCAACAAACTTGCGAGAAGCTTAAAAGGCTTCTATTTCTTAACCACACGTATCATACCACCAACGATGAATAATTTCAAAAGAATTTCATGAAAATTGGACACTTCTTTTAATATGACAAAATATTAAAAGAATAGAGTCCTATTAGTATTTGGCAGTACATAGGCCAGTTACTGAAAAAATGATGAAAACTCATCATTTCCATTACACTCTACCAAACTTTCCGCCTAAGATAAAGCAAAGAAAATAAATATGCGAAAAAGAATAAAATCGACACTAAAATGGTTTCATTTCATTCAAAAATACATGAATTTTAATAAATTACCGCAAATTGTTTTTTAGTGTCCGGCTAATTTCACGATTAATTTCTTTTCGTTTCAAATCTTCCCGTTTATCATATTGTTTTTTCCCTTTTGCAAGACCAATCAAGACTTTGGCATAACCATTGCGGATATAAACTTTTAAAGGAATAATCGTGATTCCAGTATTTTTCGTCTCAGCAATCAGCTTGGCGATTTGCTTTTTGTGTAGTAACAATTTTCTTGTTCGTAGAGGATCATGATTGAAAATATTTCCCTGCTCATAAGGACTGATATGCACATTGAGCAGATACGCTTCTCCATTTCTGATTCTAGCAAAACCATCTTTTAAGTTGATTCTTCCATTTCGGATCGATTTGATTTCTGTTCCTTGTAAAACTATTCCAGCTTCCATTGTATCAACAACAGTATAGTCATGCCGAGCCTTACGATTTTGGGCAATCAGCTTGCCTTCCCCTTTTGGCATACCCATTCCTCCATTTTCTATTTTTTCTTTTGTTTCTTCGGTTTTTTCTTTTTGGCTACTTCTTTATAGAATGGCTTTTTGCCTTTTTTCTTGTTTTTCTTTTGTGTGAACGGCTTCTTATCAGCATTATTGCGATCTGAAGTTCGTTTTCGGCGTCCATCTTGACGTTTCTTTTGTTTTGGCGCTTCAATTTTCTCAACTTCTTCTGCTTCAAGAAATTCAAAATCGATTTCTCTCGTTTCTGGATCTGCTTTATCTACTTTGACTTTGACTTTTTGACCGATTTTTAAGGTCATTCCTGTTCGTTCCCCAACAAGTGCCATATGGTTTTCAATAAAATGGAAATAATCTTGTTTCAGATTATTGACGTGGATCAAGCCTTCAATCGTGTTCGGCAGCTCTACAAATAGTCCAAAACGAGTCACTGAACTGATGATGCCATCGTATTCTTCACCAATTTTATCTGCCATAAATTCAGCTTTCTTCATTGAATCAACTTCACGCTCTGTCTCAACTGCCCGACGTTCCATTCTTGAGCTATGATCAGCAATATCTGGTAAATTTTGTTCCCATTTTTCTTTTAGTTTTTCTGAAACTTTTCCTTCATAACTACGTATCAATCGATGAACGATCAAATCTGGGTAACGACGGATCGGTGACGTAAAGTGGGTATAATATTCTGCCGCCAAACCATAATGACCATAGTTATCCTCTGAGTAACGAGCTTGCTGCATACTACGCAACAACATTGTATTGATCACAGCTTCTTCTGGTTTATCAGCAACTTGTTCCAAGACTTTTTGTAAGTCTTTTGGCGTGATATCTGACTTTGTTCCTTTGACTACAATGCCTAACACAGCCGCAAAATCAAAGAAGCGTTGCATTTTCTCTTCTTTCGGTTGTTCATGGATCCGATAAATAAATGGCAATTTCAACTCATTGAAATGTTTAGCAACAGTTTCATTTGCTGCCAACATAAATGATTCGATTAAACGTTCACCAACACCGCGTGTGCGAAGTAAAATATCATGTGGATGACCATTTTCATCAACTAGCACTTTTGCTTCACGGTCTTCAAATGAAATTGCACCGCGATTTTCACGCATTTGTTCAAGAATTTGGTGAAGTTCCCCCATTTCTTGAAACATCGTTAGTAATTTTTTGTAACGTTTCATTGTTTCCGGCTTTTGTTCTTCTAAAATTTCATTGACGGCTGTATAAGTCATTCGCTCAGTCGTTTGGATCACACTTTGGAAAATGTCATGTTTCACTATGTGACCATCAGGCGTTATCTCCATTTCGCAACTCATCGTAAGTCTTGGCACGTTAGGATTTAGTGAACAAATACCATTAGACAAGCGTTGTGGGATCATCGGTACAACTCGGTCAGTTAGATAAACACTAGTCCCGCGCTCATAAGCTTCTTGATCTAAAACACTGCCTTCAGTGACATAATAAGAAACATCGGCAATATGCACCCCTAAGAAATAATTGCCGTTTTCTAATTTCCGTACTGCTACTGCATCATCTAAATCTTTAGCATCTTCTCCATCGATTGTGACGATCATTTGATCACGTAAATCTCTACGACCTTCGATATCAGCATCTGAAATTGCATCAGGTACTTTGTCCGCTTCCGCGACCACTTCATCAGGAAAACTTGTCGGGATGCCGTGAGCCACAACAATCGATAAAATATCCATACCAGGATCGTTTTTGTGACCGACTACTTTTTTGACGATACCTTCTAAACTTTTTGGATATTCTTTTTCAGGATAGTGCGTCACTTCTACGATCACAATGCTGCCGTCAACTGGTTTGATTCCTTGTGCTGCAATGTTAAAGGTCAAGCCTGTCATTTTTTTATCTTTTGAAACAGCATAACCGTAAAGGTCGGTTTCGCTTACTTCTTTTTCGTCATAGGCAATAAATTCACCGACAACTTGCGTGATCGCACGCGTTTTGATTTCTACTATTTTTCCTTCAGCTCCGCGATCTGAAAATGGGTCTGCTGGCTGAACAATATCAATTACAACGATATCACCATCCATCGCAAAATTGACAGCTTCTTTTGGAATATAGACATCGGCTTCTTCTGGGTCAATGGTCACAAACCCAAAGCCGCGTTCATTCGCACGAAAAGTTCCTTCGATATCTCCATTTTTTTGCGGCAAACGGATTTTGCCTTTTTTGTTGAATTCTACTGATTTTTCACGTTCCATCGTTGCAACAGTTTGAACCAACAGTTTAAAATCTGAGCTCTTTTGTAGTTGCAAACCTACCGCGATTTCTTCCATAGAAAAACTTTTTTTCGTCTGGTTTTCCATAAAAGATAGGATTTTTTCCTTGATTGTTTGTTTTGTCATTCTTTCTCCTCATTCCAAGACAATGTATTTAAAAATGCAAATACATCTTGTTCTAATTGTTTATGATCTGGTCCAATTGTCAGCACATGTCCGCTATTTGGATACCAGTTTAATGCAAATCGTGTTTGGGCTAGCGCTTGTGCCGTCTGATAGACGCCTAACGGATCGATCATTTCATCTTTACCAGCTTGTGCCATAAAAACGGGAACATTTACTTGTCCAAGTTTATTGGCCGTTTGTTCAGAAAAAGCTTCAATATCTTTTAGTTGAACGTAAGAAGCTTCTTTGATTTTTACCATTCGTTCTGCTCGTTCATCAGTTGAAACACCAGCTGTTTTTAATACTTTATCAGCATAAAGAACGAAATTTTCTGGCACTTTATTTTTTACTGGGAAAATGGGCGAACAGAAAAAGCCGCCACCGATAATTCCTTCTAATTGACTTGTCAATGCGCCCATCGTAAAAATACCACCCATTGAAAGACCAAAAACAGCCATTTCTTGATATCCTTTGTCTTTTAAAAATTGAACAGCTTCGACTGTATCTTGCCACCAATCATTAGTTGTCTTTTCCAAAATATCTTCTGGCGCAATAGTTGCATGACCAGAAAAATTAGGAGAATACACCGTATAATTTTCTTTCTCTAAATAACGACTCAGCATCCGAACATCGTTGCTGCTTCCTGAATAGGCGTGCAATAGTAGTACGGCACGGGGACCATTTTGCGTAAATAATGGTTTAGGTAGACTTATTTTTTTCACTATCTAATTCACCTCATCCCCATTTTAGCACATTATCTATTGAAAACCTTATGAAAAGAAAGATGTTGCAAGAACTTTTCTTAGAGAATTGTTCAACTTGTGTAAGAAAAAAAGCCCCTCAGTAAATGAGAGACTTCAAAGATTTTAATTCGATGATAATAATACTAAAATAAATAATAGTAACATCCAAACGGCACCAATAATCGC
This sequence comes from Enterococcus sp. DIV0840, assembly GCF_050527835.1. NCBI lineage: Bacteria > Bacillati > Bacillota > Bacilli > Lactobacillales > Enterococcaceae > Enterococcus > Enterococcus sp. DIV0840. Next base: position 1,357,674 of record NZ_CP172876.1, on the reverse strand, counting down.
TGTCGCACGTTGCATAACAGCTTCAAATCCGCGTGCTTTTTGTTTACCGAAAAGTTTATCTGCGCCACCTGTAAATGCACTTGCTGCACTGTTTTGCTTACTTGGCTGCATCATAACGGCAATAACCATCACTACTGAAAGGATGATTACAAGTGTTAAAATAAAATTATACATAGTCTAATTCTCCCTTATTCACAAAATACATCTCTTATACTTTAGCATATTTTCAATTCAAATACCAGTTGTATTTGAAAAACCTTGATTTTTTTCATCTATATTGGATGAAAAAAAGTGATCTGTGCTTATTTAATCAAGCGCAGATCACCTTTACTAAGTTCTTAAAACATCACTATATTCTGGTTTTGTATCAAACTCTTTTTTAGCAAACGGACACAGCGGAATGATTTTTTTGCCTTCACGTCGAGCTTTTTCCACTCCGTTAAAGACTAATTTTTCTGCTAGTTTTTGTCCTCTGTAAGTTGGGTCAACAAATGTATGATCAATTATCATCATTTTGTCCCCTGCATTTGACCAAGTCATTTCACCAATTTCTTGATTGTCGTCATTTAATAATACAAAGCGATCTTGTTCTTCTTTGATTTCCATCGTTATTTTCCGTCCTTTCGAATGTATTTTAAAGCACCACTTGGACAGGTATCAATTACACGAATATTCTCTTCGATACTGCCGTTATCAGCAATAATCCAGGGTCTACGACCCACTTCAAAAACATCTGGATTACCGAAAACACAGTTGCCGATATGAGCACAAATGTCCTTACTATAATAAATATCCAAACCTTCTCCTGAATATTTACGATAACCTTCTTCTAAAAGTATTTCTTGTGTTACAGGTTTATCATTTATTTTGCTTCCATCCATCCAATTTTCCTCCTATTTAAAATACTGAGCGAGCTAGTATGTCAGCTAAATCACTATAAAATAACATTCGTTATCAATCGATTTATAAGTTGATTCTAACAATTTAAAAGCATAGTTGCAACTATCTGTTCTCCTAAAATAATACTCGTTAAAAAGATCCAACTCAATCATTTTTTGCCCGTAAGGAAGATAGAATCGAAACCGTATCCACCACTTCTTGTAAAACCGCACCAAATAAAGCGGGGATGATGCCTGTACTTGCTACTAACATCAAGACTGTACAAATCGTGATACCAATTAAAACCGATTGTTTCGCGATTTTCATGGTATCTTTAGAAATTTTCACTGCTGTACTGACTTTTTCTAAATCATCTTTTAAGATTACTGCATCAGCTGTTTCGCTTGCCGCCGTTGCGCCATGAGCTCCCATAGCAATACCAACATCGGCAATTGCTAAAGAAGGCGCATCATTCACACCATCTCCGACCATGATCACCGGCCGTTTAGAGTCAGGTATTTGCTTTAGCACATTGATTTTATCTTGAGGCAAACATTCCGCATAAACTTCGCTAATTCCAACTTCTTTTGCAATATCTTCTGCAACTATTTGATGATCTCCTGTCAACATCAACAAGTGGTCTACATGTAATTTTCGCAATTGATCCATCGTTTCTTTCGCTTCTGGACGAATACTATCTGTGAATGTGATGTAGCCTAAATAATGTTCATCTTGAGAAATGTAAACAATCGTTTGGTCTGCTATTTCTTCAATTTTTTGTTGAGAAATAAAGGCTGGTTTTCCAACACGGATCACTTTCCCTTCAATTGTTGCTTTGACACCAGCACCTGTTACTTCTTCTAAACCAGAAACCTTCTTTAACATTTCTGGTGAAGAGATATACGCTACAAGTGATCGTGCTAATATGTGACTGGATTCTTGTTCCGCACTTGCTGCTAAGACTAATAAATCTTCTGCTGAAACGCCACTTTCAGGAATAATTTTATCCACCGATAAAGCTCCCTTAGTAATCGTTCCCGTCTTATCAAAAGCAACTGATTTTGTTTCAGCCATTTTTTCCAATGTGGTACCTGTTTTTACGACAATCCCATTTCTACTTGAGCGGCTCATACCAGCAACTAAAGCGATTGGTGCTGCTAATATCAATGGGCAAGGTGAAGCCACGACCAACACTTCCGCAAACCTAGTTGGATCTTTTGAAATAAACCATGCTGCTCCTGCAATCACATAAGCTGTAATCGTAAAGGGGACAGCATAGCGATCGGCCATTCGCACAAAATGAGCAGGTTGTGCTTCTGAGTCTTTTACCAGTTTCACGATAGTTTGATATTGACTATCTGCTGCACTTTTTTCAGCTTGCATTGTAAGTGAGCTGTCGCCATTGATTGAACCTGACATCAATGGATCACCTATTTTTTTATTCACGGGACGTGATTCACCAGTTAAAGAAGATTCATCAACTTCAGATGTCCCTTTTATAATATAGCCGTCAACGGGAATTATTTCTCCTGGTTTAACCACAAGTTGATCACCTACGACGACGTTTTCTGCTGGGATATCTGTCAATGTATCATTGATCAGCTGATGCGCTTGTTGTGGTGAATTATCCAGCAACGATCTTAACTCTTTATTGGCCTTTTTAGCTGCATAATCTTCAAGAGAATCACCGCCTGTCAACATGATCAAAATCATCAAACTTGCCCAGTATTCGCCGACTGCTAACGTTGCAATGATTGCTGTTATCGCTAAAATATCCACACCGTATTTGCCTGATTTCAACGTTTTTACCATTTCTACTAACATTGAAAATGTCATGATTGAGCCCGTAATTATGATGATTCCAAACGCCCATGCTGGCTGATGAAAAATAAATTCAAATACTAATGCCAAAATCCCTGTCACGATCGTAATGATCAATTTCGTTAAATGTTTCATTTATACCACTCCTTTTGAAAAGTTTCCCCTTTTATCTTTAGATTACGCGCACTTGGAGAAATAACAACGTTAAAGGGCTTAAATGAAAATGATTGTCATTCTTTATTAGACTCACCCAACATAAAAAAGCTAGGACATCTTTACGTCCTAACTTTTTCTAACCTTAAATAACTCTTTTTTTCTTCTTGATTCTTCTATTTTCTTTCCTCTTCTCAACCTCATATATCGCTCTCGTCATAAATAATGATATATAGTTAAAAATAGACCGGTTGCCAAGAATCAATGGCAGATAGAATAGAACATTTCTTGTAAATAATGATGTCAACATAAAGAAATTCCCAAAGAATAGGAAGCAAACAAGAAACGCAATTAATAGAAGGCCAATCATGATCTGTTTTTTCAAATCTAATGGTCGTGCGGCTCTAAGTAACACTTGAAATCCTACACAACCTGTAAGCAACACACACATCGTAGAGACATCTTGATGCGATAAATCAAACCAAATTCCAGCTAGCTGTAACACTAAAATATTAAAAACAACTGTCAGTGCTCCGGGAACTGAAATCCGTAATATATTAGTCAAAAAGTGCCCTTTGATTCGTTGATAATTCGGTTCTAACGCTAAAATAAAAGAAGGTATCCCAACCGTTAATGTATTGATTGGCGTTAACTGTAGCGGTGCAAATGGATATGGTAAGAATAAAAAGATAAATGTTACTGCAAGAATCGCAGAGTAAATTGTTTTTACCATATACATTGATGCAACGCGCTCGATGTTATTGATTACACGGCGACCCTCATTCAGTACTTGGATCATTGAACTAAAATCAGAATTTAATAAAACGACATCTGACACAGCACGGGCAGCATCACTTCCACTCGCCATAGCTACGCTGACATCCGCTTCTCTTAATGAAAGAATATCATTGACACCATCCCCTGTCATACATGTCGTATGTCCATTTTGTTTCAAGGCTTGAATCAACTCTCTTTTTTGATAAGGCGTTACTCGACCAAAAACGGTCGTTTTTTCTACCAGTTCATTGAAGTTTGTTGAATCAGAAATGGTACTCATGTCAACAAAATTTTCTGCTCCAGCGATTCCTGCTTGCTTCGCTATTTGCGACACCGTAATTGGATTATCACCTGAAATAACTTTTAGCGTTACGTCTTGCTTTGCAAAATAAGAGAATGTATCCACCGCATTTTCACGAATCGTATCCGCTATGATAAAAATCGCAACCGTTTCTTTCTCTTTAGGCAACTTAGGACTTGTTAACTCTTCTGAAAAATGAACCAAAATCAGGACACGGTCTCCTTGCTCATTATAAGGCGCCAATTTCTCTCGTAACGCTTCTGGAACTTCAGAATAAATAAATTCCGGTGCCCCCATAACAAACGAGCCCTTTTCTTCAAAAGTGATACCACTCCATTTTCGATCGGAAGAAAACGGGATTACTTCTTTAACTTTCCAAGCAGATTGAGAAAGTGGAAACCTCGTTCTAAGAACTTTAGCTGTTGCATTTTGATCTGATAGGCCTGCCATCATTTCACTCATTGCACGCTCGATTTCACTTGCTGGAAAACCAGCTTGGGGAATCAGTTCTTTAAATGTCAAACTGCCATCTGTAATGGTTCCTGTTTTATCCAAACAAATGGTGTCCACGCGCGCAAGGGTTTCAATACAGGATAGGCGTTGGATCAAGGTTTGTTTTCTAGCTAAATTCGCTGCCCCTACTGCAAATGCCACACTGGTCAATAGCATCAAACCTTCTGGAATCATACTAATCAACGCACCAGAAACACCTAAAACTGTTTTTGGAAAGGATTGTGTTGACTGGTACTGTGACCAGAATAATAGTAAGCCGATCGGAATGATAGCAAATGTTAAACCTTTGATCAAAAGATTCAGTGAATTCATTAATTCCGAAGTCGAATGTTTCTCTGTTTTCGCCTCTTTGGATAACTTAGAAACGAAGTTATCTTCACCGACTGCCGTGATTTTGACAAAACCTAATCCTGAGGTAATAAAACTTCCACTCATGATTTTATCGCCATTTTGCTTCGTAATTTTATCTGATTCTCCCGTTAATAAGGACTCATCGACCTCCATACCTTCTGCCTGAAGCACGACACCGTCAGAAGGAACTTGGTTTCCCAAGGTCAAAACTAATACATCACCCAAAACAATTTCATCTTGAAAGATTTTAACCAATTGATTTTCCCTTAAAGTAGTTACTTCTGTTTTATTAACGATGGATAGTTTATCGATCGTTTTCTTTGCATGGATTTCTTGGATGACACCAATTGCTGTGTTGATAATAATGATCCAGAAAAATAATGCATTTTTAGGATAGCCAACAGCAAAAACTGCAACCGCTAAAAACAAGTTGATAAAATTAAATAATGTCAGTGAGTTATCTAAAATGATCTGTTTCGTCGTTCTAGATAGATCTTCGACTTCTTTGTTGGTCTTACCTTCTGCATAGAGTTGTTGTACTTCTTGATCGGACAAGCCTTTTATATCGGTTGGAATCCGAATATCGTTATCATTGATTTTTTGTGCTTTTTCTTCTGATGGGGAAAACTCCTCTTTATCTATATCTCTTTTTTTCCTAAACAATTTTTTCACCTTTTCATTCACCTTCTTATTGCTGTAGTTAAACCAATTGTAGAATAGTTTATCCAATATTTCAGATAACTAGTTTAATTTTACACTTTTTTTAACCATTTGAACAAAATGAAGGTAGTTTGATTTGAAATTTAGATATAAAAAAAGAAAGCCTAGTTTTTTAGTCTTTCTTTTTTGTTGATTTTAGTGTTTTTTGATACGTTCAATTTTAGAGTGAGACCTTCAACTATCGAACAAGGTACTCTACCAACTTTTGTTTCACTCCACTCACTCATATTAGAGTGAGACATGGAGAATTGATCTTCAAGGTAGATGCACATAGATTTCAATCCACTCACTCATATTAGAGTGAGACCCACTGCCTAGACTCTTCATAGCATATCCTGATTATTTCAATCCACTCACTCATATTAGAGTGAGACTGGTTCTTTAGGATATGCAAAAATGCCTTCTCATATTTCAATCCACTCACTCATATTAGAGTGAGACCTTTTTTTAGCAAGCTAAGCGTCAAATTTTTGTATTTCAATCCACTCACTCATATTAGAGTGAGACCGTGAAAAATAAGATTATCTTCCATAAATCATTCATAATCCTTATTTTTCCAAGTAAATCAACGTAAACATTAAAAAAAAATGAGAAAAATTCAAAATCAAGTCCTTTTCTCCATTAATTTTGGTGCGGGTCTCCTAATGATTTCATGGGCACTTGAGGTCCGCACCAAAAATGTTCATTTTTTTCTAACTCTTATTTCCAAAAATCATCAAAAATTGAAATCGGCATATGACGTTTATGCTGTGTTTTGTTATACCAACCTTCAATCTTTTCTTTCGCTTTATCCGATACAGCTTTTCCTTCAACATAATCATCGATATCATCGTAAGTCACACCAAGTGCTACTTCATCTGCTACCAAAGGTTTATCATCTTCTAAATCAGCAGTAGGGATTTTTGTATAGAGTTCAGCAGGTGAGCCTAATTCTTTCAGCAAAGCCTTGCCTTGACGTTTATTCAAACGGAACAATGGTAAAATATCTGCTCCGCCGTCACCATATTTTGTATAAAAACCAGTAATATTTTCAGCCGCATGATCTGTACCGATGACAGCGCCTGATTTTTCTCCAGCGATCGCATATTGAATGATCATCCGTTGACGGGCCTTCATATTTCCTTTATTAAAATCATTGATAGAAACCTCAGATTCCTCAAGAGAAATGACACATGCATCAATTGCTGGTTTGATATTCACACGTAAAGAAACATCCGGTTGAATAAAGTCCAATGCTTTTTTAGCATCCTCTTCATCAGCCTGTTCACCATAAGGCAAACGAACTGCAACAAATTGATATGCTTTATCTTTCGTTTCTCTGCGCATCTCTTCCATTGTTAACTGGGCAAGCCGACCAGCTAGTGTAGAATCCTGACCTCCACTAATCCCAAGTACAAAGGTTTTTAAAAAAGGATACTTATATAAGTAACTTTTCATAAAATCAATACTTTTTCGAATTTCTTCTTGTGGATCTATTTGCGGTTTCACACCTAATTCTTCGATAATTACTTTTTGCAGTGAGTCCATAGAAAATCCCTCCTAAATTAAAAGTAGAATAAATTGGTTCATTCTTTAAAAATTAGCGCTAAATCGTTCTTTGTTTCATTGCCAATTTATCTAGTTTCAAAAGCTTGATCTGTATAGCTAGATATTATTTATTTGCCTTCACTTAATGCTTTTACATCCACACGAACTTTTTCAAGTAAACGCATTTTATGATTCCAGCACTCAGTTGATAAATCGACTGGGTATTTTTGCGGATTAAGATCACGTTTATACTCTTCCCAAAGTGAATCAAGATTTTCTTTTGCGTAGCTTTTGATTTCTTCTAAAGTAGGCATTTCATATACTCGTTTTCCTTCAACAAAAATATCTTGTAACACAGCTCTCGCTTCAAAATCTCTGACAGTCTTATTAATAAATGTATGCACTGGGTGGAACATATAAATTTCCTCTTGTTTACGAGGATCCTCATCCCATAGTGTCACATAGTCACCCTCAGATTTTTTATCTGATTTACGCGTGATTCGCCATACTTGTTTTTTTCCAGGTGTTGTAACTTTTTCGGCATTGCTGGAAAGTTTGATAGTATCTTTCATCTGACCGTCTTTATCTTCGATCGAAACTAATTTAAACACAGCGCCTAAAGCTGGTTGATCATATGCCGTAATCAATTTCGTCCCAACGCCCCAAACGTCAATTTTTGCTTTTTGCATTTTTAAACTTAAAATAGTATTTTCGTCTAGATCATTTGAAGCATAGATTTTAGCTTCTGTGTAACCTGCTTCATCTAATTGTTCACGCACTCGTTTTGAAATGTAGGCCATATCTCCACTATCAAGACGAACACCTAGGAAATTGATTTTATCCCCCATTTCCTTCGCTACACGGATTGCACTTGGCACTCCAGATTTTAAGGTATCATAGGTATCAACCAAAAAGACACACTCTTTATGCGTTTGCGCATAGGCTGTAAAGGCATCATAATCATTTCCATAAGACTGTACTAATGAATGAGCATGTGTTCCACTGACTGGAATACCGAAAATTTTACCAGCTCGAACATTACTTGTCGCATCCGCTCCGCCAATGTAAGCCGCACGAGTCCCCCAAACAGCCGCATCCAATTCTTGGGCACGGCGAGTACCGAACTCCATCAAGGGATCTTCTCCGATCACAGATTTGATACGTGCCGCTTTTGTTGCAATCAGGGTTTGGAAATTGACCATATTCAAAAGAGCTGTTTCGATCAATTGACATTGTGCTAAAGGCCCCTCTACCTGAATCAATGGCTCATTATTAAAAACCAAATCTCCTTCTAATGCAGAACGAACGGTACACTTAAATTCAAACTCTTTTAGGTAAGTCAAAAAGTCCTCTGGATAATCTTCTACTTCTCTAAGATAAGCAATATCTGTATCTGTAAACGTTAAATTCTCTAAATATTCGACCAATCTTTCCAAACCTGCAAAAATAGCATAGCCATGATTAAAAGGCATCTCCCGGAAATAACATTCAAAAACTGAATGCAAGTCCGCTCTACCTAATTTCCAATACGTTTGCATCATGTTGATTTGATATAAATCAGTATGTAACGTTAAGCTATCATCATCATAAACTTTCTTCATCTCACTATGCCACCCTTTATTTTTCTGAAATTTAATTTCTATTATATCAAAAAACTGTCTTTTTAACTAAAAACTGATTTTTAAGATGCTTTTTTCTTGAAGATAAAAAACTTGCTGAAAAAGTAATTCAATACGACCACCGCAACTTGAGTCACCATTTTTGCCCAAAAATCTGAAATATGCATCCATTCGATCATTAAAACCATCAACGCCATATCAACAATAAATGATAAAATTCGGTACCAGTAAAACAGCAGCATTTCTCGAATGAAAGAACCGATATCCTCATGGTTACTTGCAAAAACAAAATATTTATTTGTAAAAAATGCGAACAACACAGATAAAAACCAGCCGATTGCATTACTTATTTTATAGTCGATTCCCAAGAGATCCTTACAGATAAAGAAAATCACTATATTCACAATCGTTGTTGCTACACCAAAAACTAAATAAGAAATCACTTCTTTATATTTATGAAATAATTCTTTCAACATTCACGCTTCCTTTCGTTCCATTTCTTATTTTATCAAAGATAAGATAGAAATCCTACTGATTTTCTAGTTTCTATTACATGATCATTCGTTTTAAAAATAAGCATTTTTGATTCTATTTCATATAGATATTTTTATAATAGAAAACTGCTAATTGCGTCCGATCCCTTAGTTCTAGTTTTTCTAATAAATTACTGATATAATTTCTGATCGTTCCTTCGCTTAAATAGAGTTGATTAGCGATTTCTTTATTATTCAGTCCTTCTGCTATCAAAGAAAGAATAGACAGATCTTTTTCATTTACTTTGTGTTCCTCTAAACAGGTTATTTTTTCTGTTTGTAACAAATGAGGTAATCGCTCCATGATAGTATGTCCGAAAACTGATTGACCGTTCTTGACGGCTTTGATAGTTGGGACGATCGCTTCTATGTCTTGCTTTAATAAATAACCTTTAACACCAATCCTGAGTGCTTCCATAATATAATCATCATCTGAAAAGGTTGTTAAAAGTAAAATAACAGCTTGCTCCTCTTTTGCTAAAATATTGGTAGCAGCTTCAATCCCAGTTGATTCTTTCATCCGAATATCCATCAGTAAGATATCTGGCTGTAGTTCTTCATATAATTCCACAGCCTGAATTGCACTATCGCCTATTCCTACTACACTAATTTCACCACTTGCTTCTATAATCGTTTTAAGTGAAGTTGTCACTAATACATCATCATCCACAATCAATACTCGAATCACTGTTTAGCCTCCCTAGATTTCGGCAAAATAGCCAGCACCGAAAAACCAACTTCTTTTCGGTTATAACTCAGTCTACCACCTAATTTTTCTATTCTTTCCTGCATACCTATCAACCCGATTCCGATTTCATTTGGGGCTTTTTCTTTATTTTGAGTTCCGTTGTCTTCTATTGTCAGTTTGTGAATACTGGGTGATTCTGAAAATGAATCGTCACTTTATCTGCATTGCTGTGTTTCATTACATTTGCTAATGATTCTTTAATTAGCATGATACAGGCGAGTTTATATTCTTTACTGATATATTCAGAAAATGTACCTTTTAATTCTACCTCACAAAATGTAAAATTTTGTAAAATATTTTCACACGCCAAAGATAAACTTAATGACTCATCATGCAAGTCATGTACGCTATCTCGGATGCTGTTCATTCCTTGTGTAATGGTTTCTTGTAGTTGATTTAGTGGGATCAGCATTTTTTCATCTTGATTAATTGCTTTAAGTGCCCCAGTTTGTAGCAAAGCACTAGAAAGTAAGTGTCCGACATTATCATGAATATCTCGAGCAATTCTATTTCGTTCATTTGAAAATTCCAAATTAATTTTGATCTCTTGTTTTTTGATCAACTCAGAGTTTTGTGATTCAAAAATAAAACTATTCTCATACTTTTCTTCATTCAGTACTAAATAGTCATTATGCAATCCGGTATCTTTTAAAGTAAGAAAAGCTAAATAAGCCGATAGTCCGCATAATAATAGAATGGAAAGTTTTAAGTTATTCGAATAATTACTACTATATAAAAGAAATATTAAAATCAGACCGCTATTGATGATTGTCATGTTTTTTCCTTCATCCATCCTCCCGTCATAAAAAAGGATTGGGACAAAATAAGCATATTCTGGCCACTTTGTCGCGGCAAGCAATAAAATCAAAATACCTAAAATGGAAAGTTTTGGTTCCTTGATCACCCAAAGAATGATGCTCAAGACAATTGTCACTAAGACAAAGATAACCATTTCACTTTGGTAGGTTTGATTTAAAAGAAGTAGCAAGCACAATCCTAACAAAAAAGCTTTATCAAACAAGTTTCGTATTACAAATTTATTCATCATCTTCTCCAAATTCTTCACTTATATGACAAATGTCACATCGATATAGGAAAATATTCACTTATATCTAATTATCTTTTGAGCTATAGTTCTATTATAAAGAAAAAAAGGAGAATTTCATATGATAATCGAAATAAATGACTTAGTAAAACGCTACGGAAAGCTAACAGCATTGAACCACTTTAATCTACAAGTAAAAAAAGGCGAAATACTAGGACTACTTGGTCCTAATGGCTGCGGAAAATCAACCGCGATCAATTGCATGCTTTCACTGTTATCGTATGACAAAGGCGGAATAAAACTCTTTGGTAAAAAAATGTCTCCAACTCGCTATGATATAAAAAAACGAATTGGTGTCGTTCCACAAGAAGTTGCTGTTTTTGATGAATTGACAGTTATCGAGAATATCGATTACTACTGTGGCTTATATATCAGCGATAAAGCAACTAGAAAAAAGTATGTTGCAGAAGTCATCATATTGGTAGGTCTGGAAGATTTTACTAGTTTTCCTCCAAAAAAACTTAGCGGCGGACTAAAGCGACGACTTAATATCGCATGTGGCATCGTCCATAAGCCTGAACTTATCTTTTTAGATGAACCTACAGTTGCCGTGGATCCCCAAAGTCGTAATAAGATTTTAGATAGTATTAAAGAACTAAATCGTCAAGGAGCAACGATTGTCTACACGACCCACTATATGGAGGAAGTAGAACAATTATGTAACCATATCGTGATTGTTGAAAAAGGCCAAGTCATAGCAGAAGGTACCAAAGAACAATTAAAAGGCATGATCAAAATCAATGAAAAAATCGTAATCGAAATACCAGATTTCCCTTCATCTGTTAAAGAAGAACTATTACAACTTCCTGGAATTATCGATATCACGTATGACAATATTTTTGTAACCTTGAATACTGAAAAAAACAAAGCTGTCTTTACCAAAGTCCTGCATATCTTGGAAGAAAATCACGTTTCATTTGGTAATTTTTACACTCAACAACCCACACTTAATGATGTCTTTTTAGAAATAACTGGTAGAGAATTGAGAGATTAGAGAGGAGCCATCGTATGTTTTGGCATTTATATTATTATCGCTTAAAAATTCAATCGAAAGACAAAGTTTTACTATTTTGGTCCTTGGTTTTCCCGTTACTGTTAGGTTTGTTTTTTACAGCTGCTTTTAGCAATCTCGATACGATTGATTTGGCTAAGAAGATTCCAGTTGGAATTGTTACAAATGAACAAATTCCCGCACAAGATACTGACTTATTCATGAATACTCTGAACGAAATCAAAAATAATGATCAAAAAATGTTTAAGCCAGTCATACTTTCAAAGGAAAAAGCTGAAAAACAATTGTTAAATGAATCAATTGCTGGTTACTATATTCTAACCGAGGATGACGTCTCACTGACAATCAGTAAACAAACGATCCAACAAAATATTTTGGATACATTTATGAATCAATTTCTTCAAAGTAAAATGACATTGACGACCTTACAAAGAGAAAATCCGGCTCTTTTAGCTTCATCTATCACAGAAAAAATAGGTAAAACAACTAATTATATTTCTGTTAATCAAGCTACGGCTTCAAAAGGAAGTCAGAAAAGTTTTTATTTCTTTACTTTGATCGGGATGAGCTGCATGTTCGGTATGTTCTGGGGGATCAACAATGCTAATGATGAGCAGGCTAACCAATCAGCTAATGGCATCCGCCTAAGTATGACACCCAAAAACAAACTATTTATTGTCCTAACAAACTTATCTTCTTCATTTACAATCTTTATTGTCGAGCTATTCTTTATCTTAGGTTTCTTCCATTTTATTTACAATGTAGATTTTGGAACTCGCTGGTTACTTATTTTATTAACTTGTGCGTTAACTGCTCTCACGGCACTTTCATTGGGTGTGTTATTTGGAAACATCTTAAAAGTACCGTTAAATCAGAAAATTTCACTAGCTGTGACTTTTCAAATGACTTGTAGTTTCCTAGCTGGAATGATGTCTCCTGATATCAAGCTTTTAGTAAATCAACATCTTCCTTGGTTAAACGCAATAAATCCAGTGAACCTTGTCAGTGAGGCATTATATAAGCTGTATTATTATCAAAATATCGACAGTTTTTACAACAACCTGATTAGTCTAGGGATACTGACAACAATCTTTATCACCGCCAGTGTTATTTACGAAAGGAGAGTGCAGTATGTCAGTCTTTAAAGCTACTTTAGGCATTCTGAAAAAGAATCTAGGAACTCTGATTCTTGCATTGGCAATTAGTCTAGGTATTTCTTTCGCTTATTCTGGTTCTTATTCGCCTAAATCCAATGCAACCGAACTTGAGAAGATGAACGTCGTTATTTTCAATACGGATCACGGAAACACGGCAAAACAACTAGAGACTTATTTAAAACAAACGATGAATGTTGTCTCATTAAAAGATACGCAAGAAAAGATCGATGACGCTTTATTTTTTGGAAAAGTTGATTATGTACTAACTATTCCTGACTCTTTCTCTCAAACTATCAAACAAAATCAACGACCTAAATTAACAATTCAAGTTAAACCTGATAGCTTTAACCAAGTATATATTGATTCAATTATCAATAATTATTTATCTACGTATCAATTCTACCAAGAAGCATTTCCAGGTAAAACAGAAGCTGAGATCGCCAATTTAACCACTACTAATCTGGCCAAGGTAGGGCAGATCAACTTTGATTCATCTTATAATCAATCAAAGAAAAATAAGGCAACTGGGAAAGTTTTTGGTGTATTAGCATACACTATGTTTATGACTATTTTCAGTGCAATCACTTTAGTCAGTTTGGCGTTCAATCCTAAAGAAATCAAACTTAGAAATGATTGTTCTCCTCTTTCTAAGCGATCGTTTTCACGCCAACAATTTATTGTACAACTTGGATTCTGTTTAGCACTTTGGGCAGTTTTTGTATGCCTTATTCTTCTGGTTACGAAAAGCAATATTGATCGATACAGTGCCTATTTTATTTTGAACACACTACTTCTATTTATAGTTGCGGTATCTTTTAGTAATCTAATCGGCGGTATCATCAGTAATCCAGATATGGTTTCCGGAATTAATAATGTATTTATTTTAGGTAGTGCCTTTGTTAGCGGAGTTTTTGTGCCCGTAGAAATTTTACCTGACATCGTAACGAAAGTGGCTTCTTTTACACCAACTTATTGGTATATGAGAAATTGCACATTGATTGGAAATACGGTTCAATTTAACAATGATTTTTCTACTAAATTTCAATTCAACTCACTTATTTTATTGATTTTTGCTGTCATCTTTTTCTTATTAGCAATGCTAACAAGAACAGAACATGGCGGTTTGAAATTTTCCTTTAGCAAAATAGCTATCAAAAAGTAACAAACCCTCTCAAGAGAAAGCCGCAATTCAGCTTTTTCTTGGAGGGTTTTGTTTTTATGCTGGATCAACATTCTTTTGAATCACAATAATATCTTTTCTAGGTGCGCTAAAAGAATACCCTTTTTGCTGCATTTCATTTTTCACACCGATATGCACTGTTACTTCTTCTCTAGTCGTATTTAACAGTTTTTTGATCACATAATCAACTTCTTTTTTTGCAATTTTCTTTTTAGTATTGATCATAATGATATCGATTTTATCAAATGCATCAGCATATACAATTTGGGTACGGTCCAGTGCATATAATTTAAAAAATTTAATCGCTTTAGTCCCAAAAACGAACTTAGTGATATTTGGATAAAAATATTCTAAGTCTAAATTCCTATTGATTGGTGTTTCGATTAATTTCATTCTCTCAGCTCCTTACTTATTTAACATTTATCTTGATAACTTTACATAAAAAATTTTACTCTTTCAGCGACTTTTTGTAAATCAAAAAAATGATTTTTCATAGAAAAATATGTTATTCTAAAAAAAAGACTTGACCTTACCGTTAAGTAAAGGTTTATGCTAGTTACATACAGGAGGGAAACAGATGGAATACACAATCAAAAAAATTGCTGAATTATCCGGAATCAGCACTCGAACATTGCGTTATTATGACGAAATCGATCTTTTAAAACCTGCGCGTATCAATTCTTCTGGTTACCGCATTTACGGAACGAAAGAAATCGATAAACTGCAGCAGATTCTTTTTTACCGTTCATTGGATTTGAAACTAGAGGCCATCCAAAAACTACTGAACACACCAGACTATGATCCCAAGCACGCGTTACAGGATCATTATCGACAATTACTAGAAAAACGGCAGCAGATCGATCATCTGATCCTCACTGTAGAAAAAACATTACGCTATCAAAAAGGAGAAATCACTATGACTGATAAAGAAAAATTTGTAGGATTCAAACAAGAAAAACTACAAGAAAATGAACAAAAATACGGCAAAGAAATACGCGAGAAATATGGAGAGGAAACAGTGGAGACATCAAATCAACAGTGGCTGAATCTAAGTAAAGAAGATTTTAGTGGAATGGAAACGGCTGAAAAAGAACTGTTTGAAGCATTAAAAATTGTGATGGCCACCAAAGAATATCAATCAAAAGAAGCTGAAACGGTCTTTTTAAAGCATAAAGAATGGCTACAATATACTTCGCCTGTCTACTCAGCTGAAATGCATAGAGGTTTGGGGCAAATGTACATTGGTGATGAACAATTTGCCGCTTATTATGATGAACGAGCTGGAAAATCTGCCGCTCAAACACTAAATCAAATTATTCAACATTATGCAAAATAGATACACAATTACAAGTTGAGAACGTTTAAGGGTCTGAGAAGTAACTGTCAAAGTTCCCTCTCAGACCCTTAAAATCTAAATAGTGCTAAGAAATCAGCTCTTTTTATTACGGGTTTTAATTCTTAGAAAGTACCAAAAAAGGCAAGACCAAATAAAATCAGTAAAAAAATCGTTAAAGCTGCCGATTTAAGTCTACGTTTTCTCTGTTTAGCAATAAAATTAGCATTTTTTAAACGCTCTTGCTTGTAGCTAGCAGAGTGCTTGATTTGCGTAATATCATAATAAAAAAACTGCAGTGGCTGTTCCAGTATATTCTCATCTAATCCATCTGTTTCACCAACTAATAATGTATACTGTCTGATTTTTGATGGAAAATTTCTACTATTCTTCTTTTTTAACTTCACAAATAACTCTTGATCACCCAAAAAATAATAAGATTGGTCATCTTCCTGAATCTCGATTGAGTCCATTTTCTGAAATTCATCCGGCAGTTGCGTTTTGATTCGCTGGAAATAGTCGGCAAAGACTTCTACACGTAAATAACGAAGTACATAGATAACTAAACCTACCTCGCCCAAAAACAATAATACTAACAACACTCGAATAAATGATCCAGATAAACCGACACCAATAGCCGTTACCAACATAATGGCAAGCAGAAATAATAAATATCTTTGATAGTGCTTCATATACAGCTGCCTGATTCCTGATTGATAATATTCTAAATCATGTTCAACTTTGTCTTTTATTTCGTTCATTGTTACTCTCCTAACTCAAAAAATTTATTGCTTAATTACACCTTTTTATCTTGTTTCAAAAATATTCACTATTTTTAGTCTTTGACGATTTCTTCAAAAATAAAAGTTCCAACCCCACCGTCTAAGCAATCACCAATAATCAGCTGACATTGCTCTTTCACAATTTCCTTAGCGTTCCCTACTGCAACTGGAATATCGACAACTTCTAACATCGCTAAATCATTTTCACCATCACCGATACCATAACTACGTGCCTCTGGAAATTTTTTCATGAATTCTTTGATAGCATTACCTTTGCTGCTCTTTGGATCAACAATTTCTAAGCATTGTGTAAATGAAGAAAAGACATCCGCCGACTCGCTACTCAATAAGTCACGCAATGTTTCATGTTCTTCATCGCTTGCTTCCATCAATTCTATTTTCATCACTTTTAGCTCTGGATGTTCAGTTAAATAAGTAAATGGATCTTCCACATGTTGACATTGTTCTTTGAAGAAGGCTTCTTTGAAATCCATGATCTGTTTGCCTGTTTCGCCCATTGGTTCTAACTTTTTCCTTAAGGCTAAAATATTTGTGTCATAATTTTCAACTGCTTTTAAAATAATTCCTTCATTTGTATGAATATGATAAAAAATATGTCGTGCTTCTAAAATAGCGATGACTCTTTCACATTCAGCCATTGCTACACAATGATTATACTGAACTGGTTCACCAACCAATTTATGTCCGCCGCCGTTACTAAAAATAACATCGCACTCACTATCTAATTCATCCATCAATTCTGTCAATTGCGCATAACCGCGTCCACTGATAAATACAAAATGATCACCTTGCTTTTGTAAAGCGTAAATCGCATCATAGTTGACTTTTGGCACTTCACCAGCTAGATCTTGAAACGTTCCATCTATATCACAAAAAACAATATTCATTTGTTAAACTCCTTTTCATATCGATTACCTGCTCAGGTATAAACACGATACACTTTTTTATTTCAACTATTTGAGTATAGCATAATTCACTATGTTATTTTCAAAATTCTTAATAGTAAAGTCTGATCCATTCGCTGATAGCTCTATATTTTAACATGAACATCTATTTTGTCATCATTACGCCTCTTGCTTATATATCTTTCACTTAAAGATCCATCATTTAACTAAGAGATTATTCTTTTTTTAATAAAATAGGACAGTTTGTATGGTAAAATGATATAACTATTCCATTAAAAAGGAGCGATATACTTGGAATTTAGGGCTTTTTTTTCAGGCAGCCAATTGAAATGGATCGCTATCTTTGCTATGATCCTCGATCATACAGCAAAAATCATTTCTTTTCAGCCTCCAATGATCAGTTCAGTTCCCTTTGCAAATGAATCGAATCATCTGATTGAAGCAAGCCAGGTCATTTTCCCAGTATTTATTATGATTGGAAGACTCGCTTTTCCTATATTCTGTTTTTTGCTTGTAGAAGGCTTTATCCACACCTCGAATATAAAAAAATATCTGAGTCGTTTGTTTTTATTTGCTTTAGTTTCTGAGATACCTTATGATTTGGCTTTTTCACATCAATTAATTGATTTAGAAAGTCAAAATGTCTTTTTTACATTATTGATTGGCTTACTCGTTATTATTGGCTTAGAAAAATTACAGGTTCACTCTATACAAAATGGAATTTTTTCTATTATTTTAGTAGGAATGGGGATTTTTTTAGCAGAATGGCTACAGACCGATTATGGTGGTTGGATCGGAGTTTTGTTGATTGTCGTTTTGTATCTATTTAGAGATTTTCTTCTATTGAAATGTATTCTGGGAGCATTGGTACTTATTCAAAATAGTTGGTTTGGGCTGATTGCTTTTATATCGATCTATTTTTACAATGGGCAGCGAGGAAAACAGTGGAAGTATTTTTTTTATTGGTTTTATCCAGTTCATTTGTTGGTGTTAGCGGGGATTCAACAGTTTTTGATCATCCCTTATTTCAACTAGTTAATGAGTCAGTTGAAACAAAAAAACAGTCTAACATTATTACATGTTAGACTGTTTTTCTATTGACTAAAGCTTGATTACATCATGCCGCCCATTCCCATTGATGGGTCCATTGGAGGCATTGCCGCACCAGCTGGTTCTGGTTTATCTGCAACAACTGCTTCTGTTGTTAATAACAAGGCAGCCACTGATGCAGCATTTTGTAATGCTGAACGAGTCACTTTTGTTGGGTCAACGATTCCTGCTTCGACCATGTTTACCCATTCGCCATTAGCAGCATTGAACCCAATACCTAAATCGATATTTTTTAATTTATCCACGATTACTGAGCCTTCATAGCCAGCATTTTCAGCAATTTGGCGGATTGGTTCTTCTAAAGCACGAACAACGATTTTCACTCCCGTTGCTACATCGCCTTCAGCATCTAATGCAGCCACTTTACCGATAACATTTACAAGCGCTGTACCACCACCTGAAACCATGCCTTCTTCAACCGCAGCACGAGTAGCGTTCAAAGCATCTTCGATACGTAATTTTAATTCTTTTAATTCAGTCTCAGTTGCAGCTCCAACCTTAACAACTGCAACGCCGCCAGCTAATTTAGCTAGACGTTCTTGTAATTTTTCACGGTCAAAATCAGAAGTTGTTTCTGCAATTTGATTTTTGATCAATTGAACACGGGCATCGATACCAGCTTTTTCGCCAGCGCCTTCAACGATTGTTGTGTTGTCTTTATCAACAACAACTTTACTTGCATTACCAAGATTTTCGATTGTTGTATCTTTTAATTCAAGACCTAAATCTTCAGTGATCACTGTAGCACCTGTTAACATAGCAATATCTTCAAGCATTGCTTTACGACGATCACCAAAACCTGGTGCTTTAACAGCAACAACATTGAATGTTCCACGAATTTTATTTAAGACAAGAGTTGGTAATGCCTCACCATCAACGTCATCAGCGATGATCAATAATGGACGACTTTGTTGTAAAATTTGTTCTAACAAAGGCAAGATATCTTGAATATTAGAGATTTTTTTGTCAGTGATCAAGATATATGGATTTTCTAAAACAGCTTCCATTTTATCATTGTCAGTCACCATATACTGAGATAGGTAGCCACGGTCAAATTGCATTCCCTCAACCACATCTAATTCAGTTTCGATCCCTTTTGATTCTTCAATTGTGATAACACCGTCGTTCCCAACTTTTTCCATTGCATCAGCAATCAATTGTCCAACACGGTCTGAACCAGAAGAAACAGCTGCTACTTGTGCAATTGCTTCTTTTGAATCAACGACAGTTGAAATGTTGTGTAATTCTTCAACTGCAGTTTTTGTTGCTAATTCGATACCGCGACGAATTCCTAGAGGGTTCGCACCAGCAGTTACGTTCTTCAAGCCTTCTCGAACGATTGCTTGTGTCAACACTGTAGCAGTTGTTGTGCCGTCTCCAGCGATGTCATTTGTTTTAGATGCAACTTCAGATACTAATTTAGCACCCATATTTTCAAAATGATCTTCTAGCTCGATTTCTTTTGCAATCGTTACTCCATCATTTGTAATTAATGGTGATCCAAAAGATTTTTCTAAAACAACGTTACGACCTTTAGGGCCTAATGTTACTTTTACTGTGTCCGCTAAAATATCTACCCCACGAAGCATTGCTGCACGTGCATCTTCTGCAAATTTGATTTCTTTTGCCATAATTCCTTCACCTCAAAAATTTTATTTTTTCTATTTTAAATGTTTTTTATGTTAAAAAATGGATTACTCGACAATCGCAATAATGTCTTTACCAGAAACGATCAAGTAATCATTTCCTTCATATTTAACTTCTGTACCTGAATATTTTTCAAACATTACGGTATCGCCTACTTTTACATCGGCAGGAACTTTTGTACCGTTCTCTAAAACACGGCCTTCACCTACTGCGATAACGTTTCCTGTTTGAGGCTTTTCTTTGGCAGCTGATGCTAAGACGATGCCTCCTACTGTTTTTTCTTCTTCTTTCGCGACTTCAATAACGACGCGATCGCTTAATGGTTTTAACACAATAAATCCCTCCATAAAAATTATTTATCATTTTAGCACTCTTGGTTATCGAGTGCTAACTCACACTATTTATAATACTCATTTCCCTATCGTTTTGCAAGTCTTTTGACTAATTTTATTAAATAATCGATCAAAAAAAATAAGTTCCTTTACAAGGATCGGCATATTCCTTCTCAATCCTCCATTTCATGGTAAAATAAGATCAGAAAGGGAGGCGATTGAAATGAAACAACGGATCACGGGAGCTTTGACGATAACAGGACTTTATTTAATTATTGCGAATGTCGGTAACTTCTTCTTTGGAGTAAGCAGACGTTTTGATTGGACAACTACTTTGTGGGAAGCAGCTTTTTTCTTCGTATTTATCTTTCTGTTATTAGGTTATCGTAATAATCATAAAAAATAATAGTCTTCCGAAATAAATGTCAATTATGGTATACTTTTTTATATTCTGCACTTGTTGAAAGGAGCTTACTATTAATATGCCTAAAAATATGTCTATTAAAAAAACAAGTTTTTCAATGATCCTTATTTATGGGCTCGTATTTTTTTCTCCCTATATTTTCAGACCATTTTCACCAGATGTCGTGATTGCGGGTACAACATTCACTTATATTTTAGGTGCTGCTCTGATGATTTGGCTTTACATTAAAAATAAAAATACCGCTGTTACTATGGTCGAACAAGAAGCGAAACTAACTTCTCCTGTTTTCATCTTCTTACTTGGCGTTAGTGGTATTTTTTTAGCAATGATTATCCAAGCAATTGTTTTTGGTATTGAAACAGCGATCACAGGCGTTCAGCCTAGTTCACAAAATACACAAAATATTATCGCAGTTATTTTAGCGAATCCGTTGTTTATCCTAGCAACAACGATTGGCGGACCAATCATGGAAGAGTTTGTTTTTCGTCGTTCTTTGATTGGTTTGACAGAAAGCTATACTGGTTTTTGGATCGCTGCGATTATTAGTTCTTCTTTATTTTCTGTTATCCATCAAGATGGTCATTTCTTTGTTTATTTTTTCATGGGCTTCTTCTTTGCTCTACTCTATAAAATGACTGGGAAAATTTGGACCTCGATCATCGCTCATTGCGGAATGAATACGCTCGTTGTGATTGCCCAACTTATTATGCACTACGCCAATATTGAACTGCCTAAATAAAATTAAAAATAAAACCCCTGTGATTGCCCTTCTTGTATGAAAAGCAATCACAGGGGTTTTTAAATTATTCTTTTTCGTCTTCGATTTCAGTATCGGCTAATTCATTATCATGATGCAAGAAGTAAATCAATGTTTGTAATTCATTCGTCAAATCAACATTTTGAATCAGAACATCTGTTGGTGCTACTAAACGTGCTGCTGTAAAGTTCAAAATACCTTTCACGCCAGCATCTGCCAACTGACTTACAACTTCTTGTGCTTTTCTAGCTGGTAATGTTAGAATCGCTACTTCAATTTGTTGCACACGAATCTGTTCCATCATATCTGTCATTGGATAAACTGGGATACCATCAACGATTCTGCCAACAATGTCGTCGTTCACATCAAATGCGCAGCTAACACGAATACTATTGCTCTGATGAAATTTATACTTTAGTAAGGCACTTCCTAAATTACCTACACCGATCAATGCTACATTTGTTAGTTCATCATCATTCAATGTTTTTGCAAAGAAATTCATCAGATTCTCTACATCGTAGCCATAACCACGCTTACCTAGTTCGCCAAAATAAGAAAAATCTCGTCGAATTGTTGCGCTATCTACTTGCACTGCATCACTGAGCTCAGTAGAGGAAACTTTATTTTTGCCTGCATCATGCAGAATTCTCAAATAACGATAATATAGGGGAAGGCGTCTTGCCGTTGCTTTTGGAATAATTTGGTCTTTCACAATCGTACCTCCAATACTCTAAATATAGACAAATATCCATCTCTCATAATAGCAGTTGTTCCAGATAAAAAGCAATCTTACCGCTCAGGAAAAGAACTATTTTTCAAACTTTTTAAAATTAGGCTGACAAATTTTGAGTCATACTGTAGGATAGGTGCTTTTTTTGATCAATTTATGCTACACTAAAGGCATTGAAATAGAAATGAGGTTACCACATGATTTTACTCCAAGCAAATCAAATCGCCCGTTATTTCGGCGCAGATACTTTGTTTGATAACATACAAATGGAGATCAGTACAAACAGTCGGATCGCTTTAGTCGGCCGCAATGGTGCTGGTAAATCTACTCTTTTAAAAATAATCGCTGGCATAGATGCACCTGATGCTGGTACGATTGCTAAAAATAAAACAGCCAGTCTAGGATACTTAGCCCAAGATACTGGACTTGATTCTGATAAAACTGTTTGGGATGAGATGCTTGAAGCTTTTGTCGAAGTGATCACAATGGAAAAACGAATGCGTGAATTAGAATTGATCATCAGTGAACTGTTGCCTGATGCTCCAAATTATGAATCTGTTATGAAAGAATATGATCGCCTACAACATGAATTTTCAGAAAAAAATGGCTATGGTTATGAAAATGAAATCCGTTCTGTCTTACATGGTTTTGGGTTTAAAGAAGAATTTTATTCAAAAAATATCAGTACGTTATCTGGCGGTCAAAAAACACGTTTAGCTTTAGCACGGATGCTGTTGCAAAAACCAGATATTCTGATTCTCGATGAACCAACCAACCATTTAGATATCGACACTCTTTCTTGGCTAGAAAATTACTTACCTGGATACTCTGGTGCCCTTTTGATCGTCTCGCATGACCGATATTTTTTGGATAAAGTCGTAACAGAAGTCTATGAGATCAGCCGTCATAAAATGCGTTATTATAAAGGCAATTACTCAAAATATTTAGAATCAAAAGCTGAACAGCTGACAAGTGAATGGAAGGCTTACGAAAAACAGCAAACTGAAATCAATAAACTGGAAGATTTTGTAGCTCGAAACTTAGTCAGAGCATCCACAACGAAACGAGCACAAAGTCGCAGAAAAACTTTAGAGAAAATGGACCGTTTAGACCGACCTCAAGGAGATGAAAAATCAGCGAATTTTCTTTTTGCAATCGAAAAAGTTTCCGGAAATGTCGTACTTCAAGTAGAAGATGCCGCAATTGGCTATGAGAACCATATCTTATCAGAGCCTGTTTCATTAGACGTTCGACGTCAAGAAGCCATTGCCTTAGTTGGACCTAACGGGATCGGAAAATCAACTTTATTAAAATCGATCATTGGAACGATTCCTTTCATTAAAGGTGATGCAACTTTAGGTACAAATGTTCAAATCGGCTATTATGATCAAGAACAAGCTAATCTGCACGGAACAAAAACTGTTTTAGCTGAGCTTTGGGATGAGCATCCAACTACTCCTGAAAAAGATATTCGCAATATTCTAGGCAGCTTTTTATTTAGTGGAAATGATGTAGAAAAAACGATCCCTCTTCTAAGCGGTGGTGAGAAAGCTCGGGTTGCACTAGCGAAATTATCAATGGATAAACAAAACTTCCTGATTCTTGATGAACCGACGAACCATTTGGATATCGACAATAAAGAAGTTTTGGAAAATGCCTTGATCGATTATGAAGGAACCCTTCTTTTTGTTTCCCATGACCGTTATTTCATTAACCGAATTGCGACGAAAGTCATTGAACTTTCTGAATCTGGCAGCAAACTTTATTTAGGCGATTACGATTACTATCTTGAGAAGAAAAAAGAAGAAGAAGAATTAGCTGCATTATTAGCTGAGCAGTCCTCTGTAAAACTAACAGAAACTACCAAACCTAAAAATGATTTTTATCAAAATAAAGAACAACAAAAAATCCTGCGTAATTTAAATCGAAAAATAACGCAGATCGAAGAAAATTTAGCATCGCTGGACACTACGATTGCGCAATTAAAACAATCTATGAGCGATCCTGCACTCGTTGATGACCATATGAAGCTAATGTCATTAAATGAAGAGTTAGAATCACAGCGCGCACAACAAGAACAATTACTGACAGAATGGGAAAATCTTAGTTTAGAGCTTGAAGAAGTAGAAGAAAATAACTGATGAAAGGCAGGTTTGACATGACTTCAAAACGTATGAATGTAACGAAACCTAAGTATCAGCAAATCGCTGTAGATGTAGCAGTTAAAATTGCTGATCAAACATTTACGGTTGGTGATAAAATCCATGCACGCTCAACTTTGGCTAATAAATACAGTGTCTCTCCTGAAACAGCCAGAAAGGCGATCAGCGTATTGGTTGATTTAGAAATCGTCCAAGCAAAACATGGCAGCGGATTTTATGTTCATTCAATGGAAAAGGCCAAGCTTTTCGTCGACCAATACCAAGATGTACAATCGATTCATGATTTAAAAGACGATCTGATAGACAGTGTCAAAAAACAAAAAGAAGAATTAAGCCACTTTTCAGAAATACTGGATAAACTTGTTGATCAGACAAAGCGTTTTGATTCGTTCAATCCACTAAATCCAGTGACTTTCACACTGACTGATGATGCAATGCATCTTGAAATGACGATCAGCGAATTGAATTTATGGCAAAGTACGTCTGCTACTTTGATTGCGATCAAACATGGTGATGAACTCCTTGTATCTCCTGGCCCATACGCAAAACTTACTGCCGGTGATACGATTTATTTTGTTGGTCATGAATCAACATTACAGCGAGTTCAGAATTTTTTCTATCCGAATTCATAATACAAGAAGAACAGTCAAACGCATCAGTTTGACTGTTCTTCTTTTCTATTCTCTCATTTCTATGCTCCTAATTTGACAAAGTGACTACACGATGTTAACCTAGAATGGTCACTTTTTTACAGAAAAGAAAATGATTTTCTTTACATGTAGAGTAAGTTTTAGCGTTATAGTTGAAAAGCTTAGCGTTTGTAGGTACTTAGCTTAACGAAGCTAAACAAGCTCGTTCAGCTTTTAAAATAAGGAGGAATTTTGTTTTGCCCAAAGTACAAGTCTCGCATTTAACAAAAATATTCGGTAAAAAATCAAAACAAGCGCTGGATATGATCAAAGAAAACAAAGATAAAACCGAAATCTTGAAAAAGACCGGTGCTACTGTCGGCGTTTACGATGTAAATTTTGAAGTAGAAGAAGGAGAAATTTTCGTGATCATGGGTCTTTCTGGTAGTGGAAAATCTACCTTGATCCGCTTATTGAATCGTTTGATCGAACCAACTTCTGGAAATATTTTTATCGATAATCAAGACATCTCAAAATTGGATAAAGAAGGACTTAGAGAAGTTCGCCGTAACAAAATGAGTATGGTCTTCCAAAATTTTGGTCTCTTCCCTCACCGCACCATCTTAGAGAACACGGAATATGGCTTAGAAGTTCGTGGTGTTCCAAAAGAAGAGCGAACTGCAAAAGCTGAACAAGCTTTAGAAAACTCAAGTTTACTTGCTTTTAAAGATCAGTTTCCTAACCAGTTATCCGGCGGAATGCAGCAACGTGTTGGTTTAGCTAGAGCCTTGGCTAATGATCCAGAAATCTTATTGATGGATGAAGCCTTTTCTGCACTTGACCCGTTGATTCGCCGAGAAATGCAAGATGAGTTAGTCGATTTGCAAGAAAACGTGAAAAAGACGATCATCTTTATCACCCACGATTTAAATGAAGCATTACGCATTGGTGATCGAATCGCTTTAATGAAAGATGGTCAAATCATGCAAATCGGTACTGGTGAAGAAATTTTAACGAATCCAGCTAATGATTACGTTCGCACATTCGTTGAAGATGTCGATCGTTCCAAAGTCTTAACAGCACAAAATATTATGGTTCCAGCACTAACAACAAATATTGAAATTGATGGTCCAACGGTTGCTTTAACTCGTATGCGTCAAGAAGAAGTCAGCATGCTTTTAGCTGTTGATAAAAAACGTCAATTAAAAGGTGTGGTCAGAGCTGAGCGCGCATTAGAAGCTCGTAAAGCAGGTAAACCGTTAATTGATTATGTAGATACAGATATCACTTCAATTGACAAAGATATGTTAGTCAATGATATCTTCCCGATCATCTATGATTCACCTACGCCAGTTGCTGTAACTGACAACAATAAATTGCTTGGTGTTGTGATTCGAGGCAGCGTTCTTGAAGCATTAGCAGAAACAGAGGTGAACATCAATGAATAATTATCAATTACCTGTAGCAAGTTGGGTCGAAACGATCACAGAATGGATGACCAATACATTTTCTGGTGTTTTCAGTTTCTTCCAAACAACTGGTCAAAGCTTGATGGATGGAATCACGTCCCTTTTAGTTGCGGTTCCTCCCGTATTATTTATTATTATTTTAACTGCCATTGCATTTTTTATTTCAAATAAGAAAATTGGTTTAAGTTTATTTACACTGATTGGGTTACTTTTTATCTATAACCAAAATTTATGGACAGATCTAATGAGTACTGTGACGTTAGTGTTACTATCTAGTGTAGTTTCTATCGTTATCGGTGTACCGCTTGGGATTTTAATGGCAAAAAGTAATAAAGCGCAAAGTATCATTACGCCTATCCTTGATTTCATGCAAACTATGCCTGGATTCGTTTATTTGATTCCTGCAGTCGCATTTTTCGGAATCGGGATGGTTCCTGGGGTGTTTGCCTCAGTGATCTTTGCATTACCGCCTACCGTTCGTTTTACGAATCTTGGAATTCGCCAAGTACCGAAAGAATTAGTTGAAGCTTCTGACTCATTTGGTAGTACTGGCTGGCAAAAATTATTCAAACTTGAATTACCATTAGCTAAAAACACGATCATGGCTGGTGTCAATCAAACAACTATGCTCGCACTTTCTATGGTAGTTATCGCCTCAATGATCGGTGCCCCTGGTCTTGGTCGCGGCGTTCTTTCTGCCTTACAGCGTGCTCAAGTCGGAAACGGTTTTGTTAACGGTGTAGCATTAGTTATTCTAGCAATCATCATCGATCGTTTTACTCAGAATTTAAATAAGAAAAAAACAACTCCAGCAAAATCGAAATTATCTAAGAAGCAAAAAATCGGTGGGATCGCCGTTGCTGTTGTCGCAATCATCGCTCTGATTGGCGGTTCTACTCTTTTCTCATCTGCTAAAAACGAAGAAAAAAATATTTCTCTTTCTTATGTAGAATGGGATACAGAAGTTGCCTCTACTCATGTAGTGGGTGAAGTCTTAAAAGATATTGGCTACAATGTGTCATTAACACCACTAGATAATGCTATCATGTGGGAATCCATCTCAAAAGGTGAAACAGATGCCATGGTTGCTGCTTGGCTACCCGGAACTCACGGAGAACAATATAAACAATATAAAGACAAAGTAGACGACTTAGGTGAAAATCTAAAAGGTGCTAAACTTGGTATCGTCGTTCCACAATATATGGATGTCGATTCAATTGAAGATTTAAAAGATCAAGCTGGTAAAAAAATCACTGGAATCGAACCTGGTGCAGGTGTCGTTGCCGCTGCTGAGAAAACCCAAAAAGCGTACGGCAACTTAGCCGACTGGTCTGTCGAAACTTCTTCTTCTGGTGCGATGACCGTGGCTCTTGGACAAGCGATCAAAAACAAAGAAGAGATCGTCATCACTGGTTGGTCTCCTCACTGGATGTTTGCTAAGTATGATCTTAAATATTTAGAAGATCCAAAAGGAACAATGGGTAAAGAAGAAACAATTCATACAATGGCCAGAAAAGGATTAGAAAAAGAAAATCCTGAAGCTTATAATGTATTGAAAAACTTCTATTGGACAAAAGAAGACATGGAATCAGTTATGTTAGAAATCAACAATGGAACAGAACCAACACAAGCCGCTAGAGACTGGATCGACAGTCATTCAAAAGAAGTAGCTAAGTGGAAAAAATAAAAAAAGAACTGATCACTGTAATCGTGGTCAGTTCTTTTTTCATGTATAAGGCACAATCCGAAGATTTCCTTGAAAATATTCAGCAACAAAAATCTTTGAAGGTTCCGTATAATTTTGTTTAGCTAATTCTTCCATCAACCATTCTTTCTCTTTATTGATGTCATCCAATGCATCTTCTATCACTAAACCATCTGTAATTAAATATAATCCACGATTAGGATCCCCTTTACGCACAATCGTCAAATCACCGTTTTGTTCTAATTGCACACGTTTGACTTCTGTAATTGTATTGACATCATGCAATCTAAGCATCGTCCCAAAATCATGTGCCGATAAATTTGCTTGTTTAAAATTTTCTGGAATCATTTGTCCCTTATCAATTAAAATAATCGGTTGTCCGTCCACTATTTTTTTAATTTCTGGATTTCTTAATTTAGCGATCCTCATTAAAGTGACCAACGTTCCCCATATCAATAGCACGATCAAAAATTGCAAAACAGTAATCTGAGAATTATAGATCACACCTCCAATGATTCCACCTAAAACATAGTTTTGAATTTGATCTGCAGCACTTTTTGGCGCTAGATTCCCTTTACCTGAAATATTGATAAAAATAATCAAACATAATAAACCAATTGTTAATTTTAAGCCAACATCAAAATATGGAAACATTAATTTTTACCTCCTGTATCAACGGTCTGAAATTCCTTCTGATTTTTCACTTTGATTTCTTGAATAAGATAAGAAGCTTTGTCATCTGACATACGAATCAAATAGAATTTCCCTTCTACTTCAACCACAGGATCAATATTTAAATCCGTTCGGTTCATTTTTAACTTGTTTGGTTCAACATCCATTGATTTAGCAACAGCCTGTAGCGTTCCGATCATTTGTGCATATTGATTGTCGCTAGCTTCGGCATTGTAATAGGTATTTAATTGTATACCTCCTAATAATAACAAAAGTACAATAATCAAAATGCCGATTTCTTTAAATTTGTAATCAAGCCGCTTACGAACCCAAAAGAACCCCATCACGAGTAAGATCAAAAATAACCCCGCCATGATCGCCCATTGTATTTTGTTCACAGTATGCGTTTGCTGGAGCAGATAATCATAGGTATAAAACTGCACTTGCCTTCACTCCTCGTACCATTTCTCCTTAAATCGTACTATAAAACCACCTAAACATACAATAAAAACCTTAAAATAGATTTTTTGGACAAAAAAATACCGCTCGGCTGGGTGACCGAGCGGAAAGGAGTTCTTTTTACTTGAGGAGTAAAAATGAAAAAGTGTTTTGTTTGGGTTTGTTATTGGGTATGTATTAATAATAGCCTGAAGATTTGAAGAAACTATGCCTAAATCATTTAGGTTTTCTATAGAATGATTAAGAATAAGTAAATAGCCCTTTGGTTAAAACAAAAAAGCCAATAACAATAACAAACCGTTTAAGTTTGATATTGTTATTGACTTATCTTTTTTTACTTAGGAGTTACATAAGCTAGCGTATTCGCTGTATCCTTGTCGATCACTCTAAATGAAACCATACCTAAACCGGCAACGTTCATCTCTGAGATTAGAATAGAACCATCGTCATAGACATGTTCGACAAACGCTACATGTCCATAAGTTCCATCGGCTCCTGCAACAGTTGGTTGGAAACTAACAGCCGTTCCTGCTTTAGGTTTACTAGAAACCTCATAGCCGTTTGCTTTACCAGTTGCTCCCCAATCCATTCCGTTACCCATTGTTGTTTCAACGTAACCGTCTAATTGAACGATACGGTTATAGACATATTGCGTACAGTTTCCTGCAGCATAAGCTTCTGAACCAGAGTATGTTTCACCAGTGTATTCTTTGAAGTCACTATCTGGATGACTATCTGCAACAATGATTCCACTTGTTGATGTAGATGGTTTTTCTTTGTCGTATTCAGTCAAGTCATATTCTTCGATAAACGCATTCAGTTTTTGATCATAGCTCGTATCTGTCGCATAAACTCCTGTTAATGATTTTGTTGCTTCGCGATAGCTCACGGCATTTGACTTCCACGTACCTGAATAGATTGTTTTGTTTGAATCTATGCCTTCTTTCATTAACTTAGCATAATCTTCAAATGATTCTTTGTATCCAGGATACTTTTTAAAGGAAGCATCGATCGTATACCAATTGCCTGATCCGTCATCTTCTTGTGTAGAGAAGTCAACCTTTTCTCCTTTATACTCGCCTTTGATTCCGAAAAGATTGTGATAAGGCTTTTGACTTAAATCACTATTGCCAGAACCTGTTTCTAAAATGGCTTGAGCAATCATAACAGAGGCATATAAATCATTTTTTTGACCTACAGCACGCGCTTTTTCCCCGATGCGACGAATAAACGTTTCTGTTGATTCGTTTTTTACAACCTTGATATTTTGATCCAATTTCGCTTCAGTAGGAGCATGATCAACAGTTGGCTGAGCAGGCTGTTCTGGTGCTACTGGAGTTTCAGCTGGAGCACTTGGTTGTGGTGTTACTGGTACTTCCTCGTGACTGTTTGCAGGAGGTTGTGCTTCTTCTGAAGATTCTGTGCTGGTATTGGTTGATTCAGTTGTACCAGTTTCTGTTTGAGAAGTAGATGAATCGGTTGTTGTTTCTTCTGTTGAAGAACTTTCGGTTGTCTCCGTCGTTCCTTCTTCGATGGTGCCTGACTCAGACTGTGTTAATTCATTAGCATGACCGATCACTGGTACTAAATTAACGCTGAGTAATACACAAATCATTTGTAGTGATAATAGTTTTCTTTTCATTCAGTTTAGTTCCTCTCACTTGTTTTAAAGATTCTGATGTTTTCATCGCTACTTAAAATCTATCACTCATCTTTTTAGGTTGATTCCTTGTAGTAATTTTTAAAGCACTGAATATTGCTTTTAGCAGTACCAGTTTTCAAAGCTTTTTGAGTGTGAGAATAACATGAATCCCTTACTATTACTGGGTTTCTTTGAATGTTTTTCCATATATCCACCTGCCTTTTAACTCTAAAAATCGCGTTTAACCTTCTATAAGTTGAGTTTATTTTACCATAAGTATGAGGGAAAATCTTCCACTTAACTCAAAAGATTGCAAAGTTTCGAAGAAAATTCACGTTTCAGACAAATTATGGTCGATTTTTTACAATTTTTTTCACTTTTAGAACGAACCTCTTATTTAATCTGCACAACTGATTGCGATCAAATAAGAGGTTTTTAGATTTTCTATTTCCGGTACATCTTAAACCCTAAATTACAGCTTCAAAAAGTTGATATATAAACGTTTTAAACTTCACTGGTAGAACGCTGGTAGAATATTTTAAGCAAATAACGTATCAATTGCTTCCACCACTCGATCATCCGCTTTGGCATACAAATGTCCATAAGTACCTAATGTAATTTGGATATTCGCATGTCCCAAACGTTCTTGAATCATCAATGGTTGAATATTTTTTTCAACTAACAGCGCCACATGAGAATGTCTTAAAGAATGTAGCTTAATTGGTTTAATCCCTGCTTGCTTCGCATAGTCCTTCAACCAATTTGCAAAAGAATAGGGAGGTGTGAAGGTTCCATCTAATTGAACCATATACTCAAATTTTCCAACCATTTCTTGAAGCTTTTTCCACTGCGCTAACTTTGCGGAAAGATTTGAGCCGATACCAATCGTTCGATAGGCTTTATTCGATTTTGGTGTAGATAAATACCAATCATTTTTTGTCTGGTAAATTAAAGTTTGTTCAATCGTGATTTGATTCTTCTCAAAATTCACATTTTCCCAAGTTAGAGCTTGTAATTCTCCAATTCGTACCCCTGTGTAGAAAAGCATCTCATACATTATTTTTCTGTGCTGAGATTGGATAGAAGAATTAGGAATAACAGCCATTACTTGTTTAAATTCTTCCACTTCCCAAAATTCTACTTTCTTATTTTCTTTTGGAAAAAGTGAAACGGCTTCTACAGGATTTCTTTCGATGATTCCTTCTTTGACCGCTCGATTTAAAACAATTTTTAAGTGACCAAATATTCGATTGATATAGGATTTGGATAGTGTTGAAATCTCATCATTTCCACGAGAATGGCGTGTAGCAGTCTGACTTAACTCATGCATCCACTCTTCAATATCTTGACCTTGGATATCTCTTAATCGCATCTTATAAAAATAGCCCAGCTTTTTTTCAAATATAAATTGAGCATTTTCATAAGTTTGACGCTTTACTTGCTTCTCATACCACCTGACAAAACGAACTTTGTAAAATTCTTCAAAAATAATGTTACTCACTAAACTCACTGGCTTAAGATATGAATGTGTATACATACACTTATCATACGCTTGCTTCGCCTCTCTTTGCGTAGCAAAACCTCGTTTAGTCTTTTGAATCTTCTTACCGTTTTCATCTTTGCCTAAATAAGCACGATAGAACCATTTGTTCGTTTTTTTATCTTTATAAATATTAGTAGGTTTACCCATATATTCTCCTCGCAATAGACAGAGAACAAGCCTAAATCTAGTATAATACTTACTTGATTATTTGTATACCAAATAATTTCTCAATAATCCTCGCAGGAACAACGCCTACCTGACGATTAGAATAAAAGCTTATTCCCTCAACAGTTAATAAATGCTCTTTTGCTTCTCTTATCATGACACTCGCTTGATGATGTTTAAATCCTATATGAATTAAATCCAATCGACTTATCATTACTTCAAAATCTTTTGTCATAAGTTACTCCTTTGGTTGCTTTACTTACATAACAACTTGTTACATTTTTCTTTTTTGTTAGGCTACCTTGTGCTAAAGGTACATAGGAATTTCACCTCCCCGCAAGTTTACGCCGAGCTTTACAGAAGTATCATTATCATTCTAAAAGTCATCGCAGCTACTGTAACATTTCCAATAGCTTGTTCTATACTTTAGTCGCTCCCTGTTGATCATGGCGCAGAATGAACATTAGCTCATTTTAGAATTAAACGTTCCTAACAAAACTATTCACTTTTCAAAGATCAATTGTTTCTTTACACTAGTACTAACAAAAATAGAATCAAAAAAGACACACAATCAAAAAAGAATTCACAAAAATGTGAATTCTTCTTTGATTCATCTAATTGAAAATTTTTCTATAGATTTTATCATGGCTATTGCACATTCCTGATAACAATCTTCATCAAGATATCCGTAACGTAATGAAACTTTCATCATTAAAGGATGAAATTGTACTACCAACATTTCTAACGCTACTTCATCTTTACTGCGACAGGCTAAATATAATTGCATTATTGACATTCTTAATCTCTCCTCGCAATCAAGCTAGATACTATCATCATTTAACCATTTTCTTACTTTCTTATACAACCGATGCTTCCTATTAGTAACAGCTTGCCTACTAATACCAAATACCCTACCAATTTCTTCATCCGTTTTCTCCAACACAAATTTTTCTATCAAAAATTGCTTTTCTCTACTGTTTAACTGATTTAGAATCTCATTAAAATTCCCATTAAAAATAGACATAGGCGACTCCTCCATCATCAACACCGTAAGTATCTCTTCTTCAAAATTTGTCACACCTATTGAGTAATCAAAAATATTTTCAGTTAAATATTCTTTTTCTGTTTGATGAAATTTTTTCTTGTAATAATTGGAAGCAGCATTACAGATTACTTTATGAAAATACTTTGTTAATTGAGCTTCTATTTTTTCATCCGATAAGTCTTTCATAACAGCACTTCCTTATCCTTTTAAACTAAGGAAGAATCACGCTAAAAGGACAATTCTAAATTTTGGTTAATCGATATTGCCAAAAACCTCTATAAGCTCGCTCAACATTCATTTTGGAATCTTTATCCATTTTAGGCAAAATATTCATTGTCAAGTTCTTATAATTTACTTTTATCTCACTTGAGTCATTCAAAATAGTATAAATTTCCTTATTAGATAATGGACGACCTGCTTCCTTTAAGATTGAAGATATCGTTAACCCAATGATTTGGTATGGAACGCTTTTTGATTGATTCGATTTTTTAGAAAGCATGTATCTTTGATATTCACTTTCCTTCTTAAAGATAGTTTGTTTCTCTTTACTTCTAAGAGTCTGATCCTTTGTAGGCTCTATTCTGAATTTTGAATGGTCTATTAAATCTAATCGTTCTTTCAACTCATAGTAATACTTAGTCAGTTCTCTCCTTTCCTCAATGATTAATTTCATTTGCTCGTATACATATTTTTTTTCAGAAGAATTATCCATTTAACGTCTCTCCCTTCAATAAATAACAACAAAACAAATATCAAAAAAAACAAAAATAGGGAAGAACTTAAAAATAAGTCTTCCCATCCAACGAAATTATTCGTAGCTCTAGCTTTATTATAAAAAATGTAAAATAGTGTGAGGCTTTTTATCGTTCAATCTATAGCCAAATTGCTCTAAATAGTAAAATCTATAATCAGATGACGAGCACTGTAAAATTTCTTCTTCAGACATTAGTACATTTTCACCTAGATAGTTACAACAGTCTAATAAATCCATAATTATTTGTAACTGTGCATCAAGATCTAGTATGAGGCTCATCGTAGTCAGAAAATTAGTTGGACTTACTTCTTCAATTAATTGATTATACTCTTGTTTAAGAGTTTTATATCTTGCATAGATTAAGGGATACTTAGTCAGTTTTCTTGAAAAAAATATTTTATCAAAATAATTAAAATATTCGTTTAACAAATCACTTTCTTTAGCCAAA
The DNA here is from genome assembly GCF_050527835.1 of Enterococcus sp. DIV0840. NCBI lineage: Bacteria > Bacillati > Bacillota > Bacilli > Lactobacillales > Enterococcaceae > Enterococcus > Enterococcus sp. DIV0840. Next base: position 1,322,544 of record NZ_CP172876.1, on the reverse strand, counting down.
TTAAAAGCTCCTCCTATAAAAAATAAATTTTCTATATTTAATCGTTATCTCCAATTCTAAATTCTTGTTAAAATTAATCAGCTTAAAATATTGTCAACTTCTTCAATAAGACTAGATACAAATTTACTACTTTCATCTTTGACCTTTTTCAAATGCTTATTTATAACACTTGCTTCTTCTCTACTTTTTTCAAGTTCTTTAGTGGCTAATTCTTTTATTTTATCAGCTTCTTTGTTGGCTTTATCTACTAAATTTTTCGATTGCATTCTTGCTTCCAAAAGCATTTCAGCAAACTCTGTCTTTTCTTCAATCAACTGATGCTTCATCATTTCATTACTTGTCTTTAACTCTAAAAATTCAGCCTGATTTTCTGCCAAAACACTATTTGCCTCTTTTTCTCTAATCAGAGAATTTAATTGTTCATCTTTTATTTTTAATTTTGCCTGAAGAGAAGTTACTTTTTGTTTTTCAATTTCTACTTTAGATAACAACTCATCTGACTCTTCATGTTTCGTAGTATTTTGTCTTAAGCTATCAATTATACAAGTTAAATTAACTTTCTCATTTGTTAAAGATTCTAATTTTCCCTTATACAATGCATTTTGCTTTGTCAATTGCTCTATTGTTGCAGTTAAATTACCAATTTTCTCAAAGTCTCTTTGTATTAAAGTTTTTTCATGTTGTAAAACGTTCAGTGAATTTTCTTTTTTCTCCAATGAAGTACGTAAGTCTTCATTTTTTTTGATTAATCGCTTAATTTCATCTTCGTAAATTTCAAAAAATTCGTTATTATGTGTATCATTAAGATATTTTATATTATTTTCATCCATTTTATGCACCTCTTTCATTAAATAAGATTTGCTTCAACATCATTACTTCTTAGTATTTATCTTTTTAAGCAAAAAGAGAATGATTAAGATTAAGATGAATACGATTAGTCCAATTCCAAGATAAATGTATAAAGAATAATCTTTATCAAGTTCAACAGCTTTATTATTTAATTCTTTTGCTATTTCACTTTTTATGTTAAATTCTTTTTCAAATGTCCATTCCTTATCGCCATCAGTCGCTTTTCCTTTAAAAACATAAGTCCCTGGTTTAAATTCTTCATTATTTAGACTAATACCATAATTAAAATTAGAGTTAGGGGCAATTCTTAAATCTGTTCGTTTAGCTTCATATAGAGCTTCTTTACCATCTTTTTTAAAGATCTTTCCTTCAATTGATAAATTTTTAATAATCGCCGCTTCTGTATTTTGAATGTTAGCTTGTAAGACATTACGAAAATTCACTTGTACAGGCTTGACATCATTTAAAATAAGTTCAGGTTCAATTACTTTGTCTGTTTCTTGCAATTGAATTCCAACAGTATAAGCATACTTATTTACTATTTGAGCTCCTTCTTGAACTTCTTTATTATCAGCAGATTCTTTTTCTATAAAAGTAAAACCACCAAGTAAAATACCATCGAAAATCTCCGCCGGCATTTTCAAATGTGCTGTAATGGTTGTTTCTCCTTTAGCAGGAACTGTTATTTCTTTGTCCATTTCAATAAGTTCACTTAAATCATATTTAAGTGTTGAATCTTTTTTTTCAGCACTTCCACTGTAATCAGCAATGCCATTATCATTGGTAGTTGCTGTATGAATATCAGCTTCAACAGTTACATCTCTTGATGTGTCATTTTTCATGGTAATGACTAAGTCCTGAGTTTGATTAGGACTCATTTTCAAGTCAAAATATGTCTTACCTTTATCTACTTGGTTTTCTGGTATCTCAGCTTGAACAGAGAAATTCATTTCAGCAGCTTCAACACTTGTCGGTAATACTAAACTAATTAAAATTAGCAAACCAAATAGATATTTACTTATTCTCTTCATGTTTTACATACCTCACTTTGATTTTCTTCAACAAGTAAAGCTAAGAAAAATATTTTTCTTAGCTTCATGTTTTTTTCTAGATTGGCGAATCCGTTAACTTCCAAGTTAATGTTGTTGCGTACTCGCCTTTTGCTTTAGTCGTTGTTGCTGGTACTTCTAACGAAATACTTTGTTTTGCTTCATCATCACCTTGACCGAATCTAACAGACCACGTTCCAGAACCTTTGTTTGCATCTGCAATTGCAACATCTTGTGCTAAGCCTGGGTCTAATACAATTGGATTTTTAACAGTTGGTGCTTCTCCACCATCCTTAGAATTTGGAATAGCATTCATTAATTTCATTTGTGCACCTTTTAAAGATTCTTTGGCTGCTGTATTATAAAATTGTTCATCTTGAATCACGGTTAAATGCCAACCTTTCCATACACCACGTTTATCAGTTACTTGAACAAAATTTGGTACTTCTATGTCAGTTCCATTAGATTCTTTCACTTCGTCTAATTGAGCCCAATAAATTTCATTTTTACCTGAAGCTTTATTCAGACCAAAACGAATATTAGAAACATAATCAATACTCAATGGTCCATTAGTTCCAGGTTCATGATCATCTGGATCTAATGGAGTAATAGGATTTTCATCATCGGGATTTGTTGGATTTAAAGGATCTGTTTGAGAATTATCTTCCTCAAAACTAACTGTTGAATTACTTTTTATTGATGCACCATGTTTCGGTGTTTCTTCTTCTGCATGTGCTGATATCCCACCTAAAAGTAGGCTAGAACTTAGCAACATACTTAACAGGATTAATTTACTTGATTTCACAATGAATTCCCCAATCTATTTAAATTTCTGTATTTGATAACGTCCATGTGAGAGTTGTTGAATATTTCGCTGCTTGTTTTGCTGACTCACCTGGCACAAATAATGACACAGAATTTTCTCCAGTTGTTTCATTTCCAAAAGAACCAACCCAAAGTCCCATACCTTCATCTTTATTTGCGGCAATAACAGACATCCCTGCACCACCAGGCACTAATGATATCTCAGAAACTGCTGATGGTGCCTTTGATTTGTTATCAGCTGTTGTTTTCACTTGAGTATTGCTTAATTTTAGTATTGCGCCTTTTAACTCGATATCTTCACCTGTTGTGAATTGTTTATCTTGTTGTACTGACAAATACCAGCCTTCGTTAGAACCACGCTTATCAGTTACTTGTACATAGTTCGGTACTTCTTTTGTTTCTTCCCCTTTTTTCACTTTTTCTAATTTTGCATAATACGTTTTTGCTTTAGCTGAAATTAATTGTTCGCCAAAATGAAGATTAGACACGTGGTCAATACTTAGTGGTCCATCCGTCGACTCACCAGGTTCTTCTGGCTCAACTTCTTCACCTGGATTTGTTGGATCTACTGGTGGTGTTTTCTCATCATCTATCTTAAAAGTCACATCACCTTGAGATTTTATCGATTTTTCTATTACACCTGAATTTCCTTCTTCTGCATATACTGCTACATTCGTGCTAAGAAGTGCTCCTGCTGTTAATATACTTGCCATTACTAATTTACTTGTTTTCATTATTTAATTCCCTCTTCCAATAATTTTTTAATATAAAACTTGATACTAAAAGTAAAATGCCGCCAATCTGTACTAAATTCCTATTAATAGATTCACCAGTTTTCGGCAGTTTTTGACTTCCATTCCTTGGTGGATTACCTGTAGGTGTAACACCATTTAGATTTCCTGATTCTGACGTTGGCGTATAAACATAAGTATCTGTAAAATAAATAGATGATTTACTATCTATATCGACCGCACAGACACTATTTGTTCCAACTACCAAGCACAAACCACCAAGGAAAAGAAATAATAGAATCACTAATTTTTTCATAACCTCACTCCTCTCTTTATATCGGTGTATCTTTCAGATTCCATTGAAGTTCTGTTTGATATTGTTTGGCTTTTGCTTTACCAGGAGGAACTTTTAAGAGCAAACCTTCATTTTTAGACCATGAAATAAAATAATCGTTTTTATCAAGTTTATCTTCAGAATAGACATCCGCGCTTATCGTTGTATCAATTCCAATATCTTCCTGCCCATTTTTCCTAAAGATTAAAACTTGAGTTAAGGTATCTCCAGCTGTACTTACAAATGGTGTAACTTGTTTTACACTCAGGTTCCATGGTTGTTTCTGCATTCTGGTATCTTCAATCGAAATCCCCCAGTTTTCATCTTTTCTTCCAATGGTTGAGGTAAACACTGAAATAAAATTATCGTTGAATGAGAGTGTTTTCGGTGTTTCTTTAAAGCCAAGTTTTCCAGTGTAATCAACATTAATTTTCACAATGTCATCCTCAACAATTACTTCTTTTTTTGTTTGAGTTATTCCGTACAAACTCGCTTTTGTTTCTAAGGTTTTTCCATATGCCGTATCTTTCACTTTTGCTTTAAAACGTAGCTGATAAGGTTTAACACCAACATAGCCATCTCCTGAAAATACATTTGTACTGACTATTTGCTTATCCGGTTGGTAGACTGAATCTGGTAATTTTTTGATTGTTCCATCGGGAAAGATTAATTCTGCAGAACCAGAAATAAAATCAAGATCTTTTGGGAACAAGCTTTCTGCCATATCAAAGGATTCCATGGCACCTAATTCTTCCCTATTTGTAGCTGTAATTGTAAATAAAAGGCTATCTTCAACTGCAGTAAAATCATCTGGTCTAGATACATTTTTTATTTCTTTTAATAGATCCCATTGAGGCTCTAATCCATATATTTTCTTACTTTCTGTACTGAGATTTATATCTGGTTTAGGATTTAATATACTATTAAAATAGTTGATTGTTGTATTTATTTCTAAATTTTTGCCAATTGCATCTTTATTAGCTTTACCATTTATTTCGTAATAAAAATCCGCATCTACAGAAGTATAATAATTTCCTTTCGCATCCGGTTCGACTATACTTTTTAAATTAACCTCCAACGTCCGGCGAGATTTATCAAACTTAAATGCATCAACTGGAAAATCTATTTTATGTCCATCCTCTGTAATGACATATCCTTTAAATGATTCCTCACTGATAGTTAGCTCTTCTGGAATAGTTGTTTTATAGATAAAGTTATAAACATTACCAGTATGATGAATTGTATTTTCAATTTTAACTTCATCATTCACATAGAACAAACCATCCGAGTATGTTTGATTAGATATATTGGCTTCAGCCGTGATTTCACCTGGCAACACTGTTTCTGCAACATAAATACCAGGAGTTAAATCGTCTTTCCCATAATTCCTCAGAAATTCCTTTGGAGAATATGACCTCGATGATCTATTTTCACGTATCCAGTTCCCTGTTAATTCATCATCTAAGTTTAAAGCCTTTGGTGATCCTAAGGATGTATCAGAATCAGATGTAACTCTAAATTTTTCTCCTAATTTCAATTTACTTAATTTAACACCATACAACATATTATCCATATAAAGTACTTTTGATGTATCAAAGGTATTTAAGTCTAAATCCGATATAGAAGTACTGCTAAACATGTAGCTCATATTTGTAACTTTTGATGTATCAAAATGACTTACGTCTAGCTTTGTTGACCAATTATTACGAAACATAGCACTCATATTTGTAACTTTTGATGTATCAAAATGACTTACATCTAGCTCTGCCCTAGTATTGTAAAACATAAAATTCATACTTGTAACGTTCGACGTATCAAAATGACTTACATCTAATTTTGTTGATTTACTCTCAGAAAACATACTATCCATATTCACAACATTTGACGTGTTTAAATGACTTATATCTAACTCTGATACTTTGCTATAGTTAAACATAGCCCTCATGTCTATAACATTTGATGTGTCAAAATTGCTTAAGTCTATATCTGATATAGAAGCATTGCTAAACATGTAGCCCATATCTGTAACTTTTGATGTATCAAAATGACTTACATCTAGTACTAACGCCTTACTATAATAAAACATAGCCCTCATATTCGTAACTTTTGACGTGTTTAAATGTTCTAAACCATCAATTTCCTCAAGATTTTTAAAAGCATAATTTTCGTAATTTGAAAATAATCCTTCCGAATTTGATGGTGCATTTACTGATCCTTGAAAAATAATTTTTTTAATTAGCTTGCTATTAATACCTCTCTTCTGCCAGTTACTCTCAGTATCATTTGTTAATTCACCACTTTGCAGTTTAATTTCACCAACTTCTTCATTAAATTCATAGTGAGCGGTTCCCCATAGACCAGTCTTAATCGCATAAGTGTTATCAACTTTTGTCTCAGCAGACTTTTCTGAGGAAGACTCCTCAAAACTTTTACTAAACTCAGGTTCCACTGATTCTTCCTTTGATTCCTTCAATGCATTAACTTCTATATTTTTTTCTTCAGTACTTACTTCTTGATTCTCTCTAACTGTCAAGGCTTTTAGTGGATATATGCCTTCTTTATTCAGCTTCAATCTAATATTTACTGATTTTTTTTCATTTAAAGGATTCAACCAATCAATCACTACTTGATGATTTATTTGATCAAATACAACGGAAGCATCTTGATAATCTGAATCAATATATTCCGTATTTCCATCAATTGGAATAACTAATTTTGTATCTTCTATATTTGAATCCATTACTGATATAGTTACTGTATCTTCTTCTTTCAAAGAATGAGCCGAAGTTATTAATCTAATATCTTCTACTATGTTATAGTTTGCTAATAACGTTCTCATGTGACTAGTAAGCATACTTCCCGTTAATATTATTAAAAAAAATATATATATTTTTTTGAATTTCATTTTGACTCACCTTCTATTATTTCGTTGACCAAATTTTCCATTTAACATTTCCTTTAATAGCTTTAATATCAACGAATCCAAAGTTCCGACTATCTCTTGAATATAGACGATTATCGCCTAAAACAAATAACTTATTTTTAGGGACCTCTTTCACACCAGATAACTCTTCAAGTGAAAAGTCTTTTGTAAAAACTTCTCCATCTCCTAATTTTTTCTTCTCTCTATCTAAATATGTTTCTTCTATTGGAGTTCCATTAATATACAATTGATCATCAACATACTCGATTTTATCACCTGGTAAACCAATGACTCGTTTAATGTATTCTTGTCCATGCTCATCAGGAGATTTAAAAGCAACCACATCAAATCTTTCTACTTTATTGTATTGTTTGTTTAGCACAATATAATCAGAAGATCTAAAATTTGGAGCCATCGATTCTCCTTTTATTGTTGCAACTGAAAAAACAAAATTAAAAATTAATGTACAAAATAATATTCCCGCAAACATAAAAAGGATTTTGTGCGGTATTTTCAGAGAAATATTTTTATCCCCAAGTTTTTTTTTCCTACTTCTACTCATTTGAACAATTTGATTGGAAGATGAATTTCCCTGTATATCGGATTGATCAGTACTATTGAGCTTCATTTCTAAAAGCTTGTTGTCCGATTGCAACTGTTCCCTTAAATATGTTTGAAAATCTGAAATTATTACGTCAATTTTTAAACCAGTTTGGTGATCTATATAACGTTGTTGCGCTTCATACTCATGACTAAATGGTTTGAATAGAGATACTTTAGCCGCTTTATTTTTCAAGGAAAGCTCATTTAAAATATTATTAAATTCATCATCTTCTTCATTGAATCCCAGTAAAGTGACAGATATATCTTCAAATTGATTAATTTTAGATATTCCCATACGTAAATTAATCATACTTTCTTGCTTTTCTTCACTCGTTAACGCTATTGTTTCAACTTGATCAAATGAGCCATATAATTTATAAAGAATTGGGAGACCTAGATTGCTTTTACTTAATAAAAAGGACTGTCTATCTGTACAAGCAATCACTTCACTTTTTACCTGAATAATATTTTCTATTAAGAAGTTAGAATTATAAGAAAAGATATATTCACTATTTGCTAAATAAGATCCTAAAAGATTACGGAGTTCTTCATCCACTTGTTCATACTGATTACTCAAACTCTTGGATAGAAGTCTTTTAAATAAAATCAATCGTTCATTTGAATCAACTATTGAATCATAGTCTAAATCAGTTTTAATATTTTTTATTAGTGACAAAAACTGCTCATTTTTTCGTAAATACTCAAATTTATTTTCTATTATTTTTAATTGATTAATAAAAGCATCAAACTTAACTTCTGAATTTATTGTTGCAAAACTTGCCCATAAACTTTCTACGAAACTCATTTTTAAAACATTATTCTTTAAGATTAATTCTTCAAAATTTGATCCAATAAAAACAATTTGTTTGCTCATCTTTTCTCACCTACTTACATAGTTTTCTTGGCCATCCAAGCATTTGTATTTCCACATATATCTAGTATGTTTATTGAAGTATCAAAACTTATTTGAAAAATTTTTAGATTCTTCTCTCTTGGAAGGTCTCAGGTAATCATAATAACTCTTCAACAACTTATTTAACTCTACCGGTTTGATTTCGCCCTTCTAAACGTAATATTTTGCATATTTTCTTAAAATCATCAAAATTTATTCCTTCATTTCTAGCAATTCCAATAGTTAATTCATCTTATCCATTGCAATTTAAAACCCGATATACTAAAAAAACGTTTCCTATTTAAAAGAAACGTCTCTCATATCAAAATATTAAGCCAATAATTTTACTATCACATTAAATTGTTGCTTATCATACTGAACAATCATTTCACCATCATACTCTTTGGCAATTGTTTCGATACTATTCAAACCAATCCCATGATTTTCAGCATTCTCTTTTCTAGAAATGATTTTTTCCTTATCTAAATGCACAATTCCATCAAAAGAGTTTGTCACTTGTATCATCAAAAATCCAATTTGATAACTTAATTTAATCCCAATCCACTTTTCATTCGGCACATAGTCCAACGCTTCAATTGAATTATCAATTAAGTTCCCTAAAATCGTTGATAAATCAAATGGTGCAACCTCAATATCAGCGGGGACATTTATCTCGCAAGATATTGTTACGCCTTTATTCGCTAGGGCTTGCAGTTTTAGATTAATAATATAATCAATTGTTATATTTCCTGATTCTGCATAAATTTTACCAAGTACACTTAAACTGCCAAGTTCTCGTACTTGCTTAACCAATTCATCTGTCTTACCACTTTCCGCTAGATAAATTAGAGGTGATAACTTATTTTTTAAATCATGACGAATCGTTCTTTGTGATTCAAGTGTTTGTTTCATTGTAATGAGCTGTTGTTCGTAGTATTTATTTTTTTCATCTAACACCTTACTATCTACTTGCGTTTTCACCATATTTTCTATCGAGCGACGTGTGTAATAAAACAAAATATAGGATACAGGTAAGAGTGGAATAACAGCCGCCCAATAGTAGAAGGATATTTTCACAGGAGAATCTGTTAAGATTAACACCCATAAAATATCTTTCATTGTAATAAATAGAAATGTTGTCCAATAAATGATTGGTAAATTGCCACTCCCTGATCGTATTTTTCTAAATCTTAAAATAAACAGTACTAATCCCAAACTAATCAAACGAGCAATAGTATAAAGCAGCATCGTATTCGATGGTTTCATCATAAATTCTGCTACATCTTGCCTACTTATCGCTGTACTCATTAATAACATTGAAGCAACACCTTCTCCAATATCGATTACTGCTGTAGCAATGATTGAAGTCATCAAAATATCCTGCCACTTTGTAAAAAAGAAGAAGGATACAACTAGAAATAATATCGCAGAAACGATTACATTAATGATAAAGTATTCAAATGAATCAAAAAATGCTTGTACCAGGCTAGCTATGCAAAAAATTAAAATGAGTTTCTCCTTTGACACTCGTGGTTTCATTGGTTTATAGCGTGAAAAAAGAAAGTACATTAATAAATACTCCAATCCACTTGCATAAATATGAACGAAAAAAGTCTGCATATTGAATATCATTATCATTGTTATCCTCTCCCTAATACTATTCTTGATTTTAGTAAACAAATGCAAGCTGAAAACGCCTTATAAATGCTTATCACTTTCTCTTAAAAATTGTTCCTTTACTCCATTCCTTTTATTTTTTGGAATCGCAATTTTTTCTTTATTTATTAAAATAATTTCCTCACGTGAATATTTACTCACAAAGTTATAGTTTACAATAATCGATTGACTAATTTGAATAAATCCGTATGAGAGAACTTCTTTTGCTACATCTTTGATATTTCCAACAAATAGATCCATGCCATCAATTGTCATGATTTTCACATTTCTACCAGAATTCTCAAAATAGATAATATCTTCCATCCAAACATTAAAATATTCTTTCCGTTTTTTATAATGATATAACTTTGGCGTTAATGCCAATTTTTCCATTGCCAAATTGATAGATTTTACTAGTTTACTTTCCTCAATAGGCTTTGGAATAAATAATAACGGCTGAACATCAAATAATTGACGATCATATTGTCCTGTCCCAGAAACATAGACAATTTGCATTTTATGATCCCTTAATTTATCCCTAATTGCCACACCAACATCTACCCCATTGATTCCATCCATTTCAATATCAAGATAGATTAAGTCAAAGTTATCATCATCATTTTGGATAGTATTCATTAGTGAGTTACCATCATAAAATAGATGAATGGTGACATCAAACCCAGCTTCTTTCACATATCGTAGAATCATATTTTCAATTTGGGAACAGACTACTTTGTCATCATCACATATCGCAATTTTTAAATGCATCTCACGTCATTCCTCCCGTTTAAATTTTCCCGAAAAATCCCAGCATAGATTATCGATAATTATCAAATATTTCTCTTTTATAAAAAGTATAAATAACAAGTGAACATCACCTGTAACTTTGTTACAATAATGATTTTCTTTACTTTTAAACTATATTATCAATTTCCAATTAATCCCTCTTCGTTTTAAATGATGATAATACTATAAAAAACAAATAATGCCAATGATTTAATTAAAATATATACCAACTAACTATAATTACAGATAAAAAATCATTGAAAAATATTCTTAAAATAAACCTTTAAAAACAGCTTCCATCTTTACTTAATACTAGATAGATAATAAAGCATCAGCACAATTAATAACATAGTTCGTTAAATCAAAAAATAAATTGCAATAGTTAAATAACAAAAAAATAGAATTCATTATGTCGAAAAACTTTGAGTCGTTCATCTTCTATGAAATTTTCTATATTTAAACTTTCCAGAAAAAAAGTATATCATTTTTATGTAATATTCCCTCTTTATAACCTTCTATACAGTTAATTTTAAAGAGGGATTCTTTTGATTCTAATTTATAATTATCCAATTGTTCTGTTTTTCAAGAATAAGATTAAATTGAGAAAGTTGCGTTATGCTCGTTTCTTTATCTATATATTTTACAGAAACTTTCGCTACGATTTGTTTTCCTTTTCTATAATAAATTGGAGAAACTAACTCAATAAATAAATAGTCTTTTTCAATTGGTTTAATTGCTTGATTATTTACATAATATGCTAATTCTTTTTTGCTTGCTTTAGGATACAGTTTAAAGAATGTTTCTAGGAAGGCTGTGATTTCTTCTGATGTTTGTACATCAATAGTGTTATCATTTTCAAGAATTTTAGGTTCATATTCTGATTTACTTGGCTTTGATGTGATAGTTGGGTTTTGAATAATAACTATTTCTCCAGATTTTTCAATATATACAGTGGTTTGATAAATGGATGTGATATTCTTACTTTTCTTATTTTCTGTCAATTTTTGCTCAACGGAGAAAAGGACATTATATTCTCCTTCATTCTGTTTTTCAATTGACCAAAATTGTATCCTTTCAGCAGTTGAGGTTGCTGGAATATCACTACGAATCATTTCAGCATTTAACTGTTGAAGTTCTGGAGTTAGATAGGATTCCAGTGCTTGCTCTCGTTGTTCAAGTAGCTTGGAATCTTGTTCCCAAGAGTAATAAATTTTAGCAAAATTTTCTACAAAACTTTGAACCTTTGTGGTATCTATAAGTTCTAATTTCACTACTTCTTTTTCATGAGTCGTATGTTGGTCGATGGCTGTAAAGTTTTTATATACGCCAAAAGCAATACTTGTTAGAAGTAAAATCCATAGTGCCGTTGTCGTTTTTTTATGCGTTCCTACTTTTATTGTAGGAACTTTTTTGACTTTGTTTCTTTTTTCTTTTCTTTCTAGTTTGATTTTCATGAATGTGATTCCTTTCTCTTATTTAGTAATGATTCGCCCTGCACCAATCAGATGTTGTTGCCAATAGGACGAGGTAAGATCGCCATAACCAATTGGGTCTCCTGCGTGATACATTTGAGTTGGAGATACGACAATGCCAACATGTGTCACATAGTCTGATGTATCATAGGTTGAGTGGAAGAAAACTAAGTCCCCTGCTTTTGCATCAGTTAATGGAATGTGTTGTGTAGCGTCATACTGTGCTTGAGCGATTCTGGGAAGGGTTATGCCAGCTTTTCCAAAACACCATAACGTTAACCCACTACAGTCAAAACTTGTCTCAGGACTGGCACCACCAAAGACATAAGGGTAGCCTTGGTACTTCAATGCTTCATCCATGATTTCGTGGACAGTTTGATTATCAAATTCAGTCACCGTTAGATATTGAAAAACTAACTTTATATAAAATTGATTTCCATAGTTGTATCGCCATCCACCATTAATAGGGATGGCAATTGGATTGGGATAACTTACTCTAGTACCACCTGATTTTTCTTTTGAGAAATTTTCTGCTAGTTCATAAAAATATTTCTTTCCGTGAGAAGCAACGTATTGTAGAAAGCCACCACCATAATTATAGGATTGAATGACTGAATCAACATCGCAGCCTAAGTCACTGGAAGACTTCAAAAGTTCGCTAAAGTATTTACAGCCTTGTTTAATTGATTCTTCAGTAGATAAGGTATTTGGAGGAAGTCCTAGAGACTCACTACTTTGCATCACATCTTGACCTTTCCCACCAGACTCAACCTGCATAATCGCAAGAATATAGCGAACATATTTTGAAATATCATATTCCTTGCAGTATTTCTCAACGGTATTCTTATGAGAAAGAACTTCCTTTGAAACAGACAACCCACCTATATCAGAAGAGTCTTGAGCACTACTGTCATCATCTGAGAAAAAAAGAGTGACGCAGAAAATCAAGCTAAATAGGATCATAAATAAACTACCAAGTAGTAGAGTAAACTTTAGTTTTAAGAGTTTCATTTTTTAGAACCTCGTTTGCTTGGTTGCTTTCTTTTTTGTGTCGTGTTATTCGTAGTTTGATTTTCTTTTGATTGTTTAAGGTGAGGATTCTTATTTTTAACTGGTTTATTTTCACGGATGATTGGTGTAGTTGATGCATTCATTTTTTCAGATTTTGGATAAGGCTTGATAGTATCTTTTGTAAGCGGACGTGGATGATCTGGTGTTTTTGAATTCGTTTTATTTTGAGTTTTAGGTGGGCTAGTTTTACGATTGGTTTTTGCTTGTTCCATTTCTATTCTTTTCTGAGCAATTGTTTGTCTATGTTGCTGGTGTTGTTTCAATCGTTCGCCATGATTTTTTTGTGGTGTATTTTTAGTTGTGTCAGAAAAGTTTTGAATGCCTTCTTTTAAGTTGACTTTCTTTTTATGAATCGCATATTTAGCTTGCGTCGGTAAATCTTTTGTTTGCTCTTTTAACAGTTTGGTTTTATCATTTGCTCGTTGTTTAATATCTAACACATTACCTGTTGTTTTCCCAAGTCGTTCTGATAATGGTTGCTTCGGTTTAATAAGTGAAGGAACATTATTTTGTCTGTCGTGAGTTTGAGGAACAGATTTACTATTAGCTGCTGCTTTCTTTTTAGAAGGTGGGCCTTCTGAAATAAGACTTTTACTGAGTTGGCGTTGGATTTTTCTTGTTTGGCGATTAACTAAGTGCTTAGGTTTACGGAAAATTTGTTTTCCAACACCTTGAGAATCATTGCTTTGTAATGCAAAAAGACTCATCAAGTCGCCTAATTTTAAATAGATTCCAGCGAACGTAACGATCTGTAAGAATGCCGTCATAAAGAAGGGCGAACTTGCAGACAATGAATACAACATCGTAGAAATGCTAAAGGCAACGGTGATGATCAGCGTAATACCAGCTCGGGTCATAATAACATTAAAGAGTTTCATAACAGCTCTTTTACTGGTACTTTTAAAACTAGGAATCATACTTAGCAGAAAACTAATTGGTAGAAACATGGCATAGACAATGAAGAAGACTTGAGAAAAGATCATAATCCCTGTGAGCAGAAAGATAAAAATAGAAATGCCGATGTTAAAGAAGAATAAGAAAAAGACTGTTCCCAATCGATTAATGGCTTTGGTGATACTCAAATTGTTATTTTTCTTATTCTCAATCTCATCTTTAACGGTCGTTTCTCTGTCTTTTCCGTCATTAAGTGTTGGGCTAACGGAAAGCAGTTTTTCAACACGAGATTCTCCTAGCGATTCAATATTAGAATCATCGTATTGCAAAAGAAGCCAAGGCTGTTGCACTTGAATAGAGAATAAACTGTCTCGTATTAAGTCGACACTATCTTTTCCTTTAGAATCAGAATTGGGCAGAATAATCTTTGTACCAATATCCAAACTGGCTTTGCTTACATCGGTAGAGAACTCATTAATCTTTTGAATATAATCAGGCGCATAAGCAATAAAAGAAGCAGATAAAATAAACACCACGAAAAAGTTAATAACGGCTTGAACAGCTTTAGTCGTTTCACGTTTTAATAACCCTGTATAAGCGACATAGATACCCAAAACTAAAACTAGAATCAATAGAAAGCCCACATAAAATCCGGAACTGGAAAAGCCATGTTTCGTAATTCCTGCAATGGTTTGCATGTTTTGACCAATTGCATCGGTTGTTTGAGAAATAAAGTCTAATTTGTATGCTTCTTGAATCAAGTAACCCGTCGCATTTGAAAGATAAAGTGATATTGTCCAAATGAAATTGGTAATGGCATAAAGCCCATACGTGACTTGTTTTCCAATCCCATCACCCCAGTTCCAAGGTAACCAGCCCCATGAATTATCGACATAAAAATCGAGTTGGTAATTATCAAGCGGGTATTTTGAATACACATTACTGGAATTAATGGTATCGTCTACTAACCCAGCAGCTTCTACAAAGGTTCCTCGCAAAATTAACGAAAGTAAAACAACCCCAACCAATAGAAGTAGGGATAAGATAATTTTCTTTAAAGACCATTTTGGTTTCATTAGGACACCTCTTTTCTCACAGGAGGTCTTGTATCAAAAGCATGTAGCAACTCTTCAAAAATTGGATGAAATTGAATCACACCTACACGACCATATAAATCTGAAAGGAGACACTGACCATTTTCTAAATCTCTTAATCGTTTTTGATTGCCTTCATCTTCTTTATCAATACCAAAGAATTCCAGTGTCTTTTTAATTTCATTAATATCCGTAGAACGGAAAGCAAATTTCAACCCAAGATTATTTTTTAGTTTTTCATCTAGTAAATCATCCGCATTTTGCGTAACAAAATAGACCCCTGCATTCATGGCTCGTCCAGCACGGACTAGCTTCATTGAAAGGGTCTTTCCTTGAGCTACTTGAAGAAAACTCCAAGCCTCATCTAGGTCAACCATTTTAAAGATAGAGCGGTCAGAGTGAATGAAATCTAAAGCAAAGGTACTGATGACAATTAGCATGGCAACACTTAGTAGTTCCATCGTCGTATATTCTTCAAACCCAGTTTCAGCATCTGGAAGAACTAAATCCGCAACTTGAATAATATTGAGCTGCTTATCCAAACTAATAGACTGTCCAACAGTTCCATCACTAAACAATAAGTGAGCAAAATCATAATCCGTAAAGGATTCAATGTGATCAGCTATATGGTTACTGATAATCGTATCTTCTTTTCGTAGCTCATCCAGAACAAGTAAGAGTCCACGAGTTTTACTTTTGGTAACACGACGAATGGCTTTTCGTAAGACAGGAAATTTTTCACCATCCCGACTGGATATTCCTGTTAAGAATGTCAAAATATCAATCGCTAGGCTTTCACTATCTTTAGGGCGTTTTAAAATGACATATGGATCAAGTAGCCCTTTATTGGTTTCTTCGCTTGTAAGGTTCACAATATTAATTTCGTGCGCAATATCTGGTAACGTTTCTTTCCAGTTTCCTCGTTCTGCTTTTGGATCAACGATAACGGCTTGCCCACCAAATAAAACAGCGTAGTAAATGAGCATGTTATTACTAAAGGATTTACCACCACCAAGAGAACCGATGAATGCAGAAGCCAAGGCATTGGTAATAGAACCTTTCACACCTTGACTAGCTAGACTTGGCTTTAGATACACATTCCTTCCTGTATCTAGGTTGTATCCTACATAGATCCCTTCTGTTTCTCCTAGCATTTGAGTTGCACCAAAACCTAAGCCAGCTAAAAAATCAGAAGTAACATATTGGATATAGTCGTTTATATATCGTTTAGAAGCAGGAATAAATTCACCATGTAACCCAAGCATATCGCCAAAAGGACGAACCAATTTGATACTAAAATCATCATAGAAATCTTTGACTTCATTGCAGCGACGTTTTAATTCATCTGGATCACTTGCGGAGACACGGACAACATAGCTTAGTTTGTACATAGACTCTTTTGTTTGATCTAAGGTACTTTCAAGTTCATCTACAGAATCTAAAGCATCTACGACGTTTGAGCTCGTCTCATTATTACTTTCAAATGCATGATTGTCTAAATCTTTAAGTTCTTTCTTTTTGTTACGTACAGTAGAAAGAGCTTTTTTGTTGGTGACGATTTCTACGTTCATTGAAGTATCGATTGGGAAGGAGAATTGTTGTTGCTGATAATAAAAAATTTCGCTATTAGGAAAACCAAGTTCGCCAATAACAGAATTGATTGTAAAATAAGCAGCGTAGGTTGTCTTATTTTCGTTTTCAATTTTCAAATAGCGTTGTTTTTCTTCGATTAAGCAACGAGTTGGTTTTAAGAGGTCATACCGTTTTACTAAGGTTTCTTTTTTTAGTTTTTTAGTCGGTAGGTGATAAGTGTATTCTTCATAGGGCGTTCCTGTTTGTCCATAAATGTGTTCAATGATATAGCCAAAATCATCTTTAGCTGCGCGACGAATCTTAAAACGTTTTGAGATTTTATTTTCAAGAAGGTGTTCCATTTTGGAAAAACGATCAATCTCATCATTACTCATAGAGACAAAATCTCCCATAAGTTTATGATTCACATCATGAAAAAAATCTTGTAACGAAATCCAAAACTCGTTGGACACATTCTTAATAGAAACTTCTTGATCATTGAGGGATAATTTAAAGCCAATAAAAAAGCGATAGTCAACTTGATTGTCTCCAATCATTTCAACTAACGCTTCAGTTTGTTCGTCTATTTTTTTAGTTGCGACTTCTTTTAATTTACCAGTAACTTCGTCTTTAGATCGCTCCTGTGTAACTCGAATACTAGATTCGATACTAAGTTGCAAGGCATGAATTTTTCCATCACGATTTTGAGCAATCAATTGACGAAAGCTATCATGTACTTGAAACTTTTCTTCTGGACTCAGAAAACTATAGTTATAGGGTATCAATTCATAATAGGCAAAACATTCACCATCATGATTGAATACCAGGTTATTTTCAATATATTTAATCGGATACTTCATAAAGTTCACTCCTTACAATTGTAATGGATTCATTTAATTTTTGAGTGTTTAATTTTATAGGCTTGTAGGCATACGTTAGTTTAGATCGGAAAAAATAGGAGAGGATGGATTTTAAGAATCCATACGGTTTCTTTCCATCAAAAGTCTTTTGACTCATAAACCATGTAAAGGCAACAGGCAAGCCTAGATATTTTAGAAACGCCCCATCAATGAATGAGAGAGGTGGGATATTACTAAACAAAATGACAAAAAGAATAGATACCACGAACCATGTCATTTGGGTAAATGTAATAGGGAATGGGAGTTGTAAGTCATTAATAGCATAGATAACTTTTTCAACATTCCAGATGCTGGTGTAACTTTTTATTTTTTTCATCAAATTAAATCCTTTCTTAAAAAGTAAAAAAGAGCAATCTATACTATAAATATAGATTACTCTTCAATAACTTAATTATTTAAAATATTTTACTTCCAAGTGTCAGTTAGAGTAATTGTATCACTTTTTGGTCTTAACTTAATATCTTCAATAAAGTCTATTTTGACCGTAATTGGCATAGAAACTGCTGTTCCTGATATGATACATACTCCTTGAGATAGTATTGGAAGCATTGACTTTGAAATCTTATCTAGGGTAGAGATAGAGTTATCAATTATTTGTAAGTCTCTCTCATTAACTAATTTATGCAGAAAAAAGTTATGAACTTGAGAAAGAATGGTTGGTGATATATCTGCTGGTCGTTGACTGGATAATGTCAGGAAAAAAGAGAATTTACGTCCCTCTTTGATGATTTCCTCGAACATTTCTAATCGATAATCTTTCCAGCTACCATGCTCACTTGCAGATTGACCTGATAAAATATTATGAGCTTCGTCAATAATGAGATGAAAGCTCCTACCTTCATTAGCATTTTTATGATAGTCGAAATACATTTTTGATATTATTAATGAACAAACTTTTTTTGCTTCCTGATTTAAATTTTTTAAAGAAATAATTTGTAAAAATGTTTGTTCAGGGAATGAATCCTTTAATTCGATATAGTTAGAGATAGATTTTAAGCGAGCTTCTATTCTTTTGATTAATGGATCAATATGTTCTGAAACTACATTTCCATATAGTAAATCATTTAGCAATTGAAGTTTACACCTTATCTCAAATTCTTCAAAAGCATCCAATTCGCTGGAAATTAAAAAAACTCTAAGGTCTTCGATTTTAAGGGTGGATGAATATGCGTCATTCCAATCACTATTAAAGTAAATTGGTGTATAACCTGCTCGTTCCACTATAAAACAATTATTTACAGAATGTATGGAAGTTCTTTTTATTTCTTGTAGATAATAATTAACACCTTCAAAATAATGCTCTAAAGTCTCAACAAGTTTATTTCTAATATTTGCATCGGGGCTACCTTTATAAACTTGTTTTATTAAATATATGATTCAATTGCTAAGAGGAGCTATCCCTGTGCCGTATTTCTTTTGACCATTTACAACTCTAGATAAAAAAGGCTTCTGAGTCTGAGTTGTTGCTTGAAATAAAAGTGCTAACATTTCATCGTTATAGAAAACTGATAGTTTTACTGGAAACTTATCTGAATTACTTGACCTTGAGCTTAATTCATAGACTTTTTTATCATGACCTACAGGAATTCCAAACGAATGATCTTGAATGTATTCCCCGTTGAAATCTAGTATCAAAAAATTACTCTGCTCTCTAATTTTTGTTAAAATTTCTATTGAGAATAACTCATAGTGTAATTTGTGAAGAGTATTTGATTTTCCGCTACCAGTATTTCCAAATATTCCAATGTGAGAAGCGAAAAATGAATTTATAGGTAGAGCAATATTTTTTTGCTCAATTAAACTTTCTCCAACATTTATAGTAATGTTATCTGCTTCTTCTACATAGTTATTTATATATATTTTGTTAATATCATCACTGTTTGGAATCGAGCATATATTTCCAATCATTGGTAAAAAGGATGCTCCACTATGAAATTTGTTATTTTGTATATACCCAATTGTTTGAACTTCTAAAATTCGTTTAATATTATTTTAGAAAACCTTCTATCTAATTTATAATCATTAATACTGTTTTGAGTATCCCAAATAGACTCTGAGTTAATTCTTGCAATAATTTTTACAAATCCTTGTGAAATAACAATAAAACTATTAACACTTACATTTCTTATCAATTCTCCATTTTGAATAAAAGTAGCATGGTTGGTGTTGTCAAACGTTGCAATTCTATTTATGAAACCTTTAACTTCAACTACTATACCTATTTCTAAATTATTCAATCTCTTCACCTTCTTCATTCAGAAAAACAGATTGATACTTATTGGTGAACTCTTCTTCTAATATGGAATTAAAAGATGAAAAATTTAAAATTGGAACTTGAGTTTCATCATATAAGGATTTATTAACATCTTTACTATATATTTTTACCTGACCTTCATTTTTTATAATAGTGTATTGAGAAAGATCAGTATCTTCATATTTTTGAGTAAATTCTTGTTCAGTCATTTCTTCTATTAGAAAATCTTTTGGTTCAATAAATACAATGTTACTCGGTATTGCTTGAAGTGAAAAATTAAATTTTGATATTATATCTTCTTTATTTCCATCTTGGTAGCACATGATTAAAATTAGAAGATTTGGATTATTTAAAGATCTTTGAACAACATCCGATATATGCTCATCATAGAATGAAAAGCCAAAAACTATAAGAGCTGATTGCTCTTTTTCCAGTTCATAACTTAATAAACGTAGCATATTAAAATAGTGTTCTTCAATTACAGTTGTTTGAAACTTCCTTTTAGTTGGCAATACTATTTGTAGTTTTTCTATTTCTGCAATGATCGGTTCTATTTGTTTTTTTGATAGTTCAGCTAGTTTATTAATATCTTCAACAATATTTTCTGTAACTTCGGTATTTAATAGTTTCAAAAAGTCTTCAACTGTACTGAAATCATTATTCAGTGTAAAGCTAGGTTCAGTTATACCTAGTTTCAGTTTGTCTATAAAAGAGGAAAGTAGTTCATTTATTTTGGGAATTAACTTGGAATGTGGAGTGATTATTACTTTCGGTTTCGAAGTATTACTTTTATTATATTATTCCCAATTGATTGATCCATGGCATTTAATTTAAATTAATTACAGGCATTTCACTAGAATAATTATCAAAAACACCAGAATATAGAAGAGTTTTATTGAAATTATCTGTGTTTAAAATTCTTTTCATGTATCCATTAGCGCCATCATTAAAAAAAATTCGAGGATTATTTTCTATACTTTTTTCAATCGCAGATTCAAAAAATAGATCATAATTTGTAGTAACGATATTGACTCTCTTAGGAGATACTCTGCTATTTCGTACTTTTAAAAACTCTAAAGAATTGTGCACAAAACGAATGTACTCATCTAGTATTTGCTCCATTTGTTTTGCTTTCTCTCCACAATAACAAACATTTCCTAAGTAATTTAATAAATAAGAGTTGTCAGCTATAGATTGTTCATAGAAAAATATTTTAATTAGGTTTTTGCCATTTGAACTAATTGAAGGATGTGATAATATAAATTCAAAATTTCCTAAAGATGAAAAGAAAGGAGCAGAAGCACCTGCTCCAAGAAGAAAAGTAGTATTTTTTTCTAACAAGACATTGGTTAATAATTCTTTTTTTGTTATTTTCATGGATAAATTTTTCTCCTAAGGTTTTTCTTACATTATAACACCTTAAAAGAATATATTCTGTACATATTTTTTTATAGTACAAATGATAAATTATCCAATATATTCAAATATTCCATTAGAAGTAATTAAAAAACTCCCTTCAATTTCTATGTCTCGTCCAAGAGCTTGATAGTCTATATAGTTCTGTAGATTACTCGGAACTTCACCAAGGCTTCCAGTTTCTTCTACATAGTAACGAGCGACATCCTCCATACTGTCACAATCTGGATAACAAATGATATCATCTTTATTTTCTATTAATTCTTCAATATCATTAAACCAGTAATTCATAAATTCTGAGATGTTGTCATAAAAATCTGTTCCTTCTAGTTCTTCAATTAATGCGCATTTTCGATTGATTTCTGATATTGGTGTATATTCACCAACCTCAAATGGAAGCTCATAATCGTGGATGGCGTATTCCTCATATTCATCGTTTAATCCAATTTGTTCTTTGACTATATCAAAATCAATAGGAGGAGTGAACCAGTCGCCGACCAGTTCGCCCTCATTGTACTTGCCAAGATTGGCAATATAAACTTGCATTTCCATTGTATGAATTCCTCCTAGGCACCAATAATTTTATTAAAAATATTCAACAGTACATCTTTGACCCCACCAGCATTAAACACCAATCCAACTGCAATCAATGCAATAATTAAAAATCCGATGAGTTTTGAAAATTCACGTTTAAAGCCTAAATAAATCCCAATCACAACAATGGCCATTAAAACGAGCGATTGTGCATTAGATAGAAACCAGGTATATAAATTTTGTCCAAAGTTCATAATTATGTTTTGCTCCTTCCATTTAAATAATTTGTTCTATTCGATAAATAGATGCGTACACGTTCTAGTAATTTAGCAGGCGTTAAATGTTTTCCATAAGTTGTAGCACTATTAGAGCGATACTTATGAAAAGTCTGTTTGTAAAAGGTGTATCTATAGTAAATATCATTTGGTTTTTTGTACCCTTCAATGACTAAAGAAGTATATTTTCCTGTATCTAACATATACAGTTCATTTTCTTTGAAACAAAAAAATCCCAGTAGTTTTAATTCTTTCGTTAGACGATTCATAAAATGACGCCCTCCGTACTATAAGATTGTTGTTCTAATATTTTCTCATGTCGCTCATTTAAGCGAGCTTCGCGAATGAGTTCATCCACTGTATCTGTTTTATTTAAGGTACCCAACATTTTTGCTACTTTTAATGTCGGGGCAACTTGATGCCGTAACCAATTTAACGTTCGTTCAAAAGAGTAGGGTTCAGGTTCGGTTGTTAATCTTAGCGCCCCACGATCTTTGCCTATAAACCATTCCCAACGTTCATTGGTCTCCCAATCTGTTCGACGTTTTGTTTCGTCTTTATCTACAAAGCGTAAATAGCGGTTAATGATATCAAATGCTGTCTTTTCAGCATCATTAAAGGCTAATAAATCCTGAACGGCATGTATGGCTCTGTCATTTTTTAACCGAATTTCAAACCGATTTTTGATAGCTGCTTCTTCAATAGGGACAGCGTTTTTGACGTATTGTTCATAGTCTTTTTCGTAGATACAAAAATAGACTTCACTTTTCAGTGAGCCTATATACAAGGTGTTTCCCATACCTGCTTTTTCGTCCCGATGAACCAATTCCCCAGAACGATAATTTTTAAAGCTACGAAAAACCGAAATACATTCTTCTTGTTTACATTTTCGAGTTAGTTCAGGAATATCTAAGATGCCAACCTTGTCATTGATTGCCAAATCCAGACGTTTAAAGACTGCTTTTTCTTCCAAGCAAGTCCGAAAAAAATCAAACCAGCTACGATGTTGAGCCAACAAAAAACTTTCGAATTGACCACAGCCTTTTCCTTTGAGTTCAAGTAATGTTCCTTTAGTAATATCATAAGAAATCATGACGACTATATCACCAAAGCGAAGATGTTCTTGATAACCGTAAAAAGCAAAGTCTTCATGAAGCATATAATCTATGTTGATTCGTAAAATATGTTCAATCACATGATCCACCTTGTCGGTGGGGAATCGAATTCGGACATAATCGAAAAGCATCTCCAAAGGATTATCTGGATTAAAACGTTCTAAAGTGCTATTTAGAGTTTCTTTTAACTTAAGTGTAGGCATTACTTTTCCAGTTTCTATGTCACTTATATAGGAACGAGTAATGCCAGACGCCAGGGCGAGCTTGTTTTGTGAGAGACCATAAGTTAACCGTTTGTTTTTTAGTTCTTTTCTCCAAGTTTCGTTTGTATTCAATCGCAAACCTCCAATAAAAAATACAGATGTAAACTTTTAGTGCTTAGTTTACATCTGCATAGTATGTTAATAATCCTTGTGGGTAAGGGCTTTAGGATATTTTAGGAACTGTTTCCAGTTGCTTTTGTGCCCCCCTGTTAGGTATAAGGGGGCTAAACCTGTTGGTGTGGCTTGGCCACACCAACAACAAGCTAGTCTGTATCTGCATCTTTCGCTTCGCACGATTCAGCCACAGCCTGCTTGTGTTGATTGAGCTCTTGTTGAATAGCTTCTAAAAAGTCGTGCTCTTTTGGAACAAGAGGAGTATAAAACTCACTAATGACACTTGTTCCAACATCTACATATCCACGACCTTTGATAGGCTTCAAGAAAAAGTTTTTATCGTTCTCACCAAACATCATATTGTAGCCAAGTTCTGACATTCTTCCTAGAGCTACTCGGAAATTAAAATTATCACGGATACCATCACCTAAATATTTTGCATCAGGTCTCTGACAAGCCAAAATCAAGAAGAATCCAGATTGTCGTCCTAACATCACGATTTGTTTAAGCTTACTCATGACTTCTATACTGTCACGTCCAATCATTTCCATGAAAGAAGTATACTCATCGAAAACTAAAAAGTGAGCAGGTAAATTTAAATAGGCGTAGTTTTTACCTGTTTTATATCCATCCATTAATTTCATGGTTTCATTTCGTAACATCATTTCATCATAAAATTGATTTAGGCAGTCAATCATATCTTCTTTCTTATAATAGACATTTGGCATAACCGTTTCTAAGTCAGCCAAGTCAGCATTCTTTGGATCAAGGACATAAATAGTGGCATTGGTTTGAAGAAGGGCTTCAATAATTGTTAGGATAAAATAAGTTTTTCCTCCACCAGTTCCGCCAGCAATTAACATATGAGGAAGGGAGTCATATGCCCACCAAACATTATCCATTAATTTCAGTTGTCCATTTTGAGCTTGAACGTCATCAATGGTAATCCGACTGTTAATCGTATCGTAAAGAAGGATGTATTCCACATAGGAGTCTTTAAGGATTTTATCCGTAAGTTCACAATACAGCCCTGTTTCTAATTTTTTCTCTAATCTTAAGAGTTGATCTTGATATTTCCCCATTGTGATTTCTACATCAATATGAATCAAACCATCTTTTAACTGATAATAAACTTTTGGAAAATAACGGATTTTTTCTTTCGCTTTACTACTACCTAAGTCTTTAAAAAAACTGTCTGATTGTATTTGTTCGGATTCATACCAGCCATTCTCTAGAATCATTCGTGCTAATTTTTGACGGTGCTGCAATTGTTTAATACGGTCAATTCGGTAGTGATAGTAAAGATAAGTTACTAAAAGGCAAACAAAAAACGCAGTGAAGAGACTGCTCATTAAATAGGGGATATTTAAGTGTATGTTTGCATCTATAAGACTTACATTTTCCCAGTTCGTTTGAAGAAGTTGTTTATGGTAGAACAACAAAAGAATAGAAAGGAAAATGGGCAGTAGTCTAACCAGTGTAAAATGATAAAGTAAATTTTTGTTACTCGGTCTAGTTCGTTTTCCACGATAAGTTCAGTTCATGTTGAGAGTCTCCTTTCATTAAAGAGTGAACTTTTGTGTGGTATATGCATGACAATTTTTATCAAAGGATGGTTGGGGAATGCTTTTGTATTTTCGATAAGCTATTCGCTTTTCAAATCGAAGCTCATTTCCTTTTGGATAATTGCCTCTCATATATTTTGGTGAGCATTTCAGGAGTTTTTCAGCATCCTTTGTTAAAGGATAAAGATAACGAAACATACGGCCATTAATCTTTTCAATACCTTTATATTCACAAAAATCGTGAGTTAACCAATTTCTTTTAGATACACCATCAAACTGGGCGTTTTCTTCTAACAAAATTCGCGCACTTCGAGGATGGATTTTTTCGGAAGTTATACTGTGACGATAAACACTTGTCTTGAAGTAACCGCCATAATAAAAATTAGCAGCTTGATAAACATAGCCACATTTTCCTTCAATCCCATCAGCTAACGTATATAAAAAGAGGTAGTCTGTATTCTCTTTAAGCCACTTAACAAGCGTGGAAAGAGCAAGTCTACCAAAGTAGTTCGTTTGATTCATTTTGGGTAGAAAACACATTTCCCAATTTCTAAATAATCCTTTGTAACTAAATTCTGTTCGGGAAAAAGTTTTCGAATCGTTTGTAGTGGCTGAGTTCCCCAACCAAGCTCTATTACACCTAACAATTCCTTTTCACAATAGATTCCTAGAAAGTATTTGCACAATCTAGGAATCACTTTTGAATAGTGGTAGTTCCGAATAAAAGATATTGCCTGTTCTCTAGGAAAAGGTTCTATCACGAGCGATTTAGAAATCATCTAACATACTTCCTATTTCCCGTTAGTAGGTTCTTTTTTTGACATTTGCACTTTTTCCTTTAGTTTAATATCATCGGCTTTAATATACCAGTCTACATCTGCGCCTTGGTAAGTGGCGTTAGCGACTGTATCTGCAATTGGATTTATTAATTCCACTTCTGCATTGTACTCAAATTCTTTTAGTGGAACAGAAGCAAGGATACTTACTTGAATCATGCGTCCTTGACCTGTTGATTTTAAATCGTAAGTGCGTTCTTTGATATCGTTTGAAGCTGTTCCATCTTCATTTTGAATCCGAACTTCTCGACGCAATGCCGAAAATTTTAATTTACCAAATGTTTCTTCTTTTTCAATGACAATTCCTTCAGCTAATCTCATAATTTTTTCCTCCTATAATTTCACAATATCATCAGCGTGCATGATGTAATTTGTGAATCCTCTCGTTCCAATTTTGTATCCTTCAGCTGTGATTTTTGGATTCAAAAGCTTCACCTTATCGTCTACTTCAAAATGTTTTTCACCAGCATCGGCAGGTAAAATGACTTCAATATCATCTGCGCGTTGAATTGTTGAGTAAAGATTATAACTGCGAGATAGTACAGTCGGTTTTCCATTGATTCTTCTTTGTTCAACTGTTCCTTCACCCGCATATTCCAGATGACCAAATGTTTTTTCCATATTGGGGATAATGTGTTTTAATTCCATTTTTAGTTACCTCTTTCTTTTAGTTGATTTAAATTTGTTTGGTTTTCATAATCTGTTGTTGGTGAGCGAATAGGATTCATACTTAGCCTCCTAGAAGACATAAAAAACACAAAAATCTTTTAGAAAGTAGATTCTTGTGTTTAGTCGTTAGTTTCTTTTGATTTTTTTACTTTCTTTACGCCAATAAAAGCTAGCGCACTAAGAGATAAGGCAATACCAATGCCAAGTAGAAGAGAACTGCGTGATTCTCCTGTTTGTGGTAATGGATTTGTTTCTGTTCTTTTATTTGTCATTTCACATTTCACCAACTTCCCATGTTCTTTGATTTCAAATTTTACTGGTGTTTCATCTAATTGGTAGCCTTGTGGCGCACCAAATTCTTGAAAATAGTAGATTCCTTTTGGTAACTCTTTAAAGGTGAAGGTTCCTTTTTCATCGGTTTTTCCTTCAATAATACAGTTTTTATCTTCATCAAGAATTCTAATATCTGTGTTCGGAAGAATTTCACCAGTAGAAACATCTTTCTTAGTTAATTCAGCACTTCCTTTTATTAAGTCATTTTTGATTTCTAATAGAATAGGAGTTTCTTCATTGCCAGAAAGCTGTTCTCCTATCACTTTTCCATCCGTATCTGTAGCTTTAATGGCTTCCTTAGTAGAAGTTATTTGAATAATAGAATCAAGGGGGAGGTAATGATCGGAAGAAGGGGACTTTTCTTTCAGATAGAACGTCCCTACAGGAATGTTTGAAAAAGTACCTATGGATTCTTTGTCGATCGAAACGGTTTGTAAAACTTTTCCATCTTCATCTTCAAGTGTAAATTCAGCACCTGTTCCTAGACCGTCATAATTAAATTCATACCCATTTTTATTTTTCAATGTCGCTTGTTCATTGCTTTTCTTGATACGGAATTCATTAAAATGTAATTTGTTTAAGATAGGAATATCTGAACCTTCTTCGGTAGGAGACTCATAGATAATAATTTCTTTCAGTGAATCATTATCTTCAGCTTTAAAGCTAAAAGGGTACTTATTGGGATTTAAGTCGTGGTTAGTACCTGAATCTAGCTCTTTAAAGTAATAGTCGCCTTCTGGATACTGAAGCTCATCCAACGTTAAAAGACCTTCTTTGACCGTTCCATAATTAATTAAAGAGTCTTGAGGGAGTTCTTGGTCAGCAAACGACATGGTTTGATCTGTGTACAAATCAAATACTTTACCATTTGCTTCTTGGACATCAAGAATAGGGAGGTTTTCTTTCCATTCTTTGATGATCTCTTCAGATTTGTGAAGGGTTAATTTTATTTTTTGAAATTCATTGGTATCGGATAAGGATTCAGAGACCAATTCAATTGTTTGGCCTTGATAAGTGAATTCAAAAGGAATCGGAGTGGAATCAATGATGAATCCATCAGGTGCAGATTTTTCTATAGCTTGGTATTTACCAAGGTAGAGAAGAGGCATGTCAATTAATTCACCACCATCACCAGTTACTACCGTAGCAACCGTGTCTCCTTTCTTAGCATGAGTGGTGCTGCCTACTTTGATGTCTTCCGTCGCTTGAATATCGTAGGTCACACCTGCAAGAGGTTGATAATCAAATTTGAATTCATATAAATCACCGTATTTTGTTTCTTTCTTTTCAAGACCTACTGGGACTTTTCCTTTTTTTATAAGGGATAGTTGTCCTTTTTGAGGTGCATTATCTAAAGTTACTTCAATGGTTTTATTTGGTTCTACTACCACTTTTTTTAGTTCGCCTTGATTGAAGAAACCATCTGGTGCAGTCACTTCACTAATCGTTACAGTTGTCCCTTGAGTAATATCATTTATTTGAGCAAGTCCGTTAGAATCTGTCATCACTTCCTTGGTTTGATTATTGTACTCAAATTTTAACTTAGCATTTGGTAGAGGTTTTCCAGTATCTTTATCGATTTTCTTTACTTTGATATTGCCATTTAGTTTCACTTTGACATTTAGATTGAATTCACCCGCATTTGAAAGTTTAAAGGTGGCAACTTTTTGTTCATTGGGTTTAGCATAGACAAAGCTTTGCCCAACTGAATTGGAATCAGCAATACTATACTTAATGGTTCCAGATTCCTTCGAGTCTTTGGTAGCAGTCAATGTTAATTTATTGCCGTTCTTCTCAATTTTGAGGTTAGCGGAATTACTAATCTGTTTAACATATTTGGATAAGACATTATTTTTATCTTCTAAAGTAACGGACTCACCAACTTTTAGATTGATGGTTTGGTTATTAAAAGTCGGTTTAGTATTATGATTTTTGACTTGATTTAATATCTCATTTCTTCGATTCTCAAAATTTGGAATAGCTGTGGTTAATAATTCATCACCAAATTCAAGCCAAACTAAGTTTTGAGTAATCCCATAATTATCAATAGTAGGGTTTACTTGATAACCGTAGTACGCGATTAATGAAAGACGCTCTTTTTCTGCGATAGTTAGTTCAGATGGGGTGAATCCAGAACCACCAGTAAGAAGTGTTCCATGTTCAATACAGAAAGCAGGTTGATTGTCCGCTTTAATCATATGGATGCCTTCATCAGTCCAGTGTAAACCGCCTAATGACTTAACATGCCATGTGGAAATATAGTTCGCTACTTTTTCATAATTTACTGTAGCAGCGAATGTAGTAATAGGGGAAATAAAAAAAGCGATTAGGACTGTTAGTAAACTAAACAGCGTAATCGCTTTATACTTTATTATATTCATATTTTTGTCTCCTTAAATGGTTGTAGTATCAAAGATAATTATTTTATGAGTTTCTTATTCCAATAAAAAAAGACACCCTTTATATAGGCGCCTTTTTTATCTTTATCTAGCTTATTTTTGTGTTTAAAATTTGTTGATTTTCATGTTGATTTATTAAATGCTCTAATTCTTTTGATCTATTAAATATTTCTAATTCTTCAGATGCATATAATATTTTAGCAGTTTTTAAGTTATCATTTCTATCAAATTCATAAAGATAATGAACTTCTTCATTATCTTCTATAGAAGTCATTTTACAAATAATATTCTTTTCTTCTTTATAAAATTTAATTTCAGTATAATTTTCCAGCTTAATGTTTTCTATAAGATTATGAGGAGTTAAAATTGTTAAATTAGTTAACTCGTATATTCTTTCAATTTGATTATTCATATCATTCAGTCCTTTCAAGGAAGTCCTTAAGGTATTCAGCTTGTTGTTCTAATAATTCACCAGCACGTTCGTAATCTTCATTAGACCATTCTTCTCGTTTATAGCCAATAGAATTTTTTAAAAATGAATTGAAATATGTTGCTAGCATATCTCCATTATCCTTAATTTTACTTGGTATCCAGTAGTATTTCCCTTTAAAAATGGGTAAATCACTTAATTCTGTTCCATTTATTTCAACACCAGCAGATAATAAAAGTTCAGGAACGATGACTTGTCTTATATTAGTATCAGTTGTTTTTTTTCTTCTTTTCAAGATTACATCAGGACGCTTCAACTCATTTGTACTAGAGCTTTGTCTGTTTAGTATATCAGACGCTTCATCATTTGTAATGTCCAGAAGCTTGGAAAGTTCTGAAATTTTTATTTGTCTTTCTTGTCTTTCTTTTTGCGCTTGAATAATATAATCTGTTTCCATATAAACAGAATGATTCATATCACCTTCACCAATTTCATTTACTTGACGAAAGTCAACTTCAATTACATCACCAGTAAGGTTGTCAGGAGAAGGAGGTGAGTCAGGAATCTCTCTATCTGTCAACTCATCAATAAAATCACTTTCTTGCAATTGAGATTTATAGTATTCCCATAATTCATCTAGAAAAAGTAGTTCGTGAGCCACTACACTTCCTATGTTATCTTCAGCTTTTTTCACTTCGTTCTCAGGTATTGCCCTTAATATTCTACCTATAAATTGCTCATAAGGCAAGGGACTTTTAAAGGCCCTAAAAATAGCTGCAACTGATAAGTATTTGTGATCATAACCTTCTCCCATCATAGAAACATTGACAATAACATCTACACGATGATTTTTCTATATCTGAAAAGGCTTTTTCTTTCTCATCTGGTTTTAACTCATTGTGTATTGCAATTGCTTTGTATCCTTCAGCAGTGTATATTTTAGCAATTCTTTTTGCTTCTTTAATATTAGAAGCAGCAGCGATAATTTTATGAGGGACAGTTGTATTTTCTCTTTTTCTTTCAAGTATTTCTATACTTTTTTTTACAACACTTTTTTTACATTCATCTGAAAAAGCAACTGATCGAGCTACCCAATCTTCACTTTTTAGTTCCATATCCAAAATTTGTTGATAGGTATATCTTTTAGTATAGTCATCATCTAAAGTAAAATAAAGTTGTTCAGGAACATAATTAAACTTTTCTAGTGATTTTACATATCCATTACTCATCGCTTGACTAAGTTTATATTTATAAACAAGCTCCCCAACTAATTGTTTTTGATCAGTCCGATATGCGGTAGCTGTCAATTTTACTACTTTAGCATCTGAAAAATGATTTTAATTTTCTATCCAAGTAGTTGCTTCTGAGTGATGGGCTTCATCAATAATAATCATATCAAAAAAATTGGATTCATATTGATTTAAAAGCGCCATTTCATTTCTACTTTGCAATTTTTGTATGTTTGCTATAACAATATGAGCTTGCTTCATGTGTTCTTTTCTAGTTTCTCGACCTTCATACTTTACAACTACAGGTAATTTCAAAGGATCTTTAATAATGCCTGTGTCTATCCAAAAGTTACTTGAATTACCACTATCTAGACTATTCTCAATTGTGTTTAGAATAGTTAATTGTGGAGCAATTATTAGAACTCTTCCATTTGCAATATTATATGGAAGTAACGAAATTAATCCAGTTTTACCACTTCCTGTTGGTAAAATAACAATAGCATGTTTTTTAGTTTTATTTTTTATTTTAAAATGTTCATAAACTTCTGCATACGCTAAAATTTGTGGTTCTCTTAGATTATCATTTTGTAAAATATTCGTTGGTGTATTAATAAAATAATTGCTATCCAAATTTCCCACTCTCCAATTTAACATAATATAAACTAATTTTATCATTTGTTAACTATAGTTACAATAAAATCAGCATATAAGTTAGCTTTACAATCTTTTTGTCATGAATAGCTTATTTCTAATTTAAAAGTAAACACTTATTTTTTTGAATATTAAAAAACGAATATATTTATATTCACTGTTTACAGTAGATGTTTTTAACACTCTTTTCTAGCTAAAAAAGCAATTTTTAATAATCCTTTTTAAATGATTATTTTTCTCTTAAAAAAAAATATGTGCTTAACCCTATACACATCAAGCTTTCTAGCTAAAATTCTCTGGTAGAAAACACCAAAAAAGCGACAATTTCGTCGCTTTTGGTAGAATTTTGGAAAACTGGCAGTAAAAACGGTAGCTTACTCTCCTGAATTTTTGTTGATTTAACCCGTTTTTACTGAGTTTTCCAATCATCGGCGGTACATCTTAAACTCAAGAAACAAGTCATTATAAATCCCTAAGTATTTCGCCCCTAAATCTTCATAAACTTCTAAATGCTTAATAACTTCATCACTTGGATAAAACTGTTCATCACTAGAAATTTCTTTGGGCAATAGTTTTTTAGCTGCTTTATTAGGTGTAGAATAACCAATATACTCCGCATTTTGAGCAGCATTCTCAGGTCGCAGCATAAAATTGATAAATTCATAGGATCCTTTGATATTTTTCGCAGTTTTAGGAATCACGATATTATCAAACCACAAATTAGACCCTTCTGATGGAATCACATAATGCAAATGTTCATTGCCATCAAGCATTTCAGCGGCTTCACCAGAAAACGTTACAGCAGCTGCGCTTTCCTCATTGATCATATACATTTTTATTTCATCTGCTACGATAGCTTTAACATTGGTTGTTAGTTTGTTTAGTTTGTCTGTCGCTTCACGCAATTCTTGATTGTTTTTGCTATTCAAAGAATAACCTAAACTGTTTAAAGAAAGACCTAAAACTTCACGTGCTCCATCAATCAGCATCACATTATCTTTTAATTCGGGTTTCCATAAATCATCCCAATGCTTGATTTCATCTTCACCGATAAATTTGTCATTGTAGATGATTCCTAATGTTCCCCAAAAATAAGGAATCGAATACTTATTTTGCGGATCAAAATCTAAATTTAAAAAACGGTCATCAATATTTTCTATGCCTTTCAGTTTCTTATGGTCGATCGGCAATAGCATTTTTTCTTTCATCATTTTTTGGATCATATATTCAGAGGGAATCGTAATATCATAAGCTGTTCCCCCTTGCTGAATTTTCGTGAACATGGCTTCATTGGAATCAAAGGTTTCATAAGTAACCTTGTAGCCGGACTCTTTTTCAAATTTACGTAATAAATCAGGATCAATATAATCGCCCCAATTATAAATCGTCAAGGTATCAGCACCAGACATTCCGCTGGCTTTTTCCAATTGATGCACGCCTAAAAATAGAATCAAAATGATCGCTAAAATGCCAATAAGCAAAGATTGTAGTTTTTTCATTTAAGGTTAGCCACCTCACTTTGTTCCCGACGCATTTTTTTTACACGTTTAGAGGTATTATCTTGGCTGATAAAATAGTAACCAATCACTAAAATCATAGAGAAAATGAATACTAAAGCACTTAAGGCATTGATTTCTAAACTAATTCCTTGTCTTGCTCTAGAATAGATTTCAACTGAAAGTGTAGAGAATCCGTTTCCTGTAACGAAAAAGGTCACGGCAAAATCATCTAAAGAATACGTAAATGCCATAAAATAGCCCGCAATAATTCCTGGTGCTAAAAACGGCAAAATAATATTCTTGATTACTTGCACATTATTTGCGCCAAGATCACGAGCAGCATCCACCATCGAATCATTCATCTCTTGCAGTTTCGGCAGCACCATCAATACTACGATCGGAATACTAAACGCAATATGAGATAATAACACACTGGCAAATCCCAAACTAATAAATCCAACCGCCGTAAAAAAGATCAAGAAACTAGCACCGATAATTACGTCTGGGGAAACCAATAAAATATTATTAAAACTCATTAATGCCGTTCTCGTTTTTCTTCGTCTCGTATAATAGATGCCCATTGCACCAAATGTTCCGATGATCGTTGCTAACAACGCAGATAAAAAGGCCAACATAAAAGTATTCAACACAATGATCAACAATCGAGTATCTTCAAAAACAGCCGTATAATTTGCAAGCGTGAAACCAGTAAATTTATTCATCGTATCCGTATCATTGAATGAGTAAAAAATCAGATAAAAAATCGGCGCATATAATAAAGCGAAAACGATGATCAGATACAAATAAGACCATTTAAATTTTTTCTTTGTCATTTCACCCGCCCCTTTTTCTTCTTCTCACCTGTCAACAACATCACGATAAACATCGCAACGATCAATATGACACCGATCGTTGATCCCATGCCCCAGTTTTGTGTTACCATAAAATGCTCTTCGATGGCTGTTCCAAGTGTGATCACTCGATTTCCACCAATCAAACGAGTCAACATGAATAATGAAAGTGATGGAATAAAGACTGCTTGAACCCCACTTTTCACACCATTTAATGAAAGAGGAAAGATCACTCGTTGAAAGGTTTCAACACTATTGGCCCCCAAATCACGGCTGGCACTGATCAATGAAGGATTTAACTCTTCCAGCGCATTAAAAATCGGTAAAATCATAAACGGAATTTCGATATAAGTCGCTACAAATAAAAAACTAAAATCCGTAAATAAAATTTGCTGAGGTCCAATACCGAGAAAACTTAAAAACTGATTCACATTACCATGAATACTAAAGATTCCAATAAATGCATAAGCTTTCAGCAAAAGATTCACCCATGTTGGTAAAATCACCAACATCAGCCACAACTGTTTATGCTTCAATTTTGTCAAAAAGTACGCTGTCGGATAACTGATCAACAAGGTAAATAATGTAATCAAAAAAGCATACCAGACCGAGTTCAAGGTCATACTAAGATACGTTCCAGAGGTAAAATACGTTTGATAATTATCTAAAGTAAAGTGCCCATTCATATCAAAGAAAGACTGGTAAATAATCATCAAAACTGGCGCGATCACAAAGAATAACAGCCACATCATATAAGGAATCGAATAAATCCGACGCATTGTTTTCATTATTACTCCTCCTATTCTTCGTAGCTTTCTAAGCGAGCATCAAAATCTTCCTCTGACTCATTGAAACGCATCACGTGAATATCCTCTGGCTCAAAAAAGAGACCGACCTTTGCGCCTTCTGTGGCTTTTCTAGTTGAATGAACCATCCACTCATTATGATCTTCATCATAACAAATAATTTCATAGTGAACGCCACGGAACAGTTGCGTATCGACTGTTACCACTAATTTCCCTTTATCTGCAGTAGTAATCGTTAAATCTTCTGGACGTAGCATTATTTCAACAGGCTCCGCTTGGCGCATCCCACCATCCACACATTCAAAACGTTTGCCGACAAATTCAACTAGATTATCTTCGATCATCGTACCATTGACGATATTACTTTCACCTACAAAATCAGCCACAAAATGATTGATTGGTTCATCATAAATATCGACTGGTGTGCCACTTTGCACGATATGTCCTTTGTTCATGACAAAAATTTCATCACTCATTGCTAAGGCTTCTTCTTGATCATGCGTGACAAAAATAAATGTGATACCTAAACGTTGCTGCAGCTCACGCAATTCATATTGCATATCTGTACGTAATTTTAAATCCAAAGCAGATAACGGTTCGTCCAATAGTAAAACTTTCGGTTCATTGACGATAGCTCGGGCAATTGCCACACGCTGACGCTGACCGCCGGACATTTCACTGATTTCTCGCACTTCATAACCAGGTAATTGCACCATTCTAAGCGCATCTTTGACTTTCTTTTCAATTTCCTTTTTCGGTATTTTTTTGATTTTCAAACCGAATGCAACATTATCAAAGACATTCATATGAGGAAACAAGGCATAATCTTGAAATACTGTATTAACTTGACGTTTATTTGCGGGAATATCATTGATTCTTTGGCCGTCAAAATAAATATCCCCTTCGGTAGCATCTACAAAACCAGCTAAAATTCGTAAAATCGTTGTTTTTCCACAACCGGAAGGTCCTAATAACGTATAAAACTTTCCCTGTTCGATTTCAAAACTGACATTTTTCAGCACTTTTTCATCATCATATTGTTTGACGACATTTTCAAATGTAATAATATTTTTTTTCACTCATTGATGCCTCCTATACTAAAAGTGTAATGGGCTCGTTTAGTCTCGACTGAAAAATAGGAAAAATTGAGTGCGACGCTTTTTGTCTCACTTCATTTTTATCTTTTTTCCGAGAGACTAGCCCGTGAAACTAGATATACGAAAAGTGTAACGAGCTCGTTTTCCCGAAAAACAAACTGCTATAAATAAGATTCTGTAGCAACGATCACTACTCTGCTCTTTCCTTTTGAATGATTAATCAGCTGATGGGGTTCTGTAGCTCGATAATACATTGCCTCCCCTTTTTTAGCGGAATAGGTCGTTTCACCCAATATCAGCGAAACAGAACCATCGATCACATAAATAAACGTTTCAGATAAAGATGGTTCAAATGTTTTGTACTGACCGTCTACGTCAAAGGTCAAAACAATGGGTTCCATTTCTTTTTCATTCGATTCGGGGATCAGCCACTTTAATTCATAACCGTTTTCTTCATCATAATAAAGCGTGCTATCTTGATCTTTGTAAACAATTTTTTGTTCTAAAGTTCGTTCGCTGAAAAATTGTTCTGGTGTGATGCCTAAAACTTCTAAAATATTGAAAAATGTTTCCATTGAAGGCGAGCTTAAATCACGCTCTAACTGAGAAATATACCCTTTCGTCAAATCCGTTCGTTCACCTAACTCTTCTTGAGTCAGGTTCTTTTGTACGCGTAAATTACGCAGCTTCTCACCAATTTCCATCAGTCCACCTCATTTCATTTAAATAAACTATGTAAAAGTTTGCTAATACTAAACTACAAGTTTAATTTTACCTTTTCTAGTATACGAATTTTTCAAAAAATAGCAACAAATTTCAACAACAATTTTCATTTTTTTAGTTTCATCTCATCTTTTAATACTATCACCGATCGAGTTATTTTAACAAAATAAAAAAGCGTCTGTTATTCAGACACTCCCTCATTTTCTACTGGTCCTACAACTTTTTTTCTACCAAGCTTTAACGGAATCAAATAATTCACCAATAACGCAATGCCCATACCGATAAAGCTGTCTACGACTCTAGCAAATGCATAGCCATAAGAACGATCAGCAGGAATCATAAATACGATCGTCAAGAGTGTTGCACACGCCCCAACCGTTCCTTCTTGATAGCCTAAATTAGCCAGTAAAGCAATCATCAACGTAATGATCACAGGAATAAAAATCAGCTGCACAAGCTCTGTCCTACCTAACAAATTAAATACAGCAATCACAACAACTGACATCAACGCTCCCATTACATTCCCAATAATACGATGCTTGCCGTATTTCAGTGTATTCTCCATATCTTCTCGCAACGTAAAAACTGTTGTAATCGCTGCAACTACGTATGTTTCACGTTTCAATAAAATACTCACTAAAATACAAAAAAAGACACTTAACCCTGTTTTAAATGTTCGCATACCAATTTTAAATTTCAACAAACTAAATTCCTTTCAAACGTTATAAAACTATAGTATTAGTTATTTTTAGCTTATTATAATTAAGCTCGTCCTCCCTATTCTAACTTATTTTCCTACTATTAAGAAGGGGTGTTCAAGAAGAATTTACTAAAGATAAAAAGAGAATATGTTATGATAGTAACAATCATACTAAATTAAGTTTTTCTGTCTGGGCGAAACAAGCTAAGGAATACAAGTAACTTATGCGTTGGTGTTTTTCATTGGAGCTAAAAATTTTCACTGATATGTGTTCAAGCTTTTCATACTGGCTCAGCTTTTAAATTACAAGGAGGATATTTATGGAAAAATTTTCAGGCTTTCGTGTTAGGAAAATGGACGATCTTGTTACAGCAACAATCGAAAAAATAGAGCCTACTGATTTATCTGAGGGTGATGTACTAATCAAAATAGCTTACTCCTCAGTCAACTATAAAGATTCATTAGCTGCCAAACAAAATGGCGGTGTCATTCGTGATTATCCGATGATTCCGGGAATCGATCTAAGTGGGACAGTTTTATCTTCTAAAGACGATCGCTTTACAGAAGGTCAAAATGTATTAGTTACAGGTTACGGCTTAGGTGTAACACATACAGGAGGTTTTGCTGAAATCGCTCAAGTGCCAGGAGATTGGCTTGTTCGGTTGCCTGATGAGTTAAGCTTAAAAGAAGCTATGGTATTTGGGACTGCTGGATTCACAGCCGCTTTATCCGTTCACGCACTTGAAAATCATGGATTAGCTCAAAATAAAGAGGCCGCAATTTTGATTACAGGAGCCTCTGGTGGTGTCGGTAGTTTAGCAATCGCTATGCTAAAAAAACAAGGGTATAAAAATATCATTGCGTTAAGTCGGAAAAAATCAGCAATTGATCCTTTAAAAAAAATCGGTGCAACTACGGTCCTTTTAGTAGATGAATTTATGCCAGAAAAAATCAAACCTTTAGCTAAACAAACGATTGATTTCGCGATCGATACAGTTGGCGGCGAAATATCCTCTGTATTATTATCTCAACTTCGTTATGGT
This sequence comes from Enterococcus sp. DIV0840, assembly GCF_050527835.1. Classification (NCBI taxonomy): domain Bacteria; kingdom Bacillati; phylum Bacillota; class Bacilli; order Lactobacillales; family Enterococcaceae; genus Enterococcus; species Enterococcus sp. DIV0840. The sequence continues at coordinate 1,284,071 of NZ_CP172876.1, read as the reverse complement.
GGCAGCATCGCTATTTGTGGAAATGCCGCTGGGATCCAATTAAATACAACAGTTTTACCTTTTATCTTAAGGGGTGCGAATCTGTTAGGTATCGATTCAGTCAATGTTCCTATGAAACAACGTTTAGCTATTTGGCAACGTTTAGCCACTGATTTAAACGTCAGCCAACATGAACTAGTAAATGAAATAGCGTTACAAGAGTTACCACAAATCTTAGAACAGCTACAAGCTGGCACCCATATCGGCCGTACGATCGTTAAAATAAGATAAAGGAGCACATCATAAATGAATATCTTAATCACAGCAGGTGGAACTTCTGAAAAAATCGATAATGTCCGTTCCATCACGAACCATTCAACAGGTCGTTTAGGAAAAGAAATTGGTGACACTTTCTTAGCTCAAGGACATCATGTAACTTACGTAACTACGCCACAAGCTGTCCGGCCTACTAGTGAATCAAACTTAACACTTATTGAAATCGAAACAACAAAAGAATTAGAATCTGCTTTGCTTGAACAATTTGGGCACCAAATATTTGATGGTATTATTCACAGCATGGCTGTCAGCGACTTTACGACGGAAACAACCTTGTCAGAGGACCTTTTTATCGAAAAGCTTGCGGCTAAATTAACAACAGATGGAAACCTATCTGATTTAGCAAATTTGACCGAAGAACTTTATCATAGCTTGGATGAAATTGGTAAAACAATCCAGCAAGAAAAAAAAATACCTTCTGGAACAGATCGTCTCTTGCTTTTTTTGAAGAAAAACCCTAAAATAATTGCAATGCTACGGGAGCAACAACCACAAGCTGTTCTTGTTGGCTTCAAATTACTAGTTGGAGTTTCTACTGAAGAATTGGTACGTGTTGGACAATCGATTTTAGCCAAAAACAGATGCGATTTTGTTTTAGCCAATGATCTTGAAGAGATTCACGGCGACCAACATAAAGGAATCTTGATTGACAAACAAGGACATACAGAAACAGCCCAGACCAAAAATGAGATCGCTAAATTGATCGTTAAAAAGGTTGAAGAAAAATGGAGGAACCAATGATGAAAACCATATTATTAGGTATTTCCGGCAGTATTTCTGCTTATAAAGCAGCTGACATAACTAGCCAATTCACAAAATTAGGCTACAATGTCGAAGTAATCATGACGACTAACAGCACAAAATTTATCACACCTTTGACGCTGCAGTCTATGTCAAAAAATCCAGTTCATACAGATGTCATGGAAGAAATCGCTCCTGATAAGATCAATCATATCGAACTAGCAAAAAAAGCCGATCTTTTTTTAGTTGCCCCGGCTTCAGCTAATATTTTAGCTAAACTAGCTAACGGTATTGCAGATGATATGCTCTCAACTGTTGCTTTAGCTTTAAAAGAAGAAGTACCTAAATTTATTGCACCTGCGATGAATACTTATATGTATCAAAATCCGATCACACAACGAAATTTGGCAACACTGAAAGAAGTTGGGTATCACGAAATCGATCCCCGAGAAGCCTTATTAGCTTGTGGCGACTTTGGTCGTGGTGCACTTGCAACAGTTGAAGAGATCGTTACCACGATCAATGAAGTATTAACGAAATAATTTTGAGGAGTCATTTATGAAAAACACAAAAACATTTACCTTAACTGCTATGTTTTTAGCAATCTTGATTCTATTATCTGCTGTTCCCTTCTTAGGATTTATTCCAATTGGACCGATCAATGCAACCACGATGCACATTCCCGTGATCATTGCTTCGATCATTTTAGGTCCAAGAATCGGCGCCTTTTTAGGAGGTGTCTTTGGTATCATCAGTATGATCCGCAGCACGATCGTATTATCGCCTTTATCGTTCGTTTTCTCACCTTTTATCCCTGTGATCGGGACAGATCAAGGTAGCTTTAAAGCGATCATCGTTGCGATGGTTCCAAGAATTTTGATTGGTATAGTTCCATATTTTGTCTTTATGGGATTGAAAAAACTGACGAAAAACAGGCCTACCTCTCAAACCTTTAGTTTGTTTATTGCAGGTTTTCTAGGGTCAGCAACAAATACGATTCTAGTGATGAATTTGATTTATTTTCTCTTCAAGGATTCTTATGCGCAAAGTATCGGTGCAAGCGGTGCAGCGATATATACAGCTATTTTAACGGTTATTTTCACTAGTGGTATCGTTGAAGCGATCGTTGCAGCAGTTGCTACGGTTGGCGTGACTTCAGTGTTATTGCGATTAGTCAAAAATAATGCGACACAAAAACTATAAAAAAGAGCGTGGGACAAAACTAAAAATCAGTTTTGTCCCACGCTCTAAATCTGAATAAACGGCGAGAAAAAAGCAGCTCCTTCGGAAATAAACACTTTTGTCTCGGCCTCTTTTTTATTTCTTCTGTTTTTTCAATTTATAAGCATACTCACTTGCTTTGAAAAGCAAGCCGTTGACAGGTAAATCAAATTCTCCGATAAATTCATTGACTGTTGGATTGAAGTTAGCTTTGAATTTGATCAAGCCATCATTCAGACTACCTTCCAAACCACCCATATTACAAGATGTACAACCTCGTTCAAAACATTCATTGATTGCATCAAACCAAGTTAGATAGGCTGGCATATAACGTTTGTAACGATCGTCCATTCCCGCATAAAGGATTTCACTCGTTGAGCCAAACGTAATCGCTAAAGCGCCAGCAACGACAGCCACATCACCAGAATGCGCGATATTTTCTTCTAATTCCGTCATTTCACGCGTTAGAGAAAAATCAAGCTCTTCTAGGTTATGACGTTTTTTCACTTGATTTTCTTTTAGATTGGCTAGATCTTCTTTGTTTTTATCAAAACGCTGTTTGGTTTCTTCAAAGCGTTCTTTCAAATTTACTTGTGCCAACATGATAAATGAAGTTTCAGGATAAATTTTCAATAGCTTTTCAAAATAATCACTATTTCTAAGTGAGATATTTTGACGTTCTGTCGTTAACTCGATGACTTTAGCAAAATCATCCACTAACTCAGTATGACCCATTTTAACTGTGACGCCTTTTTTATGCGCTTGTTTCATCATTTTCTTCGTGCTTTTTGATAATAGTTCTTCACTGAAATCCTCTTTATAAATATTCGCTTGAAAACGAGGTTGGATCGTAGCATCCATCGCCATCGTTAAACCTTGATGTTTTGCACCACTTGCGATGATATTATCGATGATCGGTTGCGCCATAGGTTCGATCGTTTGTTCATCGCCTATATGGAAATCTTTATAATGAACAGTCGGATCCATTTTTACAAACAAAGCACGCTTTTTCTTACCGAATTGCTTTAACTCTTTTAAAAAGAACGCCACAAGTTCTGAATTTGTATAATCCATGATTGGGCCACGTGGTGTATAAAGCATTGAAAATTTCATTGGTAATGGTCGGATCAAAACTAGACTAGAGGCAACCAATGTGCCATTTTCGTAAACACCGACAATCTCTGATCCCCAGTTATCTTTCACTTTAGCCCATGCAGATGATTGTAATAAGTTGCATAAGGGATGACTTTCCACAAATTTATCGTGTTCTTTGGCATCGACGCCAATTTTAAATTCAAACATTATATAAAACTCCTCTACATTTTTGCTTCTGTATTACCATATCATAATTTATTCTACAGGAACAGTAAAGTTTTTCATGAAATTGGTTAAAAAACTTTAAGAGACTGAATCAAAACTACATTGGTCTTGACTCAGTCTCTTAAAAATAAATACTTACTACATTTTTTTATTGATCAAAGTCGTTTTTCAAAATGAACGGATTTATTGATCCAATACATCACAGGTGCTGCTACCGCCATTGTTGCAAATTCACTAAGTGCTAATGTTGCGTAATTCCCCCAAAAGGCTGCTCCGCCAGCTGGTGCCAGCATAAAAGCAATAATGCACATTGTTGCAGTGAAAAATAACGTATTTAGTGCTAGACGTGCGATGACATTAGGCACTCTTTTTTGTAATAAAGCTGTTAAGCCTAGCGAAATAAATGATTGTAGTCCGCCATATAATGCATCCATGGCACCAAAGCCAAAGAAAAAATTATAGACAACGACTCCCCCTAAAACGCCCCACATCAATTTCCGATTGAAAACAACTAAATGATTCAAACTTTCAGAAATTCTAAATTGAATAGGTCCTGACGAAACGGGTGCTACTAAAATCGTTAAGCCAAGATATAACGCCATTACAATAGCATTCATGGTAATTGCTTTTACTTTACTGTTTGTTGAAACAGTATTTTGCATAGTCTCCCCTTCTTTCTCCGAGTTTTTTTACAAGGGATGGTTGATGAACCTTGTCGAGGAACGATTTTCCTCAAAAAATGATACGTACGCATTATATCTCATAATTGATCGTTTCACAATGATAAATCTTTCAGTGTTCTATTCTTATTTGGCTTTTTTCAAGCATCCATCATTCTTAATTTTTCACATGTCTGTTATAATAAGACTTTGTACAAGGAGGAAAGAAATGAAGAAACATTTTTATCTCGTCATCAATGAAAATGCTGGGGGTGGCACTGGACGCAAAGCTGCCGAAAAAATCATCAAACAACTGCAGACTGTCAACATTGATTATACGACTTTTTATACAGATCATGCTGGACATGAAATAGAAATCGTTCAAAGTTTAGCACAAGATACCTTGATTCCTTGGAGCACTGACCTGGAAACCGATTCATTTCCACTTTTAGTTGTTCTTGGCGGAGATGGTACTTTGCATAGCGTACTCAATTCTTTAGAGTCTTTTGATTCTAAAATTCCCATCGGCTATATTCCATGTGGTTCAGGAAATGATTTTGCCCGTGGTGTAGGAATTGACAGACAGACCGAAAAAGCTTTTTTTCAACTGCTAAAAGCGGAGGCACCACAAGAAATCCAACTAATCACGTATGCTGAATCGATACAAGAAGAAGCTGGCCTTGCCGTTAATAATATTGGTATTGGATTAGATGCAGCAATCGTCAATGCGGCCAATACGTCGTCATCAAAAAACACCTTAAACAAATTCAATATGGGGTCTTTATCTTATATTTTTTCTATTTTAAAGGTATTATTCACTCAAAAAGGCTTCCCAATTCTTGTTGAAATCAATGGGAAAAATATTGAATTTGATCATGCTTTTTTATGTACAGTAACAAAGCATCCTTATTTTGGTGGTGGTGTTCCGATTGCTCCAATGGCTGATCCACGCAAACCAGTTCTGGATTTTGTCTTGGTAGAACGGGTCAATATGTTTAAAATTTTCTGGCTGATTTTATTATTGATTCAAAAAAAACATACACATTCAAAATACTTTCATCATTTTCAATCCAGTAAACTTCGAATTGTTTCAACGGTTCCTCAATATGTTCATGCTGATGGTGAAATTTTAGGGAAAAGAAGTACTGATATTTCTTTTAGTACAGAAACTAGATTGTTTTGGTTTTGAGCGTATTAAAATAAGAGGAAAAAACAATTTCTGTTTTTTTCCTCTTATTTTTAATTTAATGATTCAAATGCCTGTTTCAAATCTGCAATCAAATCCCCGTCTGCTTCGATTCCAGTCGATATTCTTAATAAATCCGGCGTTAATCCATAAGACTCTCTTAGCTCTTTTGGAATATCGGCATGTGTTTGGGTCGTTGGGTACGTGATCAAACTTTCAACCCCACCTAAACTTTCTGCAAAAGTAAAGATCGATAAATTTCGTAGAAAGTCTTTAATCATTTCTTGATCCTTGATTTTAAAACTCAGCATTCCTCCACGACCTGGATACATCACTTCCTTGACGTATGCGCTCGTTTTTAAATATGCTACAACTGCTTTTGCATTTTCTTCATGTCTTTCCATCCGTAAAGCTAGAGTTTTCATTCCTCTAATCAATAACCAACAATCAAAGGGTGATAAAACAGCTCCTGTAGTGTTCAAACTATAAGCTAGTTGTTCTCCGACTTCTTGTGAACGTGTAACCACAGCACCTGCCAGCAAATCGTTATGTCCGCCTAAATACTTGGTCGCACTATGCAAAACGATATCAGCTCCTAACTCCAAAGGACGCTGAATCAACGGTGTATAAAATGTATTATCAACGATCAATTGGGCTTGATGCCGTTTTGTAAAGACAGCCACCTGTTCGATGGAAACTTCACTCATCAAAGGATTTGTCGGTGTTTCAATAAAAACAGCTGCCGTTTTATCTGTGATTTCTCTCTCAAAACCAGCTTCGTCATCCACATAAATAAAATGATAGAGTCCCTGTTTTTCCAACTCTTTAAAATAACGATAACTACCACCATATAAATCTCTAGACGCCACGATCTGACTGCCCACAGGAAATTGACTGAACACTAATTGAACTGCACTCATTCCTGAACTAGTCGCTAAACCGATCGCGCCATTTTCTAAAACTGCCAATGCAGATTCTACAACTTCTCTTGTTGGATTTTTGGTTCTAGTGTAATCATAGCCCGTCGACTCACCTAGCGTTGGATGCTCATACGTTGTTGAAAAATAGATAGGGGTATTGATCGATCCTGTTACTGGGTTTTGATGATTACCAATTTGTGCCAAAAAAGTATCTGTTTGAACGTTTCCCGATTGTGAATTGTTTTCCATTAACTTCCCTCATTTCTACCAAAATAATCTACCTTTATTTCTAGCTAAACACATTTCTATGTTGCTTTTCATTATATACACCGAGAGATGCTTAAAGCAAGAAAAAACTGGAACAATGTCTGAACGTTCATCCCAGTTTCTCTGCTATTTCATAAAATCATATGGTGTCGTTTGATTCATTCCGATCATCGGATCGATGGTCTGAGCATTAACTAATTGAGGGGTCAATAATCGCTCCATTTCTACTTCAACTTGTTCGGTTATTTCTTGAACAGGCTCACTAAATAATGAAATTTCTTCTGTTTTAGGTTTAATTCTCACTGGTACAGGCTCTACCGCTTCTTCAATCACAGCAGCTTTATTCTCTTTAGCCGCCTCATATACGATCGGTTTATTTTCTACTGTATCCGAAAATGGTGATTCTTTATTTAGTCCTTCTTCATAAGCTTCCAGTTGCATCCTTGTTGTCAAAGTCATATCATCTGCGCTAGTGATTCGTTCTTTCAACATCGTTAAACGACTGGCAGATTCATGTGCAACACACGTATTAAAAGCTTGTACTTCACCCAATAAAATCAGGATATCTTTACTTCTGGTAACCGCTGTATAGAGTAAATTACGTTGTAACATGCGATGATATTGATGAACCATCGGTAAAATAACCATTTTAAACTCGCTACCTTGCGCTTTATGGATCGAACAGCAATAAGAAAGGGTGATTTTGTTCCATTCATTTCGTTTATAGCTCACTTCATTATTATCAAATTGAATCACCAATTCATCGACTTTATCTTCTGAGTCTTTGGCTAAAATGATTCCGACGATCTCGCCCATATCTCCATTGAAAACGTTAAGTTCAGGTGTATTGACTAAATGCAGCACCTTATCCCCGATACGATAGACTGATTCATTCCATTTTACTTCTTTTTTCGTTCCATCATTAGGATTGAAAATTTCCTGCATCATCTTATTCAACGCATCGATACCAGCAGCTCCTCGATACATTGGAGCTAACAGTTGGATATCTTGGGGAGAAAAGCCTTTTGCTTTGGCTTTCGTCACGATTTGGCGGACATAGGTTTCGATATGATGAACATCACTTGGAAAAAATGAACGATCTTTTTGATTCACAGTGAAATCTTGCGGCAATCTACCTTGTTTGATTTCATGAGCTAAAGGAATAATACTTGAACCATCGCCTTGGCGATAAATTTCAGTCAATTCTCTTTGAGGTATTTCATTGATTTGCAACAGATCATGCAACACTTGGCCTGGGCCAACTGACGGGAGCTGATCTTTATCCCCAACAAAAATCACTTGCATGTTGGTCGGAATCGCCTTAAATAAAGTATTGGCCAGCCACGTATCGACCATTGACATTTCATCAACGATCAATAAGCCGCCTTCAAGTTCTTTTGCAGTCATACTAGGATTTTTTTCTCTACCTGTTAATCCTAATAAACGATGAATCGTACTAGCCGGAAGTCCAGTTGTTTCATTCATCCGCTTAGCTGCACGCCCTGTAGGAGCCGCTAATAAAATGGGGAACATTTCCTGCGTGTAATCCTTTATGTCTAAGGAAAGTCCATTCAACTCTGCAAATAACGAAACAATTCCGTTGATAACCGTTGTTTTCCCGGTACCAGGACCACCCGTCAAAATGAAAAGCGGTGCTTTGATTGCTTCTTCGATGGCCTCTTGTTGAGAATCTCCATAAAGAATTCCTAATCGTTTTTCAATCCCTCGAATATTTTTTTCGATCTCTTTTTTATCGTATTTGATTTCTTTTTTTCGTGAAAGTAGACGTTGGATCGAAGTACCGATTCCCCACTCTGAAAAATATAAACTATTTTCAAAAAGCTTGGTGTCTTCTTGCTGAATTTTTCCTTCTTCCACCAAATGAATGATTTGTTCTGCCACTTGATCAAGAGAAATCTCAACTGGACGACTCGCTTCAAGAGTATTGATTGTTTCTCTAAGCAACATTTCTGCTTCTACGTAGGTATTCCCGGAGCGAACAGAATGTTGGAAAATTTCATGCGTGATCGCAGCCCGCACTCGTTTATCCGAATCTGCTCCAATGCCCAATTGCTCTGCAATATTATCTGCTCGTTTAAATCCAATTCCTTCAATATCTTCTACTAATTGATACGGATTCTCATGAATAACATCTAAAGTCTCTTCTTTATAAGTTTGGTAAATCGCAAACGATAGCTGGCTACCAAATCCATAACGATTTAAGCCAACAATCACTTGTTCCATGCCATGATTTAAGCGAATAGTTTCAATGATTGTTTGACGTTTTTTTTCATTTAATTGAGGAACTTTTTCGAGAACACCAGGCGTTTCAATAATGCGATCGATTGCATCTTCACCCAAAATTTCGACAATTTTCTCAGCTGTTCGTTTCCCTATACCTGGAAATTTTTCACTTGAAAGGTAATTTACAACGCCGCTGGCAGAAGTTGGTCGCTCTTGCTGATAGCTATCGACTTGAAATTGTTTGCCATAACGAGGATGATCAACGAAATGTCCAAAAAAGCGATAAATTTCTTCTTCCTGAATTTGGCCGAAACTACCAGTTGTTACGATTTCTTTTTCTAGATAATCTGTATTCGTATCCGTTATTTTCACCAACAAAACTTTATAAAAATTGCTAGGGTTTTGAAAAAAGATTGCCTGAACTTGCCCAACCACATATTCTTTTTCCTCTTCTCCAAACAATGTATCCATCGATTTCACCTCGCTTTATCAACAAAATAGTTTATAGTAAAAAAGAATCATCATTCCATAATTTTAAGGTATATGATTGCTCTTCCCCATCCTCTGTCGTTTCTAAGATCGACAAACTGTTATTTTTAAGCCCGCCCATACTGCGTAGCTCACCCAACTCTTTACCTGAAAGTGACTGGATCGCTGCTGTTAAAGACGCACCGTGACCTACAAAAAGATATGGACCATCGCCTTTATCAACCGCTGATTTTACAACGGAAGAAATTCGTGAAATTGCTTGTTCAATTGGCTCGCCTTGAAATATTTCTGGATTGTATCGATCTAGCTGATAGCGCATATGTTCTAATTCTTGTCCGTATGTTTCTCTCATTTCCGCAATAGACTGACCTTCTAATTTTCCAAGTCCTAATTCTTTCAACTCATCCGTATAAATGATTTCTACTGGTCGTTCAAGTTCTTGATTAATGCCTTCAGCCGTTTTTCTTGCCCGTGGCGAAGTACTCGAAAAGATTTTTTTAAAAGGCACTTCTTTGACTGTTTGGCCTAATAACTTTATTTCTTCATAGCTTGTTGGAAGCAAAGGTGAATCTCCACTCATTCCTTGAAACCTAAGTTCCTGATTCCATTCCGTTTTTCCATGGCGAGTAAAATATAATTTCATGTTTCCGCTCCCTTGATTCTTATTTATTGATCTTCTACTTTTGGTTTTCCACTTATTTATCTTATCTAGTGTATCATTTTCACTGGCAAAATTCCATTTAACTACGAGGTTTATAAAAAACGAAACTGTGTGAGTGTTTTTCAAAAATAAGTAGGTTATAATAAAAAGGCTAAAATATATATCTGAGTGCGTAACTATACGAGTCCGTTGTACTTTTATGATATCTAGCTACACTGACTCATTTCACTTTTAATTTAAGGAGGAACCTGATTTGTTTTTTGATCACATTCATCACATCGCTATCAATTGTTCTGATTACCGTAAAACGAAGGAATTTTATGTAGAGAAACTGGGTTTTGAAATCATAAGAGAAAATAAAAGAGACGATAAAAACGATGTTAAACTTGATTTGAAATTAGGAAATTATGAACTAGAACTATTTATTTCTCCTAATGCACCAAAACGTCCCTCTTATCCTGAAGCTTTAGGCTTACGCCATTTAGCATTTAAAGTTGAAAATATCGAGGAAGTGATTACTTTTTTAAATGCGAAAGAAATCGAATGTGAAGCCGTTCGGACAGATACGTTTACAGGAGAAAGAATGACTTTTTTCTTTGATCCAGATGGTTTGCCTTTGGAGTTGCATGAATAATCACTTGTTTTTACCTGCTATGGAAAAAAACTGTTGCCTTTAAAATCAAAGGGAACAGTTTTTGCTATTATTTTTAATCCAATTTATCATTCTCGTAATGATGTTTCAATTCCAATGCTGGAAAATTCTGTTGACGCAATGCTTCATAAACCACCAACGCTACTGTATTGGACAAATTCAACGAACGAACATGTTCATCATTCATCGGAATCCGCAGACATTTTTCTTCATTATCCCGCATAAATTCTTCTGGCAATCCTGTTGTTTCTTTACCAAACATAAAATAATGATCTTGATTGTCAGTGTAATCTATTTCACTATACGTTTGATTCGCAAATTTTGTAATCAAATGCAGTGGCCGATCACCTAAATAAGTTAAAAAAGCAGTCAAATCCTTGTGATACATAATATTAACATCATTCCAATAATCCAATCCAGCTCTTTTTAAGTGCTTGTCATCAGTCGAGAAACCTAACGGCTCGATGAGATGTAAGGGCGAATTTGTTGCAGCACAAGTTCTAGCAATATTGCCAGTATTTGCTGGAATTTGAGGTTCAAATAATACAATATGATTTGTCATGAGTACAGTTTCCTTTCATTTAAATGACACATTATTTATTTTTTTTTCACAAAAATCTACATAAAAAAAACGTATCGCCTCGGTGTCAATCACTGCGAGTCGCTACGTTAGTGAAGCTCTTTTCACTAACTTTTATCAGAACAGGAACCTGATAAAAACCAATGAAAAAACAACTTGTATGTAATATAACACCATTACCCGAGCTTTGCAATACCTTTTAGCAAATTTACCGATTGTAAGCGCTATCTTACTTTTCCTTTTAACACACGAACGTCAATTGTGATTTCTGTCAATGGATTTTTTTGAATTTCTTCTTTTACTTCCTCAGCCACACCCCACTCAAGCGGAGACATTTCCAATAAATCTAATTGATTCTCTTTAGGTATGGCAAACGTAAAGGTCACTCGCTCGTCGACTAAAATATCCATTTCTTTAGAAAACTTTGCCAAAACTTTTTCATTTGAATAGGTTTGTTTGATTTCATCTCCTGGATAAAATGCCGCCCTTAACTCTTTTAAATAATCAGTTTCAGGTATTACTTTGATAACCGACCCATCTTTTTTCAATACACGCTTAAATTCATGGTAATGAGATGGCGAAAAAATATTCAAAACTGTATCCATCGATTCGTCTGCAAATGGTAAGTTTGTCAGATCAGCTACACACCAAAAAGCTTCGATTGGCTGATTACTAGCTAAATAAATCCCATCCTTAGAAATATCGAATCCAAATTTTGAACCTGCCAAGCCTAGATTCGAAAGCTCGGATAAAAAACTTCCCTCACCACATCCAACATCCAATGTATTTCCAGTTAAGTTCATCGTATTAATAATTCTTTCAAGTAAAGGCTGATACATACCACTTTGAATCATCTTGCCTCGGTGAACCAACATTTTTTTATTATATTCCGTTTGAATACTATGAGAAAGAAAATAAATAGTTCCCTTTTTCGATAAATCAAATTGATGGTTTTGTGCACATATCAAACTAAAACCTTTTAACTGAATCGCCTTTTTACAGACTGGACAAAGAAATTGTTCTTGATGTGTTTCTAAAAAATTACGGGCAAAATCAATTTTTTTCAACATAAGGTTACTTCCTATTCACTATAAATTCTGACACTCACTGATAAACTGTCGCTATTTATCTTACAACGGGAACAAGACTTTGGCAACCGCCAGAATTGTGGTACAATGCCTGTGAAGAAAAAACAAGGAGTGAAACGAATGATCAAAGAATTTTGTGCTGAAAATTTTACAAATATCCCCACTGCCATTCGCAATGGTGCAGGTCGAATCGAATTATGTGACAATCTTGCTGTAGGTGGCACAACACCTAGCACAGGTGTTATCGAAGAAGTTGTGGCATATGCCGGAGAAAAATCGATTCCAGTTATGACGATCATCAGACCTCGAGGTGGAGATTTTGTATATAATGATATCGAACTTAAAATCATGCATACAGATCTGATTGAAGCTAAAAAAATTGGGACAGATGGTGTCGTTTTAGGTTGCTTAACAAAAGACGGTTGGCTAGATGAAGAAGCATTGGAATTATTGATCGAGACTGCTGAAGGACTGCAAATAACTTTCCACATGGCCTTTGATGTTTTAAGTAAAGAAAATCAATTAAAAGCAATCGATTGGCTCGTAGAACATGACGTACATCGTATATTAACGCACGGTGGGGCCGCAGGAACAGCTATCGAAGACAATTTTGATCATCTAAAAGAGTTGATTACCTACGCTAACGATCGAATTATCATTTTACCAGGCGGAGGTATTTCAGACAAGAATGTCGATACTGTTGTAAGTACCTTACAAGTCAGTGAAGTACATGGAACTAAAATAGTAGGTTAATAAAAAGAGCGTGGGACAAAACTAAAAACCAGTTTTGTGTCACGCTCTAAATCTGAATAAACGACGAGAAAAAAGCAGTTGCTTCGGAAATAAGCTGAACACTTTTGTCTCGGCCTCTTTCTATTTTTATTATTTCAAACAAAATACTGCATAAAGAGACTAGCAATATTAAAATAAATCAAAACACTGGTTAAATCACTCAAAGTTGTAATGAACGGTCCACTAGCAACAGCTGGATCAAATCCTAATTTATCCATCAACATTGGAATCAAACTACCTGCCAAGTTCGCAACGGTTATTGCACATAACATAGCCATCCCAATCACAAATCCTAGCGGAAAATTATGCTGCCAAATCCCAACAACAATAAATATCGCCACACCCGTTACAGCACCAGTCACTAGACCTGTCAACACTTCACTAATGATCAAACAACCAAAATTATTATCTTTTTCATCTGATATTGCTAACCTTCTAACTGCTACGGCTAACGATTGTGTTCCTGCATTTCCGGCAGTTCCTGTGATCAATGAAATGAATACCGCTAAAATACTTGCTTCACTAACTAACTCTTCATAATGGCTGATTAAGGTAGCTGTAGACATTCCTAAAAATAATAATGTAATTAACCAAGGCAAACGTTTTGAAGCTGCCTTGATTGGATTTTCACTGACTTCTTCAATATTAACCCCAGCCAAACCTGAATAGTCACTAGCTGCTTCATCATCAATAACATCGATAATATCATCAACTGTTACGATTCCTAAAAGATGATCATCATAATCCGTAACTGGCAATGCTAGGAAATCATAATCTCGAATCGTTTGCGCAACGTCCTCTTGGTCATCACCTACGTGAACTGAAATGACCCGCTCACTTAATACATCTGAAATCATTGTATCATCATCATTTACGATCAAATCACGTAATGAAATAACCCCGACTAAATGGTTTTCCTGATCTACCACATACACATAATAAATTGTTTCAGCCACATCAGCCTGATTTTTCAACACATACATGGCAGAACGAACAGTTTGATTCGCGACAATAGAAACAAATTCGGTCGTCATGATCGATCCCGCTGTATCATCTTCATAATGCAGTAATTCTTTGATCTCACCAGCATCTTCTGTGCTCATCAAACTTAGATATTTCGCCTTTTGACTTTTATCTAGCATATTCAGCAAGTCAACTGCGTTATCCGTATACATCTCTGATAGCATTTCAGCCGCATAACTTGGACGCATTTCAGCAATATAATCCTTCATGTTTTCGTTATCTTCTTCGATAACATCAAACATATCTGCTAGCTCTTTTGGTGACAGGTAACTATATATTTGTTTTCTATCTGCTTCATCGATCGATTGATAAAATTGTCCTTGCTCATAAATATGGAGCGCCAAAAACAACTCGCGAAACTCAGCCATCTGCTGGTCTTTTAATTTCTCTAACAGCAAAGAAAAATGGTCTTCCATTTCTTGTCCTTCGTTCACACAATCCGCTCCTTTCAATCTAAAGTTGATCTACAATTTTCTTCATATCTTCTGCTAAAGGAGAAGTTAATTTTAAGCGTTGCTTCGTAAATGGGTGGGTAAAACTCAATTGACAGCAATGTAACGCCTGACGCTCAATACCGCTATCCATTTTACCACCATACATGTTATCACCTAATAAAGGGCACCCAATGGCCTCAAAATGCACTCTGATTTGATGGGTTCTTCCTGTATGAAGCTGAATGTTTACTAATGCTTGATCATCGTTACGTTTCTTCAACCAATATTCTGTTTCGGCTTGTTGGCCTGTTTCGACAATGGTTCTTTTTAAGATAGAAGATAGATCACGGCCAATCGGAAGTTTTATTGTTTCATGTTCTTTTAAAGGTGATACGTCACCACCGACCAAGGCTTGATAAATCTTGATTACTTCTTTTTTACGCAACTCCTGATCTAACATCGCATGAGCAAAACCATGTTTAGCAAACAACATCAAACCAGTAGTATCTCTATCTAATCGAGTCACCACATGGATCACCTGATCTTGATAATTTTGCGCTTTAAAATAAGCTTTCACTCGATTCGCCATGGTTCCATTAGGGTGATATTGAGCAGGAATTGACGCAATCCCTGCTGGTTTATTGACTACTAAATAATGGTCATCTTCAAAAATAATATCGATTGGTACATCATCAACAAGTAACGTCTCATGTTCTTTTTCATCTGGGATCGTGATTTTCACCTGATCTCCGACAGATAATTTGAATAACACATTTTCAACGGACTGATTGACCTCGATTTTTCCACCTTGAAATTTGATTTTGGCTAGAAGCCCTTTGGAGATCCCTTGCTCTTTTAAAAAGGTTTTTACTTGCTGCGGTTCTTTTTTTTCTACTGTCCAATTAAATTCCATTAAGTTATTAATCCTCACTAATAAAGGCATCTTTAACGCGATGCCAAAAATGCATATGTCGATATGATGCGAAATGAATACGCTCATCCGCAATACGATAGTAAATCGACTTGATATCATCTTGATAAATATCTAATTGATCAACTGTAATCAAATAATCGTTACTTTCCTGCAACTTGATTTCCACCCATTCTGTATGTGCGATCACGATCGGTGATCCTAATGTTCTAAAAACACGATTATTCAATGAAGCAATCTCGGCAAGTTGAAACGCGTTAATACTGGGATGAAGAACAGCTCCGCCAATACTTTTATTGTAAGCTGTCGATCCAGTTGGCGTAGAAACAGATAAACCATCTCCACGGAATCGTTCAAATAACTCATCTTTGATAAAGACATCCGCGACCATAGTACGATTAGCACGTTTGATCGTTGATTCATTCAAAGCTAAAAAATGCTTATCTGGTTTATTGCCATGAAAACTGATTTTAACATCCAACAAAGGATAACTAATACTTTTTTCTTGATGAACTAAAAGGCTTTGAACTAATTCTTCCAACTCATAATCGCGCCAGTCTGTATAAAATCCTAGGTGCCCCGTATGAACACCTAAAAAACTGACTTCATCAAGTCGATGACTAAAACGATGGAACGCTGATAATAATGTCCCATCTCCGCCCACAGAAATCACAAGATCTGGTTGATGGTCATCAATTTCGATTTTATTTTTCTTTAAAAGCAGGAGTAAATGGCGAGTAACCTCATTTGATTTATGTTCATGATTATGAACGATCGCAACTTTCATCCTACTCCCCCTGTTCTTTATCTAACATCTCTTTGTTATCATTGAATTTTTGATAGTAATTATCCTTCGACTTTCCTCGACCATGTGAGAAAAGATGCTGTGCTTCTTGGATTTCTTCACGGATCGTGGACATTTCTTCGTCTAATTGGTAAGCGGCTTCCGCAGCACGCTGCAACCGCTCTTTCATTTCCTCTGGAAAAGCACCTTGGTATTTATAATTTAATGAATGTTCGATTGTCGCCCAAAAATTCATGGCTAAGGTACGTATTTGAATTTCCGCCAAAATCTTTTTTTCACCTGTTATCAGTTGAACTGGATATTCGATCACCAAATGATATGAACGATAGCCGCTCTCTTTTTTATTTGTAATATAATCTCGTTCTTGAATGATTTTCAAATCTTTACGATTGCGGATGATATCCACAACTTGCCGAATATCCTCAACAAATTGGCACATGATCCTAAGTCCAGCGATATCTTGCATTTCTTCTTCTAAACGATCAACCGATATATTTCGCAATGCTGCCTTCGTTAAAATACTATCAACAGGTTTCACCCGCCCCGTTACAAACTCAATAGGTGTATGTTTATTTTGCTCTCGAAACTGCTTGCGGATACCGCGCAGCTTAACTTTCATTTCTCCAACAGCCTGTTCATACGGTGCTAGAAAAAGCTCCCACTCTTTCTCCATCCTAATCCCTCTATTTCTTTGAATTTGATTCACAGCTTATTTTACCATAGAGCTGTGAAAAATAGGGTAATTTGAGAAATTGTCTATAATTTTTCGACAATAGCGAATTTTTTAACTTCTAGTTCACTTTTCTTGACGTAAATGGGTAAAGTATGCAAAAATTGAATTAAATTAAAGAAGGTGGGTCAAACAACAGTGAGTGAAAATTTAGAAATAGAATTTAAAACATTATTATCTATCGAAGAGTTTTCCCGTACTATTGACTACTTTCAACTAAAAGAAGAACAATTTTTTACACAAACCAATTATTATTTTGATTCAGCCGATTTTCAACTAAAAAAGAAACATATCGGTTTAAGAGTTCGTACACTACCAAATAATGCAGAAATCACTTTGAAAATACCTGAAAAAGTTGGCCTACTTGAAATTAACGATGCACTTTCTATTGAAGAAGCTCATCGGATCGTTGAATCGGCTACACTTCCAAATTCTGGAAATGTTTACAACAAGTTAACTAATTTAGGAATCAACAAAGATGATTTACGTTTAATCGGCAGCCTAACAACTAAACGTGCAGAAATAAAACTTCCCCAAGGTTTACTCGCGCTAGATGAAAGTTGGTACAATGAGCAGCATGATTTTGAATTGGAATTAGAAGTTGATGACGCTGTTAATGGAAAGAGAGATTTTCTTGCCTTATTGGATACTTTAACTATCAAAGAATCCCCGTCACCAAACAAAATCCAACGGATGATGCTAAGCTCAAATGAAAAAGATTAAGAAGTTATTATAGTGAAAACATATCATTTCATTTTTCCCAGATTTTCTGATAAATTAGGGACACTTAGTTGAGAAATGATGTCTAGTCGCAAAAGGGTCAAATTGGAGGAAGTATGAATGATTGAAATTTATCTGTTCGTTAATCCTTTGGGGGGCATTTGTCTCAACGTAGAAAAGGATATTTTAAAATTGGTTGAAACTGAAAACAAAAAAATTCAATTTCGTTTCATCCCACTCGTCAATATGAGAACTATTAACCATCTTATAAAGTTATTTGATATTCCAACACATGATATTGAACAACGTAATCAATTGTTTGAAGATATTTATTCAGCTGCATTAGATTATAAAGCAGCACAATTACAAGGAAAGAAAAAAGGACGCCATCTACTTCTTGGCTTACAAAAAGCTGTTGCAGTAGATAACATTCCCTACTCTTCAGAACTAGCTGAAAAACTAGTAGTCGAAGCTGGCGGCGATTTAGATATGTTTAAAGCCGATCGTCAATCTGATTTTGTAAAAGAATCTTTTCAAACGGATCAACAAATTGCTCGTGAAATGGGAATTGCAAAACATCCTTCCGCAGTAGTTTACAATTATACTTGTGATCGTGATTTCGGCGTACTCGTAGAAGATTGTGAATCCATGGATGAAATCAAAAGACTTTGTGAAACATCTGAAGATAATCTACAGTATTTTCATGAGAAATTTGAATTAAACCATTATAATGAACCTCGAGTTCCACACGGACATTTGCATTTACTTTAAAAAATAAACTGCTTCTCTCACTTATTAAGAGAAGCAGTTTATTTTATTGTTCTAAAGACGCGACAAGCGCTTCGAGCTCACCTAATCTTGTTTCAAAGACATGCATCGCATCTTCTATATATTGCGGTTTTGTCATATCTACTCCAGCTTTTTTCATTACTTCTATTGGATAATCACTGCTACCTGACTTCAAATAAGTCAAATAGTTTTCCAACGCAAGCGGCTCATTGGCCAAAATTTTATTTGCTAAAGCTGATGCAGCTGAAAAACCTGTTGCATACTGATAGACATAGTAATTATAATAAAAATGAGGAATACGTGACCACTCTAAAGAAATTTCAGGATCTTTCATCACTTCAGGACCATAATATTTCTGATTTAACTCCCCATAATAATCGCCCAAATACTCACTAGTTAACGGTGTTCCCTTCGCATCTTCAGTATGAATAAAATGTTCAAATTCAGCAAATTGTGTTTGACGGAAAATGGTGCCTTTAAAACCATCTAAATAATGATTTAATACATATGCACGAATTCGAGGATCCGTTTCTGTTTCTAATAAATATTCTGTTAAAAGATTTTCATTAGTTGTTGAAGCAATTTCCGCTAAGAAAATAGAATAATCTCCATAAACATAAGGCTGATTATTACGCGTGAAATAACTATGAACACTATGACCCATTTCATGAACTAACGTGTACAATTGATCTAAACTATCGTGCCAGTTCATTAAGATGTAAGGCGCTGTATCGTAAGCACCAGATGAATAGGCTCCACTACGTTTCCCTTGATTTTCAACAACATCGATCCAACGGTCATTGAATGCCGTTTTCACTATATTTAAATATTCCTCACCCATCGGATTTAAGGCAGTGATTGCTTTATCTTTTGCTTCTTCATACGAATATTTGATTGAAGCCTCACCCAAGATCGGCGTGTACATGTCATACATGTGAAGTTCATCTAATTTCAATAAACGTTTACGTAAAGACACATAACGATGCAGTAATGGTAGGTTTTGATTCACCACATCTATTAATGTATCATAAACACTTTCCGGTATATGGTTATTGCTTAACGCAGCTTCTCTTGCAGAAGAATAGTTGCGAACTTTAGCCTTATAATTGTGAGCCTTCACATGTGAACTCAACGTTTGGGCAAAGGTATTTTTGAATTGGTCATAAACAGTATAAAGACCCTTAAATGCTTCTTCACGAACACTTCTATCGATATTTTCCATTAACTGTCCATACATGCCGTGAGTCAGCTGAATTTTTTCACCCTTTTCATTTTCGATCACTGGAAATTTCAAATCTGCATTATTCAAGATAGAAAAAGTATTGCTCGATGCTTCAAAAATTTCCCCGGCACCAGCTAATAATGCTTCTTGGTCAGCAGATAAAATATGTGGACGATCACTCAAAATATTTTCAATAAAATGACGGTAGATCTCTAACTTCGAATTTTCATCAAAATAGCCCCAAATCTTGTCATCACTTAAAGATAATACTTCTGGTTCAAACCACGCAACAGCTTCACTTGCTTGTGCTAATAAAGAACTGGCTCTGGCATATAAGGCTTGGTAAGTTGTATTAGTAGTGTCTTGATCATTTTTTAAATGAGCATACACATAAATTACTTCGATTTTACGATAAATACTTAATAACATCTCAATACTACCTAAAAATGCCTCGCTACCTTTCGCTAACGTTCCCTTAAACTGTTCAACTTCTTTTAATTCATCTGACAATGCTTGAAATGCTTCATCAAAAGCTTGATCGTCTTTAAAAATTTTGGTCAAGTCCCACGTTTTCTCAATTGGCAAACTCGAACGTTCTGGTAATTGCTTTGCTTCACTCATTACATCGGCTCCTTTTTAAGTTATTCTTACACAGATTTATCTTATCACATTTTTTAAAGGAGTAGCAGTTATTAGGTATTTATTTTCTATTTTTTTCAACCGCTCTTCCACTTCTGAAATCCTTTGCACAGCGTTACTTGCATTTACTTTCCAACCATTGTCAACTTTAACTAAATGATTACAAGCGATCAAATAAATAAGTATCTGATTTAAGCAATAAGTTTGAACTGTCTTAAAAGGAATATTCGGCAGCTCATAAAACAATTCAGCTGATTGGTCCAACTCCTTCTTTAACATTTGAATCAATTCTAAATGCCTAAAAACATTCTGATCAAAAAACTGTACCAAATTCCAAATTCGAACTTTCAACAACATATCCGACCCTCTACAACAGAAAATATGAAGACCTGGATAATAAAACCAATTTGGCAATTGAAGTAGATGAAAACGATTGTTATATAATTCAGCTTGAAGCATTCTTATCTTCTCATCTCTCGTATATAATTTTCTATTCAACTCGGAATAATACTCTTGTATCAGCACTCCGATTTTAAATTTTCGTTGAATATACATTTTCGGTTTCTTAGGAAAATCAAAAATTTTTAGTAAACGATCACTATAAAAAGTCCAGCTTTTTTTTAAAGAGTACATTCTCTTTTTCCAATCCTCTTCGATATGTACATGCAAACTTAATTCTTCTTTTTCCCAATCCGCTGCCCACAAATAAAAACCTAATCCATCAGAATAATAACACAGGTTTTTAGCTAATTCGTTTAAAGTTTGGCGATTAGAAAATAACTTTTTACCACAGATCCAAATCGGAATATAGCCATGTTTTTGATAGCTGCTGGTTCGTTCAATTAATCGTTGTGTGCTTAAGGGACTGCACTGAATCTCTAATGCAATATTCCCTATCAAAAGGTCTGGACGCTGATTCAAGTCAGGTAAATATTTTTCTAGTTCATATTCAATATCTTCTTTCTCACACCACTTCACAAAAGCTTCTTTTAGTGCCAAATGTTCTACCGTCTCACCTTCTGAATAAATACTGCAAGTGCTGTTACTATAATGAGAAAAATGCGGTAATTTAACCTTCCCATTCTTTATCCGAACAGGATGACTGCATGCTGGACAAAAATAATTCTTGCCTTTTAGTTGCTCGATCTTTTCTCTAGATAAATTCAACAATGTTACCACTTCTTTGTCTTTTGAATATGCATTCAACATATAACTCACCTCATAATTAAGATACGCAGAAAAAATGTTGATTCATCAAAAAAACTGAGACAAAGCACAATCGCTTTGTCCCAGTTTTTTAAAGTTTAATCAAAGTAGTATCTTGTTAACTCCAAGGCATTACGTTCCATGATACATGTTCCGTATTCAGTCAATGTCTCAGATGTCACCGCAGATAAATCCGCAAATTCCAATAACTGAGCTAATTCATTTTCTACATCCGTTTTGCCTAATTCATCCAATAAGAAAATAACTTGGAGATAATATGTTCCTTTAAATGTATATAAATTCGCTATAACAGACTGCAAGAATACTTCATTTGCTAATTGGACCATTGTATCAAAATCATTAAGTTCAAACACTAAATTTTTTACTGTGCTATCAGCAAATTCCTGTGTTTCATCAGCAAAATCTTCTTCGATTTGTTTACGAATTATATTACTAACTTCTTCTGAATTAAGATCGTTAAAGCCTTCAAAATTAGATACTTCATCAATTGATGCATTCTTACTAATAAATAGTTCCAATCCATCACTTTTTGGCAGAACCTGAAAGGTAACAGCTTCACTGCCCTGAAATTCATCTTCCACATCAACTTCTTCTAAAATACTGTAGAAAAAGTTCTCTACTTCTTTGTGATTGCCGAGTAAATCTAAAAAGGTGATTCCTCTATCAGCTAAATCTTCATTGCCGATCAACACACGTATGGTATTTTCATTGATATGTTCCATTTCCATGTCGCTACACCTCACTTTTGCTAATCAGGAAACTTATTCTTACGTACATTGTAGCGGAATCACGCCAAATGTAAAGGGAAAAGTAACAATATTCTTAAATAAACTGCTGTCTTAGTATATTCCTAAAAAGTTGTCTTATATACTTATATGCTCTTTTTTTATAATTATTTTAAAAAAAGAAATAAATAACTTGCTATGTAGAAAATAATAGAAAAAGAAAACCTTTGTCACAAGGACAAAGGTTCTCCTTTTTACATTTTATAAACCTGCCATCAATTGCGCTTGACGTAATTCCAACTGCCTAACTCCTCTTGGCAAGAAACGTCGAATTTCATCCTCATTAAAACCAACCTGTAATCTTTTTTCATCAATCATTATTGGTCGACGCAACAATCCAGGATTCTCTTTTACTAACTCTAGCAAGTCCTGCAAAGGAAGTTCATCCAAATCCATATTAAGTTTTTGGAAAACTTTAGAACGAGTAGAGATAATCTCCTCTGTTCCATCTTCTGTCATTCGCAAAATTGCTTTCAATTCAGAAATATTCAATGGTTCTGAGAAGATATTTCTTTCCTTGAATGGAATCTCGTGTTCTTGCAACCATGCACGAGCCTTACGGCAAGACGTACAACTTGGGGAAGTATAAAGTGTCAACATGTGCATCACTCCTTTTTGTGATTCTCATCACTTTTTTGAAACAGGAAACCGAACTGTTTTCCTATTTAATGTAAGTATACCCAACTTCTAATAAAAATACTAGCTCTTTTTCCAAGAAAAAACATAATTTTTCGTTATTTTACGTGTTTTTTTAAAATATTGAAATAAAGTTCGTTTTTTTGTCATATAAAATTATAACGTTTTCAAAACATACAAAACTGATACAGCTTTGATAATCTGCTATAACTGTACTAGTCTAAAAATTCTGACATTTTATTTTTTTTTCGGTAATCCTGTTTTTTTTTATTTTTAGCTGTATAATGGTATCAATGACTTTTTAATAATAGATTAAGGTGGTTACTTTATGGAAACAATTTTTTCTGGTATTCAGCCTAGCGGAATACCAACAATTGGAAATTATATTGGTGCAATGAAACAATTTATTGAATTACAAAATAATTATAACTGTTATTTTTGTATTGTTAATGAACATGCAATCACAGTTCCACAAGATCCTTTGAAGCTTCGTCAACAGACACGTGGTTTAGCAGCTCTGTATCTAGCTGTAGGGCTTGATCCTGAAAAAGCAACAATCTTTATTCAATCTGAGGTTTCGGCTCATGCTGAGGCTGCATGGATTATTCAGTGCAATACAACTATCGGTGAATTAGAGCGTATGACTCAATTTAAAGATAAATCACAAAAAAATGGTCGTACAGGGGTGAGCGCTGGTCTTTTAACGTATCCACCTTTAATGGTAGGAGACATTGTTTTGTATAATGCAAACCTTGTTCCTGTGGGAGATGACCAAAAACAGCACTTAGAATTGACACGAGATTTTGTAGAACGATTCAATAAACGTTATGGACAAGCAAATCAAGAAATTCTAGTTCTTCCAGAAGTAAAAATCGCTGAACAAGGCGGACGCGTGATGAGCTTACAGGATCCAACTAGTAAAATGAGTAAATCAGATTCAAATGCTAAAGGTTTTATTTCAATGCTAGATGAGCCAACTATCATCCGCAAAAAAATCAAATCGGCCGTAACTGATTCCACAGGAATCATTGAATATGATCCAGAAAACAAACCAGGTATTTCTAATTTACTAAATATCTTCTCTGCTGCTACAGGTCGTCCTGTAGACGAATTAGTTGAAGCATATGCAGGAAAAGGGTATGGCGACTTTAAATCTGATTTAGCTGAAGCAGTCGTTGACTTACTGACTCCAATTCAAGAGCGTTATCATGCATTACTCGCTTCTGATGAACTAGATGACATCCTTGATAAAGGTGCTGAACAAGCTCGCCTAGTTGCTAATAAAACATTACAGCGAATGAAAAATGCCATTGGTCTAGAAAGAAAACCTCGTAAAAGATCTTAAAAAAGAGCCCGGAACAAAACTAGAAATCAGTTTTGTTTCGGGCTCTAAATACGAATAAACGGTGAGAAAAAAGCAGCTCCTTCAGAAATAAACACTTTTGTCTCGTCCTCTTTTTTATTAGTCTCTGAATTGTGCATCATGCAATCGACGATAATGTCCACCTTTTGCAAGTAATTCTTCATGCGTTCCTTCTTCTAATATTCCTTTGTCACTGACTACAATGATCCTTGTCGCATGTTTGATCGTTGCCAAGCGATGAGCAATTATTAGTGTTGTTCTGCCTTCTGCTAAAGAATTCAATGATTCTTGGATCACTTGTTCTGTTTCAGTATCTAATGCAGACGTTGCTTCATCCAAAATTAAAATCGGCGGATTTTTTAGAAACATACGAGCAATTGCTACCCGTTGTTTTTGTCCACCAGAAAGTTTAACCCCTCGCTCACCGATCATCGTATCTAAACCATCCGACATTTGATCGACTACTTTTTCTAAATGAGCTAACTTTACAGCTTTTTGGATTTCTTCTTCTGTTGCATCAAGTTTACCATAAGCAATATTTTCCCGAATCGTTCCAGGAAATAAGAAAACATCTTGTTGGACAATCCCGATTTGACTTCTCAATGAAGTTAGTGTCATGTCTTGAACATTGATTCCGTCAATGGTAATTTGCCCTTCTGTTACTTCATAAAAGCGCGGTAACAAGTTACATAGTGTTGTTTTTCCTGAACCACTTTGTCCTACAAACGCAACCGTTTCACCAGGTACGATTTGCATATTGATATGATTCAATACTTTCGTAGAATCAGCATAAGAAAATGAAACATCATCATAGATAATATCACCATGCAAATGATCCACCGTTATTGCATCAGGCTTATCTTGAATTGCAGGCTTCTTATCGATTTCTTCAGTAAATCGTCTAAATCCAGCGATTCCTTTTGGATAGCTTTCGATCATATTATTGACTTTTTCAATTGGACGAATAAACACATTCGATAATAGAATAAATCCAACAAATTGGCCATCTGTAATTTCGCCTTTAATCGTATAATATGCACCAAAAATCAGTGTAAACAAATTGATTAAACGAATTAAAAAGTAATTGTACGCCGAACTAATTCCCATCACTCTATAGAATGTGATTTTTGATTGGCGGTATGCTTGATTTAACCCTTCAAAGCGTTGACGCTCAAATGGCTCGTTAGCAAAAGACTGTGTCACACGAATTCCACTGACTGAAGCTTCAACTCCCGCATTAAATTCACCAAGGTTATCGTAAATTTTTGTATTGACCTTTGTCATTTTCTTATTGAAAAAAACCAAGGCGATTGTAATAAATGGCAATACAATAAACGTAGCCAAAGCTAGCTGTACATGAATTCGAAGCATTAAGTAAAATGCCCCAACTAAAGTCATTACTGTGATAAATACATCTTCTGGTCCATGATGAGCAACTTCAGAAATTTCAAATAAATCTGTTGTTAAACGGCTCATCAATTTCCCAGTCTTTTGATTGTCGTAATATTCAAACGGTTGCGTCTGTAAATGACCATAAAGTTCACGACGCATATCGGTTTCAATATTTACCCCCAATTTATGACCAAAAAATACCACAATATACTGTAAAAAGGTATTAAGTATATAAAATAAAAGCAAACCGATACAGGCTAAGGCAATCAATCTAAAATTTCCCTTAGGCATGATTTTATCGATAACTTGATTCACAACAACTGGAAATGATAATTCCAGTAAACCAGCTAGAACAGCACAACCAAAATCTAAAATAAATAAGTGCTTATATGGTCTATAATAACTAAAAAATCGTTTTAACATAAACTCCCCTTTCTTATGACACTATGACTATTATACGCAAAGAAAGAAGAGTATGCAAAGTTTGAACGCCCTTAATTTTTCACAAAAAAAGAAAAAAATTGTTGGATCAAAAGCAACTTTTCTACCAAGTTCCTTCAAAAAAGAGGTTTCGTTTTATTGACTAATATCCCCAAAATATAATACTAATAAACGGAATTTCATATTGATAATTTGTTATTTTAACTTTATTATAGTTAGGAATATGTTGGTAATTCAAAGTTTTGGTTTATTATTTTAAGGAGTGTTTAAGTGAAAACAGCAAAATTAGTTATTGGTATTATTAGTATTATTTTGTCGTTATTCGTCCTATTTCAATCTTGTGTCGTAGGAATCGTTGCGTTTACAACTCGAAGTTTTCCTGGTAATGGAGTTTTTGTGGCAGCTGGGTTTTATATTGCCGGAGGGATCATCGCCTTTTTACTTGCAGGTGGATATGGTGATTTCTATATCTGGTCAGTACTATCGATTATTTTTGGTGCAATCTTCGCTATTTGGGATACAAAAAAGGAACTAACGTCACAGTAAAAAATGGGTAGAAGACATTCTTACCAGTTTTTTATACATTTTGAAAAGCGCTAGCAAGTGTTATGTCAATCACTTGAAAATATAAAAACTATTTGTTAAATTAGAGGTATACATGTACATCATAAAAAACACCGATGAGTTGCTTATGTCTTGGGGAAGATAGGCCTGATCGGTGTTTCTGTTTTTTATTATACTAAATGTAGGATTTTTTTTCTACTTCAAAAATTTACTATCGACATTACTTTTTTGAAGAATAAATTTTCAAAATATGTTTTTTTATTCGCTTTATGGTTAAGAAATCACTTTTTTTCTATGTTTTAATTTACTGAGCTTGCTTGAGAATCTCTGCCTCATTATTCCTACCTTGTCAGCTTTCTAATCTAAATTAAAATTTTCTTTCTGTTCTTTTGTGAAAAAGTTCGCTACAATGGAAAAGGATTTTGAAAATTTTTCTGAAAATTATTAAGGGGTGCACTATTTTTAATGAAAACTATTGTTTTTGATGTTGATGATACAATTTACGACCAGCAACAACCTTTTAGAAACGCAATCAAATCAGTCTTTCCTTGTGTGAAAGATGAAGACATGCATGCATTATATATTCGCTTTCGTTTTCATAGCGATGAAACCTTTCCAAAGGTCATGGCGAATGAATGGACTCTTGAGTATATGCGTTTTTTCCGAATCAATGAATCGCTAAAAGATCTAAATTATCCAACTGTTTCACAAGAAGATGGACTTACTTTCCAAAAAACATACGAAGATGAATTGGATAATATCGTGATGCATCCAGAAGTAAAAAAAGTCTTTGATTTCTTAAAAGAGAAAAACATTCCGATGGGAATCATTACAAATGGCCCTACAGATCATCAATTTAAAAAAGTAAAACAGCTTCAATTAGAAAATTGGGTACCAACTGACAACATTATTATTTCTCAAAGTACTGGCTTTCAAAAACCAGAAAGAGAAATTTTTGATTTAGCTGCAAAAGAGTTTGGCATGGACTGCGAACGTACATTGTATGTCGGAGATAGCTTTGAAAATGATATTGCAGGTGCTAAAAATGGTGGCTGGAAATCTTTATGGTTCAATCATCGTCTACGTGAAATGCCTAGTGATGAAGAAGCTTATCATATTAAAGAAGTTACCTCATTTGATGATTTGTTCCCTACGATTCAATCATTATTTTCATAAAAAAATGCAACGTATGCTTAGTTTTTTCTCTAAGTCTACGCTGCATTTTTCCTTATTCACCAATACTCAAGATCATTCGAATATCATCTTCAGTCATTTTTGCTAACTGCTCTTCGTTTCCTTGGATCACTTTTTGGAACAGTTCACGTTTCTCCTGCTGTAAGGAGTCCATTTTTTCTTCAACGGTACCTTCTGCAATCATTCGCCACACTTCTACAACATTTTTTTGGCCGATTCGGTGTGCGCGTCCGGCTGCTTGCTCTTCCACTGCTGGATTCCACCATAAATCGTAAAGAATCACAGTATCAGCACCTGTTAAGTTTAAACCTGTTCCACCAGCTTTCAATGAAATCAAGAAGACATCCTTTTCACCCGCATTAAACGCATCTGCCATTTCCATCCGTTCTTTAGGTTTCGTACTTCCTCTTAAATAGAATGTCGATAAGTCTAATTCATGCAACTCTTTTTCAATGATTGACAACATACTTGTAAATTGAGAAAAAAGCAACACACGTCGATTGTTTTCTTTAGCAGCTACTAGCAAGTCTTTGACCTGCTCTAATTTCCCAGAACCACCAGTGTAATCATCAATGAACAAGCTTGGATCACAACAAATTTGGCGTAAACGAGTCAATCCTGCTAAAATACTCAAGCGATTCTTCTTAAAGGAATCCTGATCCATTTGGCTGACATCTTCTTGCATTTGTTTTAGATACGCTAAGTAAACTGTTTTTTGTTCTTCTGTAAGAACACTGTACAAATTACTTTCGATCTTATCAGGCAAGTCTGCCAATACTGTTTTCTTATCTCGTCTTAAAATAAACGGCTGGATCATTTTAGCAATTTCTTCTGGCTTCATTGATCTAAATAGAGTTTTCGATGGGAATAAGCCCGGTATGATCATTTGGAAAATCGACCACAGCTCATCTAAATTATTTTCGATCGGTGTTCCACTTAAGGCAAACCGTTGTGGGACTGTCAAACTTTTTAAGGCTTGAGCTGTTTTGGTTCCACTATTCTTCACCATTTGGGCTTCATCTAAAATCAAATAACCTAAATTCAGTCCTTGATACATATCAATATCTTGTCTAAGACTAGCATATGAGGTGATCAATACATCAAGATTTTCTTGATTTGCCAACTTTTCACGTTCTGATTTATTTCCAGCAACAACTTCTGCTTGCAGATCCGGAGCAAATTTCTTTAGTTCCGCTGCCCAGTTATAAATCAGACTGGCAGGTGCCACGATCAACGCTGCTCCTGTTTGCTTTTGTTCTTCTTTTTCAGATAATAAATAGGTGATCGTTTGAAGTGTTTTCCCAAGACCCATTTCATCCGCTAAAATACCGCCAAATTGATAATAGCTAAGCATTTTTAGCCATTTAAAGCCGTCGATTTGATAGCTTCTAAGTGTTGCTTGGATTTTTTCAGGTAACACAGCTTCAAAGTTTTCTGGATGAGTTAGATTTGAAACCATTTCTTTAAAAGAGTCTGAAAAATGTGCTCTAGTATTGTTTTCAAGCATACTTTCGATCATTAAACCTTGATTTCTGGGTACTTGAATCGTTCCCTGAACATTCTTCATATTCTTTCTCAACATCGTCAAAACTTCACTTGTCTGCTGAAATTCTTCTGAATCTAACGATAGAACTTCTCCCGTCTCCAAAGTATAAAAACGATCATTTCGTAATAAACTTGCTAAAACCGCATCGATTTCCTGTTCTGCAATTCCAGTGATATCAAAACGCACATCCAACCAAGAATCAGAGTCAGAAACTTCGATCAGCGGTTGATGATGAGCAGCATCTAAATATAATTCCCGCAATTTTTTCCCCATACGAACTTCACCTAAACGGCGGAAAGTCGGCACTTCTGCTTTAAAGAAATAATACAAACGTTCACCAGCCGGCAAAGATTTCTCATAACCATCGGTAACTTTTTGGTAACCGAAAGCTGTTAATTGTTCTAAAATTTCTTGTTCTTTTTTACCGTCACGCACAACTTCCTGATTCGCTCCTGAGGCAACTGAATGTTCATCATCCGTTGAAAAAACAACTTCTCCATAAGTAAAATCGACCCTAACCTTGATCATTCCTTTGATTTTGCGAAAAATAAAGATTGTTTCTAAGGGATGATAAACCACTTCTTGTGTAACTTCTTCACTGACTGTCACTGTACCTATTTTTTTCAGTAAGGGAATAACACTACCAAATAAATCAGACAACTCTGGTTTTTCATACATGATCTCAGGTTTTTCGACCCGTTTTAGTAATTGTAATAACGTCGTGTAGATTGCTTCTTGTTCTTGTTTAAAAATATAGACCTGATCTTGACTGAAACCCCATTGATAATGTGATAAAAATGTTGTTATCTGGTCATCAATCGCCAATTTATACGAACCATCTAGTTGTTTGCTTATATTAAAAAAGATCGGTAACGTTCCGTTCACAAACGAAAGGTGTCGATATTTTTTCCCCTCATCGTTCAATTGAAAATGAGGAATCAGGCTCATTTTTTCAAGTAGTTTTTGTCCTTGGTCGATCGGTAGCACAAGGTACCGCTTATCGATTTTCCCTTTGACTTGAATCCCATTAGCACCAAGTAATTGACTGGTTTGATAAATGGCAGAAAGTTGCTCTAGCAACTCTTGGTTTTCAATTGAAAAAGCTTCTTTCACTAAATCAAAATGATGCTGTTTATTGATTAAAAAACTACCTTCCTTTTGAAAGGTCTGGAAAAACTCACCAATATTTTTGATAATATAGGTTTTAGGTTTCACCCCTTGATTTCCAAGACGCAATGAAACACCTAAAACAGCTAATTCCGGATAATAACTATTCGTCTCAATAACATCGACGATATATTCAACAGTCAGCGGCGTAATTTTACTTTTTTCTTCAACTTGATTTAGCTTGGCAAACCCTTTGGTAAACATTTCTGAAATAGACACAGATCGTTTTTCAAAGGTAACAGGTTGGTCTGCTTTAATGATTCGTGACGTTCCTTTTTGACGTAAATATAACTCAACAGCCACCGTATGCTTACAATAACCGTGATCTTTCCAATATGGACATTCACAAATATCATTTTCTTTAGCCGTTCCATCTAATTGCACACGATACAGTTCATTCCCCAGAACTTCTGCGTGCCAAACTTTTCTCTCAGCGTCCTGTACGACTGACAAAACTCTGCCTTCTTTCATATAATCCCTGCCGCGTTCAACGATTCGTTCTGGAATACTCCACTTCATACTCTCACCTCCTAGACTGTTTAAGCCGTTTGATAGGTCACTTGACTTTGACCATTTCCATTTGTTTTGATTTGTAATTGCTGTGGAATCCTTGCTTTTAATTCACTTACATGGCTGATAATACCGATCATTCTTCCTTCATTTTCGATTGTTTCTAACGCCTCCATTGCCATTTCTAGGGCTTCTTCATCTAAAGAACCAAATCCTTCATCAATGAATAAAGCTTCAATTAAAACACCACCGGCCTGTTCTTGAATCACTTCAGCTAAAGACAAGGCTAAAGCTAGTGCCGCAATAAAACTTTCACCGCCAGATAATGTATGAGCACTACGTGTGCTTCCTGCATTATCATCATACACATTGATTTCAAGACCCGTTTGATTTTTATAACTCCCTGAATCTTGGTTTAATTCAAATTGATAACGATTATTCGTCAATAAACTTAAACGTTGATTGGCTACTTTTAAAACTTCTTCCAAATACGTTTGTAGGACATACCTTTCCAAACTAGTTTTTCTTGGATTATCGCCATTGACGGTTGCTGCCAATTGGTGTAAAGCTGTTACTTCTTCCCACTGCTGTTCAACTGAAACAATCAATTCTTTGACTTGTTTTTGAATCTTTTCATTGGCTTGAATTTTTTCCTGCTGTTGATAATAATTTGCTTCTTTTGCTTGAAGTGAAACGGTCAATGTTTCAATTTCCTCAAGCAAGCTTGTTATTTCAGGCTTTTCCTTATTTTCAAGCTTTTGTTCTAGTTCGGTTAATTGGAACAATAATTGATCTTTTTTCTTATCAAAAGCAGTCAATTCTTCTTTGATTGCTTCTAATTTAGGGACTTCTCTTAATAAAACACGAACTATTTTTTCGTCTAGTTCAAACCTTGATTCTTTTAAGACTGCTGAAAATTGTTTTTCCAACGATACTTTTTCAGCTAAATTTGCAGCCTGTTCTTTTGCAAGATGTTCTTCACTATTTTTTAACAACAATCGATTTTCTTTTAGTTTTCCTAATTGTTCGTCGATTTCTTGTTTTTGTGTTTCCCATTGCATTATTTGTTGTTCTAGTTGTTGTTTATCAATTTTTATTTCGATTAAAGTAAGGTTTTCAGCGCTCAATTGTTCTGAAATTGTTTTTAATTTTGTTTGATTCGCTGCTTGTTCTTGCTGTTTTTCAGTGACGATTTTTTCTTTTTCAGACACTTTATCTTGTTGCTCTTTCACTGTTTTTTCTGATTCAATGATTTTATTTTTAGCCGTTTCGATTCGTTCTAACTCATCTTCAAATTTAACCGATAAAGCCTGAAAATTGCTTGTAGTTTGTTCGATCTCGTCTAAGGTCAAAGGTTCAGTTAGAGTGACGATTTGTTTTTCTTGTAATTGTTCAAGAAGTGATCGCACTTTTCTATTTTGCAAGTCTAACTCTTTTTGTAATTCTTGTTCAGTAATCTTCGTTTGGCTTAATTGGGCTTGCAGTTTTGCAACCGCTGCTTCTTGTTTTTGTGCCGTTTGCTCAATATGATTGAGCTGATTTTCTATAGCTTGAATTTCCTCTAATGAAAACTCTTGATGTTCATTTTGATTTGGATGCTCCACTGAACCGCAAACTGGACAAGGTTCACCTTCCACTAAAAACAAGCTTAAACGGCTGATCTGCATTTTTGCCCATTGGCTTTTTTGTTCTGCAACTTGTTGGTAAATCGTCTCTTTCTCAACCACTGCTTGCTTGAGTTCTGTATTCTTATTATTCAGCTGTTCCTTGATCGCGATTTTTTTCACTTCAAGTTGTTTCTGATTTTCCCAACTTTCTAAAAAAGTCTGCCATTGTGCTTGATGACGTTCTAATTCTAACTGTTCTTTTTCAATTTGAACCTGCTTTTCTATGACAGCGAGTTCTTTTTGATACTCGTGTTCAGCTTTGATTTGTATTTCTTTTATTTTAGTCAACTTGCCCATTATTGTTTCTAGTTCTATAGAATTTTTTTTGATTGTGTTTGATACTTTTTCTTTCTCTTCATATAACGGAATTTGGAATTGTAACTGTGTGACTTTTTCTTTGATTTTATTTATTTCAGCTTCTTGATCTAAATTTTCTTTTTGCGCATTTTCCCATCGTTGGATCAGTTGCTGCTGTGTTACCTGTTCTATTTTATTTTCTTTCAGCTCTTGTTCGTAGGCTGAAATCAGTTTGGTTTTTTCATCGATTTTCTCAATCAATCCTTGATGATTTTTTACCCATTGAAGTTGTAGTTCTTCTGTTCTTAATTTCTCAATCATCTCAGTCGCTTGATCTAATTCTTCTTTTTGACTTTTAAGCTGACTTTGTTTTAAAAATTCATTGGCTAGTTCTTCTAAAGCGAATTTTTCTTGTTCTTTGCTCTGCTTTTGTTTCTGTAAAATCATTAATTCCGATTTTTCTGCAGCTTGTTGCTTGATCATCAATTCTTGCTGTTGATCTAATGCGGCTAATTGCTGCTCTACGGACAATTCTTCTAGTAATTGTTCTTGCCAATAAAGTTGATCCAATTTTGCTTGAATCATTTGTTGCGTCGCTTCAATTCCCTTATTAACTGACTTCAATTGTGTTTTTAACTGCTCGTTTAACGTCTGATACAACTGCGTACCAAATAAATTTCGTAGCACTTTTTCTTTATCGTTACTATTTGCAATCAAAAAGGTTCTAAATTCTCCTTGCGGCAAAAGAACGATCTGAGCAAATTGCGTAGCATCCAAATGCAGCAGTTCTTGAATAAAGCTATCAACTTCTCGGCGTTTCGTATATTCTCTTAGCTCTTTTCCAGAAGAATCTTTGACGATCAACGAGATCTTAGCACTTTGAGTACGAGTCCCATCTCCGCGTTTTTTATAAAGTTCTTGTTCTGGTTTTCTAGTAATATCATAAAAATAGTCCCCATGAGAAAAAGCCAAATGAACCTCTGTTGGCTCCGATGGATCAGCAAAAGTCGAACGCATTTCTTTGCCTTGTCGTAACTTTCCGGAGCTTTCACCAAATAAAGCATAGCTCATCCCATCAAAAATCGTGGTCTTCCCTGAACCCGTCTTACCACTGATCAAAAATAGTGACGAGTCTTCAAACTTATTAAAGTCAATCGTTTCAGCAATATAAGGTCCAAAGTTTTTTAATGTTAATGTTAATGGTTTCAACTTATTTCCCTCTTTCTGCTTGATGAAGCGCTGCTAAATTGTCATTGATCCAAACCTGTTGTTGAGGGGTCATCTCTTCTCCCGTTACTTCTGAAAAAAATTGATCTACTAATTCAATAGGTGCTAAGGTTTTGATTTCCTTTTTTGTTTCATTATTTTTCTGTTGTTCTTCTCTTCCAAATAAACGTTCGACACCGATCACTCTTGGATAAATTTGTCGTAGCTGATTCATCATGTTAGGAATTACAGCACGATCTGTCAATTGAATATGTAAATAATTTTCACGATCGATCGACTCATAAAACGCTTGTGCAGTCAGATCTTTAAAACTGCCTTCGATTTGTACGACGTCCCTTAGCGGTGTGATTTCTTTAAATTCAAATCTTGTTTCATCAACCTCAGTATCAACGATCCAAACCCCTTTTTTCTGGTTCATTTCAGATAGTGAAAATTTTAATGGTGACCCACTATATCGTGCATTTTCGGCCTGCAACGCTTTTTTCCCATGTAAGTGACCTAACGCGACATAGTCGAAAGACTCCAGTAACGATAACGGTACTGTATCCAAGCCGCCGACCATCAATTTTGTTTCCGAATCAGACTTTTCACTGCCAGCTACAAAAAAATGACTGACTAAAACATGTGCCATATCAGGTTTGAATTTTTTCTCCATCGCTGTAACGACTTCTTTCATTCCATGTTCAATTGTCCGGATTTCTTCATTATCAAAATATAGCCGAGCAGAAATCGGTTCAAAATAAGGCAATAGAAAAAATTGTGTGTTCCCCATTTCCACAGGTTCAAACGCCTGATCCAAACGAGTATTCAAATGAAAATCTGACTGGACAAACCACGGCCCTCCCGTTTCTAAACGGGTACTGCTGTCATGATTTCCCGAAATTGCCAACACTGGAAATTTTTCTTGTAAATTCATTTCTACGATCATTCGATTGAAGACTTCGATTGCTTCAACGGAAGGAACTGAGCGATCATATAGATCACCTGCAACGACTATTGCGTCCACTTTTTCCTTTTTAGCGATCTTTAGAATCTGTTGGAATGCATCTGCTTGCTCTTCTAATAAATCGTATCCATGTAATTTCTTGCCAATATGCCAATCTGCTGTATGTAAAAATCGCATTTTCCCACCACCTAAAAAAGTCCTTCTTACTATTATACCAAATTTACGGAGAAATATATGGTTCAAACGTATAGAATTTTTTAAACTAAAAAAAAAGCTTGAAATATAACTCTTAGAGTCATTCCCAAGCTCGAAAGGATCAAAACACAAATTTCGCTGTTATTCCTTCACTTCATATTTAAAATTAGGATCAATTTCTTGATCTAAACTGTCAAAAGTTGCCTGCATTCTTCGTTCAACCTCAGCAATGCCCTCTTTATCCATTTTTGGAATGTCACTAACATCGATTGGTTCACCAAAACGAACAGTCACACGACGACGTTTAAATAAATCTTTCAACGTCAAAGGCCCTTGATACACAGCTGGAACGATTTTAACTTTGGCCATTTTTGCAATCAGTGCTACGCCGCCTTTTAACTCAGAAGAATGACGCGTTCCACTTGGAAACATCACCAGGCTTAAATCAGTATTCTTTAATGTTTTCACGGGTGTTTTGATTGCACTTGGACCAGGTTTTTCCCGATCTACAGGAAAGGCATTTGCATGCTTTAAAATAAAACTTAGAAAAGGATTCTTAAATAGTTCTTTTTTTGCCATAAAACTAAACTTTTTCGGTGATCCACCCACAGCTAAATACAACGGCTCCCACCAAGTTCTATGAGGTGCAACTAAAATATAATTTTCATTTTGAGGAATACGGTCTTTCTTTTCATAGTGCGCATTGCCGTTGATAATAAATAAAACAACCCGGACAACGCCACGCATAAATGTAAAAAACATGTTTTTCTTCCTTTCTTTTCACTAGCTATAAGTATGCCGAAAATTGATGCTTTTGACAAGTCTTTTTCACAGGTTTCTTCTAATCTTAATTGTAGTATAATATAAGGATATCATCTGTTCCATCAAAGAGCTTTACGATATAATTCAAAAAAACTGGGGGTTAAACTGATGATTGACTATAAATCACTGAATCAAAAAGAAAATGAAGCCAAACTGATCAAACTACTTTCTGAAAATCAGGAAGAAGAAAAAAGTATTCCCGCTGAAACAAATCAACCTTTTTCTCTCGCTTTATATGACAAGGATCTTTATATCGGTGGTATCACAGCGAATAAATGGATGAATGCGACCCATATTTCATTATTAGCAATCAATAAAAACTATCGCGGTGAAGGGTATGGCACACAGCTACTCAAAAAAGCGGAAGCTTTTGCTGTCGAATCAGGTTCTAGCCTTATAACAATCCATACCCAAGACTATCAAGCAAAAACGTTTTATGAAAAATACGGCTACCAAGTGTTTGGCCAGCTTGCTGACACACCTTTTATTGGTACTACTAAATATTATTTAGTTAAACGAATTTAAAACGAAAAAAGATAAAGGAATGAGTTGAACATGTTACTACCTGGTGAGAGAATCGATCAGTTATTTGCTGATGATATCCAAATCATTCAAAGCAAAGAAGTTTTTTCTTTTTCAATAGATGCTGTTTTACTAGCAAATTTCCCTGCATTCCCTAAAAACGGTACGATCGTTGATCTTTGTGCTGGAAACGGAGCAGTTGGTTTATTTGCCAGCCGTAAAACAAAAGCTAAAATAACACAAATCGAGTTACAAGAGCGTCTAGCTGATATGGGGAAAAGAAGTATTCAACTCAATCAGTTAGATGAACAAATGACAATGCTAGAATTGGATTTAAAAGAAGCGACGACTGTTGTTAAACCGGACTCAGTCGATTTAGTGTTATGTAATCCGCCCTATTTCAAAGAACTACCCACAAGTCAAAAAAATCCGAATCCTCACCTAGCGATTGCCCGTCACGAGATCCATACAACACTGACAGAAGTAATCGAGGTATCGGCAAAACTTTTAAAAACAAATGGTCGTCTAGCAATGGTTCATCGTCCCGACCGTTTTTTAGATATACTGCATGCCATGGAATCAGCAAATATTGCCCCTAAACGAATTCAATTTGTTTATCCTAAAGTTGGAAAAGAAGCAAACACCTTATTGATCGAGGGAATCAAACAAGGAAAAAAAGATGGTTTTCGCGTTTTACCACCATTATTCACGTATGACGAACAAAATAACTACTTACCAGAAATGAAGGCGATGCTATATGGAGACTGATCACTATTTTTATGTACTTTATTGTAAAGATGATACATTTTATGGCGGTTATACAACAGATCCTGAGCGCCGTTTAAAAGAGCATAACAGCGGTACCGGAGCAAAATATACACGACTGCCCTCACGACTGCCAGCGAAAATGATTCATATTGAAAAATTCAATAGCCGCAGCGACGCTACTAAAGCAGAATATGCATTTAAAAAACTAACAAGAAAACATAAAATTGCTTATTTAAAAGAGAAAGGAGCAACTGAATGCAACTGATCATCCGACCTT
Source organism: Enterococcus sp. DIV0840 (assembly GCF_050527835.1). Taxonomy (NCBI): domain Bacteria; kingdom Bacillati; phylum Bacillota; class Bacilli; order Lactobacillales; family Enterococcaceae; genus Enterococcus; species Enterococcus sp. DIV0840. The sequence goes on along the minus strand of NZ_CP172876.1, from coordinate 1,246,097 downwards.
TTCTTTCTACTGATGCACCACAAATCGCTCACCTTTTGAAAAGAAACTTTTTAGAAATAAACAGCAAAGATTATCCAATTGAACAAATGAAACAGTTAGCTGCAGAATACACTCCTGAAAAAATTATTGAACAAGCAGCCTACGCTCATACCTATGTAGCAGAATCAGCTGGCGAGGTAATTGGTACAGGAACCATTTGCCCATTTTGGGATAGCCAAACAGAGAGCATCATTTTGAGCTTATTTGTGCTACCGGAATTTCATGGGCAAGGAATCGGTTCGGCTATCATGAACCATATCGAACATGATGCGTTCTATCTCAGAGCAAAACGAATCGAGATTCCTGCTTCTAGAACAGCGAAAAAATTTTATTTACGTCTAGGCTATCAAATAAAGAATAATGAACAGACTGAAGATGAAAATGGATATTTACGTATGGAGAAAAGGGTATAAAAAATCCTCAGCCGTTATTTCGACTGAGGATTTTATTTTCATTGTCTACTTAAGTTCTTGTTTGACCTTATACAGTAAAAATAATAGAAAGACAATATTAACAATTAAAAATGGTGCCATAAAATCTTGTAATAGCAAGCTTACCACGATCCATGCTACAAAATATAAAACACTTTTGCTAATAAAAGGAAGATAATTATGTTTATTTTTTGTATAAATGATCATATTAACAATCGTTCCACCTAAGAAAAATATCAAACTAGCCGCCAAACATAGCGTAAAGAAAAGTGGTTTGATTCCACCTTCTACATAGTTTTCATACAAAACGATCGATACCCCAAGACCAACGAAGATAAAATAATGAGAATGAATCAAAACCAAACCCGCCGTTGCCTTTTCCCGATCGATCCCTGATTTGTATACTGCATTGTAAAATAAAAACATTACCACAACTAATAGAAAGAATAAAACACTGCCAATACTTATTTCGTTAAAAATAATCGTATTCGCAACCGCAATCACGGCTTCACCAAATAATAATAGCGTAAATAGACTATAACGTTCCGTTAAATGTCCAAAATTCGTTGGAAAGTCTTCCAACGCTTTTTTCATAACGATCGGGAAAAATGCTGTAATAAAAATAGCGAGCGCATACATACTAAACCGAACAGAATAAGCTCCCCACGGTACAATCGTAATAAAACCAATCACTCCACTTGCGCACAAAACAATTGCTAATTGAGAACATAGCTTTTTGACTACAGAATCTTCCGTACTTCTCATTTTCAAATAATACTGTAATGCAATACTGAAAAACAAAATAGAGGTTGCTCCTGCGAAAGTAAAATGTGTCTTCTCAAAGTCAACATTGATCGATTGAGCTAAAATAATCACCCAGAACATATCAAAAAATAAAAATAATGCACTTGTCTTGTTCTTAATCGAGAAGCGATTGGCAAAGACCGTTTGATACGTCCAAATCGTCCAAAAAACAAGTGTCAACATTAGAAATTCACCAAGACTTTTGAAAGATAACACTTGGTCTACACCAACAAATAAAATCGATGCAATACGACTGATCGCATAAGCAAAAATCAAATCATAAAACAGTTCGAATTCGGAAACCTCTTTTTTTAGCGCCTGCATTCGATCACTTCCATTCTGATTTAATAGTTATTATTGTTCTTTTTTATTATAATCTTGATCATCCTTTTAATACAAAAATAGTGACCCCTATTGCTATCATTTGTCACAAAATAAAAAAGAGAAGCAAAACTATTCTTAGTTTTGCTTCTCTCTCAATCATTCAATTATCTCTGCCCCTAAGGTTTGCTTAAAATGATTTAACGCCCATTCATGTCCGACTGGATCAAAGCTAGCAACCGCATTTTTATGAATGACGATTTTATAGCCTAAATTATAGGCATCTACCGCTGTATGCAACACGCAAATATCCGTACAAACACCCACTAAATGAACCTCTGTGATTCCCCTTTCACGAAGGCGAATATCTAAATCCGTCCCACTAAAAGCTGAATAATTACGCTTATCGATCCAATAAACAGTTGCTTTTTCACAGCTTTCTTCATAAACCTCTGCAAGTTCTCCGTAAAGATTTCGTCCAGTTGTACCAACAATATTATGAGCTGGAAACAAGCGATTCTCTGGGTGATAAGGATCATTTTGTTCATGACGGTCAATAGCATAGACTACGAATGCTTCATTTTCAGTAAACCTTTTCGTCACCTCAACCAAAGATTTTTCAATCGCTTGGCCTGCATTACCAGTTGTTAAAGCACCCTCTGTTGCCACAAAATCATTCGTGTAATCGATCGAAATCAATGCTTTCATTCTAAGACCTCCATTTAAAAGTAGGACAGGTTAAACCAGATGTTCTACAAAATTAATCACCATTTGTGCAGATTTTTCTCCAGCTTCTTCAATAAATTCATCAAAAGTTTGAGTAGCTTCATGATCTGCTGTATCACTGATTGCTCTAACTACTAAAAATGGAATATTAAATTGTGCCGCTGCTTGAGCAATTGCCGCACCTTCCATTTCACAAGCCAGTGCTTCTGGAAATTCAGTAATGATTTCTTTCACTTTTTTCTGATCGTTCACAAAAGAATCTCCTGTTACAATCAAACCGTGATGAATAGACATTCCTGTTTTCTCAGCAGCTTTTTTCATTTCAATTTTTAAATAATCGCTTGATTCATAATACAAAGGCATACCAGGCAATTGTCCGGGTTGATAGCCAAATCCAGTAACATCTACATCAAAATAACCTAGCTTATCTGCTATCACTAAATCCCCAACGGATAAACCTTGACCAATACCGCCTGCTGACCCTGTGTTGATCACCATATTTACACCATATTGATGAATCAACAAAGTCGTTGTAACCGCAGATAATACTTTACCGATACCAGAACGAACTACAATTACTTCATGACGTCCTAAAGAACCTGACACGAATACTGCTCCTGCTCTTTCCCAAGAACGAGTATCAGATAAAGCTTCTTTTAAGATTTTTACTTCTTGATCCATAGCGCCGATAATTCCAATTTTCATAGTGCTTTCCTCTTCTCTATAAATTCAATACTATAAATATTACAATGGCCAACAAAATCGCCACAACAATGATCGCTTTCGTTAGCGTACTGCTGCGTTCACGGATTTTTGTTTGCTCATTTGATCGTGATTTAGTAATTTCTTTTTGCTTCTTGTGCTCTTTTCTGTAAAAATTAGCGATTTCTTTTTCTTTTTTACGGTACTCTTTATCAGCTTCTTTTTGCTCTTGCTCAAATAGTTTTTGGGCTTCTTTGTCAGCTTCTTCTTTTCGTCTCCGTAATTCTGTCCGAGTGACCAGCGGACCTTTACTCATTGTTTATCCTCCTTCAACAGCCTTTTTAGTCGCTGCAGTTCCCAGTACTGCACGGCAAAAATCGTTTTTGCATCACAAATTAGTCCGCTGGCAATTTCTGCTTTTGCTTCCTCTAATGTTAATGTATATAATTCTAAAACTTCGTCATCATCTTGAGGACGGGGATTAGGAACTTTTTCTAAGTCTTCGGCATAATAAATATGAAGCAGCTCGTCAGCAAATCCAGGAGAAACATACATAGACGTTACAAAGGTGAACTTATTTGCTCGAAAGCCTGTTTCCTCTTCTAATTCTCTTTCCGCTGTTTCCTTTGGACGATCTTGTTCGCCAGGATCGATTTTCCCGGCAGGAATTTCTAAAAGAACTTTTTCCATTGGTTTTCTAAATTGTTTCACCATAATCAGCTTATTATCTGCTGTGATTGGAATAACCGCAACTGCTCCCGGATGAAAAACTAACTCCCGTGTGCTCGTCTCTCCATTTGGCAATCGTACTTCGTCCAAAACAACATCGATAATATGTCCTTTAAATATCTCTTTTCTGGAAATCGTCTTTTCCTCAAACTCTTCAAAGTTCATCATGCAAGTTCACCAATCTTTCTATGGATATAATACCTTAATTTTGAAATTTTATCACTTATCGTTCTTTTTGTGAATCCCAACTTTGCTTTAATTAGCTATTTTTAGGATATAATCTCTATTAATTAACATTAAATTAAACATTTCAATCAACTTTCCGTCTCATCTAATTATACCAGTAAATAAAAATTGGAACAGCCTCATCCCGCAATAACATAAAAAGATGAAGCTAAACTAGATCACTACTAGTTTTTACTTCACCTTTTAACGCTTAAATAACTTTATTTTGTGTTACTATATCCAATTATTTTTGTAATTCAGCTAGAGAATTCATGATTTTGATCAAATCAGCTTTGTTACTGTCCTTTTTATCAGCTAATGTCCAGCTGATACATTGTAAATAGTGATCCTTACTTTCCATCAAATCATAAGTATAGTAAACGTCCACACCATCTTTACTTGCAGTAAACGTACGGCGCTCACCTTTTAACTCATTGTATTTGACTGAATCTTTCTTTTCATCCGTTCTTTCGCCTAAATCTGTCAAATCAACAGAGTTTTTGAATGCGTCAAAACTATCAAAATCTTTTTTAGCTTCACTTAGAACCATATAATATTCTTCATTTGAAGCATTTTTTAGACTAACATCGGCATTATCACTTAGTTCCTTCGTCTCAACCGACTGCCACCCCTCTGTAAGCTCTATTTTGAAGTTACCATTTTTTGTCTTGATTACTTCTATCTTCCCTTTAGATTCTTCTTTGGTTTCTTCAGTCGCTGATTTGTTTTCAGCCACCGATTCACTCGTTGCAGATGTATCTCTAGGTTCATAAAATATGTCATCGTCACCATAAGAACTTGATTCTTCTACACTAGAACTTGTTTCTTCTATATAAACGTCATCGTCTTCTTCTTCCACAACTTTACGTCCAGAACAGCCTGAGATCACTAACCCCACTAATAATATAGTAATGATTTTAAATTTTTTCACAATGTTTCTCCTTTTATCCTGATCATTATCTACTATTATACCTCACGTTTCCACATTTTTCTTATATTTCTTTTTGACTTTTTTGTGAACAGTTTCATTCATTCTACATCTAAAGTAGTAAAAAAAGCCATTTTCTCTTGTCATTTCTTACATTTTCCCTAAATATCAAAATCAACCTTTGGACTGATATTCTTTCTGGAGTAGAATGTGCTAAAATAACTTATATAGCGAAGGATAGTAACTTTCGATGGAATAACTGATTGGAGGGAATATAAATGAGAAAAGGAAAATTTATTCAAATAATTGCTTATTTAATTTTAGCAGGTATCGTTCTACGTTTTATTACTGGTATCCATATACCAGCGGTGGCGGTGGCGCTTTTGATTCTTATCGTTCTAATTTTCACCGGATCAAAGAAAAAGGCAGGCAAGAAAGAAGAGCAATTACCTAATCTTACAAAGTCTAAAGAAGAACACTATGAAACACTCGGTATGACTGATCAAGAAATTGACTTTTTCCGAGATACAATGCACACGACTAAAAAACAAATCGTTCAGTTACAAGAAAATATGAATGCTTCTACTAAATTAAGAGCAATCGACTTACGTAACGATACATTACGAGTATCAAAAGCTTTATTTAAAGAATTAGTCAAGGATCCAAAAAAGCTACACTTAGCGAACCACTTTCTTTACACTCACTTACCTAATTTAGTTGATCTAACAGGTAAATATTTAGAAATAGATGACCATGAGATCAAAAATAAACAAACATACGAAAAATTGGAAGAAAGTGCTCAAATCATCGATCAAGTTTCTAAATTGATCAAAAAAGACTACGAACAGTTTGTAGCTGAGGATTTAGAAGATCTAGATGTTGAGATATCCGTTGCTAAAAATAGTTTAAAAAGAGATAATGAAAGTATCAATAATCAGGAATAGCTCTTCGGAAAAAAGATAAAATAAGCCTGTTGCAAAAGCGACACAAACATATCTTCCTTTTTTTCTGTCAGAGCTTAACGAGTCCGCTACACTTTTAAATTTAGGAGGAATCATAATGGAAAATAACCCAAAAGACATAACACCAGTTAATGATACACTGGATGATTTATTAAATAACCCGTTTTCAACACCTATCGATTCATTAACAACAACTCAACAAAGTGAAATTTCTGCGTTACAAGATAAGCAAGTTGCTGATCGTTTAGTCGATAAATTACCTGCTGATAGACAAGCGCAAGCAAGGGAGCTTGCTTCAAAAATTGACGTTCAGGACTCACAAGCTGTGATCACGTACGGCTCTGCAGCACAGACAAAATTAAGTGAATTTTCACAATCGATGCTAAATCATGTGCAGGCCCAAGATATTGGCCCTGTCGGTGATTCTTTAACCGACTTGATGTTCCGCTTAAGCGAGGCCAATCCTGATCAACTTAGAGCAGGTGAAGGTAATTTCTTCTCAAAAATGCTTGGAAAAGTGAAACAATCTGTTTTTGAAATCACCGCAAAATACCAAAAAATCGGTGCTCAAATCGATAAAATTTCTATCAAATTAGATCATGAAAAAAATGGTCTCTTGAAAGATAATTTGATGTTGGATCAGCTGTATAATAAAAACAAAGACTATTTTGATGCATTGAATATTTACATTGCAGCTGGTGAGTTGAAGATGGAAGAGTTACAAACGACCATCATTCCAGAAGCTATGAAAAAAGCTGAAGAATCTGGTGACCAAATGGATGTTCAAATCGCCAATGATTATACACAGTTCTTGGACCGTTTAGACAAACGAACGCATGATTTACGTTTAGCACGTCAAATCACGATTCAACAAGCACCACAAATCCGTTTGATCCAAAATACTAATCAGGCGTTAGCAGAAAAAATTCAAGCATCGATCAATACTGCTATCCCACTTTGGAAAAATCAAGTAGTGATTGCATTAACCCTATTACGTCAAAAAGATGCGGTTACTGCACAACGTCAAGTATCTGAAACAACGAATGATCTCTTGAAGAAAAATTCTGAGATGCTTAAAATTTCCGCAATCGAGACAGCTAAAGAAAACGAACGTGGAATCGTTGATATCGACACATTACAAAAAACTCAAAATGACTTAGTTGAAACAATCCAAGAAACCTTACGAATCCAGCAAGAAGGTAAAGAAAAACGTCGTGCTGCTGAAATCGAGTTAGGTCATATGGAAGAAGATTTAAAGAGTAAATTATTGGAACTGACACAATAATATGGACAGTCAAAAAGACTTAACCAAGCAGATTTTGCTTGATTAAGTCTTTTTTATACTAATTCATGATAAGAAGTCTTTATTTTTTCAAAGAGTTTAGTATAAGGTTTTAAGCCTGTGAATTGTTCGATTGCTTTATCTAAACCTTGTTCTTTAATGGCATTTTGCAGTGCGCAAGCTTCTGCATCCGTTGGTTCCTTAAACTTCATTGCAGCGGCAATCGCAATTGCTAATGCTTTTGGGGTCTCATTAAATGCTTCAACAAATTGCCTAGCAGGCTGAATGAAGCGATCGTTCTCTCCTATCTTTCTAATGGGGGATCGACCGACACGGGTCACATAATCTGAAACATAGGGATTTTTAAACCGCTCAATGATTTTATCGATATAAGCTTGGTGTTCTTGATGGGAAAATTGAAATTTTTTCTCCAATAACGCACCTGTTTCTTCTAATGCACTACGTACAATAAAAAGAACTTTTTCGTTATGGATCGCATCTTCGATTGACTCTATATTCCTCATATGACCAAAATAGGCTGTCACTGCATGTCCTGTATTTACGGTAAATAACTTGCGCTCGATATAAGGCGTTAAATCAGGAACATAGTTTAACCCAGAAATGTTCGGTGCATTTTTTTCATTCAGTGGTTCCTCTACAACCCATTCATAAAATGGCTCAACTGTTACAGTTAGTGGATTGTCATGATTTTGATTCGGCACGATTCGATCAACTGCTGAATTAGGAAAGGCGACAAACTCACTAACATAGCCTCTTGCTACTGTCGTTAATAACGGTAGAATTGCTGATTGAAGAATTTCAGACCCGCCAATCATATTTTCACAAGCAATTACAGTTAAATAGCGATCTGAATCAGCTCTTAATTCAATACCTTTGGCAAGAACTTCTGCTAATCTAGGTAAAATTGTTGGACCTACTGCTGTCGTAATAATTTCTGCTTCACTGATATATTTTGCTAATTTTTCAGTTTCAGTAATGCTGTTGACAGCTTTGATTTCTTTAACGGTAAAACAATCTTGCTCAGCATTTGCTAAAATTACGTCATATTGTCCTTGATTGTTGATTTCTGCCACAATTTTTTCATTTACGTCAGCAAAAATCACTTCATATCCTGCTTGAACCAATAACCAGCCAATAAAACCCCGACCTATATTACCGGCACCGAAATGTACAGCAATTTTTTTCATGTTGTCACCTCTTCTTTAAACAGCTCGATGATCTTGGCTTCCGATTCAGCAGCTATTAATTGTTCTACACTCAAAATTTCAGAACATACTAGAGCAATTTGAGATAATAGTTCTAAGTGTGCATCGCCTAAACCTGCAATGCCAATAATCAATTTCACTTCATTACCATCAAAATCTACGCCTTCTGGGACTTGTAAAATAACGATTCCTGATTGGTTGATCAGCTGTTTGGAATCATCGGTTCCATGAGGGATCGCCACCATATTACCGATATAAGTTGTTGTCAATTGATCTCGTTCAATCATTTTTTTGATATATTCTTTCTCCACATAACCTTGATCTGATAACAGTTTACCTGCCGCTTCAATTGCATTTTTTTTATTGGAAAAACTTTGGTTTAAATCAATATCTTCTTTTTTTAATGTAATCATTTTATTTCCCCCTCGATTCTATATAAGCTAATAATTTTTGAACAAAGTAAGAAGTGACCTCTTCGTTTACTCCATTCTCCAAGTGTTGAATCATCTGTTGACTGTCGACAAAAAGTGTACTGATGTAACTGATAACTTCTAAACCTTCTTGTGAAAATTTTTCTGGAACCAACAATAAAACAATTCGATCGATCGGCATTTTTGTACGGTCCATCGTTTCAATAGAAATTGGCTGTTCCAATGAGAATAATTGGAAAATTGGTTCTTGGATCGATTCATTACGAGCATGAAACATCCCGATTTTTGTCTCTGGGATACCGAAAGCTTTCCAATTTCCATCATATAAAAAAGTCCTGACTAATGCTTCAACATCTATGCTCGGTACTTTTTCTAAAAGCTGAGTACAAATGACTCGAATCGTATCTTCCATCGTTCCTAATTTTTCATTTAATTTGAAATAGCCGAAGTTTTTTAATAGTGCTAAACCGATTGAAGTGAAAATTTGTTGTTGCTCTAAAAAATGAGTTGCTTCAAACAACGTTAGCTGTACGGCTTGTTCTTCTTGTGCAATTTTTTTGTGATAGCCACTGTGTAAACTTTTTAAAAAAATACTGATTTGGGAAAGTTCTCTTTCAGTCAAAATAGGTGAAACTAAGAAATAATCAAAATCCACTTGACCTAGATCAATCGTAGAAATGATAACATTATAATTACCTGCTGCTTTTTTTCTTCCTAACTCAAATAAAGAGACCGTTTCAAGTTTTTTTAGCTGTGGAATTCGTTGTCGCAATCGCGTAACTAACATTCTTGAAGTGCCGATACCACTTGCACACACAACTAATCCAGAAAAACAATTTTCACTTTCCAATTGCAAAAGTACTGCACCAAAATGCAAAACCAAATAACCAATTTCTTCGTCCGGTACTGGCTTTTCTTGGTAAACTTGATCAAATGCTTGCCTGACGACTTTAAATAAATCGGCATAATTTTGCTTGATTGAGTTAATCAGTGGGTTAAAAATTCTCATTCCCTGTTGTAAACGTCTCAATGTTGGTCTTAAATGAGCAATCAACCCTTTTGTCAAAAGCTCCTTTGGTAGTTCCTGTTGTAACTCATATTCGACGGTTTTAATTAATTTATTAACTAAAAGCAGCACTTCTAATTCTTCATTCTCCATGAAATGACTTCGACTTTCAGTTGTTTTCACAGCCCTAATATGAGTTGTAACATAAGCCGACTCGCCTTTTGGAACAAACTCTGGCTCCATCTCTAAAATATCAGCAAGTATTTTTTGAGCTACAGGAAATTCTGGATAGCTCATCATTTCATCTCTGGTCTCATAAGTTTGAATAAAATTTCCTGCGATCATTCGCTCCACTGAAATCGTAATATGCACAATTAAATTTGCATATGCTTCATCACTTATTGCCTCAAAGTTACTGCTACGCCAACGTTTAACGCTATCTTCAACTTTTTTTAATACTACTTCACTCACTAAATCTAGTAACCGACCTTCTACCCAATCACTAGTTGCACTATCACGAGATTTTTCTTGAAAAAAATTTAGTAATTGATAATCATGAAATTGCTGGGCGAAAAGCTCACTCATCAAGCTTCTTTTTTGAACCTCATTGGCTAGTAGACACACTCCTAAGCCTCTTCTTCGCTCAATTCTAATTGTATTAGGCAATCGTTCTTCTATTTTAGTAAGATCCTTACTGATCGTTGATATCGTTACATTTAGATCATTTGCTAATCCAACCAGTTTTAATCCTTCTTCTTTTAGTAACTCTTTTAAAATTTTCCGCTGACGCTCTTCAGGACTATATTCATTATAAGATAAATCCATCAATTGCCAGCGAAAACGTTGTTTGTCTGAATCAAGACCTGATAATGTCAAAATTCCATGTTCTTTCATCAATTTAAGCTGATAAGAAGCTAATGTCTCTTCAACTTCTTTTAAATCACGCCGAATGGTTCGCACACTAACACTTAAATCTTCTGCTAATTCGTTGATAAAAACTGGTCGACTACTGGTCAACAGTTGTTCCATGATTAATCGAGCTCGTGCTGAAAGATACATAGAAATCCCCTCTCAAAAAATGCATTATTTAAACAACTGTTTGAACTGTTGATAATTTTTCAACTAGTTCATCATATTTATCACTACTTAAAAAGTTATCAACCGATACATGATAAGCCGTAGGTATTTTTTCTTTTGCCCTTGTTGTTAAATCCTTATGGGTCACAACAATATCAGCATCGTCAGGAAGTTGTGATATAGCAGAGTTGACTACTTCGATTGATAAACCTGCTTTTTTAACTTTGCTTCGCAAAACAGAGGCTCCCATCGCACTTGACCCCATTCCAGCATCACAAGCAAAAATAATTTTTTTTGTATTTGCTAGTATTTCTGCTGTATCACTCATCTTTTCAGTTGTTGTGAAGCTTGTTTGAATAGGTGAGGTTGCGGTTTTAGGTCCTTTTAGCGCACTAGCTTTTTCAGAAGCTGCTTCGATTGTTGTATCATTTATTTTGGATGTTTTCAAAACTACAGCAGAAATTGCAAATGAAACGGCTGTTGCTACACTAATTCCTGCTAAAACACCCAGATAACTATCGCGAGGTGTCATTGCCAAAATAGCAAAAATACTTCCTGGAGAGGCCGGAGCTACCAACCCGGCATTAAATAGTGAAAATATCATTACACCAGCCATTCCTCCACCTATTGCTGAAAGAATCAAAATGGGTTTCATTAAAATATATGGGAAATAAATTTCATGAATGCCCCCAAAAAAATGAATGATCATTGCGCCCGGAGCTGTTTGTTTAGCGCTGCCTCGCCCAAAGATCGTGTAAGCTAACAAAATACCTAGACCGGGTCCAGGATTTGATTCCAATAGAAATAAAACAGAGCGTCCTGTTTCTGCAGCTTGTTCAATTGCAATTGGACTTATCACACCATGATTAATTGCATTATTCAAAAACAATACTTTTGCCGGTTCAACGAAAATACTCGCTAAAGGCAGCAATGAATTCTCCACTAGAAATCCAACACCTGTTGCCAAAATAGTATTCAAACCTTCAACAGCTGGACCAACGATCAAGAAAGCGATAATCGCTAAAATCGATGCTAAAATACCGGAAGAGAAGTTATTTACTAACATTTCAAAACCTGGCTTAATCTTGCCATCAATTACTTCATCAAATTTTTTAATACAATATGCCCCAGCAGGACCGACCATCATTGCACCGAGAAACATCGGAATGTTAGCCCCTGTGATCACTCCCATTGTGACCATTGCGCCAACAACTCCACCACGAATATCATAGATTAATCGTCCACCAGTAAAACCAATCAGGATCGGCAACAAATAAGTAATTGTAGGTCCTGTTATTTCATTTAATTGTTCATTAGGAAACCAGCCTGTAGGGATAAATAAAGCTGTTAAAATCCCCCAAGCAATAAACGCTCCAATGTTCGGCATAATCATTCCACTAAGAAAACTTCCAAATTGCTGAACTTTCACTTTTATATTCCCTTGTGTTTGTTCCATGTTTTTCCTCCTTCAACTTAAAACAAGAAAAGAGTTAGATATTTTCATCTGCGCAGACCACTTAAACATTGCTTTCCTTGTTTCTATATTGTAAACGCTCACTTATAAGGTTACAAGAAGATGAAAGCGTAGTTTTGTCCAACTCTTTGGGACAAAACTCAAAGAATGAGTCATTTATATCAGATCATTCTTTTGAATTTGATCGTTTAGAGTAACGAGATGAGCTCTGCAACTAAATAAAAAAATTCAGATTCTTTATCAATATAGATTGATAAAGAATCTGAATTTATTCTAATTTGTATTTTACTTCGCATTTTCCAAAGTGATAGTAATTTGAGCATGGTACTTTCCTAACGATTTAATTGATCCTGCCGGGAAGTCCATCAAAAATCCTTCCCCTTTACTCCAGTAATCTTTTGAAATATTGTATTCACCTAAATTTGCATTTTCTGGCGTAAAAATAACATTATCTCCATCTGACAATGTAACTTCTTCAGTTGAATTTCTATATTTGATGATATCTGTCATGATTTTTTTTTCATTTTCAAGACTCTTTAACGGTTCAGAAATTTTTGCTTTTAGTGCCCATTTCTGCTTTGTTGAACGAGTGTCTGTAATCACTAAAGGAGAACCACTTATCTCTGGTTTATCAAATTTCATTCCATTGACCTCTCCAGTTTGCAAACCAAAATCAAAAAGAGAGGGCGATGATTGGATTTTTAACGTACCAAAGTAGTATAAAGTGACTTCTTTATCTTTACCAAACTCTACCGTTAAAACGTCTCCTACTAGAGGACGTTCTACACCGTCTACAACAACTTTAGAAAAATCATACCCATTGATCTTTTCTAAAGAAATGTCTATTTTTTCTCTCATTTTCCCTTTTTTGGTAATCGATTCATGTGGTAATTTTTTATTCGTTTGTTCTTCTAAAAACTGAATATTAATTTCTGGTTCTTGTGGTTTAATCGTAAATGATTGTATGTTCGATGTTTTTTCAACTGGTTTATTCAATGATGTTCCTTTGATACTATATGATTGCGTAACAGTAACTATTCCAGTTATCGGTGGTTCAGCCTCCAATGAATTGACTGTATACGTTAAAATCAATTCTTCTTTTGACGTTATTTTATCAAGTGTTATTTTTAATTTCCTATCTGTGTCAAAGGTAATTTTCTCTGTTGGAATCAGTACCCCATTTAATTTTACTGTTGTTTTATCTACAACTACATTTTCTGGAAAAGCAGCTGTCTCATAGATGACATCAGACCAAGCAGATGGTTCATCCGCAGTATTTTTGATCGTTGCTGTATATGAGTTGCTTTCACTCTCAATTATTTCACTTTTTTCAACAGAAAAATCAGTTTGAATGATTGGTTGATTATTTTTAGTTAAATTTAATTCTTTAATATCAGAGGTTTTGTCATTGTCTTCTATCCAAAATTCTACTTTATAATTCGGTTTTGTTCCTTTTAATGCTGAACTAGGAATTTCATAAGACAATGTTTGTTCGATTCCTTTGTTAGTGTTGGTCACCTTATTTAGCAGTTGTTTTGTTCCACCATCAACAGAATAATAGATAGATAACTCATCTGTATCTTCATCACTCCATTTAAGTGTTCCATTAAAGGCACTAGTCCCGTCAATTTCCCCTGTCGTTTCAACTAAAGTTAAAATTGGTTTTCGGTTATACTGCAAGGTAAATGTTTTTTCTTTCGAGCGATTATTATCACTGTCTACCATATATATGTCAATTTTATTTTCCTCAGTGCCTGACAATTGTGCTTCTGGTATATCTAAAGACCACTTGTGGACATCATTTTTAGGCTTGTTTAACAACCCTTCATCATTAAGTTTGATTGGTTCTTTATCATTTATTACTGCATAAATGTCCCCAGATTCACTGTCTATATCTTTCCATGTTCCGCTAACTGCATGATTACCACCGTAATAAGTACCATCTTTATTATCTAAAGTTATTTCTGGTACTAGTGCTACAGCAGTAACCGAAACTCCGTACGCTGCTTTCTTAGATTCTACAGCTTTTAAAGTAACTGGTTGCGTTTTAAACGCCATTGCAGAATCATCTTTTATTTTAGCTGCAAGCATTCCTTCTGCTGCCGTACTTTCATCATTTGTTTCTTGACCAGTAGAGTCGACTGAAGGGAAATTCTCAATAAATATTCCATTATATTCACTACCTACCCAATTGTCCATGCCATTGGTTACATCAAATCGAAAATCTAGTCTATAGTCTCCAGATTCAATATACAAGCCGCGTTTTTTTCCTAAATAAAAAACACTTACGCTATCATTTTGATCCAAGTAGGTGTCAAGTACCGAACCAAAAGCAACATCTTTTAAAGTGTCTTTTGATAAATTTTGATACTCATACGTAACCCATACAAGATTGTCTTTTTCGGAATACTCCATTATTTGTGTCACTAAAAGACGATAAGCAGGATTCCAAGTTGAAGCTGGATTTTCAATTTCATAAACATTTTTTAACGCGTAGCTACCCTTACTACCAACTTTTCTATATTGTTGGAAATGGTTAATTTTCTGCTCATCAAAACCAAATTGTCCTTGAAACTTAGACCCTTTAATCATAAGCGCTAAACTCTGGCTAGTCCATGGACGCCCCTCTTCAAAACCACCTTCTCCAAACATACTATCAAAAACCGTAGGTATAACTGAATCGTCCTTACTCTCATCTATAAAATACAAAGTTGGAAGCGACAACATATCCCATGCGTCAGTTGCATTCTGTGCACCAAATCCATCCCCCCTAAGTGGAATTGATTCTAAATCAGTGATAAACGGGTTCTTTTCAATAACGTCTCGTTTCCCACCAAAGGTAAATGCAAGAGACTGACTTACGCCAAGCCGAACCTTAGAAAATTCATAATGCGTGATTGGTTGCCATTCCTCATCAGCAATTGGTTTCATATTGTTTTCATTCTTTGTCTCAGTTTTACTATTAACATTTTTCTCAGCTTTTATCTGTGATATGCTGAAACTAATATAACTCCCTCCAATAATCAGCAATAAGCATATAAGAAACACCTGTCTTTTTTTAGTTTTCATTAGCTGCGTATTAACTCCCCTCATTAACTTCTCAAACAACATACTTACCTAATAGCAATGTTTTTCGATCTTTTCATCTAGATGCATTGCCCTCAAGTTTTACTTTTTAAAAAGGATTTTTTGAAAAAAGGTTGTTATACATCTAATATTTTTTATGCAGAAGAGTTATACTATCAATTGATTTTCTCAAAGTACGAATACTATACGTGTTATGCTATTTATTCTTTAAAACTAAAATAATAATGCAAATGATTTATACAGTTTAAATTAAATAGATGGTCACAGTTTGGACACTTATTAAATTCTTTATATTCTACATAAGTCATTTCATACTGACAAGCTCCGCAAAGAACAACTTTATCAGTGTTCTTTTTTGATATTGGCCATGGTAAAAAAACATGTTTTTCCAGTTTATTATGACAACGATAACAAGCATAGTACTTTTTACAGTTATAACATTTATTTGCAACAACATCTTCTGACAAATTATAATGAACACATCTTCCAAACTCATCAACAGTCAGACCAAATATCTCTTTCATATTATCATCTCCGTTGTATCAAAATTTTTGATATTCTTTTAGCTAAAACAGCAGTAATAAACGCCTTTACTGTATCTCCCGGTATAAACGCTAAGCTTGCAATCAAACTTTTTGATAATGAGACATCCGAAAGGAGACTCACACCAAGAGCGCCAAAAAAATCTATAAATAATGCACCAAAAAGAAACGTGATTCCAAACGAGTACATTATTTTTTCGTTATTTGGATTGAATTTCTCGGTCATCCAACCTATCAAAAATGTAGCAAATGGATATGCAACAAGATAGCCTGCCGTAATACTGAAAAAAACCATCAAGCCACCTCGACCACCAGCTAATAATGGAAATCCTATCGCTACAAGTACTAAAAAAAGCATAGTTGCAATCGTCCCATTTCTTTTCCCTAGAAGTAAACCGCTGAGCATAAAGCCAGCATTTTGAATTACGATTGGAACTGGCAGCAAACTAATTGGAATCGGTGGGAAAAAACCCAAAACAATAATGATACTGATCATAATAGCAATTTTAGTGATATCTTTCGTTTTCATATTTTCCTCCATAAACTAATATTTTATATATTTAAAATACTAGTTCCACCGCCTTTTGTCAACCTACATAAAATAAAGGTTAACAAATAACGTAATTTATTTTATTTCCTCTTCAAATTTTAATTTTACTAAATCTAAAACTTTTTAATGCGACTTTAGTTGTTTTTCTTGATGATAATGATACAATAAAGTAAAAAGTACTTTTATCTAATGTAGAGGGGAATGAGCATTTTGGTTCACTTTGATTCAAAGCAAGAGGAAAAGCAATATTATGAGCAACAAGCCGATGAAACTGAATTTTTAAAATGGTACCATCAACAAGAACTTCCTGAATATGAAAAACCTTCTCTAACTGTAGATATTGTTTTAATGTGTTATAACAAAGAAGAAGATCAATTAAAAATACTACTGATTAAAAGAAAGGGCCATCCTTATCGAAATTCTTGGGCTTTGCCTGGCGGTTTTGTCAATAGAAATGAATCTACAGGTGAAAGTGTATTGCGGGAAACCAAGGAAGAAACAGGTGTAATCATTTCTAAAGATAATATCGAACAACTGCATAGTTTCAGCAGACCTGATCGTGATCCTCGCGGGTGGGTCGTAACGATTAGTTATCTTGCCTTTATCGGAGAAGAGCCCCTGATCGCAGGTGATGATGCAAAAGAAGTTCGCTGGTTTACGATGGAACGTAAAGACAACACTCTTTCCCTTACAAACGCTGATGTAGAAATCATTTTGGATTTAAATACTGGTGCTTCCACGGGTAAAGATACACTGGCTTTTGACCATAGTGAAATTATCTTAAAAGCCTTCAATCGAGTGGCCAATAAGATGGAACATGATCCTCAAGTTCTCCAGGTTTTAGGAAAAGACTTCACAATCACAGAAGCTCGTAAAGTATTTGCTAAATTTTCTGGTATTGATTATAGGACAATCGATCACTCCAACTTTAAGAAAGCAATGCTTCATCATTTTGAAGAAATCGGCGAACGTCCGGTGGGCATTGGTCGTCCTTCTAAAATTTATCAGCTAAAACCAGAAGAAAGTTCATAAGAAATAATCATTACAACAAATGACAATCCCCTTCTTATCTATTTCTCCCTATCAAATGGAGTCTAAAAGAGTAATCAGAATTTTTCTGATTACTTTCTTAGACTCCAAATTTTTCATAAACTTAGCACTATATCAACTATTTTCTTTAGCCACTCTTCTAGTTATCTATAAGTGAACAAATAAATGGTCAGATTTAGATTTCAAAAAAAATAAATAACCTGTTATATTTTACATATGTATCTATTTTTTTTCATCACTTAAAAGGTAAGGAGATTCAATGAAAAAAACATTTTTAATAAGCTTATTGTTATTAATCCGTATTTTCATTATTGTTAATCAATCAAATTCAATTTGGTACTTATCTTTAGTATAAAAAACACGTTCTGATGATTGAAATTCATCAAAACGTGTTTTTTACTTAATAATCTTTCACTTTATTATTTCATGATCTGTTTCGCAATAAAACTTGAATACTTCACTTGGCCATCCACATTTGGATGCACACGATCATCATAAAACCACTCTTCATGCTCATTACTGTAGCCATACCAGTCGATAATAACCAGATTTTTATATTTCTTTTTCATTGTTTCAAGCATAGCGTTGACTTCATTTTGCCATCTCCGTGTTGGAACGCGGACATTGATCCAATAAACTTTGCGTTTAGGACCGATTGCTGTCATGAACTCATCAAATTGAGCTTCAGTGAATGAACCATTCGTTCCAAGACCAACTAAAACATTCTCTTTCAATAGCTTTTCTTTATCCAATTTTTCAATGACTGGAGTACTAGTATAAAGCTGTCTGCCAACTTCGCCGTCCACAATCATTTTAGGAAAAATTTCCTGTAGACCTGAGGCAGCATCCAAAATAACTGAATCTCCAAAAGCTGTGATTTCCATCCCTTGTGCTTTCTTGATTTCTTCTGCTGTTAAATCAAAGTTCGCTTCTGATGCTGGACTTGATTGTTTTGTCGAATCTTTTGTTTTTCCTTCGTTTTTAGCTTTTTCCTCTGCTTTTCGCTGTTCTGCTTTCTTTTTGTTCGCTTCAATATTTTTTTGTAGCTGTTGTTGTTCAGCGGTGACTTCATTTGAAGGTGCAATAGCTAACGCGAAAAGAGCAAAACAGGATAAAACAAGACTGATCAACGCAGTCACTTTAGGTATTGTGACCCAAGGTTTGTGGAAAAAATCTTTGATAGCAAACCATGTATACTGATAATAAAACTTGCCTAATGGTTTTTCAATAAAACGATAAGACAGTTCACTGATTCCTAAAATCAATGCAATTTCAATTAACGAATGTAACAATACATGATCGCTTAGATTTTGAATTTTCGCTTCATAAAAAATCATGACCGGAAATTGATATAAATAAATTCCATAACTTCTTTTTCCAAACCATGTGAACACTGGATTGGTTAACCAGCGATTAAGATCAGCACCTGGATGTGCTGTGACTGCAACCAAAATCGTTGCAAAAATACTGACGATGAACATACCGCCATAATACACAAAAGCAAAATGGTCTGCCAAAAATAAAAACGATAGCAACAAAACAACTAATGATCCAATCCCTACACCATTTAGCAACGTCTTCGCTTTTATTGGGATTTCTTCTTTCAAACGGAAGCTAGGCCAAACAAAGGCCAAACCACTTCCCATAAGAATCGAAAATAGCCGTGTATCCGTTCCATAATAAACTCTAGTAGGATCAGCACCTGGAGTGTACAGAACGGCCATCAAAATACCTGAACCAACAGCGAGCGCCATAATCAAACCAAAAATTTTCCCACTGTGTTTGACATATTTTTTAAGAACAATAAATAACAAAGGCCAAATCAAATAATTCTGTGCTTCAACGGCAAGAGACCAAATATGAGTAAATGGTGACTGCGTTGTAAATCGGTCAAAATAAGAAAATCCTCTGAAAATCTGCCACCAGTTATTATAGTAGAGTACACTGCTGGCGACCACACTGCGTAGGTTATTCAATAAATCTCTTTGAAAAAGTACGATATAAGCTGATGCTGCAATCAACATAGTGATTAGACCGGGGTACAGCCGTTTCATCCGACGTATATAAAAACCTTTTACATCGATTGTTTCAGTCTGAAGCCATTCTTGCCTCAATAAATCCGTAATCAAATATCCAGAAACTGCAAAAAAAATAGGGACGCCTAAATAGCCCCCATGCATTATATTAGGGAACAAATGATACAGAATCACACCGACGACCGCGATTGTTCGAATCCCATCGAACCCGGTAATATAACGGCGATTTTCTAATCTTTTTTTATTATTCATTTATATTTTCCAACTTTACTATTATTCTTTTTTATAATTCGAGTAGTTTTTTAACAAAGGAAGCATGATTTTAAAATTGACAAATGATAGAAAAAATAAGTCGTGTTTGACCAAAAAAGGTGGTCGTTGAAGTGTTAAAAAATTTCTATCTGGCTCATGTTCTTTGACGGTCGTAGTTTTTCTGACCGATTTAATGTAGTAAGTTAAATATACGTTCTTTCTGAACAAATGGCAAGGACTCTCACTCTGTTTTTTTATTTTTTTAAGTAAATTTTAGACATTTTCAGGATATTTTTTATGGCTTTTTCTTAGTTTCTGTGAAACACTCTTTTGAAAGCTAAAAGACACTTTCCAAATAATAGAAAGTGTCTTTGTATTTAATAGAACTTAGAGATTTGCTTATGGTGCATTTTCCAACGTCCATACAAATTCAGTAGCATATACTTTAGCTTTTTATACATTACTTGGTGACATCGTTAAAATAATATCATTTCCTTCTTCAAATGAAACTATCGTCAAACCAGAATTGGCTGTTTTATTCCAAAAGATTTCTGTACTTGAATCATTTGTGATGGGTAACTCGAAAAATCATTATTCTCACCTTTGTGTTGAAAGACAATTCCATCTTCAATCATGTCTACATCACTTGTTTTTAATGGTGGTTTGAAATGACGCTCACTTTCTTCCTTTATACCATTTCAGCTGAACAAAAAAAATACCTTAAAGAATTGCTGTATGAAAAAATTATACAAGTAACGCATATAATGAAGGATTATCACTTAGATCAATATAATTAGGATCGAATGTAGTCATTTTTTCTAATAAGTTTGGTAACTCTTCTTTATTTTTCAATAGAATTCCTAACACAACAGGTCCTGTTCCGCGATTGACTTTTTTAGTATACTCAAAACGAGTGATATCATCATTAGGTCCTAAAATATCTGTTACAAATTCTCTTAGTGCACCAGGACGCTGAGGAAAATTGATCACAAAATAATGTTTTAGTCCTTCAAAGATCAATGAACGTTCCTCAATTTCTTCCATACGATTGATATCGTTATTCCCACCGCTAATAATGCAAACTACATTTTTTCCTTTTATGTCGTCTTTTACTAATTCTAAAGCAGAAACACTTAATGCCCCCGCTGGTTCTACAACGATTGCTTGTTTCGTATATAACTCTAAAATCGTTGAACAAACCTGGCCTTCGTCCACTGCCAATAGCTCGTCTACATGTTCAAGCGCATGCTCGTAAGTTAAATCTCCAACTTGTTTGACTGCCGCTCCATCTACAAATTTTTCAACAGTTTCAAGCATTACTGGTTTTCCTTGATCAAAAGCAGCGCGCATCGATTGAGCCCCAAGTGGCTCTATTCCAACGACTGCTGTGGTTGGACTCACACTCTTTGTATATGTCGAAATACCACTGACTAATCCACCACCTCCGATTGCGGCTAACATATAATCTACTTGAAATTCAGATTCTTTTGCTTCTTGAAATACTTCTACCGCTACCGTTCCTTGTCCAGCCATAATATTTAAATCATTAAAAGGATCAATAAATGCTTGATTATTGGCCTCGGCATATTCTTTAGCAGCTTTTGCAGAGGCATCAAAAGTATCACCAATCAATTTAACTGTTACTTCATCTCCACCGAAAAATTTCACTTGAGAAACTTTTTGTTGTGGTGTGGTTGTCGGCATAAAAATGGTTGCCAGTACTTTCATTTCATGACACGTATAGGCTACTCCTTGAGCGTGATTTCCTGCACTAGCGCAGACTACTCCATTTTTTAGCATGTCGTGAGGTGTTCGTTTGATTGCATAATATGCTCCTCTTAATTTGAATGAACGAACCTTTTGCAGATCTTCTCTTTTTAAATAAACATTGCATTGATACTTTTGTGATAGATACATATCGTACTGTAATGGTGTTTTCGTTACGACATTTTTTAGCGTATCATACGCTTCTTCGATATTTTCTTTTGTTAATTTCACCAAATTTTCCTCACCCTTTTTTATTATGTAAAAGGTTGAGAAAAATATTTTTCTCAACCTCATTTATTAGTTTAGTCTTCTCTTGATACGAAAGGCATCATTTTACGTAACTCTGCTCCAACTTTTTCAATTGGATGTCCAGCGTTATCTTTACGCATTTGATTGAAATCTTTAAATCCGTTTTTGTTATCGTCAATGAACCCTTTTGCAAATTTACCGTTTTGGATATCGGTAAGAACTTCTTTCATATTTGCTTTTGTTTCAGCCGTTACAACCCGAGGACCTGAAACATAATCACCATATTCAGCAGTATTTGAGATTGAGTTACGCATTTTCTCAAATCCTCCTTCATAAATAAGATCAACGATCAATTTCAATTCATGGCATACTTCAAAGTACGCTAATTCTGGTTGGTAGCCTGCTTCGGTCAATGTTTCAAAGCCTGCTTCGATCAAGCTTGTTAAACCACCACATAATACTGCTTGTTCACCGAATAGATCTGTTTCAGTTTCTTCTTTAAACGTTGTTTCTAACACCCCAACGCGCGTTGCACCGATTCCTTTTGCATATGATAGCGCAACATCACTCGCTTTGCCTGTTGCATCTTGATATACAGCAAATAATGCTGGTACCGCAAAACCTTCTGTAAAGGTACGACGTACAAGGTGTCCTGGTCCTTTAGGAGCAACTAAGAAAACATCCACATCCTTTGGTGGGTTGATTACATCAAAATGAATATTGAAGCCATGACCGAATGCTAGCGCATTGCCAGCTTCTAAATTTGGTGCAATTTCATTGTCATAAAGGTCTCCTTGAATTTCATCTGGAGCTAAAATTATGACTACATCTGCTTTTTTAGATGCTTCTTCAACGGATAATACATCGAAACCGTCATTACGGGCAGCTTCTGCTGATTTTCCTTCACGAATCCCGATGATTACTTGGTTGCCGTTGTCTCTTAGATTTTGTGCATGAGCGTGTCCTTGTGATCCATAGCCGATGATCGCAATTGTTTTACCTTCTAATTGATTGTTTTCTACTGAGTTATCGTAATATACTTTTGCCATTGTTAAACCCTCCAAATTTTTTATGCTTATAAGCGTATGCTTTAAGACCTGTTTTTAGTTGATGCCTCTGGTAAATCCCGTGACTCCTGTTCGAGCTAGTTGTTTGATTCCGTATGGTGCGACCACGTCAACAAAGGCGCTGATTTTTTCGCTTGTCCCTGTGACTTGAATCACGACTGAGCGTGTACCGACATCGATAACGTTCGCTCTAAATGGATCGATCACAGAAAATAATTCTGCTCGTACAGCAGCTGGTGCATTGACTTTGACTAATGCTAATTCTCTTTCTAAATGTGGTTCATCCGTTATATCGGAAACTTTGATTACATCGATTTGCTTGTTCAATTGCTTGGTGACTTGTTCACTTTCATTTAGATCGGCGACTTGAACAATGATCGTGATTCTCGAAACATTCTCTAATTCTGTCGGTCCGACTGAGATACTGTCAATATTTACTTGCCTACGTGTTAGAACACCACTGAAGCGATTCAAGACACCGGAATTATTATTGACTGTTGCGGTAATGATTCGTCTCATTTTAGTCCACCCCCAGCATTTGATAGTTTGCTTTGCCCGCTGGAACCATTGGTAAAACATGTTCCGTCGGTGAAACCATGACTTCAATCAACAATGGTCCTGTTTCTTTAAATG
Source organism: Enterococcus sp. DIV0840 (assembly GCF_050527835.1). Classification (NCBI taxonomy): domain Bacteria; kingdom Bacillati; phylum Bacillota; class Bacilli; order Lactobacillales; family Enterococcaceae; genus Enterococcus; species Enterococcus sp. DIV0840. The sequence continues at coordinate 1,222,501 of NZ_CP172876.1, read as the reverse complement.
CTTCTGTCAACTCAGTCTCGATAGTTTCGGGATCCTCTATTCTAAGACCTTTGATATGATAGGCTTCTGCCATCTTCACAAAATCCGGTTGAGAAGTGAAAACTGATTCCGAACGGCGTTCATTGAAGAAGCTTTCCTGCCATTGACGTACCATTCCCAATGATTGGTTATTCAAAATCACAATTTTGATTGGAATATTGTATATATTTAAAATGGCTAATTCTTGATTTGTCATTTGGAAACCACCATCACCAACAAAAAGAACAACTTCTTTATCTGGACAACCTAATTTTGCCCCAATTGCAGCTGGTACACCGTACCCCATTGTGCCAAGTCCGCCACTTGTTATCAGTTGTTTTTCATTTTTAAATGGGTAAAACTGAGCAGCCCACATTTGGTGTTGACCTACATCAGTTGCCACAATTGCTTCCCCGTTTGTCAGCTCACCAATAAATTCAATGACTTTTTGGGGTTTGATTTCCGCTGTTTGTTCCTTATCATATTTGAATGGATGTAATTTTTTTCTTGAAAGGTTTAGTTTTTTCCAATCTGTACAGTCCGAGCATTCAATATCGTTTTTCGACATTTCCTTTAATGTTTCTTTGACATCTGCCACAATCGGGATTTGTGTATCAATGATTTTTCCAATTTCTGCTGGATCGATATCGACATGAGCAATCACCGCATTAGAAGCAAATTCTTTAGGGGCACTAGCCAAACGGTCATCAAAACGAGAACCTAGATTAATCAGCAGATCGCAATCGGTCAAGGCCATGTTTGCCGCAAAAGATCCATGCATTCCACCCATACCTAAAAATAATTCATTTTCTGTCGGGACAGCTCCTAGACCAAGTAAGGTACTTAGTGCTGGAACTTGATATTTATTGATGAATTCTACTAATTCTTTACCAGCATTTGCATGTAAAACGCCTGCACCAACCAATACCAATGGCTTTTTGGCAACTGCCAAGGCTTCCATTAGTTTTTTTACCTGAAGTTTATTAGGTTTCACTGTTGGCTGATAGCTTGGTAAATTTAATTTCACTTCGATATCTACAGCCGCTTCCATGATCGTCATATCTTTAGGTAAATCGATTACGACTGGTCCTTTTCTACCGGTTGTCGCAATATGAAAAGCTTCCTCGATGATTCGTGGTAATTCTTTAGTCTCCCGAACTTGGTAATTGTTTTTAGTAATCGGCATTGTCAGCCCAATGACATCTGCTTCTTGAAAAGCATCTTTACCAATACCCTCTGTAACGACTTGGCCCGTGAAAACAACCATTGGAATCGAATCACTCATCGCATCAGCAATACCAGTGATCGCATTTGTCGCACCTGGACCGCTAGTTACGATTACTACACCAGGTTTTCCAGTAGCTTTGGCATATCCTTCTGCAGCATGAACAGCTCCTTGTTCATGCCGCGTCAAAATATGAGGAATATCTCTGTCGTATAATGCATCGTATAGAGGGAGCACCGCTCCACCAGGATATCCAAAAATCATTTCTACATTTTGTTTCAGCAATGCTTCAATCAAAATTCTTGACCCATTTTTCATTTTTCTCTGTTGTTCAGCCATGAGCTTCCCTCCTTTAGTCTAGCAAATCTTCTGGAATCTGCATGATTCCTCCCGTATGAGCTGACGTTACCAAAGCCGTGTATCGAGCTAAGTATCCTGTTTTTACTTTTGCTTTGAATTTCGGTAATTGGTCATTTCTTTTCGCCAACTCTTCATCAGAAACATGTAATTCCAGTGTTCGATTTATCAAATCAATTTCAATTTCATCGCCATCTTCAACTAACGCAATCGGACCGCCTGCTGCAGCTTCTGGAGAAATATGCCCCACTGCTATTCCGCGGGTTGCTCCTGAAAAGCGACCATCGGTAATCAAAGCGACATCTTTTCCTAAACCACGCCCGACGATACTGGATGTTGGTGCCAACATTTCCGGCATGCCTGGTCCGCCTTTTGGCCCTTCGTAACGAATAACCACAACATGCCCTTTTTTAACAGTATGATCATCGATCGCTGCCACAGCTTCATCATGAGAACTGAAACAAATCGCTTTACCTACAAATTTTTTGATAGACGGATCTACTCCGCCAACTTTGATCACGCTGCCTTTTGGTGCAATGTTTCCATATAGGATCGATAAACCACCCACTGGGCTGTATGGATTTTCTTTTGGATGAATAACTTCTTCGTTTTTGATTACAGCATCCTGAACATTTTCACGAATTGTTTTTCCAGTAACTGTGATTCGGTCTGGATGGATTGCATTCCCTAAATCTACTAGCTCTTTCATAATCGCTGGAACACCTCCTGCTTCATGAACATCATGCATCGAGTAAGCAGATGACGGGGCAATTTTTGATAGATAGGGAACGCGTTCAGCAATCGCATTAACTTCTTCTAAGTTGTATTCGATCTCTGCTTCATTAGCAATCGCTAAGGTATGCAAAACTGTATTCGTTGAGCCGCCCATTGCCATATCTAACGCAAATGCATCATCGATGGCTTCTTTCGTAATAATGTCTCGTGGTTTGATTTGTTTTTTGACTAGATCCATCAAATGAAAAGCAGATTGTCTAACGAGTTCTCTACGTTCTTCTGATACAGCTAAAATCGTTCCATTTCCAGGTAATGCCATTCCTAAAACTTCCATCAAACAATTCATTGAGTTTGCTGTAAACATCCCAGCACATGACCCACAAGTTGGACAGGCATTTTGCTCCATAAAGTTAAATTCCTCTTCAGTCATTTTCCCCTCTTTAAAGGTCCCCACTGCTTCAAACATATTCGAAAGTGTCAGCGTATGTCCTGTTGGATCAATGCCTGCTTTCATTGGTCCACCTGAACAAAAAATCGCTGGTACATTCGTTCGAACACTTGCCATCAACATCCCTGGAGTGATTTTGTCACAGTTAGGAATATAGAATACGCCATCAAACCAATGGGCATTAATCACGGTTTCAGCAGCATCTGCAATGACTTCTCTGCTAGGTAATGAATAACGCATGCCAATATGTCCCATAGCGATGCCGTCATCTACACCAATCGTGTTAAATTCGAAAGGAATTCCTCCAGCTTCACGAATTGCTTCTTTGGCAACATCCGCTAACTCTCTTAAATGCACATGTCCTGGCACTATATCAATATAAGAATTACAAATGGCTATAAACGGTTTGTTCATATCTTTGGCATTTTTTACTTGCCCAGTTGCATAGAGCAAGCTTCTGGCGGGAGCCGCCTCGATTCCTTTTTTGATTTTATCACTACGCATTTTTCATCCACTCCAATTCAGTTATCTCCAGAAGAACTCATTTTTGATTCTTCGGATTCATTTTCTTATTTATTCTGCTCGCCTCTTTATAAAACTTTCTACAAAAAAAACATCCCATCGATTGAATGGGATGTCTTAGTAAGAACCCCATCTACCAAAGACAAACAGGACTCAAACATCTGCGAAATTTCTCAGCGTTCTAAGTCCTACACGATAAAATAATGACTAATACGTGGTTGTTGTTTGTCTTCTTCATGGCAATGGTCTCCTCTTTTAAAAAATCTATAAAAATTAAAATAGCATGTGATAAATAAAAGCTTTTGTTAACTATAAACCTAACAAATGAGAATGTCAATAAAATTTGATAAAAAAATTCAGAAAATTCTAATAACATTAGTCTATAGTTTCATACTTAATGTTTGATAATGAAAAAATCAAACAAAAAAATTTAACATTATATTGTTTGCCTTATGGATGTGTGATAAAGTATATTGACCGAAAACGATTTCATTTTCGGGCTATATATTAGAAAAGGAAGCTGAGTGACTAATGAAAAAGACGACAGCACTACTGATTTGTTTGATTGGGAGTTTATTTTTAGGAGGATGCACTAATTCGAAAACAACAAACGAGGCTAAAACGAATCCTGATGAAACACAAGCTACTTTTGAAAAAACAAATACGGAATTGAACAGTTTAGAAAAAAATATAAATGATAGCTACATTGACGATACAAAAGAATCAATAAAAAAAGATCTCTCTTTAAAGAAAATCACCGAATTTGAGCAACAGCTTAAAAATTTACCTCAAGATGACTTTTCTTCTATTGATGACAAAGAAAAGGTAACAGCTTACAACACCCGAAAAAAAGAGGTAACAGACTCAGTTTCCGCCCTAAAAGATAAATTTACAAATTTCTCTGCAAAAGATATCATTACTCGTTTTCAAACGGAGGGATTAGCCGTTCACTACGTACAAGAAATGAAAAAACCACAAGATTTTGGAGCAGCACCAACTTATGCTGAATCTGCCTATATCTTTGGTGTAGAGGAAGACCCTTTATATGCTAATAGTAATGACAACACTGATAAATACAAAAATGCCAGAGTGATGACCTTTGAAAAACTAGATGATTTAACGAAAACAAAAGATTATTATGATGAACTAGGTAAACAATCTGGCTTATTATATTCTCATACATCTGATAATGAGACACGCTTTTTCCTAATTCAAATGAATGGAGATATTCCGCAAGAAACATTTGACTTATATAAAAATAGTTTGGCTGAATGGAAATAGCCTAAAGCAAAAGAGGCCGAGACAAAAGTGCTCAGCTTATTTCCGAAGGAGCTGCTTTTTTCTCGCCCTTTATTTAAATTTAGAGCGTGAGACAAAACTGATTTTTAGTTTTGTCTCACGCTCTTTTTAGTTTCGTTGGAAATAATACAAAGGTTTGTGCGTTAAGCGTTTCATTTGTCTTTTTTTATCTTCAATAATAGAAAGTAACTCTTCTGAAAAACTTTCTAATATAACTCGACCGCCTTTATATGTGCTTCCACCCATTGAAATCACTTCATCAGGTGTTAAGATAACCTTTCTATGCGCAATTTTTTTAAAAAATTCTTCAATCAAATATGTAGGCAAATAGAAATTATTTTGTGCCGAAAATGATTCTAAATAGATAAAGTCATCGATACTGATATAACAATCATCCATCGATATGAAATTCACGGACTTGTCTACATAGATGTCTCTTTTTTGTAAAATCTCATTGATTTTTTTGTTCAAAAGATTCAGTGTCTCTATTTCTTTGACAAAATTTTCTAATTCTCGATAGCGTACTGCTTTGCGTTCGTCATAAGTTACGCGTAAAGCAACACCAATCGATACGATAACTGCACCAATCAAGACACCAGTCATACCTGCGATAAAAACAACCATTCGGATTCCCTCACTCTTCTCATTCTTGTTTTTTCAGTATAACATATTCTTTCACAAGGACAAAAAAATACGAAAAAAAAATATTTGTCTCACTTAATTTTTTCATTTTTTTCTGCAGTTTTTGATTATTTCCTTTATTGAAAGGTCTAGATTACTCATTCAATTGATGATATAATATAACAGAAGTAATATTATATATGAGAGTTGGGGAAGTTGATATGGGGAAAAAAGTGATTAAGTTAGATTTTGATGATGTCGTTATTGCCAATGAAGATGGAAGCACAACACGTGCATTGTACGAATGGTTTAATTTCAAACCAGAAATCGGTGATTTTGTTGATGTATTCGAAGATGGTGATGAATTAATCATCCATAAAACAGAAAAGGTTGCAAGTGCAACAGAAAATTTGCAAGACAAAATCAATATCAATATCGTTAATGAAAATAATAACACGCAATCAGTTGGTGGCTATGTACAGCATGGTAGAGTCGTTAATAAATGGGTTTACTTTATATTAGCATTTTTCTTAGGTTGGATAGGTGCTCATAAGTTCTACTCTGGTTTTACTGGAAAAGGAATCATGTACCTAGTGTTCAGCTGGACAACAATTCCTGGAATTATTGCGTTTTTCACATCAATTATTACGTTACTTAAGCCTGCAGATCAAAATGGAAATATTGTTGTAACTTCATAATAGTTGAAGATAAAGTCTTAGGATATCCTAAGGCTTTTTAATCCCTCTTTTTTTGCTTAAGTTAGTGCATTAAAGTTGACCTTTATTGACCAATAAAGTATACTTTTTTTAAGCATTAAGGTATGCTTTGTGATAAAATGATTTGAAGAGTTTTTATATAGGAGGAATATACTATGAATTTAATACCAACAGTCATTGAACAATCATCTCGTGGAGAAAGAGCATATGATATTTATTCACGATTATTAAAAGATAGAATCATCATGTTAAGTGGTCCGATCGATGATAATGTAGCGAACTCAGTCATTGCCCAATTACTATTTTTGGATGCGCAAGACTCTGAAAAAGACATCTATATCTATATCAACTCACCAGGAGGAAGTGTTTCAGCTGGATTAGCAATCTTCGACACCATGAATTTTGTTAAAGCCGACGTGCAAACAATCGTCCTTGGTATGGCAGCTTCTATGGGAAGTTTCTTATTAACTGCCGGTACAAAAGGCAAACGATTTGCATTGCCGAATGCCGAAATCATGATCCATCAACCTTTAGGTGGCGCACAGGGGCAAGCAACTGAGATCGAAATTGCAGCTAAACACATTCTTGATACGCGTGATCGCTTGAATAAAATTTTAGCAGAGCGTACTGGTCAACCACTTGAAGTCATTGAACGCGATACAGATCGTGATAACTTTATGACTGCTCAACAAGCAAAAGAATACGGTTTGATCGATGAAGTAATGGAGAATAGCAGCTCTTTAAGCAAATAATAAAGCTCATGCCCAAAATTTCTTTTGAAAATTTTGGGCATTTTTATTTAAACTAAATGCAAAAAGCGCTACACTAAAGATAGAAGAAATGAAAGGATGTTACTAAAATGGATATTTCAGTAATCGATGCAACAAAAGTTACAACAAAAAATGGTTTGGCTATTGGAAAGGACTCAGCTCCTGTAAAGATGGTTGAATTTATGAACGTTCGCTGCCCATATTGTAAAAAATGGTTTGAAGAATCTTTTGATTTATTAAATGAATATGTCAAAGAAGGTAAAGTTCAACGAATCATCAAACTTTTAGATAAAGAAAAAGAAAGTTTGCAACGTGGTAATGTGATGCATCACCATATCAATTATGATTTACCTGAAAAAGGCTTGACTGATTTAAAACAAATGTACGATACACAAGATCAATGGGGGAATCTTTCTTTAGAAGATGTGGCAGTATTTGCTGAAGATAATTTGCAACTACCTGAAAAAGAAGCACCTGCCATCGTTCAATCTGTCATCGAGGAAGCTGCGGCCGCAAATATCAAATTTGTGCCAACGATCGTGATTGGTGATCATATTTTTGATGAATCTATTACTAAAGACGAATTGATCAGCTATATAGAAGGCAAATAGAAAATAAGACAAAGCTAATTAGGCTTTGTCTTATTTTTTTTAGCTATACGATCAGAACTCATTTTCTTTTCTAATGAAGAATCTTCAATTTCTTTTTCAGCATCTTCACCAAAACTTAAAATTTTATCCACATCTTCTTTTCCAAGAAAAGTCCCTAGACCTTCTCCAAGTTGTTTGATTTGTCTCATAATAAAATCTTTATCTTCTACACCCATCATTTCCACCCAACTCTCTGCTATTGCCTCATAGCAATCCATAAGAAGTTATGCACTTTTTTCTCTTAGTTTATCAGCAAATTCATTGATTTTACGAATCCGATGATTGATTCCTGATTTTGAAATGGCCCCTGATGGAATCATCTCACCCAATTCTTTTAAGCTCACTTCTGGATATTCCAAACGTAATTCAGCAATTTCCTGTAATTTTCCCGGCAAAGCGGTCAAACCTACCACACTTTCGATATACTGAATATTTTCGATTTGTTTTGACGCGGCATCAATCGTTTTATTAAGATTCGCCGTTTCACAATTGACCAAACGATTCACTGAATTACGCATATCACGAACGATCCGGACATCTTCAAATTTCAACATCGAATTTGTCGCACCAATCAATGTTAGAAAATCAGCGATTCGTTCCGCCCCTTTTAGGTAAGAAATGTAACCATTTCGACGTTCCAATGTCCGTGCATTTAAATCATAATAGTTCAGCATCTGGCAAATATCATCATTATGCTCTTCATAAATCGAAAATATTTCCAAATGATAGCGACTTGTTTCTGGGTTATTAACTGATCCTGAGGCCATAAAAGCACCTCTTAAATAAGATCTCATTTTTTGTGCATTCCCCATAATTTCATCTGACACATGAGTGTTGAACATCATTCCATCCAAAATATCTAAATCAGCCAGCACATTTTTCGTATCTTGTTTTAATCGTACGATATAAACGTTATTCTTTTTTAACTTCATTTTTTTTCGGACTAATAATTCTGAGCGAACATCATAATGGTCTTTTAAAAGAGAATAGATTCGTCTGGCGATCGCTGCATTCTCCGTTTGAACATTCAATACAAATTGCTGATTCACAATACTTAATGAGCCATTCATCCGAATCAACGCGGCTAATTCTGCTCGAGCATGTTCTCGATGAACCTCTAAAGCTGTCAGCTCTTTTTTAACATCTGCTGCAAAAGACAATCTCCACGCCTCCTCTCTTATTTGTTACTATTTAATATCTTGCGCCGAATACAATGCGGAATAGTTCATCCACAACTTTGTCGCCATCATGAAAAACACCGCCATCACGCAATTTTAAAAAGTCAGTAGAAATCACACGACAGCCTTCATCTCTCAATTTTTGGAAATCGTGTTCTACTTGAACTAAATACTCATCATAAACTTCTGGATCCATATAACCATCAGGTACATTTTCTGTATTGACTAAAACCGTGTCAACAAACTTACTTTTAAGATGTTGATGCAATACACAAACATGGTCAGCATCAGTAAAATGTTCTGTTTCACCTTTTTGAGTCATGATATTACAAATGTATACCACTTCAGCCTCAGCATTGATGATCGCTTCTCCGATTTCTTTGATCACCAAATTGGGTAGAATACTTGTAAACATACTACCAGGTCCTAAAACAATCATATCTGCTTCTTCAATTGCTTTCACTACTTTTCTAGCAGCTTTTGGCTGTTCATCATCATTTGTGTTCGTCACAAAAACATGATCGATCGTTTTTCGGTCAACAGCAATATTAGATTCACCGACTGCAATAGAGCCATCTTTAAAGACAGCATGTAACGTCAAAGGTCTTTCTGAAGAAGGATAAATATGTCCATCCACATGCATCATTTTTGAAAGTAGCTGAATGGCCTCATATGTACTACCACGCATTTCTGAAACAGCCGCAATGATCAAATTTCCAATTGCATGATTGGCAAAATAGTTATCTGATTTATCAAAACGATACTGAAAAATATCTTCATACAACTGAGGCATATCAGATAAGGCAACTAACACATTGCGTAAATCTCCAGGTGGCGTCATATTCATAGACTCTCGAATCTCACCGCTACTTCCTCCGTCATCTGCAACAGTCACCACAGCTGTGATATCCGCGCTTTGATTGCGCAAACTTTTTAAAATAACTGGTAATCCTGTTCCGCCACCAACAACGACGATTTTGGGTTTTCTAATACGGTACGTTTTCATTTTCATGAGCGGTTCACCGTCTCTTTGCGCTTCCCTTTATCACGATGTGTAATGTTAACATGATAGTCTTGCTCAAGCTCTTTACCCACACGTTCTGTCAATGCGACCGAACGATGCTGTCCGCCAGTACAACCTATGGCAATCGTAATACTTGATTTGCCTTCTTTTTCATAACCTGGCATCACATTTTTCAACAAATCAATAAATTGAGTATAAAAACTTTCCGTCTCTGGAAAACTCATTACGTAATCATAAACAGATGGATCTTGTCCTGTCAGTGGTCTTAATTCTGGTATATAGTGCGGATTTGGTAAGAAACGAACATCCATGACAATGTCCGCATCAATCGGCAAGCCATATTTAAACCCAAATGAAACAAGTTCAACACGAAACTCATGGGTATCTCTAGATTTAAATTCTTCATTGATTCTTTCTCGTAATTGTCTAGGTGATAAATCAGTCGTATCAATAACAACTTGAGCGTCACCTCTGATTTCTTCTAGAATCGCCCGCTCTTTTCTGATTCCTTCTGTAATTAGACCATCCATTGCTAATGGATGGGCACGACGCGTTTCTTTATAACGAGAAACAAGTTCTTCATCAGTCGCATCCAAAAACATGATCGTTGTATCAATCAAATTCGTATTTTCAAGTTCCACCAACATATCTTGAATTTCTCTAAAGAAATTGCGTGAACGTAAATCAATCACTAATGCGATTTTCGTTACTTTTCCAGATTCTTTGATCAACTCCCAGAACTTAGGAATCAAACTCGGGGGCATATTATCAATACAAAAATACCCCATATCTTCAAAACTTTGAATGGCTACAGTCTTTCCTGCTCCGCTCATTCCAGTGATTATAACTAATTGTAAATTATCAGCCATTTTTTAGCGCTCCTTCGGAAACATTTTATTAATTATAGCATCCCGGGCGTATCAAAGAAAGCTTTTCAATCAAATTTCATGCCCATTCAGACTTTCTTAGGAATTTAAGCTTTTATATAAGATACTTATCACTAATATCGAATCGGATTGAAGTAGAATAAAAAATATTTTTCAAATAAACTAAGCTAATAACTATGAAATATATTTGTTAAAAACAAAAAACTAGAATAAACAATTAATTGTTTATTCTAGTCTTTTATTTTTATCTATTTTTTATTGACAGTGTTTATCGTTATTTATTATGAGTTGTACAACTTCTATTCACTAACCCAAATCTAAAGACTAAGCATCTTCAATCACATTAAAATAATCTAAATTCAAAATAGGATCGTCACAACCGATCACTGGACGATCTGTAGGGTGGCATTTAACAACTCTGACCTGTACATCTTCTTCTTTTTTGGAGATAGCCTCTCCTACAAAAAACCAAGAAAAATTTGATCCATGACAAACATAATGTGCACCAATCTTTACTTCTTTCTTTTCCAAGAAAAAATCACCCTTCCATACTCTTTTAATAACTATAGAATATCATGTTTTTTCCAAAAATATCATTCAACTTACGTATAGATACTTTCTTTTTTTGACTATTTTTAAATTAAAGTGATTAAAAACATATGTTTTCATTTATTTTATTATTTTTCTCTAATTTCAATTTATTAAATAGTTCCCTTTTATTTTCCCAAATGAAATAATTGGACTTTAAAATAAAAAAAAGACAGCCCTTCAACAATGAAGGCTGTACTTTTCTTTTTTGAACGGATTATTTATAGAAGGAAAGATATATACCAATTAGGTTGAACAATATATCTATCTGACTGTGATTTTACTTCAAGAATTCAAATAAATCAATAGCAATAGATAATTTTCATTCAATCTTCATACTTTCTTTAAAAACAATGATAATACTTTCAAAATGGAGTATACCAATTTATAAAACTCGTTTTAGATATTTTCCAGTATAACTAGCTTTGACTTTCGCAATTTCTTCCGGTGTTCCTGTTGCAACGATCGTTCCGCCGCCATCTCCACCTTCTGGTCCTAAATCAATTACATGGTCAGCTGATTTGATTACATCTAGATTATGTTCAATAACGAGTACCGTATTCCCAGCTTCAACAAGTCTTTCTAATACAACGAGTAAGCGGGCAATATCATCTGTATGCAAACCAGTTGTCGGCTCATCTAAGATATAGAAATTTTTACCATTTGAATTTTTATGAAGTTCACTTGCCAATTTCATCCGCTGAGCTTCCCCACCTGATAAAGTAGTAGCAGGTTGACCTAATGTTACATAGCCTAATCCCACATCAACGATGGTTTGCAATTTACGATGGATTTTAGGAATGTGTTTAAAGAACGCTACAGCATCTTCGACTGTTAAATCTAAGATATCAGAAATGTTCTTTCCTTTATAATGAACTTCTAGCGTTTCGGAATTATAGCGTTTGCCATGACAAACTTCACACGGAACATAAACATCTGGTAAAAAATGCATTTCGATTTTAATAATTCCATCCCCACGACACGCTTCACAACGACCGCCTTTAACATTAAAACTAAACCGACCTTTTTTGTATCCACGGACTTTTGCTTCGTTGGTTTTCGCAAATAAATCACGAATATCATCAAAAACACTTGTATATGTTGCCGGGTTGCTTCGCGGTGTACGACCAATTGGACTTTGATCGATATCGATGATTTTTTCTATATTTTCATAACCAGTAATATTTTTGTGTTTGCCAGGTTTATTTGAATTACGGTTGATTTTTTGTGCCAAAGCTTTTTTCAAAATTTGATTCACTAAGGTACTTTTGCCTGATCCAGAAACTCCACTCACTGCGACAAACTCTCCTAATGGAAATTCAACCGTGACATTTTTTAAGTTATTCTCAGTTGCACCTGTCACTTTGATTTTCTTACCATTACCTTTACGACGTTCTTTAGGCACAGGGATCACTTTTTTACCAGAAAGATATTGTCCAGTTAATGAGTTAGGGTTTTTAGCTACTTCATCTGGTGTTCCTGCAGCAACGATTTCCCCACCTAAATGTCCAGCACCTGGTCCAACATCGATCAAATAATCAGATGCTCGCATTGTATCTTCATCATGTTCAACAACGATCAGTGTATTTCCCAAGTCACGCATTTTCTTAAGTGACTCGATCAAACGGTCATTATCGCGCTGATGCAGTCCGATCGACGGTTCATCTAGGATATATAATACACCAGATAAGTTCGACCCAATCTGTGTTGCCAAACGAATTCGCTGAGCTTCTCCGCCTGATAAGGTTCCAGCCGCTCGGCTAAGTGTCAAATAATCCAGTCCGACATTTTTTAAAAAGTTCAAACGATCTTCTACTTCTTTCAATATTGGTTTAGCAATCATTTGTTCTTGTTCAGACAATTTAACTGTTTCAAAAAATTGAACCGCATTTTTGATAGCCAGCTCACTAACTTGACCAATATTTGTATTATCGATTTTGACTGATAGAGCTTGAGGATTCAAACGATATCCTTTACAGGTCTGACAGGTTAATTCTGTCATGTATAAACGCATTTGATCACGGGTAAAGTCACTATTTGTTTCATGGTAACGACGTTTGATGTTCGTTAAAACTCCTTCAAACGGTACTTCTACATCACGAACTCCGCCAAAATCATTTTCATAATGGAAGTGGAAAGGTTCACCATTAGATCCGTTTAAAATAATATCTTGATGCTCTTCAGGCAGCTCATCAAAAGGAGTGTCCATGTCGATATTAAAACTATCAGCCGCTTGTTCCAACATTTGCGGATAGTATTGTGAGCTGATTGGATTCCACGGTGCGATTGCTCCTTCACGCAATGTTTTGGTTGAATCAGGAATCACTAGATCACGATCGACTTCTAATTTTATTCCTAATCCATCACAATCAGGACAAGCTCCAAATGGTGCATTGAAAGAAAATAATCTTGGCTCTAATTCGCCCACTGTAAATCCACAGTAAGGACAAGCATAATGTTCACTGAAAAGCATTTCTTCTCCGTCGATCATATCTACTAATGCATAGCCGTCAGCAAGTCTTAATGCCGCTTCAAATGAATCAAATAAACGAGAACGAATTCCCTCTTTTACTACAATTCGGTCAATGACGATCGCAATATCATGTTTTTTATTTTTTTCAAGTTCAGGTGCTTCTGTTACATCATACGTTTCTCCGTCCACACGCATTCGAACATACCCTTCACGTTGGATCATTTCAAAAACTTTTTTATGTTGACCTTTCTTCTTAACAATTACTGGCGCCAATACTTGAAGCTTCGTCTTTTCTGGTAATTCTAAGACTTTATCTACCATTTGTTCCACAGATTGACTGCTGATTTCAGTCCCGTCATTAGGACAAATCGGATGCCCCACACGAGCGAATAACAGTCTTAAATAATCATTGATTTCTGTTACTGTTCCAACTGTTGATCGTGGATTTTTACTTGTTGTTTTTTGATCAATAGAGATCGCTGGACTAAGCCCATCGATACTATCAACATCCGGTTTATCCATTTGGCCTAAGAATTGTCTAGCATAGGCTGAAAGACTTTCTACATAACGACGCTGACCTTCCGCATATAATGTATCAAAGGCCAAGGAACTTTTTCCAGAACCAGATAACCCAGTGACAACAACCATTTTGTCACGAGGAATCGTAACATCTATATTTTTCAAATTATGTGCACGTGCGCCATGAATGACGATTTTATCATTTGCCATTACTTCTCTCCTTTTGATTATTGGTCCGATGTCCCTTACTTCTATGCGAATTAATTCGCAAGAGTAACGGCTCTCCTTTGCTGTGAAATACAGCGAGTATTCTTATGAGCTGATGTTGAACAGTACAAGGTGACCGTAGGGAACGTTGATCCTTGATTTTGTTGGTCCGATTTTCAATTCTAAGTGTTTTAGCACTTAGATATTGTTGAGATCGGAACGTAGTGTATAGTATCCCTTACTGATATTTGAACTACTGTATCGTGAACCTCAGTAGCTATTCTTTAATCTGCTGCTTTCAATTCCAAAATCGTATCTCTTAAAGTTGCAGCAGTTTCAAAGTCTAATACTTTCGCTGCATCTCGCATTTCTTTTTCTAATTTCATCAATAAATCAGCTTTTTCTTGACGAGTCAGTTCATGGTAATCCTTATCAATTTTGAATGGCTCACCTTTTTCATTTGTTTTAGAAATTGAGATCAACTCACGAATTTCTTTAATGATTGTTTTCGGTATAATGCCATGTTCTTCATTGTATTTTTCTTGGATCGAACGACGACGTGCAGTTTCATCCATTGCTTTTTGCATAGAATCAGTAATTTTATCCGCATACATAATAACACGGCCATCTGAGTTACGAGCAGCACGTCCAATTGTTTGGATCAATGAGCGTTCACTTCTCAAGAAGCCTTCTTTATCGGCATCCAAAATCGCAATCAATGATACTTCTGGTACATCTAGACCCTCACGGAGCAAGTTGATTCCGATCAGCACATCAAACTCACCCAAACGTAAATCACGAATGATTTCCGTTCGTTCTAAGGTTTTGATATCACTATGAAGATACTTAACTTTGATCCCTAATTCTTTAAGGTAATCCGTTAAATCTTCAGACATTTTCTTCGTTAAAGTTGTAATAAATACACGTTGATCCTTCTCTACACGATCATGGATCTCACCAACCAAATCATCAATTTGTCCCATGATTGGACGAACTTCAATCAACGGATCCAACAGCCCCGTTGGTCGAATGATTTGTGGAATCACGGTATCTGTTTGTTCATGTTCATAAGGTCCTGGAGTCGCCGAAACATAGACGACTTGATGAACATGTTTTTCAAATTCTTCTAAACGTAACGGACGATTATCCAACGCACTAGGCAGACGGAAACCGTAATCTACTAGCATTTGTTTTCTAGCACGGTCCCCATTATACATACCGCGAATTTGAGGCATCGATACGTGGGATTCATCAATCACAAGTAGAAAATCATCTGGGAAGAAATCGATTAATGTGTAAGGTGGTTCTCCTTCTGAACGACCATCCATATGACGAGAATAATTTTCAATACCAGATGTGTAGCCCATTTCTCTCATCATCTCAATATCGTAATTGGTTCGTTGTTCTAAGCGCTGCGCTTCTAATAATTTATTTTCACTACGCAAGATAGTTAAACGAGCCTCTAATTCTTCTTGAATTTCTGAAATCGCATGTTCCATATGATCTTCATTGGTGACAAAGTGGGTCGCAGGGAAAATCGCAACGTGCTCCGTCTCGCCGATCACTTCACCTGTAAGAGCATCCACTTCTCTTATCCGTTCAATTTCATCACCGAAAAATTCAACTCTTAAGGCATGATCATCTCTTGAGGCAGGGAAAATCTCCACAACGTCACCTCGTACACGAAAACGACCACGCTGAAAATCAATATCATTTCGTTCAAATTGAATGTTCACTAGATCTGTTAACAGCTGACTGCGATCCAGCTCCATGCCTACACGAATAGAAACCACTTGTTCACTGTATTCCTTAGGATCTCCTAAACCAAAAATACAGGAAACTGAAGCTACTACGATCACATCGTTTCTTTCTAATAAAGAACTTGTCGCTGAATGGCGTAATTTATCGATTTCATCATTGATACTGGCATCTTTTTCTATATATGTATCACTTGAAGGAACATATGCTTCTGGTTGATAATAATCATAATAACTAACAAAATACTCGACCGCGTTATTAGGGAAGAATTCTTTAAACTCTCCATAAAGCTGTCCAGCTAATGTCTTATTATGGGCAATCACCAATGTCGGTTTGTTCACTTCTGTTATTACATTGGACATCGTAAATGTTTTTCCGGTTCCTGTCGCACCTAACAAAATTTGTGCTTTTTCCCCGCCTTCTATTCCTTCAACTAATCGTTTGATCGCTTCTGGCTGATCTCCATCCGGCTTGTATTTTGATACTAAGTCAAATGTATTGGAGGTCTCTCTTTCTATCATCCAACATCCTCCTCTTACTTTATTTAATTGTTGATTTCATTTAATAAAAATAAATAAGAATATCTACCAAACCATCTGAAGCATAATGCTTTAAACCTCTGCAATAGCCCACTTCTTGACTTGAAGATTCATTCTATTTATAAGAATTTCTAACTTCAAAATTAAAAAGAAACTCCTTTAATTATTTTAACATACCGAACATATTTTCGCTAGTTTTAGAATGAGTTACGTATACGCAATTTTTGATAATTTACATTTTATTTAATCTTTTGTTTGCATTTGATCATTTGACTGAATGTCGCTTATTCTGGTTTAAAACTTTTATTCCTACCCTTTTATGTTACATTTCGTCACATTAGATGTTAGGAAATGAGTTTTTTTTAACTTTATCATTGTGAATGACTTGTGCTTTTGCCTTTTTTTACTATATAATTATCCAATATGCAAATATAGGAGGTATTTTATGAAAAGGAAACAATTTTTACTTTCATTCATTGTCATGATGGCAAGTCTACTGACATTTACTCTTGGGCAGAATGCTCAGGCTGAGGAAAAAACATATAATATAGGAACAGATTTAACTTTTGCCCCCTTTGAATTTCAAGACTCTAAAGGAGAATATGTTGGAATCGATGTTGATTTACTTCATGCAATTGCTGAAAATCAAGATTTTAAAGTAAATCTGAAACCACTTGGCTTTGATAGTGCGATCCAAGCTGTACAATCAAAACAAGTTGACGGTATGATTGCCGGCATGAGTATTACAGATGAGCGTAAAAAATCTTTTGACTTTTCAGAACCTTATTTCGATAGCGGACTTCAGATGGCCGTCAAAAAAGGCAATGATAAAATCAAAAATTACGAAGATTTAAAAGGAAAAACAGTTGCAGCAAAAGTTGGAACCGAAAGTGCAACTTTTTTAGAAAAAAATCAAGAAAAATATGGCTATACAATCAAAAATTTCGATGATGCAACGGGTCTTTATCAATCGCTTGAAAATGGTGAAGCTGATGCAATCTTCGATGACTACCCTGTTTTAGGCTATGCCATAACAAATGGACAAAAACTTCAATTGGTAGGTAAAAAAGAAACGGGTAGTTCTTATGGGTTTGCGGTGAAAAAAGGTCAAAATAAAGAATTGATTGAAAAATTCAATGCTGGTTTGAAAGAATTAAAAAGTTCAGGAAAATATGACGATATCGTAGGGAAATATATTTCCACTGGAACTGAAACAACAACAGACACTGATGCTAAAATGAAAAAAATCCAACCTAAAAAAGAGACTTATGTAATTGCGAGTGACTCTACATTTGCACCATTTGAATTTCAAAATGCTGATGGTAAGTATGAGGGAATCGATGTTGATTTAGTTAAACGAATTGCTGAGTTACAAGATTTTAATATCGAATTTAAATTTATCGGCTTTAGTTCTGCTGTCCAAGCTGTTGAATCTGGTCAGGCTGATGCAATGATCGCAGGAATGACGATTACAGATGAACGGGAAAAATCATTTGACTTCTCTACTCCTTATTTTAACAGCGGTATTCAAATCGCTGTCAAAAAAGGCAATGATAAAATCCACTCTTATGAAGATTTAAAGGATAAAAAAGTTGGTGCCAAAATTGGAACTGAAAGTGCTGATTTCCTTGAAGCCAACAAAGATAAATATGGCTTTTCAATCAAATATCTAGATACAACAGATGCTTTATACAGCGCACTTGAGATTGGTGAGATCGATGCAATGATGGACGACTATCCAGTGATTGGTTATGGCGTTGCTCAAAAACAACCATTATCTACTCCGATTCCTCGTGAAGAAGGCGGAAAATACGGATTTGCTGTTAAAAAAGGTAAAAACCCAGAGTTGATCCAAATGTTCAATGAAGGGTTAGCTGAATTAAAACGGACTGGTGAGTACGATGAAATCATCGGAAAATATGTAAAAGACGGTTCTACAGAAAATAAAGTAGATGAGTCAACATTTGTTGGTATGATCCAAAACAACTGGAAACGTCTATTGAGCGGTTTATGGATGACCATTCAGTTAACACTGATTTCATTTATTTTAGCCTTGATCGTTGGAGTGATCTTCGGATTGTTCAGCGCATCTCCTAAAAAAGCATTACGTGTGATTTCGACTATTTATGTTGATATCATTCGTGGTATTCCTTTAATGGTACTAGCCTTCTTTATCTACTTTGGCTTGCCAGGAATTTTAGGGTTCAATATCCCCGTTTTCCTTGCTGGAATCATTACATTAACATTGAATGCGAGTGCTTATATTTCTGAAATCGTACGTGGCGGTATCAATGCTGTACCTGTTGGTCAAATGGAAGCATCACGTAGTTTAGGTCTTTCATACAACCGTACGATGCAAAAAATTATTTTACCGCAAGCAATCAAAATTATGATTCCATCATTCGTTAATCAATTTGTTATTTCTTTAAAAGATACAACGATTCTATCTGCAATCGGCTTGATCGAGTTACTTCAAACAGGTAAAATCATTGTTGCTAGAAACTTACAAAGTACAATGGTTTACTTCGTAATTGCAATGATGTATTTGATTTTGATCACAGCCTTAACGAAATTAGCTAAAGTTTTGGAAAAGAAGGTGAAATAATATGGCTGAAAAAATTCTAGTAGAACATTTAGTAAAAAAATATGGTGATAATACCGTCCTTAATGATATCAATGTATCCATTCAAGAAGGCGATGTTGTTTGTGTTATTGGCCCTTCCGGTTCTGGTAAAAGTACCTTTCTTCGTTGTTTGAATCAACTTGAAGAAGCAACTAGCGGCGATATTATTATCGATGGAGCAAATTTAACGGATAAAAACACAAATATCAATAAAGTGCGTCAACATATTGGGATGGTTTTCCAACACTTCAACCTGTTCCCTCATCTGTCTATCATGGAAAATATTACTTTAGCACCAACAGATTTAGGACGTCTTTCGAAAAAAGAAGCTGAAGAAAAAGCAATTCAGCTTTTAGATACAGTTGGTTTAGCTGATAAAAAAGATAGTTATCCTGAATCACTATCTGGCGGACAAAAGCAACGTGTAGCAATTGCTCGTGCCTTAGCAATGAATCCAGATATCATGCTCTTTGACGAACCGACTTCTGCACTTGATCCCGAGATGGTTGGTGATGTACTGAATGTTATGAAAAAATTAGCAAAACAAGGCATGACAATGGTCATCGTTACGCATGAAATGGGATTTGCTAAAGAAGTTGCAAATCGTGTAATGTTTATCGATGGTGGTAATTTCTTAGAAGATGGAACACCTCAACAAATTTTTGAAAATCCGCAAAACGTGCGAACCAAAGATTTCTTGGATAAAGTATTGAATATTTAAAAAAAAAAAAATGGATTACTCTAAATATAGAGTGATCCATTTTCTTATTACTTTATTCTTGATAAATTGCACTTTTTAAAGTAAATTTGAACAGAATATCTACTACTCTATCAACGAAAAGGAGTATTGCCAATGAAGCGATTGAAAAACTTTTTTTACAAGAGATTTATTATTTACCTCGTCTTTTCTTATTGCGATTATCAGTTGCTATTTTGGCACATTTTCATTAAACTCAATTGACTTTAAAGTTATTTTTTGTTTGTTTGGTTTAATGTTTTTTGTAAAGAACATTGAGAAACTTGGTATTTTAAACTATTTCGCCGAAAAAATGATTGATTTTTCAGCAACATCGCGTAGTTTAATTAGGAATATCGTTCTATTATCATTTTTTAGTTCAATGATCCTAACTAATGATGTTGCAATATTGACGTTAATGCCTATTTACTTAACGATCATAAAAAAATTTCCAGCAATGGAAAATAAGATTGCTGGTGCAGTCTTACTAATTGTCGCTGCTAATTTAGGCAGTAGTTTTTTCCCGTTTGGAAATCCGCAAAACCTTTTTTTATTTTCTTATTTTTCTCTTTCAACTGCAACTTTTTTTGAATGGTCTTTAATTTTATTGCTTTTTTCGATTCTGGTTTTACTTATTTCTTTTCTATTATTAAAAAAAGAACGATTCCTAAACAAACTAATTTGCTTCCAATAATCAATAAGAAAAAAATGTTTTTTTTAAGTCTGATTGGCCTTTTCATTCTTTTAGGTGTATTTAATGTAATTCCTTATTTTGTTGTAATTCCTATCGCTTCCGTTCTCCTTATTGTTTATGACAAAGAAATGATTAGACAAGTCGATTATAAATTATTGTGGACATTTGTATTTTTCTTTATCGCAGTCGGGAATTTTTCTCAAGTAGAAATGATTTCAACGTTTATAAAAGAACAATTCACTACGACTACTCATACATTTTTTGGAAGTATCTTGGTAAGCCAAGTGATTAGTAACGTGCCTGCCGCTATTCTAATTGCGCCATTCACAGATCAAGTTCAGGCAATTTTTTTGGGGGGTAAATATCGGCGGTTTGGGTACGATCATTGCTTCGTTAGCTAATTTGATTGGATTTAAATTATATAAAGAGTATTATCCTACACACTCAAAAAAATTCATTTTACAGTTTACATTTATAAACTTAGTCTTTTTGATTTGCTTTGTTTTGTTTTTTAGCTTTCTATTATAAAAAAAGAGGTTGGATCAAAAGCAAACATCACTTTTGATCCAACCTCGCTGATTTTTATTAGTTAGCAATCGCTTCAAGTCTAGCTTTCACATCTTCTTTTGAAAGTTCATTTCTCATTACATAGCGGTTAGCAGGATGATGACGACACTCATCCGAACAGCTGCCAAGATACTTAGCTTCGTTTTCTTCTGAAGCTAAAATTTGTTTATTACAGAAAGGATTGGCACAATTAATGTAACGTTCGCATAGCGTTCCATCAAACCAGTCTTTTCCGATGATTTTTTTATCGACATGATTGATTTCAACACTGATTCGCTCATCAAAGACATACATTTTACCGTCCCATAATTCGCCTCTTATCTCTGGATCTTTTCCGTAAACCGCGATACCGCCATGAAGTTGAGAAACATCTTCAAAGCCTTCTTTCATCAACCAACCAGAAAACTTCTCGCAGCGAATACCACCAGTACAATAAGTTACAACTTTTTTATCCATAAACTGTTCTTTGTTCTCTCTGATCCATTGCGGTAATTCTCTAAAGTTACGAATATCTGGACGAACAGCACCTCTAAAATGACCTAAATCAAATTCATAATCATTTCTCGCATCGATTACAACTGTGTTTTCATCAAGTAACGCTTCTTTAAACTCTGCTGGTTCTAAATATTTACCAGTTATTTCTAACGGATTAACATCTTCTTCCAAACTTAAAGAAACTAATTCCTTTCTAGGGCGGACAAACATTTTATGAAACGCATTTTCTGGTACTTCATCAATTTTGAAATAAGTATCTTTAAACCGTTCATCAGCTAGCATTTCTTCCATATAGGCATCCGTATCAGCAATTGTACCTGAAAGTGTGCCGTTGATTCCTTCTGTTGCAACTAAAATTCTTCCTTTTAAGTTCAACGATTTACAAAAAGCTAAATGCTCCTTTGCAAATTCTTCGGGGTTTTCAATCGTCGTGTATTTATAATAAAGTAATACGCGGTAATCCATTCTATCTTTCTCCTTTTTCTTAGAAACTGTTTTGCTATCTCCATAATAACTGTACAGTCCCTATTTTATCTTCATACGTATTTAGTATATAAAAAACGAAATAAGGAAAGCGAACTATTTGCTTGTGGAATAATGCACATAAATAAATGAACAATAGCTTCATCTTATCTATTTGTTGAGAGGTCTGTTTTTGGCAGTTGGATTACCAATTAGAAAGGAAACTGCCTAAGCTTTTCGTTTTAGAAAGCTTAGACAGTTAGTATAAGTTAATTTATTATTTTCCGGATACCGCAAAATAATTCTCATCATTATCTGCAAAGTTGAAGACTAATCCAGTTGGTAATTGAACTAACTCTCCTACTCGTACATCAGCATCTTTCATTTTTTTATATAGTTCTATCACATCATCTGCGAAAAACATCAATGATGGTGTATTTCCAGCAACTTCTGGTGAATGTTGTTGGATAAATTCTAAATCGTATAAAACAATCATTGTTTCTGCACTTTCACTTGGTGCAATTTCCACAACAAGTGTGCCGTCAACAGCATCTCTTTCTTTTTCTACAAAGCCGATTTTTTGCCAGAACTTACTTGATTCTTCTACATTCGTTACATATAACATTATTTTGATTTGGTTAGTAAACATGTTTATTTGCTCCTATTCTTTGTTTTTCTATTTTAAAATAAATGCCTTTTCATTATATACTTTCTATCATAGCTTATGGTAAGATTTATGAAAATAAATTTGCTTCGAAAAGGAGAAAAAATGAAATTAACTGTTTTGGTAGATAATAATGTCTATATCGATCATTACTATTTGGGAGAACCTGCATTATCTTTTTATATAGAGGATGGGGATGAAAAAATTTTTTTTGACACAGGTTACAGTGATGTCTTTAAAAAAAATGCTGATTTACTAAATATTGATTTGAGTCAAGTTACAAAGTTAGCCCTATCTCATGGTCACAATGATCATACAGGTGGCTTAAATATAATTTCCAGTATCTTCACGAAACAAAAACCACAAATTATTGCACACCCTTTAGCTTTCTGTCCTAAAAAAGAAGAAGAATTGATCATAGGATCCAATATAACAAAAGAAGAACTACTAATAGATTATGATCTACTTCTTACAAAAGAACCTGTTAAACTTTCTCCAAACATTACATTTTTAGGAGAGATCCCCGAACTCGTAGATTTTGAGCCTCCTAAACAGGTAGGCGAAACAAAGTTGTCAGAAGTCTTTACACCTGACTATGTTTTAGATGACTCAGCATTAGTCTTTGAAGGCCATGATGGGATTTACATTATCACTGGTTGTTCTCACAGCGGTATCAGCAATATTTGCGAGTATGCCAAACAAGTTTCTGGTATTCAAACAATTAAAAGCGTGATTGGTGGTTTTCATTTGTTTGAAGAGGATCTACAGTTAGACAACACAATTGAATATTTCAAAAGCAATAAAATAGACACTCTCTATCCCTGTCATTGCGTTTCATTTCAAGCTAAAGCTAAGATTCATTATGAACTTCCAATAGAAGAAGTAGGTGTGGGCCTGCAAATCGAATGGCATTAAAAAGAAGGTAAGATCAATTAAAGATCTTACCTTCTTTAATGTTTTTAACTCTCTTGGGGAAGAGAAGTGGATCACTTGTTATGCGTTTTGTTCAATAACTAAATTGCTATCGTTTAAAACGTCCCGATCTAATTCATTGATTCGTGAGCTAGTAACAATACCAGCTACCATGCTGTCACTAACGTTCACAGCTGTTCTAGCCATGTCAATCAATGGTTCCACAGAGATAACCAGTCCTACGATCGCTACTGGTAAATTCATAGAACCTAAAACAATCAATGAAGCAAATGTTGCGCCACCACCGACACCAGCAACACCAAATGAGCTGATTGTTACGATTGCAACTAACATTAAAATAAATTCTAAACTGAAGACATTGATACCAACTGTTGGCGCAACGATTGTTGCCAACATAGCAGGATAAACCCCAGCACAGCCGTTTTGACCAATTGATAAGCCAAAGCTTGCCGCAAAGTTAGCTGTTGCATCATCAACACCTAAAGCTTTTGTTTGTGTTTCAATATTTAAAGGTAATGCTCCGGCACTTGATCTTGAAGTAAAAGCAAAACTCAATACTGGGAATGATTTTTTCAAATAATTCACTGGGTTTACTTTAACTGCAACTAAAATCAATAAGTGAACCAGCATTACAATTATCAACGCGGTATAAGAAGCTAGTACAAATTTCCCTAAGTTAATGATTGCATCAAAATCACTTGTAGCAACAACATACGTCATCAACGCTAAAACCCCATAAGGTGTTAAACGTAAGACCAAAGTCACAATACGCATCGTGATTTTATACAAACTATCAATCAGATTTGCAAAAAATTCTGCTTCTTTCGGTGCTTTTCTTTTCACACCTAAGTAAGCAACACCGACAAATGCCGCAAAGATTACGACGCCGATCGTACTTGTTGGACGAGTACCTGCAAAATCTGCAAAGACATTTCTAGGAATAAAGGCTAAAATTTGTTGAGGAATCGATAAGTTTTCAACGGTTTCCTGTCTCGTTGCAAGTTCTGCAATTCGTGCGGTTTCTGCCGTTCCTTGCGTAAATTGTGCACCTTGTAGTCCAAATAATAATGTTGTTCCGATCCCAATCAACGCAGCTACAGCTGTTGTGCCTAATAATGTTGCTAGCACATTAAAACTGATTTTGCCTAATTGCTTGGATTCTTTCATCTTAGTGAATGCTCCTACGATAGAAACAAAAACCAAGGGGATTACGAGCATTTGTAAGAATGCTACATATCCATTACCTACGATACCGATCCATTCCATTGCTTGCGTTGTGACTTTGTCTTGTGTACCGAATGCGAATTGAATAATTCCACCTAATACAATACCGACACCTAATGCGGCAAAAACACGAGTTGAAAATTTATAGTGTTTTGTCTGCATACGATAAAAGACGTATAACACTGCAAGAAAAGCAAGGACCACTAAAACAGTGATGAGTGTTGTCATTTTTTTCCCTCCTAAATTTAAGTTAAATGACAAGTACATCAAAGGAAGTAAAGGTTCCCGGGGATCATTCTTCAATGACCCGCCCTAAAAATAAATCAATTCATTTTCAGTGATAAGATCATTGTACCTGATTTAAAAGACTAAAGGGTACTATTTTGTTTCTATAATGATAGAAAAAAGAGTTTGTGATAGTCAAAAACTATCGCAAACTCTTTGATTGAATATCTTATTCAGCAGCTGATTGAAAATTTAATTGGATACCAGGCTTGTCTAAAGCAATTTCAGTGACTTCATATGCCATACGTTGTACGATATCGAACAACGGACTAACTAATTCATCCACTTCTTCTTGTGAGATATCGTCTTGCGTTTCAATCTTATGATTGATAATATGATTGATTTGACTGACTGAACCTGACAATACATACTCCTCAAAAATCAAACGAAACTCTAGACGAGCTGCGATGATTGAGTTTTCTTTTGGATAGTTCTCATCAGTTGATTCGATTGGAGAAAATCCCACTCGAAGATCTGTTTCTACTTCTTCCATATCTTGTGTACGCATATCGTAATGAAAAGCCTCTACGACTTCTTGCTGACGTTTTATTTCCATGAATTAAAATCTCCTTTTTTTAAGTTCAATAACTATCATTGATCTCTAGCTAACATTAGCCAAAGCATAGTCTATCTATATTGTTTATTATACCACACATCTTTTTACCACAAATACTCATAGACTCTTTTTAATCTAATTTTTAAATGAATGAATCGGCGCAGGAATTCGACCACCGCGTAAAATAAAGTCAGTTGAAGCATAGTCATTCACTTTCATGACTGGTGCTCTACCTAATAATCCACCGAATTCCACCATATCACCAACTTTTGTTCCTTTAGCTGGTATGAGTCTGACAGCTGTTGTTTTATGATTGATTACGCCGATTGCCGCTTCATCTGCAATCATCGCAGCAATTGTTTCTGCTGACGTTTCACCAGGTATAGCAACCATATCTAAACCAACAGAGCAAATTGCCGTCATCGCTTCTAATTTTTCCAAATTCAACGCGCCATTATTAACTGCATCGATCATTCCAGCATCTTCTGAAACAGGAATAAATGCGCCCGATAATCCACCAACATGATTACAAGCCATTACGCCGCCTTTTTTCACTGCATCATTCAACAAAGCTAATGCGGCAGTCGTTCCATGAGTCCCAACACTTTCTAGACCCATTTCCTCTAAAATATAGGCAACACTATCCCCTACAGCTGGTGTTGGTGCTAAAGATAGATCGACGATTCCAAAAGGAACAGACAGACGCTCTGATGCTATTTTTCCAACCAATTGTCCCATTCTGGTTATCTTAAACGCTGTTTGTTTTACTACTTCTGCTACAACATCAAAGGGCTCTCCTTTGACTTTTTCTAATGCTCGTTTAACAACACCTGGTCCGCTGACCCCTACATTGATCACACAATCCGCTTCCCCGACTCCGTGAAATGCCCCAGCCATAAATGGATTGTCTTCCACTGCATTCGCGAATACTACTAATTTGGCACAGCCCATATCAGATTTTGCTGCCGTTTCTTTGATCACATAACCCATGTGGCGAACTGCATCCATATTGATCCCTGCTTTGGTTGAACCGATGTTTACGGAAGAACAGACAAATTCTGTTTCAGCTAGTGCTTGAGGGATCGAATTGATCAAGATTTCATCACCATGTTGGTAGCCTTTTTCAACCAGCGCAGTGAATCCACCAATAAAATTAACGCCAACAGCTTGAGCTGCTTTATCTAATGCTTTCGCATACTTCACATAATCTTTGTCTGGACTTGCAGCCGCAATGATTCCAATCGGTGTTACAGAAATTCGTTTGTTAATGATCGGAATCCCATACTCAGATTCGATTTCTTCGCCAACTTTAACTAAGTTTTTAGCTAAACGAGTAATTTTATCGTAGATTTTTTGACAGGCTTTATCACTGTTGCTATCAATACAATCTAATAACGAAATCCCCATCGTAATAGTTCGAATATCTAAATTTTCTTCTTCAATCATGCGGATTGTTTCTAGAATTTGATTTGTTTCCAAAGTTTTTCCTCCTAATAGTTAAGGTTCGTAGAAAAATAAGAGAATCCGTTAGTGGCGCTTTTTGTCACAAACAGATTTCATCTTTTATCCTAGAGACTAGCCATCTAGCTAGCTATGATAACAACGTTTTGTTTTACTTCTCCTTGTACTTTTCAGCCTCATTTCATTCACTGTGTTTCAAAGTAAAGGAGATAGAGCTTGGTCAGCCTCTATTATTATAATTTATGCATAACATTGAAAATTTCTTCATTTTGGATACTGATTGTCACGCCTAACTTCTCCCCTAAAGCATTCAACTCAGAGCGAATCGCTTCAAAATCGTTCTTGTCTTTAGAAATTTCTAATACCATCATCATTGTAAAATAACTGTCCATGATCGTTTGTGAAACATCAATAATATTCATATCCAGTTCAGCTAACTTTTGACTGACTTCAGCAATGATTCCTACCTTGTCTTTACCGATAACAGTTAATACTGCGCGCATACAATTTCCTCCTAAATTTAAAAGCTGAAAGAGCTTGGTCAGTCTCGACAGCAAAATAGAAAAAAATAACTGAGGCCTTCTTCGCTTCATTTATTTTTTGTCTTTTTCACGAGAGACTTGCTCTTGAAGTTAGATAATATAACAGCTAAATAAGTTTTTTCCTATTATATCATAATTTGTTCAGCTATTAACAAATAATCAGAACAAAAAACTTTAAAAAGTAATGATCGTTCGCTTTTTCTTTAATGCAAAAAACTTCTGAGATTTTAATAAATCTTCTCAGAAGTTTTCCAATTAAACCCTTTTATTGAATTGTTCTTTACACCTTGAACAAGTGACTTTGATCTTGCCTTTTCCTTTAGGCGCTCGTAATTGTTGCTTACAATTTGGGCACTTAAAATAAGTATAGGTTTTGCGCTCTTTGAGCTTTTCTTTTGAAAAATTGAACTTCTTTTTTAATTGCTGTACTTTTAACATATAACGAGTATTTTCATTGGAGCGCGGATAAATTCTTTTAGAGAAAAAACGATAGTTAATCCATAGTAAAAGTGCAGCTGCTAACCAAAATGCAATCGAAGTTGGTAAAAATAAATTAAGTAATAATAAGATCAAACTAACCTTCAACAAGGTATTGTTCAATTGATCCATGCGGGCATATCTTCCTACTAATAATTTTTGAATTTTTGCATTCCAGCGAAGTAATCGTTCCAGCCAAATTTGTCCCATATGATCCCTCTTTTCTTTGCTATTATCTCAATCAATAGTCATTGTTTCAAGAGGTATAGTGAAAAATCAGAACAAATCAAAAGTAAATCTGGTTGATTTTAACAATTTCTTCTTTGACTTTTTCTTTTAATTCAATTGGCTTCACTACTTCGATTGAAGCACCAAATGATAGTAAGTATGATGTCAACCAAGAACCATCTGGCTGCCATGTTTTTACTTTAGTATATTCTGTGTCTTGCTCTATTTCGATATCTGGTAAGTCTTCTTGCACCCGATAAAATAGGTCATTTTTTATCTTAAATTCAATATATATCTTTGAAAATTTTGGCTGATAATCTTTGATCAAATAGGCTTCATCGATATCATTAGCAGAAATTATCAATTCAGTCATTCGTCTTAATTTGAATAGCCGAGTGGTTTTTCTCACACAACAATATCCTGCTAAGTACCAGGCATTTTGTTTGAAAATCAATTTATTCGGCATTGCTTCTCGAGTAGTCTTTTGACCTTTTCCATTAGTGTAAGAAAAATGAATACACTTTTTTTGATTTTTGGCTTGGGTAATCAATCCGATCACTTTAACTTCATCTTCTCGTCCCCAAGTTGAAAAATCAATATCGATCCATTGTTCTACTTCTTTTTTGAATAAGGAGGATAGCTTGTTGACTAAAGGAGTGACGCTTTTTAAATTAGTCGCTGCTAAATTTTGCAGTGCTAAAATAATTTGGTCTTGTTCCTCGTCATCCACAAAAGTAGCGGGCAGATGATGGGTATCCAATAAGCGAAGCCCACCATCTCGTCCACTTTGAGCATATACTGGAAAGCCTAATGCAGACAACGTATCGATATCCCGATAAATCGTACGTGTCGATACTTCAAGTTGTTCTGCCAGTACTGTTGCTTTGGCTTTATTGTGCATCGTTAAATAATGCATAATATAAAACAATCTAGAAAGATTATTCATTGTCCTTGAAATCCAAAATCAACTTACTATTCTCACCAACAAAATCATATTGATAAGAACCAGTCAACGCCTGTAATTCTCCCGTACTTTTAATGATCATACCTGGCGAATCGAGTGATCCTTTGTCAAAAATGCCTTTTTCAGCTGCTGTAAAGGTTCCTGTTTTTCCTTTATATTGGCCTTCAAAGTGAAGAAATCCTGTGATCCTAGCGGTTGCAAGATGTCCGTCTTCTTTATTACTTTCTAAATAATAGAGAAGATACTCCACCCATGCCTTACCTTGTAAATCTCCTTCAAGTTCATATTCTGCTCGAACTTGGTTCACTGGAAAATCTATTTTTTGTTCATCTATTGGTTGTTCGTCCCATTTTGTAACGCTGAATGTCACACTCATGCTTATCCCTCCTTATGAATTACAGGATAGCAAACATACGTTCTTTTTACAAGCGAACAGCGCAATAAAATTTATTTTTTTATTCACTAATACTGTTTGCTTAATTCAATAGAAATTCTTTGATTTTTCTACTGAAAACTGTGGTGTTCTCTGATCTAGATGCTGCTGTCGTAACATCTAGATGCCCTGGATCTTTTGACCATGCACTCGAATCAGCAGTTAAATAAACACTTAATTTTTCTTCATCTTTATGCTTATTTAGGTAATCTAAAACTTCTTTTGGAGGATCACTGGATTGAACGGTCGATAAAACGATCACTTTGTCCCAGTCTTCAATTTTATTTTCACCAATTTCTTCAACTGGTTCTACTTGCAAATAAATATTTTCATCTACTAGATTTTTTTTAAGTTCATTGATTACTTCATTTTTAAACGCGCGGTCTTGCGTGTAGATCACGGCTTTATAGGAATTAGGCTTTTCCTTTAGCTCTTCATTGATTTCATAACTTGAAATAACACCTTGAACCCTCGCCAGCCGATAGTAACCTAAAAACCCAGCTCCTCCTAACACAATCAGAACAATTCCGATCAATCCGTACTTAAAAATTTTATTTTTCCATAGTTTTTTCATTTATTTTTCCTACTTTCCTTTTTTTATTCGTATCGTAAAGCGGTTATTGGATCTAATTTGGCTGCTTTTGCTGCTGGATAGAGTGCGAAAATCACGCCTAGAACACCAGTTATTCCTAAAGTAGCTAGTGCATTGAGTGGTGCTATCTGGATAACCTGGTTAAAACCAATACTAGATTCAATCACTGGATTCGCTAAAAATTGAATTAGATATGCAAATGCAACAGAGATAATATTAGATAACAGCATAATGTAGATTGCTTCCATCCTGAATAAACGTTTGATATATCCTTTTTTATAGCCAATAGAGCGTAAAACACCGATTTCTTTCGTTCTTTCAACCACTCCGATATATAAAACAACGGCAATCATCACACCCGCAACAATCAGAGAAAGTCCTGCAATAAAGGCTAATAAGTAAACAATAATATCCGTAAATTGCTTAAAGGTATCTAAAAATGAAGAAGCATTTGTAATTGCATAATGTTCATATTCTGGATTTTCTTTGTATTTCTCAATAAAAGATTCTGCTTCCTCCGGATTTTCCGCAAATGCATCAATCGTATAGATTGGTTTGTTGATGCCAATTTTTTTCACCATTTCATCAAACGTTGCTGGCGATGCCATGAATCCTTGGACAAACCCTTCTTCATCTGGTGAAGTGATTCCTTTTACAACAGTCTCAACTTCAATCAAAGTATTATCGATTCCTTGTTCTCTTCCTTGGTAAACTAAAGTGATTGATTTTGAGATCAACTGTTCTACATTTTTTCCCGTTAATTCTGAATTTTTTAAGCCTAATATCTCTCTAGCAACAGAAGCAGGTAAAACAATTCCAGATTCGTCTGCTGTGATAAATGTACCTGCTAATAAATAACCATCAGCCACCGTATTGGTTTTGTATCTTTCTTTATTTAGATTTGCTTCATCCATTTGAGTAGGAGCTAGTTTGTCAATCACCTGATCTTCATATTTAAATCGGATTCCTGCTAAATTAGCTCTTTCGTATATTTCTGTAATTCCTTCACTTGCATATAAGTCTTTCAGTTTTTTGATTTCGTCCTCTTTCAACAGTTCAGAAGGTCTCGGCGGTCCACCACGATCTGGATCTTGATAATAGGAGGTTATTTGGTTTGGAGAATAAGCTGTTTGGAAAAACTCACCTAACACTTCTGTAATCCCATTACCAATCCCCAATGCTAGTAAAATCGCAGTGATCCCGATCGAAGTGCCAAACGCGATTAACAAATTCCTCAAAATTCGACTAAAAAAGTTTTTACTCACAAGCTGCAAGGTAGCACCTAAAGAAAGAGAAACGTTGGAGGCCATTTTTTGTGATGTTTGATTTTTATTGAAACTAGGTTCCTTAATTCGATCATCACTTAAGATATGACCATCTTTGACTCTTAAAACCTTTGTTGCGTAATTCATCAAACTTTCATCATGAGTAACTGTGATCACTAATGTGCCTTCATTGCTTAATTGTTTCAGCAACTCAATAATTGAAGCCGCGGTTACTGAGTCAAGTGCCCCTGTCGGTTCATCCGCAATGATGACTTTAGGATCATTCGCAAGAGCACGAGCAATCGCCACGCGTTGTTTTTGTCCTCCCGAAAGTTGACTAGGATACTTATTGGCATGATCAACTAAACCAACTTTGGTCAAAAGCTGAGTTGCTCGAGTTGTACGCTCAGATGGACTCAATGTTTTGTCTAAATAAAGAGCGCTTTTAACATTTTCAAGCACAGACAAATGTGAGACTAAATTAAAACTTTGAAAAACAAATCCGATCTCATTTTTATGAAAATCGTCCATATTCTCCGTCTTTAAATTTTGTCCTTCATATAAAATCTCTCCTTCATAATCCGTATCTAACCCACTGATGATATTTAACAATGTTGTCTTACCACTACCACTTGCTCCTAAAATCAAGGCAAAATCTCCTGCTTTAAATGTGGTTGTTATGTCATGCAAGACAGGTTCTTTTTTGTTATCGATCGTAAAACTTTTCGATACTTTTTTTAGTTGATACATTTTTCTCCTCCTATTTATTATCTTTCAATTGATTTTTTTCTAGCCAAAGGTAAACGAAGATAATCGCTGCTGATAGACAAGCATTTAATAGAAACGTACTTGGATAAAAGCTCCCGTTGTTAACTGGTAAAGTGATATTCACACTTTGAGGGAAGTAATGACGTGCTACGTCATTCAACAAGATGATCAATATCCAACTAATCGCCACAATAAATGTTTTTGAAAAGTTCGGTAGCCACAATTTAGCGATAATCCCTCTTAACAAAATCAAATAACTGATCATACCAGCAAGGTAAACAGCTAATTCTAGCGATAGTATAAATAGTTCCCCTAAACCTAAAGAAATCATCGTAAAATTAAACACTAAATTGATTGCACCGATCACGATGATTTGAATATAGGAAAGTAAATATTTCGCAATGATTTTCTCAAGAGTCGAGTGATGAGCCGTGCTGGCCAATGTTCGATGATTCGGCTGAATATCTAGTTGGTTGATTCGCCAAGTTAAAATGATAGCCGCCACAACGGAGAGTAAAATTGGCAGACGGTCCCATTGAGATTCAGGCATCGTTAATTGGAAAACATATTTTGCAAAATAGCTAGTTAAAATCAAAAGTAAACTACTTAAAAAGAACTTCTTGCTTTTTTCATGATAAAAATTAAATAAATGTATCATCGGCTCCTCCTCATAGATTTCTTTTAAAGACAACTGTTTTCGTTCCCGTAAATCTTCCAAATTGATTGCTTCACAATAGCGGTTTGGATTCATAAATAACACATCTGTAAATAAAGTATCCATCTCTTCAATAAAGTTAGTCGAAACTAAAATTATTTTGTTTTCACCACTGGCTTTTCTCAACATTTTTTTCACTTGTATGCGAGAGGAATAATCTAAATAGGCAAACGGTTCATCTAATAAAAACAGGTTCGTTGCTTTAGCATATTCACACGCAATCTTCACCTTGACTTTGGTGCCTTCTGAAAGTTCCTGCCATTTTTGTTTAGGAAAAATTTGCCAGATCTCCAATTGCTCCATTGCTTTTTCTAACTGAAAACCAGGAAATAACAACGTATACTCTATCAGTATTTGTCTAATCGTTTGGGAATCTTCAAAATAATTTATGGTTGAAGCGTAAGCTACACTGGTTTTAAATGCAGTATTACTTTGTTGCTGGTCATTGTATAAAATCATTCCTGTACTAACTTTTTTTTGTCCTGAGATACAGTCGAGCAGTGTTGTTTTCCCCGTACCGTTTTTACCGAGAATTCCAAGAATTTGACCTTCGCTCAAGCTAAAGGACAGCTCTTCAAAAATATTTTTTTGATATCGTTTACCGATATTTTTCACTTTTAATTTATTCATTTGCACTCCTCACAATCCGTTCAATGATGTGCTCCCTCTCACGCTGTGTTAAATCAAGTTTCTGCAATTGAATAATGAAAGCTTCTATATGAGCTTCAATCAATCGCAAGCGTAAATCTGTAATTTTATCGGTTTTATTTGTCACGAATTTCCCAATCCCTCTCTGACTGATCAAAATTTCTTCTTGTTCTAAAATACTGTAGGCTCGTTGAATCGTTGTTGGGTTTACATCTAAGTCTTCTGCCATTTGTCTGACAGAAGGTACTTTTTCATTTGGGTGCCATTGGTTACTAGCAATCCAAAGTTCGACCTGCTCAATAATTTGTTGGTAAATGGGTCTGTTCCCGTCATAATTCACCTGCATCCTCCCTTTCCTAGTTGCATACTGTACTGCTTTAGTCACACACTCAGCTGGTAAATCCTATTTTAGAGGAAATAAAAAAAACAATTTATATCAATGATATAAATTGTCTAATGGTAACTTTTATAGATCTGAGTTCAAAAAATCAGCCAGATTATGCTATAATTCATATACTTGAAACATTTAACTACTTTTACCTCAAAGGAGGACTGAACGATCGAATCATATAAAGACAATTTGGCTTTGATTAACTATTTAAAAAAAGAACCTCGCAATAAATGGACAGAAAAATTATACGAAAAAGATACCTTAGTCATTGATGAATATGAGAAAACCGAAAATATTTATTATGTTGTTGAGGGTGTTCTCTGTGTTGAAATTCTTAATCATGGCAAACGCTACATCTCCTCTTTTATTTTTCAAAATGATTTTTTCGGTTTTGATAGTTTTTCTACGTTTAAACAAAAGACACATGGGATTCGGGTTATTAGTGAACATGCTACGGTTTTTTGTTTATCAAAAGAAAAACTTCTAGCTTCTTTAAATGAACAACCAGACTTTTATGAATTGCTGTTGGCTAATTTTGCCGATATCTTCCAACGCCATTACGGTTATTTTAATTTTCTTTATTTGCCAACTACGGAGCGAGTAAAATCTGCATTACATTATTTAAGTGACTATATTGGTATCGTAACTGAGACAGATCATTTGGAATTACCCAAATTTATCACACAAGAAACGCTATCAAAATTCTGCCGTACGTCGCAATCCAGAGTGTCCGTTTCTTTAAGTGAGTTAGAAAAAACAGGCTGGCTGTTAAAAAAGAAAGTTCCTATCACCATAAACTAAAAAGTCGAAAACCAGTGTTCTACTGATTTCCGACTTTTTAGTTTA
This sequence comes from Enterococcus sp. DIV0840, assembly GCF_050527835.1. Classification (NCBI taxonomy): domain Bacteria; kingdom Bacillati; phylum Bacillota; class Bacilli; order Lactobacillales; family Enterococcaceae; genus Enterococcus; species Enterococcus sp. DIV0840. The sequence goes on along the minus strand of NZ_CP172876.1, from coordinate 1,187,398 downwards.
TCTTGTTTTGACGATCATTTCCAACGCTTTTGCCATATCTTCACTAGTTAGATCGATACTTTCGTCTTCCATACATTGTTTCAGATTTTCAGTTACAACAAGCCCGATTACTTTATCAATACTAGAACGAACAGCCATCAACTGTGTAACTACTTCTCGGCAATCTTTTCCTTCATCCATCATTTTTAAAATCCCGCGAATTTGTCCTTCCGAACGTTTTAAGCGATTCGCTAACTTAGGATCACACGCCATCAATAACTTCCCCTCTCCACGCTGACATGCCGCCCATTACATTCGTTACATCATACCCTAATGAAGCAAAATATTCACTAGCCATTTGTGAACGTCCACCAGCTTGACAGATAATATAGTAAGGCTGTGCTTTATCTAAGGATTCAGCCGTTTCTTGCAGCGTACTTAACGGCATACTTTTTGCCCCTTTGATATGTCCTGAAGCATATTCATCATCTTCACGTACATCTATGATTGCTAAGTCGTTTCTTTTTTCTAATTGTTCAAATTCATCGATCATGATTGATTTATACATTATTTAATAACCTCCTGAGGGTAAATTGTACTATATATTTGAAAAGCTCCGTCTAAATTTTTAACATCAAAACCATTGTTTTTCAAGATACGTTCTGCTAAATAGCTACGTTGTCCGCTTAGGCAACTAACGATAATTTCTTTATTAGTGGGAAGTTCCGATAAACGTTCCCTTAATTCGTCTAATGGAATATTTTCAGCATGCGGTAATGAACCATTGGTTTTTAATTCACCTGGATTTCTCACATCCAGTAAAATAGCGCCATGTTCTATTGTTTCTTTTAATTCGTAATATTGGATATTTTCAGAGAAACCTTCCACAATATTCGCTGCGGCATAACCGATCATATTAACAGGATCTTTTGCTGAACCAAACGGTGGTGCATAAGTAAATTCTAACTCCGGTAGATCCATAACGGTCATGTCTGCTTTGATCGCTGTCGCAATGATATCGATTCGTTTATCCACGCCATCTTGACCAATTGCTTGGGCTCCATAAATTTTTCCTGACACAGGATGAAATAGAAGTTTCATCACGATGGGATGACTACCTGGAAAATACCCTGCATGGCTTTTTGACGTTGTGTGAACTGCTTTATATTCTAAATCACTATTACGTAATTGGCGCTCATTTAAACCAGTACTAGCTGCTGCAAGATCAAATACTCGAACAATTGCAGTGCCAATACTTCCTTTGTTTTTACGAGTAACTCCTGCGATCACATCAGCCACTTGTCGACCTTGACGGTTTGCAGGAGATGCTAGTGAAATCAATGCATCTTCTTCTGTGATTTGTTGTTTGACAACGATAGCATCGCCAACAGCGTAAATATCAGGATCATTGGTTTGGTAAGTTTCATCAACAACGATTCCACCACGCAAGCCTGTTTTTAAATCAGCTGCAACAGCCAAATCACTGGATGGTTTAACCCCAATCGATAAGATCGTAAAATCACTTGAGATTGATTCTCCTGAACTTAATTCGATGACGTTGCCTGACTCTTTAAACGCCGTTGCTCCAGCACCTGTAAAGACTTTAATTCCTTTTTCTTTTAATTCTTTTTCAACAAAGGCTGCCATTTCTTCATCTAATGGTGGTAAAATTTGCGGCGCGGCTTCCACAATTGTAACATCGATTCCTAAATGTTGTAAATTTTCCGCCATTTCCAAGCCAATGAATCCTGCACCAATCACAACAGCACGTTTAGGTTGTTCGTTTTTGACTGTCGCCACGATCTTATCGACATCTGGAACATTTCGTAAGGTATAAACATTTGTCGCTTCATCTAAACCTTTAATCGTTGGTATCACCGGTTGTGCTCCTGGTGAAAGGATCAATTTATCATAGCTGATTACTTCTTCTTTGCCTTTTGAATTAGTTAAAATCGTTTTATTTTTTCGATCGATGTTGATTGCTTCTGTTTCTGGATAAACATTGATATTGAACCTTTTTTTCAATTGTTCTGGCGTTTGCAAGATCAATTCAGAGCGTTCACTGATTTCTCCCGATACATAATACGGTAAGCCGCAGTTGGCAAAAGAAACATACGGTCCTTTTTCTAAAACAATGATTTCGATTTCTTCTGATAATCTTCTTAATCTAGTCGCAGCTGACATTCCACCTACAACCTCACCAATAATCACGACTCGTATTATAATTTTCCTCCTCTGACAGCGCCACGCCAAGCACTCATGCCGCCTTTGACATTGATTGCATCGATTCCTTTAGCTTTTAATTTTTTGACTGCTTGTCGACTTCTCATACCGGATTGACAAATTACGTAAACAACTTCTTCGCCTTTTTTAGTATAAGAAGTGACTTTACTTAGGGGTATATTTTTGGCGCTAGGTATATGTCCAGATGCAAATTCGTTTTTTTTCTCGAACATCTATCACTTCTGGTTTTGTTTCTAGTTTCGCTTGAAGTTCACTTGTAGTAATTGAATTTCCTTTAAAAAATAAAAACATACGCTCCTCCTTCATACCCTTAGGGGTATTTACAAAAACAATCATAAATGATTTGTTTAAAGTTGTAAAGAACTTTGTTTGCTATTTTTATTTGTTTTTGACGCTTACCCAATGTGATTCTTAATCAAACTGAAGCGATTCTTAAGAAAGTCAAACAATTATTAACTTATTTGGCACATTTTTGTAACATTTAACCTCTATACTGAATGTAACACTTTAAGAAAAGAGGGTACTACATGAATCAAGGAATTCTAAAAAAACAAAATATTTTACCATTACTATTGATTCTACTTCTTTCATTTGCTAGTCTTTTCCTTATTTTTAATAAAGAAGAACAACCAATCCAAGATGAAGCGACTGCTTATCAGCAGATTTTTATTAATGAAATAGCATCTGAAGCCAAACTTTTACAAAAACAAACTCATTTATTTGCCAGTATCACCATTGCTCAAGCAATTTTAGAGTCCGACTGGGGCCGCAGCGATCTAGCGGTAGAAGCCAAAAATTTATTCGGGATCAAAGGTACTTTTAACGACCAATCTAGTATTATGCCCACGGATGAGTTTATCGATGGCGAACGGATCACGATTGATGATTCCTTTAAAAAATATGAAACGATCCAAGAATCAATGGTCGATCATATGGAATTTTTAAAAGGCGGCACGTATGAAGGAATCAAAACAAGTAAAAATTATCGAGAAGCAGCTGTTGCTTTGCAAAATGGTGGTTATGCAACCGATCCAGACTATGCTGATAAATTGATTCAATTGATCGATGAATTTAAACTATATAAATATGATAAGTAATCAAAGCATATCAAACGCTGTTCTTAGCTAAACCTGTTATGCTTAATGCTAATTGGATTTTTTCCACTTTTACTTCTCTCCATAAACCAAAATAACAAATTTTTAAAAGGAGTCAATACGTGTGAATATTTTAGTTGCGGATGATAGTCCGGAAATGGTTCAAATCGTTAGTGCCTATTTAAAAAAAGCCGGTTTTACGGTCTTTGCTGCGCTGGATGGTGAAGCAGCCATAGATATTTTTTATCAAGAAAAATTAGATTTAGCTATTATTGATTGGATGATGCCGAAAATCGATGGTCTAGAGGTCATTAAAACAATCAAAGCTGAAAGTTCATTAAAGGTATTGATGCTAACAGCTAAATCAACAGGTGAAGACGAATTTCTTTCTTTATCTGTCGGTGCAGATGATTACATCACCAAACCATTTCATCCCCAAGTGTTATTATTACGCGTTAAAAAATTGCTTGGTCTAACGCATTCGATTTATGTAAAAGATTTATTGATTGATCCTGCTAATTTAAAAATTTGGAAAAATGAACACGGTCTGGATTTAACAAAAAAAGAATTTGATTTGCTGATGATGCTCGTTAAAAACCGAGGAAGTATTCTGACGAGGGAACAGCTTTTAGTCGGTGTTTGGGGAATGGATTATGATGGCGTAGCGCGGACTGTTGACACGCATATTAGACGACTTCGTGAAAAAATTGGCGATGAGATCATCACCACAAAAAGAGGAGTGGGCTATCTCATTGAAAAAGAAAACTAGAAAAATCAGTACGACGCTCACGTTGACCTTTTCATTGATCATCATTGGCAGCTTTATTGTTATGTTTATTTTGAATAGTTTAATCGTCCCCCACTACTATTTTTCAAAAATGGAACATAAAGTTTCCTCTGTCATGACCGAGATTCAACATAGTGCCAATGCACAACAACAACTAGCAGAATTAGAAAACAACAATCAAGTCACGATCATCACACGAAGGTTAGATGGTACCTCACTTGATGATTTTAATGAAGCTTTGAATTTAGAGTTGAATCGAAAAAAAGTCGCATTAAATCGTTTTTGGATCACACAAGAAACAGTGGATCGACTCAAAAATAGCCCTCAGCCTGTTCAACGAAATTTCGATCAAGGGAAACAAAAATCCACTTTCTTAGTTGAGATGCGCGTGATTGATAATACCTTTTATTTGGTTGGTATTTCTACGGTGAATTTTTCAGAAACTGCGAACTTGATCAATACATTTAATTTTATTTCTTTAAGTATCACGTTATTGTTGATCATTGTGTTGATTTACATTTCTGTTCGAAAAATAACAGATCCTTTAGTCAATCTAAAAAAAGTAGCGGAAGAGATCACTGGATTGAGTTTTGTAACAACGAACGATATTCCAGGAAATGAAATTGGGGAGTTAGCTCTCAGCATCAATAAAATGAGTTACGCTTTGGCAACATATCAAAAAAACTTACTTGCTAAAAATGAACAGCTGAAACAATTTACAGCTGATTTGACTCATGAGCTAAAAACGCCGATCGCCTTGATCAAAGCGTATGGTTCAGGAATTGAAGACGATTTAGATGACGGAACTTATCTAAATGTGATTTTACAGCAAACTCAGCGATTAAATGATATCGTAGATCAGATGTTGGACTATGCAAAATTAGAACAGCAACAGCCTATTCATAAAGTACCGCTACAACTATCAGATACTTGGCGACAAACGGTAACAGAACTTCGACCTACAATGGAAAAAGAAGAGATTTTGTTGCTGGAAGCAGATACAGACACGCCTCTTTCATTGATTGAAGCAGATCCGATTTTACTCAAAAGAGTTTTTGATAATTTATTGACCAACAGCATTAAATACACCACAGACAAAGAGATCCAAGCAAGCTGGCGTGAAACAGAAGAATTTATCGAATTTACGATCAGTAATCAAACCTCTTTAACTTCGGATTTTGATGTAGATAAGCTTTGGGAAGCCTTTTATGTCCATGAAAAATCACGGAATAAAAACCTTTCTGGAACAGGACTCGGTTTATCGATCGTTCAGTCTATCATGAATGAACACGGCTTTACGATTGAAGCAAGATTAGTTCATAAGACATTGATTTTTGTTTTACATTTTTATAAAGTTAGCGAACAAGCGTAGTATTTTGCGCTTGTTTTTTTATGATGATTTTGGCATTTTTCTGTAACATTAAGTTGCTAGACTTAGTTTATGTTATTAAGATTCACGGCTTGTTCCAACAGGACTAGCCCACTACGCTTTTAAAATAGGAGGAAAGTTATCAATGAAAAAATTCACTATCTATCTAAGTCTAGCCGCAATCACACTCTCTCTATCAGCTTGTAACTTCAACAAAACAAATGCGTCTAGCAAATCAGAAGAGCTGATCGTTAACAAAGAAATCGAGAAAAATAAAACGTATGCTAAAACAGATTTCTCTTTTGATGTTGATCCTGCGACTTTTACTGTTTCGATTACCGAAAATGGTGAAAAAGCAGAAGTATCAAAACCACAAGAAGCAAAAGAAGTGACTGATTTAAAAAAGAGCAAAGATGAGATCAGTTGGACCTACCCAACTGAACAACTCAAAGTCAAACTGAAAAAAGAAAACAATCATCTAGCTGTAGCGCTCACAAGTTTATCCGATGAAGATACAACGTTTACCTGGCCTAAACTAGACGCTAAAAATTATGTATTACCAATTGCAGAAGGAAAAACGATTCCTAACGATCAAAAAGAATGGCTTGCTTATTTTAAGCAAAATGAAGAATTATCGATGAGTGAAGCTTTCTCAATGAGTTTTCTCACAACCAATCAAGAAACTTTTGCTACAACATTTGTAATGGATAATACATTTAATAGCGATCTTTTAACTAAAACAGAGCCTCACCTTACTTTGGAAGCTAGTCATAATTTTATTGGCTTCGACAAAAATAAAACATTGAATTACCGACTTTACGTTACCGACAATGATCCAGTTGCAATCGCAAAAACCTACCAAATGGACCGAATTGATTTAGGTGAATTCAAAACACTGGATGAAAAAGAAAAAGAAAATCCAGAAATCAAAAAAATGCGTGGTGCAATTCAAGTTTATTACTGGAACAGCCGTATTTTAACAACGGAAGATATCAAATGGGGGAAACTACCTCAAATGGTAGACCAACCAATTTTCCAATGGATCGGTGAATTATTGACGCAATATGGTGAAGATGGTTCTGAGGAATATCTAAAAGCTTTAGAAGCGTTTAAAAACAATGAAGGCTATAAATTCGAAAAAAATACCTTCTTAACATCAATCAATTATGTACTACTTTATCCGCAATTTTATAATAAAGATATTTTCAAAAATCCAGATGCGAAAGCACAAGAACTGATCGATAAAGGCATCGACAAACTAAGTGAACAGGAGCGTTACACATTAAATAAACACCTATTAGCTGGTGTCCTAGGTGATTTAACCCCTCCATTAGAAGAGTGGGGACAGGCAACTTCATCTGACGTTTTCAAAGATATGAAAGCCTCAGGCGTTGAAAATGCGTGGATCGGTCTACCAAACTGGGCGAATGGTTTGATGAATCCTGCGATGGTCAAAACAGCTGCTGATGAAGGCTACTTGATCGGCCCTTATGATTCTTATCAATCAATTCAGGAAAATGCTAGTATTGATTGGAATACAGCTTCATTTCCTAACAAAAATCTATATGAAAATGCAACTGTCGCGAAGAAAAATGGAGAAAAAGTTGCTGGTTTCTTAGGAAAAGGACGTAAACTTAACCCAACACAAATTTTCCCTGATGTAGAAGAACGTTTTACTGGCATTATGCAAAACAAAATTCCTTTTAATTCTTGGTTTTTAGATACAGATGCCGCTGGTGAAATTTATAATGACTATAGCCCTGATCACTTGACGACGCAAAGTGAAGATGTTGCCGGACGTTTAAAACGGATGGATTATTTCAATAAAAATGGTTTGGTTGTCGGTTCTGAAGGCGGAAATGACTTTGCATCAAAAGATATGGTTTTTGCTCATGGAATCGAAACTCCTGTCATTATGTGGTCCGACCCTGATATGCGTGAAAACAAAGAAAGTGAATACTATGTAGGAAGTTACGCTGCATTAGATGGCGGTATTCCAACAAAATACAAAAAAGTTGTACCGATCAAAGAAGAATACAAAGCGATTTATACTGATCCTGTTTATTCTCTTCCACTTTACAAGCTCGTTTACAACCGTTCGGTGATCACTTCTCACCAATGGGAATGGGATAGTTATAAAATCAAAGATCAAGTCGGTGAACGCCGTATGAAAGAGTATCTATACAATACTCCACCAATGATGCATATCGACAAAGCTGCTTGGGATGAGCATAAACAAGATATCTCAGAAAATGCTAAAATTTGGAGTCCTTTCCAAAAAGCTGCTTTACAACATGAAATGACCGATTTCAACGTATTAACAGACGATCGTTTGGTTCAAAGAACAGATTTTGGTGATAAATTATCCGTGATTGCTAATTTCTCTGGTACTGACTACAATGCAGATGGTGTTAAAGTTACTAGTCATACTGCATTGATTATTAATGATGGGAAAGAAACTGTTGTAAAAACTGAAGGTTAAATAGTAAAAAGAAACGCAGCCACTTGTTCAGGCTTCGTTTCTTTTTATTTTTTTATTTTAAACGTCTTATCAATCGGATTCTGTCATTTTTCAACTGATATTTCTACATTACCTAAAATGATACATCCATTGATCAGTGTCACAAATTACTCTCCATTAACTAATATTTTTCTATCAATCTAACAAATAGAAGACCAAAAATCCTTTTTACGATTTTCGGTCCTCTATTTTATTTCTCTTTATACATATATTTCAAACAAATCATTACAATAAACGTAGTCCATTTTCCGTTACTTGATAGGTGACTGTTTCTTTCTTTTCTAAAATTTCTTTCGTTACTTGATTTTGGATCATTAAACGATCTTTGCTTTCTGCATGATATACTGTTATATAGTCTCCTACATCCAGTAGAACCCTAGCTTGTGTGGCAGTATAGGTCTGTCTTCCTTCATAGTCTTTCGTAAATTTCTCGACACCGTCTTTATCTTGAATAGTGATACTTGCATAAATTTCATTTTCAAAGTACCAATGAGGTTGCTTATTTTTCGTTTCAATAATCATGTGATGCTCTTTTAAAGAAATATCCATTGTCGCAAATACTATATCACCTATTCCTTTAAACGTATAATTGAACAGTTCTCCATGTTCTGGTCTTGGTTTTGGTATAGTGTTGGTTTCTACCATTTTCAACCCATTTTCCATTACTTGACAGGTGACCGTTTCTTTCTTTGCTAAAATTTCATTCGTTGCTTGATTTTGAATCATTAACCGGTCTTTGTTTTCTGCATGATACACTGTTATATAGTCTCCTACAACAAGTGTAACTTTATCTTGTGCCGCACTATAGGTCTTTCTTCCTTCATATTTTTTCGTATATTTCTCGACACCATCTTTATCTTGGATAGTGATACTTGCATAAATTTTATTTTCAAAGTACCAATGAGGTTGCTTATTTTCCGTGTCAACAATTACCTGATGCTCTTTTAAAGAAATATCCATTGTCGCAAATACTACGTCGCTTATTCCTTTAAACGTATAATTGAAAAGAGCATCATTTTCTGGTTGCGAAACTGGAAACAGTTCCGAGTATTTTTCCATGTACTGCGTTTTAGTTGGTTCTGAGAGCATTTCGATCGCCAAACGTAAATTTTTCTTTTCATTTGATTGATAAATCGAACTATTCCACAGAGCTGGAACTTGTTTCAGCAATTCCGCTTTTTTATCTATTTTCTTATTAAGTTGTCTTCTGGTGTATCTGATAGTTCCTCATTTTTTAACCCTTTTTTTGTTACAATCCACGTATTTGTTTTATTTGCGGGGTTAATAATTTTTTCACTCGAAGTCAGTCTGTTTTTCGTTTCATCATGGAAAATCTCAATTTTATCTCCTTCTGATAACGGAATATTGTCGGTCTTTGCCTCAGCATTGGTTCCTTGCACTACTTTTTCATAAACAACGACCCCTTTTGAATTGCTCACCTTAATACTAGCGTATGTTTCTCCTTCATAATAGCTATGTGGTTCACTTGTGTTAACTGAAAAACTTGCTGTATTCGTATTTAAATTAGTCTTTAATTCTCCGAAAAGGGTATCGCTAACACCCAAAAAGCGAATAGTTTGATTAGCTAAATTACTGATATCCGTCTTTTCAATTAAAATAGTTTCATTATTATAGGCTTCTTTTACATATGAGCCAATTTCATAATTCACTTTTAAAAAAAGTAAACACTCATCCAATTTTAAATAAATCATTTTTAAAATGACATGACTGCTTCTTTTTTAGCTAATAATTGTGCGCAAAATGTTTTTAAATTGTAAGCCAGTTGGATTAATTGGTGTTCGACTACCACTCGTGTGGCGATAAAATAGTTCGTGCTATTAAGGCTATAATTGTCTTTAAGATAGGCATTAACGCGTTCGACTGATGTTCGCTCTTTGTAATGTTTCCGCCATGCCCGTGTACCTCGGGCTGGCTGTGAGTACTTGCGAAAGTTGTCAGATTGTTTGATTTTAATGACGGTTTGACAGAGGCCTTCATTTCTTAACGGACAATCGCGACAATGGGTTTCAGGTTTCGTAAATTTTAATGCACTGTAACGCTTATCAAAACTATCATACTTGTAACTATATTCTAGTAAGCACGTTGGGGCGTAAAAACGATCAATTTCGCCATCATTTTTAGGCACACGTTTTAAATCAATAATCGGTTCAAGTTTTAACTCATGGGCTTTTTCATAGATGGAGTGAGCGTCATAGCCTTTGTCCATTAGAACCATGGTATCTTCGATACCTAAATCGGCTACTTTCATCATTAAGGGGATCGCAACACTGACATCTGCGACAAAGGCAGACGTTGTGATGCCAGCTAAGATATATTGGCTATGGGCCGTGACGGCATAATGGGTCTTATAACCGAACCAATAATTATGTTTGCCTTGACTGTTTGCTTTCACACCCCACGAAGGATAAATCGGTAATTCTTGGCGGATCTCTTTAAGTGTCATTTCTTTTTGAACAGTTGTCGATGAGACTTTTTCGTTCTCTGTTTTTTTAGGCTTGGAATGACCGTCAACAGAGGTTGCATCGATGGCAACGATTTCCGTATAAATTTGAAATTCTTGATTGATTTTGGCCAGTAACTCGTCGTTTAATTGAACTAAAACTGTTGGGTTATCACTTAAGATTTTCATGATTCGACAGAAACTCGCTTCTGAAGGCACCCGTTCAGAATAAAGAAAGCCCAAACTTAGTTTGAAGGCGACATCTTCGTTTAATCGTTGAACAAGGGCTTTAATCGATGGAATCCCCTCAATATAGCGGGTAATCATCGCTCTAATAGCCGCCTCATAGTTGAGAGTAATGGGAGCACCGACGTGGGTTTCTTTTTGAAAGAGCAATACCATTGGATAAAAATCGATTGGGGAGAAAATATGGGCATGTCGTTCTTTGACATCAAGTTGTATTAAAATTTCTATGTTAATGAAAGTAGGTTGTTGTATAATGGTCATAAGGGAACACTCCTTTTTGATTATGCTTGTGTCGTAACTACATTATATCAAAAATGGGGAGGTTCCCTCTTTTTATTTAATTTTAACTCTTGCGCCTCAAGGGGTTGGAATTATGAAATTAGTTCATATAGATAATGCTGTTCTGTGGAAAGGTTGATAATTTCTTTCCCTGTAAATCCAATTGTATAAACACCATTAGGTACTTTAGAAAAGCTAATTTTTTCTCCGTTGATCACTTCTTCTTTGACTATATTCTTTCCATTTTTTAGTTGGATTTTCATTCCTAATAATTCTGAAATATTTTGTGTTTTCAACGTTACTGTTAAATTTCCTTTTAATCCTAATGGAGCAATTTCATTATTTGCAATTATTTCAAAATTTGAGTTGATTAATATATTAGGATCAAGTAATTTTTTTGCCCTCACTAATTCAGACTCTGGAACTACATCTGCTAATGAAGCGACTGCTGGATACCCTTTAACACGATTTATCTCCGGTTGGCTATTTGTTAAAGACAACCCCCATCTTTCCAGCACTGGAGTAAAATCAAACTGACTATTTTCACTAGAATGAACGTTCAACAAATCTGGTAATGTATAGTCTTCCTTATCAAAATCATCCTTGTTTGCTTGTTCACGATAAGCTTGATACATTTTTGTAAAAGAGTCATTACCAGCTTTTTGTTTTAACATCATTAATAGTATTAATTTTTCTCTTAAATCAACTGAATCGTATGTTCCATTATTTTTAATCATTTTATTATATAAGGTATTTTCAACTTGCTCCTTTTTTCCATGATTAAAGAGCCAACCAAATTTATCTGCATCTTTTCCATACTTTTCGTACTGATATTGTGCTGCAAATATGTTATTTGAAACTTCACCTGTATACATGCCTCTTCCATCAAGTCCTGTTTGATAGCCGTGAGCTATTTCATGAAGTGCTCCCCAACTTATCTTCATTAACCACATTTCTGTAGTATCTGCAGTACTTGCTGTCCAATTCCCTCCATAATAAGCACCTCCAATACCATGCTTATCTGCTTTTAAAAAGTAACGATTACTACCATTTTTGTTACTCGAAGAAGCGTTATTAAAGCCAGCCATTTGATTATAATAACTAAATATATCTTCATAGTGAAGAATCAGTTCATTCAATGAAGCAAAGTCTTTTAAATTTTCCGCCAAATTCTTATCTCGCTTTGGCAACAATAATTGAAAATCTTTCCCTTTAATTAAAGCATATTCAGCATCCTGTTCATTCCAAAGGTTAAAATATTTTCCTTGGTCTTCATTTATTGAATAGACAGGTAGCTTTTTAGCGCTATCGTCAACAGAATATTCTAATGTGGCTGTTTGTGTACCATATGGAGTATCTACGAAAGGGACAAGAGCCTCAGAGCTTGAGATTGTTTTCCATTGTGAATCTACACTGACTGACTTTTCTACTCCTGAATCATCCCCCAGTAAGCGGACAGTCAGATTTCCACGAAATTCTGGATTTGATTGGCGTACTTTCAGTATCCTATCTTTGCCTAAAACAAAACCTAGATCCTGACGATCATGATTTTTTCCTTTATTCATTCCAGAATTAAAAATCCATGTTGGCTCCTCTATACTAGTGATATTCTTTGTTTTCACTTCACTTGCATCGGCTTGAAAAGGTGCTCCTAATAGAGATAAACAACCAATGACTACTAACAATAATTTTTTCATTTTTTCCTCCTCGTATAATAACATTCTAAGATTTATTCTGATTTTTTGTTTTCATCCCTATTGGGACATGATTATTTAGTACACAGATAAAAGCCATAGTATCCTAAACTGAAACTGTTGTGACTGGCGCCTCGTTTCTACGGACTGACCCGTATTTTTGAATCTCTCACGAAGGTATACCGTTCTTTCAGTTTGAGGAAAACCTTATCTGTAACCGCTTGTTGAAAGATACTAACTGCATGTTTTTTACTTAATCATTTTATAGCTAGCTTTGTTCTCTTACACAATTAAAACAAACACTCGAAACTATATACATATCCCTCTCAAAAAATAATATTACGATAAATAATAAAAATCTAAAAAAACAATACATAAATATCAATTATAAATATAACATACTAAAATAAAAAATATTTTCACTTTGAATTAATTAACATCCTCATAATGTACGTTTTTAACATCTTTATCATGTCAATCATTCTAATACAAAAAAACCATAAAATAAAGACTTGTTTTATGGTTAAAATTATGATTGAATGTAAATCTATTGATATATATAACAAGATAAACAATTTTATAACCATATAATATACTTAAATGCCTAATCTTATCCTTGACTCATCCCTATAATATCCGCTCCATAATTTTTTAGATAATCCAATTTTTCTTTTTGAATCATCGTTTCAACTTTATTTTTAAAATCCTGATTCTTTCGGTTTAGTTGCTCTTATCAAAAGGAGGAATCGCTCTAAATTTATCTATGTGAAAATAATAAGAAAAAAACAAGCGCTATTTTGATCCTACCATCAAAATAGCGCTTGTTTTGTTTTTTGTTATTTTTTCAATTTAAAAGTCATCTCAACCGGATTATGATCCGAATTTTCAAACTCAGCATTGGTCACTTTTCCACTGATATTTTCGACATTATCTGAAATGATAAACCCATCGATTAGAGCTACAAATGACTCCCCTTTTTTATATGGTTTATCTAAATTCCTCACTGAAGGTACTGGGATATTTGCTTTGCTCATTGCTGCGACCTGTAAGTGCTTTGGCAGTTCTTTTTTAGGAAACGGCTGTAGCCAGGTATATTCTTCTGTTGTATCATTCTTAAATGTTTCAGTTGACGAATCTAGTAGATCATGATTGAAATCTCCACCGCCAACTACATAGTTTCCTTTTTTATATTCATTTTCCATATGATCAAACAACTTATGGACTTGTTCTTTTTGGATTTTTTGATCTTTGATATATGCAGATAAATGAACGTTATATATCATTAGGTATTTGCCATTTTCAACTGGAATTTTTGAGACAGTAAACGCGCGATCTAAATCAAAAAATTTATTAAAATTCGTTTCAATAGGTAAGCTGTAACGAGTACTCTCTTCAATTGCTGTATTACTCAACGTGAGAATACCCGATTTCGATTTTCCGATTGGATCTAGAATTGGATACATTAGAAATGCTGAATCATAATTAGTTGCAAACACGCTAGAATAGTCATTAAATTGTTGATTGATTTGAGCTACCTCATCCACACTGCGACTACGGGTAGCATTTTCATCGACTTCTTGGAATAAAGCGAAATCTGGATCGATTTTTTTGGTCGTATCGATCACTCCAGAAATATTTTCAACGACACTTTCTTTACTCACCGCTTTTGACTGTTTACCACCATCCATGAAGAATGTGTAATCTGGTGTATAAGAACCATAGCCGATATTAAAAGTTGTGATTTTGTACTCTTGATTCGTTGACGCTCTTTTGTCTTTAGCCTTTTGACGGATTTCGACTGGTAAATCATCCGCAATTCTGGAATAGCTAAAATAGACATAGCCGACATAAGCTAGAATGATTGTGATAAAAATGGCTAGAAAACTAACTAAAATTTTAATTTTTCTCTTCATTGATCGGTTCCTCTTCCTTTTACATATATAATTAAACAAAAAAAATAGACTGATAACCATTATACAACAAAATGATTATTAGTCTATTCTTCTAAATTTTAATGCGTCTCTTTTTGCATATGTTTCATCTTATTAATCATATCTGTCGTCTTAGGTAATAAATCGTTATAATAATCTTCAATCTTGAGATTTATTGTTGCCAATCTTTTCTGAAGTTCTACAATTTTTGCTGTGATCCGTTCCTGTTCTTCTTCTAGTAAATTTTTTCTTGCCTCGATTGTAGTATCTCCTAGATTGGCCAACCGAACATACTCAATCATCATTTCCAGCGTCATCCCAGATGCTTTTAATTTTAAAATGGACTGAATCCATTCAAGATGAACGGCATCATAATCACGGACACCATGAATCGTTCTAGTAACCGTTGGAATCAAACCGATTCTTTCATAGTATCTCAATGTATCAGCAGAAACACCTACACGTTCTGCCATTTCTTTAATGGTCATCTACTTTCCTCTTTTTTTATAAAATCTACCGACTCTGATAATTTTTGATATTTTTCTGTCATTTGGATTTTCTGATTCGACATATCTAACGCCACTTCATACGCGTCACTGCCCACCATCAATTCTAAAGGCGGCTCGTTCATTTCAACGATTTTCATATATAATGCAGCAACTTTCTCGGGATCTCATGCTTGATTGCCGTTCATTTTTGCAACAAATCCCAAACGTTCTTCTACAGATTTTTTATAAGGTTCACTGACTGATTGAGACATCATATAGGAGTTTTCTGATAAAAACTCCGTCCGTAAATACCCTGGAGCAACATTGATCACATGTATTCCAAAGGGTTTTACTTCATCCGCAAATGCCTGAGTGATCCCATTAATGGCAAACTTAGTCCCTGCATATGTTGATTCAAATGCGCCTGCATACAGTCCTGAAATCGATGACGTATTGATGATATAGCCAGATTTTTCCGTTCTCATGATCGACATGACTGCTCTCATCATATTCAGTGTACCAAAAACATTGATATCAAAACAGGCTCTGACTTCCTTATCTGTTAAATCCTCTACAGCACCTGCTACCATTTAACCTGCATTATTCACTAACACATCGATTCTGCCAAACTTTTTAACAGCTAACTCAATCACCTTCTCAATAGCAGTTTCATCGGTCAAAGATAAACTTACTGGTAAAAATGAAGCACTTTGCGGTCCCACTTTTTGAATCAAGGTTTCTTTATTACGACTTGTTGTGATTACCTGATGTCCATTCTTAAGCAAAGCTTTCGTTAAAATCAAACCTAACCCTTTTGAACCTCCTGTTACTAACCAGACTTTTTTACTTATCTTTATACTTCCTCTCTATTCGCTGTTGTTTGATCGATCAACAAGGAAAGTATAAACCTTGGAGGTACCTCCAAGACAAGCTCTTTTTTAATTGCTTTTTTGCACTAGTTCCGCAAGCTTTTTTACAGTATTGGCATTTCGAATCGTAATTCGACTATACATCTTCGTTCCAACAATTTTTGACCAGCGACTTCTAGAAAATGTTTTGATTGGTGCAGACCAGAAAATAACACGTTCATGATGTGCTACTTTTTCATATTCTGCTTTAGCTTCACCAACAGATGCGATTACTTCTTCAGTTGTCGTTGGTGGAATCACAAAAATGACATTGTGTTTTGATTCTTTATCTGTATTCCACCATTCTGGTATACGCTCTAGTGCCGCCAACAAATCAGTACCTGAAACAATCGTCACTGTGATTTTAAATCCAAATTCAGATTCAATCAGCGCTTCACAATCCATTGTTAGTTGTTGAACATCGGTTTCTTCACTATCAAAAATCACATTCCCACTGTTTAAATACGTCACAACATTTGTAAATCCATGTTGTTCAAACTGCTCTTTCAATGTTGCCATCACCACTCGATTTTTTCCACCAACATTGACGCCGCGTAATAAAGCAATGTACGTTGTCATAGTTCGTTCCCTCCCATTAGATTTAAGCTTTTCTATCTCCAATTACCGTTTCCACACTATATCGTGCCCACTTTGACACCTTTTCGATAAACTCAGATAATCCACGAGAATCAAAATGAGCCACAACAAGATAACACGCTTGACCACTTACCTTATAGAACTCATCAACTTCTTCAAATGCATTCACCGCTTTTTCCAATGTAGAAAACTGATTATTATTCATAAAAATACGAATAAACTGTTTTTCATTGTAATTCAAATTGATTGTATAATTTTTAATGATTCCTAACTCTTTTAAACGAATGATACGTTGGCCCACAGCTTGCCCTGTTAAATGGATTTTTTTACCGATTTCTTTATGCGATAACTTAGAATCTTTTTTCAATAACGTTAAAATCTTTTGATCCAACCAATCCATGTTCTATTTCCTTTCACTTTGAAAGTCTTTTACTGATTATTCTTTCATCATGTTCTGTTTCAATTTTCTTATTGCTATTATAATTTATTTTGTAAACTAAATCGAGGAGATGATGAAATGAAACAAGCATTATTGATTATTGATGTACAAAATGATTATTTTAAAGGTGGCAAAATGGAATTGTATTTGCCTACTGAAGCTTTAAAAATAATTCAACGCTTAGAAGCTTATTTTATTGAACAAAAATTACCGATTATCTATATTTAAAACGTCAATTATCAAAAAGGTGCAGAATTTTTTGAAGCAAACACGCAAGGAGTCAAATTACATCCGAATTTAAAAATCAAGGATAATTCTTTTGTAGTTGAAAAACAATTTCCAAACAGTTTTTTTAAAACAGAATTAAGTAATTTACTAAATGAAAATCACATTGAGCAACTAGTTATCACCGGTATGATGACCCATATGTGTGTCGACTCCACAACACGAGCAGCAGCTGAACTGGGCTTACATCCACTATTGATAACCGATACTACGGCTACTCGAGATCTCATCTTTAACGGAAAAAAAGTGAATGCAGAATCTATTCAAACAGCCTATCTATCTGCATTGACCAAATTTCCAACCGTAATGACAGCCTCAGACTATTTAAATTCGACACAAAAATAAAAATCCTTTTAAACAATTGTAAAGCAAATTCTTTCTTCCTTTTTACGTTCATATTATAATAAGAGAAATGAATAAGCTTTCACTCAATTACTGAAAGAAATGAGGATATAAAAATGAAAGATGTAAATGAATTTTTTGCAAGCATCAGCGAACCAGAACATCTAAAACGTGTAAAAGAGTTATTTGATTGGACTATGAAAACTTACCCACAGTTCAGTGTTGTAATCAAATGGAATCAACCTATGTTAACGGATCATGGTACTTTTATTATCGCATATAGCACTTCTAAAAAGCATCTTTCCATTGCACCAGAAACAATCGCAATAACAGCTTTTAGCGATGAAATCGAAAAATCCGGCTATCAGCACACCGATAACATCATCAAAATCACTTGGGATCAGCCAATCGATTATGCATTACTAAAAAAAATCATCGATTACAATGTGCAAGAAAAAATCGATTATACGAAATTTTGGCGGGAATAAGATAAATAATAGCCTCTTCATTCAAAAAAGTTTTATCGATGGGAAATTATTGAAGTGGTAATCTCTTTCTAAATCTATTATTATTTACACATAGAGAGTTACTTAATTATCTTCCCCAAAGATAAAATAAGAATTGATCCCATCTTAACCAAGATGGGATTTTTTTTATGTCAAAATTTCTCTCTAGTGTTTTGATTACGCCGAACAAAAGATTAAGAATTTCTTTAGCTACAAAATACTTGTTCTTATGATTCAAGGCTATTTTTTACTCTCTCAATTTATTTTTTACTATTTCTGAAAATTCCATTGACTATACTCATACCTTTAAGTTAAGATAATATTACAAAATTAAATAAAAAAAGGCGCCCTGCAGGAGGACAGCAAATCATCCCGCAGAGCCCTGTATTATAAGCACGAACTAATAATACAAGTTGCCTCCGTCAATAATTTATTGACTATTATCATTGTACTAAAAGTAAGAAAAGATTACTAGTCTTTTTTCGAATTCAATGATTTAGTTAAGACTTATTTAACGAACGCTTCATGGTATTAGTTGCTGACTAGTACCATTTTTTAGTTTTGTATTGATTATTAGATAATTAGAGCGAAAAACAAAATAAACAGGCACTCTATAAGAAGACAGCAAATCCTCTTACAGAGCCCTGTATCGTCAGCACGAACTGACAATACAAGTTGCCCAGTCAATGCGCATTGACTTATTCATTTTACCTAACTTTTGTAAGAAATACTAGTGTTTTTTTACAAAATTTTTGTAACTTGGATAGTTGATGATTATTCATTGAACTTTTGCACGGTATTGGTTAGTGACCAATGCCGTATTTTTTCGCTCTTTTTATAAATAGTAAACATTAAGTTCTCCTTTTCTCTTAACTAATTTCTTAGTGTTTACGAGCTAGTGTTGCTAGAATCAATTGTTCACCATACTTTTGTGCTCAGTCTAAAAAGGTTGCCAAATCAATGCGTATAAAAAAATGATTTGAAAAATAAACATGCAGACAAATAATTTCCTAGATCTACAAGACTGAATAACGAAAAGTAGCAATGATTTCTGATACACCAGTAATAGTTAGGATCTTTCTGGCGGAAGTTAGGTTCTAACGATCAAGTAAAAAAAGGCGGGTTTGCAGAGCCCACCTTTTCAAACAACTGTTTATCCAAAATGCTATTCCTTTTTGTAAACTACAAACCCAACCATTTTATCAACACTTGGGTAAGCAGTTGTTTGTTTTTTTTATAAGATTTGATTTGTCAAATTAAGCTAGACAATTGTCTTTCATTTACGTAACTCAAAAATACTTCTAATGGTGTTCGATAATTTAAAGATTTCCTTGGTATGTGATTTCTTTTAGAGGCGACAGCCGCAACAAAAGCTTGGTCAACTTGATTAAAATCCATTGTTTTAGGCAGCCCATCTTTACGTAATAACCCATTCGAATGCTCATTTAATCCGCGTTGTGAGGGGGTTCCAGGGTCTGCAAAATAGATAGAAATATCATTGACATTACTCATGTTTTTCCAATTTGAAAATTCTTTTCCACAATCAAAGGTCACGGATTTGAACAAATTTCTGGGAATCTTTTGTAGCCAATCAGTTGTCGCTTTTTCAATATCCAATGCTTTCCGACCATTTGGTTTTAATGTAATAATCACTTTTGAAAGGCGTTCAACTAGAGTGATGATGGCACTTTTATGATAAACGCCAACAATTGTGTCCCCTTCTAAATGCCGAAATTCCTGTTGGAAATCAGGGTAGTCAGTGGATCGTTCTGAAATATTGCGTTTAAATGCTTGCTTTCCGCGACGTTCTTTATGCCCGTTGGGCTTTCGTTTCCCTTTCATTGGTAGTTTTGAGCAATCAAATTGATTTGCTTTAAACTGACGATAAAGTGTTCTAACAGAGCATGAAATAGGAAACTCAGCTCGACCAATAATCACATCAGGTGTCCACCCTTGAGCCACCATAGTTTGAAGGTAATCATGCTGTTCTGTAGGCAAACTAATGGGTTGTCGACCACAACGCGTTTTATTTTCTTTATATTGTTGGTAATAGTCACAGATAGATTTTCCTTGTTTTAGGAAGTTGTAAACATTGTAGATTGTCTGTCTAGAACGATTTAAAGTCTTAGAAACCATCGTAACAGGTTGGCTCATATTGAAATAAGCTTCTATCATCACGAGTTCATTTGATGTAAGATGAGTATAGGTCATTTGTCTTCACTCCTTATAATTCTTTGGTCGGAACTATTTTGAGTGTAGCACAAATGACTTATTTAGTTGTCTAGCTTAATTTTACTATCGGCGAGACTAATTATATAACCTCTTCTATAAAGTGCTCAGGATAGTTATTCCAATATTCCATATAAACTCTTGTTTTATCACCATCAAGATTTAGTTGGTACATTCTAAATGTAACATTGATGTTTTTAGGTTGCCATTGTTCTTTGTATGAATAGTTGTATTCCATTCCAATTTTTTGCATGACTTTTCCGCTACCAATATTATGAATATCATGTGTAGCCGTAATATACGCCCAACCTTGTGCTTTCAAAAAATGGACCACTGCCTCACTGGCTTCTGTGATCAACCCTTTTCCCCAATAAGCTTTTTGTAACCCGTAGCCAAAATCATGACTTTCACTACCACTCACTGCAATATAACCAATCGGAAGAACATTCTCTTTAAGGCAGATTAAAAAATAGTAACCGTCATTTTTTTGATAGTTACAGTCAATAGTTTTTTTATAGAATTTCTTAGTATCTTCGAGGTCCTTCACAGGATACCATGGAAGATATTTATTTACATCTTCATCTGATAAAATTGTATATAACGCCTTTAAATCAGCTTCTGTTTCTTCTATTTTTCGAATGATCAATCTTTGTGTCTCTATCATGGTAGCTCTCCTAATATACATTTTTTTAGAGGACTCAATATAATTTGTGCTAATTTCTTGTCTGCATTTTTATGTTAGCATTGATACGATTTAGCCTTATGTCTTCTTTATAATAGTTTACGTAATAGACACTCATATAATCAAGTATTTTCTCAATAAGGAGGTTATTTTTCTTGATTAATGTTCGTTTGTCTCACAATGCCAATTCTTATAGGCTTGGTCATCACAAAAATAAGACCGAGCGAAAACGAAATAAACGTTTTGCTCAATCTTGCAATTTTAACGAAACTCTTTCAATTTCTTCTCATTCGGGACAACATGACTATCGTAATTTTTAATTTTGTATTGTAAGCGATCCAGTGCACTTTGCATGACATCGATCCGCTCTTGAAGTTCTTTCTCTTGTTCTTTAAGCAAATCTATTCGCGCAGGAATCGTTTTATCTCCTGACCTGAAAAGTGCCAAATATTCTATTAGAGCTTCTATAGAAAGTCCTGCGCTGCGCATTTGTCTACTAAAAATGATCCAACGAAGATCTTCATCTGTAAAATCACGAATCCCGCTCTCATTTCTTCTTACGGGTGGGATCAAACCTATTCGCTCGTAATAACGAATGGTATCTGCACTTACGTTCGTTTCTTTACTTGCTGTACTTATATTCATCGCTGTCTTCCCCTTTTCATTTTATTTTAGATTTTCTTTATATTTAGATTACCACTTAAAGTGAACTCCAAGTCAAGACGAATTTAATTATAATGATAATTTTTTTGTTTGACCTATTGTTGACTCTAAGTGGTAAAATAAACATAGTAATAACATGGGAGGGAATCTCGATGGCTTACAAAATTCATGAGTTTTCAAAAATGACTGGTCTTACGCCTTATACTCTACGTTTTTATGAAAAAGAAGGATTGATCACGGTGAAAAGAGATCAAAATAATATTCGGATTTATGATGACCGTAATAAAGAATGGATCGACTTTTTTATGCATTTGAAGAAGACTGGTATGACAATCGAAAACTTAAAGCAATACCTCGTTTGGTGGTATCAAGGAGAATCTACGAATCAAAACCGTTTAGACCTACTGCAACAACAAAAGCAATCTGCACTGAATGAAATAAAACACATTCAACAAGGTATCGATGTATTAGACCACAAAATAGAAGTTTATAAAAAAAGAGTGGCCAATAATAAAAATATTTAGACGTTAAAAAGCACATGATTTTGAGAATTCACAAAATCATGTGCTTTTTTGGTATAGCTATTCCCGAATAGGGATAGAAAAGCGAAAAGTTACTTCTTTCCCTTGAGTACTGCATGATACTTTTCCAGAATGATTTTCAATGATTTTTTTTACTAACGCTAACCCTAATCCGTTACCGATAATTTGATTGTTGATGCTCTGTCCACGATAAAATGGTTCAAAGATACGTTCTATTTCTTCTTCCTTAATTACTTGTCCACTATTTTCGACTTCAAATGTAATGTCCTTTTTAGTAGAAATAGTGGTAACTGTAACGGTAGAGTCCTCATCACCATATTTGACTGCATTTTCAACTAAATTTTTTAGTGCTACACTCAACATACTTTTATTGCCCTTAAACTGACTATCCTTTTGACTTTTATTTTCTAAATGGATTTTTCGATCTAAGGCTTGTAATGATACGTCAGCAAAAGCTTCATTAATCAAATAATCTGTACTGATAGTATCTGCTAACTGAAGAAGATTATCATTTGCAAGGACAAGCAGCTGTTCCAAAGTAATCGATAGTTTATCACAGCTAGATAAAATTGCCTCGGTCATTTTATTACTTTCTTCATCAGATTCTAAGTTCATCTGTAATAGTTGTGTGTAAGTAATAATCACAGCTAAAGGGGTTTTCAATTCATGAGCTGCATTGTTAACGAAGTTTTTTTGTTTAATAAAAGATTCATCTAATCTAGCGGTCATCTCATTATAACTCATACTTAGTGCTTGAACTTCTTTTGGTTGCTTTTGATCGACATCGATTTTTTTTCCGATATTTTCAGTGTCTAAACGGCTCATTGTTTTCTGAAGAGATACTAGAGAACCTAAGCTTCTGCCTACTAATTTATATGTGATAAACGTTCCTACAACAATCACTATAACCCAGACAAAAATAAGACTAGAGGAGAACGACATTCTGGCTTTAGCCAATGTCATGCCTAATTCACTGACTTCATCAGGTTTAACACTTGAATCAACTACAGCAGATTCAATTCGTGCCAAACGTTGAACAGAGAAATTTTTATTTGCACCTGACACGGAAAACAAAAGCATAATCAATGACATGCTAATCAAGAGTCCGCTAACTAACAACGTGATTTGCTTTTGTAAACTCATTATTCTTGCTCCCCTCTCTCCATGGGTTCAGTAGCCAAACGATAGCCTACACCTCTAAGTGTTTGAATCATTTCAGCAGCAACTGGATCGATATCTGCTACTTTTTTTCTTAATGAATACATATGATACTTAAACGTATTAGAAAATAAATCTACATCCCCATCCCAGACATGTTCCATCAATTTTTCCGCTGAGAAAACTTCTTCTGGGTTTTTGATTAGGTACTCTAAAATCCCAAATTCTTTTTTTGTTAATTTAACTGGAATATTTCCTACTTTAACAACTCGTTTTGTAGAATCAAGACTGATTGAGCCATAGATTATAACGGATTCTTCTAAACTAATCTTCTGTCTCAATAGATTTCGTATTCTAGCTTCTAATTCAAAAAAATCAAACGGTTTGGTTAAATAATCATTGGCACCCATATCTAAGCCTTTGATTTTATCTTCAACAAAATTTTTTGCTGAGAGAATTAGAATACGTATTTCTAAATCATGGGCTCAAACATTTTCTAAAATCTCCCAGCCACTCATATTAGGCAAAGACAAATCTAAAATGATCAAATCATATTCGGTTATTTCAATCATCTCAATGGCTTGAAACCCATCTGTTGCTTTATCAACTGCATACCCTTTTTTTCTTAGCCCCATACACAATCCATCGCCTAATAACACATCATCCTCAACAACAAGTAAACGCATTTCATAAACCTCCTCAAAAATCTCACTTATAGTAACAATAACATACTTTTTTTGTGAAACATTGAGAGGTTTATGAATAATGTATAACTTTTTATATTGAGTCTAAAAACGATACTAAGTAAAGCATCATTGCTTACGTTCTTTTTAAGGGTTGAAGGGTATTATCTTTTAAAACAAGACTAATATCCGCTTGTTTTGCAATATCTAGATCATGTGTAACCATGATCACACATTTTTTTTCAAGTATAGCAAGCTCCTTTAACATATCAATGATTCCTTTTGATGTCACCTGATCTAAATTTCCTGTTGGTTCATCAGCAAAAATAAGTGGAGAATCTGCTGATAATGCTCTGGCTACCGCAACTCTTTGTTGCTGACCACCGCTTAATTTCATTACATTTTTATGCATCAGCTCTTCAGTAATACCGACTGATTTTAGTTTATTTTTCACGTATTCATTGATGTTTTTAATGTGTCGGCTTTTAATTTCCATCCCCACCTTAACATTTTGAAAGGCCGTCATATAAGGAATCAAATTGTATGCTTGAAAAATAATTGAGGTGAATTTTTTCCGATAGTTGGTAATCCCCATATCATAGATATTTTTTCCTTGATAGCTAATACTGCCTTCAATAGGTCTTGTTAGTCCAGATGCAATCGATAATAAGGTCGTCTTACCTGCCCCAGAAGGTCCCATGATTGTATAAAAATTTCCTGCTTCGAACGTATAATTGATGTCATCCAAGACCTTGTATTCTTGGATTCCTTCTTTGTATGAGTATGTGATATCTTTGAGTTCTAAATTCATATTATCTATTTCTCCCTCTATTCTTTTTGGGCAAACAGGTCTTTAGGATCTGTTCTAGCGATGATGATACTTGGTACAAGTGTTGTAATAATAATTAGTAAGAAACCTAAGCTCGCTGCTTGTGAGATAACTATCTTGTTTACTTCAAGTTTCATCTTATCCACAGGTTCTATCGTTGCAGCTTCTTCTTGGCCGTATTCATCTTCTTGGGTGATAGGTCCTGCATCTTGAGCTTGTTTTGATAACATCATATTGGAAATACTTTGTCCTGTTGTTTCAACGATGGCTAATGATAACCCAAAGGAAATGATACCAATAAGTAAAATTTCTGACACTAGCTGCAGGATGATTCTCACTTTTGTTTCTCCTAATGAAAGCAAAATTCCTACTTCTTTTTTACGATCACGAATAGATAATAAAGATAAGAACGTTAAAATTAGTCCTCCAGCTACCACGATCACTTTAATCATGATTGAACTAAAGGCAGCCATTTTTTCAAGTGGCCCAATCATTTGCTCGTACTGTTCTGTATAAGCATCTAGTTTAAAGAAATTACTCTCAGTTGGCAGTTTCGTTTCTGCATCTTTTACAAAATCATCAACTTGTAAAGGGTCATTTAGATAAAAAGTTGCATCATCAATACTTGCTTGTTCACTGGTTTTTAAAAAGGTATTGAAATCGACATAAATTTTATTTTCAGGCTGAGCCATTTCATACATTCGTTCTAAAGCTGAAACTTCTTTTTCGCTCTTATAAATACCAATCACTTTATATTGTTGTTCTTTCTCTTCCCCATCCAATGAAAATCCTTTGATCTTGAATGTGTCGTCTAGTTTTAGTTGATTGTTTTTTGCGAACGTTTCCTCAACGACAGCAGAATTTGCTGGGGTTTTGTCTGTGATAGCTTCTCCTTCAATTAGTTTAGCATCACGATTTTTAAAATCAGCTGTTTTCAATAAATCATTCGTACCAAATAGTTTAAAAGCCGGCACTTCACGATTTGGATCGATTCCAGGCATACTTGGACTCATAGAATCAGTTCCTGCAGCTTCTTCAGGTTCAACAGATTTCAAACCACTTTTAGCAGCACTAGTTTCGCCTGTAATTAAGGTACTTTTTACTTGTGGCAAGTTACTAATCTGATCTACTGTTTCTTTCGAAA
Organism: Enterococcus sp. DIV0840; assembly: GCF_050527835.1. Taxonomy (NCBI): domain Bacteria; kingdom Bacillati; phylum Bacillota; class Bacilli; order Lactobacillales; family Enterococcaceae; genus Enterococcus; species Enterococcus sp. DIV0840. The sequence goes on along the minus strand of NZ_CP172876.1, from coordinate 1,161,298 downwards.
GCGGCGTTATACTTGATTTTCCACTGAGTATTGCTTCTTTAATTTTATCGTTATCTCTTTTCAAACGAACTTCAGCACCTAATTGTTTTCGTGCGTCTACTTTGCTTTTTTCTGCTGATTGTTGAATAGCAAAACCTGATAAAATCAATAAAAAGACGACCAAGAATAAGCCTAAAAATAAAGACGTTCGCCCCTTTCGTTGCCAAATACTGATAAGTGCTCTTTTAAAAAAACTCATATTGTTTCCTCCAATGTTTACTCTCTTTGTTTGTAAGCAAATGTATCTTAACAAATTTATGGTCAGATTTTGGTTAGATAATTTTTCAAGCAGAGAATATAGTTATTTGAAGTTCTAACACTTGACATTCGTTTTCAAGACACAACAAAAAAACTCTTTGATGACTAACATCAAAGAGTTTTTAAACATAAATAGTTGCTTAGTCGTTCATTTCATATTTACTAACTGAATTGCTCAACTTATTTATTATAGATTTTAGGACCTTTACGCATGTTTCTACGGTCATTTTTAGGCTTCTCCATTTTTTCAGAGCGGCCTCCACCTTGTTTTTTCTTGATTAATTCAAGCATTTTTTTCTTTGTATCCATTATTGCACCGCCTTTGTTAACAGAGTAACTGACTCGATATGAGTCGTTTGCGGGAAGTTATCCACTGGTTGGACTTCTTTTACTTCAAAGCCGCCTTCAACGAGTAGTGCAAGATCTCGTGCCAATGTTGCTGGATTACAGCTTACGTAAACAATTCGTTCAGGTTTTGTTTCGATCAACGTTTCTACTAAACTTGCTTCTAAGCCTTTACGTGGCGGGTCAACGATCACAACATCAGGTTTGATGTCATTTTCGATCATTCTTGGTAATGCTTCTTCCGCTAAGCCAGCTGTAAATGTTGCATTCGTGATATTGTTTAGTTTTGCATTGCTTTCAGCATTTTTCGCTGCTTCTTCGATTACTTCTACACCATAAACGTGTTTCGCATCTTTTGCTAATGTTAAACCGATCGTACCGATCCCACAATATGCATCTACAACGATTTCTTCACCAGTCAATGCTGCATATTCTTTCACTTTGTTGTACATTACTTCTGTTTGTTGCGGATTTACTTGGTAGAATGAACGAGAAGAGATTTCAAATTTCAAATCAAAAATCGTATCGATCATTTTATCTTCTCCATGTAAAAGAATCGTCTCATCTCCAAAAATCACGTTTGTCTTTTTAGAATTGACATTTTGCACGATGCTGACAACTTCAGGCAACGCTTCTAAAATATCAGGAATGATTTTACTTGTTGGGAATAATTTAGGTGTTCTAGTGATTAAGACTACCATCATTTCCCCAGTGTGATAACCACGACGAACGACGATATGGCGTAAGTTACCAGTGTTATCTGATTCGTTGTAAGGCTTGATGCTGTAACGTCTCATGATATCACGGATTTTGATAACTGCTTCATCGATTTTAGGATCTTGAATATAGAAATGTTCTAATGGAATTAGATCATGACTATTTTTTCTAAAGAAACCAGTTTGCAGTTTGTCATCGATTTTTCTTACTGGAATTTGCGCTTTGTTGCGGTACCCCCAGGGATTGTTCATGCCTAGTGCGTCCAATACTGGAACATCTGGTAATTTCGCTACACGCTGCATCACGTTTTTCACTTGGTCTGTTTTGAAAGTTAATTGAGCACCATAAGCTAAATGCTGTAATGGACTGATTCCAACTTTAGTAAAGTTTGCATCTTTAACTGGTACACGGTCTTCGCTTGATTTTAAGATAGTCAAAACTTTTCCGTAGCCGAAACTTTTACCGACCTTTAAGACTTTGATTTCGACTTTTTCACCTGGCAAAGCATTTTCTATAAAAAGTGGGTAGCCGTCAACTTTGGCAACACCCATTCCTTCATGTGTCAGATCAATAATATCAACTTCGATTGTTTCATTTTTGTTCACTGGAAAATTATTCATAAGTCGCTCCTTCTTTAATGCGCTTCTCTCATTCTAATGAAAAAATGCTAGAAAAGCAATAGAGAGATTGTTTCTACGGTTAAAAGAAGTAAAAAATCAATCTTTCTATTTAATCGATTTCCGCTAGTTTATTTTCAATTAGCTGGATCACTTGTTTTTTTGCTTCTTTACTTTCGATAAAATCGTACTTATCTCCATCAATTTGGATTTTAGGACTCTCATTATATTCTTCAAACCATTTTTTATAACGGCTATTCAATTCTTTATAATAATCATACAAAGCTGGATCTTGTTCTACTTGTTCATAAGGTCGACCTCGTCTTTGAATGCGTTCCAACATTTTAGGGAAGGATATTTTAATATGCACTAGTAGATCTGGACGCTTTTTATTTGCCGCAAAGGGTAGTTCTTGCAGCATATTTTCTAATAAAGAATCATACACTTTCACTTCAGTCTCATTCGCTCTTCCTAGGTCAGCATTTAAATGGAACAATAAAGAATCTTCATAGATAGAGCGATCCAATACATTGTTTTCATGAGAAAGTGCTTGTTTAATACTATCAAATCGTTTATTTAAAAAATAAATTTGTAGTAAAAATGCATATTTTTTAGGATCTGCATAAAATAAGGGCAACACTTCATTATCATCAACTGATTCATAAAATGCATCTGACCCTAAATGTTCTGAAATAATTTCTGTTAAACTAGATTTTCCTGCACCAATTGTGCCTGCTAAAACGATCACTGCCATCGAACTCCCTACCTATTAATCATTATTTTTTTTAATTTTTAACCAATGGATCATGCCGTAAATAGAATTGATCGTATACATGCAGTACATCACGAACAAGGCATAATCGCCACCTGCATGTGTGCCTGCTCTAAACCATAACATTATAGAAAATACATTCCCTAATAACCAAAAAACGAATTGCGACTGATATCTTTTGATCATCAGTAGCATTGCTGTTGCTGATACGCTGAATGTGATGGCATCTAGCATTTGCTGAGCATCATTGACGAATCCTAAAATAGAATAAGCAACAACACCGATTACCAGCCAAACGAACCCTGCATAGAGCCATTGAATGCCTTTCAAGGTTTTTACCTCTGTCACATTACCAGATCCATCTTCGCTGACTTTTAACCAGGTATACAGCCCTGTAATATCCATTACAATATAAAAACTCTGAAGTAGAACTTCAGCGTATATCCGTGTTTTAAACCCGAAATATCCTATGATTAGTGCACTTATAAAACCGAATATATAATTGCTGGCTTTTCCCTGGGCAATTAAGTTCACACAGATAATACCTGATAAACCACCTACTAATGTAACCCAACTAGATGGATTAATGGTGAATGCGACTAATTGCACAAAAATCATCATAAATAAAAAGAGATAATTCTTTCTATCCCAGCTTTTAAAATCATTTATAATAAAATTGAACCCCATATCAAACAAACCTTTCATTTCTCCTATTTATCATGTTCTGCAGAGATGACGACTCATTTAATTTAACTCTGTTTCAATCACAAGTCAATGAGAATTCTTATCAAAAAATTGATTATGAGACATATTTTATACAACATATTGTGTTTTTTAACTTTAACAATCTATATATTGTATATAGATTGTTTTTTCATTCTCCACTTAAATCTAGCAAAACAAAAAAAGAATCTAAGACAAATTTGCCTTAGACACTTTTTTTATTTTGAAAGATTAACCAATTTTCCCATTATTATCAATGTCTTCCTCAGTCAAACGTTCAACTTCTTTTACAAACTCTTTACTTGTTTCAAGATACTCGTCTTCCTCTTCATCGTAATCCTCTAAGACAGAGCCCATGATCGCATTAGACGGAATTGCATCTGCATTGGCAAACATTTCAATATGTTGGTGTAAATTCGTAAATTCCATTGGTGCATCACCGCCATACTCTCCATCTAAGTTAATCATCATACGACTATCCGGTTCAAGCGTTTCAGCATGTAAATGACTTGTTTTTGTATAGATTAATCGATTATCTTCAACGTGTTTACCACCGTTGAGCATCAATGCTGCCAAGTGTAAAATTTCAAACACATTAGCAGTTTTTACGATAATCAATGAAAATTTCCCATCATCAAGCTTTGCATCAGGGGCAATTTTTTCAAAGCCACCAACTGAGTTGGTCAGACCTAAGAAAAACATTGAAGCATTGCCTTCATAAACACCCTCATCATACTCCATCCGCATTTTGACTGGTTTCACCCGAGGCAACATTTCTGCACCTTTTGCTAAATAAGCCAAGTATCCGAAAATACTTTTAAGTTCTGACGGAACTTCATAGGTTAGCTCAGTTAAATGACCACCAGCCGCAATATTGATAAAATAACTATCTTTTGCTTTACCAATGTCCATTTTGACGGTTTGATTTTTTTTGATGACTTCAGCGGCTTTAACAATATTGTCTCTAGGAATTTTTAAGGCTCTTGCGTAATCATTGGTTGTTCCAGCAGGAATGATCGCCATAGACGGTCGTTTTTCTAGAGGAGCAATGCCATTAACGACTTCATTGATCGTTCCGTCACCGCCTGCCGCAACAATTAGGTCAAAACCCAATTCTGCAACTCGGCGTGCTTCATTCTTCGCGGAATTTTCATCTGGAGTTGTGGCAAAAGCACTTGCTTCATATCCGCATTCTTCCAAAACAGAAAGAATATCAGCTAGATTTTTTTTGACTAGCTCTTTACCTGAGGTTGGATTATAAATCACTCTTGCTTTTTTCATAATCATCTGCTGCTTTCTAGCGTTTTGCCAATTCTTCTTGTAACAATTTATTCACAATGCCTGGGTTGGCTTGGCCTTTCGTTGCTTTCATGATTTGACCCACTAAAAAGCCAACTGCACGGTCTTTGCCGTTTTTAAAATCATCTACTGATTGTTGGTTATTATCTAATACCTCATTGATGATCGGTAACAATTGTGATGGATCAGATAATTGAACTAAGCCTTTTGCTTCAACAACTTCTTTCGCATTACCACCATTTTCAATCAATTCTTTAAAGACTTTTTTAGCGATTTTAGAACTGATCGTACCATCTTCGATCAATGTGATCATTCCTGCTAAATTAGCAGGTGTTAATTTAGTATCTGGTAATTCGATTTTTTCACTATTTAAATAAGCTGAAACTTCACCCATCAACCAGTTAGATACTTGTTTTGCATCTGCACCTTCATTTAATGCTGCTTCAAAGAAATCAGACATTTCTTTTGTTAATGTCAGAACCATTGCATCGTATTCTGGCAAACCTAATTCTTTGATATAACGAGCACGTCGAGATGCCGGCATTTCCGGTAAGCTGTGACGAACTTGTTCAATCCACTCATCATCGATTGCAAAACGGGGAACATCAGGTTCTGGGAAGTAACGGTAGTCACTTGAACCTTCTTTAACACGCATCAATAATGTTTTGTTGGTCGTTTCATCAAAACGGCGTGTTTCTTGTTGGATTTCTCCGCCAGATAATAATACTTTCGCTTGACGTTTTTCTTCAAAAGCTAGACCTTTTTTTACAAAACTCATTGAGTTCAGGTTTTTAAGCTCTGCCTTTGTCCCAAATTCTTCTTGCCCATATGGACGTAAAGAAATATTGGCATCACAACGCATTGAGCCTTCTTCCATTTTCACATCTGAAACGCCTGTAAATAAGATGATCGAACGGATTGCTTCTAAATAAGCATAAGCTTCTTCTGGCGAACGCATATCCGCTTCTGAAACGATCTCAATCAAAGGCGTACCTTGACGGTTTAAATCGACATAAGAATAACCACCATCACCATGGATATTTTTCCCAGCGTCTTCTTCTAAATGCACACGTTCGATACGGATGCGTTTTGTTTTGCCTTCGACTTCAATATCGATCCAACCATCATGACCGATCGGTTGATCGAATTGAGAAATTTGGTAAGCTTTGGGATTATCTGGATAGAAATAGTTTTTACGGTCAAAATGCGTATCTTTTGAGATTTCACAATTTAACGCAAGCGCTGCTTTCATTCCAAATTCAAGTGCTTGTTTATTCATGACAGGTAATACGCCTGGGTAACCCCAGTCGATCACGTTTGTATTGCTATTCGGTTCTGCTCCAAAGTGAGCTGGGGCAGGTGAAAATATTTTAGAATTTGTTTTTAATTCTACGTGGACCTCAAGTCCGATGACAGTTTCAAAATTCATTAGTCATTCCCCCCTAAGATCACAGGTTTTTTCGTATGGAAATCAGTTGCTTGTTCAAACGCATACGCCGCTTTATACATCGTACTTTCATCGAAAGCTTTACCAATGATTTGTAAGCCGACTGGTAACCCTTCTGAGAATCCTGCTGGTATTGACATACCCGGTAATCCAGCTAAGTTGACTGGAATCGTTAATAAATCATTCATATACATTGTAATTGGATCATTGATATTTTCACCTAAACCAAAGGCAACAGTTGGTGAAGAAGGACCAATGATGATATCATATTTTTCAAAGACATTATCAAAGTCTTGTTTGATCAAGGTTCTAACTTGGCCAGCTTTTTTAAAGTGTGCATCATAATGCCCCGCGCTTAATGAGAATGTCCCAAGCATAATACGACGTTTCACTTCTAAACCAAATCCTTCAGAACGAGAATTTACATACACATCTTCAAGATTTTTGACGTTTTCAGAACGGTAGCCATAACGAATACCATCGAAACGTTGTAAGTTTGAGCTTGCTTCAGATGAAGCAATGATATAATACACAGCCACACCATATTTAGAATGTGGTAAGCTAACTTCTTCTACAGTTGCGCCTAACGCTTTAAATGTTTCTGCCGCTTTAAGCACAGCTTCACGAACACCAGCATCGACACCTTCACCTAGATATTCTTTAGGTAAAGCAACTTTCATGCCTTTGATGTCTCCTGTTAAACCAGCGGTAAAATCAGGAACTGAAATGCCAGCAGAAGTACCATCTTTTTCATCATAGCCACTGATTGCATTTAAAGCCAACGCGTTATCTTTAACATTTCTTGTCAATGGACCAATTTGATCTAAACTAGATGAAAATGCGATCAATCCAAAACGAGAAACACGTCCGTAAGTTGGTTTCATCCCAACGATTCCGTTAAATGATGCAGGTTGACGAATACTGCCACCTGTATCAGTTCCTAAAGAAACAGGTACTTGCCCCGCTGCTACAGCTGCGGCTGAACCACCAGAAGAACCTCCTGGAACCTTAGTATGATCCCAAGCATTCTTTGTTTTCTTGAAGTACGATGTTTCTGTACTTCCACCCATCGCAAATTCGTCCATGTTCAGTTTTCCAACAGGAATCATGTCTGCTTGATAGACTTTGTCCATAACGGTTCCATCATAAATAGGATTGAAGTTGTGCAACATTTTTGAAGCTGCTGTCGTTAAAATATCTTTGGTTACGATATTATCTTTGATCCCAATTGGAATACCTGCTAAAGGATTTGATTCAGTAATGCCTTTAAGATCGATTGCTTTTGCTAATTCTAAGGCTTTTTCATCAGTAATTGTAATAAATGAATCCACATCTTTTTCTGTCTCATTGATGCGGTTCAAGGTTGCATGTGTTAAATCAGTTGCAGTGATTTCTTTTGAAACAAGTAAATCATGCAATTCTGTTAATGACTTATCGTATAATTTTTCCATTATGCGCCAGCCTCCCCATTGTCGATAATTGCTGGCACTTTGATGTAGCCATTCTCTGATTCTGGTACGTTTTTCATTAACTCATTGCGATCCATACCAGGCGTTGCTACGTCTTCTCTCATTACATTGATCGATTGCGCAACGTTAGAGGTAAATGGAACACCTTCTGTATCTACTTCTTCTAATAATTCCACCATGTCGATGATTTTGCCTAATTGATCAGTAAAGTCTTTTAACTCCTCATTGGAAAAAGACAGTTTGGACAATTTGGCTACATGTTTTGCTTTTTCTTCACTGATTGCCATGGATACCCTTCTTTCCTTTAGAAAAACTCTCTCAAGAGTTCACTAGTTCATTTTTATACTGTTAAACGACGTTTTGCTTTAAAAAACAGCTTTTTTCTTATTCTATCATAAAATTCTAAGAATTTTTGAAAGAGATGGCAGAAAATAGTCTGAAAATGTAAAAAATAGCACCGAATATTCGATTTGTTTCATTTTTAAGCTATTCGTCTACTTCTTTTGTGTAGCTATTATCTAATGCGGTGACCATTTGCTGTTCATCCCACACCTCGACACCAAGCTCTTGTGCCTTTGTCAATTTACTCCCAGCTTCTTCACCAGCAACAACAATATCTGTTTTTTTCGAAACACTACCGGTTACTTTTCCGCCTAGATTTTCAATTTTTTCTTTTGCTTCTTCTCTATTGTAATGCGTAAGTTTTCCAGTTAAAACAACTGTTTTATCCTTGAATGGAGATTCCACAGCTTCTAATTGAGATGTGCGAATCCCTTTATACTCAAAATTCACACCAGCTCTGGTCAGTTCATCCATCAATTCGTGCACTTCTTCATTTTCAAAATAAGTCACTAAACTATCCGCGATGATCTCACCCATCGAATCTAATGCCACGACTTCTTCTTTGGTTGCTGTGCTGATTGCTCGTAGATCACCAAAATGTTCTGCTAAAACTTTGGCTGCTTTAGAACCTACATGACGAATCCCTAACCCAAAAATCAAGCGTTCAACAGAATTATCACGACTTGCGGCAATGGCTTGATAGATATTATTGGCAGATTTTTCTTTGATTTTTTCTAACGTCATCAATTGCTCTTGTGTTAAAAAGTAGAGATCAGCTACATCAGAAACTAGCTCTTTATCATACATTTGCTCTAATACGCGCGGGCCTAAACCATCAATGTTCATTGCGTTTCTAGAGACAAAATGATTTAATCCTTCTTTGATCTGAGCAGGACATTTTGGATTGATACAACGCAAGGCAACTTCTTCATCCAGATGAACTAATTCACTATTACAAATTGGACAATAGGTTGGAATTTCATAAGGTTGACTATTTTCATCCCGTTTTTCCGTCAATACCTGCGCTACTTCTGGAATAATATCGCCAGCTTTGTAAATAATCACCGTATCATTCAAACGAATATCTTTCATCGCAATGAAATCAGCGTTATGCAAACTTGCACGGCTAACAGTCGTACCTGCTACACGAACGGGCTGCATCACAGCTGTCGGCGTTACGACACCTGTACGGCCAATCGTCCATTCGATTTCTTCCACAATTGTTTGAGCTTCTTCTGGTGGAAATTTATACGCAATTGCCCAACGAGGCGCTTTGACAGTGAAACCTAATTCGTCTTGAATCGTGAATTCATTGGTCTTTATCACAATTCCATCGATTTCATAAGGTAATTCTGAGCGTTTTTCATGGTATTCTTCTATATATGCCCAAACTTCATCAATCGTTTGACATAGTTTTTTTTCAGGATTGGTTCTAAAACCAATTTCTGATAATTCATTTAGTGCATCGTACTGCGTTTGTGCCGTCATTGGTCCAAAATCAGCCACCGTGTATAGAAACGTGCTGAGATTTCTTTTGGCAACCATACTTGTATCTAATTGACGCAAACTGCCAGCTGCCGCATTTCTTGGGTTTGCAAAGACATCTTGTCCTGCTTCTTCTCGTTCTTTATTCAAGTTGACAAATGATTGTTTTGGCATATAACATTCGCCGCGGACTTCAACTGAAATTGGCTTTTTCAGCTCTAAAGGAATCGATTTAACTGTTTTTAAATTTTCCGTGATATTTTCACCAACAGTTCCATCCCCACGAGTCGCACCTTGAATAAATTTACCATTTTCATATTTTAACGAAATAGCTAATCCATCGATTTTTAGCTCACAGCAATAGCTGACAGGTTTTCCAGCTAATTTTTGGACACGTTCATCAAAATCGTAAATATCTTCTTTACTAAAACCATCATTTAAACTATACATCTGCACTTCATGTGTGACTTTTTCAAAGCCTTGTAAAATCTTCCCACCAACTCGTTGCGTTGGTGAATCAGAAGTGATCAAATCTGGATATTCGGTTTCTATGTCTGATAATTCTTTATACAAGCGATCATACACATAGTCTTCTACGGTCGGTTTGTCAGCAACGTAATATTCATGGGAATACTGATTTAATTGAGCTCGTAGTTCTTTTGCTTTGTCTGTTGCTTCGGCTAATGTTAACGGCGCTTGTGCCATGAATAATCCCTCCTAATATTAAAAGTGGAGCAAATCGGTTAATCCTGTAGAAAATTAGCTACTTAGCAGTGAAACGTTCTTTGTTTCACTGCTAAGTTATCTATTTTCATAAGGATTGATTTATCGCTTAAAAGCGTAGTGGGCTCGTCCAGCTTTGACAGAAAAATAGTAAAATATGAGGGTGGCGTTTTTTTGCCACAATCAGATTTCATATTTTTTCAATCGGAGCAAATGCTGCTAATAAGCGCTTGATGCCTTTTTCTGGGAAAGCAACATCTAATTCTAGATCTTTAGCAGTTCCGCCAACACGAACGACTGTACCTGTTCCCCACGCTTTATGTCTGACTTTATCTCCTGCTTGCCATGCCATTGATTCTCCACCGCTAGCAACTTTATCCGTTACTGGCTGTTTGGTAGGCTGCGCATAAGCGGGTTTAAACACTTTAGGTTCAAAGGTTCTAGCAGGTGCTTTGGGTGTTGCGATAGAACCTTGTAAATCTAATAGTTCTTCATCAATTTCATCTAAGAAACGACTTGGACGATTGTATTGCGTTCTTCCGTATAAAGTTCTAGAAAAAGCATTTGTGATAAATAAAATTTCCTCTGCTCGAGTAATTCCTACATAGGCTAAACGGCGTTCTTCTTCTAATTCACTTTCTTCTAACATCGCACGAGATAGTGGGAAGACTCCTTCTTCCATTCCAATCAAAAAGACAACTGGAAATTCAAGTCCTTTAGCCGCATGTAGTGTCATCAGTGTCACTTGGGATGTACTTTCTTCTAAATTATCTAGGTCTGAAACAAGCGCTAGATCATTTAGAAACACTGCTAATTTTTCATCCGGCGCATCTGCCTCTTCTTCATTTTGACGTTCATAACGTTTATCAAATTCTTGTGTAACCGTTAAAAACTCATCCAAGTTTTCTAAGCGAGCTTGAGATTCTAAATTATTTTGTCTGACTAATTCTTCACGGTAACCGCTACGTTCTAGAACTTCTTTCACTAATTCGGTAATCGTCAAATAAGGAATCATCTGTGTCAAATCTTGAATCATCATTCCAAAGCTACCTAACTCTTTACCCGCTTTACCTGAAATATTTGCTAGATCCACATTTTGTGAAGCTTCGAGTAATGACCAACCATGCATCTGAGAAAAACTTCTTAATTTCTCAACAGAGCTTTTACCGATCCCTCGTTTTGGTTCATTGACTACACGCTCGAAACTAAGTGAGTCCATGGGATTGGAAATGATATTTAAATAGCCTAAGATGTCCTTTATTTCTTTACGATCGTAGAATTTATGACCGCCGACCATCGTATAAGGAATATTGGATTTAAGCAACATTTCTTCCATTACCCGAGATTGGGCATTCGTCCGATATAAAACCGCAAAATCGCCATAGATACGGTCTTTTTCACGTATTTCTTTTTGGATCTGTCCTACGATAAACTGTGTTTCATCTCGTTCGTTATCACCGCGATAATAAACGATTTTTTCTCCATCAGTATTTTCTGTCCATAATTGTTTGTCTCGACGATTGCTATTGTTTTTGATTACATTGTTAGCTGCATCTAGAATTTTTTTGGTAGAACGATAATTTTGTTCTAGCATGATCACAGAAGCATCAGGATAATCTTTTTCAAAATCTAAGATATTTTGCATATCTGCTCCACGCCAACCGTAGATACTTTGGTCAGCATCACCCACGACACATAAATTTTTGAAACGTGCCGCCAACATATTGACTAAAGTGTACTGAGCATGGTTGGTATCTTGATACTCATCTACATGGATATAATGGAATTTATTTTGATAGTACGTTAATGAATCTGGATGCTCATTAAATAAACGAATCGTGTTCATGATCAAATCATCAAAGTCCATACACTGATTATTTCTTAATTCTTTTTGATACATCTTATAGCACTTTGCGACAACTTCTTCATAAGGTGTCCCTTGTAATTCCTCAACTTTTTTTGGTGTCTGCAACTCATTTTTGGCGTTACTGATCGTGCCTAGAATCGAGCGAGGATCGTATTTCTTTATATCGATGTTTAGTTCATTCAAAATTCGTTTCATCAACGTTCGCTGTTCAGAAGTATCAATGATCGTAAAATTACGATTATAGCCGATATGATCGACATCACGACGTAAAATTCGTACGCACATTGAGTGAAATGTCGAAACCCAAACATCATTTCCGCCAACTTCTAATAATTTTCCAACCCGCTCTCTCATTTCTTTTGCGGCTTTATTGGTAAATGTGATCGCTAAAATATTCCATGGGTTAACATCTTTTTCTTCAATTAAATAGGCAATACGGTGAGTCAAAACTCTTGTCTTCCCGCTACCTGCACCCGCCATAACTAATAAAGGCCCTTCAGTATGTAGAACGGCTTCTTTTTGTCTCGGATTCATACCTTGGATCAAGGCGTTTTCTTGTGCCATCATCAACGTCCTCTCTCTTTTTCAATCTTATACATTATACCAAATATAGGACAAAAATTCTTTAATAATGATGGAATTCTTGGAACAATATTTTCTTTTTGTGTGATGGTAATTCTAGTGACAAATCAACTTTACTTATTGTTTTTGTAGATTTTAGTAAAAATAAAAAACTCACTCGGTAAAGAGTGAGACTAATAACATAAACCAAAAAAAGACTAACGACAACATTTCAATCCACTCACTCAATAAAGAGTGAGACTGTGAAAAAGTAATAAACAACTTACATATCAACTATTTTCCACATTATTTCAGTCAAAAAATGTGAATTTGATGAGAGAAAAACCTATTCAACACCTTTTCTACCCCAAATTATGGTGCGGGTCCTCTAGTGTTTTCGTGTGCACTTAAGGTTCGCACCAATTTTACATATATTCTAGCTACAGAGTCACTACTCTTAGTATAATTATTCTTTCAATAAAAGTCACGCTCTAATCTACATATCACTCAGTAAAAGTAACGCGCACTCTCCTCCACTATGCGCCTTACATAGCCAAACCATCGATTCTTCTACTCAACTTCTCTACAATCTCTTCATTTACATAAACAGAAACTTCTCCGCCATTTACAGGAAATATGCCACCACCAGTTTCATCCAAAGTTACTTTTGCTTCATTGTTACCCAAAATATCAACAAATATTTTCCCTGCATGTACCGCACTGATCGTTATGTTTTTTTCTCCTGCTTGAGCATTGGTCATTACGACTGCGTAGCCTGATTTTTCTCGATCGAACGTCCCTGTTCTAATCCAACCAACCACATTAGGATCATCAAAATAATCCATTTCACTGCCGTAAGCTAGCTGTTCACGAATTTTTAATAGCAATTCTAAATCTTTTCCCACAGCGTCCACACCTTGAGAAGGTATTCCAAATAAATCTCCCCAAAAGACAACTGGTGTCCCGGCTTTTCGCAACAAAATCAATGCGTACGCATGCACTTTAAACCAACCATCTACCCACGACTCCAAGCTCTGTCCTTTTTGTGTATCATGATTATCAACAAATGTGACCGCCCATTCTGAGCGTTCTTTCGCCAATGTCTCTTCAAAAATATTCCGCATATCATAACGACCATCAGAGTTTGCCGCCTCATAAAAATGATAATGCAAAGGAACATCAAATAAAGAAATCAGGGCACCAGAACTATCGATATAATTCGTCAATTTCTCAAGTTCACCATTCCAATATTCACCAACTACAAATAAATCCTTACCTTTTTCTTTCCTTCTATTTAATAACCAGTCCACAAAATAATTAAACTGAATGTGTTTTACAGCATCTAAACGATAACCGTCAACATCCGTCAATTCTTGATACCACTGGCCCCACTTATTTAATTGATCAACGGTTTCGGGATACTCCATATCTAAGTTACAGCCCATTAAATAGTCATAATTACCATTTTCATTATCAACTTCTTCATCCCAACCTTTCCCGTCAAAGTTGAAAATCCCATGATCTTGCCTACGATCATCAAAATCAACACCAGAAAAATTTTTCCAAGTCCAACTATAATCATTATATTTATGATGTCTTCCTGGAAAAGTGAATTTCGTCCACGCTGAAATTTCCTCTTCACCACTAAGTGCTACGTTGCGATTATCCGATCGGTATTTTATAGCCGAAACATTCTCTTCCTCATCGGCTCCCATAAAATGGTCAAATACAATATCGCCATAAACTTCCATTCCAACTTCTTTTAACGCTTTGATACATTCTAAATACTCCTTTTTCGTACCATATTTAGTTGGAATCGTTCCTTTTTGTTCAAATTCTCCTAAATCGTATAAATCATAGGGTGCATAACCAACATCTTCCAAACCATTTGCTCCTTTATAGGCCGGTGGAAGCCAAACACCGCTAATCCCTTTTTTATGTAATTCTTCTGCTAATCCAGTCAAGCGTTGCCAGTGCTTACCATCAGCTGGTAAATACCATTCAAATCCTTGCAATATTGTACGATTATCCATACTTATCCCTCCGATTTTCCCTATCCTCATTAAGCCAAAGAACAAACATCTTTGTCAAATGATAGAATTCTGCTCCATTAATGCTTTGGATGATCGTTTTATTTTGAAAATGAACGTTTATGACCGTTTTAGATTGCATCAGTAAATTAAATGTGCTATTATAATCAATGAAAAGAGGTGTGAAAATGCTTACAGAAGAAAGACATCAAGCAATTTTACGTTTATTAGATCAACAATCTGTTGTTAAGTCACAAGAATTATCTATCCGTCTTAACGCTTCTGAGTCAACGATACGTCGTGATTTACAAGAATTAGAGGACGCAGAATTATTAGAACGAGTTCACGGCGGTGCGAAACGTATTTTAAATTTAGGCTTTGAACAAGACATGATCGAAAAATCAGTCAAAAATACGCAAGAAAAACAAATAATCGCTTCCTTAGCCGCTCAATTTGTTCATGATGGCGACGTTATTTATCTGGATGCAGGATCAACCACTTTAGAAATGTTGCCATTTTTAGCAGGAAAAAATATCACTGTTGTTACAAATTCAGTCCATCATGCAGCGAAACTTGGTGATTTAAACATCAATACCATTATTCTTGGTGGTTCGCTAAAGCTATCAACAAAAGCAATCACTGGTTCAACAGGAATGGAGCAGCTCAGTCATTTTCGCTTCAATAAAGTTTTTATGGGCATGAATGGCGCTCATCTTGAGTTTGGTTTAACAACACCTGATCCTGAAGAGGCGGCGTTAAAACGTTTGGCTATTGAGCAAGCAGAAGAAGCCTATGTCCTGATCGACCAAACGAAACTAAATAAAGTAACATTTACCAAAGTAACCGAACTCGATGCTGTAATCATTCTCACCAATCAATGTTCACCAGAGTTACTTGAACAATTCCAGAAAAAAACAACGATCAAGGAGGCAATACAATGATCTATACAGTGACATTAAATCCGTCAATCGACTATATCGTTCATGTAGAAGGACTTAAATTAGGCGACTTGAACCGAATGACCAACGACTTTAAGCTACCTGGTGGCAAAGGTATCAACGTTTCCAGAATCTTAAAAAGGATCCAAGCTGAATCAACAGCTCTTGGTTTTCTAGGTGGTTTTACAGGAAATTTCATTTCTGACTGGTTGAAAAAAGAACAAATTCACACGAAATTTACAACGGTTCGAGAAGATACTCGAATCAATATCAAATTAAAATCTGAATCTGAAACTGAAATCAACGGTTTAGGACCTGCTATCAGCAACGAAGAAATGCAAGAGCTGAAACAAGCATTAAGTATGATTTCAGCTGGTGATATTGTCGTTTTATCTGGAAGTACACCAGCAACACTTCGAAAAGGTTTTTATGAAGAGCTGATTCAAATCATCAAAGATAAAGAGGCAGAATTTGTCATTGATACCACGGGCAAAGATTTACTAAACGCTCTACCGCAAAAGCCTTTACTTATCAAACCAAACAACCATGAGCTGGCTGAATTGTTTGATGTAGAATTTCAAACTATGGAGGATATCTTGCCATTTGGAGAACGTTTATTAGAAGATGGTGCACAACATGTGATTATTTCAATGGCAGGCGATGGCGCTCTATTATTCACTAAAGATGGTATCTATCGTTCAAATGTGCTAAAACGACCGTTGAAAAACTCTGTTGGTGCTGGAGATTCAATGATTGCAGGATTCGTAGGAACATTTGCTAAAAATAACGATCCGATCGAAGCTTTTAAATGGGGCGTTGCATGTGGCAGTGCTACTGCTTTTTCTGATGATTTAGCATCTGTTGATTTAATCAATGAACTGATTTCAGAAGTAAAAATTGAAAAAATCAAGTAACTAGAGGAAAGAGGGAAAAATAATGAACATCAAAGACTTACTAGTCAAAGACGTGATGATCATGGACTTGCAAGCAACTGATAAAAAAGGTGCAATCGATGAAATGGTCCAAAAAATGTACGATGGCGGTAGAATTTCTGATATTAAAACATATAAAGAAGGAATCTTAGCCCGTGAAGCCCAAACATCAACCGGTCTAGGTGACGGAATTGCGATGCCACATGCCAAAAATAGTGCGGTAAAAGAAGCCACTGTTTTATTTGCTAAAAGTAACAAAGGCGTTGATTATGAAGCATTAGATGGACAACCAACTTATTTATTCTTTATGATTGCGGCTCCAGAAGGCGCTAATGACACTCACTTACAAGCTTTAGCTGCCCTATCTCGCCTATTGATCGATCCAGATTTTGTAGCGAAATTAAAAGAAACAAAAACGCCAGAAGACGTTCAAAACTTGTTTCAATCTGCTGAAGAAGCCAAAGAAGCACAAGAGAAACAAGAGCAACTGGAAGAAGCAGCTAAAAACACTCAAGATGCAAATCGCAAATTCGTCGTTGCCGTTACAGCTTGTCCAACCGGCATCGCTCATACCTATATGGCCGAAGATGCTTTAAAGAAAAAAGCCAAAGAAATGGGTATTGACATCAAAGTCGAAACAAATGGTTCTGAAGGAATCAAGAATCGCTTAACAGCGGTAGATATTGCGCGTGCTGATGGTGTGATCGTTGCCGCTGATAAAAAAGTTGAAATGAATCGTTTTGACGGAAAAGAATTAGTGAACCGTCCAGTCAGTGATGGGATTCGGAAAACAGAGGAATTGATTACTTTAGCGACTAACGGTACAGCTCCAACTTTCCACAGTTCAGAATCAGATTCAAGTGAAGAAGATGGATCTGCCGATGGTTCAGTTGGTTCAAGAATCTATAAAGATTTGATGAATGGTGTTTCGCATATGCTTCCATTCGTTATCGGTGGTGGAATCGCCATTGCTCTTTCCTTTATGATCGACCAATTTATCGGTGTTCCTCAAGATCAATTGAGTATGCTTGGAAATTATAACGAAGCGGCTTCTTGGTTCAATCAAATCGGTAGTGCTGCGTTTGGCTTTATGTTACCCGTTTTAGCTGGATTTATCGCTTCAAGTATTGCTGATCGACCAGGTTTGATCGTAGGTTTTGCGGCTGGTGCGTTAGCCAATACAGGTGGTGCAGGTTTCCTAGGTGCTTTGGTCGGCGGTTTTTTAGCTGGTTATGTCATTATTTTATTGAAGAAGCTCTTCAAAGGTTTACCTAAATCACTTGATGGTATCAAAACGATTTTATTTTATCCTGTTTTTGGTTTACTGATTACAGGTGGTTCGATGCTTTTGGTCAATGTTCCAATGAAAGTTATCAATGATGGTTTAAATAATTTCTTATTAAGTTTAGATGGAACAAACGCTGCACTTTTAGGTGCCTTACTTGGTGGTATGATGGCAATTGACTTAGGCGGCCCAATCAACAAAGCAGCTTATGTGTTCGGTACAGCTTCGATTGCTGCAACCGTTACAGAAGGCGGTAGTATCATTATGGCATCAGTTATGGCTGGTGGGATGGTTCCTCCATTAGCTATTTTTATCGCAACATTGATCTTTAAAAATAAATTTACGAAGGACCAAAAAGATGCTGGTTTAACCAACTTAGTAATGGGCTTATCGTTTGTAACTGAGGGTGCGATTCCTTTTGCTGCAGCAGATCCATTACGCGTTATTCCAAGTTTCGTTGTCGGTTCAGCATTAGCTGGAGGTTTAGTCGGCGGTTTTGGCATTCGTCTGTTGGCTCCTCACGGTGGTATCTTCGTAGCTTTATTATTAAGTCACCCAATCTTGTATCTATTGTTTATTGCAATTGGCGCAGTCGTTTCTGCTGTCATTTTAGGAATTGTGAAAAAACCAGTTGCTCAATAAACTCCATTAAATAATCAAGCCTCAAATAATGTTGATTTCGATCACATTCATTTGAGGCTTTTTATTTGATTAAAAACTTATTATTTTTAGTTTATATCATTAGCTTTAATAAAATTTCTATATTAAACTTATAAATAAGTTATTTACATTCTTTACAGGTTAAAAATTTCTTTACTAACAAGGACACCATTTTTAGAATAATCAGAAAGGATAACTATAATGATTTTCATTATAGCGGTTTTTTTATTATGAATAGATTATTAGGTAAAGTAATGTTGATTACAGAAGGACAAAGTAGTATTGGTATTGCCACTGCTAAATCTGCTGCCAAAGAAGGAGCAATTGTTGTTTGTACAGGTAAACGTTTAGATAAACTCTCAGCTGTTGTTTCAGAGATAACGCAAATTGGAGGCACCGCAACTGCTTTTCAACACGATGTAAGCTCTAGCGACAGTTGGCAAAAAATGCTTTCTGCTACAATAAGTAAATATGGAAAAATCGATATTTTAGTCAACAACGCTGGGATTTCTTCTCCAAAAATACTTTTAGATTTATCGGTAGAAGATTGGAAAAAAATTCAATCTATCGATATAAATAGTTTTGCATATGGCTTAAATGAAGTGATTCCGCTAATGATGAAAAATGGCGGTGGATCGATTATCAATATTTCATCATTGGAAGGATTAGTAAATTTACCAGATAACAATCCTTATGTCGCCGCAAAAGATGTTATTCGCTCACTTTCACTTGATGCCGCCTTTACATACGCAAAACACAATATACGGGTAAATTCAATCTGTCCAGGTATTATTGATACACCTATGATCGAAACCACTTTTCCAACTATCAGACCAGCTTATAAAAAATCTGTTCAATTTCCTTATTTAGGAAAACCGGATGATATCGCAAATAGCGTTATTTATCTGGCTTGTGATGAAGCTAGCTTTGTAACAGGTGCTGAATTGGTGATCGATGGAGACAGTATTCCTATGTAGTAATAATTCTATTAGACGAGTAGTCATCTTGTTCACCATCGTTTGTTTGAATTTTAAAGGGCTGCAACATAACTCTTGGAGTTATGTTGCAGCCCTTTTCTTTTAATCACTAACATCGACCGTTTGATTGATCGTTTCTAAATAACTCGAATCTAAAAATACAACACGCAAATGATTCTTCGCTTTTTTCAAGTCAAAACGTGTAGATGCTTCTTTTTGTTTTAAATTGCTAATATTCACATCAAACAATTTATCCCATAATGCCTCTAACGGAATTTGTTTGATTGCCTCTTTTGGTAGATAAAAACGCAAGACAGAGACAAAATCATCATATTTTTTGTCCAAAACATCAATTTCCAAAAACTGCCGTATATAAAACTCATATGCTGACAGACCATCGTCAATAGCCATTTCTGGATTCAATACACGATAATTCATCATTTTACGGCTCTTCTCATCGATCCATGGGAAATAAGCTTGCGCGTTTAATATCCCCTTTGTACGGTTTACCCTATATTTTTGATGAAGCAGATCGTAACTTCTAGTAACAAAATAGGTTGCGTTTTTCTTTTCAACAGGTTGATAGTAATTATTTTGATATTGAACTGTTTGTGTAACCTCTTCAACGAAGGCATATTCAATATAAGGAGCACGTAAAACACCCGTTCCATTATTCCAAGCCAATTGATCAAAGCCCATCTGATCTCTGAACAAGCGCTGATATTTTTGATTAATAGGCACATCCCAATTAAATGGATCTTTGAATAAGGTTACTTTGATTACTTGATTGTCCAATTCTTCTACAAACTGAACTTGCTGGACTTCTAAAAAGATCGGTTTGGGAATAATTTGACAGTACAAATTTAAATAATACATTTTCCAACAAGAAGTCAAACACAGACCTTTAAAATAAACATCATAGCCTGCCAATTGATTACAATCAACGATTACTGCTTTTTTACTATCATATCGTTTAGGTAATTTAGTGATTTCGCTTTCTGTTTCAAATGTCCTTTTTTCAATATCCTCAACATTATTATATAAATATTCATCTAATGGCCGAATATACCCGTAGATGCCATTTCTAACCATTCTGGTTTCGCAATAGTCTTCGATCATCGTTTGATGGTCTAGATAAATAGTGCCATCTAGAATTGTCCGTTCATGAAGTGTTAACTTAGAAATATGGAGTTGAAATTCTCCGGATTGACCATTCACCTTGATCCATAAATTCTCTTCTTCTGTAAGATGTTGAATTTGCTGAATAATGGTTTCTAAATCAAATCTCTGTGCTTCTTCCTCACCAAAACGATAACTTTCGGGAATTGTCACAATGCGCAAAAAGCTTAACCAATCAAAAACATCCTCTTTCAACTCTTCTAAAGAAAAATCAGCCCGAGCGACTACCATATATATTTTCTCAGTTTTTTCCATTTGCTCCACCTCATTCCTTTATATAAGTATAACGAAAATAAAGACAGACTTCATCTAATATACTTCTGGAATCGTAAAGTTGCTTTTAAACAGCAAAAAAACACCTTGTTTCTTTCGATTAAAAAAAACTGGAAAGAAGTAAGATGTCTTATATATATGCTATCAATAGACGATTTTATTTTTATCTCCAATAAAGCGGTTGATCAAATAAAACAAAAGAGTCCCAATTGCTATAATGAGAATCGCTAAATAAAATGCGTAAAGTTTTGAGCCTGTGATATCAGAAATTTTCCCAGTTAACGACGGAACGATGACTGATGCTGACATACCAAAGAAATTAAATACACCATACATGGTTGCAATGCTGCCTCTAGGTGCTGATTCACCTAACCAAGAAATAATGATTGGTTCAACTGCTAATTTCCCAAAGAATCCGTAAGCCATAATACCAATGACTAAAATCGTTTGATTTGTTGTTGTGACTGTGATAAACAATACGCTAGCAGCTAATACTTCAAGCAAAATAATCAATTGAACTTTTTTCCTTGGAATACCATCAGCAATCCGGCTAAAAATCAGGGCCCCAGGGATTGCGGTAAAAAATACCAATGAGGAAGCGAGTCCAACTGAGGTTCCGGAAAAACCTTTTTCTGTTTCTAAAAAATTAGGTAGCCAGGTATCGATCAAATAGTAGGTATACAAGGTTGAAAAATACAAGATATACGCCGAAATCATGCGTGGTTTAAAAAGCGCTTTGATTGATGTTTGTTTTTTTAAATCTACTTGTGTACTGATTCCCTTTTTTGGTTTTTCTAACCGAATAAAACGTAAAAACATAACCACCGATAATAGAATCAACACAATTGTTGCAAAGATCAAGGCTTGCCAAGGCAATACGCCCGTTCCAACTAGATAACTAGAAGAAATCAAGCCTAAGCCGCTCCCTATTGCTGTTCCGCTGTTGACAATAGCAGTTGATAAGCTTCTTTTAGAGACTGGTACATATTCTGCAGTCAATGAATATGCTACACCATAATAAGTTCCACAACCTAATCCAGCTAAAATACTACCAATAAAAACAATCCCGATATTTTGTGCTAATCCCACAACCAATGCACCGAGACCAAATAATAAAAAACCGGGAATCAGAATTTGTTTTTTCCCTAATTTATCTACTAGAAGACCTGAAGGTATTTGCATGCAAACATAGCCTAAAAAATAGAAACTTGAAATATGACCAAGTTGAGCATCTGTCGCACCACCAAAATAATCGCTAATAATCGGATAAATAGGCGTCAAAACGGTTCGATAAATCCAAATAACGATCCAGCCAATCGTTAATATATAAATGATCTGTTTCCAATATGGCGTTCGTCCATTCTGTTTTTTTTGTTCATTCATCCTCCACGCTCTCCTTTATCAGGCTAAATCACTAAATGAGTCGCTTTTCTATTTTTTCCGCAAAAATAAGAAGGATCAGACAATAAAAATAAATATTTTCATGTCTGATCTGATTCTTACTCTATTAACTTAGTTACTTCTTAATAAAGGCACCCACAAAATCAGTTGAAACCCCATCTTCTTTTGTATAGATCACGTGACCTCTTAAAATAGTTTGCACAACTTGAGCACCAATTTCTCGCCCAATATAAGGACTGATTTTATTACGGTATTCCAAATCTTCAGCCTTTAATGTATAAGGTGCATTTGGTTTGATCAAAACAAAGTCAGCATCTTTGCCAACACTGATTCGCCCTTTTTGATCCAAGTCATAACGATCTGCTGGATTTGTGGCAATAATATCTGCAAATTGTTTCAATGACATTCCTCTTTTTTGAACGCCTTCATCAAAAAGAACATCAACATTATTTTGAACCCCAGAAATTCCACCCCACGCTTCAAAAGCATTCTCTTTATCTTTTAAATCAGGTGTACATGGAGAATGGTCAGAAGTCACAAAATCAATTTCTCCTGATAACACTTTATCCCACATACCATTTTGATTTTCTTTATCACGAATTGGCGGTGAACATTTTACCACAGGACCAATTGCGTCTAGCTCATCTGTATCAAAGTAAAGATAGTGCGTACAGGTCTCACATGTTACATCAACACCAGCCTGTCTTGCCTTCGTCACTTCTTCTACCCCTTCTGGACAGGCAATATGGCAAATATGGATACGACAGCCCGTTTCTTTGGCAAATAAAATTGCTCTGCGAATCGGTTCCACTTCAGTGAAAACTGGACGACTTGCAACATAAGCTTTTAATGTTGTTTCCCCATTTTTATAGGCAATTTCTCCTAGTTTATCTGTAATTGCAGCATTTTCTGCATGAATCGCCAGAACCTTGCCAGTTTTAGCAACTTGTTTCATTCCTTCGTAAAGAGAATAATCATCGACATTCATGAAATCACCATCAATACTGCGGTCTCCGCATGTCGCCATGAAACATTTATACGCTGCAACGCCTCCATCATTTAACTCTTGAATACCGCCAGTAAGATTGAATGGTACCAACCCACCAAATGAGCCAACATCTGATTTCAATTTGCCTTTTCCAGCAGTGTATTTTATTTCCAACGATTCACCATCGACGGTTGCAGGTACTTGGTTTAAAGGCATCTCCATAAATGATGTAACTCCGCCTTTAGCGCATGAAGCAGTTCCGGTGATATACCCTTCCCATTGATCACGATAACCGCCTCCAGGATCAGTGATGTGTACATGTGCATCCACCATACCTGGACTAACAACTAAACCTTGTGCATCAATGACTTTATCCGCCTCACCAAGATCATTTCCGACAGCAACAATCAATCCATCTTTTACAGCAACATCTGTCTTTACTTCCCCTGATTCCAGAATAACTAGACCATTTTTGATTAGTAAATCATGTTTCATTTGCTTTCCTCCTAAATTTAAATGCTGAATGAAGTATCTTCATAAAGCTTATTATTTTTTATCAAAGAATTTTCTTAATACTAAATATAAAACAAAAGCAGATACAAAACCAGAAATCCAAGAAATATCAGAAATCACTTTTAAAGCTGGGATGAAATTACCACTTAAACAAATAACCAATGCCACAATCGTAGCAACATAAGCAGGTTTATTCAATCCTTTGTAAATATTATGACTATTGTCAGTTTTTGGATCCATATACAACTGATTCAAGTCGATTTTTTGTCTCTGAACAAAATAATAATTCGCAATCATTGTCCCGGCAACAGGTCCTAAGACTGCACCGATCGTATTCAAGAAAATAAAGATGCTATCTGCGTTTTCCATTAATTTCCATGGCATGATCAGAAAACTGATCACACTGGCAAGTAACACCCCTTTTTTATAATCGATCTTTTTAGGAAATAATGCACATAGCTGATATGCAGCCGGAATGATGTTTCCCGTTGCATTTGTAGAAACAGTTGTTAATAAGAATACGAGCATCGCAACTATAATTGCCAATGAATTATCCCAACGATCAACAATGTTTAAAATATTCCATTCTTGGATTCCATAACGAATAGAACCACCAATTAAAATCACAACACTTGAAAAGGCAAATATTCCATAGCCAACTAAAAAGCTAGCAGTTTGACCAATCGTTTGGTCTCTAGTAGATTTCGCATTTTGAGTAAAGTCTGACACACTTGCACCAGGTGCTGCCCAGACTGCTAAAACTGAATTAATGATCATAAAATAGACAAACACTGGTGAAATATTATGTGCTGCTCCTGCGACGTCATAAGATAGAATCGGTCCTAAACCACCTGCAGCTCCAATCGCCCAGATAGCCATACCGCCAAATACAATATAAATCAGCGGACTTAAAATAGCAGTAAACTTATTAAGAATTTTTCCACCGCCAAAACCGATCAGCATGTTCACTGCCCAAAAAATCGTAAAGGCGATCAAGCCTGGAATAGAAATCCCCAAGATCATCGTATCTCCGCCAAGTGTTAAAAAACCTGGCCAAATCTTACCAATCAAAATCAACAACGCTAATGAACCTGTATAATTCTGTAACCCAAACCAAGCAATCGCAGCGACACATCCTCTAAGAAAGCCCGGCAATTTTGCACCAATATCACCATAAGTTGAGCGTAAATGAATCGCAAAAGGAATACCATATTTTGATCCGGCTCGACCATTGAAGGTCATAAATAAAGCCACAGCCATTGCACTTAACACCAATGCTAACATAATATTGATTGGTGAAAGTCCTAGAAATAAAAATCCTCCAACTGCCGTATAATTGGGAATATTATGAACCGAACCCATCCATAACGTAAAATAGTTCATTTTTCCCATCATCCTTTTAGACAAAGGTTTTGGAAGTAGATCTTCATTATAGCCACGTTCTCGATAACGTTGAAGCTCTTCTTCGGTGATTTGATAATCTTGGTTTTCCATTATTTCGCCTCCTTTTTAAGCGCTTATATACACTGAAATTCCAAATAATATCTTATTTTCCTATATTCCTTTTGACTAAAAAAATATGATGTGTTTAATTTCTATCAACTATATTTAGTTTCAGAAGCTAAACACATCATTATTTATTTCTTGCGATCACAACTGCTTATTCAGCAGTTGCTTTCTTTTTATTCAAGTTTGCTAATAAGAATAACGCAGTTCCTACGACTAATAGAATAACCGAGATATAAAAGCCCATTTCTTTTGAACCAGTCGCATCAGAAATTGAACCTGTCAATGTTGGTGCGATAACAGATGACATCATTCCGAAGAAGTTAAATACGCCGAGTGTTGTACCAATACCAACTTTAGGTGCATTTTCCCCAAGCCATGAAATAATGATCGGTTCTACAGCTAGTTTTCCTAGGAAGCCGTATAAAATCAGACCTATTAATAATAATGTTGAGTTTGTTGCTTGTACAGTCAATAATAGCATTGCTGCTGCTAAAAATTCTAAGATAACAATAAATTGTACTTTTTTGTGCATGAATTTATCAGCTAAACGACTGAAGAATAAAGCACCTGGAATCGAAGCAAACGCTACAAGAGATGCAGAAAATCCAATTGCTGCTCCTTCAAATCCACGCTCAGTTCCCAAGAAATTTGGTAACCAAGTAACTGTCATATAATACGCATAACAAGTAGCAAAGTATAAAATATACGCAAATAACATTTTTGGTGAGAATAATTTTTTGATTGAAACATGTTCTTTTTCAGCAACAGGTGCTTCTGGTGCAGCAGCCGCTGCTTCTGCTGCCTCTGCCGCTTCAGATTGTGCTAAGAATTCAGCATCTTCTTTATTATTACGAATAATTGCAACAAATGCCACTAACATTACAGCAATCAATGCTACAGAAATGTACATCATTGTTTGCCATGGGAATTTTAATTGAACAACTAAGAAACTAGATAAAATCAAACCTAAACCTGAACCAACAGCAGATCCGCTGTTTACAATTGCAGTAGAGAAACTTCTCTTTTCGCGTGGAATATTTTGAGAAGTTAGTGAATATGCTGATCCATAGAAAGATCCACAACCTAAACCTGCTAAAACACTACCAACATAAATCATTTGAATATTCGTTGCTTGAGAAATCAATAAAGCGGCTAATCCAAAAACGATAAAACCTGGAATCAATACTTTTTTCTTCCCAATTTTATCTACTAAGAAACCTGCTGGAATCTGCATTGCTACATATCCAAAGAAGTAACACGTAGAAATAAAGCCCAACGCTGTATCTGTGATATTTCCACCAAGTGACTCATTGATCTGCGGGTATGCAGGTGATAAGGCTGAACGATATACCCAGATTGTTACCCAGCCAGCACATAACAAAATAACAATTTTTTTCCAATAATCCATTCCTGAACCCTTACTTTTTACATCCATGTCTTTTCCTCCATATGT
Organism: Enterococcus sp. DIV0840; assembly: GCF_050527835.1. Classification (NCBI taxonomy): domain Bacteria; kingdom Bacillati; phylum Bacillota; class Bacilli; order Lactobacillales; family Enterococcaceae; genus Enterococcus; species Enterococcus sp. DIV0840. The sequence goes on along the minus strand of NZ_CP172876.1, from coordinate 1,134,496 downwards.
TATTTTTTTAATATCTGATTACAAAAATGTTTGTGCAATTTTGGTTTCAAACATCAAAAGAAATAACTTCTTATTCGTTTCAATTGTAAGCGGTAGCAAACTTTCATGCATCATAATTTTTCACAAACTTGTTAAAAAGTTTGTGCAAAACGAACAATCACTTGTTCTTTCACACAAACAATTTAATTTTTTCTGTTTTTATAGATCGCTAATGCTGCTTTCACAGCTTCACCTTTATTAATATCTGCACCATAATAATTAAGCGCACCTTCTAATGCTGATAACACGTGAAGAACATTAGATTTTCTACTGCTGTATCCCATATTTCCGATACGCCATACTTTTCCTTGAAGTGCACCAAAAGATGAAGCAATTTCTACACCAAACTCATCTAGCATAAGCGAACGAACTGCTTCGCCATCAATTCCTTTAGGAATCATGATCGGTGTAACGGTTGGCATTTTAGTTGTCAAATCACCATAAAAACCTAAGCCCATCGCTTTTATACCAGCAACGATTGCTTGATCATTTTGGGCATGTCGTGCATAGACATTGTCCATGCCTTCTTTGATCATCATTCTAAGGCCTTCATGCAGTCCATAGATCATGCTTGTCGCTTCAGTATGATGATTGATTCGTTCTTCACTCCAATAACGTTGTAGCTGGCTTAAATCAAGATAATTACTGCTGATATGATTTGCATTGCGAATATCTTTACTTAACCCTAATTCCTTTTGGTAACGACTAGTAAGAACTTTTTCCACTCGCTCATTATAAGTAATCAAAGATAAGCCTGAAGGAACACTCACACATTTTTGCGTTCCAGCAATTGCGATGTCAACTCCCCACGCATCTACTTCAAGAGGTACACCGCCATATGTTGCAACCATATCCACTGCAAAGAAAATATCATTTTCTTTACAGTGTTGACCAATTTTTTCCATTGATTGCATTTGGCCATTAGCTGTTTCACCATGAACCATGGCAACAATTTTCGGTTGAAATTTTTTAATTTCTTCAATTACTGTTTCTTGTTCAAATGGGGCATCCCATTCTTTTTCAAGATAATGAATCTCTGCTTTAGCACGTTCACATATTTCGCCTAAAAGATACGCAAACCGGCCATATACAGGAATCAACACTTTATCTCCTGGTTCGATCAATGCAATCAATGCTGCTTCTAAACCAGAACGAGATGTTCCATCTACAGCAAACGCTTGCTCATTTTTTGTGCCGAAAGGAATCTTGATCATCTCTTTCACTTCATCCATAATTTGTAAAAAGGCTGGATCAAATTGACCTAAAATAGAAGCAGACATCGCTCTTAATGCTACAGGATGAGCCTCAACTGGCCCTGGTGTCATGATGGTTCTGCTTGGTACTGATATTTCTGAAAACATAACTATTTCCTCTTTTCCGTTTTAATTTCATCCTACCCTTATATTCAAAAAAGTCATTGTCACTTTTGAATAAAAAAATAGAATTTTCAGTTATTATGTACAAAACTTTCTTGAATCTGCATACGCTATCATTTAGAATAGAGATATGCTAAGACATGCAACAATATTATGAATTGCTAATTTCTGATTAAGATTTATCGCAACTAAATATTTTACCTTATACTACCTAGCTTATCAGAAAAGAATAAAATAAGCTTGTGGAAAAATACAATATTTTCATATTTTGTATTTTTCTGTAGGAACTGAATGATCTCGCTACGCTTTTGTTTTGAAGCATACCATGAAATAGTTTTAATATTGATTGATACGTTGTCACCATATGCTATCTAGCTTCTCAAGCTAGTATCTCGGAAAAAGATAAAAATTGATTGCGGCCAAAACGCCCCTCAATTTTTCTTGTTTTTCTGTCGAAGCTGAACGAGCCTGTTCTGCTTTTAAATTTATCTAGCTGCACAAATCACTCCTTATGAAAAACAAGAAATCAACTGTGAAACAAAAAATGTTTCACTGCTAATTTTCTACAGGATTAACCGATTTGTGCTGCTTTTAATATTAGGAGGAAATCCATTGACTACTTTAGAAGATTTATTAAAAATACCAAGATTTTCCGATCTAAAATTATTAACGAATCCTACAAAAGCCAACACGATTGTTGAAAGTATCGAAATTTCTGAAACACCTGATGTGGCCAATTTTATTCCAAAAAAGATTTTCCTTTTAACAACTGCGATGGTTTATAAAGATAATCAAAAAGAGCTGATCACTTTGATCGATTCTCTAAAAGAACAAGAAGCCGCTGGAATCGGTATAAAAGTCGGACGTTTCATTGAAACCATTGATCCAGAGGTCGTCGCTTATGCTAATAAAATCAATTTTCCAGTCGTTCAAGTGTCCAGCACTCAACCTTTGGGCGCTGTATTGCATCAACTATTAAATTATTTATGGGATACTAAAACAGAACAATTAAGCTACGCCTTAGATATTCAAAAGCGCTTCTCTGATTTACTGATTCATGATGTGAGTATTGCACGATTTATCGCTGACTTTGGAAAAATGATCAATACTCCTGTGATTTTATTAAGTCCTTATCGTAAAGTAATCGCCCATTCAAAACACTTTACTCAGACTTCAAAACCGGCTGAGTATTATGTTGAACAACTTATTAATAAATACGATAATTGGAATGAAGATAGTCATGCCTCATTTATGATCAATGATCTAAATCAAGAGCCATTACAGATTGCAGGTTTTTCAGTTACTATGAATAGCTATTTTCCACATTATTTATTGATTTTAAATCCGCAACAAGTTCCTTATCCGATGTCTGAATTTGCAGTTGAACAGGCCTGTTTAGTTTTGTCATTTATGTTGTATAAAAATCAAAAAGTTCAGGAATCTCTGGACTTTCTTAAAAGTGATTTTTTAGGTCAACTAGTAGAATATCAGCAAACACCCCATCAATCTAGACGAGATTGGCTGGATCTAGGCGCAAATTATGGCTTAAAGAAAAGTACCCAGTATCAGGTTGTCTATGCCGTTTGCAGTCAAACAACAACAACAGCAACGAAAATCAAATATCAACAAGAAGAAAGTGATGTCGCTTTTCAATGGCTATTAGAAACTTTGCCACCTAGAATCAAGCATATCAGTATTTTTAAAGTAAAAAACACAAACCACTTGGCCATTTTGATCCAAAGCAGAGTAGAGGATTTAGAAAGAATTTTAAGTGAATTATCTTTGGAATTATCTGAAAAGCTTCCCATCACGTTGACTTTTGCTTTGGGAAATTTATATGAAACGATAGAACAAATCGCAAACTCCTTCATTGAAGCAAAAACAGCCTACGAAGAAATGCTAACAATGACTGACAATATGCTTACCCATCGCTATCATCCTAAAGGAATGAAAAGTTTATTCGAAAAAATGAGTCTGGAAGACATTCATTATTTCTGCGAGTCGACGCTAAAAGAGCTTGCCTATCCTGTTGAAGATTCATTTATTGAACTTCGTAAGACACTACAGTGTTATTTAAGTTTTCAATGTGAAATTTCAAAAACAGCCAAAGAAATGTACTTACATCGTAATACGATTAAATATAGAATCGACCACTGTGCTAAGTTACTTGGGAAAAGTATTCAAGATCCAACTAACAGTTTGAATTTACGTTTAGCCTTAGAGTTATCAGAACGATCAAATCAGCATCAATAAATAAAATAGAAGTTGAAAGAAACATGGACCGTTTCTTTCAACTTCTATTTTTATTGTTTATCCTGTGATTCTTGTTCCTGCTCTACCTAGTAAAGCTTGATCCGCTTCTTCTAAAGAACAAATGATCGCTGTTTTCCCTTGGGCCGCAAACCCAATAGCCGCTTCCATTTTCGGACCCATGCTACCATCAGCAAAATGGCCTTCGTCCATATATTGTTGTGCTTGTTTTACAGAAATTGTTTCTAATTTTTCTTGATTTTCTTTACCATAGTTGATATAAACATTGCTTACATCTGTCAACATCATGAAGACATTTGCATCAATTTGTTCAGCTAGTTTTTTACCTGTACGGTCTTTATCGATAACTGCTTCGATTCCTTTTAACAGACCATTTTGATCACGAACGACGGGAATTCCGCCACCTCCGCCTGCAATAACGATCGTATTACGGTTTAATAAATTAACGATCGCATCTACACCATGGATCGCTTTTGGTTGTGGAGAAGGGACAACGCGGCGGTAACCACGACCAGCATCTTCCATCATCACCCAATTCTTTTCTTGCTCCATTTGCTTTGCTTCTTCTTCTGTGTAAAAAATTCCGATTGGTTTGTTTGGATTGTTGAACGCTTCATCTTCAGCTGAAACTTCGGTTTGAGTTAATAACGTAATAACGTTACTCGTCAAGCCTTTTGTTTCCAATGAATTTTTCAAGCTTTGTTCTAACATGTACCCAATAAAACCTTGTGATTCCGCATTACATACATCTAAAGGAAACGGTGGAACCACATCTTTTGCTTCTTCATTTTGTCTTAGAATATTGCCTACTTGCGGACCATTCCCGTGAGTTAAAACGATTTCATAATCGATTTCTTCTATTTTTGCAACCAGCTCTGCACTGACTTCAACATTATCTAACTGTACCTCAAGTGTTGCTTCTTGGTTTGGTTTTAAAATTGCATTGCCTCCCAATGCGATCACGACACGATTTGCCATAAAAATCCTCCTTCATTTAGTACCTAGTAATTTGATTGTAGTTAATAAGCCTGCCAGTAAATCAACACCAGATGTGTGTCCTACCGAAATGACGCCATTAACTATTTTTTCAATTTTTTCTTCACTGCTGTTTGTCGCCAATGCTTCGATTAATTTAAGAACAGGTTCACTAAAATGCCCTGATAGTGCGCATAACAAATAATGCTTGCTGATATCTGTTGTCACGGACCGCTCTGCTAACAGTTCAGTAAGTAGTAAATTTGTTAAGATCGAACTTTCTTTATCCAATAGAAATCTTGCAGCCAGATGTCCAACAATCATGTCATCTCCTGACGGTGTTAATCCCATACCTCGACCTAAAAGAAAATTCAAACCTGATTTTTGTTGTGACTGGTCTTCAGAACACAGCGCAATAATCGCTTCTTTAAAAGGATTCATCCCTTCCAAAAACTGAGCTAAAGAATGCTGACTCCCTGTTTTTTTTACGAGTGAGTCTGAATATGAAAATAATTTTTTTTGACTTATTTCCATTAAGTTTCTCGTTGCTGTACCTACTAACGACGAATATAGTGTCCCATGTGTCAGTAATAGATGGTTTCTAGAAAAATGCAAACACTTTTGTTCCCATTTAATTTGTTCTCCAATTTCGATTGATGATAACACTTGTGAAAAATCATTGGCTTGTAAGTAAATACCATTCGGCATAAAAGGGTAGTTAGTGGTCGTCACGACCACTAACTGTTTTTTCCTCTCATCTTGAATATTGAAACTATTCTTATATTTGCTATGGACCTGCCATTTTTGTTCTTCAAAGTGATCTGCTAAAAGAAACTGATCAATAAAACAAGCATTAACAAACAATATCTTCACCTTTTATTCTGTAAAACCTAATTTTTTTGCATAGGCCAAAACTGCTTTTTCAAAGCAATCGATCGGTGGCGTTACTGTACCTGCTCCGATTTGACCTAAACCTGCTTTTTTATTTGCGATCCCTGTATTGATCACAGGAAGGATTCCTGTTTCTACAACTTTTCTCGCATCGATTCCTAAACAAATTCCTTTAAAGTCCCAAGTTGGAACTGGGAAATTAGGATTCGTATCAATACAAATTTCTGTCATTTCATTACTTGTATTCAACGCATCATAGAAACCACCTGAACCAACGAAACGGGTTACAGCTGGCGCTGCGATCATTGCCATACCGCCAACGCCAAATGTTTCAGTGATTGCACTATCACCCATATCAGGTGCAGCATCGGCTTCACTAAAGCCTGAGAAGTATAATCCTTGAGGTGTATTAACAGGACCTGTGAACCACTCATCACCCATTCCTGCAATACGAATACCGAACTCATAACCATTTCTACACATTGCAGTTACGATCGTTCCTTCTTGAATTTGTCTTGCGCCATCCATTACAGCTTTCGCTGAAGCCATCATGATATTTAGGAAGAATTGATCTGTATCCGCTAAGAATTGAACAACTTCTTCACGTTTCGTTTGGTTGATTTCAGTTAAACCAACAATGATTGGTGCCATTTCTTTTAAGAAAGCAAGTGATGCAGCAATATTACGTTGGTGGAATTCGTCTCCCATTGCAATTGCTTTAGCAACTAATACATTGATATTTAAACCGTCTTCTTTCGTTTTTAAGGCAGCACTTAAAACAGGTGCTAAAGTATCTCTCATCCATCTTAAACGATTGATTACTTCATCTGAATAAGCACCAAAACGTAATACTGCACCAATTCCTTCATTCATCGTACAGAAAGCGCGATTGCCATCGGTTTTATTTTCAACAACTAAAACGGCCATATTCGCTGATGTGATTCCACCCATTGGTCCAACTGCATTCACATGATGACATGGAATTAGTTTTACTTCGCCAGATTCTAGCATTTTTCTTGCTTCTTCTTCAGTTTCGCACCATTCTTCAAATAATGCAGCACCGACACAAGCCCCTTGGATCGGATCAACCATTTTATCATAAGTGATTGGAGGTCCTGCATGTAATAGGACTTTTCCGTCATTTAATTCTTCAATTACTGTTTTTGCTGGGACTACATCTAATAAGAAAGGAGAACCAGCAACGATTTTTGCTGCTACCGCTTGGTTTGCTTCATCGATTGTTTTATATGACATTTTGATTTTCCTCCGTTAAAAGCTGAATGAGCTGGATCAGCTCCGACTGAAAAATAGGAAAAATAGAATGTGGTGCTTTTTACCACAATCTATTTTTATCTATTTTCTGAGGAGCTAGCTCAGTAAGCTGGATAATTTATTTAGCTAATGCTACTTTATTTAAGAACTGTAATGCTTTTTGCAATGTGATATTTCCGCCTGCAACTGGTTGCCAATCATATTGAACCACTTTACCACCATGATTGATGATTGCTTCTGAGAAACTACGTAAGCCAACATTGATAAATCCTTGATTTGTCAATAATGCTAACATTGCTTCCGTTGGTTCAATCGCAACTGGAGTCACTGCCGGTGCAGCTTCGATTGCTTTATCAGTTTGAGTCAATGGATGATCTAAAATAGCCAAGGCTAAACGAACTGCTTGTGCGTTACTATCACAAAGGATCACACCAGCCTCTTTCATGATTGCTTCTTGCTCATGAATATTTTGCGGATCTTCGTCTGTTCCTACAATCGTACCAATCACAAATAACTCTCTACCATCAGCTGCCGCTTGGGCTTTGATTTCTTTGATTGTTGGTGCTAGTTCTTGCGCCATGTTGGCATGAGAACCATAACCTAATACAACATCTAAAAGAATGATTGCTGTTTCAGGATCTTTGCCGGCTTCTTCTAGCATTTCTTTGCGTTTTGTTGGATCGATCATTGGATGAGGTTTTCCTTGCGTGTAAACATCATCTCCTAAATCAATGATTTCATGTCCCTGGTTTTGTAAGATAAAGCCTTCTGGTGCATGTTCGTCACCTGTTAATGCTAAACCTTCTTTGATCAGCATTGCGGCTTCATAAGCCAGAGTTCCGCCAGAGTATAAACCTTTAACATATTTTTGCTCCGGTTTGAAAGAATGAGCAGGAACTGTTAAGGTTTCTTTCACTGCTGTGACCGCTTCTTTATTTAATAATTGAACAGCCGTTTGAGCTGCTTCTTCTAATGTATACGCACGATAAAGATTTTCTTCATGAGATGTTGGTTTTTCACCTAGGAAAATCGTTACAGCAGGTTTTGAGATACTTCTTAAAAGATTTAAGACTTCATCACGAACTTCTGGTGCAGGTGGTTTAGAAATAACAACAACCACTTCTGTATTAGGGTCTTTCTCCAATGTCATGATGCTATCTTTTAATGTAATTCCACCAATTTCAGCTTTTAAGTCACGTCCACCAGTACCGATTGCATTCGTTACGCCCCCGCCTAATTTGTGGATAATCGTAGTGACTTCTTGAATACCTGTTCCAGAAGCACCAACAACACCGATTTTCCCCTTACGAACAGCATTTGTAAATGCCACAGGAATACCATTGATGATACCAGTACCACAGTCAGGGCCCATTAAAAGAAGTCCTGCATCATGTGCTTTTTCTTTTAGACGTTTTTCATCTTCAATTGCGACATTATCACTAAAACAGAAGACATGTTTTCCTTCATCTAATGCTTTTTCAATTTCAAGTGCTGCATGTGTACCAGGAATAGAGAAAACGACTACGCCAGCATCTTTACCAAGCTCAAATGCTTTATCCCAAGTTTTTACGACCTCTTCACCTGATGTGTCGCCGCCACCTTTTGTTTGTTCTTCTAAAAATACATCGATTTCTGTTAATACTTGCTCAATTAATGAGTCATCTTCAATATCTAATACGATGACCATATCGTTTGAAGAAGCTTTTTCTAGTTCATCTGTATATAAACCACCTGTTTTGAAAATATCTTTATTGGCAGGTGTTCCCATCATAACTGAAACATTATGAACGCCATCGATGGTATTTAATTTGTTTGTTAATAACATCAATACGATAGAATCTTGATAGCTATTCGCTTTAATTATTGTATGCAGCATTGAAATTCCTCCGTTTGTTTAAAAGTGTAGTGGGCTCGTTCAGCTCTGACAGAAAATAGGAAAATATGTTTGTGACGCCTTTCGTCACAGGCAGATCTTATCTTTTTTCCGAAAATCTTCAATCCTTGGAGCTTCAGCTCTTAGTAATTGATGCGATCGAAGCAGAGCATAGTGCTAGCCCACGTAGCTAGAAAATTTATTTTACAGAATATTATTCTGCAAACTTATTTTTATGATCATAACGATCGTAATGAATATCATCACTTACTAAATATTCGTAGATATCATCCACGATTTCAATTCCATTTTCTTCATAATTTTTTTCACGTGCACGTCCCCGTTCTCCAGGATAATTGACTTCTGTAAAACCAGGACTAGGGCTAATTTCTTTCAGCTCATCCAACATCGTTGAGATATTCTTTTTGAACGTATCTAAACCAATGAAAAAATCTGGATTGATCACGATATGAAGCTGACCTAATTCACGACCTTTAGATAAATCATGATACATGGAAGAAACGTGTTTGCCAAATGGCACGCCTAGTAAAATACCAGATAAGATATCTACCATCATCATTAAGCCATAGCCTTTAGGTCCGGCAATCGGCAACAGCGCATTAACAGCTGTAGAATCCGTTGTCGGATTTCCCTGCGCATCTACCGCCCAAGTAGCTGGAATGGCTTCTTTTTTAGAGCGGGCATGAAGGATCTTGCCCCAGGCCTGAACCGTTGTCGCCATATCGAACGTGATGACACGCTCGTCATTACTAGGTGCAGCAAAGGCAATCGGATTTGTTCCAAAGTAAGGTTCACTTCCTCCGAATGGTACAACCATTGGATCAGATTGGCAAACAGAAAGTGCTACCATATCTTGTTCTGCAGCTCTTTCTACATAATAAGCAAGCGCTCCGCTATGAGAGATATTACGGACTCCAACAACAGCTACACCATTTTTCTTTGCCATCTCAATGGCCAAATCCATTGCTTTTTCAGCTGCAACAAAGCCAGAACCATTATCCCCTTCAAACATACCACAGCTAGGAGCTGTTTGTTTAAAAGAAAAAGTAGGATCATTTGTGATTCCGCCTTTAGCAATTCTTTCTGAGTAATATTCTACACGCATCGCACCGTGAGAATGAATTCCTCTAGCATCTGCAAACGTTAAAACATCACTTACGATTCCTGCATGCTCTTCTGATAAGCCAGCTTTTTGTATCTTATTTTTGATTAATTGATGTAAATCCGTTTTTTTTACTCTCATTTTAAAACGCCTCCCTTTATTTAAGTTTTTACTAAACCAACATACATATAATGAACAACCTTCAATTTTTCAACATTTAAGTTAGATTTATTTCTTCTCACCAAAAGCATTTGTATTTTCATAGCGATCATAGTGAAGTGTATCGCTCTTTAAATAATCATAAATATCTTTTACGATATCAATACCCTCTGCCATTGATTTTTCATAGTTGATTTGATTGATTTCACCAGGATAATAGACTTGCTCAAATCCATCTGCTGCCGGAATCTCGTGTAGCTCTTCCACCATACCATTCACTGATTCTTTGAACATGTCTAAATCTGTGAAACGTTTTGGATCGATCAAAATATACATTTGACCAACATTACGTCCTTTGCTTATATCGTCATACATAGAAGAAACGTGTTTGCCAAATGGTAATCCTAAAAGCATGCCAGATAAGATGTCTACCATCATCATCAAGCCGTAGCCCTTTGGTCCAGCAATTGGTAATAATCCATTGACTTTATGAGGATCAGTTGTTGGTTTACCGTCTTTATCAACTGCCCAAGTATCTGGGATATCTTTATTTTTAGAACGAGCATCCAAAACTTTCCCCCAAGCTTGAACCGTAGTTGCCATGTCAAAAACGACTGGTTCGTGATCTTTTCTTGGTGCTGCAAAAGCAATTGGATTTGTACCGAAATAGTTTTCTTTTCCGCCAAATGGTACAACCATTGGATCTGATTGACACATTGCAATTGCGATCAAATCTTGCTGAGCTGCTTTTTTAACATAGTAAGATAGCGCTCCGCTATGGCTGATTTTAGAAATTCCAACTGCTGCAACTCCCGATTTTTTCGCCATATCAATGGCATATCCAAGTCCAACATCCGCAACAAATTGACCTGCACCATTTTTACCGTGAACGATGCCCGAACTTGGTCCTGTTTCTTCAAATTCTATTTTTGGATCAAGCGTCACGCCGCCTTTATCGATTTGTTCCGCATAATACTCTACTCTCACGGCTCCATGTGAGTGGATGCCGCATGCATCTGCAAATACCAAATGTGTCGCCACTTCATCTGCATGTTCTGGTTTTAAACCAGCTGTTGTCAATTTTTTTTCGATCAAATCATGCAATTCTTCTGGTTTCACTACAACAGTTTCATTCATCCTTAAACTTCCTCTTCAAATTAAATTTCTGGATCTCGATTGCAATCTTTTGAATAAACGTACATTAAAGGTTCATCACGTCCCACCGCGTACGCTGCTTGTTGCACATATGAACTCATAAAGATGTAATCACCTTTTTCTACAGGCATCCATTCATTATCTAAGTTATACATTCCTTGTCCAGAAAGTAGGTAAGCACCGTGTTCTTGATAATGCGTTTCAATATAACCATGACTTGCTCCTGGTTCAAATGAAAGGATGTGGAAGTTCATATCAAAACCTAAATCTTTTGGTAAAAAGTCCCATAAAAGAACATCTTTCATTCCTTCATATTCGATTGGTTCCATATCATTGACATTACCGACTACTTTATGTGCTTCATAGCCTTCTAATGGTTGATAACGTTTTTTGTATAGGAAAATTTCAGTATCCGCATCTTGTCCATTTTCCAAATACATCAATGTACTTGCAGGAAGATAAGCATATCCACCTTTTGTTAGTTCATGCGTATCCGTACCATCATTGACTTTTAAAACGCCATCGATCACGTAAACAAGCGTTTCAACGCCTTCTCCACCAAAACCTCGTTGGTTTTTACCATCTTTGTGCATCGTGATAATATAATCGACAAAATTCGCACCTAATTGTTTAGAACCTAAAATTGAGCAATCACAATTTTCAAAACCTGGAATTACATTATTTACTAACCCATCATGAGGAATCAATGCGTAATTATTTTTTTTGATCACGGCTCTAGATGATAATAAACCATCTAGATAACCTGTTTGATTATTTTTATAACCCATTTTTATTTTTCCTACTTTCTTTTATTTATAAGCCAATTCGTATAATGTGCTAGCTAGAACTTTGACACCGTTGACTAAATCATCGATATCTGTTGCTTCGGCTGGATTATGACTGATACCATTGATACTTGGTACAAAAATCATTGCTGTTGGGAAGTTTGGTGCGATGATTTGAGAATCATGTCCAGCTCCACTATGCATAACTTTGTATTTCATATTTTCAGCTTTAGCTGCCGTCTCGATTGCTGTAACGATCTCTTCATTCATTGGAACTGGTGCTTCGTCCATCCATAAATCGATATCGATCTCTAAACCATGTTTCGCTGCAATATCTCTCATCAATTGTTCGATTTCTTGTGTAAATGCGTGAAGCTCACCGCTATCTGTATGGCGGCAATCCATTGTAAATAGCACTTCTCCTGGAACAACGTTAACTGTATTAGGTTTTGGTTCGACTTTACCAAACGTTAACACAAGAGGATCGCCGACTTCTAATGCACGATCAATGGCTTCAGAACAAATTTTAGCAAAACCATAAACGGCATCTTTACGATAGCCCATCGGAGTTGTTCCCGCATGGTTTGCTTCACCTTTTAAGACAATCGTATAACGTCTTTGTCCAGCGATATTATTTACAACACCAATTTGTAATTGTTCTTTTTCTAGCACTGTTCCTTGTTCGATGTGGATTTCTACAAACGCTTTGATATCATCTCTCGCAGCTTTATTTTCATCTCTAAAGTCAAAACCATGGCGTTGCATTTCTTCAACGAATTTCAAACCTTCAAAGTCAGCGATTTCAATAACATCTTCTTTTTTCGCTTCACCAACAAAGTTCTTACTACCCCAGAACACTGTAGGAAAACGGCTACCTTCTTCTTCAGCCATTGAAATAACTTCTAATGAACGTTTTGGTTTGCCATGTGTTTCAAGTAAATACTGGATTGCAACATATGCTGCAATAACGCCGAATTGACCATCTAAGTTTCCGCCGTTAACAACAGTATCAATGTGAGAACCAGATAAAATTGTTTCTTCTGGATGTTCAGTTCCTTCTACTCTACCAAAGAGGTTACCGATCTCATCAAATGAAGCAGTCATACCGATTGCTTCTAATTTTTCTTTTACAGATTTTTGCGCTTCCAACCAAGAATCAGAATATAATAAACGCGTCATCCCACCGGTTGGGTCGTTGCCAATACTTGATAAGTGATCGATATTTTCTTGTAAAACTTTTTTTAAATCCATTTGATACATCTCCCTCTTTTATTATCATAACCATTGTAAGCGGTTGCCGACTTTCATACACTATCCACATTTCACAAATTAACTCCTATCTTTGTGCGCATTAAACATAATGGCTGGCAGTATTTGAGTTAAAATAGAAATAAGTTAGTGAAATTATTTATATTCATAGGCTAATCTTTGAAAAAAAGATAGAATAGTAGTATGACTTTAAAGAGCCAAATTCATATTTTTCTGCCAAGCTTGAAAGGAACATTGCTTGTTGATATTGAAAAGTACACGCTGTTCCATTATCACCTATTTAAGATTAGGAGGACTTTTTATGATAAAACAAACATTTCTTTACAATAATCTGGATGATATAGATTTATCCATGACATTTTACTCAAAACAAAATGATACTTCTACTAAAGCCACACTCATTTACTTTCATGGTGGCGGACTTCTCTACGGAACTAGAGATGATTTGCCAGAAACTTATTGCGAGCTCCTAACCGAAAATGGTTATAACTTGTTGACTGTTGATTATCCTTTGGCACCTGAAGTCAAACTTCCTACTATTGTTACTTGCTTAAAAGAAGCAATTGATTGGTTCTTGAAAAATCACAAAACGATTTTGGGTCTAGAAAATTCGAATTACTTCCTTTTTGGCCGTTCTGCTGGTGGTTTTCTTACCTATTTATTATCTGCTCGTCATCGTTTCGAAGAGCAAAAAGGGCTGATCAGTTTTTATGGTTATTATGATTTGACTAATCCTTCTTTCAGCCAGCCTAACAGTTATTATAATCGATTTCCTAAGACTGCGCCTTTAGCTGCTCAAGCTTTGATCCAATCTAGACCTATCGCTGAAGTCTCTATTAATGAGCGCTTTTCACTTTATTTATCTGGTCGCCAATTTGGTAATTGGTTGAGTTATCTAGTCAATACGCCAAGTGAAAAAGAAGATTTTAGTCTAACAGAAACAGAACTTACTGAGCTTCCGCCTACATTTCTAGCTCATAGCTCAGCTGATCAAGATGTGCCAGTTGAAGCATCACGTATTGCCAGTAATAAAATCCTAAATGTTACGTATGAAGAAGTTGAAAATCTCCCTCATGATTTTGATGGTGATATTACTAAAAGTGAAGGGCTTCAAGTTTATCAAGCTCTGATTGCATGGCTTGATAAAACATTAACTTCTACTTGATTTTACCATAGTCCTGCTCTTCTTATATAATATAGTAAAAAAAGACATTCCCGATTACTCAGGAATGTCTTTTAAAATTGCTTTTTATTTTTCAGTTGCAGTTTCAGTAATCACTTCTACTGCACGTTTCATGCGGATATCATGTTTTAACATGTCTTCTGTTAAGACTTTTTTAACTTGATCGATCGGCATATTGTATTGTTCAGATAACTCTTTGATTTCATTGTCCATATCTTCTTGAGATACTTCAATGTTTTCAGCTTTAGCGATTTCTTCGATCACAAGATTTGTTTTCGTACGAACTTCTGCTTCTGCTTCAAATTGTTTGTGCAAGTCAGCTTCTGTTGTTCCAGTTAATTGATAGTACATATCTGGAGCGATTCCTTGACGTTGCATGTTGTTTAAGAATTCATCCATTGAACGGTGAACTTCGTCATGTACCATTACATGTGGAAGATCAACGATTTCTGCATTATCAACAGCTTGACGGATCGCAGCTTCGTCTTTTGCTTCTGTTGCAGCAGTTTCTTTCGCTTCTGTTAATTCTTTACGGTATTTTTCTTTTAATTCGTCTAATGATTCTACTGAATCGTCAACGTCTTTTGCAAATTCATCATCTAAAGTTGGTAATTCTTTTGCTTTCACTTCGTGAACTTTCACTTGGAAAACAGCTTCTTTACCAGCTAAATCTTCTGCTTGGTAATCTTCTGGGAATGTTACTTTTACTTCAACATCTTCTCCAGCTTTTTTACCAACTAATTGTTCTTCAAAGCCAGGGATGAAAGAGTTAGAACCTAATTCAAGAGAATAGTTTTCACCTTTTCCGCCTTCAAAAGCTTCTCCGTCTTTGAATCCTTCAAAGTCGATTACGACAGTATCGCCATCAACAGCTGCTTCGTCTTCTTTGATCACTAATTCAGCTTGCGCTTCTAATTCACTTTGGATGCGTGCATCTACGTCTTCGTCTGTTACTTCACGGTCTTGTTTTTCAACTGTTAAGTTTTTGTATTCGCCTAATTTAACTTCAGGTTTTACAGTCACTTCAGCCGTCACAACCCAATCTTCACCTTTAAACATGCTTTCAACATCAATTTTAGGTTGCGCTACAGGATCGATTCCAGCTTCTTTAACAGCGGCTTCATATACTTCTGGTAAAACTGCGTTCAAAGCATCTTCATACAATGCTTCTTCGCCGTACATACGGTTGAATACCTGACGTGACACTTTTCCTTTACGGAATCCTGGTACGTTAAGATTTTTTTTGACTTTATCGAATGCTTGTTTCAAGCCTTTTTCAATTAGAGTTTGATCAACTGAAAAAGTTAACACACCATCATTGGTGCCTTTTTTTTCAAATTTCGCAGACATTTGTTTCCCTCCGAATAACTTAATTTTATACATGAATTTATGCTATGCATACCTTTAAATAGTACACTATAGCTTGGTAAATGTAAACATTTTAGGTGAGAAGAATGTGAAGAAAGGAAAGTTTTCTTTGATCTGCTTTGAAATTTATTATTTCAGCTACATAAAATAGCTCGCTTAGTTGTTAAAGTAACGAAAGAGCTTCTTTCCCTCCATTACAACCATTATTAATTAAACAACGTATCATGTAGTTTTTTAGCATAGCCATCCGTCATATTACAGACAAAATCAACTGCCATCTTCAAGCGGTAATACTCTTTATCTGATTCTGAACAGCCTTCTGTTTCTCTCTTGTACAACTCTTCTGCGCTTCTAGGTAAGTTGTTGAATAATCGTTCTTCATATTTGTTCATCGGTTCTTTATCATATTTCAAGACAACAGGGACAAATTCATCTAATAGTCGATTGATAATGTTAAACCCCAGAACTTCTTGATCTAATATAGTCTTTGTCTGAAAAATATGTTCATAAGAGAATTCTTTTAACGCATGAAAACATTTTACTTCATCACACTCTTCATTAATGATTTCTTCATGAAAATTTCCAGACATGATCTCATCGTAATGATCTACAAATGTTTTGCTGGCACTTTGATAGACTTTCTTTTGTGTTTCCCTTAGAAACTCTTGAATTGCTGCTGCTTGTGAACCAACATTTACTAAAAATTTATTTGTTCCAGTTTTCTCATCAATAAATGATTTTAATTTTCTATAGCTATATAAACCATAATTATAAGCATCTTCAATATCTGAAAAGGTATAAGCAATATCATCTGCTGCTTCAAGCAAAAATACCAACGGATGGCGATTCCCTGTTGTGCCAGTAACAAACTTGATATTTTTAAATACTTTTTCTTCAGAATAGAAGTAACCAACCTTCTTCATCAATACGTTCTTCTTATCTACCTGATCTGCACCAGCAGTATACTTTATAACCG
The DNA here is from genome assembly GCF_050527835.1 of Enterococcus sp. DIV0840. NCBI lineage: Bacteria > Bacillati > Bacillota > Bacilli > Lactobacillales > Enterococcaceae > Enterococcus > Enterococcus sp. DIV0840. The sequence goes on along the minus strand of NZ_CP172876.1, from coordinate 1,117,781 downwards.
CATCTAATGTTGAAGCTGTGAGATTCATTCCAGTTTCTGAGGAGCCATTATCATTATGAAGCTTAGTTAATAAACGAATCGTTTGGGCATTCCCTTCAAATCTTAAAAAATCTTCTTTTTGTTGCGTTGTGAAAGAAGACCAACAAGGAAGTGATGCACCTTTTTTACTGAACCAAATCCGAATCGCTTCTTCTCCAAAATGACCAAAGGGAGGATTTCCAATATCATGAATCAGAGCTGCAGTTTCCAACAATCGGAAACTTTCATTTAATTCCTCAACTCTAATTCCTTTATTATTCAATTTACTAATGACGCCTAGTAGTAAGTCTCTTGTATGCATTGCAACTTCCAAACTATGAGTCAGGCGAGTACGAACAAAATCATTGCGCTCTAAAGGAAAGACTTGCGTCTTATCCTGCAATCTTCTAAAAGAATCACTCTTAATCACTCGACGATAATCACTGTTAAAAGCAGCACTTAGTTCTAAAAGGTATTTTTTATGTGTTAATTTATCATTTGGCCAAACTTTATCGCTTTTTAAAGAAATTCTGAATGTTCCTACCAATCGATTCCAATGCATCATTTAGACAGCCTCCAATTTTTAGTTAGTCTTCATTCTACTTTTTCTAAATAAGAAACATAAATATTTCGGCAATTCTCAATATCCTCAAAATCTAGTGTTTTTCCTGGTTGCTTCTTATTTAAGCGAAAACGAACTCTATCATTTTTTTTGTAAGTAATCTCTGATTTAAAAAAGAATAACCAATGACTTTCATCTCCCATTAAATTGTCTAGACCTAAATACTCTGGTGCAATCACTTTCGGTAACCCAAAACATTCATGTGTCTCTTTTCGCTTTCCTTTTACCTCACGTTCTTCAATTAATATTGTTTCAAAAATTCCAGATTTATCTGGAAAAAGGTATTCTTCCTTTTGAATCAGTTCCTCGAGCTTTTCATAAGCTGGTCTAATATAATCTTCTTTGTGATAATCTACTAAGGAAGGAATAGACACCCCAGCTTTATCACATAATTTATTAATCAAGTAAAATAACTTCATCTCATCAAAATTTTTTTTCAATAACAAAGCTAACCTATCTGAATTTATAGCTCCCGTAATATCATTAGGTGAAAAATTAGGTAATGCAATGGGGTAATGATCTTCCGACATCATCCATGAAGCTCCCATTTCATTTAAACACGGGACACTATGATAATAGTTTTCGGATAAAAAGTAGAGTACTATTGGATGCCCTTCCAACTCTCTTTTCAAACGGTCAAAAATCAATTCACCATTATCAACACCTGTATCGGGACTAGAACTGTAAAAAATATCTTCTTCACGAAAACCAAATTTTTTTAACAAATGTACAAATACATCCGCATAATCTTTATCTTTACAACAATGACTGACAAATACTTTTCTCCCCATTTTTATCCCTCCAAGTAATAGTTTCACCCACATAATACCAAATATATTATAAATAGTCATTTATTTTTAAAATTAAACAATACTATTTTATATAAAAGTATAATAAATATTGAGCGATTTCTAGGGTGACTATTTTTTTGATTTAGCATGATCACTTTATTATGTGCTTTTCAGAATGGTACGGAAAAAAATTTTTGTTATTTTTCCTTATATATAAGAGAGAGGGTTTTAGGTGTTATTTAATCGAGGAATGTAAGATTTTTTATTGCGAACAGCTGTTTATTTCGGTATACTTATAGCCATAGGATAGAAATAATTAACAAGGGAAATAGTAATCATTCACTTAACACGAAATGAGTGAATTAGATGCACTTTCTCCTAACGATAAAACTAAATAATTGGCACTTCCTGATCTGGCTACCAACCAAACTAGTGAAGTTTTGATTGAACAGTGCAACCTGCTTAAGCAAATCGCCAATAGTGTAAGTCATATTCTTGTTTTTACTTTCTTTTGTCTACCAGAAGACCGCAAATCTTCTCCTTCCAAGTACAAACGCGTAAAAATAACTGTTTTTTGACGTACCTATTGTCAACGATTGCAGGTGTAACTGTAGTCGTTTTTTTGTTGCTATCCTATAGACTTTGAGAAAAAGAATAAAAAAATAGGCACTTCATTTACTGGTACCACCCAGTAAATGAAGCCCGGAATAGACATCACAACCTATCTATCCAAGTTGCCTGATTACTAGTACCGTAGCACTAGCTTCTTTATTGTACCTAATTTTTGTAAGAATTTCTAGACAGTTTTTGAAATTTCTTCACATTGGGCTAAGAAACACGCTATAGTCTGTTAGTCATCCCAACGATAGAGACGGCAATCTCTATCGTTTTTTCTTTTTCTCAATTGTTGATTGTTGCGTAAATAAACAATAAAAAGGAGAACTTACTTATGAAAAATTCTGCACTTTGTATTAAAGCTGTTCCTTATCAGGAAATTATCGATCTTAGAGATACGGTTGAACGCTTGCAATCATGGCAAGAACCGTTGAAGGTTTTGGAGAAGTATTTTACAAATCCAAATACGCCGATTAATAAGAAACAGGTGGTTAAACAATATTATGCTTGTTCAAAACTTTTCCAAACATTTAATTCAGAATTTGAAAAGCTCAACTCAACTGCAGAAAAACAACTATCGAAAATTCAAGAAATAAGTACAAAATAATTACTTATACAATAAAAGGGGCTCTATAAATCAGCCCCTAATAACAATTATTTATTTTCTAAAAGGTAATTATCATACTCTTCCACAACAATTGAATATTTCTCAAATTCATCTGGTAAGACAGTTTTTGCATCTTCATATTTCATATTTGCTTTAATCATTGGATATAAACGTTCCTTTAAAAATAGTTCTTTTTCTTTATTTTCAAAAGGATGAATTATTTTTCCAAAAGGAAACACCCCATTTTTTATATCTGATGGTTTCTCAATAACTTGAAAATCAACGTCAATACTATTAAAAGCTTTTTTCCCATACTCTATTTTTTGAACTTCACTTAAGCGCAGATGATCTACAGAAAAATAGTTTGCATTTGTTTGCTTCGATTCACGCACCAGATACAACCTATCTCCTTCAGTTTCTTCATACACAATAGCCCAGTCTGGGTTATAGTTTCCAGCGGGGGTCGGCACTTTGAACCACGAAGGCAGTTTGACGAAAAATTTAAAATTTTCTTCATTGGTTGAAAAGTCATCAATTAATTTTAACTCTGTATCAGAATCTAATTGAACATATTCATATAGTGTATTATTGTTAAGCTTTGATGAAAGATATTTATTATTTTTATAAACCTCTATTTTATCTCTAAACAAGGAAAGCTGATATTCTTCTCCAGTTGCTTCATATTGAATACCATCTTTCAAAAGTTTAGGTAACTCTTCTATAATTATTTGAGATAGCTTTTCAACAAATGAATCTGGCTGTCGGAAAATTTGATCTGTGATATTTGCTTCTTTGATTATGGCTACAATATTTCTTTTTGTTACTCCAGTATAATCCGCAATCCGTTTAATAACATTAGGTATTCTTTGAACTTTAATTTCTTCACCAATTTGACTATCTATGACTTTTCGATTTCGATCAGCATCCTCATAGCTAGTCATCATTGTACGTCTAATGACATATTTAAGCGGGTCAATCTTAAATCCATCTTTATTGATCCTTGCTACAATAGATTGAATAATTTGTTTATCTTCAATCTCAATAGAATATTTTGTTTTTTTATTAATTTTTCCCCATAATTTTTTAAACTCTGGATGTTCCAACGCTTCAGTTCGAAGATTTACTGTTTTTTTATCACGCGCATTTGAAACTGGGGCTGTGATTGTTCTCAGTCCAGTATCATCTTGAATTTCTTCTTGCAACCCTTTAGCAAAAATTTCATAAGATGTATTTGCTGCCACCGTGAGAACATTGATATCTTCTTGTTGAATCCGTTCTCCTCGTTGATTAACAGGTAATCGTAATCCACGACCAATTTCTTGTCTTTTTCTTGTTTCACTTATCGTCTCATTTAAAGTACAAATTTGAAAAATGTTAGGATTATCCCAACCTTCTCTTAATGCTGAATGAGAAAAAATAAAACGAACTGGATTATCAAAAGATAGTAATTTTTCTTTATTTTTCATGATTAAATCATATGTTTCTTCATCTACTTTGGTTGTTCCTTTAGTATCTTTCAATCCTTTTTTATCTTGAGAGAAATAGGCACTCATTACATCAGAAACATCCGCTGCATTTTTTAGATTATCAATTGCAAATTCTTTATAGTCTGGTTTTGAGGCAAGTTCTGTGTACGCCTCTTCAAACCATTTTCTAATTTTTCCTTTTCCATTATCATCGTCTGGATCTCTGAAATTAACTACTTTATCAATGAAAAACAATGAGAGTACTTTAATGCCTTCTTGGTTTAAAGCTTTTTCTTTTATTAAATGAGTTTTGATAGTCTCGTATATTTGAATTTTCATTATATCGTCTTTATTTTGAGTTACAGCATGCTCCTCTAAAACTACATCGTTATCAAAAGTTACGGTTCGTTCATTCAAATGAATAGCTTTTACTTTGTATCCTTGATATTCTGGCATTTCGTTACTTTGTTCAAATAAATCAAAATTATTTTTGACTTTCTTTGTAACAAGTTTTATCCCTGTTTTATTGTTCTGATAAAATTTCAATTTCGTATAGATATCTCCACGATTGTCATTTCCTATCTCTACTACTTCGACATAGGATTGAATATCTTTGATGTCATTTCCATACACAGAAAGAACTTCAATTTTTTTTACATACTTGTCTCTATATGCATCAATCGGTGTGTAACGATAAATTGGATGGACTAACTCTTTATGGGTTGCTGAATATCTCAACGTAAATAATGGATGAAACTCTTTTAATTTTGCTTGAGTTGCTTCTCCACCCATTTTCTGTGGTTCATCTAAAATAACAATTGGATTTAGTTCTTGAATTAAGTGAATCGGTTTTTCAACTTCTAAGTCGTAATTCACTTTATTTAAAACATTGTTATCACTATTGAAACTTTGCATTGTCATCAGAAGAATTTCAATCATATTGGAGCGGTAATATGTCTGCAAATTATTAATATTCTTACTATCGTAATTAGACATAATGACAGATTGTTTACACTCTTCTTCAAGAGCATGTTGTAATCGATCAAATTCGCTTTTAACCCCTTCTTTGATTGCAACTGAGGGGACAACGATAATATATTTTTTCCAACCATATGTTTTGGCTAATTCTACAATTGTTTTTAGGTAAACAAATGTTTTACCCGTTCCAGTCTCCATTTCGACTGAATAATCTAATTCTTCAAGCTCCTCAGATACTTTGATAGGTGCATCGCTTCTATCGTTCCATTTTTGGACGTCATTCAAATTTTTTAATAGTTGATTATCGTCAATAAACAATTGATTCCCATAATTATTTATTACAGTACTAGAGTAGGAAATATCTAATTTTTGATTCGTTGTAGGCTGACCTTCAAAGAGTTTTACAGCACTTTGAATGGCTCTTTCTTGATAGCTTCTTGTTGTAAATTTAAATTCCATCTGTCCCACCTACACTGTTTCTAATTTTTCTTTTAACGTACCTTGCAAATTAATCTTTTGACTTTGATCTAGGGCGTTGTCATATATAATAACTTTTGAATACTCTTGATAATTTTTTATTAACCATTGATATATTTCATCAGATAATTGATCATGGAGATAAACAATGGTTTTGCTGTTATTCCCTATAACATAGACATGAGGAATAACCATTTCAACTGATTAATCTAATAAATATTCTTTTAGTAGCAACAACACTTCGTATACAGCCGATTCTTCATCATGAATTGAAGCAGAAAGTAATTCCATCTGCGTGGAGATACTCTCTTTATCTACTTCCTCATTCCATTGCGGAAAGTTTGTATCTGTTAGTTCAAAAACTTTAAAACCAACATCTAGTTCCGTAGTCAATAACGGATTCTCAGAAATAATTTTCTCCCCAGCTCGCCGAATTCGTTCCTGCCCTATTTCAGCAATTGTTCTGTACCCTTCTTTATATGCTTCTTGTTTCTCATTGATTGCTTCTGGCAACTGGACCATGATAAACTTTCGATTGCCACCATCTTCATAATTTTGTTGTAACACTGCATGAGCGGTAGTTGCAGAACCTGAGAAAAAATCCATAATAATGGAATCTTTTCTTCCCCCCATATTCAATAGAAGCTTGATTAATTCTAAAGCTTTTGGAGATTGAAAGAATTTTTCTTTAGTTTTAAATAATTCATTAAATACTAACTGACCTTTCTCAGTAAAAAATTCTTTATCCGTCAGAAGAGATTTAACTTGCTTTTTCGTTCTATCTCCTTCAACATCAGAATATGACTTTCTGTATATTTTCCATTGATTACTAACTTTCTTAGCCACAACTAAATCTTGCTCTTTTTTTAATTTATCTTTCCCCCATGTCCAACATCCCTCAAACCCATCATTCCAGATAGGATATATTTCTTGCCAGTCCTCTTGTTTATCCAAGGAGACTTTTCCTTCATCACTAACAAAAATTGGATAAAATAAATTTGGTCGATTGAATTTGCCGAATTCACGATGTGTATTTCTAAGTTCTAACGTTCTGAAAAATCCTTTTTTATCTTTTTCTGTATAATCTTTTTTAACTTCTTCATCAGTTTTATAGACCGATATCTCACCGCTAGATAGTTCATTTTTCGTATATATTAGTATATACTCACTAGAAGTTGCTAAGTATTTATCTTGTGATCTGCCTTTTGGATTATTCATAAATGTTATTTGACCAATAAAATTCCCAAATATTTCATCACACATTTTTTTCAAATTTGCTTGCTCATTATCATCAATACTAATAAAAATCACACCATCATCAGTTAAAAAATCTCTAGCCAGAAGCAGCCTAGAATACATCATGTTCAACCAATTGGTATGCTTTCTTCCAACTGTTTCTGATTCAGTAGAAATTTTATTTCCTTCATCGTCAATCAAACCAATCATTCTTTTGTATTCTTCAAATGGTTGTTCAAAATTATCTGGGTAAATAAAATCATTTCCAGTATTGTATGGAGGATCAATATAAATCATTTTCACCTTATTAGCATACGTATCTCGCTATACTTTTAAAACATTTAAATTATCACCTTCGATATAAATGTTCTTAGTTTCATCAAATTGTTTACTTTTTTCTTTGTTAGGCTTTAATGTTAGAGTGGTTGGTAAGTATGCTCCTCTTTTGGCTTGTTGCTTGCCATGCCAAGTAAAAGAATAATTAAACTCATCCTCTGTTGTATAACCAGCAAGTAGCGATTCTAATTCTTTGATATTTAGTTTTCCATCTTGAAAAGCTTCTGGAATAATTTTTTTTAATCGGTTTATTTTTTCATCGTAAAGTTTATTCTTTTGATTTGCTCTATCCATTATTCTCCAACTTTCTAAAATTCTCATCCTACATAGTATAACAAAAGTTAAATTTTTATGCATGATACTCCATTTTATTTATCTATTTCAATACCAAACTTAAATCCTACAACATTTTTTCATCCAAGAAACTACTTCTTCTTGCGAAAATTCATTTATAGCGATTCCCACACTCATATCTTCTAATTCACTATCCTTAACCTCTAAAATCAATCCATTTCGCTTCAAAAACACCAACAATGCTAAAACAGCCGTACACTTATTCCCATTATGAAAACAATGTTTCTTTATTAACTTTTTATATAAAATATAAGCTTTGTCAAAAATTGTCGGATACAATTCTTTCCCAAATACTTCTTGCTTTGGTTGAGCAACAACCATTTCCAAAGCGTCCATTTCTCTAACCCCGATAACTTCACGCGGACTGTAACACTTTATCAACGCATAATTCATTGCAATTATTTCTTCTATCGTCAAATATTTCATTATTTCTCAACCAAATTTTTAAACGCTTGATCATGTTTATTCATAAAAAAGTCGATATCATCATAAAATTGATTAGGAACATTATCTGATTTGATCGCTAACGGTTTTTCAAGGGATACTTGCCCATCACGAATAATAAAATCTAGTGTATCACCTTCATTTAGAGATAATGCTTGAATAACTTCTTTTGGTAACGATGCAATATATGAACTCCCTTGTTTTCTTGTTTTTCTTGATTTTTTTATTGTTTTCGACATTTTTAGTCCCTCCTTGATTTTATTCATTATAACACAAAAAGAGTGTTTTTTTTAATAAACACTCTTTTCGAAAATAATTACATTTCATTGCATAATTTTTTTTATCGAAGGCATAGTCTTTAGAACCCTATCTACTTCGTAAATGGCTTGATCATTAGTAAAATGAAACTTCCCCGTCGTTGCACAAATAATCAACTTTGTACTAGTTGACAGTCCGCCATATCGTGATCTATTTGAGCTAACCTATGCTTTTATATTGATAATTTGTCCTTTCTTACATAGTATAGAAAATTTGCGGGAAATCTATATAAAATAAACAACGACGTATCCAATTGTTTAATTACCTATTAAAGTAAAAAAGACAGAATATTCAAAAAAACTATTGACATTAAAATCTTTTTTGTAATATTATTCTTATATAAAATAAGAAAGGATGTTTTACTCGTGAAAAAATTTATTTTATCGTTTGTTGTTGTTGCTTTCATTGGCCTTACTTTTAGTCCCATGTCAGTGAATGCTGAAGAAGTTGGTGGTTGGTCAGAAGAAAATGGGAACTATTTAAATCCCAATGTCATCCTGCCTCGTGCGGCTGTTAATCACAGAGGTAAAAGAGAATCTAACGTCATATCTGGAAATACTGCGTACAGAGCTCATGGCTGGACAACCTGGAAAGGCGTTTATCATTATACGACTGCTAGAATGGAAAAACACCGTAGTGGAACTGTTCTAACTACTTCAAATCGTAAATACGGCTGGAATGGAACTGAAGCCGCTTCTCCTTGGTACAGAATATCATATGGTGAAGATACAGCTGCTGCAAGAACTTACTATGGAAGATAACTTTTTCATCACTATAATTTAGACAACACAAAAGAGCTATTGATGTTAGTATAGTTATTTTCCCTAGCACAATAGCTTTTATTCTAATTAATTATTAACTAGCACGAGTGAGGTGGCAAATGAAAAAGCAAAGATTCTTAGTCTCAAGTTTATTCATCCTTTGTATTTATTTATTGCTTATATTTGTCAGTGAATACCAGAGACAACAGGATAAATTATTTTTTGAGAGCAATGATTTGTATTCAACAGATCATCTATTCGTAAAAGAGACATTCCAAACAATAGTTAAAGATAAATTCAAAACCTCATCTGATCTTAGCGTGTTTATTCCCCTAGAAAGTAAAAATAACGATAAAGTACGAGGATATTTTTCAAAAAATTGCTCTGATGCTCATTTTCCAATAAAAAACGGCTCTTTTTTTTCAAAACCTAATTCTAAGGAAGCTTTGGTAGGAAAAGATGTTGTTACTATTTCAGAGAATGCTTGCACCTATTATGAGTATAACAACCAAAAATATAACGTTATTGGGTACTTAGGAATTACGAATCCTAGTTTTTTAGATGATTCTGTATTGATTAATGATTCCTCTCTTTTCAATACGCCCACAAATTACTTAGCGATTGATGGGAAAAAAATCAATACTAATTACCAAGATAGATTCGGTAAAAACAATTCTTATCAAAATAATATGGGCTTAGATAGAAAAGTTAATAGTGATTATTTTTCTCCTCTTATTTACTCACTGACACTAGTTATAGCCATTATGTGCACTGTTTTGATTGCGTATCTTATTTTTACTGATTTAAAAAAGGAAAACTATATCAAGTATATCCTGGGTACATCTACATTCATAAAATATAAATCGAATCTGTTTTATTTACTGTCTACTTGCATCTTTCCTGTATTTTCTTGTTTACTGATTTTACCTTTCTTTAAAATCATTTCCATTCATTATTTCTTTACTTTCAACCTTTTTTTGATTCAACTTTTACTAATGTGTTTTAGCTTCACCTGCTTCTTTATTAAAGAAGAAAGGAGCAATTTACATGGAGTTATTCTATAATCTTAAAAAAAACGGTTTTCTTATTTTATTAAAAAGCACGATTCTTGTTGTCTTTTTCGTTCTCATCTATCTATTTTTGTTGTTTGCTGTAAACATGAACGTAGAGCTAAACAGTACTCTTAACAAAGCTTCCAATAAAGAATTATTTACATTAACAGATACGCTAACAGAACCTGATGCTTTTTATAACTTCAGACAATCAAAAGAATTGTTGACTACTGTGAAATCATTCTATGAAAAGTTAAATACAAATGAAAACATACATTTTATCTCCTCCTTTGATCAGCCTCTACAAATAGAGGACTTTAAAGGAAAAATAGAATTCAATGAAGCTTACGGAACTGATATGGACGTCATTGGTAATTATATTGATCCAATGACTAAAAAAAAGTTTTTTGACGCCAAATGCTTTCAAGTCAGTAAAAATTTTTTTGATTACTATAAGCTTGAAACGGAAAATAATGCTTTATTTCCTTGGGATGACATAAATATAGAGAATCATACATTACCGATATTGTTAGGTTCAAATTACAAAAAGAGTTACAGTGTAGGTGAAACCATTAAAGGCAGTTTTTATTTGAATCCCTTTAATTTTAAAATAATCGGTTTCTTAAAAAAAAATACCTCGGTGTTTTACAAAAATGACCTGAACAAATACTTGGATGACTATATTATTGTTCCTTATCCTGAAAAGCTAAGTAATGTATCCAATGAGAATCAGGAATTTGTTGGAATGCTGTATTTTGCTATGTTGAATGGCGATGTTATTGTAGAGCAAAATAAGGGCTTAGACTACCTAAGCAAACAGCTCTCTAGTACCGCAAAAGAGACAAAATTTTATGACTACACGCTGCTAGGTGTTCCTACATTCACTCTGCAATACAATAGAATGTATGAGTTAATCAATTATAATAAAACATTATTGATTTCAATATTTCTATGTATCACTATTTGTCTTTTGGCAATCGTTTATTTTCTAACCTATAGGATATATCTGCACAGACGAAGCAGATACTATCTATCCTATTCTAACGGTGATTCGATTGAACAATTAAATACTTTAATGATTACTGATTTATCAGCTGGAAATGCTTTACTACTGATTATCTTCGTTCTCTTTTACTTACTGTTTCCTATTCAAAATAACTTATTTCTGCTTAATATACTCTTAGGTATCATCCTATTTTCAGTGTTGGACATCGCTTTAATGAAACGTTTCCTAAATAAAGATATACACTCTAGCTTTAATGATTTCTATTGATAGGAGTTGGTTTACTTGATTCATTTACATGATATTCAAAAGAAAATACCGAAAACAGATACAATGCTTTTTGACAATTTGAGCTTCGCTTTAAACACTCATCAATCCGTTGCTATTCAAGGAAGAAGTGGTTCTGGAAAAACAACTTTATTAAAAATACTCGCAGGCTTTGACACTCGATATGATGGAATTTATGAATTCAATGGCAAAACGGTCAGCAAAGATACGAAAAAAAATATAAAGTTTAGAAAAGAGAATATTGGCATTATCACGCAAAACTACAATTTACTGGATGATAGAACTGTTCAAGCCAATATTCAACTTGGGTTAAAAGAAAAGTCTAAGAATCAAAAAGAGGAAATTGAAGACATTTTATGCTTGGTAGGACTTTCAGGGTACGGCGCTAAAAAAATAGCAGAAATCTCTGGCGGAGAAGCTCAAAGAGTTGTTATAGCAAGAGCTCTTATCAAAAAACCTAAAATTTTATTAGCGGACGAACCTACAGGAGCATTGGATGACAAAACTGAGTTGGATATATTGAATTTATTTAAAGAAATTCAACGTTTTGGAACAAGACTGATTATGGTCACTCACAGTGATGCGGTAGCCAACGTTTGTGATAGAAAATATGTACTGGAAAATAAAAAACTAAGAACTATTTAATAAGCAACTTTTAAATTAAAGCCATTGAGCTTAGGAAGAAAGGTATTTTTCTAAGCTCAATGGCTTTACTAATTTCCTCTTCATCTCTCATTCTAATGAGCATGATTTATTCGGTAGTTTGACAATTTCACAAAAAAACAGATGAACTAAAACGAATAAATTGTTTTAGCTCATCTACTTTTTTATATACATCTAATCAAAACTTGTCTGTCCTTTTGACTCAATAAACTTATTTCCCAGTAACCGAATCCCAAAGCCCACTAAAGAATCCTTTAATATTCTCCCAAAGTCCTTTAGATTTTTCCTGAATTTGTTCTTTCGTTTTAGACAAATCAAGTTGATTCACAAAGTCTTGAAAAATATTTTTATCTTTCATATCACTCATCAAAGTGGTTAGTTCTTTCACCTGATCTGTTGACATGACATCTTTGATCCCTTGCCTTTGCAACGCACTTTCAACAGTTTGTTGAATGTCTGCTTGAGTTAGATTTTTACCATCAGCAGTTTTTGCAGCGAGTTCTTTTTTCGCTTGTTCTTGGGCTGCATTCAACGCTTTATCGGAATAACCATCCTTATCTTTATTTTCTTCCGTAATTTTAGATAGCACATCCATTTCATCTTGTGCTACACCGACACGATCACGATTGATGATTCCACCAGATTCTTCGACGATTTTATAAACACCCGCTAACGCTCCTGAACCATCAATCGGCACTGCTGAAGCAACAGTAAGCTTAGCATCTGAAATTCCAGCTGTTAGTGCTGCGTTTTGATATTGGGCTTCAGTGATTTTCGTAATATTTTTAGGTGTAGCAATATCTACAGAAATCCCTGAACCTTTTTTCTGTGTCTCCATTCGAACAGAACTATAAACAGCCCAATCCGCTGTAAAACCGCCATCAGGAATAAAGCTCATCAAATCTTTCCCAGTTGTCGTATATTGCGGTGTTTCACCTTTGATACCTAATTCTTTTAACGTATAGTCTTTTTGCTCTTGAGTCAAAGCGTTACCTAAAGCGACTGCATTGATCTGCAATGCTTGTTCAGAGCTTTGAGTGGTTTCTGTATTACTAGAACTTACTGATGTACTTTCTAACGTACTACTTTGTGTCGTCGCAAATGCTGTTTTTCCATTGTATAAACCTGTAGAAATCAAAAGAACTGTCATTGCTACAGCGAGTTTTTTTTGTTTATGTTTCATGAGAACCTCCTAAATAGTTACTTTTTACTACTATACAACAATCCTTTTAGTTATTCCTTAAGTACGCTCAGCTTTAAGAAAATTTTATTGAATGTTACTATTTACAAAAAAACGTTCACTAATCAGAATAAATTCTGACTAGTGAACGTTTTTACTTATTATATTATTTCGTATAATCTTTAACAAAGTCAATAACTTCTTCCATTGTATCGCAGTCATTCAACGCACGATCCGCAAGTTCAGCCATTTTCTTAGTATCTAGACGTTTCATCAAGCTACGAGTTTGAAGAATAGATGTCGCACTCATTGAGAACTCATCTAAGCCCATTCCCACCAATAATGGTACAGCCATTTGATCGCCACCCATTTCTCCACACATACCAGTCCATTTACCTTCAGCATGTGAAGCATCAATAACGTTTTTGATCAAACGTAAGATTGATGGGTTGTAGGGTTGGTATAGATAAGAAACGCGTTCATTCATACGGTCTGCTGCCATTGTGTATTGAATCAAATCATTTGTTCCAATACTGAAGAAATCAACTTCTTTGGCGAATTTATCTGCAATTACAGCTGCTGCAGGAATTTCGATCATGATACCGACTTGAATCGTATCAGAAACTTTTGTTCCTTCAGAAACTAATTTAGCTTTTTCTTCTTCAAAGATTTTCTTCGCTGCTCTGAATTCTTTTAACGTCGCAACCATTGGGAACATGATGCGTAAGTTACCGTGAACAGAAGCACGCAGTAATGCACGCATTTGTGTACGGAACATTTCGTCGCCACGTTCAGATAAGCTGATACGTAAAGCTCGGTAACCTAAGAATGGGTTCATTTCATGCGGTAATTGAAGATAAGGTAATTCTTTATCCCCACCGATATCCATTGTACGAACCACGACAGGTTTGCCGTTCATGCCTTCAAGTACTGCAGTGTAAGCTGTATATTGTTCATCTTCTGTTGGGAAATCTGGAGAATCCATATAAAGGAATTCTGTACGATATAAACCAACAGCTTCAGCACCATTGTTGTGTACGCCTTCTAAATCTTTAGGTGTGCCAATGTTTGCAGCTAACTCGATATGTTTACCATCAGCAGTAACTGTTTCAGCATTTTTTAGTTTTTCCCATTCAACTTTAAGGTCAGCATACGCTTTTCCTTTTGCTTCAAAATCAGATTTTTCAGCGTCAGTTGGGTGGATGATAACATCGCCATCAATTCCATTGACCGCTAAGATGTCGCCTTCTTTCACTTTAGCAGTGATTTCTTTTGTTCCTACGATTGCAGGAATTTCAAGAGAGCGAGCCATGATAGCAGAATGTGATGTACGTCCGCCAATATCCGTTACGAATGCTTTCACATACGTACGGTCTAATTGAGCAGTATCACTTGGTGTCAAGTCATGGGCAACCACAACTACTTCTTCGTTAATCATAGAAGGATTTGGAAGAGTAACACCTAATAAATGAGCTAAAATACGTTTCGCAACGTCACGAATATCTGCAGCACGTTCTTGCATGTAAGCATTATCATCCATAGCTTCGAACATACCGATATACATATCTGTTACTTCTTTTAACGCCGATTCAGCATTTACTTTGTTGTCTTGAATGTTTTGTTTGATTTGACCGATCATTTCAGGATCAGATAAAACCATTAAATGAGCATCAAATACTTGAGCTTCTTCTTCACCAAGGCTTTGCGCTGCTTTTTCTCTGATTGCTTGCAACTCAGTCGTAGATTTTGCTAAAGCACCATCTAAACGGCTTTCTTCAGCAGATGTATCTTCTACAGATTTTTTGTCGAAAGATAAATCAGGTTGAACTAACAGGTAAGCTTTAGCGATAGCAACACCATCACTTGCGGCAATTCCCTTTAGCATTTCAGACATTATTCTGACAATCCTTCTTTTTGCATTGTGTCTACGATTGCTGCTAATGCATCAGCTTCGTCAACACCGTCAACTGAGATTGTTACGTCTGAACCTTGGCCAACACCTAAAGACATAACGCCCATGATTGATTTAAGGTTAACAGATTTACCTTTGTATTCTAAGTTAATATCTGAGTTAAATTTACTTGCAGTTTGTACTAATAATGTAGCTGGACGAGCGTGAATCCCTGTTTCTGCTACGATGTGAAATTCTTTCTTTTCCATATAAATCGGTCTCCTTCGTAAGTAAAATAATTTTTTATGTTAGGGTTTTCCTTTCTTGATACGTTTCAAGCGAAACTAGAATCTGGATAATACCCTTTCAATTTTTAAGATTACCATTTTTTGTGAGTAGTTACAACACTTTTCACCTTTTTTTATCAATTGAAATGATCAATTATTTTTCTTCCTTCATATAACGATATATAATTCGTCCATTTAATCCGGCTTCTCCGACAATTGACATTCTGTCTGGCAAATTTTTCCAAACTTCTCTAAAGGCTGTAAAATCTTTTGGTTCTATGACAAGTTCAGAAATAGTCCCTTCCTTTAAGGCATTGATTTGTTCTTCAAATGGATTTTCATTCATCGATTGATCACAGCTTTCACTTTTATTTATAGACTGAAGATATTGTATGACAAAAATAGATAATTGTCTAAATTATTCTCATTGTCCACATAAATAAAAGTGGATATTTTTATAAAAATATAATAATTTTCATTATAGACAAAAAATCATTCTAATCAATATGATTTTTTCACTTTAATTATTGATCGACCTAGAGTTCAATTGCTTGATTCTTGCTAAAAAGATGCTATAATATTGTCAAAGGTCAAAAATGGTCAGCAGACTATTTGATCTTACTCAAAGGACTTTGATATAAAATTAGTCTTATTTTGAAAGGACGTGTTTTATCCTATGATTTGTCAAAACTGTCAACAAAATCCAGCAACGATCCACTTATACGCAAATGTTAATGGTCAAAGAAAGCAATTAGACTATTGCCAAAGTTGCTATCAAAAATTAAAAGCACAAGCAAACGATAATCAACCAACAATGTCTCAACAAGATCCATTTGGTTTTGGAAGTTTAGATGATTTATACCGCTCATTGTCTCGTCAAATGCAGGAACAACAAGGGAATCCGAATGGTCAAACTCCCCCTACTCAATTTGGTGATGGCAATGGTTTTAATGGTGGACAACCACCTAGAGGAGGTGCTGGTCAATCCGATGGTTTATTAGGAGAGTATGGTATCAACATTACTCAGGCAGCTAGAAACGGCGATGTCGATCCAGTTGTCGGACGTGATGAAGAAATCAAACGGGTGATTGAAATCTTGAATCGCCGAACGAAAAATAATCCTGTCTTGATCGGTGAACCTGGTGTTGGTAAAACAGCCGTTGTCGAAGGGTTAGCACAAAAAATCGTAGATGGCGATGTACCGCAAAAATTATTGGATAAAGAAGTCATCCGTTTAGACGTGGTTTCATTAGTCCAAGGTACTGGTATTCGAGGTCAATTTGAAGAACGTATGCAAAAATTGATCGATGAAATCAAACAAGCAGAAAATGTTATCTTATTCATTGATGAAGTCCATGAAATCGTTGGCGCTGGTGCTGCTGGTGACGGTAACATGGATGCTGGCAATATTTTAAAACCAGCGCTCGCTCGTGGTGAGCTGCAAATGGTTGGTGCTACAACGTTGAATGAGTACCGCATCATTGAAAAAGACGCTGCGTTAGAACGCCGGATGCAACCGGTTCGTGTCGATGAGCCAACGGTAGATGAGACGATTGCAATTCTTAAAGGTCTACAAAAACGTTATGAAGATTATCACCATGTAAAATACACTGATGAAGCAATCAAAGCTGCAGCAACCTTATCAAATCGTTACATTCAAGACCGTTTCTTACCTGATAAAGCAATTGATTTATTAGATGAATCTGGTTCTAAAATGAACTTGACCATCCAAATCGTTGATCCGAAAACGATTGAAAAGAAACTCGCAGATGCTGAACAACAAAAACAACAAGCTTCTGCAGAAGAAGATTTTGAAAAAGCAGCCTATTACCGTGATCAAATTAACAAATTACAAACAATGAAAGAAAAACAAATCAGCGATGAAGAAACGCCTGTGATCGACGAAAAAAATATTGAAGCGATCGTAGAACAAAAAACAGGCATTCCTGTGGGTGATTTAAAAGAAAAAGAACAAACACAATTGAAAAACCTAGCTGTCGATTTGAAATCTCATGTTGTAGGACAAGATGATGCCGTTGATAGAGTATCCAAAGCAATTCGCCGTAATCGCGTAGGTTTAGGCAAACAAAATCGCCCAATCGGCTCCTTCTTATTCGTTGGACCAACGGGTGTTGGTAAAACAGAATTGGCTAAACAATTAGCTTATGAATTGTTTGGTTCAGAAGATTCAATGATTCGTTTTGATATGAGTGAATATATGGAAAAACACAGTGTGTCTAAACTGATCGGTTCACCTCCTGGTTATGTTGGTTATGATGAGGCAGGGCAATTAACCGAAAAAGTTCGTCGTAATCCTTACAGCTTGATTCTCTTGGATGAAATCGAAAAAGCACATCCTGATGTCTTGCATATGTTCTTACAAATCCTTGACGATGGTCGCCTAACAGATGCACAAGGTAGAACAGTTAGCTTCAAAGATACGATCATTATCATGACAAGTAATGCTGGAACTGGTAATGTAGAAGCAAATGTCGGCTTTGGTGCTGCGCGTGCGGGACTTACGAAATCTGTTTTAGGTCAATTAAATAATTTCTTCACACCTGAATTCTTGAACCGTTTCGATGGAATCATTGAATTCAAAGCGTTGAGCAAAGAAAACTTAATGAACATCGTTAGCTTGATGCTAGATGACGTCAATAGTTTACTTGCCCATCAAAAAATTCATATTGATGTAACAACGGATGTCAAAGAAAAATTAGTTGATTTAGGCTATGATCCTGCAATGGGCGCTCGCCCATTACGTCGGACGATCCAAGAACAAATCGAAGATGGTATTGCGGAGTATTTCTTAGATCATCCAGAAGAACATCAATTGATCGCTAAACTAGACGACGATGGAAAAATTATTGTTACGGGAGAAATCACTGTAGATCCCAGTGGTACCAGTGAAACAGCTCCAGAAGAGGAATAAAAAGTGAAGTCAATCAGGCAAACTGATTGACTTTTTGGTGTTTTTCAAGACTAATTTCTTTTTATTTCAGTCAAAAAAATTTATAATTAAGATGCATAGAATTTATATCAACTTTTAAAGAAGACTATTCCAGCTTTTTGAGTCTGTGAATACTCTGTTTTTTATTATTAACGTACAAATAATGAATTAAACCGAGGTGAAAAAAATGAAATTAGTCAATGTAACTAACAGCTACAAACAATTGGTCAATAAACAACTAGAAAATACCGATGCATACTTTGTGAAAGTCTATTCAGCGGGTAACACGACCGTCGTTTATTCAGAAGCTGCTCAACACGCTGAAATATTGGTTGTTAATAAAAAACGCGCTGTTCGCAAAACTGAGATCAATGAGATTCTAACCTATTTCTTGAAACGGATTCCTAAAGAAAAATATGACCGTGATCAAATTTCAATCATCGAATTAAAAGACGTTATTGAAATTTCGATTCCGATGACTTCTAGTCTTGTTGAAAATTAGCCACATACAGTTAAAAAGCCAGCTTATCACTTACATGATAAACTGGCTTTTTTTTATCTAATTTAAGATATGTTTTTTATAATAACAATATAGCTCATCAATGGAATTACTCATCAAAATATCGATAGCCGCTTCTACCTGTTCTTTCGTCCAATCGAACCATCGTAGTTCTAAAAGCATCTTAATTTCGTTATCTGAGAATCTTTTTTTAATCACTCTCGCTGGATTTCCACCAACAATCGTATATGGCGGAACATCTTTTATGACCATCGAGCCTGCTGCGATCACAGCGCCTTCACCTATAGTAACTCCTGGCATAATCATCGCATTCATCCCAATCCAAGCATCACTTTTGATGACCGTATCACCTTTTGGTTCATAGGATTTTTCCACATGGCTAGCGAAAGGATAAACAGTGATCCAATCCGGATGATGATTGTGATTGCCTCCCATTAAAATTGTCGCACCAGCTGCAATGCAAACATAATTTCCAATAATCAATTTATCTAGATGCCAACCCATATCTTTTGCCGGATCAAAGGCTGCTCTTGTTAATGGATCTCCCCATAAATAACGAACACAGCCATCCTCAAAATTCTGATTGCCATAGTACCCAGAATAATAAGAAAAATCACCGACCTCTATCAATGGATTTGTCACTAACTCTTTTAAATATAAAGTATCTGACCATTTTTCAAATTTATTATTGTTCTTCATTTTTCTTCCTCGCTTCTAAGTTAGATTATGTTTTTGACTTAGAAGCTTACTACCACTGAAACATTTTTTAATAGTCTTAAACGACGACTCATATTTATCACTCCAATAATGTTGTTGATTATACTTTTTTGCGGCTTTAAAGTCAAATGATAAAAAAGCCGTTCTTATTTAATAGAAACGGCTTCTCATCAATTATTTAAAATTACTCTTACATCAAACTCTTCAATTCAACTTCCGGATATTTATCCGCAAACCAGCGCATAGCAAATTGATTTTCAAATAAGAACAACGGCTGATCAAAACGATCTCTTGCCAAGATATTTCGACTCGAACTCATTCGTTCATCTAAATCGTCAGGATCGATCCAACGAGCGATTTTCGAGCCCATTGGTGTCATGATCACTTCAGCATTATACTCATTGAGCATACGATGTTGGAACACTTCAAACTGCAATTGTCCTACTGCACCAAGGATATATTCTTCTGTTAAATACGTCTTATACAGCTGAATAGCACCCTCTTGAACGAGTTGATTAATCCCTTTATGGAATGATTTTTGTTTCATCACATTTTTGGCACTAACTTTCATAAATAGCTCTGGTGTAAATGAAGGTAATTCTTCGTACTGAACTTTTAATTTCCCTTCAAATAATGTATCACCAATTTGATAATTACCAGTATCATAAATCCCAATAATGTCTCCAGCCACAGCTTCTTCGACGTTTTCTCTAGCATCAGCCATGAATTGTGTCACATTGCTTAACTTGATTTTCTTGCCAGTTCTACCAAGAGTAACATCCATTCCACGTTCAAAAGTACCTGAACAGATACGAACAAAGGCAATACGATCTCGATGAGCAGGATTCATATTCGCTTGGATTTTAAAGACAAACCCAGAAAACTCTTCTTCATAAGGACTAACTTCTTGTCCTTCTTCTGTCTTATGACTATATGGTGATGGAGCGAATTGTAAAAAGGTTTCTAACATCGTTTGTACACCAAAATTTGTTAATGCTGAACCAAAGAAAACTGGCGTTTGATCCCCATGAGCAATTTTCTCCGTGTCAAACTCGTCACCTGCTTCAACCAACAATTCAACTTCTTCTAATACCTGTTTGTAAACACTATCCTTGTGCAATGGTAAATCACTTGGAATATCACCATCCACTAATGGAATAAACCGTTCGCCATTATTATTTTCAGGTCGATAGACTTCTACACGCTTGTTGTAGATATCATACAACCCTTCCAAACCTTTTCCCATACCGATCGGCCAGTTCATTGGATAAGATTCTATATCTAGGACTTCTTCTAATTCTTCAAGTAACTCCAAAGGCTCGCGACCATCTCTATCTAATTTATTGATAAAGGTAAAAATCGGGATTCCACGTTTCTTGACAACTTGGAATAATTTCTTTGTTTGGGCTTCGATCCCTTTAGCACTATCGATCACCATGACAGCACTATCAACTGCCATCAATGTTCGGTACGTATCTTCTGAGAAGTCTTCGTGTCCAGGTGTGTCTAGAATGTTTACACGTTTTCCATCATAGTCAAACTGCATCACCGAACTGGTTACAGAGATTCCTCTTTGTTTTTCGATTTCCATCCAGTCAGATTTTGCAAAGTTTCCTGTTTTCTTCCCTTTAACAGTTCCAGCTTGGCGGATTGCTCCTCCAAATAATAAAAGCTGCTCTGTAATTGTTGTTTTACCAGCATCCGGATGGGAAATAATGGCAAATGTGCGGCGGCTATCTACTTGTTCTTTTAAATGTGGATTATTCATTCGTTACTCCAATCTATCATTTTATTCTTGAAAAGGACTTCATTTACTTTTTATGGTTTATTTAAAGGATATCTACATCGGAAAATTCTCCCTACTCTTTATTCTTCAACTAGTGTAGTATATCATGGAATTACCCTAGTTTTCAAAGTCTTTAACTAAGTTTCAAAAAAAATCGAAGAGACCAAAACAAAACTCAATGAATTTTGTCTTGATCTCTATTATTTGGGGAAGAAATTGATCATGATTATTAATTTGGTAAAAATTGTTTTATACTTAACTAACATAAGTATAAAGTCAGCTACTAAAATGTGCAAACAGCTCAAAACGTTGACTAAGATATTTTATTTTCATGTTTTCACGTTATTTATAATTCCAATTTGACTTATAAATCAGCCATTTTTTTTTCATCCAGTTATTAAATCAGAGTTTTTTTATAAATTATTCAAATTAGGTCCATACTTTTTACTTTATTGACAAATTTACTTTAAAGGAGGAAAAAAATGCTAGAAGCAATGATGTTAGAAGACACCGCCAAACGCAAATTAGCCCTATTTAGATTATTGACTAAATTTTCGAATAAACAGCATAGTATCAATTTTTTTGAAAGCAGACTTGATTATTCTTATAGCCGGGTCGTTTATCTTCTGGAGTTGATTCAACAAGATCTTACTAAAATGACCGGAAAAAAGACAGAGATACTGCAAATAAATGGGGTTCATTATAAACAAAATATTTCATATGATACCTATTATCAGTTTCTAATAACTCAAAGTGTTCCCTATCAATTATTAATTTCGATCCTCTTTTATCCAAATGATAACCTAGCAAAATTTTGTAAAAAAAAATATCATAGCAAAACAACTGTTGTCCGAAAGTCTAAGTTATTAAGTAACTACTTTAAACAATTCAACATCAAAATGAATACCTCTCAATTAAGTCTTGATGGTGATGAGCGGGTCATTCGAATAACCTTGTACACATTGATTTGGCTAGCTTCTCGGGGAACTCACCTACCAAAAATAAAGAGCAATTCAATTGATTATAAAGAAATCACCCAAATAATCAGCCCCTATTTCCCTGACAGCTACAGCTATTCTGCCAATAAACAAATCACTTTGATATTGGATATTGTTTATCTAAGAGTAAGATCTGGTAATGTGCTGACAGAAAAAACAGCTATCGATCCTTATATTCCAACAAGTAAAACCCATGCAGAAACTTTCTTTGGAGACTTAATTAAAGAGACAAAAATATTGGAAACAGAAGCTCAGTTCGCTGCATACTTATTGATTGCAACACCAAACTTTTTCAGAAATAATGATCATCGCCTGACCTTGTTGAACACTTACTTAGATAATCAAACCAATTCAGCAACCAAGCTATTAGAAGACTTTTGTACTTTATTTAGTGAAGAAATTATACCTAGCGACTTTTCTTGGGAAGATGAACCCATTTTATTTGGAAATGTGGCAAATATTATTTTCTCAACAACGATCATTGAAAAAAACTTTCCAACCTTATTTCATTTGATTGATCATTCTCTTTACGTAAAAAATGAGTATTACTATCACTTGCTTACACATTTCAAAGCATTCTTTCAAAAATTTTCTAAAAGAAAGAATTTTGGCTGGCTTAAAGCTAATATCACTCAACTATCAGATACACTAGCAGCCTTATTAGTTCCACTTTATGGTTCATTCCAAACCGAAAATATTGTTCGTATCGCTTTAATAGCAGAGTCTAATTACTTACTCGTTCAACCTTTGACACAGTTTATTGAAGAATTGCCTTTTGTTCAATTAGTTGCCTATAAAGACGGCGAATTCTCTTCCTTTGATTTTATTGTAGCCACATCATCTTATTTAATACCGGAAGAATGCCAACTCCCCTCTTTTGTTTTTCGATTTTCGGCAGACAACGATCAACAATATATCGGTCTCTATCAAGCTATTAAAACCATCCATAATAAAAAAGAGATTAATCAATTTAAATAAAAAAAAGGAACTGAAGCAGCTTAATTCAGCTACTTCAGTTCCTTCTTTTTTATCTTCTTGGCTCGTCGTCTTCCATTTCTTTACGGAAAAAACGACGGTATTCTTCTGGTTCTTCATCTACGATTTCTTCATCATGGAACACAACTTTTAATGCTAAAACTCTTGTTCCTTCCATTTCTTCAGAAGTCAGTGTGATATTGCCAACATCAAATGACAATTTTTCACCTTCATCAGGAATCGTGCCTAATGCGGTGATCAAATACCCTGCCATTGTATCAACATCGCTCATGTGCAAATCTGTTCCGAATACTTCGTTGAATTCATCGATCAGCATTCTTCCTTGCACTAAATATTCATGCTCGTTAATCTTAGCATATAAGTTTTCTACTTCATCGGTCTCATCATCGATTTCTCCAACGATTTCTTCTAATAAATCTTCTAACGTAGCCAAACCAACGACACCGCCATATTCATCTAATAAAATGGCCATTTGGTTTTGTGTTCGTTTTAATTCATATAGTAGATCATCAATGAAAATCGTTTCTGGAACAAATAGTGGTTCTTGTATGATATTTTTTAATTGAATTTTTTCAAAGCCTAATTTATGGGCTGCTTTTAATAAGTTTTTAGTATGAAGAACACCAACGATTTTATCTTTATCTTCGTTATAAACTGGTATTCTTGAATAGTTTTCTGATAAAACAGCATTAATATTATCTTGGATGTCGTCTTCAATATCGATCATAAAAGCATCTGTTCGTGGAACCATTACTTCACGAGCGACTTTTGTATCTAAAGAAAAGACACCTTGAAGCATTTCTAATTCATCATTATCTAGAACACCTTCTGATTCCAACATATAACGCATTTCGTCACGCGTCATTTTTGAATCAGCATCATCAAATTTCATTGGTGTAATCTTTGAAAGTAAGTCTGTTGAAGCTGATAACAACCACACAAATGGTTTGGCAATCACTCCTATGATACGCACAAATCCAGAAGTTGCTTGAGCGACCTCTTCTGATTTATTCATTGCGATTCGTTTTGGATACAATTCACCAAAAACAATAGAAACATAGGTCAACATAGCTAAAATAATAATACTAGCAATACTTTTTGCAGCAGCTCCGCCACCAAGTACAGGTGCTAATCTTGCTGATAAAGTATCCGCTAAGGAAGCCCCAGACAAGATGTTAACTAAAGTGATACCAACTTGGATTGTTGATAAAAAGCTCGTAGGATCTTGTAAAATCTTTAATAGCTTCTTAGCTTTCGCGTCTCCTTCTTCTGCTTTTTGTTCGACACGATTCTTATTTACCGAAACAACTGCTATCTCCGCTGCAGCAAGAAACGCATTGATCAATGTTAATACGATCAATAATAAAATTTGCGCTATAAGCGACTGACTCTCGGGGTCAGCATTCATAATGTGCACTCTCTCCTCTTAAAATTATTCGAAAAACGCTGTATTTTGTTTTCCAATTTCATTTAGTAACAAACTGTTTACTAATCAATTTGATAAAAAACGTGACCACAATAAGTAGTCACGTTAAAATCCTATCACAAACAGCAATTAATTTCAATAATCGATGTCATTTTTCTTTCATCGATATTTCATTTCCTTCACCAGTCAATACGATTTTTTCACTTCTGCTTTCCCGAATCATTCCCATGACATGAATAACGATAGTTTTAACAATCGCATAAAACGGAACACCTAAGAAGATTCCCAATAGTCCTGCGATATTTCCTGCGACCAGCAAAACAATGATAATTGTCAATGGATGTATTTGTAATGACTTTCCGATTACATTTGGGTAAATAATATTGCCATCGATTTGTTGAACGACTAAAACAACGACACAACATAATAAAGCTTTTATCGGTTCATCAAAAACAGTTACAAAAACGGCTGGAGCAAGACCCAGATATGGACCAAGATAAGGAATCAAATTTGTGAAACCTGCAATGACACCGAATAAAAAGGCATAACGGACGCCGATCAACGAATAACCAATCGCTGTAAAGGTCCCGACGAATAAACATTCAATTGCTTGTCCACTTATATAATTTGCCAACGTCTTGTTGATTTTACTCAACAATTCAGCAATACTTTCCTGACGCTTTTCTGGCAAAAAGCGCTCGATTGATGGAACCAATCGATCTCCATCTTTTAACATGTAAAATAAGATAAATGGTGCTGTAAAGACAACAATCGTAGTCGACGCTACAGTCGATACTACTGAACCTAAGCTATTAGATAAGCCACTTAAAAACTGCTGAATGATCGTTCCATAAGAAATATCCAACTTCTCTATATAACTTGTTAAATCGACCTCTTTAAATAAAGGTAACTCGGCCATTCTATAGACCCACGCTTCCACGTTACTGAAAACTGTCGGCATATTTGAAGCCAAACTAGCAAGCTGAGACGCTAACTTAGGGATAACGCTGACTAAAATCAAAACAATAGCTACTACTAATATCAACAAAACAAGAAGAACTGCTAAAGGCCGTTTCATTTTGATTTTCATTAGTAAATTGACGATTGGATTTAAGATATAATACAAAAATCCTGCTACCAAAACCGGTGCAAACAAGGTTGAGAAAAATGTACCAATTGGCGCAAATAGAAAATTGATTTTACTAGAGACAAAAATCAAAGTTGCGATAACTAGCAATTCTGCTGACCAAAAAAATAATTTTGACTGTCTTAATTTTTCAAACAAAGATTCTCCTCCTTAAATTAAAAGCTGAACAGGCTCGTTTAATCTTGATAGAAAATCATATATTATCTTTTTTCAGATAATCGAAAGACTAACCTGTGAAGCTAAAAAACTACATTACCATTATTATAAATTTATGGTCTTTGTTAATAGATTTTAGCATAACCTTTACTAAATAGTATAGCAATAATTATTTCATATATACTGCTGTACTATTCTGTGGTTTCTCCTATTCTAATCTAATAGTTACTTTTAAAAAAATATAGAACTTATTAACCAAAAAACGACTTAATAATAAAACAAACTTCCCCTTTAAAAATCAATAAACGTTTACAAAACGGCTACATAATGATATTATTTCCCCAAATAAAAAAAGGAGTTTTTATGATGTCTAAAAAAAATAATACTTACTTTATGTTTATTATAACATTTCTATTTATAACTAGTAACTCTATGGTTTTTGCTGAGGATGTTTCAACTGAAATTTCTGAAAACACTGGTAGTTCTTTAACGACCGAAAGTACAATCGAACATATTGATAACTCGTCTAGCACTAAAGAAACAATTGAGTCTAGTCAAAATGTTATAAACGAATCCACACAATCACTCCCCACTGATGACGCTGTAACTGAATTAAGAACCCAATTTGAAATGGATTCTAGAAATGAAGTCATGTCATTTGAAGAATACAAAACATTTATCGAAACAATCAATAGCTTAGCTACTTCTCAATCAGCAGTACCAGCAGCTCGTTCAATAAAAGCAGGAACTCAAAGAGACCAAATTGTAGCCGAAGCAAAAAAGCATATAGGTAAGCCTTATACACAAAAACATCCTGATCGTTTGGGACCAAATAAATTTGACTGCTCTGGTCTGACTCGCTATGTATTTTTGCAAGTAACTGGAAAAAATATTGGTGATTGGACTGTTCCACAAGAAAAATCAGGAACGAAAGTAAGCATTTCTAAATCAAACATTTCCCAATTAGAACCTGGAGATCTACTTTTCTGGGGAAACTCAGGTGCTACTTATCATGTTGCAATTTATATTGGTAATGGACAATATATACATGCTCCAAATTATGACCAAAATGTAGAGGTCTCTCCTATTTGGTGGACAGAATTTCCTCCTAGTTTTGCACTAAAAATGAACTTTACAGATTCTAAACCACAAGGAAATCCTATTAATGATGGTAGCTATGTCACGATTACCCAGAAAGGATACAGCATTTTTAGTTCATTCGACTGGTCTCAAAAAAATACTTCAGATAAATTACTTAATAACACTTACCAGGCTAAATTAAGATATAATCACTCGAATGGCGCCACGTATTACTCTTTATATGACAGTAACGGAAACTGGCAAGGTTATATAAATTCTAAGGCTGTAAAAAAAGGAAATGGCAAACAAGGTGTTTGGTTAAAGAATGATGATTTTGTTACCGTTACAAGTAAGGATGCTATTATTTGGGAAGATATTAATGATTTCTCCTCTAAGAAAGGCTCTTCTGCTAATCTTTATCAAAAAACTTATCACGCACAAGGTCGCTACAACCACTTTTCTGGTGAAGTCTACTATTCTTTATTTAACGACAAAGGTATCTGGCAAGGTTACATCAATAAGAAAAGTGTAGAAAAAGGACCAGGCAAACAAGGAATATGGATCCGCAATGATGAATTTGTCACTATTACAAGCAAAGATGCTATTATTTGGGAAGATATCAATGATTTCTCCTCTAAGAAAGGCTCTTCTGCTAATCTTTATCAAAAAACTTATCACGCACAGGGACGTTATAACCACTTTTCTGGTGAAGTCTACTATTCTTTATTTAACAACAAAGGTATCTGGCAAGGTTACATCAATAAGAAAAGTGTAGAAAAAGGACCAGGCGAACAAGGAATATGGATGCGCAATGATGAATTTGTCACTATTACAAACAAAGATGCTATTATTTGGGAAAATATCAATGATTTCTCCTCTAAGAAAGGCTCTTCTGCTAATCTTTATCAAAAAACTTATCACGCACAAGGTCGCTACAACCACTTTTCTGGTGAAGTCTACTATTCTTTATTTAACGACAAAGGTATCTGGCAAGGTTACATCAATAAGAAAAGTGTAGAAAAAGGACCAGGCGAACAAGGAATATGGATCCGTAACGACGAACACGTAACAATTACAAAAAAAGATTATACTATTTGGGCTGATATTAATGATTTTTCTTCAAAAAAAGGTACGACGAATAGCATTTACAAAAAAACTTATCATGCACAAGGTCGTTACAATCATTTTTCAGGTGAAATTTATTATTCTTTATATGATAGTAATAAAAAATGGATAGGTTATATTAACAAAACAGGTGTATCTGTTAATAAATAATCTTACGTTTATTGCTCGCACACTAAATAATATAATTAGTTACAAGTTATATTATTTAGTGTGACTTTTTTATACAATTACCTAGTAATACAGAGATTAAAAAAATAATTATAACAGAGGTGCCAAATGAAAATCGTCCACACTAGAGATACTATGAGTGATATTTACTTAGATGCTGTTAAAATCCGCCGTCAGGTTTTCATGCTGGAACAAGGTGTTCCTGGTGAAATTGAGATTGATAAATATGAAGCTGCTTGTATTCATTTTGTTTTATACGGTGATGAAAACGAAGCAATTTCAACTTGCCGCTTATTACCGCTTGAAGATGGTCTAATTAAATTACAGCGGATGGCTGTGCAAAAAGAATATAGAGGTAAAGATTATGGTCGGTTGATCGTAGAAAGTGCAGAGCAATTTTCTAAAGAACAAGGGTATAGAGCCATGACTTTAGGCGCTCAAATCACAGCTCTTGGTTTTTATGAGAGAATGGGTTATATCAAAGAAGGCGAAATGTTCTTAGATGCAAATATCGAGCATTATCAAATGAATAAACCACTTTAAGTGAGAAAAGAACTGTCCGCCAACTTGATCAAGTTAGCGGACAGTTCTTTTTTTCACTTAACATCTTACATTGGCTATTTTTTCGATAGCTCTTGGTAACGTTGATACCAGATATCTACATAGGCTTCGGAGAATGGGCCTTTTTCATTATTAATCCAATCTACTAACGTCTTAACATTTTCTTTTAGAATAAAATCGATATCTTCTGGATAATCCATAATCTTACTGTGAAATTCATATTCATCTACATCCAATAAACGTTTTTCACCATCAGGAAAAACTTTGATATCCAGATCATAATCAATATACTTCAATGCTTCATCATCTAAAAGATACGGTGACGCCAAATTGCAGTAATAAGAAACCCCCTTTTCTCTAATCATCGCTATTATGTTGAACCAGTATTTTTTATGGAAATAAACTATAGCTGGTTCGCGAGTAACCCAACGTCGCCCATCAGACTCTGTTACCAAAGTATGATCGTTTACGCCAATCAAAGAATACTCGCTCGTTTTTAATACCATAGTATCTCGCCATGTTCGATGCAAATGCCCATCGTGTTTGTAACTTTGGATCGTTACAAATTCACCTTCTTTTGGAATTGCCATAGTCCCCCAACTTTCCCTAGTACGAAAAATCGCTTCTAACTTTTCGTTTGGGTGTTCATTACACCGATATCAACATAATTATATCATAATTTTCAACTTTGCATACTAAGGAGTTTGGTTTTGACTATTCAAAATAAAATAAATGAGAATTCCCGTTATTTTTAGAGATATTTGACTAGTTTTTACGGTTCTTTTTCAAATTACTGATGTTTTTTACGATCTTTCTCAAAAAGCTCTACCATTTTTTGTTGAGGCTTTGGAAAAACTAAATTTGAATAATCCGCTTTTTGTACCCAGCGCTGATTTTTAGCCAACTGTGATAAGCCTGTCTGGCGTCCGTAAAACACAAGAATATGCCATTTTAAATGACTGAAAATATGAGTTACTTCACCTAATGTTCGCTTTTGCCAAACAACTTCCGGATACTCTTCAAAAATTTCTGTTGTATCTTCTGCCACCTTATTTTGCTCTTCAAAATCGAATGACATTTGCTGATCTTCTTTAGCCCAATTCTTTTGTAAAAAATCGAAGCGTTCTTTTGTTATCTCAGTAATCGGAAACAGCCACATATTCGCTAATAAACCTGTTGAATCACGCTGGCCTAATAAAAATTCCTGTTTTTTATTTTCGATGATTCCACCGATATAGTAGACATCTTTTGGTTTCATTTTTTTGGATTTAACTGGAAAATTTGTCATTGTATTATTCTTATAACTTAAACAATAAGACTGGATCGGGCATTCCTCACACTTTGGTGAGGTGGGTGTACAAATCGAAGAGCCTAGATCCATCATCGCTTGATTGAAGTCACCAGGACGATTTTGATCAATGATTTTATACATTGCTTCTTCAAAAACCTTACGACTGCTAGGTTTGGCAATATCATCACTGATTTCAAACAAACGACTTACAACACGCATAACGTTGCCATCGATTGCAGGCTCTGGGATTTGAAACGCAATACTCCCGATTGCACCTGCCGTATAAGGTCCGATTCCCTTTAATTGGCGAATTTCTTCGATTGTTTCTGGCATCTGGCCATTAAATTCTGCCATGATCTGCTGAGCTGCAACTTTTAAATTTCTTGCTCTGGAGTAATACCCTAAACCTTCCCAAGCTTTTAATAATCGATCATCTGGAGCTTCAGCTAAATCCTTGATCGTCGGAAACCACTCCATAAAACGATAATAATAATCGATCACCGTATCAACACGGGTTTGCTGCAGCATGATTTCTGAGATCCAAATACGATATGGATCTAGATTGACTCGCCAAGGTAAATTTCGTTTTTCTTTTTCATACCAAGCTATAAATTCTTCTTGAAATGACTGAAGCTCTTCCGTACTCCAAGTCTCCCAATATTTTTCATTCTTCATTTTCTAATTCCTTTTCATCAAAATATTGCTGAATCAAATCTGAGTCAAAGCGTTTCTGGAAAAGTCCTTGTTTGACTTTCATTAGGCGTTTATAGGAATCTAATTTACGATGCTTTTCCCATAATTTATCGCCTTCTTTTCTGATCACATCTAATTCTTGGTCTTCATCTTTTTCAAAAGATAGCTCTTCTAAAGCCAAATCGATCACTTCACGATTAAACCCTTTTTGCATCAAATGCATTTGGACTTTTTGGAGCGCATCTTTGAAACTCTTTGTCCGGTAACGTCTCATGGCCTTTTCAGCCGTTGCTTTTGCTACTTCTACTTGTTCATCCATAGTATAAAAAGTTAACCCATGTTGAATGTCTTCGTCATTCAAGCCTTTTCGTTTTAGTTGTTGTTCAATCATTTTGGGTCCTTTATCACTTGTTCGCATCAAGGTACGGACATAACTTTCACTAAATATTTTATCGTCTAAAAGGTTCATTTCTTCTAAGCGGATCACTATGCTTTTGCGATCTTCTGGTAAAATTTCCTTTTCTTTCAAATAATCTAAAATTTCTTTTTTCGAACGTAACTGATAGCTCAAATAATTTAAGGACATTTGCAAGCCCACATCATAAGAACCAGCTTTTTTTATTTTTTCGACCATTTCATCTGATAATTCTTGTCCTTTTAACAACCGTTGTCGGACTAAAGTATCTTCAGATACACGTAATTTTTCTCCTGAAGACAGCCAGATAAGATAAAACTGACCTTTGTCTTTTGTAATTTTCGTGATTGTTTCCATCTTTCTCCGCCTTTCTAGTGAGAACATATATTCTACTATAACATATATTTGACAGAAGCTAAACTAGGCAAATTGTGCTAAAATAAGAACTATCGATATATTTGATTAATAGATCTACGGATCAAAAGGATGGAATTATGACCACACAACTATTAAAAGAAGGACAAACGATTCTTTTAAAAATAAAACGTTTAGGTATCAACGGTGAAGGCATCGGCTACTACAAAAAGACGATCGTATTCGTACCTGGTGCTTTACCAAAAGAAGAAATCTCTGTAGAAATCACAAAAATAGCCCCTCGTTTTGTTGAAGGGCAATTGAAAAAAATCGTAAAAGCAGCCCCTGAACGTGTCGTGCCGCCTTGTCCAGTTTACGAAGCTTGTGGTGGATGTCAGCTGCAACATTTAGCTTATCCGGCACAGCTACTCTTCAAAAGAGATCTATTAAAACAGTCACTAAATAAGTTCAGACCAAGAAACTATGAAAATTATCAGCTACCCAAAACAATCGGAATGAAAAATCCTTGGAATTATCGGAATAAAGCGCAATTTCAATTACGTAAAATCGAGGGAGAAGTTGAGGCTGGTCTTTATCAAGCAGATTCTCATCGTTTAGTTCCTATTGATGATTGCCTCGTTCAACAACCAGCGACAACTAAAGTCATGAACGCTTTAGTAGAGTTATTGAACAAATATCAATTTCCAATTTATAATGAACGAAAAAACAGCGGTATCTTCCGAACTTTAATGGTGCGTGTCGGTGTCAAAACAAATGAAGTCCAAGTTGTTTTTATTACGCAATCCGTAAAATTTCCACAGAAAAAAGCCTTGATCGAAGAAATCACACAACATCTTCCAGAGGTTGTTTCGATTATGCAAAACGTTCAAAATAAACGAACATCGATTGTTATGGGTGATGAAACTATTCATGTTTGGGGTAAAGAAAGTATTGAAGAGAAAATCAACGAAGTAACTTTTGATTTATCTCCTAGAGCCTTTTTCCAGCTAAATCCAGAACAAACGGAAGTTCTATATAATGAAGCCTTGAAAGCTTTAGACTTACAACCAAATGAAACAGTTGTTGACGCCTATTGTGGTGTCGGCACAATTGGTTTAAGTATTGCTAAACAAGCCAAAGAAGTTCGGGGGATGGATATCATTCCCGCAGCGATCGAAGATGCTAAGATGAACGCTGAGCGCTTAGGTGTTACGAATACCCTTTATGAAGTGGGAACCGCTGAAGAATTGTTGCCTAAATGGCTTCAGAGCGGTTTTAAACCTGATGCAATCATTGTTGACCCTCCTAGAACCGGATTGGATCAAAAACTGCTGAAGGCCATTTTAAAGCAACCTCCAAAGAAGATGGTTTATATATCTTGTAATGTGTCGACCCTTGCAAAAGATTTAGTTGATTTAGCTAAAGTGTTTGATGTGAAATATATGCAGTCAGTTGATATGTTTCCGCAAACAGCCCGATGTGAAGTTGTTGTGAAATTGACTAAGAGATAATTTGATAAGAAAAAGATCCGACAACCAAATTTTATCTTGGTTGTTGGATCTTTTTTTAAACACTGCTATAGTACTTCTCCGTTACTAGCTATAACCTTTTTCATCCAATCATAACTATCCTTCAAATACCGTTTTTGACTCCCTTTTCCGTAATCATCTTGATCTATATAAATAAATCCATATCTTTTGCTCATTTCAGAAGAAGAACAGCTGATAATATCGATTGGTCCCCAAGCACAATAGCCTCTAAGATCAACGCCATCTTTGATTGCTTCTTTCATTTGTTCGATATGGCTTTTGTAATAATCGATTCGATAATTATCGTGAACTCTTCCGTCTTCTTCTAACTTATCATAACAGCCGATGCCATTTTCTGTTATGTAGAGTGGACATTGATAGCGGTCATAAAAAGAATTAAGTAATGTTCTTAACCCAAGTGGATCAATTGTCCAGCCCCAAGGATTTGCTGGCAGAGTTTTATTCCGATATGGTTCATCATGTTTTGCATCACAAATTTGCGTATAATAATAAGAAAATGACAAGTAATCTGCTGTATTTTTCAGAGCAGCTTCATCCCCTTTTGCAAATTCTATCTTAATGTCATGTTCTTCAAAATAGCGAAACGCATAACCTGGATAGTAGCCTCTCAATAATACATCAGCAAAAAAATACTGCATTTGATTGATTTTCAGCGTTGCCAAAACATCTTCTGGATCACAGGTTGCCGCATATTCTGGACCACCACAAAGCATCATCCCTACTTCATAATTTTCGTCGACTTGATGAGCATATTCAGTCGCTAAGGCCGATGCTACCATCATATGATGCACCCCTTGATATTTTGCCTCCTGCAAATTTTCTACTTTATCCTCGGCTATCCCTAAATGATTAAATGATTCATGACCGATCAAATTGATCTGATTGATCACGATCCAATATTTTACTTTGCCTCGGTAGCGGTCAAAAATAACTTTACAGTAACGAACAAAGAAATCCACGACTTCTCTTGAATACCAGCCTTTATAATTTAATGTAAGATTCAATGGCATCTCATAGTGAGAAAGTGTAATCATTGGTTCCATGCCATTTGCGATAATTTCATCAATCAGTTTGTCATAAAAAAGCAACCCTGCTTCGTTTGGTTCAAGGTCATCGCCATTTGGGAAAATTCGCGACCAGTCGATCGAGGTTCTAAATAATTTCAACCCCATATCTCCTAATAATTTTAAATCTGTTGGATAGGTTTCCTTAAAATCGATTCCCCATCTTTTTGGAAATATACCTGTTTTACTATTTAAAGCTTCTTCAATATAGCTGGTAGAAATTTCTGCGTTCGATCTTTTTTCTAATGGCAGATCTGGTCGAAACTCATTGATATCAGCAACACTTATACCTTTTGCTTCGTACTCATACGCTCCTTCGCATTGATTAGCAGCAACAGCTCCGCCCCATAAAAAATCTTTTGGAAACCCAGTTGGTACTTGATACATACTTTTGCCCTCTTTTCTTTAATTTTTTTCAAGTATTGTTAAACGATCATTGAGTTGCTTGGCTATTTTGATTAAGTGATTAGCCATATTGATTTCACTATAAATCGTCATCAACGTATCTTGCGCATGTGTGAATAACAAAGAATGCTCATGTTGTTTTGTCTCTTCGCCCATTTCACTTTGGATAGCTTGCGTTTGAATTTTATGTGCTTCAGTAATATTCGTTTTGGCAACTTTCATTTCTTCTGCAGCCGTTTCAAAATCATTCTTTTCAGTTGCAACAAGGGCATTTTTACAATTGACTCTGGCATCTCCTGCGAATAAAATAATTTTCATAGCTTGTTGTGACAATACATCGTCCATATAATTAAGCCTCCTTCAACACTTGATTTTCAGCCTTTGTCTCTTGGTCATCATATGCTTTAAAAAATGGATACCAAATAGCTGTAGATATCACAAAAATGATCAACATCAAGAGAATCCCAGTAATCGTTCCGGTCGTAAACCAAGTAGCAAACGGAAATGGACAATACCACAATTCAAATTGAACTTTAGGAATTGGTGCGAATGGAATTACCTTTGTAAAAATATAAATCACGATCGGTAAAATAATTCCTTGCAGCCACATTGGAATCATCAACAACGGATTCCACGCCACAGCACCAAAAATCACTGGCTCATTGATATTAAAAATCGATGGTACGATACACGCCTTGCCTAGTGCACTGATTTTCTTAGATCGAGCTCGCATCATCATTAAAACCAAGGGCATCGTGCAACCAATTCCACCAATCCATAGATAAGCTGAATATAAGGTACTGCTGGTAACTAAATTTAACGTCTCAACAGATGCTGTACCATTTTGAACTAGTGCAATATTTTCGGCAATTGCTTTTAGCAAAACTGGCTGAACCACAGGTGTTAAAACCCAAGTAGAAATCCCCATTGAATAGAGAAAACAAATTAAAAACATCATCCCTACAAAACCTCCAGGAGATTCCATAAAGCTTGATAATGGCATAAAAATACTTAAAACAATGTTGTATAAATCCACTTTCATGATCAAAACAACGACCCAGCCAAAAATGATAATAATTCCTATTGGCAACATAGAATCAAACCAAGCTCTGACAAAATCAGGAATCACTGATTCTTCTTTAAAGAATGTAAATTTTCCTAAGGTAACCAAGACAAATCCAGCAATCAATCCGGCAACGATTGCAACAAACATCCCGCCAGCTCCTAATGCGTCATGACCAAAACCGACCACACCATCTTTCTCGACTTGGGGTGAAATAATCATTAAGAACAAAACTAAACCGCTCATCCCAGCAACAATTCTTTGCTTTCGTAATCGTTTTTTCTCCATTAAGTTAAATGGAATCAAAAATGCTACAAACAGTGAAATTTTTCCCATCGTCCAACCAAATGGCACCCAAAAACTTGGTAAAGCTGGAAAATACTCATTCAAAATGGCCAACATCGAAAAAATTGAACCTAAGAAAATAAAAGGTAACGTCTGCATGATTGAATCTTTAATGCTAACGATCCAAGGATTATTGTTTACTTTGTTCATTTTAGGTGAGAAACTATTTTCCAACCAAAAGATCAACTTATTCATATTTACGTCTCCTTTTTTTACATTATTCGTCTTCTTTTAACGAACGTAACAAGTGCTCAACAGCCGCATCTCCATCTAACGTCGCATAATACTCTTTTTTCATCAGAATAACTTTTACTGGAAAGCCATGAATGATTTCATCAATGATATATTCAAGATGTGGCCCTACCATCAACGCATCGATTTCCTCAATATAGTTTTCAATTTCCGATTCACTTCTCGCTACAATATTCATGTCTAAATTTTTTAGTTTGGCTGCCTTACGCATATTAGCAGCCATAAATCCACTGCTTGCACCTGATCCGCAGACTAATAATACATTTAATTCACTCATGTTTTTCTCCTTGTATATTATATTTAAGGTTTTAATCTTCCGATTTTAGTGGATAACCTTATGAACCATTGTTATTTTTCATTAGGTATTAACTCAATAAATTTGAGATAATATAATTACTGGATTGAGAGGCTATGTCGTTTTCTCCTTGAGTCTATGAGCTCGTCATCGAAAGACTGACACCTCTCTCTGTTTAGCTGTTTACGAATGAGTTAGATGTTGAAAGCCTTCTGGCTTTACTCCGTATCTAGAACAAGGTAGTAACGCTTTTCAGTTGAGTGGATTTCAATCCAAATCCTTATGAAGGCGGTATAATTATGTTCTACATTGGAATTGATATTGGGAAACGTTCCCATGTTGCTTCAATCATGAATGATGAAGGAAAGGTTGTTCTTAAAGGATTTTCTTTTCCGAATACCATTGAAGGTGGAGAAAAATTACTTGGAAAAATTCATGATTTTTCTTCTTCATCAGATGATTTTACTGTAGGTATGGAAGCTACCGGTCATTATTGGTTAACGGTTTTTTCATACTTACATGAAAAAGAGTTTTTAATTCATGTTCTTAACCCCCTCCAAACGGATGGGTGGCGTAAAGGGACAGAAATTCGTAAACGTAAGAATGATATTATTGATTCAGTTTTAATTGCAGATCTGATTCGCTTCGGTTCCTTTGTTGAAACGACACTCTCTGATGAAAATATTTTTTCTCTTAAACAGCTTTCCCGTTATCGTACTTACCTAGTTGGGACAGCGAGTGACTTTAAACGTAAAATCATTGCCGTATTAGACCAAGTTTTCCCTGAGTATGACTCAGTATTCGGTAAATCAGGTGTTTTTGGTAAAGCATCAAAAGAAATTTTACTTGAATTTAGTTCTCCTGAAACACTCCATGATATCTCTGCGAATACTCTTGCGAAACTACTTAAAGAAGCGAGTCACAATCGTTTAGGGATAGATAAAGCCAATGCCTTAAAAAGTGCTGCGAGTCGATCTTTTGGTATTACTTTTGCTCAAGAGACCTTTACTTTCCAATTACGATCAATGATTGAACAACTTAAATTTCTGGAAGCCCAAATTAAAGATACTGAAACTGAAATCAAAAAAATCATGGTTACTCTGCATTCTGTCATTGAAACGATCCCAGGGATCGGACCAATCAATGGCGCTACTATTCTTGGGGAAATTGGAGACATTAGTAAATTTTCCAATCCTACAAAATTAGTCGCATACGCTGGTCTAGACGCGACTGTTTCTCAGTCTGGTCAATATCAAGCAACACATAACGTTATGAGTAAACGTGGTTCCCCTTATCTTAGAAAAGCCTTATTTTCAGCTGCTTTAATTGCAGTACAACATGATCCTGTTCTTAAAGCCTTCTACGAAAAGAAACGTTCTGAAGGGAAACACCACCTCACAGCTCTTGGAGCAGTTTCCAGAAAGTTATGTTACATCGTTCATGCGATTCTCAAAAAGAACGAACCTTACGAAATACGAATGTAACTCAAAAAAATACCTTTGCTTTCTCTTATTTGTTATGCACTTTTTTGTTATTAAATTTTGGACTAATTCTTTTATTCTTTACTTGACTTCTTATAGTTAGTCTTTCTAATTTAACAATAAAAACTAAACAAGCTCGCTCAGTTATTACACTCTTATCATCTACGTTTTACACATCCCTATCAAATATGATTCTTTCCTCCTCTTACTGCTTTGGCGGAAGCAACTGTACTTGATTTGCTATTTAAAACAAAGAATAATAAGAGATATAAAAACGTTGAGAGGAGCGGATATTGTGTCCTTAAATAAGAAAGAAGCGGCACTCGTAAAGCTTTTGATTCAACATCATAATTGGCTATCTTCAACTTTTCTAGCTGAAGCGTTGTCCACGTCAACAAGAACGATACGTAACTATGTAGCTCGAATCAATCAAAATGCTAATGTTGAAATGATCCAATCCTCCAGACAAGGGTATAAGCTCGACAGCAGTGTTCAAATCGACGAATTTGTTTCTTATACTAAACAGGAATTGAATACACCTGTCGAACGTATGAATTATTTGATGAATTTATTAATCAAACATAAAAATGTCGATTACTTTGAAGTTGCAGAAACTCTATTTGTCAGTATTCCAACTATAGAAAAAGATACTATTCGGCTACGTAAAAAAATGAATAACTATCATTTAAAAATCATAAAACATAGGCATTTTTTAAGTATGGAAGGTGACGAATCTAACTTTCGAAAGCTCACTAGTGATATGCTACAGGATGAAGCTCTCCAAAGTTTCCAATCCGTCGATTACATTCAAACAGTATTCCCAGATATTTCGATTGAAATAATTCAAAAAATTGTGATCCACCATTTGAGTAGCCAACATCTCTACATAAACGGTTATGCTATTAACAGTCTATTGCTCCATATCGCTATCGCTATTAATCGTCTTCAACATCATCAACGATCTGAAGTTGATTTTATTCCTAAACTGTTTACTAACGATCAAATTGAATATAAAATTGCTACGGAGATTGGAAAAGATATCGATCAAGCTTTTACTGTAGAAATGGATCATTATGAAATCAACAATTTGACCCTTTTATTAATGACCAAAATTTCACCTTCAAATGATGCTTTCTTAAAAGATTACATGGGCACTTCTGTCTATACCTTTATTTCAACGATGATGAAAACTGTTGCCGAAAAATATTTTATTACTCATATTTCAGACGAGTTGGTATTGAATTTAGCGTTACATGTGTCGAATTTGATCTCACGAGCAAAGAATGGTAAGCAAGTTCATAATCCTTTATCTGAAGAAATCAAACAATCCTATGCTTTTATTTATGAAGTCGCTGTTTTCATTGCCAAACAGATTCAAAAACAAATCAATATTCCAATTTCAGATGATGAAATTACCTTTATTGCACTTCACATTGGCTCTTACTTTGAGGAAAAATTTGAGACAGAGAATAAATTAAGTTGTGTGATTTATACACCTGAATACTATAATATGCACAAGCGTTTGATCTATAAAATCGGGGATACATTCAAATCTAGTTTGAATATTGTAGGAACTTTTTATCAATTAGACAGTAAAAATCTAACCGAAATGCAAAAAGCCGATTTAGTTTTATCGACTATAGAAATAAAGAAACTGGAGCATATCGTTCCAATTTCACCCTTTTTATCAGGAAAAGATATAAAAAAAATCCAACAATCTATCCAACTAGTAAAGCAGGAAAAATTGTTGAAATTTTTAAAAGAAAGCGTCCAAACATACTTAACACCAGAAAGGTTTGAACGAAACATTTATCTAAACACTCCAAATCTATACATTGAACATCTAGGTGCTCAATTGATCGAAAAAAACTATATAGATGCTCATTTTATTGACTTAATCAAAGAACGAGAGGAAATGTCTGCGACCTCATTCAATAACTCAGTCGCTTTACCACATGCAATTGAAATGAGTGCTGAAAAAACGGGGATCTCTATTATTTTAAATGATCGGCCTGTAAAATGGGGGAATCACTATGTTCAAGTGATTATTATGATCGTCATAAATCAAGATGATATGAAAAAATTTCGGCAATTATTTGATTTTATGATCGATACCTTTTCAAATCAAGAGAAGTTAAATAATCTTTTAAGAGTGAAAGATTATGAAGGATTTATTGATGAATTATTTAGTTAAATATTTAAGCACAATTACTAATTGATTTACATTATGACAAAAAGCTAAGAGAATTTAATCTCCTAGCTTTTTTCTTATTGATCTATTTAGTTTTTACCAACAAAAAATGATACAACAGCAACTAAAATCACGGCACCAATAATTGATGGAAACAATGCCATACCGGCAACTTGAGGTCCCCAACTTCCTAGAAGTGCTTGACCAATTGATGAGCCTACAAGACCTGCAATAATATTGAAGATCCAGCCCATTGATTTTCCTTTGCTTGTGATCGCTCCGGCAATTGCTCCGATAACGCCACCTACGATTAAAACCCATAACCAATGCATACATATGACCTCCCTTACAAATAGAATAAAAGTAATAATGATTACTTAGTTATGCTAACAGATTATTTATTTTCTTGCGAAAGAAATGCTCTTAAAATTCAATTTATATCATTTAATTATCATTTTTATTTCATCTCATCTGTCACCAAAATCGTTACATGATTTTTAGTACCACAATTCTCACAATCATAGTGTAGATTTATTTCATCATCCACTAAAATATCATCACAAACTAATTCAATTTCATTATCTGAAAGCGTCAATTCTCCTAAAGGAATGTTTACTCTTTGATGATCTGCTTTGTCGGTTCTCGTATTTAATAAAAATTTGCCTGTCATTTCGTTTTCACAAGTTTTACAAGTTACTGCAATGCTGATTTCTCTTTCCATCGTAAGCTCTCCTTCTACTCTTTATCAATAGATGATTATACATCTATAATTTTAAACGCCCCCGTCAAAAAATTCGATTAATATGCTCTGAACTTCATTTGGTTAAATAAAAAAGCTAGAATCCAAATGGACTCTAGCTCGAAATTCAATCTTAAAAAGATTATTTTACTGTTACTGAAGCGCCAACTTCTTCTAAAGCAGCTTTTAAAGCTTCTGCTTCATCTTTAGAAACGCCTTCTTTAACTGGTGCAGGTGCGCCATCAACTACTGCTTTAGCTTCTTTCAAGCCAAGACCAGTTGCTTCACGAACTGCTTTGATAACTTTAACTTTTTGGTCTCCAGCTGCAGTTAATTCTACAGTGAATTCAGTTTGTTCTTCGCCAGCTGCTGCTGGTCCTGCTGCTGCTGCTACAGGAGCTGCTGCAGATACGTCAAATTTTTCTTCAATAGCTTTTACTAAGTCGTTTAATTCTAAAATAGTTGCGCCTTCTAATTCTGCAACAATGTTTTCAATGTTCAATGCCATTATGGTTTCCTCCGTTTTAATAATTCATTATTTTTAGTTTAGTTTGTTACTAAGCTGCAATTATGCAACTTCGTCTTCTTTTTCTGCCACTGCTTTGACAGCGTAAGCCACTTGTCTGACTGGCGCTTGTAATACAGATAATAGCATAGAAAGTAGTCCATCGCGACTTGGAAGTTTTGCTAAAGATGTCATTTCTTCTACTGAAGATACTTTACCTTCAATAACGCCACCTTTGATTTCCAATGCTTTTGCAGTACTTGCAAATTCGTCGATGATTTTAGCAGGTGCTACTACATCGTCGTTACTGAAAGCGACTGCTGTAGGGCCTGTAAATACTTCGTCCATACCTTCTAGTCCAGCTTTTTTAGCTGCACGTGAAAGGATAGAGTTTTTGATAACTTTCATTTCAACATTTGCATCACGCAATTGTTTACGTAAGTTAGTCACTTCTTCTACAGTTAAACCACGATAGTCAACGATGACTACAGAAGCTGCTGATTGGAACTTAGCTGTTGCTTCTTCGACTAGGGTTTCTTTTTTAGCGATTGCTGCTTCACTCATTTATTTTCACCTCCTGATTATTGATGGTTAGAGCTCAATTGTTGTGATTAAAGATAAGTACAGGCTCGCTCCACTCGTAATGATTCTACAGTCGCTTCGCTCCTCTAGTACTGTTCAACATCAGTTTTCATAAAAAACTGTGTTTCACAGCAAAAAACTCCATGCCACCGTTGACATAGAGGGACGTAATTGTATGTATCAACAATTGTCCTCGGTAGGAAATTAAGACTTGCGTCACCTACTGTCTTCGGTACAGTTAATTATTAACCTCAACTACCTTACCATGAGACAGGTAGTTGAGTCAATAATTTTTTTACTTATTCAGCTTTTCTAATTAGAAAGAAGCTTGGTCAACATGGATTCCAGGTCCAAATGTAGTTGTTACTGAAATATTTTTGATATATTGACCTTTTGCTGCTGATGGTTTAGCTTTTAACAATACATCGTTGATTGTATTGAAGTTTTCTAGTAATTTTTCATTATCAAATGAAACTTTACCGATTGGTACGTGGATGTTTCCAGCTTTGTCAACACGGTAAGTTACTTTACCAGCTTTTACTTCGTTAACAGCTTTTGTTACGTCCATTGTTACAGTACCAGTTTTAGGGTTAGGCATAAGACCTTTAGGACCTAAGACACGACCTAATTTACCAACTTCAGCCATCATGTCTGGAGTTGCTACAACTACGTCAAATCCAAACCATCCACCTTGGATTTTTTGAACCATGTCAGCGTCACCTACGTAATCAGCACCAGCTGCTTCAGCTTCTTTGGCTTTATCGCCTTTAGCGAAAACTAAAACGCTTTGTGTTTTACCAGTTCCGTTAGGTAATACTACTGCACCACGGATTTGTTGGTCTGCTTTTTTAGGGTCTACATTTAAACGGTAAGCAACTTCAACAGTTGCGTCGAATTTTGCAATATTTGTGTCTTTAGCCAAAGCGATTGCTTCTGCTACAGGGTAAACTTTTGTTGCTTCAACTTTTTTTAATGCATCTTGCATTTTTTTGCTTTTTTTAGCCATTTTGTTTCCTCCTTGATTGTGGTTATAACGGTCGAACCTCCCACGTAATTCATATCTTTGAATATGAAATAAACTGAGAAGCTACTTCTTTGGGTTACCTAGAATAAAAAATTATCCTACAGTGATTCCCATGCTTCTTGCAGTTCCTTCAACCATGCGCATAGCCGCTTCAACGTCTGCTGCGTTTAGGTCTGCCATTTTAAGTTCAGCGATTTCTTTCACTTGATCTTTAGAAACATTCGCTACTTTATTTTTGTTTGGCTCACCAGAACCTTTTTCGATTTTTGCAGCTTTTTTAAGTAATACTGCAGCTGGTGGTGTTTTAGTAATGAATGTAAATGAACGGTCTTCATATACAGAAATTACTACTGGAATAATCAAACCAGCTTGATCAGCTGTACGAGCGTTGAATTCTTTAGTGAATCCCATAATGTTGATACCCGCTTGACCTAGTGCTGGACCTACTGGCGGAGCTGGTGTTGCTTTACCTGCAGGAATTTGCAATTTAACTAATTTTTCTACTTTTTTTGCCACGAGACATACCTCCTTGAGTCCGTGATGTGGTTAATTGGAGATGAAGATTTCTCCTCCCACGTCATTCTTTGACGAATCAAAGAAAACCTGTATGCAAAAAATGCACACTTAGCTATTATACTCTCTCTCTAATTAATTTTCAAGTGTTCTATCATGAAATAGTGTTTTTATCTAACTTTCTGCAAAAAAATCCACAAGAGACTCTCTCCTGCGGACTTCTTGGTTCAAATGTTCTTATTGAATGTGACCGCTATATTTTGCATACCATTCAATAGAGTTGGGTAATTTATAATATTCTTTCCTAGTTAAAAAACCAGTTTTTTTCCCCTTCGTATGGCGTATGATAAGCGGTGGAACTCCAGCAGTATTGGTTTCATGAATTACAAATTCAGGTGCCTTATTGCCACTTGCCCAACTTGGAATTTCGATTGACTCTTCTATATCAATAATATTCCATTTATTCGCTGCTTCTGCTGTTTTAGGCATAGCAAACAAACTCACTAATGTAGCACCTACAAATATAGTTCCAATTATTTTATCCATTTAAAATCCTCCTTATTTCCGATTCACAATCTTATTCTAACATATTGTAAAAATGAAATCCAATTAAATTATTATTTTCCTATCCCAATATTCAAATTAGGACTACCAAATGAAAAAGATATTCTAAAATATAAATAACTATCAACGTTTCTGTAGTTTCTTGTATTTAGTTGTGATAGACTCTTGTTAGTTTTAAATTAAGAAGATAGGTGAAATAAACAATGGAGAATTTACGTTATAAAAGTGTTTTTGATATCATTGGTCCAGTTATGATCGGTCCAAGTAGCTCTCATACAGCTGGTGCTGCCCGAATTG
The DNA here is from genome assembly GCF_050527835.1 of Enterococcus sp. DIV0840. Classification (NCBI taxonomy): domain Bacteria; kingdom Bacillati; phylum Bacillota; class Bacilli; order Lactobacillales; family Enterococcaceae; genus Enterococcus; species Enterococcus sp. DIV0840. The sequence continues at coordinate 1,073,141 of NZ_CP172876.1, read as the reverse complement.
GAAAAATCGTTCGAAGTATTTTTGGTGAACAGCCTGATACTGTTGATATTTATTTATATGAATCTTTCGCAAAAACATATCGTGGTCATGGAACAGATATTGCCTTAGTAGGTGGTTTATTGGATATGGAGCCTGATGACGAGCGTCTTGCTGACTCTTTAAAGATCGCTCATGAACAAGACATGGAAGTTTTATTCGTTCCATTAAAAGAAAAAGCTGAGCATCCGAATTCAGTTAAATTACTTGTCTCTAAAGGCGATCGAAAACTTTCTGTCACAGGGATATCGATTGGCGGCGGTAATATTCAAATCTCTGAGTTAAACGGTTTTAAAATTTCTTTGACGATGGGGACCCCTACCTTTATTATCGTTCATCAAGATGTACCAGGAATGATCGCTAAGGTCACCAATCTATTGTCTGATACAAATATAAATATCGGAACAATGACAGTGACACGGGAATCCAAAGGTGAAAAAGCAATTATGATCATTGAAATCGACCACGCTGATATTGGTGATGTTACAATGAAGCTGGTACAAATCCCTCACATTTATAGTGTAAATTATTTTGATTAATCTAAATTAAAGGAGCAAACTATTTATGTTTCTATCTATAGAAGAATTAGTGAAACAAGCCGCAGAATTTCCATCGGTTGCCGAATTGATGATCGCAACCGAGATAGAAAATCACGGTCACAGCCGCGAACGAATCATCGAAACAATGGAACGTAATCTTACTGTTATGAAGCAATCAATTGAAGAAGGGGTCGATGGTGTGACCTCTGTAACAGGAATTACTGGTGGTGATGCCACTCGGCTTGATGAATATATCCAAAATGGAAACTTTTTAAGCGGAGAAACGATTTTAACGGCTGTTAGAAATGCTGTTGCAGTAAATGAAGTCAATGCCAATATGGGCTTGATTTGTGCAACACCGACCGCTGGAAGTGCTGGTGTAGTACCAGGTGTTTTGATGGCGGCGATTGAAAAATTACAGCTCACACATGAACAGCAATTAGATTTTCTATTTACTGCCGGCGCTTTTGGTCTGGTGATTGCCAATAATTCATCAATCAGTGGTGCTGAAGGCGGTTGCCAGGCAGAAATTGGTTCTGCTAGTGCGATGGCCAGTGCCGCTTTAGTATGTGCTGCGGGCGGCTCAGCTGACCAAGCTGCACAAGCAATTGCAATTACTTTAAAAAACATGATGGGATTAATTTGTGATCCTGTAGCTGGCCTAGTGGAGGTTCCTTGTGTAAAGCGTAATGCCTTAGGCTCTTCACAAGCTTTTATTTCAGCTGACATGGCCTTAGCCGGTATTCGTAGTGTAATTCCACCAGACGAAGTCGTGGCTGCGATGTATCAAGTTGGCCGTCAAATGCCTCAAATTTTTAAAGAAACGGCTGAAGGCGGTTTGGCCGTTACACCGACTGCCAAGCGATTAGCAAAGGAAATTTTAGATAATCAAACAGAGAAATCAAATAAATAATACATAAAAGCAGCATTCAAAATAAGGTGATTTTTAAAGCTCACTTCATTTGAATGCTGCTTTTATAATAAGCTATTTTTTGTTGTATTAAATGAAAAAAACTGCTTTTAACATTATATAATCAAAATGCTTCAACTTCAGTTAACGTTGGCATTCCCGTTTGGGCGCCTAGTTTAGTAACAGAAAGGGATGCTCCTTTTCCTGAAATCTTAACTGACTCTGAAATAGGCATACCTTTTGCTAAACACGCTGCTAAAATCCCATTAAATGTGTCTCCCGCACCTGTCGTATCAACAACGGTTACTTTTTCGGCTGGAATCGTGATCACGTCATTCTCCATTGTATAAGAAATTCCATCCCCGCCACGAGTTACAATCAGCTGTGTGTTATTTGCTTTTGACCATTTCAGCATTTCTTTTTCAAACTGTTCACCATCAGTGATCGAGTGGCCTAATAAACCTTCAAATTCTGTTTCATTCGGTGTGATGATATCTACGAATGGCAGCATATCAATCACTTTTTCGTTATACGGCGCTGGATTTAAAATTGTTATTGCGCCTTTATCTTTTGCTGATGCCAAACCTTTTTTTACTGTTTCGGTTGGAATTTCGAGTTGAGTCAATAGTACATCCTCAGCCTTGATTTTTTTGTTCAAAGCATCTTCGATGGCACTCAACAACATATTTGCTCCTGGTAAAACAACAATCGCATTGTCTTCTTTTAATTTAAAGATAGAGGCAACACCTGTAAAAATATTTTTTTCAGATGTGACTGCACTAACATCAACTTTTTCATTTTCCAGGTGCTTATAGACTTTTGACCCAAATGTATCATCACCGATTTTCCCAATCAAAGACACATCCGCTCCGATACGAGCAGCGGCAACGGCTTGATTGGCTCCTTTCCCGCCAACATAATAGTCGATGCTTTCCCCCAAAAGGGTTTCTCCTACTTTGGGCAGTCGGTCTGTTTCCATGACCATATCCATATTGATACTTCCTAAAACAATTACTTTGTTCATCGCGGACTCTCCTTACTTATATTTTCTTCAAATACTTATAGAAAGAACCCAGATGCTCTCTTTCAATTTCAGTATACTCTGAAATCTTTTCAAAACCGTGCTTTTTAAAAAAATGCTGCATTTTGAGATTGGAGTGATTTGTACTTGAATAAATATGTTTTCCATTTTTTTCTTTTGCTCTATTTATTATATCATTCAGTAAAATAGAAGCATAACCATTTGACAGATAATTTGGATCTGTTGCAATCCGTTTTACTATATATTCCTTTTCCCGTGTAATATTCAAGGTTGCAACTGCAACTATTTTATCATTATCCACTAATTTAACTAACAAATGATCCCTAATATCATTTTGAACGATTTGTTCATTTGGATAGGCCTTTGTCCATTGGTGTATATTATCTTGAATCATTTGGCTTTTTGCTGCTTCAAATAACTGATTGATTACGTTGAAATCTTTTGGCTCAGCCAAGGTTATTTCCATTTATAGTCATCTCCGAAAATACTGATTATATTCTTCATTAATACGGTAACAGGAGAATAGATAATACGACCACACAAATAATCCCTATGATTGTTGGGACACTTGTCCGTTTCAAAACTCGAACTGGACTCACACCAACTGTTGACGCTACGATCATTACAACAGCTGCAACTGGTGAAATCGTTCTTGCTAGGTTTGCGATCATTTGCATAGGTAAGGCAATCAGAATACCATCGATATCAGCTTTTGTTGCAATATCAGGAATCAATTCAATCACCGCATAAAACATTGCTAGACCGCCGCCACTTAATATTCCGAAAAGTGTAGTTGCACCACTGAAAATCAGCGTTGTCACAAGGCCAGCAGAAGCTGAAGTTTCTATAGAGGACATCATATTATCAATGATTCCTAAGGATTGGATAGCAGTTGTGAATAATGAACCACCAACAACCAACATAACGACTTGACTAAAACCTTGACCCATACCTTTAAACATTTCTGCTGCTGAGTCTTGAATTTTTTTATATGATTTATGTCGAATCGTTTCAAATGCTACTGCCACAAAAAATGAAATAAAGGTCAAGACGAAAATATCCATTTGAATTCCCTTAACGAACATTCCTGTAATCCCAACAATCAAAATCAAAATTAATGGTAACAACGGTAACAATGCATATATTTTCGGTGTATTTGATTCTTCTTGTTTCGTTAAACCTGCATCGTCAATCGCGACAAATGCAGAATCGCCTTCTTTTTTATCACAATATTTTTGCCAGAAATAGTGTGCCACTGCCATAATCAATAATGTCGGAATTGAAATTTTAGCATGCCAAGCAACATACGTTAAAAGATCATAACCTAATGTTTGAGCGGCGATCACATTATCTGCCCCAAGTGGAGATGGCATGATCGTTGCAGTCATCGCGATTACCCCAGCAGCCGTTAGCGAAGAAATTCCCATACTAGATAACATTGGATACAAGATCGCCATCAAAATAATTGCTAAACTAGAAGCACTTGGGACTACCAAAGACATTAGATTTCCTACTAAGAAAACAAGAGGTACAAACAAGGCTTTTGATTTAATTTTTTGCAATGGTTTTACTAGAATGTTCACAGCCACCTGATTGGCACCGATTACATTCATATACCCAGAGTAACCAAATAAAATCATGATCACGATCCCCGCTGAACTGACTTGAGCGATGATTGTATCTTTAAATTTCAAAAAGATATCGAAAAAGGCTAAACCTGTTCCTTCCCCCGCAGGATAAAGAGGATGGCCTAACAAGACCGCAAACAGTAACAAAATCAATGCTCCACTAATCAAACTTAGAGCGGGATGATAATTTTTAATAATCAAATAAGCAACCAGAGCTAAGACAACTAACACTAACAATGACTCAATCATAATATGACTCCTTCTTTAATTTATTTTTTCTAAATTTAAAACAACCCATTGTTGAAACGCTGGTATATCAATATCTAAACAAACAGCTGCATTCGTCGTATCATGATATTTCATTTTTAAATCAGCAACTGTAGCACCTGCTGCTGGTCCATCTAAAGCAATTTCAATAAACGTTTCTTGAACTGTGAATAATTCTGGGTCAGTTAAGTAGGCAATGGCACACACATCATGCATTTTTAACCCAGTCTGTAAACTACCGCCACGATAATGTTGGAATAAGGAGTAAAACATATTACCTACTTCACCGAATTCTTTGATTTTTTCTATTTCATTTTTAGTCAATACTGCTGTACTGGTCACATCCAAACCAAACATCACAATTGGAACGCCTGATTGGAAAACGATTTGTGCGGCATGTGGATCGACATATGTGTTGAATTCTGCACTAGTATTCGTGTTTCCTCTCGCTAACGAACCGCCCATCATGATGATTTCTTTAATGTTTTGCTTTGTTTCTGGATACATACTGAAAAGTAATGCGATGTTTGTTAATGCTGCTATTGGAACTAAGGTGATCGGCTCTGTACTTTTAATGATACAGTCTTTCATTGCTTCAACAGCGTGAACATCGAGCGCTTTTGCAATAGCTTCTGGAAAATCGTAGCCGTCCATCCCACTTTCACCATGAATGTCTGCTGAATCTTCAAGCTGAATCAATAAAGGTTTGTCGCAACCTTTAGCAACAGGTACTTGTTTATCAAAAAATGACACTAGTTTCAATGTGTTCTCGGTTGTTTTGTGTGCGTTTACATTTCCTGCAACAGTTGTTAATAACTTAACGTCTAATTTCGGATGGTTAAGGGCAATCGATAAAGCTACTGTGTCGTCAATTCCTGGGTCTGTGTCGATGATGATCGGTCTTTTTTCTTTTAGCATAAATCCTTCCTCCTTCTAAGGTTAAGCGCATTACCTAAATGGTATAAAAAAATACTTTTTCAATGATTAAAAAAGTATTTTTAGATTAACCGCTTAATCTATCTGTTTATTATGATAGCGTTTTATTTCTGCTTAGTCAATAACTATTTTAATTTTTTGACACTTTCACCTTTAAATAACTTGGGTTTCAAAATAATCGACTCTGTTTTTTGTTTCTGCTTGGTAAGAATATTCTTCAATAACATAACAGCTTGCTCTGTTAAAGCCGAACTATTTTGCTCTACTGTGGCTAATGAAATCCCTAGAATATCCGCCATCTCTAAACGGTCATACCCAATAATCGATAGATCTTCTGGAATCGACTTTCCACTACTCAATGCTTGTTTTAATACACCAAAAGCAACCATATCATTGGATGTGAGCACAGCTGTTGCCGCTGGAAGCGCAAAAAGTTCCTTTGCTTTTTCCATACCGTCATTAAAACGATAGCCGGTTTCAATGATGTAGTCTTCTCTTACTTTTACACCATAACTTTCTAAAGCTTGTTTATAGCCGTTGATACGATCGAGAGTACTTGGAACTTTAAAATCCCCTGTCATAAAGGCAATATTTTGATGCCCATTTTCCAAAAGATATTCTGTAGAAATTTTGCCACCAGCTTGGCTATCAAAATAGACTTGATTAACACCAGTAAATGAAACCTGCCTATCAACTAAAACAAAGGGAGCATCGATCTCCTTCAAGAAACGTTCTTGTTCTTCTTTGAAGGAAAAAGACTCATTTGATAATGCAATGATCAGTCCATCAACACCACGATTCAACAACATTTGAATCAGATTTTTTTCTACAGTAAAATCGTCATTGGAATTAACAATAATCGTTAAATAGCCTAATGCTCTAAATTGTTCTTCTAATTGTTTGCAAAGCTTTGAAAAAAATGGATTTTCAATATCTGGAATAACGACGCCGATGGTTTGAGAAGCTTTCTTTGCTAGACTTTGAGCGGCAATATTTGGAACATAATTTAATTCTTTTGCGATCGTTTTTATTTCTTGCTTCTTTTTTTCAGAGATTCTTGAAGGTTTATCATTTAAAACTAAAGAAACCGCAGCTTCAGATACATTGGCCATTTTTGCAATGTCTTTCATTCTGATTTTCATGGCTCTCTCCTTTATCAATACGCTTGTTTGAATCGTTTATTTCCATAAAAAGTCTGTCACAAGTTGATCTACTTCTTCATTTTCGTGTAGCTGACTATGCTGTGCTGATTTTCCATAAAAGATTTTTTCTCGTACTTCATTACCGTGTGTTTTAAACAATGAAACAACACTTAGTGCATCGGCAACAGGAACCGCTTCATCACTTAAACTGCCATCCTCTACATCTCCTGCGATGATCAAAACGCTCATGTCTTTAGCAATTTTTTCGATCCCACTAACATAGTCAGTATACCGCTCACTTTGAACAGTAGGACCGTTATTGATGATGTCATCGATTGTCTCTGCGTTTGATAACTCTACAAAATTATTAAAAGGTGCTGCTATACCAACAAATTTGTTGATTTTTGGAAGGCTTGTGTCATCACCATATGTTGTGAGATAACGTAAGGAGCTCGCTCCACCCATTGAATGACCTACTAAATCAACTTGTGTTACACCATAACTATCTTTAATGTAAGTCAAACAATTCTTGATCCACTCAGCTTGATTCCATTCATTGTTTTTGTTATCTTCGAAAAGAACTTGGATACTGGGGTTATTTTCTTTACCAGTCAGCTTACCTTTTGCCTGAACTTCACCCTCAACACTAACCGTCAAAACTAGCTCTTTTTTAGTAAGATCCTTTTTCTCCATCCGTTTGATCATACGACCAAAAGAATTATTGCCGCCGCTGTATCCATGAATGAATAGTGTGGGGATCGATGATTTTAAGGTCGTTTCACTAGGCTCTGAATTCTTAGTGACTTGATGATTTTCGGATGTTTTTTTACTCGCACAACCAGCAAAGAATAACAGAACACAGAACGTTGCTAATAAATAATACTTCTTATTTTTCATATTACCACCTTTTCACTCATCACTATAGTAAGAAGAGAGCAGGACAAAACTATGGTTAGTTTTGCTCCACTCTCTCATCTTCCAACTTCTATTGAATTGAATCTACTTGTTCAAAGTCTAATTCTGTACTTGTTTCACGACCAAACATGTCGATATTAACTTTTAATTTTTGACGTTCTTCATCGACTTCTGTCACTTCACCTTCAAGACCTGAAAATGCCCCTTCGATAATACGTACTGTATCGCCGAGTGCAACATCTAAATCTGATTGACGCGTGCTCATACCAATTGAACGCAAGATATGATTGATTTCTTCTTGTAATAATGGCGCTGGCTTGCTTCCGGCACCATGTGAACCGACAAATCCAGTAACACCCGGTGTATTACGCACTACATACCAAGAATCATCTGTCATCGTCATTTCTACTAATACATAACCTGGGAAAGTTTTATGAACGATTTCTTTTGACTTACCGTTTTTTACTTCTGTCTCTGTTTCTTCTGGAACGACTACACGGAAAATGAAATCTCCCATGCCCATGCTTTGTGCACGTGATTCAATGTTTGCTTTTACTTTGTTTTCGTAACCTGAGTATGTATGCAATACATACCAATTTTTTTCAAATGATTCCATGTTTGATTGGCCCCTTTAGTTTATTAGTTGGTTAAAATAATACATCAAGAGTAGCAAGTAAATCCTTGATACTCATTTTCTTTTTTTTCATGTGAAAATAAAAAAACCTCAGTTCCCCGAAGTTTTTCCTCACTTGTTATTATAGCACTGTTTGCAATGAAATACTAGTTTGAATTACTTAAGAATCCAACCAAAAACGGTTTGGATCGCTGTATCCATTACGAAGAATAATGCTGCAAAAATGATTGATGTTTCGATAACAACCAACGTGTCTTTGCGTAATTGTTTTTTAGATGGCCAAGAAACTTGTTTCATCTCATCTTTAACACTACGTAAAAATTTCATTTGAACTCCTCCTAAATCTATTTCGTCTCTTTATGTAACGTGTATTTTTGACAGTATTTACAGAATTTTTTGATTTCTAACCGTTCTCCACGTTTTCCTTCACTGACGGCTTTAGAATAGTTTCTGGAGCCACAATCTGAACAAGCAAGTGCTGATTTTTTTGTTGCCATTGTTCAACCTCCTCTATTCACAAATTTACTCAATAACATTATCATTCTTTTAGTAAAATGTCAATGGATACTCAATAAACTATGGTTTTCTTTCAAATTATGTTATCATTAGCTTGTTAGACGAATTTAACCTACGGGGGGTCAAGACATGTTATTAAAATCCGTTGTTATCAAAAAGAAAAATCTTACAACAGTCAATGAATCTTGCACTTTGGAAGAGGCTTTGAAAATCCTTGAAGATTCAGGTTATCGTTGTGTACCGATCTTAGATGAATCGGAAAAGATTTTTAGAGGAAATATCTATAAAATGCACATCTACCGCCATAAAGCAAACGGTGGAGACATGAGTTTACCAGTTACTTATTTATTAAAAAATGCAACAAAATTTATTTTTGTAAACACGTCTTTCTTTAAAGTCTTCTTTACGATCAAAGAATTACCTTACATTGCTGTGCTGGATGAGAATAACTATTTTTATGGAATCTTAACACACAGCACGTTATTGAATATCCTTGCTCAATCTTGGAATATTCAGCGTGGTAGTTATGTTTTGACAATTGCTACGACAGGTAAACAAGGAGATCTGGCCGCTATGACGAAAATCATTGCGAAACATAGCAGTATCGCCAGCTGTATTACATTGGATATCGGTGAGGATGAATTTATCCGCCGTACCTTGATCACTTTACCTGCAGAAACAACTGAAGAAACGTGTGCAGTGATTGTTGAGAATTTAGAGCGTAAGAATCTTAAAGTCGTTGAGATCGAAGATTTACAAGCAACTGCTGAATAGAACATTTTTCCAACTAATGTTTAGCAATGCATGGATGATAACACTTTCTCAAAAAAAACAAGTTTAATTTTGAACTATAAATCAAAATTAAACTTGTTTTTATACTTCGCAAATTTTTAAATATCTTTCTCTAACCCCTTCATATTGAAAACTTTAACAGCTACTCCAATGACTATCTTCGCTTCGTTTTTTCTTACTGATAAATCACGAATTGAAAAGAAACCTTATATAGTTTTCAAAAAAAATTAGTGTACTATTTGACTATATACAGTAAACTTTTACTGACTTAAGTTCCAAATTTGATTTGCATCATATGTGGCATCGTAACTATAAATTTTTGCTTTATCAACTATCTCACCCTTATTTAAAGCAACTACTTGATACGGATCATACAGACTTCTTATCAAATATCCCCCTTGCTTTACATCATATTCTATTAACCAATACGGAGTTAAATCATCAGGATTTAATATATCTAAGTTAATTACCTCTATCTTTGTGTCTATATGTTGATATCGTAAACCATCTCGAGTATATTGGTCGTTAAATATTCTGTATGCTTTTTTATCTGAATCATATTCGAATCTCCATCCTTGAGTCTTCAGGCCAATATAGCTACTTATCTCAGCATCAAGGACCGTTGCTTTAATTACTTTTTTATAATTTAATTTACTCGAAATATTATAAACGCCATCCTCAACTATCCCTTTGTCGGTACTTTGGAATTGCCATTTTTGAGCATTGCCTTCATTATAAGGATTACCTTTAAGTTTAGTTCCATTATTTATATTGGAATTTGGCACTTCAATTCCCCTACCAGGAATAATATAATTTCGAATAGAATATCTGCCCTCTTCATTTACTTCTATTCTCCAATATGCTCGATGTGGTATATCTGATTCGTAAAATTCTTTTTGAATATCTCCGTTATCATTGATTATTAACAAGTTGTATTTTTCACTATTCATATCATCATTTCTATCTCGAATAGTATAAGCTCTTCTTATATTATCATAAGTGAGTCTCCATTTTTGATTTTCTGTATTTTTTTTCGTATTTATTACTACAGACGGAACAGAGCTATTATCTACATCTATCGCTTTATTGGAATCTAAAATCGTACTTATTTGATATTCTCCATCAGCTATAGGATTATTTTGTACTTTTTTTATGTGCCATTTTTGAGATTTTTTTTCATCATTAGATTCTACTTTTATTTCATCAAACACTTCTTGTTTTGACTTAGGATTAGACAAAACTTTAGTTGAATCTTTTTTGTTTCTCAAAATATAGTTCCCATCAATTCCTCGTTCGGGTATCCAATAACTACTTATATCTGGAGAAATACCATTTAAATATAATTTTTTCACAGCATAATTATCAGAGTTTTCCTGCCATGTTAAATATTTCCCATCATTTCTTATATCCTGGATTTTATATGCTCTTTCTTTATCGTCATAAATAAACTTCCATTTTGAATTTTCATATCCATAATTTGAACTAATTAAAAGTGGCTCTGAACTTGATATGCTAACACCAGATACTACTTTAGTATTATCCGAACTCGGCATAATTAGGTACTCTCCATCAGCAATCAAATTTTCAGATTCAGGTTTTAGCAACCACTTTTGATTATCCGTATTGCGATATTGATAAACTGTTAGCCGTGTTCCATCTTCAATATTTGAATAAGCTAGATCAAGAACTTGGTCAGGTGATTCATAATTCCTAAAAATGTAATAGTTATCACTTGTAAGCTCAGCTACCCAATATCCACGATCATCTATAGGTTCAGAACTCCTATTTACATATTGTGATCCTACTTTATACCATTCTAAATGTGTTTTTATTTCATTACCATAATGTTCGACACCATGAATTGAATAGGCCTTTTTCGACTCATGATATACGAATCTCCATTTTTGATCATTTCCTTTTGCTTGTTTGTCAATTATTACTTGATCAAATACGTGAGGATTAACATCTATCACTTTGTGCTCAGCAAGCTTAGGACTTATCTGGTATATTCCATCTGCTATTCTTCTAGGATTTTTAGGATCATCTTTAAAAGGATCACGTTGTAAACTACCTGGACGCTTCATTGGATCGACTACTTCTTCAAGAATATTATCATTAGAAGCATCAAGGCTCTCTCTAGTAGTGTTTTCTGGATTCCACTGTATTATCTCAATTCCTTCTGGAACTACAATTTCTGGAAGCCCATCCACTCCTCTGAAATTAGGATTGGTATAGATACGAACCAATTCTCTTTCGTTAGTCGTACCAATTCGTCGTGTTTGCCGAACTGAACGAATAAATTCTGGACGTATTCCTCCAGGAAAAGTAATTTCCAATTGTTCAGGGTATGGCGATTGATTATTTAGTGACGCGTTTATATCAATCCCACCTGGTGCGAATATTTCGTAAATATACTCTTGTTGGTACCAACTATTGGGTGTCCATTGCCGAACTATTTGACCATTTTCATCAACTTCTGGTCTAGTTGTTGATACAAACGGATTGTCCCGATTTCTATATCTTCCCGAAACATATATACCTAAATTCCATCGTAAATTAACAAAGTTTTCATGTTGATTTCGTAGAGCAAATCCTTGTGTAAAAATATCGTTTGGGCCACGAGCATCATGCCTTAATAATAATTGTCTTCTATCAATATCATTCTCATTGCTTCTCCAAACAGGTTCACCACTGTTAAAATAAGAAGCCCAAGTAGACCTAATTAGATTGTGTAAAAATCTAACTCCCGTTTGTGCTATTGCAGTTACGACTGCTGCTTCGGCGCCATTAGTCTTTGAAATATTATTATCTGCGTCTACTTTTATAGGTACCAAAGTCAAACTCTGAGATAGCATCCCCATTACTAAAAAAACTAGAATTACTTTATTGAATGATTTTTTTATATATTTCATATTTCAATTTCTCCTCCCAAAAATATTTCAAACTACATTTCAATCACTTTATTATACAGTCCTCACTGCTTTTTCCCCTCTATGTTTTTTTAATAAAAATTAATTAATATTTCCGTATTAATATTATCATATTAAATATTAGATTACCAGAAAAAACAGAAAAATTCGTTATTTAATAAAAGGAAATAAAGACTCAATCTATATATTAAAAATCACTTTTTTATAGTAATATATATATATATATATATTTATAAAAATAAATATAATGTTTTTCCGCCCAACAAAAAAATCGTTATTTAATTATCATTTCAATTCTAATGAATGAAAATAATCTATCTTGTTTTAACTTAATACTACTAAATTAATACAACATGAAATTAAAAATGCGCTAGAATTGCCTTATTCTAATGCACCACTGGAATATTCAAACAACCATATCAAGGTGCTTAAGAGAAACGCTTATGGGTTTCGTAACTTTTACAATTTCAAGTTGAGAATTTCTTTATGTTTTGGCGCTATTCTTTTTCAAGCAACTAGAAAAAACCTAGAGGAAATTTCATCTAGGAATCATACTAATCGATTTAATTCTTTGGATTTTCTTCACCAACATTAGTTGACAAAAAAACAGGACATTAATCCTAAAAAAATATTATAACCCACCCTTTTTTAACGCTCTTCACCAATAATACGGACTTCAGTCTCCAATACAACATCAAATTTTTCTTTGATCACTTGTTGGATATGTGCAATCAATTCGACATAGTCTGTCGCTGTCGCCTGATCGATATTTACGATAAAACCAGCGTGTTTTTCTGAAATTTGAGCGCCGCCCCATTTCAGACCTTGCAATCCAGCATCTTGAATCAACTTACCCGTAAAATGTCCTTCTGGGCGCTTAAAGACGCTACCGCAAGATGGATATTCTAATGGTTGCTTGGATTCTCTAAGTTCAGTCAATTCTGCCATTTGACTCTTGATTATGCTATTTTCTCCTTCTTCTAAAGAAAAAGTCGCTTCTAACACAATACAGTGCATGTCTTGAATCGTACTGTGACGATAAGAAAAATCCATCTCTTCATTTGTAAATGTTTGAATCGTTCCGTCTTCCAACAGCACATTAACACTGGTGAAAACATCTTTGATTTCTCCGCCGTAAGCCCCAGCATTCATATAAACAGCTCCGCCGATGCTCCCTGGAATCCCACAAGCAAATTCAAAACCAGTCAAATCATGATCTAACGCAACATATGTCGTATCAATCAATTTTGCACCTGCTTCAACAATGATTTGTTTTTCAGAAACAGAAATTTGCTTCATATTTTCCAACATGATCACCATGCCGCGAATACCGCCATCTCGTACAATCAAGTTACTGGCATTGCCTAAAACAAGCCATGGAATTTCATGATTTTTGCAATATTCAACCAGAGTAGCCACTTCAGCTTTTGATTTTGGAAAAGCTAAAACATCTACAGGTCCACCCGTTTTTGTAAAGGTAAAGTTCATCAAAGGTTCATCAAATAGTAACGTTATATCCGTTAATTCATTCATCATTTCAATTTTATTCATCGAAAGTCGTTCCTTTCTTTCAAACATCCTATTTATTCTAGCATGCCAAAGAGAAACTTTCTAGTCTGAGTCTATAAAATATGTTCTTGGTGCTTCTGTAACATTTTGGCACATAGCTCATGACTCGTAAAAACTTTTTCTTGTTTTAACCGCGTTCCGTCATTTGTTTGAACTGCTTTGATGAATTCTTCTACCATTTGTTGGAATCCGCGTTTTTCTAGCGTCGTTGACCAGTCGCCAAAGTTTTTTTGTTGCGTTCCTAGCTGATTTTTGATGGTTAAGTCCGTTAGATTTTCTAATACTAACGTTCCTTGTGGACTTGTCAGTTGGTAGGTTTCAGTATTTGCCCCTGCATAGAGATTCATTGAGGCAATTGCTGTTGTGGTTTCTGTTTCTACATGGAGCAGCGCTCTTTTTAATTGATTATTTTCCTCGATTATTTTGGTTTGGACATGTCCAATCTCGTCATCAAGTAGATAAACAAGCGTGTCAGCTACATGTAAAAACAAATCGTAAATCACAAAATTAGCCGTGGATTCTGATGCTATACGATTTTTTTGAATCAGCAACATATTTTTATTTTCAACTGCTTTTAATTCTTCAACAAATGGCGCAAAACGGCGATTAAAGCCCACCATTAAAAGAAGATTTTTTTCTGCAGCTAAGATTTGGATTTCTTTGACTTCTGCTAAGTTTTCGCTTAAAGGTTTGTCGACAAAAACATGGGTGCCAGCTTCTAATAGTTGTTTTACTAGTTGACCATGAACTTTAGTTGCCGCGTGGACAAAACAAGCCGATATTCCAGCTTCAATCAACTCTTCTGTAGAAGCAACCATTTCGTTGAATCCATATTTTTCACTGATTTCTTTTCGAGTTTGTTCATTTCTGGTAGACAAAATAAACGTTGCTTGATCTCTTAATTGAGAGTATACAGGTAGATACGCTTTTTGCGCGATATTTCCTAAGCCGATGATTCCGATTTTCATGAAAGTCCTCCTTGATTTTAAAAGCTGAACAAGCTGGTTAATATACTTATTTCTTTAAGTTTAGCATATCAGGAATTGATTTAGATGTAAAAAAATAGAATTATTTATACGGTGTAGTCTTTCATAGTTGAAATCACTGACTTTCTTGTTACAATAGTAATGAGGTGAATAAAATGAAATGTATATCATGGAATGTCAACGGCCTGCGTGCTGTTGTTAAAAAGAACTTTATGGAAGTGTTTAACGAATTAGATGCAGATTTTTTCTGTTTACAAGAAACAAAATTACAAGAAGGGCAAATTGATTTGGAGTTGCCTGGTTATCACCAATACTGGAATTATGCTGAGAAAAAAGGTTATTCTGGTACTGCTATTTTTGCTAAAGAAGAAGCTTTAAGCGTTCGTTACGGTATGGATATTGAAGAACATGATCAAGAAGGACGTCTGATTACATTGGAATATCCTAACTTCTTTATGATCACTTGCTATACACCTAATTCACAAAATGAGCTGAAGCGTTTAGATTATCGTATGACATGGGAAGATGCGTTTCGTACTTATTTAAACGAATTAAGTAAAGAAAAACCAGTGATTCTTTGTGGTGATTTAAATGTTGCCCATCAAAATATCGATTTAAAAAACTGGAAAACTAATCAAAAAAATGCTGGGTTTACACCTGAAGAACGTGGAAAGTTCACAGAATTATTAGATAGTGGTTTTATTGATACTTACCGTTATTTCTATCCTGATCAAGAAGGCGTTTATTCTTGGTGGAGCTATCGTTTTAATGCTCGGAAAAATAATGCTGGGTGGAGAATCGATTATTTTGTCGTTTCTGACGCGTTGAAAGAAGCATTGACTAGTGCGAAGATCCATACTGACATTACTGGAAGTGACCACTGTCCAGTTGAGGTTGACTTGACTATTGCTTAACGAGAGGCTCCTTCTCTCGTTTTTTATTTAGTTTCTGTTAATATTTTTAAATTAACCTTACTATCTCTCACTTATTTTGATATACTACATGTATGAATTAATTTTGAACCGAAAGGGATAATGAACATGAATTTTTATTCCATAGACTTTGAAACAGCTAGTTACGCTAAACATAGCGCTTGTTCTGTCGCGCTAGTAAAAGTAGAAAATAATAAAATCGTTGATGAATACTATTCCTTGATTAAACCAGAAACTGATTTTTTCTGGAAAAACTTTCAAGTTCACGGGATCAAACCAGAAGATGTAGCCGATGCACCTAAATTTCCAGAAGTTTGGAAGCAAATTCAAGGTTGCTTTAAAGCGAATAGTTTAGTTGTCGCTCATAATGCGCCTTTCGACTGTGGTGTTTTAGCTGGATGCTTGGATTATTATGGCATTGATCAGCCAAATTACCTTTCATTATGTACGGTGAAGACTAGCCGTAAGCTATTCCCGGAGATGCCGAATCACAAGTTGAACACCATTTGTGATAATCTAGATATCCAGCTGAACAATCACCATGATGCTCTAGAAGATAGTCGAGCTTGTGCTGAAATTCTTTTGTATCAAGAAAAACATTTTGGTGTTGAACCGTTAAAAAAACTTGTTACAATAAAATAAAAAAAGCCGAATCCTGAACAAAATGTTCAGTGGATTCGGCTTTTTTTTTATTTCTCTAAAATCTCAACGATCTCATCCATATTTTTAGAACCAAAAACAATATCCTTATCATCAATGATCATCGCTGGGACGCTCATGATTTTCTTTTCTGTTTTCAATTCTGGGAAAACACCGATATCGATCATTTCAGCTTCAACATTATGATTGATCGAAGCAATACGCTGACATGCTGCTACAACATCTGGGCAGTAATGACAAGTCAATGAAACGAAAATCTGTACTTTTTTCTTCGGTAATTCTTTGATTTTATTAACGACTGGCTCCTCTATTGGCTGTCCAGCGCTACCTACATTATAAACAGCTAACACAATCGAGTTGACTTCATGTCCGCTTGGAATACCGCTAAATTTAATTCCTGTGTATTCACCTTGGTCATTTAAGACAACAACACTTGGTAATTTATCAATGCCATATTTCGCTTCTACGTCAGATTCAGCACCTTTTTGAACGGTTTCCAACAGGATTTTATCACTTAATGATGCAAACTCTGTTAGGAAAGAATTTAATTCGAGTGATTTCTCTTCGCTACTATCCATGACTTGTAATAAGGTTACATTCTTCGTTAATTTACCGAAAATACCACCTAGCTGCTCTCTCATTGCATCAGGGAACCATGTGTTATTACCACTTGTTGCTTTAGCAGGTTTCTTCTCTGCTTTTGGTTGTGTTTCTTTATTTTCAGCATGCTGTTTCGCTAAACGTTTTTCCATACGTTCATTGACGATCGGCAAGCCAGCTTTTGTTTTTTCTTCTGTGATGTACTTTTGTGCATTGGTTGCAGCGATTGCACCATCTGCAACAGCGGTAACGATTTGACGTAATTCTTTGATCCGTAAATCTCCGGCTGCATAGACACCAGGAACGTTGGTTTCCATATTTTCATTTGTCGGTACATAGCCACGATCTAATTCGACTTTGCCTTCAAAAATCTCAGTACTTGGTTTATTTCCTGCAAAAACAAACATCCCAAAAGTACTGTCAGCTGGTGCTTCATACGTCGTCTCTTCGCCTGTTTCATTATTAACAAAAACAGCTTTACGAACAAAGTCATCGCCAGTGATTTCTTTGACTTCTGTATTGTAGACGATCTTGATATCAGGATGTTGTTTGGCTGCTTCTGCTGTTAATTTAGCACAAGTAAAATCAGGTTCACGAATGATCATCGTCACTGATTTACCATAACGAGTTAAATAAACCGCTTCTTCGGCTGCCGCATAACCGCCACCCAGTACGAAAATATCTAATCCTTGGAAGAATTCACCATCACAGGTTGAACAATAAGCAATCCCACGTCCTGTAAATTCAACTTCACCTGGGAAACCGATTTTACGTGCTGACGCACCTGTTGCGATGATCACAGCATAGGCTTGATAGGTCTTTGTAGCAGATTTGACGGTTTTGACAGTTTGGCTTAAATCAACATCAATAATTTCATCCGTTGTAAATTCAACCCCGAAATCCAGCGCTTGTAAACGCATATCTTCCATCAATTCAGGACCAGTTGTTGCACGGATCGCTGGATAGTTCACGATTTCAGACGTCGTCGTTACTTGTCCACCAATCTTGTCTTTTTCAATGATCAATGTATCTAACATCGCACGTCCTGCATATATCCCAGCTGATAAAGCAGCTGATCCGCCGCCGATTACGATCAAATCATAAATTTCTTGACTCATGTATGTTCTCCTTTTGTACGTCTCATTATTTTGATCTATAAATTTTAAGAAAGACTCCCCTAAAAAAGGAAGTCTTACAGTTATCTATTTAATGGTTTAGATTTTACCAACTAAGTCTAAACTTGGTGCGATTGTTTCTTCGCCTGGTTTCCAGTTTGCTGGACAAACTTTATCGCCGTGTTCTGCTACAAATTGAGACGCTTCTAATTTACGAACTAACTCATCAGCGTTACGGCCGATTCCCATGTCATTGATTTCGTATGATTTGATTTCGCCTTCTGGGCTAACGATAAATGTGCCACGGTATGCTTGACCTAACTCTTCATTTAAAACACCGAAGAAACGAGCAATTTTACCATTTGGATCAGCTAACATTGGGTATTTGATCTTACCGATCGTATCTGTCGCGTCCGCCCAAGCTTTATGCACAAAGTGGCTATCTTCAGATACAGAGTAAACTTCACAATTCAACTCTTTTAAATGATCATAGTGATCCTGCATGTCGCCAAGTTCTGTTGGACAAACAAATGAAAAGTCAGCTGGATAGAAGAAGAAAATACTCCATTTACCTAATACATCTGCCGTTGAAACTTTGATAAAATCTCCATCTTGGTATGCGTCACATTCAAAGTCTAATAGTTTTGTGTTGATTAAATTCATATACATATTCCTCCTAAAATTTAAAAGTTAGCCGCAAAGCCACTCCATTTTTCTACACTCTTAGCGTATCAATTTAAAATTATTATGTCAATAGAATTATTATAGTTTAGTTATTTTATTTTTGCCATTTTCGTCTTTTCTTTGAGAAAATAGCTCTTTCATTCTCAATAACATGAAAGAACACCCTTTCTTGTTTGTCTGATCATATTTACACAATAAAACAAAAACAGAACAAAGAAAAGAATCCCTGTCCTGTTTCATCTTCATTCTATTCTACCAAAAGAATTCTTTCAATAATTGAACGACTTTCTGATTTTCAACTAGCTCACTATGACTCGTATTTTCTCCTTGAATCAGTATTTCTTGATAATCAGCTACTTGCTCCTGATAAATATACCTTCCAGAAAAAACACTTTGTACCGGAACCGTATTGTCCGATGCCGTATCATCAACTTCTCCAGCAATATTTAACATCTCGATCGTATCAGGGATATTTTCTAGATTGTTTAAATAGCCGTTGAGCAAATCGCTAGTTTCTTTTAGTTGTGTAAATGATGTCACAGCGTCATTATATTTTTTTGATGTATCGTTGTATGGTGTTCCTAGTGTTATCAATTTGGCTAATTTAGGATCATCAGGTTGCTGAAATTCTTCCAGATATGATGTGATCACTAATCCACCATTGGAATGGCCTAGATAGTTATATGTTTCAAATGAATACTTTTTTTGAATATAGCTTAATGCTAATTGATACCATTTTCCTTGAACAGGCAATGTCTTGTCACTACTATCTTCAAATGCAATCACGATCATAGGATGTTCAGTTGAACTGGTTAGTTTCCCTTTAGAAGAAACAGTTCCGTCCGTTGCTACAGTAACTTTTAACACATCCGCTTTTGAATCTAACGTTTTAATCAAGCCATTGAATCGATTGGCCGTTCCATTAGTGCCTGGAACAAAAATCGTTGGCGTTTGAATTTCCACAGGTTCACTCGTTGGTGTAAATTTTTCGGCAAATGCCGTTAAGCTTTTTTGAAATAAAAGAAAGAGCATTAGAACAACACCTACAATCAAAAGTATTTTAGAAACCCCTCTTTTTATGTTTTTAGTATTATCCATGACGTTTCCCTCCTCTTATAGGGAAAGTGTACGCCTTGAAACTTAAACGAAAATTAAACACAAAATAAAGAGAACAATTTAGTTTAGGAGATTAAAAACGTTTCATCCATCTTCTTATCTTTGCCAAAATGCTTACCATGAACATCGATTGCTGCATGCCATTCTTTACATAAATCATGTGGGATTGTTTCTGTCAAATGAATAAAATCTTTCCGCATTTCTTCATAGGTCTTATATGGACCAAACCCTAAACGATTAAATAAACGAATCGCATATTGATCCGCGATAAAGACATTTCGTTCAAATATATAAAGAAGCATCGCATCTGCTGTTTCTGACCCGACACCTTTGATCGTCAACAGCTCTTTTCTAAGTTCCTCAGTTGAGTATGCACGGAATTTATCAAAATCACTATCATGAGAAACAAACCAATTGATCAATGCTTTGATATAGTTACTTTTTTGGGTGAAAAATCCTGCTGGACGAATCAGTTCCTGTAGTGTTTCCAACTCGATTTCCTGAAGTCTTTCTACGGTTAAATAAGGGGCCAAATTCCCTAATGCTTTATGAGCATTTTTTTCAGTCGTTTGCTGGATCAAAATCATCGATACCCAATCAGATATACGATTCTCATCTTCCCACCAATATTGGAAACCATAATGGGCGACTAAGTTATTTAACACTTGTTGCTTCTCTTCATCTGATTTCATATTTATCTATTCCTTTATTATCACATAAAAAAACTCAGATCAAAATAATTAAATCCTGACCCAAGCCTTATCATCGTTATTCAGTTATTTCTCTTTCTTTTGTGATCATGATCACGCCATCACCCAATGGCAATAAAGTCGATGTCAAATCTGGATGAGTCATGACTGTATCTAAGAATTGATTCAACTTTCTATGAATTGTTCTTTGACTACGTGGAATTTCCTCGATTGGGTCTAAAATCGTTCCTGCTTGGAAAACATCATCTACCATCAGCACGCCGCCAACACGTAATAAACGTAAACATTCAGGTAAAAATTCAATATATTTGGATTTCGCACTATCCATAAATATAAAGTCATAAGGACCTGTTAACGTAGGTAAAACTTCTGCCGCTTGTCCTTCCAATAAGGTCACTTTATCTGTCAATCCTAAACGTTCATACGTTACTTTGGCTTTTCTGATCATGACATCAAATCGATCGATGGTCGTGACATGTCCGTCTTCTCCAACGTATTGCGCCATCAAGCTAGAAGAAAATCCAATTGCTGTTCCGATTTCTAAAATATTTTTGGGTTTGATTTGATCTAAGAAAAATTGTAAAAACGCAACGGTTTCATGAGGTATGATCGGTACTCCTGCCTCGTGTGCTTCTTCTTCAATCACGCCAAGTTCACCTTGGACTTTTTTTTGTTTATTGCGCATAAAATCAACAAGTTCTTGTTTTACAACTGGTCGATGCATCATTTCGTTTCGCACTCTCTTCATCCTTCCAACTGTCAATCATTTCTACTCTTCACTAATAGTAATATAGCAGAAATTTTTTTCAGATGATAGACTTTCTTTACAGTTTTTAATAAAAAAAGTATTTACATTTTTTTATACCATCGATTCATTTATTTTATTCAAATAAGGCGCCATTCAATCGGCTTTTCACCATTTGATAGAGTTCAAATTGCTGCTTTTTCTTCACAAAATTTCTTTTGTTATAACATTGGTAGCCGCTTTGTCTAACTGCATCTAGAATTCCTTTGTAAAAATACATAGCAAGCAGCAATGCTTCTTGGCAGTCGTCATCTATATCCGGAAGCATTGTTAGAGATTGTTTATACAAATATTCTGCTCTATGCGCTTCGTACTCCCATAATTCGATAAATGAATCATTGATTATTTCTTTTTCTAACATTTCCAAAGAAACATCGAAATTCTTCATCACTTCTTTAGGAAGATACACGCGTTGTTTTTTTAAATCTTCCCCAATATCCCTTAATATATTTGTAATTTGCATTGCTTGTCCTAATTGAATCGCTTGTTTTTTTATATTGTCAGCTTTAGTTGAAAGAATGGGCAGCAACATTAATCCCACTGAACTTGCAACGAAATAAGAATACTCTTCTAATTGCGCTTGTGTATCTGGTTGTTGGAAATCCCAATCTTTTTCTTGGCCACTCAACATATCATAAAAAGGTTGGTGATCCATTTTATATGTTTCAAAAACTGGAACTAACGCACGCCAAAAATAGCGATCTGGGATGTCACCTGCTAAGAAATCGTCCAATTCATGCTTTAATTTATTTAGACTCTCAAGGTCATTATACACATCGATACTATCATCCGCTTCACGACAGAAAGAATAAATTGCAAAAATACTTAATGCTTTTTGCTTTGGGAGTTTAGAAAAAGCTTTATAAAAGCTTTTCGAATGATTTTGAATCGTTTGCTTACAAATAGCAAAGTCTGACTCATACATTGAAAATAGTTCATTTAATTCATTTTTTCTTTGCATCATCTTTCAATAACTCCTCTGCTGCTAACTTTGCGCTCGTTAAAACAATTGGAACTCCTGCACCTGGATGCGTACTACTTCCACAAAAATAAAGATTATCTGCATAATCAAATTTATTATGTGGACGATAATAATTACTTTGCTTCAAAGTAGGTTTTAGTCCAAAAGTTGCACCATTATACGCATTGAAATTTTTCTTAAAATCTTCAGGTGTATAAACTGTCTCAAAAACGATATGTTCTTCAATATCTGTAAAAATAGTTTCCTTTTTTACTAAGTCCACAATTTTTTGACGAAATTCACTCGTTGTTGACTCATTCCAGTTCACTCCTTGAGAAAGTTCTGGAACAGGTACTAAAACATAGACGCCCTCATGTCCTTCTGGCGCTAAACTCTCATCGATGGATGAGGGTACATATACGTAAAAAGAAGGATCTTCTGGTAAATGACCATCTTCAAAAATATCGTTAATATTTTTCTCAAAATCTGCAGCAAATCGAATTGTGTGAAGAGAATCAACTGGATATTTTTTATCCAGCCCAAGATAAAGAATAAAACATGAACAGGAATAGTCTAACTGATCAATTTTTTTATCTGTATATTTTCCTCTTGTTTTTTCATCCGGCAACAATGATTTCATTGCGTAAGGAAAGTCAGCATTACAAACCACATAATCGCTTGAAATAAGCCCTTCTTCTGTCCTGATTCCTTTTGCTTGCTTGTTTTCAATAATAATTTCTTCCACAGCTGTATCAAGGTGGATCGTACCGCCAAGTTCTTCAAATGCCTTGGCCATCCCTGTAGCTAAAGTATACATTCCGCCTTCAATAAACCAAATGCCATAAATCAATTCGATCATAGGAATAATCGTATAAAGAGATGGACCATTATATGGAGAAACACCTATATAAAGCGTTTGAAATGCCAATGCTTTGCGTAATCTTTCGTCTTTTACAAATTTTGAAATCGAACTATACGCATCATTAAATGTATGCAATCTAAAACCATCAATCAATGATTTGGGATTGTAAAAATCCCAAAAAGACCGAAATGACTTCATAATAAAGGCTTTTTTTGCGATTTGATAACGTTTGTAGATACTCGCCAAATAGTCTAAATACCCTTGCATATCATCTTCTGAAATCCCCTCTAAAAGAGTAGTTAAAGAAACCAAATCTGATGACATGTTCAATGTTTCTTCGTTGGGAAAATTTAAGGATAACATCGGATCAACTTTTTTCATTGGTATGTATTGTTCAGGATCTTTCCCACATTGTTCAAACACTTCACGATAAATTTCTGGCATCATTACAATCGTTGGACCTACATCAAACGTAAATCCTTGCTCCTTGATTTGATACATTTTACCGCCGACTTGCTTATTTTTCTCATATAAATGGACTTCATAACCTTCATGTTGCAAACGAATAGCAGCTGCTAAACCAGCTGCTCCAGCACCAATTACTATAATTTTTTTCAATATACTACACCGCCAACTTGTTTTTTTTAGTATACCTTTATCAGAAGATAATGTAAATTATTTAGATTTTTCAGACAAAAAAATATGTGATTGTACTATAACTCAAAGGTTATAGTACGATCACATATAATTCCAATAAACTATACTGACACATTATATATGTTTAGTATAACAAACCAACCAAATCGTCTTTTTCAATATTACCGAAATATTTTTTAATATCGATTTGATCAACAGCTGCCTCAATCGCTGTTTTTTCATATTTTGTGCCAGTCAAAATTTCTTCTACGTCTTTGATTTCACCTAGTCCAAAGAAATCGCCAAAGATTTTGATTTCTTTGATTTCGCCATCTTCTACATTCATTTGCGCATCGATGGAACCAATCGGAAAGCGTTGATGACGTTCTAAGTTAAAGGCTGGTGATTTACCATAATTCCAATCCCAATTACGATAATAATCATCTGAGATCTTGTTGATTTTCACCCAGTCTTCATCCGTTAGTTCGTATGTTTTTACTTGATCAACAGAATTGACACCAAAGATCTTCAATAAAATATCTTGACGGAACTCTTCGGTCGTCATGTCTTGTTTATCTGCTGGTAGAAACGGTTTGATATTGGTTACTCGCGAGCGAACGGATTTAATGCCCTTAGATTCGATCTTATCTTTGCGAACTTTTAATGTGTTCACAACTTCATCAATATCACTGTCAAACATCAACGTGCCATGAGCAAACATTCTACCAGCGGTTGCATACATCGCATTTCCAGAAAATTTCATTCCATCAATGACCAAATCGTTACGACCTTTTAATTCTGCACCTGAAACACCTAGCTCATGCAACGCTTGAATGATTGGTTGTGTTACTTTAGCAAAATCACGGAAAGAGTTGCCATCGTCTGGCATGATAAAACTGAAATTCAAATTCCCGTGATCATGATACACTGCACCGCCACCGCTTAATCGGCGAACCACATGGATGCCATGTTCATCTACATATTCTTTGTTGATTTCTTCTATCGTATTTTGGTTACGCCCAATTATAATTGATGGATCATTGATATAGAATAATAGAATCGGTTCATCTAATGGTTTTTCTTTTAATAAATACGTCTCGATCGCTAAGTTAACTCTTGGGTCGTTATTTTCATTTGGTACAAAAATCACAGTTCACCACTCCTTAAATTTCGATAACTAAATTTTTCTCTGCCAGACTAACGGATACTTGATTTCCAGCTGCTTTTTCCGCTTGTTGTTTCAGCTCTTCTAATGAGCCATGTTGGGGCAAATGGGTCAGGATCAGATGTTTAACGGCTGCTGCTTTTGCGATTTCTCCTGATTCTTTAGAGGTGAAATGAGCATGATGTTTCTCATTTCCTTCAAATAAATAGGTATCCGCCAAAAAGACATCCGCATCTTTCGCAAAATCGACAAAACTTTCCAAGTAACCAGAGTCACCGGTGAAAACAAACACTTTCCCCGTTTTTTCTTCTACAAAACGCATCGCATAGCAAGGGACAGGATGGATTGTTTTCATAAATGTTACAAGGAATGGTCCTAATTTTAATTCTTCTGCTTCAAAATAAGGAACGGCTTTCGACACTCCTGGCATATTCAAGGCTTCAAAGTGAATAGGGTCATCTGTATGGCCATAGATAGGCAACACAGGTGTTGGTTCCATCACCGGATATAGCTGGCGATAATACTGTAGCACGCCGAGATCTGCGATATGATCGTAATGATAATGGGTCAAAATCACTGCATCTAATGTTAATGGGTCAAGATGCTCTTCTAAATTGACTAAGGTTGTGCTTCCGGCATCTAACAATAGCTTAAAACCATCTGATTCTAAAAGGTAAGAACTGGTTCCTTCTCCTTTATAAGGATAGGCACCTAAACAGCCTAGAACAGTTATTTTCAACTTCATCGACCTCCTTGATTCGTCTTCACTTAATGGTAACATAAAAAATGAAATCATTGATAAAAACAGGTATGATTGAACAAAAAAAACTAAAAAATAACTATTTAAGTTATCTTTTAGTCCTTGATTGACTTTATGAGTGGTTCAATTAGAATAATTGAATCAGCTATTTTGTTGTTTTCTTTTTTTAACAAAGTATAAAGTACCGCTTAATAATATAATTCCCGCTCCAATCAGCATCAACGATTTTTTATTATCCTCACCAGCTAAAGGCAACTGGTCTTTTGTATTAGTCGGTTTTGGGTTATTTTGAGTTAGATTATTTTTGTTATATACATAAGTTATTATTTGATTTTGTTTTTCAAAAGTACCTTTTAAATTTTCGGGTAATTTATTTTCATTTAGTGTGTAGCCATCTATTGTAAGTTTATAAGTTGCTGTTGAAACATCGTAAAGGGCACCAATACGACCACTAATCACTTTAGAATCATGGATTTTTTTCCCTGTCTCATCTACATAATTTATCGTTATAGTTGCCATTTCCGATGGATTTTTTGTATAAACATACTCCACTTTTTGGGGTTGATCGCTTAGTACTCCTATCATATGTTCAGGTAACTTACTTTCATCTAGTGTGTAACCTTCTATTGCAAGCTTATAGTCCGGACTTGTTGCGTCATATGGATCTCCAATATTTCCACCAATTGTTTGGGCAGTGTGGATTTCTTCACCTGCTTCATCTACATAGGTTACTGTAACATCTGCTGCTTTTACTAGATCTTTTGTATACTTATACACAACAGTTTGGGCATCAGCACCTAATGTTCCTGTCGCATTCTCTGGTAGATTCGTTTCATCTAGTGTATAGCCGTCTATTGCAAGCTTATAGTCTGGACTTGTTGCGTCATATGGATCTCCAATATTTCCACCAATTGTTTGGGCAGTGTGGATTTCTTCGCCTGCTTCATCTACATAGGTTACTGTAACATCCGCTGCTATTCTATTAACAGGTTGCCAAACGTATGTATCATTTTTTGGAGCAAAATCAAAGTTGCTCATCAGATCTTTACTCGTCCATATATCTGCACCTTTAGGGTTAGTGATCGTACCATCACCAATGTTTTGCCACATTCCAGTATACATATCATTTTCAGGAATCATCGGTAATTCAGGATTAGTACTTGCGTTTCTCCCTATAAATCTGAAATTTGAACTCAGCTTTAATTCTTTTAATGCACTAGCATTTTGGAAAAATAAAGCTGTTGCATAAATACTATTAGCGTCTAATCTAGTCATGTTAAAGCCTGTCAAGTCTAATGATTCTAATGAACTATCTCCCATAAAGACTCCTTGGGCTGCATTAACCGGAGTCAGTTTCCAATTTGATAGATCAAGTACTTTTAATTTCGCCATACTTGAAAATGCATAGGTTATCGAAGTCATATTTTGTGTATTCCATGTTGAAACATCTAGTGTTTCAAGGTTCACACATCCGTTAAAAAGTGAAAAAATATCTTGAACGTTAGACGTATCCCAACTAGTTAAATCAAGTGAGACCAATTTAGAACATTCAGCAAAAACACGTTGCATATTGACTGTATTCGAAGTATCTAGATAGGAAATATTTTCAATTTCGGTCACATTAGAAAATCTTTCAAACAGCCGGTCCATAATAGCTGATGCTACAACAGGCCCCTCAAAGACAATTTTATTTATTAATGTCCCATAGTCCATCCAAGGACTTTGATACGTACCATTACTATTTTTCGGTGAATCGGCAAATTCTCCTGGTTGAATATGAAGAACACCTGCGTCATCAATAGACCAGTCACTTGTTCCAAAGCTACCTGATGCAATATTAGTAGTAGCTGAATCACGCTCGGAAGCGTCGCGCGTACTGCTATTATCTTGTGAGACTGTAAAATCGATTGATTCCTGACTATCCGATAATTCAGTTTTTTCGATTGTTGCACTAGATTGTACAGAATCTGAAAGAAATGCTTCTTCACTTGATTCTTCTACTGCTTCTTTTGAAGTGTCACTGGTTTGCGGAATACTGCTGTTAATAGTTTCAGCCAAAACCAAACCAGGCTGGCAAACACTCATTAATAAAGTAAAAAGTAATGTAAAACTTGTTTTTTTCACAAATATTCTCCTATCGGATTCTCATTTTTAAATAATACTAATTGAAAACAACCGTTATGTATAATAAAAGAACTCCTAAAAATTCGTTATACTTATGCTTTCAAAGAAAAATTGTCTTTTAAAATAGTGTGTCTTAGTCAAGTTAAAAAATCTCTTTTGTTATATCTAGTTTATTAAAACCAAACAAAAGAGATTTTTATTATAGTAATATGTTGTTAATGATTAAAATTTTGACTTCTTATTCAACAACAACCGGTGCTCCTTTTTCTTCACGAGCTGTATCATAAAAACTTGCCACAGCAACGTCATGATAAGGAATCACCCATAATAAACCGATTCCGAATACTAAAGCCCCAATAATAAACCAACCGATAAATGAAATTTGTAAAAGTAAATATTGACCAAAACGGCCTTTCATCAAGAACAATGCATATTTAAGGGCATCTCCTACTGATAATTCTGGGTCATCAAGCTTTACCCACACAGCGAACTGAAACACACCACTAACAAAAATACCGACTAAAATCATTAAAAATCCGAAGATCAGTAATAATAGAGCTAAAAACATATCTCCACCCATTTCGGATTGAAATTGGTCAACTGAAACAGTATTAAACATCAACCCAAAATACATCGTTACTCCAGAAGATAGGAGAATTGGCAGCAACACAATTAGATTCAACACTAATTCAACAAGATATTGAATTAAGTTAATCAATAGCATTGGAAGATAAAACTTGCCTTGAAAAATATTTGTTAGCATTCCTGGTTGAACTCTTTTTCCTCGTAATACTTGTAGTGCACAGTAATATGTCCCATAAGTAATTGCAAAGAAGAGGAAATTATTTAGTAAAAATGACATAACATTGCTTCCCGCACCATCTTTTGGTAAATTGGCAATGCTACCAACCACTGAACTAATAATAAAGCGAATAAATACAGCTAAAAAGGTAATCCAAGCCATCGTTCCCCATTGATTTTTTAGTGATATTCGAGCTTTTTCTCGATGCATTCCATTTGTTATTTGACTTTTCATGTTAATCATCTCCTCTTTATTTAATAACTGCGAAGCTTGTCTACTGTTTCTTTATCTAATCGCTTCACTACTTCTGTCACTAATTTAACTGTATTTAAATAATCATCTTCATGAATCATCGATGTATGCGAATGTAAATAACGAACTGGAACTGTGATTGCAAGTGACGGAACACCATTTCTAGTTAAATGCATTCTACCAGCATCAGTACCCCCACCTGTGATCACCGTGTATTGGAAAGGAATATTATTTTCTTCTGCCACTTGGATCACAAAATCACGTAATTTTTTATGTGGAATCATCGACGCATCAAAAATTAGGATCTGCGGTCCCTTGCCTAATTCAGAGTCTGCTTCTTTAGGCGTCATACCAGGAGTATCCCCTGCAGTTCCAGTATCTAGTGCAAAGGCAATATCTGGATCAACTAAATGTGTACTTGTTTGTGCACCACGCAAGCCAACTTCTTCTTGGACATCGCTTCCAGCAAATAAAATATTAGGATGTCCTTCTGTCGCTAAATTTTCTAAAACTCTTAAAGATACAGCTGTACCAATACGATTATCCCAAGCCTTAGCCAACATAAACTTAGTATCATTCATCCGGCGGTATTCAATATAAGGCGTAATCATATCACCTGGTTTAATGCCCCATTCAGCCACTTGCTCATCACTTGATGCACCAATATCAATAAACATATCTGCAACATCGTACGGTTGTTTTCTAGCTTCTGCGGTTAAAACATGAGGCGGTTTTAAACCGATCACACCATGAAATAACTTACCTTTACTTGTTTTGATTTGCACTTGCTGAGCTAACATAACTTGTCCCCACCAGCCACCAAGTGTTTGGAATTTAATGAATCCTTTTTGTGTGATTTGAGTGACCATAAAACCAACTTCATCTAAATGTCCTGAGAAGAAAACTTTCGGTCCTTCTTTATCCCCAACCCGTTTGGCGATAATACTGCCTAAACCATCATACATGATTTTATCCGCAAATGGTTCCGCATATTTTTTGAATATCTCTCTGACTTCCCCTTCATTTCCGGGTACTCCTTTAGCATTTGTTAAGTCTATTAATAAACGTTCTTCTTTTTGATCCATTATTATTCCTCCCTAAATTTAAAAGTGTAGCGGGCTCATTCAGCTCCGACTGAAAAATAGGAAAATAGGAGGGTGGCGCTTTTTGCCACAATCAGATTTTATCTTTTTTCCGAGAGCTAGCCCGTGAAGCTAGACAACAATAAAAGTGCAGCGGGCTCGTTTAGCTCCGACTGAAAAATAGGAAAATAGGAGGGTGGCGCCTTTTGCCACAATCAGATTTTATCTTTTTTCCGAGGAGCTAGCCCGTGAAGCTAGACAACAATAAAAGTGCAGCGGGCTCGTTTAGCTCCGACTGAAAAATAGGAAAATAGGAGGGTGGCGCCTTTTGCCACAATCAGATTTTATCTTTTTTCCGAGGAGCTAGCCCGTGAAGCTAGACAACTATAAAAGTGCAGCGGGCTCGTTTAGCTCCGACTGAAAAATAGGAGGGTGGCGCCTTTTGCCACAATCAGATTTTATCTTTTTTCCGAGGAGCTAGCCCGTGAAGCTAGACAACTATAAAAGTGCAGCGGGCTCGTTTAGCTCCGACTGAAAAATAGGAAAATAGGAGGGTGGCGCCTTTTGCCACAATCAGATTTTATCTTTTTTCCGAGGAGCTAGCCCGTGAAGCTAGACAACTATAAAAGTGCAGCGGGCTCGTTTAGCTCCGACTGAAAAATAGGGAAATAGGAGAGTGGCGCCTTTTGCCACAATCAGATTTTATCTTTTTTCCGAGGAGCTAGCCCGTGAAGCTAGACAACTATAAACTACTCGTTTATCGCTAATCGTATTATAACACTTCTTAACATTCTTGAAAAATTAACTATATTTAAAAAAATAAAAAATGAAAAGCAATAGAAATACCCAACAAGGGCATTCCTATCGCTTTTTTGCCTTATCTAAAAAATTATATTTTATCTATTTGTTTTTTTCTATAATAATAAATAATGTAATAACCAAGTAAGCTGACAATCAAACTAGTTCCTAATACGCTGTACCAGTTTTCGTTTTGTTCATTTGTACTTGGTAATTTTTTCTTCGTAGCTGTGGTTGCTTTTGTGGAATTATTGATTTTAGTCTTTGTCACAAATTTTTCTTTCGGTACATCAGGATCAGTGATAGGCGGTACCGTTTCTTGCTCATAAACATAGACAACTTTTTGTGATGCCTCAGTAAACATGATTTCATCTACTCCAAGTAGCTGATCCATTCTATTTCTTAATTGAGGCGCTGGTTTTTGTACTTCTTTAAAGCGATAGCCTTTGATTTCTTTCGGCTGGATTGTTTGTTTTGTTCCCACTTTTCCTGTTAATAAGTTGTCCTCATCAATTTTGTTTCCACTTGTATCTACATGCTGGAATAGGATTTCTCCAACGATATGTTCATTTTCTACGGTTCGTTCGACAGTCAAATGCTCTGTATCGATCGTGATATCTTCTGCATAGTCTTTCAAATGGTAGCCACTAGGTGCTTGTGTTTCAGTAATCGTGTACATCCCTTGCGGTACTCTTTCAAACTCTGCTAACCCGTTAGCATCTGTCGTCTTGCTGATTTCTTTAGTAGGATCATTTTTAGGTACGAGTGTAAATTGAGCTCCGCTTAATGCTTGCTTTGTTTCTTGATCAATTTTTTTCACACGTATCGTTCCCAACAGTAATTGGTTGACCTTAGTTCCCTTTGCCACAGCTTCTGCTTCTATCAGCTCTTTCGTCAAGGTTAAAGGAACAGGTGCCGTATCTAATTCGTAACCTTTCGGTGCTCTTACTTCTGTAAATTCATAAGCCCCATCAGTCAGGTCAGAAACAGTGATCAAGCCTTGTTCATTTGAGCTGAAAACGTGGGCTTCTTTTTTGTCATTTGACCAAGTAACCACGCTTTGTTCATCTATCTGGTAATATTCTATTTCGCCCTGATGATCACGGGATAAAATGAACGCAGCATCTTGTAAAGCTTTATCTTGAGGATCTACTTTTCTCAATTCTATAGTTCCAGTTGTGATGATTGGTTGGTTTTCAACAATAGTTACATAGCTTGGGTCATTTGTTTCATCATCTGATTTTGTTGATAAAAGGACGCCTTCTCGATATTCCTCAGATAATTTATAGCCCGCTGGTGCTGTGATTTCTTTGATTAAATACTCGCCTTCAGCCACTGATTGGAATGCTGCATTTCCAGCTTGGTCAGATGTCACTTTTAATCCTAGTGATTGTTTGCTATCTTTGTCAAACAGTTCAAATACTGCTCCCTTTAATGGTTCTTGCGTACGTGCATCAACTTTTTTCAACGGAATCTGTCCTACACCTTTTCCTGAACCAGAACCACTTGTAACTGTATGATTCACCGTTGCCCAATCTATTTTGATTGCTTTATCATTTGAAAATACAGCGCTATTAAGTACGTTCGCTGATTTTGTCGTAACAGTTTGATACTCTACAGAAACTCCTCTCGTTTCCTTTTTAAAGGTAATTTTGAAATAATTCGTGTCAAAATTTTTAAGAGATGATCCTGCTGGACTCTGATCTGCGTCGTATGTGAAAGTAATTTCGTAGTCTTCACCTAGAGTAAGAACTTTATTCGTAACCAAATCTCTGACAACAAATGCATCATTTCCTATCACAAAATTAGTATTTTCGGCTTTTGTTGAATCACTCAGTGTGAAGCTATCCTCCAAAACTAAGTTTTTATAGGGATGGTTTTCTGGCATAATATTTGTTTTGACAAACCAACTAGCCAGTTTATTATCTACCGTAGAAACCCTACCCGTTTTGTAAGTATTGATTCCTAAAGCAACCAGTTGTTCCGCTTTAAGATCATGTTTGTAGTCCTGTTCATCGCTAATTTTGGCTATATTTGTAAAATTAGTGTAGTAATCAGAAACAGGAGCTATACTTGGTGCTGTTTTATATCTGATTGCGACTTTTTTATTTCCGATCGAAGAAAATTCTAAATGAATGTGATTGTCTTGGATTTCCATAACAGTTGGATAACGGGCATCTCCGGGTTGGATTTTTTCTCCCGTCAGAACTACTTCCTTACCATTTTCATTGATAATTTTATCGAGTTCAAGAATCTCAATAGAATCTTTATCCAATTTTTGAATCGACTCAATGTCATCATCTAAAATCAGATTTTTGTATTTATGTCGCTCTTCATTAATTCCAATCGTCCAAGTAAATAGTCCAGCAATGGTCGTATAGGCCACGTTTTTCTTACCGCCTCCAACTAAGAAGTTAGGAATACTAAAAGTTGCCGAAGCTTCCATTGGAATCGTGCCATTACCTGCAAGAGAGACTTTATTACTTAGTTCGTCTCCTACCTTAACATCTGTATTATCAAATTTACTTGTATAGGTTAAAACATATTTATTGGTTGTAATGCCGTTATGAACACCTAACATATCCACTGTAAAACCAGAACTTGTTTTACGAATCGTATAATCTTGTCCGGCAACTAGTGGATGTTTAGTGTCATCATCACCTTTAGCATAATAGTAAAAATCAGCAGATCCATCTACTAATTCTTTCACTCGTTCACCAAAGGCATCGATCATTTGATTGAACTGCATCCCCCAATGTTTGTTATTGACAATGATTGACCAGTCCACCGTACCATCTGCCAAATCTAGAGAATCTTCTTCCAATATCTTAGAAATATTTGATGGTGCTAAGTTGATTTTTGCTTCATCGCTTCCTAACGCATCTGAAGCTTTATTTTCTATCTCACGCGGACTAGGATTTTGAACTGCCGTTTCATAGATAAATCGATATGCCTGTGTAGATGGCTGGGTTGGATTATTGGTATAAGTGTAATCTGTTGTGTATTGGCCAAAACCACTGGTATCCCAATGACTTGTTGGGGCAAAACCACCTTGGCTGATTAAATTGGTGCCGTAAATATATAAATAGTAGATTTTCAAATTGGAGAAGGTTAAATCATTGGCAACCTCATCTTTGAGAATATCTGTAAATTTAGTTCCTTGACTCAGTTCTGTGCTGTCTAAATTGTAATCGATCGTCCAGACAATTGTATTTGTCTTAACATTGTACTCACCTTTTTTAGTTATATGAGGGTTGTGGTTATACTGGAAGTAAACATAACTTGAAAGTAATGTTCCATACACAGTCGCCTCAGTTCTCAGATTGTTTAGCTCTTCATTAGCAATCGACTCTTCTTTAATGACCGATTCATACGTAAGAATCACAGCTTTATTTGTTTCTTTTGCTAAAGTAACTTCTAAATTAGCACCATTTTGTTGAAGTGTATAACCCCCGCTTCCTAACAAAACAGGCTCTCCAATCAAATTACCACCCATAGAAACATTCTGTTCAAAGACTTTCACATCTCTGTTATTGATATAAGCTGATGCATCTTCATTCTGATTTGAGTCTTTTTTATTAACTGTATTTTTGACTACTATTTTTTGATTTGTCTGTATTGTTTCTCGATTGATAT
Organism: Enterococcus sp. DIV0840; assembly: GCF_050527835.1. Classification (NCBI taxonomy): domain Bacteria; kingdom Bacillati; phylum Bacillota; class Bacilli; order Lactobacillales; family Enterococcaceae; genus Enterococcus; species Enterococcus sp. DIV0840. The sequence goes on along the minus strand of NZ_CP172876.1, from coordinate 1,038,599 downwards.
TGGTTTTTATTTCTGTAGAAACAACATCTGTATTGAAGTTTTTATTTTTATTCAGGTGAATGCTTCCTTCACCTGAAAGCTTAAATAAAAGCTCGTATTGTTTTTCCTGATCGTTTGCTAAAGGGAAAACAATCGTTTTAAGTAAATCACTATCATTACTGTAGGGAATAAAACTGGTTTCAATATTGATTTGATATTTTCCATTGATTACAGTTTCTGTAAAAATAATAGTAAGCTTTCCTGTAGTATCTATTGTCCAGCTTCCAACTGTCTCTAATTTTCCAGATATGTTGTTTGAAATTGCAATATCTGCTGGTAATTGATATTCATATGTCCCAGCCTGAATCGTTTGATTGTCCGTTCCAACTTGTAATGTTAAGTTTAATGGCGCTTGTCTTTGCGGACGATTTGTTGTTGTGTCGTACTCTACTCCTTTAGGATCGGTCAGCGTAACATTTGTTACTAGGTTCTCTGTTTGTTGTGTTTCTGCTTGATTTGATTTCATTAAGCTTTCAATAGAATCACTTGTTCCTGAGTGCTCAGGTACTTCTATGCTGGTAGAAGTTTCAGTTGATTCTGCGGGTTTAGCTGTCATGTTGTCGGATGAAGACTCACTTGTAATAGCGCTTTCTGAACTTTCCGAAGCAATTTCTTTGTTCAACATCTCACTTGTTTGTCCAGTATTCAACGTTTCTTCAGATGTTAATGTTTCAGCAAAACTAAACACAGGAATCAAAGAGTTAGCAATCATTAATAGTAACACCATTACTATCCAAAATTTCTGTTTTTTCATCAATATCCTCTTTTCTTTTTATTAAAAAAAATATAACTATCATTATTTTAACATATAAAATAAATTCTTATAGTAAAAATCACAATATTTTTTAATTAATATATAAAAATAAAAAGCATAACTGTTTTAAAGACAGTTATACTTTCCATTTTGATTACTTATTTATCTCATTTGGTTCTTTTTGCTGCCATTCTTTTGAATAAAATGACTCGTCAAGTTTGTAATTTGGTGTTTTAACTGAATCGCTTTCAAGAAATGGCTTGATTCTTTGATCTGCAGCTAGCCAACCTCGCCACCCTAAGTGAATCGTGTCCGCCATAAAATATTGAGTGCCGCTTTCTTTAGTAAAGTCTGCAATATTATTAAAGCCTTGAGTAGTTAATTGATACTTGACCTTTTTTGCAAAGTCCTGCAGCATTTCTTGAGAAAGTCCTGTAAAATCCGACCAATGCTTGTTCACTGGCGGGATAATAAATAGCACTTCAGCATTGTCTTGAGCCAATTGACTTAATACTAGCTGTAAATCAGAAAATTCAGGAGAATAGCGATAATCCAGTTTTGTTTGTGAATTTTCTAACCGATTTAATTTCTTTTTAAGTCGTTTAGTGTAAAAAGAATTCGAGATTTCAAACGAATTATTACTAGTGGCTTTCTGACCTATTTCAGCAGCTAGTTGATCTAGCTCATTGACATTATAAGTATTAGGCAAGGGTTTTTCAGCTTTTGTAATTTCTTTCTCTTTGCTTACCATACCGATTTTGCCAAATAATTCATCTTCACGGGAAAACATATTGATCATCAAATCGATGTATTGCTTATCAGATGAACTTGGCAATTTTCCAGAAATGATAGCTTTTAACGCACTGTCTAAACGCTTGTCTTCTTTTACTTTTGGAAAATCCATTAAACGTTTTGCTAGATACACATCGTCAGCAGTTATTTTTTTTAAATCACTGACCCATTGATAGGTTTGCAACTCAGAGTAATAGGCATTGAAGTAATCATCGGTTACCCCATTTTTCACGAACCACTGTGGTGAAATAATGAAGACGACTTTTTTATGAGAAAGATTTTCCCCCATTGATTGCATCATCAAAGCTTGCGTTAAAGATTGTGTACCTGGCGCTCCTAATAAAAATGGACGATAGCTACGATCGTATTTTTCTGCTAAAACAGAAGGATGAAATGGACTGATACGGCTCAGCTCTGAAGAGCCAAAAAATGGAATGTACTCCTTTGAACCGATTGCTTTATTTTTTATTGCATTTCCTCTCAGCACATTGGTCGCCATAGAAGTGGAAGCATCCGCTAAGACACGTTTGCTGTCCATATCTATTTTAAATGGTGCAAAGAAGAACGCAACTAGTAGTACCGCAGAAATCAGAATCGGTCCAAAGATTCCAAAGATTTTTTTCTTCATGCTCATTATTGTAATGCTTTCACTTGTTCGATAACTTTATTTGGTGTGTTCCATAAATCGCGGTCAAATTCTGAAACTGGTACTTGTACATCTAATTGTCCATCAATTTCAACTAATAGTTGAACCGTTGCTAGTGAATCCATCAAACCTTCTTCAAATAAATCTACGTCTCTGTTTTCTTTGACTTCATCTGTACCAGCAATTTCTTCTAAAATATCTAAAATGGTTTCTTCTATATTCATGTGTAGTTCTCCTCTGTCATACAGTTTTTCACTGTAGGTTATTTGTTTTATTTAAAGAATAATGTATCTAAAAATCCTGAGAAAATCAAGAAGCTAAAGCAAACTGCATTAAAAGTTAAGAAAATCGCAAACGCATGTGTGAATTTGTTCGAAGGAATATGCTCTTTATGTTTTTTCTTAAAACGTAACCAAGCATCGGTCAAACAAATCAACGCGGCATGATAAAATCCGTAAGCCAGATAATACCATGTTAGTCCGTGCCATACGCCCATCAATAAGAATAAAGCAAAATATCCTACATTTGAAGCGACAATTCTACTTTTAAACACTTTTTTCTTGATCAAGGTAAACATCAAACGCATATAGACATAATCCCGGAACCAAAAAGATAGCGTCATGTGCCAACGATTCCAAAATTCTTTAATATTCCAGCTCAAGAAAGGCTTGTTAAAATTGACTGGTGTATCGTATCCCATCAAATAGCTAGTTCCGACTGCAAATAAACTATAACCAGCAAAATCAAAGAATAAATACATACTATAAATATACATATAAGCGACTAATTCCCAAGAAAAACCGCCTGTTTTCAAAGCTATCTTAGAAACAACTGGCATCAAAACTTGACCAAAATAATACCCGATAATAAATTTATATAAGAAGCCTAGGAAAAAATTATGAATTCCTTTTCCTAGAAAATCGACATATTTTTCAGGTGTTGGTGGATTTTCTACATCTTTTTCAAAGCGGCGATAACGATCGATCGGTCCAGACGAAATCGTCGGAAAGAATAACAGAAATTCAATATAACGGAAGATATTGTATTCTTTGATCGACCCATCACGCATTTCCATGATGATCTGCACAGACTTGAAGGTCAAATAAGAAATACCAAGAAATCCTAACAATGAAGCATGTCCAGAAACAAAAGGCATTACCTTAACTAAAACTAATGGCAAAATTGCTAAAAATACAGCCAGATAAAAGACCATACTTTCATTTTTCTTTTGGCGATAATGAAAATAAAACCAAACTAAGATCGTCTGCCAAATGACATAACCAATCAATGCTACGCCTTGTTTCCAATCTTCACCGCCAAAGCTCATATATAAGAACAATAGTGTAACTAAAACCTGATACCATGCCCAACGTTTACCTTTGATCAATAAAGTCAGGATCATCGGTAAAAGTGCGATCAGCAAGTAAATAAAATAAATCGGATTCGCATAAGGAATCATATGAGGAAAGTCGATCATGTTGCATTCACCTCATTCATCAGCCCTTTACGGTCGATCTTTCCATTAGCTGTCAGCGGTAATTGTTCCACATAAATGAATTTCTGAGGAATCATATACTCCATCACCGATTGGCTTAATTCTTCTTTAATTGCTTTTGATAGTTTAAATTCTTTGTCAAAATCATGAGGATTAGCGACTACAAAAGCTACTAGTTGCTGAACTTTATGATTTTGATATTTAGGTACAACTGCTGCTTGTTTTACAAAAGAAACGCCAGCAAGGTGGTGATCGATATCTTCAAGTTCGATCCGATATCCATGAAGTTTGACTTGAAAATCGATCCGTCCATCATAAATCAGCTTACCCTCTTTTAATTTTCCAGCATCACCTGTGCGATAAGCAGGTTGGCCTTTATATTCAAAAAAAGCATCCGCTGTTTTTTCTGGATTATTTAGATAGCCTTTAGAAACGCTTGGTCCTGCAATTACGATTTCGCCAACTTCTTCTGCTGAGACTTCATGTTCATCATTCATGATGTAAACATTCGTATCACTTTTTACACGACCAATTGGTACACGACTGTATTCATTTAATAGTTCTTGTGTGATCTCCACGCCAGAAATGGCTACTGTTGCTTCTGTCGGTCCATACGTATTAAAGACATGTGCTTTAGGAAAACGTTCCAATAATTTCTGTGCTGTTGCTTTAGGCAACTCTTCTCCACAGAAAAGAAAAATCTTCAAGCCATCAACATGTTCTCCATCAAATGTCGGTTCCATCAAACAGATATCCACAAATGAAGGTGTCGAAACCCAAACTTCTATTTCTAAAGTCGGCAACACCGTAAATAATTGCTTAAAGTCATTGATCACCTCTTTACGCATTGGTGTTAAAGAACCACCCGAAGTCAACGCAGGATAGACATCCATCACTGATAAATCAAATGAATAAGGTGCTTGGGATAAAAAGCGCATGCCTTCATTGATCCCAAAGTCTGTCAATTCCCAATTAACAAAGCTTAAAAGATTTGTATGACTAATCTGAACACCCTTGGGCACACCTGTTGTTCCAGAAGTAAAAATAATATAGTAGGTTTCTGATTCTACAACAGGTTCTAGTGACGCGTCTGCAGTCCAAGATTTAGCACAAATATCCTGTAGTTTTTCTAATGAAATTATTTCAGCACTAGTTTCCAGCTCGGGCCAGTCCCTGACAGAAAAAATCACTGCAGGTTCTGCTACCTCTAAAATCATTTCGATTCTTTCTTTTGGTGTATGTGCTTCGATCGGTATATATGGGTGTCCCGCTTTTGATGCCCCTAAAAAACACGCCAACATTTCAAATTCTAATTCTCCGTAAACAACTACTGGACGAGTGCGCTCTATGTTTTCTTGCAAATACGCAGCCACTGCATCAGAATCTTTTTTCAACTCTCCATAAGTATACGTTCGATTGGTTTCAATATAAACGGGGCGGTTCGGCTCCTTGATTCCCCAACGATCGATTGCTTCAATAATATTTAAAATCGTCATGAAGTCTTCCCTCCCTAAAACTCATTGTAAATAAACGAGCCACCATCAATATTTTTGTAATGATATAAATAAATCAACATTAGCAGTATCCCAAAATAAAAAAGGGTTTTTCCAATGAATTTGCCCCAATATTGTACATTAGGTTTATCAAAAAATTGTTTCATTTTATTTTATGCCTCCAAAATTACACATATTCACATTTTTGTACTGCTATTGTAATCAAAACCAACAAGAAAAGAAACTTAATTCGTGAATAAAAGCTTCTTTTACACTAACAGTTTTGTCACTTGTGCATAAAAAGAAGATGGGACAAAAATCAAAATTATTGTTCCACCCTCTTTATAGTAAAGAAAATACAAGAAAAATCATTGTTTTTATCATTTTTCATATAATTATTGCATAGAATCACTTTAAAAAAATTTAAACTATTACCAATCTCTTCCATGGATAATCCGAGAATAAATCGCTGATGTTAAGAAATAATACGCTAAATAAATCAATATCAACATCCCGCAAGAAAGATAGGCTAACCAATAACCAGAACTTGAGATATATTTACTAAAAACATAAATCGCAAACGTTGCATGTAAGACACCAATGATCATCGGTGGAAAGAAAATAATGCTGTTTTGCTGATAAACAAGTTTGGTGATTTCTTTTTTAGGAATACCGATTTTCTTTAACAGATCATAACTTTCTTTTTCTCGCTCAGCCTCAGAAAATTGTTGCAACATCAAAATACTGCCTGTTATGATCAGTGCTAAAATGCCTAAAAACATTGCCACGTAAATAAATAATCCCATTACTCTTCTCTGATATCTTAGTTCAGTAAAACGACTAGCATAGTTTAATTGGGAATATTCCTGTTCATCTTCTTCTGAGTACTCCTGGGGATTCTTTTTTTCAGGGTGTAGGCTAGTTTTTGATGTATAGCCTTCCAACCGATTATTGTCCCACTGATACTTGTAATAAACAGGTGCGATCCAATTAGGTTTTACAGCCTCCGATAATTTGTTAGCCAAAGCTTCTTCATCTTTTGCTTGTACACTAAAGGCCCTGAGCGTGTATGTAATGCCGGAGTTTATCGCATTAAACTGTTCATCCGATACCACAATTGTAGGGAAACTGTACCTTAATAAAACTTGACCCAAATAATCTAGCCGCACATCAGAAACATGAAGTTTAATTCCTTGTGATAAATTAATAGTAGAGTCGTAACGAATAAAACCACTTAGCATATTCTGTATACTATCTAAAATAACAACGTCCTGTTTACTTTTTAGATTGATATTTTTTAAATAAGGGTTTATTTTTTGAAATTCCCGATAATTTGAAAGTGACAATAGATTTACAGGACTAATTCTGCTTTCTTTTTCGTCCTGTCCAATTTTAAGATGAAATTGGCCACCCGTCAACTTATAATTTAATTTAACTAATGAATCAATATTTGTATCCGTTTCCTTTTCGATTATTTGCTCTACTTCCTTGAAAGTATCTTCTGCGACAATAAAATCAGTTGGTGCTGTTGAATTTACTGAATTCATTCCTAATGTATAAATAGATGCTGCTCCGCCGATCATCCCTAATGCAATTGCAATAAAAATAGTCACTGTAAATAACGTATTTCCACTTCTTTTAATATGAAGTTTGGTATTTCCTAATGCTAACATATTCAAATCTCGATAATAATTGAATTTACTCTTTCCAAACAGAAACGCAATTAAGTACATCGTGTATTTAAAAAATAGATACGTTCCCACTATGCAAGTAAACATTATTACTAAAGGAACAAGAAAAAAACCAGAAAAACCTATGGATGTATGTGTTAAAGCTGCCCCAAAACGAATGACGTTATACGACAAAAAATAACCCATACTAATAAACACTAACCCAAGAATACCTAAACACCCTTTTAATAGTGACAATTTATTTGGGTTAGCTGTATTTTTTTCGATTGGTTTAAGTAAGTTTGTTACTTGATAACGATAAATCAGCCAACTACTTCGAAGTGAGACCGCCAGCAACATGAAAACAAATACTATACTTGTTTGAACCATAGATGGAATTGAAACGAAAAATAGACTTTCCACTTGTAAAAACATCGCTTTTGCCAGAATCATCGAAAATAGCTTAGATAAAATAATCCCTAGTAAAATCCCAGTAACTAAAGATGCTGCCCCTAAAATGAGTGTTTCCACAAAAAATAAATATGAAATCCGACCTTTTCGCATACCGATTAAATGATATAAACCGATTTCTTTCCCTCGTTTTAATAAGAAGAAATGATTCGCTGCAAACATAAAGCCTAAAATCATGACCACAACAAGAACACCGCCCAAATTCATCGCTCCGTTGATGTGGACCTCTTGCCCGACTCGATTTGCCAGTGCTCTATTATAAGTAATCGCACTAAAACAATAGTAAACAACTACCGCAAAGGTCATACTGACAAAGTAAACTAAATAATTGAGAAATTGGCCTTTGAAATTTTTCCATGACAAATTAAAAATCATTGGCACGACCACCTCCACCAATCGTTGCCTGCATATCGATTACCCGATTAAAAAATTCTTTTCTTGAGCCTTGTCGAACCACTTCTGAAAAAATCACACCATCTTTAATAAACAAAATACGATTGCAGTAACTTGCAGTATAAGGATCATGCGTGACCATCATGATCGTCGCATCATCTTGTAAGTTCATATTTGTCATATATTGCAGCAACTCAGCCGCCGACTTAGAGTCCAAAGATCCTGTTGGTTCATCTGCAAAAATTATTTTTGGTTTGGTGATCAACGCACGAGCTGCAGCTGCTCGTTGTTTTTGTCCAACAGAAATAGCATTTGGATAAGCATTCAATATTTGGTCGATCCCCAAAACGTTGGCAACATGTACTAAGCGCTCCTCCATTTCAGCTAAGGACATTCGATCAACAGTCAAAGGCAGCAAGATATTATCTTTTACAGTCAAGGTATCCATTAGGTTAAAATTTTGAAAGATAAAGCCTAACTTTTTGCGTCGGAAATCACTAATTTGATTATCTCGCATTTTTAAAATGTCTTGACCATCGATTTGAACCGTTCCGATCGTTGGTAACGCAATTGTTGAGATAGTGCTCAATAAAGTGGATTTACCTGCGCCGCTTGGTCCCATGATCCCTACAAATTCCCCTTGATCAACTGAAAAGGAAATATTATTCAATACCTGCACTTTATTATTTCGATACCCATATGATTTGCTCAAATGATTTACTTCTAAAATTTTTTTCATATTTTTTCGCTCCAGTTTATTCGTTATCCCTATTCTATCAATATTTTGTGTGGCTGAACATCGTTTCCTCTTACAATTAAGTAATAATAAAAAAAAATTTAGTAATCATTTATTTTTCTAAGGGAGAATGTTGTGACAATTTCCACAAACCTTTTAGGCAGTTGTTTTCACTATTTTTTCATTTCTCATAAACACTATATGTAGTTGTGAATGTATGTGAAAAATTAAATTTCACACTATATATAGTTGAAAGATTTATTGAATTGTTTTATGATAGTGAAGGAATAAATCTATGAGGAGATGGGTAGCAATGATGGAGATTAAGCAAGCTAATAATGAAGTGAGTTCTACTGATTCAGCCTTACACACGATGAAAATCGTTAAAAGAGATGGACGATTGGTTGATTTTGATGATCGAAAAATTTATGACGCTTTGATCAAAGCTGAACAAAAAATTCGCGGTTCTTTGGACCCGCTTGCCCATGAACGCATTCAAGAAATTGTGGAAAGAATCGATCAGGAAATTTCAGATCGTTTCGTTGAAGATGTAAAAATCTATGAAATCCAAAATATCGTCGAACATATTTTACTAGCAAGAAATGAATATGAGTTAGCAGAAGAATACATCAATTACCGTACTCGCCGTGATTTTCAGCGTAGTAAAGCTACAGATATCAACTTTACAATTGGTAAGTTGATCAATAAAGATCAATCTGTCGTGAATGAAAACGCCAATAAAGACAGTGATGTCTTCAATACACAACGAGATTTAACAGCTGGGATCGTAGGTAAATCGATTGGGCTTAAAATGTTGCCTCCTCATGTTGCTAATGCACATCAAAAAGGCGATATCCATTATCACGACTTAGACTACCATCCATATACACCAATGACAAACTGCTGTTTGATTGATTTTAAAGGTATGCTGAATAATGGATTTAAAATCGGAAATGCAGAAGTTGAAGCACCAAAGTCTATCCAAACAGCGACTGCCCAAATCTCGCAAATCATTGCAAACGTAGCATCAAGCCAGTACGGCGGTTGTTCAGCAGACCGTGTGGATGAATTATTAGCACCATTTGCTGAATTAAATTATCAAAAACATTTAGCAGATGCAAAAGAATGGATCGAAGGCTCTGATCGTCAAGAAGCCTACGCTAAAAGTAAAACAAAAAAAGACATTTACGATGCGATGCAAAGTTTAGAATATGAAATCAATACCTTATTCACTTCCAATGGTCAGACACCTTTTACTTCTTTAGGATTTGGTTTGGGTCTGAGCTGGTTTGAACGTGAAATTCAACGAGCAATTTTACAAATTCGGATCAATGGTTTAGGAAGTGAACATAGAACGGCTATTTTTCCTAAATTGATTTTCACATTAAAACGTGGTGTAAATTTAAATGAAACAGATCCAAACTACGATGTAAAACAATTGGCATTAGAATGTGCAACAAAGCGGATGTACCCTGATGTCTTAAATTATGATAAGTTAGTTGATTTAACAGGCAGCTTTAAAGTACCGATGGGATGTCGTTCTTTCCTACAAGGCTGGAAAGATGAACAGGGAGAAGAAATCAATGTAGGCCGTATGAATTTAGGCGTTGTTACCTTGAACCTTCCGAGAATTGCAATGGAAGCCCAGGGTGATGTGGATAAATTCTGGACACTTTTAGGTGAGCGTCTTGAAACAATGAAAGATGCTTTAGTTTATCGTGTTGAACGTTGTAAAGAAGCAACACCTGCAAATGCTCCTATCCTTTATATGTACGGGGCTTTTGGAAAACGTTTGTCTAGAAAAGAATCGGTTAATGAATTATTCAAAAATAAACGTGCGACTGTTTCGCTAGGTTATATTGGTTTATACGAAGTCGCATCTGCATTTTACGGTGGTGACTGGGAAACCAATCCTGAAGCGAAAGACTTTACGATTGAAATTTTAAAGGATTTAAAAGCTCATGCAGATGAATGGGGCAATGATTATGGGTATCACTTTAGCGTGTATTCAACGCCTAGTGAAAGTTTGACTGATCGCTTCTGTCGTTTAGATACTGAAAAATTCGGAGTGGTAGAAAATATTACGGATAAAGAATATTACACAAACAGTTTCCATTATGATGTTCGTAAAAATCCAACTCCTTTTGAAAAACTAGATTTTGAAAAAGATTATCCACAATATTGCTCTGGCGGTTTTATTCATTACTGTGAATATCCTGTTTTACAGCAAAATCCTAAAGCTTTGGAATCTGTTTGGGATTATGCTTATGATCGTGTTGGCTATCTGGGAACAAATACACCGATCGATCACTGTTACGAATGCAACTTTGAAGGTGATTTTAATCCAACACAACGTGGCTTTGAATGCCCACAATGCGGTAACCACGATCCAAAATCCTGTGATGTTGTGAAACGAACTTGCGGCTATCTAGGCAATCCCCAAGCACGGCCTATGGTTCATGGAAGACATAAAGAAATATCTTCTCGAGTAAAACATATGAAATAAAAAGCGGAACGAACCGGTTAGATCTCGAACAAATTAGGAAAATAATGTGAAGATGCTTTTTATCTTTACAGTATTTTATCTATTTGTTGAGAGTTCTGGTTCGTGCAGCTAGATTAAATAAAAAGCGGAATAAGCCGTTTAGCTCTCGAATAATAAGGAAGAAAAATATAGCGATGTTTTTTATCGCGGATTTTTACTCCTTATTATTAAGAGAGCTGGCTTATGCAGCTAGATTAAATAAAAAACGGAACGAACCAATCACCAAAAAACGATGTCTCCTGCACTTTTGCAGGCATCGTTTTTATTTGAAAGGATGACTAAAAATGAGAAATCCTAAACCACAAGAATGGCTAGCAGAGGAACTTAGTCAAAATTATATTGCCGATTATAAAGCATTTAACTTTGTAGATGGTGAAGGTGTCCGAAATAGCCTATATGTTAGCGGTTGTTTATTTGCTTGTGAAGGTTGCTTTAATCAAGCAGTCCAAAATTTTCGCTACGGCAAACCTTTTACCAAAGAATTAGAAGATAAAATTATTGAAGATTTATCTCACGATTATGTACAAGGACTGACCTTATTAGGCGGTGAACCCTTTTTAAATACAGAAGTTTGTTTGACTGTTGTTGATCGAGTTCATCAAGAATTTGGACAAGAAAAAGATATCTGGTCTTGGTCTGGTTATACTTTTGAAGAACTCCTGTTAGAGTCCGACGATAAACTTGAATTATTAAGAAAAATAGATATTTTAGTTGACGGACGTTTTGAGTTATCGAAAAGAAATTTGAATTTACAATTCAGAGGCAGCAGCAATCAGCGAATCATCGATGTCAAAAAATCTTTAGCTAGTGGGCAAGCTGTCATTTGGGACAAATGCCATGATGCTGAACAAGCCTATGAGCAAATAAAAAAAGGCAAATTGATTTAAAGTTTAGATCATAAATAAAACTAACATTACCTGATAAAGTAGCAGAAGAATTCTTTTGCTACTTTATTTGATTTTCGTATTTAATTTTAATCCCCTATCGAATTATTGGCTCATCTTTTATATGTATATTACAATAGAAAATAGAATAATCTGTTATCAAAAATATAGGAGGATCAACTATTATGACAAGAAATCAACCTTCAGCTACTAAAAAAGCCATCATCACTGGAGCCGCTTCAGGAATTGGTTATGCTACAGCTAAATTATTTATTGAACAAGGATTCATTGTTGGTTTGATTGATGCCGATCAAAATCGTTTAGAAACTATTTCTAAAGATTTTAAGCACAAAGGACATGAATGTTATTATCGAAGTGTGGATGTGACGGATGAAATCAGCCTAAAAAAAGCGATTGATGCGTTGACTGACAGTCTAGAAGGGTTAGATATCTTTTTCAGTAATGCCGGAATAAATGGAACTTGGGCGCCAATTGAAACATTGACAATTGATGAATGGGATCGTACGTTGAACACAAATCTACGTAGTACGTTTTTATGTACAAAATTTGCAATACCACATATGAAAGAAAACGGCGGTTCGATCATTATAACAAGCTCTATCAATGGTACTAGAATTTTTAATAATTTTGGTGCTTCAGCATATAGTGCTTCTAAAGCTGGACAAGTAGCGTTTACAAAAATGGCCGCATTAGAGCTCGCTCGTTATAACATTCGTGTAAATGCAATCTGTCCGGGAGCTATCGACACAGCAATCAATGAAAAGACAACTTATTCTGATGAATTAAAAGAAGTGGAGATCAAAGTGGAATTTCCCGAAGGTGATCGTCCGTTAAAAAATGAAACAGGAACCAGTGACCAAGTTGCTCAATCTGTTTTATTTTTAGCAACGGATGCTTCAGCTAATATTTCTGGAACTGAACTTTATGTGGATGGAGCAGAATCTTTGCTTTAATAAATACAAAAGAAGGACAAAACTACTATTTTTAGTATTGTCCTTCTTTTGTATTCTATGAAGAAGCTGCTTTAAAAAATGCAAGAATCTCTGAGCGAATTTTACTATGATCAACAATTGGATCTGGATATTCTTTTCCAATCAAAACATCAATAGACTTTTGGAGCTCCATAGGCATCTTACTTGGCTCATGAATATATTTATTTGGTACAGCCTTTAATTCTGGAATAAATTGACGAATAAAATCACCCTGCGAATCAAATTTTTCACCTTGTGTGGTAGGATTGAATATCCTAAAATAAGGAACTGCATCTGTTCCGGTAGAAGATGCCCATTGCCAGCCGCCAATGTTACTTGCAGCATCATAATCGATCAACTTTTGTTGAAAGTACTTTTCCCCTAGCTGCCAATCGATCATTAAATCTTTTGTCAAAAATGAAGCTACGATCATTCGCAAACGGTTATGCATCCAGCCAGTCTGATTGAGTTGTCTCATTCCAGCGTCTACGATTGGAAAACCAGTCTGACCATTTTTCCAACGCTCAAAAACTTCTTGATTATAATTCCAGTGCAGTTGTCTGTATTGCTCTTTGATTTCTTGTGTTTTCTGTTTAGGATTCTCATGATAAATCATATTATAAAAATCTCGCCAGCAAAGTTCTGAAATAAAGGTTTGACGACCATCAGAATCCGGCTCAGCATTAAGCGCATACCAAACTTTACGGATCGATAGTTCACCTGTCCTTAAAAATCTTGAAAGTTTACTTGTTTGATCCGAAAAAGGAAAATCTCGTCCTTTTTGATAATCGTGTAAGTGTTTTTTTATAAATTCTTTTAGATAATTCTCAGCTACCGCCTCTCCACATTCATAATCAAAGGGCAACTCTATTTTTTCAATGATTTGGCTAAACTGTTTTTCGCCCTCACTAAATAATGGATGAGTAAGTTTGACAAATGTTCGATCAAGCCTCCTTGTTCTTTCATAGGGGCGTTTGGGCATTGTCAGCCACTTTCTAAAATAAGGAGTAAATACTTTATAACTTTCACCATTTGGCTTTTTAATTTCCTGTACGCCATGTAAATGACTATCTTGATACGAATGTACCTGAATTTGATTGCGCTCAAAAAAAGCAGTCATTTTTTGATCACGTTCTCTGCCAAAACCACGTTCATCTTTATTAAAATATACTGTATTCCAATCTTGATACGTCTTTTTTAATTCTATAAAATTTTCTTCCACATCTCCATATAAAAAATGGATTACTATATTATTTGCTTTAGCATGCTCAACAAAAGTAACCAAACTGTAGAAAAAAGTATCATGATTATAACTATCTTCTAAAAATTGTGTTGGATTTAGCTGAAAAAGACAGACGAGTTCATCTGTATCTTTGCTATTCTTTATCATTTCACTAAAAGCTGTATTATCATCTAAACGAAGGTCTTTGCGAAACCACATAATTGTTTTGCTCATTGAATTTTTTCCTTTCGTATTTATGAATAGTATTTAGATCGTAACATAGATACTAATTTATCACTAAAATTTACAAACCTCTGCCTAATTCAACTAAAAAATTGATTACCGAGTTAGTTCCTTAACTCTTCACTCTCTTCTGTCTTTTGCTTTTCCCATAAAGGTAAAACCATATTCTCGTAGGACATTGGATCAAGATTTGTTAATGTTATTCCTAATAATCGAATCCCTTGTTCAAGTCCAAGAATTTCTTCCCAAATCAAGTTTGCTTGATAATATAGTTCTTCTTTTTTAGAAATATATTCTGGAAGCGTCTGACGTTTCGTCACCGTTGTATAATCTGCATATCGAACCTTTAAAACAACGGTTTTACCATGCTTTTGGACTCTTTCTAATGATTCCTCCACCCGTTGTGCCAGCTGTCGTAACTGAGCAGTCACTTGTGCTTCAGTCGTAAGCGGGGTGCCATATGTATGTTCTTTGCCTACTGATTTACGGTCTCTTGTTATATTTACTGGGGAATCATGAATTCCACGAACCTTTCGGTAAAGTGAATAACCCATTTTACCAAAATTACGGATCAGTTCCATTTCATCTTGTTTGTACAGATCTTCACCAGTGTATATGCCTAAATCATGCATTTTTGGGACTGTTTTTTTACCCACTCCATGAAATGCTTCGATCGGCAGTGCCTTCAAAAATGTTTCAGCATCATCTGGCATCACAACTGTTAAGCCTTTAGGTTTTTGAAAATCAGAAGCTAATTTCGCTAAAAACTTGTTATAGCTGACACCTGCTGAACAAGTTAAATGCAGTTCATTCCATATGTCGTATTGAATTAATTTAGCAATCTTGATCGCTGATTTGCTGTTTATTTTATTTGTTGTTACATCTAAATAAGCCTCATCGATTGAAACTGGCTCGATAATATCTGTATAGCGATGAAAAATTTCTCTAATTTGCTTAGAAATTTCAGAATATTTTTCATAATTTCCTGGTTTAAAAATAGCATCTGGGCACAATTCAAAGGCTTTTTGAGCACTCATTGCGGAATGGATTCCGAATTTTCGGGCTTCATAGTTCGCGGTCGTCACAACACCTTTACCACCGGTATCACTAGGATGTCGGGCGATCACTAAAGGATGTCCGACTAGTTCTGGATGATCTCGTTCTTCTACAGAAGCAAAAAATGCGTCCATATCGATATGAATAATTTTGCGAGAAGTATCCTTCTTTAAGGGAAAACGTAGTTCACTGATCATAATCGCCCTCCTCCTTTCAAGTAGATACAGCGGATCATTTGATCCTTAATAAAATTTAAGAAAAATTCCTCTTTTACTATCATCAAGCAATTTTTCAATCTTTATTTGAGCTAGTTGTGACACAGTTGACACTGAAACAATTTTATCAGTTTCTTCTACCAAAGGATCAACAAATCTTATTTTTTTCTTTTGCTGAATATCATAGTTATCATCACTAGAGCAAACAGTATATTTCGGCGGATGATCCATTTTTTTCAATAGTTGTATGATTTCATTAGAATCACTTGATTTTAACCTTTCAAGAAATATAGAATCGGTCGTCAATAAATCATCCAGAGTAACTTCATTATTCTCAAATCCAAGTCTAATTGCGTTTGCCATCCACTCATAGCTACAAATATTTCGTGGATCATAAAAAAAGTCGATCACTACTTTTCTATACTGATCTATAAACCAAATTGCCTCATCAATTGAGCTCAAAACAATCTTTTCCTTTATGATTTTGATTGAATTTAAAAATTGCTGGATTTCTTGTATTGGAACAGAAAAATATCGGTACACTTCTCTCAATGTATAATCGATTCTATCGCAGCAAAGTAAAGGTGCTTTTTGTTCTAGTAACGGCCATTTTTCATCATCCAATAAAATCTTTTCATAATCAAAACCATACTGCCTCAATAGAGTTGGAATTGCTGATTGTTCAATTAATCGTGCCTTGATCTGCTCGTGATAGTCATCGGCTTCATTAGATAAAGCCAAATCGATCACATGGGAAAATACAGTATGTGATACATCATGAAGCAGCCCTGCTATTTGTTCTTCCACGGTCCCGCCAAGTCGTCTAATCAACATCATAACACCAATAGAATGCTCGTATCTTGTCTCATTCCATGCTGAATTGATCAAAAATGCTGGTCCAGCCATATGAACATCCTTTAAACGCTGAATCTCTTCTGATAAAATCAATGTCGCTAGAACTTCTTCTACTTCATACGAACCATATAGAACATCCTCAACAATCATTCTTTTCTCCTTTATAAATCCCATCATCTTTTATAAACATTATATACGAACATTTGTTCATTTACAACTGATTTTATTCAACAAAAAAAGAGCAGAACTACTTTTAGCTCTGCTCCCACATCTATAATAATCAAATCGCTTCTGCTCCACGTTCACCTGTTCTAATTCGGATCGCTTCTTCTACATTATAAACAAAAATCTTGCCATCTCCTACTTCACCTGTCTGGCAAATAGACAAAATCAAGGAAATAACTTCTTCTACTTCTTCATCCAAAACAACAAAACTAACTTTTACTTTAGGTAATAATGTCGTAATGATTTCTTGGCCACGGACATATTCTTTTAACCCTTTTTGGTTACCAAAACCTAACACCTGGCTTACCGTCATCCCTAATGCTTCAAAATTGTCATCCATTTTCACTTTCAGTTCTTCTAATTTTTCCTGCTGAATGATTGCTTCTACATTTTTCATCGATTTTCCTCCTAAGAATCTAACCCCATAAATGTCGGATACGCTGTTTCATCATGTTCGATTCGATCTAATCCTAATGCTTCTTCTTTGGCTGAAACTCGAATCGGCATGAATAATTGAATTCCTTTGATGATGAGAAAACTAGCGGCTCCAGCAAATACGATCGTAAAAGCTATACTAGCAACTTGAGCCACAAATAATTCTGTCCCACCATAGATTAATCCAGTTTTACCACCAATAGCAGGGTCTGCAAATATTCCAGTCATAACCCCGCCAAAAATACCACCAACACCATGACAACCAAAAGCATCTAGCGCATCATCATACCCAAATTTATGTTTAACAAATGAAATAAAATAATAACAAAACGGACTAACTAACGCTCCTAGAACAAAGGAACTCCAAAGGGAAACAAAACCCGCACCTGGTGTGATCGCAACTAAGCCCACGACAGCACCTGTACAGGCACCGACCACTGTAGGTTTTCCAATTGCCAACTTTTCGATCAACATCCATGAAAGCATCCCGCTTGCAGCCGCCGTATTCGTCGTAAGCATTGCGTGGATCGCCAACCCGTCGGCTGCCAACGCAGATCCAGCATTAAATCCAAACCAGCCAAACCATAGTAGACCAGCACCTAAAACGACGAACGGAATGTTATGTGGACGATACTCAGTTTGCCGATATTCTCGACGTTGTCCTAAAACAATAGCTAATACAAGACCTGAAATCCCAGAACTAATATGAACTACATTTCCGCCTGCAAAATCGATCGACCCTATTTCGTCTAAGAAACCTCCGCCCCAAACCATATGAGCCATCGGATAATAAACGATGATCGACCAAATACCAATGAATAAAAAGATCGCAGAAAATCGCATCCGTCCAACAACGGCGCCTGTAATAATTGCTGTCGTAATCAAGGCAAACATCATTTGAAAACCAGCAAATAGACCTTCTGGAATCGTATCACCTTTCGTCATTGAAACATGATTAAAAAATAGCTTGTCAAAGTTTCCAACAAATAAATTTCCCTCGCTAAAAGACATTGAATAACCTAAGATGATCCAAAGAACCGAAGCTAATCCCATCACACAAATCACCATCATCATTGTGTTGAGGATATTTTTTCTTCGTTCCAGTCCGCCGTAAAAAAATGCTAAGGCAGGTGTCATTAAAAAGACCATTGCTGAACAAATCATAATAAATGCAATATTTCCTGTTTCCATAACAAACCCCTCCAATTAAAAAATTAAGCCAACCTTCATTTTAGCTTTGTCGGTTATTTTAGCACCATTTTTTGAATTATCCTAGCAAAAATCCTTTAAACAAACAAAATAATTTCATTTTTCTGACAATTTACGTTATAAAAAATAACATCTATACCAATATAACGGTTTCATTCTATTCTCTGGGGTCAATTGAGTAAACCGATTACTGCAAAAAAAATAAACTGACTTTTTTAATCAGCTTATTTTCCACTCTCATTTCAATCTATATGAAACTCTTTATAAACTTCTTGTTTTTTCAATCCTCGTAGCTTTGCAACTTCTTTGATTGCTTCTTTAGAAGAACTTCCTGTATTCATCAATACATCGATATGTTCCTTGATTGAAAGTTCTAAATCTGCATTTTCTGCTACTTCCGATCCATCAGCACCTTCAACTAAAAGACAACACTCCCCTTTTAACGTGTGCTCGGCTAAATAATCTCTCAATTCCGCCAAAGTGCCGCGGAGATATTCTTCATGGAGTTTCGTTAATTCACGACAAATCACGGCTTTCCGCTCTTCCCCAAATACTTCTGAAAAATGCTTTATCGTTGTAGCAATTCGATGAGGTGATTCGTAAAAAATTTGCGTTGGTACTGCTGTTTTTAGCTTCTCTAAAACATCCATTTGTTCTTTTTTCTTTCTAGGTAAAAAGCCATAAAATGTAAATGGTTGCGGCGATAATCCTGAAGCAATCAATGCTGTGATTCCTGCTGTTGGACCAGGTAACGCGATCACTTTGATTCCTGCTTCGATGCACGCTTCAACTAATTCATGACCTGGATCACTAATCGAAGGCATTCCCGCATCGCTTACTTGAGCAATCAATTCGCCAGCTTCTAAACGTTCAATAAACTGTGGAATCCGTTCTTTATAATTATGCTCATGGAAACTGATTTGAGGAGTCGATACCTCAAAGTGATTCAGTAATTTTTGCGTATTTCTGGTATCTTCACTCGCAATGATCGTTGCTTCTTTTAAGATATTGATACAGCGAAAGCTCATATCTTCTAAGTTTCCGATTGGTGTCGGCACCAAATATAGCTGCCCAATGCTGGATGAATCAAAACTTTTTTGTTTTTGCATAATTACTCCTTTTCAGCGCTAAGGTTAATATAAAAGAGGCTGAGACAAATTTTGTCACAGCCTCTCCAATTAATTTGATTAAATTTATTTGTATCTTTCGCCATAAATGACATCTAAACAAAAAGCACATTCTTCATCATTTTCACGACGTGAACCGTATAAAATATTACAGACATGAAATCCTTCTTCATAAAGTTTTTCCAAATTCATTCGAGATTTAGATAACTCCTGCTTAGCTGGGTCATTTGGGTCACTGGCTAATTTAGTCAATTCCTGTAAATGTTCCCGTAAGCGTTGATTTTCAATTTCAAGGGTTGTATTTTTTTCAACTAACTCGTGAAGTGCTTCTTTAATCTCTGATAATTGTCCCAAAGTTCCTTGTAGATCCGTCTCTAAAGAACTCAGACCATCGTATAAAGAACGTTTATCCATTGTGATCACCTTTTTCGGCTTGAGCTTTTTCTGTCGCTTCTTTTATTTCTTCGTAATCGTATTCTACAGCCGTTTCACGTCCTACTAAACGGACTTTGATGATACGGCTCAATAGATTCAAACCAACTACTCGGCCTTTTCCATCAGGTGTGATCACATCTTTACCATAATCAGGTAATTCTTTTTTCGCTGCTTCGTATTCATCATTTTCGTATTTTAAACAACACATCAAGCGTCCGCATAAACCAGAAATTTTTACTGGATTTAACGATAAACCTTGATCTTTTGCCATTTTGATCGATACTGGCATAAAGTCACCTAAAAAAGTCGAACAGCATAATTGTCTACCGCATGGACCGATTCCACCTAAAATCTTAGCTTCATCTCTGACACCGATTTGACGCAATTCGATTCTCGTACGGAAAATCGCCGCTAAATCTTTGACGAGTTCACGAAAGTCGATTCGACCATCTGCTGTAAAATAAAAAACCATCTTGCTGCGGTCAAATGTATATTCAACACGAATTAATTTCATTTCTAATTCATGTGCTCGAATTTTTTCTTTGGCCACACTTAATGCAGCTTTTGCATCGTCTACGTTCTTTTGTTCCTTATCTAAATCAGTTTCTGATGCTTTATTTAAAATGGGCTTTAAATCCTCAGGTAAATCTTCCGGATCAATAGATTTTTTCGGTATCGCCACTGTGGCAAGCTGTTTAGACTGCTGTGATTCCACAAGCACTTTGTCATTATAAAAATACTCTGATTTTCCAGGAGCAAAATAATAGATATGACCTGCTTCACGGAAGCGAACTCCTACTACTTCTACCATTTTCATCCTCCTATTTATGTTTTAGGGTGAATCATTCGTATCACTAATTGCTCACAAACACTTTGAAAGCTGACATTTGCTTCCCACTTTTGGCGTGCTTTCAAAATCAGTTCAACTCGTTGTGCTTGTTGTTCTATCACACGTTTGAGCTGTTCTTCTGCTACACTTTCAGTGAGTTGTTTGCGGTAATAAGCAAGTAATAAATCAAAACTCAACGCTTGTTGATCTTTTTCTTTAAAGACCTTGATCATCTTTTTTTGAACATAGACAAAAGCTTGTAAATCATCTTTTATCATGTAATCAAACCACTGTTGAGTTATTTCCCTAGCTTCATTAAACCATTCATCTTGAGAGATTTCAACTGCTTTGTCAAAACTATTTGTCAACTCTGCCAAAAGAGTTGCTGTATTTTTATTGATGCCAGATTCTACCAAAGCATGAACCAGTCTTTCCTTAACTAAAGGTTGGAAATGAAGAACCTGACAGCGTGATTGGATCGTCGGTAAAATTTTCGCTAAAGACGTCGTCTCTAATATCGCTAAAACCTTTCCTTCCGGCTCTTCTAGAAATTTTAACAAGCTGTTCGCAGCACCTATACTCATCTTATCTGCTTGTTCGATCAAGAAGACTTTTTGAGCGGTCTCTACCCCACTTTTGCTAAATTCTGCCTTCAAGGCTCTGATTTGATCCACTTTGATCGTCTGACCATCTGGTGCGATTCGTAAGACATCTGGGTGTTCATTTTCATTGATCCGCAGACAATTATTGCACTGATTGCAAGGATTATTTTCGGTCAGATTCGTACAGAAAATGTGTTTTGCCATCCATAAACCAAATTCTTTTTTACCAGTTCCTGTATCGCCTTCAAAAAGATAAGCATGGGCAAGACGACCATGCTCAAAACTTTTTTGAAGTTGCTGGTAAAGCAACGGTTGTTGTTCATTTAAAACGTATGCTTCATTCATCTTAATATTGATGGAATCCTTCTACTGGGAGAACAAAGACAGTTGCGCCGCCCACCTCAACCTCAACAGGATAAGGCACTTGTCCATCCATCGTAATATCTAGTGTTACAGGAGTTGACACATATTGTTTACGAGATTGGCATGTTTTTTTGATCAATTCCAATGCTTCATCCACACGATCATCATCGATCCCTACGATAAATGTACTATTTCCAGCTTTTAAAAAGCCGCCTGTTGAAGAAAGTTTTGTTGCACGAATATTGGTATCAATAAGTTCATTGGCTAAACGGTTACTATCTTTATCTTGGACAATCGCTAAAATAATTTTCATATTCGGTCACCTTCCTAGTTTCTAAAATATTCTGGATAACGTTTTACGATCGCTTGAAAGGTTGCTTCCACAACATCTTCCAAACTCATTCTGGCATCAATCTTCGTAATTCTTTCTGGGTTTTCTTCTACTAGTTTTAAATACTCGTGACGAACCCGTTGATGAAACTCAAGTCCTTCAGAATCCAATCGATCGATTTGCTGTTGACGATTATTTTTGATACGGTTCAGTCCTGTATCTGAATCTACGTCTAAGTAAATCGTAAAATCAGGTACCGTCCCTTCAATCGCAAACTCATTGATTGCAGCTATTGCTTCAACGCCAATACGTCGCCCAGCACCTTGATAGGCTAATGAGCTGTCTACAAAACGATCACATAAAACAATTTTGCCTTCTTCTAATGCAGGCAAAACTTTTTCCATCAAATGCTGACGTCTAGCTGCTGCATAAAGCAATGCTTCAGTCCGCTCATCCATCTCCTGATTTCTTGGATCTAAGATGATTTGACGAATTTTCTCAGCAATGGGAATACCGCCAGGCTCTCTTGTCTTAATGATGCTTCTCTCTGCTGCCAGATCCAGTCTTGGATATAACTCATTCAATACACTTGTCTTTCCTGCGCCATCTGGCCCTTCGATCGTTATAAAAATACCTTGCACTTTACTAATCCCCTTACTTACTTTGATTCCTTCTATCTATTATACTTTATCTGCTACAATCAGTCTAATTGAATTCCTTATTATTAAAAATTTCTTGATGAATAAATAAAACTGGAATGAAAAGCCCAATAGATTTTGCCATTTGATTGAAAAGACGTATAATCGAATTAGAGATAATAACAACAAAATGGGAGTGAGTTTTTTGGAAAATTTATTTGCAGCAGTTGATGCTTATTTTATTGAAAAATTAGTAGAAAACGATCCTGTCTTTGATCAAATCCTGACCAATAACCAAAAGTATAAATTACCGCCTCACGATGTATCCCCTTCTCAAGGAAAATTTCTTTATCTTCTTGCAAAAATAAAAGGAGCCAAACGTATTTTAGAAATTGGTACACTTGGCGGATATAGTACACTTTGGTTTGCTAAAGCTTTAGATGATGATGGACAGATCATCTCCCTTGAATATGATAAAACCCATGCAGACGTTGCTAAAGAGAATTTAGCCCTAGCTGGTGTTTCAAATAAAACAACGATTGTTGTAGGAGCTGCTTGTGATAGTTTAGAAGAAATGATCCAAACTCAAACGGCACCATTCGATTTAATCTTTATTGATGCAGATAAAGAAAATAATTCAGTTTATTTACACTACGCACTGCAACTTTCAACACCAGGAACCATTATTATTGGTGACAACGTTGTTCGTGAAGGGACTGTTCTTGATTCAAAAAGTTCTGATAGAAGAGTTTTAGGGGTACGCTCTTTTGTCGATGATCTTTCAACTTCTAAAACCTTAACTTCAACAGCTATTGAAACAGTGGGCGTTAAGGGATACGATGGTTTCACGATCAGTATAGTTGAAAAGTAAAAAAATGATTCAGGGAAAATTTCTCTGAATCATTTTTTCTTTACTTTTTAGGTCATCTTTGGGGCGTGGTATTGTTTCGATTTGAAGTATCGTATTCAATTCAAGATTTTAATGTCACGTTTGTTTATAACTTACTTTCAGTTATAGACTTTTTTCGTAATCTTTTCTATTCTAAAGTTCTCGTCGTCCTTCTACCGCTTTTAATAAAGTTACTTCATCTGCATACTCAATATCGCTGCCGACAGATAATCCGTGCGCTAATCTTGTCACTGTGATTCCTGCTGGTTTAATCAATCGAGAAAGATACATTGCAGTCGCTTCTCCTTCTGTGGTAGCATTTGTCGCAATGATGACTTCGTTCACTTCATCATCATGGAGACGTTGAATCAATGAAGCAATATTGATATCTTCTGGACCAGTTCCTTCCATTGGTGACAGTACACCATGAAGCACATGATAAAGACCATGGTATTCACGCATTTTTTCCATAGCCATAACATCTTTTGATTCTTCAACGACTAAAATAATACTACGGTCTCTAGTTGTATCCTGACAAATATCACAAGGATCTTCTTCTGTGATATTCCCACAAATACTGCAAAAATGTAGATCACGTTTCACACTGATCAAGGCTTTAGCAAAAGCATTAACATCTTCTTCTTTCATATCAAGTGTATAAAAAGCCAAACGAACGGCCGTTTTTTGACCGATACCTGGTAATTTCATGTAACTTTCGACTAATTTGGCGATAGGTTCTGGATAGTGCATATTTTCCAACAATTCCTTTCATATCAATCATTCAAAGAATGATTTTTTGGTTAAGGTAACAAAAAGGGTAACAAAACAATTAATATAATTCAAGTACATTCGTTTCATTTTCTTGTATTTTATCAAGATAATAACTCATAGTTGTTTTAGCATTCTCATGTCTGAGACGTTTTTGTATGGTCTTTATGTCAACGCCCATACTTAACAACCACATGGCATGACTATCTCTAAAATCATGTGTACGTATTTTTCTAAGCCGATCGCCTTTCTCTTTCTCGATATTATATTTATCTATTATTTGATTTTGCCAAAGTTTCCAGTTTCTTATAGCATACATACTACCATCATACATAAATATATATTCCATATCTCCCACAAGTTGTTGTTGGCTTTTCCATTTTTTAAGTAATTCTAAGTTTTTAGGAGATAGTTTAACCCAGCCTTTACTTCCAAAAGTTTTAGCTCCATCCATTGGACTAGCGGTCCAATTAATTTTATTTCTGTAATCTAAAGTACTGTTAATATAAATCGATCCTTTTTCCCAATCAATATCTGTCCACTTCCGAGCCATTAGTTCACCTACTCGTAAACCACTAAAAAATAAAGTATAAAATCCTGCTCTTCTCATCACATCAATATATTTGTATTCAGATATTGAATTAAAAAAATTATTAAATTCATTTACAGTCCAATAAGATATTTCACGCTTCGAATATTCCTTAACTCTTTTCACATCATGACCAACATTTTCAGTGATTATCTCTCTTTCAACAGCTAAATCAAGTACCTGATTGACACCGATTAAAACATTGTTAATATAGTGTGAAGATAAAGTCTCTCCATTAGAATTAGTTTTTTTCTGCAAATAATCTTTAAAATTAGCAATATCTTTTTTCTGTATATCCGCAATTTTATGTCCACTAAAATATGGAAAATAATATTTATAGATAAACATACGGTTTCTAAATGTACTAGCTTTTAAGGAACGTTCAAAATGAGGAATCGCTACAGATTCAAAAAAATCCATAAATTCCACTTTATTGGTATTAACATTTTCTATAGTTCTTTTTTCTAAATCATTTAAAAAAATGTTTAGCATTTCTTTTGCTTCACTTGCAGATTCAAAACCTTTTTTTATTGCCCATTCTTTTCCTAATATATTATTTTTGGGCAATCTTTTTTTATAAAACCATTTTTTTGATTTTTTATCTTTATAAACATTTTGTATCTTTGCCATGTCAATTCAACTCCATACCCAACTGCAATTCAACAGCATATAATGGAACACGTTGTACTTTCTTTCCAGCATAAAAGTTACAACCTTTTTCAACCACCATATATCGTTTTGCACTTCGGAAAATTCTTCTTGCTTGCGTTGAGTTAAAACCATGACTCTCAATGTCTTTTGTAGTTATGGTTTTCATTTTACCACACCTTTCATTTAAAAAATAAAAAAGCTTCCTTATTTCAAGGTAGCTTCAATTACAACTATTTTTATTCAACTACAAACTTATCTCTCACTCAATAAAATCACCATCGTTAAAATATTCATCGCAAAAATCCTCTATCTCTTTTGTGATTTCAAGTTCGATATCCTCGTAAGGATTATCACTATCATTATGTTTGTTAGACCACTTTGTAAAATTATGAATAATCACATGCCTAATATCAGTAAAATCTATATATTGATCATATTGATTTGTACCACTGGTTGTATTAATTACTATAGTATCTAAATCAACAAACCCTCGAAAGGTTCCAAATACATGATCTTTAACTCTTCCAAGGTGATCGCGAGAATTAAGTTGTATCTCAAGTACCTTATTTTGTGTAATGGAACGTTCTAAGCATTGCTCTATGTATGAAAGTTCTTGCTGCGGCAACCTAGTAATATTTTTCAAAGCTTCATTTTTTCCTTTTGTTATTGCCGCAGTAAGTTCTCCTAAAGCAAATGCTGTCATCCACTTTTTCATTTTTCGATCTTCGTATCGCATAAAATAAGTATCTAGCAAATCTGGTCTATCCGTCATAAAAACACCATCCTTTAAGATAGCATAATTATACGAACTTACGTTCTCTTTGTCTAGCCTGAGATATTTACCTTTACGTTAAAAAGACAACATACTTAAAAGCTCCACAACACTTTTGATTCCATTATATTTAATTTTATGACCTCAGCCATTCATCAATTGTTTTCACATTCCCTTTTGAAGCATACTCTGGACAACGTTCTTTCAACAACTTCTGAACTAAAACCTTTTTCTTTTAAATCCTCAACATTATATATTTTTTCATCTTAAATCCTCTTTTCTTATTAAATAGTTTTTTTCACTTAATACTCTTGCTTGACTGTGTTATAGGTCATTTCCGCTACTTTGCCATCTTTAACTTTCACTAGTAACAAAACCCTCACTTCCGAACCATTCTGCTGACAGTTCAGTAAAATAAAGTATTGGTCCTTTTCTCCATCAATTGGCTGATAAATACTAACAACTTCACCTCTTGAAGCCATCATAACCGCAGAATCAAAGTTAATTCCATTCATTCTAATACATTTATCTGTCATAACTTTTTTTAATTTACTGTTTCGATCATTGATACTATCATAGTTCGCATAAGCTTCACCAAATTCATTTAACAGCTTTTCAATGTCTACTGATTCTTTTTTACTATTTACACTGGGATCTTTTGTCTCTGTTATTTCACTACGTATATTAGAATCATTTTCTGTTCCCTCAACTTGTTTCATTTCTAAAGTAGCTGTTTCTGTTGTTTTTACTTCTTTTTTTTCTTGCTTACATGCTATTAAACCAACTATAAATAAAACTGCCACAAAAGATAATATAATTTTTTTCATTATCCATCCCCCTTATTTCTTTACTACTCGTTGAACTTCTTTTGCATAAACAATTTTTGGACTAAAGCCTTCTGAAAATTTAACTCGATATTCCTTACTTCTCACAGTTA
Source organism: Enterococcus sp. DIV0840 (assembly GCF_050527835.1). Lineage (NCBI taxonomy): Bacteria > Bacillati > Bacillota > Bacilli > Lactobacillales > Enterococcaceae > Enterococcus > Enterococcus sp. DIV0840. The sequence goes on along the minus strand of NZ_CP172876.1, from coordinate 1,011,298 downwards.
CCAAATAGCCATCCTCAAACTTTCTAGCCACAAACTCATTTTTATTGCATTTAAATCTTACACATACCTCTTTTACTTGTTTTCTTGTTAACACCTTTTGCTTTCCAAACATAATTTCCTCCTATTTTTTCCTTATAATACTTGTTACATTAGGAAAATTCACACCCCACGTAAGATTATATTTAGCACAAATCCGTCCTTGACCTGAATTTTGCTCATACGTAGTAAACTCATTGTCACCTGATACACTAGCGATAATTCCTGTGTGACCATAAATACTGGTTGCACCACCGCCTTGTCCCCAATTGATAATATCGCCAGCTTTGATATCAGAATAACTAGGATTGTGTACAACAGTCCATCCGTTACTTTCCCAAGCATAACTTGACCCAATCAATGAAGCACTAATTGTTTCACCAACATTACCTGAAATACCATTAGGACTTCCAGCGCCTAAATGAATCCCTGTATTGAAACTATCGACATAAAAACTTGTCAATCCATAACATTCACCGTTATATACTTGTTGTCCCATTTTTGTTTCCAGTACATCAATTTTGCCACCACCAACATTTGCTGAACCACCACCTTGACTTCCTTTAGAAAGACGATTGTACCAATTGTTTGCACTTGTTTTTCGTTGTGCTTGTTGAATTGGATCAAATTTTGTCCCTGCACGTTCCCAATGAACCAAGATATCAATTGTTATTTGGTTAATATCTGTTCCTTTAGAAAATTTCTTCAACAGCATACTATCAGAGGAATCATGGTTCCATGCAAAATCAAGTTGGACCGCAATATCTTTCCAATCTTTTTTCTGTTCTTTGGCAAAATTTAGCAGATTAACTCGTCTACCACTATCCCATTGAGCCAATCCCATTGCATATCCACCCAGACTTGGATTGAATGCTATAGCATCTTGAAATGGCAAATCACTTTGTATACGACTAGGAATTAAACCACTTTCATGTTCCATATTTCCTAACCACGCACTAGCAAATTCTTTCGTCCCACCATTTTTTAATACAAATTGATACACTTCAAACGCAACTTTTTCTTGATCTGTTTGTGGTGATAAATCTGTTGTTGTCCCATCTTCTGGCGACCCAGCTATCATAACAATAATAATTATGACAGGCAGAAAGAACACAAACAAAGCAACACTAATCTTTTTCACTCCTTCACCTCCAAAAAAAACGAAAAAAGACTGAATCATTATCAGTCTTCATCGTTTAATTCACTTTCTATTTCTTTCCCAAAAAATATATCTTCTGGAAATTCTTTGTCTAGTTCGTATTCGTCCCTTTCAACCACAGTTTCTTTTTCCACTTGTTCTAGTTCTTTTAATTCATTTATTTCATCACTTGATTCTAAACTAATTTCATCTAAATTATCAACCGACACTGTTGTTCCATCTTCTAAGCTTTCTTCTGTTACATCCGTGTACATTTCAGGCATCTTATCATCTACTAAACCACGATCAACATTAACGTCTTCCAATTCTATTTTCGACTCAATACCATTCGTAGAATCATCGTCTATTTCGACAAATTCAACATCTTCTGTAGGGCTTTCTGATGGAATCGTTGGTGAATCTTCTTGATTTTCTACCCATTCATCCAATCCATTTTGTCCCTCTGGTTCGTTCATGTCGCTATCTTTAAAGTTATAGCGCCCTAAATTCATTGCTTTATCGTTTGGCATTAGTTTATTAGCACCATCCATCATTAACATTTGATTACCCGTATAGGCACCCGCTGCTAATTCTACACCTCCAACCCCAATCTCTTTGGCACGCTCTTTCTTTTCTTCCATTTTTTCTTCTGTTTTCTGTAGTATTTCTGGTTGTTCAACTTGACCATCTGTAAAAAATCCTAATAATTCATATTTATTTTTCCAAATAGATTTATACAGAAAGTATTTAATGATAATCAACACAAAATTACTAACTAAAATAAAAATACCGCCTGTCATTAGAGTTAGAATAGGCGTAGCAACTAATTTCATTGCATTTAAATAAATCGTATCGATCACTTTATTAGCCCAAAAGAACACCGCTAAGAAGACACCTAAAACAACTGGAAAGAATAGTAACCCAATCAACAATTTAAAGAACTTAAATAGCATCGACTGACAAGCTGGTACAAACGATAGTAAAAAAAAGACTGGCGCAACAATGATCAATAATGTAATAATCAACTGTATCACGCTTAACATCGCATTTACATACAATGATGGATATGACGTAACCATTGTATTAACTCCACCTGTAAAAATTGCCACAAGCTTCTCCATTGTTTTATCCAAACTAACCTGAACATAAGGATTATCTTCTTTTATACTATCAATGTACTTTTTACGATCCTGTTCAAACGTCTTTTTCTTTTCTTTGGATAACCCACTGGGCATTAATAGTTTTTTCTCGTCTATCTTCTTACCATTTTCCATCTCACCGTCTAATGATCCTGTGTTTACGTAATAAAAGGTTTGCTTAATTGTCGCATTAAACAGTGGCGTATCATCTATTGCTTGTTCCGAACTAACGTTAGAAAAATCATTAGAACCACTAGTAAAATTATTTTTAACGGCTGTCGCAACATTCGAGACACTTTCCACTAAAAATAGCCCACCAGATTGTGAACCCGAAGGTATAGCAATTGATCCAAACCAAAATACAAAAAGTACAAATACAGCCAGATAGTGAAGCAAAACCTTGCTAAAACTTTTCTTGCTCACAAAGAAATTATAAAGAAGGTAATAAGCACTCAAAAGGATTAGCAACGCTAGAATACTTCCTTTTGTAATTTCTTTACCACCAAAATTCTTTAAAATTTCCACAGAAAGCGTATAGGCCTCTTGTTGTTTTGACATGATTAAATCTGTTTGATCTAATAACTGTTGTTGTATCAATACACCAGAAGTAAATAATCGCAAAATAAAAAAAGGCATATCGACAAATAGCCAATTTATCCCTTCCGCAAGCTTCCCAAGAACACCACCATCTGCCAGATAAGGAGCATAGCTATCAATCAAATAATTCATATCTATTCCCCCTTCTATGCAACAAATTGATTTTCCATGATCGAAGCATCTGTATCATCAACTGTTTTGAACAGTTCTAGCCACTCATCAAACAACACATGAACAACAACACGATTAATTTGACCAAACATATCTTTAAATAGACACTGTCCTTGCACCATATTCGATACCCATTTCAAATTAATTTCATTTATCGGTAGGTTTAAATGTTTCAGAATTCCTTCACGATTGTTCACTTCATCAAAACAAATTACCATACCGAATCCTGTTCCGTCTTCGTTATCATCCAAATCTTCTACAGATTGTGTAATCAGGACTAAGAAGTTATTTTGAGAACGTCCAACACGTTTCATTGATTTTAGAATCCCTTTCCCTTCGGAAGAAGATTGGAAAATCCAACTTTCATCAAAGAAAACAATTGTTTCTTCTTTAGGATCACGAGAACCAAACTTACTACAAAACATTCCCAATGCAAACATCAACGTTACCGAGAGACGTTTATTTTCATCTAATACTTCACCTTTTTCTTTTGGCAAATCTAAATCTTGAATTTCTAAAATAGTGACCTTTTTATCAAAGGAAAGTCCTTCTATATCACCATTAGAAAATGCCAGCTCTAAAATGGAGCCTTTAATCGTAGAAGTCAAATAACGTCCCATATCTCGTACATTTTCGTTTTCATCACTCTTGAATTCTTCAATCACATGCCAGAAACCAACCTGTTTTCCTTTTACTCGTTCCTCAATAATTTTGGAAATAGCTTCATTAATGGCTGTTTTTTGTTTTAAATCCCACGTACCTTCATAAATATTCGTCAACATTGCTTTCGCTGTACTAATTGCTTCTGTTGGATCAAATAATACGATAGGATCAAGAACTCCTCGATTATCTTTGTTTCTGACATCTAACGTTACAAAATTAAAAGACTCAATAAACTCAACATCCAATGGATATTTTTTACGATACTCTGGATCATTAATCGTATGCATGAATTGCCTACGCATTTCTTTTTTAGGGTCAATATACAATACTTTATCTTTCAATAAAGCACATTCCATAAATAATTTTTTCGCTGTTACAGATTTTCCATTCCCTGTATCGCCTGTTAAAGCAATATGAGGATTATTTGTTTTCTTCCCTTTTATACCTTGCTTATTAGACAGAAGCATATTCAAATAGATCAAATTTTTTGAACTAGCAATAATAGATTCTCTATCTTCTTTTTCTTCTAACGTGCTATCCACACGCCCAAAATAGAATCCTAAATTTGTTCCAGATCGCAAAGACGTAAAGAAATTTAATTCTGCAAAACTATCTACTGTACTTGTATGTTGCCATTTAGAAGGCTTCATACGGATAAAATTTCCAAATAACGTAGATTGGTAAATATACGGTGTATCAAACGTTGCCTTCCATAACGGAATACCAAAACCATCAAAACGATTCAATAGATATTTTTTACGGGCTTTCATTTGTTTTTTCGTTGCACCAGTCACAATTAGATAGGCTGACCAATCTAAAATATCTTTACCATCATCTATTTGCTGGTCTAAATCATCTAAAGACAACTGACCTTCCATGATTTTTCTTTTTTGTTTAGAACCAGCTATTTTCGCTTCTTGCATAATGTTTTTTGTCCGAGTTTTAGCTCTTGAACTACGACCTGTTAATCCTAATTGACCACTACGTTCACTAAATAAACTACCAATCTTCACTTCAACAGGAAACGGCATTTTTTGAACTATCTCTAATAAATGGTTGCCATCTAAAAAGACCCCCATATCGCCGATCGGTAAGGCATCAACAAAGCTTTCTCCATAACCAGAAGATAATTTCAATCCACCACCAAACAATGGTTTTATTCTCGTATCCATTAAATTGTCCACTGACTGGCACGTCATAACGTCTTTTCGTTCATGCGGAATATTCTTTAAGAATTGATAGGCTTGATAATAATACAATTCATCTTCTGTTAGTCGTTCCGCCAACAATTCGGATAAATTTTGAAAGACTTCATTTTCTTGTTCCTTGTATTTTCTACCCCACCCTTCGTCCAGCTCTACTTCTAAGCCTAAACCATTCACCACTTTTTCCGAAAATGAGTCGGTACGCTGGCGTATTCCCTCCTTAAAATCAACGGCTATTTCTGCTTTACTTAGCGGAACACCAACTAACCAACAATACTCATACACCATTCCCATTTCTTTTTCCAAAGCAACAACAGTTTGCTTTAATTTATCGACACCGACCTTATAGTTACTTTGATCAATGATAGAACGCAATGCGCCCATTTTCCCTCGTATATCTGTATTCACAGGAGATAATGTAACCTCAACCCCTTTATTTCCTGACAAACGTTTCAACGCTCTTGCGACCTTACGTTTTGTTTTTTCTTTCTTTTCTCCATCTGTCAACATGACTGTTTCGCTTTTAATCCGATAATAAGCGATAGCAACCTTTTCTTTGGTTAACACAATATTTTTATGCGTTTCCGCTCGTAGCGGATATTCTAATAACATTCTTTTCCTCCTTACTATCTTTCAAATGAGAACTCTTCCACTTCTTTCACGCGTTCAAAGCGATAAATACATCGGCTATCAATGACGAATTCTCGAATATAAGAAAATACATCCATGACATATACCAGCCCCTTTTTTCCATCAATTTCTGTTTCTGAATACCAACGTGCGATCTTGTGTGGTATAAAAAATAAAATAATCAAATTTACATTAATATCAAAAAATATAGGAAACGTATAAACTTGTCCCAGCATTAAAAATAAAACAAAGAATAAAAAATAGACAAGAAAATAAGAAAGTCCTATAGGCTGAGAAAATGCCCATAACAACTTTCCTTTTGGCGACCGTATAACTTGTATTTGATAAGGGGCTTTTAATCCCCTACTGTAATCATAATATTTCATTGCTTTCTCCTTACTTGAAATTAACTCCAAATAGACTTGTAATCCATTTAACCAAACCTAATACTGTTTTCCCCTGATTGTTAGCGAAATCCATTACCACTAAAGCAATTAAAATAGTTGAGCCAATCTTTAACCACTCTGCACCCTTCCAGTGTTTCATAATCATTCCAATCACTACAGCTGAAACAATTGTGATAAATCCACCTTTTAAAAAACTATCTAAATTAGTAACGTTCATCTACTTACTCCCTACTTTCTGTAAAATAATGTTTAAGTGTATAAATAAATCGAGAATTTTCTGTTTCTCCAATCCATAACGTGAAATTCTCTGTATGTGTCCTTTTTGTTTCTTTATCTTCAAAAACTGCTGAAACTTGTACCCCTTGTGATTCTTTGTCATTGGTCTCAAAGAAATTCAACGAGCCTTTTTCTAACTCTTTTAACTTCATAGAACCTGTAGTTAATACTGGTTCTTTCATTAACAAAGCAAGTTCTTCTTTCGTCCCTTCTGCATACTTCCCGAAAAACAATACTAAGAATGTTTCAATTTTTTTTCGTTCTTTATCATCAACATCCAATGGTTTTTTTACTGTTTCTAATGGAGCTGTCTTTCCTTTAGGCATATCCAATGCTAAAACATATGGACGTGAGACAATCGCATACAATCCATCTTTTTCAACAATCGGCAATACCAACACTTCACTCTTTTGAATCGTTTTCTTTTCCAATTTTTCTTCATAACTTATCGTCACATGCGCTAACAAACTTTCAGAAGACTTTTCTACCTCTGATAATTCGACACTTTTCATGGTCCGTTTGTATTTGCCTTTGATCCCTTCATCTAATTGTCCGACATCAAATGAAACATATGAGGACAAACGTTTAAAACGCTTCTCAGTATCTTTTTCTTCGGAATCATAGGTGATATACTCTTTCATAAACCCTTTAACATAGTGTGACAAACTAACCACATCAATTTCTTTTGTTTCTTGTGGCTTTTCCTGTTTTTCCAGCATCTCTACTTTTTTAACTGTTTCTGACATATTTGTAGCCATTACATTAGAACGCACAACAGCAACACCAGAAAACATCAGCAGTGCAACAAAGCTGATCGAAACAGCGGTGGTCGCTTTTTTTCTTGACACTTTTTTGACTTTTGGTGTTTTTTCTACTTTTTCTTTCTTTTTAATTTTTTTCCAATTCATACAGTGTTACTTCTCCTTCCCATTATTATTGATTAGATTTCTTGATCCCAAGTCAATTAGTATTCTATATATTTTTCTTGTGCAAAGAAAAATAGAATAAAAAAAAGAACACGGCACAAAAATATTCATTGCAAATGGTACTTGTAGAAAAAATATCATCATTGCACTACTAGCTAAGATCAAAAAAGGACGATTAATTAAATTATCAAATCGTCTTTCACTACTATTTTTTTTGGTAATTCGTTTTTTCTGATCCACCATTTAACATTCCTTCCAATTCTTTTTTTGTATTTTTAACTCCTTTTAAAACAAGAACGTTCCCTTCAATACTTACCCCATCCAAAATCTGTGATCGCCCTTCTACATAACTAAAATCTCTCATTGAATTTTCTTTATATCCTTCTACCGAAACTCTGACTTCAAAGTCATCATCCAACGCAGAGAGAAAATTTCTTAACTGACTTAACTTCATTTTCGCCTCCCTTTCTATTTTTAATGTTTAACTATTAATTCAAGTTTTTTTCACTAAACATCAATAACTGTTTTTCAAATGTTCTCAAAAATACTGACTTAATGACTCTATCAGCATAAACACGACCATTAATAGTAGCACCGTTTGGTAAATAACCACTTTTATAAAAATAGTAGTAATAGCTACTATACATTTTTTCTCCAGTTGGCTTCCGAATATAACGCCCTTCAACGAAAACACTGGTAATAGCTGTTAACGGATATTCTGCAACAAATTCTCGTTTCACATTAAAAGAGATATCATCTATTCCAATATTTTCGAAAACAAATTTTTTGTGGTCTTCAAAATGGACAATATCTTCATCATCAATCGTTGTTTCATTGACTACAAAACCATGTAATGACAACATTTCAACAACCGATCGCTTAGAATATTTTTTAAAGAAGTCACTTTGCTCTCTGAAAACAGGCATGATATTCCTTGACCCCATTTAGTTAACCCTCCTCATGTAATTTCGATAATAGGATTTAAAATTGTCTCTAAAATCAATTAGAAGCCTTTCGAGTCCTCTATTAACAGCAGTAATTGATCGACTAATAATTAACTCTTCATATCCCTCAGGGTAATCATCATGCTTCCTGAAATAATCACGAGCTATTTTCTTTTCTCGCTCTAAAATATGTCCATAGCCATCTTCAACAAACATTTCACGCTTCATCTGATTCATTCGCTTTAATTGGTCCAAGTGAGATAAGATAAAATTTTCTTCATCTATAATTTGAGAAGACCTTTTAAATAAGTGAGAACGTTTCAGAAAATTAGTTTTTACTTGCTCAGACAGAACATCTTGATCTGGTGATCGCCCGTGTTGTTTAGTAAATGAATCATAAAACAACTCACTTGATTCTTTTTCTAGTTCTAACAATGATTCTTCACGAGCAGTCATTTTCTTTGCATCACCAATCAATAAAAGCTTCCTGAATAATTGGATATAAGTATTCACAAAATATTCTTTGCTTAATTCTTCATTTAAATATCGAACCATTGAAACACCTCCCTAATTTTTCAAAATAAAAAAAACAGCTATTCGATAACAGCTGTTTTCCAAAAAAATTCAACAAATTTTATTGTTCTATCAATTCATTATTAACAACTTTCCATTCAAACCATTCCGAGAAATCTTGTTTAAATCCATTTTGACTATACTTCTCTTGCAACAAGTACTCTTCTTCATTGTTTGCATCTAAATATGTTGGCTTATCTTTTGGACGGGCATACACACCGATCCACGTTGCATAATCACCTTCAAAATAACTATCTGGTACAAAATTTTTCGCTAACAATAACTTTCTTACTTTTGCTTCCAGTTCACTTTTATTTTTTGGTCGATAATTTTTATATTTTTTACGAATATCACAGAAATTAGCAACCCTAAAACTATAATATTTTAAAGCATTAAAATATTCCTCCCAAACTCCTTTATCTACATTCTGAATGTCTTTTTCATACACAGAGAATAAATGACGAAATCTTTTACTCTCTTTTTCGCGCTCTTCAATTTCAAAAAAGCAATTTTCAAATGTTTTTTTCAAAAATGGAATGGTCAAATCGCCTCCTTCATCTAGAGTTTTGATATCTTCCATTGTCCTTTCCAATAAACTATTTGTCATTTTTACTAGCTCTACTTTTTGACGAACTTCTCGTGTAAATTTTGTAGCAAGTTCTTGACTCATAAATATCTCTCCTTTCATTTTTTAGAAAGCATATTCTTCTTCTAAATCGAACTCTTGACTCATATATCCTCTTAGATCACTATTATTTCCATTGCCTAAAAGTAAATCTTTTGCATCGACACAAACCATGTCAATCATTTCTTCATGCTTTTCTTTTAGTTCCGCCAGATCAATACGCTCCATCAATTCGTTCGTTCCCATGTAATTATCAATCAGTTTTATCATTTTTAGGGAAGGTGCTAGATAATTTGTTAACCAACGAAGTGTTTTTTCAATACTCGGTTTTTCGCCTTTCACAGAAAGCTTTAAACCCTCCATTTTATCAATGACGTTATACCATGACTGACAGAAAACTTTCATCTCATTTTCAATTTCATAAACATTTAGTGAAGCATTGATAATTTCCTTCACTAGCCAATCTAAGCTTTCACCACTTGATAAAAAATATTCAACAAATAGGAACGCTTTTTCATCGGCTAAACGAATTTCATATCGGTTTTTAACTTCATGTTTCAATCGAGCATCTTCGACTGACATTTTTTCTTTTTTTGCCAACTCATAGTCCTTTTGATAAAAGTTGAAATATAACGGTGATTGTCTACTGCCGAAATAAAGAGACAATCCTTTATTTACCATTTTTCCACCTTCATAAGAACATCCACCGTTAAAATCAAAATTTTTAAATGTTGTATCAACTAACCCTTGTTCCATTTTTTCTTTGAGATTATATAAATCAAAATTTTCTTCGCCTTCTACGATCAGCTCGTCTAATGCAATATCGATACGTGTTATTTTTGTATCAACAACCATTCCTTGACCAAACAAATCATCTTCATACAGCGACCAGAAAAATTCCGTCCATGATCGGTCATTGTCCTCTTCAAAAATTTGTTCTAATTGACGACAACCTTCGCCAGATAAATCCAACATGATCCCCATGTTACTATCTTCTGGATTTCTGAATATCCTAATCGATCCATAATAAAATGTTTCGGTATAGTGATAAAAACCTCTATTTTCATGAGTGAACCAATTCATATCCATGTGTAACACTTTTTCAATCACAGTTTGTATATCCAATGTTTTAAAACGGACACGCAAGAAATCAATTTTCGCTTCAACTGAGTTTACACCGCCATTCAAATGCAAAACCTTTTTAATTTTTTTCTCCACCGTTTTTGAAATTGTACGTTGACCTGATTCAATTTTTGAAATTAAACTGCGTTCTACTTCTAGCCTTACGGCTAATTCGCTTTGCTTAATTCCTAACTCTTTTCTATATCGCTTCAACCCTACACCATCCACTTAAATCTAAACACCTCTTTTTGATGCTAGATTATTAACTCTTTTACGAAGCGATAGCTTAATTAAAGCTTGATACCGTTCTTTTATTCCAGAACTCTCAACAATTGGAATAGCACCATCCACGAAACGGTGATATAAATTTTTCTTCATCCGTAACACTTCATCATCCGTTTCATACATTTCATAAAACCCAGCTTCTCTAGCATTTAGCCATTCAAATTCATGAATTATTTCAGGAACAACGATATCTTTTATTTCTTGTTTTATTTGATCTATATTTATCGTATTCATTTTCCTCAAACCTTTCTTTTTGGATAATGTGACAAACTACTGTAAAAAATGTGACAAAATAAAAATCGCTCAATCCCTTGTTAAGCAAGGAGTTACAGCGACTATTTTACGTTATAATTTAATTTCTACCCCCATATTATAAAACGGGGGTAAACAGTTCAGCTAAAAGTACGTGAGGATATACGATATGTTTTTACGTATACAGTGAGGTTAGGGGCAGGTGCCTGACGGCACCGCCCCTAACCTCACTTACGAAAAACATATCAATCCTCAACGACTTTTAGCTATGAGCATTTTTTCTACTCCAAAACCAAAGCCAATCTCAAAAAAACTATCTACCGTATAGACCGTTTCGATTTCTTTATTTTTCCAGCGTTCTATCAGTGTCTCTAAGTGTTTACTACTAGAGTTATTGAAAAACTCAAGAAAATCGATCATTCTAACATCATCCTTAGATATCCCTTTTTTATTAAATTTTTGCAAACACTCTAATTTCATTTCTTCACATTTACTATTCCAGTATTCTCGTAAATGGTTTTCTGATTTAATTTCCATATCTTGACTCCTTTTTAATAGATACTTAGATGTTACAATTCTCATTTTTCAGTTCTAGGATTTGCTTCTTCAAATTACCATTTTCATCCAGTACCTTTTTAGTCAATTCAATCAATTGTTTTGTATCGTTACGTAATTCATTAAATTCTTTCTTACTAACTTCAATAGTTTCTTTTTGTTCCTTTTCTTCAACTGACATAAAAATGGTTTTTATTGCTTCATCAACAGAAATATTTTGCTTTCTCATGGAAACTAAATTTTTAAACTGTTCTACTTGATCAAAACTAAACACCTTATAACCATATGATCTACCAGCAGTATTTTTTGCATACTGTCTTACAAACCTAGTATCCGTTAATTTTTCAACTTTATTTGCCCAATTTTTCAAAGTTTTTAAACTGATAGCAAAATTAAGTTCTTGAATTACTTCATCAAATGAATACACAGCAACCATCACCTACGCTTACTGGTATAATCTTTCCACACAATTTCTGCTTTAGGCTCTAAATTATTTTCGACATAACGATCCACTTCAACAGTAGTTCTATATTTGTTTTCTTTGTTATACAAATAACAAATGTGGTCTAAATCTTGCCGAAATGTGAAACTAAACCAAAACTCAAAAAAATTCCGAACTCCTTCATCGTCTTCACTTCTGCCTTCTTTTTTTGATTGATCTAAGAACTTTCTCCGAATTCTCTCTCTCCCTATTTCCCAATAATCACGTAAATGATTTTCTGATTTAAATTGCAATATAACTCACCTCCATTTACAATAATTCATCGATCAATGCAGTAACATCACTAGCAATTAAAATATCAAAATCATCATTGTAAATAACACCTTCGACATCTGCCATTTGTTTTACAGATTTTAGCATTAGCTTGTAATTTTCGGCACTCTTATATCGATCATCAAATTCAACTCGATCAAGTGTTTCATTCGTTCCATTTCTTATAACCTCTTTGAATACTTCTCTTTTAACTTCTGTAAGATATTCTTCAATTGTTTTCGATGGAACTTTTTTTAATAGAGCTAAAACTTCAGTTACAATTTCATCTACAAATAAGTCTTGATATTCTGCATAGTCTTCAAAGTGATAATCTGTTAAACCATCTTTTTTCACTCTTGCCATCAAATCAGCAAAACCATTTGTTTTAACATATAAAAGATTAAATCTTTTATTTAAATCACTTGCAGTATACTGAGTTTCAACTTCCTTAAAAATATCCATTTTCAATCTTTTTAACAATTCATTTTGACTATACACTTTTGTTCCCCCTAATATTTTTGACTTAATTCATCAAGAAACGCTTTTTCCTCGTTTCCACTTGATGCTACAGCTAAAGCTTCTCTATCAAATGTTTTTTCAATTGTTTCAGATAGTTTTTGAACTTCTGCTTCTGCAATTCGTTCATATCCTAGTTCATCACTAATTTTCAAAAATTCCTCGATAAAATCAAAATCACTAGGAACAAACGGACTATAAAGTTCACTAGCCACATCTCCGCCTTTGGCAACGTAGCCACGACCATAAACAACTTCACCGTCAACTTTTTCAACAAATTTGAAATTCTTGTTTTTATTTTCATCACCAAAAATCATCCAGTTACCAGTTTCACTTAAACGCCCCACAGACATACGGAACATAAAGTTATCTCGTAGAGCAGTTTTGATAAACTCACCATCTGGACGTTGCATTGCAACAATAAGAAAGATACCGCATTGACGAGCTTTTAACACAATTTGAGTTAAGTATTCTTCTACTTCTCCTGCTGTTTTAAAATCATTGGATAGTTCAGCCATCCATGCAGCGAACTCATCAATGACTATAAATTTAGGTTTCAATCCATAATAAGCATAGTTTTTACCCATTTTGTACTTAGGTGAGGTGTTCATTTCTTCAAAACGATCATTCATTTCTGATACAGCATTTTTTAAACAGGTAACCATGTCTTTGCCACTATGAACTTTCCCTTCAAACAAAGGTAATTTCCCTAATGCCATCAAATCAGAACGTTTTGGATCACAAATCTCAATATCTGCCACTCGAACTAATGCATAAATAAGCGATAGCAACGTGAACGTCTTTCCTCCACCAGTACCACCGCCTAGCAATAAATGTGGGTCTTTATCAAAATACCAATATAGCCCCTTCATCAACTGAACTTTTCCTTTGTCAGCAACCATTTCTCGAATAGAAATTCGTTTGTTATACACATTCGCTCTTAATTCATAGACAATAAATCCCTTTTCATCGACTTTTTTTATCATATCGGCAGTTAATGCCGTTTCCAAAAATCCTCCAATCGTTAAAAATTTATCTTGAAATTTATTGCCTTTTGTTTCAAAAGCAACTTCAAACGTTTCTTTTCGTTTTCGGTAATAGATTTTCGGGAAAATAATTTTTTCTTTCGTTTTTCCCTCACTCGTTTTTTTCTGTACTTTGTTGTAATACGTGTTATCAATCACCATTTTAGCTAAAATTTGACGTTGTTCTACTCTTGCAAAATAGCCATCACGTACAATTGAAATTCGTTTTAGTAACAAAATAAGGATATTTGATACAACCGTTACAATAAGGATCGTTGCAATAGGTAATACATACGCTTGCCACTCTTTTGTTCCAGCATCAACTAATGGATAAATTTGTTTGTAGCCAATAAAATAACCCAATAACGCAAATATAGGAGCAAATAATGCAAGTTGATAATACAAAAGTAACTTTCTACTGGAATGACGAATACGCCTACCACGATATTTGAATATCTTCTTTAGCATTTAATTCCACCAATCTCATTCAGAATCTTTAATAATTTCAATCATTTATTAAAACCCTTTCTCTTTAAAAAATTGTGTTGCTTGTTTCCAAATTTCATGCTTTGCCGTATCAAATTTACTAGATATCAACTGTTCCGCTTGATCTTGTGGGATTGGATCATCTAGTAAAAATAATTCCTTTCTAAATTCCTGACAAGCATTTGAGAGATTAAAAAAAGCATCAAAATATTGTCTTTTTCTATCTGATTCAAATTTTGTATCAAAGAATTGTTGTAACTGTTTCTTAAAATTGTAATAGATTGTTTCATAGGGTTGCTTATCTAATGTACTCAAAAAATTCTCCTTTCTTTTCAATTTTTTAAACATTTCTTTTTTCCTATATGCATAACTCCTCTCTAACTTTTTATATAAACTAATATCTGACTATGTTTTTTTCATAATCACAGATTAATCTATATAAAAAGGACACTTCCAAAACTGGAATGCCCTTTTCATCTTTATTTTAATAGACCTAATTTTTTGCAGATTGAGGTTTCTTATCTTCATTCGGTGGTGCAACTACCCCACTTTTCGCTTTTTTAATTCCAGCAGAACGAACTTTAAATGCTTGTTCAGACTGGATTTGATCGTTGTAGCCTTTATAAGAATTAAGCCACGCTAACGCAGTAACATGACCTGTAAGTACTACTTCATCATCATAGGCAATTCCTGACAATTCAAAGTCAGCAGGAATAGCAATTTCAATTTGATCGTTTAATTCCTCAGAATACAGAGTTACATTTTGTTCTCTTACAACCTCAGTTACATTGTTTTCTGAATCTCGTTCAAAAATTTGTTGAACAGATAAATAATTTAAAGTCCCAAATGTAGCTTCTACATCAAAATCATTAATAATTCGATCTTCAAATAATAATCCCATTTTATTTTCCTCCCTTTTCGACAACTTCTAATTTTTCTGCATACACAACCAAATCAATCGTTCGACTTCCGCCATTAATATTATTTCGTTTTGCATTGATCCTAACACTAGGCTTAACCAATCGAACAATCATTCTTCCTTTAAATGCTACTGAATTTCTCAAAACAGGTACAATAATTTCAAAGTCTGGTTGTTGTTCACTAGAAGCTGTAAATACACGTCCTTTTACTGGTGATCCATCCACATAAACATCTCTTTCACCTTTATAAGTAGCTTTGATTTTATTTCCTAATTGACTTTCTTTTAGTACGATTCCAGCAATTCTATTTGACATTTCTTTTCCTCTTTTCTATTTTTTAAATTTATTTTTGTTGTCAACAATAAAAAAAGAAGAAGCTTTTTTCACTTCTTCTTACTCATTTTCTTCTGTTGTGTTTTCTGTTTCTTCATATGATTTCTTACGTTTTAAGAACATAGCTCCAGCAACTCCTAAAAGAACTAACAGACCTACTACAGTAGCGCCACGCATCATTTGCTCACCAGTGTAAGGCAATGAACCTTTTGGTGTTTCTTTTGGCGTTTCTGGTGTTTTAGGTGTTTCTTTTGTAACTGGTGTGATATCTTGCGTTTTTTCTTTGCCGTCAAAGTTATGTTTCGCTTCAACTGGTTTATGCACTAATTCTTTAAAGCGATAACGTGTGCCTTTTGGGTCTTTTTTGTAGTCATAATCTGACAATACACGTTCAGTCATTTTCTCATCAGTCATCTTCAAATCGACTTTCCCAGAAGACCAAACATCTTTTTCTTTTCCATCAGGATAAATAGCTACTTGAATTGTTTCATATACAAGAACACTCCCTTTCGGAATATTCTTAGTTGTAATAGTCACATCATCATAGAATTTAACATTTTCACCCCATATAAACGTCTGAGTTTTACCATCTCCAGTATGCGCTTGCGTTGAGATACCCACTTCTGGTTTTTCAACAACTTCTGCCTTGTCTTTCAGGGTATACGTACCTAAATCCACATTTTCACCTTTAGATAATTCTAATTGTGTGAATTTTTCTTCGTTTAATACATTCCCGCTCTTTTGATCCTTGATAACGAAGGTAAATGTTTTCGTTTCTTTGTCATAAGAATGTGTAATCTCAATAGGATCAACATTCTTATACCCTTCAACACCTTTTGTTTCAGTCAAGACATAATCATCAAGTGCAATGTCAGCAAACCTAAAGTATCCTTTTTTACTGTCTACTGTAGCCGTTTTAACAACGTGAGTTTCTCCTGTTCGCTTGTTTGTCAGCGTAAACTCAACATCATTTTTGAACATTTCGTTTGTTTCATTTTGAATCAGTTTTTGACCATCAAAATTCATACGAATAACATCTTCATTACTTTTACTGTCTTTAATAACAACTGGAGTATCTTGATCTTTATAGGTCAATACAACAACGTGTTTTTCTGGATCAAGTGCATAACCAACTGGAGCAACGGTTTCTTTCCAATAATAAGTCGCCAATGGCTGTCCCTCGATTGTAGCTGTTTGATTTTTGTCTAATGTAAATTCTTTAACCAACTTGCCATCCTCTTTAAACCAACCATATTTTGCACCAGTCATAGGATAGTTAGGATTCAAAGGCTTGTCTGTTTCAGTTGTTTTATCAACCTTTGTTAGTGTTGATTTACCTGTTGCACGTTCATTTCTAAACTCAACTGGTGTTACTTGACCAACTTTAACTGTTACTTTTTTAGTATTGTTTTTCGCTTTGATATAAGGAGCAGGTACAAACGTTTCAGTAATTTCTACTTCCGTTCCGTCGTAAACATCTTTTAGAAGCCCTTCACCTTTCGCATCTGTTTTCACTTTTTGCGTTTTTCCGTCTGAAAGATTTTTCATATCAAACTCGGTATTTGGCACTACTTCTCCTGTACCTTCATCAAGTTTAGTTACCTTAATATCGCCTGTTTTAATTACTTTTAGATTAATTTGAGTCCAATTTGGATCATCAATAGCTCCAGCCATTGTTTGTTGTGAACCTGCTAATGAATAAGCTACTGGAGTTCCTACATCTAACGATTTAGAAAGCCGTAACACTCCTTCAATATTAGAATCCTTTCGAGGTGTGATGGTGATTTTATTACCATCAATTGAATAATCAACTTTTGCAGAGTTCAATGCCTCATTATCAAATCGAGATAGCCCTGAATTGTTAGAATCCGTCAAAGTCATTGATTCGCCAACTTTTATAGTCACTTTTTTACCATCGAAACTCGGCTTTTTCTCATAATCAGTAATGATTTGATTGATTTTTGCTTTTACACTAGCAACATCAATTAAACTTCCATCTGGTCGGCGTAAATAATTGAGCGTTTTTCCATATTGATGTTCCCAAAGCATAAGTTGTGCAACTTGCTGTGTATCTTCATCATCTCCAGCATACTTCCACAAAACTGTTAAATATTTTGATCGTTGATCATTCGCAAATGCAGGCAACGGATTTGACGTATAACCTGGAGTTACTGAATTTACAATTGGTACTGCAGGTTCAATACAGAAAATCGGTTGACGTTTTCCTTCATATACCGCATATAACGGCGGAATACGTTCATCAAATGCACTACCATCTGAATTTGTCCCTTTCGCTACATACATCCTATTGTTGTCATATTCCACAGTTACTTCTTTTGGAAAAATAACCCCAGCATTTGCGACCACTGGTAAAATTGTTGTTGAGACCACTTGACCTAAAACAACTAAACTAGCAAATAAATATTTTGCTTTCTTCTTAAAATTAATTTTCTTCATAATATCCTCCTATTTTATTGTATGAAAAATAACAATCTTAATGGTGGTTCTCTGCTCCTAATACTTATAACTCTCACCTCTTTCTATTATTTTTGAGCATAAAAAAAGCAACCTCTAATTTAGAAGTTGCTACCTAAAACTATTTAATTAGTATGGACGAATATAACCATCTGAATGATCATATCCACTATAACCTTGACCTGCTAACCAATTTACTAATTCCATGCTTCCAACAGGATAGGGAGGTACAATCCAACCTGCTGGTGGTCCAACTGGTTTCTCTGGTTCTGGTGTTGGCTCTGGATCTGAAGGAGTAGGTGTTTGTGTTCCTCCTGTATTTCCATTATTCTCTGGTGCTGTTGATGTTACGTTTTGATTTGCTCCAGTTCCATTATTAGTGGCTGGGGCTTGTGGTTCATAATAACCTGTATCTTGACCATTATTATTTTGTGGTGCTTGTTGTTCAACTTGGTTCGTTTGTTGTCCTGTTGCATCTGCTACTTGTTGTTCTGAACTATTGTTTTTTGTAGCTACATTATCAGTAGTCGTTTTTGCTTCTGATGTTTGTTGGGAAGCTTTTTCTGCTTCTTTTTTATTCTCTTCTTTTGTTTTATTCTGTTTATCAATATCAGCTTTTACTTTCGCTAATTTATCAGATAATTCTTTTTTAGCTTTGGCATTTTTGATTTTGTCGACTTCTTTTTTAGCAGCATCAACATTTTTTTGATCTGTATTCACTACTTTATTATCTTTAAATACTTTTTCAACTGCTTTTATTGCTGTATCAATTTGTTTTAATTGATTATCAGCATTAACAATAGAATTATTAATAACTTTTTGCCACGCATCATTTGTTTTTTCAACAAAATATTGTTCCTTAACTTTTTTGACAGTATCATCCTTTAAATCATTTTTGATTGCAATCTTTTCAGCATCCTTATTATCAATAATAGCTTTTTCAAATAAATCATTTACTGCTTTTTCAGTATCAGTTTTTAACTGTTTTTCTTTTGCTTGTTGGTCTTTTTCAACTTTTGCAATACGTTCTTGTTCTTGAGCTTTTTGATTATCTGCATAAACTTTACCACCTACGGCAACACCAGCCACTAACAGTACTACAATACTTGCTGTTACAATTTTTTTATTCTTGATCATTTCTTTTAAGTTCATTTCTTATTCCTCCTCATACATAGTTTAACAAATGTTTGATATTATTTCCATTACATTAAGATTTTCACCCGTCAATTGTACTTCTAGTGAAATCAATTTCGCTTCCATTTTCAAAACCTCTTCTATACGCTTCTCCTACTTCAATTGCTGGTTCTTCAATACTATAAGATTTAAAATCAGCAGAATACTCTTTAAAAGATTTTTCAACCTCCTTCGGAATAAGCACTAATACTTCATACTGTTCTCTTAATTCTGAAATTTGTTCTGAAAAACGTTTTTCTAAACCAAGTAAAAATCCGCTTATATAACTACTTTTTAAGCTTTCAGTAAAATATCTAGTTCTGTTTTGCGATGAAGATTCATAATAATTATTAATAAATTCTTTGCTGTGAAATAACAAGACCTCATACGCCAAAATAAACATTTCCTTGCCTAATTCCAAATCCTTTCCAAACCCATAGAATTTGATTCTACTCTTACCGTATTTCCGTTCATAGAACATCTTCAAACGAAAATTTTTCGCAATAATTGAACCTAGCTTTCTTTCCCACCAGTACATTCTTTTAAATATAGTCACGCTTTCTTCATTTATATCGTCCTGATCAATTTCTGTTTCTTCTACATCATGTTTATTAATTTGATACTCCATCATTAATTTTTGTGCCAAAAGAAAAGCTGATTGGCTCTCTTCATCATTGCGTTGATCTCTGGAGATTGCCAATAAGCCTTTAACTTTTTTTACTATTTTTTGATATTTTTTGTCTTTTTCACCCAAAAGAATCACCTTCCTTTTTTATTTAAATCATCACCATCGATCTTGTCTTACCTGTCTCTCTATGAATAAGAACCACGTCATTTCCTGATAATTTTCTTACTAACCATTTTTCTGGATTGAGATATTGATTTCCAATTTTCTGCTGTCCAATCAATTCTTTCTGTTTTCTTGTTGGTCTTTTTCCTTGCTTCATTAATATCTTCCTTCCATAATTGAATTAATAACATTATCTAAAATACTTTTTGGAGTTTCAGAATAAACTAAAAAATAACATCCCGAAATTATTGCAATAATGAATAGCAATAATACTAAATATGCGAGAAACTCTATAGCACTGTCTACCTCTTGTTTTTCCCTTTCTTTATCTTTTTTTCGTTGCACTTCTTTCATTTCAGCTTTTTCTAAAAAATTAAAAACCGCCTACATCAACAAAGTTTTGGAAATCTTTTTCTCTTTCCTCTTTCTTCCTCATTATCATCACCTTTATTTTCTACTAAAATTTCTATACCCTACCAAAAGAAACCTATTCAGATTTCCTTTAGTAGAACATAGAAAAAAGGACACTCTTTAGAGAATGTCCTTCAAAATATGTTCTTTCAAAATCAATTAGTCTCTGAAAAAAATCTTTTCCATCCTGTTTTGACTTGTGATTTTGAATTATTTAAGTGATTCTTATATTCATGGTAGTAGAATGTGCAACATAACAGTTGCTAGTAGGAACCCTGCAAGTTCGCTCTAAAGCTATGAAATCAGGTCTACTCATTCGTTTCATAGAATCATCGTTCAACGGCTAATAGATATGTAATCTACATCACAGCACGTTAGATAGACCTACCACATACGGTGTACAACTTCTCCTCCTCTAATTTTACGTTTTTACACTTCTTTTGAAGAAATGTATCAACCTTTTCGTCAGCAGTATCATCACGACACGGCTATAGACTTAAAGTGATCTTATTCCATCAGACACCGACTTACCCTAAGCGAATCTTATTCAATGTTTTCATTGCCCTTCTCCTTAAATAGAAGTCAAACCGAAAACCTAGCCCTTAGGAGTAAACAAGAAATTCTAATCTCGAAAAATCAATAAAATATTCGGCTTCATTTACGAATACTTGTTGCCACCTTGTAGTTCATTCATAGGCTGAACTTACAACACCTCAAAAAGATTTACAGCACAATTGGAAAATTTAGTTCTTGTATTATTTCGTAATATCCCTTAAAATTAAAATGACTAGTTTTATATAAGGGTGTTTGCGAAACAGAAATTCATTTTCGTTTTGTGAACACTTTTTTGTTTATCTACATTTTTATTAAGATAATTGAGTTCTAAGCTCTAAACCAATTGACTTGGTTTAAACTTTAATATAGACTAATTATATAACGAAACAATCAATTTAATTACTTAACTAGTCGCATTGTTTTATTAATCAATTACCTTACAAATACATTATATTAAACTTTAAAATAGATGTCAACTCTAATCTACATAAAAGTTTAATATAATTGTTTTTTGTTGAAAGAAGGACGCTATGAATACATTTGATAGGGTAAAAAAACTAGCAGATAAGCAAAAAATTACTATAGTAGAATTAGAAGAACGCCTAAAATTTGGAAAAAATTCCCTTTACGCATGGAAAAAGAAAGTCCCTAACGGATCAAACCTTTCTAAAGTAGCAGATTATTTTAATGTCTCGACAGACTATTTATTAGGAAGAACTAATATTGACATTCCTGTAAATGAATTAGTCTTTTCAAAAGCACAGAGTAGTTATCTAGAAAATATTGCACAAGATTCAGAAATAATCTCTATTAACGAAGACTACGAACCACTTTATGAAATAAACGACCTTGAAAAAATGAAAGCACAACTTGCTGATCCCCAATATTTAAACAAACAAAAAGAACGTTATGAAGATATTAGAAAACTTCTAGCATCTTTCAACGTTCCCGATACTCCCGAATCAAGGGAAGCATTATTATTTTTTATGTTTGAACTAAAAGAAAATTTTAGTCTTCATTAGAAACAACTAAACAAAAAGCTTCCTCAAGAGTTATATCTAGTTCTTTACTAAATTTTTCTAACAGTAACAGCAATTCTTTGTCTTTTATCTCCAAATCCAACACTCCATTTTTTTTGGATTCGAGACTACTCAATAGAAATATGTATACAAAATCTGTACTACAATTAGTTAAATTTTAACAAATTGTCAAATACTAATGAAATATCTTAAATATTTTGATATACTCAATAGTTGTAGCAGTCTGCTACAAAAATAAGAGTAGCGCACCAAAGCCCTATACTTTAGTGCCTGTCTTTAATGTTTGACATAGGTTGGTAGCCTATGGATATTAAAGACAGCTCTTTTTTTATGCGCTCTTTACTTACACGTAAATTATGACTTAAAAATTTTAAATCGTTTATTATCCACCTACTGTAATAACAAAAATTGATATTAAACTTGAAACTGCAACTAATAACTCCATTCCAAAACCTCCTATCTAAAGATTCTTAAGATTTGATTCACATGTGATTCTCACCTACAAGACAAGATTACCAGACATTTAGAAAAATGAGAACCACTTTTATTAAGATTTGATTATATGACAAAAAGTAATTACTTATTTTATATAAATACAAAAAATTATAAGATTACAGACGTTTTATTTGTTATAATGACAAAAGAAAGGAGTTAAACCCATGAATATAGGCGATACTTTAAGATTTATTCGTACTAAAAAAAATATCAAACAAAAAGAAATGCTACCAAACCATCAAGATTCTTCAACATACTCTCGAATTGAAAATAATCAAAGAATAATTAAGTTAAATGATTTAGAAGTTATATTACAGCAACTTGACATTCAAGCAGAAGAACTTTTTACTTTAACCAGCTTAGACGATCAACAGGAGATTTTCAATCATCTTTACTATTATTGTGGAAATCATCCAAACAAACAATCCACAAAAAAGAAACTCCTAGAAATTTACTATCAAATAGAGAATAAAGCACATAAAAGTATAAAAGACTTATCAAACTATTATGCAATTAAATGTTTCTTTCACAAAAAGTGGGAAGAAGTTGCACCCGTCAATTCTGATGAAATAAATATGATCTACGAAAGACTTGTAGAAACAAATTATTATTTTGGTTTTGAATACAAACTACTATGTAATATGATTACATTTTTTTCGCCTAAACAAGCAAATGTACTTATTTACAAAGCCTTTCCAATAAAAGATGAAGACAAAAGAGAATATACTACTAAAAAGTTTGCGTATAACACGCTTATAAATGCCATCACTGTCACACTTTATAAAAAAGATTACGATCTAACTAGAAAATACATAAAAATCGCCAAAAATTTAGACAAATCAAACAGTAATTATAGTTACCGTATGAACTTAAAATATCTTGAAAACTTAGCCGATTGGTTGGAAACTGGCGAACTAAAATACATGCAGCAAATTAATAATTTTATTACAATTTTAGAAGATATCGGAGATTATGAACATGCTAAAAATGTCAACAATGAAGTAAAAGAATTAACTCACAATAAAGATAGTGTTGATAATGTTTCATACTCCGTTGGACTTATCAAAGAAAGTTAAAAATAAACATAAAAAAACCTACTGGGAACATTCGTGAAAACAGTAGGACTTTTTTATGTTTATTTGCACAAAACATGTTTAGTATAAACTTGTTCTAAAAATTATCTAATGTTTGTTTTTGCTTATCAAATACTTCTGTTACCTTTTTACCAAATTGACCCTTTACAGTGTCTTGTAGCCCTGTTGTCGCTTTAGAGATAGATTTTTGAGCTCTTTTACTTTCTTGTTCACCTAATCGTATTATTTTTTCTTTCTTTAGTTCTTTACTCTGAACACCAGATCGACCTATTGCTCTTACTTTTGTTTTTTGCGCATTTTTCTTATACTCTTTCAGCAGTTTCTCTAACGCTTCTAACATTTTACTCTCCTTCTTTTAAAACCCTTAATTCTTTTCGATAACGTTGTTCTTCCTCTTCTTGTCGATTCAATAATTTTTTCTTTTCTTTATCTATGTTCATCATAAACCCTTCTTCTAAATTAGCTAGTTCTATTCGTGCATCATTCAAAACTTCATCATCTTCACTAATATCAGATAATAAAAAACGAATTTCTGAATAAGTTTCATCCGCTATTTGTTGTCCTTGTCTTTGAAACTTTTTTATGTCATCTTCTTGTTCTTCGAATTTTCGTCTATTATTTTGATACTCTTTTAGCAACTGTTCCTCTTTATCCATTTAGTTGTTCTCCATTATCCTAATTGTCTTGCTAATTCCTGGTCTCTTTGTACCAATTCAGAAATCTTTCCCTTGATTTCTGATGCTAACTGATTGAATTGTTCGTTCATTTTTTTCGCTTTTTGTATTTTTTCTCTAAATTTTTCATTGGGCTCGGTGACTATACTTCGCTCTGTAGAACCTGATGACTCTAGTACGTCCATGACCTCACCATAACTCAAATCTGGAACATCAGAAAACGCTTTTGAATAAATTTTTTGCCATAATTCTTCTAACTCTCTTATACCATCTTGATAAATTTTCACTGTATTTGTCATTACTGCTTCAAATTCAGAAGACGCATATTGAACAACTGCCAAAGCTTGACTGTTATCTAAATAAATTTGCTCATTCGTTGAAAGACCTCCACCACTTGCGGTAAATTTTTTTTTCAACATTTCTAATATATACATTCCTAAAATAAACTGATTTCTTAATTGTCTTTCTGCTTGTTCTTGAATTGCACCTTTATTGTAATCATTATTCTTAATAATCAATCGTCCATCTTTATCAAACGTCCATTTTCCTAAATCGTGATACGTACCAAGCGATTGTAGCCCCATTTCCATACTAATTTTTATCTCTGCCCCTGTACCATTCCCCATTAAATTACCAATCATATCGGCACGATTACGATAATTTGTTAATACACCAGGGTTTTCTTGAATCCATTTTTTTGCATCCGCAGACAATAACTCATAAGGATCTGGTCCATTAAACCCAACGTTTTTCCATTGATTCTCAGCTGCAATATACAACGCTAAAAATTCACCCAGTGAATGACCTGTTGTTGAGATTGTTGCCCCACTGTAGTCTTGTTTCACGCTGTCTGCAAAAGCAATTGCTGAATTTAATTGTCCTGAAAGACGAGCCTCACTAGGAGACATTGAAAAACCAGGGCTTGTTGTTTTATCAAAGAATCCTCCCACTGTACGTAAATCAGTTTCCAAGTCATTAAAATCTTTAGGATTAGTTCCAGCATAAGCAATCACAATTTGAGAAGTATCTACATTCCCTTGCTTATCCAAAGGTGCGATTGCCATTGCTTGCATCCCATCCGTTTTTGAATTTTCCTGTATTTGTAATATCTCATACTCTTTATTACCAACCTTAACCACGGAACCTTCTGCCATATCAGGAGCATACTTCTTCTTGTCATTAGGATCTAACCAATAGGCTCTATCACTAAATTCTTTATACTCTTCATCGGTAAATATCATATATCTTCCTCCGAATTATTTGAAAATATTACATGAACTTTAATTTTCGTACTTCCTTCTTTTTGAACTGCCCTATCATTAATAATATAAGAACCTATTTCATTCTTTTCTTTCCAAAAAATAAATGAAAAAGAAACTTCTTTACCTTCATCATTTTTTATTGTTACATACATACCATAAGATCCTGTCATGTTATTTTTTCCAGCCTCATTAAACTTAACTTCTGAGATATCCGCAAACGTACTTTTTAATACCTTCACTGATTGCTTCTCTACTGTTAATAACTCTTCTTCCTTCTTTGCTTCGCCCTTATCCATATATACTTTCCCTCCTACTCCAATAATAATGATAGCAACTATTCCAAAGACTATTAGCATTTTTTTTTTCATATTTTACCTCTTTATATTTATTGTGGAAATACCATATAAGTATAGTTCTTCGCATTAATTATATACTACAAAGAATTAAAAATATACTTATTCTAACAAATAATATAAAATAAATCCACATTATTTCGTATCATCAAACAAATATAAAAAAGACCTACTGGGAACATTCGTGAGAACAGTAGGTCTTTTTTATGTTTATTTGCACAAAACAAGATTGATAGAAATGCTTATTTTACAGTGTTTTTGCCTTATCCGTTACTAGTTCTGAACTCATATGAAAACATCGACTTTATAATAATAAAAATAGTTGTTTTTAAAGAATACAACTTTAATACATTTTCAATATAACTGCTTCTACTCTTACTATCAACTTGCTTGCAGTTTTGTACCAATCACTTTTAGTACTAATGTTTTTCAATGAAGATATCAAAAAAGCTCGAATACCACTTAAATATTTTAATAGATACTCAGTTGAGTAATATCTTTTTTTATTTTTACTGTTTATTTTTTTATCTGAATTAATCAAATCGAGCAATTGATCACTATTTTTACATTGATTGTGTTCAATAATAAAAAGAACCCTTCTCAATTCTTTGAGTTTACTTTGGCTTAATCTGACTTCTGAGGAAATAACGAAACCGTTTAATACTAATTCCCTTTTCGCTACTCTAGTCTTACTTCTATTCAATTTCAGATCAAAATCAGCAATTATTCTGTCTATCATTGATACTGTACCTTTAGAAAACAATTTTTCTCCTTTAGACAAAGTAGATATTATGATGTCATCAGCATACCTACTATATTTAAAATCTAATTTATCACAATACTTTTTTATTCGTAAATCCGCCCTTAAGAAATAGTAATTTGATAGATAAGGAGATGTTTGAAACCCTTGAGGTAATTGATCCTTATAAGTAAGAACCACTTTAAATAACATTTTTAACTCTTCTTTTTTATATGTATCTTCCTCAAAATCATTTACAATATCCTCAATTAGCACTTCAGTATCAATTGATCCAAAAAAATTTTTAATATCCAATTTAAGAAAATTATTAGTATTTTTTTTGCTTACATGATATTGTAAAAATCCAAAGTAAGATTTGCCTTTTAGAAAACCAAATACATATTCTGGAAAGTTATTTTGATAAAAATATTTATTGTTTAAGAAGTTTTGAACCTTCCACATAGTGGTTTTTGTATCTACACTGTGAATCTCTCTTTTTTCCTTATTCTTCTTTTCTATACTAAAGATTTCGACTCTATCTTTTGCTTCTAAACTAGTTGTTATTGTCAATTCATTAACACTCATAGAAAAATAATTTTCTAAATCATCATATAATTTACTATTAATTCTCATATTTTCTCCAATATAAAAAGTGATGAGTACTTTCTACAAACCTCGCAACGCGTCATAAGTTTGCGAGCAAACTTTAGGGAGGCGATATAAATTTTGTTCTTACATATCCCAATGTCTTTTTCATTGATAATTGGATTGTCAGTCTAATTATCTGAAGTACCACGGGCTTTATTCCAAATCTAGCTAGGAATAAAACATACTACTCATCACTTAATCTACTTTCTATACTGATAATTATATCATACAATTCAGGAAAATCAGCTGAAAACCGTTTAATTTTTTTAGAATTATCAAAATCCCTTTGGTATTGCTTTTGGCATAATATAGTTTTTTCATAATAGTCAAAAAAGTCTGTTATCCAATGGGTATTTTTCTTTCTCATTTCCAATTTGATACTATTATATTTGCTTTCAAATTTGGCTTCCTCATAATTCATTAAAGTATCAGTCTTCCCTAAAAATATTAGTCTATTCAGGATAACTTTTCCATTTAAATTATGTTCACGTAGGAGATTTCTCACTTTTTCATTTCTATAAATATGCCATTTAGATATATACTTATTGCTTTTATTATTTATTATTGCACCTTCTAAGGTTGTTCTTACAGTAAAAACATTGTTAAATAAACAGTAGTCTTTTATTTTTCTGAAAGTATTTTCAAAACCATCAACTGATTTCAACTGATCATCATAAGAAAACATTTTTTTTGTATCCTTTAATATTTCTTTTTTTAAATTTAAATATTTTCTAGATTTAAACTGTGAATAGTTATATTTTAACTGTTTTTCAAGCTTATTATCACTTAACGGTGAATACCATAATTGCTTTATACTAAATTTACAATTAGGTTTAGTATTGCAAGGTTTAAACATTACTAATTTATCAAAATCAATGACTACTAAATAAGGTATTTCAACTTTATTATTTTTAGGTAGAATCATTTTTAGAATATGATCATTCGAAGTCGTATTTACAATATCAATTTTTTTTAAAATCGGAAACAAACTTTGAATTACTTTATTATTAAACAACTCTATTTCTGATACACCTTCAACAAATAAGAGAAAATCTGCGAAAAGATAGCTAGCTTCTCTTTCAGTCATTATTAAATGATGTCTTTCATCTAAAGATTTAATTATCTTTTTTATCCTTGTGTATTTATTATGATTATAAACACTATATAATTCACCTGAATTTCTCAATACATATGCTACAAGCCTAGGAGAGTGAGAAAAAATCAGAAATTTTACTCTAGCTGAATACTCAACTATCTTCTCCATCAACTGATCAATCATTTTAGGATGCAAACCTAACTCAGGTTCATCTAAAAATATTGTTGCATCTTTTAACCTTTTCACAGAGATCTCATAAGCAATATAAGATAAAAATAAAATGAAATTTTTTGAGTTTGTTCCATCAGAAAAGTAATCTAAATTTTCATTCTCATTAATAAACTCTTTTCCACCTAACTGTAATTGCAAAAGAGATATAATCTTTTCTTTTTTTGTATAAGAATTTATAGACAGATTATTATTAGATAAAAATTTTTCAAATAAATTTACATAATTTTTGAAACTCAAGAAACTTTTTTCTTGTAACGAAACATTAAACTCCGCACTAATTTCATTAGCATCTTTTGCATTTACTAAATCACCAACTACATCCCATAGTGCATCCCAATTAGTTAAACTGATTGCTCTTGTATTACAAAAATACACTGGATTGGAGTTGTAAATTATGTATCTTTCTTTATAACCAACATTCCATTCAATAGAACTATTTTTTTCTTGTACCATTCTTACAGTATATAATTCATCTAAATAATGACCATCAGAATACATCATCCCAAATAGTTTATAACCATAAGAACCGTTGGCATATGTTGTAATTCTTGATAAATCATATTCAATAGCAATCTCAAGTTTTCTTTTATGAAAATTATTTGTATCAAAGTTACTATTATTTGCTTTAAGATCTATTAAATTATCATAAAAATACTCGACTGCTTTTAAAATAGTTGATTTTCCAGCTCCATTTTTCCCAACAAAAGCATTCAAATCAGTTAAATTAATTTTTAAGTATTCAATTGATTTAAAATTTTTAATTTCAATTGACTTTATAGCCAAATCCACACACCTACCTGCTTTTTAATATACATAATCATAGAAAAGAATAAATCTACCAGTTCTTATTTTAACATATGAAAAGCATTACATAAATGACTCGAAAGCAGAAATGTATCACTTTAGTATCGTTTAAAAAAATCAGAACTACAACTTATTATCTATTTAATTAATAGCTCAATTTTTAACAAGGTATTAATTACTAATGGAACTATTGCAACAGAACATCGTGTACCCTTACATGAATTCATTATATTACATACTACTCTAATTAAAAGGTAACACTACGGGTAACATAAACCTATGTATAAACTTTTCACTAATAACTACAAAAGTTGAAAGTCCTTTAACATCAACATTTCGATCGATAACAATATATAACTTTTATGCAAACACCATTGGTTCTGGGTAATGCATTTTCAACAAATCCTTTCAAACTCAAACGATTCACGATTGGTTGTAAACTATGTACTTATTAAGAATCCAATGTACATTATAGCATTTTTTCCTGATAATTAAGTATAATAATGATTTTTTCTTTACTAACAATCAGCTTTTGACTACTCAGAAAAATCTTCATTCATACAATCCATCCTATCACTAACTATCAAAATATTATCTCTTTCACATACTTTATAACCAAATATAAAAAAATGATAAATAAAGATTCCGTTCAACGAAATTACAGATTGTTTTAAATTCCCATGCAACTAATCCTTTGTTTTAAAGGAATATCAAATATAATAGTCTTTCAAACTATATTCAAACACAATTTAACATAACAAGTATAAAATTATATAACATAATGTATTTATTTGTTTTTTATCCGCGAAAAGTATTGACTTTTATTCTGTGTATCGTATATTTATTATGGTTGCAAAACTAATTTTTACAAAAAAAGGAGATTTTTTATGAAAAAAAGTTTAAAGATTATGGCTGCTTTATTATTAATCAGCTCAGTTGTTGGTTCAACACCATTGGTAAATTCAGTTGTTCATGCGGAAGAATCATCAGGATATAATGATGAAAATAACGCTTTGCTCCGTGAGGGTTTACAAAAAGAAGTGGATCTTGCTAAGGAACGCTTGGCCGCTCCTGATTTACACGACTTGTACACTCCAGAGTCTATCCAAAGTTTATCTGACCTATTAGCTCACGCTCAGAATGTTTTAGATAACTATTTAGTAAATAGCTATCAAGCTTGTACCATAGACTTGATGAGTGCCACCCTAACTCCAATTACTAACGATACTGAGTCTAGTTCTACTGAATCTAGCTCTACGGAGTCTACTTCTACTGAATCTAGCTCTACGGAGTCTACTTCTACTGAATCTAGCTCTACAGAGTCTACTTCTACTGAATCTAGCTCTACAGAGTCTACTTCTACTGAATCTAGCTCTACAGAGTCTACTTCTACTGAATCTAGCTCTACAGAGTCTACTTCTACTGAATCTAGCTCTACAGAGTCTACTTCTACGGAGTCTACTTCTACAGAGTCTACTTCTACCGAATCTAGCTCTTCTGAAGAAGCTACACCATCTATTGAAGTAACGGATCAAACTGTTTATGTTGGGCAAACATTAACAGAAGATATCGTTTTAAGTTGGGCTACATTTAAAAATGCTGATGGCTTAACGGTAGGATTTGAAGTTGTTGGTGAGCCAATCCAAGTTACTGCTCTCGGAAATACGCTAGTAGAACCCGGAACTCACAAAATCAGATTTTATGTAAGTAAACCCGCTCAGCAACGTAGTTCAGAAACTGTTGTTGCTGAAAAAGTAATTACTTTAAACGTTCTTCCAGAAAGTGCTAACCCACTGAACCAAACTTTACCTGAGGAAGAAACTAATGAGAAAGAAACTAAAGCTCCTAATAAGGATCTTATTTCTCAAGTAGCATCTCCAATTTCTAATACAGCTAAAAAAACGATTGATTCAGCTAAAACAACAGCTAAGCAATTACCTTCAACAGGTGAAACAAACAATGGTATGATGATTGCATCTGCTGGCGTTGTATTAATCGCAGGTGCTTATATCTTTAGAAAAAAACAATTAGACAAATAATACTTCTTCGTTAACTATCGTTACTGAAGAAAATGCCAAGAATCAAAATTGCTTTATTTAACCTAGAGGGAACTCCTTCTAGGTTTTCCTATTTGTAATAAAAAAATACATGTAGCTATGATAACTGCTACATGCATTTTTTGTACCTTTTAAAATTATTACTGATCATTACGTAACGTATCATGATTCAATAATTTTAATTGGTTGATAATTTGGATTACAATAATAATCGTTAATGTGGTCAAAATAGCTGAGACAATCGCAATTCCATTAAGTTCAAACTCATTTATTGGTGAATTCCATAAGAAATGCAATACGATCGGAGAAATAAACCAAAGATATCCGTCTCGTCTGCTTATATTTTTATTTTTAGTTACTAGACAGATAATCCCTAATGAAAGGATTCCGGTATAAGACCAATGAGAACTGATTGAACCTGATATTCTGATGATCACTTGTGGAACAACCTCTTGGATCGATTCACTCGCCGCATTTACTACATATGAAATATCTTCCATGATCTGAAAACCTAGCCCCACACTTACACCTACTCCAAAAACTTCAGGCAATTTCTTGATTTTTAATAAATAGATGATCAACAACACACATAAAAATTTAGTTGATTCCTCCACGACAGGAGCAGTCAAGGAATCCATCCAGCTCCTGATAGACGTAGAATTTCCGAATAGGTTACTGATCAGACTTGCCCCAATCTCATTACCAAAAGCAGATAACCACCCAGGAATAAAAGCCCCACCAAAAATCGCAAGTACGATTATATAGCTCGGAATAGTAAAATAACTAGAAAATTTCTTTAATAACAAGGTACCCGGCACAATATACAAACATAATAGCAATAACGTTAAAAACAATACTAGGTAGGCACCATTATTTAAATTTGATAAACCAATACTATCTAATTCATAACTAATACCAATAGAAGCCAGCAAAATAAATACAAATAAACTAATTTTCTTTAACATTTTTTTCCTCCCCTTATTTATATAATCATTAGTTTCTTAAATCCCATTAAAAAAGAATGGACCCAAAAATATATCATTGAGTCCATCCTATTTTAAACACTATCTTCTATACTAAAATCCAGGCATGCCTTTAGCATATTTCCCCATTGTTGCTTCTGTTTCTTTTTCAACTTTAGTTAAGGCATCATTCACAGCCATAATCACTAAATCTTGTAGCATTTCTACATCTTCTGGATCCACAATATCTTCTTTGATCGAGATATCTTTCATTTTACGGTCACCAGTAAATGTAGCTGTCACTAAATCATTACTTGAAGCACCTACAAACTCTCTTACATTTAATTCTGCTTGTGCTTTTTCCATATCCTTTTGCATTTTTTGGACCTGTTTCATCATTCCTTGCATATTTCCCATGCCTCGCATCATAACTATCGTCTCCTCTTAATCGTTTATTACTTCAACAAGCGCCTCACCAAACATGGCAATCGCTTCGTCTACTACTTGATTGTTCACTTCTTCTGCTGGTTCATCCTCTGTTAGTAAATGGTTTTCTTCATTCATAACAGGTCGATCTTCATTCGTTTGATCTCCTGGTGTTTCTTTATTTTGGCTGATAAATGACTGACGCAGTTTCGGCCAACTTTCTTTGGTAATACAAATCATATCAGGTGCATAATTATTTATCAAACGGCTTAAATTATTATGAACAGCTAACTGCATTTCCTCATCTTCCATGGCTCGACCACAGACGATCTCATACTCAAAGGCAATCACTAAACCATTTGGACCAGCTGCAACTGGCTCACTGGCTTTCAGCATCGCTCTTTGCGTCACGGACATCATTTGCAATAAGTCATCCCAGACATTTTTGACGTTCAATAAATGATCTTTGGTCGCTTCATTCAGCACTTTATACACAAGCTCTGTTGGGATCCGCAACGTATTTTTGCTGCTCGTTGCCCGTGTTGCTTTAACAGGTTCAGCTTCTTTAGCTGTCACACCATTTTTCTTCAACTCAGTTAATTCTTTTTGTAGGTGTTCGATTTGTTGCTGTAACGTAGCAATCTCTTCTGTCGGAACCGGTTGAGTTTCATTCGAAATTTCTACTGATTTTCTAACAGATTTTGCAAGCTTAACCGTTGCAACCTCAAGATAAATATTCGCATTGTTGGTAAAACGGATATCATTTTGAGTATCGCTTAAAATTTGGATCATCTGATAAATTTTCTCAGCAGCAGTTTGTTCTGCTAGTTCTTTGAAATTCTGGGTCAGATTTCCAACTTTTTCAGCTAACAAATTAGGCGCTTGTTGAAACATCAGTAAGTCGCGGCAATATAATAAGAGATCTTCTAAAAAACGTCTTGCTTCTTTACCAGAACTAAGAATACTCTCTAATACTTCTAACGCTTGCTCAACATCACCTGTTACACAATTGGAGATGTATTGATCCATCATTTCATAGGTCAAACTACCTGTTACCTGCATCGCATCTGTCAGCGTAACTTTTTCATCACTAAATGAAATCGTCTGATCTAAAATACTCAAGGCATCTCGCATCCCACCTTCTGCTGCTCGGCCGATTACGTATAGAGCTTGTTCTTCAAAATCAACATCGATTTGTTTTAAAATGTAGCCTAGATGATCAACGATATCTTGTGTACCGATTCGTTTAAAATCAAAACGCTGCGTTCTTGAAATGATTGTTAACGGAATCTTATGAGGTTCTGTTGTCGCTAAAATAAAAATCACATTTTGCGGTGGTTCTTCTAAGGTTTTTAGTAATGCATTAAAAGCACCTGTAGACAACATATGTACTTCATCGATGATATACACTTTATATTCAGCTTGCGTTGGGGCGTATTTTGCTTTATCGCGGATATCACGAATCTCTTCTACCCCATTATTGCTCGCCGCATCAATTTCGATCACGTCGTTCAAACGACCTTCAGTAATCGCAATACAAGTTTCGCATTCATTACACGGTTCCCCGTCTATACTATGTTTACAGTTGATTGCTTTAGCAAAAATTTTCGCCGCACTTGTCTTCCCTGTTCCTCTTGGGCCGGTAAACAAATAGGCATGCGAGGTTTTCTTTTGTATGATCGCATTTTTTAATGTCTGCGTAATTGCTTTTTGACCAACAACGTCATCAAAACGCTGCGAACGCCAGACACGATACAAAGCTTGATAAGCCATAATT
Source organism: Enterococcus sp. DIV0840 (assembly GCF_050527835.1). NCBI lineage: Bacteria > Bacillati > Bacillota > Bacilli > Lactobacillales > Enterococcaceae > Enterococcus > Enterococcus sp. DIV0840. Next base: position 976,658 of record NZ_CP172876.1, on the reverse strand, counting down.
TACCCCTCCCTCGAAATTTCACTATCTTCTATTATACGTGATTTTTATGGATAAGGCATTAAAAAAAGCTAACTGATTAAAAAATCTTTCAAAAAAAAGCCCTGACTCTCGTCAAGACTCAAACTGTAGACGAAAAGGTATTGGCAAACACATCAGCATTTTTTTATCTATAGTCTAAAGTTGAAACCTTACTTTCTCATCCTTTTGATTCAGTATTTTTTAATTTTCACTTGATCTCTTCTACATCTAAACACTTAGTTTCACAATAATAGCCTTTGCCGCCAACATAAACTTTTTCTATTTCATTTTTACTATTGGTTGCTAATTTAACCAATATTTCGGAAGGTGAATCTAAAGAATAACCTTGCTCAAATACATAGATTTCTTTTTGCAATGAGTGCTTTTCATGAAGGTAGCACGCTAATGCGCCGTTCGAAGTTCCAGTCGCTGCTTCTTCATTGATGTCGTATAGTGGCGCAAAATTTCTACATATAATTCGATCGTCTTTAAACGCATATAGATGCATCCCAACAACAGTATAATACTTGCTAATTTCTTTGATTTTTTCAAAATTAGGTTGGAGTTCATCTAATCGTATTTCGTTTTTTATAGGAATTAGAATATCTTTCAGCCCTGTGGAGACTATTTGAATCGGGTATTGGTTGTTTATATCTTTAATATCAAAACAATCGCTGAACTCGTTGGAAGACAAAATATCATAGAATATCGGTTTCTTTTGTTCCATGAATATGATGTCATCTTTTATGGTAATAGTCAGAACACCGCTGTTTGTTTCAATCGTATAACGATTCCTGAATAGTTTCTTTAGATGCTTCAGTATCGTGAAAGAGCCAATTGTAGCATGACCACATAAATCCACTTCTTCTTTTGGTGTAAAATACTCAAATTTATAATCAGCGTTGTCAGATTCTGATATAAATGCGGTTTCCGCGTAGCCCAGTTGTTTGGCTATTGCCATTTTTTGAGTAGTGGTCAATGGATTTTCCATCAATACTACTCCTGCTTTATTTCCGCCTGTCTGACCCTTGCTAAATGCACTTGCTACATAAACTGATATTGTCATAAGACACCAACCTTTCTCACTTAATAGTAAATTGTATCATAAAAATCACTATGTATAAATGTCGTTGGAGACATGGGGCATAACGCAAAAGACAAACTATTTTTAGTATTTGATTTCTCAAAAAATAGTTTGTGTATAATAAAAGCCCTGACTCTCGTCAGGGCTTTTATTATTCATTATATGTGTGTATCTGTTTCTTCTTTTTTAGATGGTCCATCCATCGCACGAAACATTTGATTGTAGCGTTCTTCATCTTCTTGATTGTCTCTGATCACTTTTGAAAGTGTAAACGATGAAGAAATCAATCCAACTGAACCCATCAAATAGTACCCTTTAACCATCAACGGTTCTTTTAGTGTGTACAAACCAATCAACATCAATGCCACGAAAAAGGCAAATGATCCCCAACTTAGAAAGACAAATGCAGGTGTGTTTCTGTAAGCTTTCTTTTTCATAATTCTCTCCTTTAATAAATAATAATACTCTTTCAGTATATCATTACTATTTATTAAATGACACTTATTATTTTAATTTCAAAAAATAATTAGCTTAAAAGACCGAATAACATAACAATTCAGACATTTAAATAAGCAATATCTTTTGGTAAAACCAAGCGTCTTTTATCAATATATTTCCGTAAATCAGTGATATTTTTGAATGACGGAATATCTTCTACTATCATATTGATCTCCTCATCTATCGTTTCAACAGCGTAATTCGAAACATATAGGTCATAATTTAGATCAGCTTTACTCACCATTCGATCATAAAAATGATTCTCTTGAACAGAAAGACTAACTTTATTTCGGAAGTTTTCCTTTAAGACCGAACTAAGTAGTTGAGCATGTTCCTTCCCTAAATCACTTAAAACTAGAACCGACAATTGATGTCGCATTTCATCCGTAAGCCTGCTAAGATCTTGCCAGCGAATCGCCATTTCATGAAGAATACCATCTAAATACATCGATTTCCATGGGAACTTCATTTTAGCTTCCAACACCCCCAAAGCCTTATTGACTACCGCTGTAAATACAATAAAGTTTTGTTTGATTGCCCGGCTAGAATACAAGTAGCGATCATAGACCATAAATTTTTTATAGGGAAACATTTTGTGTTTGGCATAAATATATTCGATCAAGCGAACGATACTTATCTTACTTTGTTCTGAAATAGAAATAGACAGCGCATCTTTGATCGTATTCACCAAATTTTCTGCTTGTTTTATAACATTCACTTTTTCTTGTGCGTTATCCCAACCAAAATCCCACCAAAAAATAGAATAACAGAAGTCCTCATACCAATTATCAGGAAGAAGCACATTTAATGGTTCTGCGATTTCTTCCACTTCTGCTTGATATTTTCTAACATCGATCGTGGTTTTTACAAAACTATTGATTGGGTCTTTTCTATTTTGAATTAAAAAACCTTGTCGTTCTCTAATAATAGTCACTGCGATTGAATAGGCTAAGTGAACGATTTGACTATCATTCAATTCTAAATCAAATTTCTTATTGATCTTGTTCGACAAGCGAAAGACCTTTTCTTTCTCTAAATGAAATGGCCATTCACGAATACCGTAAACTTCAATAAAATAGCAAGTAAAAAAATAACGAATTTGCCGTTCATCTTTACCATGCACAAAATACGGCGAACGACTCATTTGAATATTACGATCTTTTAAAGCTGAACTGATCAAATTAGACAACCGATACAAACTAGAGTTACTTAAAAATAATTTCTTTTCCCAAAAGGCAGCTGGCTGCATAGGTTCAAAAAAAATAGATTCCAATAAAGAAAAGGCATTTGATTCTTGAATGATCTCAATATAAATTTCATGGATCGAGCGGTGCGGTGAAGCAATAAGCCGAATCCCATGTTTTCTGGATGTCTCTATCGTCAGATAATCTGACCACCGATCTTCTATGTACTGACAATCCAACATGATCGTTTTCTTTGAGCATTCAATACTCTCAGCGAGATAATCTGAGGTGACCCAGCTATTTGGCCCATTCAATAAGTTCAACAACAATACCCTTCGATGCATAGATGGTGATAACAATCTCTCCATTTTCTCTCCTCTTTTCACTTTTTTTATATTTTCTTCAAATTTTTCCTTTAGTTAAGATTTTTTTGAAGAAATCCCTATTTAACAGTAATTATAGCATCTTCTAACCCATTTTTGAATTAATCTAAAGCGCAACTCAATTGGTTTATTTAAAAACGGGTCTTATTATAAAAATATAAAAACGCGGATTTAAAATTTATCGATAAATGGAAAATCTCACCACTATTTTTGGAGGGATTCTACATGAAAAAAAACACAATTAAACACACTATTATTGTTGGTTTCATCAGTATTTTAGGTATTGCTTTATTTATTGGCGGATACATTTTTACCGACACAGTTAGTAGAGCAAATAGCTTGGCCAGCGAACCTAAAAAAGCAAAGATTACCTTAATAAAAAATGTTCCGACAGGTAAAGAGTTAGTAAATTTAGCAACTGCTCCTAAGAAAAAACAAAGCAAAGAAAAAATTGTTGCCGTAAATATTGCTAAAGATACGACTGCACCAACAATCAATGTACCTGAAGAAACTGTTGAACAAAATACTAAAGTCAATATCTATGAAGAAGTCACTGCTTCTGACAATAAAGATGGAGACATCACAGCAAAAGTAACTGCCGATGAAGCCTTAGACACATCTGTTGTAGGCACACAAACGATTCATTTTACTGCCACTGATACTAGCGGAAATACTGGTACTGCTGATAGAACATTTCACATTGTTCCAAAGAGTGAACCTGCAGCAACTCCTACAACAGAAACTGCACCCGTAGAACAAACACCTGTGGAACCAGCCCAAGCTGCACCTACAAGTGCACCTGAAGCCCCAGCTGAACCTTCATATGGAGCAATGACTATCACAATGAACGGACAAACGATTCCTTACCAAAATGGTGGACAAGGCAGTGGCCAAAGTATCATCGATTCCAATCCTAGTGGTGTTGCTTCTACATGGGGAGGCGCTGCAGTTCAATCAGGAGATGACGGCCAAAACACTCATTTTATTGGTCATAATCCTGGTGCCTTCTCAACTGTTTTCTCATTAAGTGCAGGTAGCCAAATTGTCGTAACCGATGCAAATGGGACTCCTATTACCTACACAGTACGCACATTACTTCAATTGGATGATTACGGAACTGAGGTAGGGACTGGAACAAACTATTGGGATCTTACAGTCGGCACAGGTGGCGGAGAACGGATTACGTTACAAAGCTGTGTTAATGATGACATCAACTTGTTTGCGATCGCTTATAAATAGTAAAAAAGAGCATCAACGTTGAATTACTTCGTTGATGCTCTTTCTATCAATTCGGTGGCGATCGTTATTTTTCTTGCCACAGGTGCTTGTTCATGAATAATTGAAAGAACTGTTTCAATCGCTAATTCTCCCATCCATTCTGTATGGACTTTTATTGTGGTTAAAGGTGGGCTGACATATTTTGCCACACTTATATCATTAAAACCAATCACTGAAATATCGTCAGGCACCTTAAGACCAACTTCTTGGATTGCTTTTAAAGCACCCACGGCCAAAGCATCACTAGAAGCAAAAAAAGCACTTGGAAAATGGTCTGGATGCTGACTTAAAAAGTCTTTCATCACTTCATAACCACTAGCAACAGTAAATGGTGCTTTCAAGATGAATGCTTCATTAAGCAACTTTTTTTGTGCTAAGATCTCTTTGAAAATAAGCAATCGTTTATCTTCAAGCAGGCGGCTACTTCCTCGAGTATATTCTTCCCCGGCGATGATTCCGATTTCTTGATGGTTATGTTTTATAAGGTAGGTCAAAACGCTAGACATACTTTGCTGAAAATCGATGACTAAGGAGTTATAGCCTAAATCCAACGCATCAAAGTCCACAAATAAAAGATTGGCGTTCACTTCAAATAAAGAATCAGCTTGCTCTTTGGCAAACTTCCCTAAAGCAAGAATGCCGTCTACCGACTCATGATCTAGCTCCTCTAATGAACGTTTGATCAGCTCAAGACCAAGCTCTTCAGCCTTCTTCTCGATTCCTAAACGAATAGAAAGATAATAAATATCTTCTAGCTCCTCTACTTCGTCATACCATTGAACCAACACGATTTTTGCCTTAGCTGTTTTTGTATTTTTTTTGTGTTTCGTGTAATTTAATTCTTCTGCTGCTTCAAATACTTTTTGCTTAGTCTCGATCCCAACTGAAAGATCTGGATCATAATTCAATACTCTTGAAACAGTCGCTGGCGAAACTCCTGCTAATTTTGCGATATCTTTGATCGTCGCCATCTGCTCACCTGCCTTCTTTTATAAACTATCAATAAATCGTTTAAAGGCTGCTTGTCCTTCTGGCGTTCGCTTATACACGCCAGCATCTGCTAAAACATGGGCAAAAATTTGTCCTACTTCTTTTTGAATAATTTCTTTTGCGTTTTTTTCATTAAAAGAATAGGTTTCTTTCATTTGATCCGCCCACTCTTTATGGTAACCTGCAAGCTGATTTTCCTTCTCTAAAACATAATTTTCCACTTCTTGCAGTTCATCATTTAAACGTGGCGGCAATACCGCTAAGCCCATCACTTCGATCAAGCCAATATTTTCCTTTTTGATATGCTGCACTTCTTTATGGGGATGAAAAATTCCATCTGGGTATTCAGCAGAAATATTGTTATCACGCAAAACTAAATCCAATTCAAACAGTTGACCTTTACGGCGAGCGATTGGCGTTATGGTGTGATGAGACGTCCCATCTGCTGAAAAAGCTCGAATTGAAACATTCTCAGCAGAATAATTACGCCATTTTTCTAAAATCAATGAGGCCGCTTCAACTAAATCTTCTGAATTTGGACTCTGCAATCGAATAACAGACATCGGCCATTTGACAATTCCCGCATTCATTAAAGGAAAATCACTCAACTCAAAATATTGTTCAATCTCTGCTTTCTCCATCGGAAAAACATGCCGGCCAGCTTGATAATGATCATGCGTTAAAATCGAACCGCCTACGATTGGTAAGTCCGCATTAGACCCCACAAAATAATGGGGCAACACTTCAATGATTCTAGTCAATCGGCGAAATGTTTCTTTTGAAATAACCATCGGACGGTGTTCTTCAGACAAAATAATCGAGTGCTCATTGTAGTATGCGTAGGGTGAATACTGAAAACCCCAGCTCTCTCCATCTAAGTTCATCCGAATGATTCGGTGATTCGTTCTAGCTGGATAATTAGTCCGGCCTTTGTAGCCTTCGTTTTCCATACATAGGACACATTTAGGATAATCCACTTGAGTTACTTGACGTTCAGCAGCAATTTGTTTGGGATCTTTCTCAGGTCTTGATAAATTGATCGTGATCTCAAGTTGACCGTATTCTGTTTCTACTGGAAAAACAACATTTTTAGCAATAGCTCGAGTTTTGATATAATCATTTTCTTGACTTAATTTAAAGAAGTAATCGGTTGCGCCAGCTGGATTTTTTTCATAATGTTGCGCAAAAAGAGCATTCACCACTGAAGGTGGCGGTGTGAGAAAATCCATTAATTGCGCTTCAAAAATTTCTAAATCCGCTGTTTTCTCTTTGACTGCATCGTTTTCTACAGCTCGAGTCACTAATTCATCCAACAATTCTAAGGATGTCTTAGTCACTACGGTTGGAGAAATGGACTCTAATGATTCTTCACCGATCATTGCAAGTACACGATTTTGTAAATAAAGACGATCCAGTTCCATCCAACCACCAGCTTGAATCGCTAATGTCACAAAATCGGTAATAGTTTGACTAATTGACACAATGTTTCCTCCTAATTTAAAAGCTGAGCAGGCTCGTTCAGTCTCGACAGAATTATTCATACCCTTTTGGATGACTCAGATGCCAATCCCATGCCGTTTTGATAATCTGATTGATATCTGTGACTTGAGGCTGCCAGCCTAAAATCGTTTTAGCTTTTTCACTTGATGCAACTAGTTTACTAGGATCACCTAACCGGCGCGGCAATACTTTAGCTGGAATTTCTCTGCCAGTAACTTCTCTAGCTGCTTCGAGCATTTCTTTGACCGAATAGCCAGTGTTGCTGCCTAGATTGAAAATATTACTTTCATTCCTTTTTTGTAAATAATCTAACGCCGCAATATGAGCCGCAATCAAATCTTCGATATAAACATAGTCACGAATACATGTACCATCCGGTGTATCATAATCGTCGCCATAAATGCCTAAATGTTCTCTTTGACCTAAAGCGGTTTGCAAAATAATTGGGATCAAATGCGTTTCTGGATCGTGATCTTCACCAATAGAAGCATCTGATTTAGCACCAGCAACATTGAAATAACGAAGGGCAACATAACGTATACCATAGGCTTTGTCACACCATTTCATCATTTTTTCCATCATTAATTTACTTTCACCATATGGGTTTTCCGGATTTGTTGGCATCGTTTCTACTATCGGCATTTCTTTAGGTTCCCCGTAAGTAGCAGCTGTAGAAGAAAATACGATGTGTTTAACGCCGAATTCTTCCATTACTTCTAATACTATTTGAGTTCCATGAACGTTGTTATTAAAGTATACTAATGGTTTTTCTACTGACTCACCGACAAGTGAACTTGCAGCAAAATGAATCACACCATCAATCGATTCTTTTTTGAACACATCTTGCATAAAACCTTTATCTCTAATATTCCCTAGATAAAATGTCGCTTTTTCATGAACTGATTGTTTGTGACCCGTTTGAAGATTATCAACAACGACCACCTCATACCCTTTGTTGATTAATTGATCAACAGCATGAGAACCAATGTAGCCCGCTCCGCCTAAAACTAAAATTGACATATCATTGCCTCCTTGTTAAATATATAAGAAATTAAAATCGTTTTTTTAACGTATTCTTTATTCTACAGCTTTCTAGCTCCATCATCAACTTTTGCAATATAAAAACCTGCCGGATAGCCGATTTTTTTTAGATAGGCTTGCCCAACTTGCTTAATAAAATGATCCATCTCTGTTTCTTTGACTAAAGCAATTGCACAGCCGCCAAAACCCGCTCCTGTCATTCGGGCGCCTAACACACCTGGGAATCGCTGAGCTTCCTCTACTAATGTATCTAGTTCAATACCAGTCACTTCGTAATCCTCTTTCAAAGAAGCATGGGACGCATTCAGCAACTGACCAAAACTGGTGAGATCATTTTCAGCGAGAAATTTTTTTGCTTTGATTGTTCGTTGATTTTCAGTTACAGCGTGCTTTGCTCGTTTAATCAAGCGTTCATCAGCAATCACTTTTTTATTTTGATCAAAACATTCTTCTGTTAACTCGCCCAAAGTTTCGATCGGTAGAACGGTTTGCAAACGACTTAAAGCCAGCTCGCATTCTGCCCGACGTTCATTATATTTTGAATCAGCCAGTTCTCTGCGTTTATTTGTATTCATAATCGCGATCGCATACTCGCCAAATTTTGCTGGCACCCATTCAAAATCAAGCGTATTTGTGTCCAATAAAATAGCATGTTCTCGCTTGCCCATTCCAATAGCAAACTGATCCATGATACCTGAATTTACCCCGATAAAATGATTTTCCACACGCTTACCTGTAATCACTAAATCTAACATTTTAATTTTCAAATCAAACTGATCCGTTAAAATGACCCCGGTTAGTAATTCAATCGACGCTGAGGAAGAAAGTCCAGCTCCATTTGGAATCGTGCCATAAAAGAGAATATCCATCCCTCGATCAATTGCATAGCCCTGTTCAATCAAATAATGAATCATGCCTTTAGGATAATTCGTCCAATCATCTTCTTTTTTATACGTTAAATCTGTTAAAGAAAGTTCAATAATTCCTAATTCTGAAAAATTTTCTGAATAAAAACGAATCGTTTGATCTTCGCGTTTTCTAGCAACACCATATGTTCCGATCGTAATAGCTGCTGGGAAAACATGACCGCCATTATAATCTGTGTGTTCACCAATCAAATTGATTCTTCCAGGAGCAAAATAAATTTCTTTTGATTCCATTCCAAATACAGAATGAAATAGTTCTTTTAACTCATTTTCCACAGCAGTCACCTCTTGATTTTATTTTAGTAAATTAATTATAAAACATTTACTAAACTTTTACAACTTTTATATAAAACGGTTACATTTATTTCGTAAAACAATATCCGCTAACTACTTAGAAAAAGATTAAATCTATTTTTTAATCATAACTGAACGAGATTAAGATGCTTTTACTAAAATCTATTGGCTTTTTTTCTTACTTTAGTTCATAATAGAGGTGTCTAAATAACCGAGAGGAGAATGTATATGAAAAAATTTATTTCAGGAATGCTTGTGGGAACAGCCGTAACTTGTGCAGCTGTTGTCGGTTTTGCAGCTACTATCAAAAAAACTGTTCTTGATCCAATCGAAGAAAAAGAAGATATGATCGAGGAAAATCGTAAAAAAGCAATGCGTAAACGCATTTCTCGATAAACAGAAAAGCGGAACACGTTCGCTCAGATCATGAGCGATATAAGAAAAATAATTTTAGCAGGGTGTTCTTCCCTGTGAATTGGTTTTCGTTATCGCCGAATGATCTAACGTGTGCAGTTAGATTACGAAAAGCAGAATGAGCTGTTTAGCTCTGACTAAAAAATAGGAAATCTTGTTCGTGACGTCTTTTGTCACGAACAAAATTTCTCTTTTTTTTTGCAAATTTCAAACTAAAAAAAGAAAACAACACTTATTATTAGTTGTTCTCTTTCAAATCTCTTTTTCCTTCAAATATATTTCTAGCAATCAAATCTGCTTCCCTCAGGTTCCATGGATCTGTTCCAGGTCGTGCCGTGGCCGCTGTCAGCCAATGAATTCCTTCAGTTGGAATACCATAACAAAATAATCCACTGACAACTTCGCCGTTTTTCGACTGTATTTGATTCGTTTCTCGCTCCACAAAAAGTGCCCCCGTCCGATAAATTTCGCCAGAAGCTAACTCCAATTGATGCAGACTCGCTATTTCATCTCTTAAAAGCTGTTGCACTAAGGGATTTAAACTAAACTGATTTGCTGTTTTCGGCAATCTTGCTTCAATTAAAAAATGGGTTTTATACTTTTGAATCGGCTCTTTTCGAGAAGAACCAATAAACCAACCTGCTTCTGTTGCTATCTCCATTTCCGGGCTAAGAAGCGTCACAATCCCAGCTTTGATCAACGCCTTCAACTCAGCAGTTCTTTCTAAAGGAGGTCCGATCGATAAAAAAGCATTCAACGGGGTAAACCAATCCCACAACCATTTTTTATACTCATCGCTGGTAAATAACTTATGATCCATCATAAAACGAACTTCATCTCGCAAGTCTTTCAAACTATCCAAAGCTGCTGCAAAAGGTCCTGAGATCGTACCTTTTTTTGCCTGTTCAAAATCCCAATGTAAATAAGTAAGGATGAACTCCTGAAAAGAATCTACTGCTCCCACGCTTTGATCTGGATGCTGAAGAGCTGACCAGTCCCAAAAATCTTTTTTATGGATACCATATTTTTCCAAAACCGATTCGGCACCTCTTGTTCGGATAAATTCTTCATTGAAACGACTCTGATTTACTTTAGGGTAATTAGCCTCCACCAATGCCGAATAATAGGCAAATTCCACTTCTTTTTTTAAAAGCTCAAAAAATTGCTCAGCAGAAAAGCTTCCTTTTCTTTTAAACTTATTCAAACTCTTTTCTTTTAGAAAACGTGGCTGATATTCTTCTCCATACCCTTTTTGATTAGTCCCTCTAGCATGATAAGGAATGCCCCGACCAGAACCAGCAATGATTTTAGGTTCTTTTCCAGAAGGCTGATAAATCAGTTCTCCATTTTGCTCTTTAAATACACCACCGCGTTCACTCGTCAGCAAGGCAAGATAATCGAAAAAGACCAATCCTAAACCTCTGATCAAAACTGGGGTATTTTCTGTGATTGCTTCAAGATAAGCATCTGCCGCATTTTTAGGTGAGGAATAAAATAAACGATGTTCGCTAGCATAAGCAGCTAGCTCTTTTTCGTTTCCAATTAGTTCATTTTCTTGATGTCCTAAAGCTAAAATAACCGTATCCACTGTTGTTTCTACAGCTTTGGTATATACTAGAAAATTATCCTCTTGCATTTTTACAGCACGAACAGTATCTTTAAAAAACTTTACCGAGGTTTGTTCTGTCATTCGTGTTTGCACATATTCATAAAACCATTTTTGATACAAACCATAAAAAACTCGGGAACAGTGATCATTCGGACCTAGACGTTCGCACTCTTCTAATAGTGTTGCTCTATTTTCAAAATTGTGTTTCTTGATAAAAGCTGTAGCTTCTCCTTGTGCCCACTCATATAGATTTGGTCCTTTTGCTACAGGACCTTTTGTACTTAATGTTTCATCTGTAAATAAAGTGACATGAGAGGCAACAGAATTCATCAACAAAGATAATGGCTGATCTTCACGCCAGACTTTACCTCCTGGACCGAAAGAATCAAACATTGTAATTTGTATCACCTGTTCTTCCCTTGACCATTCAACAATTCGCTCTAATACGGAAAGGCCTCGAGGTCCGCCACCAACAATCGCGATTTTCATTATTTTCCCCCTTTCAATTTATTTTCTCGGATTAATTCGACTTATTTTTATCTAAAACTTCTTTTAATACCACCGCATTATTATGCACTTCATCCTTTGCACTATAAATCAGTGTGATCACAGGATACTCTTTTATGATGTTCAAAAGTTCTTGAAATGCGGCATGTGTTTCACCCGATTTTATTTCAGTTAGGTATTTTTCTTTGAATACAGAAAATTTAACGGGTTCATGATTAAACCATTTTCTAAGTTCATTACTTGGCGCTATTTCTTTCAACCATAAATCTAAGTGTTCTTTTTCCTTTGACATTCCTCTAGGCCATAAACGATCGACTAATATTCGGTAACCATCATCAGATCGTGCTTCTTCGTATGCTCTTTTGATTTGAATCATGTTTGTCACCTCATCTTTATTTTATCCTAATTAATAAAAAAAGAAACGATTTACAATTTAGGTTAACAAGAAAAAGCACAGAGAAGTAAACGTTGTCCAATTTCGAACCGTCGTTTTTCTCTGTGCTTTATTGATTAAGCATTTTTCTTTTTCGTCTTGCCAGTCCAGCCTTCATAGCCACCTTTTAAAATATAAAGATCTTTATAGCCATTTTTACGCAATTGGTTTGCTGTACGAATACTTAATGATTTTTTTTGATCATAAATATAGACAGGTTGATCTTTACGAATTGAATTCAACGTTGTTTTGATCGTTGTATATGGCATGCTGCGCGCACCAAGAATATGACCTGCATCAAATGAGTCTTTTTCACGGACATCAATGATTTGAGCTTTTCTCATGCCTTCTTTAAATTCTTCTTCTGTGATCGTTTTGGCAGAACGTTTTGCCATGATTCTAAGATATAACTCATTGATCCCCATTGCTAATAAGATTGTTAATAAAACACCGTTGATAATCCATAAAACATTCATTCTAAAATCCCTTTCTTACTCTTTCTCCATAAAGTGTAATGCAAGTGAGGCTGCACCGATAACTCCGGCTTCATTACCTAACTCAGCAAGCTTAACTTGCGTACTGTTACGAACTTCTGGGAAAGTAAATTCTTCAAAATAAGTTTGAACACGACTACGTAAAAATTCACCAGCTGCAGAAACCCCGCCGCCAATGACCACACTAGATGGGTTCAAGGTATTTCCTACATTACCGATTGCAAGTCCTAAGAAATAACACACACGATCTACCACCATCAAAGCAAATGGATCCTCTGCTTTGGCATAATCAAAGACATCTTTACTTGAAACATCTTGACCATCATCGATCGCTTGTTTTAACTGAGAATCACCCGCATATTCTTCTGACATATGGCGAGCAACCCGAACGACACCCGTTGCACTAGAAACTGTTTCTAAACAACCGCGTTTACCACAAGTACATTCAAAACCGCCAGGATCAACAGTGAAATGACCAATTTCGCCAGCACAGCCGTTAATACCATGTAATAGATTGCCTTCAGCAATAATACCGCCGCCAACGCCTGTACCAAGTGTAATGAAAACAACATCTGGATTGTTTTCCCCAGCACCTTTCCAACGTTCACCTAAAGCCGCCACATTGGCATCGTTATCTAAAACAAAAGGAATGCCTGTTGCTTCTTCGATTTGTGCTTTTACATTTTGTTTTTTCGTCCAGTTAAGATTGTAAGCTCCAACTACTGTCCCTTTTTTAATATCAACACTACCTGGAGTACCCATACCGATCCCAATAAAATCTTCATGTTTCATCTCATAAAGAGAGATTCGGTGATTGATTGATTCGATGATATCCGGCACGATATGACGGCCTTCATCTAGAATATTGGTTTCAATACTCCATTTTTGCTGAACATCTCCATCCGTTGTTAAAATTGCAAACTTAATCGTTGTTCCGCCTAAATCAATCCCAATCAATTTCTTATCCATTTACTCGGTTCCTTTCTCAGTTGCTCTACTTTCTTCAATTTGATGTTCTCCTTGCAAAACACTTCTCGCATGGAGGTATGTGTCTCTATCAATCAAGTGACCTTCGTAAATATTTTTCAATTCAATCATCATCAACTCGATATCATAAATTCTAGCACCTACATAAATGTAAATACCGAACTGTTTAAATAACTGCTGCACATCATATAGCGTTTCCATTAAATGCACTTCCTTATTATACAAGTAAACCGAATTTTTTAAAACCCAAGACTAGACAAACACCTAATAAAAATACGAAAATGATACCAGATATGATTCGTTCATGGATATTGAACTCATCAGAACGATCTGGAACAGCTAAAGCAGAGGCTACTAAAAGTCCACCGATCAAGCCACCGATATGTCCCATGATATCCACAGAACTGCTAAATAAATTAAAAATCAAGTTGATTCCGATAAAGGTCGCATAACGCTGAACCATAAATGAGATTGCTGGATTATTTCTAAAATGACGGCCTAGAATAACAAAGGCACCAAATAATCCAAATAATGCTGTACTAGCACCCGCCGAAATACTGTTTGGCGAACCAAACGTAAAACTAATGATATTTCCAGACACGCCACTCAATAGATAAATAAGGAGATAACGCCAGTGACCATAAATACTCTCAACTTGTGAGCCGACATAATATAACGTCACCATATTTACCACAAAATGCAGCCAACCGATATGCAGAAACATTGGTGTGAATAAGCGCCAATATTGGTGTAAATAAAGAATCTCTCCTCGAGACATTGCGCCCCAATTAATCAAAACCTGACTATTCTCCGAGCCACCTGACAGTTCCATCCCTAGAAAAACGATCGTCGTGATCCCAAGTAAAAAATATGTCACTAGCGGCTGTTTTAATAGTCTTTTTATTTTCATTTGCGTTTGATAATCCATGCGTTCCTCCTAGCTGATAAATAATCGCTTTACAGGTAAATCAAAAGACTCCACCTGCCAATTTTCTTGAATCTGCTCACTAAATACCAAACTGCATGTCTCGCCTTGATAATGTTGAAGGAAACGATCGTAAAACCCTCCGCCAAAGCCAATTCGAAACCCCTCATGTGTAAACACGATTCCTGGTACAACCAATAAATCGATTTTTTCAGCAGATACAACAGGTGCCCCCACTGGTTCAGCCACACCAAATGCTGTTTTTTCGAATTTAGTTTCAGTCGTCACAGAGTGAAACGTCAATTTCCGCTCACTGCTAGCTATCGGCATCAACATTTGTTTCCCTTCCAGCCAGCCTTTTTCAAGCAAAATATGCGTATTAAATTCAAAGTCTAACGGTTTAGTGATTGCGACTGTTTTAGCCTGCTTCCAATAAGGATCATTGAATAATGCTTGGCTGATTTCTAGTTCTTTTTGCTCTTTTAATACTGGATGCTCGTGAAGCCATTTTAAGTTTGCCAAACCTAATTTTCTTAATCGCGCTTTTTCCACATGCATCCCTCCACACAATAAATCGCTTTGATTTTTAAGTTCTATACCTTTTTAACCATACATTGTAGTTTATAGAAAAAACGACTAAATAGCAAACAGATTCCTAGTCTTTTATATTAGAATCAAGTCTTTTTTGCAGCCAGTTGCTGATTGCTTTATAGACCTCATTT
The DNA here is from genome assembly GCF_050527835.1 of Enterococcus sp. DIV0840. Lineage (NCBI taxonomy): Bacteria > Bacillati > Bacillota > Bacilli > Lactobacillales > Enterococcaceae > Enterococcus > Enterococcus sp. DIV0840. The sequence continues at coordinate 961,371 of NZ_CP172876.1, read as the reverse complement.
TTTTCATTTTCCAATAAAATTTCGTGGCGTAATTCCGCAAATAAAACAAGTGAGACATCTTTGATTCCAGCCTCATCCAATTCTTTTGCAACTTTTCTGGGACCTTTACCAAAATCTCCTACTGGATCTTGTTCCCCGCTGATCACTAAAATCGGTAAATCCTGATCGATATTCTGTGCCCATCCCTCACGATTCGCTCCGTCAACTAAACGGAATAACGTATAAAAACCATTATTCGTAAAAGTAAAACCAGTTAGTGGGTCATTTTCATATCGTTTCACATTATCTTGATTTTTACTCAACCAATTAAAACTTCCCGCCTCTGGAAATTGCTTACTAAAAGAACCGAATGCCATTTGATCCAGCCATTTATTTGGTTTTTCTGGAGCCGTTAAATTCAATCCTTTCGTTAAAGACAGAGCTAAAGGCAACATTGAAGCATTTTTACCGGTTCCCATAAAAATAGCTCCGCTTATTTCAGATTTATATAATTGTAAATAATTACGTAGCGCAAACGAGCCCATACTATGCCCCAGCATAAAATGCGGCAGATCTGGATAATTTTCTCCAATCCATTCTTTGATCTGATGAATATCTTCCAACACAAACGTTACAGGCTCTCCTTTTCCAAAGTATCCATGTTTTGGCTGATTAGTTGCAACAGACTCACCATGACCTAAATGATCATGACCGACTACAACAAAGCCCAAATTATTTAGATACTTAGCAAAATCATGGTAACGTTCGATATACTCCGCCATCCCATGAATAATTTGAATCGTTCCGATTGCCTCACGTTCAGGCTCCCAGCAGATAAAATGGCTCGTTGTTTTTTGATCGGCTGACAAAAAAGTATTGTGTTTCATCTTCTTACCTCTTCTCAATTGATACTATTTATTATAAAGTATTCTTAGTAAATGAAATAGTCAAATGTGCATTTTCTTTAATATTATTGTTTCTTTTGTGATTATTGAAAGGAGAAGAAAATGAAAATTCAACTTATTGGAGCTTCTGGTACAGGAAAAAGTACCCTGGGACATTATATCGCTGAAAAAGAACAAATTAAGTGGATCGATACTGACCGTTATATTTGGAAAGACGAGACCTTTTCAGAAAATTATCCAATCGATCAACGACTAAAAATGTACGAAAATGATCGTGAAAAATTCGATCAATTTATTGTATCTGGCTCTGTATTCGCATGGAATCCTACTGGTTTTGATGACCGGGATTTATTGGTTTTTCTCACAATAGATGACAAACAACGATTCCAACGCCTAATAAAAAGAGAAGTGGAGAGAGGTGGGGAATCTTCTTTATGGTTAGACGAACATGGAAATCAAACCAATGACTTTTTAGATTGGTGTAAAACTTATTATACCGCCAAAGTCCCTTCTGATATAGGGACCCTTGCTGAACATAATTATCAAATCACTCATTCTAAATGTCCTATTTTAAAACTAGACAGCAATCAGTCACTAGATGTTTTATATCAATTGATCATGCAGAACCTCAATAAATAATCAATATAAAAAGCCCTTTATGATCATCAAAAATAGATCATAAAGGGTTCTTTTACTCTTGTGGCTGCAATGTAATCACCGGATTCACCGATTGATCTACAGCAATTTCCTCTGTCCCATAACGTTCACCTAAAACATATTTAGCCATATGAATCGTTCGATCGCTCATTCGTTCTATGTTAGACGCAATATCAATAAACAAAACACCATCAGCCACGCGTCCTTTACCGCTATTCATGATCAAAATATATTTTTTCCGAAGCATTTTGACCATTTGATCGATTTGTTTCTCTCGACTTAACATATGAGCTGCCATCTCTTTGTCGTCATTTTCAAATACAATCAAAGAATCTCTGATATTTTTAAGAACTTTTTCAAACAAATTTACCACATCTTCATCATATAAAATCAATGTATCACGATCAGAAACTTTTCCGGCTTTTTTCTCTTTGGCTTTTTGTTTCTTTTCAAGATGAATCGCTTCATTAAGATTTTGAATAATATTTCGACAATGATCTCCAATACGTTCCAGATCCTTCGTTAACTCAAGCATCATTGTTTGTTCATGGCTTTCTGAAATCGTTAATTCAGTTGCTGAAAGCTGCACCAAGTATTCCGTCAGGCGATTATCCGTATCATTAATTGCCGTTTCATACTGACTTGCATTTTCCTTATCGATGCTGTCTTGTTTTTCATAATAAGATTTCGTTGCTTCAAAGGCACCTAAGACATACTCGCCCATTTGCAACAACTCGATTTTTGCCTGATTCAAAGCCAAAGTGGCTGAGTTTTGGATAATCGATTCATTTAAGTTAGATGGTTTAAATTCAATACTTTTATCTTTGCCTGGGATGATTTTCCGTACAAGCAACTCAATTTTATCGATAAACCAAAACTGGATCAGCAAATTTGAGACATTAAACAAACCATGAGCTACAGCAATCTGCATTGCTGGTTTTAAGTTCAGGACATCAGAAATACGTACAACAACAGCTGTAAAAGGTGTCAGTAGTGTTGTAAAAATAATGGCACCAACTAGATTAAAAATCACATGTGAAGCTGCAGTCCTCTTAGCAGCTACACTGACCCCTAATGCCGCAATCACAGCTGTAATCGTCGTTCCTATATTATCCCCAAACAAAATTGGCAATACCGATTCGATTGCCAGACTCCCTTGACTATACAACTGTTGTAAAATTCCGATCGTTGCACTGGAACTTTGTAAAACCATCGTGAGTAAGGTTCCAATTCCCACTCCGAGAACAGGATGATGTGATACATCTACCATCAATTCAGCAAACTGCGGTAGCTTACTCAATGGCGCCATTCCTTCACCCATTAATTTTAGACCATAAAACAAGCAACCGAAACCAAATAAAATTTGCCCAATATTATTGATTCGCTCTCTTTTAAAGAAGAAAAGCAAAATCGACCCGACACCAATGATGGGCAACGAATACGAGCTTAAGTTAAATCCGATTATAAAAGCGGTTACCGTCGTTCCAACATTTGCCCCCATGATCACGCCGATCGCCTGTCGTAGAGACATAAAACCCACACTGACCAAACCGACAGTCAGTACTGTGGTACCAGAACTACTTTGAATGATTGCTGTAACGATCAATCCCGCTAAGACAGATCTCAATGGTGTAGATGTAAAGGTATTCAAAATCTCTCGTAACGAATCCCCTGCTGATTTTTGCAGACCATCCCCCATATACTTCATACCGAATAGAAAAATACCTAATCCTCCGAGAAAAGGAAATAATATTTCCTGATAAGACACACTTGCTCCTCCTTTATTAAAAGGTGAACAGGCTCGTTCAACTCCGACTGAAAAATTGGAAAATCTGAGGGTGGCGCTCTTCGCCACAATCACATTTTATCTTTTTTCCAAGGAGTTAGCCTGTGAAGCTAAACATCATAAATAATAACTCTCTTTCAAGAGTACAGAAAAAAAATCCTCTTGTAAATAAAATATTGGATTTTTTTATGCTAAACTTACTTCAAAATAAATTATCGACTCTTTTTTATGAAAAAAAAGAGTCGAAAGATCTCCGTCTTTCAACTCTTAACCCGTCCATAAAAAATCAAACCATCCTCATATACACACCAGAAGCTACTACCGCACCGATTACAGGTCCAACAATAGGAACCCATGAATAGCTCCAATCAGAATCACCTTTAGTTGAAATCGGCAATAATTGATGTGCTAAACGAGGCCCAAAATCACGTGCTGGATTGATCGCATAACCTGTAGGTCCGCCTAAAGACAAGCCAATCGATAAGATCAATGCCCCCACAACTAATGGATTCAATCCATCTGTAAAGTTATGTTGTGAAAATGAAAGTAAACCTAAAACTAAAACAAATGTTCCAATAACTTCTGTAATCATATTCGCTGGATAATTACGAATCGCAGGACCTGTAGCAAACGTCCCTAAAATCGCGCCCTGATCTTCTGTTACTTGCCAATGAGGCAAATAGGCTAGCCAAACTAAAACCGCTCCTACAATCGCTCCTAGCACTTGCGCTACGATAAACGGTATAACCAAACTCCATTCAAAACTTCCAGTCATCGCCATCGCGATCGTTACCGCTGGATTTAAATGAGCAGGGCCCATATATCCTGCAACATAGACCGCAATGGTAACAGCCATTGCCCAACCAAATGCAATCACGATCCAACCCGATGCCGCAGACTTACTTTTCTTTAAATTAACTCCTGCACATACGCCGTCTCCTAAAAGAATCAAAATCATTGTCCCTAAAAACTCACTGAAAATCTGTGTCATATTTGAAGTATCCATTTTACTTCTTCCCTTCTTTCAATATACTCAAGTCAGATTCTGCGATCAATTGATTTAGCTCGTTTGTATAACGTTCTACTTGGTTTTCAGACCAATTATAATAATGACTCATTTCAGAAATCACACCTTGTTTCACTTCATCTAGTGTATCTCTCATGAAAAGTAAGTGGTTTGTTCTACGTACAAGATAGTCGGCTGGTGTTAGGACCATCTCATTATCTAAAGCATAGTGAAGTGCCAATGTTTCAGCCAAACTTAACCCCATTACCGGTTCAGTTGTAGCGATTTTTTCAAAAAGTTCTGTTACATTTGAACCATATAAATGAGCTAGATATTCTGCCTCTTCTTGGGGCAGCCCTTTTTCCACACCACGTTTTGCAAGAGCATTTAGTCCTTCTTCAACTTCCGCTGCATTGAGATCCCCCCCTGATACAGGATAAGTTTTAGAGTCGATCAATTGAAACTCGCAACTAAATTCTTCTTTCAAAATACGCTGAATCTCTTTCAAGGCACCTTCCGCCATTTTACGATAATCTGTGATTTTACCACCTGATAATGTCAATAAGCCATCATCTGAACGTTCCAACAGACTGCCACGAGAAACAGCAGATGGATTCTCCTTACTTTCAGCCAGTGAATCTTCTAAATGATTCAAGACATTTTCTACATCAAAACGTGTTGCTTTTTGGTTCCGGTATTGATCAACGATATCGATTACTTGATCGAAACTTTCATCGGATACTTTGCCATTATTACCACCATTATAATCAGAACCGCCATTTTCTGAAATCAACGGTCTAAGACCAGCCCAACTTGCTTCGATGTCATCAATCGTCACATTTGCTTTAGGGTAATGACTATTCACGATTTCTAACAGATAATCGACATCTTCTTGTGTAACAGTCGGATGTTCATAATCGCCAGTATAATCCGTATCTGTCGTTCCAAAATACGTTTTTTTCTCTCTTGGAACCACGAATACCATCCGTCCATCATGTTTTCCTGTATCAAAATAAGTAGGTTGCGGTACATATAATTTACTGCTGTCCACAACTAAATGGACCCCTTTTGTCGGACGCATTTGCGGCACTAAATTTTCTTTTGAATCTAACCCTCGAACCTTATCTGACCAAGGCCCAGTCGTGTTGATGACGATTTTAGCTTGGATGTCAAACTGTTCACCCGTCAATAAATCTTCTGCTTTTACACCAATGATTTTACCTTGATCATTTTGAATAAAACCAACCGCTTTGACCTTGCTGACCATCAGACCACCGTCAGATGCGGCACGCTTGATATTTTCAATTACGAGGCGAGCATCATTATTTCTAAAATCTAGATAAACGCCACCCCCTTGTAATCCTTCACTTTTTAATTGTGGTTCTCTTTCCAATACTTCCTCTTTTGTCAATGTATAATTTTCGTATTTTGTACCGATCACATTCGCCAAACGATCATACAAATCCATCGCTATTTTGACCGAAAACATATTAAACGTTGCTTTTGGTTCATCATAAATCGGTAAAAGCATTGGGTCTGGTTTGGGAATGTGAGGCGCAATTGCTTGAACAACGGCGCGCTCTTGAACTGTATCGGCAACCACTTCTACATCAAAATTTTTCAAATAACGAATCCCGCCATGAACTAACTTGGTCGAACGAGAAGACGTGCCTTCTGCAAAATCCTGCATTTCAATCAGACCGGTTTTCATACCAGATGCACTTGCTTGTAAGGCAACACCTGCGCCTGTAATTCCGCCACCAATGATCAATAAATCTAATTCTTCAGCCTTCATCTTTTCAATAGATGCTTGTCTGGTTTTAATTGAAAATGTCATACCACTCACTTCTTCCTTTATTTTGATTTATGTTTGAACATTTGTGTAGCAGCGACCGCTTGTTGCCAGCCTTCATATAAATCGTCTCGTTCTTCAGCAGACATTTTCGCATCAAACATTTGTCCCTCTTCATAGAATTCTTTTAACTCATCCAAATCTTTCCAAAAACCAACTGCTAATCCTGCTAAAAAGGCTGCGCCTAAAGCTGTGGTTTCTAAATTTTGCGCTTTTTGAACAGAAGTATTTAAAATATCTGCTTGGAATTGCATCAATAAATCATTATTCGCGGCTCCTCCATCTACTATTAAGATAGGAATATCAATACCAGTATCTTTTTGCATTGTATCGATAATGTCTCGCACTTGATAAGCAACTGATTGCAATGTAGCTTTTACAAAATCCTCTCTCGTGGTTCCTCTCGTTAAACCAAAAACAGCTCCTCTTGCATCAGAATCCCAATACGGTGCACCAAGTCCTGTAAAAGCTGGCACAACATAGACTTCATTTTTATTATGTGATTCATTGGCTACAGCTTCAGATTCTGCAGCGGTTTGAATCATCTTCAATCCATCACGCAACCATTGAATGGCTGAACCTGCTACAAAAATACTTCCCTCTAATGCATAATAAACTTTACCATTGATTCCATAACCGATTGTTGTTAGTAAATTATTATCAGAAAGCTGCGGTTTTTCACCTGTGTTCATCACAATAAATGAACCTGTTCCATACGTATTTTTAACCATTCCTCGTTCAAAAGCCATTTGTCCAAACAACGCTGCTTGTTGGTCACCCGCCATACCAGAGATCGGAATTTCGCTGCCATAGAAATGATAGTTCTTCGTCAACCCATAAACTTCTGAATTTGATGTTGCTTTCGGCAGCATTACGCGTGGGATATTTAAAATATCTAAAATATCTTGATCCCAGTCTAAATCATGAATATTAAAGAGCATCGTACGACTTGCATTGGAATAATCCGTTACATGGGTTTCTCCACCAGTTAATTTCCAAACTAGCCAAGAATCGATCGTTCCAAATAATAACTCTCCTTTTTCAGCTCGCTCTTGTGCTCCTTCAACATGATCTAAAATCCAACGAATCTTTGTTGCTGAAAAATAAGCATCTACGATCAATCCTGTTTTTTCATGAATCATCTCGCCATGCCCATCTTCTTTTAATCGATCGGCGATTGGTGAAGATTGACGAGATTGCCAAACAATCGCATTATAGATTGGCAATCCTGTTTGCTTGTCCCAAACAACTGTTGTTTCACGTTGGTTGGTGATACCGATCCCAGCAATATCTGAAGGTTTCACACTTGACTCGATCAAAGCACCTGCGATGACAGATTGAACAGAGTTCCAAATTTCATTCGCATTATGCTCTACCCAACCTGCCTTAGGAAAAATTTGTGTAAACTCTTTTTGTGAACTACCGATGTTATTGCCTTTTTTATCAAAAATAATTGCTCTTGAACTGGTTGTTCCTTGGTCGATCGCCATGATGTATTTTTGTTCTGTCATTAGAATTTACTCCCTTTCTTGAAAACGCTTTATATTTGATGGATTTATCATAATCGGAAACTGTTTTATAAAAACGTCAACTTTTTTTTAATTTCAAAAATAAATGAAAGTTTTTCAACAAAGCCTTGTCCTATCAATAAAAAAGACCAAAAAAAAAATAGCAAATCATTTTACCTTTGGCCTTTTTATTCAATTCATCTTTTCGTATGCAGCGCTCGGATTTTCATCCTGATTTGATTGATATCATAAGTTGATCCAAGTTCCGATAATACATAAACCTCTTTTGCAGAACGATAGGTATTCGGCTTCATAACGTTTGTGATCAGCAAATCATACGTTCTTTTTGAATCAAATGGTTCGATCGTTAACCCATTCAAATTTTTTAAGCTCAAGACTAAAACCTGAGTCATTACTTCCTTATACAAATGATCCATCTTTAAATCAATCCCAATCCGAGTCTCACCAACGATTTCAAAATCAATGATCGCCAGCACACTAAGATATTTCACCAATGACCATTCATACAAACTATTGCCTGTCTCATAACTTTTCCCAAAGCATTCTAAACTTTTATCTAAAAGAATCCGAGAAAAATCAGCCAGCTGATGACTGGAAAGAGTCTGTTCTTTTTGCCAAATATTCTCCCGATCAAACAATTCCAGCTCTCCTTTAAAAAAATACAGCCGATTATGAATCTGAGAAAAATAATAAAAGATCTTTTTTTCTAATTCTGGGAAAAATTTTTGCGGACGATAATATAAAATCACATGCTCTAAAACAAACGTGTCTGCAAGTGATGTTGGCGTCCTTCTACCACGAATCAAACTATACTCAGCAAAATCTGATTCCGCTAAAACAGACATACTCGTTAGAAAAATAAAATGTAGCAGACTCTCTTCTTCATCGATTTCAAGTGGATATCGACTAAAAAAACGTAAAACAAAGGAACGTAATGTTTTAAAAAAAGGATCTTGTTCATACACCAGACTTTTACTGTATAATTCTTTAAACATTTTTGGTTGAACCACGATTCTTTTCTTACTGATCGTCAGCCATAAACTGATTTTCAACCTGCTATGTTCCTCAAATGAAAGGGACAGTGCTTTTTCCAAAGCCTCAATGATCCTAGAATTTTGAACCGTTAATGTTTTTTCTTGATGTTTCTCATACGGAGTTAAAAACCAATAAATTTGAAAATAAAAATAACGAATTTGGAGCTCTTCACCTTTTAATTGACCGTTGCCAATTTTAAGATCAAACTCTTTTAATAACAGATTTAGCTCTTTGATTTTCCGAAACAAAGACGACTCACTGATCATAAATTTAGTGGTCAGCTGAGCAATGCTAAATTCTCGATACTGAAATAAGTAATCTATCAACTGAAACTTGATTGACCCTCGAACATACTCTTCCAAAACTTTACTGATCGAAAACTGGTCTGACATATGAATTGCCACCCATTGTCCATCATAAAATAACGTACAATCTTTTTCATAAGGCTTCAAGTAATACCCTAATTCCTTTAAATCACTTTCAAAAGAAGCCTTTGAAACGCCTAAATAATCAAGTAACTCTTGGTCTGCGATACGACCACCTGCCAAAATCACCTTCTTTAAAATACCAATCTCTCTCGCTTCTTTTTTATCCAATAATTCTTCAATTTTCATCCGCTTCACTCCACAAACCTTCAAAACCTAGCTGGTTCGTGATATCAATCACGTTTGAATAATAAGGATGATACAAAAAATCTTTTTGGTAAAGCTCTTCAAGTGTTTGACCCATTTGAATCCCAAGCGCTAGTGTATTGATTTTCTCTAGGATATCTGCTTTTGAAACTAATTGTGCACCTAAAATCTTATGACTATCTTTTTCGAAAATAATTTTTCCACAAATTTTTTCACATCCTGAAAATAAGGAACTCTTCTGTTGAACGTGGGAAACCGCAATCGGCTGCCCATGAAATAATCCTTCTGCTTCTGTCAGTCCAGTACTGGCTACATAATAATCGACAAGTTTAGTCCCAATCGTGCGAATCGAGCCGACAAATGGTGTGGTTGCTTCTACAAGATTTTGAGCCACAACTAACCCCGTTCTAACCGCATTATTCACTAATGGGATATAAAATAATTCCTGAGACAAGCTATAAGGCACTTGAATGCAGTCACCAATCGCAAAAACGTCCGCTTGAGATGTTTGCAAATACTCATTCACAAATACGGTCTGATCCGTATGAGTCCGGATATGTTCATCCAAATAACCAAGATCTGGACGGACATTCATCCCAAAAATAGCACTATCACATACTAATTCGGATTTCTTCGTTTCGATCAGTAGGCCTTCATCTGTATCGGTTACTTTTTCAACGGTTTCATCGAAATGAAACACAGCACCTCGAGACACCATTTCAGCTTGCACTGGACGAATCATCTCTTCATCGAAATACTTGAATAACAAATAATCCATACGTTCAAAGAGGTGTACTTCTTTGCCTTTTTTTAACAACGTATCTGCTGCTTCTCCGCCGATTTGACCGCCGCCGATCACTGCTACTTTATCACTATTTTCCAAACGCTCAATAGCTTTTAGAACTCCGGGCAAAAATTTATATTTTAAAACCTTTTCCGAATCACTACCAAGAATTTTGTTGGACCATTGACTAGAGCCAGTTGCTAAAATCAATTTATCAAATGACATAAAAAACTCAGTTGCTTGCTTTTCATATTTGATGATATGCTGTGTTGAATCCATACTGACTACTCTTGCATTTAACAACAAAGAGATATCGTTATCTATTAATTGTTCTTCTGAAATAAACTGAGCGGTTTCGATAGGATCGATCGTTTTATTAAAATACAGATTGATTCCGCCAGGCAAATAACCAATCGTTTGTTGCTTCTCGATTAAATGAATTTCAGCTTTGGGATGTTTTTTTCTGATAGCCAAAGCAGCTGATACTCCAGCAAAAGAAGCGCCAATAATCACAACTTTCAAAATAAACCCTTCCTTCTAAATAAAAAAAACGCTTTCTTAAAGAATAGCATATGCTTGCTCCTAACGCATAGAAATACGCTAGTTTGTTTTCATTTTTCACTAAAAAATCCGTTTACTCTCATATAAGAGAGTAAACGGATAAATGACGTTATTCCTTATCTTTCATAAAATTCTGAATCGCTTCAGCATTCTTTTGTTCATCAAGTTCGATCACACTTCCAGATTCGGTATAATCATTAAAGTTCCATGTGCCTTCCACTGGAACAGACAGTGATTTTAAAGGCTTCACTTTTCCAGTAAGAAAATCTTTTGCTAAATCGATCAATAAACTCGTAGGCACATTTGTATCGATTTTTCCGACCATTTTTCCTGCAACTTGTGGTAATTCCCAAATTGGAATCAAATCTTTAGACTGCTCTACTAAAGCATCCATCACTTGCTGCTGACGTCTGATCCGTCCAAAATCGCCTTCTTCATCCATTCTAAAGCGGGCATACTGCAATAAACTATTCCCATGCAATGTTTGCTTACCTTTGAGGATATCCACACCGTCTAAATTAATATCTTTTTCAGCATCGATCGTAACTCCTTTTGGATAAAGTTCATCAATAATGTCACTAAATTCTTTAAAATCCATAACAACATAATAATTGATTGGTAAATCAAAATTCGTTTTCAACACATCTTTTGTCATTTGTGCGCCGCCATATGCATATGCTGCATTTATTTTATCTTGGCCGCCATCAGGAAATGTTACGTAGCTATCCCGCATGATCGAAATCAATTTAGGCTGTTTCGTTTTCCCATCATAATGAGCCACCATAAGCGTATCTGAACGCCCTTGATCCTCATCGTCGTCTCTGGAGTCATTTCCAACAACCATGACCGTTAATTCCTTGTCACTTGTTTGTTCATCACCAGTAAAATTTTGGTTTTTATTAGAAAGTTTTGATTCGCTCTTTTCCTTTGCCGTTTGGAATGAAACCGCCGCATAGCAGCCTACACTCACGACTACAAGGAGAATCGATAACAAGGTAATCGTCACTATTTTTACAGATTTTTTCATTGTTTATTCCTTTCTAAACATAAAAGTTAAATGAGTTTGTTTAGCCTTAAAGCAAACCATAGTGTAGCACATGAAACCTGATAGCTCTAATTTTTGCTCGACTAAAAGAAAAATCCCTCACCAAGAATACTCAGCGAAGGGATTAGATTATAGGGGTTTAAATGTATGACACTCGCCATTTATTTACAACTTACCTTACTCTTCTCTTCGTTGAGTTTTAGCACTATATAACGTAAAAAGCATTGCTTTTAGCTACTTTGAAAAACGCCTTAATTCGACGAAATTTGTCCTACCCGTACCTGTCTTTCGACATTTCTGAGCAGCAGCTTGTGTTTATATAGGAGCCTCACCTAACAAGTATTTAATTCATTTTAAACTATAAGCGTATCGAATCACAAAGTCAAATTAAATTTTATCTAAACTGTTCAACCCCAGAACTATCTTACTAAAATAAACCGACTCTTCACTTGTTCTTACAATAAAAGTCCTCTTATAGTAACAAACTATTCCAATAAAAAAATCTTTATATTTTCTTAAAAAATTGCTATTCCACATAAAAAAAAAACTTTAGATAGACATTCCTTCTTTTATCTGTTTCAATGTTTAAAAGACAGAACACTTGGAGGATATGAATGGAACACTTTTTAGAAAAACAACAAGAGTACTTTTTCAATTTTTTAACTGATAGCATCGATAACTTTTTATTAGATCACTCTGATGAAACATTTTACGCCTTTGCTTTAGACTGCAATATTCATGAAGAAGGTGAAATCAACCTGTGCTTTAATACAGTAGAACTATGGCAGGAAACAACAAGTTATTATGCGAATAAAGGCTACACTAAAACACAATTAGACGAGATGAAATACACTTCTCGTGATTGGGATGAAAATCAGCAAGTTGCCTCTATCCATTTATTTGATGATTGGGTGGAAGATGAACAAGATATTGAGATGGTTCTAGAATGGCTTTGCCAACAAATGATCCTCTTAACTGACAGTGAAACATTCGAACGAATTCCAAAAACAGAAGATTTCAAGCTATTGGTTTACGATCATGACGAAAGTCCTTCTGATTCACAAGAAAGATTTGAAAAAATAGGAATGTCAGAAATTTTTCAAATAGAATAACATAACAATGAGGCCGAGACAAAAGTGTTTAGCTCCGAGAAATAAGAGGGAATTCACGGAAATTGCTCTTCAAATTTTTGTGAATTTCAGCTTTTTTCTCAGAGCTGCTTTTTTCTCGCCGCTTATTCAGTTTTAGAGCGCACATCAAAACTGATTTTTAGTTTTGTCCCACCCTCATTTTTTATATAATCGACTATAAACTAAATGCTAATTCTTCCACTTTAAAAAGAGTGACTAAGATCTGATTGACAGTTTCCACTAATTTTTTCTCATCCATCATTTGATCCCTTGTTTCAATTTTTGCAGTCTCAGTTGAATAAGTCAGAAAATCATATTCTTCTTTAAGCGTAACTTGATGATCATCTTTTTTATATAAAGTAAAATCATCAATAACATCCATCTGATATTCTCGTTTATATCCATTTTTTAAAGCAATCGCTGTGACCAAAGAATTGACTGTCAAATTTTCTAAAGGAATAACTTGTTCGTCTATCATCAATGTATAGTTTTCATCTTCAATAATTCCGCAAGCATTACAGCCTCCATCTAATAAATTCACCGTTTTACTAATTATCGCTTTTTTCATTATTACAGATCCTTTCTTACGCTTTAATCTATTTCTTCACATATTATATCAAAAACGAAGACCCAATGAAGGAACTAATTTATTTCCAACATTATGAGAAATCACTCATATATATTTACTTTATATTTCTTTTAGATAATAATATAGACATCTACTATTCATAAAATAGTAGTAAAAAAGAGGAGGTATTTTTTATGAAATTTTTTAAAGGTATGATGGTTGCAGGATTAGCAATCAGTTTCTGTTCTACTAGTTTGGCAGTGGTATCAAACTCAGCAGATGCAGCAACAGTGGTGGAGTCAAATTACAATAAGACAGTCACTTTATTCAATAAAGCGGATATCTTAGCGTACACAGGTCTATCATTAACAAGTTCAACTGTATCATCTGTTTACAACGAACTAGTTAAAGCAAGCACATGGGAAGTTGCTGGTTATTCTTCATCAGAAGCCGCTGTGATTGCAAGAGATTTCAGCAAAAATTATTACAAATCAGTAAGTTTGTTACAAAAAATGACGTACCAAAATGATTTACATCTTAAAGTTATCTTGATTACTAAAGGGTATGTAAAAGCAGAATTTGGCTTACAATCTTACTATGTTTCAGAAACACCTGTTAATCCAGAAAAACCGCAAGAGCCTGAAACAACTGTTGCTCCTGAGACACCTGAAGTTCCAGAAACACCAGAAACACCCGTTGCCCCTGAACAATCTGATTTAAAAAAATTAGAAGTTCAAGTGACTTACACTACTGGGCAACAAATTCAGTTGCAATACCAAGTAAATACTAATGGCACAATCAAAGCACAATACCAAGATAAATCTAATAAAGTTCAATTACAAGGCAGTGCAGCTGAAGAAAAAATCGAAGGCATCATTGCTGGCTTGGACCTTAAAAATGCCAGTGAAACAAAAATCACTTCACACATTTTGACTAAACTTGGTAAGGGTACAAGCTACAAACAATTCCAATATCAAGGTCAATTTAATGATAATACACAAGTTAAATTTAAACTAAAATAAGCAATCTTAAAAAAATCTCCACTTTCTACTCATGTAGAAAGCGGAGATTTTTATTTATTCAACTCTTTTTTTCCTTCGCCACAAAATATACGTCTGAATCAACACCAATAAAACCAACAAAATAAGCACTAAAATCAACCACATCGGAACTTTAGTTACAACCTTCGTTTCTTTATTTTCTTCATTGATTACCTTCGCTTGTTCCCTAGTAATCTCAAACTCATTCTCAAATTCCCATTTCTTCCCCTCTTGATTGATCAATGTTTTACTGATATATTTCCCAGGCAGCAATTGTCTTTTGATCGGCACGGGAAAATCCATCACAGAATCTGGGGCCATTTCAAGCGCTTCTTTTTCCAACTTGATCAAAGGAGTCTCTTCCCCTTTTTTTCGAATCGCAAACTTTAGATCCATTTTCTTTGAAATTGCTGCATTTTTATTGCGAATCGAATGAATCACAGACATTTTTTTCCCTTGTTTAGATTTCGCTACTTTTACAGCTTCCATTTCATAATCAGGTAGAACCGATGCATCCGTCTCATTCAAGACAACACCTACCACATAATGAAATCGCTGCTGTATGGTCACATCTTTACTTTTGGTTTCACTTTCAGGTGAATTTTTAGTAAAACGCAGTCCACCAACAATAACACCGCCATATCTTTCCTTTGGCATCTTCAAATGAAAACGAGCAATTTTAGTTTCATATGGTTGCAAGGAAATAGTCGTTTCTAGAACCTTGATCAGAGATTCAAAAGGATAAGCCAATGCTTTGTCTTTGATACCTTTTACTGTATAGTCAATCATTCCCTCTTCCGTTGTCGTTGCATTTATCGCATTGACTGAAAAGGAAATAGGTGCGTCTTCTGGATTCACTAATTTAACTTGTAATTCTTGCTCCTCTTCCGGCAGCATTTTTAAATCAAAATAGGATTTATTGATATCGACTTGATTCTGCGGGATAACTGCTTGTACATAAAAACTATTTGTTTCTTTACTTTTTTCTTGCGCCAAAACAGCTTTTGTATTCAATAAACTAACTAAAAAAATAAGTCCGATAGAAAATAATATATGAATCATTTTTGACCTAGAACAACCGCTCATCTAAATCACTCCTTTAATTTAATCAGAAAAAAAGAGTGGAATAAAATGATGCTCATCCCACTCTTTTAGATCACACTTTGATTCTATGGTGCATCTGCCAAGGTCCAGTCGATCGTAGAGGTATGTTTACCCAACGTTGCCATTGCAGCTGGCACATCAAGTGTCACGCCCGTGTTTTCAGCATCTGGCCAAGTGAATGTCCATGTTCCAGCACCGGCTCCTGCTGCGGCCGTTGCAAATGGTGTCGCAGTTGCAGCTCCGCTCGTTAATTTGACTGTATTAACAGGTGTTGGTGCCTCTGCATCACTATTTGTTCCCGCTTGTGTGTTTTTAAAATTCAAGCTGGCATTCGTTCCTCTTGCATCTGAAACAACAACATTGATCGCGCTAGGATTGGTTGGAATGTATGAAGCATCATTCACTGAAATCGTTTGTGACGCATAGCTGATCGTAGAAACAGCTTCTAATGTTAAAGAGCCTGGTGTAAAAGTGACATCCAAATCAGTCGCCTTATTAATATCAGCAGCTGAAGCAGATTGCCCTAAAAATAATGTACCAAAAACAACCGATAATAATAAAACTTTGGAACTAGTAATAAATAACGTTGAACTCTTCATTTTATACACCCTTTCTTTTTTGGTAATACTTATATTTATTTGGCACCGACAGAAACAATGATTCTACCGCTTGCGGCTGTTTCAGTACCAAGTGTTGCCGCTGTATTAAAGGTAATCGACGTACCTGCTGCTAATTGACGACCAGAAATATCTAGTGAAAATGTGCCATCTGCATTAACTGCTGCTTCTTCATAAACATTTCCTGGGAACCTCACTCTAACTTTAAATTGAGTTCCTTCTGGAGGATTCGTGATTTTAACCGATCCTTTGATCATTGTATCGCCAACAAAAATTGGTGCTACAACTGGTGTAGGAACAACATAACCTTCTAAAGACGGGATCTTACCCACTGCGAAAACCACACTGTCACTTTCTTTTCCTCTCAACGATTGAGCATGTTCAGCAATGGTTACTAATCTTAGTGGATTGCCTTCTTTTAAGTTTTTATCAGCTATAGGAATCAAAAAAGTGCCATCATTTTCAATCGCTACTTTTCTAACAGAACCATCAGAAAATTGAACTTGCATAAATAATTTAGTTCCTACTGGAACATTCGTTAACGCAATTGAACCTGTAATAACCTTGCTTCCTTCATTTACAGTTTTGAACTGAGGTTTTGGAACTTGATAGTTTTTTAATGGATCAACAATCACTTGTTTGACTTCAGGTTCACTGGCATTTGTTCTCGTACCATCACTCGCTTCAACGATTACGTTCAATAAATCATTGCCTTGAGGTTGATACTTACCAAATGGAATCGTAAAGCTGCCATCTTCATTGATTGAAGCCGTTAAATAAGTACCATCAGGTAAAGCCACTTTAGCTTTAAAACTCACACCTTCTGGAATAGGCTGAGTTAGCTCAACACTACCACTAAGGCTAGCTGCACCTTCTAAAACATCATTAATCACTGGTTTTGTAACTACATAGTGTAAAAAGGGATCGGCTATCACTTGTTTTATTTGCGGTTCGCTGACTTTGGTCTGTTTTCCATTACTTGCTTCTATCACGACTTTTAATTGATCATTACTTTGTGGTTGATAATTACTAAATGGTATCGTAAAATGACCTTTTTCATCAACAGAACCTATCAGACTTGTTCCATCAGGCAACTCAACTTTTGCTTTAAATGTTACGCTGTCTGGTACTGGCTGAACGATTGCTACATTTCCAGTAAGTCTAGTTGCACCTTCGATGATATCCTCAACAACTGGTTTTGCAATTGGATATTGAACAAAGGGATCGGCTATTACTTGTTTGATTGTTGCCTCACTAACTTTCGTGTACTTATCTACATTGGCTTCGATCACTATTTTTAACTGGTCATTGCCTTGAGGCTTGTACTCACCAAATGGAATTGCAAACGTTCCGTCTTCATTGACCGTTTCAGATAACATTGTTCCATTAGGCAATTCGACTTTCGCTTTAAATGTCACACCTTCTGGCACTGGCTGTGTAATCACTACGCTTCCATCAAGATGCGTCACACCTTCTAAAATATCCTCAACAACAGGTTTTGCAACTGAATAATTCACTAGAGGATCTTCTTCTACTTTATCGAAATATAGATTGATTGCATCCCCGTTTGCATGAATCGTATTCAGTAATTCTAAATCAATGACCGGTTTATTGACCGCCATTGCAGTCACTTTTGCTTTTTCGGCGGTTATATCAGAAACCTTCGTCGAAAAATTAAAATCAACATCGCCAAGTACATTAGCCTGCAATGCTTGAGTTAACACATCAGATGTTCCATTAGCAATTTTCCCTACAAGATCCAGCAAACCATTAACAGCTGGTTTTAATAGATCAAGAACAGGATTCAATATAGCCAGAAGCCCCGTAAATTTTAGTCCCGCAACTGCTTCTTTTAGTGGATTAAACAATTTTGCATAAGTTGTGCGAACGTATTGTCCTAATCCATCCGTGAAATCGACCATCACATACTTACCGTCTGGTGATAATTTCCCTTCAACAGTGGCTTGATAACTGCCTAAATCTTGAAGAGAATTAAGCCCTTCAAAAGCCTTTTCCAGCGAATCAAGTTGTAATCCTAATGGTTTCGCTAATCCAAGTAGTCTTGTTACAAGCCCGCCTACTTTTAAAACCAAATCCTTGACCACCGGAACATCTCCCGGCACGATTGGAAGTAATTTAGCACTGGCATTGATCAAAATAGGTCCATCAATTTTCCCACGTAATTCTTCAGGAATCGCAAAAACAATAACCTTTGGTGATACTAAACCGACATCTGCAACGGCGGTTCCTTTAAATGAAAGATCTAAATCATATGTAGAATCTGCATTTTTTTCCAACTTAACGCCATCATTGATGACGGTTCCATTGTTGGAAGACAACTGTGTCCCTTTTAAAATACTGACATCTGCTAAATCCGCAGCATTTGCCGACTCAGCAGCATTCACTTCATACTGACTATTGTCCCCAAACAGTACCAGCGAACTTGGGATGACAGCAGCTGATAATAACACTGTAGTCCCCACTAACGTAATGATAGAACGATAACTCTTTTTCATGATTGCCTCCTTTTGTTTCTAGATCCACCTGCATAGCTAAATACATAATGCATGATTTCATTGTCAAGAATAATATCTATATAATTTTATTTCAAATAATTAGATTGTAATTCATGTTTAAAAATATATGTAAATGGTTAAAATTACACGACGTTTTCATACGCCGAAAATATTATGAAAAACGTTTGTTTTTTATTCCAAAATTTCAGTATCATACTACTGATTTTTATTTGGAAATCCCTGTATTTTTTTCAGATAGACAAACTATATACAACTATTTCAACTTTATTTATAGGCTAGAAACGTAACTTTTCAAACGAATAAAATAACAATGATTTTCTATATAAAAATTTCATTATTTTAGATTATTTATAGAAAAGATATCTCCAGCTTAGCTTGTCTATCCTATGTTAAAATAGAAATAAGATAAATTACTTAAAAACTGGAGGTCACACTATGGACTATCAAGAAATACTTACGTTTTGGTTTAAGGAATGCCAACCTAGCCAGTGGTTCAAAAAGGATCTTGCCTTTGATGCTCTTATTAAAGAAAGATTCTCAACGATCCATGCCCAAGTAGCTCAAGGTGAAAAATCCATTTGGCGGAAAAACCTTGAAGGTCGTTTAGCTGAAATTATTGTATTGGATCAATTTTCTCGGAACTTATTTAGAGACGATGCGCAATCTTTGTCATATGACGGCATGGCATTGGTACTAACACAAGAAGCGATGGCTACTGGGGATTTGGACCAATTGACCACTCAACAAAGGGCATTTTTATTTATGCCATTGATGCATTCTGAGTCTTTAATTATTCATGAAGATGCATTAAAATGTTTTGCTGAAAAAGGGATGGAGCACAATCTTGAGTTTGAACTTAAACACTATGATATTTTAGTTCGATTTGGTCGTTATCCACATCGTAACAAGCTATTAGGTAGACGCTCAACAGCTGAAGAAATAGCCTTTTTAAAAGAGCCAGGTTCTTCATTTTAAGAATCAAAAAAAGGTCTGAGACATAACTCTTCGAGTTATATCTCAGACCTTTAAAATCCAAATAGACATTTTTCCAAACTTCATTTTTAATAGCTTTATTTAACCAATTCTTTCTCAAAAAACTCTGCCACAACATCCATCATTGCACCTTTGACTAAGTGCCCTTCACTCTCGCCTGTCATAAACATGCTATTCTCAGCATACGGTTTCCCCTCGATCATTTGATAAAAATTCGCCATATCTTCATAAGGAATTTTAGGATCTTGTGTCCCATGCCAAAATAAAACCGGACGCTGGGCCAACTTTTCAGGCACTTTCGAGAGATCATAATTGGCTACCCAGCTAAGTAATAAGGGTAAATCATTCGGGACAAAAAAGTCCATTTCAGATGATCGTTCCATCACTCGTTCAATATATCGCTGTGGTGCTGGTGTTCCCATCATGCAAGCTGCCGTTTGGATTTCTGGGTGTTGAGTCAGTAATGCACATGTCGTGATGCCTCCCATTGAAACACCGCCAACCCCAATTTTTCCATCTTCAATCAACTCTTGCTTCTCAAAATGACGCACCAACTGAGCAAATTCAATGATATTATATTGAATACTCGACCAAAATGTCACTGAAGGAATCGGTGATATCGGTCCCGTTTTCCGTTCCCCATGGTTCATTGCATCAGGCAAAATCACCCGTATTCCTTTTTCCGCTAATTTCCTAGCTTGCGTCAGTGATAATTCCTTTGCTGACTGCCAGCCATGATAATAAATAACTAAGGGCAGCGTGCTATTTTTAGCTTCTTCTGAAACAACTTCCAGAACTGGAATTTTTTTTATATACCGATGTCTAATACTGATCTTCATGTTATTCACTCCTAAAAAGCAGTTCTTCTTTATTTAAGTATACACCTTAAACTCAAATCCACTGCGGTTTTAGCTTTAGCCATTAGAATTGATTAAAAAAACAAAATGTGTGGTTATCTATTTCTTTTCAACCTTCTTCTCCTTTTTCGTCTTTTTAAAAGAACTCTTAGACGTAGTAAGGTTAGCAGTATTACGATTACACCTAAAATTCGTATAAAAATAATTAAAAGTACTCCTAAAAGATTCTTCTCATTTTTGACCACTTTATAGCTTTCTTCAATTGCCTTCAAATCGTCTGGTTTAATAGGATAAATTGTGCTCCCTTGTTTTACAATATCAGTTGCATCTGCATAATTTCCTAATCCATCACTTGCTCTAAGGTACATTTTTCCTTCGGTACCGTCTCGATTTAAATCAATACTAAATGAACCTTTTTTATCCGCAGAAACTTCTTGATAATGGTACTCATTATTATCAATATAGAAAAGCTCGATTTGAAAAGTGTTTTTTGATGCGGGCATTTTTATTTCACCAGATATCGTTTTATTTTCTTTATTAAAATTCACCTCTGAAAAGAACGTCGTTGGCTTATCACTACTAACCAAATATGGAACATCTTTATAATGATAGATGACTCCTTCTTCAGAAGTAAAACATAAATCCGTTGAATAGATGCCTATTTTATCTGTTTTGACTGGATTCTTTTCATAGTACATATCTTTTATCTTGATCTTGTCACGGTAAAAAATTGTTTCTATAAATCCACCATACTCATTCGTTGGGCCATTCAACACAAAATTTGCAAACCTTATGTAAGGTCTATTTTTAAAAGGAATCGCCAAATAGACCCCTTCTTTTTTCTTTTCTGTTCTAGTTGTTTTCCCATTTAAAATTTGCTTACGAGCATATTGATACGACAATTCATTTGAAGCATCAAAACTTGACTCAACAGTAGATTCCCCAAGATCTTCTCCATAGCAAATAATAGGTAAAAATAAAAACAACAAGCTAACCACCAACATCACTTTTTTCATAAAAAAACTCCTTCAACAACCTTGTAACGTAATCATACCCAAAAGATATCTTATAGACATCATTTTTTAATTTTTCTTAACCATTAGCTATTAAATAACCATAGTCATCTTTTATAAAGTATAAAGAAAGTTTGCTAGAAAGAAAAGTTTATTTTTCATTTTTATATCAATTTTACTATAAAGTAACAAAAAAAACTCTGAATCCATGTAAGACATAGGGCTCAGAGTTTCGAATTAAAACATTATTTTGTTTCGCGGTGTAAAGTAACTTTTCTTTCACGTGGGCAATATTTTTGCTTTTCCAAACGATCAGGATTGTTACGTTTATTTTTGCTTGTTAGGTAGTTACGTTCTTTACAAGAAGTACATTCTAAAGTAATGTTTACGCGCATGTGTTTTCCCTCCTATATCTAATTTCGAATTTCTAAGATATTTCTTAGCCTCAAATATCATACCATGTTTGTCCATGAATTTCTACCCTTTTTATGAAATTTGTAAAGGAAAACTACTTTACAAATCTTATTGAGCTTTGTATTCAGCATAGGCATTAACGATTGCTGTAACCATTGATTGGTTTGGTCTAGTACTTTCACTGGTTAAGTGAGGCAACACAACACTCACCGCGATCTCAGGGTCATTATAAGGTGCATAAGCTACTACGTTACTGTTGACCGTAACATGCTCCCCTACATTAGTTTCGGCTGTACCCGTTTTAGCGGCAATCTCAAGTGCTGCGCCTTGCATATATTTTCCTGTCGTAAAGACGCCATTTCCGTGTACAACATCATAAAACCCATTTTGAATGATTTGCATTTGTTCTGTACTGATATCCACTTTATTCAATTCTTTCGGTTTTAATTCCTCTTTTAAATCACCAAGTGAACCATCTGACTTGTTATCATAAATTCCTTCAACCACATGTGGCGCAAAACGAGTACCACCATTTGCTACAGTTGAAGCATATTGTGCCAGCTGCATTGCTGTATAGGTATCATACTGACCGAAAGATAAATCGAGTAAATGTCCTGGCATTGGCGCTTCATCTGAGTCAAAAGCTTTATTTGAAAGTCCAGTTTCCTCACCAGGTAAATCGATTCCTGTTGAAACACCCATACCATACTCACCAAATGTTTTACGTAAAACATTAAACAAGGTTGGATCTCCCGTTTCGTATGGCAACTGCATATTGTATTGATAGTCAGTCTTCATCATTTTTAATACTAACTTCATCATGTAGGCATTGGACGAATACTCTAATGCTTGTTCAGCACTAAGCGGAATTTGATTTCCTGCAATCGTATTATTAAAGACGGAAGCTTTCTGCTTACTTCCAAAAATTTGGATTGGCTCATCAATCAACACATCGTTCCCCGTAATCACGCCTTGTTCATACCCTGCTGATATCGTGGCTCCTTTTACTACCGAACCAGGTTCAAAAGCTTTATTGATTGTAGCCAATGGATTAGATGTCAACTCATTTGTAGCTGGATCACGATCTAACGCAACCATTGCCATCACCGCACCTGTTTTAGGATTCATGACAACAACGTAGGCACCATCTGAATAAGCAGCATTTCCTGTTGCCAATAATTGTTGGTACTGTGCTCGAACAACTTCTTCGATTTTCGCTTGAAAAGCCATATCGATCGTTAATTTTAGATTCTCACCTTTTTTACCTTCTGATACAGGTGTTTGGGTGACGATTTTTCCTTTGCTGTCTAACGTTACTTCTGAGATTGCTTTATGTCCTTGAAGAATGTCTTCGTATTGTTTCTCTAAGTAACTAGTCCCAACACGATCATTTAGTTCATAGCCTTTAGCGATATATTCATCGGCTTCTTCTGCTGGTAAACCAGCTTTTTGAGAAGATACCTTTCCTAAGAGACTCTTAAGATCTGTATCATTTGGATAATCTCGATCCCAATCCATCCCTGTTGAAACCCCAGCGATTTCTGAAGTATTCTCACCGATTATTGCGATTTCATCCTGAGTAACGCCTTCATTTTTAATAAAGGCTGTGTTAAGCTCGCCCACAGAGTTCATTCGTTTAAAAATTGTAGCAGCTTGTAGCGTATGCTCATCAAAATTGATTTCTTCTGGTGTTACTTTTTCTACGGTTTTAACATACAGCGTTCCTTCATCTGTGATCTTATTGCCTTTTTCGTCAACTTTGTCTGCATCAGTCAAACGTTTTTGAGCAGCTTTTAGATTTTCAGGGGTAGCTAACCAAAAATCTTTTTTATCTCGCTCTGTCAATTCATCTGCCGGTACATGGATCAAGTCATTGACTTTGTTTGCGATCGGTACAAGGTCTTTTGTCTGAACCTTTTTACCACGTGTATAAGTAATGGCTAGATTAGCTTTGTTTCCAGCAAGTAAATTGCCTTTTGCATCATAAATCTGTCCCCTTGGTGCACTGCTTTTGATTTTTAAAGTTGAGTTCTCTTCAGCTTTTTTTGCAAATTGCTGTCCTTCAGCGATTTGTAAATAACCTAAGCGAACAATCAATGCAACAAACAAACCAAAAATCACAAAAAACAATAAGTTCAATCGGAACGGAATATGTGATTTTTTACTTTTTTGTGTCATTGGTTCTTCATTCTCTTTTTTTAATTTATCTAAAAAGCTCATTTTTTTCATTTATCGTTAATCCTCCATTGAGAAAAGTCTCGCTTCTCTATTGTAACGAAAAAATGCAAAAAAAAATAGAGGGAATCCTCTTACTAAGAAAATATTTAATTTTTACTGAATAAAAATGGACAAAGCATGATCGCCTTGTCCATTTTTTTTAATTATCTTCTACTATAATTCGCTACATCAGCGACCATACTGTCGACAAAGATATTTAAATCGATGACTTCTGTTTCTTTGCTACCATAACGGCGGATATTAACAGTTGCATCATCCATCTCTTTATCCCCAACCACGATTTGATAAGGAATTTTTTGTGTTTGAGAGGCACGGATCTTGTAGCCCATTTTCTCATTGCGGTCGTCTACTTCAATACGTAAACCTTGTTCTTGCAGACGTTTTTTCACTTCATATGCATAATCTGAATGAGCTTCAACAGATACTGGAATAATTGTCGCTTGGATCGGTGCCAACCAAGTTGGGAAAGCGCCTTTGTACACTTCAGTTAAGTATGCAACAAAGCGTTCCATAGTCGAAACGATTCCTCTGTGGATAACCAATGGACGGTGTGTATTTTCACCATCTTCACCAACATAAGTCAAATCAAAACGTTCTGGTAATAGTGCATCGATTTGAATTGTAGAGAGTGTTTCTTCCATTCCTAAAGCTGTTTTTACTTGGACATCAAGCTTAGGACCGTAAAAGGCTGCTTCACCTTCTGCTTCAAAATAATCAATACCTGCTTCATCTGCTGCTTCTTTGATCATTGTTTGAGATCTTTCCCACATTGCATCATCATCAAAGTATTTTTCTTTATTGTTAGGATCTCTTAAGCTTAAACGGAAACGATAATCTGTCACATCAAAATCAGCGTAAACTTCAACCATTAATTTCAAAGTACGTAAGAATTCTTCTTTGATTTGATCAGGACGGACGAATGTATGCCCATCGTTCAATGTCATTTCACGCACGCGTTGTAAACCAGATAGCGCACCTGATTTTTCATACCGGTGCATCATACCAAGTTCTGCAATTCTGATCGGTAATTCACGATAGCTGTGGATATCATTTTTATAAACCATCATATGATGTGGACAGTTCATTGGACGAAGAACTAACATTTCACCATCTCCCATATCCATTGGTGGGAACATGTCTTCATGATAGTGATCCCAGTGTCCAGATCTCTTATAAAACTCAACGTTGGCCATGATTGGTGTATACACATGTTGATACCCTAAGCTGATTTCTTTATCTGTGATATAACGTTCGATCGTACGGCGAATTGTCGCACCTTTAGGTAGCCAGAATGGTAATCCTGAGCCAACATCTGGATTAAGCATAAATAAATCAAGCTCTTTCCCTAATTTACGATGGTCTCGTTCTTTCGCTTCTTCACGCATTTTGATGAACTCTTTTAAATCCTTTTTATCGAAAAAGGCTGTTCCGTAAATACGTTGCATCATTTGATTATTGGAATTGCCTCTCCAATACGCACCCGCTACTGATAATAATTGGAATACTTGAATACGACCAGTTGAAGGAACATGGACACCACGACATAAATCAACGAAATCGCCTTGATCATACACGGTGATAACTTCATCTTCTGGAAGTTCTGAAATTAATTCCACTTTGTAAGGATCATCTGCAAATAATTCTAGTGCTTCACTCTTAGAAACAACTTTACGAACGATTGGATTATTTTCTTTTACGATCTTCATCATTTCAGCTTCAATGGCTGGTAAATCTTCTGCTGTTATTGGATTTTCACCATTATCAGTATCGTAGTAAAAACCAGAGTCAATTGCTGGACCTACACCGAATTTGATTTTTGGAAATAAACGACGTAATGCATTAGCCATTAAGTGAGCGGATGAATGACGTAAAATACCTAGTGCATCCTCATGATCTGGTGTCACAATCTCGATATTTCCATCTTCTTCGATTGGACGATCTAAATCTATTAACGTGCCATTGAATTTCCCTGCTAATGCTTTTTTAGCTAAACTGTTACTGATACTTTTAGCGATGTCTAATGTTGACGAACCAGCCTCAAATTCTTTGACTGCGCCATCTGGAAAAGTAATATTGATTGACATTTTTTGTTTCCTCCTTTAGTAAATTATGATTGAAAAAAACTTCTACTTGCTTGTAGGTGGTGATTCACTAGTATGGTAACTTCTCTCCCGTTGCACGCCTTGTATTGTTCATCATCTACTCTGGCGAATCCAGTCGTAGTCCTTCAATTCTTAGAGTTTGATGCGATCGAAGCGTAGCATAGTGATTCACAACAAAAAGTCCTAGTATCCGATATTAAATCAGATACTAGGACGAAAAGTTCGTGGTTCCACCTATTTTTAAACACAGCAAACAGCTATGTTCCTCAAGCGTGTTAACGGTACGGCCGCCTTTGTTTCAACAAAGGTTGGAAAAAGTGGTCATTCCTTGTGCAGGTCTGGAAAATTTTCAGCCAAGATTTTCCTCTCTAAAAGACTGCTTGCAAGTTCAGTTGTCTTTCTCATCAATCATTTATGAGTTAATTTAAACACTTCTTCAAATAAAAAGCAAGCATTTCTTATAAATAATTACTTTTTCCATTGACCGCCTTGTGCATAACGATCTTTTTTCATCTCATTTACGATAACATGGATATTCTCTTGAGGAGCTCCTGTATTCCTAGATACAACTTCTGTGATTTCTTTGACCATGTTTGTCAGTTGCTCTTCACTTCGTCCTTCAATTAATTCAACATGAATAAATGGCATACTTTTTTCTCCCTTCATTTTTTGTTTTTTTATACTTCAATGATACCACTTTTTAAACAATCTATTTATTTTTCAGCATTCAAAATAAACATAGATGCATCTTGATTCATAAATATATTCTGACCGTGATAAAAAGTTCGGCTAGAGACCGATTTAAATCCGATTTTTTCAAGTTGTGTTTTTAACTCAAGCTGAGAAAAACCATTATGAACTTTCCCATGATTGATGTTTTCATTTTTATCAAAATCGACAACTAAAATATGTCCTTTTGGATTTAATGCTTGATATAATGACTTCAAAATATCCAGTGTATCAGGAACATGTAAGAGAACTAAAGAGACAATGATCAGGTCAACTTTTATATTTAGTGTATCTTCGTTAGAAAAACTCCCCACTACCGTTTTTACATTTATTCGATTCATTTGCGCGATTTTTTGGTCAACTACGTGGATCATTTCTTTAGATGGATCGACAAATAGCATTTCCTCAAATTCGTCTGAAATTTGTAAACCAATCAATCCTGTACCACAGCCATAATCTAGTGCAGTTTTACCTGTTGTATCTCCTAATTTTGTCTGGATTTCTTTTGTGATAATACTTGCTAGCTCTAATTGTTTTGGTGAATCGTAGCGTTGTGCGAGTTGATCAAAAACATTCATCATTTGTTTCCTCCTTGTAGCATTGTTTCATTCTGATTATTGATTTTTCATTATTAAAAAAGAAGCCCAATTGGACTTCTTTTAATTATTCTTAAGCTGGTTCACCATAATCAACTGGTTTATCGAATTCTCCTGGTGCATCATCATAGATATGTCCATAGACAATTACCGGCATTCCTGCATAAGCTCCATTGAAGATTTGAGCAACTGCTGCTCCTGGTGTATTGATACAACCATTACTACCAAAGTTTGTTTTGTAGGCTTCTTTGTTTCCGAAATATTCTGCTTTATAATCTGCATCATGAATTCCAATTTGTGTCACTACACCGCCGAAGCTTTTCAATGGCATCCAATATTTTACTGGTACGCTGTATTTTGATCCATCAAGCATTTCACCTTCTAATTTTGTATCTGTATCTTTATACAAAATGGTGTGGAAGCCAGGAACTGTTGCAGTTCCTTTATTATAGCGGCCAGTGATTACATCTGTTTCAACGACCTTTACGCCACCTTTAAAGAAATACATTTTTTGATCGTTTAGATCGATTTCTACATAATCCTTATCAACTGTCGATGATTGATTTACATCCCCATCAATTGGCACTGTAATAGCTTCAGTATCTTTGTCGCTATTGATTGCTTGAACGATCAAATCTCTTGTTTGCGGCATGTTGATATCCCAACCGTAACTGCCATTATTTTTATATTTTGTTGTTACACCATGAACATTTTTAAAAATGATTGGTTTGAAAATAGAACCATATTTTTGATTTGTTTGTTCTACCCAAGCGTAGACTTTATTTGGATCAACATTTCCACTTTCATCCATAAATGATTGGATTTCTTCCTTAGTAAGAGGTAACTTTTCGCCATTGATGTCAAGCGTGATCGCTTTATTTTCTTTTTTTGATAATACCGTTAGTTTTTCTTGCAGACCTTTGTCATCTTTGGTAACTGCTGGTTTTTGGTAAAACTCTTTTACATCATATACATAGTTGCCCTTATTCGCATCAACATCTTTTAATACTTGATTCATCAAAGCTTCTTTATCGACAGCCGTCCCAACTTGTTCTGGTACGATTTGATAATTACCATCAACTATTTCGATTCGAGCATCTTGACTTGGTGTTCCTTGTTCAAAAGTGAGCTCGTTTAATTTATTTTTCAATTCTGTTTTGTAATCTTCATTGATTGGTAATTTGATTGAACGATCCCCAATATTTTGTTTTAAATACTCTTCTGTGATTTCATATTTTTCAGGTAATTCAATTTTTTCTTCTTTGTCATTCACTTTGATCACAACAGATTCTGCTTTATTCAGTTCTTCTAGTTTCTTTTTGGCATCTTTTGCGTTCAATAAACTGATATCAACACCATTTGCTTTCGCAGTGATAAAGAAGTGTGATTGGAAATAGGTGAGCCCGCCAGTAAATACTAATGCTAAACAAATCAACAAACCGACTACTGGGACTAACCATTTCTTCTTTTTATTATTTGAGTGATTATTATTTTGGGGTGCCCTTGTGTTTTTTTCTGAGCGGCTAACTGCTTCTTCGTTTTCCATTGAGCTATCTTCCTTTTTTTATGATTTATATGCTTACTTTGATTCAATGCTTTTCCTGTTTCAGAAATAAAATAAAAGGAAGTACATCTCCCTCTGATTGTTTTAAAATTTTTCTATTCATTCTTATTGATAATTTTATTTTAAAGCTAGTTTAGTTAACTTTCCCTCAATCTTCAATTAATTTGCTTACATATGAGAAAAAATTCATGTTTTTTATGTATAAATGCTAAATTCTACTTTTTTCTGATAAACAGGAAATAACACCCATCAAAATTCGATACAGTGCACTTATCATTCTACCACACATAAGGGAGAGGAAAAAAGACTATTTGACAATATCTTTGCTGAAATTCTAATTTATTTACAATAAACTTAAAATTCTAACCCAATCCTCGCTTGTTTTATCTAAAAGATCTACTCAAATTAATGACCATCATTAAAATCCATCGTATACTTCATGACTTTTTCAGCCGTTTTTCGATCATAAACCAAACCATTTTTTTGTGAAAAGTTCCAAGCATAATCATCAAACTGCTTTTGTAATGCGATTAATGCGGACCAAGCCAAAGAAATACTAGACACATCCATCGTTTTTAAGACAGCTTCATATTGTTCATTTGTCAAATAATCTGGCAAGTATTTGTAATTTTTCCCTACACTGAAATGGTAGTCGTGATCTGCTCCAACTTGCCAAGAAAGTAAGCGTAAAAGTTCTTTTCGACAGTTTTCATTTAAATGATCTGCCGCATAAAACAGTTCATTCCGACATAATCCTTTGACAACATACGTGCTGACCCACCAAAATTCATTACAACAATCCAAGAATTCTGACTGACTAGGACGTTTCACCCAATAATCTTGATCTGTAGCTTCCGTTAATTTAGGTAACAATTGCTCTTTATCCAATAAAATCTCAGCTAAACGATCCCCTTCATTCCAAGTATTCGCCTGCTCTTTTGGGCAAAGAGTCAAATCGATTCGATTGCCATCTTCAAATAACATTAAATAAGTAAATCTTCCGTTTCTTGTTGGCGGAAACAACACCATATCTTCTGGTGTCTGCATAATTAAACGCGGTCCAAATCGATTGATCCACGACTGGTCTTTGACAAATGCGTCTACAGATTCCACAATATAGACAATATCATAATCCTGAAACGAATCTTTTGGTACTTGTTTATTTGTCCGTGAACCGTTCATCCCGACAGCTAGCACCGTAGGATCATTTTTGGCAGTATCTAAAATCAAGCGAAACATCTCTTCTTCGGTCCTCATAGTTATACCTCCACTTTTTCATCTTATCTAGAGTATAAGACAAGTTCGTCTGCTATGTTATACTTTCTCTTAAAAACGTTAAAAAAACTTTAAAAAAGAAACCACAAGTACTATTCAATTTGTTTATCTACTACACTAGATAAGAAAGGTTGTGGTGTTATGAAATGGGTGAAACGAATTATGCTGATTATTATAGGGGTAGGAATTATTTATGCAGGTCTCGTTCTTTTTCTAATCTTAAGCGGAACAAAAGATCAGCCAACAGCAACACCTGATACTGTACTAATTTTAGGGGCACAAGTAAAAGGCACTTCAAAAGATAATGCCTATCCAAGCACAGTTTTAAAAGAAAGACTAGATGCAGCAATTCCATATTTAAAAGAGCATCCAACTGCAACAGCAATCGTTTGCGGGGGAAAAGGATCTGATGAACCTGATAGCGAAGCCAATGTGATGGCGGAATATTTAAGAGTTAATGGAATTTCACAAAAGCAAATCTTGACTGAAGACACCTCTACCCGCACCAAAGAAAATATTCAAAATGCCAAAGAAAAACAAGCGCTAGGAAATACGGTGATTGTTACAAGCGACTTTCATATGTACCGTTCAAAATTATTGGCAAAACGGCTGGGGATTTCTGAAATCAGCGGACTTCCAGCAGTTTCTAAGTCTTCTGCTAGATTTAAAACATATGTTAGAGAGATCGTTGCTCTAGGGTATGGTTTGCTTTTTGATCATTGAGTTTAAATAAGTTTTTTGTTCAAATTTGTTGCCCCCTAGATAAATCTTCCTTATTCAGGTTTATCTAGGGTCTTTTTTAGATCTTCATATTTTTTCTGCTCTTTTTTCATTTTTTGGTTAAAATAATAAGTGATCCCTAAAATTACTACTAGAATCACTGCTCCTATCCCAACAACAATCGTCCACGGAAATTGATTTTTCTGATCAGGAGGTAAATTGGTAGCAGTCGCATTGTATTTTTTTGCCTCTTTTTCTTTTATTTCGAATTTTCTTTCCCAAGTCCAATCTTTATACCCATCATTGGCTTTGATCTTAACGGTGTAATTTCCCGCAACAAATGGTTGGTTATTTAAGTCGATTTTGTAATTAAAATTCGTGTTTGGCTCCATCGTTAAGGATTCTTGATGGTTTTCATAACGAGGTTTTGTCTCATCTTCATAGTAAAGTTTAGCATCCACTTGTAGTTTTTTGATCATTGCAGCTTTTTTATCTTGAATATTCATTATAACTGCATTATTACCATTTAATTGTGTCGCTTTGACTTCATTTAACACTAATTCCGGCTTGACTTCCTTGTCTGTCTCGCTTAGCAAAACTCCCACAACATAAGAAAAACGATTACCAACTGCCAAAGCCCCTTCACTTTTTGATTCTTTCGCTTCTTTTTGCTCAAAATAAAGACCTCCTAAAACATAGCCATCAAAAGAATCTTTTGGAAGATTTATAACACATTCAACGATTTTATTTGATTTTTTTGGCAGAATGATCTCTTTAGGGATCGAGGCAATTTCACTAAATGTAAATGTTGCTGACGAATCCTTTTTTGTATCATTATAAGAATAATCAACAACACCGTTATCATTTGTGATCGCGGCATTTGCTGAAGCATAAACGGTAATATCCTCATCTGTATCATTTGTTAGCTCTACGTTAATTGTCTGAGTCTCACCTGGCACAACTCTTAAATCAAAATAACTGATTTCCTTACTACGCTGGTTCTCTGGTAAAATTGCTTTAACACTAAAATCGATTTCACTAGCATGGCCGACTGATCCGATAGTGAATGAGAACAATAAAAAAATAATAGCTAATAAAAACATCGATAACTTCTTATTCATAGTTGAAGCTCCTTTATAACAACTTATAATATACTGAAAAGAACACTATTCATAAAAACAGGTTCTTTTCAGTATATTAACTATATGATCACGTTATGCTAAATCCTAAAATCAGATAACTTATCTATTACAGTGGACTATCATTCAATGTCCACGTCAGGGTCGTCTTATATTGATCATTTGCAACTTTTGTTGTTGCATTAGGCACGGTCAATTTGACCCCTTGTGCTGCTCCGGCTCCTGATCCAAATGCTAGTGTCCAAGTTCCAATTCCTGTAGAAAGTGCTGCCGTAGCCACGGGAGAAGAAGCTGCACCGGTAGGATCTAGTGCTACAGGAACCGTTATCGGTGCTAGTGCGATCAATTCAGTAGAGTTTGGAGTTGCAGCCACTAAACTCATTTGAGCATTCGTTAACACAGCAGGTGTGCTATCAGCTGTTTGAAATTGACCATTTTGCTTAACAGTAAGTTTCCAGCCAAGATTTAAGCCGCGTTTATCCGTTACTTGAACATAGTTAGGAACACTGATCAAAGTAGAAAGTGAATTTTGAACTTGATCCGGCTGAGCATAATACGTTGCATCTGCGGTTTGAATCACTTTAGTACCAAAATGAAAATTAGATACATAATCCAAACTCAATGGTCCACCAGTTCCTGGTTGATGAGGGTCCCCTGGGTTAGGAGTAACGGGCGAAGTAGGATCTGTTGGATTGACGGGTGGTGTTATAGTTGTATCTTGAGAGAAACTAATATCTGCATTTGACGTTAAAGCCCCCACATTAACTGCTTCTCCAACTGCTCCTCCAAAATAACCAAACGAAATAAGTACAGCAACTGCAGACAAAGAACCAATGATCTTTTTCATGTTTACTTCCTTCTTTCCATTTTTATTTTAACTTCTTATTTTTTTTAAGAAGCAAAACCCAGATTATAAAGGAGCGTCTGATAATATCCATTGTAGTTGTGCGGTATACGATTCATTTACATTAATATTTACACTAGGAGTAAGATTTAAAAACACACCATTTTGCTGATTCCAAGAAATAACGACATTATTATTATTGGGAGAAGTGTACGCATACACTTCTGAAGCAATGGCCGTTATTGGCTTATCTTGACCATTTTTTCGATAAACAAACGCTTGATGGATTGTTTTGTTTGTTGTTGTGGATTTCATTGGCAAATTTTCTCTAACAAGCAAGTGCCATTGACTTTTTGCTACTCGACCGTCAGCTACAATCAAAGAAGTATCTACTATAATTGGACTATACGTCGTTATTTTGGTCGGTACAGGTATACTTTTAAACGAAATTTGTTGGGGTGATTGAACAAAGCGTAACGTGCCGTCTCCTACTGAGATCGAATTTGCATTATTTTGCGGTGGAATTGCTGTGTTGCCACCATCTGCTCCGCCAACACTTGAAAAAGGCAACGATTGTCCAGTCATATTTTGAGCGACCACTCCTGTATACTGCAGTTTAAAACTCGTATTTGGTTGCGTAAAATTATTTATAGGAAGAGTATTTTGATAATACCAATATTGCATATTTAAATTAGAGTCTGTTAAAAGCTGCGTTCCTAAGACTGGTGTCTGTACACCTGTATTTGAGGTTCTAGTCAACGTTACTGGACTTAGTTGTGTTATTCCATTTGGAACATACGCTTTTAGCAGCTGCTGACTCCAAGTTGAGGGCTGATTAGTCAACGTTGTTGTTAGCGTATAACGAATTGTTTGTCCTGTAACAACAGAAGAAGCTGCTTCCCAATTACCTTGTGCATTCAGTCTTTCAATCGTCTGTACAATTGAAATTGCTGGCGATAAATAGGGAATCGTTTGATTGTAACTTGTGCTCGTCACTAAAACCAAACCAGTTCGGTTACTTAACCCTTGAACCGATAAACTGACCGTTTCTCCACCACTAAACATCGGCAAATTGGAAAATTGAAAACTGCCATTTGCATTTAGTGGCGTAGTATATATCGTTCCTGCATTTATTTGTAGGGCTACTTGGTAAGTTCCTGCAATTGTTTGTACGGCAGTCCCCGAAAGTTGAGTAGATCCAGGCGTTGCTAGGCTAGATGTTACTGGTTGGATTGGCCAACTCACAGTTTGTGTGGCAAAAGCTGGGCTTTGGATATAATTACTTGTTGTCTTTGATTGCGCAATAATAAGTCCTGAAACACTATCCCCATATTGCAAAGGTGAAGCTAAAACTGTGCTGAAATTTCCAGATGCATCCACCGGTATACTACTAATTATTATCGGAGCAGATGTTCCATCAGAACGCGTAATAGTCAATTGAACAGTATAAGTATAAGCACTATTTTGAGTTTGTAGGATTTTACCGCTCACAGTCGATTGTAAATTTAGCAGTGGGCTATTTAAAATAGGCGCTGTGACATTAGGAACACCTGTCCCTATCGACATTGAGGGCAATGCAATAACACCTGACTGTGAAACATTTCCTAAAACTAAATTTATAATATTCAAGCCATCCGTTGATGAACCAAAAACCCCTTTGATAGGGTAGTTTACACCATTGCTTGCAGGGGGAATCGTGATACCGTTTTGATACAAAGCTGCTACGTCAAAACTAAAACTAACTGCCCAGCGGCTAAGACCTAATAGACTTACAGCGTTAGTAGGAAATGTGACATATACTGAATTATAAGTACTACTATACGCCAAAGAAAATCCATGTGTAGTATCGTGAATATCATAAGATCTACTTCCAACGAGTGCAGCAGGAAGCGTAGCTGTTCCTGTAAGTATTGATAAAAAAACTCTGTTGCTTTGCTGTATTGCCATTGATCTGATTCGCTATTTCAGCGGGTAACTGAAGCATGATTATAGGTTGTCCACCTAAGGATAGATCTAGTGTAGGTGTATAAGTATACGTCATTGTGATAATTGATTGTCCAGTACTGCCAGTTGCGTAAGTTCCACTAAGGGCCCCTGACCCCACAGTAACCAAACGTTCTTGGATATCCCTTATCATCTCAGGTTGCTCATCATCCATCACAACTTGTTCATTCACTATTTCATCTTCTGCAAAAACGTGATACCCATCGATCTGTAACACGCACAACATCAATCCTACTAAAAATAGAAATAACCATTTACGTTTCACACTGACGCCCCCCCCCCATTGACTAGCTAATATTTAGTAGATTCAGCATTCGATACTATCAAATAATAAAAAAATATAATTTCAAAATTATTTTTGTGTAAAAAAAGGAACAACAATTCTTTCGTTACATTGATTCTATACTGCGGCTATAATAA
Source organism: Enterococcus sp. DIV0840 (assembly GCF_050527835.1). NCBI lineage: Bacteria > Bacillati > Bacillota > Bacilli > Lactobacillales > Enterococcaceae > Enterococcus > Enterococcus sp. DIV0840. Next base: position 925,696 of record NZ_CP172876.1, on the reverse strand, counting down.
AGTAAAATATTTACGATTGTTGTTTTATAGTGATTCGTTTAAAACTAGTGAACAATAAAACATAAATCACTTATCTGTTGAAAGTTTAATATAAAATTGATTTATTTTCTTGTTGATAACTAAATTCTCAAAAATTTCGTTATAATTCGAAATATTTGAGAATTTAAAACAAAAATGCTATTATATTATTGTTCTTAGTTTTTTCATATTGTGTTTCCCTTCATATAGTGTGTGTATGAAGGGTTTTTTGTATTCATAGATAAGAAGAAGAGCAAGTTCTAACTCAAAAAAGTTAGAACTTGCTCTTCAAAATAAGGGTCAAGCGATTCATTCCTATTTTTTATAAAAAGATGCTAAATGTTCAGGTATTATTTTAGAAACCTTCAACGATTTTAATTATCTCTTTTGAATGATTTGTAATATCAATTGGGCTGTTTATTTCAAAAATGGACCTACTTGAATTATTTAGCTCAATTTTCATTCCTGAACCAGACGTAAAGAATCTTAATACCCATTTTCTAATATTGTCGTCAATTAATACATTAAAATAACTTTTATTGTCCCTATAAAAAATTCTATCTAAAACTACTGTATCTTTGAGGATAAGCTTAACTATAGTATAAGCCTCCAACTCCTCTGGTGTAGTAACTATATCATCGGAAACATCTTCCTGAATTACCTCTTCTTCTTTAACCAAAACAGAAGTATTAAGAGCTGCACTCAATTTATCATTAACTTTCTCATTAATAAATTGATTTAACCCTTTTTTTATTAGAGGTTTAAACTTATCTAGAGTTGCCTTTGTTTTTACTCCGCCATAAATTTCACCAACAAAGTATTTTACAAATTCTTCAGAAGGTTCATTTAATTGAGCATTTAAAAATGACTTCAATTTATTTAAATATTTTAATTCAGAGGCACTATTAGTTATTTTATCAATATCAAAATTGTCTTTATGAAATTTAGCAATTTCAGGTATCTGACTATCTTTTAAATTCGTAATATCAATTGTCAAAAATGGTGAAGAATCCATCTTATTTGGTTCTTCTAAATCAGTAAAGAACTTATATATTTCTCCATTTGTGAGTATACCAAATTTGGATGTTGTTGTTCCAAAATATCTAAATAATTGTGAGTCATGTTTCGTTAGTGGTTCAGTGATAGATTTAGCTTCAATCAACATAGTCGGCACACTATCTATTACAATCGCATAGTCAACCTTCTCACCTTTTTTTATGCCTACATCAGCTGTAAATTCTGGTACAAATTCAATTGGATTGAAAATATCATAACCTAAGATTTGAAAAAAAGGCATTATAAGTGAAGTCTTTGTAGCTTCTTCAGTTCCTATATTATCCTTTAACTTTACAACTCTTTTGCCGATAGCTTTTAGGTCATCTTTGAATTTTTCTAATTCCACTTCTCATTACCCCACTTCTTGATATAGTATTTTTACAATAATATTATATCATATCGGTATCTCCTAATCTATGAAACTTTCATTTGAAATGGTTACACTCGTTTTTTGAAAATCAAAAAAGAACCCTTAATAAAATAAGGATTCTCTCTTTCTTATTCTCCTAAATCAACGTTATGATAAACCTTTTGAACATCATCAAGGTCTTCTAAAACATCGATCATTCGTTCGAATTGTTCTAAATCTTCTCCAGTTAATTCTACATCATTTTGTGCAATCATTTCTAGTTCTGCTACTGAAAATTCTTCGATACCTTTTTCTTTTAGCACTTCTTGCACTGCATGTAAATCTTCTGGCTCTGTATAGACAATGATTTGCCCTTCTTCTTCTGTAACATCACGAACATCGATGTCTTTTTCCATCAAATATTCAAGAATTTCATCAGCATCATCACCTGCAAATCCAATCACACCTGTATGATCGAACATATAAGCTACAGCTCCGCTGACACCCATATTTCCACCATTTTTACCAAATGCCGCACGAACATCTGAAGCTGTACGGTTTACGTTATTTGTCAAAGCATCAACGATGACCATTGAACCATTTGGCCCAAATCCTTCATAACGTAATTCAGAATACTGCTCATCGCCAGATCCTTTAGCTTTTTCGATTGCTCGATCGATGATATGTTTTGGAACATTATATGTTTTTGCGCGCTCGATAACAAACCGTAATTTCTGATTTGCTTGAGGGTCAGGATCACCCGATTTCGCTGCTACGTAAATCTCAATTCCGAATTTTGCATAAACTCGGCTGTTATTTGCGTCTTTGGCAGCTTTTTTCTCTTTAATATTTGCCCACTTACGACCCATATTCTCACTTCGCTTTCATTCATTATTATTTTCGATTGTAGTGCCTTTCTTATTATACTTGGCAAACGGACTTTTGTTAAGTGTTTTTTGCTTTTAAGAGATACGAATTGGAAAACGACCGAAACTTTGTTCTGAAACACGGTGATTACCTAATTGATAAAGCTGATTGCTACGGATATCTAATGCTAATTGAGACTTTAAACTCTTGGACATTTTTGTAACAAGAGGCAATGCTAGATTCTTCTTTTCTTCTTGCAAAAAACGTTGCCCTTGCTCTGTGAAACCGAGAACTTGTAAATGGCTTTGATTCCAAGCGTTTTCTATTTCCTGTTGTTTCACATTATTTAAAATGTAAGTCGCCAGTCGTTGCAAGCGCGTCCAGGTATAGCGTTTTGTTTTTGCCTGTTCCATAAAAACTTGAAAAGAATCAGAAGTCTTAGCCGCTTCTTGTAGGCGATATTCGATGCCTTCTTTCATTTGGTAAATTCCTTTTAATTCAGTGATCGAGCTGCTGATCAACTTATATTTTAATAAAGGCCAATAATCTTCCCAAGAAACAGTAGCTGAATTCGCCAAATCGATTGCTACTTGCGCTGGCAGTACTTGTTTGATTTGATCTAATTGCTCTGAAAATACAGCTTTCCTAATTGCAGTAGCGCTAGCAAACTCTTGATATATGTTGGTATCATGATAGCCTGCTTGTTCTCGTTTCAAAGGATACAACCTCATCGGCTTTTCATAAGCGGCATTTTCTTTTGCATAACTTAACCCTAAAATATGATTAGGCGAAGAAAAATCTAACCCGCTATTTGGATAAAGCTTACGAAAAACTTCTGTCATCTGCTGTGGATAACTCATACCATTATTTTTGATTTGTTGATACGATTGATCGATTTCTGTTTGGTTCTTATTCACAAAATCCCCAAACAGTTCATAATCCATCTCAGTCTGATTATCGGTACCAAAGGATAGTGCGTCACATTGTAAAGCCTGAAGCAGCTTGATTCCACCTGCCGCAAAATAATCTGCTGATTGCACAGCATAAGCAAACGGTAATTCAATAACTAGATCGACACCGTTATTCAATGCTTCTTTGGCTCGTGTCCATTTATCGATAATCGCAGGTTCCCCTCGTTGCAAGAAATTCCCACTCATCACAGCAATCACAACCTCTGCACCACTCATTTTTCGTGCCATCTTTGCATGGTACAGATGTCCATTATGAAAAGGATTGTATTCCACAATAATACCGCAACTTTTCATCTTTATTCTCCTTCATCCAGATCATTTCTATTAGAACTCCATCATACCATGTTTATTTTATTACTGAAACAAAAGAAAAATGAGCAGGCAAAACTTTAAAAAGTTCTGCTCCGCTCATTTTTCAAACTATTTTTTACAAACAAAAAACCAGCGTTTGCTTTCTTCTGTTGGTGCGTCATCCGTAAAATCTGCATAGACGGAAACATCTATAAAACCAGCACTTTCTAGCATCATCAAATAGTTTTCCATTGTGTAAGTACGTTCTTGATGTAGTTCATCTTGACGGATAAATACTTCGTCACTTTCATGCTCTTTTACAAAGAACGTTAGAAAATGTTCAATACTATGCTCTTTTTCACCAGGATAACTATCCCATAAAAAGGCAAATTCTTCTGTTTGGTAATGGTAACTGTATTCAGGAAACACTTTGTCTACTTGATAAACAGAATGGACGTCAAAAATAAAGACGCCTTCTTCTTCTAATGCTTGATAGACATCATCAAATACTTGTTGGACTTCCTGACGATTGGCCATATAGCACAGCGAATCGGAAAAACAAGTAATCGCATGATATTGCCCCATTTCAGATAAATCCATCATGTTACCCTGGACAAATTGAACATGAACCTCTTCTTCTGCCGCACGTTTACTAGCCATCATCAACATTTCCTCTGACAAATCTAAGGCGGTAACAGTGAAGCCAGCTTTAGCAAAATTCACAGCTAAAGCGCCAGTACCGCAAGCCATTTCTAAAACATCCATTTTACCTTCTGGTAGGTGACGCTTAGAAAACTCTAGCCACTGATCGTAAAGACTATCATCCATTACTTCATCGTAAACAAAAGCAAATGTTTCATATGCCATATTACTCGACCCAAGCGTGAAGATCGACCATTGGTGCATCTGACCAAAGTTTTTCTAAATTATAAAAGCCGCGTTCTGCTGATTGGAATACATGAACAATAATATCACCTAAATCGATTAACACCCATTTACCGCCATCTTTTCCTTCGATACGTTTTACTTCTACATCTGCTTCTTCCTCTTTTTCAATAATTTCTTCCACAATGGCATTGATTTGACGTTCACTTGTAGCTTGGCAAATCATAAAGTAATCTGCTAAAAGTGATATCTCATGCACATCTAAAGCAACAATTTCCTCTGCTCGTTTTGAATCTGCTGCTTTTACAGCGATTTCTAAAATCTGTTGACTATCTATGATGGTTTCCTCCCATAATTTAATTAAAATTTTTAATTTTTTCTAACTTAGAGCTAAACGCTTTGTTCAGCTTTTCCTTGATCCAGCCTCTCAAAGCAGCTCTTGAGGAAATTAGACAATCTTCACATGGAACAATAAACGTTCCACATTCAGATTCCTAAATTTCTAAAGAGCTACACGCTTTGTTCAGCTTTTCCCACAACCCAATAATTATATGTCTCAATTGTTTTGGGATAAATTTTTTGTTCTTGTTCGATAAGATGCAGTAATGTATGCTTTGTTTCATATGCAACAGCTTCATCCAAATCAACCAAAGCTACTTTCCGTGCTTCTTTTACGCCAGGAAAATTGCGCCCTGGTTCAATATAATCTGCAACATAAATGATTTTATCAAGCAGACTCATTTTAGCAGCACCTGTCGTATGCAAACGAATCGCTTCTAAAATCTCTTCATCCTCTATGCCTAGTTCCCTTTGAACCATACTGGCACCAACAAGACCATGCCAAATTGCATTGCCATAATTTAGTAAATCCTGATCATAGCCGTCTCGTTTGATAATCAATTCAAACTCTTCATCAGGACGTTCTTTGGCGTAATCATGAGTCAATGCTGCAATACTTGCCTTTTCTTTGGAAGCACCGTATTTAGCGGCTAAAGCTACAGCCATTTCTTCCACACCTAAAACATGTTGAAAGCGCCGTTCACTCATATGCATCTGGACTTCCTGCATCAATTCTTCGCGTTTAAACGCCGTATATTTTCCGCTAAAATCCATCTACATACAGCCCCTTCTCTTCTATATAGTGTATCACACTATTAGGCAATAAGTAGCGCGTAGAACAACCATTTTTGATTTTTTCCCGAATCATCGTTGAACTAATATCCATTTGGGGAACATCTACCCAAATAATCGGATAGGGTGAAACAGTTCCATAATGTGGACGACGGATACCTACAAAATTAGTCAATGTCATCAATTCATCGATTTTATGCCACTTTGGTAAATATTCTACCATGTCTCCGCCAATGATAAAATAGTAATCTGTATCTGGATTGTTTTGTGTTAAAGCTTTCATCGTGTCATAGGTATAACTTTTTCCCTTACGAAACAACTCGATGGGTTCAACAGCTAAATTAGGATTATCAGCAATTGCAAGTTCCAACATTGCTAAACGGTGTTTACTATCGATCGTCTTTTTTTCATCTACATGAGGCGGTAAATAAGTAGGCATCAAATAGACTTTGTCCAACCCAAGCTGTTGTTGCACTTGGTCAGCCATCACTAAATGAGCCAAATGAACTGGATTAAAATTTCCGCCTAAAATTCCTACCTGTTTACGCTTTTGAAAAAGCTCTGCTTCTTCCACAATTACTTCTGCTTTTAATGCTGCATTCGTATTTGTCCCCATTTTTCTTACCTCCAAGTTTTAAATTATTTTAACTTCTTTAGAGATTTTTTGATATTTTTCATTAGATGATGGTTTAAATAAAACTAATACACGGCCAATGATTTGAACGATATCGCAATGAATATCTGCCTTTAATGCTTCTGCTACATCTTCAGCAATCTCATCGGTATTTTGTAGTAATGTGACTTTGATCAATTCACGTTTTTCCAACGCTTCATTAATTTGTACCACCATCGCAGAATTCAAGCCGCCTTTACCAATTTGAAAAATCGGTTGTAAATGGTGCGCTTGACTACGTAAAAAACGCTTTTGCTTTCCTCTTAAATCCACTAATTTTCCTTCTCTCTGTTCTCACTTATGATTAAATCAACGCTTTTCTTCTTAAAACATCTACGCCTTTAGGTGCAAAGCCAGCAACTACACACGGTTCTGTTACCGTGATCCACCCAAGTCCGGCAAATACGATATCTGTTTTTTCTTTGATCGAAAATTCAAAACGAACCAAATCAGGAAAATCTGCGACTTCATCTAGACGTGGCGGTTGTAATAATCCACCAACATGTTTTTCATAAAAAGCATCTGCTGTCGCTGATTTAGTACGATGAATCGATAAATCATTTGATACATAGGCAATAAATGAACTACGTTCCCCTTGAACAAAATCAAAACGAGCTAAGCCACCTAAAAATAGCGTTTGTTCAGCATTCAACTGATATACTTTTGGTTTGATTTCTTTTTGTGGCGCAATGATTGTTAAATCTTTTTTACCTAGGTAATGCGCCATTTGATGACGATGAATGATCCCTGGTGTGTCGATCAAAAAATGTCCATCATCCAAAGGAATTTCAATTTTATCTAATGTCGTTCCTGGAAATTGCGACGTTGTGATAACATCTTGAACGCCAGCAGTCTGCTTAATGATTTGATTGATCAACGTTGATTTCCCAACATTTGTCACACCAACCACATAAACATCCTTACCGTCACGATATTTTTCGATCGTTTCAAGTAAGTTTTCCATTTCATGAGGTTTCTTGGCACTAGTCAGTAAAACATCAACGGGACGTAAGCCTTCTTCATGTGCTCGCTCTCTCATCCATTGAATCATTTTAGGTTTCTTTAATGATTTTGGGAGAATATCGACTTTGTTTCCTACCATCAATACTGGATTATCCCCAATAAAACGATGTAGTCCCGGAATCAATGAACCGTTAAAATCAAAAATATCGACAACGTTCACGATCAAAGCGTCTTCTTTACCCAGCTCATTTAATAAACGTAAAAAATCATCATCTGTCAAATGAACATCTTGAATGTCGTTGTAATGTCTTAAACGAAAACAGCGTTGGCAATAAACTTCCCCTGTCTCCATCCCCTTCTCAAAAGCAGCCTTTGGCGTATAGCCTAGTTCATCTGGCTGAGCTGTTTGAATGATTGCACCACAACCGATGCAATGGATTGCTTCTTGCTCGCTCATTCTAGTCCGCCTTTCCATATCATATCTGGATGTTTCTTCGCTAAATGTTTCATGATTTTTCGTTCAAAGAATCGATTGATTCTAGTATTCCATCCATCCGTGTCAACTATAGGACGAACTAAAATATTCCTGATTCCGGCAGCATTAGCTCCTCGAATATCAGTCATGATCTGGTCACCGACCATTACTAACTCTTCTGGTTTCATATTTAATTTTTTCTCTGCTTCTCTGAATCCTCTTGTCGAGGGTTTCAACGCTCTAGATACATATTCTAGATCAAATTTCTCAACTGCGCGTTTTATGCGGCTGGATTTATTATTTGAAACGACCACAACTGGAATTCCGGCATTTTTCATTTCCAGAATCCATGTCAGTAATTCTTCGGTCCCGTCTGGATTATCCCAAGCAATCAAGGTATTGTCCAAATCGGTCAATACGGCTTTGACCCCTAATTTTTTTAATTGGTTCGGTGTGATTTTATAAATCGCATCAACCATCCAAGTTGGTTTGAATTTTGAAAACATAGTAACTCCTCTCATCTTCACGATGAACTTTTTCATAGTGAAAGGAGTACTAAGCTAGCACTCCTCCAATTTGTATTATACTGCATTTCCCTAAAAATTTCTATAAATGCTTATCATAAGTTTTCATAAGATTCAATGACGAGCAAATGACAGAGCAAACATGATTTTGTCTCTTTAACAAATTTTGTGATAAACTTTTTCAAACCAATGAAAAGAGGAAACCTAATGACCGTTAAAATAGAAAAAGCTTCCCTCAATCTTTTTGTACCTGACACAGAAAAAGCAATGACACTTTATGAAAAAATATTCGATGCAAAGAAAATAGAATTAACTACTACAGACACAATGAAATCCGGTCGTTTCAGTATTGGAGAAAGCCTCTTCGCTTTAGCCGATGAACAACCAGAAAATGGTGGTAAATCACCTTTGACCTTAAAAGATACGCCCGTTTGTATCCAATTGATTTGTAATAATGTAGAAGAACTTGTTGAAAAAACATTAGCTGCAGGCTGTATTTTAGAAATGCCTATTACTGTCGTACCAAATAAATTTAAAGTGGCAAATATCAAAGATCCTTTTGGTTTTGTTTGGTCAATTTCAGAAGTTTATACTAATTGATAATAATACAAGAAAATGGAGCAAGCCCCAATAAGCTTGCTCCATTTTCTATCGTTGTTTAATATTTACGAAAACGCTGATAACGATTTTCCAACAGCACATCTGTTTCTAATTGAGATAGTTCAGAAAACTTACTAATAAGTGCTTTTTGAATCATTCGATTGATTTTCGGTTGTTCCAATACTTCACCGTTCATTTCTTCTGGAATCACTCGATCAATAATCGTTAATTCTTTTAATTCTGTCGCAGTGATTTTCATTAATTCTGCTGCTTCTTTAGCCCGACTACCGTCTTTCCATAAAATCGAAGCAAAACCTTCTGGTGAAAGTACTGCATAAATCGTATGTTCCAACATCCAAACTTCATCAGCTAATGCAAGAGCTAATGCACCGCCGCTTCCGCCCTCGCCAATAATAATGGCAATGATCGGCACGCTTAAATCAGACATCTCTATCAAATTTCTAGCAATTGCCTCACCTTCACCACGTTCTTCTGCCTCAATACCGCAATATGCTCCTGCTGTATTGATAAACGTAACAACTGGACGGCTAAATTTTTCTGCCTGCTTCATCAAACGTAACGCTTTACGATAACCTTCTGGATGAGGTGCCCCAAAATTTCGTTCGATATTTTCAGGTAAGTTACGTCCTTTTTGAATCCCGACTACCGTCACAGGTTTGTCTTCCAACGTTGCAACACCACCAACTACGGCTAAATCTTCTCCAAAGTAACGATCCCCATGAAATTCCATAAAATCATCAAAAATTGCAGCAATATATTCTAACGTCGTATAACGATCCTGTGCACGAGCTAAGGTGACAATATCATTAGCAGTTTTTTCCATCGCTATTTCCACCCTTTCATCGTATGAATCTTTATTAATTTACTCAATGATTCCCGCAATTGATTTCTTGGAACAATCTTATCGACAAATCCGTGATCCAGTAGAAATTCTGCTTTTTGAAAATCATCCGGTAACTCTTGACGGATCGTCTGCTCAATCACTCGACGGCCAGCAAACCCAATCAAACTTTGCGGCTCGGCTATTATAACATCACCATCCATCGCAAAGCTAGCTGTAACGCCACCTGTTGTGGGATCAGTTAGCACTGTGATATAAAGCAATCCTGCATTGCTATGACGTTTAAGCGCACCAGAAATTTTAGCCATTTGCATTAGAGAAAAAATCCCTTCCTGCATTCTTGCTCCACCTGAGGCAGTAAAAATAATCACCGGTAAATGTTGTTCCGTTGCTCGTTCAAACAGACGAGTAATTTTCTCACCCACAACGGTTCCCATGCTTCCCATAATAAAATTAGCATCCATCACACCGATACCGATCTCTTGATCATCTATCTTAGCTTTCCCAGTTAAAACGGCTTCATGTAATTCTGTTTTTTCTTGCATCTTGGCAATTTTATCCAAATAGTCTGGAAAATCTAAGGGATCTTTCGTAACTAAATCTGTATCCCACTCTTCAAAACTCTTCTCATCTACCGTCAATGCAAGTCGTTCCCATGCACCAATTCTAAAGCTATAACCGCAATAAGGGCAGACTTTTTCTGCCCCCATATCTTTTGTATATAGCGTACGTTTGCAACAAGGACATTTAGCCCACATGTTATCTGGAACTGCAGGTTTTTTTACAGAAGATTGGTCGCCCGCGCGATTCGGATTGATTCGAATGTAGTTTTTCTTTTTAAATAAAGCCATACACCTGCTCCTTTTTAATTATCGCTTTCTGGTTTCCAATTTGGTAAAAATGTTTCTTGTAAAAAACTCGTATCATAATCGCCAGCTAACACATTTTTATGAGTAATCAAATCTAGCTGAAATTCTGAATTTGTGATAATACCATCTGTTACGATTTCGTTTAGCGCCCGCTGCATTTTCATCAACGCATCCATTCGATCATTGCCATGGACAATCACTTTAGCGATCATCGAATCATAAAAAGGTGGAATCGTATATCCTGAATACATGGCACTATCTACCCTTAATCCCATTCCTCCGCTTGGAAGCAACAAGTTTTTGATTTTCCCAGGAGAAGGAGCAAAATTAAAAGCAGGATTTTCAGCATTGATTCGGCATTCGATTGCATGGCCTGTGATCGTAATATCTTCTTGTGTGTATGGTAATTCTTCACCAGAAGCCACTTTCAACTGTGCTTTAACAAGATCGATTCCCGTAACCATTTCTGTAACAGGATGCTCAACTTGGATCCGAGTATTCATTTCCATAAAATAAAATTCACCCGATTTATCCATCAAAAATTCAATCGTTCCAGCATTTTCATAATGAACGGCTTCAGCTGCACGTACGGCCGTTTCACCTATTAACTGACGTTTCTCAGGAGAAATCGCGATTGATGGCGATTCTTCAAGAACTTTTTGATTATTTCTTTGTAAAGAACAATCACGTTCCCCTAAATGAATCACATGCCCATATTGATCACCTAAAATTTGAACTTCAATATGACGGGCTGGATAAATAATTTTTTCTAAGTACATATCATCATTGCCAAAAGCCGCTTTTGCTTCTTGCTGTGCTGAGGTAAAATGTTGGGGTAGTTCTTCTTTGCTCATTACTTTTCGGATCCCTTTACCACCACCACCAGCTGCTGCTTTCAACATAACTGGGTAACCGATATTATCGGCGATCGTTAAAGCTTCTTCAACAGAACTGATCACACCAGTACTTCCGGGAATAACTGGAACGTTGGCTTTTTGCATCAATTCACGTGCATTGATTTTATTCCCCATCGCATCAATTGTTGCTGCTTTTGGGCCAATAAATGTAATATTGCATTCTTCACACATTGCCGCAAATTGACTGTTTTCAGATAAAAATCCAAAACCAGGATGGATTGCTTCAGCATTGGTCACGATCGCTGCACTTAGTACACTCTGTACATTTAAATATGAATCGGCCGCTTTCGCTGGCCCAATACAAATAGCCTCATCTGCAAGCTGTGTGTGTAATGCTTCTTTATCTGCTTCGGAGTATACCGCAACGGTCTGCACACCTAATTCACGACATGCTCGAATGATCCGAACTGCGATTTCTCCTCTATTTGCAATTAAAACTTTTGAAAACATAGCTCACCTATCCAATCATAAAGGTCAATTCTGCTTCCGCTACTTTTTTCCCGTTCACAGTCGCAGTTCCTTTGCCGATGCCGGCTATTGATTTTACTTTCATAATTTCTACTTCTAACATCAACGTATCACCTGGAACAACTTTTTGTCTAAATTTGGCTTTATCGATACCGCCAAAATAGGCTGTCTTGCCTTTAAAATCAGGCATAGACAATAATGCTACAGCTCCTGCTTGAGCAAGCGCTTCAAGAATCAAAACACCTGGCATAACAGGTTCTCCAGGAAAATGGCCTTGAAAAAAAGGTTCATTGATCGTAACATTTTTCTTTGCGATAACTTTTTCACCCACAACGATTTCTTCAACTGTATCTAACAGTAGGAAAGGATAACGATGGGGGATAATTTCTTTGATCTCTTCAATATTCATCATTACACTCCCTTAGATACGCGGAAAAGTGGTTGATTAAATTCAACAACATCTTCATTTTGTATCAAGACTTCTGTAATCACACCATCAACTGTTGCCGTAATCTCATTCATAAGTTTCATCGCTTCAACTATACAAACGACATCCCCTTTTTTCACCGAATCCCCAACTTGTTTAAAGTTTTCTTTATCAGGTGCCGGTTTCAAATACACAATACCCACGATTGGCGAGATGATTTCTTCTGTGTTTTCTGGTTTTGTCTCTGCTTTTACAGTTTCATCAACTGTTTCTTTTACTTCGATCGTTTGACTCGTGATCTCTGTTGCGCCTTGGTTCGTATTTCTCTCAGCTACTTCTTTTACTTCACCCGAAGATGCTTTTTGTGACACTTTATTTTTATTCATGTAAAGACCAAACGAACCTTCTTTAAGATCAAATTCAGTTAATGTCGATTCGTCAAATTGCGTTAATAATTCTTTTACTTCATTGATATTCATCTTAATCCTCCCAACGTTTTAAACAAAGTACTGCATTATGACCACCAAAGCCGAAAGAATTTGTTAGTGCATAATCAAATTCATGTTTTTGACTTTCATTTGTGACAATATTAATTTCGATGGCCTCATCAAGTTGATCAATATTGATGGTTGGTGGAATAAATTGGTGCTGTAATGCATTCAATGTTGCAATTGCTTCAATACCACCAGTTGCACCTAACGCATGACCAGTCATACTTTTCGTACTGCTGACACGAACATTTTTAGATGCTTCTCCTAATGCGGTTTGAATTGCTTTAGTCTCTGCAACATCATTTGATGGTGTACTTGTTCCATGAGCATTGATATAACCAACTTTGGCAGAATCAATAGCAGCTTCTTCGATCGCTAATTTTATCGCTTTGGCTGCACCACTTCCGTCTGGTCTTGGAGAAGTCATATGATACGCATCACAGTTTGATCCATACCCAACGATTTCACCTAAAATTTTAGCTCCTCTTTTTTGAGCATGTTCCAAAGTTTCTAGAACTAAAATCCCAGCTCCCTCACCCATTACAAATCCACTGCGGTCTTTGTCAAAAGGAATCGATCCTCTATTTGGATTTTCCTCGGAAGTAACAGCTGTTAATGAAGCAAAACCTGCAATCCCGATTTCTGTAATTGAGGCCTCAGTTCCTCCCGCTAGTATCACATCTGAATATCCATGTTTGATATTTCTAAAAGCTTCACCAATCGAATTATTCGCCGTAGCACAAGCAGTGACTGTTGCCGTACAAGTTCCTCTTGCTCCAACACGCAAAGCAATATTACCTGCCGCCATATTGCCAATTGCCATTGGTATAAATAAAGGCGCTACCCTTTTAGGACCTTTTTCACGCATTCGAGTCACTTGATCTTGAATCGTTTGAAGTCCGCCGATACCAGAACCTACCATAACACCAAAACGGTCAACATCTATTTCTTCGATATCTAGTTTACTCATTTCCATCGCTTCTAAAGACGCATAGATACCAAATAAGGAAAATAAATCCATCCGTTTAGCATCTTTTTTTGCAAAGTACTTATCAAAAGGAAAATCTTTTACTTCTGCAGCTAATGTAATACCCGTTTCGCTTGCATCAAATTTAGTAATCGGACCAATCCCGTTTCTTCCTGTTTGTAAACTTTCTAAAAAGGTTTCTGCATCGTTCCCGATAGGGGATGCTACACCATAACCTGTAATAACTACGCGATTCATTCAACCGCTCCTTTCAAACTTTTAATTAGCCATGCATGACTAAACCACCATCTACATTCAAGACCTGCCCTGTAACATATGGACTTTTTGCCAAAAAGATAGCAGCATTTGCAATATCTTCTACTTGACCAAATTTTTGTAAGGGAATTTGCTGATTCATTTGTTCTTTGACTTTATCAGATAAAACATCTGTCATCTCAGTTTCGATAAAACCTGGTGCAATGGCATTACATGTGATTCCACGTGCAGCAACTTCTCTTGCCACTGACTTTGTAAAACCAATGACTCCCGCTTTACTTGCAGCATAGTTGGCTTGACCAATATTACCAATCAATCCGGAAACACTAGACATGTTGATGATTCTTCCACTGCGTTGTTTCATCATTCGTTTGATTGCTTGTTGTGTCATATTGAATGTTCCAGTTAAATTGATTTGAATGCAACTGGTAAAATCTTCTTCTGACATTCTCAATAATAATTTATCATTCGTGATTCCTGCATTGTTGATTAGGATATCGATCGAACCTAAACCATCTATTGTGGCTTGGATCATTTCTCCTGCTGATTCAAAACTGCCGATATCTCCAGAAATACCTATGCATTTAACACCAAAAGATTCTATTTCCGCGATTAATTCAGAGCTGATTTCTCCACGCCCATTAAGTACAACGTTTGCCCCTTCTTTAGCAAAAGCTAAAGCAACAGCTTTACCAATTCCTCGTGTGCTTCCTGTAACAAATACGTTTTTTCCTTTAAGTTCCATTCGTTACCTCCCGTTTAAAAGAGCTTCAGTTTCAGATAGTGTTTTTTCATCTTCAACACGAGCTGTTTTCATTTCTTTATCAATCTTCTTAATAAAACCAGTCAATGTTTTACCTGGTCCAACTTCTATAATTACATCAACATTCATTTTTTTGATTGTTTCGATACTATCAGCAAAACGAACAGCAGACATTACTTGTTTTTCCAATAATCTTTTTATTTCTGTTTGCTCCATTACTTGTGCTGTAGTATTACTGATCACAGGAATCGTCATTTCTGCAAAATTTATTTTTTCTAGTTCAATCGCTAGTTTTTCAGAAGCTGGCTTTAATAATGCGGTATGAAAAGGACCACTTACTTTTAAAGGAATCATCCGCTTCACACCTGCTTCTGTTAATAATTCCACCGCTTTATCAACTGCAGGCGTTTCTCCGCCAATCACGATTTGCTGAGGTGTATTATAATTTGCAGGAGAAACGATACCTAGGCTACTTGCCTCTTGGCAGCATTTTTCAATCAATGAACGTTCAGCATTCATCACTGCAACCATTTTACCAGTACCAGTTGGTGCAGCTTCAGCCATGAACTTGCCTCTTTTAGCAACTAATTGAACGGCTTCTTTAAATGAAATCGCACCACTAGCCACTAGCGCACTATACTCTCCTAAACTTAGCCCTGCCACAATATCTGGCTGATAGCCCTTAGATTGTAAAAGACGATAAAAAGCAATACTGACGGTCAATATGGCTGGCTGCGTATACATCGTTTCATTTAGTTGGTCATTTTCAGTAAAACAAAGTTCTGCCATATCGTACCCTAGAACATCACTCGCTTCTTGAAATGTTTCTTGAACAATACTCTCTTGCTCAAACAATTCCTTGCCCATGCCAATATACTGAGCACCTTGCCCACTAAACACAAATGCTGTTTTCATTACTTTACTCCTTACGTTAAAAGCTAAATGAGCTGTTTAGTCTCGACGGAAAAATAGGAACACATGAATGAGGTGCTCTTCACCTCATTCATGTTTTATATTTTTTCTGAGAGACTAGCTCATGAAGCTAGATAGTTTTAAAAGCGCAGCAAGCTCGTTCAGCCTTGACAGAAAAATAGCAAAACATGATTGAGGTGTGTTTTACCTCATTCAAGTTTTATCTTTTTTCCGAAAGGCTAGCCTGCGAAGCTAAATATATTTAAAATTCATCATCAAAAGACACTCTATTACAACCAGCGACTACATTCAGCTGCCATAACTTCTTTTGTCTCATTAATATATGATTCAATAATTTCTTTTGCTGTTTCTTCTTTTTTTACAAGTCCTGCAATTTGTCCAGCCATGATCGATCCATGATCCACATCACCTTCTACAACTGCCTTACGCAAAGCACCCTGCCCTAATTCATCAAATTGAACAAGATTTGGCTCCTTCTTTTTCAGTTCGATTTTTTCTAATCGATCATATTCATTGGTCAACTTATTTTTGATTGCCCGCACTGCATGTCCAAAATGTTGACACGTAACTGTTGTATCTACGTCTCTTGCTTTGATGATTCTAGCTTTATAATTTTCATGTACCGTACATTCTTTTGCGACTAAAAAACGTGTGCCAACTTGAACAGCATCTGCTCCTAACATCAATACAGCTGCCATTCCACGACCATCGCCAATACCACCTGCAGCAATTACTGGAATTGTCAATGCGTCTACAACTTGCGGTACAATACTCATTGTTGTTAATTTGCCAATATGTCCCCCAGCTTCCATTCCTTCAACAACGACTGCATCTGCTCCTATTTTTTCCATTCGGGCACCTAATGCAACTGAAGGAATCACTGGAATTACTTTAATATTATGTTCTTTAAAACGAGCCATATATTTGCTAGGATTACCCGCGCCTGTTGTAACTACTGGTACGTTTTCTTCACAAACTAAATCCACGATGTCCTGCGCAAATGGTGAAAGTAACATAATATTGACTCCAAACGGTTTATCTGTGATTTCTTTGATTTTTTTGATTTCAGCTTGAACGACTTCTTTAGGCGCATTACCACCTGCGATGATTCCAAGCCCACCAGCTTCAGAAACAGCTCCTGCCAAAGAAGCATCTGCAATCCAAGCCATGCCGCCTTGAAAAATTGGATATTCAATTCCGATCAGTTCACATATCTTTGATTGCATAAATTACATCCTTCAAACTATAGAATAATTAATCAAAAAAGGACTGGAACAAAACTCTGTAAGTTTAGTACCAGCCTTTCTAATTCCAACGAGCAGTGTTAAAAAGCCAGGCTCTTCAGCAATTGTTGAGAATCGCACAGAGCCTGGCTCATCCAACTTTTTATTTTACCTAATCGCTATGATTATTATGCTTTTTGTTTTTCTACATATGTTACTAAATCTTGAACTGTTGTAATACCATCTTCAGATTCGATTTTTATATCAAAAGCATCTTCAATTTCATTGATGATTTGGAATAGGTCTAAGCTATCCGCATCTAATTCTTCTTGAATGTTTGTTGTTAATTTTACTTCCTCAGGTTCTTTACCTAATTCTTCTACAATAATTGCTTGAATTTTTTCGAATACCATGTGTATATTCCTCCAATAATTTTCTTTTTTTAGTTTATATAGTTACAGTTTTACAGCGTTAAGAGGATCGAACCCCACGTTAAACCGCCGCCGTAGCCTGTTAACACAATTTTTTGTTTGGAGCCTAATTGAAGCACTCCTTTTTCTACTGATTCATCCAGTAATAACGGGATGCTTGCAGCAGAGGTGTTGCCGTTATGTTCCATATTTGTGAGAAATTTTTCTCTTGGAACTTTAAGTTTTTTCGATATTTTTTCGATGATACGTTTATTTGCTTGGTGTAACAATAGATAGTCTACATCATCTTCTACAATTTCCCGAATATTGTTCGTTACATCATTCAATGAAAAATCGTAGATATCTCTACCTGCCATTTGTAGATAACCAGAGCTTTCAGATGTTCCAGTATAAAAAGGACTCTTGTTTTCTAAATAACCAGAAGTTAATGATTTAGCTCTTTGTCCATCAGCTTGCAGTTTTTCGTTTAAAAAATGCTCTTCATCACTTGCTTCTAATAATACACCAGCTGCTCCATCACCAAATAATACAGCCGTACTACGGTCATCCCAATCAAGGACTTTAGATAATGTTTCACCGCCGATGACCATACCAAATCTCTTTCCAGTACGAATCAATTTCTCACCCATACTTAATGCATAGACAAAACCAGTACAAGCTGCGCTGATATCAAAAGCAAGCGCCTGAGTAGCCGAGATACTACCTTGAACAAGGCATGCTACTGAAGGGGTGCCGTAATCTGGTGTCATAGTTGCCACGAGGATAAAATCCAAATCTTCAGCATTCTTCCCCGATTTTTTTAATAGCTTTTCAGCTACCTTAATACATAAGTCCGAAGTATTTTCGTTAGTAACAATATTTCTTGAACGTATACCTGTTCGACTAGAAATCCATTCATCAGAAGTATCCATCATTGTCGAAAGTTGATCATTGGATACTGCATTTTCAGGAACATAACGGCTCGTACAAGTTATTTTTGCATGTTGATTCATCTTGGTCCTCACTTTTATTTATATTCCTTTAAGAAATCATGAAGATTCTTCAATGCTTTTAATAAAGCTTGTTCTTCTGCTTTATCCATTCCGCTTAAAATTGTCTTGACCATTTCTCTATGGAAATGCTGATGAACACGAAAAAGTAATTTTCCTTTTTTGGTTAGCCCTAACTTAACTACTCGGCGATCATCTTCACTTCGTATGCGTTCAACATAACCTTTTTTCACAAGATTATTGATTGCTACGGTCAATGTTCCAACAGTGATCGATAACTCTTTGGCAACTTCCGAAGAAGTCTTTTTCCTATACATTCCAATTGCTTCGATTGTGTGCATTTCAGTAATGGATAAGTCATTGAATTGTGATTTCTTCAATTCAGATTCTTCAATCGTCAAAATATCGTTAAAGACACTGACAAGATAATCATTGACTGTTTCTAAATTAGGTTCCATTTGTGTGCACCATCCATATACTTTGATTATCAAATCATTTGATGTTCAAACTATATCGCATATAAAAAAAGATTGCAAGTAAAATATTTAGTTTTTAAATTTTTCTTAATCAAAAAATGAATCGAATTAGTTAGTTTTCCTTGATAAAAAGGGAAATTCCGACTTAATATTTTCTTTTTACTTTTGAAAAATGTTTAACCATTTACATTGAATTTAGTATCATTTATTTTGCTTTGAACATCAAACTATTTTTTATTTCCAATAAAAAAGATTATGAGCAGGATTTTGTCACCCCCCTCCTTCACTTATGTATTGTGAGCAAACAAGAATTCCCAACAGCCATACAACCTATCAAGACAATCTTTCTTGAATTAAAAACTGCATAAATAAAAAAATCCTGTGGCGTACAAATTTGTACGCCACAGGATTTTTGATTATTTTTATTAATTTTGTTAAATACTTACTGAAATTTACTTGATTATTGAATTAAATCATAAATTTCCATCGCAACAATATCAATATTATCAAATTGATAGCTTTGTTGAGAATCAGTTTCCGTTAATTCAAATGTTTCAGTTGATTTATCATACGTTACGATACATTTTTCTGCACCTTCGCGTTCAAAACGACGAACTTGAATTTCATTGTCTGTTGCTTCAATCATCGCTTCAAGTCGCTTGATAATCGCCACAAGTTGTGAATGTTTCATAAATGGGCCTCCCTTTAAAAACTAGTTCTGTACCATTGTATCAAAACATTGTCTTTCTTGCATGATTTTTCGTCATTTTTTTTAATTTTTTTGCTGTTCTTTAATCTTTCGGAGTCGGTTGCTTTCCATCTGCCCACCATAGTTTGATAAGAGCTTGTGTTCCATCGTTTTCAAATCCTTTATTCGCAAGCTTTTCATAGAGTTCAGTTGCTAATTTAGTCGATGGTAACTCGAGATCCATTTTCTCAGCTTCATCTAAGGCGATCTTTAAATCTTTTATAAAATGCTTTACAAAAAAGCCTGGTGAATAATTTTCTTTTAAGATTCTTGGACTATAGTTACTTAATGACCAATTAGCCGCGCTTCCTCCAGATAACGTTTCAATGACCTTATCCAAATCTAATCCGGCTTTATTAGCATAGACCATCATCTCAGTCATCCCTGTCATAGTTCCTGCGATCATGATTTGGTTAGCCATTTTAGTATGTTGTCCTTTTCCTGATGTACCATGTAACGTAAAAGTTTTTCCGAAAGTTTTAAAAATCGGCAGTACTTGCTCATAAGCTACTTGATCCCCACCAACCATGATCGTTAATGTGCCATTTTTAGCCCCTAGATCCCCTCCTGATACAGGAGCATCTAAAGCAGCACCACCTAATTCATTTGCCTTTATTGCTATTTTTTTAGCCAATGTTGGGGTACTTGTAGTTAAATCAACGATTATCTTATCCGTAATATCTTGTGAAAAAATACCATTCTCATCAAAATAGATTGCCTCAACATCTTTTGGAAATCCAACCATCGTAAAAATAATATCACTCGTTGCAGTAATAGCCGCAGGAGTATCTTGCCAAACAGCGCCTTCTCGTACTAATTCATCGGTTTTACTCTTTGTTCGATTATAGACATTCACTTTCAAGCCCTGTTTCATCATATTTCTGACGATTGCAGCTCCCATAACTCCTGTTCCAATGAATCCAATTTGTGGCATAGTCATAATCCCCCTACTATTTTTAATAAAAAAACTTCTATTCTTAGTATAAACCAAGAATAGAAGTTTTAACATTTATTTTCTTAAAGATGTAAATTTGACTTTGATTCGTTCGATAGATGCTGCAGTTTCTTTCTCTAAAGTAAGTTGATCATAATATTTGATCATATCCTCATAAAATTCAAGCATTACATTCCCAAAATGAGTTGCTGATATTTCATAAAGCTTTTCCTTTAAAATCGCTTCATTTGATTTGATTCCTGATTCGACATACTCAATAAAAGCAGGCGCAAAGTCCGCATCAGTTTTAAAGGTCCGGCCCAAACTTTCATGATCAAACAAATTATTTAAATAAGCATTCCCCTCAACTACGCAAGGAACTCCAGAAGCCATCGCTTCAGTGTAGGTCAGCCCTTGTGTCTCTGAAGTTGAAGCACTGACGAAGTAATCAGCTGCCTTATAATAAATAGCTACCTGCTCATTCGGTACTTCTCCAATAAATTGAATTTTATCACTTATCCCTAACTCTTCACCCAAGCAACGAAGTTTATCAACGTAAGGACCATCCCCAACAATAACAAAACGAGCACTAGGGAAACGTTCAAAAACGGTTCGCAAACCACTGACAATGGCTTGAATATTTTTTTCATATGAAATGCGGCTCAATGATAGTAACATGATATTATCATCATTTAACCCTAACTCACTACGAAGAGCTTTTTTCATTTCGAGTGTAATATCAGGTCTTTCGAATTTTTTAATGTCGATCCCTGTCGGAATGATTCTCATCGGTGACGTTACACCATATTCTTTTAATTTATCTATCACTCTTTCACTCGGACAAACCACACCTGTTGTATGATTTGCAAAGAAACGAGAAAAATACTTCACATGTGTTGGACGTACAACTTTTCCTTTGGCGATATAATGTAAGTAATCCTCATACATGGTGTGATACGTGTGAATAACGGGTATTTTAAGCTTTTTTCCCACCATTTTGCCTAATAATCCTGCACCAAATTCTGTGTGAGTATGAATCAAATCTAAGTCTAACTCTTTAGCAATTAAATAAGCATACCACATACCGCGTACCACAATTCGTCGATCCTTGAATGACACAAAAGGAACACTAGGCATCCGAATAACATCTTCTTCAAACTCTTTTGCATTTGGATCTGTAGTTGTAAAAATATAGACTTGATGTCCTTTTTGTTCCAATTCTTCTTTAAGTGTCTTAATAGACGTTGCAACCCCACTAACTTGGGGAAAATATGTATCTGTAAAGAAACCAAATTTCACTTTGTTCCCCTCCATTAATTTTAATTTTCCTACTGTACCTGTTCATTTTGCTCTATAGATTTGTTACCTAGAACTTTTTCATAAACGTCTTTTAATTCATGTCCAATGCGCTCAATACTCTTTTCCTTGGCAACCTCATAACCTGCTTGACATGTATTTGGTATCTTATCCTCAACGAGTGCTTCGATTAAATAAGCAAATTCTTCATTTGTCTTTCCCATATAACAATTTACTTTATTATCAAGCCAGCCTTTATATACTGGAATATCTCTCACCAAAACTTGCTGCTCACTGGCTAAAGCTTCTAATATGACAATCCCCTCAGTTTCCTCATAAGAAGGAAAGAAAAAGAGATTAGCAGCTGAATATGCCCCTTCGATGATATCACCTTTAATATAACCTGGAAATTCCACATTTGTCGGATGTTCTTCTTTAACAATTGTTCTAATCGCTCTTGGAATCGAGTACATAGGCGTATGGCCAAACCAGATAAAACGATATTCTGGAAATTTTCTAGCTAGTTCAACAAAATCAACAATTCCTTTTCTTTCAAAATATAAACCTACACAAATAATTACTTTTTGATTTTCTTGTATTTTAAAATACTCTCTAAATTTTTCTTCTTTTTCTTCAGATCGTTCAAATCGATTTAAGTCGATTCCATTTGAAATTGAAGCAATTGGAACTGTTATTCCATATCCTTCTAATAATTCTTTTGAATACGGTGTAGGTGTAATTAAATAATCTGCTTTAGAATATAAGCTAACTAAATATTTTTTAACTAGAGGAGATATCTGATTTGATCCAATAAATGAATTTCTAAAATCTTCCTCTGTTGAATGTGCATGATAAATAACTTTTTTTCCCAGTTTTCTTGCTTTATTTACCATACTATGGCTATTGATTCCATAAGTATTAATATGTAATATGTCATAATCCGTGCAATCAGCATCTAATGTATACTCTATCCCAACTTCAGAGAGCGCCCGCTTCTGATGGTCTAACGCTCGTCCTATTCCAGACTTCGCTAATATTTTTTCACCTTCAAAATATAATAAAACCTTCACGTTGCCCCTCCTAGCTTCTTTAAATTATTATAACATAGGTTAAAGAGTCCTCACTCAATCTAAAGTCTTAGTTCGATCACACTTACAAATATTATATCAAAAAATAGCCCAAGAAAGGCATTTTTGCACAAAATAGACCCTTTACATGACAAAACTGTTAGATAGAGATAATCAATTTTACCTATTACTATCATTATTTCATCTTTTGCTTATTCTATCAAATAATAAAATTTATTTTACTATAAAATAAAAAAAGAACGAAAACTTATTAAGTCTTCGTTCTTTAACTCCGGCAGTAGGACTCGAACCTACGACATCATGATTAACAGTCATGCGCTACTACCAACTGAGCTATGCCGGAATAACAACTAGCGTGGCGACGTCCTACTCTCACAAAGGGAAACCCTTCACTACAATCGGCGCTAAGAAGCTTAACTTCTGTGTTCGGCATGGGAACAGGTGTATCCTTCTCGCTATCGCCACCACACTGGGTGTTGTTACTATTAAGTTGAGTGATTATTCACTCAAAACTGGATTGAAGTACGTAATCAAAACGTGGTTAAACACTTTTTTATTCGTTTCTTAGGTTAAGTCCTCGACCGATTAGTATTGGTCCGCTCCGTACATCACTGCACTTCCACTTCCAACCTATCTACCTGATCATCTCTCAGGGGTCTTACTTTCTTAAAGAAATGGGAAATCTCATCTTGAGGTGGGCTTCACACTTAGATGCTTTCAGCGTTTATCCCTTCCCTACATAGCTACCCAGCAATGCCCTTGGCAGAACAACTGGTACACCAGCGGTAAGTCCATCCCGGTCCTCTCGTACTAAGGACAGCTCCTCTCAAATTTCCAACGCCCGCGACGGATAGGGACCGAACTGTCTCACGACGTTCTGAACCCAGCTCGCGTGCCGCTTTAATGGGCGAACAGCCCAACCCTTGGGACCGACTACAGCCCCAGGATGCGACGAGCCGACATCGAGGTGCCAAACCTCCCCGTCGATGTGGACTCTTGGGGGAGATAAGCCTGTTATCCCCAGGGTAGCTTTTATCCGTTGAGCGATGGCCCTTCCATGCGGAACCACCGGATCACTAAGCCCGACTTTCGTCCCTGCTCGACTTGTAAGTCTCGCAGTCAAGCTCCCTTCTGCCTTTACACTCTACGAATGATTTCCAACCATTCTGAGGGAACCTTTGGGCGCCTCCGTTACTCTTTAGGAGGCGACCGCCCCAGTCAAACTGCCCACCTGACACTGTCTCCCACCACGATAAGTGGTGCGGGTTAGAGGGTTCATAACACAAGGGTAGTATCCCACCAGCGCCTCCACCGAAACTAGCGTTCCGGGTTCATCGGCTCCTACCTATCCTGTACATGTGGTACAAACACTCAATATCAAGCTACAGTAAAGCTCCATGGGGTCTTTCCGTCCTGTCGCGGGTAACCTGCATCTTCACAGGTACTAAAATTTCACCGAGTCTCTCGTTGAGACAGTGCCCAAATCGTTACGCCTTTCGTGCGGGTCGGAACTTACCCGACAAGGAATTTCGCTACCTTAGGACCGTTATAGTTACGGCCGCCGTTTACTGGGGCTTCAATTCTGAGCTTCGCCGAAGCTAACCCATCCTCTTAACCTTCCAGCACCGGGCAGGCGTCAGCCCCTATACTTCATCTTTCGATTTTGCAGAGACCTGTGTTTTTGATAAACAGTCGCTTGGGCCTATTCACTGCGGCTGACCGAAGTCAGCACCCCTTCTCCCGAAGTTACGGGGTCATTTTGCCGAGTTCCTTAACGAGAGTTCACTCGCACACCTTAGGATACTCTCCTCGACTACCTGTGTCGGTTTACGGTACGGGCAGTTGTTTTCTCACTAGAAGCTTTTCTTGACAGTGTGACATCAGAAACTTCGGTACTATTATTTCCCTCCCCATCACAGCTTGTCCGTATAGAGTAAAGCATTTGACTCTACTCAAGACTTACTGCTTGGACATGCACTTCCAGTCGCATGCATTTCTTAGCCTCCTGCGTCCCTCCATTGCTCAAACAAAAACAACTGGTACAGGAATATCAACCTGTTGTCCATCGCCTACGCCTTTCGGCCTCGGCTTAGGTCCCGACTAACCCTGGGCGGACGAGCCTTCCCCAGGAAACCTTAGTCATACGGTGGACGGGATTCTCACCCGTCTTTCGCTACTCATACCGGCATTCTCACTTCTAAGCGCTCCAGCCGTCCTCACGATCGACCTTCAACGCCCTTAGAACGCTCTCCTACCATTACACCAGAGGTGTAATCCACAGCTTCGGTAATATGTTTAGCCCCGGTACATTTTCGGCGCAGGGTCACTCGACTAGTGAGCTATTACGCACTCTTTAAATGGTGGCTGCTTCTGAGCCAACATCCTAGTTGTCTGTGCAACCCCACATCCTTTTCCACTTAACATATATTTTGGGACCTTAGCTGGTGGTCTGGGCTGTTTCCCTTTCGACTACGGATCTTATCACTCGCAGTCTGACTCCCGGATATAAATGAATGGCATTCGGAGTTTATCTGAATTCGGTAACCCGAGATGGGCCCCTAGTCCAAACAGTGCTCTACCTCCATCATTCTTAATTCCGAGGCTAGCCCTAAAGCTATTTCGGAGAGAACCAGCTATCTCCAAGTTCGTTTGGAATTTCTCCGCTACCCACAGCTCATCCCCGCACTTTTCAACGTACGTGGGTTCGGTCCTCCAGTGCGTTTTACCACACCTTCAACCTGGCCATGGGTAGATCACATGGTTTCGGGTCTACGACTACATACTCATTCGCCCTATTCAGACTCGCTTTCGCTGCGGCTCCGGCTCTTCACCTTAACCTCGCATGCAATCGTAACTCGCCGGTTCATTCTACAAAAGGCACGCCATCACCCATTAACGGGCTTTGACTTGTTGTAGGCACACGGTTTCAGGATCTATTTCACTCCCCTTCCGGGGTGCTTTTCACCTTTCCCTCACGGTACTGGTTCACTATCGGTCATTAGGGAGTATTTAGCCTTGCGGGATGGTCCCCGCGGATTCCGACGGAATTTCTCGTGTTCCGCCGTACTCAGGATACTCCTAGGTGTTGCCAACATTTCGTCTACGGGGCTATTACCCACTTTGGCGAACCTTTCCAGGTTCTTCGACTATCTTGACAGACTACCACATCGGAGTCCTACAACCCCAACAAGCAAGCTTGTTGGTTTGGGCTCTTCCCGTTTCGCTCGCCGCTACTCAGGGAATCGAATTTTCTTTCTCTTCCTGCAGGTACTTAGATGTTTCAGTTCTCTGCGTCTACCTCTAACCAGCTATGTATTCACTGGAAAGTAACATCCTATAAAAGATGTTGGGTTTCCCCATTCGGAAATCTCTGGATCATAGCTCACTTACAGCTCCCCAAAGCATATCGGTGTTAGTCCCGTCCTTCATCGGCTCCTAATGCCAAGGCATCCACCGTGCGCCCTTATTCACTTAACCTTATGACCTTACGGTCAATTGTTTGGTTCGTTTCTCTAGCGATAGAGGCGTTACCAATAAAATAAGCTTCGAACAATAAATAAATTTACTATCCAACGCGGTGTTCTCGGTTTGTTTTGATTACTTTTTTACTTCAATATCCAGTTTTCAATGAACAATATTAGATTAGTAACCAAAAGGTTACTATGGAGCCTAGCGGGATCGAACCGCTTACCTCCTGCGTGCAAAGCAGGCGCTCTCCCAGGTGAGCTAAGGCCCCTTGGTACTATTAACTTGAGAGTAAACCTCTCAAAACTGAACAAAGTATCGACGAATGTGTAAGTTTCCGTAATATTCCTTAGAAAGGAGGTGATCCAGCCGCACCTTCCGATACGGCTACCTTGTTACGACTTCACCCCAATCATCTATCCCACCTTAGGCGGCTGGCTCCACAAGGGTTACCTCACCGACTTCGGGTGTTACAAACTTTCGTGGTGTGACGGGCGGTGTGTACAAGGCCCGGGAACGTATTCACCGCGGCGTGCTGATCCGCGATTACTAGCGATTCCGGCTTCATGTAGGCGAGTTGCAGCCTACAATCCGAACTGAGAGAAGCTTTAAGAGATTTGCATGACCTCGCGGCCTAGCGACTCGTTGTACTTCCCATTGTAGCACGTGTGTAGCCCAGGTCATAAGGGGCATGATGATTTGACGTCATCCCCACCTTCCTCCGGTTTGTCACCGGCAGTCTCGCTAGAGTGCCCAACTAAATGATGGCAACTAACAATAGGGGTTGCGCTCGTTGCGGGACTTAACCCAACATCTCACGACACGAGCTGACGACAACCATGCACCACCTGTCACTTTGTCCCCGAAGGGAAAGCTCGATCTCTCGAGTGGTCAAAGGATGTCAAGACCTGGTAAGGTTCTTCGCGTTGCTTCGAATTAAACCACATGCTCCACCGCTTGTGCGGGCCCCCGTCAATTCCTTTGAGTTTCAACCTTGCGGTCGTACTCCCCAGGCGGAGTGCTTAATGCGTTAGCTGCAGCACTGAAGGGCGGAAACCCTCCAACACTTAGCACTCATCGTTTACGGCGTGGACTACCAGGGTATCTAATCCTGTTTGCTCCCCACGCTTTCGAGCCTCAGCGTCAGTTACAGACCAGAGAGTCGCCTTCGCCACTGGTGTTCCTCCATATATCTACGCATTTCACCGCTACACATGGAATTCCACTCTCCTCTTCTGCACTCAAGTCTCCCAGTTTCCAATGACCCTCCCCGGTTGAGCCGGGGGCTTTCACATCAGACTTAAGAAACCGCCTGCGCTCGCTTTACGCCCAATAAATCCGGACAACGCTTGCCACCTACGTATTACCGCGGCTGCTGGCACGTAGTTAGCCGTGGCTTTCTGGTTAGATACCGTCAAGGTAAGAGCAGTTACTCTCCTACTTGTTCTTCTCTAACAACAGAGTTTTACGATCCGAAAACCTTCTTCACTCACGCGGCGTTGCTCGGTCAGACTTTCGTCCATTGCCGAAGATTCCCTACTGCTGCCTCCCGTAGGAGTCTGGGCCGTGTCTCAGTCCCAGTGTGGCCGATCACCCTCTCAGGTCGGCTATGCATCATGGCCTTGGTGAGCCGTTACCTCACCAACTAGCTAATGCACCGCGGGTCCATCCATCAGTGACACCCGAAAGCGTCTTTCAAATCAACACCATGCGGTGTCTACTATTATGCGGTATTAGCACCTGTTTCCAAGTGTTATCCCCCTCTGATGGGTAGGTTACCCACGTGTTACTCACCCGTCCGCCACTCCTCTTTTCAATTGAGTGCAAGCACTCGGTAGAAAAGAAGCGTTCGACTTGCATGTATTAGGCACGCCGCCAGCGTTCGTCCTGAGCCAGGATCAAACTCTCATAATAAAAGTTGAACACAATCCGAAGATTGTTAAGCTCATTTGGTTGCTAGCATATTGCTTCGCTTTTGTTAAAAATTGTTGTTTGTTTTTACCGTTGTAAAAACAACCTACACATTTGGTTCGTCTTACTTTGTTCAGTTTTCAAAGGTCTACTGTGTTACCTCGCAGCAACTTTTATATCATATCAAATCTTCGATTTGATGTCAACACTTTTTTAGAAAAGTTTCAAAGTTTTTTTCTGCTTGATGTTATCGAATGTTTCGCGACAACTTCATTATTTTATCAGGTTACTCGCTGTTTGTCAACAACTTTCTTACTGATTTTTTCAAGTTTTTTTAAACCTGAATTGTTATTCTATTTTAGTTAATCGTCATTGTTTCCGATGACAACTTCACTAGTTTATCAGGACTGTTGTTATTTGTCAACAACTATTTCGCTGATTGTCAAAGTTTTTTTCAAACTTAGACTGTTATATTATTCTTGTCGTTCAGCGTGTTACCTCAGTGCCTTGCGACAAGATATAATATAACAAGTTTTTCTTTATTGGTCAACCATTTTCTCGAAAGAAATTAAAAAGTTTTTTATCTAATTTTATTATTATACATCGTACTTTCGTCTTTATGAGACAAAACTGATTTAGTCCTATTTTTTTTAGCGAAATGCCAATTAATCACGATTGTTTTTTATAATCCATATGAAAATAGTTCGAATTTAATTCCATTCAAATCTTTTGAACTACCAATGTTAATGAAGCTATTTCCTCGATAGAACTGTATTAACTTCTGATTACTAGCTAAACAATCTAGACGTAACTCCGATACTTCATCTCTAAACTTTCGTTTTAGCGAACTCAACAATTCTTGCCCATAAGCTTTCCCTCTGTATGCTGGGCGAACAATTATGCGATGAAGGTAACATGCGGACTGATTGAATCCAATATTTTCCCAAAGTAGTTTATCCCACTCAGTCGGCGTTTTCCAAGCAGCTGCCATTCCTACCAATTGATTCTTACTATTATAGAAGAAATAGACTTCTCCTTTGGCAACAGCATCCGCTAATCCATGTCGATCTTCTCCTTGTAAAACATCTGACCATTGATTACTACCTGTTTCTTTCAGCCATTCAGCACTTTCTTTCAATAAGGACATGGCTAGTTGAGTTTCTTCTATTGTCGCTTGTTTTAATTTCATAGTCGTTATCTCCTATCATATTTTATTTAAAAATAGACGGGACAAAACTAGTATATAGTTTTGTCCCGTCTATTTAATCTGGAATAAAAGGTATAGTGTTGCAGTGTCCTCTTATTCTTATGTATCTATTTAATTTTAAAACATCGGGACTCCTTCAATGTCGTAAGAAGCTAATAAAGTTTTTAATTCAGATGGTTTTTCCCATACATATTTATTATCAATAGAAGGAACTACATGATCTTCATTCATTTCAAATACAAATAAAGGCATATTTTCAGCATCTGTATGCGCATTTGTTAACTCGACTAAATTAATTGAAGTAACATCTAGTTGAATTTCTTCTTTGAAAACCTGCAACATACTCGCTAATCCCGTCATATCTTCAGAAACTTTTGCTGTAACAAACGCCATTGACTCACCAACTGGATGAACAAGAAACTTCTTCGAACCATCATTCAGGTTCAGCATAATAGTACCAGCGACTTTTTTGTTAGACAAAACATCCACCTCAATTAATTTTTGTTTTCAGAAACTAGGAAAATTGTACCATATTTTCTGAAAAAAAACAGAATTATTTCTCGAGTAGTGCATCCATTGCTTCATCAGTCCAGATAGGAAGCTCTTTTTCCAAAGTTTCAAAGCCAATTTTTTTATTTTTATTCGTGAAATATCTTTTGCGTCGATGGTTTGGCTGCTGTATTTGACTCTCTAATGTTCTTAAAGACAAACTGATTTTTTTTGAATACTCATCTATATCGATTACTTGGACTTTGACTTTTTGCCCGACTGTTAATAAACTATGAATATTTTTGGTGTAGCCCGCTTGTACCTCTGAGACGTGTATCAATCCTTGGACCGTATCACTTAGTGAAACAAAAGCCCCATAAGGTTGTAGACCTGTAATTGTTCCATCAAGGATCATCCCTATTTTGTATTCCATACTATTATCCTCTTTTCATTATTCCCATCAAAATGATTTTCTCATGTAAAATGATATCATGTTCCTTTAAAAAGTGCATGAATTTATTTCTACTATTATATTATTAATTCTTTTTGTTCATATTTTATTGAAACTCCATTATACTATAGTTACGCCTTGTTTAACGAAAAACATTTTCATATAGGAAGGAAGATTTGAATGGTAGAATTTGATACAGTCTATGACCGCCGTAATACAAATTGTTCTAAATGGGATTCTATTACAGATACGTATGGAGAAGATGGCTTGTTGCCCTTGTGGATAGCCGATATGGATTTCAAAGCGAACAAACCTGTCCTAAATGCCTTAAAGAAAACAGCGGAACAAGGTATTTTGGGTTACTCTCCAGCTCCCGATTCATTATATGAAGCCATTCAAAGTTGGCAAAAACGACATCACGATTATTCAATCAGTAAAGAAGCGATTCTTTTTAATAGTGGTGTTGTGCCAAGTCTCTCTTTAGCTATTCAAGCATACTCTGAACCTGGCGATGCTATTTTGATCCACGATCCAGTTTATCCGCCGTTTGCTAAAGTTGTTGAACAAAATAATCGTAAACTAATTCGTAGCCAGTTATTAACAGAGCAAGGGCACTTTGTTATGAATCTCGAAGAAATGGAAAAACAAATCGTTGCTGAAAATGTTCGCCTGTTTATTCTTTGTAACCCTCACAATCCAGGCGGACGTGTTTGGACAAAGAGTGAGCTTGAAGCGTTTGGTAAATTATGTGCAAAATATGATGTACTCGTTATCAGTGATGAGATCCATCAAGATTTGATTTTTGCTCCTCATGTATTTACAACATTTGCGAATGTTCATTCGACATTCAAAGATTTCTCTATTACATTGACAGCTGCAACCAAGACCTTCAACTTAGCCGGTATTAAAAACTCAATGATTTTCATTGAAAATCCTATTTTGCGCAAGCAGTTCGTTGAAGCACAGGAACGTAATTTTCAGAATGAAATCAATATTTTCGGCTATGTAGGAACAGAGGCTGCTTATCAGAATGGTGATAATTGGTTAAAGGAATTACTCGTTTATCTAACAGAAAACATCGATACGGTTAGTGAGTTCTTAAAAACAGAACTTCCTGAAGTCAAAATGATGCGGCCAGAAGGTACTTACTTGATCTGGTTAGACTTTTCTGCTTTTGGTTTAACTGATGCAAAACTACAAAACCAACTAGTTCATAAAGGAAAAGTTGTACTGAATCCCGGCATCACTTTCGGTCCCAACGGCACACAACATATGCGCTTAAATGTTGCTTGTCCAAAAGAAACACTCTTAGAGGGTTTGCGTAGAATCAAGCATTCTTTTGAATAAGATAAAAAAGTGAAGCCTAAACTGATAATCGTTTAAGCTTCACTTTTTTAATTGATCAATATACTTTTATTCGCTGATTTCTACTTTATCGATGACTACATCAAATGTTGGTCGATCTTGAGCGTCTTTTTGCACTCCGCCAATTTCATCTACAACATCCATGCCTTCTACCACATGACCAAAAACTGTATGACGGAAATCCAACCATGGTGTTCCGCCTTTTTTATAGGCTTCGATCACTTCTGCTGGGAAACCGGCACCTTCTAGCTGTCCTAACATATTTGCTGGAACATTTTGGTTGTTAACGATAAAAAATTGGCTACCGTTAGTGTTTGGTCCAGCATTTGCCATTGATAGCGCACCACGCAAATTGAAAACATCTTTAGAAAATTCATCTTCAAATTTTTCACCATAGATACTTTCGCCACCCATACCTGTTCCAGTAGGATCGCCACCTTGAATCATGAAATCAGGGATGACACGGTGGAAAATCACACCATCGTAATAGCCTTTTTTTGATAGTTGAACAAAATTTTCAACTGTTTTTGGTGCCTGTTCTGGGAAAAGTTGAACCGTAATATCTCCGCGGTTGGTTTTTATCACAGCTTTAGGGCCTTTTACATTTGCTAAATCTAATTGTGGAAATTCTGACATAGTTATTTCCTCCTCGTTAATTTTTACTTCCTTATAATATCATAAACAACTTCACTTGAAAATTCCATTATCTTTGATACTTTTTAAAGAGAAACTTTTTTTCACAAACTCCCACTTGCTTTTTTCTGTTACAAGTGATATTTTGTGAAAAACGATATACTGCATTTTTGGTTTCATTTTATATAGATGAAAACTTTTTTATTATAGAAACTGGAGGAAATTTTGATGTCTGATTCAAAAAACATTTATGATCTAACCATTGTTGGCGCAGGCCCTGTCGGTCTTTTCGCTGCTTTTTATGCAGGGATTCGTAAAGCGAAAACTAAAATTATTGATAGTTTGCCTCAGCTTGGCGGACAGCTGTCTACGCTTTATCCTGAAAAATATATTTATGATGTTCCCGGTTTTCCCGCAATTAAAGCCAGTGAGCTGATTGAAAATCTAGAGAAACAAATCGCGCCATTTGCTCATGAAACTTGTTTAGAAGAAGAAGTGAGAAATTTAGTTCAAGAAGATGGTTACTTGCGTATTGAAACCTCAAAAGGTGTTCACTATTCTAAAGCGGTCATCTTCGCTATCGGAAATGGTTCGTTCCAACCTCGACGTCTAACGATTGATGGCGCAGCGGAACTTGAAGGAGATCATGTTCATTATTACGTTACAGATATGAATAAATTTTCTGGAAAAAAGGTTGCTATAGCTGGTGGCGGTGATTCTGCAATTGATTGGGCTTTGATGTTAGAACCTATTGCAGAGGAAGTGTCGATCATCCATCGCCGTCCTGAGTTTCGTGGACATGAACACAGTGTAGATAATTTGAAAAATTCAGAGGTATCCATTTATACCCCTTATGTTATTGACCAACTGTTAGTAGAAAATAACTCTTTCAAAGGCATTCAATTGAAGGAAACAAAAGCCGATAATTTTGAACAACTTGATTTAGATTCTTTGATCATCAATTACGGCTTTACTTCATCGTTAGGTCATTTAAAAGACTGGGGCTTAGATGTTAGTCGAAACGCAATCGAAGTCAACTCAGATATGTCGACAAATATTCCTGGTGTTTACGCCGTTGGTGATATCTGTAATTATGATGGCAAAGTAAAACTGATTGCAACAGGTTTTGGTGAAGCACCGACTGCTGTCAACAATGCCCTTCACTATATTAAACCAGATACAAGGACTCAGCCAATGCATAGTACTAGTTTATTTGAAGGAAAAGAAGCAAAAATGCTTTAAAAAAATAGAACGTGCCTTTTAACGGCACGTTCTATTTTTTTACCCCATATCTTCCTGCCATAATAGAATGGCTTTTTTTATATTTTCAACCAGCTCTTCTGGTGTGGTACCAGTAATTCGTTCTCCTTCAAACAAAACAAAAAATGTTTGTGCGCAAAGGACACATTCATTCATACAGGAATAAGAGATCACATCACCGTTTTCTTCGATAAATGGGTCATTCAACAACAGCTCTGCACCTTTAGCTAAATTTTGTTCACAACATTCTATTAGTGGGTTCATTGATCTTCTCCTTGCATTTTTCTCTTTAGATAGTATACCATTGATGTATTCTAAGTTTAAAAATGACGCATTGGAGGTTTTTATTTTGGTAATAAAAGGGGAAACATTAGAGCAAAAAGCACGTCAATTATTAAAAGAACGTGGTGTTGAGATGGAAGATTTGGCAGAATTGGTTTTATTTTTACAAAAGCCCTATATTGAAGATCTTGATTTAGCGACTTGTATCGAACATATTGATAGTGTTTTATCAAAACGGGAAGTGCATAATACAATTATTACGGGGATTCAGTTAGATATTTTAGCTGAAGAAAAAAAATTACTTCATCCCTTACAAGAAATTTTAGAAGAAGATGAAGGTCTTTACGGTATTGATGAAATTTTAGCTCTTTCAATCGTTAACGTTTATGGTTCGATTGGTTTTACAAATTACGGCTATATCGATAAAGTAAAACCTGGTATTTTAGCCAAGTTGAACTCTCATGAAGGACCACAAGTTCATACTTTTTTAGATGATATCGTTGGTGCCATCGCAGCGGCGGCGGCTAGTCGTTTAGCTCATTCTCAGCCCGATAAAAGTAGTATTACACAATAAATAAAAAAAGAGCAGAACCTAATCATACCAAGATTATTTGGTAGTTAAACAAAGGGTTCTGTTCCTTTTTATATTTTTAACGGCGTTTCAATTGCGTCTGACGTAATTCTTCTATTATAATAAGTTTAAAGTATATGACATATTCCTATACTTATGTTTAAAGCTACCACTATAGGCAAAAAAGAGTTTCTTCTGATTTTAAATGAGCACATTTTTTCAGTCGTTGATTTTCTTCCCCAATAGATAAATCAAATGCCTATAGTGGTAAACTTTATTCAATATACCCCAAATCGTTAATTCATACTTACCTCCACTATATATGTACGATCAACAAGGATATTTAAAACAAGAGATAGAAGTGAAAAATAAAAAACGGTATCAGAATTCCTTCCAATACCGTTGTATCGTTCAATAAGTAAACGCTGGCATGTTCATTATCTCGTGTACTTTTAGGGGTAGATATTTTCCTAAAAATTGAGTACAATGAATCATGTCAGTGCTTTTGCATTGACGAGGGCAACTTGATCGGTCAGTGTCTGCTGACTTTTCAGGGCTTCATAGTTTGGCGGCCACCAAACTGTGAAGTGCCTTTTTTTATTTTATTATTTCACTTCTATCATGTACTCATTGTACAAGATGAGTGAATGTTTCGTCAATGCTGATTCTGCTTTATTTTTTCCTTGAAAATCAATCTTTCTTTAAACAAATAATAGGCGCAAGGCTTTCCTCATTATTTTTTGATTAGTAGAAATTCTTATTAACCGAATTATACTTCGTTTGCTTTTGTTAGAAAATAATTATTATGATCATTGATTTGTCGATACAGTCATTTTGAGTGCTTGCAGGGCATCGAAGTGTTGAATCGTGTAGACTGTCGTCCCTTTTTGCCAAACAACTGAATTATTTTGGTAGCTATCGCTTATACTAGCTGTTAAAGAAATTTGCCCCACGCTTTGAGGAGCTGGAAGCATTGCTGTTTCTAAATAAGCAACGGCTTCTTTAGCTAACGGTTCAGCAACTTCCCCACCAATATTTGATGCTCTAACGACCATACTCCAATTTCCTTCTTGCCATGATAAGAAACTAGAACCTGCGGCACCTTGTTGATAACCTGTAATTCCATACCCTAAATCGATCTGTCTTCCACCATTATCAATAATTTGATTCACAGCACCAGCAGCTTCATCATTGGAACCATAGGATTTTTTCTCGAATGAAGCAATGGGTTGTAAGTCATTGACTGCAAGATCATTGACTGCAATTCCGTGATCTTCAGCGTAATATAAGATTCTAAAACTCCCTTGATCAGCAGCACTTGTCGTTGCTGCTGTCAAATACTCAGCTGTTTGGCTTGTTAATATCGCTTGTGGTAATTGGTTGTTTGGAAAATCTTTATTTAACTGATTTAAGACAGCTTCTGCTTGTTTTGCAGGTGTATTATTATCTGATTTCACAGCAGATTGGCTTTCACTTGGCTTTGTTTCTGATGAAGACGGTTTTGTTGAGCTTTGGCTGGTACTAGATTTTGTAGTAGTTTTACTGGTTGTAGTTGTGGTTTGGCTGGTTTTTTCAGTACTTTTAGCTGTAGTTGAACTTTCAACAGTCTTCCCTTTTCCTCCACAAGCAGCTAGCGTTAATCCTGCTAGTAATATAAATGAATAGATACATTTCTTTTTCATTCTTTTCCCCTCCTAGACGTTTCTTTTATTTAGTTTATCATTAAATAACGGAATACTCACTTCATATGATTACTACGAAGAACAATTCATAATAAATAAAAAAAGAGAATGCATATTCCATCTTCTAAACGTCCGAAGACGCCGACAGAATACCATTCTCGTGGGTTTGGCACCCAATGGGTCGTAAGGGGCTCGAACCCATGACCCGCTGATTAAGAGTCAGCTGCTCTACCAACTGAGCTAACGACCCAAATAATTAGTACTTAAATATTGTAGCACTTGAAAGTTGTTTATTCAAGAGGAAACATCAGACACAACAAAATAAATTACGTTCGTTTTATCTCGTTGTATCTGACCTTTTTTACTTCCCTTGTTCTTTTTTTACAGGGCAAGTCGTATGACAATCATCACAGCTCTTCCCTTTTTTGATTCGAGAATAAACAACATATCCAGCTGCGCCAAAAATCAATACCGCCAAAATAAACGTCGCCATATTCTTACCCTCTTTCTAAAGTTGCCAATGTGATAACTGCTTCTTCTTTTACTTTTGGTTTTCTAACTAAATAATAGCCCATGATGATCAATAACAGTGTGGCAATCATTATCCCCACACCAACTTGACCGTTCTCAAAAATAACGTGCCCAAATTGATAGATAATGAAACTAACAACATACGCTAAACCGCACTGATACCCGATCGCACCCCAGGTCCATTTCCAGTCGCCCATCTCTCTTCGAATTGCGCCAATTGCTGCAAAACATGGTGCACACAGCAAATTAAAGACTAAAAATGAATAGGCCGCAACTGGTGTAAATGCACCTTGTAACGCAGACCAAACTTCCACTCCATCCTCAGATACTTCACCTACATGTCCGAACAAAATACCAAATGTGCCAATCACATTTTCTTTTGCAACTAAACCAGTAATTGTAGCAACCGCGCCTTGCCACGTTCCCCAACCAAGTGGTGCGAACAGTGGTGCAATGACTTTACCTAAATTTGCCAAAATACTTTGATCTTCGGCTGCTTCTTGTAATGTAAATGTATACGTAGATGTAAACCAAATAATGATACTCATCACGAAAATAATCGTTCCCGCTTTTTTAACAAATGATTTACTACGATCATACGCATGACGGAGAACACCACGCAATTGCGGCATATGATAGGATGGTAATTCCATAATAAACGGAGCTGGATCTCCTGAAAACGAACGTGTCTTCTTCAATGCGATTCCCGATAATACAATTGCTGCAATCCCAATAAAATAGGCGGATGGTGAAACCCAACTACTTTTCGGGAAAAAGGCTCCAGCAATCAAGGCGATAATCGGCAATTTTGCTGAACATGGCATAAAGGTTGTAACCATGATCGTCATCTTACGGTCTTTTTCGTTTTCGATCGTACGGCTAGCCATGACACCTGGTACCCCACAACCTGTCGCAATCAACATTGGAATAAACGATTTACCTGACAGTCCAAATTTTCTAAACAAACGGTCCATGACAAAGGCGATTCTTGACATATACCCGCAATCTTCCAAGAAACCTAAACATAAGAATAAAACAGCTAACTGTGGCAAAAAACCAAGTACAGCTCCAACGCCAGCAATGATTCCATCTAAAATCAAACTTTGCATCCAAGGCGCTACTTGCCAATTAGCTAATAGATTTTCAACGGTATTTGGTACAAGACTTCCAAACAACTCGTCATTGATCCAGTCTGTACCCATTGTTCCGACTGTTTGAATCGCTAAGTAATAAACAAACCACATAATTACAGCAAAAATAGGTAAAGCTAGCCAGCGATTCGTCACGACTCGATCGATTTTATCACTTGCACTAAATGTAATTTCATTTTTCTCGATTGAACAAAGAGCCGTTAAACGAGTAATAAATTCATATCGTTCATTAATGACGATCGATTCACTATCATCACCAAAGATTTGTTCTGTGATCTTAATAATTTCTTCTATTTCATTTTGCTGTAGTGTACTCAATACTAGCTCTTTGCGGACTCTAGCATCTCTTTCAAACAATTTGATACTGTACCAACGAGTTTGTTTCTCCAAAACACTATTCCCTAAAACATCCATGATTTCATTTAATGCTGCTTCTAAACGATTATCATAAGTCGGATAGTTAAATTCTGGCGGGAAGACTTCTGCTGCTTTAACTGCTTTTTTTACTAAATCATCAAGTCCACGATTTTTTAAAGCACTGACACCTAATACATCTACACCTAAACCATAAGACAGTTTTTCAATATTGATTTTTTTTCCAGTTTTATCTAAAATATCCATCATATTCAACCCGACCACAACAGGAATCCCAGTCTCCATCAATTGAGTCGTCAAATACAAGTTCCGTTCTAGATTTGTAGCATCAACGATGTTTACAATGACATCTGGACTACCACTAAGTAAATGGTCTCTGGCCACCACCTCTTCTGGTGTATACGGAGAAAGAGAATAAATACCTGGCAAATCCTGAATCGTTATCTGCTTATTTTTTTTCAGTTTACCTTCTTTTCGTTCAACCGTAACGCCCGGCCAATTCCCTACATATTGATTGGCACCTGTCAGTGCATTAAACGCCGTTGTCTTCCCACTATTCGGATTTCCTGTCAGAGCAATATGCTGTTCTTTCATTCCTTATCCTTCTTTCTGTACCAAGACTAGTTCTGCTTCGTTTTTTCTTAGTGTCAGTTCGTACCCACGAAGATTGATTTCAATTGGGTCTCCTAAAGGTGCCATTTTCCTAACAAGAAGATCCACACCTTTTGTCAGCCCCATATCCATCAATCGTCTTTTAACAGCTCCTTGCCCATGAATCCCAATGACACGAGCTTTTTCACCTACTGTTAACTTATCTAGAGATAGCCAATTTTCTTCATCCATACTTTTTTCTACTATTGTAATCTGTTTCAGCACAGATAGATTAATTGCAATTCGGCTATTATGCAGCAAAACAATTCCATTCTCACTAGAATAATTCACCAAGACAACTTTCCCACCTGGGACAAGACCAAGATTATTCAAATGTTTCTTTGCAAAACCTTCTGCCTGAATCTCTTCGATTGTATAAACCTTATTCAACTTTGCTTGTGCCAATGTCAACATTTGGTGGTCCTCCCTATTTTAAAAGTGCTCGCTCATGTATACTTAAACTTTTTCTTCAGCATGTGAAAAAGTTTCATCTAAATTACCATTGATATTGATAATCGTTCTCATTAAGTATACTCGTTTGTGATACTTAAATCAATCTCCTTTCTACCTATAGTAAGAAAATATTTTCCAGCCAAACTCAGTCCTATTCTTTTAGTGTGTCTTACATCGACTTACCACTATATCTTGTGCCTTACCAATTAAAATTTCCAATTCAAAATTTAACAAATTTCTTTTTTAAACACGAAAATGACCATAAAAGTCGCTCAAATC
Organism: Enterococcus sp. DIV0840; assembly: GCF_050527835.1. NCBI lineage: Bacteria > Bacillati > Bacillota > Bacilli > Lactobacillales > Enterococcaceae > Enterococcus > Enterococcus sp. DIV0840. Next base: position 885,979 of record NZ_CP172876.1, on the reverse strand, counting down.
TAGAGAATACGTGTTTTCATATTTCTTTCAAAAACACAAAACATGGTATTGCATCAAAAAACAACCACAATATGTAGTGCCTAAGTGTTGACTTTTTCCCTGAGAGATTTATACTAGTGAAGTAAACTAATTGAGGGGGAATTAAAAATGAACGTAAAAATCTTTTCTAAAAATAATTGTATCCAATGTAAAATGGCAAAACGCTTTTTGAGCGAGAATAATATAGCATTTGAAGAAGTAAATATCGATATCCAACCAGATGCAATCGATTGGTTAAAAGAACAAGGATTCCAAAGTGTTCCGGTTATCACTTCTGATGCTACAACTGTTGTAGGATTCCGTCCTGATCAATTAAAACAATTGGCTAGCTAAAATGAAAATTGTTTATTTTTCAGTCACCGGACAAACCAGACGCTTCATTAAAAAATTGGATTTAGCAGCTTGCGAAATTGAGCCTGCGGATCCTTTTTTTGAGATAAATGAGCCTTTTGTCCTAGTTGTTCCTACTTATGACCAAGAAATCACTGAAGTAGTGAACGATTTTCTTGATTACAAAAGCAATCGAGAATACTTGCAAGGCGTTGCTGGAGGCGGAAACCTCAATTTCGCAGAATTATATGTATATACAGCCAAAGACATAGCACGTTATTACAACGTTCCAATGCTTTTTGCTTTTGAATTTAGCGGCACGAACGAAGACGTGGAATCCTTTAAGAAAGTAGTGAATGAACTTGAGTCTAAAAGAAATTAAAGATGTTAGCTATTTTAAGCTGAATAATGAGATCAACCGTCCTGTTGACGGACAAATTCCTTTACATAAGGATAAAGAAGCATTGGAAGCTTTCTTCAAAGAAAATGTCCTTCCTAATACAAGAACCTTCAATACTATAGAAGAAAAAATCAAATACTTAATCGACAACGATTATTTAGAAACAGCATTTATCGAAAAATATTCTATGGCTTTTATTGAACAATTATATACATTTCTTGATGAGCAAAATTTCGAGTTCAAATCATTTATGGCAGCTTACAAGTTTTATTCACAATATGCACTTAAAAACAATGAAGGTACAGAATACTTAGAAAGCTATGAAGATCGCGTGGCTTTCAATGCATTGTATTTTGCTGATGGCAACGAAGAATTGGCTTTAGTTTTAGCTGATGAAATGATCCACCAACGTTACCAACCTGCGACACCTTCTTTCTTAAATGCTGGACGTAAACGTCGTGGTGAGCTTGTTTCTTGTTTCTTGATCCAAGTGACAGATGATATGAACAGCATCGGCCGTTCGATCAACTCTGCTTTACAATTATCACGTATTGGCGGCGGTGTGGGTATCACATTAGCAAACTTACGTGAAGCTGGAGCACCGATCAAAGGCTACGAAGGCGCTGCTAGTGGCGTGGTTCCAGTTATGAAATTGTTCGAAGATAGCTTTAGCTATTCTAATCAATTAGGTCAACGTCAAGGTGCTGGAGTTGTTTACCTAAACGTTTTCCATCCGGATATCGAAATGTTCCTTTCAACGAAAAAAGAAAATGCGGATGAAAAAGTTCGTGTGAAGACTTTATCTTTAGGTGTCGTTGTTCCTGATAAGTTTTATGAGTTAGCTCGTAATAATGAAGATATGTACTTATTCAGCCCTTATAGTGTAGAACGTGAGTATGGCGTGCCTTTCTCTTACGTTGATATTACCAAAGAATACGATAATCTAGTGGCTAATCCTAAAATTCGTAAACGTAAAATCAAAGCACGTGATCTAGAAAATGAAATTTCTAAATTACAACAAGAATCTGGCTACCCATATATCATCAATATCGATACAGCCAACAGAAGCAATCCTGCATATGGCAAAATCATTATGAGTAACTTATGTTCAGAAATCCTACAAGTTCAAACACCTTCTATTTTAAATGGCAAACAAGAATATGAAACACTTGGTACAGATATCAGCTGTAACTTAGGTTCAACAAATATCGTCAACTTGATGGACAGTCCTGATTTTGGTAAATCTGTTCGTGCAATGACACGTGCGTTAACTTTTGTTACTGATGCCTCTGATATCGATGTCGTTCCTTCTATTCAAAACGGAAATAGATTAAGTCATACAATTGGACTTGGCGCGATGGGGCTGCATACATTCTTTGCTAAAAACCATATGGAATATGGCTCTAAAGACTCACTTGATTTTACCAATGTTTACTTTACTTTATTAAACTACTGGACTTTAGTAGAAAGTAATAACATTGCAAAACAATACAACGAAACATTCCATAATTTTGAAAAATCTGATTATGCTAATGGTTCATATTTCGATAAATATATTGAAGGAGACTTCACTCCTCAATCAGATAAAGTCAAAGAAATCTTTAAAGATATTTTTGTTCCAACTTCTGAAGACTGGGCAAACTTACGGGATGCAGTGAAAAAAGACGGCTTGTACCACCAAAATCGTTTAGCTGTAGCACCTAATGGTTCTATTTCTTATATCAATGATACAAGCGCTAGTATCCACCCGATCACTCGTATGATCGAAGAGCGCCAAGAAAAGAAAATCGGTAAAATTTACTACCCTGCTCCTTATCTAGCAAATGATACGATTCCTTATTACACATCTGCTTATGACATGGATATGCGTAAAGTAATCGATGTCTATGCGACAGCACAACAACATGTGGATCAAGGAATGAGTTTGACATTGTTTATGCGTTCTGAAATTCCAGAAGGTTTATACGAATGGAAAGATTCACCAAAACAAACAACACGTGATCTGAATATTCTACGCCACTATGCTTTCCATAAAGGCGTTAAATCGATTTATTACGTACGAACGTTTACAGATGATGCTGAAGAGATTGGTAGTAACCAATGTGAAAGCTGTGTGATCTAGAAAAGCGGAACAGGCTCACCCAGCTCTTGAGCAAGCTAGGAAATTCTTTCAAAGAGGCTCTTCGTCTTTGAAAGAAATTTATCTACTTGTCGATAGAGCTAGCCTGTGAAGCTGGATCAACAGAATGAGGCGCCCTCTGGTCGCCTTATTCTATGATTTACTGTATTTTATTGTAAAGGTAATGAGGAGGAAAATACATGGCAAGATATTATGAAGCAATCAACTGGAACGCCATCGAAGACGTGATAGATAAATCAACTTGGGAAAAACTAACAGAACAATTTTGGTTAGATACTCGTATCCCTTTATCAAATGATCTAGATGACTGGAGAACTCTTTCAGACCTCGAAAAAACAACGGTAGGCTACGTTTTTGGCGGTTTGACACTGTTGGATACTGTTCAGTCTGAAAGTGGTATGGAGCAGTTAAGAAATGATGTCCGCACACCACATGAAGAAGCAGTTTTAAACAATATCCAATTTATGGAATCCGTTCACGCTAAAAGCTACTCATCGATCTTCAGTACATTAAACACTAAAAAAGAAATCGATGATATCTTTGAATGGACAAATACAAATGTTTATTTGCAAACAAAAGCAGAAAAAATCAATGAAATTTATAAAAACGGTACACCCTTAGAAAAGAAAGTGGCGAGCGTATTTTTAGAAACGTTCTTATTCTATTCTGGTTTTTATACGCCTCTTTATTATTTAGGAAATAACAAACTAGCAAACGTTGCTGAAATCATCAAATTGATCATTCGTGATGAGTCTGTTCATGGGACTTACATTGGATACAAATTCCAATTAGGATTCAATGAATTATCTGAAACAGAACAAAATGAAATGAAAGATTGGATGTACAACCTTCTTTATGAGTTGTATGAAAATGAAGAACGTTATACTGAAGAATTATATGACGGTTTAGGCTGGACTGAAGAAGTGAAAACCTTCTTACGTTACAACGCTAACAAAGCCTTGATGAACCTTGGCATGGATCCATTATTCGCTGATACAGCAAATGATGTTAACCCGATTGTTATGAATGGTATTTCTACTGGAACAAGCAATCACGACTTCTTCTCTCAAGTCGGTAATGGTTACCTATTAGGAACTGTTGAAGCGATGAAAGATGACGATTATTTGATTGGTATGGAATAACTCTTTCTAAAAAAATAAAATAAGTCTAGGATAAAACTGCTTGAGTTTTTATCTTAGACTTATTTTTTTCCTAAACAGTTTGAATTCCTAGCTCTAATGTCAATGAGCTTTCCATGATATACTTAATCTATTCACAACGCTTTTACTAAAGCAATTATTTTATGAGGTGTACCATGACTATTTTATTTTACAAATTACTTTTAGGCTTTATTGTAGGAAGCATAATCGGTCTGTTTTCTTATATCGCTCGTCTACTTACAACATCTGGCGTACTAGCGTTGATCTTTGTTGCTACTGTTGTTTGTGGTTTTGGATCATGGCCAACTTGGGGATTACTTATTTTATTTTTTGCAAGTTCAGGATGTATTCATTTGTCAAAAAAAAGGATAAACGTGACTAAAACTAAATCACTTGTTCAAAAAGATCATACAAGAGATGCTTGGCAAGTACTTGCTAATAGTCTTCCAGCAATTATTTCTTTAATTCTTTTCTATTACACAGAAAACCAATTATTCTTGATTGGTTATGTCAGCGGAATTGCTGGAGCAACTGCTGATACATGGGGTTCTGAGATTGGAATTTTAAGTAAGAAGGCTCCGCGCTCTATTCTATCATTTAAACAGATTGAACCAGGTTTGTCCGGTGGTGTATCTATGCTCGGAAGTATCGCATCGTTCTTTGGCAGCCTATTGATTTCATTTTCTTTCTGGCTAGTTTATAATTGGCATCCTATTTTTCAGCTTCCAAGTAGCTTATTCGTTATCGTTCCTCTTATTTGTGGTGTCTTTGATTCTCTTGTGGATAGTTTATTAGGCGCAACACTTCAAACAAAATACCGTTGTCCTATCTGTGGACAAATAACAGAACAAACACAGCATCATCTACAACAAACGAAACAAATCAGCGGAATATCATGGATGACAAATGATTGGGTCAATTTTTTTAGTAGCTGTTTGACCGTCTTATTAAGCTGGATTATTCTTTTTTATCTGCAATACTCATTACACTAAAAAGAGGATAGCCTCAAGAAAATTTTGAGGCTACCTTCTTTTGTTGTACTCATAAAAATAGTTTAAATACTTACCAAACGCAATTTTGTTATGTTTTTATAAATCGATAAATCTTCTATAACTTCAGCATAGGTCATTCCTTTTGGCAAATCAATCGTATAAATATTCGTATAAATTTGCGTATCTTCAACTAATATCACATTAAAATTTACATCTTCGATTTCGATTTTATGTTCTTCAAAATACTGATTGATAAATTCTTTCGTTTCCTGTTTGTGTATATAGCGAATCTCTAATTTTTTTGTTGTCGGTACGTGGATTACTTTTCTCACTAATGTCAAAGCGATGAATACACCGATAAAACTAGTGATGGCAATTGCATAGTAACCCATCCCAATCGCAATTCCTAATCCTGCAACAGCCCATAATGAAGCCGCCGTGGTCAAACCTGTTACTGACTGTTTCGTCACAATGATCGTTCCTGCACCTAAAAACCCGATTCCACTAACTACTTGAGCAATCAAACGGGCCTGATCTGATCGAATCACACCAGATAATTCTGGGTGATTTATCGCATCTTGCAAAGCATTTGCAGCAATTTCAACTTGAATCAGTGCGATAATCGTGGCACCCATACAAACTAGAATATGTGTCCGCATACCAGCTGGTCGATTTTTATATTGTCTTTCAAATCCAATCACTCCGCCAATTAGCATTGCTAAACATAGTCGTATAATAATTTCAGGAACTGTTAAATTTATATTCGTCATATTCATTCCTCCTATTACTCTTCTATTTCATTATAGCACTAATTGGGATCCAGGGAATGACGTTCATTTTTATAAAAAAATAGCGTGATCAAAGTAATTAACTTTGATCACGACCTCTTACTCTTATAGCTTACTTGCTGCTGCCTCATCAATGATGACAACAACATCTGAATGATTTTGTAAAGCACTTGCTGGTAAATCAACAGAAACAGGTCCATCGATCATTCCTTTGATTGCATCGGCTTTCGCTTCACCATATGCCATCAAAATCATTTTTTTACCTTTCATGATTGAACCGATTCCCATTGAAACAGCTCTTGTTGGTACGTCTTCTACTTTTTCAAAATTACGTTTGTTCGCATTGATTGTAGATTCTGTTAATTCAACTACATGAGTTAGACTATCTAAAGGAGTTCCTGGTTCGTTGAAACCAATATGTCCATTTTGACCAATACCTAAGATTTGGATATCGATTGGATTGCCATCGATAATACTTTCGTAATGCTTACATTCAGCAGCTAAATCTTCAGCTTTTCCGTTTGGTACGTATGTGTTTTTGAACGGTTTTTTATTGAATAATTGATCATTCATGAAGTAACGGTAACTTTGATCATCGTCTCCACCTAACCCAACATATTCATCCAAATTTACAGAAGTCATATCTGTAAAATCTAAATCACTTGCAGTCATTTCTTTATATAAGGTCTCAGGTGTACTTCCTGTCGCAAGTCCTAAAACTTTTGCACCATTGTTCATACCTTCTTTAATGAGTTCAAATGCTTTCTTTCCGCCTTCTTCTGCGTTCGCTACTTTGATAATTTCCATTGAATATTGCTCCCTTATGTTCATATTTGGTATAGTCCAATTATAACACCCTATAAAAAAGATTTCTAGTCTAAAGTGGATATAAAATAAAAAAAACTTCTATTCTCTTTCGAGAATAGAAGTTTACCTATTAATAACCACCTGAATATTGTCCTTCATCTGCCACATTTTGGTCTGTATAAGAATTCGGATCAACATTTGCTGCATCTTGAACGTAGTCATAATTATTAGCAGTACCTGAACTTCCATAAGAGCCAGACTCATTACCGCCAACATAATTATTATAGTTGCTATTATCTTTTGCTTGCATATCTTTATTTTCAGGCAAACCTAATTGAGCCCGTAAGTTTGTTTGAACATCATATAATTTGGTTGGATCTAAAATTTGGTAATAGATGCCGCCAATCTCTTGCCCTTCACCTTCTAATTGTAAAGAATCAATATCTTTGAAAGCAGGCATATATTTCTTCTGAATATCTACCATGTTATCCCAAGTTAAATCTGTCTTCACGTTCTCTTTAACTGCATCTAAAATCTTTCTGTATTTAGAAACACCATCTAAACTGATGACTTTATTAACAATTTTTTCAACGACTTCTCTTTGACGGCGTTGACGTCCAATATCGCCTTCTGGGTCTTCTTCACGCATCCGCGCATAGGCTAAACCAGTCTCGCTGTCAAGCTTGTTATGACCTTTAGGAACCGTAATACCATCTAACGTAAATTCAAATGGATTATCCACTTCAATACCGCCTACAGCATCAATTAAATCCTTCATACCTTTCATATTGATCGATACGTAATTGTCGATTGGTATATCTAATAAATTCTCGACTGTATCAATCGCCATTTTTGCACCACCAAAAGCATAGGCATGATTCAACTTATCTTCTGTGCCATATCCAACGATATTAGTTAAAATATCCCGATCCAAACTAATCATTGTAGATTTTTTTTCTTTAGGATTAATCGTAACCACCATTGTCGTATCAGAACGACCTTGTTCTGTCCGTCCCAAATCGCCAGTATCAATTCCCATCAGTAATACTGAAAAAGGTTCTTGTGCATCAATATTCACAGCCGTATCTCTTCTTTTAGAAGTCCGGTCGATTGATTCATACACACCTTTTACTGTACCAGATGCATCAGAATACATTTTAATCCCATATGCGCAGAAACCTGCAACTGAAACAAGAACTAATCCTAAAGCGGTTAATATTACTTTTTTCCATAACTTCATAAGACACTTCCTCATTTTTGCAAGAATAATTCATGAAACCTATTTTCTCACAATTTGAACCAAGCCGCAACTTTTTTGGGGAATTGGCATGATATCTTAATGTATTTGTAAAATAATGGTAGTTGAATTCTATTAGTTTATCCTAAAAAAAAACCACCACCTGCTTATAAGCAGATCTAATCAACACCTAAATCTTTTTTTATTTGTGTAGTTGAAATTTCTGGGGTCCTAGAGACATAATTAACTTTAGCTCCTGCCTTTTTAGTAATATAATCAAACTTTCCAGCCCAGTCATCGCCCATTACAAAAGTATCAATCTGATACTTCTCAATATCCGTAATTTTTTGTTCCCAATTTTCTTCTGGAATCACCAAATCTACATACCTTATTGCTTCCAATAACTGTTTTCTTTTTTCATAAGAAAAATAACATTTTTTTTGTTTTTCATTCCAATTAAATTCATCGGTTGATAACGCAACTACCAAATAATCTCCTTGTTCTTTTGCCCTTTTTAAAAGATTGATATGCCCATAATGCAACAAATCAAATGTTCCATATGTTATTACTCTTTTCATAATAGCTCCTCTTTACGTTTCCATTGGCATCTCTCTAGATTCTATTTTTTCACCTAAAAAAATTATAACATTTTTTATTCTTTAATCGACAATAAAAAATGAGAACTTCTTACTTCGCTTTTTTTGATACCAGTTTGATATACTTCAGCGATTCGGTAAATATTTTACTTACGATTTTTCTATTCATTACAAGTAAAACTACTACGAGTATAAACTCTAAAACTAGTAAAGACCACATATCAAAAATAAACATTATTATTATCTGGCAAATCAAAATCAAATTATTCCCTACAAAATTAGTCCAATCTATCTTAGTTACAATGTATTTTTTTGTATCGTAAAGTCTTATAATCCACATAACAAAAAAACTAATTGTTGAAGCAATTCCTGCACCCATTAACCCAAATAAAGGTATTAGTATCAAATTCAGACTAACTGAACACACTGCTCCGATAACTGATGAGATAAACACACCCCTAGTTTTTTTAGCTGCAATATAATTTGTACCTAAAAAGCTTGAAAAACTTGAATACAAAACAGCAAGAACCAATATGGGAGCTATTTGCCAACTACTATAATAAGAATCTTGTAAAACTTTTCCTAATACAGGCTTTAGCACACTAAAAACTAACGAAGCACTTATAAACAATACTTGATAATAAAATGAAAATGTATTTGAATAAAAAGTAGACTTATCTTCAGCATCAAATTCTTCTATAGCTGAAAGTTGCCAAGCTTGAGCAAATATCGTTGTCACAGTTGAAATTAGAGCCGGTATCTTATTAGCAACAGCGTATATTCCATTTGCTGAAGCTCCAATATAATAAAGAATAAAATATCTAGTGGAGCTATTTATTAACCACCACATGATCATATTTGGAACCAGCGGCGCAGAGTATACTAACATCTTTTTGATCAAGGGAATATTAAAATCGTTAATACTGAGAAATTTTTTTAACTTACCTACTATCAATAAATAAAATATCGAAGTAAGGTTAGCAATTATTAACGATAACATATACCCATCTATTCCTAATTTAAAATAAATGAGTAATAAAACATTTGATAATACCGTTGTAAAAGTCATAAGTATACCGTTAAAAGCATATATTTTTATCTTACCTACACCACGTATAAATTGAGAGAATACAGATTGGTATGCTTGTAGTATCAATAGAATGATAAAATAGAATAATAATTTATCTAACTTTGTAATTATACCTACCATCAAAATACATAGTGAAATCATCGAGATGACTATGACCGAACTACTTAATATAGCTTTTTCATTACTATTCTTATCCATAATGAATCGAAGAACTGCTTCGTACAGACTTAACGTTATTATAGGTAAAAACAAGCTAACAGTCGTTGTAAGCAAATCTATTTGTCCATACTCCTGAGTGGTTAATGCATAAGTATAAATGGGAACAAATATTATACTTATTATTTTACTCCCAAAATTACCTATTGCAAAAATCGCAGAATTACCTAATAATTTTTTATATTTATTATTTTCCATGTCATTCCATCATACTTTCATGTTGATCAACGAACATAAATTGATTATTAGAAGCGTAACGTATTTCGTCTATTTTCTCTTGCGGAATAATAGAAAAGTTCGCTTCAATATCTGTGAATGGTAGTTGAGTAAAATTTTTAATATCATAATAAGATTGGTCACTATATAATTCTTTGATTACAACTTCCGTCTTTTCACTATAAGATATTACGAATGTAGGTATTCTGTATAACCAACCCAAAATCATCCCATGGAAGCGAGTTGTTATAATTTTTTTTGCATTTTTTATAATATTTAGCGAGTCCTCTATTTTCTTATGCTGAAATATTTTTATCTTATTTGAAGCTTTTTCCTCTTCTGGTAGTTTGTTTAATATTCTAACAATTGCTAAATTATCTTCTTCAAAATCACAAAATGATATTAATAACACATCTTTCCCGATATTGATGTATTCTCTTACTACTTCTGCTATCTTATGTTCATAATCATCTGCTAACATGTTCAACTCATCAGAACGACTTGCTTTTTTTGTTTTCAAATCTATTACGGATATTAGTACGTAATCCGTTGTACTTTCTTGATATGTATTTGATTCATGTGTATCCAAAGATAAAATAGCATCGGGTGAAACATTTATTGTATCAATATCCAAAAAGAACTTTCTAGATTTATGATCACGAAAAGAAACCTTATTTGTTGAATTGAATAATTTAAAATAAGATTTTAAATACTTTTCAGAATTAAATGGACCAAAATTACTACCAATAATATAATAATCTTTTACATGCTTGCTGATAAATTTTCTACGTTGAAATTTTTGTTCCCAGTTATCATTCTGCATAAATATGGAGCCACCAATTTCTATATATTGATCAAAATAAAGAGCAGTATATAGATCAGAAATCAAAGGGAACTTAAAAAAAGTCAGCAACTTATTTATTACTTTTAATACAACACTACTATTTGAAATAAGTTTCAAGTTTTTCATATCAGAAAAAGATGATATATATTCTTTATCTACATATGTATAAAAAGTACTTTTCGGGAATCTCTCACATAATACTTTTAAAAATAAATCATCACCTAAATTATTTTTCCAATATCCAGAAACCATATACTTTTCCATCTCTATCTCCTATAATAAGTTAATTAAACTCCAAAGAATTCTTTTTTTACAAAATACATACTTTAATTTATTTTTTAATGTACCCAGATTTTTATACTCTATTACATGAATTAATTCATATATATATTGGTTTGTTAAATATTCCCGTAGCAATTTTTTTTTATCTGTAGATTCATTCGAATTACTCAAAGATAGTACTTCCGAAAAAATAATATTTATATACAGTATATCTGAATTCAGTTTCGGCAAGCCCCATTTTTTCAGTAGCGTTTGGCGTAACTCCATGGCACTGATTTTATCTTTTATTTTTTGTTCTCCCTGAAATGCTGACATCGCTGACCCATCTCTTTGAATAACATAATTGTATAGAACTTCATCTAAAAAAAGAACTTTGTCAATAGTTTCATATATTTCATAATTAAAAAAAGCATCTTCTCCTATTTTTTTATCAGAAAACCATAGTTCATTTTTAGATAAAAAATCTCTTCTATATAACTTATTCCATAATGAATTCATATCAATCGTTTCATTATGTTCACCAAAAAACTCTGCAAAATCTTGATTTGTCCTAGCAAAATGTTTATCTTTAATCGTTCTTGTTTTAAACACTTTTTCATTTTTTATCATTTTATACCCAAACACAATTAAATTGATTTCACGATTATCAGTTGCATCAATCACTTTTTCTAAAAGATCTTTTTCTAAATAATCATCAGCATCAGCAAAATAGATATATTCCCCTTTAGCCACAGATAACCCTGTATTCCTAGCCCCACCGACACCTTGATTACTCTGATCGATAACTTTAATCCTTGAATCCATTTCAGCCATATTTGCCAAAATAACTGGACTATCATCAGTAGAACCATCATTAACAGCAATTAATTCAAAATCAATAAATGTTTGATCTAATGCAGATTGAATTGACTTTTTCAAATGATCTTCAACGTTATAGATCGGAATTATAATCGATACTTTAGCCATAAAAATCTCCCCACTAATGATTAGTTTAAAATAGACTTATAAGGAAAGGTCTCTCCAATGTTACTTATAATAAATAAACGATAAAATAATAATGAATAGACTAACACTAATACTAGTAAAAATCCCCATTTGAAAACCCTGCTATTCAAAAGTTTATAGAAATAAGGCACCGATAAGATTTGCGCTATCATAAACATATACATAAGTCTTTCGTAGTTAGGGACTACGTCAGAAATCAGTGTTATAGCAAAAGCTATAAATTGGAGTAGTATGTATACATTCGTTCTATCAGAATTTACTTTTTTTCTATTTATCATTAGATAAAGAAAAAGTATTACTCCATTCGCTATCATAAATACCCAACCAACTTGACGACTATCCAGCACTGTTCCAAATTGGTTGTCATAAAAATTGAATCTAGTAGATATCATTAACATAATTGATCGGAATACCTCTTTGAATATAATTAATCCAATCGAAAAAATAGCAATTTTTTTCCACTGTAATTTCGTATTTCTAAGCACCAATAACATAAAATATAATATCGAGGTTTTGTGGAAAAGCATTGCAATGATTATACATAAAATATACTTCTTATTCTCTCTTTTGAGTAAATAATGTATAGAAAACAAAAAAATAGCTATTGCTATTGACTGCCGCATAATATTCATTGAATAGTTAAAAAAGCCTGTTCCAAAAAGAACTATAATACTCAACCAGTAATTTTTGGAATCTCTTAAGATAGACATTAAAATGAACAAAAAAATAATTACATGGGTCAAAACAAAAATCCATTGATAGTTTCCTAACATATTTCCTAAGTGGATAACTCCCTTATACAGGTACTCAACTGAATTAGGAATTCCTTGCAGTACCTCGGGAATTTGTTTATTTGAATACACAATATAATCTGTACCAACCTTATCTCTTAAAGCTGGCGCAATAATTAAAGCGGCGTATAAAATAATACTTAAAAAAACAACAACAAAAAAACTTTTTTTTATCCTAAGATTACTGTCTGTATCTTTATGAAAGTAATTTTCACTATGATAGTTCTCCATAACGATAGATATTAGCAAAGATAATAAAAATACTATTGTATACAAGTTTGCACCTCCTAAAAGAAATTATTTCACCTCTAAGTTAATCAGATATTTATAAAAAGTAGATTCTTTTTGTAAATCTAATTCAGAAAATTTATAGCTTAATTTATGAATAGAGGTCATTCCTTTAATATCCTCAAATCGATCTGAATCGTACTCAGTAAAAAATTCAAGTAAAAGTACATGAGGTATCGAATTACAGTACTTAGGCACTTTATTAAACTCTTCTTGGTATTTCTCACAAGATAAAGTAAAAAAAATGTGAAAAAGATAATAATCGACAAGATAGTTTTTCTTTTCCCAATAACTAAACAATAACTCCCTTGTTTTAAAAATAATCAAGCTTTTTTTGTTTACCGTTAAAAACCAAGATGACATACTTACCCTACTACCGTCACGTCCTGGTTTCAATTTTTGAAAAAAGAATAGGTCTGCTTCAAAAAATACTTTTGAAATATTATTACTGCTAAAATAGACTGTCGAATCTATCCAAGTTCCTCCATGATTATATAATAATTCTGCTCTTAATAAATCTGAAAAATGTGTATTAGTAATAATTCCCATTTTCCATTTGGTTATGATAAACTCTGGAAAATTTGTATATTCTTCATAATTTTCAGCTGTAATAACTACAATTTTTTTATTTGGAAATAGATTAACCAACTGTATATAACACTTTTTTACTAATTCAGGTGCATTTTCTACTCCCTGCAACCAACAGAACCAGATAGTATTTGTTCCATCTAGTACTTCAGAATCTAAAGGTTCCGTATAATTCAATATTTTTTTATACTTTGATTTCATTTTTTTACAAGACTTGTTTTGAATTCCTAAACGACTATACTCAACAGAACTTTTATCAAATCCATTCAATAATAACGAAGTAATCGAATAAGCTAATGTACCAGAAAAAAAATAGCTTTTTGCCAATTCCAATAAATTATGTTTTTCAGTAACCTTTTTTATTCCTTCATATTTTTTCGCTACGCTCATTCTTCATCTCCTGATAATAATTCGTAATGATTTTTGCTTTCGATTTCATGTTCAGATGGTATTTTCATATAATCTCCATAGAGTCTTTTCAAATATTCATCATAATTTATAGGACCATTCAACTGTATTTCTTCAAATAAATAATTATTTCCTTCTTGAAAAATCTCTTTTGGCATAACTTCTTTTTCTCTGTATGCTCCCATTATATTTGATATATAGGTACTATTTTCGAAACTATTTTTTTTCAATAAACGATCAATTTTTTCTTTTTCTTTATATGGCTTGATAAGTTTAGAAAATTTTACTTTCTCTCCAAATTTTATGAGAATTTTTTCAAAAAAGTTCCGTTTTCTTTTTTTATCAACAGTATCAATATAGCTTAAAGATATTAACATTTTGTGGAATAGAATTTTATAAACAAAAAATTGCCTTACAAAACGATTGTTCGGCATTCCATCTAATGGAAATATATCTATAGCTATATAAGTATAGTCCTGAATATTTTTATTCCGTAACTCAATAACTTTTGTTCTAGTATCTAAGACTCTTGTTATGTAGTAGCGATATTCAGGGTTTGTTTTATAGTTTTCTATTATTAGATAGCTTGGTAACTCTTTATAATATTCTTTACAAAATTTTTCATAGTCTTCACGTGGTAAGCCAATATCGATATCATCATCCCACGGAATAAACCCTTTATGTCTAATTGCTCCAAGAAAAGTCCCGCCCAACATATAATATCGAAGGTTATGTTTCTCAAATACTTCTAGTAAGGTATTCAAATTATCTAAATCAATTTCTTGAATTTTCTTCACATTAGTCATTAACTTTTCTCCATAAATAAAGTCTCATATTTTCCTATAATCAAACTCCAGCTGAATCGATTTGAAATATTTTTTTCTGACTCCTCCTTTAATTTCATACGCTGAATAGAAGTCAATTGATCTACTTTTTGGATTAATTTGGTAAGACTCTCTTTTTCTTTGATCCAATAAAAACTTGTGTCTAGTGCGACTTCTTCATTAAATCCTACAGCTAAAAGCATGTTGATTTTTGTATAGGCCAGAGCCTCTAAAAGCGAAGGATTTGTCCCACCCACTTCATGACCATGTAAATTAGCAAAAGCATGTTCTCTTATATATTTCAATAATTCTTGATTGTAAACTGTTCCAACAAATTTTATCCTAGAATCTTGGTCGAATCTTGTTTCTTTTTTTAATTGATTATAAAACTTATTTTCCTCAACATTCGTTATTAAAACAAAATCTTTTGTTGTCTTCGATTTCATAAATTCCTTAATCATACTTTCGTAATTATTTTCGGGAACAAATCGTCCAACAACCAAATAATATTCTTCTGGTATAACTTTTTTTTCCTCAAACCAATTTCTGACCGATTCATCATTATCGGTCAAATAGGATTTCTCCAGTTCTGTCCCATATGCAATATAGATTGTTTTTGGATCATATTTATGATAATCATTTTTTATATATTCTTCTATATTCAAACTATCGCATATTAATAAGTCCGCATATTTCACCATCAATCGTTCAGAATACTTCCAATATTTCCGAACAGGGTAACTCCATTTAGCTCTAAGCCACTCATGACCATCTGGATTAACGTATAATTTTCCACCTATTTTTTGAATTTTTTTCTTATAATGATTTATAAATGGACCGATTCGACAAGCTAAGATATAAAAAATAGGCGCAGTATTATTGTCCTTTTTCGCTAACTCTATTGAATAATCTAACGCTCTCATATCATAATAAATTGCTTTTGCTGGACCAATATTAGGCACATCAATATTAAAACAATCTGATTGATTATATTCAAAATGCTTTTGTCCATTACCATATAAATTATCCCCAGTATTCATACATGCAACATGGTATTGGATCTTGTCACTTTTTTTATACTGAGTCAGCTTTTCAACAAAAGTTTCAAATCCTCCATATTTTGCTGGAATTCCTTTAGAACCGATAATATAAACATGTTGCTTAGAATCACTCATCAATAGGCTCCTCTAGATAAAAACATTACCTTCAACGTTTGCAAGATGATCTTAAAATCATTCCAAATTGACTGATGTTCAATATACTCTAAATCAAAATCAACCATATCATCAAAATGAACGTCGTTTCTGCCTCTAACCTGCCACAAACCTGTACATCCTGGTTTGACACTTAATCGTTGCATATCGCGTTGACTGTACGCAACTACTTCTCTTTGCAACGGTGGTCTGGGACCCACTAATGACATTTCTCCTTTTAAAACATTCAATAGTTGAGGCAATTCATCGATACTTGTTTTCCGAATTTTTTTTCCAATTTTTGTTACTCTAGGATCTTCTTTTATTTTGAACATGGCTCCTTCGATCTCGTTTAATTCAATTAAATCGTGTAGCTGTTCTTCTGCATCTATGCACATGGAGCGAAATTTGTACATGGTAAATAAACGCCCCTGTTTGCCAACTCTTTTCTGAGAAAAGACAACTGGGCCGTTCGGATCTTCTTTTCGTATCAAAAAAGCCACAACTAGAAACACTGGGCTTAATAAAATTAGGCCAAGTACGCTACCAATAACATCCACAATTCTTTTGAACAATCTGAGAAATAAAGATTGTTGTCCAAAATCATTTTTTTGCTGAACACGTCTACCAACATCCACAAACTTTCCCTCCAAATTTTCCACTCCTTTTAACACAAAAACTGCTTACCAACAACTTTTTTTCCATATTATGTTCAATGAAATAATTACTATGTAACCGCACATACCAACAACTGTGTAGCTACTTTTTTAAAACAAACCAAATCTTTTCATTTTGATTTCCTTAAATTCTGGTCTTTGTACATCATCCCCATTTAAAATATCTCTAGCCATTTGCTGCATTGCTTTGACATGTTCAACACCCAGATCTTTTGCAATCGCGTCATAGGCTTGTTTCATAAAAAAACCACGTTTGTTAATATTATGTGCATCAGAAGCCATCATATAGACCATATTATGAGCAACCATCTGTTTTGCGGTTCGTTCGATTTGTTTTCCAAAAATACCAATATAACTTGGAGCCGTCAGTTGGGTCAATACTCCCATCTCTAAAAACGGCAACAGTCGGTTGGGATCTTGAATAAATTTGCTATTTCTTTCTGGATGAACAATTACTGGCGTATGACCTACTTTTAACAATTCAAAAAATAAATGTTCCGTATATGCAGGAATATCGTTAGTAGGAAATTCAATTAAAATATAACGATTATTAAGGTCTGTAAATAAAATATCACCTGTTTGGATTTGCTCCACTAAATCCCCACCAACCCTAACCTCTTGTCCTTCAAACAAAACAAGGGGAATACTTCTAATATCCAATTCTTTTTGCAAAGCTGCTACATGAGTAATTACCTGCCCAGCAGGATTATCATATTTACCATTGTTATGATGAGGTGTACAAAGAATATGGGTAATCCCTTGTTTAACGGCCATTCTAGCCATATCAAGTGAGTCATCAATTGTTTGCGCCCCATCATCAATCCCTGGTAATATATGGCAATGTAAATCAATCATCGGTTTGTTTCCTTCCCGCCTGTTATTTACGAGCCGTAGTAATAACCTTGATCTGCTATATTCTTGGATCCGTTGTATACAACACCGAGAATATTCGCGTCTACCAACTCTAACAAACTTTTAGCTTTCAATAACGAATCTCTTTTTGAAACATTCTCACGGACAACTAAAATCGTTCCATCTGATTTTGAAGATACAATTTGTGCATCGGTCACAGCTACAACTGGTGGCAGATCAAAGATTACTAAATCGTACTGTTGTTTTAATTCCACCATTAACTCTTTCATACGTCTAGAATCCAGTAACTCTGAAGGATTTGGTGGTTTAGGACCACTTGTCATCAAAAATAAATTATCGACACCCGATGATTGAACAACTTGATGTAACACTGTTTCACGACTGCCTAACAACGTACTTAAACCACGGACATTATCTAACGAAAATGTTTTTGCTACTGTAGGTTTACGCATATCTGCATCTACCAACAATACACGTTTGCCTGAATTAGCAAATAAAATGGCTAAATTTGCAGACGTAGTGGATTTTCCTTCACTTGGACCTGAGGACGTAATCACTAATGTTTTTAGATCTCTATCGACCATAGCATATTGTATATTCGTGCGAATTGTTCGATATTGTTCTGAAATCGGTGAAGATTTATCGGCTAAAGTAATTAAACTTACGGCTTTCGTTTTCTGTTTTTTTTGAGGTCTTATTTTATTTGTCATTCTATACTCCTTTAAACTCGTGGCCGACTTCTGCGTACTGGTGCAGAATTATTTGGTTTATCATTCTCTTTTGGCATTGCTCTTGGTATATCTTTATTAGGATTTCGTGGCTCAACTGAAGGCATTATCAAATTGGAAGGCGTACGAATTGCTTTCGCACTAAGTTCCTTTGCAGTCATATTAGGAACAACACCTAATATCGTAAAGCCTAGCTCATCTTCAACGAAACCATCATCTTTGATTGTTTTATCGAATAACTCTAAAATAAAGGCCACAGCTATTCCAAACACAATACCTAAAGCTAGACCAATGATCAAGTTGATTTTATTATTTGGCGAGACGGGTTTCACATTTGCAGTCGCTGCAGATATAATCGTAATTTTATCGACATTCACCATATCTTTCGCTTGCTCCTGAAAAACTAAAGCAGTCTGATTGGCTATATTTTGGGCTACGATTGGATCAGTTACTTTAGAAACGATAGAAAACATTTGTGAGTTTTGTGATTGATTTACTGAAATGCTTGCGCCTAATGCTTCAACAGATAAATCATTTTGATGCTCCGTTTTCATTCTTTGCTGTACTTCTGTCATTACAGTATCACTTTTGATCAAATCTTTATACGTGTTGATCATTTGTAGATTTCCATTGATGTCATTGACATTCGTTGTTTCATTTTGTGGTAATCGAACGATTAATTGTGCCTGAGAACTGTATTTAGGGGTAATCACAAAATAAGTCAATATTCCAGCAACGCCTAATCCTAAAAACATACTGACGATGATTAAACCAATACGTTTCTTTAATACTCCCAATAATTCTTGTAAACTGATTGTCTCTTCCATTTTTTCCTCCAATTAATTCCATTACAAATAATTATAAATTCTAGCTGATTCAAGTACAAGGTTATTTGCAAAGAATGCACTATCAATTATTTAAACAATTGTTTAAATAATTGATAGCTTACATTTTCTCATTCTAAAAACACTTTACTTCCTCAGTTATTCACTTGATAGCGCTTCTTCTTGTCCACTTGCTAAATCCCCTATTTCTTGCTTTTCTAGCTTCTTATCAATTATATCCAACTTATCAAATAAGTCTTTTTTCAATGCTTCATTTTTAATCTGAGGTAGCTGATTAAAAATAAGAATGATGTTTTCAATCGTTGCATCACTCGTTAATCCACCATCTTGTTCCATTATATCAATCGATTGTTTTATATCCTTATATTGTTTAACCTGTGTATCCATCTCATCTAAAAAAGTGGTGATGGCTGTGCTCCACTGAGTTTCAGTTTTAGAAATGTTATTACGGATCTTTGAAATTTTTTCCGCGGTTGCACTTTCCTTTATAACAATCTCTCCATTACCAGCTGTCCAATCAGTTGGTGCTTGAACAAGTAATTCAGTCACTTGATTTTGAATATCTCTTTTATTTTTGATATCTTCCATTTTAACCATTAATTCTTTTTTCCCTTGCGTTACTTCGGAAGTATTTGCAGAAAAATCTTTGCTTTCTATACCAAAATCAACTGCTTCGGTCTTCAAAGTGATGATGCTTCTTTCAACACCCCTTAATTCTTCTTTTTCTATTGGCTCTGCTAGAAATTCTTCCTGATCGTTTTGATAAAATTGACTGATTTTTTTATTCAGCCGTTTGACTCTTGCAGCTTCATCTTTTATCGTTGATTTTGCATGCTCAACTTTTCGTAGCTGTTCCTGATTAGTATTTGATCTAATTCCTAAAAAACAAATACAAATTGAAACGAGGATAACCATTATGTAAATACCTTTAACAACCCAATTACTTTTTACCACTATTACACTCCTCTTAAAGATACCTTTCTATTAAATAACCAGCTTTTTCATTATGATATTCTAGGCATACCAACCCTGAATATCTGCTGTTCATTTATTTTATAGATTCTAAAAATCCTATATAATCTGCTTGTTCAGCTGTTTCTTTAATCATAGCTTTTTCAAAGTGACCTTCTGTGAAATCTATTAAAGCTCCAGATATTAGATGGGTAACTGTTGCATTCCCAATCAGTTCCATCCAATAGCCATCTGAATCTGCCTCATGTACCACCGTTTTTACCATACCACCCGTATTTTTGACAGCAATCGTTTCATTAAACTCTCCCTCATGCAATAATACATACATTAAGCTGCTTGCACACATCGCAGTTCCACAAGCACTTGTAAAGCCAACTCCACGTTCGAAAGTTCGCACAAACAATTCGTTATTTCCTAATATTTCCACAAAACTCACATTGACACCATCAGGAAAAATCGGATTGTCTCCATTTGCATAGGTCGCAATTCGTTCAAACTCTTTTCCCATAAGTGTTTGATGATCAACAAAGGTAATCAAATGGGGATTAGGAACAGCTACGACTGAAAATCTCAAATCACTTGATAATTCTGGAATCACTTCATCGATTATCGTATTATTTGTAGTATGCATCGGGATCGCTTCAGCCTCGAAGCGAACTGGTGAAATCTCCACTTGATAGGTCGCCACTTGTTTAGCTAAATTGGGTGCTTGCCTCACTTTGAGATCTGCAAACATGGTTTCTATAGTGAAAGATTCTTTGTCATATTTTTCAGCTAAATATCTAGCGACTGTGCGTAATCCATTACCGCACATGCTGGCTTCGCTACCATCACTATTGATTACACGCATCTTAGCTAATGATTCTCCTTTAGCTACCTTTTCTACAAGCAACAGGCCATCTGCTCCATTGAGTAAACCATTATCTCTATCACACAAATAGGTGCGTAAAGCATCGATTTCTTCATCTGTAAAGGCACGTTCCAATTGTGTTTCATCTATTAAAAAGAACTCATTTTCTGATCCGTGAACTTTTTGCATCGTTATATTCATTATAAAACTCCTTTACACAATGCTCTCCATTTTTTTTATTCTTAACTATAAGTATGCCACAAACAAAAGGAGGAAAACAGTGTAATTTACTGTTTTCCTCAAAAAGTTTCTAAAAATTCTATTTTTCAGATTATTTGGTTGCTGCGAAGCGTTTGTTAACTTCATCCCAGTTTACAAGATTCCAGAATGCGTCAATATAGTCTGGACGTACATTTTTATAGTTTAGATAATACGCATGTTCCCAAACGTCTAAGCCTAAAACTGGTGTTTTACCATCCATTAAAGGTGAATCTTGGTTAGGTGTTGAAGTAATTTCTAATTTACCGTTATTTGAAACTAACCACGCCCAACCTGAACCAAATCGCCCAGTTGCGGCTGTTTTAAATTCTTCTTTTAATTTATCGAAACTACCAAAAGCTGCATCGATAGCGTCTTTGATATCACCTGTTGGTGCGCCGCCAGCATTAGGAGCCATGATTTCCCAGAAGAATGAGTGATTCGCATGTCCGCCACCGTTATTACGTACAGCAGTACGAATATCTTCAGGAATACTATCCATGTCAGAAATCAACTCTTCTACTGATTTAGTCCCAAGTTCAGGATGTTTTTCGATTGCTGCATTTAAATTCGTCACATAAGTGTTGTGATGTTTGTCGTGGTGTAGATGCATTGTTTCTACATCAATATAAGGTTCTAATGCATCATAAGCATAAGGTAGATCTGGTACAGTGTAAGTCATAATAAAATCCCTCCATTAATTAAGTATAACGTTTCATACATTCATAGCATAACAGATTTTATGGCAACCTTCAAAGTAATTGCTTACAAAGTTCGGGCTAAACTTGTTTTTCCCTGTTAACTCCTTTAAAATGACGAGTGTACTCAATTTCAAGTCAGGAGAGAATTTATGAACTCATTTACACTTTTTAAACACTCATTATTTCAGTTAACTGATCTCCATCAGGCTAAAAAAATGCCGTTTTGGAAAGTCATTTTATATGTTGTTTTTCTAAGTATCATTCTTGCCCTTCCAATAACAAAACAAATCTTTTCTATAATGCAAGATATCAAAAGTGATGGACAAGAAATTGCCGCAAAATTACCAGATTTTAACATCACCGACGGAAAACTAAAAACAGCAAGCGGAGCTGAAGGATTTATTTATCAAACAAACTCGATCATTTTCACTTTTGATCCTGATGGAAAACGATCACTTAACGATGTCACGGCTGATTCAGTCGGTAATGCTGTTGGTTTAGGCTTTTTACAAGATGAATTTGTGGTGTCTTTACCTAATTCAAGTGCCGCAGACTCTTTGCTAGGTACCAGCCAATTTGAAGTTCCTTATGCTAAAGGGACCTTAGATGGTTTAAACAGTACAGATTTAAAAGAGGCCTTGGATGAAGCCAGTGTTCCTTTTTGGATAAAACTAATTGTATTTGTCGTTACTTTATACCCAACTTTCATCAACTTGGTTATCAATTTACTTATGATCGCAATCGGTGCAAATCTATACAGTAAGATTCGTTTGTACAAGCTACGATTTTTAGATTGCTTAAAAATCTCAACCTATTGCGCAACATTCCCTGTAATTGTCAGCAGTATTATTCATTTTATTAATCGATCTTTTGATGATAGTTTTTTGATTGTTTTCGTTTCTTTATTGATCTTTTTCTTTGCGACACGTACTGAAGAGCGGCAAGAACCACCTTTAGCTTAATGTAAAATCAGAATCACTGGATCTAGGTTTAATCTTTTATTACATTCTCAGGTGTATGATTATGTGATAAGATAAACCATGAATTATACTTGTTGAAATCTAATCAGCAAAATAATAGTGTAGCAATAAGGAGAGAATCATTATGGGAGAATTGACCCATCGTAAAAATACACGTCAAGTTAAGGTCGGCGACTTAACCATTGGCGGAAGTGATGAATTATTCATTCAAAGTATGTGCACAACAAAAACACATGATATTGAAGGCACTGTAGCACAAATCAAGCGTTTGGAAGATGCTGGCTGTCAAATCGTTCGAGTAGCTGTTCCAGATGATGCAGCGGCTGAAGCCTTAGGTGCTATCAAAAGTCAAATTTCAATTCCTTTGGTTGCTGATATTCATTTCGACTATCGCTTAGCATTAAAAGCAATCGAACAAGGTGTTGATAAGATCCGAATCAATCCTGGAAATATCGGACGTAAAGACCGTGTAGAAAAAGTTGTTACTGCATGTAAATCTAAAGGAATACCAATAAGAATCGGTGTTAATGCCGGTTCTCTAGAAAAAAAATTCTTGCAGAAATATGGTTATCCTACGGCTGAAGCTATGGTTGCCAGTGCTGTTGAACATATTAAAATACTTGAAGAGTTAGAATTTTACGATATTATCGTTTCATTAAAAGCTAGTGATGTTAACTTAGCCATTGAAGCCTATACTTTAGCTGCACAAACGTTTGATTATCCTCTACATTTAGGGATCACTGAAGCTGGGACCAAATTTTCTGGCGGAATGAAGTCTGCCGCAGGACTTGGTGCATTACTGTCTCGAGGTATTGGAAATACTTGTCGTGTTTCATTATCCGCTGATCCTGTAGAAGAAATCAAAGTGGCTAAAGAAGTCTTAAAAGCTTTTGGTTTAGCAAGTAATGCTGCTACGTTAATTTCTTGTCCAACTTGTGGACGGATTGAAATTGATTTGATTCCTATCGCTAATGAAATCGAAGAATATATTGAAAAAATCAAGGCTCCCATCAAAGTTGCTGTTCTAGGCTGCGCCGTTAATGGCCCTGGTGAAGCACGTGAAGCTGACATTGGGATTGCCGGTGGAAATGGTAAGGGGATGCTTTTCAAAAAAGGAAAAATCATTCGTACCGTTCCAGAAGAAATCATGGTTGATGAGTTGAAAAAAGAAGTTGATAGTCTTGCCGCAGCATATGCTCGTGGAGAAAAAATATAATATAGCTGATTCTCAAAAAAAGATTGAAACTAGCAATAGTTCAATCTTTTTTAGTTTGAGAAGCTTTTTTGTTACAATGGACTAGCGAGGGGGAATCGACATGGGACAACCAATAATTTATCTTTATGAACAGATGAGAGAAGAACAAGTTGAGACAATCAGACAAAGCGCTCCTGATTACATTGTTATTGATGCTACCAGAGAATCACCACAAATAATTGAGGACGATATTGAGGTCATGTTAGGCTGGGATAAAGATTTAGGACAGCGTTTATTAAATTCTGAAACGAGCCATCTAAAATGGGTCCAATCTATTTCTGCTGGTGTGGATACCTATGATTTAGACCATTTTTCTAAAAAAGGCATTTTGCTGTCTAACGCTAGTGGTATTCATAGTATTTCAATTTCAGAACATGTTTTAGGTGTTTTATTAGCTGAGTTTAGAGGCATTCGTACCAGTATCATTAATCAAGCAAAAAAAGAATGGACGAGAGAAAATATTTCCTATCAGCAACTGTCTATGCAAAAAATGCTGATTGTCGGCACCGGACACATCGGCCAACAACTTGCTAGCTTTGCACAAGGATTAGGGATTCAAACATATGGAGTAAATACTTCTGGTCATGTAACAAATGGCTTTATCGAGTGTTATTCTCATAAAAATATGAGCCGTATCGTGAAGGAGATGGATATTGTTGTAAATATTCTCCCTCTGACAGATGATACGTATCAAATGTATAACGAACGAATGTTTCTTGCCATGAAGCCTGGTACTGTCTTTGTGAATGTCGGGCGCGGTCCTTCTGTTAACACAAATGATTTGATCCATGCATTAAATACTGGCCAGTTAAGCTTTGCCGCTTTAGATGTTTTTGAAGAGGAACCTTTACCTTATGACAGTCCATTATGGGAAATGAAGAATGTTCTGATCACTCCTCATATATCTGGTTTAACACCTGGTTTCAAGACTAAGCTTTTGACGATTTTCACACAAAACCTTAGACAGTTTCTAAAAGATGGTACGTTAGCGAAAAATGAAATTGCCCTACACCAAGGTTATTGACCCAAATGAAAAATACTGACCCGAATCACTATAAAAGATTCGAGTCAGTATTTTTTATTGTTGTTGATCTTTTTCTGTTTCCTTCACGAGATAAATTGGGCGTTTCTTTGTCTCTAAGAAAATTTTACCGATATATTTTCCAATGATTCCAAGACAAAGTAATTGCAGTCCACCGACAAATAAAATAATACATACCATTGAAGGCCAACCACTAGTAGGATCTCCTTTGATGATTGTTCTAAAGAAAATAACAAACATCGCCATGACTGATCCCACACATGAGAAGGCTCCAACATAAGAAGCCAAATTCAACGGTGCTTCTGAAAAATTGACAATCCCATCAATTGAATAACTTAATAAACTCCAAAAAGACCATGACGTAGCGCCCGCTACACGTTCGCGATTTTCATAAGAAAGATACTCCGTGTTAAAACCCACCCAACTAAAGATACCTTTTGAAAAACGATTATACTCAGTCAATTCTAAAATAGCATCTACCATTTGACGTGTCATTAAACGAAAATCTCTAGCACCATCGACCATTTCTGTTTCACCGATTTTGTTGACTAATCGATAAAATATTCTGGCAAAGAAACTGCGGATTACGGGTTCGCCTTCACGATCACCTCGTCTTGTACCGATACAATCCAATTCTTTATTTGTCTCTAGCATTTGAATCATTTCAGGCAACAGTTCAGGCGGATCTTGTAAATCCACATCCATCACTGTAATCAAGCTGCCTTTAGCTTCTTTAAGTCCCGCATAGAGCCCTGCTTCTTTCCCAAAATTTCTAGAAAAAGAAAGATAGCGAACCTTTTCAGGATGCTCTTTATATAATTTTCTCAGTGCATTTAGGGTTTGATCTTTTGATCCATCATTAATAAATATGTATTCTATGTTATGTTGAATTTGTGAACTTATCTTCTCCACTTCTTCAAAAAACAAGGGAATTGATTCCTCTTCATTGTAACAAGGAACAATAATTGATAGCATGACATTTCCTCCAAAAAGTATTCTTCTATGATTATAGCATACATCTACAACAGAATAATAATAAAATTATAAATAGTTTTGATCACTTTTTTCAACAACTGACTCAAAGAAAAAGACAAGAGCTAAAAATAAATCACCCCAATATAAATAACACATATTTTTTAATTAAATAAAAAATATGATTACTTAATCCATAATAAATACAGCGATTACAAATAAAAAATAGAGTATAAAACTAATTCAAAATAATTGCACTATGTTTTTTTTATCTTTAATTTCTAATTGAAATCCAGCAGATAAATGGTTATTATAGATAGAGTAAATGATTTTTATCTATAATATATTATTTTTTGTGAAATTAATAACTTTTATTATCAGAAAAATCATAATTAATTACCAAAGGGAGACTAAATATGCTAGAAGACATTTTATTAGATGATGTTGCCCAACGTAAAATCAGCGTCTTTAATCACTTATTGACCACAGCTGACGGTACATACAGTGTTCATTACTTTGAACAATTCACAGACTTTTCTTACGCTCGCTTGAACTCATTGTTTTCAGAAATACATGCAGATCTCATGGAAAAACAAGGTTTTGAGTTATTAACGGATCAAGGGAAGGTACATATAGATTCATCAAAGCTACGTGATATTCCATATTCTCAATTTTTATTTCGTAAGAGTTTACCTTATAAATTTTTACTTGCAACCATTTTAGAAAAAGAATACACAATCGAAAATTTTTGTAGGGATCACTTTATTAGCCGGGCATCGATCATCCGAAGGCTTCAACCAATGATTAATTATTTAAAGGATTTTGATATCCAGTTAAACTGTACAAAACTTCGGATCACTGGAAAAGAAAACTTAATTCGGATCGTTTATTTAAACTTCTTTTGGATTGCATCTTATGGCGAAGATCTTTTTTTAGCTTTAGATGAAACAAAAAGAGGCTTCGATTTATTCGATCCCGAAGACCATCAATGGATGACGTATATAGAGCCCAGAGAATGGTATTTATTGACGACGATTTCTCAATTGCGGATCAAAAAGAAGCATTTCATTATTGAACCACCATTCAAACAACTAACTTTTCCTAAAACAAGTGTTTCCTTTGTTAAAAAATTAGAAAAATCGAAGGTTCCTCAGCATTTTATTGAAAGAGAATCTACATTTCTTTCATTTATGATGTTTTACTGGAATATTTATTTTTATTCAGATGATCCTAGAATCCATTTTGTAAAAGAATATATGGAAAGTGATCAGCAACCTTTAGGTAATTTAATTGAGCGTTTTGAGGCTTTTTATCAACCTTTATTTTCAGAAAAAAAACTTTCAGATGATGAAAAAGAGGTGCTAAATACGAATATTTTCACTACCTGTCTAAATCATTTTGTAATAAAAGATTCATTACCAATCGCTATTAATTTTATGGAATCCTGTATGAAAGAACAAAACCCCTTATATGAACCTCTTTCCAGAAAAGTCAGAACGTTCTTAGAAGAGATTATTTCAGAGCCAGAATTCGCTTGGATCAAAAATTGTTTAGAAGATTTAGTTTATATTTGTTCCTTTTTACTGCTTCCTTTTTACGAACGCAGCAATAAAAAATATCAATTAAATGTTGGCATTATTTTGTCACCTAATGCCATTTTTCTGCAATCTCTATTTGATTTTTTAGAACAAATTTCATTTATCTCTGTCTCATTTGTTTCTTCAACATCTGAGGATGACTATGATTTTTACATAGCGGCATCAAAACTTTTATTACCAGATAAAATCAAAATGACTGGTAATTTTCAGATAATCCCATTATCGCCCGCACTAGATTATCAAGTGAGTCTCATTGATACTTTACATAAAAAATATACAGAAAAAACTTCTTCTTTAGTTGGTTGATACACCTATTTAGTTTCGGTAAGGCTGTGTATTCATGTTTAAAAAGTGGAGCAAAACCAACAAATAGTTTTGCTCCACTTTTTTATCTCTTCATAGTTTGAAAAATAATCTAACTATTGTTTCAGATCTTCTTTATTTTCAGCAAATTTATATTTGGGCTCGTCTGTTTCTTCATCATAGTCCACAAATAAATCATATCCTTTAAAAAACCAATCATCGGTTTCTTCAATAAAATAAGTAATCCCATCGATCTCTTCTTTGACTAACGGTTGATCTGGAGCTTCAACAGACATTGCGATAGAAAAACCTTCATGAACATCTGTCTTACCATAAATTTTACCATAAAAGCGTATACCATTATCTGAAGTAACACCTACTTCATCTTTGAACCATTGTTGCGCATGTGGCGTAATTGTTAATTTCATCTTTAAGTTCCTCCTAATTTAAAAGCGTAACGGGCTCAGCTCTGACTGAAAAATAGGAAATTATGACTACGGCGCTTTTTGTCTCTTTCATAATTTATCTTTTTTCTGAGAGACTAGTTTACGTATCCACTTGTCATTTTAGCATAGAGTCTGATTTTCAGAGAATAAAGTGCTTGAACTTACTCATTCATCTTTTCATCCAATAAATCAACATCGTCGGTTTCTCCAACAACTAATAAATTGTCGTTTTCTCTGACCATCTCTTCTGCAGCAGGAGATGCAATCACTTGTGATTTTGAGCGACGTATAGCAACTACGGTCAACCCAAAACGCTGGCGAAAGTTCAGATCACCTAAAGTTTTGCCATAAAATTTTGGATTAGAGACACGAACTTCTGCCAATGACACTTCATTTGATAGTTCAATATAATCTAAAATATTTCTAGAAACCAATTTATGTGCCACTCTGATGCCCATATCACGTTCTGGATGGACAACTAAGTCTGCACCAATTTTTTCTAGTACTCTTGCATGATACTCATTTACAGCTTTCGCTAAAACGTTTGGCACACCCATTTCTTTGACCATTAGAGTAACCAAAATACTTGCCTGGATATCCTCACCGATCGCAACAACAACGTGGTCGAAATTACGAATACCTAGAGAGCGCAGTGTCGCTTCATCTTGGGCGTTTGCCACAACAGCATGCGTTGCGATATTCATATATTCATTCACTCGATCTTCATTACTATCAATAGCTAAAACTTCTTGACCAGATTCGATCAAAGTCTGACAGATACTACCGCCAAATCTTCCTAGACCAATAATTGCAAAATTTTGCTTCATGTTTATTTCTCCTACCATTAAATTTAATTTAAGTATAACAAACAGACGGACAATTGAACAGAAACAGAGGCTTTATTTCGTTACTAATTAATATACAAAAAAAGGTGAACAAGACAAACTAATAGCGTTTATCTTATTCACCTTAAATCACCATTTGATTCAACTTGTTATTTTGCTAATCCGTGCTGAAACGCATAAATAGCCGCTTGTGTGCGGTCTTCAACATCTAATTTTGCTAAGATATTTGATACGTGGGTTTTAACCGTTTTAAGCGTAATAAATAACTCATCAGCAATTTCCTGGTTGCTACGTCCTTTGGCGATCAACATCAAAATTTCATGTTCACGATTCGTCAAGTCTTCGTGTAGAACAGGTTCTTGCTTCTTCGTCAAACGTTCCATCATTTTAGTTGTTACTACTGGTTCTAAAACACGTTCTCCTCTAGAAATAGCACGGATAGCATCTGCAATCTCATGAGCCGTAGAGGTCTTCAATAGATAACCCGCAGCGCCAGCTTCAATCGCTGGATAAACTTTTTCATCATCGATAAAACTAGTGACAATAATGATTCGTGCTTGCGGCCAATCTTTTAAAATCGCCTTTGTTGATTCGATTCCATCCATCACATCCATGACTAGGTCCATCAAAATCACATCAGGTCGTAGTTCTAACGCTTTTTCATAACCAACCTGGCCGTTTTCAGCTTCCCCAACTACTTCAATATCCTCTTGAATCGATAAATATGAAGATACGCCTAATCGTACCATTTCATGGTCATCCACTAACATTACTTTGATCACTTGTTATTTCCTCCTTTATTACAGGCACTTTGATCTCAACGCTTGTCCCTTGTCCTTTAAAACTAATGATTTTAACGATACCGCCCATTCCAGCTACACGTTCTCGTATATTCTTTAAGCCGTAACTGCCAGCCTTATTGTCATTTTCGCTCATATCAAATCCCACACCATCATCCACCAAACGCAATAAAACGTTTTTGTCTACTTGATGAAGGTAAACTTCAAGTTCTTTTGCTTTAGCATGACGAAGCGTATTGGACAATAGTTCTTGAACAATTCTAAACAAATGGTCCTCAATACTATTATTCAAATGAACATCTTCAACATCCCAAGTCAATTCGATTTTGATTTTCGTCTGTAACTCTTTTAATAATTGCTCGATCCCTTTACGTAAACTTTTTCCTTCTAAGCTTACTGGACGTAAATGAAGCAATAAAGCACGCATCTCAGATTGAGAAGCATTGATAATATCTGTTACTGTTACTAACTGTTTGCGAAATATCTCTGGTGTTTCACTTCGTTGTGCTTGCTCATTTAGGGCTGATAGCATCATCATTGCGGCAAATAGCTGCTGACTGACAGAATCATGTAACTCCCTAGCGAGCCTGTGACGCTCTTCTTCTAAAATTTCTTCTTTTGTTTCACCGTCCATCAACTGGGGACGACTATTCAATAATTGCAATTCCTTTGACATTTCTAATAATTTCGTTTGGACTTTGGAAATATCTCGGTCAACTTCCCCGATATATTGATCATTACTAGCATGTGCTACATTTTTAGCCAAAGCTGGATTTTCGTAGCTCCCTCTTGCTAATAACCGAAGTTTTTCTTCAATTCTACCATATTGTGCCTTTTGTACAATAGATACGAGTAGAAATGTTGATAATCCCACTAAAAGTGAAATCAAAAGCATATGGAAAATCAAAGGAATGTAAAATACTTTCCTTTGAAGTAATTCCAACATCCAATTTTTTTGCTTGATTGAATGAAAGTATGAAAATAGAGTAAGTAAAACTACAATAAACGTACTACAAGCGGCGTACAAGGAAAGCATCTGTCGAGAAATCTTACCCATCATACACGAATCACCTCAAGATCCCCGACCAACGTATTAGTCATGATTTTTAAGCGGCGGTTATTTGTATCAAAGTCATTGCTGTAGACTCTTAATGATTCGTTTTTCAGATGATATTTCTCTTCTTCAAAGTTAACATTTCCATAAAAAGTAGAATGTTCTAGTGTTACGGCAACGCCTAGCGGAACTAAAATTCTTGTACGGCCAAAACCTTTACGAATAATGATGATGCTGTCATCTTTGGGCAATAAAGTGTTGCCTAAATCAACGATCGTATCACCTGAAAGAACATCTATATTGATGTCATCCCATTCATAAACATTACTACCGATACGTTCATTAGCAAACCATGGACGTTTGAAACGACGTCCGCTTTTTGGTTCAACATTAGTTGTTTCCACCATGATCATTTGTTTCTTTCTCCAAGGTGCACGCTGAGTGATATCAACGCCTGCGATTTCTACACCTTTTAAACCAATAAATAAAACGCCAAAGACTAACATCAACCAAAATGCAGGACTATTCATTACCCCAATCAAAATCAAGATAATACCCAACACTAATTGGAAATTATTAAAATTACTGCGATGAACCTTTTTCAGTGCATAAACAGCACTCAAGATACCCAGTACTAATACTACTGCTAAGCCTGGGTTATGTATAATTTGCCATAAGGCTAATATAAAAAGTAGTGCTTCTACTACGATAAAAAAACGCCATGGGTTATTCATTATAATCCCCCTTCCTATGAAATTAGTATACCTTGATTCCCCTATTAATGTTAGTTGCTAAAGCCCCATTTTACTATAGGACTTTAGCCCTAATTTTTCTACAACTAACAGGAATCAACTCGCTATTAATCAGGTTTAAAGGGCAAGTCAAAACTAATAATAGCTTTGGCCCGCCCTTTGTTCTTATTAACTGTTTTGTTAACCAACCTTTGTGATTCTTACTTGCATATCTCCACCAGGAGTTGCAATAGCGACTTGATCGTTTAATTTTTTACCAATCAATGCTTGTGCAATTGGTGAATCATTTGAAATTTTACCAGAAAAAGGATCAGCTTCTGCGCTACCTACAATAGTATATTCTTCTTCATCACCATCAGGTAATTCAATAAATGACACTGTTTTACCGATTGATACTTCATCAGTATCAACGCCATTATTATCAATAATTTCCGCAAAACGAATCATATTTTCTAAAGTAGTGATCTTTCCTTCTACAAAAGCTTGCTCATCTTTGGCAGACTCATATTCTGAGTTCTCTGATAGATCGCCAAAACTTCTTGCAATTTTTATACGTTCAACGATTTCTTTTCGTTTAACCGTTTTTAGTTCTTCAAGTTCTTGTTCCAATTTTTCTTTGCCTTCAAGTGTCATAGGAAATACTTTTTCTACCATGTTAATTTCTCCTTCTTAACTTACTACAATGTTTTTATTTTATTTTCGTTGAAAAATTCCGCTTTCAATCCAGAAAAGAGTACCACGCTTTAAGCAAATTGTAAATAATATTCACTTAATTTTTATAAATCTGCTAGAATTTTTTCTAATAGATTGCTCTTTCAGTCTCCTTCTTGTACTTGAACGCGCGAATCCTGAGTAAAGCGAAACGAGCCGCCTAAGTTATAGGTTGGCTCGTAATATATTACGCAAACTTAAAAGTTATTCACTTTTTTCAGTTTCTGATTTATTTACATATTGTTCCACATATTCTTGATGTTGTTCATAAGTCTCAGCAAAATAAACATTTCCAGTTGAGATATCAGCAACAAAATAAAGATAATTATTCGCTATTGGATTTAAAACAGCGTTGATTGCTTGCTCACTTGGACTGTCAAATGGTCCAGGACCATAACCAGTATTTTTATAAAGATTATAAGGTGAATCTACTTCTAAATCTTTATACGTAACTAATTCTTTATGTTCACCTAGCGCGTATAAAATAGAAATATCTGATTGTAACGGCATATTAGCCGCAATTCGATTAAAGAAAACTTGTGCAATTTTCTTACGGTCTTCTTCTTTTACGCCTTCTTTTTCAACCAATGAAGCCAGTGTCAACACTTGTTGGATCGTCATGCCTTTAGCATGGACCATTGGGATAAACGGTTCGATTACACTATTGGACTTGGCAATCATTTGATCGACAAAATCTTCTAGTTTTGCATCTTTGTAGTAATCATATGTTGCTGGGAATAAGTACCCTTCAAAGTGGTAACGAACATCTTTTGCTTCAGCTGCACTTGTCAGTAACTCTGGATATTTCACCTTCATCGTATCAAAGAATGCTTGATTTTTCATCAATTCAATAAATTGATCCTTCTTGAAATTAGTATTCTTTTCGATTGCATCACCAATCTTATCAATATCAAAGCCTTCTGGAATCGTTACTTTTCCATCAGCAAGTTGTGTCGGC
Source organism: Enterococcus sp. DIV0840 (assembly GCF_050527835.1). NCBI lineage: Bacteria > Bacillati > Bacillota > Bacilli > Lactobacillales > Enterococcaceae > Enterococcus > Enterococcus sp. DIV0840. The sequence goes on along the minus strand of NZ_CP172876.1, from coordinate 852,125 downwards.
TCTGCTGTTCCACCTTCTCTTAAAAGTGCGCCAATCTCATCTAGCGTCATGTCTGGGGACATTTGATAATAGCCTGCCTGAAAATCAGTCAGATTCTTAAATTTCGCATAATAATTAAACACCATTCCGCTTTTGATGACTTTGCTGTCTTCTAAAATGTTGGCGATTTTCTTATTCGATGAATCTTCTGGAATGTGTACTTGAACTAATTTACTATCCTTTGGGTCAAGCGGTTGTAATCCTGCATTGACGTACTTATAGAAAGTAAACCCAAAAATGGCTATCACTAATAACAAAACAGATGCTACAATCAGCACGATCCGGCTGACAATACGATCTTCTTTCTTTCTAGTACGTTTGTTAGAATCATCTTCATTAGGGCTCTGAGTGTTCCCAGGATCTAACTGTTCATCCAGCGCCTCTGGTCGTTTTGTGTGATGCTCTGTACTGCGGGAGCCAACTGATTCCAACTCATCTAGTTTTATCGGGTCTTTTTGATTATCTGGTTGAGAACGTTGTGTTCTATTATATTCTGCTTCGTTATGCTGCGATACGTTCTGAGCATTGTGTTCAGAAGAAGCTGAATCATCATTCCCTATTTCTTCTCCCCGCAAAGAACGCAAGACCTGATCTTTGAATGAAGCGTTGGAATGATCTTGATTATTTTGGTTATCTTCTGCCAAAACAAATCCTCCTTACTTTCTATGTATCTTCTTTAACTTTAACCATTATACATGAAAGCTTTTTAAATTTAAACTTTTTTAGAGAAAAGTCACTAACTTGTAAGATTTGATTTCTTTTTAAAATCAAATTAATAGGCTGAGAACTTATGTCCTCAGCCATTAAAACCCTAATTATTCTGCACTAAGTGCGGCCATTGTAATATAGTTATATGGTTGGTTAAAGTGTGGTAAGAAGAAAATATCTAGTAATTTTAGTTTGTCGATCGTTACTTTTTCTTCGATTGCCAATGAGAACATATGGATTCCCATTGAGATATCTTCATAAGAAGCCATCTGTGCTCCAACAATACGGCGTGAGTCTTCTTCGTATACGATTCTGATTTTCACTTTGTTATTTTCTTTCATAAAACCAGGTTTTTGTAAATCTTCAAATTCAGTATATTTTATTTTCAGGCCTAATTTTCCTGCTTCTTGAACAGTCAATCCTGTAGACACCATGTGGTAACCGAAAATTGAAATACCGTTTGAACCTTGAACACCGATCGATTCTAATGGTGTTCCGCCAACGTTATGCGCTGCGACGATTCCTGAACGAACTGCGTTTGTTGCTAACGCGATATACGTTGTTTGTTGCACAGCATTTGAGAAAATCGTTGCGCAATCACCGACTGCATAGACATCAGGGTCACTTGTTTGTTGATGAAGATCAACAAGATAGGCACCATTAGCAAACAATTCTAAGTGGTCTTTTCCTAAACCATTATTGGGTCTGAAACCAATTGCATTGATTACCAAGTCTACGGCGTATTCTCCTTTGTCTGTTACAATCGCTTCAACCTTTTCGGTCCCTTTGTATTCTTTCGCCAATTCATTGTAATGAAGTTCAATGCCATGCTCAGCTAGGACTTTGTCCATATCATCTGTAAACCATTTGTCATAGTAATTCGGCAAACATCTTTCTGCGGCATCAAACAATAGAACGTTTTTGCCACGGCGTTTCGCCGCTTCAGCGATTTCAACACCAATGTAACCTGCCCCAATCACGGCAACTGTTTTGACTTCTGCTTCTGCCATTGCAGCATCAACTGTTTGACCATCTTGGAAAAGTTTTAAGAATTCTACATTTTTCAAGTACCTTCCTGGAATCGTTGGATTGATTGGTGCTGATCCAGTTGCTAAGATCAATTTGTCATAGCTTTCTGTAAATTCTTCGCCGTTATGTTTTTTACAATGAACGATTTTTTGTTTGAAATCGATACTTTCCACTGTAGTTTCCATAAAAATTTTAGCGCCTTTTGCTTCAAAGGCTTCTTTATTCGTATAAAATAAATTCTCATAAGATTCGATTTGGCGTCCTACCCATAGTGCTGTTCCACAGCCTAAATAGCTAAGGTTCGTATTTCGGTCGATCATTACTACTTCTTGATCTGGATAAGTATCCAATAATGTGTTTGCCGCAGCGATTCCTGCGTGATTGGCACCTACGATAACTGTTTTTGTTTTGCTCATAAGACTCTCCTCCATGTGATGTATTGAACTTAATTATAACTGAAGAAAGGGCTTTCTTTTATCAATTTATCAGCATTTCATTAAAAAGTTTGAGAATCTCTCATCTTTTTCACTAAATCACCATAATTATTCTTGTTTTCTTAAGATAAAATCTTGTTTTTAAGAGTATAAGTAAAATAAGCTTACTGAATACATTAAAAACGAGCCTCCTAAGTTGGAAGCTCGCATTTCTATTTATTTTTCTAAAATTATTTTTTCTATATCTTCAGGAGTTTCTGCTATATAATCAGCACCAGCGGTTTCCAATTCTACTTGATCACCGAATCCATATAACACACCAATACACGCTAGTCGATTTTCTTTTGCTCCAATCATATCATGACTGCGGTCACCGATCATCAGTGTTTTGTTTAAATCGGTAATTCCTGCAGAGTTCAGAGCATATCGTATAACATCCCCTTTTTTTGAACGTTCACCATTCAAACTAGCTCCATATATCCCAACAAAATAACGATCTAGTTTAAAATGAGCTAAGATTTGTTTTGCGTAGATTTCTGGTTTAGAGGTGGCGATATAAAGAGTACAACCAGCTTGTTGTAAGTCGGTCAGTACTTCGAGTATTCCTTCATATAAGTGATTTTCATACATTCCTTTGGCTTGATAATATTCACGGTAATAACCTACTGCTTGCTCAGTGAACTGGTCATCTAAATGATATAAATTTTTAAATGAGTCACTTAATGGCGGGCCTATAAAAGAAAATAAATCGTTTTGATTCGGCACATTTAAGTTCATCTTTTTTAAAGCGTAGATGACAGAGTTAATGATCCCTTCCCCAGAATCAGTGATTGTTCCATCTAAGTCAAATAAAATTGTTTTATAATGCATAGGAGACTCACTTTCTTTTGTTTTATAATATTTTTGAAAATTGAAGACAGAAGCTTCTAATTTAGCAGCCTCTGCCTCCTTTATCTGTTCGTTTTTCGTTCTATCTTTCATGAACATCTCCAGTGTTGATAACTGGTTGGGTTCCTTTATCTGTAATAATCGATACGAGAAGATTGTTGATCAATTGAACTTTACGGTCGTCAGTAAAATTGATTTCTTGCCCGTCTTCGATTTGTTCCAAAGCCATTTGCGTCATAGAAACCGCCCCTTCAACAATAATTTGCCGTGCTGAAAGAATCGCTTTGGCTTGTTGTCTTTGCAGCATCGCACTAGCAATTTCAGTCGCATAGGCTAAATGGTTTAAGCGCGTTTCAATGACCTCGACTCCCGCAACAGCTAGACGTTCTTGAAATTCTTTCGCCATTTCTTCTGAAACTTCGGTTGTATTTCCACGTAGAGTCAAATCATCATCATTGAACGTATCATACGGATACTGTGTCGCAATGTGACGGATAGCCGTTTCACTTTGGATTTCTATAAAGTCTTGGTAACGGTCCACATCGAACAAAGCTTTAGCCGTGTCAACGACTTTGAAAACAACGACCGCAGAAATTTCGACAGGGTTCCCATCGGAATCATTTACTTTTAACAACGAGCTATTAAAGTTTCGTACTTTTAGTGAAACATTGATTTTTTGAGTTAAAGGTGTTGTCACAAATAAGCCATTCTCTTTGATTGTACCTAAATATTGTCCAAAAAATAAGATTGCTTTCGCCTGATTTGCACTAACGATCGTTAATGAGCTTAAAAACAGGGCTGATATCCCCCACAATACCAAACCAATTGTGATCATGCCAAAACTTTCGTCCATTACGCCAATATAAGTAAAGTACCCGCCAATAATAATTAAAATAACTAGCACTACTAACGCGATGTATCCATTAACATGAAACGTTTTTTTCTCTTCCATGATCTTCCCCTACTTTCCTTTTTTCATTTAATATCCCTATAGTACTCCTCTTTATTCTTTCCATCAATAGTTAGGAGAAGAGAAAACAGTTGCTTAATTCTTGGTTTAGATGTAAACTTACTTTTAGTAAGTGAAAAATAATAATTATCAATTTGGAGGTTTTATATTATGGATACACAAATTAAAGGAATTCATCACGTTACAGCTATGACATCAAGTGCAGAAAAAATCTATCGCTTTTTTACAGACACTCTAGGGTTGCGCCTAATCAAAAAAACAGTTAATCAGGATGACATCGAAACTTACCACTTATACTTCACTGATGACCTTGGTTCAGCTGGTACTGATATCACCTTTTTCGATTTCCCTGGCATCCCGCAAGGAACTAAAGGAACAAATACTATTTCTCGTACATCATTTCGCGTTAAAAACGATGCTTCTTTAGCTTATTGGATCGAACGCTTTAACGAAAATAAAATTAATCATGGAGAAATCCAAGAACGTTTTGGTAAAAAATATCTTGAATTTGAAGATTTCGACAAACAGCAGTATCAATTGATTTCTGATGAGAACAATCAAGGTGTAGCAAGTGGAACACCTTGGAAAAAAACAGACGTTCCAGCTGAGCACGCGCTGATTGGATTAGGTCCAGTCTTTGTAACCGTAGCAGATTTTGACCATATGCAACGAGTTTTAGTTGAAGTGTTAGGCTTTAAGCTAGTCGATGCTGAAGGTAATTTCCATTTATTTGAAGTCGGTGAAGGAGGCAATGGCGGCAGTATCATTGTTGAACATCGAAACGATCTTCCAGATGCACAAGAAGGCTTTGGAAATGTTCATCACTTAGCTCTTCGTGTTGCAGATCAAGACGTATTACGTTTTTGGATCAACAAAATCAATCAACTTCAATTTCCTAGCTCTGGTTTTGTTGAACGTTTTTATTTCAAATCTGATTATTTCAGAGCGGCTCCTCATATTTTATTTGAATTAGCTACTGATGGACCAGGATTCTTAGAAGATGAAACGTATGAAGCAGCTGGAGAAAAATTATCTTTACCACCATTTTTAGAAGGAAAAAGAAAAGAAATCGAAGAATTTGTTCGTCCTTTTGACACTTCTGATGCAAATAAAGCACGTTAATAAAAGAGAAATGGAGAAGCCTTATGTTGCATTATCCGACTAAATATTTATCATCAAAACAATCCTATAAATTTCTATCAGGCAGTATCATCCCGCGTCCAATCGCGTGGGTAACAACACTGAATAAGGATCAAGAAACTATAAATGCGGCACCATTCAGCTTTTTTAATGCTGCAGCTTCCGATATTCCTTTAGTCACCTTATCGATTCTTAGACGAAATGGAGAAACAAAAGATACCGCAAGAAATATTATAGAAACAAATGAACTGGTAATCCACTTAGTCAATGACCACGTAGTTGAATCCATGAATCAAACAGCGGCTTCTTTAAGGGCAGATCAAAGTGAAATTACCATCAACAAAATAGAAACGACTGCTAGTAAATCTGTGACTGTTCCTGGAATCACGGCAGCGCCTATTCGTATGGAAGCACGGTTACATCAATATGTTCCAATTAAAAATCATCACGATCAAATCATTACCGATTTATTTATTGTCGAGATAACCGATTTTTATTTTGATGAAGCTGTATTTGATCAAGAACGTGAGTACATCTTACCAGAAGTCTTCAAACCAATTGCACGTTTAGCAGGTAATACGTATGCTCATATTAATGACTTGTTTGATCTAAAAAGGCCAGATTAAAAAGAAGTTGAGACAAATACCCATAAGGGCGATGCCCTCGGTGTTTGTCTCAACCTCTTTTTAGTTTATTACGGTCTTAAATCTACAATTGGCACATTCCCATCTAAAATCCCACTAGGACTTTTCAATTTAAAGACTTGTAAACGCGGATCAACTTCTAGCGTCATCTCTTCGTCCAAATAGCGTTTAGAGTAATCTTTGATATAAATAGCCCCAATATCGGAATCTACTGTCAAATCAAAATCAGATTTATCCTGCAATTGATCCAATATCAATAAGCGAAAGCTTGTATCAAGAGAGCAGATACCCATTTTAGAATACTTACCAACACCATCGTCTAAATCTAAAATAATCACTGCTTTGTTTTCGATATAAGGAATCAATTTTACCTGAGCTTCATCGCTAACTTTCAAATACATCCATTCTTCACCTCTTTCTTAACTAGTAAGCCAAAAATTTGTAGGTACATGTAAATGGTTCCGACTACGATTTTTTCCTAGTCTAATCGTGTATAATTTCCTGCAGCAAATTCTTTTGATAATGCTACATAATGCTGGGCATTTTCTTTGTTTTTCCGAATTTCTTCTCTCGTTAAAGGACGAATCACTTTTGCCGGTCGTCCAAATGCCAAGACATTTGGTGGAATCTCCGTCCCTTCCGTAACTAAGGAGCCGGCACCTATCAAGCTATTCTTTCCAATCACTGCATGATTTAAAACCGTTGAACTCATCCCAATCAAGGCACCCTCTTCTATCGTACAGCCATGAAGCATACTGTGATGTCCGATCGTCACGTTTTCACCAATAACCACTGGGGCATCTTGATCAACATGAATTACTGTGCCGTCTTGTACATTGCTTCCTGCATTGATCGTAATTGTATTGTTATCTCCTCTAAGCACAGATTGAAACCAAATACTAGTATCTTTAGCCAGCACTACATTACCATATACATCGGCACTTGCTGCAATAAAATACTCTTTTGTCATGTTGCTCACCTCTTCTACTATCTTTAGTATAACAAATTGGGATAAATTCTGTAGTTAAAAAGTCTTGTTCATCCCTATTAAAAAAAGGAAAGACACACTTAATCGGTGTCTTTCCTTCATACTTGTTAATCGTAGTCGCCATCTTCAGCAAATTGACTGTTATATAGTTTTTCATAAAAACCGCCTTGCTCTAATAGCTCAATATGCGTTCCTTTTTCAATGATTTCACCTTGGTTCATTACAAGAATCAAGTCAGCTTCACGAATTGTTGATAGACGGTGAGCGATCACAAAGCTTGTGCGCCCTTCCATTACACGTTCCATCGCTTTTTGGATCAACGCTTCTAAACGAGTATCAACTGAGCTTGTCGCTTCATCCAAAATCAAAATTCTTGGATCAGAAATTACTGCTCGGGCAATCGTCAATAATTGTTTTTGCCCAAGAGAAACATTGTCTCCTTCAGAATTGATTTCCATCTCGTAGCCATCAGGCATTGTGCGGATAAAGTGATCAACATTGGCAGTCTTAGCTGCATCTACCACTTCATAATCGGTCGCATCTAATTTACCAAAACGGATATTGTCTGCAATCGTTCCTTCATATAGCCAAGCATCCTGCAAGACCATACCAAAGACTGAACGCACATCACTTCGATCCATTTTTTTCGTATCGATACCGTCAATTTTGATTGCTCCTTCATTTACATCATAAAAGCGCATCAATAAATTGATCAATGTTGTTTTTCCCGCACCAGTTGGTCCAACAATCGCCACCGTCTGACCTGCTTGTACTTCAAAGTTCAAGTTTCTGATCAATGGTTTTGCAGGATCATAGCTAAAGCTGACATTATCAAATTGAACTGACCCCTGAACGTTTTTCGGTAATGGAATATCGTGTTCATTTAATTCTTCTTCAGGTTCATCCAAGATTTCAAATACACGTGTCGTCGCAGCTGAGGCACTTTGTAACGCCGCTGACAATTGCGTGATATTCCCCATTGGCTGACTGATCTGCCAAATATACTGGATAAAAGCTTGCAACTGTCCAACCACGATAGCACCAGTAATAACATAATAACTACCTAAAACAGCCATACCGATATAGGTTCCATAAGCTGTCATTTGAACAAGTGGTAACATCAATCCTGAAATAAACGTTGCTTTAAAACCAAAGCTATTCAAGTTATGGTTAACCTTTTTAAAGCCTTGTAACGTTTCTGCTTCACGGCCATAAAGTTTTAAAACACTAAAACCAGTCATATTTTCTTGCACATAGCCGTTTAGATTGCCAAGCGCATTTTGCATTCCTTGGAAGTATTTTTGTGAAATACCAACGATTGTTTTGGAAATAAATAAGGATAAAGGAATCATGATGATCGAAATCAGCGCCATCAGCCAATTGATATAAAACATCATCACAACAGCCATCACAATTCCTAAAATAGCTGAAACGATATTGATAAAACTTTGCTGCATTGCATTACTCACAGCATCTACATCATTGGTCACACGAGATAAGATATTTCCCTGTTGATTCTTATCAAAATAAGAAACAGGTAGACGATTGATCTTTTCATCGATATCTCGACGCAAATCTCGCATTGAATGTTGAACGACCGTTGCCATCAAAAATCCTGACAAAAATTGTGCCGCACAATAACCAATTCCTACAATCAATATCCAAATCAAACATTTGATAATATATGAGTAATTCAACCCATCCCCTGCTGCAATATTTTTACTGATTTCAGTGATTGGTAGACCTGAAACATAAGGCATCGCTGCATTAAAAGCAACAGTCAAAATAGTAAAGATAATCACTAAAATAAAGGTTCCTTTGTAAGGATTGATATATCTGCCTAAACGTCTAATAGAAGAGAGTGCGTTTTTCATGCTAATTCCTCCTCTGACAATTGAGAAGCAGCAATATCATAGTAGATAGGGCAATTCTCAAGTAATTCACGATGGGTACCGATGCCAACGACATCTCCTTCGTTTAATACGATGATTTTATCTGCATGCATGATCGTTCCAACTCGTTGAGCGACAATCAAAACAGTCGATTCTGTTGTTTCTTTTTTCAAACGAGCTCTTAAATTCGCATCTGTTTGATAATCCAATGCTGAGAAGCTATCATCAAATATATAAACCTCTGGACGGCGAATCACCGCTCTAGCGATTGCTAAACGCTGTTTTTGACCACCCGAGAAATTTGTTCCGCCTTCTGAAAGAAGTTCATCGTATCCATCAGGTTTTTGCGAAATAAATTCTGTTGCTTGGGCAATCTCTGCTGCTAATTCCATTTCTTCTATTGTGGCATCTTCTTTACCATAACGCATATTTTCTGCGATGGTTCCAGTAAATAGTAACGCTTTTTGTGGAATATAACCGATTTTATTGCGTAATGTACTCAATTTGTAATCCCGTACATCTACTCCATCAAGCAACACTTGACCTTCTGAAACATCATAAAAACGTGGGATCAGTTGAATCAATGTTGATTTTCCACTCCCAGTACTACCGATAAACGCAACAGTTTCACCCGGTGACGCTGTAAAACTAACATTACGGATCACAGGACTTTCTGAGTGTCCAGGATAAGCGAATGTAACATTTTTAAATTCTAAGTAGCCTTTTGTCTTTGTTTCTGTGATACCTGCTTCATTTTCGCGAATCACAGGCTCCATATCGAATGCTTCTTGAATTCGGCGAGCTGAAACAGCTGCACGAGGATACATCATAAAGACACTTGCAAATAACATAAATGAGAATAGTGCATGAAAAATATATTCGATAAACGCAATCAAGTCCCCAACTAATAGGCTCCCTTGATCGATCTGAAGTGCACCATTCCAAATAATCAACACCATAACAATATTGAATAGGAAGAAAAATCCTGGCTGTGCTGCCGCCATTAAGCGGAAAAGACTCTTAGAGCTTTTCGTATAGTCTTCATTGACTTTGCTAAACCGACTTTCTTCAAATTTTTCATTTACAAAAGCACGAATCACTCGCAAACCAGAAAGGTTTTCTCTTAAAATCCCGTTGATTCCATCTAAGTTTTTTTGCTGTTTATTGGATAATGGTTCAGATACTTTAGCGATCAATACCACAGCTGCCAAAAGAAATGGTAATGCTCCTAAAACAAACCAGCCTAATGATGGACTTGTGCGCATGACCATATATAAACTAACAAAAAACATCATTGGCGTCATAAAACCAATACGCAAGATATTCCCCATAAACAACATGATTTGATACGCATCATTTGTCGTTCTGGTAATTAGTGATGAGACTCCTATTGTTTCATATTCACGATGGGAAAAAGTCTGTACTTTTTCAAATAGATCATCACGAATATCACGTACAATATTTGTTGTCATTCGTGCGCCAAAATACCCTAGCATGATATTCATTACTACACCAACGACCGTGATCCCAATCATCAACAAACCTTGCTGTTTTACATAGTCATAATCATTATTTTTGATCCCAACATCGATCATTCGTGCTAAAATCGTCGGCAACCCTAGTTCTATCAATATAAATCCAAAAACACAAATGAAATCTAAAAATAATAGCTTCTTATATCTCATCGTGTAACGCCACATCAATTTCAATCAATCATCTCCCATTCCAATTTTTGACCCAGTACTTTCACTATAGCATAAAACTAACGGCTAGGTAAATTATATTTAAGTGAAAATCACGCACTTTTTAACAGATTAATAAACGGGACCATTTTTACTATGGTATAATGGTGATTACTTTAATTTTTGTACTAAAATCAGACGAAAGTGATGGGATCGAATCAATGAAAAAAATACTTTATATTTCTTTAGGCTGTCTCACATTTTGCTTGGGAACGATAGGAATTTTCCTACCGATTTTGCCCACAACGATTTTTTATATCTTAACCGCTTTTTTCTGGATGCGCAGCTCTGAATATCTATATACAAAATTTATTGAATCGACCTATTACCAAAAATATATCCAAGAATCTATTGTGGAAAAAAAGATTACACCTCTCGGCCGAATAAAGTTATTTTTAACTTTATTTGTGGTTTTTGCAATTCCATGTGTTATCGTCCGTAATCCATTTATGACAACAACATTAGTGATCGTCTATTTGCTGCATTTAATTGGTCTAAATTTGTATTTCAATAAAAAGAAAGTCCCACCTCTAAATGAACCAAATGAATAATAATATTTTCTTTAAAGTGGCAAGTCTGTTTCTATACTTATTCGCTGTTTTGTGATAAAATACGATTAATTGTTGTACAGCACAACACAATGGACGGTTGAAAGAAAGTACAGTTTCCATAAAACAAGTAAAGTGAAGCAAAGTCGAGGCTTCATTTCATCATCAACGAATGTTTTTGGTGACAATTGTTTTTAAGGTGGTCAACCACCTCATTTTGTTGTGTTCAAAAATTACAGTAAGAAAATATAAAAATAAATAATTAACTGCTTTGGCAGATAAAGGAGAAAAAACATATGATATATAAAGTTTATTACCAAGAAACAAAAATAAGAAACCCAAAAAGAGAAGATACAAAATCTATTTATGTTGAAGCAGAAAGCGATGTTATCGTGCGTCAACAAGTAGAAGAAAATACCCCATACAACATTGAATACATTCAAGCACTTGATGAAAATCACCTAGCTTATGAACAAGAGCACGCGGAATTCTCTTTAACGGAGTTTTAATATGAAAGTAAATATAAAAAACAATGAAACCGGCGTTTTTGCAATAGGCGGTTTGGGCGAGATCGGAAAGAACACTTATGGGGTTCAATTTCAAGATGAGATCATCATTATTGATGCTGGAATCAAGTTTCCAGAAGATGATTTGCTTGGGATCGACTATGTTATTCCTGATTACAGTTATATCGTTCAAAATCTGCATAAAGTTAAAGCGTTAATTATCACTCATGGACACGAAGATCATATCGGTGGTGTGCCGTATTTATTACGCCAAGCTAATATACCGATTTATGCTGGTCCTTTAGCTTTAGCTTTGATTACCAATAAATTGGATGAACATGGTTTATTGCGGGATGCTGAACTTCATGAAATCAATGAAGATACTGTAATTCGTTTCCGTAAAACCGCGATCAGCTTTTTTAGAACAACGCATAGTATTCCTGATGCTTTAGGTGTAGTTGTTAAGACACCGTCAGGAAATATCGTTGCAACAGGAGATTTCAAGTTTGACTTTACCCCTGTTGGTGAACCTGCAAACTTGCACCGTATGGCAAAATTAGGGGAAGAAGGCGTCTTATGTCTACTTTCTGATAGTACAAATGCGGAAATCCCAACCTTTACTAAATCAGAAAAAACGATTGGTTCTTCTATTTTAAAGATTTTTGAAAAAATAGAAGGAAGAATCATCTTTGCCAGTTTTGCTTCAAATATTTTCCGTCTTCAACAGGCTGCGGACGCCGCTGTTGCAACAGGACGTAAAATAGCAGTGTTTGGTCGTAGTATGGAGAATGCGATTGTGAACGGCGAACACTTAGGCTATATCAATGTGCCAAAAGGAACATTTGTGGATGCTAGTGAGCTGAATCAATTACCTGCTGGTGAAACGATGATTTTATGTACGGGTTCCCAAGGTGAACCGATGGCAGCACTGAGTCGAATCGCTAACGGAACACACCGTCAAATTTCAGTACAACCAGGTGATACAGTGATCTTTTCAAGTTCACCTATTCCTGGAAATACAACAAGTGTTAACCGTCTGATCAACTTGCTTTCAGAAGCAGGCGCTGAAGTTATTCATGGAAAAATCAATAATATCCATACTTCTGGTCACGGTGGCCAAGAAGAGCAAAAATTAATGTTGAGCTTAATGAAACCTAAATATTTTGTACCCGTTCATGGTGAATTTAGAATGTTGAAAATCCATGAGTCGTTAGCACAAGATGTTGGTGTACCAGCGGACAATTGTTTCATTATGGAAAATGGTGATGTGCTAGCTTTAACATCAGATGATGCTCGTATTGCCGGACACTTCAATGCTAGCGATGTTTATGTAGATGGTAATGGCGTCGGCGATATTGGAAATGTCGTCTTGCGTGACCGCCGCATTCTTTCAGAAGAAGGTTTAGTTTTAGCAGTAGCGACTGTCGATATTAAAAATAAAGAAATTCTGGCTGGTCCAGATATTTTATCCCGCGGATTTGTCTATATGAGAGAATCAGGCGAAATGATTCATGAAGGACAGCGTTTATTGTTCAATGCAATCCGTGAAGCATTACGAGATGAAAATTGTACAGAAGCGAAATTGTGTGATGCGATAACAGCCGCATTACAGCCGTTCCTATTTGAAAAAACAGAACGTCATCCAATGATTTTACCAATGATCATGACTTCATGAGTTTGAATATAAAAGAAGCAAAACTGGGAATGTTCCTAGTTTTGCTTCTTTTGTTTAGCCTATACAGATAAAAATTCCATAATCTCTTTTGCTGCTATAAAACTCCCTTTGATTGTTTTTAACTCTTGTTGCAATTTCTTAGCTTGTTGTTCATATATGGGATTGTTCAATAGTTCTTCGATATTCTTTTGAAATACAGTCTGATTTTTTAGTTTGTTCTTCTTTATTTGGATCGCATTGCCATATTCAACACAACAGCTGATATTATATTCTTGCTCTTTTTGTAAACCAATACCGATAAATGGTTTTCCAGTGAGACTAGCTGTTTGGATTGTTCCTTCCCCACCATGAAGAACACAAGCAGTTACTTTACTTTGCACTTCTTTTGCTGGTAACCAATCATAGAGATGAACATTTTTTGGTAGTTGTGCTATTTGTTCTTCTGTTAGATAACTTTTCATCGGACTAATCACTTCAACTGGCAATGTATCAAAATTCCATAGCAACTCAAAGATAAGTTGACGATTAGCAGAACTTCCCATACTGCAGTAAATGAGAGGTTTTATACTAGTTTCTAAAAGGTCTTGTAACTGTATGGGTATCTATTCATCATTTGCGAAAATTGGCCCTACATAAATACTATCGCTTGGTAAATCCGGATTTTTTGTTAATAATTCAGGTGTAGTAATACAATTTAAATCTGCAGACATTACGTCGATCGAATAAGTAAATTGAGCTTCTACGCCAAACTCTTTTATCAGTTTTTTGATATCTTTGGGAAGCCATTTTAACTTTAGAATGAATGATTTCACCATTTTTTTTAAGTACGGATTGGACTTCTCCATAAATAACGGTCCTTCTACGTGAGCTCGACTATATGCGTACGGTTTAACATAAATCAGCGGAACTTTTTTGACACGGGCACTTATTAACAGACTCATCGTAGAACCGATAATAATTCCATTTGGATTGAGTTCTTCGATCAACTGCAGTTCATTTTCTATTCTCATTTTCAAGAGGTCATAAGTAAAAGGTATTTTAATGCTTTTCATTTGATCAAAGTTCATGATATTTGTTATATCAGTATCTGTTAAATGAGGTGTTAAATACCTAAATTCAAACCCTTCTTTTTCAATGAAGGTGGCAAATTTTCGACTATACCCCATAAAAATACAGTTTGCTTGTGACTGGCACTCTTTCGCTACTTCGATCATTCTAGTTGTTTCCGCTAAGTTAAATGTTTCTGGCGCAAATAACAGTGTTCTCATTTATTAATATCTCCATTTGCTATGAATGTATGGTAAATTTGCTCAATATAACGATCGATTTCGTTTTCTTCTTCATTGTTGAACTCTTTTATTTCTGGAACTTTTTCAAATAAAACCAATATTTGTTTATAGTAATTGATTTTATCTTGGAAAATCTTTTTCTTAGATTCTATTAATTGCGTAGTTTTTTCTCTGCAGACAGCCGATGAATCGATTTGCATCATGTTTAAAACGGTCTGCATTTCTCCGAGACTGAATTCACCATATTTCATCACTAATATGTATTTGATCATTGTAAGGTCAACCTCTTGGTAAACTCGATAGCCGTTTCCTTCTCTATTTGGCTTTAGTAGGTCGACTTTGTCGTAATATCTTAATGTTGATTTTGGAATATTAAGTGTTCTAGCTACTTCTTTTACTGTTTTCCCTGTCATTTCATTCCTCCTCTTTCTTTTGAAGTACTATAACATGTAACCAAGCTTTAATGTCAACACTCAAAAAAAGCTGACAAGGTTTACACCTAATCAGCCTATTTCCGATAAATGATTTACTATTTAAACCTCATTATTCACTACTAAAACATTCGCTTTTGTATGGTTCACAACATAAGAAGTCGTTGAACCCACCATCAATCTTTCAAATCCATTTAAACCAGTTCTGCCGATTACAATTAAATCGATGGGTTCTTTTGACTCTGTAAAATCAGCAATCAACGTTTTCGGATAGCCATACATAACGTATGTGTATACTTGGGACACTCCTGTTTCAAGAGCTTTTGACTCTCTTTTTTTCATTTCTTCTTCTTCTCTTGCACGAAGATCTTCCATCAGTGTTCCCATCGACATTGTTAGTTCGCCAAAATAATTGCCCATCTCTTCAATAACAGATAAAATGTGTAAAGTTGCGCTATTTCGTTTGGCAATCTTGATTGCTTCTTGAAAAGCTTTTTCTGACTGATCAGAACCATCTACAGCCACTAAAATATTCTTATAGGTCTCTTCCATGATAAAAACCTCCTTCTTAGGTACTTCTATTATACTACTTGAAAGGGTTTTCTACAAAAATACTGCCGAGTAAAAAACTTTCTTCTTTACACTTCTAAAAAGCCATGTTATAGTAATCATGGAATTTCGTTATCAGATATCGTTGCCTTTCATAAGAATCAAGAGAGGAGAATTATTATGACATTTGGTAATAAAGTATTAAAATACCGTGTAGCACTTGATACAGAGAGAAATTTGTTTATGGCTATCGATGCAAATAACCAAGCAAATATCGCTTATGGTATCACGATTACACAAGCAGTAAAAGAATTGAAAAAATCTATTTAAGGAGTTATCAACCTAAATGAGCGATTCAAGTTCTAATACGATTTAAAGGCATCCAGTGAATGGTAAATCACGGATGCCTTTTTTGTTTTATGCTAGATTTATTCTTGCTTGTTTTTTGATCTTAATTGAAACATATTTGCTTTGTAATGTATTTATTCTTTTGATTTTTTTGATGTAAACTGTAGGTATTTCACTAGTAAGGTCCCCTCTCACTTTGGTCGTTTAGTACTGTTAAACATCTGCGCTACTTCTCAATCGCAGTGTTTCACAGCAAAAAAACATCTGACAAATGTCAGATGTTTTGGAATGGATTGATTAGTTTTTTACAACGTTAACTGCTTGAGGTCCACGATCTGAATCTTCAACGTCGAAGCTTACTGATTGACCTTCTTCGATTGTTTTGAATCCTTCACCTTGAATAGCTGAGAAATGTACGAATACATCGCTACCGTCTTCGCGAGAGATAAATCCAAATCCTTTTTCTGCGTTAAACCATTTTACTGTTCCTTGTTCCATTCTTTTGTTCCTCCTCGTGCTTAAGCACTAAATATTGTAACATTGCCCGTGTACGATAGAGGGTTTTAAAATTAAAACTTCTATATTGTCCCAAACAAGATTACACATATATTGTACATGCGAACCCTTATTTTTGCAAGAAATCTAGCTAGTCTGCCGCAAAAAAATTTTCTTCTCTCATGCTGATGTAAACTTGTTCTCCAATGATGATATGATCCAAAACCTCGATTCCCATCATCTTTCCACATTCCTGCATTCTTTGCGTAAAATGAATGTCACTTTCTGATGGAGTTGGATTACCGCTTGGATGATTATGAGCAAGGATTAAACGTGCCGCAGAACATTTCACTGCACTGCGAAAAATCTCTCTTGGATGTGCTACTGACTGGTTCAGGGATCCTTTAAAAACAGTCTCTTGTTTAATCACTTCATTTTTAGTATTTAAATACAAGCAGACTAAATGCTCTTGTTGAAAATCCTGTAATTCATAAATCAGATTTTGGGCAATTTGATAACTGGAAGAAACCTTTCCTAACTTCAATTGAGTACTTTGTTGAATTCGATAACCAAACTCTATTGCAGCTCTTAATTCAATTGCTTTGATTCGACCAATTCCTTTGGTTTCCATCATTTCGGTAAGGGTGGCATTTTTCAATTCATATAAGTGATTGAAATAATTCAAAAATTTGGACGCTACCTCCATCACATTCGTATTCTTTGAACCCGTTCTTAGTAAAATCGCTAACAATTCTTGGTTTGATAAGGCTTTTTCACCTACGACTTCTAAACGTTCACGAGGTAAACAATCTTCGGGCATTTCTCTAATAAATAATTTTTCTTCTTTGATCAAAAAATCACTCCTTTATGCTCTTCTAACAAAAGATACGCAAAGGAGTGTGGTTTTTATTTTTTTAAATAAACTGGAGCTTGAGTTAAACTCTCAAAAATTTCCAACGTTTTTGCTTTGATTTCATCGGTTGGTGCCAACAGATCTGGAACCATGATCACAGGAATTCCTGCTGCATCAGCCGCTGTTACACCATGAAATGAGTCTTCAAAGATCAAAGTGTTCTCTGCCTTTGTACCAAGGTTAGCTAAAGCTTTTCGGAATATTTGTGGATCTGGTTTTGCTCGGGTCACATCTTCTGCCGATACGATTCCTGAAAAGCGTTCCTTGATCCCAGCGCCATCTAATAATAATTCGATTGCTGGGCGGACATTACTTGAAGCAACAATTCTTGGAATCTCTTGTTGATCAAGAAAATCGAGTAATTCTAGAACCCCCTCTTTTAATGGAACTTCTCCTGCTTCAAATACTTGATAGGTATCATCATACGAACGTTGGATAAACTCATCTACTTTTTCTTTACCGAAATCTTTATAGATTCGATGATAATTTTCTTGCACCTCTTCATCCGACACACCTACAAATTCTAAATAAACTTCTTTGCTGTATGGAATGTTCATCGCATCTGCTATTTTTTGAGATGACTGATAATAAATCAGTTCCGTATCAAATAATAGACCATCCATATCAAAAATTACGCCATCGATTTTTTTCATAATTTCCTCCTCGTATAATAATTAATGAGCAACAGTTTCTTTGAAACCCTTGTACTTTTCAATATCAGTTCATTTTATTCACTGTGTCTCAAAGCAAAAGCGAAGTGAGCTCGTATAGTCTTGACAGAAAAATTGGAAAATATGAGACTAACTCTCATCGCCAGATCCTATATTCAATAACAATTCACGAACTTGTGAAACAAAATAAAGTGAACCCGTCACTAACATCAAGTCATCTGCCGACATTTTTTCTAAAATCTCACCTAAACCAAATTGCCATAATGAAACGATCTGTGTTTTATCATCTTCAAAATGTTCCATTTTAGTTAAATCGATTGCTCTAGGATAATCAAAGGTAGTCAAATACAGATGTACATTTGGGACTTTCCTTAATATCGCAATCATTTGATCGATATTTTTGGACGCTAATGCTGAGAATAAAATATGGATATCCCGATTTGGAAATTCCTTTTTCAGATTTTCAGCTAAACGGCGCATAGCATGGTCATTGTGGGCACCGTCTAAAATAATCAATGGTTCATCACTGATTTTTTCCATTCGAGCAGGCCACTGAGCCTGAGCCAACCCTTGATAAACATCTCTATCTGTAAAATTGATTTGCTGCATTTCGCAATAGAGATAAAATAGCTGAATCGAAACGGCCGCATTCTCTACTTGATGACGACCTAATAAAGGTACTTTTACTTTAGGCAATTTGCCTGCTTCACCATAAAAATCAAAGATCTCGCCCCAATTTTTATCCGGATGTCGGTACTCTGCTTTATAGTCTTTTTCATAACGATACACTCTACTGTGTTTTCCTGCGGCGACTTCATTGATCACAACAAACGTTTCTTCTTCAATATTGCCGGTCACAACAGATATTCCCTCTTTAATGATTCCAGCTTTTTGGAAAGCAATTTTTTCAAGGGTATCGCCTAAAATTTCTGTGTGATCTTTTCCGATCGTAGTGATTGCTGTTAGCATTGGTTTCACTACATTAGTACTATCTAATAACCCACCAAGTCCGACTTCGACAATGGCAATATCTACTTGTTCATCTAGAAAGTAATCCAGGGCCATAACCGTCAATGTTTCAAATTCAGTGATTCCAGCACTTTCCGGCTGCTGATCCATGTCTTTGATCAACTCTTGATATTTTTCCACATATTGGATGATATGATTGTCTGAAATCCCATGTCCGTTAATGGCAATTCTTTCATTAAAATGCTCGATATACGGAGAAGTAAAAGTTCCCACAGTGAGTCCTAATTCTTCTAACATACAGCGTAAATATGTTACTGTAGAGCCTTTTCCATTTGTGCCTGCAATGTGGATCGTCGGTACTTTTTCTTCTGGATTACCGACTCTTTTCAATAATGCTTCCACTCGATCAAGACCTGGTCTAGATCCAAATGGTAGTCTACTATGAATCCAATCGATTGCTTCTTCTATCGTCAACGACATCTTATCAACTCCTCATTCTCTATTATATCGAAAGCTGGAGTGCTTTTCACTAATTAACGACTTTAATTATGCAAATGATCGATTCTATAAAAAAGAGTAAACAAATGATTCAGTACTTTTAAATAAAAACAACTATGATAAAATAAACAAGACTCTATGTATGAACTGAACACAAATTCTTTTGCATCAAGACCTAATCCCATGATAGACTAGAATCTTAGAGAGAAATCTAATCACGTTTGTTTTATAAATAACGAGTTTCAAAAATAATATTGTTGTAGGTAGTTCGCTTGATTTTTCAAGGTTGATTGAACCTTTATCCTAAAACAGTTACAAATTATTAGAATAGAGGAGCAGTATACTATGTCAAAAACGAAAAAAAAATTATTGGTTAGTGGAAGTTTTCTTCTTCCATTCCTATTGTTAATCATACTCTGGTCGATTTTAGGTTTAGCACCGTTTGGAAATAACAATCTCTTGGTTAGCGATTTAGGGACGCAGTATATGCCGTTTTTAAGTGCATTTAAGCAGTTTTTTCAAGGGGAGACTTACTCCTTGTATTCATTTTCTGATGCACTCGGTGGAACTATTTTACCCTTGAGTGCTTATTATTTATTAAGTCCGTTCAATATTTTAGTCTTGCTATTCTCTTATCAGCAGTTGCCAATCGCTATATTATTGATTATTACGCTAAAAATTTCCCTCATGGGCAGTTCAATGTTTTATTATCTTCAAAAAACATATCGTCAATCAACTATTTCAACATTGCTTTTTTCAACGTCTTATAGCTTATGTGGTTTTGTGACGGTCTATTGTTTGAATTTTATGTGGTTGGATGCATTGATTTTACTCCCTTTACTGGTATTAGGAATTCAGCGGTTATGGGATCATAAGAAATATGTTCTTTATTCAGCGGCCTTATTTTTGGCTATCGTAACAAATTATTATATGGGCTATATGCTTTGTATTTTTGCTGTGTGCTACAGTCTTTATTGGTATTATCAAAAAACAGAGTCAGCTGAAAAGAAATCGATTTGGCTATTTATTAAGAAAGGTCGCTTATTTTTTGTTACTTCTTTTCTAACAGGAGTTAGCACGAGTTTTATTTTGATTCCTGCTGTAGAAGGAATGTTGGCGACAAAAAAGACAAATTTTGAGTGGCAAACGTTTTTACCTACACCTAATTTTGGCTTTAATTTTCTTTCCCAATTAGGTCTCGGTAGTGTTAATTTTGAGTGGCGTTTAGAGCATTTACCGACGATTTTTTCTGGTATTTTGATGGTCTTGCTTTTTATCGCTTATTTTCAACTATCGGCTATTTCTAAGAAGGAGAAAATTGGCGCCGCGTTTTTAGTTGGATTTATTTTCTTGAGTTTCTGGTTGGAACTTGTCAATACGATTTGGCATATGTTTCAAAGTCCTGCGGGATTTCCCTATAGAAATACGTTTATCTTTAGTTTTTTGATGATAAAATTTGCGTATGAAGCCTTTCTTAAATTAAAGGAAGGGGCAAAATTAAAAGTTATTGTTCCTAGTATTTTTTCTGGATTGTTGCTTTTGGGTTATATTGCTTTAAAATTTTCAAAAGAGAAAATCTTTTTATTATCCGATCATTATGTTATTTTCAGTCTAGTTAGCATTTGGTTGACCTTTGAGTTGGTAGTCTTGATTCAAAAAATGCATGGGGCAAAAAGGAACGGTCTCTATCTGTTCTTATTCTTAGTCGTTTGCGCTGAATTAATCTTTAATTTTTGGATCAGCTTTAAGGATATTCCATTTGGAAATCAAGAAAAATTTGCGCAAACTTATCAAATTCAAGATGAAATCATTTCTGATTTACAAAACGAACATCCTCATTTATTCCGAATAAAACAAACGATCGATTCCGATGCTGCAGGTTATAACGAGAAAAATAATGGTTACAATAATCCAATTCTGTATGGCTATGCTGGCGTTTCCAGCTATACTTCTACGCTGGATGCTAATACCCAAGATACCTTGAATGCTTTAGGCCTATATCAAAAAAATGATCGCAGAATCGCTTATGTTGATGAGTCAAAAGTGATCAACTTACTATTAAATGTGAACTATCAATTAACTCCAGAACTTAAATTTTACCAGAAAAATATTTCAAGCGATCCCTCAACAAATGTTTATGAAAATGAAGAAGCAATCGGTATGGGCTTTTTAGTTCCACAAGCATTTGCTGATCTTAAATTAGCTGAAAATCAGCCTCTAAAAAATCAGGAAATGATTTTACAGCAGATCCAAAAAAATAAACAAGCATATTTTCAAGAAACACAAAAAATAACTTGGTCAGAGCAAGCTGATCATCACTACACACTCAATACAAAAACAACCACAGATGGCGAACTTCATCTTTATGCACCAGAAATCGACTGGAAAAAAATCACTTCTTTTAAAGTAAATGGTGAAAAAATCCAGCCTGCAGTTTATATTGCAACAAATCAATTATTTAATCTTGGCTACTTCAAAAAAGATGACGTCGTTCAGCTACAGTTTGAGTCCGAAAATGAGATTGAGGAAAAAAACATTGAATTAAAAACCTTGCAGCAAGAAACCTTTGATTCATTTATTACCAAACAAAAGTCACAAGCAATTCAGCTTGAAGAAGAAGTCTCGGGTACATTGACCGGAGAAATCACCGTAACAGACCCAGAAAATTCATTGCTTTACTTAGCGATTCCATATGATAAAAATTGGCAGATCACAGTCGATGGTAAAAAAGTCAAAGCTAAGTCAGTTCTAGGTAATTTTACAGGAATTGAATTAACTTCTGGAAAGCATAAAATCACAATGCATTATCAACAACGTAACTTCATTATTGGAGTTTTGATTAGCATTTCTGTTGTTTTGGGAGTATTATTTTATCAACTATTAAAACGATTTAAGATACGAAAATCAAAGTAACGGTGAAAGGAAACTGCAGCCATGGGGAAAAAAATTCTGAAACGAATTATCTATGTACTGCCTATTCTAGGTGTTCTTTGTTTTACTGGTTTAGTAATTTACGGTTATTATAAAGGAATTTTTCATTCCGTTCAGTCATTACAGGATTTCATGAAACAATTTGGAGAATACGCGGTATTGATCTTTATCTTTTTACAAATGGTCCAAGTGATTGTGCCGATTCTTCCTGGCGGGATCTCAACGCTTGTGGGAATGCTGATGTTTGGTAGTATCCCAGGGTTGATTTATAGTTATATTGGTCTGATGATAGGTGATGTTATCGTCTACTGGTTGGCACGATATTACGGGAAACCATTTGCTCAGCTGATTCTTTCTAAGAAACGGTATTTAAAATTCGAAAAAATGTTGGACCGTCCTGAAAAGGGTATTAAGAAGTTGATGATTGCTACGTTATTGATTCCTTTTGCACCGGATGATTTGACCTGTTTGGTCGCCGGTCTGGCCGATTTGCCCTTTAAGGAATACATGAAAGTGTTACTACTTTTTAAACTTTGGTCAGTTGGGACTTATGGCTATGCGTTATTGTTCTTGTTTAATCGGTTTTTGATTAGTTAGAAATACTAATAGAAGCAAGTACGATTTTGATGTTCGTTGTCAAAATCGTACTTGTTTTTTTGTTGCTTAATTTCCAAATTTCACCTTCTCCTTCTTTCTTGCTAATCATCTAAAGTTTTTCCCTAATATCTACTAGCCTTTCTACCAATTAAATATTTATTGTTTTTTGTCTACTTTTCCAAACTAAAAATATGTTATTATTGATGTATAGCTATTTCAATTAAGGAGGTGCGCATATGAAAAAATTTTGTAGGATTGTTGGTATGAGTCTTTTATTTCTATTATTTATATCTGCTTGTGGAGCTGAAAAACAAACTGCCACGTATACGCTGAAACAAGATGATGAAAATGTCACGATTCAAAATGTCTATAAAGAAGATACGTTACTAAAGCAAACAATCAAAACAACTATCCAGTATAAAACGATTGGTGTAAAAACAAAAGCCAAAGCAGAAAAATTATTAAAACCAAGCAAAGAATTATATACCGACAAACAGGGAATTAACTACTCTGTTGTTTTTAAGGAAAAAGAAGCAGTTGAAACAATTGAAATCGATTTAAAGAAACTTTCTCAAGACGAAGTAAACATGTTGCCTTTGATTTCTTTGCCTGACGGAGCACTAGACTCAGCAAGTGAAAAAACGAACGCTGAAAAATTAATAAATTTAGGATTTGAAAAAAAAGACTAGCTACATGAGGAGGAATTATGAAAAAGAATTACGTGATTAAAGGTCTTATGTTTTTTGGGTTGATAGGTATTTTGGGGTTGCAATCTCCTTTAGTTTTGGCAGAAGAGCAAAATGAATCTGTTAAAGCCGCCGATTCTAGCGAACTAAAAGTATTGGATGAAACTGAAGCCACAGATGAAATGATTCCAACAACAATTGAGATACTAAGTGAGAAAACAACACTAGAAATCAATGAGACTCTTGTGTTATCTGCCAAAATTATCTCAGATAGTAATATTAAAACAGCCATATGGACAACAAGTGATGAAACGATTGCTACTGTTTCCGATTCTGGAATCGTAACGGGGAAAAAAGCAGGTAGCGTTTCTATTACAGCAAGTACTTCTAATGGAAAAACAGCTTCAGTAGTATTGACCGTTACCGAGAAAAAAGAAACAATTACAGGGACTTTTGGAACCGTTCCGTGGACATGGGAAGCAGAGACACAAACTCTTACTTTTGGTGAAGGAGAATTCCCAAGTACACAGTATTATTCGGATAATATTTTAAATAAAATTGAAAACTCCACTCTGTTACAAGGAAAAAAAATTAAACGAATAAGATTTACGAAGCTTGTAAAAGCCAATAAAATTTCTCATTATATCTTTAGCAGATTAAGTGAATTAGAATCTATTGAAGGTTCTAGTCTTTTGAACACTAGCGATGTAAGTGATATGGATTTCATGTTTTTAGACGACAACAATTTGACAACTTTAGATGTTAGTAATTGGGATACTAGCAACGTGTCTAGCATGAATAGTATGTTTAGCTCTGCTAGAAATTTGACAAGTTTAGATGTGAGTAAGTGGAACACTAGTAACGTATCCAGCATGAGTTCTTTATTTTCAGGTACTAACAGTTTAACAGATTTAGATGTCAGTACTTGGGATACTAGTAGCGTGACTAATATGGAATATATTTTTTTGGGTGCCAGCAGTTTAACAACTTTAGATGTCAGTGCTTGGGACACTAGTAATGTGACAACTATGTCTGGTATGTTTGCCCATGCCAACAGTCTAATGACTTTAAACGTGAGTAAGTGGGACACTAGTAATGTGACTCATATGAATTCCATGTTTAGTGGTACTAAAAGTTTGACAACTTTAGATGTTAGTACATGGAACACTAGTAACGTGACAAATATGACGGAGATGTTTATGGATGCTAGTGAACTGACAGCATTAGATGTCAGTAAGTGGAATGTTAGTAATGTAAAAACTATGCTGCGCCTGTTTTGGAATGCTAAAAGTTTAACAACTTTAGATATCAGTAACTGGGACACCAGCAAGAATGCATATATTAGTAGTATATTTTCTTATACAACTTCTTTAGACACTTTAATTTTAGGTAAGAACTGTCTCTTGAAAGGATTTGGTCTCCCAGAGAGAAAAAATAAAATATATACTGGAAAATGGATATTAGTTTCTCACTATACTCAGAATAGCTACTCCAGCAGTCAAGACTTAATGACAAATTATGATGGCACAAAACCTGGAAAATATGTTCGTGAAAAATTTGGAGACAGTACAAAAGTATCGGGAATTGAGTTAACCCCTCCTGTTATAGAATTGGCTGTTTCTGAAGAAGCGATATTGCAAGCTAAGATTACCCCTGCAACTGCAAGCAACAAGAAAGTAACCTACACAATATCTGACAATACTGTAGCAACAATCTCTGCAGACGGCATAGTAAAAGGGCTAAAAAAAGGAACTGCTGTGATCACAGCTACAACAGAAGACGGCAGCTTTCAAGCAACCAGTACTGTAAAAGTCGTTGAACCAAGCGCTTTCTTACTTGAGACATTTTATTTAGGAATTGATAGCTATGTAATAGGGAGCGTAAATGCTAGTTCATCTGCTAAAAAAGTCCAACTAATTATAAACGATGAAGTGATTACCACTTCGACACTCTTACGTGATGGAAGTTTCGAGTTAGATACTGAAGGAATGATCACCAAGGTAACAGATAAAGTAGAAATCGTTGCATTAGACCGGAAAAATAAAGAACTAGAACGAGCTCCTGTAACCATCAAAGAAAAATCCTATGCCTTAACCGTGAATCCCTATACTTTATACGAAGATTCAATCGTCACAGGTAAAACAGATTATTTCCATACTCATGTGGCTTTATTGGTCAATGGGGAAGAAATAGAACGAAAATTGTTATCTTCAACGAGACAATTTAGTTTTGATGTCGAAGGTTTGGTTGACTATACCGATGATGAGGTTGAAGTCGTGGGTTATCGTTATGAGGAGGAAATTACTCGTAAAGAAGTCACGATTCAAGAACCTGTGATAGAAATGTCTCTACCCCCGTACAAAGTAGATGAACCCTATGTGACTGGAAAAGTCACTGGGAAATCTGCTAAAAATGTTCGTTTATATGTAAACGGAAGAAGACAACAGACAATAAAAGTAGCTGATGATGGCACATTTAGTTTATTGGGCGTTGCTATTCTATCCCCTAAAGATAAAGTTCAATTAGCAGTTTTAAATGATGCCGGCATTGAAATTCAACGTTTCTCTGTAACGTGACAAATTAAATAATCTCATTTTAAACAAAAAATAGAGGAGAATAATCAGAAAAATTCTGATTATTCTCCCCTTTTTTATATTTAATTCACTGTACGAAGTTGCGCAATTCGTTCTTTCACAACCACTTGTTTTTCTAAATAATCTTTCTCTTTTGCTTTTTCAGCTTCCACAACATCATCCGGTGCGTTAGAAACAAAGCGTTCATTCGCTAATTTTCCTTGAACACGTTTGACTTCTTGCGTCCATTTATCTAATTCTTTCTCTAAACGGGCTATTTCTTCTTCCACGTTGATCAAACCAGCTAATGGTAAGTATAGTTCAGCTCCTGTTAGAACCGCTGACATCGCTAATTCAGGTGCAATAATATCACTTGCAATCGTTAACTCTTCTGGATTACAGAAACGCTCGATGTAATTTGTGTTTTCGATCAAAAATTTATCAATCGTTTCATCACTTGTTTTGATCAATAATGTGATTGGTTTTGAAAGTGGTGTATTCACTTCTGCACGAATATTACGCACCGCACGAATCACCTCTTTTAAGACTTCCATACCGCGAGCGGCTGTTTCATCTGAAAATTCTTCATGGACAATTGGGTAATCCGCAACTACAAGAGATACCCCTTCATGCGGAATATTTTCCCAGATTTCTTCTGTCACAAACGGCATGATTGGATGCAATAGACGTAAAATTTGGTCTAGTGTGTACACTAAAATGCTGCGTGTTGTTTGTTTTGCAGATTCATTTTCGCCGTAAAGAATTTCTTTACTCATTTCGATGTACCAGTCACAGAAATCGTCCCAGATGAAATTGTATAACTGACGACCAGCTTCACCAAATTCAAAGCGGTCAAATAAATCAGTAACACGAGCAACTGTTTCATTTAGACGTGTTAAGATCCAGCGATCTGCCACAGTTTTCTCACCGCTAAAATCGATATCTTCATAAGCCATACCTTCAACATTCATGATTACGAAACGGCTAGCATTCCAGATTTTATTGATAAAGTTCCAAGAGGCATCCATTTTTTCATAGCTGAAACGCATATCTTGACCTGGTGTTGAACCATTTGACATAAACCAGCGCAAAGCATCTGCCCCATATTTATCGATCACTTCCATTGGATCGATTCCGTTACCTAGTGATTTACTCATTTTACGTCCGTCTTCTGCTCTGATCAAACCATGCATCAAAACATTTTTAAACGGTGCTTTTTCAGTAAACTCTAAACTTTGGAACATCATGCGGCTAACCCAGAAGAAGATAATATCGTAGCCTGTCACTAATGTACTTGTTGGGAAATAACGCTGATAATCAGCTGCTTCCTCATCTGGCCAACCCATTGTTGAAAATGGCCATAGCGCTGAACTGAACCATGTATCTAGTACATCAGAATCTTGTGTCCAATTTTCTGCATCTGCTGGTGCTTCCATGCCAACATACATTTCACCCGTTTCTTTATGATACCAAGCAGGAATTTGATGGCCCCACCATAATTGACGCGAAATTACCCAGTCATGAACATTTTCCATCCAACGTAAGAAGGTTTGGTTAAAGCGTGGTGGATAAAATTCTACTGCATCTTCTGTGTCTTGATTTTTGATGGCTTTTTCAGCAAGTGGTGCCATTTTAACGAACCATTGTGTAGATAAACGAGGTTCAACAACAACACCTGTCCGTTCTGAATGTCCAACACTATGATTCATTGTTTCGATTTTAATTAAACGACCCATTTCTTTTAAATCAGAAACGATCAATTTACGTGCAGCAAAACGATCCATATCTGCATACTTTCCAGCTAAATCGTTCATAGAACCATCTTCATTCATTACATTTACGCGAGGTAAATCGTGACGGTTACCAACTTCAAAATCATTTGGGTCATGAGCTGGCGTGATTTTTACTACCCCTGTTCCAAATTCCATATCTACATATTCATCCGCAATGATTGGGATTTCTTTATCCACTAAAGGCAATGTAACTGTTTTACCGATCAACGCTTGGTAACGCTCGTCATCAGGATGAACCGCGATCGCTGTATCTCCCAACATTGTTTCAGGACGAGTCGTTGCGATTTCCACAACTCCTGTGCCATCAGTCAGTGGATAACTCATATGGTAAAACGCACCTTCGATATCTTTGTGGATAACTTCAATATCAGATAAAGCTGTTTTTGCTTTTGGATCCCAGTTGATGATGTATTCGCCACGATAAATTAGATCTTTTTCATATAAAGAAACAAAGACTTTGCGAACAGCTTCAGACAAGCCCTCATCTAAAGTAAAACGTTCCCGGCTATAATCTAAAGACAAGCCCATTTTCGCCCATTGTTCACGGATATGAGAAGCATATTCTTCTTTCCAATCCCAGACTTGCTCTACAAATTTTTCACGACCTAAATCGTAACGGGAAATATCTTGTTCTGCTAATTTTTCTTCAACCTTTGCTTGTGTTGCAATACCAGCATGGTCCATTCCTGGCAGCCACAATGTGTCAAAGCCTTGCATTCTTTTTTGACGGATGATCATATCTTGTAAAGTCGTGTCCCAGGCATGACCTAAATGGAGTTTACCAGTAACATTTGGTGGTGGGATTACGATTGAATAGGGTTTTGCTTCTTTATTGCCATTTGGTTTGAACAAATCTTGATCTAGCCATTTTTGATAGCGTCCTTGTTCTACTTCTGTAGGCTGGTATTTTGTCGGTAGATTTTTTTCTTCTGACATAAAAGTTCCTTCTTTCTGTTTTTTAACTCAAATTATGGTCGTGATGCACATACAAAAAGCCCTAAAATACTTTCGTATTTTAGGGCGTATAGACATTATACGCGGTACCACCTAAATTGTGTCTGACTATCCAAACACCGCTCATTCGTGAGGTAACGATCACTACTCGAATCATTCTACTGAATTCAAATCATTTGACTCCCAAGCTACCTTCTTACTGGTTATGTGAAAATCTTCCACCAAGCAATTTTCTCTCTATAACGATGCCAGTAGTACTCCTCTTGTTCACAGTCTTTGCTACATTTTAACATTGAAGTTGAATAGAAGTCAATTTGAAAAAAATCAACGTGCTGCTTTTGCTTGCTCTAGCGCAGTAGCATAATCTGGTTCTTCAGCAATTTCTGTAGAAATCGCTTCGCAGATAATGTTACCTTCTTTATTGATCACAAAAATGCCACGAGCCAAACGTCCCATTGCAGGAATAAATAAACCGTATGCTTCACCAAATTTGCCTTCAGTATCATGTAAAATTTCCATATCGACACCCTCAGCTGCACACCAATTTGCTTGTTCTTCTTTTGTATTATTAGAAATCGTAATGAATTTTACGCCTTCAACATTCGCCGCTTCATGGTTAAAACGTTTTGTTTGTAACGAACAGATTCTAGTATCGATATCAGGTACAACGCTGATTAAGACTGGAGTACCAGCAAATTCTGCTAGGTTTACTACTTCATCATTTAAGTTTTTTAATGAAAAAGCTGGTGCTTTGGTCCCTACCTCAGGTTGCACACCAATTATTTCTACTTCTTCGCCTTTTTTTGTTACTATCATTATTTTTCTCCTCCTAATTTAAAAGCTGAATGAGCTGCTGGCTCACAAAGCTAGATATTTAAGCTTCAAAAGCTCAGCAAGTTAAAATGCTCTCTCTCTATTTAGTATAGAGGAAGGAGGAAGAGATGACAAAGTTCTTGCTTTCTATACTTTTTTACTTGAAAAAGTTTCATCAAAATAAATCAAGGTTTGCAGTTCTGTCGTTAAATCAATATATTGTACATTGACATTATGAGGTACTGTTACACGATCAGGCGCGAAATTCAAAATCGCTGTAATTCCAGCATCGACGATTTTATCAATGGCTTCTTGTGCGAATTGGCTAGGTACTGTGGAAATCGCAACTGTTACACCCGTTTTTTTGACTTCTTCCGCTAAATTTTCCATTGGTTGGATCGTGATGTCATCAACCGATAATCCTACAAGTGCTTCTTCGGTATCAAATGCACAAACAATATTCAAGTTCTCGTTTCTGCGGAAATTATTTTTAACCAACGCTTTCCCGAGATTACCACAACCGATCAACGCAATTCGTTTTTCTTCTTGCGTATTTAAAATATGGCTAAAAACTTCAATCAAGTAAGGTACATCATAGCCATAACCACTTCGTCCCAATTCACCTAAGTGAGAAAAATCACGACGAATCGTTGCTGATGGAACTTGGATTACGTCACTAAATTCTTTTGACTTGATCCGTGTTACACCAGAATCTCCTAGCATTTTTAAATAACGTAAGTACAATGGCAACCGCTTAGCTGTAGCTTTGGGCATTGTTTTTTCTTTATGTAATTCTTTCATTTTCCACCCTCCTTGTTACTTATTTCACATATATAGTTTAGCATGCTTGTATGTCGCGGGCAACTTGTTTGTGAAAAAAAAGGGAGGTATTAGAAAAAACTAATAAAAAGAACAGATTCGATAGCGGTATCAAGTCTGTTCTTTCAACTTTTAGAGTAAATCAGAAAATTCTTCGTTTTGTTCACTTAATTCAGTTATTTCACTAACTTTTAAGCCAGCCATTGAGCGCGCCATCAATCCTTCTATATCTAGTCTGGCTTCATAGGCTTGCGCTTTATCTAATTTAGGTCTCGTTTTTGGTTGAGGTGGTGCAAAAATCGTACAGCAATCTTCAAATGGTTGAATCGCTAGCTCAAAAGTATCAATTTTTTCAGCAATTTCGATGATTTCTCCTTTATCCATCGATACAACTGGACGAATAATCGGCGTTGTAGTAACTTCGTTGATTGCTACCATACTTTGCAAGGTTTGTGATGCAACTTGACCCAATGATTCTCCATTAATGATGACTAATCCTTTTCTTTGAACACGTATCGCATCAGTCAAACGCAACATCATTCGGCGTGTTACCGTCATTAAATAACCTTCTGGTACCACTCGTTTGATTTCTTCTTGGATTTCAGTGAAGGGTACTTCAATAAATTGAATACTACCAGCATATGGTGCAATTTTTGCTGCTAAGTCTTTAGCCTTTTGCAGTGCTTGCTCGCTTGTATATGGCGGGCTGGCAAAATGAACGGCTTCCACTTCCACACCACGTTTCATTGACAAATACCCTGCAACAGGTGAATCGATCCCCCCAGAAAGCATCAGCATACTACGGCCACTCGTTCCGACAGGTAATCCACCAGCACCACGAATCGTTTCATATGAAAGATAAGCACCTTCTTTGCGGATTTCTACACGAATATTGATATCCGGCTTTTTCATTTGTACAGCTATTTCTGGGAAAAGCTCAAAAACGGCACCGCCAAGTTCTCGGTTTAATTCATTTGTATCCAATTCAAAACTATGATCAGAACGTTTAGAGGTGATTTTAAATGTTTGTCCTGGATGATAAGCAGATTTGATGATCGTTTGAACCATTGCACGAATTGCCGGCATTGTTTTTTCTACACGAACGCTTGGCGAAAAGTTTTGAATCCCGAAGACTTTTTCTAACTTAGGTAAGATTTGTGTGCTGTCTTCACCATTTAATATCAGGTGCATCCGATCTCGGTCAGCATGGATTTTGACAGCTGGAAAATCACCAAGTACTCTTTTGACATTTTGTGCTAGTTGGGAGATAAATAATTTTCTATTTTTTCCTTTAGTTGAAAGTTCGCCGTAGCGAACCATGATTTCAGTATATTTCACAAGTTTTCAATCCTTTTCTGTAAAGCATGATTTTTTTGATTCTCTTAGCCGTTTAACACCAAGAATTTTTTATATAGTTGATTAAAAATAATCATAAACTGTTCTGCTTCTGCAATCGTATTGCTTTCATCCAAACTGACACGGATGGCTGATGTCGCTAAAGAGTCAGGGACTTTCATGGCATGCAACGTGCTGCTAGCCATTTTTTTTCGACTGGAACAGGCGCTAGTCGTTGATGTGTAGATTTGTTTTTCTTCTAATGCATGCACGAGTACTTCTCCACGGATTCCTTTTAAGGCAAAACATAAAATATGCGGTGCAAAATCCGGTGTTTCTTTTGAAAATACTGTAACATTCGAATATTCCTGCAATGCCTCAATCAAATAACGACGGATAGTTGAAGTGTGCTCTGGTTTTTCAGCTTTCTTATCTGTATACAAACGTAAAGCTTTAGCCATTGAAACAATACCTGCAACATTTTCAGTTCCGCTTCTTTGATCATTTTCTTGACCTCCACCTGTTAATAACGGCGCAAGCTTGCGACCATGTTTCCAATAAATAAACCCTACACCTCTAGGGCCATGAAACTTATGGGCAGAAAAAGTCGCAAAATCTACACGCGGTGTTAGCCATTGTTCCTGACTAACTTTACTAATTGCCTGAACCGCATCCACATGAAAATGAATCGTTGGATAGTTTGCTAAACAGTCACTAATTGCTTGAATGGGTTGGATCGATCCTATTTCATTATTGACTGCCATGATCGAAACGAGAATCGTATCCTTGCGAATCAGTTTCGCTAATTCATCGACTATTACAAAGCCATGTTCATCAACAGGAGCGATTGAAAGCTCGAATCCATTTTCTGCAAGTTGTCTTGCTGTTTCAGAAACAGCTGGATGTTCAATATTCGAAATAATAATATGACGACCAAAAGATTTCTTTTCTAAAGCTGTTCCTTTTAAAACCCAATTATCACCTTCTGTTCCGCCACTTGTAAAGAAAATCTCGCTCGGCTTCACTTGAATCAAGTCTGCTATTTGCTTACGCGCTTGTTCTAACAAACGATTCGCCTGATTTCCCAAGTCATGTAAACTAGACGGATTACCAATAATACGTTGACTTACTTTTATATATGTATCTAACGCTTGAGGATAAATCGGTGTTGTTGCACTGTTATCAAAATATATCATCTAAAAAACCTTCTTCTTTTGAAATTCTTTCCTATTATATACTTTCTATTTTTGTAGTTCAACCAAACAAACAGAATTAATCAAAATAAAAAGGTGAGACACATGTCTCACCCTAAATTCTTTAAATTGCATCAAGATTATTGAAGTAGAAATCTTCAATTCTTCTAAACGCGCCTGGCTCCACTCGTTCAAGTGCAGTGCCAATCTCATCTAGAGCATCTTGATATCTGTATTCTTTCGAAAATAGTTCTAAACTGTTTTCCATTGCCACACGAATTGCTTCATGTGTATGACGGTAACGATTCGCATATTGCATCATTTGTTCTGTCAATGCAGCGGAGTTAACTAAATCATTCGTTTTCTTATCTAGTAATTCTAAATCTTCATTACAAAGATCAGAAAGCTTTTTGATTTCTTCCATATTGATACGGATTCGATTCAATGCCTTGCTTAGTTCTTCGATACGATCTGTTGCTACAAAGAAAAACTCTAAGTAATCAGCTGGTAATCCTGGTAAACGTTGTTTTTCAACATGACGTTTGATATTACGTAATCGGAAATCATATTGATCAACTTTTTCTTGAGCAGCTTTTTCACCTTTGCGTAATTCTTTTAATGAATCATCGATTTCAACTTGTTGATTTTCAATGTCATCTAATATCTTGTAACAATCTTTAAAGAATGCTTGTACTTCAGAATAAGGAACTGTATGTTCTTTCATTTTTGGTTCAAAATCTTCGTAACGGCGAATCAGCTCTTCGATTTCTGTTTGGAAACCTCTTGAACGTCCTAACTCATTATGGTTCAATGTGTAGCTTTGTGATGTGTGATCTAATTCAATCATCAACTGACGATTATTTTTCAGTGCATGGGCGATATAATCACCAACGACTTTCTGATTCGTCATCACATATTTCTTCGCATTGATCTCACGTTCCATGATTTCGTATAATGCATCAATTGCATTAGCTGTATCACGATTAGCTACTTCTACTGCATCAACTTCGGTCTTCTCTAAATCGACTGTTGAATTTTTCACGCGTTTTTGAACACGTCTTAGTTCATCTTCGAAATTCTTTTCAGGGAAAACATAATGATCTGCAAGTAGACGTTTGTATCCTTCTTCGATCTCTTTTAATTGATCAGGGAACGTTCGATTCAATTCATCATAAAGTGGTGGAATACGTTTCATCACGTCGTCTAATTCATAGGTATGACGTTCAGCGTTTTCTAAAACTTCACGCGCTTCGATCGGATCTCCAGAAGTATTTAGTGTCACAAACTGAGTAAATTCGATTTCGATATTTTTGATTTGTTTTTGTAACTCAGGATAGGCAGAGCCAAATTCTGATTTTTCATCATGAAGTAATTTACTGATTTCTTCATAAACATCTAAAGCTTTTTGTACTTCAAGTGAATTACGCTCTTCACTCTCACGTAGTTCTTTCAAACCATTACGAATGATCTCAACTTCTGATTCCATCTCAGTCATCGTTTGATCAGCTTCAGCAACTGCTTTTTTTGCTTTCATAAAACGGAAGGTTTCATTTAAATTTTCGACTTCAAAAATCTGACTTTCTAGCTCTGCAAAAGAACGAGTAGAAATCTCAGTCCAACGTTGATTCCATTCTCTAAACGTGTTCTGACTTTGCCCGACCATGTGCATCTTTTTGACATCATCGACCTCTTCAATCACTGGTAAGTCGAACAGCTCTTCTTTCCTCTTTTCCAGATCATCGAGTTTCATTTGATTTTTCTTTCTCATAAAATAACCAACTAAATACAAAACTGCTGCGATGATTATTATAGCTAAAACTACGATAATGATCAGATTATTCTTCATTCATGGTTCCTCCGTTTATTTATCCATATATGATTATACAACCGCTGATAAATAACAAAATCACTTCTATCTACAATTGTATTACTCTCTTATCTACATAAAATCCTTAAAAACACCTACAGAAAATTATACCACAATCCACTCTATCAAGCACTAGTTAATTGTAATTTCTTAATAAATGTTTTGACTTTGTAATATTGTGACGTTTCCGTCCTCATTACTAACAAGTTTAAACGATAACTTCCACTTCTTGCAACTTTTTACACATGTCACTCAATGTATCCAATTGTGCATCAGCTAACTGCTGTTCCATTCCAAAACGAATATCTTTTATAGCCCAGACTGTCATACCTGCATCATGTGCTGAGCGTATTCCTTTTTCTGAATCTTCAAGCGCAAGACAATTTTCAGGATCGATTCCTAAATCACTAGCAGTGTATTCATAAATTTCAGGTGCGGGCTTACTTTTTTTAAATTGAGTTCCACTGACAATCACATCGAAGTAACTAGCTAATTGCCCTGCTTTCAACACCTCTTGGATCGCATCCATCATTGATGAAGAGGCCAAACCGATTTTGTACCCTTTTCTTTTAAGAAATTGTAAGACTCGTTTTGCATCTGGATCGATCATACTACCATAATCGATGGGATGATCGATTTTATATTGTAAATATTTTTCAGTTAGGAAAGCTTCATCATAGTTTGTATCATTTACTTCTAGAATCGTCTCCCATAAACTTCGCATATCTGCTCCAACAAATTCAGGAATCGGTATTTGTTCAATAGATAGATCGTATTCTTTAAGAAAGGCTTTCCTACGTTGATAATAAAACTCTTCACTATCAACCAATACACCGTCCATATCGAAAATAATTCCTTCATATTTTTGTATCATTTTGGTGCTCCTTTTTTTACTATTCTTATTCAGCTCTACCAGTCTAACAAAAGTTTGAAAAAAAATGAAGAAATTTGTCGAAAAAGAACGGAAAAGATTAAATAATTGTCCATTTTGCGGTTGCTTTTCATAGGATATTTCGGTATTCTTTTACTATTATAATGAAAAATCTATTAAAATTAGGAGTGAAAAAAGTGAAAGTCACAAAATTTGGGGGAAGCTCACTTGCTTCTGCAACACAATTAGAGAAAGTTTTACAAATCGTAAAAGAAGACGTTTCACGAAAGTTCATCGTTGTTTCAGCTCCTGGTAAACGTTCGTCTGAAGACATCAAAGTAACAGATATGCTTATTACTTATTATCATGCGTATTTAAATAATGAAAAGACTACTGAAATCATCGAAAAAATCGTTGCCCGCTATGAGGCAATCTTAGATGAACTAAAACTTAATAAAGATGTTTTAGCAGACATCCAACTTGCGATCCAACATTTAGCTACTTTGAAAAAAGAAAATAATCCTCATCTTTTAGATGCTTTTTTAGCTAGCGGTGAAGACAATAATGCTAAGCTAGTAGCTGCATTTTTCCAGCAACGAGGCTTGAATGCTCGTTATAAAAATCCTTTAGATCTTGGTATCATCGTTTCAGATGAACCTGGAAATGCTCGGATTTTGCCTTCTTCTTTAAGCAAGATCAATCAATTCAGTACAACTGAAGAAATTTTAGTGATTCCTGGCTTTTTTGGTTTTACAGAAGCTGGCGACATTTGTACATTTTCTAGAGGAGGATCCGATATCTCAGGATCGATCGTTGCCGCTGGTGTAAAAGCAGATATTTATGAGAACTTTACTGATGTTAACGGTATTTTTGTCGCTCATCCCGGTATTATTCATGAACCAAAAACGATTAAAGAACTGACTTATCGAGAAATGCGGGAATTAGCATATGCGGGCTTTGCGGTGTTACATGATGAAGCCTTGATGCCCGCTTATCGCGCCAATATTCCAGTAGTTATCAAAAATACGAATAATCCTGAACATCCTGGCACATTGATCACGACTTCTAGAACAGTCAAACATGACCCAGTGGTAGGAATTGCCAGTGACCAAGGTTTTGCTAGTATCTATATAAGTAAGTATTTAATGAATAGAGAGTTAGGTTTCGGTCGTCGTTTACTTCAAATTCTCGAAGAATTAGGGCTTAGTTATGAACATATGCCTTCTGGAATTGATGATATTTCAATTATTTTAAGAGAAGGTCAATTAACAATTGAAATAGAAGAAGAATTAATGAAACGTTTAGAAGATGAGCTTGAACCTGATGAATTGCGGATCACTCATGGTTTGTCGATGTTGATGGTCGTGGGAGAAGGAATGCGCCAACGGATCGGGGTCATGGCTGACAGTACTGAAGCCTTAGCTTTTAATAAAATCAACTTAGAGATGATCAACCAAGGATCATCTGAGGTCAGCATCATGTTTGGTATCCGTGAAGATCAAGAGACAAAAGCGATTCAGGCTTTATATCAAACCTTTTTTGAAGGATAAAAAATACTAGTAATGCTTCAAATGAGAGTAAAAAGGGAAACAATCAGCTTAAGAAAATTTCTTAAGCTGATTGTTTCCCTTTTTCTTTTGCGTATTATTTAATACCGTTTTGATTTTTTTTCTTAAATAGAAACAATGACACGCTGATGAAGAGTAGTACATAGCCAATCAATCCAATCATTGATTTCAGATACCCTGTTCTTGGCAATTTGTTGGAATTTTTTTGTTTCAAATCACTGGAACTTTCAGCTGAATTTGCTGATAAATCTGAGTTGGTGGTCGTTCCTTGTTCTGATGAGATAAAGTCAGTAGTGCTTTCTACTGTCGATTCTTCAAGACTCTCAGTACTACTATCAGAAGTTGTAGAGCTTTCAATCGCGCTTGAATCCGTTGATGATGTTTCTATCGTTTCAGAAGTAGATTCTTCTGGATCAGGTTCCCCTGGTTCTCCCGATCCGCTTCCACCGCCACCAAGCCCTGGTGTTTCAGCCTCGATCACTACCTGATTTCCTTCACCATCGGCTTCCAGAATGGCTTTATTTCTATAAGGTATATTCGGATCGGCTTGTTTATTCGATCTATACGTTAAACTAACTGCATTATTCAATGTTCCTAAATTAACAATGAACCCCGCATTCGTTGAGCTTATTTTAGCTGGATCGATAGGTTCTTTCGGGTAAAACAATTGGGTTGTCTTGTCATAGGTCCCAATTTCAGCCTGAATTAGAAAGTCATTACTAAATTCCTGGTTATCCCCAAGAACATCAGTCAAAATAGTATTTGTAATGTATTTGGAATCAGGATTAATGATAATATTCCAAATAGCTGAGGTATTATCAGAACTATTCCAACCGACTTTGTTCATCACCCAATTTTCATTTTCCGTCATTGTTGTTCCACGAGCATAAAAGAGAATTTCCCCTTGGCGATTTGCTTTATGCAATTCATAAAATGGACCGAAAATTGCTGTCACAGTATTTGATTCTGAATCACCACTGATCGTCATGATTAACGAACCGTCCTCTGTAGCAATATCGTAGGAAAAGTCGCTTGCGATTAGAGTATTCCTTGGAACCCTTAAATTCATCGTATCTCCAGAAACGATTGAAACAGTATCTGGGATATTATATGTGTATGTTAATGAAACATTTTGATGATAACTGATTTCGGTTTCCTCATCAACAATAGTATCACCTTTGACTATCGTTGGATTAGAAACATATAGATCGCCAAAATCCGTGTTGGCATATGAATAGGCTGGGAAGAAAATACTAAAAATCAGACAGAAAATAGTGGCTTGAACAATTCTTTTACTTTTCATTACATAGTCTCCTTCTTTATAACGTTTCTTCAGTGTCTATATTTCCTGCAACAAACACTTAATGATCCTTTTTGCAGCATGTCCATCTCCAAATGGAAGGGGGCTTTCAACCGTTCGCATTGCTTCATATTCGTCTGTATTATTCAAAAGAGTAACGACATTTTTATATAGCATTTGTTCATTAGTACCGATAAGTTTTAAAAAACCTGCAGTAACTGCTTCTTGTCGCTCAGTCACTTCTCTAATCACCAAAACAGGGACCTTGTAATAAGGGGCTTCTTCTTGAATCCCCCCAGAGTCTGTAATAACTAAAAAACTATTCATCATCTCTTGCTGAAACGCCAAATAATTCAAAGGAGCCGTTAAAACAATATTCGATTGGTTAGCTAATAGTGAACATACTACCTTTTTTATTTTAGGATTGAGGTGTACAGGATATTTTATAACAATATCGGGATAATTTTTTGCAATTTTTATTAAAACGATACAAATTTTCTTTAACTTTTCCACATCTAATTCTCGTCGATGTAAGGTAACAAGTATTTGCCGCTGTTCTTCCGCAATCGTCCGCTTTAAATCAAGATAACGTAATGTATCGATACCTGTGTTACCTGTAATTTTAATGACGGATTGTATACCTTCTTTTTCTAAATTCTCTTTATTGCTTTGCGTTGGAACAAAATAATAATCCGCTACCCGATCGACCAATTGCCGATTTATTTCTTCTGGGAATGGTGCATTCTTATTACCAGTTCTGAGCCCAGCCTCAATGTGTGCTATTTTTTTCTGCTGGTAAAACGCCATTAAGCTAGCGACAAAAGCTGTTGTTGTATCCCCGTGAACAATCACCAAATCAGGATTTTCTGCCTTCACAATAGGTTCCAAGGTGCTCATCATGTTGATAGTCAAATTTGTTAATGTTTGTTTGTCCTTCATAACACCTAAATCGTATTGTGGTTGAATTTCCCATTCCTTTAAAAGAATGTCGACCATTTCTTTTTGTTGTCCAGTATTAACGATGGTTAGTTTGATACGTTGTGCATGCTTCTGACACTCTTTAATTATCGGAAACATTTTTATTAATTCAGGCCTTGTGCCAAAAATGATCATATAATGTTTCATCGGTGACCTCCTTTCTATTGCAACTAGAAAAAACCATAAAAATTTACCGAAAACAATACTTATTACAATGACAATAGGTGGCAAGATAGAAAACAATCGACTATCAAAATAACCGTTGATTTCATTCATTTTAGACATTCTCTTCTCTTTTCGTTTTTATCCAGGACTTTTTCCCTACTAGCTGTCTAGCAAATGCTAAAAGGATACTGGGAATTGTCAAAAAAATATACAGGTACATAAAAATCCCACCTAAATAGCATCTAATTTTGGGAGAATTTTCAATTGTTTCAATATCTCTGGTTTCTTTTATATATCTTTTAGAAAATGTTAGACCTGGATAAACTGTAATAAACGCCATTAAAAGTATAGTCAGCACGGATTTTAGCGTCATTTCTTCTAATAATGAGTGCCCCAGCATTCTTATTGAGATTAAAAGAATGACACTATTGATCAAATTATAATGAGGCTGTAGTAAAAAATAGAGCATCTCTAGTTTTCCGATTTTCGAAAGTGAATTAGTTTTGAGCAACCTAAACATATAAAAATGGCATTGAAGACTGCCTTGAATCCAGCGGCTTCGTTGTTTAATATAGCGCTGATAACTTGTCACACCTTGTTGGTAAATGATTAGTTGCTCTGTGTAAACGATTCGCTCGTTATTCAACAATAAACGAATCGTCAAATCATAGTCTTCAAGTAAACAGTCATTCCAAGGGATGTCCTCAAATTTTTTTAATACAGACAATCGGGTAAATTGACCATTTCCGCCAAGTCCAACAGTTTTGGTCTTCATTCTAAGCTTTTGTATATTTCCAATCACTTCATAAAATTCAATATCTTGCAGTAATGTCAACCAATTTCCACCTTTATAATTGTTGATAATTCGAACGCGTGCTTGGATTCCATGAATGTCAGAATGACTAAAAATTCTATCGGCAATATTGAAAGCATCTTCACATAAGAAACCATCCGCATCCAGAACCGTGACAATGACCTGATTAGAATCTATTTGTCGATAATCTTGAAGAATTTTTCTATAAGCAACATTCAATGAATGACCTTTACCTTGTTGAGCATTTGGTTTTTTTTTCTCAATTAGTTTAATTCTGGAATCAGAAACTCCATTTATAACTTTTAGCGTGTCATCAGCTGAATCATCATCAACAACGTAAATTGTTAAATTTTCTGTTGTGAAACGTAATAAAGAAAGAAGCGTTTCTTTAATGACTTTCTCCTCATTAAAACAAGGAATGACTACTACGTAATGTACTTTACGATTTGGTATAAAAAGCGTTTCAATATAAAGTTCCTTTGCACTTTTGATCATTGTGATATAGATATAATAAACACTAATTGAAATCATGGAAATAACGTAAATAACGCCCATTTAGCCCCACCTTTCTTTTGATACTAAAGGGTTTGATCATAATTGTTTTTCACAAGCTATGTGTAGTAACAACCCTAACTTACATAACAATTATCTTCCTTCGTAATTTTAAATAAATATTATGTTTTTTTAATCCAACTATATGTATGTTATCATATAAATTATGTAATTTTTATCACTTTATTCGCTCAGATTCTAAAATAATGAGAATAATAGATGGATTTTTTTATATTTAACAAAAAATAGTGTTTATCAAAACTAAAAATTAGCTTTGACAAACACTAAATCCGAATCAACTTGGGCGTATAATTCACTATTATTTATTCCTCTATCGCTTTACATTGGCGTTCTAGCTCAGCCTTAATTTTTGGTTCGGGAGCAAAATCAGCTTCCCAATTGTCAGGCTTCAATACTTTATGCGTCACTGGATGATAATGGGGTTTCCCATCAGGAAAAATTTTCCCCATGTTGGCTTCATGAACAATCGAAAATATTTCTGTCGGATCAACACCTAATAGTGAAAACGAACCGTATGTGAAATACAATAAATCAATTAGTGCATCTACTTGTTCCACCAAAGGATCTGTTACTTTATTTTGCTTACTAAGCACCTTTTCTTCTGCTTGATCGACAGATATTTTTAACTGGTTCACTAATTCTTTGAATACAACAGGGTCATTATTTGCAGATCCATATAGAAATTCAACTAATTCTTCCACTTTAAAACCCGCTCTGTCTGATGCTTGTTTAGCAGAAAATTGCGTTGGAATCTTAGGTTTCCTATTATCAAATTTTTCATGAAATGCTTCGGTTTTTTCAAAAGGATTATCGATTTTCATTTGGTTCCTCCTAAATTTAAAAGCGAAGCGGACTCGTTCAGTCTTGACAGGAAAATAGAAAAAATGTTTGTGACGCTTTCTGTCACATGCAGATTTTATCTTTTTCCTGAGAGACTTGTCCGCGTAGCTAGATAACATATCAGTAACAACGTTCAACCTTGACTGGAAATTAGTAATACTTGACTGTGACACTTCTTAGCCTTTTTCCGAAAGTTTAGCCTATGCCACTACATAATTACACCATAATGCCGTAATGCTTGATAAATTCCATCTTCTTCATTTGTTCTAGTCACATATTTCGCCACTTTTTTGACTTCGTCTTCTGCATTCCCCATTGCAACACCAAACCCGACACCACTAAGCATCTCTATATCATTCCAGCTATCTCCAAATGCCATTACTTCATCTAATGTAAATCCAAAATATTCGGCGCATTTCTGGATGCCCACAAGTTTTGATCCACCAATTGGAATAATATCAAGTGTATAGGGATTCGATCTTGTCAGTTGGCAACCTGGTAATTGTTCGCTTAAAAAATCAAACTCAGCTTGCGGACTTAATAAAACACATTGATAAATCGGTTCTTTTAAAATATCCAGATCATGATAGCGTTGAGCCTTTCTATGAATTGAAAAGCGGCTGATCAGATTTTTTACAAACGTTGTTGGAAAGTGCTTAGGTAAAAAACGAACCAGTTTTTTTGCCCATTTCTTTTGGCCAAAACGCATCAATGAACTGCCTTCCAAACTCCGTCTTGAACCGAACATAATTTGACGATGATAAAAATCTGAAAATGAAACAATCCTCTTTAGCGTCTCATCACAAAAGTGATCTGCTCGAATCGTTTCTTCCTCTGTATAAACTAGTTGACCATTGTAAGTAACAAAAACATCTAGATTTAATTCATCTATTTGTTGGCTTAAATGAACTGGACCTCGACCTGTCGCTACTCCACAAATGATTCCTTGTGCTTGGGCCTTTTCAATCGCTTGTTTAGTCGATGCTAAGGCTTTGGTATGTTTGTTCACCAAAGTACCGTCTATATCAAAGAAAATAGCTTTAATCATGGTATTCCTTTCTTTAATTGAACTATGTCATTTGTTAAAATAAGCCCATTTGTTTTGGGTTTAAATTCTTGTATTCCAATTTCAAGGCAGCTTTCATTTCTAATAAGTTGCCTGCCGCATCGCCGCCTGAATTATTGTTGAAGATCACGCCAACTTCTTTCGTCTCACGAGCCACTTTTTCCACCGCTTCAATCAACTCTGCGATTTCATCTGAATTGTAGCGATATAAGGTACGCTTTTTACGCCAATCTTTGTCATTTGCCATCCACCCTGCGGCATTGCGCCCATGAAATCGGAATAACGAAAATTGATCATTGGTAACATAAGGGAAAAATGGGACTGGATTCGTTGGAATCTGCGGCTCATCGACTGCCACTAAGGAAAACTCATTGCGTTTCATGAACGATAGTGTTTGTTTAATGTATTTAGCTGTATACCACGAACCATTTCTCAATTCTATCGCAATCGGAAATCTGGCAAACCAGTGACGAATCTTTTCCAAATACTGAACATTTTCCTTCGTACAGCTAAACGTTCCAGAAAATTGAATCAGAAATGCAAAAAGCTTCCCACTTTCGATCATGGGCGCCATGCTTGTCAAAAAAGCTTCAACCATCTCATCTTCATTTTGATAATACTGTTGCCATTCACCTTGACAGCTAATGCCGCTATATACTTTCATCACAAATCGAAAATTCTCAGGAACTGATTTAGTCCACTCTCGAACAGAGTCTTGTTTCGGAATGCCATAGTAAGCTGTATCCATCTCGACTAGTGGTAGGTAACCTGCATATTCATATAACGTAGAACGCTTTTTTCCGGTTAATTTATCATGTTCATTAAAAGAAGTCAAACCTAAACGAATCATAGCGTATTTTATCCTTTCTCTTCATAAAACTACTATAATATACATATAGTTAAAATGATTTTTCTATCATTTATTTTATACTAAAAAAGACCAAGACAAAACAAAAAGTTGTCTTAGCCAAAAAATAATTTGGTTCTAAAATCCTATTGGCTTTTTTTCCATTTCA
The DNA here is from genome assembly GCF_050527835.1 of Enterococcus sp. DIV0840. Lineage (NCBI taxonomy): Bacteria > Bacillati > Bacillota > Bacilli > Lactobacillales > Enterococcaceae > Enterococcus > Enterococcus sp. DIV0840. The sequence goes on along the minus strand of NZ_CP172876.1, from coordinate 808,007 downwards.
TGTTTGCTTCACAATAGATTTGACCATCGATTCGGATTTCATGTCGCGTTGTCTCTCCTTCATCCGTATCAAGCATTTCATAATGACTTTCTACTACCTGACCGTATTCTACTTCCTTATCAAATTTTACATTGATAAAGGTCGGCTCATGTGTGCTTAAAAAATCATAGCCCAATACATCTAATAACCAATTAAAGTAGATTGCATTATTAACATGCTGATTTCCGTCGATATCAAAATAACGCACACGATATGGTAGAAATTCACCATCTTCTACTTTTTCAATTTTTTCGCCACGATAAATTTTCTTGATTTTTTCACTTTCATACGGCTCAATGATCTCAGGTAATACGCTACTCATTTTACGATTTTCTTTATCCATCAAAACAAAAGTCGACTTGATCAATACGCATTCGTTTCCTTGTTCATCATGAATCCAAAAGTTTCGATAGCAAAAATATTTATTATACGCCATTGCTTGAGTCGTCACGGCGAGCTTTTCTCCCACTTTAGGTAAACGGGTAATATGGATTTCGTAATTGGTAATGACCCAGCCAAGGCCAAATGAAGCAACAAAATCACTTCCTCTATCTAAGGCATCGCTTTGTTCTTCAGATGTTTTGATTACAACAGCCAACATTGATGGAATCGTCATTTTTCTAGTAATATCGCCATCATAATAAGCTACTTCATATGGGGTCGTAAATTTTTTTGCCACTGGATCTCCTCCTTTTTTATGCTTGTATGACTGGTTAAATTATACCATACTATGCTAAATCGATGATAAAAATCAATAAATTTAGAAACTGATTCAACTGGTTTACGCACTAATATTTTTCAAAAAAGATATAATAAACGAATTTTTCTGATATAATAAAAAACCTTTTTAAAACAGAAATAGAATTTCCTCTGTTTTAAAAAGTTTTAATTTTCTATCCATTTGTTAAAAAACAAAATCTAATAACTAATTTTCCAACACTATACGTGCCCTGTATTGCCATAGCCAATCACTTCATTCAATAAAAATAAAAGCGTTTCCATGTCTATCCCTCCAAAAAATTAGTTGATTCCAAAAGAATAATACCATACTATTATATAAACTAGAACTATAATGCATAAACATAGAGGGGAACATTATGAGAATCAAAGGAGATATCATCCGCACAGTCAGAAAACAAAAAAAATTGTCGCAAGTAACTTTAGCCGCTGGAATTTGTACACAAGGAACGGTTAGTAACATTGAAAATAAAAATGTTTGTGATAGCCTTGAAATCCTTGATGCAATCTGCAAAAGATTAAACCTCAGTCTCGAAAGCGTATTAGATGATAATGATGAAAAAAAACTTACTTCCCTTTTAAATCATGTGGAAGAATTGTGTAATACGTTCAAACATAAAGAAGCCCACTCACTTTTAAAATCAACCTCGATCAATGTTTCTGATTTTCAAAATAGAGAATTAGAAGTTCGCTGGTTTTATTTTATGGGAATCACGAACTTATTGGGCTACAACAATACAACCGATAGTTTATTCTATTTTTACAGAGCTGATGAACTTGGCGATTCAAATTCTGTTTATGCGATTCTTTCTGTCAATAGTTTGGGGATCGTTTATGAAATGGCTGATGAGTTGGACAAAGCACAAGTTTATTATGAGAAATCGATCGATATGCTGAATAGGATGACAATAAAAATGCCGATTGAAGCAACCAAAATATTCTTCAATACAGCCAAATTCTATTCATTGATCAAAAATTACGAGATAGCTTTTGAGTTAGCTTCTAAAGGAATGGCCTTAAATAAATCCTATCAATCGTTATACATGTTGGATCTTTTGGCTTACGAAGCAGCTTTTAATGACTTTATGAGATCACCAGATTTAAAAGTACCAGATTTTAGCAGCGCAAAAGTTTTTGCTACTTTTAATGATAATCAACGTTTGTTAGATGTGATTGCTAATGATGAAAAAACATTAACTCACTAGATAAATCACTAGTATAAACCGCCAGTTAGAGTGTAGATTCACTTTGCTCATAACTGACGGTTTTTCAACTTTTTCTCTTTCAAAAAAGTATATGCTTATTTTTAACTAATAATATATTTATTAATATTTCATCGTTATATAATTAAAAAAATATAAATCATATCATTTGAATAATATAATGTATCATGTTAAATTAACCATTGTAAGCGCTATAAAAATACTTTTAGGAGGAATCACAATGAAAAAAACAATGCTCAAAGCAGTCCTAACACTTGGTTTATTAGCTGGAGGTTTATCTCTTTCAACCACAGTCACACATGCTCATGGATATGTTTCATCCCCAGGAAGCCGCGCATACTTCGGTAGTACTCAAGGTGGAAAAATAAATAAAAATGTTGGTCGTGCTGAATGGGAGCCTCAAAGCATTGAAGCAACTAAAAATACGTTCACTCCAGGAAAATTAGCCAGTGCAGGGGTTAGCGGGTTTGATCCATTAGATGTTCAGACTGCTGATCGTTGGTATAAATCTGATATTACAACAGGCCCTCTTGCAATCAATTGGACTTTAACTGCCCGTCACAGAACATCTACATGGGATTACTATATGACAAAACAAGGTTGGAATCCAAATCAACCTTTAGATATCAAAAACTTTGACTTAATTGGTCAAGTTGATGACAAAGCGACTGTTCCTGAAGCATCTGTAAAACATACGATTACTGTCCCTAGTGACCGTAAAGGATATCATGTGATCTATGCTGTTTGGAATGTTTACGATACTACGAACGCTTTTTATCAAGCTATTGATGTAAACGTAAAATAATTAACATACGAAACTAAAAGGAGTAGTGCACATGAAATTCAAACAATTTATCCCTGCCTTTCTATTAGTCTCAGGTATCGCCGTTGCTAGTTTGTATACAGCAACACCTGCACTAGCATCAGATTCTGCTAGTGAAATGGTCAGTGTAACAAATAAAAAAGTACTAGTCGGCTATTGGCATAACTGGGCTTCTAAGGGTAAAGATGGCTATAAACAAGGGACTTCCGCAAACATTTCTTTAGCAGAAGTAAACAAAGCATATAATGTGGTTCCCGTATCATTCATGAAAAGTGACGGTGTCAGCCGCATTCCAACATTCGCCCCCTATAACAAAACAGATGCTGCTTTTAGACAAGACGTCGCAACACTCAACAGTCAAGGTCGTGCAGTTTTACTTGCACTTGGCGGTGCGGATGCTCATATCCAATTAAAAACGGGTGATGAACAAGCCTTTGCTGATGAAATCATTCGACAAGTAGAAACGTATGGTTTTGATGGACTGGATATTGATTTAGAGCAGTCAGCAATTACAGCAGGCGATAACCAAACCGTTATCCCAGCTGCTTTGAAAAAAGTCAAAGAGCATTACAGAGCACAAGGTAAAAATTTCATCATCACAATGGCACCAGAATTTCCTTACCTAAAACCAGGTGGCGCCTATGAAAAATACATTACTTCTTTAGAAGGTTTCTACGACTATATTGCGCCGCAATTGTATAATCAAGGCGGAGATGGTGTTTGGGTAGATGAAATCAATAAATGGATTCCACAAAGTAACGATGCGTTGAAATACGAGTTCCTCTATTATATGTCTGATTCAATGATTCATGGTACACGGACATTCTTGAAAATTCCAAATGACAAGCTTGTTTTAGGCCTTCCTGCGAATGTTGACGGTGCTGGCAGCGGTTATGTGATCGATCCAACGGCTGTATACAAAGCACTCGATCAGTTAGCTAAAGATGGTAATCCAATCAAAGGATTGATGACTTGGTCTGCCAATTGGGACGTCGGTACAAACGTAAATGGTGTATCTTACAATAATGAATTTGCTACAAGATATGCTCGAATTTTACAATAAGTGACAAAAAAGGAGACTGGATAAAACTCTATGAGTTATTTTCAGTCTCCTTTTTTCTATTTATTTTCTCCGCTACGAACTAATACTTTATCGCTTGCCGATAAATCAGCGGTCTTTTTCGTTCGGTACACACCAGCTTTTCTTAAATGATGGTAAATCGTTGATGTAGCAATACCACAACGTTTGGAAATGTCTTCTGTCGACATAGTGGTATTGTGATATAGTTCAAGTGCCTCATTGACTTGATTGACAAGTGGCGGACGACCTAGGATAACACCATTCTTTTTAGCCGCACTCAGTCCTGCTAATACGCGCTCGCGAATCAATTCTGCTTCCATTTCAGCGAATGCGCCCATGATCGTAAAAAAGAACCGTCCCATTGGTGTTGAGGTATCTATATTATTTTCAATACTGACAAAATGAATGTTTCGTCGATCGAATTCTTCTAATAAACCTAAAAGTTGTTTCGTTCCTCTAGCTAATCGATCTAGTTTAAAAATAACAAACGTGTCACCTGATTCCAATGTCGTTAAAGCTTTATTCAACTCATTGCGAAAACATTTACGCCCGCTTTCATATTCCTTGAAAATTATATCAACACCATAATCCTTCAATGCCTGTTGTTGCGAATCAAATTTTTGATAATGTGTGCTGACACGCATATAACCAATAACTGTCATTTTATCCTCTCCTCCACTCTCCAGATATCCCGGCCAAAGCTTTTATGTGATGTTCATTGGATCAAAATAGATCGAGTGATAATACCCTTCTAAAGCCAACAACTCTTGATGCGTTCCTTCTTCAACGATTCTTCCTTGATCCATAACTAAAATCCTGTCGAAATGTTTGATCGTATTTAAACGATGGGCCACAATGATACACGTAAAATCATAGGTCTTTAACCGATTCATAATAAAGTTTTCTGAAATATTATCTAATGAACTCGTCGGTTCATCCATCAGTAATAAACTTGTTTCTTTTACTAATGCCCGAGCGATAGAAATTCGCTGCATTTGACCACCTGATAAATTCATTCCACCTTCTGAAATTTGTGTTTCTAAACCCAAAGGCAAATTCATGATGATTTCATCTACTCTTGAATCAAAAATTGCTTGTTCCACTCGTTCATCCTTCGCTTCTCCCTGATTCAACACAATATTATCGTACAAAGAAGCATTAAAAATCGTCGGTTTTTGATTAACAATACTGATACAGTCTTTTAATGAAGCATCATCGATTTGTTTTAAATCGATATCATTGAATTTAATCTGACCTGAAGACGTATCGTACAAACCTGCCAACAACTTCAATAATGTGCTTTTTCCTGAACCACTTTTCCCAACAATTGCTACTTTATCTCCGAGCTCTATTTTGAAGGAAACAGAATGTAAGATGTCTTCTTCAAAGTAACTGTATTTAAACGAAACATCTTCAACGCTCACCGAATCGATTGCGGTTATTGTTTCCCCTTCAATTGCTAAACGAGGATTGTCTTTTGCTTCTAAAATCTCATTTAACTTACCAAAATAAGAACGTAAAAGTAAGAACTCTGTATAAGAATCAAAAACTGTAACAATGGGTGCAATGAATGCTCCTGACAATGCATTGAAGCTGATCAATTCTCCTATTGTCAATTGACCTTTCGTTACTTGGAATAGTCCAACATAAATCAATACAATTGGCAAAATAAATTGGATAGAGGTTTGGATGGTTCTAACCCAAGTAGAAAAACGATTTTTCTCCGCCCGCAGCATAATTTGATTTTTGAATTCATTACGCCATTTTGTATAGAATTGGTTTTCAGAGCCGGATGATTTAACAGTTTCCATCCCTTCAAATAATTCTACTAGTATCCGCTGTACTTTAGATTGAGCAATCAGTTCTTTATTCGTAATGCTTTGGACTCGTCTAGAATTGACGACTGAAATTGCGCCCATCATGAAGGCACCAAAAATCGCAATCAACGTCAAGTTCAATGATAACTTGACCATTAAAATCAAATAGATAAACACAAATAGGAAATCAACCGAAATTGTGAGCATCCGTTGACTCATGATTTGCTGAATGATCACACTCAGATTGGCACGAAAAATCAAATCCCCAGTTGAACGATTAACAAAAAATCGCAATGGTAAATGAATGATTTTCTTCATAAATGCTTTCATCAGAGTTAAATCAAATAGGTTTTCTAATACGATCAAAACTAAGCCTCTAGCAACTTGCAGTAGATAATACGCAATAAAGAGAATCGCGATTATTGTACCGATTTGAACAATATTAGAGACAGCGACATTAGAATTATCGATGATTGTTTGTGTTAATCTTGGAATTGCGATCGTCACCATTTGAATCAAAAGCGTTAAAACGATAAACAGTGCAACTTTAGCTTTTTGATCATTAAAAATATCTTTTAAAATAAGCCATGTCGCATTTTTTTGCTTCTTCCGTTGTGTGACCGTAACGTCGACATCGGTTAGAATCAATGCAATGTTAGAGAAGCTATCTTGAAATTCAGATCGTTTGATTTTTTTTCGTCCGCTTGCTGGATCAAGAATCGTTGCTTCTTTCGCTGTTAGTTTTTCTAACACAACATAATGGCGTTCTTCCCAAAAACAAATCGTCGGTGTTGTTTGTTCCTCTAAAATTTCTAAATCTAGTACTCGAATCGCTTTTGTTTCGATTCCTCGATCCAATAAAATTTGATTTAGATTCGTCAGCGTATTACCGCCTTTTGGAACACCGTAGACATCACGAAGATGGCTTAATGTTACATGATCATCATAATAGTTCAAAACCATCGCTGTACAAGCCAATCCGCATTCACTATGCTCGCTTTGTTCAGTAAATGGTACTTTTTTCGTCAACATGCTTCCCCCCTTATTTCTTTGGTAATTCTAACGTTAATATGTCAGCTGTCTGTTCTGTAGTATGGAACCGTAAAAGCTGATGACCAATACCTGCCAAGCCTGTAAACAATCCATATTTTGGAATTGTCGGTAACCCTTCAAATGTATACTGTTCATTATGGATTTTCTGATTTGCTTTTTCTACTTTCGCTTTGATCTGCTCTTTTTGATGTTTTGTAGCCAATGATGTTTTGCTATATTCAATCAAAAACTCCAAATCGCCAAAGTTTCCATGACATAAACAATCATCTCTTTTCTCTTGCTCGATCAATCGTTGTGCTGCAATTTGAATTTCTTCAGCTAAAAGAGAATCTTCAAAATCACTATTTAGCAAATCTAAATAGGCTAAACCGATTCCAGTTGAACCATAACACCATAAATCGTTGACCATTGGTGGTATTGGTCGAAGATCTAACCAGCCTTTTTGAACAGGATCAAAGGTCGTTCTTTCTTTAACTAAACACTTTTTGATTACCAACATGATTTCAGGATTTTTTTCGATTTTTAACAAACTATTCGCTGCATGGATCACACCAGAATAGCCATGGGCAAAACCGCCTTGGGTGATTTTAGTCAGATCTAAATCTAAAAGTAACTGTTTAGCAAACGTAAAATAAGTTTCTTTACTCGTTATTTGATACAAATGAACAAAAACTTTTATGATCGAAGCCGTACCGCCATTCCAGTCATAACTCTCAATACTTTCTTTGTCATATCTTTCCATATATTTAGTAGCGATCGATTCTGCTGTCTTTAATAATTTAAGATCTTGATTGTAGCGATACGTATAAAGCAATGGATACACAGCAGCAAAAGAACCATAAAACGCCGAAATACTATCCACATAATCGTCTTCAAGTTTCAAGATAAAGGTTTCTGCCAGCTTATACGGTTTTTGGAATTTTTTATCTTTTGTGACATGATACAGTTCACTAAAATACAGATACATTCCTGTAATTCCGTCATAAAAATTTTCGTTCATGACATTTACAATATAATTATCAGGCGATGTTTCTTCAATGTCTTTCCAAGCAATTGAATCTTCACCTAAAAATGCCGCTTCAAGAACTACTTCCCCCACAGCTGCCGCACCATCTAAAAAGTTGATTTGATGTCTCTGCTCCTTCAGTGGAATTATTTTTTCTTGTAGGTCTGTCGAGTGATATAAGCCAAAAGATGTTTTTAAGTAATCTAACTGCTGCTGTTCTTCTGCTTCTGAATAATTCTTCAACCTTAAAACTTCAAGATCAATGGCTTTTTCTTGATACATATTCTGGATGATTTCACCTTGGCTAGCCATTAGATTTTTTGTACTAGTTGGATTAAAGAAAATCGGTACGTCATGTTGCAACATATCCCTTACTTCATAAGGTACTGGTTTTGAGTTAGAATAGCCGTGCATCCATAAATTCTCAAATAATTTCTCCCGTTCAATATAATCGACCATACAGGTAGGATGTGTGGAATAATCCAGCAAATCACCATAGCTTTGAGTAGTTTTGATCACATTACGGACTAGGCAATCTGAAAATATTTTTTCTGCTAAAAATGCTAAAGTCTCTTTGTTTTTTATAGCAAATGCTGAAAATTCCTTAAATCCCGCAATGATTGTTTCGATATAAGGAACAAAATCAACTTTTTCACCATTAAATAAAGGAATATTTTCAGCCGCATCCGTAATATGTTCTTGATACATAAACTGCATATTGACCGAATCAAAATTAACTAATTTCAATACTTTATACGGCAATTTCTGCTCACCGCCGCTTAATGCACTAAGTTGAATTCCTTTGTTTGCACCTTCGATATCAGCTTCAGCTCGTTCTTCAAATAAGTAGATCGGCACGAGACCGCTCATGACCACTGACTCCCCATTTTCCTGCATAACTTTAACGATCGCATTTTCGCTATCTGGCATAGGAAAATGATTTTGAATGATTGTTTCAAGGTCGATCAAAACAGGATATTTCCCATATGCCAACACGTTTTCCAAGTGAAAATCATTACCATTAAGTAAATAAACTAAAGCCACAGTCTGGCCAAATTGGCGATAATAGTCTGTCACTTCATCTTGTGACAAACATTCAGAATAAATCAAACGCTCCTCAAACGTGTACTCATTCTTGATTATTTTCGTAGTTAAATAAAAATCAAATTCTGGTTCCATCTTATTGATTTCTTGAACAAAGCGATCAAAACATTCACCAATCAGTAAATTCTTAGGTTTATAAACAACATCGATTTCATTACTGAATGTTAGAATCGCTACTGATTTTCCTTGATCATGAGAATCTCCTGCACCCATTTTTAAGTTAGTCAGACAAATTGGATTTTCTACTTGGAAGACTTTGTTCAGCTCTGTTTCACTCTCAGTGATGGCTTCCATCAATTCTCGAAAATTAATAAGTTGAAAATCGATTGTTTCTGCGTATAATCTTGTTAAGACTGGATAGTGATCAAAAAATTCAAGCAATTTTTTTTGTGTATCAAAACGTGCTTTTACGTATTGTTGGAACCCTTCTTTTTCATCCATTGACTCTGAAATAGACATCTTCTCTTTTTCCACATGTAGATCGTATACAAAAGTCCGTAAACCTATGTCCATAAAGCGGTTGATCACTTCACCTACAAAATCTGCTGTTGCCGTTTCCTTAACTTGGATGGTAGGGAAATCTGCTACTATTTGCTGTAATTGTTTTTCAAAATAGTCAATATGCAACCGTAGAGCATACGTAAAATTCGCTTTGTTTTCGTCCAAAACATCTTCTACTAAACGATCCTCCTGTGCTAAAATCAACTTCGTCGTTTTTACCCACGATTCATTGTGAATAGCTGCCGAAATATATTCTTTTTCTTCTGATGTCAGCTCTTTTATTGCTAGATCAAAGCCTTCTTCTGTCAACTCTAATGAGTCCAAAATCTCTTTAAAACGTTCATCTGTTACCATCGTAGGACGCTTACGCCACTTTTTATAATTTTCAAGTTTTTCCTCAGAATAAGTCATATGATTTTTTAAATAATATTCTTTTAAAACATCATAACGTTGTCGGATCGATGTTCCTTTTGCCAAATTTTTAAGACTCATGCCAAACTCCTTTTATGTTGTTATTTATGTAAAATTTCTTTGGTTAAAAACAAGTGCTAGACAAATCTCCTCTTAAGAGGAGCTCGTCTAGCAACTTGATTATTTTAGATTACCATCCGCAACATCTTGAAGAGCAGCAGCTATAGCTACATCTTGTAGAGTAACAGCTACTTGATGAAGAAGATGATGATGATGATGACCAGCTGCCCCATCCACCGAAAAAGCTCCCTTGTACTTTATTCATTTCTTCTGATGTTAATTCTTCAAAAGATTTTCCAACTTTTTTTTCAGCTTGTTTGTTCATAATATTTTTTCCTCCTAAATGGTTTTCGATAATAAAATGTGCACCTTTATTATCATCTATTTAAAATAGATTGCTATTGAAACAATCTATTTTAAAACAATTTTTTCGTTCATTGATCCAGCTTAAATCGCCAATCTAATGACAGTGAATTTTTTCGCTTCAATTTTGAAGCTTTTTGGTTTAGTAGTATTGGTATACCCTTTTACAACTGGCTCGATTTCATATTCACCAGGCGGTAAGTAAATACTCATTTGCCCAAATGTATTGGATACAACAGTGGTTTCAAAGGCTGCACCTTTAGTACATGTAATGCTGTATTCCAAGCCTTTTAGCTCTTTTTTTGCATCTTTACTTGAAAGATAAACTAAGGCACGGCCTTGTTCTTGTTTAGGTTTATTATAAAAAGTTGCTTCGGTAATTTCTCCTGCAACGATCGATTTAGTTTGAGTCATTGAGTCGATTTCATAGCCATCTGGCGCTTTTGTTTCAGTGATTGTTACTTCTCCAGCTGGTAAATCAGGGAAGAATAGCTCACCTTGGGTATCTGTAACGCCACTATGAATCGTTCCAGCTGAATCCTTTACTTCAAACTCTGCATTTGGCAAGACAGTATCTGTTTCGAAACCATCTTCATCTTTAGCAAATTTTGTGATTTTCAAAGCACCCAAGTTTTCTTTTTTGATATTCGCATGTCTGACTTCAGCTATTTTTCCTGATTCAACTGCTACTTCATAAAAAGTCGAGTCTTGCTCATAGCCTGGCGGTGCTTCGATTTCGACCACATAATATTTGCCTGGCTCCAGATCATTTAAAAGAATTTCTCCATTAGCGTCTGTTTTGTAAGTACCTACGAGTTGTGTGTTAGTATCGTAGACTTCAAAAACAGCTCCTGCTAAATACACAATTGGGTCGGAGTCCTTCACATATTTAGTGATTTTTAAAGAGCCCGTAACTGGTAGTTCTATTTTTTTATTGACCACATCAATAGAAGCTTTACCATTTGGATCTGTTTTAGATAATGTGACAAATTTTGGTGTTGTATCTAATTCATATCCTTCCGGTGCTTTTGTTTCAATCAATTTATAGATACCATAAGGTAAATCGTTTAATTGACCGATTCCATTGGCATCTGTGGTGATTTTTCCAACCAGCTCATCTGCGGCGTTATAAACATCAAATTCCGCACCAGCTAATATTGCTCCAGCTTCATCTTTTTTCACTACTTCAAGATTTCCAGTTGTTTTTTCTTTTTTATTCACAACCGTTACGCTGATCACACCGTTTGGATCATCTTTAGAAATTTTGATTGTTTTCGGTGTCTCATCTAATTCATAGCCTGTTGGCGCTTTTGTTTCGACTAGTCTATAGGTACCAAATGGTACGTCTTTCAATACGCCGATTCCATCGGCACCTGTTGTAATTTTCCCAACAACTTTGTTCTTTGCATCACGAACTTCAAATTCTGCTCCAGCTAATAATGCTCCAGCTTCATCTTTTTTCACTACTTCAAGATTTCCAGTTGTTTTTCCTTTTTTATTCACAACTGTTACGCTGATCACACCATTCGGATCATCTTTAGAAATTTTGATTGTTTTCGGTGTTCCATCTAATTCATAGCCTGCTGGGGCTTTTGTTTCGATTAGTTTATAGGTACCAAATGGTAAATCTTTCAATACGCCGATTCCATTGGTATCTGTAGTGATTTTCCCAACAACTTTGTCGTTTGCGTCACGAACTTCGAATTCCGCACCAGCTAATACTGCTCCAGCTTCATCTTTTTTCACTACTTCAAGATTTCCAGTTGTTTTTTCTTTTTTATTCACAACCGTTACGCTGATCACACCATTTGGATCATCTTTAGAAATTTTGATTGTTTTCGGTGTTCCATCTAATTCATAGCCTGCTGGGGCTTTTGTTTCGATTAGTTTATAGGTACCAAATGGTAAGTCTTTCAATACGCCGATTCCATTGGTACCTGTTGTAATTTTTCCAACAAGTTTATTCTTTGCATCACGAACTTCGAATTCTGCTCCGGCTAATAACTTGCCTTTTTCATCTTTTTTGATGACATTAAGCGCACCTGTTGTGATTTTTTTCTTGTTTATTACGGTAATACTTACCTTACCCTTTGGATCAGTTTTAGAGACTGTAACATATTTAGTTGTCGAATCTAATTCGTAGCCATCTGGCGCCTTCATTTCGACCACTGCATAATTGCCATAAGGTAAGTCTTTTAATACCGCTATTCCATTAGCATTCGTTTGCACTTGTCCAACTATCGCCAGATTACTATTAAAAACGATAAATTCTGCTCCAGCTAAAGCTTTCCCTGCTTCATCTTTTTTAATTATTTCGAGTTCACCTGTTGCGATTTCTTTTTTATTCATTATATTGATGCTACCCACTCCGCTTGGTGAGGTTGCAGAAATAGTAACATATTTCGGTGTTGAATCTAATTCATAGCCATTTGGTGCTTTCACTTCAATCAACTTATATGTTCCATAAGGAAGATTTCCCAAAGTTGCTATTCCATTAGCATTAGTCGTGATTCTTCCCATATATTGATTATTTGCGTTATAAACATCAAAAACAGCACCTGCTAAAACTTGCTTATTTTCATTGGTTTTAATGACTTTTAGGCTTCCTTTTTGAACTGGTAGTGGCTTATTACATTTCGTTAAACAGACAATTTGTCCGGCCCAAAGGAGGCTAAAACGAACCTCACTTGTTTCTATTTGGTAGCCAGAAGGTGCTTTTGTTTCACGTATAGAATAATTACCTAGACGCAATGACCTTGTTTCGGCGATACCTTTGTAGTTTGTTTCAATCACTTGAACAGGTCGGTTCCAGCTGTCATAAATTGTAAACTGCGCACCTGATAATCTCGCATTAGTGCGTTCATCATACTTTAATACTTGAACGCCACCACAAAATACTGGGGTGAAAAATCGAGATGTTGCATTCTCGCGTCCTAAAAGACTATTTTCTGTATTTGATATGTAATCATTTGTAAACATAGCTACTGTCTGGCTGTTTACAGTTGACCCTGTTGACCACGATCCGTTAATTTGAGTTGCTTCAGCTTGCTTCCCATCTAGGGAAACCATCGCTAATAAAATTAAAACGAATGAAAAAAATAAATAGCTGATTTTCTGTTTCATAAAATAAAGCTCTCCTAACAATTTAAATTTTTGACGCTTCTGAATACTAATTTTAGTAGGTAATAAACCAAATAAATAATTGAATCATGTTACTCAACTCCTTTCTGCATTTCAAATTAATTTTAAATTAATCATGAATTTATTTTGTCATCTGATAGTTATTTAATGTTTTTGCTATAATAACATAAGCATTGCAAATTTTTTCACTAGGTAAAGTATTTTATACCGAAAGAGAGGAGCATTATTTTGAAAGATTATGGAACATTATTAAAGAAAATTAGGCAAGAAAAAGGTCTTAGTCAAAAAGATATCTATGAGGGCATCATGACACGGCAAACCTATTATTTGATTGAAACAAATGCTAATATGCCATCCTTTGACAAATTTTTAATTATTCTGGAAAAACTTTTTATTTCTGTAGATGAATTTCTATTTTTACTGGACCCTGAATCTTTTCCAACTGAAAACCATTTGTACCATCAATTGAGCCAAGCAGTTTTTAAAAAAGACACGGAAAGCCTATCGTTGCTTACAGAAAGGTCTAAACAGCTGTATACAACTACAAACAATAAAAAATACGCTCACCTAAATTTAATTTCACAAGCAATGTTTTATTTAAACTCTGAGCAAATAACGTTTAATACCATTGGCCCATTGAAAAGTTTAATGCTTCCTATCAAACAATATTTGATAGGGATCGACAAATGGTATCTCTATGAATTGAAACTGTTGAATAATTCCTTATACTGTTTTGAGCTCTCCGAAGCAATCGCTTTAGGAACCTTGGTTGGGGAAAAAATCGATACGTTAGGCACTCTAGAACAACATCAAGACATCAAGCTACGCATCTATCTCAATCTTTCGTGTTTATGTTTAGATTGCCAAGATTATGAAAATACTATACTTTTTTCAAAATTGGCAAAAGAAAATGCTCAAACGAATTACCGGCTATTTGAAGCGATCATTGCCAGCTTAAATTACGAGATTGCCCAAGCAAGGATCAAAAAACAACCGGCTAATTCAAATATTACAGACTACCTTACTATTTTAGAAACATTAGACTACCAAGCAACGGTAAAAGAATACAAACAAAATCTTAAAAAAAACAACATTTATTGAGAATTATTGTTTTTTTAAATTAAAACGACGAACCAAATTTGTTCACTTTGTAATCCCAACTATATGGTCTAGGTGAAATAAAGAGTTCTTCATTACTATCTTCCCCAAAATTTGGTATGATGAACATCGTTACCCAATACTCATTATCTTTTTGATAATCTAAAATAGCTTCATTATTCTTGACTAAAGCTGAAGTGTTACTAGAGAGATGCGTTATGTTTAGATCCAAATTTGTCGTGGTTGCGATATAAGCAAAAAATGTATAATATTCCGGAATCAGATCCTTGATTTTAAGTTGTTCTTGCTGTTTCGCTAATGTGATTTCATATTTTGTAAAGAGTTCTTGGGATATCTCAGTTGCTGAATCCTTAGTCGTACTTGCAGAAATTAAATTTAGCTTTTGCTGTGTTTCATTGATCACAGATTGGTAAAATCCTTTTGATGGAATGACTAACTCTGAATTTGGTTTAAGCACACTTTGTCGGATGTTCAAAACAACTGTTTTCTTTTCTGGAATTTTCTTATTTGTAACAATGATTTGTTGATGGGCGTAGGCATCTACATTGGGTGCGAATTTAAAGCTACTTTTTCCCCCAGTAGTCGCCGCTAAACCATTGATGTTGATTGTTGTTTCATACTCTTGATTGGCTTTTAATACTTCTTCTACTGTGTAATTCTGATCGGCTTTCCATGGATGGACTATTTTTTTGACCTCATTTGAGTAAAGGGAGAAGCGATCATTTGCTGTGTATTGATCTTTACCATAGTTAAAATCAAACAATTCCGTTCGATCATCTATTTCTTCACCTTTTTCATCGTGTAACTTTTTTTGCAAACTAACGATGATCGGTTTGACTTTAGGTACAACGAATTCGGTTTGCTCGATCTCATCGCTATAGTCCTTATAAACGATCGTCGTTTTACCATTTGTTGCGGCTAGGCCGTTGGAATCAATGATATTTGGCTTTAAGATGTCGTTCACAGCATTGATTCGATACTTTATCTCAGCAAACATAACATCTTCATCAGGATCACTAGAAACGGGTGTCTTGAGTGTTCCGACATTCCAATTAATCGTTGGTCGGCCAATGACTTCTTTAATCTCAGTGGTCCCTTGACTGGCGTTGACATCCCCCTCCATTTCAAAACCTAGTCCCATAGGATCGACAACAAATGCTGATTTGATTGCCCCCACGATTTCTCCGGCAATACTACTAAGAATATCTTCTAAATTATCTGCTGTTGCAGAAAAACTTTTATCTTCAGAAGTAGCAATCTCTTTCATTGTTTGATTTCCTCTGACAACTTCATCATCTTGAGAGGTGGAATCCATATCCACACCGATCGTATAAAAATCGGTCACTACATACTCACCATTCGACATTTTTTCGTTTTTTGTAATCGTGGCTTCAGCAATTGCACTGTGCGCATGATTAGCCATTAATCGATTTTTGGAATTTGTCGGCATTTGTTCATACTCAGGAGCAAATGCACCGTTCCGATATCTCACACCATTTCCATAGGTTTTGTTATAATTGAATTTTTCTTTTGGAATTGTTTTAACACTTTCGTAATAGGTATAGTCATCTTGTTTGTAATTAAATTTATCCATACCAATCAACTGATTATATGGTTCAGTAGGTGGGTAGCTATAAGTTGGAACACCATCTGATATCAGCACAACATTTCGTTTTTTCCCCTTAGCTTTTGCCATAACTTCAGTTGCAGATTTAATGCCGGCTTGAGTAAATGTTCCACCATTCACAACTGGTTCTAATTCTTTTATTTTATCGATCAATAACCCTTTATGTTTAGAGTCAACAAATTGTTTGCTCCAACCACTTTCATTAAATGTATAATTTGTAACTTCTGAGCTATAAGTGATAAGCGCAATTCTATTCTCGTAATCTTTATGTAAAACTAGATTTACGAACTTTTCAGCAGCAGTCTTTGCTTTGATCATGCGATCATTGTCTTTCATACTTCCTGATGTATCGATGATCAAAACGATATCTGTCGGTGGTGGCGGAAATTGATTACGACCTTCGATACGAAGCGTGATATCCCATTGATTGACCATCCCAGCTACCGGCTCAGCTGTTTTACTTAATTCTATTTGTCCTGGCTGCAACTCTGTTTTTTTAGCGGCTTTAATGGGAGCATTCGTATACGACAATGAGGATTGTGCCACATAAATTGAACCGATCAAGCAAACAATCAGCATGAACCATTTCAAAGAAATCAATTGACCTTTTTTTCTTTTTTTCAAAGCGGCGCCCTCTTTCCTGTCCTTAGAATTTTAATTCTACTCATTGATGGTTTGATTTTTTAATTGATCATCTATCTCTAAACTTGGATTAATGGTCGGTGTTTCCCCACCCCACCAAGCATCTCTATAAGCAAATTTTGTTGTGCTGATTCCTTCTGCCTTGACTTCAAACGTTAATATGACTCCTGCATAGTCTTCGGTGATATTGGCTTGATTCATTTTCACTTTGGTAAATAAGTTTGTTGTACTTTCACCTTTTGTTAGTTTCTTTTTATAGTAAAAATAGCCATCTTCACCATCGATCCAGTCATTTAAATTGTAATCAATACTTAAGATAGGAGCTGGTCCATCAATGGTTGCTGGTAATAGTGTGATTGAACCATTCGCTTGCTTTTTTGTAAGGACAGGTAGTGCCAAGACGCGTACAAAACTTTCCTGTTCGCCAGTATTTTTTATAGATACTTTTTTTAAATACTCTTTTTCAGGTTCAAATGTCATTGGTGGATCAAACTCCTCTTCTATTGAAGTTTGAAAGTCGCCAAGCCTAAATTCATTCTGCTTTTGATCACTATCCGTTAAGGCGGCATAGGTTTGATATAGTCCAAAGGAAAGACTGACAAGCATCACTAAAAAGCCTGTAAATAAAAAGAGCTGTTTAACGCTTGGATACTTTTTTGATGTCTGCTTTTTTTTCACGCTCTATCCACTCCTTTTAGTCACTTAAACGATCATGATACATGTTGTATATCTCTCCTGAGGTACCGATATCCCATGTACTTAAAAGTCCTTTTGTTCCGTCATGTGCATCCATTACAGGGTTTAATTGATAGAGAGAACTTTTAAATTTGTTGGGTGCATTGGAACTTAATCGAACATTATTCAATACGGCCGCACTTACTTCATTAGGCTGAAGCAACTCAGAATAGTGAAAATATCCGTCTTTATATAACCAATACTCTTTCGTTCCACTCGGAGGTGTTGAATCATAAACATTATCGGGAAAGGTCAATTGAAACCAACGTAACTCAGTTTTATCTCTGGCACTATCATTGAACTTATACATTTCAGTTTCTGTAAGCTGGCTCGGAACGATCGCTTTTGCAGCAATAAGATTTTTACCTTCATGTAAATAAGTACCTCCAGCATTAGCCGCTGGCCGCCATGATTCTGTGTTCTTTTGATCAACGGTTGGCGACACCTCTTTAGGAGAAATTGATAAATTACCATTGCCGGTTTGATCCGTGGTATCTATTTTGAATGTTAATAAGTATTCATATAAACTGATTCGAACAAATGCTGGAATATTACCAGTGTTTTTGACTTGAATAATTTTTTTTGTTGTTAAACCAGGTTGCCATTCAAACTCAGGTTCAAATTCTTCTACGATTTCGGCTGACAGTCTTGTTCCAACAAAATGATTGACCTCACTATCCGCTGAGACGAACCAAGCATATGTACTTCCTAGAACCATCAAACCAGAAAAGAGAAATGTGCAGACTGAAATAATCAATTTAGTGTTTATTTTCGCTTGTTTCTTTTTTCTTCGTTTGTTTCTTTTGACAGAATTTTGTTTATTCTTTTTCACACTACTCCGCCTCCTATCATTTGATCGTTCTAAGAAATCCACTTCCTACTTTCATACTGCTAATGTGTTCGTTTCTTTTTACGAGGTTTTCTTTCCTGTTTTTTGTGTTTAACTATCAATAAAGTAATTAATATCAAGAACAAGCCTATACACGAAAAAATCAACGCATTGCGCCACTCTTCTCCTGTATTTGGCAATCTTAGCTTGCTTATTAGTTTTTCTATAAAGGGTTTCTCTGGTTGATCTGGATCTGAGGTATCAGGTAAAGTCGTTTTTATGGCTTTAAAGTACCAAATATTCTCCACAATATTCTTTTCAAAAAAATCTCTGTTGGTATACGATTTCCCATCCAATTCAAAGTGCGCTTCCAGCATTTTTGTATCGCCGGCTTTAAATGTACCAAGATTTAATGGAGTTGATTGGTCTTGGAGGTTTAACATTTTATTTACGCCGGATAAGGGGCCTTTATAGACTTCTTTGTCATCGTAGATCAATGTCATCTGAATCGCTTTGGACAAGTCTAATGAGCCTTTGACTATTGTCGGTTTGCTTATGTTCATTGTTAAGAGATAGGGGATGTCTTTTTCAATATTGATGATTGTGATTTTTGTGGACCATTTTTTCCCTGGTGCTACATCCTGAATCTCAACGAGATATTGACCGTCATTTTTTATTTTGATGCCTTGATCATCACCAGCAACTATTCCAGGAGGAAGATTGGACTCAGAACTTACTTCAATAGGTTTTAAAGCAAGTGACAGACTGATGAGCAAAAATAGCCATACCAACAACCACTGTTCTCCTCTGTCTCTTCTTTTCATCCTTTTCCCTCCTCAAAATAGGTAGCTGTTTTTAAATTATTTAGCAGGTACTAATGCTTTTAGCGCAGTTGCTAAAGAATCGTTGACACCAGCTGGTAACCAACCATCTACAGCATCTTTATAGGCTGCAACGCCCTCACCTTTTACGGTTAGGTCATAGCTCAATTTGCTGTATTCATTTCCTGCTGTACCTAGTAATTTGACTGCATCCATCAATTGTGTTGTATTAGCACCTGGATTTAGTACGCTAGTATAGTAGAAATATCCATCGGCTGCATTGAAATACCATTTGTCTGCAACAGTTGGATCTGTTGTGATATTGTTGAATGAAATTTGGATGTTGTCTGATCCTGTCGCTGCAGGTGCATTCCAAATCAACGTACCATCTGCAGTGAATGTTGGCGCATAAATAGGCGCTTGCGTCCATTCCTTTTCTTCAGCATCTTTGTATTCTAGTGATACGTAGCTAAGTGCAGGTGTTCCAGATTTTACGCTGATTTGATTTGTCGCATTACGAACAAATCCATCAATGCCGCTTGCATAGTATAAAGAGCCGCCTTTTTCAAAAGCGTAACGATAGGTGTACGTTGTTTTTGTTCCAACGGTTTCAGATTTTTCTTTGACTTTCAATGTGTAAGTTCCTGCGAAATCGCCGGCAGCTATAGTGATTTTTGGTGCACCAGTGCTGTCAAACTTAGAATCTGTGAAGCCAGTTGGAGCCTCTGTACCTTGCAACACATAAACTTCTTTCTTTGTTTTCCCTTCAATTTCAGCACCTGTTGTTGGTTTTGCTTGATGGTCTTTCAAAAGTTTCAGCGACTCTGCTAAAGAGACACGAGTCAAGGTTTTATATTCACCTATATTTTGAATTGCTACATCCTTGTTTACTTCTGAACCTGGATCCCATTCGGTCGGCGGCTCAAACGTTTCCACCACTTCAATGTCTTTTCCTGTTGCAATCTGTCCCTCAAAGTGGTTGGTTTTTTGGGCTTCACTGGTAAACCATGCGAATGTTGCTACCGCTATTGCAGCAAGTGCAAAAACACTCGCCAACGCAAGGATTTTTTTCTTTCTGTTTTTATTCATTTTTCAAGTTCCTCCCCATTTTTTTATTATTAACTTTTTAATAATGGTGACAGAATCGTCTTTTTCCCTTTATTAAAAAAGTAAATACCTTTTATTTATTTAAAATGTAGTATCTGATGATTGTTATAAAGCCAAAAACCGAGATCAAAAAAATAATTGATACGAACGGGTTTTCACGGACAAAGCTTAGAAATGCACCTATTTTTGGAATCACTATGATTTTTTTCCCAATCACTTGTTTTTCATTAACTGGGACATCTTCCGCTAAGTTAGCATCCCCTTGCGTGATATAGTAGGTACCTTTTGTCTCACCTAAGTGGTCTAACTTTTCTTTCACTCTATGAGTCAAAAATGCTTGGCTTTTGATACTTGGTCGAAATGTGATAATATCGCCCACTTCAGCCTCATTACCTGCAATATTTTTTATAATGATCACATCCCCAGAATGAAATCCTCCTTTTTGTTTTTCAGGATCTCTAGGTACCATTGAGTCCGTTAGCACACCTAAGAATCGATGGCCTAAAACGCTCTTATCCGCATTTTTGGTAGTTGCAAAAATAATTGATCCTATCACCACAAACAAAATAAAGCCATAAAAAATAACGTTAAATAATAGTGTATAAACAGTTTTTTTGGGCTTATGATGAGCGATACTTTTCTTTCTTTTAGAAATAGGAACCTGCTTTTTTTTATTTTTCCTAGCTTGTGGTTTCTTATTTACTGATTTGGCTGTTGGTTTTGAATGATTCGAGCTTTTTTTTCCATTTACTGCTTGCTTTGCTGATGATTTCGCAGTTCTTTTTCTTTTATTCGGTTGTTGTTTCATGTTTCGCTCTTCTCTCATTTTTCTAAACCCTCACTTTGCCTTGTACTTCCAAAAACAATGATTCCCCATTTAACAATCAAAAAAATCAACTAGTATAAGCTCAATAAAAAAGGCTTCTCACTAGTGAATTGAAGTCATTTGAGGAGTCCAAAAAACTAATGATATTGAGAAAATCAACTAAAACGCAAAAAAGAAATACGTTTGAATGAGTAAATCCCTTCATAGCGTATTTCTAAACTGTTTCCTCTAAAAAAAATCGCAGGCGTTTCAGCTCTATAAAAAACATTAGTTTATTATAGAGGAAACTGAAAGTCAATAGCATTTAAAAAAAAATTTTTTACTCTTTGTATTGTCAATCTAAAGGGCGGTGATCATGGTGTTTAGCAATTTCCATTCAGTTGTTTCAATCACTGAATAAGTGAACAACATTACAATTTTTTTACTAGTAGCAATCCAACTATCAATCATTTAGAGGTGTTTATTAATGGCAGTGATCGGCTATATGCGTGTCAGTACGCATCAACAAAAATTTGATTCTCAGCAAAAAGCGCTCGAGCGATATGGCGTAGATTTCATTTATAAAGAACGAGAAAGTGGTCGTAAATCATCTAGAAGTGAGCTAAATAAAGTATTGTCCTGTCTAAAATCAGGTGATACACTGGTTATTTTTAAGCTTGATCGATTGTCCAGAGGAACGAAACAGTTGCTGAATTTATTAGAAGAATTTGATCGGAGAAATATTCACTTTGTCAGTATTCAAAACAATATCGATACAACGACAGCAATGGGACGCTTTTTTTTCACCGTTATGGGGGCATTTGCCGAAATGGAGGCAGAATTGATTCGTGAACGGGTAATGGCCGGCCTTGACGCTGCCAGAGAAAATGGCAAACAACTGGGTCGTCCACCCAGAACTCAAGAGGTAAAAGAAGCATTGGAACTGTATACTAATTCAGATTTATCTGTTCCTGAAATTGCGAAAAAATGTAATCTCTCGGTGCCAACGGTTTATAACCATATAAAAAAACAAAATGTACTCAGAAAAGTAAACTAACACACAGTATCTGTACATAAAAAACAATGGAAAAACTAAGAATAATCAGTTAGTCTTAAGAATGCAAAGTAGCTATCCAACTTATTTAACATAGGTAGTACATACTAAAAAAACAAGGCAAAGATAAATACATTCTATTTATCTTTGCCTCAATTTTAAATGTATCAACCAATCAATTTCAGCCCAATAACGGATGCTAAAATAATCCCAATAAAAATGATTCTGCGCCAATCTTTAGATTCACCATAAAAAAGCATTCCTAAAATGGCTCCCCCAGCTGCACCAATACCTGTCCAAATAGCATACGAAACCCCCATCGGCAAACTCTTCATGGCTAAATAAAGAAAAATAAAACTACTGCCAAATGTAAGTAATAATAGGAATAAAGACTGTTTGTCTTTATTTAAATTGAAGCGATTGATTGATCCAACGCCTAGCATTTCAAAAATTCCTGCGACCATTAAAAATACCCAACTCATTTTTGACTCGCTCCTTTCTCTCCTGTGACAAATTTCAAGCCCATCACGCCAATTAGTAATACTACAATCAGTAATACTTTTGATAGCTTAAATTCTTCACCAAAAAATAGGATACCTGTAATCACTGTACCTGCTGTGCCTAATCCAACAAATACCGCATAAGCTGTTCCAACAGGTAACGTTTCTCCAGCTTTTATCAATGCGTAAAAACTGATAAAAATGAAAACAATAGTCAATACTATCTCCCACCACGTATTACTATGTTTCATTCCGATGACCCATAAGACTTCGAAAAACGCACCAATCATTAATTTTATCCAATCCTTGTTCATATAAAAAACCTCCTTAATTTTTAAAGCTGAGCGGGCTAGTTTAGCGCTTAGGATTTGTTGAACTCGAAGCATAGCTCGTGAAGCTACATACCATATAGAATAACGTTTCACTTTGCATTCCCTTGAACCAAATAACAACCACTCATCACTTTATTGTATTGTTTGGCATGTTTCAAAAAACAACTAAAAAAAGTGTCAATCAACAATTCTATCTATGGCCTAAGAATTGTCGATCCACACTTTTACTGATAAGCAGCCGGCGCTGGTTATCAAAAGTTATTTGATTTAGTTTTATTCGTTCAATCTATTGAAACTGTTTCTCATTCTACTCCATAATAAACAAATTGGCAATAGCTAAATTCTCTATTATTTATTAAGTAAAATTTAATAAGTTAACAAAAATGCTTAAATTGCCATTTAGGCCTTATTATACGCATATAATGTCTGGCAATCCTACCATTTTTACCGATATTTATTCTAACTGCTTTACTGAGAATAGTGTTCTTTTATAGAAAGTCTAATTCAATCAGATAATTCTGAAAATTTTTGTCTCATGATTTTGTAAATCTAATCAACATATGATACACTTATCTTATCAAAAAAAGATTCCTAGTGAATCAGTCAGCGTTGATATTACTTACTTTAGGCGGTAGTAATGTCAGCGCTTTTCTTTTGTTTATACAAATTATAACACACTAAAATCTTTTTGAAAATATCCGCATACTTAGGGTAATAAAAAAGTCCCACCTCATAGGAGATGGGAAATCTTCACTGAAAAAGGTGCCTTTAAGCACTATTTTTTTATGCCAAAGCCCCCATTGGATCCCAAGGTGCTAAAACAATTGGCTCTTGTTTCCATACCTCTTGTAACTCAGGTGACAATAATTCTTTGCGAACAACGATTTGATAAGTATATTCATCCATCCAGGTATCACTCATCACAAAGAACCCTTTATCGCCAACTTTTTCCCCCCAGCTATTTTCTACTTTCCATTTAACCGATGCGCCATCAATCAGATCCACACCCGTTAAAACCATCGCATGGGTCATTAAACTTTCACCAAAATCTAAACGTTCAGCCTTCGTCATAGTGAAATCAATATCGAATAAATCATTCATGTCATATGCATCTAGAGACATGATCCCACTACCTCTTGTAGAAGACTGACCCACATCACAGCCAAACCAAACAGATTCTCCTTGTTCTAATTGAGCTACTGCTAATTTTTTGAATGTCGTCATATCAACATTGATATATTTCACTTCTTTGCCGCCTACAACATTCCCTAACATTTCTACTGTATAGGTTTGATTGTAAGGTTTATCCGCTGTTGGTGCATTGATCACACTTACATAGTCATCAAGATTCACACCCACATATTTTTCATAAAATGATTGCGGCGTTAAATTTTGATCCAAATGGTAATTTTTTTCTTCGTCGCGGTATTCAAAATCAAAGGTTTCTGGTGGTGTCCCTAATGAAATCGCTAAAAAGTTATAGACTTCTCCTAGCATTGCTTCTTTGGCCGTTTGAACGTCTGCCGCTGTTTTTCCACTAGTTATCAACTCACGTAAAATTGTTGCATCTTTTCTTAATTTTTTATTTAAATAATTGTTTAGGTCACGAGAATTTGAGCTATTACTGCTTTCAGGCATAGCTGTTTTTGGCACAACCCCATATTTTTGGAAAAGAGAAACGATCATATCCCATTGTCCGCCATCTTGTTGAGGCGTTGCTAATAGGAAAGCCACTTTGCGGCTGTCTAATTCTTGATCAGCTGTTGCAATGATATTTTCATAGAAGTAATTTGATTTTTCGTATTTATCCCAGAAAAATGTATAGTTTTGAGAAAGTTCAAAATCTTTTAAATTAAAACTGTTGATCATTTTGTGTCTAAATGTATTTAAGGCTGCAAACATCCAACAACGTCCGCTTTGTTTTTGATTTGCTACTTTTCCAGTTGCAAGATCTACTGAAAAAACGGGAACATTATTTACTTCTGCACTCTGATTTTGAGCAGAAGCTGTAATACCATTTTTGACAACGCCACGTTGTAAGGCATTTTGTTTATTGTTTTCCACAAATGTGTCGTGAAATTTTTTTGTTACGGTAGGTTCGATTACTGACATATTGATTCATCCTTTCACTCATCGTATTCCTTTTTCATTATATGCCTGAATTTTCAATCTCTCAAGTTTTTAATAAAATAAAATTGCTTTTTTTGCATCACTTGTATTATCATACGTAATACAAAGAGTTAAAAAAGAGGTGAAAACATGTTATTAGAGATAGATACTCAAAGCCAAACACCGATTTATCAACAGATTTGTAATCAACTCATCATTGGCATTGCAACAAATAAGCTACAACCTGGCGAAGTCCTGCCTTCTGTTCGACAAATGGCTGACGAAATTGGCGTAAATATGATGACTGTTTCAAAAGCTTACACTTTATTGAAAAACGATGGCTATATTTTAACAGATCGCAGAAATGGCACTAAAGTTGCTGAAAAACAATCACTTGAACCTTCTTTTCAAGAACGATTTTTAAAAGAATTAGAACTATTATTAGCAGAAGCTTCTATTCATCAACTTTCAGAAAATACGATACAAGAAGAAGTTACACAGATTTATCAAAAATTTGAACAGTAAAAGGTGTGTTGAAAATGAATTTCTTTCTCTATTTATTACTTGTTGGGGTCAACTTTTTAATGGCATTTACAGGAAGAATTCCTGCAAATCCGCATAAGAACGTTATATTAGAAACAACTTTACCGAAAGATAAACTTCAAGATGAACAAGTTTTATTCGTTAGTAAGACGTACAAAAAAAGGTTACTGCAATTGGCTTTGGTTTTCACTATTATCGCTTTACCGATTTTATTGATTTCTTATGATTCTTTGACTTTGCTCTATTTTCTCGTGATGATGATCGGCTTTATCGGGGCTTCTTTTTACTTACAGATTGTTTATATTCGTAAAATGACGACTGTAAAAGTCAAAAACAATTGGATTTTACCTACAAGTCCGATTTTAGTCGATACAAAATTAGTAGCAAATAAAAATCGGAAATTGATTTCTATTTGGTGGTTTTTACCAAGTATCTTCATTACTCTTTCAGGTTGTATTTATTCTTTTAAAACACTTGGTTTGTCTAATGGCACATGGATTATTGGCCTTATTTCAATTCTTATAACAGGAATATTTTTACTTTTCTACTATTTTATTGCTCGTTTTCCGGTTAAACCAGTAACAAGCGATGAAACGATCAATCAAAATGTCAATGATCAAATGCGTCATCATTGGTCTGTTTTAATGGCTGTTTCAGCATTGGTTTTGAGTCCCTTGGCTTTTATGTCAATCGGTTCTGTTATGGTACCTTATGAACGAATGATGGTATTTTCAATTGGTTATGCTGTTCTTATTCTTGCATTTGTCATTTTCACTTTTTATTATTTATTCTCATCTAGGAAAAAACAAGATCAACTAATTGCGCAAGCCAAGGTATACCGCTACAGCGATGAGGATCAATATTGGAAGTATGGAGTCTATATTAATCCAAATGATAAAAGAATCATGGTACCTGATCGTGTTGGAATGAATATCTCTGTCAATTTAGGTAGACCTGTTGGAAAATTCACTTTAGGAGTGACGGGCGTTTTGGTTTTGGTTGCTTTGATCGCAGCAAGTATTCCGATGCTGATCAGTGATTTTTCAACTAATCCATTTGAATTGACTACAACGGACAATGGAATCGCCCTATCCGCACCATTAAGTCAACGCAGACAGATTGATTGGAACGATATTGAATCAGTAGAACTGGTTGATAGCCTACCGAAAGATAAACTTCGGATTTACGGAACAGCGACAGAAAATTATTTAACTGGGGAATTTCAGGTTAATTCCGAACCTGCTTATTTGCTTGTTTTAGCAGATAAAAAACCGATTTTAGAAATCAAGACTAAAGATAAGCTGTACTATTATACAAATAAAGATAGTAAATTAACTGAAAAATACTATCAGAATATCAAAGATAATTTAGGGAAATAAAAATAAGTTAGGAAAAGATATTATGCTTTTCCTAACTTTTTTTGAATTTATTCTTCTACTTTGTCTCTTGAACTATACAGATTCTGTGATCGAAAATGTTGCTTATCTCCTCCATAAAGTCTCCTCACACATTTAGTAAAATTGACTAGATGAGATTGTTTTACTAAAAAATGCTATATTCTTTCAATTATACTTTGACATATTTCTATTATGTGATTAAACTAAGCTTAATGAATAGGAGTGAAGAAATAATGACTGTATTCAGTTTAAGAAAATATCAAAAATCTGATTTAGAAAACATACTTGCTATATTTAACGGAACTGTTCAAGCAATTAATAAAAAAGACTATACACAACAACAAATCGAACAATTGGTTCAGTTAGATCCTGATTATGAAAAATGGGACGCTAGACTTTCGTCGAGCTATAGCGTTGTTGCTTTAAACCGAATGGAAGTTATTGGCTTTGGCAATATCACTGATGCTGGTGAACTTGATTTATTGTATGTAGATAAAAAATGGATCGGCTACGGCATAGGAAAAATGCTGGCTAAAGATTTGATGGATCATGCATTGAAAGCTGGAGCCAAGGAACTTACGGTTTATTCATCTATCACAGCTAAACCATTTTTTGAATCTCTTGGATTTGAATTAGTGGAACAAAAGGTAAACTATCGTAATGGTGTAATGCTGATGAATTATTTGATGGTATATCATAGAGATAAAAAATAAGTGATTCGTTCCATCACCTCAAAATAGAGGCTTCTCTGAATGCTCTTCAGTAGAAGTCTCTATTTTGATTAGTATTTTTCAAATGCCACATTCGATTTTATTTTTTAGGTATTCGAGCAGATTGCTATAATCAACTTTCCTATAATCTGTGACATCAATTTCATGAACTTCCCCCAACTGAAATTGGTCGTATTTTCTAGTTTGGATTATTTCTTTGAATTCTTCTTTTGAAATATGATTATCTGCTTTACTACGATCGTCTAATCGATCAAGAAAATGATAATGCGTCATTAAATGACTGAGATGTCGATCTGGTTCTAGGTCTCGTACTTTTCTTCTTTCCCATAACACATCGAAATCGGCTACTAAACGAATCGTAATCACTTCGTATTCATAAGTTTGTGCTAGTTTTGCAAGTTTATTTTTTTGCTTGTCACTAAATGGATATTCCGATACGATTACTTGTTTTCCAGCATTCATATATAATTCTAAAATACCATAATAAAAGTGCCAAACTCGCTTTTCCAACTGTGACTTTTCAGCGAGCGTATCAAAACCAACTGAATCTGCGAACAACTCCTTGCCTTCATCTGGTGTAATCAAGAGGATATTCGGAACTTGTTCACTGATTTTTTGAATCAGATAGGTTTTCCCTGTTGCGGGACTACCAGCAAGTAGGATCAAAAATTTTTTCATTGGGCTAACCTATATGGATTGGATTTTTGGCATTCATAAACAAGCCTATTTTATGTTTGACGATATCGTGACACGCTTCATTGGCCGGAATTACATTGTAGCGTAAGGATTTATTAACTGCTGTTTCTTGAAAGGATTCTTTCGCTTTTTTAGTCCAATTCACTAATAGCTCCGTACCAACATTGAATTTACGGATACCATTGTTGATTAATTCTGGATAATCTTCTTCTTTTACACCTGTTCCGCCGTGGATGACAAGTGGAATGTCAACACGTGCATGAATTTCTTTTAATAATGGTATATTGACTTCTGTTTTTGATTTAAATTGACCATGATTTGTTCCGATTGCAATCGCTAAAGCATCGATTCCTGTAGCTTGTACAAACGTAAGTGCATCTTCTGGTTTTGTGTAGACTTTGTCGTTCTCATCTACGTGAATGCCCTCTTCAGTACCACCAATTGTTCCTAGCTCACCTTCA
Organism: Enterococcus sp. DIV0840; assembly: GCF_050527835.1. NCBI lineage: Bacteria > Bacillati > Bacillota > Bacilli > Lactobacillales > Enterococcaceae > Enterococcus > Enterococcus sp. DIV0840. Next base: position 779,139 of record NZ_CP172876.1, on the reverse strand, counting down.
ACAGAAACACCATTTTTATGAGCATATTCCACCACAGCTTTTGTTTTTAAAATATTTTCTTTAAAAGGCAAATGAGAACCATCATACATGACCGATGTGTAGCCAAGATCAATTGCTTCTTTGATGTCATCAAAATTTCTTGCATGATCTAAATGAAGCACTGCATCAACCATTTCCTTTTCAGCCATAGTCTTAACGACAGAAACTAATACATCATAACCAATATATTTTGCCGTATCTACACTGGTTTGGATAATGATCGGAGCCCCCATTTCTTTGGCTGCTCGAATCATTTCTGGTAACATTTCTAAATTGTGGGCGTTAAAAGCCCCTACGGTAAAGTTCAATTCTTCTGCTGTTTTTGTGACGTTTTTCAATGTTGTATACATCTATTTCTCCCCAATCTATCAATTTATTGACCGCTGATTGTAACTTTTTTAGCGATTTGTCTCATGTCATCCATCTTGTTCATCCATTGTTCAATACCAGCATCATCACCGCTTCTTGCAGCCTCCGCTCGTTTTTGATTGTACAAACTCATCAATTTTTTATAGCCTGATCCGATACTATTTTTATAAGACTGACTTTTTTCTAGCGTTGAAATTGCTTGGTCGATCTCATCTAGCTGTGCCAAGAGTAAACCTACCTCTTCGTGTTTTTCAGCTAATGCACTATCCGCTAGTTCTAATTCATTGATTTCCGCTGTAAGTCGGCTAATTTCTTTACGAAGGTCATTTTTTTGATTCTCAGTCAAACTCTGTGCTACTTCCGTTTTCACAATACTTGTTTTTTTCTTTTTCAGAAAATCAAACATATTTTCACCTCTTTTTAGAATGCTTTCATGATTGGACTAATGATCCAAGCATATAGTAGCGCTGCTGTAACGGTATCCACATCAGTCGCTGTGGCATTGATAAAGCCCATACTGTTGAATATCGTCACCAACAAAGCTGGTAACAACGTAATAAAGAATCCATGTGCGATTCCGCCAATAATCGCTCCTCGTCTACCCCCAACTGCATTTCCGAAAATTCCTGCTGTTCCTCCTGCGAAAAAGTTCGTCAACATTCCTGGTAGAATCATGGCTAATCCAAAGGTTGGTAAAATAAACATCGCTAAAACAGCGCCAATTGTTGTCGTAATAAATCCTAAAATCACTGCATTAGGACTATACGGAAAAAACACAGGGCAATCCAAAGCTGGAATGGCATTCGGTACCAATTTCATCGCAATCCCTCTAAATGCTGGTACGATTTCTCCAAGCAATAAACGAACACCTGCTAATAAAACATAAACACCGACCACAAATTGGATTGCTTGTAAGAAGGCAAACATAATATAGTTTTGATTTCCTGATAATGTTGAAGAAAATGTTTCTCCTGCAAACAACACGGTTACAATATATAAGGGAACCATCACGACCATCACAGATAAATAGGTATCTTGAAGAAACTCAAAAGATTTTGGTAATTTAAGGTCTTCAACTGACTTTTTATTTTCCCCACGCTCTCCAAAAATCCAAGCAACTCCTGCTTCAAATAAATAACCAATTGTACAAAAATGACCCAGCGCAATATCATCTGATCCTGTTATTTTTCGAATGAACGGTTGTGCGATCGCTGGCATTGCAACAGCGAAAACTCCTCCGATAAATCCACCAACAAGAATTAACACGATTCCGCGAAGTCCTGCAAAATACCCAAAAACTGTCGTCATTGTCGCCATCCATAAAATCGCTTGACCTGTTAAGAAAATGTATTTCCATCTTGTAAAACGAGCAATCAAAATATTAAATACAAAAATTGCCAGAAACGTTAACGCAATGTCTCGCCCTAAACCAAGTTCATTCATCGCTTGACCGTTGATTGCCTCAATCGAAGGGATGATCCCTTGCATATGAAATCCTTCTGTAAAAATTTCACCAAAATAAGTCAAACTTCCCACAATAATACTAGAACCAGCACTTAAAACTTGAAACCCTAACAAGGTTTTTAATGACCCTGATAAAATTTGTCCAATCGATTTTTTTTGTAGGATCAAACCTAACATAGCAATCAAACTGATCGTAATTGATGCCTGCGTCAAAATATTTTCGATGATAAAATTAATTACCCCCATGATATGTGCCCCTCCATTCTATTTTTCTCGTTAAATAGCGCCTTTTGCTTGTAAAACGGGTGTGATTTTTTCATCTATCTCTGCTTTTGAAACAATATTTTTTAAATAGATAATCGCTGTTTTTTCTTCGTCAATATTAAACTTTTCGAATTGTGTTTGAAAATTTTGAGCGGTGATAATGATATCTGGATTCATAGAAACTGCCGATGAGATATCTGTATGCTCAAGTTTTGCTTCGACCCCTTTCTGATCTAGTACATCTTCTGCTGCCATTTGTGCCGCAAAGCTACTCCCTAAGCCTGCTCCGCAAACAAATAAAATAGTTAGTTTTTTCATGATTATACGCTCCTATCGTTTTTATTATTTTGTTTCTTTTAACTCATCCTCGTATAAAATCGTTTCAAATTCAGTTATATTGGTGCAGTTAGTTAATCGAGTTATTTTTGTTTCGTCATTGATCAGCTCGATCAAACTTTTCATAATATTCAGATGGGAAAACGAATCGACTGCCGCCAAACAAAATATAATCTTGACTGGATCATTTGCTTCATTTCCAAAGACGACAGGCTCTGCTAAAGTAGCTACACTTATGCCTAATTTATTTACGCCATCTTCTGGTCTTGCATGAGCCAAAGCAAGATGTTTCCCCATCACAATATACGGACCAAATTCATTAACAGAGGCGATCATTGCATTTACATAGGACTCTTTTATACACCCTTCTTTTAATAATGGACGAGCTACTCGTTGAATCGCACTCTTCCAATCCGGACATTTTTCTAATAATAAGATATCGCTTTTCTTTAAGACATCTTTCAGCATTGGCTGCAACTCCCTTTTATTTATCTTTAAATGATTCTTATCAAAAGTCTTCTCTAAATTTTGATAGATATTGCTAGAAATCGTTCCGCCACTTTCTTTAATCAAATCAAGAACTTTATAAAATAACTCAGTAGAGTCATTGTCATTGTTTACCAAACGTTTAAATTGTCTGTTTCGTTCTAAAAACTCTTGAACTTTTTTCCGACTTTCTATTTTGATAATTGGATCTACTACTAAAATTGGTTTTTCGAAATAGGTTAAACTAAGTGTTGAAAAAATCAAATCAACATCTAGTTTTTTGATTAAATCCAGCTCTCCTGTACTCAGAACAGCTAGTACATCAATGTTAAATAGTTCTTTCAAATGTTCCGCCAATAATCGTCCAGTGGCGGTTCCATGATTGCAAACTACAACCGCCTTATAGATATATTTCAGTTCTTGATTAATTGCACTTACGGAAGTAGAAAAATGAATCGTCAAGAACGCAATTTCATCGTCACTAAGATGCTTTTTGGTGATTGCTTCAATCGTTGGAGCGAATTTTTCAATAGCAAAATAAATATTTCCATAATAGCGTTTAACTGTTTCTTTTAAGGGATTTAAAATCTGTATTTCACTCTTTACCCGACTAATCAAACCAGCCATATGTCGATATAAACCTTCATGCAGTGATTCCTCTTTTTTTGAAAAAGGAATTTGGGTGATTTGTTCGACATATTGAATCAGTTGAATCGACAATAATTGAGCTTGTACCCATTCAACCGAACTGCTTATACTCCCAGTATTAAAGGTCTCCAACATAAAAATGATATAATTTTTTTCCGATCTCGGCGGCCTAACTGCTAAAGCTTGGCAAAGTTGATCGACAAAAGAAGTTCTAAGCTTATTTTGATCCGTATCCCATACTTCCCAATCAGAGTTTACAATTAAATCTTGCCTTAAATAACGACTCAGCCAAATAGCCGTAAACATCACAAGTTGATTTCGATAAATATCTTCTTTTGAAGAGATCGTTTGATGGTAGATATAATCTATTTTTTTCAATACATTTTTAGGAATATAGCGAAATAAATGTTTTTCTGAAACGCTCAATCCTACATCCTTCTCATCAAGAAACCGCAAGCTGTCAATTGATTGGTTGACTACATCGTAAATCATTGTTCGAATCGTTCGCTCCGATCCTTTTAGAATGATTCCTTGTTTAGGAATACTCAACACTTCTATGCCATACTCTAGGAGAATACTTCTGACCCTACGCATATCTTCGTCCATTGTGCTTTTTGATATTTGATACTCCGATTCTTTTTGATATAAAAAAATAGGATGTTCCGATAAAGAAAAAGCCAAGATCAAATCAAAAATTCGTTCCTCACGATTTAAGTAATCGAATTCATTTTTTTCATCAATAATCGTATCTAGTTGTTTTTTTTCAGTTTGATCAAGTGTTAAAAGCATTCCTTTATTTCGGATTGTTCTGATCTCTGGCATTTTATGACTGATGAGAAACACGTTGATTTCGTTAATCTCATTTCTGATTGTTCGATTACTGATTTGAAAATCCTCACTTAGCTCATCAAGAGTCAAAGAATAATCTGACCTAATAAACCGTTTAAGTATTTGTATTGTACGATCTTTCATTTGTTTCTCTCCTTGTCTGATTTCATTATATAGTTGGACGGTTCATTTGATTAGTGGAGATTGTTGCAACATTTATTTGCAAAAATGTAAGCGCAGCCATTTATTTGCAATTGAATAGTCGCATTATTAGTATACAAAAAAAGCCTGGCGCAAAACTGTTTTTGTTTTGCGCCACACTTTTTAAATAAAGATTCTTTTATCTCAGCCTGTTTTTATTCAACAGTAAATTTTGTTTCTGATAATGAATTCTGTAATTCAGCATTAGAAATGTCTCTATCACTTGTTACAGATGCTGATTTTTTTTCTAAATCAACACTAGCAGACTGAACCCCTGCAATTTTTTCGAAATTTTCTTTGACGATATTTACGCAACCGTCACATTTCATTCCATTGATCGATACTGTTTTTTCCATTGTTAAACACTCCTTATATTTTTTTAGTACTCCTGCCTAACGAATCAAATGACACTGACACTGTCCTTTTATACAGTTGCAAGGTACTTCTTTCACCGCTGAATTTCGTTTTTCTTTTAGTAATATTTCCAAGCGATCAATATCGTCAAAACTCAATAGACTATCCTCGATTATTGATTCAAGCACACTTCCAACTTTTTTGCTGCAGACTTTAGTCAGCATTTCTTTAGAAAGTGCCTCGATGCTTTTCCGTTCCTCAACTAAAGGAAAATACGTAAACTTATTACCATTACGAGTTGTTCCTAGCATCCCTTTATCAACTAAGCGGCTCAGTAACGTCTTGACCGTGGTACTTTTCCACTCAGTTTTTTCATTAAGAATATCTGTCACTTCTTTACTTGTTGTTTCTTTCGTCGCCCAGGCAACACGCATGACTTCCCATTCTGCATCAGTGATATTTAATGTTTTTTTATTATCTGACATAAAAAGTCTCCTTTTTACTGTTTTTTGATGCTTTTCAAAAACTACATATGTAGTCAATCGATATATTGATAATAGCTCTTTTTTTGTAGTTTGTCAAAGGGAAGATTCCCTCCATTTTTGCTCTGACTCTCAATCTATAGAAACAGACGTAAAACACGAGCATTGTTTTACGTCTGTTTCACTTACTTATAGGAGTTTGATTAGAGTGCTATCTGCTTTGAACGGTTTGATAAGCTGAACATATCAAAAGCAAACCTCTTTTTCTACTGTTGTTGTGTCTTGCCCGTGTGCTTTTTTAGCAGTCAATAGTGCCATATTTTTAAATGAATCATTCAAGCCAATGCCACCTTTTTTCGGCATTTTAACGATTGGAATTTGTTTTTTATATTTCTCTGTCGCTGGGTTTTCAACAGACATTGACGCAATTGCTGGAATTCCGTATTGATTAAAAGAAATCGCTAATTTAGCCGCCATTTCTCCAAAGTTAGGATACTGCATTGCCGGACCACAAAGAATGGCATCTGCTTCAAACTTTTTGGCAAAGCCTACAAATTTTTTCGTCATTTCTTCTTGATTTTCTAAATAATACTGATCCCCACAATAAAGAGTCGCAACGATTTGTGCGTCATTCTCTTCAAAAAATGGACTTAGTGTTTGACCTGGTCCCATCGCTGATTTCTTACCGCCAGGAGTTAAATGAGCATTTTCATCACTCCCCATCCCAGCTTGCACATGGTTTAATACTACTATAATTCTTTTCATCAAAGAACCTTCTTTCTAAATATCATCAAAGTCAAAATCATCAAAATTAATCTCTTCTTCTTCCTGTGTTTCTATTGCCTGTGCTTCTTCACGTAGATATTGATCGTCCATTACTTTGACAAATGGATAGTAGATGAACATACCTAAAACAAACAATAATGCTTGCAAAACAGCTCCTTGCCAGCCACTTACCAAAAATCCTGAAAATATGATTGGTGTGGTCCAGGGTAACTGAATACCGTTTGTTAAAGGAACTAGTCCCCAGTCCATTGCAAAATACGCAATGATGATATTAATCGTCGGCACCAATGCAAAAGGAATTAAAATCAATGGATTCAAAACGATCGGCAGTCCAAAAATAATCGGCTCATTAATGCCAAAAATCCCAGGAACTAAAGACAGCTGTGATAATTTTTTGATCCGTTGACTCTTACAGAAAATAACCATAACCACAATCAACGAAAGGGTCGAACCAGCACCACCAAATGTAGCGAACATATCTTGAAACTGTCCTGTAATAATATTAGGAATTTCTTGTCCATGTTTGTATGCATCTAAATTTTCAACTGATAATGCTCTTAAAACTGGATTAAAAACAGCGCCAACAACACTGCTTCCGTTGATACCAAAGAACCAGAAAAAATGTAAAAAAACATACGCAATGATCATCGCTCCAAGTGTATTTCCTAAAGCTAATAATGGCGTTTGTAAGAAATCAAAAATAATTGCTTGTAAGTTTCCATAAGAAGTTAAACTAACCAGCCAATCTGCAACAAAGAAAATCATGACCACAATAAAACTTGGAATCAAGGCTTCAAAGGATTTCACTACAGTCGGCGGCACACCATCTGGCATTTTAATCGTCCAACCTTTACTTAAACCCAAACAAAAATTCGTGTGGAAATCAACGCTACGATCATTCCTAAAAATAATCCGTTAGATCCCATCCATTTTAATGGCAGACTCGCAACTTCAACTAATTGTTCTGTTCCTTCCAGCGTATACTCAGTGTAATAAGGCGTTACGATAAAAAAAGATACCAGCGAAATGATACCAGCTTGCATCGCATCCACTTTAAATTGACGGCCAAAACTGTAGGCAATTCCCACAACCGCCAAAATCGTCATCACATCAAAACTTGCATTAGCAGGAACCGCCATATGCTCCGCCCAATCAGCTCCTAAAATCCCTGACATCCACTGATCCCATTGAGGTAGCGGAAAGTTTGCAATCAAAAGAAAAATCGATCCTACGATCAGTAAAGGAGTGGATAATAAAAAGCCATCACGAATCGCAACAAGATATTTGTTTTCCCCAATGACTTTAGCCATCGGTGTCAAAATACGTTCCAACCAATCCAAAAACTTTTTCATATAGACACGCTCCACTCTTCGTTATTTTTTATTTGATTTAATTAGTTTCAACGCTTCTTTTAAGGCTTTTTCGCCATCCATCATACCATAAATTTCTGGTGTGATCGCAGCCACCGGAATTCCTTGTGGTGCAAATTGTTCTTTCGTTTTTTCAAGTAAAAAGCGGACTTGAGGACCTAATAAAATAGCGACTGGTTTCTCCTGATCGACTACTTCTTGCGCTCTAGCAACTGGAAATGCAGTGATTTCTAACGGCATTTGATGCTTGTTTACGACTTCCATCATTTTATTGACCATAATGCTTGTAGACATCCCTGCATCACAAAATAAATAAATCTTTTTTTTACTCATGTTCTTCTCTCCTTTGTTTTTTATTAATCAATAGGTGCTTTGATTCGTTTTTCATAGGCATCTAGCCATTCTTGCGTTATCGGCTCAATGATCGTTTGATGATTTTCACCCATATTAGCTAGATAAATTGCCGGCTTTTCTCGATGATTTGCTACACTGAAGGTAAACTCAACATTGGTGGCAACGCCCCATTGACCCACTTTATTCATTGCGACTAAAGAGAATGCTCCAGCTTTACCATAACGTTTGGTCAGCTTATCATTAAACGTATAGACGGCTTGATCGCAAGCTTCTTGTGGTGTCTTCCCCTCACCCATCAAACGAACAATTTCATAAGCCAAACATCCTTTCATCAAATCTTCCCCTAAACCTGTAGCGGATGCTCCTCCGATTTCGCTATCCACATAAAAACCAGAACCAGATAACGGCGAATCTCCTACACGTCCTGGTTTTTTCATAAACAAACCAGAACTAGAAGTTCCAGCCGCCATACTGCCTTTTGTATCAAGAGAAATTGCGCCGATCGTATCATGTCCATCATATGGGCTTAAATTACTTTTAGCGATTTCTTCTACTCGTTTTTCCCAGATTCGATGTGCTCTTTGGGTCAACATATTTTTCCGCTCAAATCCATTAAGCATGGCATATTTTGTTGCGCCTTCTCCAACTCTAAAACTGTTGAACTTTTCATCACTTAATTTTCTAGCAACAGAAATCGGATTTTTCGTATCCGTGATTCCAGCAACTGCGCCAATCTTAAATGTATCACCATCCATAAAAGCAGCATCCATTTCTAAGATGCCCTCAGCGTTAGGTAAACCACCGAATCCAACAGATTTATAGTATGGATAAATTTAAATCGTTTGAATTGTTGCCTCAATTGCATCTCCTGCTTGACCATTCTTTGTCAGTGATTCACTTGCTTGAACGACACCATCGTGTGCCATTCGCCAAGTAGCAATTATTCCCCATGGCATTTGCATCCCCATCCTTTAAAATAGCGTTTTCAATATTTTATACTTGCATTATGCACGATATATACAATTTAGTATATACCGAAATCTATCGTTCAAAAAATAAGAAACTGAGGCATAACTCTGTGAGTCCTATCCTAGTCTTATGGAATCCGGATAAACGGTGGAATCAAAAGGAATTGTTGGTTTAGTAAGCACATCTTTTCCCTAAATATCTTATGGAAAGTATACTTGAGCCAATTTCATAATTCACTTTTAAAAAAAGTAAACACTCATCCAATTTTAAATAAATCATTTTTAAAATGACATGACTGCTTCTTTTTTAGCTAATAATTGTGCGCAAAATGTTTTTAAATTGTAAGCCAGTTGGATTAATTGGTGTTCGACTACCACTCGTGTGGCGATAAAATAGTTCGTGCTATTAAGGCTATAATTGTCTTTAAGATAGGCATTAACGCGTTCGACTGATGTTCGCTCTTTGTAATGTTTCCGCCATGCCCGTGTACCTCGGGCTGGCTGTGAGTACTTGCGAAAGTTGTCAGATTGTTTGATTTTAATGACGGTTTGACAGAGGCCTTCATTTCTTAACGGACAATCGCGACAATGGGTTTCAGGTTTCGTAAATTTTAATGCACTGTAACGCTTATCAAAACTATCATACTTGTAACTATATTCTAGTAAGCACGTTGGGGCGTAAAAACGATCAATTTCGCCATCATTTTTAGGCACACGTTTTAAATCAATAATCGGTTCAAGTTTTAACTCATGGGCTTTTTCATAGATGGAGTGAGCGTCATAGCCTTTGTCCATTAGAACCATGGTATCTTCGATACCTAAATCGGCTACTTTCATCATTAAGGGGATCGCAACACTGACATCTGCGACAAAGGCAGACGTTGTGATGCCAGCTAAGATATATTGGCTATGGGCCGTGACGGCATAATGGGTCTTATAACCGAACCAATAATTATGTTTGCCTTGACTGTTTGCTTTCACACCCCACGAAGGATAAATCGGTAATTCTTGGCGGATCTCTTTAAGTGTCATTTCTTTTTGAACAGTTGTCGATGAGACTTTTTCGTTCTCTGTTTTTTTAGGCTTGGAATGACCGTCAACAGAGGTTGCATCGATGGCAACGATTTCCGTATAAATTTGAAATTCTTGATTGATTTTGGCCAGTAACTCGTCGTTTAATTGAACTAAAACTGTTGGGTTATCACTTAAGATTTTCATGATTCGACAGAAACTCGCTTCTGAAGGCACCCGTTCAGAATAAAGAAAGCCCAAACTTAGTTTGAAGGCGACATCTTCGTTTAATCGTTGAACAAGGGCTTTAATCGATGGAATCCCCTCAATATAGCGGGTAATCATCGCTCTAATAGCCGCCTCATAGTTGAGAGTAATGGGAGCACCGACGTGGGTTTCTTTTTGAAAGAGCAATACCATTGGATAAAAATCGATTGGGGAGAAAATATGGGCATGTCGTTCTTTGACATCAAGTTGTATTAAAATTTCTATGTCAATGAAAGTAGGTTGTTGTATAATGGTCATAAGGGAACACTCCTTTTTGATTATGCTTGTGTCGTAACTACATTATATCAAAAATGGGGAGGTTCCCTTTTTTTATTTAATTTTAACTCTTGCGCCTCAAGGGGTTGGAATTATGAAATTAGTTCATATAGATAAAAAATAGTAATAACAAGCGAAATAGCAACGTTTCCTGTACAATATAAGTTGTATACTTTTTTTGTTTCTTATATAAAAAATGAAGGAACTACTATCTTTGCGCAGGAGGGATCTTTTTGTTTGATTTAGAAAAAGTCCAGTCATTAAATGAGCTGGAAATGCTTGTTTATCACTACATCTTAGAACATATGGACAATATTCCAAAGTTAACAATTCGACAACTTTCTACAAATTGTCACGTGTCCACATCAACGATTTTACGTTTTTGTTCAAAAATGGGATTCGATGGTTTTTCAGAATTAAAATATGCCATCAAAAAAGAACAACAACAAGAAGAACACTCCTTCGAACAATATTATGATGCTACAATCCATGTTGATTCTTTTTTAAAACGTCTTAATCAACAAACATATTATGAAACATTGAAACCCGCGGTCACGATGATTTCCTCTGCTCGCCATATCGTTTTTTCAGGCATTGGTACAAGTGGTATTTTGGGAAATTACGGTAGTCGCTATTTTGCCAATATGGGCATTAACGCATATAGTATCGGGGATCCATTTACACCTATTCCTCAACGAGGGTTTGAAAATACGTTAGCGATTATCCTCTCTGTTTCAGGTGAAACCTCTGAAATAATCAAACAAGCAACTGATTTTAAACGATCTGGTGCTAAAATCCTAAGTATTACCAATGATGAACATTCAACGATCGCTCGTTTAGCTGATTACAATATTTCTTATTATATGCCCGATGAACGATCTATTTACACCGATCCTTATATCAATATCACGACACAAATCCCAGTTATTGCCTTGATTGAACTACTTGCTCATCAAGCTGGTAAAGCGTTTGCTGAGCAATCTGATCACAAAAATAACTAAACTGACGAACTTTTTTCACACTGATCATAATACTGAAATTTTGACAAAACGCTCAAGAGTTGCTATGGTTTTTGAGATGATGTACCGAGCATCAGAAACCAAACATAATTAAATTAAAGTACATCTAACCTATTATTAAAGAGGAGTGTGACGGTTCATGTCTTTTAACATCGAGCATTTGGACAACGAAATAATCACAGGAAAACAGTACAAATTTGCTATTCCGAGAACACCAGAAGATTTTGCTGAAGTGAACAACCAAAAACTAGAGATTCTGCCTACTGATAAAAAAAGTGTCCAAGCTATCATTATCAATGATTCAGATGAAAGTAATGGTACGTACAAATATTTTGTTGAAGATAGTGAAGGCAATCGAACCTTTACAGTAGAAGCTGGCGATTATGCTATCTTTACAGGCCCTTTTGAAACATTAGCAGATATCGATAACTTTATCGGCGCAAGTTATGGTGAGCTTTACCAATCACCTGAATATGGAATTGGTGGAACAAACAATATTCAACTTCTTGATTTTGAGAATAAAAAAATTACATTAAAACTACCCGCAGTAAGTAAATAAACGTACGACCTAGAAATAAATTGCTTTTTGATTTGTTTCTAGGTCGTATTTTTAATTGATTTGTTTTTTTACTCGGTACATGTTTCTGAACAAGCATAACCTATTTCAAATCCGTAAAATTTCTTTTATAGTGTATATGTAAACGTATTCAGTAGATTTAAATCAGAGCGGCCGCTCTATTGAAATACTACTATACGCAATTATTTTCCGTTACTTTAGTTAACCAAAGGAGAGGTTTAGAATGAATGAATGGATCAATGAAAAAGTTCTACCACCCGTTTTAAAGTTCGTCAACACGAAAGCGATTACAGCATTGAGAAATGGTATGTTGTACACAATGCCATTTACAATCGTGGGTTCGATTTTTCTATTATTAGCCAATTTACCGATCGAGTCAGTGGCAAAATGGATCACCGACAGTGGTTTGGTCGTTTACTTCAATCAAGCTTATGGGGCATCTTTTGCCATCATGTCAGTTTTTGCGGTAATTGGGATCGCTTATTCCTATGTAAAAACAGAAGGCTTTGAAGGTCTACCTGCCGGAATGATTTCCCTTGTTGTCTTTATTTTATTTATGTCTCCCGATGTGACTGATTTAGACAGCGGTGTAACGATTGGAAATGTTATCAATAAAGACTGGACTGCTGGTAAGGGAATGATCACAGCAATCATCGTTGGTCTTATCGTTGGTTGGGTTTACAGCTGGTTCTTACGTCACGATATTCGGATCAAATTACCTGAAGCTGTTCCTGAAAACGTAGCAAACTCATTTACTGCCTTGATTCCTGCTGCGGCTTTGATTACTGGTGCAATGTTTGTCTATATTTTCTTTGATAAAGTCTTTAAAACAACATTCTTTGATTTCATTTATGATGTCTTACAATCTCCACTTCAAGGAGTGACTGATTCCTTGGGCGGTGCGTTAGTACTTGGTTTCTTAGTCCCATTATTCTGGTTCTTCGGTGTTCACGGTTCAACGATCGTCGGCGGAATCATGGGTCCGATTTTACAAGCCAATTCTTTAGAAAACACAGATATTTTAAAAGCCGGTAAAGAATTGACTGTTGCAAACGGTGGTCATATCGTAACGCAACAATTCTTAGATCAATTTTTAACTGTAACGGGTGCTGGTATGACACTTGGATTAGTGGTTTATATGGTGTTCTTTGCAAAATCAGCACAATTCAAACAATTAGGTCGTTTGTCAATTGGACCTGCCGTGTTCAACATTAATGAACCAATCACATTTGCCACACCGATCGTAATGAACCCGATCATGGCGATTCCATTTATTTTAACGCCTGTCGTGTCATCTGTTATTACTTATTTCGCTTTGTACACTGGTTTAGTCCCATTATTTACAGCAGTTCAAGTGCCTTGGACAACGCCGCCAATCATTTCTGGATTATTAGTTGGCGGTTGGCAAGCAGCGTTACTACAAGCATTTGTTTTAACGTTAGGATTCTTTATTTACCTACCATTTGCTAGAAAAATGGATGCTATAAACTATGCACAAGAAACAAATCAACCTATTACAGAAGACGTGTTAGAAGAAATTGAAGCTGAAGCTTAAACATCCGTTCTAAACTGACTTAAACATCACTGCACAGCTGATTCAGTTCAATTAATTCCTCCCAGCTGTGTGGTGATTTTAATGTTCAAACATGAATTAGAAATAGAAACGAATAAATTTGTAAGTAAAAGGAGTAGATCATATGTCAATTTTAAGAGAAAATTTCCTTTGGGGCGGCGCTGTTGCAGCCCATCAATTAGAAGGTGGTTGGAATCAAGGTGGTAAAGGTGTCAGTGTTGCTGACGTTATGACCGTTGGCGCTCATGGCGTGCCTAGACGAATCACAGACGGCGTGTTAAAAGGCGAAAATTACCCTAACCATGAAGCCATCGATTTTTATCATCATTACAAAGAAGATGTGAAATTATTCGCTGATCTTGGGTTAAATTGTTTCCGGACATCGATTGCCTGGACACGGATTTTCCCAAATGGGGATGAAGCTGAACCAAATGAAGAAGGCTTGCAGTTTTACGATGATTTATTCGATGAATGTTTAAAATATGGGATCGAACCTGTAATTACCTTATCTCATTTTGAAATGCCTTATCATTTAGTTACTGAATATGGTGGCTGGCGTAATCGTAAAATGATTGATTTCTTTGCGAAGTTTGCTCGTGTTTGTTTTGAACGTTATAAAGATAAAGTCACTTATTGGATGACTTTCAATGAAATCAATAATCAAGCGAATTACGCGGAAGACTTTGCGCCGTTTACCAACTCTGGGATCAAATACCAAGAAGGTGAAGATCGTGAAAAAATCATGTATCAAGCGTCTCATTATGAGTTAGTAGCTAGCGCACAAGCTGTTAAAATCGGTCATGAGATCAATCCTGATTTTCAAATTGGTTGTATGATCGCGATGTGCCCCATTTATCCGTATTCTTGTAATCCCAAAGATATGATGATGTCAGTCAGTGCCATGCAAAAACGTTACTGGTTTACAGATGTTCATGTGAGAGGGCATTATCCAAGCTTTATGGAAAACTATTTAGCTCGTAAAGGGTTTGATTTAGATATTACGGAACAGGATTTGACTGATTTAACACATGGTTGCGTGGATTATATCGGCTTTAGTTACTATATGTCGTTTGCTATTAAAGATCATGATAAGGGGCCTGCTTTTGATTATGATGAGTCGCAAGATTTAGTTAAGAATCCTTATGTAGAAGCTTCTGATTGGGGTTGGCAAATCGATCCACTTGGTTTGCGTTATGCGATGAACTGGTTTAATGAGCGCTATGAATTGCCTTTGTTTATTGTGGAAAATGGCTTTGGTGCGATCGATGAAATTGAACCAGATGGCACGATCAATGACCAATATCGGATTGATTATTTGAAAGCTCATATTGAGATGATGAAAGAAGCTGTTAAATTTGACGGTATTCCATTGATTGGATATACGCCTTGGGGCTTTATTGATTTGGTTTCTGCGGGGACTGGTGAGATGAAGAAACGGTATGGTTTTATCTATGTGGATAAGGATAATGAAGGGCAAGGGACGTTGAAGCGTTCTAAGAAGAAATCATTTGATTGGTATCAGCAAGTGATTAAGAGTAATGGGGAAGAGTTGTAAGCGACTTGGATATAAGAATAAGAGGAGAAAATAACTGCACTTACACAGTTTATTTTCTCCTCTTAGTTTGTCTGTTTCACTTAAAAATACACACTATAAAGCTAATTTTAAAATCTATTGTACGACATGTACTAAAATTGAACTTATCCTACTAAATTATTTTTTAGTGCAGCTTCTAAAATTCCTGCTGTTGGATTCGTACCCGTCCAATCATAGACTGGCATATCTTTACCATTATTATCACGATAAATGATTTTCAAAATATTTACTTGCGTTGGACTAGTTAAAATCTTGATTTTATCTCCTGTAAAATAGTACATTGCATTTCCTTTGGCATATAAACATTGCATAGTTATCTCTCCCTTTTTTTCATCTTTTGGTGGTTCAGTTATATTTGAATTTTTCAATAAATTATACCAATATCTTGCCTGTGTTTGTCTTATTGGCTGATCCGGATTTTTCGGTCTTTCATAATAACGAATAAAAATTTCTGCTAAATTCTCTGGCGATTGAGTGCTTTGAGTAAACTGCTTGAACGTCATGCTAGGATGGTTAAACTGTTTATTTTGTGACACTTCCCATTCCAGTCTCTTGCATTGACTAATAACATCCTGATAAACTAAGTCATTCTCTTTCGCCCAATTAATATATTTAGTAGCTGGTGTCCATTGTACTAAGCCATATCCACCTATCAAGTTACCTACATCATCGGATTCCCAACGATCAGCAATAATACCACTTTCCGATTGCATGTTACCTAAAATCCCCGCAACAGATTCCTTTGTCCAACCGTTAGAAACTAAGTAATTCCAAATTTGTTGAGCTGTCTCTATTTGTCCCACTATTTTGCCTCCCTTATATTTATTTACAGTCTATTTATAAAATAGTTAGAAAGCTATGTTCTTGGTATCAAACCTAGCCAACTAAATTATTTTTTAATGCAGCTTCTAAAAAACCTGCTGTTGGATTCGTACCACTCCAGTCATAAACTGGCATATCTTTACCATTGTTATCACGATAAATAATTTTAGAATATTTGCTTGTGTCGGACTAGTTAAAATCTTGATTTTATCTCCTGTAAAATAATACATTGCATTTCCTTTAGCATATAAACATTGCATAGTTATCTCTCCTTTTTTTTCATCTTTTGGCGGTTCAGTAACACCATTCAATCTATAGTATTCGATAGGATCTGGTGCCATTCTTCCATCTGCAACCGTTGTATTAATTGTCATATCACCTGCATTACAATGAATGATTGTATTGTTGTCTATAAAAAAACCAGTATGTCCATAGAAGTCCCAATATTTAGCTACAAATATATCGCCTTTTCTACACTCAGATCGAGAAATTTTCGTAGCTATTTTAGGTAAAATACTATCATGTAATGAACCTGTCCACCCTTCATTTAGATTGCTTTCTACAAATCCCCCTGCTTGTAATGCTGAAATAACAGCGGATGAACAATCATATTGAGGTGGATTTCCTCCACCCCATGGTCGAGCATTCGAATAAACAACTTTTCCTTTTCTGTCAGTCATCCATTTAATCATTGCTTCAATACTTGCCATTTGAATTCCTCCTTCCTTATTTTTCAGGTTAGGCCTTAACCGTATATACAGATTATCACTATTTTGACTTCTAAAACTTTCTGTTTTCTCCCAGATTACTGTCAATGGACTATTCTTAACAATCCGAACCAGTTTAAGAGTTCTCTAACTAATCTAGTAGTTTATCACTTAAATGTTTTAGACTTTAAGAGTGTATATCAATAGAACGCTAGATAATTACTTGATTTTCTCCCGTGTTCGTATTGACCATTAATGTCAAGTTCTTTATACTTATTAATATAGGATAGAAACGAAAAAAGCTTTACGAACTAGGAAAAGTTCGCAAAGCTCAATCACATATAAATAACCATTGGCACCTCAAGTATCTGGCGGGAACCTCATACTTGAAGTCCTTGTAAAATCAGCAAGCACTGCCCAAACAAGTCGCCAATAGTCGCTAGCATTACAACTAGCTTCTTTCATTGTACAAAAATCAAGTGTCTTTGACCCCTTCTTTTTTGTCGAGTTTTATTTGATGAGAAGTGGAATAGTAAGGTTAGTTCATACTATTGATGAACAGGTATTGGGAAATTTTCCCGATATCTTTTTTTGTTTCTATCCTATTATATAACAACAACCTGATAGAAAATAAAAAACGGCACCTCACATTTTGGCGGGAACCAAAATTATGAGGCCCTGTAAAGACAGCAAGCACTGCCAATACAAGTTGCCGATAGCCAATACCAAAGTACCAGCTTGTTTTATTGTACCCAATTTCAGTGTAGATTTCTACCTTATGTGAGAAATTCTTTTGAATTGCGTAGACAAGTGTTCTGTGGGTGTGTCTATTGAAAACGATGAGGCGTGGGTCTGATCGTTTTTTGTTTGCCTATCTAGTTGGGATTTTAATCAAATTTAGACTAGGAGAATGTAGACATGAGAAAATCACAGGAAGCAAACACAATCACTTATCAGAATATTTTGGATGTAAAAGCTTATTTGTATGAATTGAAAGAGTGGCATGAGGCCTTGCATTTTATGACTCACTTTCTTGAAGGTAAAGTAAGAAGAAATCCACAAGAAATGAAAGCTTGTGCTGAAATGTTTGAAGTAGTTTATCAAAATTTTGATACTTTAATAACCGAAACAGATGAATAGTTGACTAAATTTACGAACAGAAAATAACGAATGATTTATAGAAATAGAAAAAGTCGAAGAGACATTTCTCTCCGACTTTTTAATTATCGCTAAATAAACTGTCCTGTAATCGAATGACTATTTTTTATTTCTTCTGGTTTCCCTTCAAAAACAATTTCCCCACCTTGATTACCCCCATCAGGGCCAATATCAACGATCCAATCCCCTTGCTTGATCAAGTCAACATGATGCTCGATCACAATAACCGTATTACCTTGATCTACCAAATGATTCATGATTTCCGTCAAGTGTTCGATATCCGATAAATGAAGTCCCGTTGATGGTTCATCTAAAACGTAAATACTGCCTTTTTTGTAAAACTCACTGGCTAATTTCATCCGCTGACATTCCCCGCCAGATAAGGTATTCATCGGTTGTCCTAAGGTTAAATAGCTCAAACCAACTTGTTCCATGGCTTGTATTTTTTTCAAAATTGCTGGCTCTTTGAAGAATACCAATGCCTCTTCAACTGTTAATGCTAATACTTCTGTGATGTTTTTTCCTTGGAACTGATAATCTAACACTTCTTGTTTATAGCGTTTGCCATGGCACACATCACATTCGCTTTTTATTGCTTCCATAAACGCTAAATTTGTCTCAATGAATCCTTGCCCTTTACAATTTTCACAGCCGCCTTTGGAATTATAGCTAAATAATGAAGGCGAAACATCGTTGGCTTTTCCAAATAGCTTTCTGATGTTGTCCATGATCCCAATATACGTTGCTGGATTTGAACGTGAATTTGTTTGAGCTGCAGCTTGATCGATCACGATGGTTTCAGGAAATTCTGATAAAAAGGATTCTTTGACCAAGGTACTTTTCCCTGATCCTGCCACACCTGTAATCATCGTTAAGGTCTTTTTCGGAATCCGTAAAGCTGTCTCCTTTAAGTTATGCTTACTTGAAAGACGTCCTTGGTAAAAATCGACTGCTGGTCTAACCTGTTTTTTCAACTCTGTTTGATTTTTCAAGCAGTTTCCTGTTAGCGTGTCTGACTCGAGTAAGTCCTTATACGTTCCTTCAAACATAATATTTCCACCATGTTTTCCTGCCTGAGGACCAACTTCGATCACATGGTCGGCAATTTTAATCACATCTGGATCATGTTCGATCACAATGACAGTATTGCCTTTATCTCTTAGTTTGAACAACAATTCATTTAAACGGTGAACATCTCTAGGATGCAGTCCGATGCTTGGTTCATCAAATATGTAAATCAAATCCACCAGACTATTATTTAAATGCTTGACCATCTTGACCCGTTGAGACTCACCGCCAGATAATGTTGCGGTTTCTCGATTTAAACTTAAATAGCCTAACCCAATTTCAACTAAGTGACTGATTTTTTCTTTCAGATTTTTAATGATCGGCGTAGCATTTGGGATTTCGATCGTTTCTAAGACATCCAGCATTTTAATCAATTCGATAGAAGTAAAATCTGCAATTGAATAGTCACCGACTGTTACAGCTAACGAAGCTTGTGACAAACGTTTTCCCTGGCAAAGCGGACAAGTTGCTTCATGGGTATATTCATTAATCAGTTTCTGGGTTCGTGGTGATATTTCGCCTTCTTTTTGCAAATAGAGGCGATTGAACTTTGCAAATAACCCTTCATATGTGAAATTAACATCCTCGATTTTAACTTTAATATCTTTTCCAAAAAGCAGTGTATCCAATTCTTGTTCTGTATACTCTGAAATTTTCTTATCATTGTCAAATAAACCTGAATCTAAATAGCCTTTCATATGCCATTCTGTGTTTTTAAACGCAGAAAACTGGATCGCTCCACTTTTTAAAGACTGTGAAGGATCTAAAAATTTATCTTCATCGATTCTCAGTGTTCGCCCAATTCCTTGACACTCTGGACACATACCTGCTTGATCATTAAAGGAAAAATAATTGGCTGTTCCAATACTAGGCTTCCCAAATCTTGAAAAAAGCACGCGCAGCAAAGGATTGATATCTGTGATCGTTCCTAATGTTGAACGAGAATTGCCACCTAAACGCTTTTGATTGATAACCACTGAAGTCGATAAATTTTCAATGCTGTCCACATCTGGGTGCTGATATTTCGGTAGAAAATTTTGTATAAACGCACTAAAGGTTTCATTTAATTGTCGTTGCGATTCATTAGCGATCGTTTCAAATACAATCGAGGATTTTCCTGAACCCGAAACACCTGTAAAAACAGTTATTTTTCGTTTCGGTATTTTTACTGAGACATTTTTTAAATTATTTTCTCGTGCCCCATTGATTGTTACATATTCTGTCATAAAAATCCTCCTTAAAATAAAAGCGGAACAAATCGGTTAATCCTGTAGAAAATTAGGAAATTGGTATTGAAATGCCCTTCATTTCACTGACAATTTATTTATTTTCCTAAGGATTGATTTGTGCAGCTAGATAACAGTTAAAAGCGGAACAGGCTCGTTCAACCTTGACTGGAAAATAGGAAAAATCGACTGAGACGCTTTCTGTCTCATTCTATTTTTATCTTTTTCCCGAAAGGTTAGCCTGTGCAGCTAGATACCAATAAAAGCGGAACAGGCTCGTTCAACCTTGACTGGAAAATAGGAAAAATCGACTGAGGCGCTTTCTGTCTCATTCTATTTTTATCTTTTTCCCGAAAGGTTAGCCTGTATAGCTAGATACCACTAGACTAACCCTATCGTAGCACATTTGTGCAAGTTCCAAGGTTATAGATTACAAAGTTTGTTAAATAGCTTATAATAATCAAAAACATTGTTATCCGGAGGAATATCCCATGAGTATTCGACCCATTGATATTGCCAGAGAATTGAATATCAGTACCAGTTTATTACGGCATTATGAAAAAAAGCAACTCATCCCCTCACCTGAGCGAAGCAGCAGTGGTTATCGACTTTATACTGAAGAAAGTTTGCATTACTTTCGTGCGATTCGAACAACTACGCTCACTTATGGCTATCACGCTACAAATGACATCATGGCCGCTATCCAAAGCCATAACTTTACAGCCGCTTTTTGGTTATTGAATGAAGAACAAGTTAAACTAAATCAACGAAAAAATATATCTGATCAAACCTTAGCCCTCCTCCACGACGAGGAATGGCAAGAAATCACGCTGTTACCCACTCGAGGTTGGCTGACGATTGGTGAAACAGCTGAACGTTTAGCGATTCCTGAAACTACGATTCGCCACTGGACCAAAGAACGACTCCTTGAAGTCCCACGGGATAGTGACAGTAACTATCGAATGTTTGATGAACATGCCTTACAACAATTATTATTTATCCGTTTGATTCGAGCCTCTACTTGGTCATTAAATGAAATCCGAGAAATATTGGCGCAATTTCAAGCAGATTCACCTAAGCGAATGATTGAATTAGCAGAACAATCCTTACGTGCTTTGAATGAACTTCTTAAACGTCAAATGATTGCCAACAAGTATATTTATGCGCTGATTCAATTTTTACAGCCAGATTTTTTTGAAGATTTTCCTAGCACTGATTTTTATTGAAATACAATAAGTAGCTAAGAACAAGGTAGATTATGTTACTTTGTTCCTAGCTACTGCGGTTACTCGTGTCATAAAAAGAAATCATTTCTATAAATTGAATAGCCTTTTCTGTACTTTCCAAAGGATATGCAGGATTCTAAGTAAAAAAATGAGTGGGACATAACTCTACGAGTCATATCCCACTCACATGGAATCTAGATAAATGATGAGAGCAGAAGCAACTCCTTTCTGAATAAATGCTCCCGTCCCATACTCTCGAAAAGACAAGCCAAGGAGAATAGAATGTAGTCTTTCTTTGCAACTTGACTATTCAGCTATTTTCATGTTTCCACTGTTCATAGAAAGTAGCTAACCGCTTGATATGAAGAGGAATACGCTCGGGTGAAGCTTCTAAAAAAAGTCAATGCATTATTTTCTGCTGCAATCATTCGTTGGTCAACAGAAGCCAGGATTTTTTCCATTTCTTGTTCTAGCATGTGAAGATTATCTGCAAAACCTAAATGTTCTGCGACAGCTTCTGGATTATTAGGAAACTGTCCTTCTAGTTCTTTTTTTAATTCTTCACGAACATATGGATAGTACTGTGCGAGATTCATTTCTACGTTTATTTTAGGTCGGGTTTCTGTCATGAGGTACCTCTTTTGGTGTTTCTGAGGAAAGGGGTGGTACAAGATGAAGGTCGGGTTTCTTTGCTGGTTGTTCCCACTTCTCTACTAATCTCTGTGTATCTTGAATGGTTTCAAGCATACGAGCCATTATTTCACTAGTATTTTTTTCAACAGTCGCATGCATTTGTTGCTGCTTCACTACAGCTTCCTCGCCGATTTTTCGGACAAGCTCTTTTTGTCGTTCCCTTTCAAGTTCAAGTTCTTTTTCGTCCATAAAAACACCTCTTTTCTAATTTAATTGTTTAGTCAACATCATAAAAAATTATACCAAAATCCAACAGTCCAGAAACGTTTAGCAATCGAAAAAAATTCAAAAATTCTATCCCTATATTGATTGAATTTTTGAGGCCTGCTGTTTTATTGCTTCTTTTACTTTTTTTCCAGCTTGTCCTTTTAAAGAGCTACCTAAATTACTTGATAAACTCTCTAAAGAACTTTTCAATTCATTTATGTACGTGTCAGTAATTGATTTTACTTCTTGTTCTCTTGATGCGTGATCCATGAGCGCGGCAGTCCCTACGAATGAACGAATAGTATTTTTTTGTCTCGCTTTTCTAAGCTCTTTTAATCCAGCTTCATCAAGAATTTCATCTGTGAATAGCTCTACCTTGTCCTCTAAAATCCTCCTTTTAATTTTCTAAATTACGTAATTCTTTTCTATAATTTTCTACTAACTCTTCCATCTCGTTCATTATTTTTTTTCTTTCTTGATGAAATCGATCCTCTAACTCCAATGATTCATTTTGGAAATAATGATACGCTTCAGATAGAGCTTCACGACCATAAGGAAGTTTTCCAGCCCAATACTCAGTTTCTTTGACATAGTCGTCTATTTCTTGAACTATTTTTCTTTTGTTCCAAGCTAACTGATCTTCTTTTTCCTCCTATATTCGTACTTCTTTCATATACTCTAGCTTTAATTCTTCTTCTTTATCCATTCTTAACGCATTCCTTTACAGTTAGTCTGGTTGAAATTGTTTCGCTAATTGTTGATCCACAGATAACAGTTTTTCAATACTTCCATGAATTTCTGTTTTGAGCGTATCACAGCTACTTGCGATTTCTCTGTATTCAGCAATTTTGGATTCATTTCTCTCTTTAGGTCGGTCGCAAATGATTGATTTACTGACACCTATAGATTCGAGTGCGTCCAGTACTTCTGGTTCGCTCAAATCATGCCCTAATGTTATTCCTGCTTTCAAGGAGTTTTGCCAAGCTTGTTCTGCTTTTTCTGTTTTCCGACGAAGGAAACTTTCTGCCTCTAAAAACGTCGCATTGACCGTACTCATTTGTGCATTTAACACAAGAAGTGCTTCAACACTGTCTAAGAAAATAGCTTCATTGGCTGATAAACCGCCACCACTTTTCTTTAACTTATTTCGCAAGAACTTCATCCATGCTTGTGTGCCACTAAGAACACCTAGTAACTGCTGTTTATCATTCTCCGCTCTTTTTTTTATTGCTTTTACGTTGAACTCATTATCAGGAATTAACAATCGACCCGTTTTTTTATCAAATTCCCACATAGCCAGACTATGGTAAGCGCCACCAAATCGATCAGCCATCTTTTTGTCTTTCTCCATATCAATAATAATGGCAAACTCTCGACCGGTCACTCGAAGTCCTCCGACAGCATCATTCCTATTTCGATAGTTATAAAACATACCTGGGTTGTCTTTTGCCCATTTTTTTCCATCTTTTGACATCATGCTTCCAGCATAAGGACCATTGAATCCTACGTTAAGCCATTTGTTTTCTGCGGCAATATAAAAAGCTAAACTTTCTCCTAAAGAATGTCCTGTCGTTGTAATTGTCGCAAAAGGATACCGATTTCTAATAGACTCTGCGAATTGCTGGGCTGTGACAGATTGGGCGTCCACCATTTCGGGTGCTCCAAACCAATCAAATGATTTCAGTTTCTCACTTCCTGCACCAACGGTTTGTATATCTGTCGCTAGATCTAAACTATCTGATTGATTCGTTCCTGCGTAAGCAATTACAACTTGTGAGGTGTCTGCTTTTCCGTTAACTATTGGGGCAACGGCCATTGCTTGCATTCCGTTGTCTGAGTTGTTTTCAACTTCGAGAATTTTGTATTCTTTATCGTTAAATTCTGTTAAACTTCCTTTATTTAAGTTTGAATTATAGTCATTATGTTTAGGATCTAGTAAATAAACTTTTTCACTCATTT
Organism: Enterococcus sp. DIV0840; assembly: GCF_050527835.1. NCBI lineage: Bacteria > Bacillati > Bacillota > Bacilli > Lactobacillales > Enterococcaceae > Enterococcus > Enterococcus sp. DIV0840. Next base: position 754,807 of record NZ_CP172876.1, on the reverse strand, counting down.
CTTTATAAGATTTATCATCAACCATTTATATAGTCTCCTTTGATCCATTTGTATAAATTATTTCTATTTTATTTTTCGTAACGCCATTATTTTGAACATTTTTATTCAAAATGTCTATACTTCCTATATCATGAGATTCTTTCCAATAAGTTAGATTTACTTCTACAAATTGTTGCTCTTTATTCGTAATAGTCACTCTCATATGATAAGCTCCTGTCATAGTTTGCCTATCTGGTCCACTACTTTTATCAAATTTTATGGATTTAATCTCTCTATATTTATTTTTCAATGCAACTGCTGATTCTCTTTCTGTTTCTAATAAATTTCGTTGTTCTTCTTTAGCTTTTTCTTCTGCTTTTTTATCCATATACAATTTCCCTCCAAAACCAATAAGCACTATAACAATTCCAACTATTATTGTAATTCGTTTATTCATTATATCCCCCTAAACAGATATATAGTAAACTTATCATAATACAAAAATATATATGATATTGATTTTTTCCTAAGTAATGTTATTTAACTTACAAGTTTCCATACTTTTAATTAGCCCGAGTCACCCAATTCTTCCAATTCAATGTTTGAATATTAAAGATTGTTTATTTATAATTAGGAAAACGGCCATTATCTTTATTACAAGGTCTGTGCCATTCTCCACTCATAATCTGTTGACAATTTAGGGTTACTTAAAGCATCTCCTTTTACCCATGGATAATCATTTTTCTTATTATCAACATCATAAACTTCATCTGCCAATATCTTATAGTCTTGATCACTAATCATATTAATTCTCCTTTAAGATATCAATATCATTTAATGTTCTATTTCTATTCTCTATTTTTTCTAACTTAAAAGCAGCAGGATTTATTCTTGTACCTATAGAATCAACATTTACTTTATCTATTCTTTCTAAAGAAAATGTTATTAAATTATCCTGATTAACTTTAGCAGAAACATGCCAAGATCCAGTTTCTGTATTGTACTTAAATTCAGAAAATTTTATTGACTTTACATCTGAATAATTCTGCACAACAAATAATGCTATAGTTTTTTTTGCTTGTAATATCTGTTCTTCTTTGACTTTTTCTTCTGCTTTTTTATCCATATACAATTTCCCTCCAAATCCAATAAACACTATAGTAATAATTCCAACAATTATAGCAATTCTTTTATTCATTATTTCCTCCCGAAAAGATAAATAGTAATATTATTTCAACACAAGAGTGACTATTCTCTTGTAACCCTTCCCAAATAAAGTTATTTAATTTATGAATTATCATAATCTTAAATAACTCAAGTCACCCACTCATTACAATTAATTGTCGGATAATTTTCTACGAATTATGAGCTGTGACAGACTGGGCGTCCACAAATCGAGGTACCTTAAACCAATCGTTTATCACTTCTGGTACCAACCGTCTGTATATCTGTAACGCTATCTAAATCATCCTATTTAGCGTTATATTTCTAAGAAGTTATCATAACTCTCGATTCAACACGTCATCTTGAATCATCCCACTGGCTTTCATAAACATATACGTAACTACTGGACCAACAAAGGTAAATCCATGCTTTTTCATATCCTTGGCTACATTTTTCGATAACACTGTAACGTTTGGAACCTCGTAAGCTTCTTCATACACATTCAACTGAGGAACACCGCCCACAAAATCCCACATATATTCAGCGAAACTTCCGTATTCTTCTTGCACCGCTAAAATCGCTTGAGCATTTTGAATTGTTGCGTTGATTTTTCTTGGGTTACGAATCATTTCAGGATCCTGCATGATTTTTTCCACATCGTCCGGCATCATAGCCGCAACTTTCTGAATCTCCATATTATGAAAGTTTTTCAAAAATGCCTCTAATTTACCAGCTGCTGCTTTCCAACTTAAACCAGCTTGAAACGTTCCTACAGTGAGTAAAATAAAAAGTAAACGATCATCATGTGTGGGTTTGCCCCATTGCTTGTGGTACCAGTCGAATTTTGACGGTTGCTTTTCTTTCATCTTTTTCTCCTACAAATAGTTATTTCTTTTATAATAGCACAAAAGAAATAACGAGATGGATTCGCTACTTCTCAACTAAAAAAAAAGTTTGGAAGAAACACCCAAACTCTACATCTGTTCACCTATTTTAATAATTCCACCATCGTTTTTGAAATAGCTTCTGCTTTTAATCCATAAACTTCCTTTAAATACGCCATTTTACCAACTTGACCAAATTGTTCTTTGACACCGATTCGTTTCATTTTCACAGGATGATTTTCAGCTACTATTTGCGCTACACCACTACCCAATCCGCCAATAACATTATGGTTTTCTGCGGTTACAATTGGTCCTAGTTTAGCTGCTTCAATCACTATTTCTTCATTCATCGGCTTGATTCTAAACAAATCAATCACTTGAACTGAGATACCTTGTTTCTCTAAATCCTCCGCTGCCTGAAGAGCTTCTTCCACCATAATTCCACTAGCAAAAATCGTACCTGCTGTTCCTTTTTTTAACCTACAATACCCTTTAGAAAAATCTTCCTTACCAGTATAAAGTGCCTTCGCTTGTTTGCGAATCGTTCGAATATAGAATAGTCCTTGTGCCGTATGTGCATATTCTAAAATCGCTTTAAATTGGTATGGATCTGATACTTCATAGATATGGTTTCCCGGAATGACCCGCATCAAGGCAATATCTTCAAACGGCATATGTGTGCCGCCGTTCATTTCAGCAGTAACACCTGGATCAGTTCCTACAATTACCGCATGATTCTTGGCATAACCAAGAGATAGAAAGACTTGATCAAAGGAACGCCTCGTTGCAAATGGCGCAAAGGTATGGATAAACGGGACAAAACCAGTGACAGCAAGACCCGCTGCTGCTCCCATTTCTTCCGCTTCCATGATGCCCACATTGATATAACGTTTTCCTAGTTGCTCTTTTAATTTACTTGTTCCCATCGAACTTGCTAGATCCGCTTCTAATGCTACAACTTTTGGATCTTTTTCTGCTAACGCTAAAATCGTTTTTGTATAGACTTGTCGCATTTCTAAGTCTTTCATTATTGATTCACCTCGATCTTTTCAGCCAACACGTCAATCGCTTCTTTGATGGCTAATTTTCCTGCTTCATCTGGACGAACATGATGATTGTCCACTAATGCTTCAAAGTAAGGAACCCCTTGTCCTTTTACTGTATCTAAAACAATCGCTGTTGGTTTACCGATCATTTGTTTCGCTTGATTCAACGCAACTTCAATTGTATCAACATCACTGCCATCAACACGCCAACTATTAAACCCAAAGGCCTGCATTTTTTCGACAAAATTAAATGGATCGCAAATATCTGTTGTATCACCATCTAACTGTTTTTTATTATCATCAATCAATACGATCAAATGATCCAACTTTTGATGAGCCGCAAACTGAAACGCCTCCCAGCACTGTCCTTCATTTAATTCACCGTCACCAACGATTGCATAGGTATAATTACTTTTGCCTAACAACTGATTGCCTTTTGCGATCCCTGTTGCCGCTGAGATTCCTTGACCTAAAGACCCTGTTGTCATATCCACACCCGGTGTTTTGATTCGGTCTGGATGAGAAGGAAGATTTGTCCCATTTTGATTTAAACTAAAAAGAAATGCTTCGTCGAAATACCCTTTTAAAAACAACGTAGCATATAGCGCAGGCCCTGCATGTCCTTTCGATAAAACAAAATAATCACGGTCTGGATCATCTTTTCTTTCTGGTGAAACATTCAAGACTTTTCCATACAAAACAGCCAACGTTTCAACAATGGACAAGCTACCGCCAAAATGTCCAAAGCCTAAATTATCTAATTCTCTCATCGTATAATAACGAATCTGATCTGCAAATTTCTGTGTGTCCATTATGCCGCCTCCTTCGTCTCAGTTGTTTTTTTCTTGCCGAAAATCGTTAATCCAATCAATAACGCCAACACCGCTAAAACACCGACAACGACAGCCATTTGACCGCCCATATCTGCTAATTTACCAAGAAAAATCCCCGCAACACCATAATCTGTATCAGAGAAAGTCGACCCTTGGAAGCCTAAATCACCCATAACAGGCATTAGTAAAATCGGCATAAAACTAATAATCACCCCATGAATAAACGAACCCACAACGGCACCTCGAACTCCACCTGTAGCATTTCCAAAAACCCCGGCCGTCGCACCACAGAAGAAATGTGGCACCACACCTGGAATAATCACGGTCGTACCTGTCGCAATCATAATAAATAAACTAACGATCCCACCAACAAAACTAGTTAAAAAGCCAACCAAAACAGCATTTGGTGCATAAGGAAAAACAATCGGACAATCTAAAGCTGGAATCGAGTTAGGCACTAATTTTTCAGAAATCCCTTTAAATGCCGGTACAATTTCAGCTAAAATCAAACGAACGCCAGCCAAGATCACAAACACACCTGCCGCAAACATCCCTGCTTGTTGTAACGCATAGATAATATAATTTGTCCCATTACTAAGATTTTCAGAAATAAAGTCATTCCCTGCAAACAAGGCCACGATCGTATACACAATTCCCATCGTCAACGTAATACTAACCGTCGAATCACGTAAGAATGACAAGCCTTTTGGAAAATTGATATCTTCCGTTGATTTCTTTTTATCCCCCACATATTTTCCGATAAAACCACTAAGCGCATAACCAAAGTTTCCAGTATGCCCCAACGCCACTGAATCATTCTTGGTAATTTGTTTGGTAAATGGCTGAGCGATCGTAGGAAAAATCGTATTTGCTAATCCTAAGGCCAAACCGCCAACTAAGACTAACGGCACGGCACTCATTTTTGTGACACTCATGATTACCGCAATCATACAAGCCATATAAAGTGTTGCATGACCTGTTAAATAAATATATTTAAATTTCGTAATGCGGGCGATCAAAATATTAAACGCCATTCCCGCTAACATAATAAGTGCTGTATATGTCCCATATTTTGTCAAAGCCAACGCAACGATTGCTTCATTATTCGGCACCACACCTTGCATGTTAAACGCATGCTGGAACATTTCACCAAATGGGGCTAGTGACCCTTCGATCACACCAGCTCCTGCAGTTACCACTAAAAACCCAACAAAAGTTTTGATTCCGCCACGGACAACATCTGAAATCGGCTTTTTCTGTAACCCCAGGCCCAGAACTGCGATCAAAGCTACCAGAATTGCTGGAGTACTTGCAATATCGATCAATATATTTAAGATACTATTCATATTTTTCTCCCACCTTCTTTAGACTTTAGAGTAATTCATTTTCTACACAAACTGCTCTGACTTTTTCTCTTAATTCATCCATATCGATAATACTTTCTAAAACAACCACATTCCCTAAATGCTGCGCACTATCTGCTAAATCGCCACCTACAAAAAAGACATCTGCCAAATCCGGCGTTGCACTGCCCATATCGTAATGCGCCACCTCAACTCCTGTTACACCTAATTCATTCAACACACTGTTGATATTCATTTCCACCATAAAACTAGATCCTAAGCCAGATCCACAAACTGCTGCCATTTTCATAACGATTCTCCTTCCTTTAATAACTGAATAATTGTTTCTTGATCGTTTGCTGCTAATAGCTTTTCTAAATTCTCTTTGTTCGATAAAATTTTCGTTAAACTCGCCAATGCTTTTAAATGCATTTCATTATCAATAGCTGCCAAACAGATAAAAATAGTGATTTCATGCTTTGAATCATCTAAAAGAAAGACAGGTTCTTCCACCTTTAAAAGAGACATCCCTAATTGTTTGACGCCATCTTCAGGCCTTGCATGTGGTAATGCGATTCCTTTGCCAATATGAATAAAGGCACCGTAATCTTTGACCTTTTGAATCATGGCTTCTATATAATCCTCTGTGATTTTCCCGTGGGTTTTCAATGGTCGGGCCGCATAAGCAATCGCTTCTTCCCAATTTAATTTTTTATCCGTCAACTGGATCATGTCTATCGTTAACAACTCTGATAACATTGGCTTCTCATCTTCTTTCGCTTTCAATTTTTTGATCATTTTCCGATTTAAGATACGGTACATTTTTTCTTTGGTAATACCTTTTTTTAACTCTATATAGGGTAATAAAGTCTCAATAATTTCATCTATAGAAGGGACAACAATTCCTGGGATCAATAAATCTTCTTGCACACAGCGAATCAGATTATTCTTTTCCAATTGAGACATGATCGGATTGACTAAATATATTTTTTTGAGTGTATTCAACGGAACGCTAGAAAAAATCACATCATATTCAGATTCTGAAATACTTTCTAATTGATCCACCGTGGTCGTTAAACTAAAATCAATCGTTGGAAAAAGTTCCTTCAACTCCGATTGCATAATCAAAGACGAACTAATACCGCTGGGACATAAAACCAACGCTTTATAGCGGATCACCCGATTTAATTCTCGTTGATTGCCGATTTCACCACCAAATAAAATCGTGAAGTACCCAACTTCTTCATCTGGGATTGCTTGACCTATCAACATTTCTAAAGGATGCAATGCTATTTTGGTTAAGGCGAATAGTTCACCATATTGTTCTTTGATTTCTTCAGTCAACACATTCGCTAGCGAAAAACGATACTTGATTCTAAAAAAAGCTGGCACTAAGTGATAAAATAGGTCAAGTAATAATTTCCGATAAGCTTTAAACTCGATTGCCGATAAACGTTCCATTTCATGAATGATCTGACTCGCACATTCTAGTAAAAATTCCAACGCTGTATCACGGATTTCTCCTTGTGTGATTGTCATAAAAATCAACGTGAAATACAATTGCTCATTTTTAGGCTCAAGGATTTCAGGAAATTCAGCCAAAAACAACTGACTTCCATTAAAAGCATTTAGCTCTTTTAACGTATCTCTTGCTTGTGTATCCAATCTAAAAGTACATGTTTTTGCACGTCTTAAAACATACGCCATAAAATAAATCGTCTCTTCAATTCGACTTGGCACAATGACTAACTCACTCGCCTTGATTGCTTCAAAAAAATAAGAACGAACGTCTGCTTCAACTGTTTTTGAATACTTTATCAACCCTTTTTTCAATCCCCATTTTCCTGAAACAGACGAAACTACTTTTGCGATCATCTGATGGGCTTGAATCCGAATATCCTCTTCACATCCAGACAAATAAAAACCACTTTTTCGTGAATAATCCAAACTGATTTTTTGCTTAGTTAACTGTTTCCGCAACTTTTTGATATCCGCTAAAATTGTATTCTTACTAACTTGAAGAAATTCTTGATAATGATAAACAGATAGATCCTCTTCTGCTATAAACGTCAAAAGATAAAGCAAGGCTTGTCTTTCATATTCTGAATAAACGATTTCCGTTTCTAACTTACCAAAATGAAGTTCCAACCATTTATCAGCTACTTGCTTTGAGAAATAGATTTTGTCTTTTTCCCAAGAAATTGGTTCGTAGGAAAATTGCTGCAGTTGCTCATTGAGTTTTCCTAGCTGATCGATCACTGTTTCTGTAGATAACCCTGTAATCTCATTGATTTCTTGAATGGTGTAACCCACTTTGTCCGGCCTATTGATAAGATAACTCATTCGATAATCAATCATCTTGTCCCTCCTATACTTACTATATAATGTAAACGCTACAAATCAAAGAAACGTTGAGTCTAATCTATTTTTGATTTTTCAAAATGATTGGACTCAATTAAAAAAATAACAAAATAGCTATGGAAGTCAATTGATTACTGACTCCATAGCTATTTTGTTAGTCGATTACAACGCTCACCTTATTTTCAGACACTTGTTCTACCGACAATCGATCGTTTGATTCTAAAAGTGTTACCTTCAATTCTTTTTGATTCATTGTAACCTTGACTTGTGTCCCATGAATAGTTAGCTTAAATGCTAAGGCTTCAATTTCTTTTGGTAAAAGATTTTCAAGTTGGATCGTTTGACCTGCACTTGATAAGCCAGCAAATCCATAAATAATGCTTAGCCAGCTACCGCCCATATTTGCTGCATGAATCCCATCTTTGGCATTTCCTTGTAAATCCGTTAGATCCATCAGCGCTGTATCCATAAAGTAGCTATATGCTTTGTCTAGTTGCTTCGTCCGACTAGCTAGAATACTAAAGATAGAACGTGACAATGAAGAATCATGGGTCGTAACTTCCTCATAAAATTGATAATCTCTTTGAATTTGCTCCACTGAGTAATCTTGTGGAAACAACATTTCAGCTAGTAAGGCATCCGCCTGTTTACATACTTGATGTTTATAAATGATCATCGGGTGATAATGTAGTAATAGCGGATATTTCTCTTTTGGTGTTTCTTCAAACGGCCATTTTGCTTTTTCAAAAAAGGTATCATCTTGCTTGATCAGTTGTTTTTCATGATCATAAGGTAGTTTCATCCCTTCAGCCGCTTTTTGCCAAGCAGACCATTCCTCTTTTGAAACTACGTTCAATCGCTGTGCTAACGTAACTGCATACCTTAAATTATTTTGCGCCATTTTGTTCGTATAGTAATTATTATTGACCAACGCTGTATATTCATCCGGTCCAGTCACACCATTGATGCAAAAGTCATCACCGACCCAGTTACCGTAATTTAACCAAAAACGGGCGGTTTCAACAATCACTTTAGCACCAGATTCTGCGATAAATTGATGATCACCTGTTACCCGTTCATATAGTTGAAAAGCGTAGGCTATATCGGCATTGATATGAATTTGAGCTGTTCCAGCAGGATAATATGCACTGGCTTCTTCTCCATTGATCGTCCGCCAAGCAAATAAAGCTCCGCTGTCTTGAGCCATTTCCTTCGCACGTTCTTGTGCTTTTGGTAAAATCGAGACCCGATAATTCAATAATTGCTTCGCAATTTTCGGCTGCGTATAGATAAAGAATGGCAACATATACATTTCCGTATCCCAGAAATAATGTCCTTCATACCCTTCCCCAGTCAATCCTTTCGCCGCAAAATTCGTCAGACCATCTCGACCTGAATTTTGATATAAGTGGAATAAATTAAAACGAATCCCTTTTTGAAGAATCGGGTCACCCGTGATTTCGATATCACTTGCTTGCCAGAATTCAGAAAAATGCTGTATCTGTTCTTTGACTAACTGTTCCATTGCTAGGTTGTTCCTAATTTCAGTTAACTTGTCTTTTTCTGTCTCGATGACCTGACCATTATCTGTCGCAAGAGGTTTTGACAGTACGACATAGTTTGTCAAAGTGACTGCTTGATTCTTTTGAGCAACAACTCGTTTTGATACTGTTTGACTTCCGACTTCGTTCGCTCCATCAGAGGTCTTCAGCGTTTGAGAAATCAAAACAGATTGTCCACTGAATTCGGTTTTCACTTCGGTCCACTCGTCGTTTAACTGATTCATTCTAAGTTTACTTTTAGAAGAAGCAACTCGTGGATCGATCGACCCTTCATCGTTGGTTTTATTCTCCTGAAATGCTATATTTTTAGTGATCATCATCTCACCCGAAAAATTCAACGCTTCGATCGTATACTGAAAAACACTAATCTCAGAATGTGAATAGGAAAGAAATGAACAAAGAGCTAGTGAAAATTTCTTTCCTTGCGATGTCTCGATTTCATAACGTTCTTCCAACATGCCTGTTTTCATATTTAATTGAAAATCGGTTTGTTCTACAAGCCAATCTGTTTCATTTGACTTTTCTCCATCAATTTCGATAATGAGACTTCTTATATCAGGCAGTTTTACGATCGTTTGATGATTTTTCGCATAACCATAGGCCCATTCTCCATAAACAATAGGATGCGTATCATAAAATCCATTGATAAATGTTCCAGGATTGCCGTGTTTTTTTTTGCCTTTTAAAACACTGGATGAACGGATCCCTAAATGACCATTGCTCAATGCAAACAAGGTTTCAATATATTCAGGACTTTGATTATTAAGATCGTTTAAAGTCAGTAAATACTCAGAATTCATCTATTTTCTCCTTTGTTTCGCTTTTTTTAAATAGCAGAAGCAGTTGTTTTTGTTTCTATTTTTTTGCTAGAAGGATTCGGCTTTGACTCCTTTTGTAAAAACAATGTCAAAATAAATGGAATGACTAGTGACATGCTCATCATCAATACTCCTGCAATCACATTCGCTACGCCTTTATCCCCAGAAAATCCAAGAATCGCCATTACACTATTTTGCGGTACATAAAGCGTAACATGCATGATCCCTGCAAAACAACCAGAAACCCCCGCACCGATTACCGCTGCAATCAATGGTTTTTTATACTTCATCGTTACGCCATATAAGGCCGGTTCCGTAATTCCCATGATAGCTGAAATTCCAGCAGCAGTGGAAATTGATTTAACACTTTTATCTTTTGATTTCAACGCTACTGCTAATGATGCACCACCTTGCGCTAGATTAGCACAAACTTGAGCAACCAAAATCAATGATTCGGTTCCTGTCGCAGCAAATGAAGCAACAAAAATCGGTGTCAGCGCATGATGCATGCCAGTCATTACGATAAACGGCATACCTGCAGCAAGAAGCGCTACCATAATAAAACCTAATTTTCCTTCTAGTAAACTGATCAACCAAGCAAGTCCCATACCAGCATAATTTCCTAAAGGCCCGATCACGACCAATACTAAAGGTGCTGTGATCAGTAATACCAACGTCGGATTTAAAATAATTTTCAGAGAACTAGGTGTGATTTTGTCCACGCCACGTTCAATATAAGACATGATCCAAATGGTCAATAAAGCCGGAATAACAGAAGCCGCATAGCCCACTCCTTGAATTGGCATACCTAAAAATGAAATCGGATCCCCACTTGCAACCCAGGTAGTGAAATTAGGATGCAATAAAATTCCTACAACAATTACCGCAAGTGACGTATTCACTTTAAACTTACGTGAAGCAAATACCGCTAACAAGATCGGCATAAAGTAAAAGGCGCTGTCCCCAATAAAATCTAATACACGGTACGTACTTGATTCATTGGACAACCAATGGAAAGTCGTACTTAACGATAAAATCACTTTGATCATCCCAGCAGCCGTAAGTGCTGGAATCATTGGTGTCATACAAGCCGTGATCGTATCAACGATTTTGTTGAAGATCCCTGTCTCTTGTTTTTCACTTGGAGTGTCACTGTTTTCAGCATCTCCGTTAACGATTCCTTGATCGATAACTGCTGCAAATACTTTGCCTACATGACTGCCAATGATCACTTGGAATTGTGTAGGTGTTGGATTGATATCCACTACACCATTAAGTTCTTTTAAAGCTTGTTCATTTACTTTATTTTCGTCTTTTAATTGAAAACGTAATCGAGTTGCACAATGAACAGCAGATACAATGTTTTCTTTTCCGCCGATGTTTTCGATGATTTGTTGCGCTAATTCATTATAATTGTCTTTTGATGTCATGTTTCTTTCCCCTCTCAGTTTAAACATGTAGCTGATTTTTTCAACAAACTCTAATAATCATTAAATGCCGCAGCGCCATTGGTTTTCACAACTTCTTGATACCAATCGTAACTAGCCTTTTTCAATCGATTTCCGGTTCCGTTGCCCTCATCATCCAAATCAACGTAGATTACACCATAGCGTTTACTGATACGCCCTTCACTCACACTTGTTAAATCAATAATTCCCCACATCATATAACCAATTAAATCCACGCCATCTTGATTCAATGCCAGCAATAAATTTTGAATATGTCCTTTTAGATAATCGATTCGATACTCATCATCAATTTTTTGATTCTTTAATACATCCTGTGTTCCTAAACCATTTTCAACAATGAATAGTGGTTTCCGATAACGATCATATAATTGATTTAACGTGATTCTAAGTCCTAATGGATCATTTTGCCACACACTAGTACTTTCTGGTAAATACGGATTTTTAACAGTCATAAACCCATTCGTTGCGACTTTTTCTAATCCATCTTGATTCGCTGACGTACAGGCACTGGAATAATAACTAAATGAAACAAAATCAACCGTATTTTCTTTTAAAACGTACTTATCTTGTTCTGTCACGTTTAGCTGAATATGGTTTTCTTCAAAGAAGTTCGTAGTAAACTTAGGATATTCCCCAAAAACTTGAACATCTGAAAAGAGTAAATTCTCCCGCTCACTTTTGAGAGCAGCAAACACATCTTCTGGATCACACGTATACGCATATGTTTTGCCAGCTGCCAGCATTGCACCAAATTGAGCGTCTGGATTGATTTCTTTTCCAGCTTTGATCGTTAGTGCATTGGCTAATAATTGATGGTGCCCCGCTTGATATTGGATTTGTAATGGATTTTCCTTTGAATTAAACGTGATACCGCCGCCAATAAAAGGAATATGCAACACCATATTCATCTCGTTGAATGGAATCCAATACTTGATTCGCCCTTTGAAATACGTCATGATCGTTTTAGCATACTTTACATATAAATCAACAACTTCACGGCTTTGCCAACCATTGTATTTTTCCACTAAATGAAAAGGTAAATCAAAATGACTGATGGTTACGATCGGTTCGATTTGATATTTTTCAAGTTCTCCGAGAATTTGTTCATAAAAGTCCAAGCCTTTTTGATTTGGAGCAGCTTCTTCTCCTGTTGGAAAAATCCGAGACCATGAAATCGAGAAGCGAAAACTATTGATACCAAGCTCACTTAACAATTTGATGTCTTTTTTAAAGGTATGATAAAATCCAATTGCTGTACGGCTTGGGTAGATTTCCTCTTTCTCTGGATTTAAAATCGTATGTTCTTGATCTAAATAGACGGGCTTTAACCGTTGATCATTCAATGGAAGATAATCGAAATTCGACATGTTTCTACCATCGACCAAATAATTTCCTTCTGTTTGAGCAGCCGAAATAGCTCCACCCCATAAAAATCCTGTCTGTGCTTGCATCTTTATCCCTCTATTCTCAAAAATAGTACTATGATCATTATTTACTTTTGTTTATAAGCGCTTGTTTATACACGTGTTTTCAACATACCTTGATTATAAAATATTTAGAAGCGGTTACAATCCCTTGAATTTGCCTTATCATTCTCATATTTTGCTGTACAAAAAAAGACAAAACCAATAACTAGTTTTGCCTCATTATACTTCTATGCTCATTTTTTCCCGATATTTCAATGGCGACATTCCCATTGAATGCTTGAACAAGCGATAAAATGTTTTATCACTTTCAATCCCAATTTGACTAATGATGTCAGAAACGGTATCTGGTGAATTGATCAATAGCCATTTTGCCTTATCAATACGATAATCATTTAAGAACGTTATAAACGTCTTTCCGGTATTCCGTTTAAAAAATTTAGTAAAGTAAAATTGACTGTATCCGATCGAAGCTGCGACCTCTTCTAGCGTAATTTTCTTCGTATAATTTTTTTCGACATATCTAAAAACTTGATCTAGCTTTTCAAGGATATCTTTGCTCTGAATTTTTTCATGGGGTGTATGCATTTCTTGCTTTTGAGGAACATTTCTCAAAAGATACACGAGTAGCTTCAGTAAATCGGCTTTTAGCTGAAATTGAAAGCCAAGATTTTGATTTTGCTCTTCGTTATACATTTCTATTAGTGTATCTCTAACAGCAGCCTCTGTTGCTTTATCCCACTTTGGACTCAATGGTTCGACTACTTCAAAAAAATGATTTAAATTGATTTCATCTGTATTTAGAGTAGCAAAAAACGTAAGATCAAATTGAAAAACGACTCGCTCACTACCAGGTGAAGCTAGCACATAATGAATATTCCCACCGTTGATCACTACCAGTTCTCCCTCTGATAAGGTATACGGTTGGTCGTTGATGCCTAAATTGATACTCCCCTTTGTCACATAAATCAACTCGATTTCTCGATGCCAGTGAGGTGTAGTCAAAATATTTCCATCATTTAAAATAATTCTGAAAGGAAATTCTGGGTCTAATGTCGGCATTTCTAAAAATATAGCCATTGATTTTCCCCTTTTCTTTTGGCTTGGTTTTGCAGATTATTCTAACATAATTTCTCTTTTTAGCGAAATAGAAAAAGAAACACCCAAAACCAGCACATACTATACTCGTTTTAGGCGCTTCCTCATTATTTTTCAGGTACTTCATCTTTTTTATAGGCAATCACTTTTGAATCTTTGTTTTTAGCGATTTCTTTCGCTCGTTCCATGGCTTGTTCTTTCGTAGTAAATGAATCGTCTGCTTTTTCAGCATTTTTCGTCTGAACGTACCAGCGATTTTCCTTGAAGTAAACTAGAACGTCATTATCTAATAAATCGGTATTGATTTTTTTATCGCTATGTTTGTCCGTTTTTTTTGGATCTGCCTCTTTCTTAAAAGCAACTTTTTCAGCTTCAGTCGCTTCAGCTAACCATTTCTTAGCTTGAGAAATTGCAATCGGGATTGCTCTATCATCTGGATATCCTTCACTGACTAACGCATTGACAATCTCAATTGCTTTCTTTTTTAACAAAGGTTCAAAGTTTTTAAACGAACTTGGATAATCCTCTAAATCCCAAGGCATCGTGCTTCATCTCCTTAGTAATGAAATCTGTTAAGCAAAGAAACTACCACCTGTGATCGAATAGACTTGTCCAGTGACATAACTTGCGTCATTAGAAGCTAAAAATACATAAACGGCAGCTAATTCAGCTGGTTGTCCAGCTCGGCCAATCGATTCTTGTTGACCAAATTCAGGAATTTTTTCAGAAGGTTGACCTCCACAAATCTGTAACGCTGTCCAAATTGGACCTGGTGCAACGGTATTTACACGAATGCCTGAATCAGCTAATTGTGCCGATAAGCCTTTGCTAAAAGAGGTAATCGCTCCTTTGGTCGCTGCATAATCTAATAAATTTGCACTTGGTTCGGCACTTTGAATTGAAGTCGTTGTGATGATACTACCACCTTTTGGCAAATAATCCAGCGCTTCTTGCACTGCCCAGTACATTGAAATGATATTTGTTGTATAAGTATCCATGATTTGTTGCGTTGATAAGTCTTTGATGTTCTCCACAGATTGTTGCATTCCTGCATTAAGGACTAAAATGTCCAAGCCATCTAACTCCTTCGCTGCATCATGAACGAGTTTGCGAGTGAATGTTTCTTCTTTTAAATCACCTGGTAATAAAACCGCTTTACGACCTTCTGCTTCAATCAACGATTTAACTTCTTTAGCATCTGCTTCTTCAAAAGGTAAGTAATTGATTGCTACATCAGCACCTTCTCTTGCATATGCAATAGCCGCTGCACATCCAATCCCAGAATCCCCACCCGTGATCAATGCTTTACGACCTGCCAATTTACCCGATCCTTTGTATGATGTTTCTCCACAGTCAGGTACAGGCGTCATTTTTTGTTGTAACGCAGGTGCTTCTTGTGATTGTTTTTCAAATTTTCCATCGTAGAATCTTGTTAACGGATTTTCGATTTTTTCTGTCATCTTGATTCCTCCTATGAATTTGTTGCCAGTTAAAAAGTAAGACCAGCTTACTCTTTTACCATAATACAAATTCTAGCCACTGACAAATCATCTGTTTTTCTACTAAAGAAGTTTTTATAAAAGTCAGTTTCTTTGGCTTATCACTTAGAAATCCTTATAATTAACTGTATAGAAGGATTTATTTATAAAAAAATAGGTCTTAAGATGGATGACAAATTATTTCAGAAACATTACAATATCATTACATCAAGCTAAAAGAGCTCGTTCAGCTTTTATTGGTATCTAGTTTCTCAGACTGGACGAGCCCGATACACTTTTATTTTTATCTAGTTTCACGAACTAGTCTCTAGGAAAAAAGATAAAATTTGCCTGTGACATAAAGCGTCACAATCATATTTTCCTATTTTTCTGTCGAGACTGGACGAGCCCGATATACTTTTAAATTTTAGGAGGAGAAATTTATGAAAAACAACAAAACAAGAGTTGGATTGATTGTCGTAATTGCCATTGTTTTATTAGGTGTATTCGGAGTCAGTCAATACAACGGATTAGCAAAGAAAGAACAATCTGTCGAATCACAATGGAGCCAAGTCGAAAATGTGATGCAGCGTAGAGCCGATCTCGTTCCTAACTTAGTCAACAGCGTTAAAGGTAGCATGCAACAAGAGCAAAAAGTCTTTGGTGATATCGCGAAAGCCCGCGAAGCATACGGTTCAGCTAATAACGATTCAGACAAAATCAAAGCCAGTCAAGAATTAGATCAATCTGTTGGTACGTTGATCAATGTCATCAATGAAAATTATCCAGAATTGAAATCAAATGATAACGTGCAAACGTTAATGACTCAATTAGAAGGAACGGAAAACCGCATTTCGGTTGAACGGAAACGTTACAATGATGTCGTGAAAGAATACAACGAACAAGTGGTTTCTTTCCCTAAAAATATCTTTGCAAATATGATGGGTCTAGGTAAGAAGGATTACTTTAAAGCTGATCCAACAGCCAGCACTGTACCTTCTGTGAATTTTGATAATTCTACTAGCACTTCTAGTGGGAAGTGATGATCGATGAAACTTCTTAGACGAGGTTTATTGCCCAGCGTATTATTTTTCCTTGTCACCTTTTTCGTCAGCTTTCAAGTACCTGCATTTGCTGAATTACCCGCTTCACCAGATCATTTTTACTTGGACCAATCGGGGATCCTTGATGAAACAACTAAAAATTTAGTTGAGCGAAAAGGCGAGCTCTATAAAGAGAAAAAAGAAGCTCCTCAAGTTGTTTTAGCAGTGATCGATTCGACTGACGGTGACAGTATCGACAGTTACGCACCTGACCTTTTTCAGAAATGGAAAATCGGAAATCAAAAAGAAGACAACGGCGTTTTGATTCTGTATGCTATCAATGACGGGCAACGGAATGTCCGGATCGAAGTCGGCTATGGTTTAGAAGGAATTATCACCGATAGCGTTGCTGGAAATATTCTGCAACATGCTAAAGACGATTTGAAATCAAATAATGACGCTTCAATCAATAAAGGATTACAGTATACATTTAATGCAGTCACTACTTTGATTGATAAACATTATGATTATCCTGCCGATAAAAATGCATTGTCCGATGACGAGATAGAGCAAGTTGCATCAGAAGACAGTTCTGATGGAGAAGGATTTTTCAGTATTTTCTTTGTCTTACTGATTATCTTACCTTTCCTGCTTTCTAAAGGAGGACGTGGTGGTCGCGGTGGCCGTGGAAGTGGTCCTTGGTATTGGGGCGGCGGCGGTTTTGGCGGTGGCTCTTCAAGTGGCGGCGGCTTCGGCGGTGGAGGTGGCTTCTCTGGAGGCGGCGGTTCTTCCGGCGGTGGCGGCGCTAGTATTTAAAAACTAAAACGTTCCTATTTTATCTAAACAAATCAAGAAAAGAGTAAACCAATAAGGGTTTGCTCTTTTTTTAGTTCTCGTAACCACACATATACATAATCATTAAAAACAAAAGTATAGACATTTGATAACTAAAGTGGTATATTCTATTTGTAATCGATTACAAATAGAATATAAAGGACTGATTAGTATGAATGGTTTTATGGATTCTCTTGGAGAAAAGATCATGCCGCTTGCCAATAAACTTGGACAAAACCGATATCTTTCTGTTTTGAGAGATGCTTTTATGTTATCTTTTCCATTAACTATGTTCGGATCGATCATTGTTGTTATCAATAACTTACCTTTTTTCAGTGATGCTACAAAAGGAACCTTATCCTCCTTATTTGGTAACGGTCAAAATGCGACAATGAGCATCCTGGCAGTCTTCGTTACATTTGGTATTGGCTATTATTTGTCTAAATCATATGATGTTGAAGGGATTTTTGGCGGCGCTGTTTCATTTGCTAGTTTTCTCCTTTTAACGCCTTTCATGATGACGCTTGAAGATGGCACAGAAGTTTCTGGGGTCTTATCTTTAGATCGTTTAGGCGCTAAAGGAATGTTTATTGGCATGATCGCAGCTTTTCTTGCCGGTGAAATTTATTGCAGAGTGACTAAAAAAGGCTGGCAGATCAAAATGCCTGATGGTGTACCACCTGCTGTCGCTAAATCATTTGCTGCGTTGATTCCCGCTATTTTAACCTTATCTGTTTTTCTATTTATCAACGCAATCGTCACTGGTTTGTTCAAAACTAATCTTCATGATGTTATTTATGATGTTATTCAAAAACCATTAGTTGGTTTAGGTAGTAGTTTACCAGCGACTTTGATTGCGTTATTCTTTGTACAATTCTTATGGTTTTTCGGGTTACATGGGCAAATTATCGTCAATTCGGTAATGGATCCTATTTGGAATACCTTGATGTTAGAAAATTTAGATGCATATAAAGCTGGAGAAAAACTACCCCATATCATTACAAAACCATTTATGGAAACGTTCACTGTTGGATTGGGTGGTTCTGGTATGACCTTAGCCGTTATTTTGATCATGGCGTTTGTCATGAAGAAAAAACAATACCGAGATATTGGTCGTTTAAGTTTAGCGCCTGGCATTTTTAACGTAAATGAGCCTGTTATTTTTGGCTTACCAATCGTTTTAAATGCGACGATCCTAATTCCTTGGGTATTAGCGCCACTGATCGTTACGGTGCTTAATTATCTTGTTATGGCAGCTGGCATTGTACCACCTCCAACTGGTGTATCTGTTCCTTGGACTGTTCCAATTTTCTTTAGCGGCATGTTAGCAACCAATTCCATCTTAGGTGGTATATTGCAACTTATAGATCTATTGATTGTTGGTCTACTTTGGTTTCCGTTCCTACGCCTATTAGATAAAGAAAAAGAAAGTGCGATTTAATCGCACTTTCTTTTTCTTTAATTGTCTATACATTCATAATCAGTTACAATACAGATGAGGAGGTTGTGACGATATGAAGCCAAAATATGAAGAAATCGCAGATACATTGCGTGAAAGAATAAAAAATAATACTTACAAAACAGACACCTTGATCCCAAACCAAACTGACTTAGTAAAAGAGTTTAATGTGAGCCGAATGACTGTAAAAAAGGCAATCGGTATTTTAGTCATGGAAGGTCTTTTATACTCTCAACGCGGTTCTGGAACCAAAGTATTGAATCGCTCTTTTTGGGATAAAGATACTTCACCTGCCAATGAATATGATGGTCTTAGCAAACAAATGCATGATCGCCATAAAAAGTTGAAAAGCCAAGTGATTTTATTTGAAGTCGAATTTCCTTCTAAAGAAGTCCAAGAGCGTTTAGCCATTTCTGAAGAACAGCCTGTCTATAAGATCATCCGGCTTAGAATTCTTGAAGAGGAGCCTTTTATTTTAGAACATACTTATATGCCTTGTGATTTAGTGCCAGGTCTCACAACAGTTATTTTAAAAGAATCCATTTATACCTATGTCAAAGAACAGTTATCTCTCGATTTTGCAGGAGCTTATCGAAATATTCAAGCAGATAAGTCTGATGAATACGATCAACAATATTTAAATTGTAAAAAAGAGGATCCTGTTCTG
Source organism: Enterococcus sp. DIV0840 (assembly GCF_050527835.1). NCBI lineage: Bacteria > Bacillati > Bacillota > Bacilli > Lactobacillales > Enterococcaceae > Enterococcus > Enterococcus sp. DIV0840. The sequence goes on along the minus strand of NZ_CP172876.1, from coordinate 735,345 downwards.
GAAGTGCAGCAAGTCGTCTATTCAAAAAATGGACGTCCCATCGAGTTTTCTTGTAGTCGAAATCGATACGATCAAAGAAGCTATTCTATTTTAAATGTTGATTATGCATAGTCAGAAAAAAATGTGACGCAAAACTGATTTTCGGTTTTGCGCCACATTTTTCATTTTATTTATCTGTAAGTGTATTTGTTTGAGCAACCGTTTTGAACCAATGTCCGGATTTTTTGATCGTCTTGATTTGTGTATGGATATTTGTAGAGATAAAACCGTAGCGATTCTTATACGCATTTGCCCATGACCAACAATCGATCGGTGTCCATAAATGATAGCCAAAACAATTAGACCCTTCTTCAATTCCTTGATGAACCCATTCTAAATGCTCTCGAATAAAATCAATTCGATAATCATCTTCCACCACACCTGCTTCGTTCATGAATCGTTCCTCACCAGAAATCCCCATCCCATTTTCAGAGACAAACCACGGAATATTGTTGTAGTTATCACGAATATTGATGGCAATATCATATAATGCTTTAGGGTAAATTTCCCAGCCGCGATCGATATTCATTCGACGTCCTGGCATATTGTACTCATCAAAATAACGATTTGGAAGCCACTCTCCCACACTATTTGGTGCAATATCTGGTGCTTTCACACGGTTTGGGTGATAGAAATTAACGCCTAGAACATCAATCGTGTTCTCTTTAATCAAAGCCAATTCTGCTGGCGTACTTTCCCAAAGAACGTCATCTTTGATAAATAAATCAACTAACTCTTGTGGAAATTCCCCGTGGACAGCTGTATCTAAAAACATACGATTGTTAAATAGCTCAGCAATATTCGCCGCTGCTAAGTCTTCCGGACTGTCAGAAGCTGGATATGTTGGTGTTAGGTTTAAAATGATACCAATTCTTCCACCTTCATTTTGTAGCCCTAATTTTCTAAACGCTTGAATCGCTTTTGCAGAAGCTAAATTCAAGTTATAAGCGACTTGCACTGCTTTTTTACCATCCACGATTTTTGGATAATGGAATTGGTGTAAATACTCCCCTTCAACAACCACGATTGGTTCATTGTGGGTAAACCAGTCTTTCACCCGATCACCAAATAATTCAAAACATTTTTCAGCAAATTTCACATATAAATCGACCACGTGCTTCGATTCCCAGCCACCATATTTATGATAAAGTTCAACAGGTAAATCAAAGTGATGTAAATTCATCACAGGACGAATCCCAGCTTCTAAAAATGTGTCAATTACTTCGTTATAAAAACGAACCGCATCTTCATTAACTGTTCCAAGCTCCAAATCATCGATCAAACGACTCCACTGAATCGAGGTACGGACACTATTTAGACCAATTTCTTTCATCAATGCACTATCTTCTTTAAAACTATTATAAAAATTTGATGTCACATCTGGGCCAACTTGATCATAAAAATCCGTTGGTTCAATCTCATACCAATAATCAAACATGTTCGCATGTTTTTTGTTAAAACGTCCTTCACTTTGTGGACCTGATGTAGCGGCTCCCCACCAGAAATCTTCTTTAAATGTTCTTTGCATGACTGTCCCTACTTTCATCGAATTGTTTTTCAAGCATCGTATTCACTATTATTATAAAGTCAAAACCGACAAATGTCTATACTTTTAATTTTCAAAGTATATAAAAAAAGATAAGACAAAATTCATCTTACCTTTTAGAAAATTAATTAAACAATCAACTGCTTATGCTCATTATAATAACTTTTAAACGCTAAATAAGTCGCAATGACAGAACCGATGCTTGTTGCAGACAACAACATAAATGTCACCATGATTTGATACTTAATAGCATGTACCGGATCGACTCCAGCAAAAATCAATCCTGACATCATCCCAGGCAAACTAACGATTCCAACCGTTTTAGCTGAATCGATAGTTGGTGCCATTCCGGTTCGAATGCTCGCCCTAACGATCGCTCGTGAAGCTAACTTGATATCAGCACCCAATGCTAGTTTTTCAAGCACAGCTTGTCTTTGATCATGAAACAAACTGTCCATATTTCGATAACACAAACCAATCGCAACCATTGAATTACTAGCAATCATCCCACTGATTGGAATAATTTGTGATGGTATAAAACGAATAGCACCTGAAAGAACCAGCACACCTATTGTCACTCCTGTGCTACAAATAATTGCAATAAAAGAAATCAAAAAACCTTTTTTTAAATGGTTACTACGCTTTTTAGCGTTCAACGCAGCATTTATAATAATAATTCCAGCCATGACAAGCGTCACTATTTTATTATCTACTTGAAAAATATATTTAAGTAAATAACCAACTAAAATCAATTGAATAACCGCACGGCACACGCTAATAATAATATCTTTGGTAAAACCTAACTTTTCTTTGTAGCTGATTAATAACGCAACAATCACCAACAAACTAGCAAATAATAGAGAAAGATCATTCACTGCTAAGTTCATTTTTCCCCCTCCAATCTTCCTGCTACGATTTTTTTAACAATCGTTGACTGAGCTATTTCTTCTGCATCGTGGGTCACACGAATCAATGTAATATTCTTATCTTGATTCAACTTCAACAACCATTGATTAACGATTTGTTTACTTTCTTCATCTAATCCAGCCGTGACTTCATCCAAAAGTAGGACTTCTGGTAAAAAAATCACATTGCGAATTAACGCGATACGCTGTTTTTCTCCGCCGGATAGTTCAGTAATTTTTTTATCAAGATAATTTCCTGGTAGTTTTACTTCTTCAAGTAACTCCAGTACGTGACTTTCTTGAAAATCTTTTTTACGTACTTCATATGGGAACATAAAATTATCGCGAACTGTTTCACCAAATAAGGATGGTTGTTGGAAACAGTAGGATACTTGCATGCGGTAATTTTCAGGTGCTAATTCCGTAATATCTTGATTATTAAAAAAAATTTTGCCTTTTGTTGGAGTCAATAACGAAGCCAATAACTTAAGGAATGTACTTTTCCCGCTACCTGAAGGTCCGGTAATTGTGGTGTGACTGCCTTTTTCAAAAGAAATTGTCAAATCAGTTATTATTGATTGCTCTTCATGTTTAAACGATATAGATTCGGTTTTTAACAAGTTTTACTCAGTCCTTTAGCTGTTTTTTGAAAAGTATTTTTTTAGCGTTTAAGATACAAATAAATCAAAACTGGAAGAAATATTGACACCAAAAGGATGCTGCTAATAATAAATAATAGCTTTCAAAAATAATAAGTTCGTTTGTTTTAATTATAATGAGTATAAATATATTAATTAATAATAGAACTTGGCTTACAATAAAACTTTTCTTCATTCGTCATCCTTTATTATCGTTTCTGAATCATTCTAATACTAATAAACCGCAATGATATTGTAGTCATAAAAAATAATTTCAGACTTCTATTATTTTAACTATACGCACCCACATACGTTCACTTTGGAATGACTCTTCATTCTTTATTATTTCTTCATTTTTTATCATATCATAGAAAATCAAATAAACTCTATACTTTCTAGACAAAAAATGAGTTAGCCCGTATGAAGATGGTAACTATCTAATCTCATACCGACTAACTATTCATTTATTTCCTATACCCATTACGATTCTGGAATTATCACTTTTATGCCAGGATTTCCAGTAGTCAAATAGCTATCTTCTCCTAGTTTAGTATTTTTACTTATGTCTAATAAAGAGATTTGATTATTCCGAACATCCAGAGAAATCAACTGTAAGTTTGCGTTTAAATCAATAACTTTTAGCTGATTATGGCTGATGCTTAAATGACGAATCGCCGGATTATTTTTTAAGTTAATAGCTGTTAGTTGATTGTTACAAATATATAGATTCTCAAGCTCCGGATTCTTGGTAATATCAATCTCTTTTAACTGATTTCCAACAAGTTCTAAATATCTTAATTTAGGAAGTTTTGAAGTATCGATGTTTCTCACGCTTGTTTCACCTGCGCCTAGCTCTAATAACGATGAATTGTTTGAGAGATCAATTTTTGCAATTTTAGAATTGTATCCCACCCTTAAAGTGTACAATTTTAAATTTTTAGTCACATCAATTTCTGCCAACTTGTTTAATCCTAAATCTAGATGATTCAATTCTGGATTTTTGCTGACATCAATTGATTCTAATTGGTTCCGAGAGATCCTCAAAGTTTTTAGTATAGGGTTTTTACTAAGATCAATTTCCTTTATTCTATTCGTTCCCAATTGAAACGTCTGTAATTTAGCACAATTGGTTACATCAATTGAAGTAAGTCTATTTCCTGCAGTATCTACCCATCTCAACTCAGGATTATTCTTAAGATTCAGAGTTGTTATTAATGAACCTGAAACCTCAAGATGTTTAAGTTTTTTATTTTTACTAAGATCTAGTGTTTGAATCTTTCCCTCTTGAAATTTTAAATACTCCAAATTAGACAAATACTCAATACCTTGTGCATTATCGACTTCTTGATTGAGATATACACTTTACCCAATAGATTTTATTTTATCTGCTTCTTCTTGTGTCAGCGAATCATTTATCGATTTACCTAGTTGTTTAGCAATCTCAGCAGCAAAATTCGGTGCTGGAAATACGTCTTTAATAATCCCTAGGTTAACAGGCTCATTGCTGTTCGTATAAACATTAAATAGGTAATTTGTGCCAATATCCTTATTCCAATTGTTTTTTTCATCTAAAGAGTAGCCTCTAAAAATTTTTTTGCCTATTACACCTAGTTCTGCAGGAATAGCCATTTTGTCTAAGTTCGTTGGTTTAGTAAGTTTAATTACGACAGAAAACTTATCTTTTGATGTAATTGGAATTGATTGGTCTAATTTAATAGTTGTTGCACCTATATCAGCTTTGATTCCAGCTGCTACTTTAGTGAACCCTTCTAATCCTTTTGTCGGTATACCATTTGCATTAACATATATTTCATAAGGAACATTTTCAACTTCCGTCCGGATGCCAACAGCATCGATTTTTTCCGCTTCTTTCGGCGCATCAAATACATGACCAAATGTTTTGCTGCTCTTTGTCTCTATGACTCTTCCTCCATTTATAGCTCCTTCACCATATTTTGCTTTGTAATTGTCAGGGCTTTCGACAGAATTAACAAAATATAGCTCTTGATTACGAAGGTAAGCATATTCATAAGAGATATAATAGTACCCCTCTTGTCCCCAATTCGTTCCCCACGTATTTTTTGCAATAAATGCACCATCTCTGTCAGGTTGATATGTGAATTTATTTTTTGCAAATGAATCGTCCCAACCTACAATAGTAACTACATGATTAGGATAGGCAACAGCATTTTGTACTAATACATTTTGGGAGTCATAATCTGTTCGATAAGATTGTAGACCATTTCTAGAAGAAGTGATATTACCATGGTTATAAATTGCACTCTTGATTTTATTGACCCGATCGCTAATTTCAGCTGCCGTATTCGTTTTGAAATTTGTTAATACAGGTAATGTTGTAAATCCTTGAACATGAACCGCTGCTGGAACTTTTGCCAGTTCTTCTTTTGAATGAGAGTCTGGTCCGTCGCTAGAAAAATCTTTTTCTGAGACTGGTCCTTGCCAGGCCATTGCTCTTTCAAAAATTGTATCTACACCTGCATATCCATCATCCCCTACAAGACGTGCATAGTAATCTCCAGATAGATCCGCTTGAACACCAGTTGTATTAACATAATTTTGTTCAGTTGCCGTCACTGCCGCATACGCCCAACAAAAATTACCTATTTGTTTTTTTACAGGTGTCACAGTCCCCATTTGCCTCGGATCAAAAGCGGCTGGATAACTTTCTGCTATCGCTTGCTTTGATAGACTGACACTACAAAATGAAAATACCACTAACGCACCAACACACCACTTATTTTTCTTTTTACTAATCATTTCTCAACTTCCTGTTTTTTTTTTTGTACAAATAGACATTTTATCATATCTATACTAAGTATAAACAAATAGTATTCTAAGTTAAATAGAATTTTATCAGTAAAATATGGAATTTCTTTAGGAATATAATATTTTAGACGTTCATAAGAAAATAATCTCAAAACATATGACCAATAAAAAATATTGAGCATGACTTATTTTTGTACAAATGTCTCAACAAGCGTAGATTAGATATTTATCAACTTACCTTTAAAATTTCCCACTCTAATTTTTAATCGTTTTTCAAATTAGAAACTATACACCATCAATATTAACTAGTCATTCAGACACAAAAAAAGCCAACTTCAATTATGAAGTTGACTTTTTCAATCTAATATCCAAACTTAATCTGCATCCCATTTGGATCTTGAATCGTGATTTGATCATTTTCCTTCGCATACTCAACAGCTGATTCATCAAGTTCCTTGATAAAAAGCTCAAACGCTTCTCTAGATGGCAACTGGAATGTATACCAAACCAAGCCCAACTGATTCTCACCAATTAAAGCCACATGCTCACCATTCCAAGTGTTCGTCCCGATATGATGATGGTAAACACCCGCTGCGAAGAATTTAGCGCGTCTGCCAAAATTAGATTTTAAAGAAAAACCAAGTTGTTCATAAAACTTCTCTGTCTCCTCTAAATCTGCGACCTGCAAATGAACATGTCCTATTCTTGATCCAGGTGCCATACCTAACCATTGACCGTCAGCTTCTGCGACGACGCCATCTGCATCTAACTGTTCCGTTACACCAATGATCTCTCCATCTTCATGAATATCCCAATCAGATATTGGTTTATCACGATAGATTTCGATACCATTGCCTTCTGGATCGCTTAGATAAATTGCTTCACTGTAGCCATGGTCAGCCTCACCTATTTCGACATTGTTTTGTAATAGCCATAATAAACTATTGCCTAAATCTTTACGCGAAGGCAAGAGAAAAGCGGTATGGTACAATCCTGTTGTCTGATCTTTTACTACAGGATCAACAAGTTCCTCTAAAATCATGATTGCTTCAGAAGAATCTTGAGCACCTAAGAAAGCTGTATTATTTTCTTTTTTCAGTAAAACAAGACCAATCATTTTCGTATAAAATACTGTCATTTTTTCCAGATTTTGTACATTCAATTTTACTTGTTTTACGATCGTTTCTTTAGGTAATGTGACCACCATGCTTCTCTCCTCCAGTTGCGTTAATTAGTTAAATTCTAGGAAACGTGCGCTATCTTCCATATATTCTTTTTCGCCAGCAGGTGCTTCGATTGAACCAAATACAAGTTGTGCTCTTAATTTCCATTGACTTGGAATTGACCATTCTTTTGCTACAGCTTCATCGATTACTGGGTTGTAATGTTGTAAGTTTGCACCAATATTCTCTTGTGCTAATGCAGTCCAAACGTTTGCTTGAGTCAAACCACTTGCTTGTTCTGACCAAACTGGGAAGTTTTCTGCATATAGTTCAAATTGTTCTTGTAGATTTTTTACGATATCCATATCTTCAAAGAAAAGTAATGTTCCGTATCCAGCTGCAAAGCTTTGTAATTTAGCTTGTGTATTTGGGAAGGCTTCTGCAGGTGTTAAAGGTTTCAATGCTTCTTCTGTGATTGACCATAATTTTTTATGTGCATCACCAAATAAGAAAACGACACGTTGTGTTTGTGAGTTAAATGATGAAGGACTTTCTCTAACAACTTCTTTCACTAAAGCTGTGATTTCTTCTTGTGATTGTGGTAGATTATCTCCTAAAGCGTAGATTGAACGGCGTTTTTTTAATGCTTGAGTAAATTCTGTCATGTGTATTGCTCCTTTTCGATTCGAATTAGTTTTTAGATTACTTTCTTAGTATATCGTCTTACTAAAAGTAAGTAAAGAGTTTTGACTTACTTTATATAAGTTTTTTCAAAAATAAAAGAAAAAGCCTAAGACAATGGGGTTCTTGTCTCAAACTTTTCTCTGATCATCTAAAAATCAACAGTGTTACTAATGTAATAATTGCCGGAATACCTTGTTTTATCAAAATCGATTTGGAAGATGTCAGTCCGCCATAACCAGCAGCAACAACCACACAGACGATGAAGAACGTTACCACACTCCAGCTATTAACAGCAAAAAATGCCCCCCATAAAATTCCTGTAGCTAAAAAACCGTTATATAGTCCTTGATTTTTGAATAACGTTTGTACTCTTGGATCGTTTAAAAATTCTTTATCCAATCCAAAGCTACGTTGTGCTGCAGATGACGTTGTCTGAAACATTTCTAGATATAAAATGTAATAATGCTCAATTGCAACGATCACAGCTAAAACTAACGGAATAATATGCATCGATTTACGCCTCCTATTTCCAAGTTGTAATATCGGCAGCTGGTAGTCGATAAGAAGGATAACCTTCTTCATTTGCTTTCCCGATTGAAACGATCATGACAGGATAATACCGTTCTTTATCCATCTCTAGCGCTTCAGCAATTTTCTCACGTTCAAAACCGCCGATTGGATTTGTGTCATATCCATACGCACGAGCAACTAACATTAAATTCATCCCAGCCAAAGCGCCATCAATAATCGCCATTTCTTTTTTATCTTCTGTCGACATTTGCTCAAATAAAGGACTCAATACTTCTAATTGACGCTCTTTGACTTCTTGCGGCATTAAATTTTGTTCCACTGCTGTACCATAGATTTTTTCTGCATGTTCAAAACTATTTAAATCCCCAAAGATCACGATCATTGCGGCTGATGTTTCATTTTGTAATTTATTAAAACGTACCAATGGAGCGATGGCTTCTTTCCCTTCATCACTTTCAACAACAGCAAAACGCCAAGGCTGCATATTCACAGAAGAAGGTGCTTTGACAGTATCGTTAATGATTTGCTCCATCTCTTCGCGGCTGATTTTAACGGTTGAATCATAATTGCGAATAGATCTTCTCCCTTTCATGATCGTGTCGAAATTGTTTTCTTTATATGTTTTTTCCATAATATCCCTCATCTCTCTCTTTTGTTCGATTATTTTCGAACATTAAAAATATATCACTCCCTCCGCAATATGTAAAGTAGAAAGTTTATGTTATAATCTGTTTATGAAAAATAAAATGATCGATAACAACAACGATCCTGTTCTTCAAGCATTGCAAGCAGTCAGTGATCCGATCCGTTTGAATATCCTTACTTGCTTATTACTTGATGGTGAAAAACGGATAACTTCAGAAAAATATAACATTGTAAAATCTACCTTATCTCACCATATAAAATTGCTTAAGGATGCTCAGCTGATTCAAGAAATCAAAATCGGGACAGCTAAAACATATGTTTTGAATCAAGAGTACATCCAACGAGAATTGCCTGGATTAATAGAACTGATTCGCTTTAGAGCAGGAAAATCAAACAAATAGACCATCATCAACAAATTCCGTTGATGATGGTCTATTTAGTTAGTCAGCCATTTTGATGACGATTTTTCCTACTGCGTGGTGAGTTTCACTCAAGGCATGTGCATCATAAACGCCTTGTCTAGAAAATGGGAAAACTTCTCCGACGACTGAAATCACTTTTCCTGAAGCCATTAGATCGGCAATTTCTTGTAATTGTTTTCCATTTGTTTGTAGCCAGATACTTTCGGCTTTGATGTTTTTTTCTTTTGCCAACGCTTCATCTGCAATACCAACAATTGAAATCAAACGTCCTGTATTTGGTTTTAGAACAGAAAAGCTAGATTTTTGGATATCTCCACCCATCGTATCAAAGACTACATCGATATCTGTTAACACTTCCGCGAAGTTGGTTGTATGATAATCAATCACTTCATCTGCACCTAATTTTTTAAGTAGGTCATGATTTTTCTCACTAGCAGTTGTAATAACATAAGCACCCGCTTGTTTAGCTAACTGAATTGCGTAAGTTCCTACGCCGCCAGCTCCAGCATGAATCAAGACTTTTTCGCCTTTTTGCAGTTTTCCATGATCAAAAAGTGCTTGTAAGGCAGTTAATCCAGCTAAAGGAACAGCCGCTGCTTCTTCAAAACTAACATTGTCAGGAATTTTCGCTAATAGAGTATCATCAACGATCGTTTCCTCTGCATACGTACCAAAACGTGTTGTTTCTGGACGAGCGAAAACTTTATCGCCGACTTTCCAATCAGTTACACCACTACCGACTTCTGTGATGACACCCGCAACATCCCAGCCTAAAATAATGGGGAACGGCCAGTCAAACATTTGTTTTAAATAGCCTTCTCTTAATTTCCAGTCGATTGGATTGATTGAGGTTGCATGCTCTTTAACGAGTACTTGATTTTCTTTTAATTCAGGTAATGTTACGTCTTGTTCGGTTAATTCTTCTTTACTACCATATTGATTGATGACTACTGCTTTCATAATTATGATTCCTCCGTCTTGTAAACAAAATGTGAACTTAGTATACTCCTTATTTTTTATTTAGGTAAAAAATATGCTTACAAAAAATAAGAATCATGAAGACTCATAAATTTGGACTTAATTTTACTATTATCTCAGTTTTCAATCACAAACAATATCCATTTACACTTAAAAAATGAGCATGGTCACGATTTATCTTTTTTAGTAATATTTTAATGAAAAATATAGGCAATTATATCTAAAAAAACATCACAGCAGACACTAATAACTTCTTTTATTGATTTTTTTTTCGAATATGAACCTTTACGCATATATGTCACCACCTAAGTATGCAATTTGAGGTTGTGGAGTCGGAAACTCTCTATGATAAAAAATTACCACTACCAAAAGAAATAAAACAAAGCTAATTATAATAAGATAGATACATGAAGCTAAAGATCTTTTATTTAACTTAACATTATTTTTAATATCAAAAATCAAACCCATTGCCACTAGAAAAAACATCAGAATAAAAATTGCAGTTGTTAATAACATAATAAAAAATCTCCTAAACTTAAAATTGGGTTGCAATGAACTTTCTATACATATCATGTTCATTCAATAATTTTTCGTGAGTGCCTTTTCCTGTAATAATCCCTTTATCTAAAAAAATAATTTGATCCGCTTGCCGAATTGTCGATAATCGGTGTGCGTTCACTAAAATTAATTTAGATTGCTCTTTTACCAAAAAATTTATCGAGTTTTGTACAATTTTTTCTGAAACAGCATCTAATGCAGAAGTTACCTCATCTAATAACAATACACTAGAATCCGCTATAAAACATCTTGTAATTGCAAGTCTTTGTTTTTGACCTTCAGATAAAGAAATTCCATCTTCTGAAATTATAGTGTCTAATCCATTAGGCAAATTATCAATTACTGTTCTGAAATTCGACAATTCAGAAGCGCGAAGCAATTCATCGTCAGTAAATGAATTCTTTAAACCATAAACTAGATTCTCTCTAATTGTTGCACTAAAAACCGGATAATCTTGAATTACATATTTTATGTGTGATCTTAAAACATTTAAAGGAATTTCTGTTATTGATGAGTTACCAATTTTAATAGTTCCATCAAATTTTGTATATAATCTTTCAATTAAAGAAAAAAGAGTAGTTTTCCCAGAACCACTAGGACCCACAAATGCAATCAACTGTCCTTTGTTTCCTGTAAAATTAATTTCTTTTAAAATGGGATCAACTACAACATTCATTGAACTAGTTTTGTAAGAAAAAGAAACATTTTTAAATTCGATACCATTAAATTTAAAATCCAACTCATTATTTTTATTACATTCGACGTTATCATTGCTTAATAGCTCCTCTATCCTTCTTGAAGCCCCTTCTATACCTTTAAAATGGGAAATCGAAGTTCCTAATTCACTTAAAGGATTAATAAGTTGAAAAAATAAAGTTAAATAAGCAATTAAACTACCAATAGATAAACTATCGAGCTTCACCAAATATAGTCCGTAAGAAATAACTGAAAGAACACTGAATATTAAGAGCATACTCACAAAAGGGGTAACTATAGCAAATATTTTAGCTTGTCTTTTCGAAATATTTTTTAAAAACTTAATTAAATTCATTCCTTTTTTATATTCAAAGTCTCGAGTTAGGTTTACTTTTATGAATTCATTTTTATTAGAAATAAAGTGACCGAAATCAGTTAGTTTTCCAATGTTATTCTGTATTTCAAATGAAATTTTTGCCAATGTTTTCCCTAAAGGAAAATAAATTATCCACAGTATAGGAATTAAAATCAACAAAACAATAGATAGCTGTAAACTTAAATAGAATAAAGTTATTGACATAAATATAACTGAGATTAACGATATTAAAAAAGAAGGAAAGGTAGTGCTAATTAAATGGAATTAAGCTGATGTATCATTGGTCAACATACTAGCTAAATTTCCAGAAGAAAAATTATCAATTTCTTCTTTTTTTAAATTAAGAATCTGACTAATTACTTTTTCTCTAAGTTGATAGACTAAACTAATTCCCAATCTTTGTAACATATAACCAGAAAAAATTTGAAATATAATTTCAACTATAACAAAAAAAACTATGGTAAAAATTATTGATGAATTAAATGTCTTCTCAATTATATTGTACTATAAGATTAACAAAAATGAAATGAGGGGTAAAAATGGTTAGTTGGTGGGTTAAAAAACTTACATGGGCTGGCATTTGGGATTTCCATAAAAGAAATGGACGTTTTCCATGGGAACAAATTATAGCTTAATAAGACAAAACAATGAGTCTGGGATAAGTAACCTATTCTCTATATAAAAACAGGTACGATTTTGATAATTACCAAAATTGTACCTGTTTTTATAAATACTTTTCTATCTAATTCTCTTGACTCTAATTTTATAAAAGCTAATCCAACTATATATATTTATTCATAACGTAATGATTCAATTGGATCGAGTTTCGCTGCTCTACGCGCTGGTAATGTTCCTGCAAGGAATGCGATTCCCATGATTACCAGAATGATCACAGCAGATGAAGAGGCTGAAAATTGAATCAAGGTAAAGCCTGATAATGATTTCAAGAATGAGTCAGCTGCGATTTGATTGATCAACGCACCTGCACCGACTGCTCCTAAAATACCTAAAAGGGAACCTAAAAATCCAATCAATGCTGCTTCCACACTGAAAATCGTAAAGACTTTACCACTACTTAGTCCCATCGCTTTCATTAGGCCGATTTCTCTTGTACGTTCTTGAACTGACATATACAATGTGTTGATGATTCCAAAACTTGCGGCTAATAACGCAATGGCACCAAACATCGTTAAGACACCTGTGATTGCATTGATCACGTTTCTGATCATACCGATTTGGTCTTCAACTGTTTGTCCCATATAGCCTGCTTTATCCAAACGTTCTTTTACATCGGTGATTTCTGATTTTGTTACATCTTTGCTCATTTCACCCATGATCAATCCGTATTGTCCAGTCATCGTTTCTGGTAAACCTGCTTCGTTGATTTTTGAGATTTCATCAACAAGCGAACGATTCAATAAAGACATTCCACCTTGGATCAAACTAGTGTTACGTACACCTACGATAGTAGCTTCCACTACTTTTTCTTCCCCAGTAGCCGCAGAAGGTGCAGCAATTTTAACTGTTTTGCCAATTGCGTCTTCACTTGATTTATAGCCTAACGATTTCACATATTCTGGTGCCAAATTGATCTGAAATTCTGAGCTATCTTGATCAAGTTCTTTGCCTGCTTCAAGATCTACATTCAATTCTTCTACCATTGCCATTCCTGAAAAGACATATTTTTCATTGTTCTTTCCTGAAATGTAGGTTGTTGAAACAGATTTCATTGCTTCCGCATTTTTGATTCCTTTGATATCTTTGATTTTATCAAGATCTTTGCTATCTAAGGTTTCTTGTTGCTGCATTGAGCTTGTTTTTTTATCCTCATCATATTTTTGTGGTTCGCCATCTTCACTAGGTCCTCCAGTCATTTTGGGCTGGATCATGATTTGATTTTCACCGCCGACACTGCCGACTTGTTTATCGATATAATCATTGACCCCAATATTGACACCTGTTGTCAGTGAAATGGTAAACGCTCCTATAAAAATGGCTACGATCGTTAAAATCGTCCGCCCTTTATTGCGCATTAAATTTGAACTGGCTGATTTTAAAATATCACTAAATTTCATCTACTCGTTCCCTCCCACAATTAATCCGTCACGCACATGGATTTGACGATCGCAGCGTGCCGCAAGTTCTGGATCATGAGTGACAATAATCAGTGTGATCCCTTTTTCTTTGTTCAAATCAAATAACAGCTGCTCGATCTTATCACCTGTTGTGGAATCTAAGTTTCCGGTAGGCTCGTCTGCAAAAATGATTTTAGGATTATTTACTAAAGCACGCGCAATACAAACTCGTTGTTTTTGACCACCAGATAAGTTGTTGGCTTTATTGTTGATTTTATCGTCTAGTTCAACAGCTTTCAGTGCTTCAAGCGCCATTTCTTTACGTTTGCTATTTGAAATACCACCGATTTTTAGCGGTAACATTACATTATTTAAAACCGTATCTTTAGAATTCATAAAAAATTGCTGAAACACAAACCCGAATTGTTTGTTTCTTGTTTTATCTAATTCTTTTTTACCGATGCTTGTTACATCTTGGTCATTTAATAAAATTTCTCCTGATGTTGGTTTATCTAATAAGGCTAAAATATGCATAAAAGTTGATTTTCCTGATCCACTTTTCCCGATGATCGCAACGGATTCACCTTCTTCGATTTTTAGATCCACACCTTTTAATGCATCAAATTTCGATTCATTACGGCCATAACTTTTCTTTATATTTCTTGCTTCAATTACAGACATGTTTTCCCCTCCACTGATTCTCTCTCTTTTTTTATTACAACTAAATGTCTACTCTTTTTCCTTTTTTTTCATCTTACATCCCCTTACCTCTCTTACTATTCTGAGGGAATTCATCATTCTTGTCATGGTACTTAAGACCTATATTTTCTGGACTTAAGGAGGAGAAAAAAAACATTACTCATTAGCTGGTAATCCTAATAAGTACTGTTTTTCAATTCTTTCGATAACATAAGCTAGACAATTATTTTTTCATTAGTGTCAATAAATCCAGGGTCCGAAGAGCTGCCGTTTGTAAGTTTCGTTTTGCCTCACTTATTGCTTCTTCTAACGTTGTGATTCGATCGACAATTGGAATGATAACAGAAATACCTTCTTCGTAAAAAAGCTGATGATCGCCATTAAAACTTCCGACAAAAGCAATAACTGGTACTTGGTATTTTTTTGCAATACGTCCAATTCCAACTGGGACTTTTCCTTGGAGGCTTTGATTGTCCATTTTCCCTTCACCAGTAATCACTAAATCAGCATGTTTAATCGCTTCTTCTAATCCAGTCTGTTCTGAAATAAACTCAAATCCCGAACATACGCTTCCGTTTAAAAATACTCTGATAGCAAAACCGAGTCCTCCAGCAGCACCATCTCCTGCAACTGACTCTTTCGTTCCACTGATTATTTCTTGGTAGTTCTTCATGCCACGCTCGTAGTTGTTCAATTCGTTTTCCGCCAATCCTTTTTGGCGGCCAAACATGTAGACAGCGCCTGTATCACCTAATAATGGGCTAGTGACGTCGGATGCAATATGGAAGCTGACACCTGACAAACGTGAATCTAAGTGTTCGGCAGAGACATGAGCAATTTTTCCTAAACTACTCCCTTTAACAGGCAATAGCTGATTTTCTTGATCAAAAAATGCAACACCTAAAGCACTTAATAGCCCCATCCCGCCATCTATTGTTCCTGTTCCACCTAAGCCTATAACGATCGTTTGTGCGCCTTGATCGATTGCTGCTAAAATCAATTCTCCAGTGCCATAAGTTGAGGTATTCAGTGGATGAGTCGATTTTGTTCCATCTAAATATTGAATACTAGAAGCTGCAGCAACTTCAATCACAGCTAGCTTTTCAAAGTTAAACCAGCCAAATTCAGCAGTCACTAACTGTCCATTTAAAGCATGGACTTTAGCTTCAATTTTCTGACCGTTACTATTTTTTACAATAGCATCTACTGTCCCTTCACCGCCATCCGCAATCGCTATTTCTTTGACAATGTGCCCTTGTTCTGTAAACACTTTTGCAATGATTTGATTTGCTTCAATACTGGATAAAGATCCTTTCATGGAATCAATAGCTGTTACAACATTCATTTTCAGCCCTCCTTTTTCTACTTAATATCCTATTGTTTATTCTATCATCCTTTGACGTTGGATACGTACAATAGATGTTCTTGTTTTCAAGAAAAAGAGCCCGAGACAAAACTAAAAATCAGTTTTGTTTCGGGCTCTAGATGCGAATAAACGGTGGGAGCAGAAGCAACTACTACACTACACTTCGTTTCGATCTCATTAACTTCTACGCATGAAACATGCTAGAGTTAAAGGCCTTCGCTTCGATCACATCAAATTCTAAGTGCTAAAGCACTAAGATTTGAAGGCTTCGGAAATAAGCTGAAATTGTTGTAAAACACAGTGAATGTAATGAGCTGATGTTGCACAATACCTACTTGGTCACAAAAATTTGAAGAGCACCGATTAGGAATCATTCAACATCGAAATTAAAAATTTCGTGTTTCTTGTCATTTTCGTTAATTCCTTCTTATTTTTCCAACATCCGATACCCAATCCCAATTTCGGTCAAAATATACTCTGGTTCAACCGGATTGTCTTCGATTTTTTTACGAATATTTGACATATTTACCCTAAGCGTTTGACTTTCATTACTATACGGTCCCCAAACCTTCTGAGAAATATAAGTGTGCGTCAGTACTTTTCCTATATTTTCACCAAGAACTTGAATGATCTTGTATTCATTTGGTGTTAGGTGGATCACATTTCCCTTTTTGCTGACAGTATGGTGTTCAATATCGATACACAAATCGCCATTGTTGATTTGTTTCACTTCTAATTGTGGATTGGAATTACTTGTAGCATGCCTTAAAGCAGTTCTGATTCTTGCGAGTAATTCTGGTGTCCCGAAAGGTTTTGTGATGTAGTCATCCGCACCTAGATCCAGCGCTTCGACCTTATTATTTTCATGATCACGAGCTGAAATAATGATGATCGGTACAGGAGAGGTCTCACGAATCTTCTTTAACACTTCGATCCCATCTTGATCTGGCAAACCTAAATCAAGTAAAATCAGATCTACGGACCACATTCGAAATGTTGATAATCCTTCCAAAGCTGAATGCGCCAAATGAATCGTATGCTTTTCTTTTTCCAAAACAGCCCCCATAAATTCAGCGATTACATCATCGTCTTCAACAATCAAAATCGTTGCCATTATTTTTGCTCCTTTCGCTCTAGCGGTAAAGTAAATGTAAAGATCGCACCGCCTTGTGGTCTGTTTCCAGCAATAAGTGTTCCGTCGTGCGCCATGATGATCGTTTTTACAATAGATAAACCGATTCCCATTCCGCTCTTAGAATCCACTGGCGTACTTTGTTTAGCCATCCCGTTAAACAACAATTTTAGTTGCTCTGTGGTCAAGCCTTTCCCTTGATCCGCTATTTCAAACGTGATTTCTTTTTCAGTTAAAGAAACCGTCACAAAAATGGGCGACTCACTGTTTGAGTGTCTAATAGCATTTTCCATTAAGTTAAACAAAACCTGCTCGATCAAGATAGAATCCATTGGCACTAACACAAATTCATCTGGTAATGAGACATTGATTTCACTAGTTGGATAACTTTTTCTAATGCGTTGAATGGCTGATGCCACAACTTCTTCTGCGGCTTCTTTACTTTTCGCAACTTTCATCGTTTCTTCATTGATTCGAGTGATCGACAATAGATTTTCCACCATACGAATCAGCCAATCCGCATCATCTTTGATTCCAACAAGTAGTTTACGTTTGGTTTCTGCTGGAAGTTTTGCTGTGTCATTATCATTTAAAATGGTTTCAACAGATCCCGATATTCCAGTAAGCGGCGTGCGCAGATCATGGGAGATTGCTCGTAATAAGTTTCCCCGCATCCGCTCTTTTTCACTCTCAAATAAAATTTGCTGCCGCTCTGATGTCAGTTTATTTTGTTCGATTGCTAAAGCGAGTTGGGTAGAGATCAGTTCTAAAAAGCTGATGATTTCATCTGTAATCGGATTTTCTTTGCTTTTTTCGATCCCAATCACGGCTAGTGTGACACCGTTTGATAAAACAGGTAAATAAAGAGCTTTTGCTCCCATCAATGTATCAGTACCGTAACCTGCTTCTTTTTGATTCACAAACACCCAATTGGCAACAGCGAGCTCTTCTAAACTTCTTAAAGGCCCTTTGATCGGTGCACCGGCTGGATTTTTCAGTTCTTGTTCTCCATACAAAACCACTTCTCTATCTAACATATTCGATAGATATTCAGCCGTTGTCGCTAAGATTTCTTTTTGATCATGGGTGACTAGATATTTTTTATTGAGCTCGTACAAAATTTCTAATTGATGTTCACGTTTCATCGCATAGAATGCTTGTTTTTTAATTTGCATCATTAAATTACTGACCAACAAAGCCACCAAAAGCATGAAAATCAACGTGACTGGATAGCCTTGTTTATAGACAGTTAGAGAAAAAAGTGGTTCAACGAAAAACCAATTAAACATCAAAACGCTAGCAATCGAGGCCAATGCTGCCCATAAATAGCCCGTCGTTATCCGAGCCACTAGCAAAACAAAAAGTATATAAATCAAAATCAAGTTCTGATCGCCAATATGAAAATAAGAGCCCAATTCAGAAAGTAACGTTGCCACTGCAAGTAATCCTAAAGTCATATAAAAATCTTTCCAAGTAAATATACTATGTAAGTTCTTTTTCTTAACGGCATATTTATTTAGTAGATACTTATTGGATTGATACGGAACTAAGTGAATATCCACATCTGGAATAAAAGCAATCAGTTCATCCTCCAAATCTGGTCGGTACAAGCGAATAAAACGAGAGCGCTTGATGACTTTACCCATTACTAGATCGGTAACACCTCGCATTTTCACATATTGAACGATCGTATCCCGCTGGTTGTCACTTTCTAAGGTGACGACTTCACCACCAAGTTTTGCTGCGAGTTTTGAATTATCTGATTCTGAATGCTCAGACATGTCTTCTAAAATCTCTAACGCGATCCATTCCGTGCCTAAAGCTTGAGCTAAACGAGCCGTCCAGCGTAGACATTTTTTGGTCATATCCGGATTTTTTTCATCAATGATCGTTAATAATTTAGAATGAATGCCGGCACTTTTTTGTGTTTCCTGTTGATTGGTTGTGTTGATATGATCGGATGCTTTTCGAATCGCTAGGCCTCTTAATAACGTTAGATTATCTGTTTTAAAAAAATTGGCCATGGCTTTTTTAGCATTTTCTGAGTGATAGATTTTTCCTTGTTTCAGTCGTTCCAATAGCTCTTCGGTCTCAATATCGACTACTTTTAAAGCGCTCGTTTCAAAAAATGTATCCGGTACGGTTTCAGAAATATGAACACCAGTCACTTGTTCTACTATGTCATTCAAGCTTTCGATATGTTGCACATTGACGGTTGTATAGACATCGATTCCAGCCTTTAGTAATTCTTCAATATCTTGGTATCTTTTTTTATTTCTAGCGCCGATCGCATTTGTATGAGCCAGTTCATCGACCAGAATAATATCTGGTTTAGCTTTTAGAGCTTCGTCTACATCAAACTCATTGATCGTGATGCCTTTATATTCGTATTTTTTCGTTTGTATTGTAGGTAATCCAGAAACTAAAGCTTCCGTTTCTGGACGAGCATGAGGTTCTACGTAACCGATTAAGACTGATTTACCTTCTTCTAGTTGTTCGTGGGCTTCTTTTAGCATGGCGTACGTTTTCCCTACACCTGCTGCATAACCGAAGAAAACCTTCAGTCGACCAGACCTCAGGCTTTGTTCGTTTTTCTTCCATTTTTCTAATAGCTGTTCAGGATCTAAACGTTCATCTTCCACTTGTTATTCCATCCTTTATTCAGACTCATCTAGAGACCGATTGACTCCTAAAACATTCACACGTTGTGAATCAACGGTTCCAATTTTAACCCCAGTGATATTTTGTTTGATTATAGCACGGACTTGGCTATTTTTCATATTTCTAGTAGTTGCAATTCGATCAACTTGCGTCATTGCAGCATCTATGGAAATTTCTGGATCGACGCCGCTTGCTGATGCTGTGACTAAATCGATTGGAACTTGCTTTTTGTCAGATGCTTGTACACGTTTTTCTACACGCGTTTTTTGCTCTTTGGAAACAGGTGACAATTGACTGACTTGATCGGAGCGTCCATGTAGGTATTTTGCTTCTGTAAAGGTCTGTCCAATTAATTTTGAGCCCGTGACAACTGTTTTTTCTGATTTTTGTTCTTTTATCAAACTGCCGTTTGCTTGATTCGGAAATAAAACTTGTCCGACAGCTGTAACTGCTGCGGTGTAGATGACACCGCAGATTATCGTAAATAATAAAATACTTTTCAGTGAAGCGATCATTATTTTTTTCATCATTTTTCTCCTTTTTAATATAAAACAAAAGTCAAAATAATATCGATCAACTTGATGGCGATAAAAGGTGCTATAACACCGCCTAATCCATAGACAAGTAAATTGTGACTTAAGATTTTGCTAGCTGGTTTTTCTTTGTATGACACCCCTTTTAACGCTAACGGAATCAGCGCTACGATGATAAAGGCATTGTAGATGATTGCAGATAAAATCGCGGTTGTTGGGCTCGTCAGTTTCATGATGTTCAACGCATCTAATGCTGGATAAATACTGAAAAATAAGACTGGAATGATCGCAAAATATTTAGCAATATCATTGGCGATACTAAACGTCGTCAATGCACCACGTGTCATCAACAATTGCTTTCCTATTTTGACGATACTGATCAATTTAGTTGGACTAGAATCTAGATCGATCATGTTTCCCGCTTCTTTTGCTGCTTGCGTGCCAGTATTCATTGCTACAGCAACATCTGCTTGTGCTAATGCTGGTGCATCGTTCGTACCATCACCTGTCATTGCAACTAAGTGCCCTTTTTCTTGATAGTCACGAATCAAACTCATTTTATTTTCTGGTGTTGCTTCTGCTAAGAAATCATCCACGCCTGCTTCAGCCGCAATCGCAGCGGCTGTCATCGGATTGTCTCCTGTGATCATAATGGTTTTGATTCCCATTTTTCGCATATCTTCAAATTTTTCTTTCACGCCATTTTTGACGATATCTTTTAAATAGATCACACCGAATACTTGATTATTTTTGACCACAACGAGTGGTGTCCCACCTTCATTGGCTACCCGTTGAACGATTGTATCGCATTCTTCAGGATAACGATTCCCTTTTTCTTCCACATAGTTTTTCATCGTATCAGCGGCACCTTTACGAATTTCGTCTCCTTGGTAATTGATACCGCTCATCCGAGTTTTTGCAGTAAATTCGATAAATTCAACTTCTACATGATTTAATTCACGGCCGCGGATATCGAATTTTTCTTTCGCTAGAATAACGATACTGCGGCCTTCAGCTGTTTCATCGGCTAAAGAAGATAGTTGAGCTGCATCGGCTAAATCATATTCGCTGACACCTGCAACGGGGATAAATTCACTTGCTCGGCGATTGCCTAATGTGATCGTTCCTGTTTTATCTAATAATAAAATATCCACATCACCAGCCGCTTCAATTGCACGTCCACTCATGGCAATCACGTTTTCTTTATTTAAGCGGCTCATTCCAGCTATTCCGATGGAAGAAACCAAAGCGCCAATCGTTGTGGGTGCCAGACAAACCAACAATGCAATGATTGTCGTTAAGGCTAATGCAGAACCATTGCCGACAAGTTCACTTGAAAATTTGGTAAAAGGCAATAAGGTTGCTGAAACGACTAGAAAAATGATCGTCAACATGATTAAAATAATTTGCAGCCCAATTTCATTCGGTGTTTTTTTCCGTTCGGTTCCTTCTACCATGGAAATCATTTTGTCTAAGAATGATTCGCCATTTTCAGCGGTCACTTTGATGACTAGATAGTCTGAAACAACCGTTGTTCCGCCTGTTACAGCACTGCGGTCACCACCCGATTCTCGAATCACTGGAGCGGATTCTCCTGTGATGGCACTTTCGTCCACCGAAGCCGCACCGTCGATCACGTCACCATCCATTGGGATTTGCTCATTGACTGCTACATAAACGAGATCCCCTTTTTTTAATTCAGATGATTTTATTTCCGTGAATGTTTTTGTTTTCGCATCTTCTATTGAAGCTACTTTATGCGCGACAACCTCTTTTTTCGCTTGTTTTAAACTTTCTGCTTGCGCTTTGCCACGCCCTTCTGCGATGGCTTCGGCAAAGTTAGCGAATAAAATCGTCAGCCATAAAATAATGGCGATTGCTAGGATAAAGAATGGTTCTGCATCTGTATAGCCTGCAAATGTTAGAAAATAAAGGATCGTTGTCAAGATTGCTCCTAGATAAACAACTAGCATGACTGGATTTTTTAGTTGGATCGTTGGTGCCAGTTTTTTAAAGGACGATTTAAAAGCATCTATATAAACAGTGCGTTTGTTTTGTGTATTTTTCACTTTTTTCCCCTTCTTTACTTTATTTTGTCATAAAGTGTTCTGCGATTGGTCCTAACGCCATAGATGGCAAGAAGCTTAAAGCGCCAATCACTAAAATCACAATGATCAACATCGTTACAAATGTTGTATTTGTCGTTGAAAGTGTTCCAGATCCAGTTGCTACGATTTTCTTTTTCCCTAAGTTTGAAGCGAGGTAAATCACAGCCAACATCGGAATAAAACGAGAAAGGATCATGATGATGCCGCCTAAGATATTCAAGAATGTCGTATCTGTTGTTAGACCTGCAAAAGCACTTCCGTTATTATTGGCTAGAGAAGAAAATGCATAAAGAATCTCAGAAAAACCGTGTGGTCCTTGATTAGTCAACCAAGACATAGCTTGTGGATTCAAAATAAACAACATTGTTCCAAGTAGGGTTAATAATAACGGTGTTAAGATGACTAGGCAGACCATTTTCATATCGAAAGGTTCGATTTTTTTACCTAAATATTCTGGTGTTCTTCCCACTAATAAACCAGCGATAAAAATAGCGAGCAAGATGAAAACGATCATCCCATATAGTCCACTGCCGGCACCGCCAAAGATGATTTCCCCTAGTTGCATCAAGAACATCGGAATCAAACCACCAATTGGCGTAAAGCTATCTAGCATAGCATTAATAGAACCGTTAGAAGTAGCCGTTGTGCTAACTGCCCAAAGAGCAGACCAACCGATACCAAAACGTGTTTCTTTTCCTTCCATATTCATTTGACCAATCACGTGACTGAATTGCGGCCCGTAATATTCACTTAACGTCACAACAATCAGTGCTGCGATTAAAAAACCAAGTGAAACGATCATGATCGTTCTACCTTGTTTCCAGTCTTTTACAAATAGACCGAAGGCGACGATCAATGCTGCTGGAATCAAGAGAATCGAACAATTTTCGATAAAATTACTGATCAAGTTAGGATTTTCAAACGGATGTGCTGAGTTTGCGCCGAAATAACCACCACCGTTTGTACCTAATTGTTTGATTGCAACTTGACTGGCAACTGTTCCTAATGGTAAAAATATTTTTTGCCCTAGTTCCAAACTGGTCGTTTCAACAGAACCAGCAAAGGTTTGAACGACACCTTGAGAAATCAACAACAAGGAAACAATAAAAGAAATCGGTACTAAAATATATAAAATAATTTTCGTTAAATCTTGCCAGAAGTTTCCGATCTGCTTGCTTGACCGATTTGTGAAGCCACGAAGTAAAACAAACAACACGGCAATCCCAACCGCTGCGGATACAAAGTTTTGAACGGTTAATCCGAATGCTTGTGTAAAGATGGATAGAGTATCTTCTCCCGCATAAGCTTGCCAGTTGGTATTGGTAATAAAACTAGCTGCAGTGTTAAAGGCTAATGAAAAGCTAGTTCCAGGCAGTTTTTCTGGATTCAATGGTAAAAAGCCTTGTCCTAAAAGCATCGCCATCAAAAGAACAAACGAAAAGAAACTAAAAAATAAAACACTCAAGCCATAATGCTTCGCTGTCATTTCTTTTTGCGCCGGCGTTCCTAGAAATTGATAGATCTTTGTTTCGATCGGGCTGATGATTTTTGTCAAAAACGTTTTTTGATTGGTCATCACTTTATGGATATAAAAACCTAACGGAATCGCTAATCCGATTAAAACGATGAAGAAGATAGCTTGTTGAATAATAATTGCGCTCACTGTTGATCCCCCCAAAATAGTTGGTAAAATAGATAAATAAGCAGTAATCCTGCGATAATTCCAGTAATAATCGTCATCAAAATTCCTCTCTTTCATTTGATGGATTTAGGATATCAAATTTTATATAAAGATAGTGTTAAAGTTTGAGTTGGGTCTTTATACAATCTTTATGTTGGGAAGGGGTTTCATTTTCTAAACTAAAAAAGCACGCCATTTTGCAAGTTTATCTAAGGTAAACTCTCTCAAAATAACGTACTTTTTACTTATTCAGTTGATGAACTGACTTACTTATTGTTTTTTTCTATTTACAACCATTGTGTCTCCTATAATAAACATTAGCATCATCAAACCAATGATCCATAAATTATTGGTGGCTGTTTCACCTGTTTGCGGTAATTTCTTTTTATTGTTATCAACAGTTGTTGTATTTGTCGACGGTAACTTCGTTTTTCCTTTTGAATCGTCTGTATTATCTTTTGGTGGTGTAACTGCTGGATCCTCAGGCAGCTGTAGTTCTTCTTTTTCATAAACATAAACCACTTCTTGGGCGCCTTCTTTAAAAGTTCCTTTGGCATTCTCAGGTTTAGTTTTCATTTTCCAACCAGATATTTTTTTCTCAGTTGTTTCATAAGGTAATCCTACTTTTCCATTTAAAACATCTGGTTCGGCTAATTTATTACCATCTTTATCTTGATGTCTTACCGTTACGGGCTCTGCATCATTTCGCTCATACACGTAAATGATTTCTTGAGGGGTATCAGTATAAACACCATTTGCATTTGCTGGAATCGTTTTGATTGACCAGTTTTTTATTGTTTTTTCAGTCGTTACGTATGCCTCTCCAACAAATCCGTTGAATGTATCTGAAGTCGCTAGATCTTTACCTGCATCATCTTGGTATTTCACTACGATCGTTGCTGGTACAGGTGCTAATTTATTCGTTACTGTTACTGTATTCGTTGCGTTATCTTCATCGATTGTGATTAGTTTTCCGTCTTGATATTCTTGACTGATATCATATTTTTCAGGGGCTTGTATTTCTTTTAACAGATAATCAGCAACTGGTAACCCTTCAAATTCCGCTTTACCATTTACATCAGTCGTAACTTTCAACCCTGTCGGATTGTTATCTGTTGTGAAAATTTCAAATACTGCTCCTTCTAACAATTTGCTTGAATCGTTAGCATCCACCTTCGTAAGCGTAAAATCAGCTATTTTTACAATCCCTTCACCACTACCATTCGTAAAGTCTAAAGTAATTGGTACATTTACTACCCGAAAGTAGTCTGGCAACGTCTCATAACTATCTGATGCAATCTCTACTTTACTTTGTAATTTCCCAGTATACTCACTAATCGTACTGTAATTGACTTTAAAATTACTTGTTGCCGTATAATTTTTGAATGTGATTTTAAAACGATTCGCATGTACTTCTAAATCATATAAATCAGGATCAAGTCGATTCCCAGTTGCACTTTCTGTTACAACAAAGGAAGTAGGGTCATATGATGCATTCGTTTTAGCATTATCAAGTGTGTCAGTAATCACTGGATCTTTAACTTGCAAAATATTTGAGATGTCCTTTGTTTGAATTTCCCAATTCGCAACATTTTTACTATCAGGATCTTTCAAAACAGTTTTTTTGACTGCTGTGTGACTGATTAAAGGATTAGCCTTCACAGAGAGGTCTTTGCTTTTATTTCCTAATGTCATTGTTGCTTTGTTGGTTATCGCTTTTTCCCAATGCCATCTATCTTTGAATCGTGTTCTGTATTTAATTGCTAATCGTTTTTCTCCTAAATTGTCAAATTCAAGATTGATCGCCGTATCGGTTATACTATTTTTGTTTGAGTAAACTATGTCATCCGATTTTGCAATATTGCTTTTTGTTGGATAGACAGCATCACCTGGTTGTGCTAATTTTTTATCTTTTACAATATAATCTTTGATATTATTCAACATTTCGGTTGAGTCGATTTCCTCATAACGGAGAGTTTCTGGCATCAATTCCACATTGTCGTCTAAACTATTTTGGATGGAAGCATTGCCATTGTTCTCTCCATTTAAATTCACTAACACTAACCAATCTTGATAGTAATACTCATCCCCTTTTGTCTGTTCAAATAGGATTTTCCCACCGTCTGCGTATGGTGTTTCAAAGACCCCACTTGCATCAAATTCTATGTCATCTGGAATTTCATCCGCATGCAGAATCACTTTATTTTTAACTGTTTCTTTAGCCTTTGTAATATTTAACTTTGTTACAAGGTTTATTTGAATAGTATCAGTAAAGGAGGCATATTTCCCTATAAAATTGACACGAACACCTCCATTATGGACTGCTGGGGGCGCCAATGCATTACCAGAGGTTTTTGACGCTGACGCCAAACTGCTTCCTTGAAATTTTGTAAGAGTGTAATCTATTCCTTCACTCAAATCGGTTAAGGTGTCATCCGATCCTTTTACTTGAACCAATAAATCAGTGTAGTCTTGAACTGCTCCTAGAAAAAAGTCTTCTAAATATGCATTTGTAAGTGTCGCATTCCCAGAATTGACTGTGATCGTCCAAGCCATTGTCTGATTAAACAAGTCGATTGAACCCGCTTCTTTGTTTAAAAAATCGGTGGTTATCTTGATACTATTCAGTTCTGTTTTGTTACCATCATTCACCGTATTCGTTACGTAACGTACTGCTGGATTAGTATTTTTGGTTGAATATTTGATCGTATATGCTTGCGTTGTACTCTTTAAATAATCCATTTTAAACGATCCATTTGTTTCCATTGATACTTTAATATCGCTGCTTCCATCCCCTACATCTTTGAGTGTATAGTTTCCATTTGATCTATGGATAAATTCGGATTTTCGGATAGATAATGAGTTTCCAACATATTCAAGCCCTGTATCTTTGATAACAGCTGTTAAGGAATTTGCGCTTGTTAAGTTTCGCTCATGATAATTGTAAAATATCGTCCAATCCACATTGCCAGTTTCTTTGTTGAAAACACCACTTATTTCTAAAGGATAGGCTGCAAAATGGGGTTGATGGTTATAGGCCATGTGTAGTTCACTATCCGCTTGACCAGCGATCGTTTCACATGTTCTCGCTTCAATCCTAAATGTATTTATCATATTACCGATCGCATCAGATTTATTTAAATTAATTGCATCAATATCAAGGATTTCATTTGTGACGATGATTGCTTTTTTCGTTAAGCTATTCTTCATGATAATTTTCGCTTGTGGATCTATGGTATTTTGTCCAGTTATCTCAACAGAGTAATCAGCCCCTTCTTTCAAAAGTGTTTTAGCTCCTTCTAGCTTTCCATTGAAATCGACAACACTTGAATAAACTTTCACATTAGAAATACTAGTAGAATCAAAACGGCTATCCGGTCTGATTACAAAATAACGATTGTCCGCTGTTGAACGCTCTAAATTAAATTGTGATTCTATTGTTGCTGCTCTTGTATTAAAATCACGATCTAAGATTGCTTTCGTTTCGTTTAACCCTTTTTTTATATCTGATAGCATCTCAAGATTATACGTTTTTTTACCAGATGCCGTATCAAAAACCAATGTTTGATTTTCTTCCTTTGTTGCATTAATTCTGTTAGTCCCTGTTGATACTGTTAAATCATACGAAGCATCAGAAACATTGTTGAGTAAGAAAGTGATTGTTAATTTTTTCGTGGCCGCATCAATTGTCCAACTTGCTGAATTTGTTGCCGCAAAACTTCCTGAAAGGTCACGTGCTATATTAATCTGTTCTGGTAATTGCGTTGACCAGGTATCACCTATTTGATAATTTTTATTGCTAAACGCAAAGTTGAATACCATCTTTATGCCAGCACCATTAACGAATGTGTCTGAAGTATTCATTTCGGTATTATCATTTTTGTAGAGTTTAATACTTTGGAATAGGTTATCTGTGATTATTTGATTTAATTTTGGCGTATCGTTTGTTATTTCTGTTGAATCAGATGTTTTGGTTTCTTCCACACTTGTTGATGGTTCGTTTGTTTCAGACTCTTTTGTGGCGATTGAAGCTTCTGTTTTAGATTCATTTTGTGTGGACGCCGTCATTGATGTTTCATCTATTAATGGATCTGTTAAAATTGGATCGGCTTCTTCTGTTGATTGACTCGGCGTTTCAGTTGTTTCTGACGTTGCTTGTTCAGCTACTGCGACCATACTGATTGTAGTTTCTGCTACGAATTGGACCATTAAAATTAAAAACATCATCCATGCTACTATTCTTTTGGTTTTCATTTTGTTCTCCCTCCTGTAAAAAAAATCTGAGCATTGTTTTTTGTTATCTATCTAATCAATGACATTGTTGACATTTGTTGCTTCATCAAAATGCATTGGATATTTATTTACGCACAAAAAAGAAAGCGTATACAATACAAATAAATGAAAATTCATTATATCCTTTGTTTTTTCAATTACTCACGAAAACTGCAGATAATCCTCTGATTTTCTTTTTCCATATTTAAACACCATTGAACTTATTCTTCTCTTTCAAAGAAATCTAACCAAGAAGTAGCACTATAATAATAGGACTTCTCGGTAAATTTCAATTTATTTATTATTAAATTACTCAGTATCTATTTTTATTTTTTTTGCTTTTAAGAATCCAAAACGTGCCTAACAATAGTGTCCAACCAGTAAACATCACCCAAAGGTTGGCTTGTTCACCGCTATTCGGAAGTTTTCCTTTTGTTTGTTTTTTCGCTATTTTTTCTCCGATTGTTGATGGTAATTTATGTTCGTTGTTTTTAATATTACGTTGATCTTTTTTGTCTTCGTCAGCTGGTGTAACTACTGGATCAACAACAGGATCTACTTTTTTTGCACCCCATTTTGCTGTCAAGGTCATTCCGCCAGCTGGCATTTTGATTGTTTTAGAAATTTTGTTTCCTTTTTCATCGATCCAACCAGAAAAATCATGGTCTTCTTTGTTTGGTGATTTTACTGACGCAAGATTTACTTCTGTATCAGTCGGTGCCACAATATCTTCTAATGGTATATCTAATTTCCCACCATCTAAATTAAAGGTAATTATTTGATCTTCTGCTTTCCATTTCGCTGTGAATGTTGCGCCGCCAGCGACTACTGTATATGTTCCGCTAACTTGAATACCTTTTTCATCAAACCAGCCAAGGAAACTATAGCCTTGACGAGACGTTACTTTTGAATCGATATCTACGGTCGTTTCTGTATCTGCCACAACTGAATCGACTCCCGTACCACCATTTGAATCAAAGTGGATCACTTGACCCGCCGCAGTCCATCTCGCTTGTAAATTCATTCCACCAACAGGCATAGAAATTGTGCCACTTACTTGTTCGTCTCCATTAAACCAGCCGATAAATTGATAACCCGATTTCGTTGGTTGAATGACACCATCGATATCTACTTGACTATCTGTTGGTGCAGTTAAATGATCTGCCCCTTTACTGCTACCGCCGTTAAAATCAAAATCGATCGTTTGATCATCTGCACTAAATTCAGCTGTCAGCGTAAAATCATTTCCTAATGTTGTGTCTTTTTGGAAATCCCAGATTTTTCCTGTTGCTAGGTTTTTCCAACCAGCAAATGTATAACCTGCTTTCACTGGTTTTTCTGTAGGTTCAGTTAATTTACTTCCATATTCAAGAGTTTCAGTTGTGATATCACCTTGATTATCGAAGGACACATTATATTGATTGATCGTATACTGAGCATATAATGTTGTATCTTTATCTGCCAATGTATCTATTGCAAAATCCCATTTGTCGCCACCAGTTACTTGTGTAAACCAACCAGTAAAGCTATGTCCTTCTTTTTCTGGGTTTTCTGGTTCAGTCGCTAAATCTCCATAAAGAACATTTTGAGTTCCAATGATCGCTCCTTCACTCTCGAATGACAGAACGTAGGTATTTTTAGTGAATTTAGCATACAACGTGATATTTCCATCTGGTAATTTATCTTTCTTGAAGTCCCATTTCACTTCTTGCTGTGCTTTAATATTGTTTCTTGTTCCCGCTTCTGTTCTTATATACCAACCAGCAAATTTATGCCCAACTTTTTTTGGTTCTGTTGGTTCATCAAGAAACGATTGATAATTCTTTGTTTGAGAATGCTCAATTATTCCATCAATGTCAAATTCAACTGTGTATTGATTGATTGTATATCTTGCGTAAAGAGTCAAGTCACGTGCTGGCACTGTATCTGTTGCAAAATCCCATTTGCTTCCACCGGTTTCCGCTATATACCAACCAGTAAAACTGTAGCCTTTTTTCACAGGTTCAGTTGGTTCTTCAATCAGGTCTTGATATGGCAAATTCACAGTCATACTTTCATCGCCTTCGTTGTTAAAGGTCACGACATAATCTTGTAGTGAAAATCTAGAATATAATTCTAGATTTGAAGCTGGCATTTTATCGTTCTCAAAATCCCATTTCTTGCCGCCTGTTTCAGCTGTGTACCAACCGGAAAATTTAAAGCCAGATTTAGTTGGATCTTTTGGTTTTGTCAATAGTTCATCATACGCTAATTTTTCTGTTTCGTCTTTGACTTCATCACCCTTAATATGGTAAATCACATCATATTCATTCAGATTGTATCTTGCATAGATTGTTTCATCCTTTGTACCTACAGTGTATGGGAAAGTAACTTTTTCACCACCCGTTTTCTCTGTATACCAGTTGTCAAAATCATATCCTTCTTTAACAGCTTCTGGTTTTGTATTGATTGTTTCTCCAGGATATTTCTTGATTTCACCTTCTGTAATGCTTCCTGTTGTTGCATCTAACGTAACCGTAACAGGTGTCATCAATCCTGCAGAAATTTGATCAAAATTATCTTTGTTTGGTGTTACTTTTGATGTTACAGCACTTAGATGATCTGCAGATTCTTTTGCTGTTGAACCATCTTCTGTCATTGGTGAAAAGCGCAGTCCATCGTTTGTATCTGGATTAACAAACGTAACATCAAGGTGTTCTTTTTCATCTAAAACGGCAAATTCATAAGCGCCTTCTACGCCATCAATTTTTTTAGTCGTTGTTGTTTCAACTACATTCGTTGTTCCTGCTTCATAGATATTAACAGTTACATCATTTCGACCTGATTCACTGGCATCCATTAAACCGTTTCGGTTTTTGTCGTCGAATACTTGACCTTTAATGATTCCTTTATTCAAACGAATCGCACTTGGTTCACTTGGTTTGTACCCCGCATTACCTAAAATTTGTTTGTACGTACGGGCGCCGTAGCTATTCGCTTTACCAGCATGTTCTTTGACATCTTTATCTGTTTCTTTTAATGAAACCATTACGTCTTCTGTATAACCATCTGGCAGATTTTCGCTAGCTGTAACTTTTACCATACGAATCTCGTTTTTATCGCTAATTTCATCCCATGAAACAAATTTTGCAGAATCTTTATTTGTTTCGTAAGTCGTTGCATAACTATACTCATAAGCTACGCTACCGCTTGTCGTAACAGGCTCCATTAATGATGTAGTAAAACCAAATTCTTCTTTTTGAAGATGCACATCTGCGTTAAAATCTTCTGGTTTTGCTGGCATTAAGCTGGTTTTTTCTCCCGCTTTTGGAATTGGGATCAACGCTGTGTAATCTTCTACTTCGCTCCCTGCATTGTTCGCTACAGTTAAGCGATAATCGATGTCACTTTCTTTTCCTACATTTAAGATCCCTGTATTGGATTCATAATCATGACTGATCCACAGACCGCCTTCTGTACTAACAGCTGATGATACAATAAATTCGCGTTGCACTTGAATATTCAATGCAGTTGATTTTGACAATGAGCCTAGTTTCTCGTTAAGGTCTTCGGTTCCTAAAATATCAAATTCATTGCTCGTTACAAAATCTCCAGCATTTCCGCCACTAGTCACAATAAAATCTTTATCATGTGGTCGAATAAATGCTAAATGATTTAATTTGATTGAAGTTGTTGGCGTACTATTTTTTGTTCTAAATTTATATGAGAGTGCTAATTGTGGGTAGCTTGCACCATTTTCATCGACATTTCCTAAAAGCGCCTCAGGAAGTTCAATTTTATATGCTGAGTTGCCTGTATTATCAATTACTTCTGTGACAACCATTTTTCCGTCACCAGGGCGATAGGTAACACCACCTGCTGTAACTTTCAGTGTGGAAGGATCAACAATTAAATAGTCGCCATTTCTTAAATAAAGATCTGTTCCTTTTAATTTTGTTACAACATTTTTACTTGCTCGATAGCTGTGTAATGAGAAGCGTACATCTGCCGTAAACGACTGTCCTGATAAAAGTGTTCTTTCTGAAAGATTTGACCAAGAAGAAAACACAACTTCTGGTGTCTCTTGCGATAAGATAATCGTTCCTGTTGCAGTGCTTGCAGATTCATCTTCAAACGGTAAACCTGTTTCAACGGTCGTAATTGTTGCGGAATAAGATCTATCCTCATTAATAGACAAAATTTCTCCATAATAAGTAATTGGATTATTTGAAATTTCAGCAAAATTATTGTACTGATTTGTTGGTGTATATCCTACTGGAAACTCTTGATCCATGTCGAATACAACATTTTTGATGTATTCATCTTTATCACTCATTCCAATAGTTGAACGATTTAATACATTTCCTGAAACCGAATCAATAGTATACGTATTGCCTTTAGTAGAAGTGACAATAACGTTACTAACAATCATCGAAGAGGCAAATTTAACAACATCTACTCCAACTGAAGCGCTAGAATCTTCAAAGTCTAGCTTAAATGATTGGGCATTTATCGGATGAGCCGTTTGGTTAGAGAAAGTAAGTGCCCCTAAATAAATGGGACCATCTTCTTTTTGGTCAACATAACCGATTGTATTGGTGCCAAATCCTCCTGCTTTTAACGAAGTTATTTCATCATTTTCGGCAATCGTAATTTTATTGGATGATGCGTAGCCTAAGTTTGTACTTTGAGTAATTGTTTCTCCTAATACATCCACTACTGTACCAGAATCACCAACGGTGTTTATTGCCGTAAAGCTACCCACTGGTGTGCCTTCTGGAATTGTATAATTCACTGTAATTGTCAGACTATCTGTACCTGGGGCTGACGTTGTAAACTTATTGAACTTCACTTTTACAAAGGTTCTCGTTGTACTAGTTTCGTTGTCAACTGAAAGTACTTCAAATGCCTCCATTCCTTTAGGTTCTGATATGTTCTCAAATCCAAGTTTTTTATCAAAAACCAATGTTACGGTGTATTCTTCAATATATGATTCTTGAACTGGATTAGATAATGTGCCGAGATAATCAAGTAAGCCTAATTTGAATGAGCCAGTGTCGCCAGGAGAATGATAGTTATTAATAATATATTTACCTGGAATGACTGTCATTCTAAGACCTTTCCCTGCCGTAAGTGTTAACTCATTTAATTTTCCAAGTAGATCTTCTTGTTCTATACCTGCTTGCGTTTGTGATTTATTGATTACGATCGTATCTGCAAATGTTCGTTCTGCTGTCGGTCCTGTCATACTATACGTAGAATTCAGTTTAGCTAAAACGTCGAATGTGGCAGCTGTGGTTCCTTGTGAAAATTCATAAACCAGTTCTCCTGCACCTGTTACTTTGTTATACTCACCCGCAGGAACGAAATAGGCGTTTGTAATCAACCCTTGTAACTGGATCGGTAATGAGGATGCTCTAAAGATCCATGTGTTGTTATTGTATGAAAGACCTGGTGCTGATCCTAATTTCAGCGTGCTGTTTAAACGGATATTGACTTTCTTGTTTGTTGCCGTTGGTGAAAATGAAGTGTTGATTGCAATAACTTTGGCTGTTTTTTGAATATCTTGTCCATTGTACGAAAGGGACGTTGTCGTACTAAGATCATTTCCGTCAAAAGCCACATTATCTGATGCATTTGGTTCAAAAATTACATTAGGTCCATCAGGATTCGCTGTTTTGGTTGGTTGCTCAGTAGAAGTAGATGATTCTGAAACAACTGAGCTACTTTCCTCTGGTGCTGTTTGTGTGTTTTGTTCGATATTCTCAGTATTTTCTGATGTTGTCGAAGTCGAATCTACTGTAGCTCCCTCTTCTTTTTTTGTTCCTTCAGCGAAAAATATACTTGGATTCACTTGCGCCATCAACATCGAAAATACAACACTTAATAGTAGAGCTTTTCTTCTCATTACCAATCTCCTTACATATTTTTATTTTGGTGTTACATACGATAGGATAGTTGCAGTTTGTTGATCAATTGCTCTAAATGATACAATTCCTTCTCCAACAGCGTTCATTTCTGAAATTAAAATCGAACCATCTTCATAAACATGTTCGACAAATGCCACATGTCCATATGTGCTGTCTGCTCCTGCTACCCCTGGTTGAAAGCTAACTGCGGTTCCTGCTTTCGGTGTATTCGTTACTTTGTATATGCGAGCAGTACCTGTTTGAGCCCAGTCCATACCATTTCCCATATTTACATCTAGGTAACCACCTAACTGAACGATGCGATTGTACGCATATTGCGTACAATTTCCAGAAGCGTAGTATTCTGCTCCTGAATAATTTTCTCCTGAGTAGCGCTCAAAATCGCTGTCTGGATGGCTGTCGGTCACAATAATACCGCTTCCTGTCGTTGCTTGCGCTTGATCGTATTTTGTTAATTCATATTCTTCGATCAATGCATTTAACTTTTGATTATATTGGGTATCTGTCGCATATACACCCGTCAATGATTGGGTTGCCTCCTGATACGTCTCTGTATTTTCTTTCCAAACCCCAGCGTAAATTGTTGAATTCCCTTCAATTCCTTCGCGGATTAGTTTTGCATAATCTTCAAACGTTTCGGTATAGCTTGGGTATTGGCGAAATGCTGAATAAATTTGATACCAGTTGCCCGCTCCATCATCTTCATAAGTTGGTAAAAAGA
Source organism: Enterococcus sp. DIV0840 (assembly GCF_050527835.1). Classification (NCBI taxonomy): domain Bacteria; kingdom Bacillati; phylum Bacillota; class Bacilli; order Lactobacillales; family Enterococcaceae; genus Enterococcus; species Enterococcus sp. DIV0840. Next base: position 700,220 of record NZ_CP172876.1, on the reverse strand, counting down.
CCGATTCACCTGCGAAATCTCCCTTAATGCCAAATAAATTAAAATAGGGTTCTACACTTAAATGACTGCTGCCAGAACCAGATTCTAAGATTGCTTGCGCAATCATTACTGATGCATACAAACTATGCTTTTGTCCGATTTTTCGGGCATGTTCGCCGATACGTTGGATAAAGTCATCTGTCGTACCATCCCAACTAACTGAAATATCCTCTTGTATTGGCAATATAGCAATGGTTGTTTCGGCTTCACTATATGTACTTGATTCTTCTACTGACACATCAGTTGGATCTGTAGAACTTTCTTGTGTAACAACAGGTTGCTCAACATCAGATATTTCTGTAGTATTTTCTGTAGATTCACTTGTCTGTGTCTCTTCTTGCTGCTCAGATTTTTCGCTTTTTGAGGTCTCTGTTGCTTTTTCAACGGGCATAGTTGTATCTGTTTTTTCCGATTCTACGCCATGAGCAATTGTCGGAGCTACGCTTGTTCCTGATAATAACGACACGGTGATCAATGCAAATATTTTGTGTTTCATATATGTTCTCCTTTGATATAAGTACCTATTTTTGTTCATGTACCCGTGATTATTCCTTTACGTCATTTTTCGAAAAGAGTATTTGTGGATACATGTTAAGCTATATAAAAATAACAAACTAATGATTAAAATCAGCAACATAGCTATATTTCCTACAAGCGGCATTAACGCTAAACAATAAAAACTGCCAATCGCATACGCGATGATCAACAGCGCATTCGTTACTAAAAGAACCGTTATTCGTTGGTTGTTTTTGTCTATACGTTGACTGTGCCAATGAGAGACTTGTATTCCATATAAGATTCCTAATGCAATGATCAATAACTCTACCGTTAGAGTTTTGAATAAGAACATTATGATAAACGTTCCTATCAATGAAACATAGCTCAATTGAAAAGCACTGAACATTCTTAAATATGGATACGTATTTTTTAAGTTATTATATGTTTTCACAACAAAATGGTTTCTCTTAGTCAGCTCTGTCCGTCTTCTAATCAATAAAAGTCCTACTGAAAATATCAGCACGAAACTTCCTAAAAAGCAGAGGTAAGGAAAAAACAGTGGAAGAACCGAAAACAGATTTATTTTGTTCATCATTCTATTTCATCCTTTTGCGTTCTTTTTGTTAGCCGCTGATATCTTTTTTCCGTCTCTTCTTCCTCTTTAGAAACAAGTTTTGCAACAATTTTGGATTCATTTTCTTTTACTAGTACGTATCCCAATGCGATATAGAAAATATCGGATACTTCATCAGATAAAATCGATAGCTTAGTAAAATTAAAAAATGACAGCGTCTCGATTTGATAAGCTAAAACTGTTTTCTGACCAGTTCGACTATCAAACACAAAGCCTTCTACCTCTTGCTCGTAATGTAATCCTTCAGGCGAAATTAGCGACAGTTTCACTCTTCATTCACCACCAATGGTTCCTTTGAAAAGGATCCTACAAACAGAAACTGGCTTTCAGAAAGTGCGTCATATTCTCCTTTAATGATATTTTCAATATCATTCAACAGGTTTTCTAGCTGTACAAACGTTCCTTGCATTCCTGTGAATTTCTCTGATACATAGAACGGTTGAGAAAAATAGTTTCTTAATTTTCTTGCTCGATAAACCAATTGCTGATCTTCTTCATTCAATTCAGCCATTCCTAAAACATTGATGATTTCTTGCAATTCCGCATATCTTTGAAGAATGAACTTTGTTTCAACGGCTAATTCGTAATGACGTTGCCCCACAAAAGCAGCAGTCATCGCTCGTGAACTAGAGGCTAGCGGATCTACCGCTGGAAAGATTCCTAAGCCTGCGATTGAACGATCCAATACGATCGTTGAATCTAAATGGCTAAAAATTGCCACTGCTGAAGGATCATCAATATCATCTGCTGGTAAAAAGACACATTGGATAGAGGTGATTGATCCGTCTTTTGTTGAGGCAATTCTTTCTTGCAACGCACCGATTTCTTTTGAAAGGGTCGATTGATAGCCACCAGTGATTGGTATTTTCCCTTGCAGCGCTGAAACTTCTGCACCTGCTTGGATATAACGAAAGACATTATCGATGAACAACAATACATCTTTCTTTTCCTCATCACGTAAATATTCTGCCAATGTCAATCCTGACATCGCTACACGCATTCGTACCCCAGGTGACTCATTCATTTGTCCAAGTACAATACTTGTTCTGTCTAATACACCACTTTCGGCAAGTTCTTTATATAACCCGATTCCTTCTCGTACTCGCTCTCCAACACCTGTAAATACGGAATAGCCCCCTTGCAAACTGATATTATTGATCAATTCTTGCATCAAAACTGATTTTCCCACACCTGCTCCACCGAATAGGCCTGTTTTTCCACCTTTTAATATTGGACATAGAAAATCAATAATTTTGATACCAGTGTGCATGATCTCTTTTGTTTCGCTCATTTGTGAAAGTCCGGGCGCTGAACGAAAGATAGACCATTTTTGTTTACTATCATCTGGTTTGTCGTCAATTGGTGTGCCGTATACGTTATACATTCTACCAAGTGTTTCAAAACCTACAGGCATTTCGATCGTACGATCTAAATTTTTTACTTTTGTTCCTCTAGCTAGCCCATTGACTTCACCTACCGCTATCGCTCGGACACTGTTGATTCCAAGGTGTTGAACAACTTCTGCAATGTAACTTCCTAAGTAGGTTTCATAGGAAAGAGCCGTTCCGATTTCTGGGAGCATACCACCATTATCAAACTCAATTGTTAATACAAAGCCGCTGATACTGGTGATTGTTCCATATTGTTCCTCTTTTAGCAATATTATTCACCCTTTCTAATCACTGTTGATCCATTTATGATATCCATCAATTCATTTGTCTGAGCTTGGCGGTCCGCCTTTTTTTTTTCTTGAATGATTTCTTTTAATTGCTTTTCAATGTTGTCTTTTGCTTCTTTCATCACAATTCTGCGAATGCAGTTTTCACTTGCTATGGAGTATAAAAACATGCTGTAAAGTAAGCCGCTGATATAATTGGTCATCAATAATTTTTCGATTTCTTCATCTGATTCGTCATAATCTAAGATATAATCAGCAGAAATTTCTGCGGTCTCTTCTTCAAGTATTTCTGGATAAATTTTCTGAGTTAAAGCGTCTGAAGATACGGCACTGATATATTTCGTAAAAATAATATGCAGAGCATCCACTTCGCATTGATAAATTCCATCGATAAAATCTAAGGCCAACTTTTCCGCGGTTTCAAGGGTAATATCTTCAAGCGAAATTTTTAAATAACTTTTAATTTGCTGTTTTTTTCTAAGGAGATAGTTTCTTCCCTGTTCACCGATCACGTAAAAATCAATCTGTTGATCTGCTTGAATAGTTGCGAGAAATTTATCGATTTCAGCAAATATTTTACTGTTGTATGAACCGCATAGTCCTCTATCGGAAGTAATGACCAAAACAGCGATTTTTTTTTCGTTTCCTGTTTCATGAGAGACGTACATCATCTTTCGTACATAATTTAAGTTTTCAAGGATATTTTCATAGTAGTCTACCGCTTGTTCAGCTCGTTTTCTAAGTTTTCCTAGTTTGCCTAATGTTGCGAGTTCGGTCACTCGAACAACTTTATAGGTAGACTCAAGTGCTTGGATTTTCCATTCAATTGTTTGTCCGCTCATTGAACAGCCTGCCTTACTTCTACTGCCAATGTAGAAATTTGTTGTTCAAACTCATCTCCAAGTTTATTTTCTTCTTGTATTGTTCGGTTTAATTCATCAAACCAATCTGCTGTTTTTATTTTTTCTAGAAATAGTAGTCTAAAACTTTGCACTTGCTTGGTTTCAAGATTGTTTATTTCTTCTGATTTGATGACATAAAGCAGCGCTGCTGTTTCTCCTGATGATAAGGGTAATAATTCACCTTGTTTAAAGATTTCTAATAGAATTCTTCCTTTATCGACAATTACTTGACTATCATCGTCCAGCGCATTCCCAAAATCTAGCAACTCTTTCAAATCGTAGTATTGAGACACAAGAAGATTCAATCCTTTACTTAATTGTCGAATAATTGGGTATTGCGCATCCCCACCAATTCTGGAAACAGATACGCTTACATCTACTGCTGGTTTTTGTCCACTATTAAATAAATCAGCTTTTAATAAAATCTGTCCATCTGTAATGGAAACTACATTTGTCGGAACATAAGCTGAAACATCGTTTGATAAGGTCTCAATGATTGGTAAGGCTGTAATTGAACCACCTTTATGCGCCTCATTCATTTGAACAGCTCGTTCTAATAGGCTGGAATGTATGTAAAAAATATCTCCTGGATACGCTTCTCTTCCTGGCGGTCGACTAAACAATAATGAAATGGTTCGATAAACATCTGCATGTTTGGTCAGATTATCTAAAACAATCAGTACATCTTCCCCTTTTTTCATCAAGCTTTCCGCCATCGCCATTCCAGCGTATGGGGTTAAATATTGAGAAGTCACACTATCGCTTGAGGTAGTTGCTACAATCGTTGTATAAGCCATCGCATCATGCTCTTTCAATACTTCGATCACTTCCGTTATATAGTGGATTTTCAAGCCAACTGAAACAAAAATACAATGAACGTTTTTTCCTTTTTGATTGATGATCGTATCCAAAGCGAGTTGTGTTTTACCTGTTTGACGATCCCCAAGAATCAGCTGACGTTGGCCTTTCCCAATTGGAAGTAACGTGTCTAAAATCATGATGCCTGTTTCTAGTGGTCGGCTGACACTGTCAATGAATGTGATCTTTTGTGTTACCGAAAACATTGGAACAGTCGTACTCTCTTCAAACGCATCCGAATCGCCGTACAACGATTCGCCTAATGGATTAATTACTTTCCCTTGATGATTAGCAGATATCCGAACACTGATTGGTTGACCTGTTCGTTTTACAGACATTCCTTCTCGAATTTCATTGGTATCTTCAACGACCCCAATCCCTACTAATTCTTCTTGCAGTTCCATAATTGTTCCATGGAATCGATCATCAATAATCACTAATTCATTATAAAAACTACTTTCTAAGCCAGAACAAAAAACAATGCCATCAGAAATGCTTTCGACTTGACCGTTTTCCTTTAAAAAATCTATATCCACAGCGGTTTCAAATTTAGCTGTATTATACTCTTCGAATTTCAAAGACTCACTTCCATTTCATAGCGATCAACGTATTGATCAATTAATTTTTGATAACTTAAATCGACTGAGGTTTGAGCAGAGTGAATGATTACTCCTTTTTTTACTTCTGGCTGTATGGTGATCTCCAGTTGGTAAGACGTCTGATTTTTTGCCCATACTTCTTTAAATAAACTGATTTCGGTTTCAGAAGGTAAGGATACGGTGATCGTTCCTTGATAATATCTGATGCCCCAAACTTTTTGAAAATGCTGATGTAATTCATTTGTCTGACGATAACTATACTTATTCAACAAGAAATATAAGAAATTACAAAACTCTTTATCTAACGAATCTAATAACCCCAGTTGAGAAAAGATTTGCATCTTTTGTTCAGAAGAATAGTAGTTGCTACGATAGATTTTTTTGTGTTTACGCAAACTCAATTCCTTCATAAAAAAATTAAATGACTGATAAAACGTTTTTAATTCATCTTCGTTGTACAGTTCAAACAATCTGATAATGACCTTATAAGGCAAAGCATATCTTGTTTGAAGAATCAACATGTCATAATTAAACTTTTCGATTGCTTCTTGGTACAACTGCTCGGCTTCAACTTCTTCGACAGTTTTGAACACAGACTTCATTTGTGCCTTCATATCCGTTTTATATAGTACTTTTGTCAAGGCTTCATCCGGTACTTTTATTGCTACCTTTTGAACAACTGGGGAAAAGAGTTCATGGTTGTCGTATTTTTTTTCTTCGTTTTTATCTGACAATTGTTCAAAAGCAGTCTGGTAATAATCTCTTGCTTCGACCATTTGATTGAATTTTTTAGACCATGCTCTTTTTTCTTGTTCATATTCTTTACTCTTTCGTTCTGAAACTTTAGCATCTATTTCTTGTTCAAGCCTTTTATCTTCACGTAATGATCGATCAAGTGAATCGAAAAACTTGAATGAATACTCAATCAGTTGCCAGACAATGAAACAAAGAGCAACAATTGCTAAAATAAATGGGACAATGGTCAAAACAAGCATTAGAAGTTGACGAGCACTTTCAATTACTACAGTGAAGAAGCTTTGCACAAGTAACAGCGTTGCTTCTCCAGTCGTACGAATCGTTTCTATCAGTTGAGTTGACCCAAGAGATAGTACTGCTATTTTACTATTCATCGTTTTATCCTTAATTGATAAACGGATTGAACCATAATAGTATTACGGCGATTGCCAAAGCAAACAGCATCAACACCACAATCATTAATAATCCTAAAAATAATCCGTTCATCACTTCTTTTTTTGCTTTTGGGTTTTTCCCTATTATTTCAGTTGCTCGGCCAACTGCGATCCCTTGACCTATTGTTGCACCTAAGCTAGCTAAGCCAATAACTAGTGCTGCTCCTAATAAACTTAAACCTACTACTAAATCCATATTTTTCCGCCTCTCATCCTCTTGGATAAACGTACATAATTAATGTGCCCTTTGGGTCATATATTGCTTGTCTAAAATCGAAATTTTCTACGCTTAATTTAGAAAGTTCTAGTTTCATATTAAGTTTTCCATCCTCAGTACTTGTAGCTGGTTGAGAATCAAATGCTTGCCACTTTTCTTCAAGTTGTATCAATGTGAGTTGTTCTTTTGTTTTTTCTTTACGTTCTGTTACAACGGTATAATTTCCCCCATCTGCTGCTATCCATTCCAACGAACAAATGTATTCACTATTTTTACTGTCTACATTGCTTGTTTCATCACTAGGTGCATCGGGTTTATTTTCAGATACTTCATTACTGGTTGATGTTTCTGTCGTTGGAATTGTTTCCATTGTGTAACCTGAAGTTCTGAGACTATTTTCAGAAAAAAGCATTTCTGCTCCTTTCACGTAAATACTCAGGTAAGCATTTTTTCTATAGTCAATTGATGAATCATTCTCATAATTGAAACTTTCTTCTTCATTGGTTTTAACATTCACTGCTGTGATATTTAGCTGGATCGTGAAGTCCGCTGCATTAGTTGTTATCAACGGAATCATCGTTAATGTTTGCTCGTTTCTGCCAACGATTCTATATGGAATTGTTTCATTTGATTCTGTACTTTTTAATTCTAAAGATACGTCTTTGAGATCATATTCTACAGATGACCAATCATAAGTCACTTCAATTAAATTATTGTCTACGATGTTTATATCAAAGTCATTGAGTGTCGTGTCTTCCACCGTTTGGTAGTCATTTGATTTTTCTAGAAGGATCGTTTCACCTGATTTTACGTGTAATTCTAGTTGATAGTGGTATTTTGTTGATGGTGTTAATCCTGAGATTGTAAATTCTTGTCCACCGTTTCCGATCAAATTCATGTTACCGTCTACGTAAAACTCATCGCCATTTTCTGAGATGATTTTTAAACGTACTCGACTTAAATCAGTCATTTGTTGGTCTAAGCTTGCTAGTATATTCATCGTATTGCTTGTGACTTTTTTTAACTGGTAAACAGCTTCCACTTTCGCTGTCTCAAATATATTACTTTTCACTTCCAGTGTTTGTGTTCCTTGTCCATCGCCCAAATCGTATTGGTAGGTAAAACGGATATAATATGCTGTATTTGGCGCCAAACCAGAAAATGATTCCACTCCATAAGTTACGTCACCATGTAATGTGTCGAGGACTTCTTCTTCACCCTCTTTGATAAGTTCCATTTTGATGGAACCTACAAGTGTATTAGATACATCTAAAAGTTGATAGTTGAATGATACGTTCGTTACTTCTGGGTTGATGTAGTTTACGGTCAAAACTGGAATTGTTTTTTCTGATTTTTTGTTTAATTCTTCTAGTTTTTCCAATAAATTTTCGTAATTTTGTAACGTAACAAGTGAGCTATTGTTAGTATTCGTTGCTGTATTCGCTTCGTTTGTTGCGCCATTTCCAGTGTTGTTCCCCTCGGTCCCGTCATCGGTAGAAGCTCCTGAATTTCTTGTACCGTTTGTCGTTGGTAGGGAACTTGGCGTTGTTGCTTGGTCATTATTTGATGCCGTTTTACTTTCGCTTGAATATTTTCGTTCTGCTAAAATAGAGTCTTTAGTATTTTTTTCCTTTTTTTCTGAGCTTTCGACTACTAATTTTTTATTATCTGTTCCGCCAAAACTTGTCAAATCAATCACTCGATCATCGACATAGTATTTTTCATCGCTGACATCAAAACGTTTTTTCTCATCAATGATCAGTGTCAAATGGCCTAGATAACGTTTTTTAGCTGGTGCATCGTAAACAATCACACTTCCGGTCTGGTCGATGAGTAACAACGGTCGATCGACCGTTGTTACTTCATCTTCCCCAAAATAGACTTTCGCTTTTGCATTTAAGAAATACATTCGGTTTGCAAGTTTAACGATACTATTTTCAGTAATTGTCGATTTCTTTGCTTTATAGTTGCCAGAATTCCATGAGTAGCTTGTATGCTCTTCCGTTTTTTCTGTTAATCCTTCAGTATTGATGATGGTAAATTCATCTGTGAATAGTAGACTTTCATCATTGAAAAACAGCATATTTTCTTTCAAAATTTCACGTTTCTGATTGCCAGTTTTATCAGCTAAAATTTCTTTTTCATCCCACATACGGTATAACATATCGCCTTTTGAAAATTGAGCCGTCTCGATGTTCGCATCAAGAATAACGCCTTCTTTTTCAAGAACAATTTTTTCAAAATGTGCAAATGTTTTTGAGCCGATGAATAATACTACCATCAAAAGAAGTGAAACTATTCCTAAAACCGCACCTATTTTTTTCACTTAAGTACCTCCATCTTTTGAAGTATCAACTCAATTCCTGTTTCACTTTCCTTAACGTGAACATCAACGTGATTCAACGAACAAGGAAGAGAATAACCTTCTTTTAGCATTGCGCCAGTTACTTCATATGTCTTTTTAATTGGCTTATTGTTTTTTGATAATTGTTTTTTAATTTGTTCTTTTGTATAAGATTTCGTATCAAACACTACTTCTTCTTTCACGATCCCTAACAACTGTTCTGCAAGGGTTGTTTCTTTCGTCTGTATGTCGATCGTATACGTTTTATCTTCTATCAGGTTTGGCGCTTGTAAAATCAATTCTTCATTTGAATTAAATGCCATAATCGTTCCTTCAAATTGATTTGTTTGATAATCCGCAATTGTTTTTGCTTTGTTTTTCACTTGCACGCGACTTACACTTTGATTGTCTGTTTTAATCGTTACACGTTCAGCTAGGTTCTTTTGATTGACTTCTTGTGTTGCAATCACCTGTCCACGTTCATTCTGTACATCTACTGTGTACGTTTCTCTTGTTGCTGGTAAGTCTTTGACTTGGACTTTTATCGCATTATCACTCAGCTTCACGTTTGCCTTGTTTAACTCTCCTTGTGCACTTGCACCGACATAAACAATTGCTTGAACTGTATACGATTGATTTTCCTCTCCTAAATCAGTGTCATACGTTACTTCTAGACGAGCCATCAAGTACTCATTAGCTCCAGCCAGTGAGCTGATGTCGAAAGTCTCATTTATATCGATTGGGTATTTACTTGCAACTGGTATTGATTTGTTCGCAACTTCTACACCAATCGTATTTGTTGCAGCATTGTATTGATATAGAACCATTCGGCTGTTTTTGATTGTGGCAGAACCATTATTTAGATTCGCTACTTTTAGTGTCAAATTAGAACCATTCAATATATAGATCAGTGGGTTAGATGTCACGTATTCATCACTCGTCGTGAAATTGACACTCTTGATCCATGGTTTATCACCTTGACCATTTAAGTTGTTATATTTCCCTGTAATAGTCAATGTATAGCCTGTAGATGGATTTAGACCTTTGAAATTTTTCAACCATGTCGATGCATTAGTCCCTGTGAATGAGCCTTCATACCCTTCTACATAAGTTACTGGATTTCCTGTGGCCGTATCTGTTAATAGATAGTTAAATGGTTTGTTATTCTTAGTTAAAATGTATCCCTGTGGATCATTGTATGAGAACACGATATCTGCTTGTTTACTTGTTAGACTTTCAACTTTTAGATTCGCTATTGGTGCTGTTGGTGCTGTAATTGTTAATTTATTTACATTTCCAAGGAATTCAGGTACTTCATTTGGATTGGTTGTTTTTACATAAGCTGCTATGATATATGTTTTGCCAGAGACAAACCGTTGTTTTCGTGCCTCATCGTATATATCAAAGAGGTTCGTTTGCTCTTTAGAACTATATGTTGTTACTGGTGTCATGCTAGCCAAAATGGGTGCCATTACTTCTACGTCTGTCGAATAAGAAATATCTTTTGTCAGTTCATATAAACGATAGTCGATTGTATCTAAAATATTGCTTTCATCTTTAAAATTCGTCGTACCTGCGATTTTACGACCTTTTCCAGCGTATATATTTGGCGTCCAGGCATAGGTTGTTTGTGCAATTTCAGGTGCAGCCGATAATGTTTTAAACTCATAGCTAGCTAATTCTGCTTGTTTCTTTCCAGTACCATCAAGTTCGTCATAGTCAGCTTCAACTTTCACTGTATATTCCGTTTCTGGACTCAACCCATCAATTACCGACCGCACATCTGTCAGTGCCTGAAGTTGAACTTTTTTAATCGGATCAGCTCCATCTTTTCCATAGACTGTTACGTAAAGTTCAAGATTGCCTTCTGCATTCTTCAAAATAGTTCGATCTTTATCCGTTACTAGGAAATCCAATGCAATTCTCTTATCATAAATGACCGTTTTATCAATAACTGCCGTTGGTACTTGCAACTCTGGCAATGAAATTTCTTGTGTTGACGTAACGGTTGCTTCGTTAGTTGAATATAAATCAACGACCGATGCTTGTTTTTCATTAGAAACGATACCAGTATCAAAATTAACGTATTTATTTTCTGACATCACAACATAAGAACCGTTGGCTAAACGTTTCATTGAAAAGGTGTACGGTTTTTCTTCATTGTCGACAATGCTTCCTGTATTAATGCCTAAATATTCTCCTGTCAGTATGTTTTGGAACTGGATACTTGTCAGGTTACCTTTTGCATCATTCGTAGCATTACTGATTTCATATGTGCTGGCATTTATGCGATTGCCTGTTGTTGTAACTTTTCCAGATGTGCTACTCACTACTTTTTCGCCATCATTGATAATAATGTTGTATTGTCCACTAAACAATGTGTTGTCCATTGCGTTTTCCGAATAATACAACGTCGTTGCTACTGCCAAATCGTATTTACTGTTAAACCAAATACCGGCATCTTCATTTGGTAACGAGCTTACTTGTGCCGCTAAGGCATCGGCTCCCTTTTGAAAACCAGAATAGACAGTATCTGCTTCATGTTTAATCGTTTGCTTCGTCGCAATAACTGATCCTGATATGGAACCAGCCGTTACCTTTGCTGAAAGTTGTCGTTTTTCTACATCAATCTCCATATTATTGGTTATTGAAGGGACTTGATTTGTTAATGGTAGAAGTACTTTTTCTTGTAGTGTTGCCTTTTTAATTGGCATTCCTTCATGCTCGCGGTAGTTTCCTAAAGCTTTGATTGTTACTGCACCATTGGCTGGAATGGTGACTTCCTGCTCATCTTTCGCTTCAACTTCATCTGTTCCATTTTGAATCGTTACTTTATTGCCTTCTAAAATATTATCTTCATCTTGGATGATAGTTTTAACGGTCACACCTGTTGCGTCACGTTTTACTATATTAAATTCAACTTCTGGAAGCTTTTGATCGATTCCTATCTCATCTGACAATAAATCGATGATGTGTTCATCGAATCTGTCATTCCAATTAACGATTGCTTTGATGATATAGACTTTGCCTCGGCCTAAATTACCTGACTCTAAATCAAAGTTCGTATATGAATCAAATCCAGTCACAATTACTTTTTCAGCTAACGGTGTCGCATCTTTATCATTTTCTAATGCTTTCGCTTCAAATAATTGGAACGTGATTGACTTGATACTATCGTCTTCATCAATTACAGTCGGTAAATCAGTTGCTGTAACTAAAGCACCGAGATTTGAGTCTTTCTCGTCATATTTCAGTAAGACTGTTGTCGCAACTGGTCCGATTTTACGTGTCTTCATTATGTCGTTCCCTTGAATTGGGACTTCATTTTCTCCACTGTCATAGGCTTCAATAATAGATACGCGATAATCATTGTTATGCATTAAATCAAGAATAGGGATGTCCAATCCTTTATCAGAAATCAATATTTCGATCATTTCTTCTGTGAGATCAATTGTTTGAATCGTTGTATTGCCTTTATCATCTTTCACTTCAAGCTTTGCCTTTTCGAGCACACTCGCTTCTTTATCAAGTTTTACATTGACTGTGACTTGATCTTCTTTTGCGTCCTTTTGAGTAAAGATCGCTGTCAACTCTTTTACTTCTGTTGTTTTAAATGGTGTTGAACGGCCGATTTCTTTGTGAGCTATTATTCCGTTTCCATCTTCTAAGTTATAAGAAGCCGTCAATGTCAAGATATAATATGTTTTGCTTTTTAGACCGTCTATTAATAATTGGTTGTTAAATTCTTTTTTATTTGCGATTTCGACTTCTTTAATAGGGGTCGTATCAATAATATTTCCAGTTTCATCTGCCGAAAACAATCTAAATACTGGTTTTGTTAATGAATTAAAGATCAGCGTGTCATCGTTATCAAATACTTCATAATGAATATTTAGGCTATCTTGTTGTGCTTGAGCCAAGCTGAATTGTATTGTTGGAATTACTTTTTTTCCTACAATAGCTGGATTTGAGACAATTGGTGCTAATTCATAATCGTTCTGCCCATCATTTCCCATAACATAAGCCACTACGACATAGCTACCATCTTTCATATCTGCTGTTCTTCCGATGTATACAGCACTATTTTTTTCATTCCCATTAACGGTAGCCGACGCATATATTTCAGCAGTTTTTCCATTTGCTTCATAATCTTCTTGTTGATAAACAACATAGCGAATACTGGTGATTGTTTCATCTGCATCGTTTAAATTTTTAGGCGTGACTGTAAACTGTGCATCTGTCGATAAATAGTCTACTTCTAAGGCTTCGAGTGATGGTAGTTGTTTTTTCGTTCTTCCAATTAAGTACCAACCAGTATCTGTTATCTCTTGACCTTCAACAACTAACTTGTCCATCTCAATCAAATATTCTTGATCAGACTTAAGTTCAGGTATTTCGACCACCGTAGAACGACTGGGACCATTTAATTCTGAGTTATTTACTTGAATTTTTTTAGACTCTGTTTCCTGGCTGTTGTTCAGTTTATAACGAAGTGTTAACTCTTCTATATGGCTTACTTCATCTGATGCCTGCAATTGAAATCGTATAAAATTAGATCCTTGTTCAACAATTTTTTTATTGATTTGAACAGGTGAAAGGACGAAGTTCTTTCTATAGAAGGTAACATTCTGTATTTCTGTCTTATTATAGAAATAGCTTCCTTCAACTATTAATTGATACGTATTTCCATAATGTAAATTCTCAAATGAAAAATCATGCGTCTGTTCAGTTGTTTGAATATCTTGTTTTTCCACGATAGTCCCGTTACTTAAAAGAGAAATTTCTAAATTTTTCAGGCGTTCTGATTGATCGTTGATCAATAATTTTCCTTGGATTGATTGCTTTACACCTTTTGCTTCAATACTAATAATTGGTACTTCAAATTTTTCGTTTTTTTCAAGTTCATTTAATTTTTTGATAACATCATTGATATTTTCTGTTTGCTCATCTGTTAATGCATTTGGGTCATTATTAGTATTGCCATTACCGTTATTAGTCGAGGTATTCCCCGGATTGTTTGACGTATTATTTGTTCCGTTATCTGCTTGTCCATTAGAGATATTATCTGGTGTTTCCGTGTTATTTAGAGTAGACGATTCAGGTTGTTTACTGCTACTTTCTGATGATTTTTCCGTCGATTCGTCAGTTTTAGCTTCACTGTTGCTTAAAAGGTCATTTCTTTTTTCGGCTTCATCATTGATATCTATTTTTATTTGCTTCACATCGATTGTATCTTTTTCATCAGTGGGATTGATCAATTGCTCCGTATTTAAATCAAAGCGATAACGGCTATTTTCCATACTGATATATAAGTCAGAACTAGATACTTCCTCTGTTTTTCCGTCACCATTGATTCTTACTTTATTATTTTTATCAATGATAACAATCGAATTGTCTTTCAGTTTTTTGTTTAGACCATCCTTATTTTGGAGATTTGCTGAATCCAGAATCATGTATCGTCCATCGGCTAACTTCATCATGGTTCCTTTTGGTAGGCTACTAATTGTTTTATTCTCTTGTGTTTTCACGACATAATTTGTTGCTTCTTCTTTTAGAAAAGTAAATGAAGGTAATTCATCTAATTTTTCGTTACTGATAACAGCTACACTTTTACCTAAAAATTGAATTTCTTTGTTTTCTAAAAAGAGCGTTCGTGAAACATCGATTGATTTCTTTTTTGAGTTATCTTCAATAACTCTTTCATTATTGATCCATGTGTTGTTATATTTGGCTTGATTTGAAAATTTTACGACCTCACCTTTGGGAGAGTATGTATATCCAGCTTCTTTTATTTCATAGGATTTATTTACAGGATTTTTGAATGCTATAACTAATAATCCGATAATAACAATGAAAATTGCCAAGCTTAGAAAAATATTTTTCTTCATTGATTTACTCCTTTAATTATTCACTTACTTTATACGACTATAAGAATTTAGTATCTTTTCTTTTCATTCTAAGCACTGATCACTCGAGAGATTTCAATATCACTATATTATCGATCATGTATAGATTTTCGATTTTCCCATTCGTTAACTTGTACTGATGAATTTCCAATTTTTTGACTTCTTTGATTGCTGTCAATTGTTTTTTTAGAGATTGACTGTTATTTTCTCCAACAAATTCTTGTATTTTTTTGGGGTTCTCTTCAGAAAATGTTGCAAGTGAATTTAAATCTCGCTCTATAATTTCGGAATGTTCTGATATTTCTTCTTGTTTTTTTATAATTCTCATTGCTTTACCAAGTTTGTTCTCAACTTTTTTCTGTGTCATGCCCATCATAATTTCGTTATAGTTAGCGTTTGTCGTGCGTTGTGATTCATTTAGACTGCAACTTACTAAGCTCAGCGTAACAACTGCAGCAATTAAAATTTCAACTGTTTTTTTCTTCATTTTTTCATTAACCCTTTCCTTTGCATGATTCATTTTAATCAGTTCAGTTATCTAAATTGCTCTTAAAATGATCAAATAGATGATGTTTCCCCAAAATAAGATAAGCCCGAACAGGATCCATCGCCATGTTTGCTGTGGTGACCATTCTTTTTTCATATCCTAAACTCCCTGATAATATTGTTTATCGCAGCTCTTTTGGTTAAATCGAGTTCATCATGTATCCTACAGATCGGATTGTTTGAATCACTTCTTTTTCTTGGTTGGCTACTAAAGGTAATTTTTCCCGAATTTTAAATATCAAATTTGCTATTCTGATTTTTTCGTACTGCTCACTCTTCTTTTCTTTTCCTTCTTTCAAAATTTCATCAACGATATCATTATAAGTACAAGTTTGATTTTGATGTCTATATAAATAATCAATTAACAAAAATTCTGTGCGAGTTAAGAAAACATGCTGCTCATCAATAATCAAACATAATTTTGAAGAATCTAGGCTCAATCTTTTCTTTGGTGTACTATATTGTGGATTATTCTTAAGATTTATAGAATTATGTATAACCATCCCGATTTCTTCTATTGAAAAATCACTTGTAACAATCCCACAAGCACCTAACTGGATATAGATGTATCGCTCTTGCATTTCTTTATCGTGTGTCATGATCCAAACGGGTACAGACATTTTTTTAATTTTGATAAGACTTTCACATGTTTTTTTAATGTCAGACTCTCCGTTATTAAAAATAAGAACCGCATCCTTATCTGCACTCTCAAACTCATTATTTAATGGGGCAAACTCAAAATTTATACTGGTTCGGTTTGTTTCAACTGCTTCAAACTCACTTTCTTTACCTGAAATACTTCCTATAATGCCGATTTTCATATTTTTTTCCTCCATTTCTAAAAGATTATTAATGTTATATTTATTTAAATGCATAAAATTTGCATTTTTTCTCAATTGACTTACAATTGAGAATTTTTTGTTTGAATCGTTGATATGACAGGTTTCAAAATTTTTATGACCATAAAGTTGACGCTTTATAATTTTTGTAAAAATAAGGTATCGATTGTTTTCATTGCTTTTCGTCTCGTTTCCATCAGCGATCCTGTATAGGTATCAAGCGTCATTTTTGTAGATTGATGACCAAGTATCTTGCTTAAACTTGCGATGTCGATTCCTCGTTCAATGCATCGTGTCGCAAAAGTGTGTCGTAGGACATGGAAATTAATATCTGCTATGCCTGCTTGCTGTATATTTTTTTTGAACCTATTACTAATCGTACGTGGTTCAACCAATCTTTCGTCCATTGATATTACATAGTCAGAGTTTGCTTCTTTTTGCATTTGCAGTAAATAATCTTTTAAGTTCTTGGCTAAAGGAATTTGACGCGCTGAATAGATTGATTTTGGTGTCCCTTCAATTAATTTAGTCTTAGACGTATAGGAATTTTCATCTACAATTCTGGATACCGTTCGTTGTATAGAAATTAAATTAGTTTCAAAATCAATGTCAGTCCATTTTAATCCGCTGATTTCACCGATTCTCATACCAGAGTATAGAGACAAGATCACAGGTGAACATCCAACGTCTAGAAATGCGACAGATTCAAGTTTTCTTTGTTGATGTAAGGTTAAAACTTGTGTTTCTTTCTTTTTATTTTTTGGTAAATCTACATATATACATGGGTTTTCAGCTAAATAATCCCTTTTTTTTGCTTCAGCTAAACATTTTTTGATGATAGCAAAAACATTATTGATTGAGCCAGATGTCAGTTGCTTTTGTTGAAGTTCATAAACAAAATTTTGTAAGTCTTTGTGTTCAATTTTTACTAATAATTTATGACCTAATGAAGGTAAGATATGTTTTTTTATCAATAAATAATAATTAGAATAGGTTGTATCTTTGACTTCATTTCGTATCTTAGTCGTTAACCAATAATTGATCCATTCCGAAAAAGTACCTAAGTAGGGTTTGAGCGGTCGATTCGCTTCTAAGTGTTTTGCTTTTAATATTGTTAGTCTTTGCTTTACTTCTGTATAAGTTTTTCCATATACAGAACCGTAAATGATTTTCTCCTTTTCTGTTCGATTTTTTATGTATCGACCTTCCCAACGACCATCTTTTCTTTTGTAGATATTTTCCCCTTTTTTTGTCATTTACTCGTCCCTCACTTTCGCTTTCATTGACAATTATTTTGACGGCTTATTCTTCTAAATAGATAGTTTCCGTCTATCATATAAAACAAAAAGTTGGATTCATCAGAA
The DNA here is from genome assembly GCF_050527835.1 of Enterococcus sp. DIV0840. Taxonomy (NCBI): domain Bacteria; kingdom Bacillati; phylum Bacillota; class Bacilli; order Lactobacillales; family Enterococcaceae; genus Enterococcus; species Enterococcus sp. DIV0840. The sequence goes on along the minus strand of NZ_CP172876.1, from coordinate 682,606 downwards.
AAATTTGTTTTTTGTTTAAAAAATATATTGACAACTTTTAAAAATTACCGTTTAATTAAAATAATTAGAGGGAAAATAGAATTTTTTCCTTTTCTCAATTGTAAGTCAATTATGAAAACGAATCGTACTGGGTGCACCCTTTGTTGCATCCTTTATTTTTATCTCTGTACAATATATTAATCTTTTTTTATTACAAAAAAAATGTCGTTCATGTCACGATTTATCCTTTTTAGGTCATTATTAAACTTTAAGTCACTTTCTTTTTTATTTTTTTTAATATTTAGTATAGTAAATTTACAAGGAAAATTAGAGGTGAGGCTCAAATGAAGACATCTATTAATATTTATATAATAGAAAATGATTTTTCTCATAGAAGATTATTAAAAAATGAAGTAACTTATTTTTCACAACAAAGTAAACTGGCGAAAATGAAAATTTCTACTATTGATAATTACATTCAATTTTATCAAAATATGAGTAGTTTCAATTTTATGAACAATGATGTTTTTATTATCGATATTCATTTAAACACTTTTTTTAATGGCGTTCAGTTAGCTAAAAAAATCCGCGAAATAGGTCTAGATAAAACTATGTTTATTCTCTTTTTAACCAGCGATGTAACTAAGAGTATTGACGTGATCAATCAGCAGATCCAGCCTTTTGGGTATATTGTAAAACAACCTTTACCTAATCTTTTTTTTAAAGAGGAACTATTTTCTCACTTGCATCAAATAGAGTCTGCGCTTATTCCAATAGAAGAAAATGTTTTAGCAATTCGTTCTGGAAATAGCCAAGTCGTCTTTCTAACTTCGACGATTTATTACATCGCTTCAATGAAAGGTAAAAGAAATAAAGTCATCGTAAAAACTGCAAATAATGAAATGATTTGCGATGCAAAACTAACTACTTTAAAAAGTGACCTAACCGAAACCTATTTTTTTAAAGACTTAAAATCCTATATTATCAATCTATCGTTCATTCAATCATATAATCGATTGGAAGGGATTATTACATTTAAGGATCAATCTGAATTGTATTTTGGAACGAAAGTTGTTGCTAAAATTGCGAGTGCTTTTCACTCTTATTTAGAAGAGAGGCATAGCGATGTATAATATGACGAATAATTACCTTCTTTTTTCTTTAGATATTCTGTTTTTATTATGGTCTATGGATTATCGAATCACTGTGTCAAAAAAACAAACAATTTTTTTAAGTGTATTTGTCGTTTCTATTATGATTGCGAATTTCTTTCTTCATTATTATGTGATAACTGTCTTCTTTTTGATTTTTATCTTACTAAGGTCTAAATTTATTGAAACAAGATTTAGCAATTCGATAGTTCCTGTCGTTTCATTTTTATGGGTATTTACATTATTATCTGCTATTTGGATTTTCACCTTTGATTTGCCAAGGATATTTTTTAGTCCTACATTGTTTAATAGTAATCTATCCTTTTTTTTGTTAGGCGTCTTACACCTGATGTTATTGTCTTTGTGTAGCATCTTTACACATACTCTTATTAAAAAATTTAACGTGCTAGCCATTTTTTACAGTGTGAAAAAAAGATATCGGAAGCTCTCCTATGTGATTCTATCTGTTTATCTGATTCTATTTTTTATCCACAAATTCTATTTACTTACGACCCAGACAGAAGCATTTGTTTTAAGCTGTTTAATCTTTATTCTAGGAGGATTTCTCTTTAGTTTGATTTTTTATCTAATTTCTTCTTCTTACACACAAAAGGAAGAATATACACAGCTAAGCCAGTCCTTAATTACTGTCCAAGAAAAATATCAATCTATAACTGATTTTCGACATGATTATAAAGGGATCCTCATAAGTTTAAATGGTTATCTTGAATTGGATGATATTGAAAATGCTAAGAAGTACATTGCTTCTATTACCAATTACTCATCTAGTGTCTTGATTCCTGAGTATTATTTCCAATTGTCGAATATCTCAATTACTCCTTTACAGTCTGTATTAGCAACGTTTGGAGAAAATATGAATCAAAAAAAAGTTCCTTTTACACTAATAGTAGAAGGAAAAATAATTGATATTGGTATTCAGCTTATTGATTACATTCGCTGTTTGACCATTCTTTTAAATAATGCAGAAGAAGCTGTGATTTCTAAAAAAGAGCCTACTATTCAAGTAGAAATGACACAAACAGAAAGTGAAGTAATACTCGTTATAAAAAATAGTGATTATTCAAATACACCTCTGACAAAAATCGTCGAAAATGGCTTTACTTCCAAAGAAAATCATACTGGTAAAGGCTTGTCGATCATAAATAAGTTAGAAAATGAATATAGCAATTTAGATTTTCGAATTGAACGTACGAATAATGTTTTTGTTGCCCGTTTAGTCGTATCTTTATGAGTTTTCTCGGTCTGGGATTTATCCTGCTACCGATGACTAAAATAATGAATTTATAGGAAAAAGTGCGTATTTTATGTTGTCGCCTATCTTACAGTCTTGCGGCTGGATGAAGATGTCCGCTTCTTTTGGGGATCCTGATCTTGTTATCTGAGTATTAGCTGAATAACAAGATAGAAATGGTGACATTAGCCAAAAAAAAGCCCATGGAGAACTAAACTCTCCAGGGGCTTACTTTTTATGTTCTTTCTTAGCACAATCGTTATAGCATGAGATAATTATTGATATCAAGAAAAAAAAGTATTTTTTACAACAATTTTTCAATATCTCCAGCAATTTTTTCTGGCTCCAGAGTCGGGGCAAACCGTTTCACAACATTACCATCACGATCCACTAAAAATTTAGTAAAGTTCCACTTGATCGCGCCACCTAAAAGTCCACCTTTTTCACCTTTTAAATAATCATACAACGGATCAGCATTTTCACCATTTACATCGATTTTTCCAAACGTTTGAAACGTTGTTTGATACGTCAACTGACAAAACTCACTGATTTCTTGATTTGTTCCAGGTGCTTGGTGTCCAAATTGATTACAAGGAAAATCTAAAATTTCTAACCCTTGTTCACGGTATTTTTTATATAACGCTTCTAGGCCTTCATACTGAGGTGTAAAACCGCAACCTGTCGCTGTATTCACGATTAAGAGTACTTTTCCTCGAAAATCTTCCAACGAAACGGTCTCATCCTTTGTCGTTTTTACTTGATAATCATAAATACTCATTTTACTTCTTCCTCTCCAATTACCTGTCTTAATTAAATACTAGCTAGTAGAGGGCTTTTCGTCAAGGAAACGACCTTTGATCGATCATAAAATAGGCGTCAATTCCAATAGTACAATACCATTTGTATCTAGTGTCACATAATAATTAAACGTATCGTCGATTTGAGTATCGAAGACTTTGATCTTCGGTCGAGTACTCTCTACAACATATTCTTGTGTCTCTATATCAAGTGCGTCAGCATTCCGAAATTCTTCATAGGTGTAAAATAATGCGCCATTATGACGGTTGAAGTCAATTTGCTTGATCTGATAATGAGCTGATTTAATCGCTGCTAATTCGATTTCAAACGTTACTGCCTGGCTTTCAAGAAACGCCTCTTCTGAAGAAAGATGCGGATCAAAATAATTCGTATTAAACAATAGCAACTGATACTTCCCGTCAAGATAGGTCAGCAGATATTCTTCACCTTGCGCCAGAACTTTTCCTTCCAATCTTCTAGCCAGCCACAAACAAAAATAAACAGGTCTTCTCCCACTGTAAAAATGAAACAATTCCAACCCATCATTTTTTAATGGACGGTCTTGTGTTTGTTTCTCATACAACTCGATGTTCAGCCAAAACCCGAATCCTGATACTAGCGTATCCAGCATCAAAAGATCTTTTAAGATAATCGCGCCTCTAAAGAAGGTTCCATTACTATTTCTTGTCATCCCAGTCAATGTGTTCCATTCCGTAAGATAAAGTGGTAGCTTGATTTCGTATTCTTTTAAAACATGCTTGATATGAAGGATTTTATTCAGCACATATTGATGGTAATTTTTCAAATCCGGAAAGGTGCTATCTAAATTTTGAAACACATAATTAGGCTCAGCAGAAAATGATAAAAAATCACACTTTGCTGCGATCGTCTCGCAAAAAAATCGCGTTTGCTCTGAGTCATTTTGCTCAAAGAATGGGTCAGGTAAAGGAATTTCTGCGCCTACTTCTATTTTAGAAGAGAGCTCATATAAGCTTTTTTTCACTTCTAGAAAATCAGGATAATAGTCAGCAAGATTTTGCCCTTTAAATAGACAATTGATTTTCCATTGCTCAGTCATTTTTGTGCCAAATTTATTTTGAACATGTCGAAAAAATTTACGACAGATATCTTTCACTCTAACGCTTAGCTGATTAAATTCTACAAGAGACAACTGGAAAAAAATATCCAGCCGAGCATCTTCTAAAAATGTCAGAATGTAGTCCCACTGTTCAAATGCGGGAAATGAATTCATCCCCGCTTCTTGATGGATCTGAACCGTTAGAGGAATTTGTGTAAATAGCGATTGGATACTAATATACTTGATCCCAATCTGTTTTTTTATGTCCAATAGTTCACTTTGGATTTTCTTAGACGCTAAAGCTTCCCATGAACCAACATGAATGATCACGTCTTTTTTTAGATAATCGGCTTCAGATTGTTCCGTTGTAATATGGAGCTGTTTGGTTTTTAGTGATAATTCTGAAGGATGAGCTTCTTCCAAACCTGTTTGAATATAACTGTATAACGGGACCAAAATTTCTTTGATTTGAAGCTCTGTTGTTTGAACGACTTGTTCGATTTTTTGTGGCGCCTTCGTCTGTTCTAAGTGAGATGAACGATAACTGGTTGGTGAATCGTTAAAAATTTTTTTAAAATGTTGACGATACGTTTTACTATTGCTAAACCCGCTATCTAAGGCAATTTGCTCGATACTTTTTTTCGTATACAATAACTCTGACAAACTGTGTTTCACACAAATCGTCCGCACATAATGAGAAAAGTAATCTCCGGTTTCCTTCTTAAAAAACTTCGATAAAGAGGATTCCGACATAAAAAAATATTCTGCTGCGTTAGATAATAAGACCCCTTCGTGGTAATGTTCCTCGATGTAGTCCAAAATCTCTCTTAATTTTTGATTGTCTGAAGGATGGTACTCTGTGACCTCTTCTTTTTGAAAATGATGAACCAAAGACAATATGATCTGAGTTAAAAATAAAGTGATCTTGAGTCTTTTTGAAGAATCGTCGCTAAATTCAATTAAACACAACTCCGCAACTTGTCTTCTTAATGCTGCGATCGCAGGCATTTTCCCATGTTCTTTTTGAATCGGTGTGCAGTCAAAGCGCGTATAAAAAAAAGCAGGAAATTGAGCCGCAAAGAAAACAGTATCGATCCCCAATTCCAAATAAGTACAACTTTGTTCTAAATCGCCACTCAAGAGCACCCGATCTCCTGTATTGATGACAAACAATTCCCCTGCACTTACTCGATTAGTTGTTTCTTCTATAGTAATAAACATGCTTCCTTTTAAGACCATCAAAATAGTTGTTTCTTTATAAAGCACATCTTGTTCTGTCAGCAGTTGTTGATAATTGATATGATAATTTTCATTTGCAATCATTATTTTACCTCATTTATTTATTTCCTTTTCATTATAACACCTAAACAAGAAAATATCGTTCGTTTAATCACCTTTTATTTCCCGAGTCAGCTTTTCTAAAAGGGATTTCTGAAATTTGGAAATTCCTAGCATTGTGAAGTTATTAATTAAGCATAGAATATGAAGTGTATTTGAAAGACTAACTATAAGAAGTCAAGTAAAGAATAAAAGAATTAGTCCAAAATTTAATAACAAAAAAGTGCATAACAAATAAGAGAAAGCAAAGGTATTTTTTTGAGTTACATTCGTATTTCGTAAGGTTCGTTCTTTTTGAGAATCGCATGAACGATGTAACATAACTTTCTGGAAACTGCTCCAAGAGCTGTGAGGTGGTGTTTCCCTTCAGAACGTTTCTTTTCGTAGAAGGCTTTAAGAACAGGATCATGTTGTACTGCAATTAAAGCAGCTGAAAATAAGGCTTTTCTAAGATAAGGGGAACCACGTTTACTCATAACGTTATGTGTTGCTTGATATTGACCAGACTGAGAAACAGTCGCGTCTAGACCAGCGTATGCGACTAATTTTGTAGGATTGGAAAATTTACTAATGTCTCCAATTTCCCCAAGAATAGTAGCGCCATTGATTGGTCCGATCCCTGGGATCGTTTCAATGACAGAATGCAGAGTAACCATGATTTTTTTGATTTCAGTTTCAGTATCTTTAATTTGGGCTTCCAGAAATTTAAGTTGTTCAATCATTGATCGTAATTGGAAAGTAAAGGTCTCTTGAGCAAAAGTAATACCAAAAGATCGACTCGCAGCACTTTTTAAGGCATTGGCTTTATCTATCCCTAAACGATTGTGACTCGCTTCTTTAAGTAGTTTCGCAAGAGTATTCGCAGAGATATCATGGAGTGTTTCAGGAGAACTAAATTCAAGTAAAATTTCTTTTGATGCTTTACCAAAAACACCTGATTTACCGAATACTGAGTCATACTCAGGGAAAACTTGGTCTAATACGGCAATGATTTTACGTTTAAAGTCACTCGCTGTCCCAACTAGGTAAGTACGATAACGGGAAAGCTGTTTAAGAGAAAAAATATTTTCATCAGAGAGTGTCGTTTCAACAAAGGAACCGAAGCGAATCAGATCTGCAATTAAAACTGAATCAATAATATCATTCTTACGTTTACGAATTTCTGTCCCTTTACGCCACCCATCCGTTTGGAGGGGGTTAAGAACATGAATTAAAAACTCTTTTTCATGTAAGTATGAAAAAACCGTTAACCAATAATGACCGGTAGCTTCCATACCTACAGTAAAATCATCTGATGAAGAAGAAAAATCATGAATTTTTCCAAGTAATTTTTCTCCACCTTCAATGGTATTCGGAAAAGAAAATCCTTTAAGAACAACCTTTCCTTCATCATTCATGATTGAAGCAACATGGGAACGTTTCCCAATATCAATTCCAATGTAGAACATAATTATACCGCCTTCATAAGGATTTGGATTGAAATCCACTCAACTGAAAAGCGTTACTACCTTGTTCTAGATACGGAGTAAAGCCAGAAGGCTTTCAACATCTAACTCATTCGTAAACAGCTAAACAGAGAGAGGTGTCAGTCTTTCGATGACGAGCTCATAGACTCAAGGAGAAAACGACATAGCCTCTCAATCCAGTAATTATATTATCTCAAATTTATTGAGTTAATACCTAATGAAAAATAACAATGGTTCATAAGGTTATCCACTAAAATCGGAAGATTAAAACCTTAAATATAATATACAAGGAGAAGATCAAATGGACGATTTACGTACACAACTATTCACATTGCTTCAACAAAAAGAAGCTGAACTAATCAAGATTCGCCGACATTTTCATGAGAATCCGGAATTATCTTTTCATGAGACAGAAACAGCAAAATATATCGCCGATTTTTATGCTGGTAAAGACTGTGAGGTTCAAACGAATGTAGGCGGTGGTAATGGTATTTTAGTCGATATTCATGGCGGCAAAAAAGGACCGTTCTTAGCGATTCGAGCAGATTTCGATGCATTGCCGATCCAAGAAGATACGGGCTTACCCTTTGCTTCAAAAACACCAAATGTCATGCATGCCTGCGGACACGATGGGCACACAGCTTATATGATGATTTTGGCTGATTCACTGATTGAATTAAAAGATCAATTAGCAGGCACGATTCGTGTGATCCACCAACCTGCCGAAGAAGTACCACCAGGTGGCGCTAAAGGGATGATCGAAGCTGGTTGTTTAGATGGTGTGGATCATGTTTTGGGCATTCACGTGATGAGTTTGATGCCCCTTGGCGATGTTCTTTATCATTCAGGACCTGTTCACACTGGTCGAGCAACCTTTAAAGTCGTGATGCAAGGAAAAGGCGGACATGGTTCAACACCACAAGATGCGAATGATACGATCGTAGCGGCTTCTCAATTTGTCACGGCTGTCCAAACAATCGTCAGTCGTAGAATCAATCCATTTGACACTGCAACAGTCACAATCGGTTCATTTGACGGCAAAGGTTCCGCCAATGTCATTAAAGATTCTGTTACGCTAGAAGGCGATGTACGGATCATGAAAGAAGAAACACGAGCAATCGTGGAAAAAGAATTCAAACAAATTCTAGATGGTATTTGCCAAACATTCGGCATCCGTTACGAACTTGATTATGCCAATGACTACCCAGTTTGTGTCAACGATGCTAAAACCACTGAAATGGTTGTTAAAGCATTGACCGAAGCTAAAATTCCAGAAGTGAAACAATTAGTCGAATCCGGACCACAAACTCCTTCTGAAGATTTTGCTTATTATGCAAAAGAACGACCAAGCTGTTTCTTTTTCGTTGGTGCTCATAAAGAAGGAACGCCGATGTATCCACATCATCATCCAAAATTTTATATTGACGAAGATTGTTTATTGATCGCTGCAAAATCAATGGGTGCAGCTGTTTTACATTATTTATCTGAAGGAGTTTAATCATGAAAGCAACAACACATACAGCAGAGGTTGTAACATATAAAGGGACAAACAAATTACTGATAGGAATCGTGTTAAGTGTTTTGACTTATTGGCTGTTTGCCCAATCTTTACTAAATATGGCGCCAGCCGTACAAAGTGATTTAGGTGTTTCTTCTGGCGTTTTAAACATAGGAATCTCCATGACTGGTTTATTCTCTGGCATTTTCATCGTGGTAGCCGGTGGGTTGGCGGATAAATTAGGTAGAATGAAATTAACGTATATTGGTCTTATTTTAAGTGTTATCGGTTCAGCGGCTTTAGTCATTGCACACGGCCCTATTTTATTTATCGGTGGTCGGATTTTACAAGGATTATCGGCTGCTTGTATCATGCCTGCAACAATGGCCTTAGTCAAAACCTATTATGAAGGCAAAGATCGTCAACGAGCGCTAAGTTATTGGTCGATCGGTTCTTGGGGCGGTTCTGGATTATGTTCGTTCTTTGGGGGCGCCATTGCTAGTTCTTTAGGCTGGCGTTATGTCTTTATTTTTTCGATTATTGTTTCGATTTGTAGTGCGTTATTGATCTTTGGTACACCTGAAAGTAAGGTCGAAAGTAATAGCAATAGTAAATTCGACTCAATTGGCTTACTTTTATTTATCGTTTCAATGGTTGCTTTAAACGTTGTTGTTTCTAAAGGATCTGAATTAGGTTGGACAAGTCCAGTCGTGCTGATTTTAGCCGTAGTTGTGATCTTAGGGTTGATTGCTTTTTATAAAGTAGAACAAGCGATCGACAATAGTTTTGTTGAGTTTTCTTTATTTGAAAACCGCGGTTATCTAGGTGCAACGATTTCTAACTTCTTATTGAATGCTGTGGCCGGCACATTGATCGTTATCAATACCTATGTTCAACAAGGACGTGGTCTTTCTTCTGCTAAAACAGGAATGTTATCGATTGGTTACTTGTGTCTAGTTTTGATCACGATTCGAATTGGTGAAAAGCTATTACAAACAATCGGAGCGAAAAAACCAATGTTGTGGGGTACCATTCTTTCTGGTACGGGTGTTGGTTTGATGGCGTTAACGATGGTTACAGGCACTGCCTATTTCGTATTAGTTTTTATTGGCTATAGTTTATTCGGAATGGGACTTGGCATGTATGCGACACCCTCTACAGACACAGCGATTTCCAGTGTACCAAATGAAAAAGCCGGAGTAGCTTCCGGTATTTATAAAATGGCCAGCTCTCTTGGCGGAGCATTGGGAGTAGCAATTTCTGCTGCAGTTTACAATGGATTCAGTGCTAGCGGTAATTGTACACAAGGAGCTACCTTTGGTTTACTGACAAATATTCTTTTCTGTGTTTTAGCCTTAGGGTCAATCGTATTTATTATTCCAAAAGAAAAACAAGTATAAGGAGAGAGCATTCATGGATAATCAAGAAGCATTACAATCATTAAAAGAAGTCATTCAAATAAAAAGTATTTTAGGGAAAGAAAAAGTAGTTGCAGATAAACTGCAAGTGCTTTTTGAAAAGTATGACATCCCTTGTGAACAGGTAGAATATAGCGAGGGACGTAATCAATTAGTCGCGACTCTAAAAGGCCATGAAGCAGGTCCTGTCCTAGGTTTTTCTGGACATATGGATGTGGTTCCTGTGGGTGAAATTCCTTGGGATGAAGATCCCTTTGCCGCAATTGAAAAAGACGGTTTATTACATGGACGTGGAACCTGTGATATGAAATCAGGCTTGATTGCAGCCGTTGTTGCGATGATTCGTTTAAAAGAAGCAGGCTCAAACTTTAAAGGAACCATCAAACTTTTAGCGACTGTGGGAGAAGAAACGAGCGCTATCGGCTCTGGTCAATTAGTTGATAAAGGCTATGCAGATGATTTAGATGCATTAGTCATCGGTGAACCTACAAATGTTGAGATCGGTGTAGCGCATAAAGGTGCTTTATGGCCTCGTATCACAACTTACGGGAAAACAGCTCATGGCTCAATGCCAGATCAAGGAGTGAATGCGATCGAACATATGCTTTTAGTTTTGAATGCCTTTAAAGAAACCTTTGATTTCTCTCAATCTGTAGATGAATTAGTCGGCGCCTCAACTTCCAGTTTAGATATTATCAATGGCGGTAACGGAACCAATGTTGTTCCTGATAAATGTACAGTAGAGATCGACATTCGCACAATCAAAGCTCAAGATCATTCAGAGTTAAAGCAACAATTCAAAGAGATGCTAGATAAATTAACAGCAACCGTTCCAGATTTTAAAGCAGAGATCGAGTTCATCAATGATCTACCTTCTATGAAAACTGAACTTGACGATCCTTTCACTGTATTAACACAAAAAGTCGTTTCAAAAGTTACAAGTGAAACAGCGAATACATTCGGTATGACTGGTTATACCGATGGTTCTCAATTTGGACGTGTAAAAAAAGAATTCCCTATTTTGATTCTAGGTCCTGGTGAAACAAAATATGCGCATCAACCTAATGAATTCGTGAACATTAACGACTTTTACCAAATGATTACTATCAATGAAAACATTGCAAAAGAATTTTTAAAATAACCTAGAAAAAAGCCGAAATGAACTTTAATCTGTTCATTCCGGCTTTTTTTCTCTTGCTTATGATTTTACTTAAAGCTCAAATAACTTTTTCGTCAGCCTCTCCAACTCTCCTGTTGCAGGAAACTGTGAAACCTTAATACTTAAACACCCTTCAGTCGGCACTAGCATCACATGATTATAAATAATCACGTCAACGCCTTCTCTTTTTATATACTCTTCAGTAATTTTTTCATTAAAAACCCAGCTGACATCAAAATTGCCAGGGATTCGTTTCTTTAAAATAGCAATTAAATGCTGAACATAACAGGCTTCACCAGAAATACTCAAAAGAATTTTTTTATTATTTTCGATCGTCGTATCAATTAAATAGGAGCTAAAAAGTAAACTCAAATTCGTTGCTACATCTTCTGGATATACCAATCGTGCCTCATGGGCTAACTTGACTTGTTTTAATTTAGCCAAACATGCTTGGTAGATAGTAGGAAATTCCCTTTTGGCATATTGATTTAGTTCGAACGAGTTTCTTTGAAATAATGGCGTTATTCTAGATAATAAACTAAGATTTTCCAAAAATGAATTCACACAATGATACATTTCTTTGCTTCTTGAAGGATCAAGAGGAATACTTTCACCAAAATCAAAAATCGTATTATATCGATTATCGTAATTGGATTTTATTGTCAGATTGATTGAGTAAATCTCTCCTTCTGGAGGTAGATAAATGACACTTGCTAAGGTTGTGACATAAGCATAGATATGTTCTTCATAAGGTAAATTTTCGATTGAAAAATACTTCTTCATCAATTGATCATAGATTTCAGAAAACACTTCAAAACGATCTGTCATCGCATATTTTTGACTAGGCTCCTGTTTTTTAGGGATATAAAAATGCTTATCAACTCTTTGCAAAATAACATGGTGCCACATTTTCGCCCGATTTGCATCCAGTGTTAACACCCTTTGATACTTATTTAGAAATGATTCTTGAAATTCGTAATAAAACTTTTGAACCATCTCATCAAGATGAACATCTTCTTCTCGCCACCCCCGTTGGCTTGTGTAATCGAAATATAAATACCGAATGTCGGCTTCCTCTCCGATCAAAGCCAAATGCGGCGATAATTGTAAGGCCAAGTTGTATCGTTCTAATACTTCAGTCAAGTGAGGCAAATAGCGTCTCAACGTTCGCTCTGACAACCAAATCCGATCACACCAAGTTTCAATCGAATATTCCTCCCCGTCCAATAAAGCACTCAACAAGGTAAAAAGTGGCTGCTGGTCAATGATATCCGATAATATTTCTTCGATCGTGTAGGTACTGTCCCGGTTAAAAATAATAGTTTCTTTTTTCACTTGCACAAATCCATCGATCACTGGGCTGTATTCCTGCAGTAAAGCTAAATCACTTTTTAACGTTTTTTTTGTCACACCCAAGTTGGCTGCCACATCTTCCATTGTCAGTAAATCAGAGGTATCCGCTAAAAAATAAATTAGATTAATCAATCGGATCGCTTTTTTATCTGTTACTAGGTCTATATACAATTTCCGCATGTTTTTCCCCCTTGGATGTGTCGTCATTTTTTATTAGATTTCTTTGTAATAGTATAGCACGAGCGCTTTTAAAACACGTCATATAAGATTTTCCAAGCTTTATAGCAGTGGTGCAAACAAGCCACAGATTTTGCCTTTGATTTTTTTCCAAGTGCTTCTTTGCGCTAATTCAAGAGCTGTGATTTGTTTGGCATTGGTTTGATCCTTTTTAAAATCATCCGCTAATTTTTGAATTGCTTGACCGGTATATAAAATAGCGGACACTTCGTGATTGATATCAAAACTGCGAATATCAAAATTTGTCGAGCCAATCGTGGCAACTTGCTCATCAATAATCATTACTTTACAATGTAAAAAGGCTGTATCATCGTATTTATAAACCTGAATCCCTGCACTGATCAAATCTTCCAAATAAAAGTCATTTTCATAATAAGACAGTTTTCTGTCCCCTTTTCCTGGAATAATGATCTCCACCTTGATACCATTACGAGCAACCCTTCTTAATAAAGCCAACAGTTCATCGTCTGGCACAAAATAAGGACTGGCAATGGAAATTTTCTCCTTCGCAGAATCGATCAAATTAAACAAAACATCCCGAACCACGCGTTCTTGATCGTAAGGACCACCATAAATCACTTGTCCTTCATCGCTTCCTACTTCAATTGTAGAAAAATAACTTTCCACCATAAATTCATTCGCACTTCCAGCACTATTTTTCATATACAGCCCATCATATAAAAAACTTTCCTGTAATTGTGTCACTAAAGGACCTGCTATTTGTAAATGCGTATCTCGCCAATGAGAGAATTTGGGTGTTATGCCTAGATATTCATTCCCAATATTTAAACCACCTACAAAACCAAGCGTTCCATCGATGACGATCACTTTTCTATGATTGCGCCAATTCGCTCTCGCAATATGATAAAACGACTGGATTGGATTGAAAATTTCTACTTCTACCTGAGCCGCTTTTAAAGAATCAAGATACGCATCAGATAATTTTACAGAACCTAAACCGTCCACCCCAAAGCGAACTTTGACTCCCTCTGAAGCTTTCTTTATCAAGATTTTTCGGAGTTGATCTGCAAGTTCATCCTCTTTGATTATGAAATAAAACAAATGAATATGGTGTTGCGCTTCATTCAGTGCTGCAAAAATAGCCGAAAAAGTCTCTTCACCATCCGTAAGCACCTCAAATTGATTCCCCACCATTACGACCTTTTTCGACAAGCGCTCATTTTTCTCTTCCAAACGACTCAACGGTTCCAATGTCTTCCTCTTTATACCCTGAACATAGCGAATTAGTCTGTTCTGTTCTTGCTTTTGAACAGTGCTACTTTTCAAGTTACTGCGCCCGAAGAAAAGATAAACAAACAACCCAACGACTGGAACAAAATATAATGTCAAAACCCAAGCCACTTTAACGCTCGTTACATCCTTGCGTCTAAAAACAATGTACATACTTAGTAGAATAGAAATCAGCTCAAACAATGAAAGTATAATCAAAACGAACTGCGGATAAAAAATAAAAAGTAGAAAAAATGTGATTATTGTAACAAGCAAAACAATACTAAATTGACGTAATGTTTGATTCATAGTTATCCTCCTTAAAATAACGAATGTTTTTTATTTAACCACCATAAAAACTGTTAGATTACTTTTATAAAAAACTTATTTATTCATTATAATAGCGGATAAAAATCTAATAATACAGGCATTTTTTTCACTTTAATGGAAAACATTGCCAGATAAAGTATCCGCTCCTAGTTAAACCCTTGTCCTTGTTGGCTTATGCTTAAAATAAAATACAATAATGACAAAAAATGTCAGTTCAGTCCTTTTTTTGCATTCATTTCAAGAACCTTCCGTGATAAATTTGTGATATACAAAACAAGCGAACTAGAATGGATGGTGATTAATCATGAAAATCGAGCAGTACTTTTCTTACGGATTCCTTTTTGAAGCCAAACTTTTGAATAAACATGGCGAAACAATTGCAAAGCAGTTTGTTTAAATGGAACCAAATGAAGAAATTGCCATGGAAAAGATCATTTTTACTATCTCTTTGCTGCAAGATTTTAAATTGCATCAAATCAAACTGATCGATGAAGTATGGATGGTCACAGAATAAATGATTGTAAATAAGAAAGGATGTTTTATATGAATAAGAAAAGATTAGTGGAGACATTTACTGAGTTGGTGCAAGTAGCTTCTGTTTCACGTCAAGAAGGAGAATTTGTGCAGTTATTGAGCGATAAATTAATCGCATTAGGTTTGACAGTCACAGAAGATGATTCAATGAAAACAACCAAACTTGGCTCAAACAATTTGATTGCCAAATATACTGGAAGTTTAGCTAAGGAACCGGTCTTCTTCTCTTGTCATGTGGATACTGTAGAACCTGGTGTAGGCATTGAAGTGCTTGAGAAGGACGATATTCTTTATTCTAAAGGTGAAACGATTTTAGCGGCAGACAATAAAGCAGGAATTGCGATTCTTTTAGAAATGATTGAAACTATTATAGAAAACAATATCGAAACAGGACCGATCGAGCTCGTCTTTTCTCCTGGTGAAGAAATCGGTTTGATTGGGGCCGCCGCCTTGGATATGTCATTGATCGATTCAACATTTGGTTATGTATTTGATAATTCTGGTCCGGCTGGAAATGGAATCGTTGCTAGTCCTTTCCTCTATATGTTTGATATTGAAGTGACAGGTAAAGCGGCTCATGCTGGTTTAGAACCAGAAAAAGGTATTTCAGCCTTCACGATCGCTCAAACGGCATTAGAAGGCATTCCTTTTGGCAGACTGGATGAGCATACTACGTCAAATATCGGAAAAATTTCTGGTGGTGCAGGGATCAACGTTGTGATGGAACACTTGATGATCCAAGGGGAAGTACGATCGATCTCAGATGAAAAAGCACGTGATTTTCTTGCCACATTAGAACAGTCCTTCAAAAATGCGACTAGCTTACATGGCGGTGACTTCACTCTTTCAGTTGATCAAAAAGCGACTGGTTTTCATTTAGCTGATGATTCTGATCCTGTTAGAATCGCTAAAGCGGCAACAACTAAAATTGGTCGAACTTTTACACCTGAAATCAGCGGTGGTGGTAGTGATGCCAATATCTTTAACGCACAAGGCAAACCAACATTAAATTTATCGATTGGATATGAAGAAATTCATACAATTAATGAGTATATCCCAATTGCTGAAATGCTAAAATCAGTTGAATTAGCTTTAGCTATCATCAATGAAATGCCCGACAGCCATACTTCAAGCGGGTCAGTAAAATGACTGCGGTGCGTAAAGGTCAAAATATCTTGTTGATTATCCTAGCAGTTCTGCTGCTGAGTATCTCCATCAATATGTTTTTAGGCCCTCATCAGATAGCCGCAGGCGGTGTGAGTGGATTAGGTATTTTGGCAGAAGCAGCCTTTTCGATTGATCGGTCGATCGTTGTTTTGGTCTTAAATTGTTTGATGTTGCTTTTAACGATCCTCTTTTTAGGGAAAAAAGTGTTCTTCAATACCCTGATCGGCAGTTTGTTGTTCCCATTCTTTTTAGCCGTTGTTCCTGAAATCATGGTTACCTCAGATCGTTTACTTTCCGTGCTTTTTGGCAGTGCGATTTTTGGAATCAATGTTGCAATTCTTTATAAAATCGGCGCTTCTAGTAGTGGTACGACAATTCCACCGCTGATTTCACAAAAATATTGGCACATTAATACCTCAACAGGTCTTTTAGTGACAGATGCCTTTATCGTTTTATTGAATGTGTTTATCTTTGGCGTTGAATCGTTTCTATATGCGATATTATCGATCATCATCACATCTATCGTTATGACCTATATCGAAACAGGCGTCAAACGAAGAAAATCGATTTTGATTTTCAGTCAGGATAAAACAACTGAAATTAAAGAGGAATTACTGCAGACTGTTAATCGCGGTGTCACTCTTTTCAATGTGACTGGCGGTAAAACTGAGCAGGAAAATCAAATGTTGATGATCGTCAGTTCAAATAATGAGTATCCAGCAGTTATGCGCATTATCGATCAAATCGATCCAACTTCTTTTGTCATTGTTTCAAACGTTGCTGAGGTTCATGGCTTAGGTTTTACCTACCACCCTATTCAATAAAAATAGCCACTTAGAAAAAGGAGAGCGAAAATTATGAATTCTGTGTTAGCTTTTACGATTATTATGCTTGTTTGGACGGTCAGTGATTATATTTCTAAAAAGACCAAGTCACTGCTTTCAACGTTATTGATTGCTTCATTGATCTTCTTGATTGGGTTTAAAACGAACTTATTTCCAGAAGATTTATTGCCTAGTTCCTCTTTACTAGCCTTAGGAACAACCGTTGTTGGGTTTATCCTAGTCCATCTTGGAACAACGATCAGTTTAAAAGAATTTAAACAACAATGGCGGACATTCTTGATCGGTGTAGCTGCAACACTTGGGATCGTTGCTGCATTATTGCTCGTTGGTCCATTATTTGAGGATCAAAGTTACGCGATTGCGGCTATCGGTGCGATTTCTGGCGGCACAATTTCAATCATCATGGTTCAAGATGCTGCCATTGCTGCTGGATTGTTATCTGTAGCAGTTTTACCTGTTTTGATTTCTGCCTTTCAAGGGTTGATCGGTTTCCCATTAACTTCATTGATTTTAAGAAAAGAAGCCAATCGTCTGCATCAAGAATACCAAGAAAATCCTGATGCTTTTGTTAGCGCTGAAGAAGTGGAAGAAAAAGAACCTAAAAAGACACGTTTACCAGAGCTTTTCCATACAACAGCAGGTACGCTCTTTGTTGTCGGAGTTACTGTTTTACTTGCTACATTCGTAAATAACCTGACCAACGGTATGATCAACACGTTCATCCTTTGCTTACTGTTTGGGATTGCGTTGAGAGAGTTGAATATTTTTAAACCGAATATTTTGAATGGGATTGATGCGTACGGATTGATGATGTTAGCTATTTTGATTATTATCTTTGGTCCTTTAGCAACGATTTCTATTCATGATTTGATCGAATTGATTTTACCATTGACACTTTCGTTTTTAGTGGGGGTTACTGGAAATATGTTGTTTTCGGCAATTGCTGGGAAGTTTCTTGGTTATAGCTTATCGATGTCGATTGCGATTGGTTTAACTTCATTATATGGCTTCCCAGGCACAATGATTTTGAGTCAAGAAGCAGCGAAAAGTATCAATGGCACACCTGAAGAAATCGCTCTGATCGAAGGACAAATTCTACCGAAGATGGTTATTGCTGGATTTTCTACTGTAACAATTACATCTGTTTTCATCACTGGAATTTTAGTTAATTTGATTGGGTAATGTTCATATAAAAAAAGAAACGTATGTCTGAAGGAAAAAGACATATGTTTCTTTTTTAGATTTATCAATCAACGATTTCTTTTAACTCAACAATTTCTTTATCGATTGCTTGCCACTCACTCATTACTTTTTTATAGCGGTATCGAATGATCACTGCTGCAACAACACCAATAGCTGTCAATACAATATTCAACCCAAAAATCAGCGAAACATTGATTTTTTCCAGTTGGCCTGTAATATAAGGCACGATCATTACAGAAACAGATGTTGCAATCGAATAATAACTAGTGATCCGTCCTTTGCCTTTTGAAAACAACTCCAACAACACTGCTAATCCTAGCTGCCAGATTCCTCCTGCTGCAAAAACACCGATACCGATCGAGCCAAGCAAAAACATCGGTACACTTGGAAACAACGTCATTCCAATCAGCAAGAACAATGAAATGAACGTGCACCATACAATTAATAACGTTGGCGCAACGCCCCGTTTTACGATCAATGACGTTAAAAATACTGATGCAAACGAACCAATACTATAGGCACTGACCAACACCAAGCTATTCGAATGATTCATAAGATTCAAAGACTCTGCAAAAGATGGCACCCATAAAATAAAAATATTAAATGTAGACACACAAGTAAAACTAAACACTAACAACGCCAATCCTTCGACCTTAAACAACGGTTGTTTCCCTTTAACGTTTCCTTCTTCTTTGACTAGTTGCGGTGTACTCTCACCTATCTCTACTCTTTCTGGAAATCCTAGTTTAGAAATATACAGCAAATTAAGAAACAACCCTAAAGCACATCCGATAAAAACAAGTCCATAATAAATCCCATGATTCAACATAAATCGTGTCAACAACGGTAAAATAAACTGACCTAAAGAAATAAAGGCTTTGTTCAACACACTAAGAGAACTATTGTCTTTTTCATTTGGATAAGCTTCCATTAAAGTTGGATACGTACTTGTATCTAAAAAAGCATTACTAAATCCAGCAAATAAAGCAAAAAAGAGTCCTTGTAAATAGTTTTGACTGATCAGAATTCCCAAGAAAAAGATCAAATAACTTATGATCCCCAGCTGTACTGTTTTTTTACGCCCAAATTTATCCGAAAAATAACCAGCAAAATACAAAATCAACACGCGTCCCAACCCAATACCACTGATGACCAACGTCACTTGCTGCACGGTTGCTTGCCAGCTATCCATCAAAGCATTAAGATTTTGAGATAAAATGATTGCTGCCATACCTTGAAAAATAAAATTCGTATATAAAGAGCCGATCAAAGGGGTGTAGTTTTTTTTCGTTGTTTCCATCGCCATTCTCCTAGCTGTTTAAAATTAACTTTGCTCACTTTTTCACTATATTTATTTTAAGAAGAATCGTCTATAATATCTAATGCTTTATTTTCATATAATTGATAAATTATATTTATGGTTTTTTTTTTTATAAACAACTTTCCACTATCTTTGATGTAATTATCCTATTATTACTTACAGACAGAGGCAAGTCAACTTTTAATTTTTTCTATAATAAATAATTAAAATAAGCTGTAAACGAAATTCACCCCCTTTCGTTTACAGCTTATTTTTAGTAAAGATAACTTAAATCACTAGAAACTGTCGGATAAAGCATTATCATCTCATTGATTTTTTCAGCTGGTAATTTTTGGTTGATCATTAGAGTAAACATATTGACTAGCTGATCAGCCTCGTTACCTAAGACTGTTGCACCAACTAATAGACCCGTTGCTTTTTCGGTAACGATTTTTGCTTTAACTAATGGTTCGTTGATATGCTTATACGTAAACCATTGAGATAAATCCAAATCTTGTATTTTATATTTTTCATTTTCTAAAGTGGTTTTATCTGTTAAACCAACTTGTGCTAGTTTTGGTGAGCTAAAAATAATTGTTGGTACAGCTGGATATTGAATGGTAGCTTGTGTTTTCCCGCTAATAAGTTTGGCAAGATAACTACCTTCAAAGCTAGAAACAGGAGTTAACTTCGGCTGTTTTTTTTCCAAACAATCTCCTAATGCGTATATAGTTTCTACAGTCGTTTGCAATTGATCGTTGACCGTAATGCCTTTATGGGTGAAGGCAACACCGATTTTTTCTAGGTTCAAGCCTTCGACATTCGGAATCCGACCCGTTGCACAAAAGACACGGTCAGCTAGCATTGTTCCTTGGCTGGTCAAGGTTATTTCAACTTGCTCACCTTGTTTGGTAATCGACTCAGCTGATTCGTTAAAGTGAAAATGAATTCCTCTAAGCTTGAGATTTTCGATCAACGCTTCAGTCAGTGTTTCATCAAATCCTTTTAAAGGGCGCTCATTATGATGCAATAAATGGACTTCACTGCCGCTGCTACTTGCAATATTGGCCAGTTCAAGAGAAATATACCCGCCACCAACAAATACGATTTTTTCAGGCAACTCTTTCATATTCAGAAAATCAGTACTCGTACCAAAGTGTTCTTTTCCAGGGATATCTAAAATAGCTGATCGCTGTCCTGTAGCTAAAATAAATCGCTCAGATTGATAGTCTTTGTTTTCTACTTTAATCGTATGCTTGTCTTTAAAGCAGGCAAACCCTGTGATTGTTTGAATTCCTGCACTTGCTAATCCAGATTTTTGTTCAACAGGAACTTGTTGAGTGAAGGTTTCTTTAAACGACATTAAATTGCCCCAATTTATTTCAGGAGCTGCATCAAAACCGTTATTCTTCAATTGTAGTACATTATCTCTGGCCTCAACAGCGCCATAAAGAACTTTTTTGGGATCACAACCTCGATTAGGACAAGTACCGCCCCAAAGATCTGCTTCTACTACAGCAACTTTTTTCCCTTCTGCAGCTAAATCATAAGCTGCCGCCATGCCGCCTGGTCCACTTCCGATAATAATTACATCAAATCTATTCATGTAACATCCTCCTTTATTTTCCAACTTACTCAAAATAATGGAACTCGTCTACACCATACAAACTAATTATATCAAGGAAACTAGGAAAGTGCTTGTAATAGAATCTTTAAACTACCTGAATTAAACGATCTTAGTGAAACTGCATCCCGCCATCGACAATAATTGTTTGTCCTGTGATATAATCGGAATCTTTTCCTGCTAAAAAGGAGACAACATTTGCGACTTCTTCTGGTTCTGATAAACGTTTTAAGGTGATATCTTTCGCAAATTGCTGCATTCCCCACTCATCATATTTTCCAGCATTTTGACCAACATCGTGCGCGATATCCAGCATCATCTCTGTCCGAACGATTCCAGGAGCATAAGCATTGACTGTGATTCCTTCGTCTGCGAGATCTCTTGCTGCGGTTTGTGTGATACCACGAATCGCAAATTTAGTTCCGCTATAAACGCTAAGATTTGGATTTCCAACCACGCCCGCTTGGGATGTAGCATTAATGATTTTCCCTCCATGACCTAATTTTTTCCACACTTCTTGGGCGGCTTGGATTCCCCATAATACACCCCCAACATTGACTCTAAAGACTTCATCAAATTGCGCTTCTGTAATCGTATCGATTGGCGTGATTGGTCCAATTCCAGCATTATTTACAATAACATTAAAATCACCAAATACTTCAACTGTCCTTTTCACCGCTGAAAAAACTTCCTCACGTTTTGACACATCCGCTTGAATCGTCAATAATTGATCCGCAGTTGCCTCTAATTTTTCAGAAGCTTCTTGTAAATGCTCTAGATTACGGCCAACGATGCTTACCTTAAATCCATCTTGAATCAATCTTTTGGCAATCGCTAAACCGATTCCACGACTTCCTCCTGTGACGAATGCTACTTTTTGAGTCATGACAGTTCCTCCTTGGTTTTAATCTTTATTTTTACACTATGATGATTTACTCAAGTTTCGTAAATAAGTCTACAGGCAAAAGAATTAAAAGTAAAAAGTGTTGCTTGTTACCGTTCAGCAAGGCTACTCATAAAAACAACGTTTAGTGACTAACTCAGCAATCACTAAACGTTGTTTTTGAAACTTATATTAAAAATTTTTGATTATGATTTTATATTGTACGACCATTTTCCTGAATGACTTTTTGATACCAGTAGAAGCTATCTTTTTTATAGCGATTCAAGCTACCGTCTTGGTTTTCATCTTGCTCTACATAAACAAAACCATAACGTTTTTGATAGCCATTCAACCAACTCAATAAATCCGTGTATGACCACGTGCAGTAGCCTAAAACTTCAACACCGTCTGTGATTGCTTCTCTAATTGCATGAACATGGCCCTTTAAATAATTGATACGATAATCATCGTGAATTTCTTTTTCCTCCGTTAGTTTATCGTATTCCCCAAGTCCATTTTCAGTGATCAAAACAGGGATCCGGTAACGACTAGCGATTCTTCTAAGACCGATTCGTAGACCTTCTGGATCAATTTCCCAATCCCAATTGGTTCTTTCAACAAAGGGATTTTCTACTCGTTTAAAGACACCCGGAAGTCCAGATTCTTCTGAGGAACCTTTTTCTCCGGTTGTATTCATTTTGCCTAAGCCAACACCGTCAAGCGGATTAAAAACAACTGTATTGGTTTGATAGTAATTGATCCCTAAAAAGTCTGGTTTTCCAGCTGCTAAAAGTTCTTCATCGCCTGCTTCAATTATAGGTGCCAACCCTTGTTCTTTCAGCATTTTAAAGGCGGCAATTGGATATTTACCAAACAAATAAACATCCATCCAAAAATGAGCGTTTAAGTCTTCTGAATCTTCTGCGGCTAAAATATTTTTAGGATCACTATTAAGTGAATAATTTGGACTATACGCAAAGCTTGGTCCAATAGCACCTGGCATATCTAGTTCATGAAATTTTTTTATAACCGATGCATTTGCTAGATTAGCATAATGGTTTGCTTGATACATTCTTTTAGGATCACTAACTGCTGGTGGGTGTGATGCCATCAAATAGCCATGACTGATAAAGACGTTTTGTTCATTCAAACTAACCCAATACTTCACTTTTCCTCGGAAAGCCTCAAACAAAGCTTGCGCATAATTTGTAAAATCTTCAATGATTTTTCTAGACTCCCAACCTTGATATTCATCTTGAAGCGCCTGAGGTAAATCCCAATGATACAGTGTCAACACAGGTTCGATCTGATTTTTGATTAGTTTATCTACTAAATCGATATAAAACTGTAAGCCTGCTTGATTGATTTGTCCACGTCCATTGGGGAAAATTCTTGTCCAAGCTACTGAGAAGCGATAGGCTTTTAAACCTTGTTCTTTCATTAAAGCAACATCTTCTTTGTAACGGTGATAATGATCGACTGCCACATCGCCATTTGTTCCTTTAAATGTCTTACCTGGAATCCGAACAAATTCATCCCAAACTGAAATACCTTTGCCGTCTTCCTTCCAAGCGCCCTCTACTTGATAAGCAGCTGATGCGCTGCCCCATAGAAAATCTTTTGGAAATTGATCCAGTTGTTTGTGCTCCATCTTACTTGCCTCCAGTTTTATTGCACCGTTATCGAATTTTTCTTTTCACTTTATCTCAATTTTCTTTCGATCACGTGCTCATTTTCATGGATGTAAACGCGATTTTTCCGTCTAATGCCTCTGACAAATCCTTATACGCTTGCTATCCCTCTCTATTATAAACTTAATAAGAGAAGTTCCACTAGTATTTAAAATAATTATTTTCAAAATTCGTTTCAAAAAAACAAACTTATTATAAAAACACAAGCCATAAAATTATTAATTAATTATTCATTATCATTTAATAATGTTTTTTTTAGTTTTATACGTTTTTTTATTTTCATCTTTTTCCTAACCAAAATATACTTTATCATGCACACTTTTTTTTATACTTGGAGTGTAAGACACTATTGTGATATACTAGTATTGCTTTGTTTTACAGGGTTTATTCAGTAAATTCATTACGAAGGGAGTGAAAGTATTTTGGAAGAAGAATACTCGCGACGCAACCAGCAACGTCCAGCATCTGCATCAAAATCGACAATCGTAACTGTTATTTTATTGTTATTTATAAATACACTTGCATTGGGCTTTTTACTATTTTTAAATGTTCAAGCAAGCACTAAGCAAAAAGAACAATTAAACAGTATAGAAAAACAAGTCAATCAGCTTGAACAAGCTCACGGAACAACAAATCAACCAGCAGTAACTAACAATACAGAACACAATGTTCCTGTAAGAGAAAGTTCAACGCAAGTAAGCACAACGAAAGAATCAAGTTCGACCACTGATGATTCAAGTCAAACAGCTCAAGCAACACCCACTTCATCAGAGGCAACTGACCAACAAACCGAACGCTCAACAGAACCTGCCGCAACTACTTATACAGTTCAGCAAGGTGATACACTTTCTGTAATTGCTGAAAAGAACAAATTATCTCTTCAAGATTTAATGTTAAAAAATAATTTAAGCGATTCAACTGTTTATATTGGACAAGTTTTATCATTAAAATAGGCGGCTATTTTCCCCTACATAAGTTTATCCAATTAATTGCACACGTTATTTATAAAAATGCGGTACAAAACTTTTTTAGTTTTGTACCGCATTTTTATCGCAATAAACAACCATTATAACTCGTGATCACGCGAATGATTTATCTTGTAATACATGTTTTTAGGCACTACAATTTCTTCTTGTGACTGAATATAATCAATAATCAATCCAACAATTTCTTCTGCCCCTTCATCAATAACAGGACATTCCAGATAGGTTTTAAAACCGCCTCCACCACTTGCTCGATAATCACTTAATGCAATCGTAAATTCGTCATTATCTTTGATTAGTTGATTTTTATAACGCAATGCAGTGACACGTTTTCCAGCCTTCTGACAAAGGTCGATCGTATACTCGATCCCAACAAAAAAGTCAAAATGATAATGTTCAATTTTAGGATACAAGTAACTTGGCGAAATGGCTACTTCATTTTGTTCATTTAAACTAAAATAATCCCCATTTTTATCCACAACTTGCTTCAATTGAGCACCAGTGATTTTTAACGTAATCAGCTGATTGGTGTATGGATAAGTTGCAATCACATCCCGCATCGTTACATCTTTATGAAATCCAGGTGATGTATTAGCCAAAGAAACTACTGTAATCTGAGCTTTACTGGCTTGCAGTTGAACGGCTCCAATCAATTCTATGACCGGACTTCCATATAATGCCATCTCTAACTTATCCTCAGCTAATGCATCCGTGTTCAATTGGCCGATTGCTTGATCCAGCCACTCTTGGACTTTTGTTTCTAATGGCTGTAGCTCATCCATTAAATTAGATTCTGGTGCCGTGTTAGGTTTGCCGACAGTTGAAGTTATTTCTATATTATTCTGTATTTTTTCAATGTTGATTTCAAAATAATTAAGCGCGTTAGATGACGGCTGTACAATATAGGTACCATGTAGTAATTGGCCTTCGATCAATAAATGCTGATGACCTGTCAAAAGTAAGTCAAAATCAAGTTCTTCACAGATTTTATAGCCGATATTTTCACTTGTTTTAGATAAAATCGTACTGGTTTTTACATCTCTTTCAAATCCACCATGATAAATACAAATCGTAAGATCAACTTGCGATTTGACTTCTTCCAACGCTTGTTTGGCCGCTGTAAATGGATCAGAAACGGTAACATCTTTGATATTTTCAGCTTTTTCCCAAACATTGATGTAATCTGTCACTACACCTACGATACCGACTTTTAAACCATTCGCTAATGTTTTGATTGCCCATGGGAATTTTTTTGTTTGGCTTTTTGCATCTAGAAGATTCTCACAGACACATGTTGCATCGAGTGCGTCTAAATACTGATACAAATAACTGGTTCCATAATTAACATCATGATTTCCCAATGTAACAAAGTCATACCCTGCATGGTTCAATGCTTTTGCTTGAGGAAAACCTTCTTCTGGATGAGCTTGACAGTATGTTGCTAAAGCGGAGCCTTGAAGCATATCTCCGCCATCGATGAGTAAGGTGTTCTCATCTTTTTGAAAGTTTGGGATACATTTTAACAGCCCCATATTTTTTTCTTGTGTATCTGCATAATTGGTTGGGAATAAATAACCATGGACATCTGACGTGTAATAGATTTTCAATTGCTGTTTCATTTCGTTTCACCTCAAGCCTAAATTAATGTTTGTTAGTCAGTATAGTTGTTTACACGAGCGATATATTCGTCAAAAACATTATAAATATAGTTCATTTCTAAACGATAACTTGGAAAAATTGCTGTATTCGCTGTTATACGATAATCTGATTGATCCGGTAGAAGCTGACCATTATCTAGTGTTACACCTTGAATGGATTGACTTAATAATAGAGCTTTCAGTTCACTTCTAGATACATGATAGGTCGACAGCGTGTAGGGAGGTCTAAAACTGCTTAAAAAGTCTCCAATCGTTGTTCCTTTTAAATTGACAGCATATAAAGCTCCTGGAATTTTCTTCGCTAAATACTGATCAAAACGACTTAGATCAAGCTCTTTTTTTAACCAATTTTCATAATCTTCTTTATCGAATACATCATAATGAGTTGCTGGGTATTTTTTTGTATCGATCAATCGTGCTTTTTTATCCATCATATGATTCTCTTGAACAGAAAAAGTCAATTCCCCAATATAATTCCCTCGATAGCCAGGCTGTACAAAAGCCGTCTCGTTTAATATCCCTGCATTGATTCGATGCTGATGACCGCAAATCACGCCATCGATTCCCGTTATTTCACAAATGATTCGATAAGTCTGGTCTTCGCCTGTATCATATTGCGTTGGCTGACCTGTGTTCATATCTCGCTCGATCCCGCCATGATAACTTACGATCAATACATCGACTTGTTCACGTAATAATGGTACCCAGTGTTTTAAGCTTTCGATCACATTGATAAATTTCAAGTCTTTGATTTGCTCATAATCAGTGATTTGCGGCATAACTCCTGTAATCACACCAATTATACCAACCTTCAGATTCCCACGTTCAATAATCGTATATGGCTCAAAAATCAGTTCATCTGATAAATCTAGCACATTGGCGCAAAGATACTTTCCATTAAATGCAGCAACTTGACGCTTCAAAAAATCGATTCCGTAATCAAAATCATGATTTCCCGGAACCATTACATCAAAGCCAATGTTATTGGCTAGTTCAATCAATGGCGATACGGCCATAGTTGTATTAAAAAAAGTAGTCTCAGGACTACCCACTAAAAAATCACCATTGTCGATCACTATAGGCTCATGATAATTTTCAGCAACCGCAGGAAGAGAACAAAGACCGTTCTCTTCATTTGCTGCAGCTGTCAAAAAACCATGGACATCTGTTGTACTTAATATCGTTACTTTATCCATTTTTTTATCCTCACGATTTACTGTAGTTTTTTACGTAAATAACCAGTTCCAGCATCGATCAAGAATACTGTAATAATGATCCCAAACAAAATAATACCCACTTTATCCCATGCTCTTGATTGAATCGCAAAAATCATTGGCGCACCGATCCCACCGGCTCCAACTAAACCAAGCGTTGCAGCACTTCGAACCGCTATTTCAAAGTGATTCAATGCAAGTGATAAAAAGGTTGGAATCAATTGCGGCAAGCGTGCATAAAACATCGTTTGCCAAAAATTAGCACCGACTGCTGTCATTGATTCTACAGGCGCTTCATCCATCGACTCGATTTCTTCTGTATATAATTTACCTAACATTCCGATCTGATGAACACCAATTGCCAAGACACCAGCAAAAGGACCTGGCCCGACCATCTTCACAAAAATGATGGCATATACAAGTTCAGGAAAAGCTCTTAAAACATTACAAATGAACTTACCGATTTTTGAGACGATCGTATTTGACTTCCATAAATTATGAGCACTAATAAAGGTTAGCGGCAATGCTAAAACAGTCGCAATCACGGTACCTAAAAATGCAATTCCGATCGTTAACAATAGCAAACTCAGTAAATCCTCTCCGCTACCATCATAGACATAACCCCAATCAGGATGGAATAACCCAGAAAGAACGGATTTGACCATATCAAAAGACATATTTCCAGCTTCGGAATAATCAATCCCTGCTGCTGAATAAAGAATGATTGCTAAAACAATGATGATTGGCAAATAGCTTTTTAACTTCCGATTTATGCTCATTATACCAACCTCTTTCTGATAATTTCGCTGATCCAATCGATCGTGATCACCACAACTAATATAGATAAAATAATGATCGACACTCGGTCATAGCGCATCAAACTCAATGAAGAATTCAAAATCACACCAATCCCGCCTGCACCAACATAACCTAAGATCGTAGATGCACGAATATTGACTTCAAATGCATATAAAGAATAGCTAGCGATTTGATGCGTTATTTGTGGTGCAATCGACCAAAAAGCAATCTGTGTTTTCGTTGCACCGACTGATTCAGCCGCTTCGATTGGCCCATGATCGATCGTTTCGATGGCTTCATAAATCAACTGTGAAACCATACCAAATGTAAATACTGCAATCGTCAATACCCCTGTGAATTCACCAATTCCAAACATCGCTACGAACAAGGCAGCCAATAATAAGTTTGGGATCGTACGAACAATGCTCATCAAAAAACGAATGAGCGTTGTCACAAAAAAATTTTTAGTCACGACTGTTGTTGCTAAAAAAGAAAACGGCACAGCAAAAACGACACCCAAGGTTGTTCCCACAACGGACATTTTGATCGTTTTCAGCATCGGTTCAATGATTTTAGGAATATAATGCCAATCAGGACTAAGAAAACGTTGTAAAAAAATGCCCATCTGATCTAAGTTATTAAAGACGTCCGCCATTTGTGCTCCCGTAACTCTTGCGCTTGAAAACACACATAAAAGAACCAACACTAGAATAAATAAATGTTTATATAAATCGCGGTGAATCGTATCTTTTAATTTCATTATGCAACACCTTCAGTTTGTTTCAAAATGTCTGCACCATAAATACTTGTCAAAACTTCATCTGTCGCTTCAGCAGCTGTTCCATCAAAAACAACTTCTCCATCACGTAAGCCAATGATTCGACTAGAAAATTCTCGGGCTAAATCGACTGAGTGAAGATTGATCACTACAGTGTGATTCAATTCCTGATTGATTTTCTTTAAATCTTTCATGATTTTTTGTGTCGTGATCGGATCTAATGACGCAACCGGTTCATCCGCTAAAATAATCGATGCTTGTTGAACCAACGTTCTTGCAATTGATACACGTTGCTGTTGTCCACCGCTTAACTCATCACTTCTTGAGTGCAACTTATCCGCTAAACCTACACGCCCTAACGCATCATCAACTAAAGCGTAATCGTCTTTTGAGAAAATTCCAAAAATACTTTTAAAGGTTGAATAATAACCTAATCTACCTGAAATAACATTTTTTTGAACAGAGCTTTTCTTCACTAAATTGAAGTGCTGAAAAATCATCCCGATATTTCTGCGTATTCTGCGTAGGTCTTTTTTATTTGCTTTCGTAATCGAAGCACCATCAATGATGATATTGCCTTCACTGATTTCGTTTAAGCGATTGATTGAGCGCAATAACGTACTTTTTCCTGCACCACTTAATCCGATCACAGATACAAACTCACCGTCGTTGATTGTTAAATTAATATTTTTAAGTCCTTTGACGCCATTATTATAGGTTTTTGTTACATTTTCAAACTGAATCATGATTTCTCCTTTTAATAAAAAAATAGCAAGAGGTCGAGATAAAAGCGTTTAGCTCCAAGAAATAAGAAGGAATTCACGAAAATGACAAGAACCACGAAATTTTTAATTTCGATGTTGAATGATTCCTAATTGGTGTTCTTCAAATTTTTGTGAATTCCAGCCTATTTTCGAAGGAGCTGCTTTTTCTCGCCGTTTATTTAGTTTTAGAGAATGAAGCAAAGCTATTCTTTAGTTTTGCTTCATTCTCTAAACGTCACTCAAATGTATCAACGCTTTATTCTGCTGCTTTTTCTGTATATTCTTCAACTGTATCGTAATTTTTGTCATCAGCTTCTACATAGCCTTTGTGTCCCCACATCGCCATCGCTTGTGCCCCTTCTGAATCTTTAGGCATTGCTAAGAAAACGTCTTTGACTTTCGCCTGTAATTCTTTGTCCATTTTAGGCTGAACGGCGATTGCATCATTTGGAATATTGCCTTTTGTTAAATATAGGACTTTTAAGTCTTTAAACAAGTCGTCTTTTTCAAATTTTGAGGCAAACACGTTGCGTGCTCCTTCAAAAACGAAACAAGCATCTTGCTGACCATTTAAAACGGCTGTGATTTCACTTGGGATATCATTAACAGTTGTTAATGTAACGTCTTTTGTCGGATCGACTCCAGCTTCTTTCATTTCAACCACAGGATAAATATAGCCACTGGCTGAATTCGGACTCAAACTAGCGATTTTTTTGCCTTTTAAGTCTTTTATTGAATTGATTCCGCTATCTGCTCTTACAAGAACCTCGCCTTTAAATGTACTAGATAGTTTGTTCGCTTCTGGTTTTCCTGTTTCACGGTTATACGCTCCCAGTTCAGAAGATAAAATCGCTGTTGCCGCTTTTTGATTGCGTGCTTGAACATATGCTGATGGTGGCATGATCCCGATATCTACTTTACCAGATGCCATTGCTTCAACGATCGTTGAGTAATCTGTCGCCAAAGTAACATTGACATCACGACCTAATTTTTCTGATAAATATTTTGCGAAAGGTTTCGCTTTTGCTTCCATTGAACCATCATTGTTGGTTGGAACAAATTGTAATTCTAGTGGTTTCGTATCATCCGCGGCTTTCTTATCGCCACTTGCCCCACATCCTGTAAGTAATCCAACACTCAAACCAATAACAGACAGCAACCCTAACAATTTCGTTCTTTTTTTCACTTTTTCCATCCCTTCACATTTCGATATTCCTAAAGTTGAAATCAGTCTCATACTCTAGCTATATCCATTGTATTTTAGTGGTGTAAATTTATCATAATAATGGAGTAAATATTGTGTAAATTTTCTGAAATCCACTTCATTATCATTTATGTAGAACCGTGATTCAACCGTTTGTTACTTTCAGTAAATTTCACTGTTTTTATCATTAAAAATGAATGTACCAAACTAAATTTAGTATAGCATAAATCCAAGCTTTTTCTAGACCAGTTTTCATTTTTTGCTTATTTTATTCTCATTTATATTTTTATAAAAAAGCGATTGAACCCTTTACTGTATGATTATTTCAATGTTTTATCACTAATTTTTATTGGATAATTATAGACAATTGTTGTTATGCTTTCGTCTTATTTTTTCTGCTCTCGATAGTAAATTGTTACCCGAGTTTCTCCTCTACAAAAATCAGCTATTTTTTATACTAAAATTAATATATACTACTCATATTGGTTTTTTTAAGATAGCTTTTTCAATGATTCATCAGTATTTTCAAGTAATTTACAAATACGTTTTTCATTGTAAGATGACTATTGGATAACTGTTTATAGAAATAATTATGTGTCTAGTGACCGAATATAACCTCGTGAACAGCAACATGATTTATTTTTTATAATATTTTTCAACATTGGTGAATTGAAAATAAGGAGGATATTAATGAAAACATTAAAAAAATTATTTATCGTTAGTACAATGCTAGTATTTTTTGGTACGTTCTTTTCTAGCTATGCAACTGCCGAGAAAGCAGAATCACCGCGTTCAGGCGCCTATACTTCAACTACATCATTCTTGTCAAACCTTGATATGAAAATTGAAGATAGAATATATACAGGTAAAATGAATGATTTATCATTAAATGTGGATGCAGAATCATTTACACTAACATTCAAATTAAACAATGAAACTCATGTCTTTAAAGGAAAAAAAGACCCAATTAAATCTGCCTTCAAGGCTTGTGATCGTTACTTAATCGATACAATCGATGACCAAAAAGTTGGTACACATATCGTGTTTGACATTTTCCATTATTCTGGTGCTAATTATAGAAGCTTCCAAGCTCATACCATTACAAATGCTAAAACTACCGCAGGAGTAGATGTAAACTTAAGAACAAGTGGCGCTTTATACAAAAAATAATAATCATTTTCTTTGCCAATGTTGAAAATGAATACAACTAAAAAAGGTGTTCAGAACAATAATCTATTGTTCTGGACACCTTTTTTAGCATTGGCTCATTTTTCTGGATACATTTGATCTGCTAATTTCTCGATTCCATCTAACGATTGATAGCCATAACCAAACATATAATTATAATCGACCGCATAAACTTGTTTATTTTTAATAGCTTTCATACTTGATAATTTTTGATTTTTCAACACAGCATCGATCATTTTTTCACCAGAGATGCCATCTTTCATCGTGCCCCAATCTGCAACGATCAAAACATCAGGATCCGTTTCGATCAATTTTTCTATGCTGACTTCACCTTTTTCATCTTTGAAAATATTGTCTAGTTTCACCATTTTGAAAATATCATTGAAAAATGTTTCGTTATTGGCAGGATAAACATATAATTCTGCTGGATCTGCTGTATGAAGATACGCAAAAGTTTGATCCTCTTTGATTTTAGCTAATTTTTTATCTAGCTTTGCTTGGCGTTCTTTCAACTCTGATTTAAATGCATCTGCTTTGTCCGATACGTTAAAAACTTTGCCTAAGTTATCGATATCATCATAAACAGAGTCAAACGTGCCGCCTGTTACAGAAGAGTTCAAGACGAAGGTTTTGATCCCCATTTCATTAAGCGTATCAACTGTGCCGATCCCCCAGTCTTGGTTATCAAACAGCCCACCGCGTCCGTATGCCAAATCTGGATCAACGCTTAACGCCATTTCCTTGCCGATATAGTCCGTCGATAAATGATTCAATTCATTAAACTCTTTTTCGACTGCTTTATCCGGTTCACCAAACACTGCACCCACACCAACTATTTTATCTTTTAAACCAAGATGCAGCAATAATTCTGCAGCAGGTTGCGTATTTGCTAAAACTTTTTCTGGTACTTTATCAAACGTTTGTTCTTTCTTTTGCCAGCTTTCTGCACCTTCCGCTTTAGAAAAATTTTGAACCGTTACAGGATAGCCTTCACTTTGATTTTTTTCAGCAGCCTTTTGCTCTTTTTGACCGCAACCTGTTACTATCGTTAAACCTAATAAACTAATAATAAGTGCTTTTTTCATTTTTTCGCTTCCTCTACATATATAGTTAAATCTCGTGACTAGTCCAATGAATAGGCAAAACCTAAACGATGGGTCACTGGATTTTGATAAATCGTACATTTAACGCCATAAATCTCTTCGATCAACTCGGCCGTAAATAAGTCCGCGGGTTTGCCTTCAGCAATGATTTTGCCTGCTTTCATCGCATAAATGTAATCACAATAATGTGCAGCTAGCTCTAAATCATGAAGGGCCGCTAAAACGCCGATTCCAAGATTTTTTACACAGTTCAATATTTCAAGTTGATAACGGATGTCCAAATGATTGGTTGGCTCATCCAAAATCATATAACTAGGTTGTTGCGCAATCGTTCGAGCTAAGATCACTCGTTGTTTTTCACCACCAGATAATGACAAAAAACTTCGATCAGAATAGCTGGTCAAATTTGTCTTAGCCAACGCATCCATCACGATCTCAATGTCTTCTTGTGTATCTGATTCTAATAACTTCTTATGAGGTGTTCGGCCTAATAAAACCATTTGAAAAACGCTTAGATCAAAATTCAGTTCATTAAATTGATTTACTACACCTAACTTTTGAGCCACTTTCTTTTCGGAAACAGCTAAAAGGTCCAACTCATCTAAAAATACACGACCAGCTTGTGGTTTGATTCCTTTATAGATCCCTTTGAGCATCGTTGATTTCCCACAGCCATTGGCTCCGATGATCCCCACAAATTGTTTCTTTTGTGTTTGAAAAGAGATACTTTTAACGATTGATTCTTGTCCGATCATGATTTCTAAGTCTTTTACAGTTAATTCCATTGTTAGCCTCCGAAATTGTAGCCTTTTTTGACAATAATATAGATAAATAACGGTGCACCGATCACAGACGTGATAATCCCTATCGGCAGTTCAACACTTGGAATTAAGACTCTTGAAAGCAAATCAGCCCAAATCATAAAAAGTGAACCTGACAAAGCCACGATTGGTAACAAACGTTTATGATCTGAGCCAATCAAGCCACGAACGATATGCGGAATGATCAATCCCACAAAACCGATCATGCCAGAATAGGCCACAATCACACCTGTTAAAAGAGCAGCCAAAAGTAAATACAATTGGCGATATTTACTCAAAGGAACACCTAACGTCACAGCCGCTTCATCGCCTAACAGCATCACATTCAAGATACGATGTTGAAATAAGAAGAAGGCTGTGATCACAATAACAGTGATCGATAAAACGGCCAACTTATTCCAACTAGCCGAAGCTAAGCTCCCCATCGCCCAAAATGTCACGGTCTTCATCCCTTCCGCATTATTGGCAAGATACACAATAAAGCTCGAAATCGAACTGCAAAGAGCGCCGATCACTGAACCTGATAAAACCAATTTAACCGATGTCATCCGACCACCTATCCCTGATAAAACAAGGACCCCAAATGCCGCTGCCATCGCACCGACAAACGCACCAAAAGCCAACCCGAATTGAGAAAAAATACTTCCTGTACCAAACCCAACCAAAATCGCAAAGGTCGCACCAAGTGAAGCCCCCGAAGAAATCCCTAAAATATAAGGATCAGCTAAAGGATTTTGAACAACTGCCTGCATCACAGCACCCGTTATTGCCAAACCCAT
This sequence comes from Enterococcus sp. DIV0840, assembly GCF_050527835.1. Classification (NCBI taxonomy): domain Bacteria; kingdom Bacillati; phylum Bacillota; class Bacilli; order Lactobacillales; family Enterococcaceae; genus Enterococcus; species Enterococcus sp. DIV0840. The sequence continues at coordinate 647,782 of NZ_CP172876.1, read as the reverse complement.
CCCTACAAAAACAGCTAAGATCACTCTTGGCGTTCGAACGAACCAAATAATATTGACCGCTGAATTACTAGTGATCCCATCAAGCGATCCAAATCTACCACCAGATAGTTTAGTTAAGAGAATCTGAAATACATCTTCCATCGAAATATTCGCTTGCCCATTGATCAAAGAGTAAACGATCGAAAAGAAGATAAGCACCGCTAATAAAAGAATCAACGGAAAAATATGCTGACTTTTAGTTTTGGTTCTTACATCACTTGCCTTGATTGCCTGCAAAAAAATACGCCTCCTGTGTATCTGAACTACTCATTACTTTCACTCATTTTTTTAATTTATCAGACAGTTGAGCTGTCCAATGTTCCAACGGTTTTCTGCGACTTGTCGGAATTTTCATTTTTTCATCTATTGCACTGATATCAAGTAACCCGATAATTTGTCGATCCGCTGCCACTCCAACAGCCTCTTTGAATATTTCATCAAATATTACTGGAATCGTACGCCAAGTAACACCAATTTGTTTTGACCAAGCAGCTAATTGAAAATTTTGGATAAACGCTGAAACGGCGCCAATTGCTTCCAAGTTCAATTTTTCACTTTCATGCTTAGGCGCTGTGACAATCAACGTTAAAGGAACATCTAGAAAATAATCACGGGTTCTTTTTTTAGCCGTTTCTAGATTTTGCTGATCGTAACGTGCCCATGTGTCTAATCGGTCATAGCTTGCCATGATTTTTTCTGCGAATAACTGACGGTCTTGCGTCGTCTTGACGATAATGACTTCCCACGGCTCTTCTTTCGAATGATAGGGGGCATAACTGGAACTTGTTAATAGTTCATCTATAACTTCCATAGAGATCGCTTGATCCGATAATGTCCGAATCGTTCGGCGCGCTCTAATGACTTGTTCAATTGAATCAATGTCCATCATTTTTCTCCTATTCTTTTATCATTTTATACTTGATAGGGCTGTAGAATAAAACTTCACATCAATTGACAATGAAAATCATTCTCAATTAGAAATTAAGAGTACCATTCCACTATTTTTTTTGCAAGTCTATTTTCTATTTTTAGTACAAAAAAGCTATCTGATCAGCGTATGTCAGATCAGACAGCTTTTTAGCTTATATCAGTGTAAATGTTTGCTCTTGTGTGTCTTTTACATTTGCCCCCACAAAAACAATAAATTCCCCAGGCTCTTCAGCAAAGATCATATCTTTCGTATAGAATTTCAAGTCTTCTCTGGTTAACATAAATGTCACTTCTTTTGTTTCCCCAGATTCTAGCGCAACTTTTTGGAAAGCTTTCAATTCTTTTACAGGACGCACCACAGAGCCTGTCACATCTTGAACATATAATTGAACTGTTTCTGTCGTTGCACGCTCCGATAGATTTTTCACTTTTACTGATATTTCTAATGTTTCATACATTTTTTCACTACTTAATTTCAGATCAGTATACTCAACTTTACTATACGATAATCCATAACCAAATGAAAACAGCGGATCATTGGGACTATCTAAATATTTTGAAACAAAACGTCCTTTGTGTGTTGGACTGGTCAATGGGCGACCTGTTTTGAATTCGCTATAGTAAATTGGCAGCTGACCAACAGAATAAGGAAAACTCATACTTAAACGACCGGTTGGATTGGTTTGGCCGAAAATAATGTCCGCTAATGCATTACCACCTTCAGTTCCTGGGAACCACGCTTGGACAATTGCGTCAACAAGTTCTACTTCTTTCGTTAAAACCAAGGGTCTGCCACTGATCACGATCAAGACCGTTTTCTTATTCAACTCTGTTAACTTTTGTAGAAAGTCTTGTTGGATTTTTGGCAATGTAATATCCGTACGACTACCCGCTTCGCCACTTTGCATCGTATGCTCCCCTAAAGCCAGTACGATCGTATCCGCTAGTTTCGCTAGTGTTAAGGCTCGCTCAAGTTCTTGTTCTTTCATTTGATCCGATAATCCTAATTGTTCGATTTGATCTTTCGTTGCACCAAATTCACCTAAAAAAGTGTAGTCTTCTAGCATGTCACAACCTTGTGTATAAAGTAAATGCTCGGAATCTAGATAGTGTTCAAAGCCTTTTTTGATTGTCACAACATCTTCTCGTTTTCCATGAACCGCCCATAAACCAATCAGCTCTTGATTATCGCCGTACGGACCAACTAGCAGGACTTTCTCTTGATTCTGATTTAACGGGAGAACATTTCGTTTATTTTGCAGTAGTACAACTGATTCAGACGAAACCTTTTTCGCTAATTGGCGTTTTTCTTCCGTTAAAAAGACTAACTCTTCCTGTTCTTGACTAGCGCCGCGGTATGGATCTTCGAATAGGCCCAAATCATTTTTCAGTTTCAATACACGATAGACCGACCGATCCACTAACTCTGAACTGATGTCACCGGCTTTGATCAGTGGCTCCAATTCTTTCGCATAACAAGGTGTTTTCATATCAATATCTGTTGTTGCTTCAATCGCTAATTTAGCTGCTTGTCGATCATCTGTTGCTACACCATGAGCAATCAATTCCTGAATCGCTGCATAATCAGAAATGATCACTCCGTCAAAGCCCCATTCTTTTCGTAAAATATCTTCCAGTAGAAATTTACTACCCGTTACTGGCATCCCATCATACGTATTAAATGAGGTCATCACTAATTGGCAACCTGCATCAACTGCCGCTTTATAAGAAGGTAAATAATCTTGGCGTAATCTACGTTCTGACATATCAACCGTGTTATACTCCCGACCACCTTCTGCCGCACCATACGCTGCAAAATGCTTCACACAAGAAGCGATTCCTCCGCCATTGAGTAAATCTTTTTGCAAGCCTGTGACCATCGCTTTCGCAAAAGCCGAATTCAATACTGGATCTTCTCCAGTTGATTCCAAACTCCTACCCCAACGGGCATCACGCACTAAATCGACCATCGGTGCAAAAGTGACATGAGCACCAGCCGCTTTTGATTCTTCTGCTGTTTGCTCATAAGCCTGATCGATCAACGCAGGATTCCAAGTTGCACCTAAGCCTAAAGGAATCGGAAAAATCGTACGATAGCCATAAATAATATCTGCCATAAATAGCAAAGGAATCTTATGTCGACTTTTCTTCAAATAACGATCTTGGATTTCTCTCGTTTTATTCGCACCAGTAACGTTCAATACTGACCCGACTTGATCTACTATTTTTTGATCGATCCCTAATTTTTTCTGCGGCCCAACAGCTAGCTGATCTGCGTGAAAAAAATCTCCTGATAACTGAACTAACTGTCCAATTTTTTCTTCCCAAGTCAAGGAATTGAGTAGTTTTTTTAATTTTGTCTCTTCCATTTTTACACCTCTTCGCTTTGTTCATTCAGGTATGTTTTTTTGTCTAAGCGCTTGAACCATGGGTACCAAAGAAGCGGTGATAATACTAGTTGGATCACTAATTGCAAAATAATCACAGAAATACTTCCTTGAACCGCTGCATGAAATCCGACCGGCAACCCAAAAATCGCTTGTACTCCGACAAATTTTGAAACTAATCCGATTTTCGTTAAAACATACGCTAAAATCAATCCGATACTATTATTAAAAATAAACGGGATCGCTAAATCAAAATTCAATACTAATGGCATTCCGAAAATTACAGGTTCTGTGATCCCAAATAGCGCTGGTACAATGGAAATCTTCCCGACTTCTCGATACTGTTTACTTTTAGCTCGTAACATCAATAACACTAGCCCTAATGCCATTCCACCAAACGTAATAATATTGAAAAAGGCCAAACCAACAATATTCGGTGGCGTTTGACCAGCCGTTACTGCGTTCATATTTTCAACATCCATTGCCATCCATAAAGGTGTAACCAGCGGTATGATCACGTTTGTCCCATGAATCCCGAAAAACCAAAGAATCTGCTGCAACAAACTTAAAATAATCATCGCGCCGATCGAGCCGCCAATTCCTTTTAATGGTACTTGAATGATCGTGTAGACAAACTGGTGCATATTACCAAATGCAGTCAGACTAAAACCAAAATCAACTAAAATAAATAAAATTCCGATCAAGACTGTAGGAATCAATGATTCAAACATTCGTGTCACCATTGGCGGTACACCTTCTGGCATTTTGATCGTCCAACCTTTACGTTTGATTGCTAAAAACAAACGTCCGACAACTAACCCTACGATCATCGCTGAGAAAACACCTTGCGCACTTAGCCAAGTTGTTGGTAATGCTGCAACATCATCAGTCGTCTTATCTAAAGGCGTGATCAAAAGAAAACTCATCAACGAAATAATGCCAGCCGCGACATAATCTTCTTTTTCATCTAATTTACGAACTAAATTAATCGCCATCAAAACAGAAATATATAATGCCAAAGAACCAATCGTAAATGTGTTGACTTTTCCTAATATTGAAATGACTTGTGTGAACCCTTGTAACGTTTTAGACATATTCATAAAAACAACTAATAATACCGCAACCGAACCAATAAATACTGGACCTAACGTTGACATCATTGCACCAGAAATGGCTTGAAGATAAGGATTATTTCCCATCTTATCAAAAAATGGACTTACCTTATCAAAAAGACCGATCATCTTTTTCTTCATGTTTATTTCCCCTCTCAATATCCAGTAAGCGCTTTACTTGAATTCAGTATACTGAGTATTCTCCCTCATTTCTGTGCTAAATTCGTCTTCAAATCGGAAAAATAATGACTTTTTTATTTGAAATATTTTTGCCGATACTGCTGTGGAGACAAGGTGTAATTCTTTTTAAACACATTGTAGAAAGACTTCACTGAGAAAAAACCATTCGCCATCGCAATATCTAAAACGGTCATATCGGTATCTCTCAATTGATAATAGGCTTTCTCCAATCGAACTGTATTAACATATTCGGAAAAAGGAATACCCATATATTTTTTGAAAAAACGTGAAAAATAAGCAGGATCATAGTTAAAAACTTCTGCCACTTGCTCTAATTTCAATGATTGAGTGTAATTTTTTTGCACGTATTCATTGATTTGTTTCAAACGCTCCAAATGTTTCAAACTCTTGATCGTTTGTTTCGTAGCGATTGGGATGCTATAGCTTTTTGTAAGGATCGAAAGAAACGCTAACGTCCGACTTTTCACGAGTAGATTCATGGATAAATCATTTTTCTGATAGTCTCGATAGATCTCATTCAACAATTTTTGTATCATCGAATCTTTTTGCTTTAGTGGAATCAAATTAAATAAAAAACGATCATTATATTGCTGCTGCGTCATTTCTTTTAGAAAACGAAGAGGAAACTGCATCACAAATACTTCATTTGGTAACGGGCTTCTCGAAGAATGGATAATATTTGAGTTAATAAATAATGTATCTCCTGGCTCCAATAAATAAGTTACTTGCGGAAAACGAACCTCAAGATTCCCTTTTAAGCAATATAGCAACTCAGCACTTTCATGCCAATGAGTAGAAATCATTCGGTCTGGATTTCTTGACGTGAACGAAAAAAGCTTAAATGGATAATCTTTACTGGGTGAAATCATTTCATGTTTCAACATGCTCACATCCCTAAATTTATTTACTATCATTATAATAGATTTATCTATAATATCGTCGCTCATGCTCGTGAACAATCTGGCATTTTTTAATAATTTTCAAATAAACAAAAGTATAATTTTTACAAAAAAAAAAAAAACAATGCCCTGAAAATCATTATAATCACTAAGCAAACAACTTTACTAACAATAAAATAATTGTTAAAATAAAATTAAAATAATTATAAAATTTTAATACAAAGAGAAAGGAAGTATCATTATGAAAAAGATGTTAGGGTATGTCTTAGGGGTTTTCATAGTTGTTACTAGTCTATTTTCATTGTTCTCACCAATCCACTCATTCGCTGCCGAGAAATCCAGCACCGTCACTTATCAATATATTGACATTAATTCACTAACACAGTCAGAAAAGAACCAGATTATTACATCTGCTCCCAATCAAACAGCGACCGCTGACAAGGAAAATATACAGTTAGTTTACCAATCAAACGTTATTACGCCTAATTCTAATCAACCTACCAGTCAATTAACCAATAACACGTTCAGCAAACCAACACTTGTAACAAAAACCACTTCAAGCAACCTACCAAAAGCAGGTGATACACCACTATCTCCATTCACTTACTTTTTAGGTTTTACATTGATCATTCTTTTTATTGGGTTAAGCATATGGAAAAGAAAAATTAGAACCTCGTTACTCTTATTCATTATTGTAAGTTCTGGAACATTCAGCGCAGCAAGCTATTCTTATGCCGCTGAATTACATCCCAAAGTCATTGAAACCATTAAGCACGGACTAGCTTATAACTATACTCCTGAAGTGGTAACGGGTTATTCCTACATCGGTTACATTATCCAAAAGGAAAATAATCCAACTGAACCTATCGCGGAAAAAGGGACGGTAACCGTAAAAAACATAACAGAAGATGGTACTCTCCTTTCTACCGAAACATACACAGTCAATGTTGGCGAAGCTTATGAAATCGTACCAAAAGAAATTGCTGGTTACACCCTTTCCTCTCCAACAGATCCAAAAACGGGTATGTATGTTAAAAAGGGAATAGAAATTATCTTCCTCTACAAGAAAAATGTTCCGATAGCAGAGACAGGAATCCTTACAGTAAAAAATACGACTGAAAACGGTACACTTATTTCTTCTGAAACACTTACTGGTAATGTCGGTGACTCCTATGAAATTTCTCCAAAAGAAATCGATGGCTTTGACCTTGTATCTCCTTCTGACCCACAAACAGGCGTTTACATCAAAAATGGATCTGAAATTATCTTTATCTACAAAGTGAAAACTCGTGTAGATGAGATCGGAATCCTTACAGTAAAAAGTGTAGATGAAGATGGTAACCTTCTTTCACAGATCGTAACGTTCTCAGGAAATGTCGGTACACCATATGAAGTTGAGCCAATGTTTATTGATGGATATACGTTGATAAGCCAAATCGGTACAAAAACGGGTACCTATGTCAAAGAAGGATCTGAACTGATTTTTATTTATCGGAAGAATGCACCTGTCACTATAAACTTAACTGTCCAAAGTTCCAACCCAGCTTCTACTCCAACACTCAATACCCAAACAAGAGGCTATATTTATCCAAACTATTACAAAGCTCTGTACTACGATAATCAAGGAAATCTTTTGAAAACAGAAGAAATACATGAAGATACTACTTTAGGCAACCAATTTTTTCAATATAATTCAGGTGAAAGTTATTCTTTTTACTCAAAAATCTATTTCGAATGCTACGCTGCACAAACAAATGAACGACTCGCGTGGGGAGATTACCAACTGCTCGCCGATACACCTGAACTAACAAGCGGTATCGCAGGTAGTACAGATCTAACGATAAATTATACCTTCTATGATTTGAGTTATCCTTAAATCCTCTTTTCTTATAAAAAAGCCGTAGATAAAATCATTCCACATGATTTTATCTACGGCTTAAATTTTATCCACTTGCTCTTAATTGATTTTACGCAATTGGAAGTACGAAACGATTTCGCCAATTCCCATAAAAATCAAAATACCACCAAATAATTGGAAAAGTACCAGCAAACTACTGAATGGATTAAATGTTAAAACCAATCCAGCAATAATCAAAATTACACTATAAATCAGCATCGGCATCCAGCTAACATTGACATATGTGCGTAAATTGACTGATTGAATAGCACGAGTGACCCCAACAATCACGATCACTAAACCTAGGAAAATCGGTAAAATACTTACGATTCCTTTAGCAAACACAAGCACAATACCTGCAATCACTAGTAAAACGATCCCACCTAAAAAACTCATTCCATAAGTTCCTGTTGCTTTTTTGACTTTAAAACCATCATAAAGATTTAATACACCCATAATTGCAATATAAGCAGATATAAAATAGACAGCTAATTGGAATACACTTCTTGGGTTAATCACAATCAACAAGCCAAAAATCATATAAACAATTCCTCGCAACAATGCATACTTTCTTAATTGTTCCATAACGTTATTCATTATTATCCCCTCCGTTAATGCGTTACTTGTTTTCTAGTTATATTGTATAGAATTTCTTTGAATAAAACGAGTAATATGGATTATTAATTGTTATTTTTATGAATTAAGCCCTTTATTGCAACCATTTAAGGAAATTCCAATTCAGATTGACAATATAACGAATCAATCAGAAAAAGTTCCACCCATAACTGAATCCTTTGGGCGGAACTTTTTCACATTTCGATTAAGGTGTTTGCTCAACTTGCCATAAAATCGTCGCTCGATAGCCACCTGCTTGCAACACTTCTCCAGAAGGAACTTCTAACAACAAGCCGGATTCGTTCTTATCCCACTCATTACTTACATTATACTGTCCTTTGGTTTCATGCGTTCTCTTTGCTATTGGCTGTGTTGTATTTTCAGATAAGATGACTGTTTCAGTATCACTTACCTTGTAACGAATAGCGGCAGGCAGAATTTTGCTTGGATCTTCTTGGCTAGTCAATGGTTTCTTTAACGTCGCCGTTAAATTCCAAGCACCGCCATTTTTGCGATTATCCCAAACAATCAATGGTTTGTCATATTTTGCTTTCTCTACTTTTATAAACGGAATCCCTAAAGTCTTACGCCCGAAATTCAAGAAAGTTGGGGAAGATTGTACAAACAGCATTCCTTTAAATTGGTATTGAACGGTACTTTCTTCACTTGTAACAGGAATCTTCGTTTCATTATCCGGCTTTTTCACTAATTGATAGTTCTCAGCCTGAATGGATTCAAGTGCTTTTTGGACTTCTGTTTCTTCGGTTAAATCAATCGTTGTTCCGATTACTTTATCGAAAGTGATTTTATCATGTAAAGCGGCTCCCGTTTCATCAACAAACTCTACGTTCACTTTTTGATTACTTTGAATGTCTATGGTGATCGTTTTCTTAGCCGTCTCTGTTCCTCTGACCGCTTTTAATGTTGCTTTATAGCTTCCTTGTTCAGGATTTAGAGGGACTGTCGTTGACTCTACTGAAAGCGTGATATCTTTACTTGAACCTGTCGCAACGTCCCAAGCAATCGCTTCTGATTTTTTAAGAATCAATTGATTGATTTCACTTTCAGTTAGATCTTGAAATGGTTCTGGTCTGCTGTTGAAATCGTTCGCTGCAATATAGAGTCCTCTAGATGGCGGTGTTTCATCGATCACTTGGACTGGTACTTTGATCAACGTCGTCTTATCTGGTTGATTTGCATCGGTCATTCGTACCATTACGCTGGTTAAACCTGTGATCGAAGTATCCGGCATATCGCCTTCATATTCGTATGAAGCCGTATGTCCAGGTAAGATAACTGCATCCTGAATCACTTCAGAAGCTTTTTTAGTAAAGGTCGTTCCTTTTTTGATGATTTGCGGAATCGGTTTTGCCCCAAGATTGTACACATTGATTTTTACTGCATAATCTTGTGAAGGCAATCCATTATACGGTCCTTCTGACTCGTTAATAGCTAATAAAGAAGTGTCATAGTTTTTGATAGTTCCTGGTTCGTTGTTTAACGCTTCAGGTAATCCTGTCCTTGGAATCGTCAATGGACTATTGAATTCTTTTTGACTATTTGAGATAAAGGGCATTGTAACTTCAACACCTGTAGGGTAGGTTACATAAACAGTTCCCTTATCAGTCGCTGTAGGGATTTTACTTAGTTTATAACTAGTATTAAAATCATCTACATAATCTGGATAAATATTGAAGACTTCTGGGTCAGCTTTTATTTGCATATAAGGAAGCTCATCACCGGCAAAAATCTCGTACCCTGTTTTTAATGCTTCATCTGGGGAAATATCTTTCCACGGTGCACCTAGTTGATAGGCTGAATCGACACTGGACGCCATAACTTGGCCTGCGCTGTAATTTTTGCTTTCAGAACCAGTTCCCATATAATCGTTTCCGAAGTAATTAAACGTTCCAGAAACACCAATACTACCAATCGCGCCCGCTATATATTTGGTATAATCAGACAACCAATTTCCTCTGGAATCTTTTAGCCGAATTGTAAATCTCTTCCCTGATAAAGGCTGAATATAAAAGCCGCTATTATTCCCTAACGCATAGATTGGAACTGAATCTGTATAATAATCCGTATCGACACTTTCTAACATAGAAAAATTCTTTGTTGTATTAGAAAGATTGTACATGTCTAACTGAACAGTGAAATTTAAATTCCGATTCAGAGAAAGGTCATATACATAAAGTATCTGATTCGCTTCATCTATTAGGATTTGCTTTAGCTCGTTGCCTTTTCGTAAAAAGTATTTAGACGTTATTTTAGGAACAATTTCGTCACGACCGATTCCATTGTTTCTATCCCATGTCGTTCCATATAAAACATTCTTATTCACTCCCGGGATATCCGTTACTTTACTTTCACCAGCACTATAAACATAGCCTCTTCCAGCACTATCTTTGATAATAAAACCTAATTCGTTTCTAATTGATGTTACAGAAATTCCTCTTTCTGGAAAACCCATTTTGGAACCATTTAATGGATTTGTAATAACACCATCAGTAGAATTTAAAGGAATGTTGTTCCACCCTTCAATCGTACTATTTCCAAATACCTGGTCTGGAAGAATCAAGACATTGAACGTATACGTCAACAGTTGCTCACCTGACGTTATTGTAATGGTCACTTCTTTGGACCCTCGACTAGAATTAACAATCATTGATTTGGTGATTCGTGCATCTAGGTCTTGTCCTGTCGTCAGATCCCATGCTCTGGGTGCTAATTTTTTAGTAAATAATTGAATGATTTGCTGGACAGTTTTCCCTTTGATTTCACTTGCATTCAAAAACGGTAGATAATTAAAACTCATTCCGGCTTTTGACTCTACAATAACTGTTTGATTATCCAATGTTACTGTAATTGGGATAGGAATTATAGTTGAGACTGTCGTATCCTTCTTGTCCGTCATTTTTATATAGCCCCAGTGAAATCCTGTTTTACTGGTATCAAACTTGTTGACCGGCTCAGTAGGATCACCGGCTGGATTCTTGACCCATTCATAGGTAGAACTAGCTGCTGCTGCGTCATTTAAAGACTGGTATTTTGAAAAAATATTAGCAGCATTCGTCCCCATTGCCATCTCTTTGTTTTGATCGACTTTAAAATAATAGGGAGATTTTACATCCGCCCCAAAAATCGTGATATTTCGAGTTGTGGTCGCTGACGTACCATCTAGTTCCACTTTGATCGTCCCGGTGTATGAACCAATTGAATTATTAACTGCTGTCGTATCAGTAAAAGATACTGGAACGGCTGCCCCTGTACTCATGTTCCAAGCACTTAAGTGCGCTCTAGATTGGATCATCGCAATCAGCTCTTCTTTACTTTTCCCTTTTGTTTCATTCGGGTAAAAAAGAATCTTTGCATCTGCTTTCACCATGACTTTATTGGTTAATAGCTCCGTAGTATCACCACTCGTCACATTGATTGGCACTTTGATGATGGTCGACACATTTGCATCAGCTTTCTCTGTCATTTTTACATATGCCCAGTGAAATCCAACTGTCGACGTATCGAACTTATCTATCGCTTCGCCATTCTCACCAACAAATTGATAAAGCGCATTTGTTGCAGTCGCATTATTTACTGTTTGAAACTTCGAAAATAGATTGGTTGGGTTGGTGCCTAAAGGTAATGTAGCGTTTTGCGCTACAGAGACAAACGCTTGCGGATTAGCACCAAATACCGTCACATTTCGTGTTGTGGTCGCTGAAACGCCATCTGACTCTACTTTGATCGTACCAGTATAGGAGCCTACAGAATCATTGAGTGTCGTCGTATCGGTAAATGATACTGGCACTGCTGCCCCTGTGCTCATGTTCCAAGCACTTAAGTGAGCTCTTGACTGAATTAATGCAATTAGTTCTTCTTTACTTTTCCCTTTTGTTTCATTAGGATAAAGAATTACTTTCGCATCAGATTTTACCATGACTTTATTCGTTAACAAGGCTGTTGTGTCTGCACTGGTCACATTGATTGGTACTTTGATAATCGTTGTGACATTCTCGTTTGTTTTTTCTGTCATTTTTACATAAGCCCAATGAAAACCAACAGTTCCAGTATCAAATTTTTCCAGTACGTCACCATTTTCATTAACAAATTGATAAGACGCATTCGTCGCTGTTGTATTATTCACTGTTTGAAATTTTGTAAATAAATTGGTTGGGTTGGTGCTTAAAATCAGCGTTGCATTTTGTGCTACAGAGACAAACGCTTGAGGATCAGCACCAAAAACGACGACATCTTTTTGAACAGACGCTTTTTGCTCTTCTTCACCTGTCCCTACTGTAATTTCAAAATCAGCCTTATACGTTCCAACAGAAGTTGTCACAATCGTTGTTTTGATAACATCAACTGGAACCGTTGAACCATCTTCCACTTTCCAAGAACGGACATTGGATTTTGTTTTCACTAACTGTTGCAGCTGCTCTGGCGTTTTATTCGCTGTTTCGTTTGGGTACAAAATAATTTTGCCGTTTGCATTGTCTGTTTGAAGAGCTATTTGATTGTCTAACAAAAAGGAAGTACCTAAATCGGTAACGGTTACTGGTATAGGAACGCGAATGCTCGTCAGATTATAGTTTTCGGTGATCTCTACATAAATTGTTTGAAACCCTGCTAACTCACTACTAGGATTAGCGGGCGTGCCATCAGCGTTCACGTATTCATATAAAGCACCATATTCTGGATGCGGAATGATCCTTTCGGAAAAGAGTTTCGTTAGACCCGTTTCGCTGTTAAGGTCCGGAAAAGCTTCATTTTGTTTCATCGTCAACACTTTAGGTGTTGCTTTCAACCCTTCCTCATTTTCAACTGGATCTAGCGCTCTAGCTGTATAATTCATTACTGATTTAACACTACTTACAGCTGAACCTTTGTCGATCGTTTGTTTTGTTGCTTTTTTCACGCTCGTTTCAGGTTTAGCTAATATAGGATTCGTTGCGGTGAACAAAACGGTGACAGAAAAAATGCCAAATACAGTTATCCCGATAAACGTCCAAAGTATTTTCGTTTTAGAAGGCTTCTTTTTTTTGTTTTCCATTTTCTTGTCCTTTCTTTATTATTTTTGATCGTCTTTCAAATACACTCGTATCGCAACACCTCCTTTGTATCGCTATCACCTATTTAGTTCAACGGCTCGAACCAGATCATTGATTAGGGTATTCTACGTGGCTGAGTAGAGGCGATGCCGAAGAAGAGTGTTAGAATTGATTTGTTCCTGTCTATTTTAAACTGTTCCTTCTTTATGATTTTGCTTCTGAAAAAATGATTATTTATTCAATCCAGCTTTAATTCTTTTACGTTTTATTGCTTTATAACTCAAAATGAAGACAAATACGCCCATACATAAAATCAAAAAACAAACGAAATAAATCAGTTTATCGCCTGTTTTATTTTCTACTGATTGTTTATTAAGACCTGTTGCTTCTAACGCGTTGATCTTAAAATCCTCTGTCCAAGACCATTTACCACCATTTTTTGACGTGACGTTGATCTGAGCGGAATAATCTCCTGCTGTCATACCTTTATCCGCTAGATCAACTGGAAGATCGATCATCGAATTTGGTGCCATTCTCATCCCTTTTTTTTGGTACTCAAACAACACTTTTTGTTTGTTGGCTTTTCTTACTTGAATGACCACTTCCATACCTTCAACATAGACAGGACGGATATTGGAAATATTGACAAAAAAATGGCTTTTACTCTCTTTAAATGCTATGTATGTTTTATTTAGTTTTAGCTCAGGTTTTATGCTATCGGTATCGCCGACTCTTAATAACATCCCGACTAAAAAGGCAAATTCATTTACTACAACATCTTTTTTACTTTGGTCCTTCGTTTTGCTATCAGCTATAGGCTGCAATTGAATCCCACCCGCTATCAAACCTGCGGGCATCTCTTTGGGTAAAGAAATCATTAAGTCGACCTGCTTACTCCCTTTTGAAGGAATCACCACTTTTTTTGGGCCTTTGACGATAGTGATAAAATCATTTGTCAAAGATGTATCCTCTTTTAGATCATTTGGTCCATATTCAACTTTACCGATGCTGTTGGTTTTTGCAGTATTTAAACGAACCTCTACTGTTAACTCTTTTGATAATGAGTTGTATAATTTTAAGGAAACTTTTTGCTCTTGCCCTGATTTCATTTGGAGATCAAAGTAACCTAAGTTCTTATTTTTCTGATTCTCTGGGTATAAAACTTCATACGATAATCCACCAATCAAATTGGTAGAATCTTGTTTGGCCAAACCTTTGACGGGATCAAAGAACAAAGTTAAGCCAAACAATACTAGTAATAAGTAAGTAAGATGTTTTTTCATTTACTGATCCCTCTTTCTTTGTAAAATTAAATACTTTATTTCCTATAATACTTGTCAATTCTGTGAACAACTTATAACAATAACTGTCAACCAACCTACTTACTTATTTAAAGCAACACACAACCAAGCTAATTCTTAGTACGTGTTGTCAAGACTCCAGTTCACGCTGCCTTTAAATGCTTTACCGGCTGCGCCTGTGCCTGTTGTTACAGTTAATTTAGTATCTGATAATTTTGTAGCAAAACCGCCTTTAACAGCATCTGCTTGCGTTTTAGCAATGATGTTTGTTCCAGTTGTGTTACCAGCCTCTAATGTTACATTTTTACTAACAGTGATATTGTTAGGATCAGCAAGTGTTCCTAAGTTTCCTTCAATCGGATTTGGTAAGAAGTCATTTGTATCTGGATCAACTTCACCAATATCATAAGATTGTGCATCGCCTAAAGTAAATGTTAGTTTTGACGGCAATTCTGTAGCTGAGCTATCTTTAGAAACTAATTTAGATAATTTAGCAGACACTTTCCAAGCAGATGTTGTTACAGCTCTTGTGCCTTCTCCGCCAGTTTCAGTCCCTTGCCTGTCATCATTCACGACAATATATTGATCTCCGGCTACAGTATTGCTATATGTAGCAATATTCGCTGTTGCTGCTTGACGACCAAAATCAAATTTAGATGGCGTCCAAACCAATGCTAAGTTATCTTTAAATGGTCCAGGTCCAGGTTTTACTGGTCCGTCAGTATCAAAGCGAATCCCCAAGTCTGTTTGTTCATTTCCGACTTCTACTGCATCCGCAGGTTTTGCAAAAATCAGCAATGCTGATGAAGCAAGTAATGTTGTAAATAGTATTTTTTTCAAAATTTAATCACCCTTCTTATTTAGCGTAAATAAAATTGGCGACAGTTACTGTTATAAATTGTTCACAGAATAATGCTTGTTCTCACTGACCTAACCAATCAGTTTGATTTGGTCTTTTAATAAAACGAATAAATAAATAATCAGAGTTAAACTTATGATAGACACAACTAACAAAGTGAAATTGACTGCTAAATCAAGCTTTTTTTTCTTTAGTTTCCTTGCTAAAAATACATCTCTGGAAAGTGTTACCAGAAAAAAAATCAAAGACACGGAGGCAATACCTCCCAATATATAAATCCACAAATAATCTTTCATCTTACACTCCTATACATGTATGCTATATACCTTACGTAAACTGATAACACCTAAAAATATGATCAAACAAGCAACACCCAACAGTAATAGAATAAAAGACGTCATCATTTGCCCTAAATGCGGCAATGCGCCATCCGTTGCTGGATAGACTGGTGGTTTTGTTTCATAGATCGGCGGTTTGGGTTTCTCTGGTTCAACAAATTGATTGAAGGAAATACCTGTTTCTGTTTTTTCTTGTTCGGCTAAAGCATGTGGTACTTGGCTAAACAAGACACCTAGTACACACAGCACAATAAACATCGGCCAAATAAAGTAAGGCTTTTTCATCGTTATTCACCCTCTTTTCTGTTGATTTTTTTCCGTTTTTTCTTTTGGTTTCCTTGTTTTTTTCTTTTAGCTATTCTGATTTTTTTCCACTGTTGCGCCCATTTTTTTCTTCTAAAAAGAATCATCAACATAATCAAAACGGTGAATGCGAGTAAGAAAATGGCCGTCCCTTTGATCCAAGTTGGGGTAATGATTTTAAAAGCACTTTCTTCATTCATTTTTTTGGCTTGTTGGTTTGTGATCGTGAATTCTTTACTAAGTTGCCATTCTTGATAGTCATTTGATGCATCTAATTTTAAGGTATAGGTACCCGATGGCAGATTGGCAATTCCCCAATCCATTTCAAAATCAAACGAACTATTTGGTGCCATGCTGTAGTTTTCCACAGATTTTCTTTTAACCACTTCATCGGTGCCTTTTTTCGTCATCGTGCCGACAATGCTTAAATTTTCCAAAACTTTAGGTTCAGGATTTTGCAAATTGGCTAAAACCATTTTTTTCCCACGTTTGATTGAGGCCTTTGCGGAGTTTAAATTTAAAGTTTGAGCATTATTGAATTCATCTCCTGATTGTGAAGTGATCAAGCCTACTCGATATGAAAATTCTGTCGAGACCCCACTTTTTGCTTTTTCCCCTTGATCTAAAGCGAAGACGATCGCCCCCATTTTTACACCATCATACTTTTCTTTAGACGGTGTCAATTGGATTTTCACCGTCTTCTCTTCATAGTTTCCAACTGTAATTTCTGGTGTTGGGATTTTAAGCATTGATGTAACCGGCTCTTTTAAGGTCGAATCGTAATACGTTTTGTCATCGCTGTATTCGATCGTTCCTCCGTCTCCTGTGATCGCATTGGTTCCATAGATCTTGATCCGCACACTCTCTTTTTTCGTGCTTTTGATCCTTACTTCCAACGTTTGTGCTTCTCCAGGTGTCGTTTTCACATAAAAATAGCTTTTATTAGGATCTATTTGTGTATTCGACTGAACAAGGGTCACTGTATACCCTAAATTATTATCATCATCTGCCGCCATCACTTGATCTGCAAAAAAAAATGATGTGAAGACGCAAATAAGTGCTATATATATCGCATTAATTTTTCTCATGAAAAAGAGTTCTCCTAACTACTAATATTTGTTCTTATTGAATCGATTGAACGATAATTTCCACATGCCATTCATTGTTTGCATCACATTTTACAAATTCTGCTAATCTATAGCCTTTTTTAGAAAAGTAATCCGCCCAATGAGCCAAAAATTCTTTGGAATATTTTTCAGCTGCCTCTTTCGTTTGAAAAGGTCCTTCTAATTTAACTGTTTCATTTTCTTCATATCGTTCATCTTTTTCTTCATATAAGTAATTTGTAACGACGTATATGATATAAACAATCGTCATAGACACAATAAACAGTATTAAGAACAACGGCCAGATAATCGTCGTCAGTAGTGCGATAACATTAATGCCGATAAGTACTAGAAATAGGATCATTGAGTAGTTCATTTCTTTTGTTTTACTTATTTCTTGCTTATTTTTGATATAAAACATCAAGATCAAGAAGAGATTTAATGTCATCAGTAAAAAGGCAACAAATAAATATTTTAGTAGATCATCCAAGTAGTAATTCACCATGAACAATAGCTGAATAATAAATTTGGCATTTTTATCGACATAAAATACGGCCTCTTCATAAAACCTTGAAAAGAGTATAAAATTAGTGATCCACCCAATTAAAAGTACAATTTCGCAGAGATAATAATTTCGATATTTTTGATAATAATTCTTTTTATCTTTCACACATTTAGCCATCCATTTCTTTACATAATTGCTCAGGCTGCTCAAATTTTATTTACTTGTACTATATAGTACGAAAATAAATTCAAGTCCTGCGGTTCCTTCTTCAAAGGCAGATTATTGTAAGACTTTTTCACTTGTATTTTCGAAAGAAAATCGTTCGTTTTTTGAATAGGTCAGAAGATATCCTTTTGTTCGAATGATTTCAATTTCAAAATAAGATTGTTCTTTTAGTTTATTTCTGATATGAGAAATGAAGTTTACTACCCTGTATTTTTCTAGTGATTTTCCTGTTGCAGCACCATAGATTACTTCATTGATTTCTTTGTAGGTAACAACGTTGTCCAAATTTTCATATAACAGCTCAATAATTTTGAATTCTTTTCGGGTTAATGCTATTATTTTGTCATGCACTACCAGGCTCAGCTTTGACGCATCTAGGGAATGTTTGTCAGATGCTTTTTTTGTTCTTGCTTTATTTAATAATTGGTTCTTATAATTGAGAGCATTTTTTATTACGATCTCGAGCATCTCCACTCCTTGATCTGACGGAATAATTTCTATTACAGAATTTTTACTCAAGTGAGGATACAATTTTGTCAGTTCGGAATCATTTTCTCCATTTAGAATCCAAATAAACAAAGGATGATCTTCTTGCAAATCAATCAACCATTGTAATGCCTTAACATAGTCTGATGATTTTTCTAAATTAATGACTAAGCCATCCAATAAACCTATTTGTTTTTTTTCTGTAATCTCAATTAGCGAATAACTTTGTTCATTGAGGGCCTTTTTTATCAATAAACCTATGTTATCGTTCTGTTCAGAATCATCTCTGATATGTAATATGCCAATTGTATTTTCCATATGGCTCCCTCCTCTTCAATTTTTTCTACTATTTATTTTCTTGTTTTATTAACAAACAGGAACTATCACTACAAACCCAGAAATACCAACAGTTCAAAGACCCTCCGACGGCAAAGTTGACGGCTTAAGTTCTAGCCAAGGTCAAAAAGAATTGAATGCTATAGATAAGTCAGAATCAATTAAATTTCAAGTTTCAAAAAAAGTACGTTAATTAAAAATATAAAAAAGACTATCTACTTTCCAAACGTGATAATTTTTGAAAAGTAGGTAGACTAACTAATTAAATTAATGGCTTTTCTTTTTTCAGACATAAAAGAATTTACATACACATCTAGCGTCATTTTTGTAGAATGGTGTCCCAACAAAGCACTGATCGTCGCTATATTCACTCCTTTTTCTAGACAACGCGTAGCAAAGCTGTGTCTGAGTTGATGAAAGCGAATGTTTGCAAAATGGAAACTTTGACATATTTTTTTTAACCAGATTGAAATCAAGCGAGGTTCCGCCGGCTTATTTCCTCCTAACACAAAATTTCCATTGCTTTTTTGTTTTTGTTTATTCAAAAGTTGACTGACATTCTCAGAAAGCGGGATAGTCCGTTTAGATGTACTGCTTTTAGGTGTTCCATCAATAACTTGCGTTTTTTTATTTATACCATTAATAAGTTGGATTCTTTGGATCGTGCGTTGGACGGTAAGTAAATTCGCTGAAAAATCAATATCCTCCCACTTTAGTCCAGCAATTTCTCCGATTCTCATGCCAGTTTCTAACGCTAATATAATTGCAAGCCCTTTAGGATGTGCAGAAGCTTTTTCTTTTAGTTTTGTTTGTTCCTCTGATGTAATTGCCTTTATATTATTCGGTGTTTTTTTAGGTAAAATGACATATTTACACGGATTTTCTATAATCAGTTCCCTTTTTACCGCAGCTGTACAGCACGACATCAATACTTGATAAACGATTCGAACAGAATTAGGAGACAAGTGCTCCTCTATTTTTTTGATCCAGTCATTTAAATTGATCGTTGTGATCGATTGTAAGGGGATCTCCCCCAAGAAGGGAAGGATGTGTTTCATCATTTTATTTGTGTAACTAGCATATGTGCTCGGTTTTAGCTGCCCTTGTATTTCAGTTAACCAACAAGTTGCCCAATCATCGAGCGTGCCTTGGTAGGCAATTGTCTTAAAGGTATAGTTATGGGAATATAGTGCTTTCATTGTTAATAGCCTTTCCTTTAAATCCATATATGTTTTATTATATACATAGCCATATATAGCACTTCCATCACTCTTTCTTCCTTTTATGTATCTTCCTTCCCAACGACCATCTTTTCGTTTATAGATATTTTCACCTTTTCTTACCATAAATCATTTCCCCCTTCATTTTATTTTGACGGCGATTTGACGGCGAATAAAAATTATCGTATAACTGTCAATAAACAATGAGATATAAAAGCGAACACAATGATTAAAATACTAAAAAATACATAAACAGTGTTGACAATCTGAACAAAACATTATATTATCAGCTGAGAGACCTGAAAATAACATTATTTCTATGATTTTCTTGTTTGTTAATATAACAAGAATAAATTATTTTAAATAACATATATAAAAGAGTTTTTTCGTTAAAAAAAATAACCTTTTTCAGATCTATTTTTTTATTTATTCGCTCTGCTATGTAAAATTTCTGTGTTTTTTGAGTTTGATAAAAACAGCTAAATTTAGGTGCGAGTCTCCCAGTGATTTCATGTGCACTTATGGTTCGCACCTAATTTTCTTATTAAAATATCAATGGTGCTTCCACATCAAAGCTCTCTTTTGCCCCTACATGTTCTACTTTATTTTGATAATTATTTCCTAATCGATAAATACGTAAACTGTCTAATTCTTCATCAATTAAATCAATCAGTTCTTTCTTTAACTTAGTTAATTCAGTTGCATCAACAACACATTCAAACACAGAATTTTGAACGCGCTGTCCATAATCTTGGCACTTCTTTGCTACCTTCCTCAAACGGCGAGTTCCATTCTTCGAACTTGTCGCTACATCATAAGTGATCAAAACTAACATACTTTTCACCTACTTCCATAGAAATGGTGGATAACCATCTAAATCAGCTCTTAAAAAGCGGCTTAACAATAATGCTTGGGTATAAGGAACTAATCCCCAATTGATTTTCTCGCCTAAAAATGGATGCTGGATTTGCTCCTGTTTCTTTTCTTGCCACTTTTGAAAAAAGGTTCGCCTGCCATCATCCGTCAAAATCACTGCACCACTTTCTTTTTTTACAAAATCCTTTTCTGTCACCATTTTTTTATTAATCAACGTCAAGACAAAACGATCCGCATAAATTCCTCGTAGTTCTTCCATCAAATCTAATGCTAATGAAGCTCTCCCAGGTCGATCTTGGTGCATAAAACCAACATAAGGATCAAGTCCAACTGTTTCCAACGCCGCTGCACATTCTTGCGCTAATAAAGTATAAGCCAAAGAAAGCATCGCATTTACATTATCCAAAGGTGGTCTGCGATTTCGGCCATAAAAACCAAAATCACTTTTCTGCTGTAAAATCATTTGATCAAACAAAAGAAAATAGCGATTCGCTGCTTGCCCTTCAATTCCTCTTAATGATTCCAAATCACCAACTTGACGAATATCTTCAATATATTTTTTTAATTCTCCAGAAATTTGTTTAAAGCGCTCAACATCAACTCTCATCGGATTTTCTCTTGTCATTCGTTCCAACATCCAACGTTGATTGTATAATTTACCGATGATGAAATGGCGGGCAATTTCCAAGCTTTCTGCTTCAATATCAGATAGACGATATTGCTTTTTCCGCAATGTTACATTTCCCGTTGTACCACCAGTAACTCGACTTCCGAATTTACCAGTATTCGTCAAAAAAGTGATGCCAATATTTTTTTCAGCACATTTACGCATTAACGCTGGACTAGCACCTAAATAACCAGAAGTGACAATTGCTTCTATATTATGAAGTGGTACTCGATTTTTCTTTTCGTCTATTTTAACCACAATATTCTCACCATCTAAAGCCATATATGCATCTGAGGATGTTATAAATAAAGTATTCAACAGTTTTTTCATTCACATAACCTCCGATCTAAATAGCCTTTGACTGTTTGAATATTCATTAATTTAGGTAAACAACTATTTTGTAGCGAACATTTTTTACAAAAGTTTCCAGTTTTAACCTTAGGTGTGTAGCGTCTTGTCCAGTATTGATGCATTTCAGCAACATTTTTCTTAAGTTCTTCGCGCAAAACAGGCGTAATGTCGATTTCTTCTCTGCGTTTTGTTTCATGGTAATAGAGATACCCTTTTGGTACCTTGCAAACCAACATTTCTTCTAAACAAACTGCCTGTGCGGTCAATTGTAAAATATCACTTAATTCTTGTTTAGGCTTCCCATGTTTGTATTCAACAGGAATCGGTGCAAAGGTTCCTGATTCTCCGTTTAAAGGCACACCATCTGGATCTTGTACAAATTCCACGACATCACAGATTCCGGTAATTCCTAAGGTTGGTGAATGAATAGGCAACGCACGAACAATCAAACGATCTTTAAGCTTTTCTCGAATCGTCGGCTGATCGGCTTTTTCGTGTAAATACTGTCCCTCTAACGTTAAAACATTTTCTTGCCATTGTTGTTCGATATGGATCAACGCCCATTGACGACGGCAAAAGAGAAAATGTTGAATACCTGAAATCATCAAATAATCTTGTTCATCGTACATATTACAGCCCTTCGATAACGGTTAACTTGATTCCTTCAAGTGGCTCCACTGTTACTTTGTAATCATCAAATGATTTCGCACGGTCGACTTCAGGAATTTTTTCTATTTTTACAGAACGGTGAACTTTTGCTGAAGATGCTTTTCCCATTTTACTTGGATGTTCCCACCAGTAAACTTTTTCTACAGCCATACTGCCGTCTGGGCGAGCGGATGATGCGTCGTTTTCAAAAAGAGTCGTTAAGGCTTCTTTGATTTTTTCAGCATCTGCTTCGGTAAAACCTGTTTTTTCGGCTAGTTGGACATTGATACTGCCGTTGAAGACGTAGACGCCGAAATCTACGAAATGTTTGGTTCCCATGGTGTCAGAGCTTTTTCCGCCACCCTCACTGACTGAATTGACACTTTTCGTGATTTGCATTGTATTAATGTCGATTGGTTCAAGGCTAACTGCAGTTTGAATGGAAACTGGGCCACGAACACCTACAGAAAGTTCCAATCCCTTAAAAGCAAATACCTGTCCGAAACTACGCGTATCAATCCATGTTTTACAAGCTACCTCACTAAAGCGGTTGACATCCGCTTTCTTTTTATCCGCAGCAATTTTATTTAATTCTTCAATTGAATCCACTCGGTCCTTCAAACTCTTAAGTCCGTCATCTGCACGATCGTCAGACTGTACAAAAATTCTTTCGCCTAAGTCTTGTAGGCGATTACGTATTTTACGTTTGATTGCTACATCGGAAATTTCACCATAGCCTTCAAAATTTTGACGTGGTCGATTCCCGTTTAGTGGGTCACCATTTGGATTTGCGTTTGTCACTGATGTAATTACCTTGAAGTCGATTTTGTGTGTTAAAGTTGTCATGATTTATACCTCCGTTTTCTCTTCTACTTTTTTCTTTAAATCTGCTCTTTGGCTGTAATAGCCTAATAAATATTTTCCATCCAAAGCTTTATCTGTAAAATGGTCAAATTCAAAAGAATCACCAATTTCATCTAATAATTTTTGGTAGTAACTTCCTTTTCCTCTTAACCTTGCTTGATATGGAATCAAATTTTCCTGAATAATTCTCCATGTTTTCAACGGATGATTACTAAACGCATTCATATAGCGAATCGCATTTGTACTTCTATTAATTCCCGCCTTATACAAAGCACGTTCTTCCAAAACATCAGCTACAGCCAACATTCTCCCAAATAAATAACTTCTATCTTTCTGATTTTTATCTAAAGCCACATTTTTTTCCCCCTTTTTAAAGTGTTTATTCATTACAGCACAGGCAATACTTAATGTTTTTTCCCATTCCCATTTTTCCATGCTTACAGGATTTGACGCTCGTTGCAGGAGCTTCCTAATCAGATTTATCGGAATCATTTTTCCATCTACAACGCAAGGAAACAATTCTTGGATTGTGTTTTTTATTAGGGTATCACTAGCCCGTGCACCATAAGCCGCTTCAGCGATATCTCTAAGTGACGGAGCGCCCCAAAATGTGTAACGTTGTTTATTTTTACTACCATGGGTATGTCGCCAGAAACAAGTTTGATGCCATTCTTCAATACGAGTAAAGTATTGTTCTTTTTCAAAGGAACGATAGTATAAAATGCCCATTCTTCCAGAGGTAGCAGCATCTAAAATCATGATGTAGATTGGCTCATGGTAGGCAAGCTTTATGCTATATCCATTCAAAGATTTCTTAAATAACTCAGAAAATTGTTGATGCGTTGTCTCTGGATTTAATAGAATTTCTGCTTCTTCATCTTTAGCAAAAATAGCATTAAAATCAAGAAAATCAGCACTTGATTCTTCTGGATTAGGCACCTCTGTTTCTTTTCTTCCCCAAGTTAAGAAGACTCGTCCATCCAAAATAAATGCTTGTTTACCAATCAGCCATTTCAGCGCATTATGTCCTTTTTGGGAGACTTCGTAACTAATCGAAGCGACTTGATTTTTATCAGTAAAACGACCTTTATACGTAAAATTTGTAGAATCATTCCCTGAGATTAATTTCGCCATATCTCCGCCATAGCGTACTTTTGAAGGATGGTTTTCTGTCAGTGGTAACATTTCTCCAGTGACATAATCTAACCCTTCGTTCGTCAGTTCGTTTGTATAATAAGCAACAAATAAATCAATTATTTCTTTATCTCCCCAGAGTGGTCGTTTTCCTTTCTCATGATCTTGGACTGCAAATCGAACAAATGAAGTTGATTGTTCACCAACTACTACACTAAATAACGGCGGCTTCTCACCAAGTTCTGGTTCTAACTCTTTTGACCATTTTGGGATAAGTTGATGTTTTTTCTCAACCATTACATTTGCTTGCACTAGATCTTCAATCAATTGTCCTTTTTCTAAATACTGCAACACACTTTTAACAGCTGTCGGAGAATAATCTGATTCGCACCATGCCTGCAAATTTTCTAAATACATCTGATGAGAATTTTTTCCAGCTTTATTCTTTTTGTAAACACCACCATATTTCTCGAAATCTCCCGCAACATAGACTAAATTATCATGGATTAAATGTGGTGCAGAAGTTGAACCTGATCTTCCAGCTGACTCAATGGTTACAGGAATCATTGTTTGAGCCTCTTCTTTTGGTACTACACTTGCTGAATAAAATTTACCATCCAGCGTAACCGTGACTTCTATCTGTGCATTTTGGCAAGCATGAGCTATTGGTAAAAGAACGATTTCTTTTCCGTAAGATGTTCGTTGGACTTTCCCAACTTGGTCAATATTCTCTTCGTAAGTTTCATATAAATCATTTAACCAACTCACTATTCGTCCTCCTCTTCTAAGGCTTCAAATAAATGATCGACAGTTTCTATTTCTGTTGATTCAAATATTTTCGCTTGCATTGTTCTAAGTGATCGAACTAAAGTGCATTCTTCTGGACGTTGAAACTTAATGATGCCTTTTTCCATAATCGGACGCCACAACCGAACAGCTAGCTCATCTTTTCCCGTTTCATCTGGATAGGATAATCCATGCACCATCGTGCCAAAATGTAACTCTCCTTCATAATCGTCATAGTGACCATTGGCTTTACCAAATTCAACAGGTTCTACATAGCCTTGACATTCTCTTGTCCCCAAAAATATATCTCTACGTCCACCAGCTTTGATTGACCGTTTCAAAATTTGATAATGTTTGTCTTCATTCCAATCACCTTTTAAATCTGGACGATGTTGATTAAACTCAAAATGGACTTTCACTTCATAGACAGGCTTTTTCAAATACGTATAGTACGCTAAATCACTGGCACTGCTGTCATTGTATTTCATTGGCCGCATTCCTTTAGATTCCATTTGAATCGAGTTCATCACGCGAACTTCATCAATGTAGTACAGGATTGATGGTTTCCAATAAATGCTTTCTGTGATTCCTTTCAGTGCTTGATAAGTGGGAACTTGATAGGTCATTTTTTCACCACCCATTTTTGTCAAAGGGTCAGTAAAAAGGGCATATTCACCTTCAACTCTAAAAGAAATTTGATTTTTATATTTCATCGTTGCATCCTCCTTAATTTAAAAGCGGAATGGGCTCATTCAGTCTCGACTGGAAAATAGGAAAAATTGACTGAAGTGATCTTTACCTCATTCCATTTTTGTCTTTTTCCCGAGAGACTAGCCCATGCAGCTAGATAATACTAAAATTCTATATAACCACTCGCCGCTTCCGCTTCTAAATCGATACCAAATTTCAAATCGTATGCATTACTCGTAAGTGCTAAAATATCTCCATTTAGAAGTGGATAAATACTGCTAGTTTTTTGAAGTTCCATCAATTCAGGCTGAAAAACATTGACCATATATTGCTGAGCTTTTTTTAACGTGGGCGCATACTCTTCTGGTCTCAGCTCACCATTTAAATCCGCAATCAATTCATTCCCGTCTTCATACGGGACAAGCACTGATGTCGTTGGACTATCAATAACTTGAAAGTATTTCCCTACAGTTTTAGGACTGCTTCTAAAAGCCAAAATAGGAGCAGAACCATGCGTTCGTTTATAATGTTCCAGCGCGTTAGCACCTTCTCCTAATAGACTAAATAGATTTAGTGATGTCTTCTTAACTGGGTAGTTTAATTCATTTTTAAAGCGATCATAATATCGATTAAAATACCGTTTTTGAACTGTATGAGAGAGTAGTTCTTCTTGATCTACTTCATTTTTTTCTTTCAGAATATCTAATGTAATTTCTTGCCCTTGTTTAATCTCTGGTAAATGAGATAAATTTTCAAGATCTGCTGAAAGGTTGACTAGATAGACTGGTTGTTGTTTGGTTTCTCCATGTCGATTACAACGTCCTGCGGCTTGGGCAATTGAATCTAAGCCGGCTGCTGAACGAATCACGGATTGAAAACTGATATCTACGCCAGCTTCAATTAATTGGGTTGTGATGCAAATTAATTTTGTCTCACTATTTTTTAGTTTCTCACGTAGCTCATCCAATAAATCTTTCCGATGTTTAGCACACATTGAGGTGCTTAAATGATACAATTCAACATTACCTAATTGCTGTTCCTCTAAATATTGATATAAATCTCGAACAGCCTTTTTTGTATTTAAAATAATCAGCAAATTATCTTTCTCAGCTAAAATTTCTTGGCTGAAATCAGCTAAAGTTTCAAGCTTCCATAGTTCATCTGTTGTTCGGTCAATGACCTCTACTCGTTTAAAACTTAGCTTCTACTTCTGATAGGTTAGAAACCATTTCTCCATCTGATTCTTTAGCCAATGCTCGACCAACATTTTCTAAAGATGGCTGAGTGGCTGTGCATAAGACACTCGTTGTTCTACCATATTTTCTTAAGAAGTTTAGACTTTCATTGAATAAATGAGTGCAATTAGTTGGAACACCTTGCGCTTCATCAAAAATAATAACGGCATTGGTTAAATTATGAAATCGGCGTGGGTTGCGGGTCCCTCGACTATAAATCGTATTTAGAAACTGCACCATTGTAGTAAAGATTACAGGGCTTTCCCAATTATCTTTCATTAGTGCTTGTTTTTGTTCTAACGCTTCTTTTTCTGCTTCTGACTCTTCCAGCTGATTTTCTTTCATTTCTTCCTGATCCGTAAAAACGTTGGAATGATGCTCTAGAATATTTGCTTCGTCTTTTAAAATTTCTCGAACTGTCGCAGCATTTTGCTCTATAATTGTTGTGAATGGCACAACATAAATGATGCGCTCTTTTCCATGTTTGATAGCGTGATTCAAGGCAAAACGTAAACTGGCTAAGGTTTTTCCACCTCCTGTTGGAATCGAAAGGGTGTAAATTCCCGTTTCTCTTTCAGCAAAAGCTTTACATTGATCTGACATCTGCCCACGAAGTTGATTGATTGGTGTGTCAGCTTTAAATGTTGAAATATATTCTTCTAGGGTGTCACTATAAGATTTCAGCAATATTTGGTTCTCATGCGATATAAATTGTTTATCTTCTTCAAATAACATCGTATTCGTTCGGTCAGCATCCAGTAAGCAACTATAAATAAATTTCAAAAGGTAAAATGTATCATTTTGTTTGACTCTGCTTTTTCCATTTAATTGATAAAGCCCTTTCAATTCTTCTATAGCTTCTAACAGTAATAGTTGAAATTCTTCTTCTGACATTATTTCTTTAAAAAAACGAGTTTTAATCCGCTCATAGTCAACAACATCTATTTCAGCTACTCGCCTAAGATAGTCAGAGGTTGCTTCTCCTTCTGGGGTTAAAAAGTCTTGCAAACCACGGCTACTATGATGAGAAATAATCGCATTGCCCACCAATTCAGCAAGAATATATGAAAATGGATCACGACTATTTTTATGGCAATAATCAAAAAGCAGTTTACCACCTGCAGTTGAATGATCCACGCTACCACGTGTCACACTTTTCGGATCAGCCACAGCTTTTTTCAAATAATTTTGGAATTCGTCGGAATATTTTCCTAGGTCATGTAGCAAACCAGCTAGATAGCCTGTTTTTCTTAGGCTCATTTTCGCGCCCCAATCAGCACTTAATTCGGCACATTCTACTAGATGATTCTTTAGTAATTGCTTTTCTCCATCTGATTTTCTTACATGTGCTATAAACATACTTCTACTCCTTAATTACTTTCTAAATGTCTTAAATACATTATATCATTTATAAAAAAAAGAACTATCTAAAATTTTAAATAGTTGGATTAATTTTTTGAATTAAAGAACAAAAGATAGATAAGCATTAATACTATCAATAACAGGATAAGCAAAACAGAAAAATTAATTTGCACAGCCCAAAGTTTATCTGCCATAACTACAATGAGTGCACTAATAGCTACCAACAACAATTTTTTTACATTTTCTCTGTTAATCATTTCATTATTATCCTTTCTACCCCACTTTATATATAGACACTGAATTGAACGTTTTATATATCTACTAATTCATAGTAATTCATAAATAATATTTTGTCAATTATATTTATCTAAATAGCTTGAATAAAAATATTATGTTATAATTTAAATTGGTTTTAGAACCTGTCACATTTAAAATGTGTGGATTGAAATAATTCTGTGTCTAGTAGCTAATGATAATACTAGCCCTAATTCTAAAATTTGGGCTAGTTTTCATTTATCTAATTAAGTCTATTCTCAATAAATGAAACTACTAAGCAAGAAATACTTGACTTTACCTTTCTTTTCATATATCATATAAGTAGAAAATAATAAGCAATAGGTTCACCAAAGACCCCATCACTTTCGAGGAGTGATGGGGTTTATTTTGGCTTTTAGCCGCTTCCTAGTTCTGCCGATTATCAAGCCAGTGTTTGAATAGTCCTAAGACTACTCCAACAATAATCGGACCAATGATTGTGGAAAATAAAATAAGCAATGGCTCACCTCCTTCATGCGATCAGTATCGCCATCGCAAAAGAGAAAGCGACCACTTTTAGCATAGCAAAGGTTTTGCTTCTCGCTATCTTTTCCTCGTAAATAATTCTGTTTTTGTCAAATTTGTCCTATTCTTAAAATCATTTTGACTATTTCCACTAATTTTAACTTCGCAGAAAAAAATCCTCAATTTCAAAAAAATGTTGTTATTTTTCCTTATATATAAGGAGCATGATTTTCGTGTTATTTAATGCCTTACCACAAAAAAATCCATTGTGAATCAGTCACTCTTTATGTATAATAAAATGCATAGGATAGAAATAACTAACATTAAAAATAAATAAATTGGCTCTTCGTGGTCTGGCGCCAACCAAACCAGAAGCCTTGTTTAAACAGCAGTATCTGTAAAACAACTTTGCCAATAGCGTAAGAATCGATCTATTTTTTGTTGGACACTTCTATAGTGACAACACATTTTATAGTTTCTTTATCTTGCCTATTTGTAGACGATTACAGGTCATCTGTGGATCGTCTTTTTTTATTTCTATCCTACAAATTTTGAGAAAAAGAAAAATAGGCACTTCATTGTTCGGCGCCAACCGTTCAATGAAGCCCTGAATAGAAAGCAGTATCTCTCTATCCAAGTTGCCCATTTACCAGTACCGTAGTACCAGCTTCTTTATTGTACCTAATTCTTGTAAGAATTTCTAGACACTTTTGAAATTTTTCTCCGAATGCTCAAAGAAGTTCCCGACATACTGGTCATAATTCAACAATAGAGACGGACAGCTTTAACCATTTTCTTTGGCTCTACATAAAAAAATCAAACAAAGAGAAAAGGAGCATTACCATGAAAAATTCCGTCATCTGCATCAAAACTGTCCCATATCAAGAGATTTTAAACCTTCGGGATTCACTCGAACGTTTAGAATCCTGGAAAGAACCGCTGGAAGTTCTGGAAAAGTATTTTACCAATCCCACTACGCCAATCAATAAAAAGCAAGTAGTCAAACAATACTATGCTAGTGCAAAATTGTTTGAGACGTTTCATAAAGAGTATGCGTTTTTGATAGCTGAATCACAAAAACAATTAACTAGTATTATACAAAATCAAAAGATCTGATCAAAACAAAAGAATTTTTAAATGTTGCGCAAGATTTCCTACTAAACTTCAATTTCCCTTTTTAAAACAAAAAAATGCTTAGAAACGAATGATCATATTCTAAGCATTTTTCTATTCTTTATTTACATGCATCTTTCCTATACCCGATTGTTACAACAAGAGTTAAAACAATCTACTAAAATACTCAAAGTATAATATTATCCTTCAAAATCTCCATATCTGTAATCACAATCTTCCGCTCCTGAATCCTAATCGCGCCTAAATCCTTTAACTGCTGCATCATCCGATTCACGCTACTAGCAGAAGTAATCCCACAAAAATGTGCTATCTCTTCATTCGTCACCACAAAATCAATCAACAAGCCATCTTCGATCTGCACGCCAAACGTGTCATACAACTCATAAATCTGTGTACAAACCGCACCAAATTTTCCATTCATCAACATCTGCTGCATCTTCTTCATCGAATACATCAAACGAACCCGATAATAATCTTTCACATAC
This sequence comes from Enterococcus sp. DIV0840, assembly GCF_050527835.1. Lineage (NCBI taxonomy): Bacteria > Bacillati > Bacillota > Bacilli > Lactobacillales > Enterococcaceae > Enterococcus > Enterococcus sp. DIV0840. The sequence goes on along the minus strand of NZ_CP172876.1, from coordinate 616,963 downwards.
ATCTGCAGTTCTTTGCTTTGATTGATATCCTTCCAAAACTGAACCCGATCGATCTGATACAATTCTGCTTGCTCTGACTCGATTCGAATGTTAAACGGCGCATCTATAAACTGAGAATATTCATCTCTCAAAAGTGACACAATTTCCAAACTATTGATATATCTAAGATTAAATTCTCGTCCGTCCGGCGAGATAACACTGGTTTTGATGATACCACTTTTTAAAATATAAGCATAACGATCTTGCAAACCTTCATAAGTAAGGTAGGTTCTTTTTTTCTTTACTACTATTGGAAATGAATGTTCATCTAAGTATTCTTGTAACACGTGGCTATCCATTTACTAACTCCTCATCATCTATATGAAAATTTTCTGTAAAAATTCTACTCTTATTTAAGATGATAACACATCGAAAAGCAACAACAAATGTATATGACTTTTGTTATGTTTTTTTGTTAACAACTTTTTTTGAAAACAAATCCGCATTTTTTTTAACAACTTTTTTCGTATAGTAACTATACAACTGGCTTTCAGAAAAGGATTGTAATTTGCAATTTAAGCTTATCATAACAAGAAAGAAGGAACATTCAACAATGACGGAACATTCAGAAGAAAAGTTATTCAATAAAGGTTTTATTAGCATCACCTTGATCAATTTTGTGGTCTATCTGGTTTATTACTTATTGATGGTGATCATTGCGGTAATTGCTCAAGACACTCTTCATGCTTCCTTAAGCCAAGCGGGTCTTGCCTCTGGAATTTATATTATTGGTACCTTATTTGCCCGCCTATTTATGGGGAAAATGCTTGAACTGCTTGGACGAAAAGCTGTTTTAAGATATGGTGCTTTGTTTTATCTCATTACAACGATTGCGTATCTCTATATTCCAGGTATCGGCATTCTTTATTTGGTTCGTTTACTGAATGGCTTTGGTTACGGAACAGTATCAACTGCAACAAATGCGATTGTAACTGCTTATATTCCTAAGTCAAAACATGGTGAAGGGATCAATTATTACGGATTAAGCACTAGTTTAGCTGCCGCAATTGGTCCTTTTATTGGAATGATTTTGTTAAATACAACAAGTTTTTATTTTATTATTTTGTTTTCGATCGTGCTTATTTTCCTTACAACGATTGCTTGTTTTATCTTCCCGGTAAAAAATATTCAATTAAGTGCTGCGCACAAAGCCAGTTTATCTCGTTGGACAATTGATAGTTTTATTGAAAAAAAAGTGCTATTCATTTCTTTTATTGCCTTTTTGATGGGCCTTTCTTATTCAAGCGTGCTCTCTTTTCTTTCCTCTTATGCCAAAGTGATCGATCTGGTCAGCGCTAGTTCCTTTTTCTTTGTGGTCTATGCGTTGGTGATCACAGCGACTCGTCCAATGTCTGGTAGAATCTTTGATGCTCGTGGTGAAAATGCAGTGATGTATCCTAGTTTTATCTTTCTAACTGCAGGACTGTTGTTGCTGAGTGTGACAACAAGTAGTTGGATGTTGTTTGTTTCAGGTGGATTTATTGGTTTGGGTTATGGTACGTTTATGTCTAATGGCCAAGCGATCTGTTTAAAAGCCAGTCCAAATAGTCATCGAATCGGTATTGCATTATCCACTTACTTCATTGGACTAGATCTTGGTTTAGGTGTCGGACCTTATGTTTTAGGCGAATTACGCAGTTTTCTTTCATTCCAAGGGTTATACTTCGTTGCAGGTTTGATTCCAGTGATTTGTACGATTCTTTACGCCTTATTTTACCGATCAAAAGCACCCATTTATGAAAATAAATTGAATGAACAATAAAGGAGACCTATGATGAATACAGATGAACATATGCTTGAAGTTTTACAAAAGACTTTAGCTAAAATTGACGAATTAAACGCTCGCTTAGGACATATTGAAAAAGATCTCACTTCGATCGATAAGTATCAAATGAATATGGATCACCATGCAAGAGCAATCGAAGCTGCGACTAAAAATAATAATATCATGTGATCAATCAATGAGAACAAAAGAAGCTTAGGGGACTAAGAAACTTTCGTTCTCATTTTTTTATCTTTTTAATCTAATTATCGTGTATTTTTATTGATTATTTTAAAATAAGTATTATGATTCACAAAGGAGGGATAAAACTATGAAAATTTTTTTTATGAAGAAAAGTGATCAGCAGAACTTTGAACTATTCAAACTAATTTTATTTAGTAAAAATGGTCTCTCTGTCAATCTAATTGCAGAGAAATCTGATCTGTCATTAAATTTGATTTACCGAAAACTTAAATCACTTAACGATGACTTAGCGGTACTCTTTCCTCATGGACATGTTCGTCTGATTAAAAATGATATTCTTTTTACTATTTTTTTAGATAATTCGATAAATGTAAGCTTTGTTATTGATACATTAAGACTTCATTATATCCAACAATCCCATGAATACTTGATTTTTCATTCTGTGCTATTGAACTATTTTATAAGTGTTGAAGCGCTCTCTCAAAAGATCAACTTAAGTGTAGCTCAAACCTATAAAAGTCTAAATGCCATCAACAAATTCTTAAGCGATTTCGACATTAAACTCATCTTTACAAGAGATAAATCGCGGTCAAATTTTCAGGGGTTGGAGACAAATATTCGCTTATTTCTTTTTTATTATTATTGGTCGGTTTTTAAAGGTGTTGTTTGGCCCTTCAGAGACTCTTTAGCCTATCTTCAAGATATTGATGTTCCTATATGTAATGTTTCGCAATCTCAAAAAAGATGCGTTTGAAATATTATCAAACCATATGTGCATGGAGAATTCTTTATAGGAATAAGCTAATAGATCTTGATCCTGATTTTTTAGAAGTGATACAATTATTTAATACTATTCATCCAATCAAATTTTCAGTTGATATGAATATTTCTGGAGAAGTTCTTGCTCAAGAGGAAAGCTATTTTGGCTTTCTATGTCGGCTTTTTATCTATAATACTGATACAACAGCTCAGAAGCTAGACATAGCTAACGCCTTTATTGAGTCTGATTTGCCACTTTCTAAGAGTTGTATATTTATTTTGGACAGAGTCTATGCAGCATATGATATCAAGCCCAAGCGTGAGGATTATCTTTTTTCTTATTACGCTCTCTTGATTGCATTGACTTCCATCACATACTTATCCATCGATAATAGTGAATGGCTTGAAAATGACCAAAATCTCTCTAATTTAGGTACTGATTTTGCTGATTTTCCGCAAATAGAAATCGAACTTTCAGAACTTGCACAACAATTATTTTTGGAAGCACCTTATCTTTGCGAATTAAAATCAAAAGGTTTTTCCACCTATATTGTTTATTTATTTTATTTCTTTATAGACTCCTCTAAAAAGTCACAACAGTTAAAAATTTGTATTTAATATTCAAAAAATCAAATCACCACAGCAGAAATGAAAAAAAGTCTCTCAAGTTTCTTTAGCTCTGAATCAATTGTCTTTATTGATGAATCTGAACAATCAGATATTCTGATTTCTGATTGCTATGAAAAAGATTACCCTAATGAAAATTTCTTTTATTTTGATAATCCTTTGGATAAAAATGAATGGCAATCGTTATTAAAATATGTTAGTAACAAGTTATATGAAACTATCTTTTACAAACAAATATAGCTGTTACTTGAATTTAGGCTATCACAACCTTTTTTTCTGTCTCAGATAATAAAAAATCAGAGTCGTTAATATGTTAACGACTCTGATTTTTTAAAACGCTGGTGTCAACGTCTCACTATATTTCGTTTCCAATAACTCTCGAACTTTATCGCTCGTCATTGCTTTTTTCAATGCTTTGATTTTATCTGAATCTTTGTTGTCTTCTCTAGCAACTAAACTGATTGCAAAACGATCATCTACTTTTTCCTCGAGTAAGATAGCATCTTTCGGTGTCAAACCAATTTTCGCAATATACGTTGGATAGTTGTAGACCATCGCAATATCCTTTTCATTATACGCTTCTGCTAGATTCAATAAATCAACAGATACCCATTCAAATTTTTTTGGATTTTCAACAATGTCTTTGATGGTTCCATTAAAGCCCACGCCTTCTTTTAGTTTGATTAGACCTGCATCGTCTAAGATTGCCAAAGCACGGCCTTCATTCGAAACATCACTTGGTAATGCAATTTTTGCACCTTCTGGAAGGTCCTTGATATCTTTATATTCTTTAGAATAAAACCCAACTTTAGCATTGTATATTTTTTGCACTACAACTAAATTACCTTCTTTTTCTTCATTGAATTTTTGCATGAATGGCTCATGTTGGGCAAAGTTTGCATCGATTTCTTTGGCATTCAGTAACTCATTGTATTGAATATTGTCATTGACTTGCACTAATTCTACTTTGTAGCCAGGTTCAATTTCTTTTGCTGCTAACTCAACTACCTCAACAGTTGATGGAATATGCGAAGCGACTTTGATAACTTGGTCTTCTTTTTTCTCTGTATCAGCCGCTTTTTTTTGACCACCACATCCTACAACTGCTACCCCCGCCAACACTAACATACTGATCAATAATTTCTTTTTCATGATTTTGCTCCTAACTATTATTTTTTATTTATTTTTTTAGCCAACCAGCTACCGCTGACCTGTATCAAACTGACAAAAATGATCATAAGGACAATGGCCGTATACATCACAGCATATTCGTAGCGTTGATAGCCATAACGCAATGCAAAATCACCGATCCCGCCACCGCCAATCACCCCCATTACAGTTGAATAAGAAACCATACTAATAATTACTGACGTCAAAGCGAGGACTAACCCCGAACGCGCTTCAACATACAAAAAACGAAAGATCAATTGAAACTTGGTACTGCCTAAAGATCGTGCAAGTTCTAAAATATCATTGGGCATTTCTAAGAGCACTTGTTCCACAAGCCTGGCGTATATTGCGACGGCTACAAAACTTAACGGTAAAGCTGCGGCATACGTACCAAAGGCTGTTCCTAATACAAATCGAGTAAAAGGAATAAGTGCAACCACAAACAATAAAAAGGGAAAGGAACGAACAATATTAATATAGCCATTCAAGAAAATTCCTATCCAATGATTGGATTTAGTTGGTGTTTTTTTGGTTAAGTAAACAAAGGTTCCAATCGGTAATCCCAGCACCACTGCAGCAACGATCGAAATCATAATCATGATGCCACTTTCCGACAAAGCTTTCGTTAGTTCTGGAATGTAATAACTAATTTTATCTATATAGGCTGTCATCATCCCAAACTCTCCTGAACTCTTTCATAATATGTCCCAAATTGTGGCTGTTGTTGTCCTTTTTGAATTGCTATCGTTTCCAGCACTTTACCCTTTTCTAAAATAGCGGTTCGGTTGCATAACTGCTTGATCAAATTTAATTCATGGCTGACGATAACCATCGTTGTTCCGAAAGTTTGATTGATTCTCCGTAATAATTCCATGATGTCATATGCATTTTGTCCGTCTAAGGCAGAAGTTGGTTCATCACAGAGCAATATTTTAGGTTGTGTGATCAATGCTCGAGCAATACCTACACGTTGCTTTTCACCGCCACTAAGCTGTTTGGGATAATGCTCTCCTTTCTCTGACAAACGGACAAAGTCCAACACTTCCTGAACCCGTTGTTGATCATAGGTCTTATTTAAACGCAGAGGAAGGGCTATATTTTCGTTCACCGTTTGGTTGTAAAGCAAATTAAATTGCTGGAAAATCATACCGATTTGTTTACGATTTTGTCGTTGTTCTGCCTCATTTAACTGCATCACATCGACTCCAGCTACTTTGACTGTACCTTGACTTGGTTGTTCTAACGTATTGATCATTCGTAATAGCGTTGATTTCCCAGAACCACTTTCACCGATCACACCAAATAACTCGTGGTCTTTTATTTGCAGGTTGACATTATCTAAGGCTTTAACAGTCGCTTTATTATGGCTATAATTTTTCGAAACTTGTTCAAAAGTAATCATGTTATTTCCTCCAACTTAATCGACCAATAACTGAATAAATTCAGCTTTAGAAACATTGTTAAAATAATCACCTACTGTGATTTCAGCTAATCTTTGCTTAATTGCTTCCTGATCATAGTGACACCCAATCAATAAATCCGCTATTTCCTCTGTCTCTTTTTGGCTAAAATAATCACCGTAAATCGCAATTGATGAAATTCGGCCTTTTTCTACAGAAATATTGGCTTCTATTAGTCCACCTTTGAATTTCTCTTCTCTTTTTATCGTATACATAGGTTCTTCACCAAAGACCCAAGCATCATTTCCATAAATTTCTACCACTAATTGATCGATTGCCTGTTCATCTTCTGGCGTTAGCAGATATTCTTGTGTTTTGATTTCTTCCATTGTTTTAGCATTAAATAGATGCAGAAGTAAACGGTCTCGGAATGCTTCAGTGGAAATTCCTTGATATTCTTTCGCTAGATAAGGTTTGAGATTGGTCACACGGCTTCTGACCGATTTCGTGCCTTTTGATGCCAGTTTTTTTTCAGAAACTGTCAATACTCGACTCACTTCGTCCAAATCAACATCCAACATCAATGTACCATGGGAATACATTTTCTTATTCTTCGTATACATAGCATTTCCGGAGAATTTTTTCCCATCAATCAGTAAGTCATTTCGACCGCTGATTTCAGCACCCATTGCGCCCATCTCATGTAACGCCTCGATGATTGGCTGGGTGAATAACTTAAAATCCCCAAAAGACTCATGATCTGCATTCACAACAAAGCTAAAACTCAAATTCCCCAAATCATCATACACCGCACCGCCACCAGATAATCTTCTAGTAATCGTGATTTGATGTTCCTTTGCATATTTCAAATCAACTTCTGCTCGTACGTTCTGATTGCGCCCAACGATAACACAAGGTTTTTGAATATAAAATAAAACAAGCGGCTCATCGAATGTTTGTTGATTTAGTAGATATTGTTCCGTCGCTAAATTTCGGCGAATATCGTGAGAGGGCATAATAACATAATACATTTTATTCCTCTTTTCTTATTATTCAACTTTCTATAAAAGTGCTTTCAATAGAAAAGCTAAAAACTTTCTGATAATTCCAATAACAGGTTTAGTCTATCATTCCTAATTATAATATTACATATATTTGCTCAAAAAAGCTTTATATTATGAGGAAAACTGATATTTTATATAACAGAAATTTGCATTTGAGACAGTTTTTAGTACACAAAAAATGTAATTTAGTTGAGAGGAATCAATTTCAATGGCTAGACAAAAATTAAAATTCCACATCATCCTCATGGCGCTAAAAAATAAGAGGGGAGACAAAAGTGAAAAGACCTTTTGACTCACCCTCTATTCAGGTTCTAAGTAACTAAGACATAGATTGAATACCTGTATTGCACATTTATTTTATTTTATTCTTAATAACAGAAAGAATCTCCTGCACATTATCTCGAATAAAGAAGTGATCTCCTTGGAAAATCACTTGTTGACAGTCGGGTCCAATTAGATCGATCCACTCTTTCAACTCACTTTTTTCCTCTTTTGTTCCGTTAAAGATCAACACTGGACAAGCTATTCTTGTTTTCTTCCAGTTAAAACTGAATTGATTTAATAAGGTCAAGTCTTCTCTTAAATAGTCAGTTACTAGCTCTAAAAGTTCAACCTCTTCAATCACTTCTTTAGGAATCCCGCCTAGTTTAAAGAAAAATTGATTGAATTTTTTAGCAGGCGCACTTAGAATCGCTTCATAGCTCTTTGAACGAAATATTTCGCTTCCAGAAAATATTAACAATTTTGGTTGCTTGATTGTCATTTTTTCGATTTTTTTGTAAATATCTGCAACAACTCTTGCTCCCATACTATGACCAAATAAAATATATTCTTTGGTAAAATCCACACATTCTAATACTTGCTTCATGGTTTTATCAATCAACCTACGCCAAGTCTCCGCTCTTTCAACAAAGCTTCTACGACCGCGTCCGTCATATTCAATTTGAATAATTTCAACTTCTGAATCATTCAATGCCAGCCATTCTTTATACGGATTTACGATACTTCCTGCATAAGGAAACATTACTAATTGAATCATCTTTTTCTCCGCTCTCCATTCTCTAACGTAATTCCAGTTCAAATTGATCGTAAGCTTTTTGCAGGAGCTTATCCAATTGATTTTTCTGGCTGATATTTTCTGGATAAATCAGTACTAATTGATCTAAATACTTGTTGATCACGATCTCGAATCCGTCAATATGAGTCATTTTTTCCACTTGTTTTTTGGTCATCGCAAAAGTCTCCGTCGTCAATTCAAAAGACGTTTGATTATTGATTGAATAAATTTCTTTACTTGTATAACGACTATCGATTTTACTTAACTCATCGATCAAGCTGATTTGATTCTCCAGCTTTAATTGCTGTAATTGCTGCATTTGCTCTTGTATACCGCTGTTTGACTGACCAAGTAACATAGGCCATAGATCGATAAACGGTCCAATCAATTGCGCAAAATCAGCTGGTAAGTACTTTCTATTTTCGTGCACTACATAGACTGGGACTGCTTTAAAATCATCGATTTTCTGATTTTTCCGAATGACTATTTGAGCTAAATACAAAATAAATGCACAATGAGTTTCAGCATAATATTTTTTTGTCTTTTCACCTAAATTTAGTGTGGATAAACCAATGGAAAATTGTTCTTCTGGCTCTTGGTTAGCATACAGATACTCTTTGCTTTTTTTAAATAGTAAAAGATGTTCCTCAAGTTCTTTCAAATCTGCCTTCTCTTTGATATTAGATTGAGGCAGAGTATAATCGATTACGACTTTGGGATTTTTTACTGGGTTCATGATGTACTCTTTTATCTGATCATAAAAGATCCCTTCACTATACTTATCCCAAATACTATGAGAAATCAGCAGATGTAAAATCGTTGTTTGTTTATTTATTTTGGTAAGCAGCATATGATACAGATTATTTGATTTTCCATTTTTAAATCCTGCAGCCATTTTGCTTTTTATTTCTTGTTGGAAAAGGAGCCTTTCCTCTTCAGATCTGGTACTTAAATCAACGAACGGAATAGTAAGTGTCTCATTCAATTGGTGCTCATGCAAAACATACTTATTTCCCTGATAGCTATAACTTGTTCGTAACATTGCTTGTTCTTCAACTACTTGTTTTATAGCCTTCTCTATTCGTTCTTGGTCCGTTGTGTGCAGTTCAAATGGCGCATAGACCATGGTCTCTTCCAAGGTGTCTAAAAATATTCTTTGCATTGCTGAAGGTTGGATTGTTTGCTTAATCGGACAGTCCTGCCAACTGAGTGGAATAAACAAATCGGCTTCAGCTATCGTTTGCGGCGGTTCACTTTGTAAAAAGCGTACTATTTGGTCAATTTCTACTAAAAATCGTTCGCTTACTTTTTTGATAAATTCTTCTGAAAAGAGACGATTATCATAAACGATATTACAATTCAAATTCTTGTTTACAATCACTAAATTGACTGCAATCGGCGTTCCAAATTGATTGTTAGGGCTAACTTCATCGCCTTGCGGTGCTGGGCTCATCGTAAATAACTGCTCTGATTGTTGTGACTCATTAAACTCACCTGAATAATTGAACGTCACCATTGGTTCATTTTTAGAAATTTCTGGTCGTATAGTCTTAGCCAGTCCATAGCCGATGCCATTTTTAGGAACTTCATTCAATGAACGACTGACTTCTAAAATATCAGCTTCTAAACTAGAATTTCCTAATGAAAAAGCAACTGGATAAGTAATCGTAAACCAACCTACTGTCCGATCGATTTCAATTTCTTCTGTCAATTGTTCTCTTCCATGTCCTTCCATCAATAATGAAACAGCTGAATTTCCAGTAACATTAGCGAGTGTTCTGGTTAAAGCCGTAATCAAGATTTCATTGACATAGAAATGATTGAAACGATTTTTCTGTGTTAAAAGTTCACTTGTTTTTTCTACACCCAACTGAGTGGAAAGGATCATTGAGCGATTATTTCTTTCAGAGCTTACGTGATCTTGCAGCTGACTCTTCTCAACAATCGCTGCTGTTTCTTGCCAAAATGATAGTTCTTCTGCTAGCACTGCGCTCTTACTATAATCCGCTAATTCTTGACTCCATTTTTGATAGGCCATTGTTTTTAAAGGCAATTTGATTTGCTGGTTATTCATAAGTTTTTTATATGCTGCTTCAAGGTCTTCTAAAATGATCTTCCAAGAAATTGTATCCACAACTAAATGGTGCGCAATCAACAACAATAAACTCCGGTCCTTAAATTGATATATAACTGCTTTAAATACTTGGCCATTTGCTAACGAAAGATTCGCCTGAGCGCTATTACTCAATTTTTGTACGGTTCGATAGATTTCTGTTGTTTGATCAAACCAGTCGATTGTCTGACTTTCTTGTTCAAAGTCGTAATGATCTACGGTAAAAGAGGCTACCGTATCTATCGTTTTTATTGATTGCCCGCCACTATATTCTGCTCTTAACATATCATGATGGCTCATTATTGCTTGTAATGCTTTTGTTATTTTTGCTTTATTTAATTGCTCTGTCGAAAATTCTAGCATGATCGATTGATTAAAGTGATTTGGCTCAGCTAATTGTTCATCAATGAATTTTTTTTGAATCGGCGTAAAAAGAACCGCTCCTGTCACTTCGCTTTGGTCGAGAGCTATTTTTTTATTTTGTTTAAGATTTTGACTTAGTTCCTTGATCGTGCGATATTGAAGAATATCATTGATCGTTAAGGAATAACCTTGTTCTTTCAGTTTTGATACAATGCGAATAGCTTTGATTGAATCGCCACCTAAATCATAGAAATCTTCATTTATCCCAATCTCATCTAGATTAATAATTTCCTTAAAAATTGCTAAAATATTCGTTTGGACTTGTGTTTCCGGTCGTTCTTTTTCTTCTTTATTCAGATTATCCTTATATTCAGGCAGTTGATCGACTGCTAATTTTCCATTTTTAGTAATTGGTAACGAATCTAAAAGAATAATCTCTTTTGGAATCATGTATTCTGGCAGTTGCTCTCTTAACTGTTCTTTGATCCGTTTACTCGATAGGTCATTTGTGGAACTTACATATGCAATGAGTTGCTTTTCAGCTGACGTTTTACTTTCAACCACTTGTACAGCAGCTTCTTTGATTTCAGAAATACTCAATAAATGTACTTCAATTTCTTTAAGCTCTATTCTAAAACCACGAATTTTTACTTGTTGATCGATTCGACCTAAAAATTCAACTTGTCCGTCTTCATTCCAGCGAACCAAATCTCCAGTTTTGTATAGTTTTTCACCACGTTTAAAAGGATTTTCTACGAATTTTGCATTTGTTAGTTCTGCTTGGCCTAAATACCCTCGTGCAAGTCCAACACCACCTAAATATAATTCTCCTGGCATTCCGATTCCACAAAGTGAATCTTCTGAAAAAATTAAGGCTTGAGTGTAATTGATCGGCTTACCGATTGGGATCACTTGCATAAATGAGTCAGTGATTTCGTAAGTCAAAGCAAACGTTGTACATTCAGTTGGACCATATCCATTCACTAAATGCGTGTTTTGATTGGCTTGCTTAAATTTAGAAACGTGATAATTTGATAGCTTTTCACCACCGATAAGTAGATAGCTTAGTGCTGAAAAAATCTGATCATTCAAGGAAACTAATTGGTTAAATAACGAAGACGTCAACCACATTACATCGATCTGATTTGTTTCAATCATTTCTTTTAATTTGTCAGGATCAACTAAATTTTCGATTTCCGATAAATACAAGGTTCCACCATTCAATAATGCTCCCCAGATTTCAAAGGTACTTGCATCAAAGGTTAGCGAGCCTGTTTGTAAAATATTCGGTTGATCAAGTTGGACATAATCAGGCTCTTTGACTAAGCGGATAATACTTTTATGCTCGATCATCGTTCCTTTGGGTTCCCCTGTCGTACCAGATGTATAAATCACATAGGCTAACGAGTCTTTTGATAGTACGGTGGGCTGATAGTGAGGCAGATCATCTACAGACTTCAGATCAGCTGATGTTACTTGGGCTATAGAAAAATCATCATCTTGTTGAGCTACAGTAAAATCAATCAATAGTGCTGCTTGGCTTTTTTCCACGATTTCCTTGTTCCTCTTTTTCGGACTTTTAGGATCTAATGGCAGATACGCACAACCTGCTTTTAAAATACCTAAATAGGCTGTGATCGTTTGAATTTCTCTAGCAGCAATGATAGCAACAATCTCTGATTCCGCTTTTCTTGCTTGAATCAAAGAAGCGATCTTCGTTGATTCATGATCTAATTCAGCATAGGTCAGAGTTTGATTCACTCCTACTATGGCAATACTTTGAGGCGATTTCTCTACTTGTTCTTTGAAATAGTTGATGACTGTAGCCTCTTTTTTTACTTCACATTCCAACCTGTTAAATTGAGTCATGATTTTGTCTACTTCTTCTTGCTCTAAACAAGAAAGCGCGCCAATCGGTTTGGTTGTATCCGCCAAAATAGCATCCATCATCGTGACAAAATGCTGCTGCATTCGTTCAACAGTTGATTTTTTCATCAAGTTTACATCGTATTCCCAAACTAGTTCTATCTGATTTTCTACTGTCCCTAGGTTAAATATCAAATCAAATTTCGCCACATGAGAATCCCTTGGTACCTCGGTTAATTGACTATCGCCTAACGCTACATCTAGTTTTCCATTGCTTTGATAGTTAAATAAAATATCAAAAATAGGGTTTTTATTTTCGCAAACAGGTGCGTTCAAATCCTCAATGATCTCATCTAATGGATAATCTTGGTGATCAAAAATCCTCATCAGCTTATGCTTCATTCTATCCAAATACGTAATAAAGTTTTCTTCTGGTTGTATAGTATCGTTGATTGGAACTGTATTCACAAACATCCCTAATAAGTTTTGAATATCTGGATGATTTCGACCAGACATCGTAGTACCAATCACAACTTCTTCACTACCTGAATATTTCGATAAGAAGATTATAAAACAAGCAATAAAAACCATATAGTTTGTTGTACTCGTTTTTTCAGTCAATTGGTTTAATTGCTTGGTTTGCTCGACAGATAAGCAAGTACTGATTGTCTCACCACGATATTCGCGTTCTTTAGGACGTGGATAATCGTAGAACAATTCAAATTCTGGTAGTCCGTTTGCAAATTCATCTAACCAAAATTGTTTACTTGCTCCTTTATCTTTTTTTCTATGCCAAGCACTGTAATCTTTATATTGTAACTTCACGGGTTGTAACTGTTCATTATTGTATAGCTGACTTAATTCTTCTAAAAAAATCCCCATTGAACCACCATCCATAATAATATGATGGACATCAACTATTAGATAGCATTCACCTGTTACGAGTGTGCAATAACACACTCGTAATAAAGGCAATAGATCGATGGAAAAAGGTCGAACAAATTCATCCATGATCTTAGAAAGAGGTTGTATTGAATCGGTTATCATTTCAATTTTGAAATGATACTCCTCTTCCACGATTTGGCCAAATTTACCGTCGATCATTTCAAAAGAGGTTCTTAATACTTGATGACGTTTGATCATTTCATTCAATGCTATTGTTAGTTTTTCTACATCAATCGGCTGAGATAATTGAAAAGCAATCGGGATATTGTATGTGATGCTATTTCCTTGTACCTGCTCAATCGTATAAATTCTTTTTTGAGCAGAACTCATTAAATACTTTTTACTCATCTTTACAACTCCTCATCATCCACAATTTCAATACTATCAAGCACTAACGAACCTTCTGCTATTGATTCTTTGACTTTTTCTGCTAAACTCCTAGCATTCTTTTCTTGAAGGATATCACTTAATGGAACTTTTACCCCTGAGAATTTTGAAATACCATTTGCTAACTGAACCGCTTTTAAAGAATGACCGCCTAGCTCAAAGAAATCATCATCGATCCCCACTTGTTTAATTCTTAATATCTCTTCAAATAAACCACAAATCATGGCTTCCAGTTCATTTCTTGGCGCCTCATAAGTATCACGTTGATTCTGCTCTGGTTCAGGTAAATTCCGTTTGTCTATTTTTCCTGATTTTGTAACAGGTAGCTTGTCAATAATCGTTATATAGGCTGGTATCATATAGTCTGGTATTATTTTTTTCAATTGCGCTTTTACTTTGACCTCAGTCAATTCTTCATTTGTTACAAGATAGGCGCACTAGGTCACTTCATTGTTGATTGTTCGTGTGATCACACAAGCATCTCTAACGGCAGGAATTTGGCTTAGTTGATTTTCGATTTCCCCTAATTCAATTCTAAATCCACGAATTTTTACTTGCTCATCGATTCTTCCTACATATTGAAGTTCACCATCTTCCTGCCATTTCACTAAATCACCTGTCCGATACATCCGTTCTGTCGGGTTAAATGGATTTTGAACAAATTTTTCTGCGGTTGTCTCAGGATTGTTTAAATACTCCAATGCCAAGTTATCGCCGCTGATACACAACTCACCTACCATCCCAATTCCACATAATTTCTCTTGCTGGAAGACAAATAGCTTAGAATTGGCAACTGCACTACCAATCGGAACAGATTTATAGAGTTGATTTTCCATTTGATAAGCCGTTGCACAGACCGTAACTTCGGTTGGTCCATATAAATTGTAAAGAGGTGTTTCACCTATAGTCATTACTTGATAAAACTTCTCAACTAAAGCCGTCGTCACAGCTTCCCCACCAAATGCGACCTTGCTTAATTGATTGAGTTCATTTTGACGTCCATTTTCTTGTGCAAATTCCACTAACATTTTGAAAATAGACGGCACTGTGATCAAGATTTTTTGATTTAGCTTTTTCAAGAAACAATCTGGATCATTTTTAATTTCATCTGAAATAATTTCAAGTGTTCCACCAGCCAGACAGATAGCAAATAGTTCGAGGAGTGAGCCATCAAAAATAAATGAAAATTGCTGCAAGACTGTCTGTTCTGAATCAAGATCAAAATAATTTTTTTGCCAATAAACAAAATTCATCAAAGAAGCATGTCCGACAACCACACCTTTAGGCTTACCAGTTGTTCCAGAAGTATAGATCACATAGGCCTTGTCTTCTGCTTTAAGCTCAGGTAAATCCGTTTGAACTAATTCATCCGCTTGTAAATCTGCGACTGTATAATCGATCACAGTAGCTTCCATCAACGTCCCTAAATCCACTTGACCATTCAATACAAATTCAATCCCACTATCTTTTAAAATATAAGCGATTCTTTCTTCCGGTAAGGTTGGCGATAACGGAATATACGCAGATCCGGCTTTCATGATTCCATAAATTCCCACAAGCATTTCGATTGTTCGGTCACAATATAACCCGATAAATTCTGTTTCCCCGACACCCAAAGCAAGTAGACGTTTTGCTAGAATTGTTGATTTTTCTTCTAATTGAGCATACGTTAACTGCTCCTGTTCAAAAACAACTGCTACTTTATTTGGTTGTTTTTGAGCTTGTGCTTTTAAAACCGCTAGTATCGTTGGATAGCGATTATTTTCTTGTGTTTCTGGATTAAATGCATTTATTACCAGCTGTTGTTCTTCCGTATTTACTAAAGAAAAGTCGCTGCATGTCAATGATTGATCTTCTGCTAATTCTTTTAAACCACAAATGATCCGAGATAAAATAAGATCCGCTTCGACCGTTGTATATAAGCGCTCATCAAACATCAATTTGAAACTCAGCTCATCTGAGGAACTTACACTTAGAGAAATCGGATAGCTGGTTTGTTCACGATAATCTTCCATTTCCCCTAGCAAAGCAAGTGATTCATCGGCTTCTTGCACAGCATAATTTTCAAATACGATCAGTGTGTGAATCAGATCTTTTCCGAGTAGGCTTCTATTTTGAATTTCAGATAATGAACAATACGTATGTTCCTCACTTTCAATCGATTGATTTTGAATTTCTTGCACTAGAGTTACAAACGACTCTTTTTGTTCGTTTTTAACTCTAACTGGTATCGCATTGATAAACAGCCCGACTGCATGTTCGATCCCTCTCAAGGGCAAGTTTCTACCGGAAACCATTTTCCCAAAAACAACATCATTTGTATGGTTGTACCTTTGTAAAACAAGACCCCAAATAGCTTCTACGACCGTATTCATCGTGACCTTGTTTTCCTTAGCAAAGGCTTGGATCACTTGTGTCTCTTCTTTTGAAATGGATTCAAAGATGGTTTTAACTTCGGCTTTTTGATCATTCTTAGGATACATTCCGGTAAAACTAGCTTGTGTTTCATATTCTTCCAACAGATTTTCCCAATAAGTCAAACTTGCTTCTTTGTCTAAATCTGCAACGATTCTTGCATAGTCTTCATAAAGTGTATCTGTTTCTATTTGAGCAAAAACAGCTGATTCTCCATCATTTTCTAGCATAGTGTAAATCTTCATCCAGTCATTTAAAACAATCGATAAACACCAACCGTCCATAATAATATGATGACAGGTAAAAATAAGCCGTTGACCTTCGGGCATTTCTATAAGTGAAACTCTGAATAATGCATCTTTTTCTAAATCGAATCCTCTTTTTACGTCCACAATTTTGTATTGAGCTAGCTGTCCGTTAGCATCGGCTGCTTTTGAAAAATCGTGCCTGGTGCTTTCTAATGTGCGCTCAGAAAAAATCACTTGTCTAGGTTCTTTGATTTCTTTGTATAGGATATTTGTTTTTAACGCAGGATGTTTTTCAGCAAGATGTTTCAAGCTTTTCTCTAACAGCTTTTGATCCATTTGCTTATTTACTTCATAAGAACATTGGATCACATAACTCGTCGAAGCTTCGTCTAATAGTTTATGATAGAGCAATCCTTCTTGCATCGAAGTCAATGGAATGATCCTTTGAATTTCTCCGGTTATAAGATCAGCAGCTTTTCGCTCAGCTAAATCAAATTCATCTTGTTCCCATGAAAGCTCACCCAAATCAGATGCTGTTTTTTGCGGTTCATTGACCGTTGTGCAATAGTCAATGATCGCTGACAATTCTTTTTGGTAACGGCTGCTTATAGCAAGTATTTCTTCAGTTGTAAGAATCGGCGTCGCATAGACTAAATCCGTAATCAATCGATCATTTTGAATATAGCAATTTACCGATAATGGACTACCTATCGTATTTTCTTTCGCACTATCATTTATATTTGCGATCGTACTGATTGTAAACTGCTGTGATTCTTCTTTAGAATCGCCTAGTTCTCCGAGAAAATTAAATACTACATCTGTTTTTTTAGTTGTGATCGTATCTGCGTACAATGCTAATAATCCATAACTCATTCCTTTATTTGGAATTTTTCTAATAGATTCTTTCACCTTTTTAATCATTTCAGGCAGCGTTTCTTCTAGCGTGACTCTTAATGGGTACATTGAAGTGAACCAGCCAATCGTTCGATCTACTGAGCCAAGTGATTCAAATAATTCACGTCCATGTCCTTCCAAAGTAAAGGAAATGCTCGTTTTATCAAAGGTATTTCCTAACGCCTTCGCTAAAGCTGTTAACAATAAATCACTGATTTCCGTGAAAAATGCCTGATTAGCCTCAAAACGCAATTGCTTGGTTTCTTCTTTCCCTAATTCAAAGGTAAACGTGTGACTTTGGGTTGTTGGAATTGTTTGATCAAATAACGTTGTATTTTCTATTTTCTGATTGATCTCTTGCCAATAGGCTTCGTCTTTTCTGATTTCGTAGCGTTCGGTCAATTCTTTCAAGCCTTCGCTCCACGCTTTGTAAGAAATCGTTTTTTGAGGAAGCTGAACCGTTTGTCCATTAATCAAAGTTTCATAACTACGATTTAAATCTTCAATAAAAATTTGCCACGAAACAGCATCTACGATCAAGTGATGCATTTGAATCCAAAGATAAGATGTGCGTTTAGAATGAAAGACTAACACTCTAACCAACGGCGACTGATCAAAGCGAAACATTGACTGAAATGGCGCACCAATAGTTTGAATTGCTTGAGTTATGTCTATATCCTCTTCATCTAAGTAGAAAGAATGAAACTCAAAATTCGCTTCTTTTTCCCACTCAAAAATTGTTTGTTCACTTTGATCGACGCGCATTCTTAGCATATCATGATGGTTGGTAAGTTCATCTAAGGCTTTTTTCAAAAGTATCTTGTCAATTGATGTGTTTGTTTCTAAAATCAATGACTGATTAAAATGTTCTGGCTTATTTAAATAGCTTGAAAAAAAGAATTGCTGCACCGGACTATAAGGTACTGGGCCTGTTACCATTTCTTGATCCATTTTCTGTGAGATAACATTCGTTTTTTGTGTGATTTCCTTGATCGTTCTAGCTTGCATGATCTCTTTTACCGTTAGTTGATAGCCGATTTCCCTTGCTTTTGAAACGATACGAATCGCTTTGATCGAATCTCCGCCCAGTTCATAAAAACTATCTAAAAGATTGACTTGCTCTAACTGTAAAATTTCTTTGAATACAAATGCGACCTGCTCTTCTTTTTCAGTTGTTGGTTCCAAAAAGATATTTCCTTTAGATATATTGGGCATAGGAAGTTGCTTTTCATCTAGTTTACCGTTGGCCGTAATCGGTAATTTGTCTAAGAAACTAAAATAAGTTGGGACCATGTAGTCTGGCAGTTTTCGTTTTAAATATACGTTTAGCTCCTTCTCTGTAACTGAAGGGTCTGCTACCACATAGGCACAAAGATGATCTGTTCCGTTTTGCTTTTTAATCGTTACAGCGGCTGCCATTACAGCGGGTATTTGTAAAAGTGTTTGACTGATTTCAGATAGCTCTACACGAAACCCACGGATTTTGACTTGGTTATCGATTCTGCCAAGATAATCGATTGAACCATCTTCTCTAAACTTGCCTAAGTCACCTGTTTTGTATATAGTTTGTCCATCTAATGACACGAATTGTTTAGCCGTTAGATCGGGCTGATTTAAATAGCCCCTAGCAACACCTGAACCACCGATGCATAATTCTCCTGGAATCCCAACACCGCAGTAGATCTGGTCATTCATAACATAAACTTGAACCTGTTGAATTGGACTGCCAATCAAGGTATCTTGGCTATCTAACTGATCAGGATATCGATAATACGTAGCACAGACTGTACCTTCTGTCGGGCCATATAAATTACGAATGATCGATAGTTTTTTTCCAGTACTCTCAACAAATTGATTGAGCAAATGATTCGTCACCTTTTCAGCGCCCACATAGACAGCTTCAATTGACTCAAACGCTTTTTCCCGTTTATTTTCTTTCGTATAAGTCAATAATGCCTCTAGAAATGTTGGGACCAACAAGAAGTGAGTCACATGATTCTTTTCAAGCACATCTAATAACTTACCAAAATCATCATGCTCTTTGGGGGCTAACATCTGAAGTGATGCGCCAGAAAGTAATGCTAAGAATATTTCCCAAACAGACGCATCAAAAGTATAGATGGCTTTTTGTAAAATAGTACTATTTTCTGTGACATTGCCTTCATTTTTTTGCCATTCTATTAAATTCATCAAAGAGTGATTTTCAATCATCACGCCTTTGGGGTTGCCTGTACTGCCAGAAGTATAAATAATATAAGCAAGATCAGTTCCTTCGATCGACTCTCGCACAACAGATTCTTTTTGATTATTTTCCGCCTGAAAAATCGTAGCCGTACAAATGAGTTCTTCGGAAATAAGTGCTTCTGTTTTTGCTGAGCAAAGAACCGCTTTTGCTTGGCTATCTTTTATCATGTAATTGATTCGCTCAGTCGGTGTTGTTGGTGCAATAGGTAGATAGGCCGCTCCTGTCTTTAAAATCCCTAAAATACCAATAACCAACTCCAAAGATTGCTCAACAATCAATGCAACAACGCCGTTTTTCCCCACATTTTTCTGACTTAGTTGTAGTGCTACAGCGTTGGCTCGTTCATTCAATTGTCTGTATGTTACTTTTTCTTGTAGGTAATTAACGGCCACTTGATTGGGATTTTTTAATACTTGTTCTTCAAAACGTTGAATCGGAGAAACAAACGCTTCTTGATTCAGTCGTTCATTCGGTTGATTGAACTCTTCTTTTATTTGTGTGATCTGCGCTTGGTTCAAATACTGAAGCTCAGAAACTGCCCCATCTGGAGTTGTGAGTAAATTATCCAGCAACACTTCAAAATATTCGGCCAATCGTTGAATCGTCTCCTCTTTAAAAAGACTTGAATTGTATTCCCAATTGATCGTATAATCAGCAGCATGTTCAATCAATGTGACTGTTAGATCAAACTTTGCTACCTCTAATTGAACTTGTTCTACTTTAGCAAGTTGTCCACCTAAATAAATCGTCTCATCATACCCTACTTCATAAGAAAACATCACATCAAAAATAGAATTTTTCGGCGCTAGTTCTACAATTTTTTCATAAGGATAATCTTGGTTTTCAAAAACATCTAAGCTCTTATTTTTTACATCCTCTAAAATTTCATTAAAACTCTTTTGTGAATCAATTGTCCCTATGATCGGTAAAGTATTAACAAACATCCCAATCATCTCTTGTGCTGAAGGATGATTTCTACCTTCAGCAACTGTCCCAATTACAACACGTTCTTGACGATTTAACTTGGTTAGAAAAATCATCAAAGCCGTTAAATAGACCATAAAACTAGTTGTTTGTTTTTGTTTGTTAAGCTCTTTAATTTTTCTTTTGATTGAGCCATTGATTTTCATTTCTACATGATTTCCTTCAAAATATTGGCTATCCTGTGTTTTAAAATCGACAGGCAACGCTGTTTCCGGAATCAGTTCACTAAATTCTTCTTGCCAAAATTCTTCTTGCTCCTCTAAATCCAAACTATTTTGCCAAGCTGAAAAATCTTTATAGTGTAGCTCTACAGGTTCTAAATCTTTGTCATCATAAAGTGCGCTGAATTCTTTTAGTAAAATGCCCGTGGATACACCGTCTGAGATGATATGGTGTACATCCATAATCAATAACGTGAGGCCTTCTTGATCTTTGCCTACCCCCATTCTCATCAAAGGCGCCTGACTTAAGTCAAACGGTCGGACAAATTTATCAACCATTTCTTCCGAGGTCTGTCCTTCAAGAATCTCGATCTGAACGGTCTTTGCTGGATGGATTTGTTGCACAAATTTATCCTTTTCAATCGAAAAACTAGTCCGAAATGCTTCATGCCGCGCGCATAATTGATTAAACGCTCGGTTCAAACGAGCCTCATCTAGTACATTTTCAACCTTCAAAATAATCGGCATATTATACGTGACACTTGATTCTTGCGTTTGTTCAAGCGTATAAATCCTTTTTTGGTTTGAACTCATTAAATACTTTTTACTCATCTAAACACTCCTCAGCAGCTTTTAGTAACGGTTTGAAGACTTTTTTATTTTTTGTCTTAATGATTTTAGCGATATTTTCCACATCTTGTTCTTTCATGATATCTTTTAGCGATACCCGCACAACAAACTCTTTTTCGATGCGTCGAGACAATTCAACCGCCTTGATTGAGTGGCCGCCAAGTTCAAAGAAACTATCCGTTACACCAACATTTTCAATATTCAGTACATCTTTAAACAGTGGTAATAATTTCACTTCATCTTTCGTTTTAGGTGGAACGATCGTCGTATTAAATTCCATCGGCATTTCTTGCAAGACTTTTTCATCTAATTTGCCATTATGATTTTTGGGCAGTTCATCGATTTGCTTGATAAAACTTGGGACCATATAATCTGGAAAAACTTCTTTTAATCCAGCTGAAATTGCGGAAATATTCAAGGTAGAATTACTGACTATATAAGCGCACAATCGTGGACTACCAAGATTTTCATTGACAATCACTGCCGCACTCAATATCCCTGATGATTTCAGAAGTTCTTTTTCGATTTCTTCGGTTTCAATTCTAAAACCACGAATTTTGACTTGTTTATCGATTCGCCCAAGATAATGAATCTGGCCGTTCTCATCTACTTTTCCAAGGTCACCCGTTCGATATAAATATTGCCCTGCATTGATTTCGCTTTGAATCAATTTTTCCTTCGTTAGACTTTCTGAACCTAGATATTCTTTGAATACACCGATTCCGCCGACACAAATTTCTCCCACGACATCGATTCCACATAATTTACCCTCATTCATAATATAAACTTGCGTATTTCGAACCGGTTGGCCAATCGTTACTCTTGTATTTAGATCCTCCACATTAACTTCATAAAATGTGGCACAAACAGTTGTTTCGGTTGGTCCATATAGATTTGTGATTTTGGTTAAATTCTTTTTATTTCCAGTAACTTCCACGTATTTTTCTAAAAGTTGTGTTGTCAAAGCTTCGGCACCTAAATAAATTTTTTCCAATCCCTCCAAGGCACAGGGAACATTTTCAACCTTCATGTAATCTAAAATAGAATCAAAAACAGTTGGAACCATCAATGTGTGGGTGACTTGTTGTTCTTGAATCACTTGCAGCAATTTTGCATAATCCTGATTTTCATCTTCTGTAAGTAATTGAAGCTTGACCCCAGATAATGTTGCTAGAAAAATTTCCCAAACAGAGGCATCAAAAGAACAAGTTGCTTTTTGTAAAACAACACTGTCACTGGTAATTTTGCTCTGCTCTTTTTGCCATTCGATCAAGTTGACCAAACTATTGTGTTTGATTTTGACTCCTTTGGGATGACCTGTACTTCCAGAAGTGTAAATAATATAGGCGCAATCCTCTGCTGCATTATCCAGTGGTGGGTTTTCCTCTATTCTTTCGTCTGATGATACTGCAATCGCTTTGACATTCAATCTATTTGACGATTCATTCGTTAGAATCACTTTTGTATGACTGTTTTCCAAAATGTAATCGATTCTCTTTAACGGAAGTGCAACACCGATTGGTAGATACGCCGCACCTGCCTTTAAAACACCATAGATCGCTGCTACAAATTCAATCGAACGAGTGAATAGTAGCCCTACTACATCATTTCTTTTGACCCCTGATACTTCTAATTTTTTAGCAATAGCATTGGCCATTTGATTTAATTCCGTATAAGTCACTTCATCATTTTCAATACTTACAGCAATTCGATCTGGGTATTTCTGCACGTTTTCTTCAAACCACGAAACAATCGTATCGTGTTGTAAAGGTATTTTTTCTTGGGTATTGAATGTATAGCAAAGTTGTTCTTTTTCTATTTCACTAATCATCGAAAGTTCGGCTAATATATTTTCTGGCTGTTCAAGTGCATTGGTAATCAGTGTAATAAAATGTTCGGACGTTTTTTTCAGTGTTTCTTCTTTAAATAATTCGACATTATAATCCCAATTGATTGAAATTTTTTCAGGATGCTCTTTGATCGTTAGCGTTAAATCAAATTTTGCCGTATTATTGGGCAGTTCATAATAACGCATTTTAGCATTGCCTAATAGGTAACATTCATCTGTTAAATTTTCATAAGAAAACATCACATCAAAAATTCGATTGCGCGTTTGACTGGATTTGATTGCTAATTTCTCTACTAATGTTTCAAATGGATAATCTTGATTGTTGAACATTTCAAAGAAATTAGATTGAACTTGTTTTACGTAATGAGTAAATTTTACGTCGGCTTCCACTTCTTGTTTTAAAGCGACCGTGTTCACAAACATTCCCAGCATTTGTTCTAGATCTGGATGATTTCGACCCGAAATAACCGTTCCTGTAATAATTTCTTCTTTTCTTGTATATCTTGAAAGCAATAAATTGAAGATCGCAGCATAAAAGATATAACTTGTTACGCCATTTTTCTTTCCAAATTCTTGAATTTTTATGTTTAAATGTTCTGGTAACTCTATAGAAAAACTTTTACCTGAAAAACTCGCTTCTGATCCTCTAATAAAATCAGTTGGAAACTCCGTATTTAATTCTGCTGGCGTTAATTTATCCAACCAGAATGTTTCTTTTTTTTTAAATCTAATTGATTTTTCCAAGAGCTGTAGTCTTTGTATTGAATAGAGGCTTCTTTTGTTTCCTCACCGTTATATAGCGCTGCTAACTCAGCAACAAATGCTGGGATTGATTCTCCATCAAAAATAGCATGATGAATATCGACAACAAAGGTATGCTCATTCGGCGAAATAGTGAATACATGAGCCCTGAGTAGCGGACCTTCTGTCAAATCAAATGGCTGAATAAAATCAAAAACAGCTTGATTTACTCTTGCTTTTTCAATTGCTGAAGTCGTAATTGGAATCATTACTTGCTCAGCAATTTTTTGAAAATAAGTTCCTTCTTTAAAGTCAAAAGTTGTTCTTAAAATTTCATGTTTTTCACTCAATTTCTGCAACGCATCTTTCAGTTGTCCAGCCGAGAATTCACCTTCAATCGTTAACACCACTGGAATATTGTAAGTCGTACTATTTGCCATTGTTTCTTCTACCAAAAGAATGCGGTTTTGAGCCGGACTTACAGCTAAGCTTGTGCCTTGCTCGATCGGCTGGTAAGCTTCTCCTTTTTGAAGAGCCAGTGCAATTTTTTCCACTGTCCGGCCTGTCATGATTTCTTCTAAAGATAATTTAATTCCTGTTTTGGCAGCTAACTGACTAGATAACTGCATTACTTTTAGCGAATGCCCGCCTAATGCAAAGAAATCATCATGCGCACTGACTTGTTGTCTGTCCAAAATTTCAGCAAAGGTTGTACTGACAAGTACTTCAGCTTCATTTCTAGGTGCTATAAACGTAATCGTCTCCGGAATCTCGGGTTTAGGCAAGGAAGCTTTATCGATTTTCCCATTTTTATTAAGCTTAAATTTGTCCACATTCATGATTACTTTTGGCACCATGTAGTGAGGCAATTTCACCATCAATTCATGGCGGATTGTTTCAAGGTCTACCCAATTTTCTAGTTGGACATAGGAACAAATATCTTTTTGTCCATTTTCTTCAAAAATAAGCGACATTGCGTTACTCACATATGGAAGTTGTTTAATGATTGTAGTGATCCCTTCCAATTCAATCCTAAATCCTCTGATTTTCACTTGATCATCTACACGACCAAGATAATCGATCGAACCATTTTCCAACCATCGAACAAGATCTCCTGTTTTGTATAAGCGCTGATTTGAAGCGGATATAATGAACTTCTCAGCTGTAATATCTTTGAGATTTAGATAGCCTGATGCTAACCCAGCTCCACCTAAATACAATTCTCCAGGAATTCCTATACCGCACAATTGCTCATTTTTCATAACATAAGCCGTTGTATTTGAGATTGGTTTTCCAATAGGCACAATCGTTTCAATTTCATAATCTAAGTCTTCGAATAAAGAGAAAGTCGTGTTTTCAGTTGGTCCATAGATATTGCAAATACTGACAGTTGGATTGTATTCTTTAAATCGTTTGATTGGTGCTGAAACGATTTTCTCTCCACCAACTAAAATTCGTTTTAATGAATGAAAGGCTTTAGGATGCATTTCAACAATATTTACAAATAAGGCCGTCGTCATAAATAAAGTATTTATTTTTTGAGCTACAATCACTTCTTCTAGTAATTCTGGGTCCAGTAAAACAGTAGAAGTCGTCATAAATAACTCTCCTCCGTTTAATAAAGCACCCCATATTTCAAATGTGCAGGCATCAAAAGTTAAGGAACCCGTTTGTAATATATGAATCTCTTTAAAATCGACATAATTCGTATTTTTAACCAAACGGAGAACATTTTTATGGGTGATCATAACCCCTTTTGGTACACCCGTTGTGCCAGAAGTATAGATAACATAAGCTAGATCCTCACCTAAAACAGAAGGTAATTCCTCACTTGTCTGACTTTCTTCAAATGCGTTATTCGTAATAACAATACAATTTTCTAAGGACTGACTATCTTTTAGCTGCTGATTAAAATCACACAAAATTTTGCATTTTGCATCATTGAGGATGAACTTGATTCTTTCTAGCGGGCTGTCACCATCGATTGGTAAATACGCAGCGCCAGCTTTCAAAATTCCTAAAAAGAGTACGACTGTTTCTACTTTTCGATCCGCAACTACAGCGACTATATCGCCTTTAACAATCCCGAGATTTCTCAATTTATAAGCCAAATTTGTTGAAAGTCGATCCAATTGCTCATAGGTTAAAATTTGCTCCTCAGAAGCTACTGCTACTTGTTTTTTGTAGCTTGGTAAAAGTTCATTGAATACCGCGGCAATCGAAGAATTATCAGGGTGATCCGTCGTTGTTTGATTAAAACCGATCTCAATCATTTCCTGTTCGTGCTCTGTCAGAAAGTCGATCGTTGAAATTGATTGTTTAGGTGCGTCCGTGACTGATTTCAGTAGTTGACAAAAATGAGTCAAAATATACTCTACGCCTTGTACTGAATAAAGGGATGGATCAAATAAAAGGTTTACGATAAAGTTTTCCCCATTTTGTATGGAAAGCGTTAGATCATAATTAGTTTCTTCTCTTATACTTTCTAGTAAAAACTTAGGTGCTTCTGAATCAACTAGTGCATCTTCTTCGTAGTTTTCAAAAGCGACAATTGTCTGAACTAATTTATTTCCCAGTTCATGTTCATTTTGAACTTCACTTAATGGATATAAATCATACGATCCACTCTGGTTTAATTGGGTTTGCATATTCGTTACGACCGTAGTAAAATCAGCGTCTTTTTCATTCTGTACTCTAACGGGTATCGTATTGATAAAAAGTCCGACCTTGTCTTCAATATTGGCAATTGGACTATTTCTGCCCGACACAACTTGGCCAAAAACAACATCTTCAGTATTTGTATAGCTTTGTAAAAGAAGCCCCCACGCTGACTCAAAAATAGTATTAACTGTAGTATTAAGCGATTTTGCCAACATACGGATTTTCTCACATGTTTGCTCATCTAATACTTGTTTGATTTGGTTTTGAGCTGATTCGACCGCTTCTACGGTTGTTGGTAAAACACTTGCAATGGTCGTGTAGTCTTCTAATAACGTATGCCAATATTCCTTGGCATCTCTCGTATTCATTTTAGCTAAATACCTTACATAATCAGCATGCGCATAATCTGGATTGATTGTTTGTTTGATTATTTCATACGATTGTCCAGTAATTAACTGTTGATAAAACGCACGAAGATCACTCAGTAAAATTGCATTACACCAGCCATCCAAAATAATGTGGTGGAAACTCATCAGCATCTTGTAGTCGTTTGTTGCTACTTTGATTAATTTGATGCGAAACAAAGGGTCCGCTTCAAGATCAAATCCTCTTTGAATATTCTCTTGTTCGATTTTTTTCATTGCACTATCTTTGTCTGGAACCTCTGTTAAATCAATTGTTTCAATAGCACAAACAGCCTGTTGACGAATAACTTGCCTTGGAATACTGACGTCTCTATAGATAATATTGGTTCTTAACGCACTATGTTTTTGCACTAATAAATCAAGTGCTTGCTTAAATTCCGCTACTTTGACAGCTCCTAATCCATAAATAGCCTGAACAATGTAGGCACTTGAGGAAACTTTTTCCTGTTCATGGAATAATAAGCCCTCTTGAAGTGGCGTTAGCGGATAGATTTTTTCGATTTGAGCTTCATACTCAGAAAACTGTGTCTCTACTTGTCTAAATTCTGCTTCATTCCACTCTATTTCACCATAATCTGAAGCAGTCTTTTCAATTGATTCTTTCTCCAAACAATGTTCTACAACCATTTCTAGCTCTTCTTCAAACAAAGCTTTAAGCTCTTTAATCATAGTTTGATTACATTGTGATTTATCATAAATAAAAACAAAGGACATGTTCCCGTTATTTAAAGAACCATCAATAGAAATCGGTGTGCCAAAATGATTATTCTCCGCAATTTGATAGCCATATTCTACTTCATTTATTTTAATCACATAGTCTGAAGATTCTTGTTCAAAATCACCTAGATAGTTAAAGGTTATTTCTGTCTGAACGCCTTCAAACTGTTCATCATAACAATTCAAAATACTATAACCTAATCCATGATTGGGAATACGACGTAAGTTTTCCTTCACTTTTTTTATATCTTGTTGTAGGGTATTCCCAATTCCAGTACAAATAACTGGATAAATCGTTGTAAACCAACCGATCGTTCGGTCGATATGAATGGATTTATGTATCGGCTCACGACCATGTCCTTCCATCCGAACACTGATTGTATCTGTTGCCGTCAATTTGTTAATTGTTCTGAATAAGGCTGTCACCAATAGATCATTGATCTCTGTATTATAGGCTTGATTGGAATATAAAATAAGATTTTCAGTCAATTTTTTAGGTAGCATGATTTCATCAAATCCAGTGCCTTGATCAGCTTGTGGTGCACATAGCGTGGTATTCGCCTGATGAGCTAGTTTGCTGACTTTATTCCAGTAAGGACGCTCTTTTTCTAGCATTTCAGATGTACTAAACTCTTCTAAGGTCTCACACCATCTAGAAAAGGATGCTGTTTTCATTGGCAATTCAATTGCTTTTTCTCCCAGACATTGCTTGTATACCGTATTGATATCTTCCACTAAATTCCGCCAAGAAATACCGTCTACCATTAAATGATGAACGATCAACACAATATAGTCCGTTTCCAAAGTATGAAATACGACTGCTTTTATCAATGGTCCTTCCGCTAAGCTTAATGTTGCTTGGATTTTGTTGCTTAGACTCTTCATTTTTTCAAAAATAAGACCCTTTTTCTCACCCATTAAATCAAATGAAATCAGCTCAAATAACTCTGGTCCATTTTGTTCTTTGATGATTTGTTTTTCATTTACATAAACAGCTCTTAACAAATCATGGTGGTTGCAGACAGCTTGTAATGCTTGCTTCAAATAATCAATATTTAGGTTCTTACACTCTAATAAAAAGGTCTGATTGAAATGCTCCAATGCTGGAAGTTTGCTGTCGAAGAAGTATTTCTGAATGGGGGATAACGGACTTTCACCAACAACGATTTGCTCGTTTTGCTCTATTGAATCTGGTTCGATCAATAGCATGCGCGCTGCAATATTGCTAAGATTTTTTTCTACCATGATTGTCGGAACACTTAAGCTATAGCCGATCTCTCTTAGCTTTGATACAATTCTAATTGCTTTGATTGAATCGCCACCAATTTCAAAAAAATTATGATTGCATCCAATAGTTGAATTATTCAACACTGTAGAAAAAACAGAAATAAGCACGCGTTCTTTTTCAGTTTTAGGTATTTCGATTGCTTTTGAAGTAACAATTGCCACGTCTTCAATAACAGGTAATTTACTTCTATCTAATTTTCCATTGCTATTTACAGGTAAAGCGGCAATTTTTATGAATCTTTTTGGAACCATATATACCGGTAATTTTCCCTCTAAAAATTCTTGTAATTGTCTTTCTTGATAATTTTCTTTAGAAACAAAATAAGCAATGATTTGATTTTTTTCAGTCACAATAATTGCGGCATCATCAATTGAGGAATAGCTAGCTAAGGTATTTTTGATTTCACTCAATTATATTCGTAATCCATTGATTTTGACTTGCTCATCGATTCGACCCAAGTATTCTAAATTTCCATTTTCCTGCCATTTTGCCAAGTCACCTGTTCTGTATATTTTATCTGGTAAACCAAAATAGTTATCGACAAATTTTTCTTCAGTCAACTCTGGACGATTCAAGTATCCTCTGGCAACACCGACTCCGCCAATACAAAGCTCGCCTGCATCATTAACACCACACAGCTGATTCTCGTTCATTATATAGATAGCAACATTATCAATCCCTTTACCAATTGAAACAGTTGACTGATCTTTTAATTCGCTAAGATGAAAATAAGTCGCACCAATCGAAGCTTCTGTTGGACCGTATAAATTATAGATATGTTCTTTTGTCAACGAAGTCAAATTACAAATCTTTTTAACTAGAGATTCTTCTAATTTTTCACCAGCAATATAGAGCGTGTTTAAACATGCTAAATAGGAGGCTTTATCCACTTCAACAACATAATCCAAAAAGACAGAGAGCACCGTTGGGATCATGACCATATGGGTTACTTGATTTGTTTTGATAACATCAAGCAACATACTAAAGTTGTTATTTTCTTGATCTGTCAACAATTGTAGTTTGGCACCACCTAATAATCCTAGAAAAATCTCACCAACTACTGCATCAAAAGAACAGGTCGCTTTTTGAAGCATGACACTTTTTTCGTCAAATTTTGCTGTTCCAAGTTTCCATTTGATAAAATTTACTAATCCTTTATGTTCGATCATAACGCCTTTGGGATTGCCTGTTGTTCCAGAAATATAAATAACATAAGCTAATTGGTTCGGGGAATATGAAATATTTGAATTTTTGATACTCTTACTGGTGAAATCTGGTGAAATAATGTTTTTATTTAATAATTTTTCCCATTTTTCTCTTGTATTTCTATTCGTAATTATTTGTTTCGCGTGGCTATCTTTAATTATATAGTTGATTCGTTCTTCAGGGTTTTCAGAATCTATAGGTAAAAATGCAGCTCCAGTTTTTAAAATTCCTAAGATTGCTATAATTAATTCGATGGAACGATTTAAAATAATTCCTACTATATCTTCTTTTTCAACCCCTTCTTCTACCAGTATTTTTGCAACATAGTTTGCTCTTCGATCTAGTTCTTCATACGTCAGCATCTCACCACTGATACCAACTGCTATTCTTTGTGGATGTTTTTCAACTTCTTTTTCAAACCATGTAACTATATCCACTTCATCGTACGTTGTATTTTTGTTTGAATTAAACATATGAATAACTTTTTCATACTCACTTACTTCTAACTTACTGATTAATCCATTATCCAACTCACTACTCACTCCATTTTGTTATATTAAACGGTCCAAATATAATATCTTCATTTCTGCACTTAACAGTGAATAAAATCACGTGAATATTCAGTCTGATTAATTCAAAGTTTATTTAAAATTCAACTAAATGTCAAATTTATTTTCTAAAAAATAATTAAATGTTAATAATAAGAAAAACAAACTTGGCTTTGATCAATATGTAAAATATACTTACGATAATTTACTTCTATTTATTATTACTGAGGTGCATATGTTACATACAGTTATATTAAAATTAAATGACTCACTAAATTCTGACGTTTGGTCAAAGTGGTTTCACTTACTTGAATTAGAAAAACAAAATAAGATAAAAACCTTAAGATTTGCTGATAACCGATTGCGTTGTCTTGCAGCGGGAATTCTTTTGCGATCGATGTTATTCAATCATTGTCAAGTATTGCCATCCGAGTTAGTTTTCTCAACGAATGAAAAGGGAAAACCATTCTTAGTTTCTCATCCAGAGTTATTTTTCAATCTGAGTCATTCTGGCGATTATGTTTGCTGCTCACTAAGCAGCTCTCCTGTAGGCGTAGATATTGAGAAGATGGAAACACTTGATATTGAAAGTATTGCCTCCTATTTTTCAATTCATGAAAAAAAATACATCTGCTCCAAAGATACTGAACAAGAACACTTAGATGCCTTTTATTCTTTATGGACACTAAAAGAAGCTTTCAGTAAATATATAGGCAGTGGATTATCGATTCCCTTGGATACTTATTCTTTTTTTCTAAACAAAAAAAAATTTCTCTTTCCACCCAACTAAAAAATGATGCTCACTTTCACTCTAGTAGCATTGGTGATCAATATAAACTGGCTCTTTGCTCACCCATTCTTTCTGAAAATATTGAAAAACATTTAACTCTGACTGAATTTATTAAAACCATTCCCTTTTAAAAAAACAGCACAAAAAAACAGCCCCTTTGGAAGCAAGCTGCTTTTTTATTGATTAAAATTTTTAAATGAATTCCTGGAAAGATAACTCACTAAAAGCATGACCAATCCCGTAAATAAAAATAAAATATAAACCGAATTTGAAAATATCTCGAATAAAAAACCATAGACTGCTTGAGAAAGTGGCTGTGCGCATAAGCTTAAAGTCGTAACGTATGACATTACTTTTCCAACTAATTGAACAGGTGTATTGGCTTGAATATTCGAAACAACAAATATAGAAAATAAGGTAAACAATACCTGTAAAAGCATGATCGTTAATGTAAATAATACAAAAGTTAATGTAGCAGGCAAATTGAGCATAAAAATAATTCCCATAACTAGAACCAAAAAACTGGATAAGCCAACGATTAAGTAACTATTTTTCATATTCAATTTTTTTGCAAGCACACCAACCATAAGTGCACCTACAATTCCAGCCAAAGAAATCAAGCCTTGGTTGATCCCTAAATACTGACTATTCAACTCTAATACAATTCTGATGATATAAGGAATACCAACAAAAAGCAGGCCCGAAATAAAAAAGCTTATTGCACCTAAAATAAAAATGATTTTTACGATAGCAGGTTCCTCTTTTCTAATAAAAACCCAACTTTCCTTTAAATCTTTGATTACCGTTGCAATTGCTCCATTTTCAAATTTGACTACTAAAATCGGAATTTTAATAAAACATTCTACACAGGCCGCACCAAAGAATAAGAGAAAACAAATAACAAATATCCATTCGATTTTTACTAAACTATATAAAAATCCAGCAAGTATGGGCCCTACAAAATTTGCAAACAACTGAATTAGATTGACAACCGAGTTTGCTTTTAGTAACTTATCTTCCTTGAATAACAACGGCATACTTGATTGAACGATCGGAGTCTCAAATGCCGAAACAACTGACATTAACAATAAACACATCGCAACGATCGCTATATTCGCCTTTGAAACCACTGCAAAATAAACCAAAACTGCAATACACGCGTACAAACCATCCATAATGACCATCATATTTTTTTTATTAAAATTATCTGCTAACACACCGCCAATTGGTGAAAAAATAATTGTGGGGATAATCGATATCGCTAAAAGAGTACCGAATAACGCAGCCGATTTTGTTAAATCTAAAATATACAGAGACAGAGCAAATTTCATCACAGAATTTGCTAAAACAGACAACGTTTGTCCCATAATGATATAAGCAAAATTTCTATTCCAAATCGCATGACCTTTAATTTCCATATTTTCCTCCTAAATTTAAAAGTGTAACCGGCTCACTTAGCTCTGACTGAAAAGTAGGGAAACGGAAAGCAACACTTTTTCCCTCACTTCATTTTGATCTTTATTCCAAGTAGCAAGCCTACCAAACCAGCTATTCTTCCATTATTATTTTGTATTCACTAAAAAAATATTTACTCCAGCTAACACACATGGTATTAAGAAAACCCATGAAAATTTCAAACAAATAATGCTTATTACCACAATAACCAGACTAATAACAGAATATTTGTTTGTTACTTTTGGCAACTTCACTTTAACTCCTAAATTTTGACCGATATTTTCAAAAAAGCGAGTCAATTGATCCATTTCAAATCAGTCCTTTCTCTCTATAATAAGCTAGTTAACAGCTGTACACCTTGTGCCAGAACAATGATAATTCCACCCCAAATCAAGACTTTAGAAATATTTTTGTTCTTATTTCTTTTTGCTAAAATCAATCCAATAATAAATAGTACGATCCCTAGAATAATTGTCCCAATCCATATATAAATTAAGACTGATTTATCTGGAATTGTGATAAATGAATTTTCTGTAAGTTTGTTTCGCATGAATTTTTCTCTCCTTAATATAAAAGCATAGCAGGTTCATCCAATTTCAATTGAACAGTTTAGCCTGCGAGCTAGACTTTACATTTCTTTAACTAACATTGAACGATAGGTCACGATCACCAATCCTACACTAACCGCCCCTAAAAATAATGAAATAATAGGAATTCCTAGTAATCCAGTAGGGGATGCTTGAGAATTAGACCCAATTACCACAATGACTAGCGACGAAACGATTGTTGCAATAACCGAAACGTTCTTCATTCCGATAAATAATGGCAAAAAACCAAGACAACAATTTGAAATAAGTACGATCAGTAATGACCCTAGATTTTCTGAAGCAAATGTAACAAATGACAATCGTTGACTTAACAAATAAGTACTTACCTCCTGAAAGAGTGTTGAGAACAAAGCAAATGCTACAGTTAATAGAAAAACAAGTAGGAATTTAGCTAAAATCAATTGCTTTTTACTGAATGGATACGTAAATAATACTGTGATTGTTTTTGATTTGTACTCTTCAATAATGATTTGGACAATTAAAATTGCTTGCCAAACAATCAAAACGGCTCGTGTAATCAGTAAAGCTAGCTCTGATGTAGTCAGTTGAACCACATTACCGATTGGATTGATTTCACTTGCTGGACCAGCCAATAATGTCGCTGTAAAAACGGAAAGTAAGAGAACAATGATATTCATTACAATCAGTGAGATGATCTGACTTTTCACATTGATTTTTTTCAATTCAATTTTCAGCAACTTCATCATATACTCACTCCTTCTTTGACCAAGGATAGGTAATATTCTTCAATCCCCACATCCATCTCCTCTATTGCTATTTTACTGACTTCTTTGATTAATTTTCCTTTCGCAACGATACCGATCGTATCAGCTATTTTGAATACTTCAATCAAAATATGGCTGGAAATCAAGACTGTTGTTCCGTAGGTTTGATTAATAGTTAAAATCAAATTTCTAAAATCAATAATTCCTTCTGGATCCAACCCATTTATCGGTTCATCTAAAATCAATAGCTCTGGTTCATTCAAAAGAGCACGACCTAGCCCTAGCCGTTGTTTCATTCCTAGTGACAATTGATCGATTTTTTTCTTTTTTTCATTGATCAAGCCAATGTTCTGCAATACGTTGTCTATGTTACTTTTAAACTGTTCCCCCATATAATCACAATGAAGCAGCAAATTCTCTTCCACCGTCATGTTCTCATAGAAGACAGGCATTTCAATAATACTACCTAGTTTTTTATACTGCTCCACAGACTGAGGCATCTGTTCACCAAAGAGATAAATTTCCCCACTATTGGGTTTTACAAGATCAAAAATTGATTTGATGATCGTTGTTTTTCCAGCACCATTTGCACCTAGTAGCCCATAAATCATTCCTTTCTTCAATGAAAGGGATACGTCATCTAAAACAAGTTGTGTTCCAAATGATTTCGTCAACTTTTTGATTTCCAATACATTATCCACTAACAATTTCACTCATTTCTTTTTTGAATATTTTATTATGAATATTCACAACTTTATATTCATAATAATGCCTGTATTTTTTATTGTCAAGTGTTTTTAACATTATTTTTATGCATCCTCTGATTTTAATCAATTCCCATAAGAATGAATATAACAAAAACTTGACAAAATATTTTTTTAATCTACAATTATGAATATTAAGATAAATATATTCAGCGGTTAGAAAGTAGGCTAGTAATGAAGATAGGTACAAAGGGATTTTCGGAAGAAAAAAGAACAGAACTAAGAAATACTCTATGCATGGAATGTGAAAAAAGTTGGGGTATCAATGGGTATAAGAAGACAAATATTGCTGAATTGACGTCTAAATGCTCTATCTCTACTGGTGCATTTTATTTATTATATGGAACAAAA
Organism: Enterococcus sp. DIV0840; assembly: GCF_050527835.1. Taxonomy (NCBI): domain Bacteria; kingdom Bacillati; phylum Bacillota; class Bacilli; order Lactobacillales; family Enterococcaceae; genus Enterococcus; species Enterococcus sp. DIV0840. The sequence continues at coordinate 581,502 of NZ_CP172876.1, read as the reverse complement.
GAAGACTTATTTGTCGATACCTTAAACAGAGTACAGAACCGTCTGAAAACAAATTGGCGCACTATTTTAAATGCCTCCCCTTCTAAAGAAGGTTTTGTTGAAGCGATGAAATTTTTGTTCAGGGAATATAAAAATTCACCTTTTCTTTACGATTTCTCAAACCCTGATTTTTTAGCCTTTGTTGGGAAATTACCACCCAATCTCATTACTGAACTTAAAACGGATAACTGGAAGTTTTTTGAAGAAGCATTACAGATTGCCAATTTAAAACTTAAGGTAAGTCCGAAAAAAGCTTTTGAAATTATCAATACCTTATTAAGTATCATTATTATTCGTGATAGAGTAACGGATGATTTTGAGAGTATTTTTGAGTTTATTTTAGACTCTACCATTGATAACGTGATCGAATAACCACATACGAGGAGGAATAATGATGTTATCTGAAATTAATTCTAATTTGAACAAAATCAACGATTCATTACATGTAAATGTTTCTTTACCCACACCCAGTGAAGAACGTATAGCCAAAGCTTCTGCTGCTAACTTCATATTAGGAACAACAGCGATTTGCTACGGTTTGATGACAAAAAAGAAACGTTATTGTTTGATGGGTGGACTTTCTCTTTTATCTGCTTGGATTTTAAAAGAAGAAATAGAACAAGATAGGTAAGTCATCCTTATAGCTTCCACTTTCTCTACGAAAAAAATGGACCAAAACGATTATCGTTTAGTCCATTTTTTTATTTTTATCTGCTATTTTTTTAGTTAGTAGATATTTTTGATTGCTTCCTTTTGTATCGTTTAGTCTAAGTCAGCTCCATTTGTTTCAATTACTTTTTTATACCAGTAGAAAGAATCTTTGCGAGAACGATCTAAACTACCTTTCCCTTCATCATCTAAATCAACATAGATAAAGCCATAACGTTTGGACATTTCACTTGTACTTGCGCTAACTAAATCGATACAGCCCCACGGTGTATACCCCATCAAATCTACACCTTCATCGATGGCTTGTTCCATTTGCTCGATATGACTTCTTAGATAATCAATACGATAACTATCATGAATACTACCGTCTGCTTCCACAACATCTTTAGCCCCTAAGCCATTTTCTACGATAAACAAAGGAACTTGATAGCGATCATAAAGCTTATGCAAAGTTACACGAAGTCCAACTGGATCGATTTGCCAGCCCCAATCACTTGCTTCTAAATATGGATTTTTCTTAGAGCTAAGAAGATTTCCGGTTGTCGTATCCCCATCTTTTTTATGAGAAGCGATACTGCTCATGTAATAGCTAAACGACATAAAATCAACCGTTCCTTCACGTAAAATTTGATCGTCACCCGCTTCTTTTTTGATGGTAATATTATGATCACGGAAAAATTTATTCATATAGCTTGGATAGTAGCCGCGAATTTGGACATCTGAATAAAATAAGTTATTATGGTCACTATTTACACTTTCCATCACATCTAGCGGATTACAGGTTTCAGGATAAGCTTCCATTCTCGCTAACATACAACCAATTTTTGCATCAGGAATAATTTCATGACATGCTTTAACTGCTAAAGCACTTGCGATAAATTGATGATGAGCTGCTTGATATTGGGCTTGCAACATGTTTTTCTCTCCATCAGCTAAAATACCACCACTTAAATAGCCTGTCATACCGATTATATTGATTTCGTTAAAGGTCAGCCAATACTTCACTTTGTCTTTGTAACGATTGAACAAGACACGGGCATAACGTTCAAAAGCTTCGATCGTTTCACGACTTTCCCAGCCATTTTGTTTAAACGCTAAACCTAAAGGAAACTCATAATGAGAAATCGTCACTAACGGCTCAATATCATATTTCAAACATTCATCAAAAACCGCATCGTAGAATGCGAGACCTGCTTCGTTTGGCTCTAGTTCATCCCCATTTGGAAAAATTCGCGGCCAAGAAATCGATAAACGAAACGTTTTGAAACCCATTTCGGCAAATAATGCGATATCTTCTTTATATCTATGATAAAAATCGATCCCATGACGTTTAGGATAAACACCTTCTTTATCATTCATCGCAAATTCGACATCTGCTTTTGTTGTGGGTTTCAACAATTCTGCCATACTAATACCATTTTCTTTGATAAAACGTGCTGTATCAGCCGTTGACCACCCTTTACCATCTTCTAAAAATGCGCCTTCAAATTGATTGGCCGCAGTTGCGCCGCCCCATAAAAAATTTTGTGGAAATCCACTCATATTTTTCCATCCTCTCGGTCATTGATTTAGTGTATAATTGACTTAATAAGCTTATCTTAACACGAGAAGATACGAAGTTATTTTTATGTTTCTTGCGTGATTTTCATTATTTCGATCCATTTTCATACTTGTGAAAATGAATCATCTTAAAGGAGTTTTTTTGATGCTTGATCTATTTGATTTTCTCCATTATTTAAATACAAATAAACGAGATGCAACCTATTCACGAATCATCATTTATCTCTTTTCTCATCTCAATGAAATTCGGACACTGACCATTACCGAGGTTGCGGAACGTTGCTTTGTCTCACCAGCAACGTTAACACGATTCTGCCGTCACTTTGGGATATCAAGCTTTGCTTCTTTACGGGAATCTTTGGTTTCTTTAGGAACAATGAAAAAACACAGCGGTTTACGAATGAAAGAACAAGAATTAAGTGATCTAAAAAGTGATCCTAAGGGCTATCTTGCCTCTTATGGAACCGAAATCATCACAGCAATCAATGATGTTCAGCAAACAATCGATATTGAGCAAGTCGATCAAATTTTGGCGGATATCCATCAAGCAGAAGAAGTTGTTCTGATCGGCTACAGCTCAACATTGGAACTAGCAAAAGATCTACAAACTTCTTTTCTACTAAGTCAAAAGCTGATTTTTGTAGGTGAAACAGAGGAAACACAGCAAGCTTTTGTTACAGAGCTTAGCGAAAAATCAATTGTGATCGTCATTTCATCTTACGGTTCACTACTTAACCGCAGTAGTGACCTAATGAGAAAAATCAGTGATAGTCCAGCTAAATCGATTCTTTTAACGCAACATACACAAAATACGCTGACCACTCAATTCGATCTGTCCGTTAATGTGACTACAACAAATTATGTGCGTATCGGTAATTATCCGTTAACCTTTTTTCTAGATTATTTTGCACGTCGGTATGCCAGTTTATATCAAAAAATTTAGGTAAAATCATTTATGCGTTAACTATTAAAAAAGGAGAAAAATATGGGGTTATTTGATTTTTTTAAACACACAGAACCAAAAAACGTCATCAACTTAGATGAGGAAGTAGCAAAAATTGTCGCAATCTATGAAACCTATCCGGAGTTTCCAGCGATGTCGGAAAATCGAAATGTGGATGAATGGCTAGAATCGATTGCTAAAGGTACAAGTAAAATTGTTCCCAGAGAAAGCATGATCCGTAATGAAGATGGTTTACTTCCTGGCGAAGTGATTATACTCGATTGGGTCAATGGAAAAGATTCTACTACTGCAATTTTTCCGGAATTCTTTGAAATGGAGTTAGGGATTGATCCAGTAGAAACAACAAATGAACTGCTTTTTGCTGACTATTTAGATATTTTGAATGATGCTTCGGTTATCAATTCTTGGACTTTGTTTCAATTGAATGAGGTATTGAAAGAAAACGGATTAACTAAATGTGACACCAAAGAACAAGCCGTTCAATTACTAAAAAAAGAATTTACTACTGATTATATTCTCAATATGGTCGATCCTGGCATTTATATTTTAATGGATAAAGGACAAAAAATTGTTGAAAAATATGCGGATGTTATTCATGACTATTTAGACACTCCGCCAAAATAAAAGAGAAGCTGGACTAACATTAAATGTCGGTCCAGCTTCTCTTTTATTTTTATCCAACTAACTCCCAAGGACCCCATTGTTCTGTTCCTGGTACGTTTCCTTGCGTCCACCATTTTGCTTTGTATGTTTTACCTTGGTAGGTTACAACATCTCCGCCATTATAAGCCTTAGCTGCATCCCATGCATTGCTTACAGGAGGAGTTGTGCTTTCTTTTGTTTTCACAGCGACTGAATTGCTATCTGCTGAAAGATTTCCCGCAGCATCATACGCTTTCACTGTGTAATTATAAGTTGTATTCGCGATTAAATTTGCATCCGTGTAGCTTGTTTCAGCAACCGTTCCTACTAATACACCATCACGGTATACTTTGTAACCAACGAGCTTCACGTTGTCAGTAGAAGCTGACCAGCTTAATGCAGCACTATTTTCGGTAACTGTTCCAGCAACTAGATTTGCAGGTGTTGTCGGTGGTGTTGTATCTGTCGGATCTGGATTGACTGCTCCTCCACCATAAATCGTTTGTTTGCTAAGTTCTGCACCATTTTTAGCAATCCGCTGAGTCAACGCAATACTGCTGATACGATTCACATCAACTGCGGCTGCACTAGACTTCAATCTAAAGGTATAACTTGCACCTTGTGGAATTTGCTGTGCATCGTATACAGAAGATAAATCGACCACTACATTACCATTTTCTACTGTTACGGTTCCAGCTTTATAATCCCCTGCTGTCAACGTTTCAGCTGCGTTGACTGGGATATATAATTTTGGTAGTTTCACCGTTTCAAAGGCTGCTTCAACTGCTTTTAAAACGTCTCCTGTTTCTCCAGAAGTTTCATTATTTTTGACTGTTATTTCATAACCAGCGCCATTTTCACTATATGGTGCAATCGTTGCTTTGACATTTAAGTCTGCATAAACAGTTTTATTTGCTTGTAGAGCAGTTGAACCAAACAAACCTGTCTTGATCACTTTCGTTAATTCGTCACGCTTCGTTGTATCTGTCGCTTTATCTTGTGACTGCATCCATGAAATCACGCCGCCTAATTGGTTATTTTTCACATATTCTGCTTTATAACCGATTGAACGAGGATTGTCATAGGTATAAAATTCGCCAGTTTTTTGATTGTACATGTAAGGCGCTTTAGCTACATCATCCCAATATTCTTTTAAGTCAGGTGATTTCACTTTAAGATCAGCAATATTACGATAGGGCCAAACGCCGCCAGCACGTCCGCCATCACCTGATTTTAATGGATTTTTATTATTGGCACCATAGGTTGGTGATAAATCTGCATCTTTATTATTTTTTTCTGCGGCTTGGAATAAACCAGGATGAGCTGCGTCTGTCCCTTGTGCTACTTTGTTCCAGCCACGAGTATAGAAGGCTGCTCCGATCACGATTTTACTTGATGGTGCACCATTTGTTTGCAAGTATTTCACTGTTTGATCGACAGAAAATCCACTAGCATAATTGGGATCTGCTGGATTGCCGTAAAGCGCGCTATGATGTGCACTATTCGGTGTCCAAGCACCGTTCATATCATAGGTCATCACATTAGCAAAATCGATTACTTTAAACAATTGCGCAACGTCTACACCATTTTTCAAGGTATTTTGTGAAGCAGGTAAAGCAACTGAAAGTTCATAGGTCTTTCCTAAATCTTTTCCCTGTTTGTCAATTGCTGTACGAATATCTTGTAAGAGTGTGATAAAGTTTTGTTTGTCTTCAGGTTTTGCATGTGGTGTGCCTTCGTCATTGGTGTTATCAACCTTGTCTGGTTCACGAACAGAAGCAGGATATTCCCAATCTAAATCGACAAAGTCCATATTTGTATATTTGATGAATTTAGCAATATTGCTGACAAAATTCGCTCGAATCGCTGGGTTCGCTGCCACATCAGAAAAATCACCTGATTTAGACCAGCCGCCGATTGAAATGCCAATTTTTAAGTTAGGGTTTTTCGCCCGAATATCTTGAATGGCATTTAAAACACCTGCACTGGCACTATTCCATTGAACACCCTCTTGCCCAACTGGTGCGCCAACTGCTGCATCTTTGTCTGTAAATTTCAAATTACCGCTACTGTCAAAATCTAAAAAAGCATAGTTTAAATGAGTCAATTGATCAGCCGGAATATCTTTAGGATAGAAATTATCTTCCCCACCCCAAATCGACCAATCACCATAGTACATTACATTGCGGTATTGCGAAGGTTCTGCCGCTTCCACAGTCTTATTTGGTACTAACACGGATAAGGATAAAACTAAACTAGAAACAACAAGTACTAGAGCAGACAAAACATTTACATTTTTTCTAAACACTTTTTTCAAATTCTCCACCTCGTTTTAAGTTTTATTGTGCAGTTTAACCGTACTTAATGACTCTCAGCTTTCTTCATGTAGCGAAAAGAAAACTGTTTTTACTTTTGACTAGCACCTCCTGTTATTCTTTTCATTTCACCTCATAATAATATAACATTTCGTTTGAAATAGCTAACTATATACACCTTTGAAAAATATTATTTTATTATTTAAAAAATAGAATGATTAAGTAGACAGCAAAACGTGAGAACAACCTAAAATGACTATCAAGTATTGTCTGTAAAAAATAAACTACCTTGAAAGTCATTTTTACTTTGTTTGATCAATTAAACAACATATAGCCTTTTGAACGTACTGTTCGGATATATTTTGGTTCGAAAGAATCGTCCTCAAGTTTCTTTCTCAAATGAAAGATCAAACTAGCCACTCGATATTTTTTATCTCCTTTTTCTTTTCCCCATATGTTCTTATATAGTTCTTCATAAGAAATTGCTTCACCTTTTCTATCACTCAACAATTTCAATATTTTAAATTCTGACTTAGTTAGTGCTATTTCGTTTTTTTCTCCAATTTTCACTGAAAAATTCGTAGGAATCAATTCTATTTCAAAAGCCTTTTCTGCTTCTGTTGACTGCTTAGTACGTTCATTTTTATCCTGATTTGCCTGTCTGCCTGATCTTCTTTCCTGAGTCTTTGTAATAAACAAACAAAATTCATATGCATCTGTGTGACTGTCAAAAGTGGTATCTTCCCCAAATTGAAGATGAATGACCCGCTTGACTTTCGTTGACTCCTCAGATAAAACCCAGATAAAAAAATTCGATAAACTTCTTACTTTGACAATTAATTCGCATGTCAGACCAATATCTTCTAATCCTGATTCGATGATGATTACAGCATTCATTTCAGATATTCTTTCGTCTAATTCACCTGAATCAATTTGAGGAACCAAACATCCCCCTTCTTTTAATTCTGATATGCATTCTAATTTACTAATCTCAACGTCGTTTACTACAGCTATATTAAACATTTTTACTCCTTTTTTAAAGATGATTTACTCTTTTTATTTGCGATTTTCTTACTAGTTACACTTCTATAGTAATCAATATTAAAAATTACTTTTTCATTCAACGTAATTTCAATTATGATTTAGATTTTATTTCACGTATCACAAATTTTTTCAGAGTATTTTCAATTATTTTCTTTCTGATAATTAGTATAAAAAAAATAGAGCACTTTTATTACGCCGATAGTAAAATTAAGCTAGACAACTAAATAAGTCATTTGTGCTACACTCAAAATAGTTCCGACCAAAGAATTATAAGGAGTGAAGACAAATGACCTATACTCATCTTACATCAAATGAACTCGTGATGATAGAAGCTTATTTCAATATGAGCCAACCTGTTACGATGGTTTCTAAGACTTTAAATCGTTCTAGACAGACAATCTACAATGTTTACAACTTCCTAAAACAAGGAAAATCTATCTGTGACTATTACCAACAATATAAAGAAAATAAAACGCGTTGTGGTCGACAACCCATTAGTTTGCCTACAGAACAGCATGATTACCTTCAAACTATGGTGGCTCAAGGGTGGACACCTGATGTGATTATTGGTCGAGCTGAGTTTCCTATTTCATGCTCTGTTAGAACACTTTATCGTCAGTTTAAAGCAAATCAATTTGATTGCTCAAAACTACCAATGAAAGGGAAACGAAAGCCCAACGGGCATAAAGAACGTCGCGGAAAGCAAGCATTTAAACGCAATATTTCAGAACGATCCACTGACTACCCTGATTTCCAACAGGAATTTGGGCATTTAGAAGGGGACACAATTGTTGGCGTTTATCATAAAAGTGCCATCATCACTCTAGTTGAACGCCTTTCAAAAGTGATTATTACATTAAAACCAAATGGTCGGAAAGCATTGGATATTGAAAAAGCGACAACTGATTGGCTACAAAAGATTCCCAGAAATTTGTTCAAATCCGTGACCTTTGATTGTGGAAAAGAATTTTCAAATTGGAAAAACATGAGTAATGTCAATGATATTTCTATCTATTTTGCAGACCCTGGAACCCCCTCACAACGCGGATTAAATGAGCATTCGAATGGGTTATTACGTAAAGATGGGCTGCCTAAAACAATGGATTTTAATCAAGTTGACCAAGCTTTTGTTGCGGCTGTCGCCTCTAAAAGAAATCACATACCAAGGAAATCTTTAAATTATCGAACACCATTAGAAGTATTTTTGAGTTACATAAATGAAAGACAATTGTCTAGCTTAATTTGACAAATCAAATTATTAAAATCAAGTGTAAATATTATCTTTTTTTGATAACGTTTATATTCTTTTTATTTACTAAAAAAAACAATCAAAATTCCTTATAAAATAAAAAAAGTCACTCTAAGAATAGGCGTGACTTTCTTCTTATATATTTGTTTGAAGTAAAGAATCAATTTCTTGCTTGGGTATCTATTCCTATTTGTCTGCTTGAAAAGAGAAGAATATTTTATATCTATCTTTCAATATTCAATCAATCCTGTAGCTAATTCTTTTAATTTATCTCGATTTAATTGATAGCTTTTGCCCTGCTTTGTAACCAATCCTGCTTTTTGAAAATCGGTCAGAGTATAAATCAAATGTCTGTAACTAACACCGAGAAACTCAGCGGTTTCTGTTTGCTTCTCTGCATATATTCCTTCAAGCTCTGTTTGCAGCATGTAAGCAGATAAACGATATTTTAGTTCATAATTTTGATTATTTGAAAAGTGTTCCACTCTTAATAAGACTTTCTCACCTAAATATTTAGCAATAATTCTCAGAAAATGGTTATCATTCAATAATTCTTGCTTTACCGTATGATAAGGTAACGTTAGACAAATACACTGATCGATTGCTTGGACATCTTTGACTTGTTCTTCTACTTCTAATAGAGAAAGTTCACCGATAAAATCTCCTTGTCCTAAAAATTGTATCAGAGAACGTCGGCCATTTTCGTGTATTTTATAAATTTTGGCTCTGCCTTCAATCAAGAAAAAAAGATGTTCTACTTGTTTATCAAATCGAACAATATATTCTTTTTTATCATAAACATTGAGTTTGGCATGTTGTAACAATGCATCTGAAAAGTAGTCACTTAGACTAGTTACGCTTCCCCCATTTAATTCAGCTAGTTGATCTAAACGATATGTTTTCATTTCTCCTCCTTAAAACATGAGATATCTCCTATTATTATGACTGACTATCCAGTAAATTACTACTAAGAGGTAGTTGGACTTCATTACTTTTCTGTAAAATTTGAGTGATATTCGATTCCTCTTTTATAGCATCTAGCTTCTCAGGCTAACCTTTTGGTAAAAAGATAAAATAGGATTGTGCAAAAAGCGCACTCTCCCATTTTCCTATTTTTCCGTCAAGGTTAAACGAGCCGGTTCAGCTTTTATGTTATCTAGCTTCTCAGGCTAACCTTTCGGTAAAAAGATAAAATAGGATCGTGCAAAAAGCGCACTCTCCCATTTTCCTATTTTTCCGTCAAGGTTAAACGAGCCGGTTCAGCTTTTAAATTTAGGAGGTTATTATGAAAAAGGTTTTGTATTCTCTTTTCTTTTACACACTTAGTGGAATTGGGATTAGTTTCACTCTAAAAGCTGATATTGGGGTCAGTAGTTTCAATTCATTGAATGTTGCTATTGCTCAGATTAGTGACATCCAAGTTGGCACAGTCACTTTTTTATTGAATAGCTTATTTTTGATTCTCTTTATTTCGTTATCAAAACAAAAGCAATTCTTCAAATATTTATTGATGTTCCTTTCAATACTGTGTTTGGGTAGCATCATCAACTTTTTTTCATACACGGTATTGGCACCTTTACATTTGGATAATTATTTTCTTAGATTAGCCGTTTTTGTCTTTGGTACGTGTGTGTCAGGTGTTGCTACAGGGATGGTCATTTCACTGGATGTTTTGCCATTTCCTATCGAAAGTGTCTGTATTGCCTTATCAGAGTTGACGGGGCACTCTTTCGCCAAGTATAGATACGGTATTGATTTGTTTTCTGTCACCGTTTCATTTGCCCTTTCATTTATTTACGGTCTACCAATTTTTGTCAGAGAAGGGACGCTTATCAGTTTATTCTTATTGTCTGGAGTTATTTCTAAGACAAAAGCAAATTACGAAACCTATTCACTCAATCAAAAAAGTTAGAGAAACAGCAAAAAAAACGGAAGAAAAGTAAAATCATCTCTTCTTCCGTTTTTTGTTATTAGTCCATTTTAATAAAAGGCAATGCACCGTCAGTAAAAATTTCGTCACCACCGCCGTTACGACCATGATAACTCGTTGTAAAGTGTTCCACTACTTCAATTGAAACTGGTTTATTCGATTGTTTGAATGTTTCCAGCACAAAATCCCGTTCTTGATCAACATCTGAATTGATTTTATGTGTGACTTGCCCTGTAAAAAACGAAAATCCAACTTTTTTATCATAAGTTGCAGCCCCTAACCAATCTGCTTCTCTTCCTCCAGGCAAATACCAGTTATCAGGCGTTTTCCAAAAGCGGACGTGATGTCTTCTTCTTGGATTATTTTCAATTTCTTTTTCAAATGCCAGATCCTGTTTCTTATTAAATAAAAATAAGGAACTGACCGGTGCGCTAGGATAAGATTTTCCAAATACACTTGCCGTGACCATGTGCAAACTAGAACGTAATGACAAGGGTTCAGCTTTTCTCCAGCCAGAGCTCAAAAAAAGTTGTTCCAATTCAGCTTCTGATCCTGTAAAAGCTAGATTGATAGGATCACCAAGCAACCCATCACTAGTTCTGGAACGACCGATAAAATAATCTGGCAGATAGCGACCCGTCATTAATTTATTGATAAAAGGAAGCATCAAATAAGAGCTAAACAGCCATAAAAAAATGTAAAGAAAGATATGGATTTTCCTTGTTAAAATTTCTGAGAATAATGACTTATAAACTAAATAACCTAAAATAACGATAAAAATAAATCGAAATAATCTAAAAACACTGTTCAAAAATGTTTGCTTTTTCATTTAAACCCTCCCTCTTAAAATAGCTATTATTCTTTTTCCTCCGGATTATACGGAACATTTTGACTATAATTATCCAATTCCCCTTCGAACACATCATTAACAAAATTACTATAAGAGCCTACACCCATCGTTCCTAGATCAGCGCTTGTTTCTGTCATATTATTCATGATTTTTTCCTGATATTCTGCAGCGGTGATCACTGCTCCTGTTTTGAGGTTTTTATAAAATTCAGGCATTTTTCTACATCCTTTCTTGAATAGAGTCCATTTAATTAAATTATACTCACTTCTCAGATAATGTCGCCTAATATCATTTTAATTGTTAAATAAAAAAGTGACTGAGACATAACTCTTAGAGTCATATCTCAGTCACTTTGAATCTGGGTAAAGGATAGAAGGTAGTCATTTTTTCAGAAATGTACTTCGATCCTAACCTACCCTTTTAAAAATCTATTGGATATTAATATTTGGTTTATTTTGCTTAATACCAGCCATTAGCCATCCAGAATGCTTGTGCTGCTTCCCATGAACCATAACGTCCTGCCACATAGCTATCTGCTACACTTTCTTGATTGGCTTCAGAATAATCTCCATTTAGGTAAGAAGCATCTAATTGATATCTACCGATATATTTACCATTAGTTGCACTATATGAACCGCTAGATTCTTTTTGTGCGATCCATTCTTTTGCAGAAGAGGTAGTCGCAGCAGTTGTTGATGCAGCTGGTGCTTCTTCTACAACTGGTGTTGCTGGTGCTTGCGTTTCCTGTACAGGAACTGTCGCTTGTTGTTGGGCTGGTGCTGGTGCCGCTTCTTCAGCAGTACGGATCGTTAACTGTTCTCCTTCAAAGATCATATTTATATTAGAAATATTATTATCTTTTGCAATTAGATTGATCAAGCTATTGTCTCCATTAAATTGGTGAGAGATAGTAGATAATGTATCACCAGATTTTACTGTATATAAGCTATCAGCGTGCGCGTCAGTCGTTCCCATAAAAATTCCAAATCCTGCAGTCAATGTTGTTGCTAATAAAATCGTTTTAAGTGATTTCATGTTGTTTCTCCTTTGTAAAAAATATTTTCGTCGTTTGTTTATCGACTTTGCATACTTTAACATCTAAAAATATTTCATAGGTGAACATATAGTGACAATTCGTTACGAGTGTTTTCGTTGCGTAACAGTCTGTAAAAAACAAGCAGTGAAACACCTGTTCGCACTGGATTTATGTTTGATTTTAATAATGGAAAAAAACATGATTTTTTCTGAAATTTTCAATCATTCAAATTAATAACAAGTGTAATGTTACAAAAATCTAGAATTGTTACAGATTTTCTACCTAATTTTTCATTGAATAATGTACTTTTCTAGGAGTTTCTATGTATTTTCAAAGGAAAAACTCCAACACTCTGAGCTGTTTTACCCTATTTATCGACACAAAAAAACAGAAACACGTCTAGTTTCCTAGTGTTTCTGTTGTCTTCATTAATGATTATGCATCGAGTTCTCTTTGTTCAATCACTGATTCTAATAGTCTGTTTTCAGTTTGAATGATATCAAAAAAGGCACTGATTTTCTCTAATTGTTCATAATCAATTTGATATAATTTTACTCTAGGTTTCAAAAACAGTAACCCAGGGCGAATTTTAACTCGTTCATTAATTAAATGACATTGCTCCATCATTGATCGTAAATCCATTTCTGAGACACTATTTTTAATATTCTCAATACGCGCTCGTTCATAGGTCCATTGATCTTTCGTTACTGTCATTTTTTCAGTGGTTGTTACTAATTGCCGATTCAATCGCCATGATTGTTCAATAAACTTCGCTTTTTTATACAAATCATCATACTGGATTAAATCAATACGCACAGGTTTATACCAGTCTTCTTCGTCAATTGACGTTTTCTGATGCTTCTTGAACCGTTTTAAGCCACTAACGAGTAAGCTGTTTTCTATGGCGAGCAGCTCGTGCTCCAATTTTTCTTTTGCTACCCGCACACGTTCCTTTGACGCTTTCTCTCGTTTTAAACTTTCTTTTAAGAAAAGGACTTCGCTTTCTTCTGAGCGAGCAATATCCAATATCTCAATTTCATCTTTTGGCTCGATTTCAAGTCTTTCCTCATCTTCAGGCTCTTCTTCATCTAAAAATGAGCGAGTAAAATCTGCTTTTTTTTCAACATTTTCTTCTATAGATACTTCTACTGGAAAACTTAGTGTTTCACCAGAAAAAGGTCCATTTTCTTCTTCTTGAAAAATAGAAAGAAGTTTTGCTTCTAGAATACTACTGACAGACTCGCCTTTTGAATAGCCCATCTGTTCCAAGCTAGCTGAAACGATAAATTGAATCGGCTCCTCTTCTTCCTCAGAACTAAAAGAAACAGGAATCAATTCACAGAAATATGTACTAAAAATACCATCGACTTCTTCGACTAGTTTGGTCCAAACAAATTGTGGGAAAAGCTCTTCTAATTCTTCCAATAAAACATCCCAATTTAATTGAGCCTGAAAAAACTGAATTTCCACATGCTTTTTGATAGGCGAAGAAATAACTTTTCGGGAAATTTCATCATTCTCCCGAAAAGTAAGGAAATCTCCTGTTGAGCGTTCATAGAGTGTTTCACACGCCTCAACGATTTCTTCAGTGTTATCTTTTTGGTAGAGAACGGTTCCCAGTGTGAATGGGATTGCTTGTTGATGAAAAAATACATCGAAATAATCATTCATTAAACCGTTCTCCTTTCTTGTTTTTTATGATTGAAGATCATAAACTGGCGCTAAGATAAGCTGCTGTCCTTCAGTTAAGAAGTATTGATCTAAGTCGTTCCACTCTTTTAACGACCAAACTGAAATACCAGTCTTTTTAGAAATACTTGCTAAAGTATCTCCTTTTTTCACTTCATATGTTTCTTTTGTCTTCTTACGAGTTGCACTTACTTGATAATCTTTTGACGCTGTTTTATTAGTCGTTTCTTTTGCTGTTTTTGATTCTTTTTTAGTTGATGATGTTGTTTTTATTTCTTTTTTAGCGTTTGTTTGACTGGTTTCTTGACCATTAAAAGCATTCGATAATTTTTGAACCATGTCCAATGAGCGATCTACTGCATCTTCTTTTGCTACAGTCGTCACTTTGTCTTCTTGTTTAGGAACACTCAATTTTTGACCAATGAACAACATACGTCGATCTAATTGATTTTTCTCTAGAATTGCTAGTGTAGAAATATTATACAGATCACTGATTGATTTAAGTGATTCACCTTTTTTCACGACGTGTGTACGGTATTCGATAGTTGCATCTTTTTGATCTTCTTTCTTCTCTAACTTATCAAAAGAAGTATTCAACGTAATTTTTTTAGCTTTTTTAGTTTTCTTTTTGTCTTTTAGCGTATCATATTGCGTTAAGTCATAGGCATCGATCAAGCCATTCAATTTTGAATTATAGCTAGTATCAGTTGCATAACGTCCAGTTAAAAACTTCGTCGCATCTTTATATGATTTGGTATTATTTTTCCATGTGCCGCTATAAAATCCACTGCTAGCATCGGTACCACCTCGAAGAAGCTTCACATAATCGCCTAAAGATTCTTTATAAGAGGGATACTTTCTAAAATTAGAGCGAATCGTAAACATACCGCCAGAGCCATTATCTTCACTGGTCAAGAAATTCGCACTTGACCCTTCATAACTACCTTTGATACCAAATAAATTATAATTTGGCGCAGAAGCTAATGCACTATTTCCAGAAGCACTTTCCAAAATTGCCTGAGCAATCATTACTGACGCATATAAATTGTTCTCACCAGCAATTGAGCGGGCGTCTTCACCAATTACTTTGACAAAACTTTTAGTTGTCAGATTAGGACTGATATGGAATACCTGATCTGATCCGCTAGCTGAACTTCCACTGGTATTGTTCCCGGTAACCGTTCCAACTGTAGAACCAGTACTTGGTTGCGGAGTTGTTACACTCGGTTGTTGTTGGATTGGTCCTTGAACCGGCGGTGTTGGTCTGCTTGGTGCTGGTTTCGGTTTAGTTGGTTTTGGCTTTGGTTTTGGTTTAGGCTTAGGTTTTGGTTTAGGTTTTGACGGAGTTGTTGTTGAACTCGTCGTACTTGAGTCAGTACTGCTACTTGTTGTGCTTGTCGTTGTTCCAGTTGTTGACGTATTTGTTGTTGACGTATTCGTATCAGATGTACTTGTTGGCTCTGTTGTATCTTGTGTAGAACTAGTTTCATCTGATGAACTGGATGACTCACTACTTGTTTCTTCGGTCAAATCATCGGTTGAAGAAGTTGTACTATTTTCGATAGAGGAACTAGATTCTATACCTTCTACTGTACTTTCTGTTGCTTCATGTTCATTAGTTGAAGATAAAATTGCTACACTCTCTTGTTCTTCGGAACCTGAGGTTGCTTGATTATCAATTTCTTTAGCAACAATTGGTTGAACATCGGTAACAGAAAGGACAGCACTTGAAGTAAGTAACCCTACACTTAATAATCGTAACTTTTTACTGTTTAGATTTCTTTTTTTCATTTTGTGTCCTCTCTTGATTATTGATATGGATCGTCTTTCACCAAGTTGATGATTTGGTTGAATGCTTGCTCTGATTCTTCTTTAACATCCTTGATGCGTTTGTAATAGTTTTGGTATTCTTGTTCTGCACGTTCTAAGCGTTTTAACACACCAGCTTTTTTCTTTGTTTCTTCATTGATAAGCTGTGCACGTTGATTTGCTTGGTTGATGATTTCTTTTGCTTGTCTCTTCGCATCCAATAACACTTCGCCAATGTCTTCTTTAGACAATTGTTGATCGACATCGATCGTTTTTTGAGCAAGTTGGCGTTTTGTCATTTCTAACTCTTGACGAACTTTTGCTAATTCTTCATAGGCACCTGTATCTGTTGGTGTATCTGATGCCATGATCACGATACGATCTTCTGAAAGTTTTTCGATTTCTTCTTGTTTCGCTAAAAGTTCTTGTTCGTACTGTCTAATTTTATTCGCAAAGCGTTCTGCTTTTTTACGGTTTAAGTCAGTTTCATCGATTTGACGATTACTTTCACGTAGTAAGCTATTATATTTACTTTTTACTTGTTCAAGCTCTGCCATACCAGCATCGTAATCTTTTGGTACAGCTTGTACCATTGATAATTCGTTTTCTAATGATTCACTTGTTTGACGTGCAGCCTCTACTTCGTTTTGTAATTGAGAGTTTTCTCTCTTACTCTTACGTAACTCTGTTTTTAGCTCTCGAAGTTCGCTTTGAAGTTGTTCAATTTCTTCTTGAAGTTCTTCTAATTCTTCATCATCGATCACTTCGTTGACTGGTGGTCTCTTTTTCTTTGGTTTTGGCTTTCTAGGTGCTGGAGCCTGCTTTTTCTTTTTCAGTGTGAATAACGAGCGAGATTCTTCTTCATCGTCATAATCATCATCGTCATCGTCTTCATCGTCGTCATCATAATCTTCATCATCATCGTACTCATCGTCGTCTTCGTCATCATCATCGTCGTAGTCTTCATCATCGTCATCATAATCTTCATCATCGTCGTAGTCTTCGTCGTCATAATCTTCATCATCATCGTACTCATCGTCGTCGTAATCTTCGTCATCATATTCATCGTAATCGTCATATTTTTTTCTTTTTTTACCTTTGCCAAAAATTTTTAGCATATGCTCACTTCCTTCTACAAAAATGGGGCTACTTCTTTATCATTGATTATTTCTAAACGGGCTACTTTAATACGTAAGTAAATTATGTGATTGTCTATATATGTAACTATAGTGACAAGTGCAGTAATCTTTTTATTGTAAAATAATCAACTTCACTTCTAAGTGTGGTTTTCAGTAACTGTTACTCCATCTCACTTCGCCAACCTTATTCATCCATCAGCTATTATATGTTTGATAAAAAACGATACTCAAAAACCTCCAAAAACGTGCCTACCTCTTTCTATTTTATCAGATAAAGCTCAAACAAACAAACTGAATTAACGATTTATTTCCCTTTTTGGGAACCTAAAATTACTCTCTAGCTTATTTTCAAAAAATATACATTCGAAAAAAAAACAAATGCGTGTTTTTTTATTATATATACCAGAAAAAACTATTAATAATTTTTGATTTTCCGTATACAATACAAGTATTTATATAAATTATACATATAAATACTCATACGAACTAAATCATCTACCTTTCTTTCCCAAAAGCAATAATATCCTTTATTAACCTACGTTTCTATACCTTTTTCCAGAACTATGGTTCATACAAAAAAAGGTATATTTTCTAAAAAAACAAGAAACTATACCTCTGCAAAATATTTTTTCTAATTCAAAACCAATTTTGTTCTTTTTTTTACATTTCAAACCATTTATATATTTGTTATTATTTTAATCACCAATAGACAATCCTATTAAAAAAAAAATTCAGCATTCACTATTTTTTCACATAAAATCCCCGATTTATTCACAATTTACAACTGTATTTTCTAATCAAACTATACTATGAAGCGTTTTAATAATCAATTACTGGTTTTGGATATCGGTAGAATTGATTATTTTGTCGTTTACTATCATTTTACAATCACAATAAGTCTATCAAGTACAAAAAATGATTGTGGGACAAACCTAAAATTCAGTTTTGTTTCACGCTCTAAATCCGAATAAACGGAGAGACAAAAGCAGTTTCTTCGGAAATAACGCTTTTGTCTCAGCCTTACATAAAATCTGAATAAAAAATGGACGGTGAATCATGTCCTTCATTCTTCTATTCTTTCGACGGAATCAACAAACGTAATCCGTTCAAAATAACTAGCAACGTACTTCCTTCGTGTACAATGACACCCATTGTGATGTCCATTTTTCCTAGAATATTTAAGGTGATCAATAAAAATACGATAAACATTGAGAAGATGATATTTTGCCAAACAACTCGATCTAGACGTTTAGATATTTTATATGCATAGCTGAATTTTGTTAAATCATTTTTCATCAATACAACATCCGCTACATCTATTGCGATATCTGTACCGTTTCCCATTGCTACACCAATATCTGCTGTTACTAATGCAGGAGCATCGTTGACACCATCACCTAGCATTGCGACATTGCCGAAACGTACTTGTTGTTCTTTGATAATCGCTGCTTTATTTTCTGGTAAGACATTCCCGACAACTTCGTCGATCCCAATTTGACGACCGACTGCTTGTCCTGTTAATTCCGCATCTCCGGTGATCATTGTCGTGTGGATACCTTGTGATTTCAGATAGCTGATCACGTTTTTTGCATTTTCATTTGGTACATCCATCATCGCAATCAAACCGATCACTTCATTATTTTTCGCAAAATAAACAACGGTTTTACCTTCTTTTGCATATTGTTCATTATGAGCGTTGATTTGATTATTAACTAGATCAAAAATTTCTGGTTTACCGATTTGATAAGTGTCACCCTGGTATTCTGTCACTAATCCTTTCCCAATTTCATTTTCAACCGTTAACGTCAAATCCGCTGTTGCTTTAAATCGATCTAAGATTGCATTGGCTAAAGGATGGTTTGCTGTTTTTTCCATGGCAACAATTAAATCGATACATGTTTGCTCTGTTAATTGATCTGTATCTGTTAAAAAGTAAAAGTCAGTAACGGATGGTTTGCCTTTCGTCAATGTTCCAGTTTTATCAAAGGCGACTGATTTGATCGTTGCCAAGTTGGCTAGATAAGAACCACCTTTAAATAAAACACCCCTTTTAGCTAAATTGGAAATTCCTGATAACGTTGCTGGAACAGCACTAGCTGCCAACGCACATGGTGATGCAGAAATCAAAAATACCATGCCGCGATAAAAACTTTCATCCCATGACCAATTAAATAAAAATGGACCAGCCACAATAAAAATCGGAACTACAATCAAGACGATCGTCACATAACAGGGCGCTAGTTTTTGAATCTTAGTAGCCGTTTTGGACAAGTTTGACTGCGACTGATTGACCAATTGAAGTATTTTGGCAAAGACTGTATCATTGCTGTCTTTTGTAACTTCCATTGTAAATGTACCACTGCCGTTTATAGTACTACCAAATACTTCGTCACCAACTGTTTTTTCTCTAGGGATACTTTCACCATTGATAGACGATTCATCGATTGAAGTCCTTCCCGATAGAATAATGCCATCTGTCGCGATTTGGTCACCATTTAATACTTGTAATTTGTCGCCGATCTTTAGAGTTGCCACGTCGACTGTCTTCACGCTGCCATCAGCTTGGATCAGGCGAGCTTCTGTTGGGTTCATTTTAAGTAGATTGGTAATTTCTCTTTTACTGCGGCCTTCTGCATACTCTTCAAGAAAATGAGCTGCTGCAAAAATGATAATCAGCAATGCTCCTTCTTCATAATTTCCGATGATCGTTGCACCAAATGCGGCTAAGGTCATCAAAATATGGACATTCGGTACAAACTTTCTTTGCTCTTTTGATTCACTGATCGTATCTTCAATACCCTCTATAATGATGTGATAACCAGATAGTAACATTGCACTGACAAAGAGAATATTCTGTAATAAAGAGCCTTCATTAATGAAGAATGCCCCAATAAAGATAGCTAATCCTGTAAAAAATAAAATAACTGGGGATTTCCCATGGCTATGATCGTGTCCATGACTACTGTCATGGTCATGTCCTTTTTCATTTGAGCAATTGTGATTGTGTGCTTTTGTTGTTTCCATTTTACTCTTCCTCCTTTTTGGTTGTTTTCTGAAAAAATACATCGTATTTCTTTCAAATGAATATCCGTTCATATATCATAAATTCATAATACATGAATAACAATTCATGTGTCAAGTGAAAACTAATTCTTTTTCCACAAAAAAATAGAGCAAGGTTTTTACACTTTGCTCTAGCTTCTAATTATTTGGTTTCTTCTACTTGAATATATTTAAAGCTATATGGCGAACCAAAACTATGTTTGACTACCCCACTGATATTTTTCTTTTGCAGTAATGCTGTTTGTTGTTGATAAATCGGTGCGATCGTATAATTTTCTGCTAATAGAAGATGTTCTGCTTGTAATAGATCTGACCATCTTTTTTCTTCATCCGCTGCATCCGTATCAGATGCAGCTTGAATCAAATGATCATATGCTGGATTTTTGTAATTGACGTGGTTTAACCCTGAATTAGAGGCAAACATATCTAAAAATGTGATTGCATCTTTAAAATCGGGCATCCATTGACCAAAAGCAATGTCATAATCCCCAGATAAATAACGTTCCTGCACATTATTACTTGGTAATGTGGTGATTTCAAATTTGATACATGGCAATACTTCAGCGATTTGACTAGCCAAATATTCCGCTGTTTTTTTCTCTGTATCTGTATCTTTAGTTAGATAAACTAATGTGATATTTTCTTTATTCAACTCTTCTTTCGCTTGTGTATACGCTTTTTGTGCTGCAGCTTTATCGAATATTTGCTGAACGCCACTTTCTTTCCGGAAATCTTCGTTTGTTTTTGGATTTTGAACAAAGTTCTCTGGAACGAATCCTGTTGCTGCAATAGAACCGTCTCCTAAGACATTTTTCACGAAGGTTTCTCGATCGATTGCTAAAGAGATTGCTTTACGTAAGTTAAGATTTGCCAACGGTTTGCCTTGACCTTGATTAAACCGTAGATACCCCATTTTTGTGTCATTTTGATTTTGAAAATCAGGATCATTTTTATATTGTTTAGAAAATTCTCCATCTAACACAACTCGATCTAACTCATCCGTTTGATATAAATTAACTGCTGTGCTTGTTGATTTTACGACAGTGGTTTGAATTTCATCGACTGTCACATTCTTCTTATCCCAATACTCTGGATTTTTGACGTATTTCCAAGTATCAGAATTTTGTTCCCAATCTTCTAGAACAAAGGGGCCATTATAAATAGTTGTTTTATCAGAAGTTCCATAGTCACTCCCTTGTTTTTCAGCAAACGCTTGATTGATTGGGAAAAACGTTTCAAACGTCAGTAAAGAAGTAAAGTAAGGAATTGGTTTGATCAGATGGATCACTAATGTATGCTCATCGGGCGCTTCTATCCCAAGTTGGTCTGGTTTCATTTGCCCCTGATAAATAGCATCTGCATTTTTGATAGAAGAAACGAATAGACTCGCATAGGACGGTGCCGTTTCTGGTGTAACTGCTCGTCTCCAAGCGTATAAAAAGTCCTTAGCTGTAACAGGATCGCCATTTGACCATTTTGCATCTTCTCTTAGAGAAATCGTATATGTTTGCTTGTCTTCGCTGATTTCTGGTAATTCTTTGGCTACAGCTGGAATTGCTTCATCTTTTTCATTTAATTGGTAAAGCCCTTCAAGGACTTGATTTTGAGCATTGAAACTAGTGAAATCTTCTTCCTGCGTTGTATCAAGAGTGAGCAGTTCTGCTGGTTCGGTAAAGTGAACAACTGCTTTTTTCGATTCATTCGATTCTGTTTTTCCAGCCGAATTACAACCTGTCACAAAAACTAAGAGTGAAAGTGTACTAATTACAAAAAACTTCTTCATTCTATTCCTCCTTATGGAACAATTGATGCTAAACTAAACAAAAATCAGGTTTTCAACAACTGCTATTTGTGGGTCTAGCGATTGCATGACTGGACAGTTCTTTCCAATCAGTTTAAGTGCTCGCTCAGCTTTCCCCTGTTCATCTTCTGCAATATGGATTGAAAAAGTAATCACGACGCGACTTAAAGGTTTCGCTTGTTTAGTTTCTGCTCGTTCATAAGAGATATCGACCTTTTCAATCGTAAAATCGATATTAGAATTGGTTAATATTTTTTCATAAACATAGGCTCCGCAGGCACCGATGGATGCAACTAACAGTTCAACTGGCGAAAACCCGATATCCTTTTTTAATACCCAGTTGCCACTTTGGTGTACCAATTCAAATCCCTTTTCACCTGAAATCAATTCCATGATTTTCGCTCCTCTGCTTCATTTATCGTTTATTTTTATAGCGTTTTCTTTATCTTATTATGATAGTACAAAACGCTTGAAACTGATAATAGTTTATTCGCAGGTATGATAACTAAAAGCTATCAATAAAAAACTTCCCTCATTCATCTGAAATTCGGGAAGTTTGAAAGGAATATATTAGTCAAAATTCTGTTTCAATCGATTATCTTCTTGATTTTTATCTTGGATGATCGAATCGATGTATTCTTTTAAAAATTTGCTATGTTCAGTAATGATTTGATACCCAGCTTCTGCTTTGATTTTTTCTACTTCTTTTTCTGTAATAAAATCATTCCCAGAGAAAAAGCGATAATTGACCTGTCCCACAAATTCAGCTGCCGTATCTAATTTTTGGCTATCTGTTAATCCAGCATCGATCAACTGAGAATAGCCTAGTCTTTTTCCATCTTCAATAAAAAGTTCTTTGATGTATTGAGGATAATTTTCTATTTCAGAAACGGAATGCGTATTTTCTTGTTTTTGATAGTCAAATGAATTTCCATTTAGTTTGACTACACCATAAGCTTGAGGTGCAATCGAAAAGGAACTGGATACAATTTCAGTTAGCGGTTGATCCTTTATCGTTTCAGTCATGATATCTTGAGCATGGATATGGCCAGAAAAAACAATCGGTACTTGATATTCTGCCAATACTTGCTTGAATTCGTCTGCATTGTTGAGAACAAAGCCGCTTGATAATAGTTTGTTATGAGCATAAATATTGTGATGCACGAAAACCAGCGTTTTTTTCTTTTCTTGTTTTGCTTTTTCTAGTTGCTTTTTGACCCATTTCATTGTTTTCCCGCGAATCGTACCACCAGTTGTGGGGCTTGTTTGAGGCTGATTATCTTCTGGATATATATTGGAATCAAGGAACAGAAAATTATATTTTTGATTGACTGCCACTGAGTAACTTAATGAATTTTTATCGTAGTTCGTGGCATTTTGATACCCAAAGTCAGCAAATATTTCTTTAAAATCAGCGATTGAAATCGCCTCTGTTTTTTCCTGTTTATCCCCAACAAATTTTCTAGCCCAGCCGTCATTGACATCGTGATTTCCTGGAATGACAAAAACATTGATTCCTTTGTTTGTTAATTGTTTGAGTAACTCAGCTAGCTTTTCAGCACTGACTTTTTCCCCATTTAACGTTAAATCTCCTGTAATGATCAGCATATCTGGTTTTTGTTTAATGGCTTTGTTGATAAAAGACTGCCAGCTTTCTTTTTGATAATCCAGCTCTTTTCCTGCTGCTGTTTCTTTGATTTTTTTGAATGCGATCCCTGAATCCGTTAAACTTTTATCGATATAATGCGGATCACTGATTACCCAAAATTCAATGGCTTCTTTTTTGAATAATGCCTCTTCTTTCTCTTCTTGATTCTGATTAAAATAAATGATTGCCCCTACTATTACTACTATACTAAGTAAAATAAATCCGATCTTTTTTTTCATTCATTAATTCCCCATTCTCTATCTATCCACTCTATTTTATGCTTTTTTACAAAAAAAAGCTCTCACTGTATTTATTTTACTACAATACAGTGAGAGAAACTTCTATAATAATGTAGTTTAGATTTCTGCTCCATTCGTTTGGATCAAATGTTTGTACCACTCAAACGAATCTTTTTTAATGCGTTTTAGTGAACCATTCCCTTGATTGTCACGATCTACATAAATAAACCCGTAGCGCTTACGCATTTCTCCAGTGGTAAATGAAATTGGATCGATACAGCCCCAAACCGTGTAGCCTAAAACATCTACACCATCTAGCTCAATTGCTTTTTTCATTTCTTTGATATGTTGGCTAAGAAAATCGATTCTTTCTGTATCGTGTACTTTATCTTCTATTAAAGTATCCGCATAACCAAAACCGTTTTCTACAATAAAGATCGGGCGCTCATAACGATTACTTAAAAGATTTAGATAGTGACGTAATCCAGCCGGATCAATCGACCAACCCCATTCCGTCATACTGACATAAGGATTTTCAACAAGAGAGCTGTCTCCAAGCAAATCATCTTCCAAACGAACCGCTTCTGGTCGTGTTGAAATCGTATTGCTTAAATAGTAGCTGATACCAATGTAATCTACGGTTCCAGCTTTTAATGTCTGTAAATCTGCATCCGTAATATCCAGTTCATAGCCGTTTCTTTCCCATTCTTTAATTGACCACCGTGGATAATTTCCTCTTACTTGGACATCCGTAAAAAATAATTGCTTTTCATCTTCTTGCTGAGCCGCGATAATATCATTAGGGTCACTCGTCAGCGGATAGTTTGGTGTTGCCGCCAGCATACAACCGATTTGAAAATTAGGATTGATTTTTTTCCCTTCAGCAACTGTAATTGCCCCCGCCACAAATTGATAATGTGCTGCTTGATACATCGTTTTTAATTTATCTTCGCCTTCATGATAAAGAATACCTGAGTTGGTAAAAGAATAGATTGGATTTTCCAAAATGCGTTGATTATTGATTTCATTAAAGGTCATCCAGTATTTTACTTCGTCTTTATAACGCTCCATCACGGTCACTGCAAATTTAGTGAAAAATCCGATCAGTTCACGACTACGCCAACCGCCATAGTGTTTAACCAAATGATAGGGCATCTCAAAGTGTGACAACGTAATAACAGGCTCAATGCCATGTTTCAATAATTCATCAAATAAATCGTCATAAAACGCTAGTCCAGCTTCATTCGGTTCTTTTTCATCACCATTTGGAAAAATTCTCGTCCAGGCAATACTCGTTCTTAGACATTTAAAGCCCATCTCAGCAAACAATTGGATATCTTCCTGGTAATGACCATAAAAATCGATTGCTTCATGGTTAGGGTAAAATTTTCCTTCTATAATACCATCTGTAATTTCTCTAGCGTGATCTTTTGAACCAGAGGTCATTACATCTGCAATACTCACGCCTTTACCACCTTGATTAAAACCGCCTTCGACTTGATGAGCAGCTACTGCACCGCCCCATAAGAAATCGTTTCTCATTTATCCGTTTCCTCCTTACTTGAGCCTACAACAAATAGTTTTGTTGCGGGAGTTACTGACTCAGTGGTATTGATAATGTTCATCGTTTCCATACTTTGACCATCTGTTAAAATCACTGGTGATGTCATTGCGTAGCCTTTTTGTTCGATTTTTTCACGATCAAATACTAGTAACGTTTGCCCACGTTTGATCGTATCACCCATTTCAACTTTTGTTTCAAAGTGTTCGCCATTTAAATTGACTGTGTTGATTCCGATATGGATCAATAATTCACTGCCTCCATTTGATTTTAACCCAATCGCATGTTTTGACGGGAAAATCGCTACGACGGTTCCATCGAATGGAGCAACTACTTTATTGTCAGTCGGAATAATGGCTACTCCTTTTCCAGCAATTTCACTCGAAAATACATCATCATCTACTTCTTTCAATGGAATCACAGTTCCTTCAAGTGGTGCATAAACCGTCGTTTCATTCATTACTTGTTCGCTCAACGGTTCTTCTTGAAAATCTTCTTCCCCTTGATCTGTTTCTGGTAAGAAATCTGCCATTTCATCTTCTTTGACACCGAAGAAATACGTCAATACTGCACCTGCGATCAAAGCGGCACCCACTCCGATGAAATAACCAACTTTAGGTGTATAAACTGGAATAGAGAAAATATTATGGAACACATAAGCATTCATCGTAACACCTGTCACACCACATATTGCACCACCAATGGCACCAGAAATTGCTACGATTGGCAATAAACGTTTGTATCTTAAAATCAGCCCATAAACGATTGGTTCTGTTACCCCTGCAAATAAACCAGTCAACGCTAACGGTCCAGCTAAAGCTTTCATTTTAGAATGTTTTTTCGATTTCAAATAAAAACCGATTGCGATCCCAATTTGTGCAAAAACAGCTGCAACAGCCATTCCTTCAATGGGATCACCACCCATAACAGTCAAGTTTTCAAGCGTAATTGGTGAAAAGCCCCAATGCAGACCAAACATGACCATGAATGGCATTCCGCCGCCTAATACGATTCCTGAAAGCAGCGCACTTTTACCGATCAACCACATAACACCTTGTGATAATGCATCACCGATCACTGTTCCAAAAGGACCAAAAAGTAAGGCTGTCAACGGAACCATGATCATCAAACTAAACATCGGCACTGCAAATAATTGCAGGTCTCTAAATATAATTTTCCGTAAAAGTTTATCCACAAATGAGTAGATAAAAATTGCTACAAAAATCGGGAAAATAGTTGTTGCATAATCAACAACATTTAAATTGATTCCTAGAAAATCAAGTTTCTCCTGACCAATCATTCCAGTAAATGACGGTTCCAGTAACGCTGCACCGATTACGCCACCTACATACATATTGCCGCCAATTTTTTTAGTCAACGTGATTCCTAGAAAAACAGGTAAGAAGTAAAAGATTGCATTACTCGCAGCACTCAATACCATGTAAGTGGAACTAGTATCCGCTAAGAGTTTCATTTCAACTAAAATCGTTAATACAGCTTTGATCATTCCAGAACCTGCCATTGCTGGAATCAATGGTGAAAAGGCACCAGAGATCACTTCAAACACATAATTGAAACTTAGTTTTTTTTCAGTCTTAGGTGCATCTTCATTTAAGTCAGCCAACGATTGGATCGCCGCATAATAATCTGGTACTTTACTACCGATCACTACTTGATACTGTCCACCACTATTGACTACAGACATTACATACGGTAGTTTTTCCAAAGCTTCTTTATCCGCTTTTTTTGTATTCTTCAAACTGAATCTTAAACGCGTCGCACAGTGAACTAAACTATTGATGTTCGACTTGCCGCCGACAAGTTCGATGATTTTTTTACTTTCTTCTTCATAACGCATGATGATAATTCCTCTCTTTGATTCATTTTTTTATAAAAAAAGTGACCTAAGAAACACTTATAAACTAAGTGTTTTTCTTAGGTCACGCCTGCTTAACCAGTAACGATCCTATTGATTGCTTGATAAGCGATTTAAGTGAAGTGTTAAGTACATCAATTCATCATTGGAAATTTTCCAATCGTATTGTTGTTCCAAAAATGTTTTGATTTTGACTGCACACTGATAATCTTGTTCATATTTGACAGCGATCAGATTGATCAAGGATGAATCCTCATTTGATGAGACTTCTTTGTCCAACTGCCTTTTGACAAAGTAACGAATATGGGTAATGAAACGAGTAAAATCATAAGACGTTTCATCATACTCTTTCCCATAATGGTACTTAATAATATCGATAATGCTTTGAATGATTTTGGTTGTCAACATTGTTTCGTTCATATTGCTAGTTGAGTTGTAGGCATTTACAAAATGAAGGGTAATAAAGGCTGCTTCCTGGTCTGGAATCTCAATACCTGTTTTCTCTCGCATCATCTGAACGGCTTTTAATGCAAACGCATATTCTTTTGTGTAAATCTGTTTGATGTCCCACTCCAATGGTGAGCGCATTTGCAACCCTTCTGCTGCTCGATTTAAGACAAAACCGATATGATCGGACAATGTCAGCAAAATAGAATCATCAATAGACTGTTCTAATTCTGCTTCGCCTAATTGAATAATATCACTGGCCAGTTCAATATCTTCAATATCGATTCGTGCAAGCAGGTTGTCTAAGTTATTAACGGAATTGTTACCTTCAAGAACAAATCTTTTTTCAATCAGGGCTGAATCGATCACGTCACCTTCACGCTTGTTGAAGCCGACGCCTTTGCCCATAATGATTTCTTCGATATTGTCATCATTTAAAACCAAAGAAACATTATTATTAAAAACTTTCAGTATTTTCATTGAAATTATCTCCTGTTCTTGACTTGAAAAACGAAAAAAGACCTGACCATATCAAACATCACCAAAAAAAGTAATGTGAGAGGTCACGCCTGCTTAACCAGTAACGATCCGTTGACCAAAGTATACAACGTCTTATTTTCTTTGTCAATAGTACGCTTACATTTTGATAACAGATACCCTAACACATTATATTTGGCTCTCTTTAAACGAATACACTTGCTCAATCGAATTAGCTAATTTTTTAAACTGAACAAATTTCCCTTCACGAAGATACTCTTTTCCATCGACAAAAAAAAGTAAGGTCGGTGCTGAGAAAATCAAATATTCAGCTGAAATTGCTTTGACTTTATCTGCTTCCACTTCTCTTAATTTTATTTTAGGATAGTGTTTTAATAGTTCGGTCAATTTAGGTCTAAGCGCGTGACACACAGAGCAATTTTCTTGTGAGACATATAAAAAAACAAGATGATTTTCGTTGATAAAGGTCACTACATCCTGAATTGTTTGTAATTTTTCCATTGGTTGATCACCCTTTTTTTGATTGGCTAAATCATAGCATCTTCTCAGTAAGATTACGATATTTATGCCCAATATTACTTATTTACTTCGATCCACGCTTTGTAATAATCTCGGTAAAACCCTTCTTGGTCCTCCGCAGTCATGATATAACGCCCAATCATTGTCCCTGTCTGATAGCCTTGTTTCTCCAATTTTTCTTTTATTGACAGGAAATTATTTTCTGAAGGATCATCTGACTTGATTGTCAGCAGAAATTGTTTATATGAATATTTTGGTTGCTCTATTTGTTGCCAAATCGTGGCTTCTTCTACAAATTCTTTTGTATTTACGGCAAAACCGTAGATGATTTCTTTTTCATTTTTAGGATCAATGTAAACCACTAGACTAGAAGGATTGTCAATATACGTCTGTAATTCATTGGGATCTTTTAAATCAATCGGAATAATTCGTTCTACATCTAATGGCTCATCAAGAAATTCTTTTTCTTTCAACTCGATCAAGCTCAATAATTGGTCTTTTCTGTGTTTGATTCCTCGTTGCTTTTTCTCAAGTTCAGCTAACTCTGCAGCAACTCTCGTTTCTGTTTCATCTAATATAGTCCATAATTCCTCTGGCGATTTTCGATAAAGGTTCGTCATTTTATTGATGGGAATATCAAGCTTACGGTAAAAATCAATATCACTGATTGTTAGAATATCCTCCATATCGAACATCCGATAACCATTATGTCTATTTCTAGAGGATGTCAGTAAATTCATATCATCCCAATAACGAATCTTTGACTTGGGTAATTTCATGATTTCAGCCACTTGTCCTACCGTCAATAATTTCTCTTTTTCCATAAGCTCACCTCTTATTTTAATTATAAACAAAAACCGTTGACATTCAAGTGACTTGAAGGTGTAGAATTCCCTTTGAGTCTTTAAAAGGAGGAATTTACATGAAAATCATTCAGTTTTTCATTAAAAAGAATAGGACACTTATTTTTACTACAGTGATTTGCTTATGTTTACAAATTATCGGGACACTTGGTGTACCGTTACTCGTTGCTCAATTGATCGATGTGGGGATTGCGAGCGGCGACGAGCAATCGATCAAAATAATTGGAATTAAAATGCTCGCAATGGCTTTATTTGGTGCGCTCTCAGCCATTGCTGGAAGTTATCTATCAGCTAAAGTAGCAGCGAAATTTGGTTTAGAAACACGGGAGATGTTTTTCAACAAGCTTCAAACATTTTCTATTAAAGATGCAGACAATTTTGGAACTGGTTCGCTATTGACACGAATGACAAATGACGTTGACAATATTCAACAAATGATCGTGTTGTTTCTACAGCTAATTTTACCAGCTCCGATCATTGCCATATTCTCACTTTATATGACCTTCACTTACTCAGCGACATTAGCTTTAGTTCCACTGATCGCAATTACAGCTTTTGGATCGATCGTTTATATCTTAATGAAAAAAGGGACACCACTTTCCTTATTGATCCAACCTAAAATGGACAAGATCATCGTGACTTTACGAGAGTTTTTTACTGGGATCAATATGATTCGGGCTTTTAATAATCAAGATTATGAAGAAGAACGAACAAATAAAACATTTTCAGACTATGCGAATGGCATGATTCGAGTAAATAGTATTTTTGCTTTTATTACGCCGGTTGCCTTCTTGCTTATGGGGATCGTTTTCTCTTCTATTCTATGGTTTGGCGGAAATTTAGTTGCGCTTGGGACTTTGCAAATTGGTACTGTTTCAGCCGTCGTGGAATATTCTTTACTAACGCTCGCTTACTTGATGATTGCAGCAATGGTTTTAGTTATGTTGCCTAGATCCCTTGCTTCAGTAAAAAGAATCGAAGAAATTTTGAATACGCAAGACCAAATTCTTGATACTGATCAACCAGTTTTACTTGAAAAATCAAGTTCACAAGACGCTTTGATCGAGTTAAATCACGTGACATTCAGTTATGATCAAGCAGATGAACCCGTTTTAGAGGACATCCATTTCAGTATTCCAAAAGGAAAAACAACCGCTATCGTTGGCGGAACAGGATCTGGTAAAAGTACGGTTGCTAAATTGTTATTACGACTTAGCGATGTCTCAGATGGTGCGATATTATTTGATGACGTGGATATTCGAAATGTTACGCAAGAAGAATTACGTTCTAAAATCAGTTACGTTCCTCAAAAAGCCTTTCTATTTAGTGGAACCATCAAGAGCAATTTATTGATGGGCTATCCTGAAGCAACGAAAGCAGATATGGATCGAGCGGCTGAAATTTCTCAACTTGCATCCTACCTTGCTACCTTAGAAGATGGCTATGATTCATTTGTGGCTCAAGGTGGAACGAACTTCTCTGGTGGTCAAAGACAACGTTTGTGTATCGCTCGAGCGTTGATCAAACCTGCCGATATTTATATCTTTGACGATAGCTTTTCAGCGCTTGATTATCAAACCGATGCCGCATTAAGACTCGCTTTAAAAGAAGAAATGGCAGATAAAACATTGCTGATTGTTGCGCAAAGATTAAGCACGATCCAACAAGCTGATAACATTATTGTCCTAGATGAAGGAAAAATCGTAGGTCAAGGAACTCACAATCAACTCTTACAAAGTAATAAAACATACCAAGAGTTTGCCCGCTCACAAGGGATTATCAAGGAAGGAGCGCTAGTCTGATGGAAAAATTAAATAAACAAACATTAAAACGATTCTTTCAATTGATTCGACCTGAACGCCCGATATTTTTCGGTTTGATTTTATGTAGTTTGATCGGTAATGCCTTAGTCATTGCCATGCCTTTCATCATGGGTATCGCCATCGATGATTTGCTTACACTAATCAAAACTCATGGAGTCGGTCATATTACCTTCCCAATGGTGCAAGAAGCTTTATTGACACCTGTTTTGATCCTGATCGTATTTTCGATCATCAGTAGTTTAATGTCATACACCCAAGAACGTGTGATGGCTTCTTTAAGCGAACGGATAACATTAAGAGTCAGAAAAGAAGTCACGAAAAAGTTCAAATCATTACCAATGGCCTTTTTTGACCAACACCAAGTTGGGGATATTTTAAGCCGAACAACAACTAGTTTAAATCAATTGTCACAAGTTTTCCTAACTGGGATCAATCAATTCTTCACATCGATCTCAACGATCGTCTTTGCTGGGATCATGTTATTCTACATTGATGTAAAATTGACATTGATCGTAGTTTTACTGATTGCAGGAAGTTCATTCTTAACAGGAAAAATTGCGAATAAAAATAAGAAACTAGCCGAAGTAAGTCAGGCCGAACTCGGGATTTTAAATAACAAAACAGAAGAGTTTTTATCTGGTAATTTAGTGACAAAAACATTCAATCAACAAGCTCATGCGAAAGATGTTATTGCACAAACGAATCAAAAGCATTACAAAGCCTTTCTAAGTGCACAATTTATGAACTTTGCGATTTATCCAGCGATTCGTTTGATCAATCAATTGGCTTTTATCGTCAGTGCAATCATTGGTGCGTTCTTAGTTTTACAAGGTGGTATCACGATTGGGTTGCTTCAAGCTTATCTACAATATATCAATCAAGTGTCTGAACCAATTTCTACCGCTTCTTACGTCATTAACTCGATTCAAGCAGCGTTGGCAGCTGTTGATCGGATCTTTGAGATTTTAGATGCCGAAGATGATGTTCCAGAAAAAGCAAACTTACAAATCATCGATCAACCAACTGGCGCCATTGCTTTTGATAAGGTTCAGTTTGGTTATACAGAAGAAAAAATGTTGATGAAACAAGTTGATTTCACGGTTAAACCGAAACAAATGGTGGCAATCGTTGGACCAACTGGTGCAGGTAAAACAACGTTAGTGAACTTACTGATGCGTTTTTATGAATTAAATGGCGGTCGAATCACCTTTGACGGCGTGGATATCACAGATCTTTCAAGAACAAATCTACGTGCCATGTTTGGAATGGTTTTACAAAATACGTGGCTGTTTGAAGGAACGATTGCGGAGAATATCGCGTATGGACGAATGGACGCGACACGAGAAGAAGTCATTGAAGCTGCTAAAATCGCGCAATGTGACCACTTTATTCGTACATTGCCAAATGGTTATGATTCGATCATTTCCAGCGAAAACGGCTCATTGTCACAAGGACAGCAACAATTATTGACGATTGCCAGAATCCTATTGGCAAATCCTCCTGTAGTTATTTTGGATGAAGCGACGTCTAGTGTGGATACTCGAACCGAAGCTCATATTCAAAAAGCGATGGACGAAGTGACAAATAATCGAACAAGCTTTGTGATTGCACACCGGTTGTCTACGATTGAAAATGCTGATTTGATTTTAGTGATGAAAGATGGGGATATTGTGGAAAAAGGCAATCACCAAGAATTATTGGCGAAACCTTCGTTGTATGCATCGTTGTATAATAGTCAGTTTCAGCAAACTTAAGTAGAATTCTATGAGTTGGTTACTCTTTTTAAATGAGTAGCCAGCTTGTTTTTTATTGAAAAGTTTAGTGTAATATAGATGAAAAGAGGGATATGCGTTAACATATCCCTCTGGTATTGAGCTGTTTAAGACGGTAGCAAATCTTATATCATTTTGAAATGATCGCTAACTTGCCAAAGTTATTGAGCGGTCATTTCTTTTGGTCTTTAAGCAAAGCAACAATCAATTTGATCAAAGTAATGGTAAACATACCAAAGCTTAGACTCAACTTAATTGTCTCTAATGCAGACAAAAGGCTTTCTCCTTCCATAGATTTTAGTACTTACATTCATAAGCACCTCCACCTTTCAGAAGTAGCCACCATCATAACTTCTCTATAACAATTAGTATAACCTACTAATTGAACAGGCATTCCGTATTTTTAGATTTCTTTTCGAACTAAAACACAATATTCATTTTTAAAATTCGCTTCATAATCTCCTAGAATACGGATAATTTTTTGTTCTAATTTACTGATTCCAAGTTTTTCATACACTTTACGCTGTGATCTCCAATGAATCAGCCAAAAAAGAATACCGCCAGAAAACCAAACGAATTGATCTACTTCTGTTGGGCAGTGAGTGATTAATTCAGGTAGCCGTCCGACAATTTCACCAGTAAGCACATAATCCTCTTTTCTTTTTTTCAGATGGTTATACAGTGACTCCATATCGTTTAATTCTATTGTTTTTTCCTCCGTTTTTTTATTCTTGTGCTAGGTAGGTATCAAATACTTCATCAAGCAACTCCCATTCCTCATCTGTTTCTATATGCCTGAGACCATTGTCCATTCCTACCCCATCTTTACTACTAGTCGTTGAATAAGCCATGAACTCGCCTTCGTCGTTGTCCGTTTCTTGATAGATGTATAGATAATTTTTACCGAATTGCTTTTGAGCATCGATTTTTAATACGACTGTGCAAAGTTCTTCATTTCCATCATCATCAAATAGAAGGAACTTATCCGAGCTTTGCCCTACGAATGATTCGTAATATACAGTGTATTCAAATTTATCACTTTTGTATTTTGATTTGAGGTTGTTCTGGTTGTTGTATATATAGACAGTGAAAAGTAGTAGTATGGAAAAAATGAGTAGTGGGACTTTTTTCAATTTAGTTAGTTTTGATTTTGCGTCATTTAATATGTTTCTAAAATTCAACCTGTTTTCTCCAACTTTTATTATTTTCTTAATTATACTCTTTTGACTTCTTTAACATCTATTCTTTCATTCTAATTCTTTTTTATTCCTCACAAAAATGTGGATAGTGGTGAAAATCAGATTTCTTTATTGGTTGTTCAAGAACCGAACTCGTCTCTACTAATTTCTGCGTGCCTTGAATTATTTCAAACATACGATTCGTTAGTTCACTGGTATTTTTTCAACATTCGAACACATTTGTTGCTGTTTAACTAAGACTTGTTCACCCATTTTTTGGACAAGGGCTTTTTGACGTTTCCTTTCACGGTCAAGCTTTTGTTCGCTCATAAAAAAACTAAGTTATTGTTATCCAATAACTTAGTTACCATAATAAAGAATTATACCAAGTTCCAGGAATACCAACACTTTCACCAACCAAAAATACCAAAAGTAATTGATGTATCTCTAAATCAAACCAGAAACCTTAGCAAATCAAGATTTCTGGTCTGAGGTTATCATAAAATCATTTTACTTATTTAATATATTATCTGTTATTTTAATGTTCATCATTTGGTGGTGAAATACTAATATTCGATTTTAGATCGTCATCAGTTGGTGACTCTCCTGACTTAATTATAGAGCCATTTTTATCAAATATGAACCCGTCTTCTCCTGGAACTTCTACAGAAAAAATTTGATCTCCACTAGTAACTGTAAACGTATGATTTCCCATAGGACTTGTTTCTACAGACGTATAATCAAAACGTACTGAATCTTGTTCAGTTATAGCATATTCCTCACTTAATTTCTCTCGAATAAGTGTTTCCCATTCTTTTAGGGAACGTCCACCTGCTACAGTGATTGTCGTTCCAACAGATTTTTGTTCTTGTTCTGTTGTCTCGAGTGTCTTGTTTGTAAAATTATTTACTGGTTCAGTGCTATTTTGAGCACATCCACTGATTACTAGTACAGCTAGTAATGCCAATATGGCTATTTTTATGTTATTCATAGTTCAATCTAGACCTCTCTTTCACTAGCTCATTAGGTAACAGCTTCACACATTCCACTTGCTTCAAGAACACTATTTCTCATTACGGATACCTCATGAGAAAATGAAGTACCAGCTTGTCCTTTGACCATATCTGGAGCATTTTGAACGAAGGTTTCAACACTACTTCCTAGGTTGAACTGCTCCGTCTTTATTTTGTTTTGCATTTGAGCCGCTTCTTCTTTTAGAGGATTAAATACACTGACACATTTTGCTTGCAAGGCTATTTTCTGTAACCTTTTTTTCTCTAATTTTTGGTACTGTTCTAGTTGGATCTTATAAAGCGTAACTGTAGCTGAATTAGGTTCTTTCAACCCAGAATCAAATGTAATTTTCTGTTGTAAACTTGAGATCACATCACTATATGATTCTCCTCCAATAGTCGACCCGATACCTGGTAAATTCATTTTTTTCTCTCCTTAAAACTAGAATCTCGTTGCTATTTGTTCATCTGCAGCTTCTGCTTTAACAGCTGCCATGCGTAAACTATGGGCAAATTCACCTAAATTATCTCCAATTGACACCATTTTGTCCTTTAAGTCACTGATAACTTCTGGATTGTGGGCGTAGTATTGATC
Source organism: Enterococcus sp. DIV0840 (assembly GCF_050527835.1). Taxonomy (NCBI): domain Bacteria; kingdom Bacillati; phylum Bacillota; class Bacilli; order Lactobacillales; family Enterococcaceae; genus Enterococcus; species Enterococcus sp. DIV0840. Next base: position 545,671 of record NZ_CP172876.1, on the reverse strand, counting down.
CCCTTTAGAATAAGGTGCGACCGATTTTAGAATATCTTGAATTTCGTGATCTTCTAATTCGGAGTAAGCTCCACCACTGGCTTCACTGCGGATGTGTTTTTGTAGAGCCATTATTTCTTCGCCTTCGTCCCATTCGTATTGTTCAATTGTTTTTTTGATCCCTAGTGCCGTACTTTTCATGTCATCGTATTGTGCAGCAGTTGCTCGAAGTAATGCGGGAGCGAATAGACGCATAATACTTCCATCCCCATTAAACATGTTCATGAAAGTATCAGTAGGGTGGCCGCCCAATGTTAATAAACTCATAATAAATGTTTCTAACTCTTTATTGCTTTTAGTGAGGACGCGCTTTCCAACTAAAGGCATACCAAATTGGTCAAAATTCCCAACACTATCATTCATATGCGTATAATTTGTAATTTTATCTGTGGCATGTCCTGCATCAACCCATTTTTTTGCTTTTTCACTCAATAATCGATAAATATTTGGAGCAGAAAAGACTGTAGCGTACTCTCCAAATTCAGCAGCAACATAAGAGGCTAAACCAGCACCTAAACTATGCCCTGTGTAATCAAACGTTGCATTTTTAAAACGTGGATCCTTTTTTAATTGTTCAGCAAAAGCCAATGCCGTATCGAATTGACTATTGACTTGAATTGGAACACGTATGGTTGTTCCGGGAACCTGTACATTTTGGTATTTATCTTTTTGACCCATGGTGACTTGTTGGAGATCTGCGCTTAGATCACCATCCATATCAGCAAGATTGGTTCCTTTATAAGAAATCGTGATATTGGACATATCAGGGGTCCCATTAACGATAGGCGCAACAGCAATCCCTTCTGCCCCATTTTTATCAGGATTATTTAAAATTTCCACTACTTCATATTTTTTATTATCTAATCCTTTAATTCTGTCCCCAATTTGTAACCCTTGATACGCTCCAGTAGTTATATCAAAAAAATCTTTATCTGTCTTACTCATTGTTGTTCTCCTTATGTTATACTTATATTTAATTATGACATAAAAAGGACACAATGACTATGAAAACTAGGTATAAATTTTTAATTGGGATAGGAATAATAATAATAGGGGTGGCAGGATTGAATTATTACAGCTATAAGGACTATATGGAAAAACAAAAAGAACGTATAGAGTTATTCTTTAAATATAATTATGACAATATTGATTCTCTTATTTTTACAGAAACAAAAAAAAATCCTATGGGTTCACTCGATTTCCATGGTTATTTTAACTCTGACGAATCGAATAGTTTTATAGGAAGTGTAATGCCTTATCAAAAAGAATTTGAAGGTAATGTAGTAATTAAAGGTGCATTTGATAAAGAGAATGCTAAATTTGAGGATGGAAAAACATATTCTGTTTCTGAAATAGAGAAGATCCAACGAAAGGAACGTCGAGAAAAAAAGGCAGAGAGTTCTGAATCTTGGTTCTCTGATTCTTCCAAATGATCAAGTTTAAACGATTACCTAAATAAATTGGCTCTTTGTCAACTAATGGTGGTGAAGTAAATCCAAAGAATTAAATCAATGATGAAGCAATGTGTTGCACAATATGAAAGCGATCAAGAACAATCTGAGCCTTAGGAAATAGTTTCTTAATTAAAGCAAAATAAGGCGCATACATATCGAAAACAATGTATTTTACACCTTTACGAACAGATAAAGAAAAGCGTGAGAAATAGCGTTTTTAAAAAGGAAACTGGCGGTTTTCAACGACATCAAGTAATTGCTTTTTTTCCCATCCATCATGATAAAGCTCATAGAGGCAGCGACTTGTTTCACTGATTTAAATTCATCGAAACAAAGAACTTCTGGCAAGGTGAGCCGATTGATTTTTTTTGGTTCGTAAAACTGTTTCAATATGCGATAAACAGAGGAAACAGAAACCTTCTTTTGACGGGTAATTTCATTCATAGATGTGGTGTTTCTTAAACGATCGGCAATCGAAAGCTTCACTTTCTTCGAAATCGAGCAACACTTTTCGATAAGACTTGTTTCAGCGACAAAAGTTCTATCACAAGAATGGCAGAAGAACGGACGTTTCTTCAATCGTAAGTATGTTTGGTACTCAGAGACATCATTCAGTAAAATCAGACACGTTGTAAAGCTCCAACGAATAATCGATCCGTCTTTTTTGATGCCACAATGAGGTCAGGAGTGAGCGAAATAATCCAACGTACCAGAAAATACTTGGCATATTCGTCCTTTGATGCGTTCCTTTTTTAAAGAGTTTTCATTAAAAGTAATGTTTAAGTCTAGAATATCTAAGGTATTTTTGATAAGATTTGCATAAGACATCTTGATTTCCTCCTTTTGATTGGTTTTAGTCGACTTAATTCTAAAGGATATCAGGGTGTCTTTTCTATTATTTTGCATTAAAAAAGATGCCGGTGATTTCTCACCAACATCAGAAAGTATAGAGCCATATAATCTTGTGTTAAGTTGACATAAATTAAATCAGATTTTTGATACAAGCAAAATTCAAAAAAATCCATCTATTTTGTCAAACTTGTCCTTGTTTTTACCCAATTTTGACAATTTGAATTCTTTTATGATATTCTATTGACTATCATAACTCCTTTAAGTTAAGATTACCTTACAACATAAAACAAAAAAAGGCGCCCTGTCAGAAGACGGTAATCTTCAAAACAGAGCCCTGTATTATCAGCACAAACTAATAATACAAGTTGCCTCGTCAATATAGGATATTGATTACTCTTATTGTTCATTTTCCTCAATAAGATTAGTTAATGGTTATTTAGCGAACGCTTCATGGTATTAGTAGCTGACTAATATCATTTTTTTTGTGTGGAAATCAGGTAATTAGAGCGAAAACAAAATAAAAAGGCACTCTATAAATGGGCGGTAACCCAATTACAGAGCCCTATATTATCAGCACAAACTAATAATATAAGTTGCCCAAGTCGATATTTTCATATCAACTCTTTCATTTTACTCAATTTTTGTAAGAAATACTAGTACTTTTTACAGATTTTGTTATTTTAGAGCAGTTGGTGGTTATTTGTTGAACTTTTGCACAGTATTAGTTGGTAGCTAATGCTGTATTTTTTCGCTCTTTTTATAAATAGTAAGCACCTTTTTTATCCTTTTTCAATACGTTCTTTCGTATTGGGTGCTTGCGAGCTGGTGTTACTTGATTTGATCACTACCATACTTTCCCCATTCAATCTAAAAAGACAGCCGAGTCAATGCGTATAAAAAATGGTCGGTAACAGATAAATAAAAAATTTCTTAAGTTTACTTGATTGGGTGGCGCAACGTAACGATTTATTCTCAGTACATCAGTACTCTTAAAAATCCGTCTGGCGGAAGATGGGTTTTTAAGTAAAAAATAGCAGATTTTGCAGAGTCTGCTGATTTCAAATAGTTGCTTATCGATTCTTTCATACCGTTTCATCATAATTCTACCATTTATGCTAACACTAGGTAAGCAACTATTTGTTTTAAACTTCATAGGATAATTAACGTTCCTATACATATAGTTATACCTTATTTTAACGCTACAATCAATAGAAAAAGTACGTAATTTCTTACCAAATGCATAGCCTGAACGAGTATAATTCAATTTGTCTATTTACTCTTGAAAGAAGGCGATGTATGATTGTTTTCTCTTTCTTCTACATAGGAAAATTGTACTCGGTCAATACTTTTGATTTAAGCTGCTGCCCTTCCCTTAACCAAAACAGCAATTGCAGCTGCAAGCAAAATCATTCCCATAAAAGCAGGTGCAGCCGATCCTAGTATTACATAAAGTTGCCCACCAATAATTGGTCCGATGATTCTTGCTAACGATTGAATCGATTGGCTCCCGCCTTGAACACGTCCTTGTTCACCTGAATCAGCTGATTTTGAGACCATTCCATTGAAAGCTGGGCCAAAAATCGAGTCACCAAAACCGAAGATAAACATCCCAACAATGAAAAATGGATAGAAAGAAAATACTGCAGATGCCCCAATCAAGCCATACCCTATAATCTCTGAACTCATACCTAAAATAACAATCTGTTTATCACTCAGTTTCAGTAAGAGCCGCGGCATAATAAAGCCTTGCGAGAGAATATCCTGAATCCCCATAATCGAAAAGACCAGACCGATCAGAGCAGGTTTCCAATTAAATGTATCGATTGTAAATTGTGACAAAATAGCCTGTAACGAACCGCTCGGAATCCAAAGTAAGAACGCGGAGATAAGCAGACGATTTAAATTTTTCATAGATAATACATGGAATAGTTGAAGAAACGGATTTAATCTTGAGAGAGTAATTTCTTTTAGACGATTATTCATATCTAGACTTTCCGGCATAAAAAAGTAGCCATAAACAACATTCAGCAATGTGATCACCGCACCAAAATACAAGGGCGCAGCATATCCAAATTTTGCCGCTAACACACCACCTAATGCAGGTCCCATAACCGAACCCACGCCTGTGATTGCACTGACCCAGCCAAAGTATTTCGTTCGTTGCTCTCTTGGGGTGATATCGGCAAAGTAAGCAAAAATGGTACTAATACTTCCTCCTGTGATGCCTTCAATGATTCGTCCAGCAAATAACACCCACAAAGAACCGCCGATTCCAAAAACTAAGAAGCCAATCGCAGCTCCTAAAAGACTGTATAATAGCAACGGGCGCCGCCCGAACCTATCGCTTAAAGCGCCAAGAATTGGAGCTGAAAAAAACATGCAGACAGCATACACTGAAATTAAAAGGGTAACAACAATTGCTTGATTATTTGGATTAACGATATACGGTTGGACTAAAAACGGGATGACAGGTGTGATGATACTAAATCCTATTCCGATTAGAAATACAGAGATCAGTCCAAAGACTAACGCATGTTTATCTTTGGTTGGCTCCCTCTTTATTTTATTTTGTGATTTAAATTTAGACATAGATAGTTCTCCTTGATCGTTTTTAGTTTCCTTGGAAACATATACATCTTACTTCCATTTTGTTTCTTTGTCAACAAAAAAACAAGCCAACTCTTAAAGAATTGGCTTACTGAATAGAAATATTTTATTCTGACTTGATATCTATGCCTTGTTTCCTCATTTCTTCATCTAAATGCTCACTATATTTTTCTACGAAACGAAGCATGTCATCAAATTGCTTTTCCGTAACATCTTCAAAGACCACTTGATCACGTTCTCGAAACTCTTTATGAAGGGTTTCATGGATATTAAAAATCCGATGCCCTTGCTCCGTAAGTCGAAAATAGATTTCTTTTTTGTTCTCTGGTTTTTGGTAGCTTGCGATTAAGTCTTTTTTTAGAAGTTTCTTCGTAATTTTACTGATAGCGCCTCTTGTCATATACAAAGAGTCCGCAAGTTTAGTCACATTGGGATCTACAGTTTTACCGATTGATTCGATACAATGAACTTCAGAAGGTTTGTATCCTTTAAGCGCTTCCTCCATCTTTTGTTTGTTTAACCAAGATAGTTTGTTAAATAGCTTTCTCAATTCCAACGTTGTCTGTTCTTTTTTATTCATGACCGCTCTCCCTTTCATCGTTGAATCATTTATTCTAGTATAATGACTTTTTGTTTCTTTTTCAACAATATCCAAGTACTTGAAAAAGAATGCCTGCCTTTTCTCGTTATCACGTAGATTAGAAAATACTCAATCTACCTAAGCCAAATATTGACTTTTCAAGGTAATTATCGTACACTATGAACTTGAATCTGATAATTAAATAGTACCTCAAATCGAGGTAGAGGTTGCGTTTTTTATTAAGCTTGCGGAGTGAGAGGACACGTCGAAGCAAGTCTAGGAAAAATCGCCGAAATGCATAACAGCCTCCCTGTTATGTGTTGGGACGTAAGCGAACAACTTACGGACTGTCTTAGTAGTGATGCTAAGTTGCTCTATGTTTTTGTTGAGAGTACCTGACGATAGTAGGCAACCATGCATTTTTGTATGGTTGTTTTTTGCGTAAAGAAGAATATGTTAGACACATTCTTCAAAACTCTTTAAACTAAATTATAGTAGAAAAAATTCAAGAGTTAAAAGAAAGGAAGAAAAACATGAACAAGAAATCATTTTCACTTGGCTTATTCTTCGCAATCATTTTAAGCGTGTTCTGTGCGCCAATATTTAGCCAAGCAGAAACAAATACAAACGGTGAATTCCGTGTTGGGATGGAGGCAGGCTACGCCCCGTTTAACTGGTCACAAAAAACAGACGCAAATGGCGCTGTCCCCATTCAAGGAAATTCTTCCTATGCAGGAGGTTATGATGTCCAAATCGCGAAAAAAATTGCGGATGGGCTGGATAAAAAACTCGTTATCGTGCAAACAAAATGGGACGGTTTAGCCCCTGCCTTACAATCTGGAAAAATCGATGCAATCATTGCTGGGATGAGCCCAACTGCTGAACGTCGTAAAGAAATCGATTTTACTGATCCTTATTATGAATCACAATTAGTCGTTGTCGTTCAGAAAAAAGGCAAGTTTGCAGATGCGAAAGATTTGAAAGATTTATCAGGTGCCAAAATCACTGCGCAGTTAAATACTTTCCATTATAGTGTAATCGATCAAATTCCTGGCGTTAGCAAACAACAAGCGATGGATAATTTCTCCGCAATGAGAACGGCACTTGCTTCTGGTATGATCGATGGCTATGTCAGTGAACGTCCAGAAGGCGTAACGGCGACAAGTGTTAATAAAGACTTAGAAATGCTTGAGTTCTCTAAAGAAAATGGTTTCCAAACAAATGCGGAAGATGTTCAAATCGCAGCGGGTATGCGTAAAGCTGATCCTGAAATCGCTAAAGTCAATCAGATCCTATCTAGTATTTCCTCAGATGAACGGACAAAAATCATGGATCAAGCTGTCAAAGATCAACCTGCGGCTGAAACAAGTGATAGCGAAAAAACGGGTGTTTTAGCTGATTTTAAAAATATCTGGGATCAATACGGCGGTATGTTTTTACGTGGTGCAGGTTTAACCTTATTTATCGCCTTGATAGGAACATTTGTCGGAACGGCTCTAGGTTTATTGATCGGCGTTGTTCGCACGGTTCCAGAATCTGAAAATAAAGTGAAACGTTTCTTCCAAAAATTAGGCAATGCCTTGCTTTCTATTTATATTGAAGTCTTCCGTGGTACTCCAATGATGGTACAAGCAATGGTTATCTTCTATGGTTTAGCCTTAGCCTTCGGGATTTCTCTGGATCGAACAGTCGCAGCCTTGTTTATCGTTTCTATCAATACTGGTGCTTATATGTCTGAAATCGTCCGTGGTGGAATCTTCGCTGTGGATCAAGGGCAATTTGAAGCAGCACAAGCAATTGGGATGACACATGGCCAAACGATGCGCAAAGTTGTCGTTCCTCAAGTATTGCGTAATATTTTACCCGCTACAGGGAATGAATTTGTCATCAATATTAAAGATACAGCTGTTTTGAGTGTTATTGGAGTAGCTGACTTATTCTTCCAAGGGAATTCTGCATCTGGCGCAAACTTCCAATTCTTCCAAACATTTACGATCGTTGGGATCATGTACTTGATCATGACCTATGCAATCACTCGTGTATTACGTGTTGTTGAGAAGAAAATGGATGGCCCTTCTGCCTATGTAAAACTAGATGAAGCAGAAAATCTAAAAGAAAGCTAAGAGGAGAGCATGATGAACCAAATTATTGAAGTCGAGCATCTAAGAAAAAGCTTTGGTGAAAATGAAGTGTTAAAAGATATCAATGTGGCAGTAAATAAAGGAGAAGTCGTGACGATCATCGGCTCTTCTGGTTCGGGTAAATCAACCCTTTTACGTTGCATAAACTTATTAGAGAAACCTACAGGTGGCAAAATCATCTATAACGGTGAAAATGTCTTAGAACGTGGCTATAACTTACCAAAATATCGAACGCACTTAGGTATGGTATTCCAATCGTTCAACCTGTTTAATAATATGAATGTTTTAGAAAATTGTACATCTGGACAAATTACCGTCTTAAAGCGAGATAAAGAAGAAGCTAAAAAAGTTGCTCTAGAGAATCTTGTAAAAGTTGGTATGGAGCGTTTCGTAGATGCAAAACCTTCCCAACTTTCTGGCGGGCAAAAACAACGTGTCGCAATAGCTCGAGCATTATCGATGAATCCTGATGTGATGCTTTTTGATGAACCCACTTCAGCACTTGATCCTGAAATGGTCGGCGAAGTATTGAAAACAATGAAGGATTTAGCTCATACAGGGTTAACGATGATCGTCGTAACCCATGAAATGGAATTTGCGAAAGAAGTTTCTGATCGTGTGATTTTTATGGATAAAGGTGTGATCGCGGAAGAAGGAACAGCGGAAGATATTTTCGTTCATCCAAAAGAAGTTCGAACGAAAGAATTTTTACACCGTATCTTATCTAAATCCTAAGCAAAAAACTCGTTTGAATGGTACATATTCAAACGAGTTTTTGCTTATTTATATTGTCTAACCGCTGGTGGTATGAATGCATCAATAAATTGTTGGATTTCATCCAACGAATCCGAAAAGAAAATCTTGGACCGATCTTCCTTTGTTAAGAATCCATCTAAAACCATTTTATCAAAGAAATCAGCTAGTAAATCATAATATCCATCAACATTAAAAAAGATACATGGATTTTGGTGTTCCCCTACACGTCCCCAGGAAACGACTTCCGATATTTCTTCTAACGTTCCAGGACCACCAGGTAACGCTAAATAACAGTCTGCTAAATCGATCATCTTACGTTTGCGTTCATGCATATCACTCACAATATGCATCTCAGTAATATTTTGATGCGCCAACTCTCGCTCTAATAAAAAAGTTGGCATAACTCCGATTGCCTTCCCACCGTTTTCAATGACCGTGTCCGCTAAAATACCCATTAAGCCAACGTTCCCTCCGCCATAAACAAGATCGTAATCGTTCTGACTCATCCATTGTCCTAATTCTTTTGTTTGCTCTTTATAAATTGCCTTGTTTCCTAAACTGGCACCACAATAAACTGCCATTTTCTTCATGAAATCCCCACCTACGCTAGTTAAATTTTTTATGCCTCTTCATTTTTCGTTTGATATGAACTATCGTTAAATGATTTTATCGTATAGTTCTTTTGATTATTTTCTTTTTCTAAAATCGTGATACTTGTATTCGCAAGCGGTCCGCCTTCACGCCATTTTGCTTTTTCTTTTCCTACTAGTGAATTGATCAGTGTAATCAGTAAAACGCCGTGAGCGACGATCAACACCTTCCCATCTGGATATTCTTCACTGAGTTTTTCTATGGTCTGGGTTGAACGTGTCACTAAAGAATCAATCGTTTCTCCCATAAAAGCTGTAGGATCATATAAGTCTGGTCGCTTTCGCAAATGATCTGTTTGCTCATCTGTATGATCAATTTCGACACCTTCACGTTTACCGAATTTGATTTCTCTTAAATTGTCATGGTACTGAAGTGTTAGCCCATCCAAAAAATTATTTTCTTTAAGAATGTAATTTGCTGTATCCATTGCTCTTTTTTGAGTGCTGACAGCTACTACATCGAACGAAATATCACTTAGATAGCGGCCAGCTTGAATTGCTTGTTCAATTCCGATTGGCAATAAGGGTGAATCGATATCTCCGCCTTGGAATCGTAAACTTAAATTCAGTTCAGTCTTACCATGTCTAACAAAATAAAATGTAGTCATTTGTTCTATCCCCTCCATTTTTTCTAACTGTTCCTTACACTTGATTATGATACTACAAATATAATCATTTTGCGCCACTTCTACTATTTTATTTTTGGCACTTCTTAGTTCCGCAGAAAAAGACCTAAACAACGCATCTAGCATTTGGTTCAGATCTTATTTTATCATTTTTTAGGTTCTTAGTTTTTTACTTGAATAGTTAAATTAACAATCGAGGTTGTTTGTTCCTTTTTTGTCTTTTGATCATAGATCTTCGCCTTAGCATATGCTTGATATTCTCCTTGAGCTAAATCCTTCGCTAGCTTTCTTTTATTGATATATTGACCTGGGTAGATACTACCAGATTCATAAATCAAATCATTTTCCTCTTGTAAAAAAACTTCTACTGCAATGATACTTTTGTTTTGTTCTGGATTGATTATCTGGATTTTTCCATTTTCTTTTGCTGAATTGAAAATCAGTTCAGTATCCATCTGCAAATTAAAATAGCCATCATCTACAGCCGATTGCATTTTTTTGATTAGTTCATTTTTATCGATTTTTTTTGCATCCTTGATATCCGGCGCAAGTTCGCTTGGGATTATGCTAGTCTGAACTAGTTCTTCTTGATTTTTTATGTGCCATAAGTAACCTCCTAAAGTACAAATCAAGACGATTAATAAAGTCAGATATAACCATTTTTTAAAAGAATGTTTTTGTATTGAAATGCTCTGGAATTGCTCGCTATCTTTTTTCTTAACTTCTATGACCAAAGGGATATGATTGGTCGCTACCTCAAAGTCAAATTCTTTTATATCCTCAATTTTTGGGTCCACTTTTTTTATAGCTGTGATCAACTCTTGCTTTGTTGTGTATTTTTTTGGATCTAAATAAATTCGTTGTCTTTTAGTTTTCATCATTCACCTGAAATCCTAGTTTAATTTTATACTGTGGTTGTAACAATTTTTCGTATGTGCCAAAATATGACCCTTGAAGAGTGAAGGTTTTACTGCTTTCTCCGGAGAGTTGACCTAAAACTTGTTCATCCATTGCTGTATTTAAATGGACTTCTGCATCTTCGGTTTTAATACTCATACTTGCTTGTTGTTTCTGTTTATCTTTATCAAATAAATCGACGAGTTCAAAATCTGAAACAGCTTCTTCTGTCAGCCCTAAAACACGTAATGTAATCGGAGCGGAACTGTTGTTTTTCACTTCATATTGGGGAGAAATAATTTGATTGGCTAGTAGATCGTTAGTGCCAAAAAAAACTTTTTTTGGAATCATAACGTTGATTTTTTCCTTTTTATCCAGCACATGAATTTTTATGATCAGAATTTGTTCCTTGTATGCAAAACTAGCTTGATACTCTCCCGGTAAAGGGATTTCCTCTAAATCTGTTGATTGAACTTTAAAGTCATCGTTTGATAGTTCTTCTTTTTCGGACCAAATCTTTCTTTCAATTCGTTGATTTAAATAATCCGATATATCACCTGTCACATCTTCTGGATAAACGTCTATATCTAATCCCCAAAGTAAAAATCCAGTTGTTTCTGAGGTCAAAACCACTTGACTATGGTCATCATACACAAAAATCGGAACCATGATTTCACTAGTATTATTACTTGAGTCTGTCAATTTAGCCATCACTTCTTGTCGTCCAACCTTTGCTTCTAATGGATTGATCACTTCAACAGTTGGAGGTATTTCACTGTTGTCATGAATATCTTTTAGTATTTTTGAGACATCAAATCCAGCGATTTCATTGATCGAAATGCCTTGTAGTATTGGTTTAGCGGTGGGCGGTAACGTATCAATAACCTGTTTATCAATTTGAGTTACGGCGCCTTCCCCTCCAACAGAAGCTGAAAATTTTACCGTTGAGCCTACTTGAAGTGCTTGAGGTAATTCATAGGTAAACGTACCATTTTTAGTAACTTTTACAGCTTGTTCAAAAGGAGTACCATCTATGAAGAATCCCTTCATATTTACTGTAGCATCTGGGTGAGAGGTTCCTGTAATTTTCGTTGCTGTATCTTTTAGTTCTTCAACGGTTAGCGGAACAATCACTTCTGCAGCAAATCTAACTTTGGCTGTCTCATCATCATAAATTGCGGCATAAGTATCAGCAAAGTTACTATTTGTAGAGGAAATAATCTGAGTATTTCCTTTTTCCCGTCCATCGTGATTGATCGCGGCCGTCACATTAATAAATGCGCCTGTTGCAACAGATAAATTTCCTTTACGGTATAAATCAATTCGGCTGCTGTTCACAAACAGATTTCCTTGTCCATTGCCGATTAAATTGAAAATTTTCCCTGTAGTAGCAGGATTACTGTCAGAACGTCCATTTTGAAGAATCACTCTTTTGGTGGTTGCAGGAATCACAATTGGAATGGCATCTTCCAGCGATTCTTGTTCAAATATACTATAACGATTATTCGAATCGACCACCAAATCCATCCCTGCACTGATCACAAATTCACCAGTAGTACCTCTTAACGGAATGAATCTTGTCAAATCCATCCCTGTTTTTTTATTTTTTTTGCTTTCATCCATCAGAGTAACAGAAGATTTTTCCCCAAATATATAATGTAACGGTCTCTTAGAAGTTGGTGACTCAATTAAATCACCAGAAACTTTCAATGTGAATGTCGCGTTCTCACCAACATCCAATGTAAAGTTTTCATAGCCAGTCCCTGAAACAAACGACTTTTTGGTTTCAATTGAAACGATAGCATTTTCTAAAATCTCAACCCTTCCAGAACTTATTGAGCTTTGTTGTATAGATAAAAAAGGACCTACTCGAACATCATTGGAGAAACCATCGTGATTGATGGTTGTTTTTCCAGACAAGAATAAATGAGATGTTTCCGCAAATGCTTTATTGTAGCGTTCTAGAGTGCTTGTTTGAGTGAATGTAGAATCGTTGATAACGATTATTCCGTTTTTAGCAACAAAGGCTTGACCACCATTAGACGTATACTCCACAGCATCAAAATATTGTGTGCCTATGATCTTTTCTTCAAATGAAATAATCCCGCCATTGTCTTTGTTATCAATAACAATATCTGACACAAAAACATCACCATACCCAAATGTTACATCTAATGCATAAAGCCCCCTGTGCTGTTCTGTTTCAGCAAAAGTATTTAACGTCAGTTTATTTTTTTTATCAGCTTTATTGACACGTCCCAGTAAGCGAAAACCAGCAATTATTTCAGCTTGATCACCTGATAGCAATTCTACATCTGCAGTCAATACAATATTTTTCTTCAATTTGGCTGCTTCTAGAAATGCTTGGCGCGTGCTCACTTTTACATAAGTGTATCCCTCAATAACTATTTCTTCAGCTAATGCAATGGGTTCCGGCTGATTCTCATTTTTTGGTGGTTCTAACTTATCGAGAGCTTCTGTTTCGGAATAGTCACTTGCTGATTGATTTGGAGAATCTGTATTGACTTTGGGAAGTTCTATTATATGTAAGTTATCTTGAAGTTCATTTTTTTGTTGGTCGTTCTCTAGTTCACTCAAATTTTCTTCTTCACTTGCAATTGTTTCAGCAAAGACTGGACTAATTTGTCCTAGTGATTGGAACGTAAGGAGAAACACCAACAATATGTATTGTTTATTTTTCATGATCATTGTTACCTCACTTAAAAAGTTTTACGAATGAAGAAAGTTGATATGTATGCTTCACTTCTTATTTTCAACCTCTTCATTCGATTAAACTGGATAAAGAAGTTTAATTCTTAGTTGAATTATTGTACGTCAAACTTTAAAGATAAGTTGTATTTCGGTGTAAGCGGGCCCTTTTCAACAGTCGGATAAACACCTGAAAATTGTCCTTGTAAGGTGAAATCAACACTTCCCCCTGTAGTCAAGGCTTTAACTTCTGTTGCAGTATCTAAAAGTGAACCATCCGTTTTAACCAAAGGAATAGTCACTGTGCCGTTATCTGCTACCATATTCAAGTCAAGCCCTGAATCAATCGCATTAGCAACAGCTGTCACATTTTGTGCTAAGACTTTAACACCTTTAACGGAATTATTTTTAATTTCATATGTTGGTCCATAAACAGATCCTTTATCTGATTCTAATGATCCAAATAAAACAGTAACAGGCATCATCACATTGACCCATGATGCATCTGTATCACTAGGTGTGGGCTGTTCTGGATCTGGTGTTTCTGTTGGATCAAACGTTCCTATCCAACCTTTTAATTCCATATCACCATTGTCCACTTTATCCAAGATTTGCTGATTATTTTGAATTGGATCAACATCACCTGCTTCATACGCTAAAACTTGACCACTATTCATTAGAACCCCTAATAAAATTAAACCACTCACCAAAACGACTTTTGTTTGTTTTTTCATAAAACGCTCCTAATTAGTTATTTTTTCAACTCATAATAGCATCTTGATATATAAAAGTAAACGCAAGGGTAAATTATATAAAAATTATATAAACCTTTATAAACAAGCATCTAAACAGTTTTTTATCCAAGAAAGAGAAATTTTTTTCCACAATTAAATAATATTTTTATAAACATTCTATACAAAACAACCGTTATTTAAAAAGCCATTCACTTGGGTATTTTCACTTTTCCGATCCTCTATGCTACTATAGTAAAATAGACTGGAGGGATTTATGTGAAACTTCAACACTACCAAGAATGGATCAGTGAATTTTACAAAAAAAGAGGATGGTACGAACTCAATTCGTTTATTCGTGTAGGCTTTTTATCTGAGGAAACTGGAGAAGTTGCTCGTGCTGTACGTGCTATAGAAATTGGTCGTGATCGTCCAGATGAAGAAGAAAAAACAACAGAAAGTCTAGTTCAGGATTTAACTGAAGAGCTTGGCGATGTTTTAGATAATATTTTTATTTTGGCCGACAAATACGATATTCGTTTTGAAGATATTTTAACCTCACATAAACAAAAACTAGAAGAACGTTTCTCTGAAAAAAACACTACGAAAGAAGAGACATAATGGAAAGAAAGATAGCAGTTCGACCTATTAAAGAAAATGATTTTCCAGCGTTACTCGAGATAGAAAATACGATTTGGTCAAATGAAAATTCTCCAGTACTTCATTATTATGAGTCTGTTGATGAATACAAAGAAAAAACAGACGGACGAATCATTTTTGTCGCTGCTGATGGGAACAAAGTTCATGGATTTGTTGATGTTCATCATCCAACACCTCTGCTTTCTCATAAAAAACAATGGATGTTTGGTATCGGTGTTCATCCAGACAGTCAGTCATTGGGTATTGGTCGACAATTGCTGGATTATTTAAAAGATGCCGCAGCTAAAGAAGGGATTCATAAAATTTCATTGCGGGTCATGGGATCAAATACTAAAGCGATTCAGTTTTACCGTAAAAATGGGTTTATCCAAGAGGCTTTATTTAAAGATGAATTTTTTATCAACGGAACGTTCTGCGATGATTATCAATTTGCGTATTTTGTCGATTAATCTCAGTGTTCTTTAATGTTCTCTGAAAACCTCAAGCTTTTTCTGAAAATTCACTTGCTGTGCTCTTCTTATTCTGGTACTTTTAGTAAGGACAAAGTTTAAGGAGTGTTGAAATGTGACAAAGAAATTATCATGGCGTGATTACCTTTATGTAGGTTCCATGCTATTTGGCTTATTTTTCGGAGCGGGAAATCTGATTTTTCCTGTTCATATGGGGCAAGAGGCTGGCGCTAGTATTTTTCTAGCTAATCTGGGCTTTTTGATTACAGGAATCGGCTTACCGTTTTTAGGTGTGATTGCTATCGGTATTTCCAAAAGTAATGGGGTTTTTGATTTAGCGACTCGGGTCAACCGACGTTATGCCGTTGCTTTTACTGTGTTATTATATCTGACGATTGGACCGTTCTTTGCATTACCGCGTTTAGCAACGACATCGTTTGAAATTGGGTTAGCGCCTTTTATTCCAAGTGATCAGCATAAATTGATTTTAGCAATCTTTTCAGCGCTGTTCTTTTTGGTTGCCTGGGCCTTTTCACGTAAACCGACTAAGTTATTGGGTTATGTAGGCAAATTTTTAAATCCATTATTTCTATTTTTATTAGCGATTTTGATTTTATTTGCTTTCCTGACTCCGTTAGGATCTATATCTTCTGCACCTGTCGCTGAAACTTATGCGACAAATCCTTTTTTCAAGGGCTTTACTGAAGGATATAATACATTAGATGCACTAGCTTCTCTGGCTTTCGGAATCATCATTGTTTCGACGATTAGAGGTATGGGTGTAGAAAAACCAAATGATATTGCTAAAGATACAATAAAATCTGGTGCAGTAAGTATCGTCTTGATGGGAATCATCTATACATTGTTATCCTATATGGGAACGATGAGTTTAGGAAAATTCCCTCTTAGTGAGAATGGCGGGATTGCTTTAGCACAGATTGCTAACCATTATTTGGGCAATTTAGGTAGTATTTTGCTTGCATTTATTGTGATCCTCGCATGTTTGAAAACAGCAATTGGATTAATTACAGCTTGTTCTGAAACATTCAGTGAGCTATTTCCAAAAGGTTCTTATGCATTTTACATTGCAGCAGCTAGTATTTTACCCTGTCTGTTTGCCAATGTTGGGTTAACAAATATCATTCAATTTTCAGTCCCTGTATTGATGTTTCTTTATCCATTAGCAATGACATTGATGATTTTAGTGATCATCAGCCCGCTTTTTCACCATCGTAAGGAAGTCTATCGCATGACGACTTATGTGACACTATTTGCTGCGTTACTTGATGCTTTGAATAGTGCACCTGATTTTATCAAATCAAATGCACTTGTTACAACTATTTTAAAAATCGCTGAGAATTACTTGCCTTTATTTGCAATCGGTATGGGTTGGGTCGTTCCCTCAGTCCTTGGTTTTATGATTGGTTTGATTTGGGTCAAGCTAAAAAAAGAAACAATTCCCAATTGATAACTGAGATAAGATAGAGCTCATTGAGTTTTATCTTATCTCTTTTTTGACTTAAATCGTACGCAAGCTTATCTTTCATCCTGATACTTTTTTTGGTCAAAAAGAGAAATAATGTTCATTCTGTTTTATCTTTTGTTCATTCCGATCGAAATTTCGTCTTTTTGTCAAAAATGAGCAACTAAGTGTCCTGCAACTATCGTCTTAGCTGACAATTGACTATAAAGTACAGTAGAATAGGGGCAAGGAAGTGATTAGCATGCTATATGAGGAATTGATGATGGATTCGGGAATGCTTACAAAATTTAAAGTATTCAAACGAATTACACAAATCAATCAATCAGATATTTCTATTACTCAATTATCTGAAGAACTATCTTTGAATTATCAGCAGGCATTTATTATCGTAAATGAAATAAATAATGATTTAGTTAAAGTAATCTCTACTCACCCATCGATTTTACAAAAAGCAGGAAAAATCGACAGTACCAAATTGCTTGTAACAATTGATGAATACCGATATTTTCTATTAAAAAAATCGGTTCCATTTCAATTTATTCTTTATTTTTTAAACCATGATTCTCCTAACATAGATGATTTTTGTCAACGTTATTACGTGAGTCGTTCGACAGTCTCCAGAAAGATGCTGCCTTTGAAAAAACACGTAAAACAATATAATTTGCGATTTACATATACCGAAGCAAACTTGATTGGTGATGAACGTGCTGTCAGAGTCGCACTTTTCGATGCTTTGTGGTTAGGAACAAGAGGAACTGTTTGGCCATTTAAAATTGTTGCCCGTGAAGATGCAGAAAGACTTGCCAGTGCATTTTCTGAATATTTTCCGTTATCCAGAACATATTTAGGGTCTAAAGAATTGACCTATTTTGCGGCTATTTTTCTTTGTCGTACTCGTAAAAAAATTTATGTTTGTTATGATGACAAATATGACTTTTTGATGATGGATAATCCTTACTATGATTTTGAACGTCTGAATAAAGAGCTTGGTCCCGTTCAAGCATTACCTCCTAAATACAGTAAAGGAGAAAGCAGTTTTATCTTTTTCTTAGCTCACTATGCTCCTTTTTATACCTTAGATGATGATCCGTCACTGTCTCAAACACTACACGATTTCTCAACACGACCAAATCCTGTGTATGAGTTGGTTCAGGAATTTCTAGAATATGCTAAGATTGATATCTTCAAAAAAGAGCCAGAAGTTCTCAATAAACCCATTATTATTGGTAATTTGCTTAATATTACCTTTACTTTTTTTGTCTTGCGCCAACCTTTCCCTAATCTTCAAACATTGGTGGAATTACCACGTAAAAAGAAAAAAGCAGATGAGCTTCTTGAAACAAAGATTCAGGTCTTCTTTGATGAAAAAGCAAAGGAAAAAGAATATAAATTTATTTATACGATCAAAAACTCACTGGTCAAAACATACAAAAGTGTGTTACTCCCTGCTTATGATAAACCAAAACATTCTGAGCATTTAAAAATCGGTGTTGCTTTTGAACATAATTTTCTTTTAGTTAGAAGGATCTATCAGTTTTTAAATGATTTAGGCTTTGTGGATTCTGCTCCTTATCAGGAAGAGTTAAATGAACAATATGATTTGGTGATCAGTTCTTCTCTATTACCTAGAAAAAAATATCCAGAATTGCCACTTTACTTCTGGGATTTATCTTATGATGAAGAAGAGTTAGCTGATTTATATCGGACATTACAGCAGCTTTTTGAGAAAAAGAATATTATCCAAGAATAATGAATTTACGCTAGATGAGTTAAGAGTACGACTTATTTCACTCAACGTTATATACTATAGTCAGAAGAAATTCTTCTGACTAATTTTTTTGGAGTGAAGACAAATGCTGCATAAAAAAAGGAACCATGAGGAAACCGATTACTTAGAACCGATTTTTGGTACAAAAGCAGAAGGAACAACGTTACCCAAATATCGCTTGGCTCAAAAATCAATCGAACCGCGTATTGCACATCAGCTGGTGGAAGATGAACTATTGGACGAAGGCAATGCTCGTCAAAACTTAGCGACATTCTGCCAAACATTTATGGAACCAGAAGCAGTTGACTTGATGACCCATACCTTAGAAAAAAATGCCATCGACAAGTCTGAGTATCCTCAAGTAACAGAACTTGAGAATCGTTGTGTCAATATGATCGCTGATCTCTGGCATGCAAATGAAGCTGAAGAGTATCTAGGTACCTCAACGATTGGATCATCAGAAGCTTGTATGTTAGCAGGAATGGCGATGAAGTTTGCTTGGCGGAATCGTGTCCAAAACTTAGGCTTAGATATAACCAAGAAAAAACCGAATTTAGTCATTTCTTCTGGTTATCAAGTATGCTGGGAAAAATTCGGCGTTTATTGGGATGTTGAATTGCGTGAAGTCCCGATGGATCCAAAAGAAATGACACTGGACCTTGAAACAGTTATGGATTATGTCGATGAATACACAATCGGTATCGTGGGTATTCTTGGCATCACTTATACCGGAAAATATGATGATATCAAACAGTTAGATTATTTAGTTACACAATATAATCTAACAACTGACTACAAAGTTTATATTCATGTAGATGGTGCATCTGGCGGACTTTTTGCTCCTTTTGTCGATCCAGAATTGATTTGGGATTTTCGTTTGAGCACTGTTGTTTCAATCAACACATCTGGGCATAAATATGGGCTAGTCTATCCAGGCGTCGGTTGGGTCATCTGGCGCGGGAAAAAGTACCTTCCAGAAGAACTAATTTTTGAAGTGAGTTATTTGGGAGGAAATTTGCCTACAATGGCCATCAATTTTTCACATAGTGCTTCTCACATCATTGGTCAATACTATAATTTTTTACGTTACGGATTTGAGGGTTATCAGGCGATTCATCAAAAAACACGATCAGTCGCTAACTTTTTAGGGAACGAATTGGCAAAACTGTCTGCTTTTGATGTTATCAATAATGGAAGTGAACTGCCTGTCATTTGCTATTCCCTAACTAAAAATGAAAAAATCCAATGGACACTTTACGATCTTTCAGATCGCTTAAGGATGAAAGGCTGGCAAGTTCCTACTTATCCTCTACCAAAAAATATGACGAATACTCTCGTTCATCGAATTGTTGTTCGTGAAGATTTTGGAATGAACTTGGCTCATGATTTTATTAAAGATTTAAAAAGTGCATTAGACGAGCTTGATCAGGCACATATTCTTTTTCATGAGCAAGATGGCTTAAAATCATATGGATTTACTCATTGATCAATATTTTTCCTAGTTATTAATAATATACGTAAAAAAGTTCTCAGCCTATCTAAAGCTAAGAACTTTTTTTGCTATTATTCATATTTTACTTCAACCAAATACAATCCTTCTGGATGAGCTGTTGGTCCAGCTAAATTTCGATCTTTGGCTGCAATGATTTCAGGAATCCTTGTTTCATCCATTCGTCCATTTCCCATTTTTAGAAGTGTTCCTACCAAAATCCGAATCATCTTATACAAAAAACCATTCCCACGAAATGTAAAAACCAGTTCGTCTCCTGCTTCATTGACCTCAAGACTTGCTTCATGAATCGTTCGAACTTTATCTTCTATCTCATTTCCAGAAGCACAAAATGACGTGAAATCATGTGTTCCTACTAAATCGGTCAGTGCTCGTTGAATTTTCTCAGTATCGACTTCATAAGGAAAATAACTAGCATAGAAACGTTTAAACGGACTTCTCGGTTTACCAATATCCACCCGAAATTGATAGGTCTTTTCAATAACATGATAACGAGCATGGAACTCATCAGAAACGATTTCCACACTTTTTACCGCAATATCTTCTGGTGTTTGAGTATCTAATGCATAACGCATCCGTTCCAACTCTCTCGCCTGTGGGTAATCAAAATGAATAACCTGTCCTAAAGCGTGAACACCGGCATCCGTCCGACCTGAACCAAAAATCGTGATTGTTTTACCATTATTCATTTTTCTTAATGTTTTTTCAACTTCTTCTTGAACCGTTCGTCCATTTGGTTGAGACTGAAATCCATTAAAATTCGTTCCATCATACGCGATTATTGCTTTATAGCGCGGCATTTCTTTTCCACCTTTACTTCTAACTTCTTATAAAAATCAACACTGCAGTTAACACAGCAAATGCCAGCATCACAACCGTATCAGTCAAATGCCAATGAAGAATCCGATATTTCGTCCGTCCATCTCCACCTTGATAACCGCGTGCTTCCATTGCAGTTGCTAAATCTTCTGCTCGATTAAAACTACTAACAAACAGTGGAATCAATAATGGAACAACAGCTTTCATTTTCTGAATCAAATTCCCTTCACCGAAATCGACACCACGGGCACGTTGAGCATTCATGATTTTTTCTGTTTCATCCATCAATGTTGGGACAAAACGAAGAGCAATCGATAACATCAATGAGACTTCATGAACAGGAAAACGCACCACTTTTAGCGGACGCAATAGATACTCGATCGCATCTGACAAATCAAGAGGTGGTGTTGTCAGCGTTAATAATGTAGACATGAAAATAATCAACACAAAACGGCAGAAAATAAACAAACCATTGATCACTCCAAATTCCGTGATCGTAAAAATTCCCCATTTAAAGTAAACTTCTCCACCCTGAGTAAACAACATCTGTAAAGCGACTGTAAATAAAATCAGCCAAATCAGCGGTTTGATTCCGCGAATAAAGAAGCGAATATTCACTTTGGAAAGAAAAATTGCAAATAATGTAAAAATAGCTAGTACGCCATACGTTTGCCAATTATTCGCTAAAAATATGATACCGATAAAATAGAAACTAGCGATCAATTTTGCTCTTGGATCCATCGTATGAATAAATGAATCTCCCGGGATATAACGACCAAAAATCAGTTTGTTCATCACAGGCCTTCACCCGCCTTTTTCAATCCTTTTAATAAATCATCTGCTAGAGTTTCAGCAGTCAATGGTAATTCTTCAAAAGAAAAACCTTTCGCTTGTAATTTTTCTGCAAAGGTCGCAGCAGTTGGTACACCTAATTGTTTTTCCTTCAGCCAATCAATATCCTGAAAGACTTCTTGTGGTGTGCCAGCCTTAACGATTTGACCATGTTCTAATACGATCACATGGTCTGCATAATTAGCCACATCATCCATTAAATGAGTTACCAAAACAATCGTCATCCCACGTTCTTCGTGTAGGCGCTGAAACATTTCCATCATTTCTTTACGTCCTTGTGGATCGAGCCCTGCTGTAGGTTCATCCAAAACCAACACTTCCGGTTCCATCGCTAAAACACCAGCAATCGCTACGCGACGCATTTGGCCCCCAGATAATTCAAATGGAGAGCGTTCTAAATAACTAGCATCTAGGCCAACTAAATCAAGCATTTCAGCAGCTAATCTCGCAGCATCTTCTCCTGATACGCCAAAGTTCTTTGGACCAAAGGCGATATCTTTTGCGACTGTTTCTTCAAATAATTGTGCTTCCGGAAATTGAAAGACAATACCAACTTTTTTACGAATCGGCTTTAAATTTTTATTATTTGTTTCAGGAACGATCACTCTATCCCCAATCGTTACGGTACCTTTTGTTGGCTTTACTAAAGCATTCAAGTGCTGCAGCAAAGTGGATTTCCCACTACCAGTATGCCCAACGATCGCTGTATAAGAACCATTTTCTATCGTCAAATTCAAATCGAATAATGCCCGTTGTTCAAATGGTGTGTTGGGTTGGTACGTAAAATCTACTTGTTCAAAACGGATGTCCATAACCAATCCACCATCCTTTCTTCAGTCAAATAGTCATCTGGCACATCAACGCCACGTTGTTTTAAAGCAATTTTTAGTTTTTCTGGAAAAGGAAGATCTAAACCCATCTGGATCAATTCAGTTCCAGCTGAGAAAATTTTCTCTGGTGTGCCTTCACTAACCAATTCCCCTTGCTTCATCACTAAAATTCGATTGGCATTTGCCGCTTCATCAATATCATGGGTAATTGAAATAACCGTCAAATTACTTTCTTCTTTAATTTTTTTGATTGTTGAAATAACTTCTTCCCGTCCTTCAGGATCAAGCATACTTGTCGCTTCATCCAAAATGATGATATCTGGGCGCAAAGCCACAACACCAGCAATTGCTACACGCTGTTTTTGGCCACCAGACAAACGAGCTGGTTCACGTGTAGCAAAAGTACTCATTCGAACTTTTCCTAACGCATCATTAACTCTGCCAAGCATTTCCTCACGAGGAATCCCTTGATTCTCTAAGCCAAATGCGACATCATCTTCTACTGTTGATCCAACAAACTGGTTATCAGGATTTTGAAACACCATTCCTACCATTTTACGAATATCCCAAACATTAGTTTCATTCAGTTCTTTACCACCAACTGAAATACTGCCTGAAGCAGGTAGCAACAATCCATTGATTGTTTTTGCCAATGTTGATTTCCCGGACCCATTATGTCCAATAATTGCAATCCACTCACCTTGTTGGATGGAAAAAGATACATCTTTCAAAGCGGGAGAAGCATCTTCTGGTTGATAGTTAAAATCGATATTTTTTAATTCAATTATCGGTTGCATCGCGTACTCCCTCAATTATTTAGTCTTTCTAACACTAACAAAAAATCAGTGTTTTTTCAATCATCTCTTCTTAACCTTGCACTATTCTCTATTATAACAAAATAAGTCAATTTATGTGTATTCTTATCTGTCAAGACAGAATTTTTTTCAGCTGATTAACTTATTTTACTTATAATAACTTAAAAAGGATGAAAGAAAACTAAATTAGTCTTCTCTCATCCTTTTAAGCAGTTGCTATTTATTCAAATACTCAAATGCATATTGCGCATATAATTCCGCACCAATTTCCATAGCATCTTCATCCACATTAAAGCGTCCATGATGATGGGCCCACTGTGTATCTTTTTCTGGATTTCCACAGCCGACCAAAGCAAAACAGCCCGATGTATTCTCAGTAAAGTAACTGAAATCTTCCCCTCCCGTGGTTGGTGGTTCTTGAATCAGCGCTGACTCACCAAAGCTTTCTTTGATGATTGCTTGAGCAAATAATGCATCCTCCTCATCATTGATTACAGGAACTGTGCCATAATTATAGTCTACAGTAACTGTACCACCGTACATAGCTGCTGTTTGCTCAGCATAGCGTTTTAAAGCCTTTTCCACACGATTACGTGTCTCTATACTAAAACAGCGCACAGTGCCTTCTAATCGAGCATTTTCAGCAATCACATTAAATCGAGTGCCAACATCCATTTTACCCACAGTCACGACAACCGGATCTAACGGATTCGTTTCTCTAGAAACGACTGCTTGCACATTCATCACAAAAGAAGAAGCAATCACAGCTGCATCTACACAAGCGTCCGGCATTGCA
The DNA here is from genome assembly GCF_050527835.1 of Enterococcus sp. DIV0840. Lineage (NCBI taxonomy): Bacteria > Bacillati > Bacillota > Bacilli > Lactobacillales > Enterococcaceae > Enterococcus > Enterococcus sp. DIV0840. The sequence continues at coordinate 521,647 of NZ_CP172876.1, read as the reverse complement.
CCATGTCCACCGCGCCCTTTAAAGTCGATCGAAAAAATATCTGCTGAAGCAAATGATGAGCCTACAACGCAAGAAGCCGTTCCAGAAAGCATCTGTGACCAAATATGAATCCCAAAAACATCATCCACACCTTCTACTGCACCTTGAGCGACCATTGCTTTAGCTCCCTGAGCATTTTCTTCTGATGGTTGGAAAATAAAACGAACAGTTCCCTTGATCTCTGCTTGTACTTCTTTTAACGCTTTTGCTGCAGTCAACAGCATTGCTGTGTGGGCATCATGCCCACATGCATGCATTTTCCCATCTTCTAATGACTTGTAAGAAATTCCGTCAGTCAATTCTTGAACAGGCAACGCATCCATATCCGCCCGTAAAGCAACGGTCTTTCCTTGTTGACCGCCAACAAGTTCTGCAATGATTCCTGTAGGTTCTGTCTTCCGATAAGGGATACCGATTTTTTCCAACGCTTCAGCAACTTTTTCTGTTGTTCTAAATTCTTCGAATTGCAATTCAGGATGTTGATGGAGGTCTCTTCTAAAATCGATCATTTCTTTCTTATCCTTTTGAATCAACGCTTTTAATTCTTTCATTTTATTCCCTCATTTCTATAAACTCAATAAGATACTTGAAAAGATTCCTGCAAGAACAACGGATACGATCGTAACTGTTATAAATCCAGCCACTAACATCGGCGGCATCATATGACTTGTCAGTGCTTCTTTTTCCTTTTCATCTTCGGTCAATGACTGAATAACTTCATTGGTAATAATATAATCTGCTGGGAAGCCGTATAGGGCCGTTAACGAAACTGCAAAAGCCATTTCCTTACTAACACCAATCACAATAATACCGACCATTGGTAAAAATAATTCTTCTAGCATCTCTGGCGTGGCTTTTTTCAATCCGTCAAAAATAAATAACATTAATCCTAAAATCGCAAAACCAAAACTATTCGCTTTTTTCAATGGTTGTTTCTCTAGAAAACCTAGTGAAGACGCTACAACACCAAAGAATAAACATAAAACAAATGGGCTAATTGAAATAAAAGGTGCACACCACACTGAAACATAATATGCAGCCCACGCTACGATTGCCAACCGAAAGATCCGAGAAAAATCAGTGTGGTATTTTTCAGGAATATTTCTAAATAACCTTGGTATATCTTCATCAGTTTCAGCTTTTCCATTTTCTTGTTCGTGAACAGGTGTCCATTCCCCACTGCGGTACTTTTCAAGCATTCGTTTTCCTTCTTTTTTCAGCATGATCGAAGTTAACGGATAACCAGCAAAGCCCTGCATCACATAAATCAAAATTGCTAATACCGATAGTGACGTTAAGCCAGCCGTTTGAGCCGCTTCTGACATGATCAGCGAAGACACCACTCCTCCAACAAGTGGTGGAACAGCGACTAGAACAGTTTTGTAATCAAAAACCAATGAGCCTACCGTCAGTAATAGTACAACGATTCCTAAATCCCAGAAAGTGTGATCACGATTGTTTTCCATTGATTTGCTAGTTCTTTGATTGATAACAATGTTCCCATATTTGTAATCAGCAGATACATCAATAATGTTGCAACTACTGGTGGGATTCCAGCAATCTCAACGATGTTCTCTGGGAAAAATGTCCAATAACCTATAACAAATAATACTGCACAGACAAAAACAGATGAAATCCATGCTTTAGTCTTACTTGATACAACATCTCCAATATACAAAATGGCCATCAATAGCGTAAAAGCTGTCATTTGTGCCATGTTACTCCCCCTTTAAAGCTCTATCTTATTTTATCTGAAAATTCCGACTAATAAAAGTATACTAAAAATTACACTTGGATGCAATAACATAACAAACATTATCACTATTATCTGTACAAAACAAAAAAGTCCTAAGACAAAAAATCTTAGGACAAAAAAATACACCTTATAATATGATGAGTGCTCCCCTGCCGAACCAAGTTCGACAGGGAAAGCGTTGAGCTAGACTAGGAGTCGCCTCCAACATCATAACACTCTAAAAGAATCATCTATAAAGTGACGGTATAGTTTGATTATTTAACAAATTCGATAATTACCATTGGTGCTGCATCTCCGCGTCTTGGTTCTGTCTTCAAGATACGAGTGTAACCACCTTGGCGCTCAGCGTAACGAGGTGCAAGGTCATTGAATAACTTTTGTAAAGCTGATTCAACAACGATTTTTTCGTCTTCTTCACGTACGCTAGCAACTTCGTTACGTACAAAAGTAGCTGCTTGACGACGAGCATGAAGATCTCCACGTTTGCCTAAAGTAATCATTTTTTCTGTTGTAGAACGGATTTCTTTCGCACGAGCTTCAGTCGTAACGATACGTTCATTGATAATTAAATCAGTTGTTAAGTCACGCAACATTGCCTTACGTTGGCTTGATGTGCGTCCTAATTTACGATAACCCACGTTGGTTTTCCTCCTTCGTAAAAAGTATTAATCGTCTTTACGTAAGCCTAAACCTAAATCATGTAGTTTTAGTTTAACCTCTTCAAGAGATTTACGACCTAAATTACGTACTTTGATCATTTCTGGTTCAGATTTATTTGTAAGTTCTTGTACAGTGTTAATACCTGCACGTTTTAAACAATTGTATGAACGAACAGACAAGTCTAGTTCTTCGATGGTCATTTCTAGCATTTTTTCTTTTTGCGTTTCTTCTTTTTCAACCATGATTTCAGCGTTTTTCGCTTCATCAGTAAGGTTAACAAAGATGTCTAAATGCTCCGTCATAATCTTAGCAGCTAAGCTAAGGGCTTCTTGAGGAATGATTGAACCATCAGTCCATATTTCCATTGTTAATTTGTCGAAGTCATCACGACGACCAACACGAGTGTTTTCTACTTGGTAGTTCACACGACGAACTGGCGTATAGATGGAATCAACAGGTAGAACACCAATTGGCATATCTTCCTTTTTGTTCTCGTCTGCTTGAACATAGCCACGACCAGGTTTCACTGTTAAGCGAGCATGGAAAGTAGCTCCTTCAGAGACACTACAGATAATTAAATCTTTATTCAAGATCTCAACATCGCTGTCAACGATAATATCGCCAGCAGTTACTGTAGCAGGTCCTGTAATATCGATCTCAAGGGTTTTTTCTTCTTCTGCATAAAGCTTTAATGCTAAACCTTTGATATTCAAGATAATTTGAGTTACGTCTTCTCTTACACCTTTAATGGTAGAGAATTCGTGCAACACACCATCGATTTGAATATTGGTAATAGCGGCTCCCGGCAAAGAAGATAATAAAATACGACGTAGAGAATTGCCTAAAGTAGTCCCGTAACCTCTTTCCAGTGGTTCAACGACGAACTTGCCATAATCTCTATTCTCATCAATTTTTTCGATTCTTGGTTTTTCAAATTCAATCATTCTTATCTATACCCCTTTCAAAACGAAAAGTGTCTTGTTCAATGACGTTCTTAATTCAAACTCAGAATGAGTGGCACTCATTAAACACGACGGCGTTTTGGAGGGCGGCATCCATTATGAGGAACTGGAGTCACGTCACGAATTGCAGTCACTTCTAAACCTGTTGCTTGCAATGAACGAATCGCTGCTTCACGTCCAGAACCAGGTCCTTTAACTGTTACATCAACAGTTTTAAGTCCATGTTCTTGTGCTGCTTTAGTTGCAGCTTCTGCGGCCATTTGAGCTGCAAACGGTGTTGATTTTTTGCTTCCTTTAAAACCTAATGAACCTGCAGATGACCATGCTAATGCATTACCATGACTGTCAGTGATCATTACAATTGTATTGTTGAATGTAGAATGGATATGTGCAATCCCAGTTTCTATATTCTTTTTCACACGGCGTTTACGACTAACTTTTTTTGCTGCCATGAAGATCTAACCTCCTTCACTTAGGAATTATTTTTTCTTGCCTGCTACAGTACGAGCTGGGCCTTTACGAGTACGTGCATTATTTTTCGTGTTTTGTCCACGAGTTGGTAATCCACGACGGTGACGGATTCCACGGTATGAACCGATTTCCATCAAGCGTTTGATGTTCAAGTTCACTTCACGACGAAGATCACCTTCAATTTTTAACTTATCAATTTCCGCACGGATAGCATCTGTTTGTTCGTTTGTTAAATCGCGAACACGAATATCTTCAGATACGCCAACGTTTGCTAAAACTTTTTTAGCAGTAGTGTTACCAATACCAAAAATGTAAGTAAGGGAAATCACTACACGTTTATCACGAGGGATGTCTACTCCTGCAATACGAGCCATTCTACGTTACACCTCCTATTATCCTTGACGTTGTTTATGTTTTGGATTTGCTGGGCAAATGACCATAACACGTCCTTTACGGCGAATTACTTTACAATGTTCACACATTGGTTTTACTGATGGTCTTACTTTCATGATAATACCTCCCTGAATTTTACGGAGTACAATTATTTAAAGCGATAAGTGATTCGACCACGAGTTAAATCATATGGAGATAACTCTACAGTTACTTTATCTCCAGGTAAAATACGAATATAATGCATACGGATCTTACCGGAAACAGTAGCAAGAACTTGGTGTCCATTTTCTAGTTCAACTTTAAACATTGCATTCGGCAAAGTTTCGACGACTGTACCTTCGACTTCAATCATATCTTCTTTAGCCACGCACAGTACCTCCTTGTACTTGTTTCGCATTTTCACACGATAAAATGGCGGAAACTTCAGCTCCCACCTAGAATTTTCAATTAAGCTCCCACAAAAAGGTAGAAGTCGGACTGTTATATTCTATCATAAACTATTCTATTTGGCAAGAGAATCTGAATCAAACACAAATGGTAAGTATGCGGCAAATCAGATAACTATTTTTTTTCAATGATTTCTTTCACTTCAGAAAAAACAGTATCGATCTCGCGATTCCCATCTATTGTATGCAATACATTTTTAGCCTTGTAAAAGTCTAAAATAGGTGCACTGCTTTTGATGTTGACTGCCAGACGGTTTTTGACCGTTTCAGGCTTATCATCTTCTCTTTGATAAAATTCATGTCCGCCGCAACGATCACATGTTCCTTCTACAGTAGGAGGATTGAAGATTTTATGATACGTTGCTCCACATGAGCGGCAGATAAACCGGCCAGCTAAGCGTTCAACCAAAATCTCTTCTTCAACATGGATGTCGATGACAGCATCAATTTTTTTATTTAATTCTGTTAACATTTTATCTAATGCTTCTGCTTGATCCAAAGTACGTGGAAAACCATCTAATAAAAAACCTTTATCAGTATCAGGTTCTGCCAAACGTTCTTTGACAATTCCATTTGTTACATCGTCCGGAACCAAAGCACCTTTATCGATATAGGATTTCGCTTCTAAGCCAAGAGCAGTTTCGTTTTTCATAGCAGCACGGAACATATCTCCTGTAGAAATATGAGGAATACCATAAGTATCCACGATCTGTTCTGCTTGAGTTCCTTTGCCTGCCCCAGGCAATCCCATTAAAATGAGGTTCATTTCATTTCCTCCTAATTTTAAAGGCTGGCTTTTGAAGCTAGCCTAGCGAGAGAATGGTGCTGAGGATGATCCTCAACACACGACTCCTACTTATTGATAAAGCCAACATATTGACGTTTCAACATTAAACCTTCTAATTGTTTCGCTGTTTCTAAAGCAACACCTATTACAATCAGTAAGCTCGTTCCTCCTAGACCGATAGACTGCGGTAATTTCCAAATCATTTGAGCAATGATCGGTAATAGCGCAACTAAACCTAAGAATATCGAACCGACAACACTTAGTCTCATTAACATTCCAGAAATATATTCTTCTGTCCCTTTACCTGGTCGTACGCTTGGAATATAACTTCCTTGTTTTTGTAAGTTTTCCGCTAATTTCTCAGGGTTAACTTGAACAAAAGCATAGAAGAATGTGAAAGCAACGATCAGTACAGTATAAATAATCGCACCTGGAACGGTATTGTAACTAAAAATTTGCGTCATTACATCATACCAACCTTCACCAGAATAACTCTTAGAAAAGGCTTGTAAAACAGCATTCGGCGTTGCAATCAACGAACTAGCAAAGATAACTGGGATAACCCCTGCAGCATTTACTTTTAACGGTAAATAACTACTAGTCGGCGCACCAGAAACACGTTTTGTATATTGGATCGGAATTTTTCGTTCTGCCTGCTGGAAAAATGTTACTAATGTAACAATAACCAAAATTGCAATGATTAAAATTGCAATAAAAATAGCAGATTGCCAAATTTTAGAAGAGTCAATATTGATAAAGTAATCGTCAACGATTTCTTTGATTCCTTCTGGTAACCGAGAAATAATCCCAGCGAAGATAATCATTGAAACCCCATTACCGATCCCTTTTTCAGTAATTTGTTCTCCTAACCATGTAACAAACATTGTTCCACCAGTTAAAATTACAGAGATCATCACAAAAGTGCTGATGTTAGGATTTTTTACGATCCCAACTGAACTTAATTGTTGAAATCCAGCAGTAATCCCAATAGATTGAGCAATACCCAAGACAATCGTTAGATATCTTGTTGCTTGATTCAATTTCTTACGTCCAACTTCACCTTGCTTCGACCATTCTACAAATTTTGGTACGATATCCATTTGTAATAATTGGATGATGATCGATGCTGTAATGTAAGGCGAAACCCCCATCGAAAAGATAGAGAAGTTTTGCATAGCACTACCACTGACCATATTCAACATATTTAAAAATGGCAAATTGCTTAAGTCTTGCAAACCTTTTGCATTTACGCCAGGTACAGTTATGTGCGCACCTAAACGAAATACAAAAAGAATGAATACAGTAAACAAAATTTTTGATCTAATGTCTTTTACTTTAAAAGCATCTTTTAATAGTTTAAACATTAGATCACCTCGATTGATCCACCAGCTGCAACAATTGCTTCTTCTGCTGCTTTAGAGAATTTAGCTGCTTTCACAGTTAATTTTTTAGTTGTTAATTCACCATTAGCAAGAACTTTGATTCCAGCTTTTTCGTTTTTCACGATTCCAGCTTCAATCAAGCCTGCAGGTGTTACTTCAGTTCCATCTTCGAAACGATTTAAGACATCTAAGTTGATGACTGCATAATCTTTACGGTTGATGTTCGTGAAGCCGCGTTTTGGTAAACGACGGAATAATGGAGTTTGACCCCCTTCAAATCCTAGTCTTACACCACCGCCTGAACGAGCTTTTTGCCCTTTTTGTCCACGGCCAGATGTTTTACCATTACCAGATGAAGTACCACGTCCAACACGGTTACGTACTTGGCGTGAACCTTCAGCAGGTTTCAATTCATGAAGTTTCATTGGTTTGGCACCTCCTTAACAATGTACTATTGTAAATTAAACTTCTTCAACGTCCACTAAATGTGACACAGTGTTGATCATACCTTTGATTGCTTCGTTAGCAGGTTTGACAACAGAGCTGTTTACTTTTCCTAAACCTAATGCTTTTACTGTATCTTTTTGGTTTTGAGGACGTCCGATGATGCTGCGTTTTAATGTAACTTTTAATTCAGCCATTCTTTTGTCCTCCTTATCCTAAAATTTCTTCTACAGATTTACCACGAAGTGCTGCCACTTCTTCGGCACGTTTTAATTGTTTTAAACCATCAACAGTTGCGCGAACAACGTTGATTGGTGTATTCGAACCTAATGATTTTGATGTGATATCAGCTACACCAGCTAATTCCAATACGGCACGAACTGGTCCACCAGCGGCTACCCCAGAACCTTCTACTGCAGGTTTCATAAGGATACGGCCACCACCGAATACCCCGATCACTTCGTGAGGGATACTAGAACCAACCATAGGCACTTCAACTAAGTTTTTCTTCGCGTCTTCGATTGCTTTACGGATTGCTTCTGGCACTTCTTGTGCTTTACCAGTCCCAAAGCCAACGTGACCGTTTTTATCTCCCACAACAACTAGTGCTGCAAAGCGTAGACGACGTCCACCTTTAACAACTTTAGTTACACGGTTGATAGAAACCACGCGGTCTTCTAATTCCAAGTGTTTTGGATCAATATAAACCATGAATGGTGTTCCTCCTTCTCCTAAAATTCTAGTCCATTTTCACGCGCTGCTTCAGCTAAAGCTTGCACGCGGCCATGGTAAAGGTATCCACCACGGTCAAAGACTACTACTTTAACGCCTTTTTCAGCGGCACGTTCAGCGATTAATTTACCAACAGCTGCGGCTGTTTCTGTTTTGTTTCCACCTGAAATTTCTTTATCTAAGGCAGAGGCACTTGCTAGCGTTACACCCGCTACGTCATCAATGATTTGCGCGTAGATGTTTTTGTTAGAACGGAATACGTTCAAGCGTGGGCACTCAGCAGTACCAGAAATTTTGTTACGTACACGACGATGTCTCTTTTGACGTGTTTTATTTTTGTCTGGTTTTGTAATCACAATTGTCACCTCTTTATATTTGCTAGCTACTAAGCTGCGATAGACAACGGATCGTTATTTTTCAAACTGAGTTGAAAAATAACTCTCAAGTCGCTATTATTTACCAGTTTTACCTTCTTTACGACGTACGAATTCGCCAACATAACGGATTCCTTTGCCTTTATAAGGTTCTGGAGGACGAGTACCACGAATATTCGCTGCTAATTCACCAACGTGTTCTTTGTTAGCGCCTTTTACAACTACTTGTGTATTCGAAGGTACTTCTACAGTTACACCAGCTGGTGGTGTGATTTCTACTGGATGAGAGTACCCAACGTTAAGAACTAATTTAGTCCCTTGCATTTGAGCACGGTACCCAACCCCGATAAGTTCAAGACCTTTTTCAAAGCCTGTACTTACACCAACAACCATGTTGTTGAAGTTCGCACGAGTTGTTCCGTGGATTGTTTTCATTTCTTTGCTATCATTCGGACGAGTGAATGTTACTTCATTTCCTTCGATATTCATTGTGATATCAGAAGAGAATTCACGTGTTAATTCACCTTTAGGTCCTTTTACAGTAATGTTGTTTCCTTCTTGTTTGACTTCAACGCCAGCAGGAAGTACAACGATTTTATTACCAATACGGCTCACTTAGAGACACCTCCTTGTGTGTTTTTTTAAATTACCATACGTAGGCGATTACTTCGCCGCCGATGTTTTTTGCTCTTGCTTCTTTATCAGTTACAACACCTTCAGAAGTAGAGATAATCGCGATTCCTAGACCATTCAATACTTTAGGTACTTCGTCAGATTTGACATAAGCACGTAAACCTGGTTTAGAGATACGTTTTAAGTTTGTGATAACACGTTCTTCGTTTTTACCATATTTAAGGAAAACACGAATCACGCCTTGTTTGTCATCTTCGATATATTCTACATCGCGTACGAAACCTTCACGTTTCAAGATTTCAGCGATATCACGTTTGATTTTTGACGCAGGCACTTCTAAGCTTTCATGTTTAACCATGTTTGCATTACGAATGCGCGTTAGAAAATCTGCAATTGGATCTGTCATGACCATTGAACTATTTACCTCCTTTATGCGAGTTTACTTGTTTACCAGCTAGCTTTCTTCACGCCGGGAATTTGACCTTTATAGGCAAGTTCGCGGAAGCAAATACGGCAAAGATGAAATTTACGATAAACTGAATGTGGACGTCCGCAACGTTCACAACGAGTATACGCTTGTGTTGAATGTTTTGCAGGGCGTTTGTTTTTAGCAATCATTGATTTTTTAGCCACGTAGTTCGCCTCCTTTTATTATTTTTGGAATGGCATACCTAATTGTGTCAACAATTCACGAGATTCTTCATCTGTGTTTGCTGTAGTTACAATAACGATGTCCATACCGCGTACTTTATCTACTAAATCATAATCAACTTCTGGGAAGATTAATTGTTCTTTAACACCTAAAGTATAGTTACCACGTCCGTCAAAAGCTTTTTTGCTTACTCCGTGGAAGTCACGTACACGAGGTAGAGAAACAGATACTAATTTATCTAAAAATTCGTACATTCTTTCTCCGCGTAAAGTAACTTTCGCACCGATTGGCATTCCTTCACGTAAACGGAAACCAGCGATTGATTTCTTAGCTTTTGTGATCAATGGTTTTTGACCTGTGATCAATGCTAATTCTTCAACTGCTTTATCTAAATTTTTTGCGTTTGAAACAGCGTCACCCACACCCATGTTAATAACGATCTTATCAACTTTTGGTGTTTGCATAACTGAACTATAATTAAATTTTTCCACTAATGATGGAGTAATCTCTTTAATATATTTTTCTTTCAGGCGGTTCATTTAGTAAGCCCCTCCTTCCTTTTAATCTATTTATCTAAGACTTCACCGGTTTTTTTAGAAACACGGACTTTTTTACCATCGACTTCTTTGTAACCTACACGACCAGCTACACCTGTTCCGTCAATCACCATTACATTAGAAACATGAATCGGCGCTTCGACTTCTAGGATTCCGCCTTGCGGCGCTGCTTGATTTGGTTTTTGGTGTTTTTTCATAATGTTAACACCTTCAACGATGACTTTGTCTTTTTTAGGAAACGCTGCTAATACAACGCCTTCTTTATTTTTGTCTTTACCAGTGATAATTTTCACTTTATCGCCTTTTTTAACAAACATTACTGTTTCGCACCTCCTTTGATACGTGTCCTGATTATAATACTTCTGGTGCTAGAGAAACGATCTTCATGAAGTTGTTTTCACGTAATTCACGTGCAACAGGACCGAAGATACGAGTTCCACGCGGGCTCTTATCATCACGAATAATTACAGCAGCATTTTCATCAAATTTAATGTATGAACCGTCTGTACGACGAGCTCCTGATTTAGTACGAACGATAACGGCTTTTACGACTTCACCTTTTTTGACAACCCCACCTGGCGTTGCATGTTTAACCGTAGCAACAATCACGTCACCAATATTAGCAGTTTTACGTCCAGAACCACCTAGTACTTTAATCGTTAAGATTTCACGAGCACCTGAGTTATCTGCGACTTTTAATCGGCTTTCTTGTTGGATCACGATGTGTATCCCCCTTTCAGATTTTATGTTTCAATCTATATAGGAAAATCTCGTTTTTATTAGATAATAACTGCTTCTTCGACTACCTCTAGTAAACGGAAACGTTTTGTAGCTGATAATGGACGAGTTTCCATGATTCTTACGATGTCTCCAACTTTTGCAGTGTTGTTTTCATCATGAGCTTTGTATTTCTTAGAATATTTCATACGTTTACCATAAATAGGATGGTTTTTCTTTGTTTCTACGACAACAGTGATAGTTTTATCCATTTTGTCTGAAACAACACGACCTTGGTAAACTTTGCGTTGATTTCTTTCTTCAGTCATACGCGTTTGGCCTCCTTCCACTATTAGTTAGCTTGTTCACGCAATACTGTTTTGATGCGTGCAATCGATTGACGTACTTCTTGAATACGTGCAGTGTTTTCTAATTGACCTGTTGCTAGTTGGAATCTAAGATTAAATAATTCTTCTTTGAATTGCTTTTCTTTTTCAAGCATTTCGGCAGTGGTTAATTCTCTGATTTCTTTAACCTTCATTCGATTCACCACCCATTTCCTCACGTTTTACAATTTTGGTTTTCACCGGTAATTTGTGGGATGCAAGGCGAAGTGCTTCACGAGCTACTTCTTCAGGTACGCCTGCGATTTCAAACATGATCTTGCCACGTTTAACTGGTGAAACCCAGCCTTCAGGAGCCCCTTTACCTTTACCCATACGAACACCAATAGCTTTACTTGTGTATGATTTGTGAGGGAAAATTTTAATCCATACTTTCCCGCCACGTTTCATATAACGAGTCATAGCAATACGGGCAGCTTCGATTTGACGGTTAGTAATCCAGTGAGATTCGGTTGCTTGTAAACCCCATTCACCAAATGTTACTTCTTTTCCACCTTTGGCTTCACCACGCATTTTACCTCTAAATTCACGACGGTGTTTCACACGTTTAGGTACTAACATGATTATTTCCCTCCTTTCTCAGTGTTTTTTTTCGTTGGAAGAATTTCTCCACGGTAAATCCACACTTTAACTCCTAATTTTCCGTAAGTTGTGTCTGCTTCTTCCCATGCGTAATCAATATCAGCACGCAAAGTGTGAAGTGGAACTGTACCTTCAGAGTAACCTTCTGAACGAGCGATATCAGCACCGTTTAAACGACCTGATACTTGTGTTTTGATTCCTTTAGCGCCTGAACGCATAGTGCGTTGGATCGCTTGTTTTTGAGCACGACGGAAAGCAACACGGTTTTCTAATTGACGTGCAATTCCTTCGCCTACTAATTTTGCATCTAAATCTGGTTTTTTGATTTCAATGATGTTGATATGAACTCTTTTACCAGTTAATGAATTCAATGATTTTCTTAGGTTTTCGACTTCAGATCCGCCTTTACCGATAACCATACCTGGTTTAGCTGTGTGGATTGAAATATTCACACGATTTGCAGCGCGCTCAATCTCAATTGTAGACACAGCGGCATCAGCAAGTTTTGTCGCGATAAATTTACGGATTTTTAAATCTTCGTGTAAGAACTCAGCATACTCTTTTTCAGCATACCATTTTGCATCCCAGTCGCGGATGATGCCTACACGCATTCCTATTGGATGTACTTTTTGACCCACTGATTGTCCCTCCTCTTAATCTTTTAAGGTTCGGTTGCCACTATTTCAAAATGCTGATGCATTAAGAATAATGGACCTCCTCTTATCAAGTGACATCTGTTTAAAACAGATTATTTTTCTGATACGACTACTGTAAGATGACTTGTACGTTTGTTAATTGGTGATGCTGAACCTTTTGCACGTGGACGGAAACGTTTCATTGTTGGTCCTTCGTTAACAAATGCTTCAGATACTACTAAGTTTTCAACGTCTAAGTCAAAGTTATTTTCTGCGTTAGCAACTGCTGACATTAAAACTTTTTCAATGATTCCAGCAGATTTGTTTGGCATGAATTTCAAGATAGAAATTGCATCCGCAACGCTTTTACCTCTGATAAGATCGATTACTAAACGGGCTTTACGAGGTGAAGTGCGAACTGTTTTAGCAGTTGCCTTAGCTGATGTAATTTGTTCTGACATTTGCATTTCCTCCCCTCAAAATTAACGTCTAGTTTTCTTATCGTCGGCTCCGTGGCCACGATAAGTTCTAGTTGGTGCAAATTCACCTAATTTATGTCCTACCATGTCTTCTTGGATGTATACAGGAACGTGTTTACGTCCATCATATACGGCAATTGTAAATCCAACGAATGTTGGAAAAATTGTAGAACGGCGAGACCAAGTTTTAATTACTTTCTTCTTTTCGGCACCTTGTTGAGCTTCTACTTTTTTCATTAGATGCTCATCTGCGAAAGGCCCTTTCTTTAAACTACGACCCATGGTGAACCTCCTCTCAAAATGTACGACACATGGTCAAAAAAATTATTTAGTACGACGACGAACGATAAATTTGTCGGATTTTGCTCTTTTGTTACGAGTTTTCAAGCCGATAGCTGGTTGACCCCAAGGTGATACTGGAGCTTTACGTCCGATTGGTTGTTTACCTTCACCACCACCGTGTGGGTGATCGTTCGGGTTCATTACGCTACCACGTACAGTTGGGCGTTTACGCATCCAACGAGAGCGGCCTGCTTTACCAATGTTGATTAATTCGTGTTGTTCGTTACCAACAGAACCGATAGTTGCACGGCAAGTTGCTAAGATCATACGAACTTCACCAGAGTTCAAACGGATCAATACGTATTTGCCTTCTTTACCAAGTACTTGAGCACTTGTTCCAGCAGAACGAATCAATTGACCGCCTTTACCAGGTTTCATTTCAATGTTGTGGACAACAGTACCTACTGGAATGTTTTCCAATGGTAGTGCGTTCCCTACTTTAATATCTGCTTCAGTACCGGAAACAAGGCGCATGCCTACTTCCAATCCTTTTGGTGCTAGAATGTATGCTTTAATTCCATCTTCGTAATGTACTAACGCGATGTTAGCAGAACGGTTTGGATCATACTCGATAGTTTTGACAACCGCTACAACGTTATCTTTATTACGTTTGAAGTCGATCATACGGTATTGACGTTTGTGACCGCCACCTTGATGACGAACTGTAATACGACCATTGTTGTTACGACCGGCATGGTTTTTTAATGGCGCCAACAACGTTTTTTCCGGTGTTGATGTCGTGATTTCAGCGAAATCAGATGCTGTCATATTACGACGGCCATTTGTGGTAGGTTTATACTTTTTAATCGCCACGTCTTTTTCCCTCCCATTTAATAGTTAACATGGACTGCTTATTCAGCAGCATCGAAAATTTGAATTTCTTTTGAATCATCTGTTAATGTCACAACAGCTTTGCGACGTTTTTTTGTGTAACCAGCGTGTTTGCCCATACGTTTAAATTTAGGGCGCACGTTAATGATGTTTACGTTTTTAACTTTAACATCAAATGCTGCTACAACAGCTTGTTTTACTAAAGTTTTGTTCGCACGAGTATCTACTTCGAAAGTGTATTTCTTTTCGTCCATAGCAAGCATGGATTTCTCAGTGATCACTGGGCGTTTGATTACGTCTAGTAAGTTCATTATGCAAGCACCTCCTCAATTTGAGTAAGAGCAGTTTGTGTTGCCAATACTTTAGTATTAGAAACGATATCTAAAACACTTACGTTATCAGAAGTTACTACAGAAACGTTTGGTAGATTACGAGCAGATAATGCTGCAAAATCATTGCCTGTTTCTAAAACAACTAATACTTTCGTATCAATAGATAAGTTTGTTAAAACTTGTTTGAATTCTTTTGTTTTTGGTGCATCAAAGCCTAAAGCTTCAACAGCAACCAAGTTGTTTTCAGCAACTTTATCTGACAATACAGATTTCATTGCTAAACGACGAACTTTTTTAGGAAGTTTGTAGCTGTAAGAACGTGGTGTTGGTCCGAAGACTACTCCACCTCCACGCCATTGTGGTGAACGAATTGAACCTTGACGAGCACGACCAGTTCCTTTTTGACGCCATGGTTTACGGCCACCGCCACGAACTTCTCCGCGGTGTTTTACTGAGTGTGTACCTTGTCTTAATGAAGCACGTTGCATGATGATTGCATCGTAGACAACAGTTTCATTTGGTTCGATTCCGAAAATCTCTTCGTTTAAAGTGATTTCACCATTTTGAGTTCCATCTTGTTTAAATAATGCTACATTCGGCATTCCTTAGTTCCTCCTTTCCCTACGCTTATTTAGCTTTCACAGCTGATTTGATTGTGATTAATGATTTTTTCGCTCCAGGAATGTTACCTTTGATCATGATTACATTTCTTTCAGCGTCCACTTTAACAATTTCAAGATTTTGAATTGTTACGCGGTTGCCACCCATACGGCCAGCAAGTTTTTTATTTTTAAATACACGGTTAGGTGCAACTGGACCCATTGACCCAGGACGACGATGGTAACGAGAACCGTGAGACATTGGTCCGCGGCTTTGTCCGTGACGTTTGATAACGCCTTGGAATCCTTTACCTTTCGAAGTTCCTGTAACATCAATAATGTCTCCTGCTTGGAAAACATCTACCTTAATTTCTTTACCTACTTCATATTCTCCTAGCTCAACATTTTTGAATTCCTTAATGAAGCGCTTAGGAGCCGTGTTTGCTTTTGCAACATGACCTTTCGCAGGTTTGTTTGATAAAACTTCACGTTTGTCTTGGTAACCGATTTGGATAGCTTCGTATCCGTCAGTCTCAACAGTTTTTACTTGTAAAACTACGTTTGGCGTAGCTTCAACTACTGTTACTGGAATTAATTCACCAGACTCAGTAAAGATTTGTGTCATTCCCACTTTTTTCCCTAAGATTCCTTTGGTCATGAGTACACCTCCATTGTCTTGATTTTATAGTTTGATTTCAATATTCACACCAGATGGTAAGTCAAGCTTCATTAAAGCATCAACTGTTTTTGGTGTTGGGTTCACAATGTCGATTAGACGTTTGTGCGTACGCATTTCGAATTGTTCGCGTGAATCTTTGTATTTATGAGTCGCACGAATAACTGTGTAAAGTGAGCGTTCTGTTGGTAATGGAATTGGTCCTGACACGTCAGCTCCAGTTCTTTTTGCTGTTTCCACAATTTTATCCGCTGATTGATCCAAAATACGGTGTTCATACGCTTTTAAACGGATACGAATTTTTTGTTTTGCCATCTTGTTCCCTCCTTCGCCTATTTTGAAAGTAGACATAGCTCCACGAAAATTTTTCCGTCACGCTCGTTCGTGGCAAAGCGTCCGGGCGTGTCGCAACCTCTCGTTTCTTAGCCGGTAGATCAAAAGCTTGATTTACCAGTGCTTTTTACACTTCTATAAATAGCACCTTTGTAATTATATTACAGAAACATAGTAATAGCAAGGTTTTTTTCAGAAAAATACAAACTCAATTTTTTAACTAATTTAATTGTGTATTTTAACTATTATTAATAGAAGGAAAAATAAACTTAAATAATTATGACTTTTTAAACAAGTGAATCTAAATATTTATTTAAGCAAAAAAATAAGACCTAATCCAGCCTCTTTATTATCACAATTCGTCTTCAGTTACCCTAACGCTATACTCAGGTTTGCTAATAATGTACTTATTTTTCACTCGTGCAACAGTTTGGCAACCCCGGCGTATCCTTCCTTGCAAAAAAAAGTAAAGCTACATCTAGATTTCTATCACTAGATGTATGCTTTAACTTTTTCTACGATTTATGGTTTTATATACGTGACTTGTGGAGAATAAGCAATATTATTGGGTATCACTCGATAAGACAATACCTTTAACCCTACTACATTTTGTTCTGATATTAAGATTCCATCTGATTTCACCGCTTCGACAAAGGCAACATGGCCATACGTAGCATCTGCACCTGCGACACCAGGTCGGAAGGAAATCGCTGAACCAACGGTTGGCGTGTTGCTTACTTTATAGCCTAAAGAAAGAGCTTTACTTCCCCAGTCACCACCATTTCCCATATAATCATCTATTCTCTGCCCCAATTGAGCAAAACGATTATATACGTACCATGTACATTGTCCTACAGGATATGAACCCGAACTATTATAATTTACATTATTGTATTCAGGATAAGTTACCTCTTTTTTGTAATCTTTCGGTATATCATCCGTTCTCGACAATGTTCCAGACCGATCATTCTCTTTTTTTTCATCAAATCGAGTTAATTTATAGGCTGCAATAATGGAATTCAATTTATTGTGATATTTACTGTCTGTAGCGTATTTACCAGTCAGCTCTCTTGTTGCATTCAGATAGTTTTTCGATTCTGAACGCCAAGTACCCTTGTAAAAATTTTCATTGGAAGATATGCCTTTACGTATCAACTGAATATAGTCTTTTAGTGTTTCCTCGTAATTTCTATATTTTCTAAAGGATGCTTTTATTGTATACATAGCACCACTGCCATCATCTTCGTTCGTGGAAAAAGAAACGCCTTCTCCCTTTATACCAAACAAATTATAATATGGTGCTTGTGAGAGCGTACTTGTCCCTGACCCACTCTCCAAAATAGCTTGAGCTATCATAACAGACGGAAATACATCATATTCTGTACCGAGTCGCTGTGCGGACTCACCAATTTTCGAAATAAAGGCTTCTGTCTCAGTGTTTACTGAAACGTCTATATTAGCAGCGTATCGTTCTAATACTTGTTGTCCCTCACTTGTTAGTGGTTGATCCAGATTCACTTGTACAGCATATTTAGAGAGTCTTTCCGACTTGTTTCTGTACTTTTTCATCGACAGTGATTCTTTTTTTATTTTGACGCTTTTTGTCCCTTGTTCAACATAAGCATATCTTTCTTGACCTAAATAAATAGCAACACTTGTTAATTGCTCGTTTTTTTCTAAAAATAAAAGGTCTCCCGGCTTCGCTTCACTTATTTTAATCAATTTACCGCTCTTACTTTGATCCTTGACCGTATTTCCAATCTCTTGGTTAAATAACCGCTGGAACATTCGTTGTATAAATTCACTGTTACTTGAATTGTCTCTATGCTTTTCACCTAGTTGATTTAACGTTTCTGCAACAATAACTGCTCGCTTTTTCTCATCAAAAGATGAAAGTAACGGTAAAACAAATCCATTTAAATCTGATTTATAAGTTCTTTTGTCTTTTAAATCCTCGGGCAATACAGTAGTAAAACTTTGGTTTTCAGAAGGAGCCTCGATTTCATTAGTATCCTGTTCACTTTCAATCGATTCGCTTGAAATTGCTTCGTCCGCTTGCTCTTGTTCACTTTCTACTATCATATCACTTGATGAAGTTGGTATCTTTTCTTCACTACTCGATGAGCTAATTATCTCGTTTTCGCTTTCACTACTTGATTCAACAGGTGTTTGTGTACTTGTTGAAGTAGTCGAATCAGATGTCTGAGCATTTGATTCTGAAGTCGAGGTTGTGGTACTCTCACTTTCTGTTAAAGAATCCTTTGTTTTTTCTGTTTGTTCTTTCTCAAAATTTTGAGTTAAATCGCTTTTTGAACTGTTATCAGCCAATGCTACCATCGGTGTAATGTATATCTGCATGATTCCAATGATATTAATAAAAGTAATTGCTTTTATTAATTGTTTTTTTTTCACATTTCTACCTCACTAACTTCCCTTATCTAGAATGTTCTTTGTTATCTTTTTTTATATTCAGATCTTGTTTTTTTGGGGTAGCCTTTTGGGCCTGATTTATTTTATCTCTTAGACTATTTTCTCCCGTTTCTTTTGTGGGTACTTTGTCTAAGTTTACTAGTTCAATATTAATCGACTGATTTTTTGGGTCTCCTTTGATGTCCTTGTAATCTTCAAATAAATTTACTAGTTTAGCATTAAGTTCTTCGGGAGCCAGCTTATGTTCATTTTTTATTAATTTTTTTGCCGCCTCCATCAATTTTTGAGCATATGTTGGATTTTCATCACTCTTAATTGTAACAAATCCACCCAAATCAAAGTGTTTATCTCGGACTTCATCTTGCATGGCCATGACTTTTCCGGATATACCATCTAGCACACTTTTTTCTTTTGATTCTTTAAGCTTCAGATATTTTTCCGCCATTTCATTCATACGGCCTTTATATTTTTTATACTTTTCGCCAAACTGATTCCCCCCATATCCTTTTTTTAGTTTTTCCAATTTTTCATCCAGTGATTTAGTTTGTTGAATATATATGTTTTTTCGACCTTGAGTAGCGGTTTTTATTTCAGGGGATAACTCATTTAGCTTTGTTTCCTCTCTTTTTACATCATGTTGCAAGTAACTTTCTAGAGATTCTAGCTCTGACAATACTTTTTTTTCATTTTTAATACATTCTGTTACGTAATCTATTTCTGCTAACTGTATACTATTTACTGCTTGTTTTGCGATTTTTTTATATTTTTTATTGAGTTTTAGTTTGTCTATATCGATTTTACTTACATCATCCTTGAATTTTTCTAGTTCTTTAGTGATGATATCGATTATTTTACTTGCTTCTGCCATGTATGGTTCCTCCTTGTTTTTGACTATACTTTCGTTTCATCGTTCATCGTCTTTCGACAATTCTTTTTTTTGTTTCTGATTATTTATAGAGTTTTTCTGATGTTCTTTTATTTTTGTCTGAACAGAATCAAGCTTATTTTTTAAACTTGTTTTACCGATTTTATCAGTACGCTCATTAGACATTGTTTTTTTAGTTTCATTAGAATTCGGGTTTACAGAAGTAGCGATCAAATCAAATAAACCAATTAATTGTTGTTCTGGACCAGTTTCTGAATTATCTCGTTGATTTAGTCTAGCTGATTTCTTAGAAGCAGCTGATTTTTTTTTGCTAAAGGTTTCATTTAATTTATTATTTTTTTTCAATTTATCAACTCCTACCCCCTAAGTTAGTGTTCCCTTATAGAAGTACTAAAAAATCAATCTAAATCTACTTATAATCCCAAAGCAATATCTTTTGATTTAACTTGCTGTCCGCCAAGATTTCGGTTTTGTTCCTCTGCTTTTTTAGTTGCAGAAGCAATCACTTGTTTCAATTCCTTTTTTTTCCCAATCGTTTTAGACTTATTCTGTGATTTAGTTGTTTTAGCTATATTATCTTTTAAATTCACTTTTTGACTATTACTTTTCCCTGTTGGTTCAGAATTTACCTTATTCTCTTTAAGCTGATCAACATTCTTATTTTTCTTGTTCTTTCGATAAGTAATAATTTTGGAAATCATACTCTTACCTGTGGATAAAAGCCCTTTTACTAGCCCTTTGGTTTGATTAGGTGCTTTTTTCATAGCTGACGTTAATCCCTTAACCTCTGGATCCTGATTTTCGCCATTGACTATCATTACGTCACTCCCCTTCTTTATCTTCTATCGTGACCACTTGGTTCTGATCTTCATCTGTGGTTACTTCTGTAATATTTTCAGCCTCTTCTTTTAAAGTACCATTTTGTGTTAATGATACATCTGACAATGCTTTTTTATATGTAGCTGTCCACAAGAACATTCCTGGTGCGGCGGACAAAACATATTGTGTTTCTTCTTCAGTAATTCTGAATGATATTTCCTCTACTTCACTGCTTTCTTGCTTATTTCTCGCAATAACAAACAAACAGCTTTTCTCTTCTAATTCCTGTGAAATGATTCGATAATCAAATACTTTAGATTCATTTTCATCTTTAGTATCATCGACTTTTACTTGCTCATAGGAATCTCTTGAAAAAAGCATATTGTATTTCATTCCTTGATTTTCTGCTAACCATGCTGTATTCCGTAAAATATCTAACCATTTCTGATTTTGAAGGTTTTCCATATTCTCTTTCTCGCTTGAAAAGTGGTTTAGAATTTTTGATTTTACCTCTTCATTTGGAAATAAGAGAATTTCATCTTCACCTTCTTTGAGATACATCACGGTATTCCCAAATCTTGTTTGTAATTGAAATGTTTTATTGCCATGTGTTTGGTCTTCAAAAACCATAGTTTGACCTACTAAACGATATGTTCCTGTTGTAATCCAGTTTGATGCGCTATACTTTCCATCTAGCTGAAGTTCTATAACTGTATTATCCGAACGATTAGAGTACCACTTGCCACTATAAATAGTGGCGTTATTGACTTCACGTTCTGTTTCTTTTTTGATTACTAATTCAGTTGATTCCTTCGTTTTATCAGCTTTCACTTGTTCTGATCCAGAAGAATACGACCATATAAAAATTCCTATGACTAAGACAACTAAGCCAAATACAGTGACTACTTTTCTGCCTTCTTTTGTTTCAATTAAATTTTTAATCATACCTTCTCCTTTTCTTTATTCATTTTCATCCATTCGAGTAATTCCATATCCAGAAATTACAACACTATCTACCGCGTATGTGTTTCTTTTCACTTCATTTTCTGAATTTCCTTCAATCGTTTGGATAGTATTTCCATCAAAATACTCTACGATTCCGACATGGTCTTTCCCTGTTTTTCCGCCATCCCAGTCGAAAAATATTAAATCCCCAATTTTAGGCGTGTAGGAGCTGGTAGCTGGTTGATATTTCTTAATTCCCTTAAACCATTGCACCATTTCTAATGTACTCGCACTTTTCGGTAATCTTCCTTCGTCTAAATAGCCAGCTTGATCTGAAACCCATGAAACAAATACTGCACACCAGCTTACTTGACTATCGAATCCAAACCAGCGCCAATATTTTTCTCCACCTTTATTGCCAATTTCACCTTCTGCTATTTTTATTAATCGCTCGTCATCTTTCATCATATAGCTAGTAACTTTCGGCACGTAAAACATATTTCCATAACTATATCTCCAGGTATATCCCATAGAAGTAGCAATTTCATTAGCATAGTTGACCACTTTTCCATTACTTTTTTCTCTAGAAAAATATTTAGCTGTTTCAAAATCGTAATCAAGCTCATGTTCTAGTAACCAATCAATATATCCTTCACCGTAATTATACGATTGAATAGCTGCACGAATATTCAACTGTTTTTCTTGTGTTCTTTTGATCAGTTTTGCAAGATACGACACACCTGCATCAATTGATTTTTCTGGTGTTGCAATACCATTAGGCGGTAATCCTAAAGATTCACTTGATTGCATGATATCAGGATATAATTCTGCAATACCTCCTGTTTCCGTCCATATAACAGATAAAATTAGATTTTCGTATCCCGAAATACCATATTTTTCCGTAGCTTTTTCTACTAGAGGCCGCCAACGAGTTATAAAATAGCCTGGATTAATGAGATTTCCCTGTACCCCGCCGCTCGGGCTCTTATGCCCTAAACTAGATTTATATTTAAAGGTCAATCCATCTATATATGCTGCTGGATATAGTGTTTTTCTTCCTACAAAACTTGTCCGTCTATCATACATAGCGATTTCTAAATTCCCTTTTGTTGTCCCTATTCGATCTCCTCTATTAAAATATTCTCCTTCTTTGACATAAATTTTCGATAAGTTATCATAATAGACTTTCATCTCACCTTTTGAATCGAACGTTTTAATTTCATTTTTTGAAACAGAGTCAACTTGTCCGTCTCCAGCTGCATAAACAGGGGTTCCTGACGAAGCTTCAAGAACTATATAATAGTGAAAATTATCAGGATCACGATCTCGATACCCATATTTCCCTATAACAGAACTTACTTTATCTTCACCCAAAGGATTGCTTAAAAAAATCTTACTTTCAAACCGCTCTAATTCCTGAATAGGTATAAAGCGATCCTTTTCTTCCTCAGTCATCAACTTGGGATTTTCATCTATAAATTGGTTGATTGTTTTTGTTTTTACTTTTATAGTAGCTGTATTGATTTTCTTTTCTACAACTTTTTCCGTTGTCTCACCTGTTTCTGAATCCGTAACGATGATTGTCTCTTTTACTTTTTTGTCTTTTTCTTTTATTACTTGATAGTCGAATACTTGATCATGAATATCTTTAACGTGATCATGTACCTTCCAAGATAAATAGTAGGATTCATATTTTGCATTAATATAGTATAAGTAAGTTTCTATATCTGAGGAATACATGAATTTATCTGGATCCGCTTTGATATTATTCACATAGAAGTACACCTTGTCATTTTTTTTATCCTCTACTAAACTTTTATACCTATCATGAATATCTTTGTTCTTCTGCGCATCGAATTGAGCAATATAATAGTAGGATTGAGCCAGTTCAGTATCTTCTGTTTTAAATGTAAATAATGTCGCAATAAAAGCCAAAATGGCTAAAATGACTGATAGAATCGTAATAACGACAGCGGTGATGACCGTGACCACAAGCATTGTCGCTATAACGGGAACTAAAAGAACCAGGGTTAAAATCATGCCAATAATATTCAAATCTCCATCTTTGTTTCTGCCTATCTTATCAATCAACATTTTTTGGAAGTTAGAACGCATAAAAGCTTTCTTTTTATTAGTTTTAGTAGGCGTCTTCTTGCTTCCTTTTATTTTGACAATGCTTTTCTTCCCAGAATCTTTAGAGACACTGATGCTTTTTTTTAATCCTTTTAAAAAAAACAGATTTTTCTTTTCAGCAGACTCGTTCTTTTTGACTCCACCCATTTTTCCAACAGGATTTCCATTATACGCAGAGGAGCCTTTTTTTGTGCGTTTTAATAATAATAATTTTTGAGCTTGTGCCTCTTTGCTGTTTTGTTTTTGTTTTGTAGTTAAAATTTTCGATTTTTTTTGAGTTGTGCGTATTATTTTATTATTTTTTGCTAGTGTATAATGAGATTTCGCATTGATTTTAAAACGATTCTCTGCCCCTTTAAACAAATTATCATTAGACATTCGGTTAAGATTTCGGTTATCTTTGGAAGCCATTAGGTATCTTCTCATTTTATTTCCATCTAGTTCCACTGAGCTTCTTTTACTAAATTTGTAGGGTTTACTCATAATAGCTATTCTCCTTTGCAGATCTTAGCTGAATACATATCATAATTAGTATTTCTCACTCCGCTTCTCCAGGCTTCGTAGACATCATTTTGTATAGTTGCGTCTCTTTAGGGAAACGATCAAAAAATGGTAATGTTGTCTCACCAAATATCATTAATCCTGAACCCTCATCTGTATTGACCATATATTTTTCTTGCTCTTCTGAGATATCAAATAACCGCACTAATTGCTCTCTATCTGATTTTGCCTGATTCAGCATCATAACAAAATCACTATTTGAAAGCATTCTTCTAGCTAAATCAGATAATAGAAGGGTTTCAACATTCTGAGTAATCCCAGTAGGAATTGCCCCCCATTTTCTAGCTCGGCTCCATAGTTCAAAAAAGTAAGTTGCTGAATACTCATTTGTAAATAACAACTGCATTTCATCTATATATAGCCAAGTTCGAACGCCCTCTAAACGGTTTTTAGTAATTCGATGCCAGACTTGATCCAAAACAACCAGCATTCCCATTGTTTTTAATTGTTGTCCTAAATCTTTAATGTCATAAACCACTAAACGCTTGTTTATATCAACATTTGTCTCATGAGAAAAAACGGATAGGCTTCCTTCAATGTAAATTTCTAAATCAATAACTAACTGTTGTGCTTCTTCTTCTTTTTGCTCTTTTAAAACATTAAAAAAGTCGATCAACGTCAGTGTTCTATCCCCTTCGATCCCTGCTATTTCATAAGCACGACGACAAGAACGGTCGATGATAGTTTTTTGTGCTGAAGATAAGCCCAATGAACCGCCAACGATTAAATCAAAAAGAGACAGTAAAAATTCGGATTTCAAAACAACAGGATCAATATCGTCTCCATAATTATCACTGATATCCATAGGGTTAATATGGCTTTTAGAGTCACCAGAGATTTTAACGATTTCACCTTCAAAATTTTCTGCCAAAATAGAGTATTCTCTCTCGGGATCAATAATAATTATTTCATCTTCTGTATCTCGTAGAATTACATTAACGATTTCACGTTTCACGGAAAAACTCTTACCAGAACCTGGTGTCCCTAAGACAAATCCATTTGGTGCTTTCAGGTTTTTGCGATCAATAGAAATAATATTTTTTGTAATCGAATTTACGCCATAATACTTCCCATTATTCTGAATCAGTTCAGGAATCGTAAACGGCATAAAAATAGCAGTACTAGCTGTAGTAAGCGTACGTGAGCTAGGTATCAAATTAATTCCAAGCGGCAAGACGCTATTCAAGCATTGTTCCTGAATGTAGTCGAATACTAAAAACTTGAACCCAAAGCGTCGTGCAACAGCTGAAATATCTTCATCGATTTCATCTAATTGTTTTTTACTATCACCAGAAATGTGAGTGGTTGCTGTTATTGAAAATAATTTTTGTCCTTTATTTTGTAAATCATCCAACAACTCTTTCGCTTCTGATAACGAATAAGATAAATCGTAGGGTAGCATTTCAAAATCGTAGCCGTTTTTCAACGCCGTTTTCTGTTCGTCTACTTTTTGTTGCTCCATAAAAGCCAGCTTTGTTCTGACTAAATCAAAGGCCTCTGCTTGATCTAACGGTTTAATAAATAAGGAGATGGTTAGTTCTTTAGGTATTTCTATCAATTCAGATAAAAACGTATCTGATAATTCTGCAGGATAACCAGCCATATACAAAATACGCGAATACTTATCTCCGATTTTTATATGTTTTTTATGATCTTTAAATTCAATTTGGTCTGGTAAAAACATATCTTTTGAATTTTCTTCAATGTTGTCTGATTCTTCTATTTTCTTCTTTGTAAAAACATTCGAGAATAGTTGTAGTCGCTCTTGACCATTTAATATATGAGACTCTGAACCTATTTTACGTATATATGTATCGAATCTTTCTGCAAGAGCATCCAATTCTTTTTGTGCATGTTCTAATTTTTCGTATTTCTGTGTAAACGTAAAGATAATTCGTTTTCTGAAGCCATTACGTTCTTCTGCAATTTTTCCAGCAACAATCTGATTCATTTCATCTCGATATGATTGAAAATTATCCTCTCTTGAAGGATAAAAGACCATTTCTTCTACTTCCGACATCGAACGTTTACTTTTTTGCAAAGTGAGTTGAACGTCTGTTTTTTCTCCTAATGAATTTAAAAAATCACAGTATTTTGTGAAGACACCTAGTTGAAATTCATTTGACGATAACTGATAGTTAATATCTTTCACTTCAACTGAAATAGAATAGCTGTTATTCAATATTTTGCATAAACCATTTTTATACATTTTTTCATATTGAATACAGTTGCCTATACTATACTTATTCTTTTTTTTGGACATCACGTTTTTTTCTTTCTTATTCAAACGTTTCAGTTTCATTTAATTTCTCCTTAGAGTTACTTATAGTAAAAAAAGGAAAGAGACCTTCCTTTTCAAACCTATTATTCTTTTGTTCTTTTCCCTGGTGTAAAATGATACTTCAAAAAATTTCCCAAATATATTTTAAAAGACAGTCCATTCTTTCTAAACCAACCAAATGATACGATCGGTAATGAACAAAGAATCATTAACCAACTTACAATTTCCATGCTCATTCCAAGAACTTTAATAAAAATTATGCCGATTAGTATGTTGACTACAATAGCTATGCCTACGCTCATTAATTGTTTCATACTAAGCCCTGCAATAATTTTTTCTTTGTATTCTTTAATTTCTTTTGGGACTCTCACTTCAACTGCCATTTGTAGTTCCTCCTTCTAATTTGCAGAAACCAACATTTTGGCCCATCCTTTTGTTTTGTTGATTGAAAATAATAATGCAATCATATACACTGTCATCCCTAAAATAATTCCCCACATACCATTTGCTTGACTTTCCAAAATAGTCGAGAAGATAATTGGATATATGATTAAAACTAGGCCAATAAAACATGATTGTAGCCCCGTTGCTGCAAAATTTTTAAAAAAGCCTTTAGACATAGCTGAAAATTCCTGACTAGGCAATGCTCCCATTGGTATTGGAGCCATAGCACAAAAAACATAGAGCTCTAAAAAACGAATATAAATTGTAACTTGAACAAGAACACGAACAACTAATGCTGCTAAAAACATGACAGCCATCACTAGTAGTACGACTAATTGTTCCCACCAGCTTAAATTAGACACTGCCGTATTGATCTGTTTATACAAATTAACGATTGAACCTGAGGAACCTGTTTGAAGGATTTTCGACGTCAACCCTCCTGTTATGGCTATAATACCATCCAAAATAAGTTGGATTTTGAGAATGACAACATAACAAATAATAAATTTTATGAAGGCTTTAATAATCATTTCAAATCCTAATGTAGGCGCTCCGCCTGCTCCTTCTACTTTCATAGAAA
Organism: Enterococcus sp. DIV0840; assembly: GCF_050527835.1. Lineage (NCBI taxonomy): Bacteria > Bacillati > Bacillota > Bacilli > Lactobacillales > Enterococcaceae > Enterococcus > Enterococcus sp. DIV0840. The sequence goes on along the minus strand of NZ_CP172876.1, from coordinate 494,350 downwards.
TTTTCTGGAATTCCAATAAAATAAAAATCGAGAGCAATGCTAATGCCACTGGTCCGACCACCGTAGTTTGCAATTCAATTACTAATCTATATGCCGCTGCCATATATTCACTTAAATTAAGGCTTAAAATACTTTTTAAATCTTCACCATTCAAGTAGGTCATAATAGTGTCGAACAGTGTTAAAATAGCAGTTTTCAATTATTCCCCTCCAACATTTATCTATTCTGTTTACTACAAAATTCCTTGTCCAGCTCTGCTTACTTCAATAAAGCCGAAACGTCGATTGACGAAGAAAACCAACCTGCAGCGACTAAAATCAATCCGCCACCAACAATTTGCCAGATTCCTTGCTGTAATTGCGGTCCGTTTTTATCTTTCAAAGCTCCCGCAAGAATCACTGTTCCCCAAATCAACCAAAGTCCTCCTCCAGCAAGTGTAAATTTCGAAATTAATTCAAATACGTTTTTTAACAAGTTTGCATCCATTAATAAAACCCCTCTCTTATTTTTAAACAATTAAATACTTAGTACATGACAGTCCCTCTCTAAGTATGTACGCATAAAACAGAATGTCCTAACAATTCTTTTAATAGTCATTCTTAAAAATGCGGTGCCACTTCCCTATGAAAAGTCCTTGATTCAATGAAGGAAATCTCTACTAGAAAAGCAACTCTCAAGTAATTATTATTCTATCACAGTCAAACTGCCTGACATTTTCACTTTTTCCATAAAAAAGAATTTTTAGTTTCTACATTTAAAAGCTACTTCAAATTACTAGCTTTCTTCTTCTACTAACTGTTCCTCTAGTTCGCTAGATTCAGATATGGAGCGTTCATACCAGTATTCCTCTGTCACGTCTCCTAATTTTTTGTAATTTTTATGTTTTTCAAGATTATATTTTTCAGAAAGAAATGGAGCTACTCCTCTGACTTTTAAAATACATTGTTGACCTTTTAAGCTGGCCACCTCATCTGGATCCATTAAGTTTCTGCCTAATTTCTGATAACTTTCACTAAAAGAACCATTTGCTCCTTTGGTCACACTAGTATTTTTTTGTTCAATTGTTTCTTTCCCTAATAATTTAGAAATATACTCATGGGTACTTTGTTCCATTCCGCCAAGATAGAGAAATGTGTCGCTAGTTCCCATGATCGTCTCCCATGTATCTTTATATAAGTTTTTCAGCTGACTGATATTTTGTAAAATAACATTTGTAGATATTTCACGACTTCGAATAACCGAGATAACCTTTTCAAAATCAGGAATCTGTCCAATATTGGCAAACTCATCTAAAATGCATCGAACATGTACAGGTAAGCGCCCTTTGTATACCGTATCTGCTTTATAAACCAGCATATCAAACAACTGCTGATACATCATACTCGCTAAAAAGTTAAAACTTGTATCGGTATCTGATAAGAGGATATACAGGATCGTTTTTTTATCTCCAATGGTATCCAACTCCAAAGTATCCTGTGCTACTAAATTTTTAATACTTGGGATATCAAATGGAGAAAGACGCACACCCAGACTTACTAGAATGCTTTTAGTTGTTTTATTTCCTGATAGTTTAAAGATTTTAAACTGTGATACTGCAAAATTAGTTGGATCTTTTTCCTCAAGCTCTTGAAATAAGATGTCTAATGGGCTGACATAACCTGGAACATCTTCTGGGACATCTGCTAATCTGACTAGCTCGACCACATTTGTTAATGTCTGATCTTCTTCAGTGACTTCTTGTAGTAAATAACTAAAAATAGCCATTAGCAATGCCGTTTCAGCTTTCTCCCAAAAATCATCTCCACCTTTTTTGTTCGAATTAGTGGTGTTTTTTATTAAATTGGTAACTATTTTTAAAATGTCATCTTCGTTTCTAATGTATTTAAATGGATTGTACTGATGGGTTTCTTGACGATTAATCAAATCGAAAATTTTAATTTCATAGCCTGCTTCTTCGAACATCTTTCCAGTTTCGCTTAGTAACAAGCCTTTTGAATCACTGACTACATAAGATGAATGCATTTGCATCAAATTAGGTTTTACAAAGAATCTTGTTTTACCACTCCCTGCGCCTCCGACAACGACTATGTTTTTATTTCGATTAAAATTATCATGTCTTGTGATTTTCATCCTACCGGATAACGATAGCTGTTCTGTTCTTGTTAATAGAATATTAAATACTTTGGTCTTATCTACAAATGGCAGTATATCTTTTCTTTGCCCCCATTTGGCACTTCCATATTCTTCTTCTGGACGACGATTTTTTTTGTCAAATAAACTGTAAAGAATCACAAGTCCATAAACAATTACCGGAATCAAACCGTATAAAAGCGTTTTTGATGTATATTCAAAAATGAATGTTCCTTCGGTGACTTCTTTTATAATTTGATCAACTGCCTTCAAAAAAATGGCAACACTATCTTTCCCTTGCTCTTTGTAACAAATCACAGTGATTCTATTTCCTATGTATAATAAGACACTACTGACTAATCCATTGATTAAACTTAAATAGATAATTCTATTTTTCACACTATATTCCTTCCATTTCTACATTCGGTTAAAACAATAGTGAGACAGAAAATATTCAAATCTGTCTCACTCGTTATTTTACCGATTTTTTATTTATACTTTAGTTTATTTCGTTTCTGGTTTCTTTTTTACAACTAGGGAAATTGAACAGATAACTAACAATAGCCCCATTAGAGAAACTAGCAAACTACCGTGTTCTCCTGTTTTAGGCAACGTTTTTTTTGTTTTTTGTTTTGCCGTTGTTGTTGCTTTTTTATTAGAATCAGCAGGTGTTTTTTTCTTAGAATCAACAGGCACTTTTTTATAAACGTACGTCACTTCTTGGTTATCAAGGGTATAGGTTCCTTTGATTTTCCCTTTAATTTCTTTCACTTTCCAACCAGAAATAGTTTCAGCTTTCGTTGTATAGGTTTTGCCATATAATCCTTGATGACTTATTGAAGCATGTAATGGATTGCCTAGTTCATCTTGATGGTGAACAATCACTTCTCCACCTTGAACTCGTTCATATACATAAATGACTTCTTCGGCTTTATCACTATAAACACCCTGTGCTTCACCTTGGATTTCTTTTACTTTCCACCCTGTAATCATTTCTTCACTAGTCTCGTATGCTTCTCCATACAGCCCTTGATATTTGGAAGGTTTATGCAATTCATTTCCTTCTCCATCCTGATGTTTAACTGTCACGTCTCCACCTTGAGCTCGTTCATACACATACGTAACTTCTTTGCTCTCAAGATCGAACATTCCATCAGCTTCGCCTTGGATTTCTTTTACTTTCCACCCTTGAATGGTTTCAGCTTTTGTTTTATACGTCTCTCCATACAATCCTTGTTGACTTATTGAATCATGCAATGGATTGCCAAGCTCATCTTGATGGTGAACAATCACTTCTCCACCTTGAACTCGTTCATATACATAAATAACTTCTTTGGCTTTATCTGTATACACGCCTTGTGCTTCGCCTTTGATTTCTTTTACTTTCCAACCTGTAATCATTTCTTCGCTAGTCTCGTATGCTTCTCCATACAGCCCTTGATGTTTGGAAGGTTTATACAATTCATTACCTTCTCCATCCTGATGTTTAACTGTTACGTCTCCACCTTGAGCTCGTTCATACACATACGTAACTTCTTTGCTCTCAAGATCGAATATTCCGTCAGCTTCGCCTTGGATTTCTTTTACTTTCCACCCTTGAATGGTTTCAGCTTTTGTTTTATACATCTCTCCATACAATCCTTGATGACTTATTGAATCATGCAATGGATTGCCATGCTCATCTTGATGGTGAACAATCACGTCTCCACCTTGAACTCGTTCATATACATAAATGACTTCTTTGGCTTTATCTGTATACACGCCTTGTGCTTCGCCTTTGATTTCTTTTACTTTCCAACCCATAATTTGTTCCGCATTGGTTGTATAGCTTTCGCCTTGAAAACCACCATGCTTGACTGGTTTTTCAAGTTCATTTCCTTGCTCATCCTGATGCTTAACGGTCACATCTCCACCTTGAATTTGAGCTCTGTACAAAAACTCAATAAGATAAGAACCATTTACTTGTTTCTCAATCACTCCAGATAAAGAAGAGCTGTTCTCACTTGCTCCTTTTGAAAAATAGCCGGTAATTTCAGGTTGTTTTATATCATATTGGGTTCCTACTTCATACTTTTGGCTTTCCGTTGGTCGTATAGATTGACCCTTTTCATCTAAATATTTAATGGTCATGGTTTCATCTACAATAGCAGGAACATTAACGACATTATCATCTGGCGATATAGTCACGGTTGCAACAACCATTGCAGGATTGTCTTGCGGATTACTTGGCGCAACGACTGTACTTCCTAATAATATATTATCAAAGTGAAAATATATCGGATAGTTAGATTTAGAACTTTCTTTCAAACGCCGAACGACCACATTGAGCGTGGCTGTCGTTCCAGTTACTGAATACTCTGAATTCACAGAAACTTCTTCAGAATCGGTGGCATTTGTTAGGTGAGTACTGAAGTTCTTTATACCGAACTCACCGCGATACTTCTCGTGATTTCCGTAGTACATCTTAGTATAAAACGGAACACCCATCCATTCATTTCCTGCGATTCTTGCAATCCAATCTCCGCCATTTCCAGATGCAATAGAATAGGTTGGAAAAGAAACGCTAAATTTAATTTCACTGCCAACTTCTGAACCAAGTCGGGGAGGCTTGATGCCCGCAAAAGCTGAATTTAGATTTTTATCAAATGTGCTTCTACCGTTTTTGACTAATTCTTGTCGTAATTCAGCAGTTAAATATGCTCTTGTTGCTCTAGATGCAACTGCATCATTCGTTGCTTCAACCTCTTGTGCATAAATACTGACAGGTGTTAACAATAAGTGACTACTAAATAAAACTACTGTCATAATCAATGGCAACTTCTTTTTTATCATTCTGTTTCTCCTAACTTTTTTTGTACTGATTTTTTTAACTAACTTCTCGAGCTTGCTCTTGTGTTTTTTTGGGTTGTTCACGCTTGTTTGTTTGTTCAGCTTTTTTTATGGCATCACCTGTTATTTGTTGGAAATCAGATTGCTTCGTCGGAGTTTCCTTAGCGTTTTCCAAAACAGAAATTGTTTTTTTCGGTTCTTGTGGACTTTCAGATTGTATTTTGGTCGCTTTAGTGACTAACGTATACCCCAAATCATCGTGTTCTATTTCCTGCTTAGAATTTTTTTTATCGTAATCCACTGGTATCGATTCATAGAGTGATTGACCTAAACTACTGACTTTGTTTTCATTATGGACATTTCTTGTATCCTCTATTGTTGCATAATCCAGCTCTGACTTTTTGCTTTCTTTGTCAGGTGTATTGTCTCGCTCAGATAGCTGAATATTATTTTTGTTTTTTTCTGTTTCAAGGTTAATGAGCTCTTTTCCTTGTTCTTTTAGCTCAGTTTTTTCCGGCTCATTTATTTTCTTAGCTAAATAATTTTCAGCTTTTTTAACAGCATATTTATCAACTAGTTGCATTCCAATTCCAACAGCTGCTCCCATTAAAGCCACGGTTCCCATCGTTAATACCCCAGATATAATTGCTGGCGCAGTAGCTGCTGTAAGTATCGGTATAAAGACAGCTGGCATCAGGGCTACACCTAAAGCACCTACAATGGCAGTTACACCAAATGTAATTGCTAGCCGTTTCCAGTTATTTTTAAAGAATTTTACTCCTCGATTTTGTTTTTTCTGTTGCGTTTGTTCTTGTTCTTGCGTATGCTCTTTTTGTAATTCTCCCGTTGAACGTTCTCGTTTTTTTGCTTTGGCTTTCGCACGCTGCTTCGCTCTATAATTAATAAATTTCGGAATAAAGTAAGCTGCATTAATCGCTAAATACGTCAATATAACTGCCGGTAGTACATAAGCAGCTAATTGGAATGGTAAAATCATTGTTATCCACGTTGAACATAGCGGCCAAGTGAATAATGGCCAGAAGTTCATTAAGAACCTTACACTTCTTACACCTCGATGCATCCATTTGTACCGATTTTTTTTATTGTCTTTTTGCAAATCGAGCTCTGGCTCTTCCTTATCCGCTTCTTCGGATATAGCTGACTCTGATAACGTTTTGAGCTCCTTATCACTGGTGTCACGTAATTGTGTCATTTTTTCGTTATTCTGTATTATCTCCTCTTTCATTTGAGGAACCGTCAGAGTCGTTTTATATAGCGGATCGCCTTGTAATGCCTTAATACCTTCGATTTCAGAGACTAGTTCAAATTTTTTATTTTTGATTTCTTGAATATCCAAGTCATCCAGATTGTTTCCAACTGATTGTTTCTCAGCTAAATTTAGAATTTCTTGTTGTGCTTGATATAAATTCAAACGACTGGACAATAATTCACTTTGGACTTTACTATGGTTATTTGCTAGACTATCTCTTTTATTTTCCAGATCTGCTATTCGACTTAGTTGCTGTCCAGTATGATCATTATCCTGCTTGGCAATTTCATTATTAAATACTTCAACTTTTTTTGCGTTCTCTTCCATCTCAGCTGTTACTTGCTCAAACGACAATTCACCTTGACTCACTGGATTTTCTTTTAATTGCTTGATTTCTTGTTCTATAAAACCAGACTTTTGAGCGATCTCAACTCTTTGCTGCTCATTTTCTCTTAGGTTTTCTTCTGTATTCAGGTAAGATATTGGTATCCCATTAGCAATCTGTTGTTCATTCACTTCATTTTCCAGCTTATTTCCATGTATCGTTAAACCCAGAACCTTTTCCTTACTTGCAAAGCTATTCAGTTCTGTCGTTAAAACATTTAAGCGTCTATCAAAAAGTTTTTGTAAATGCTCTGGATTCAGAGTTTCTGTTTGCATAGAACGACTTATTTTATTTGATTTTTCTTGTGTATTTTGTTGGATCAGCTGAGCTGTTTTTTTCTGATTTTCTTGAATTTCTTGTTTCATCTGAGGTGTGGTCAACTTTTCTTTATATCCCGAATCATTTTGCAATCCTTGGATCTCACCAATTTTAAAAGCAAGCTCAGCTTTTCTATTTTTGAGAGTTGGATTTTCTTGGCTGTTTAGAATATCTTGTGTCTCTTGTTTTCCTGTATTCGGTCCCTCAACTGGAATTGGGTGTTCTGAAGCAATAGTGTTATTTACTCGTGTTCCCAGCAGTTCTTGTTCTGCTTTGTATAACGCTAAACGGCTGGTCAGTAATTGGCTTTGAACCGCTCGGTGATTATTATTTAAACCATCCAGTTCACTCTGAAGAACTTTTATTTGTGCTAGTTTTCTTGACGTATAGTCGATTCCGTAGTTCGCAGCTTCATCTCGATAATACGCCATCTTTTTGTCATTTTCAGCTATTTCTTGGCTTACTTGCTCAATCGTCAAATCGGATTGAGTTGGCTGATTGTTTAGTCTATTGATTTCTTGACTTACAAAATCTTTTCTTTGTAAGATTTCTTCTTGGGTTTGCCCACCTAAAGTTAATTGTCCAAATGCTGATGGGTATGGAGGAGTCATTCCATTTTCTACAGCAGCCTGATTTATTTGATGTTCAATTAAGTGGCCCTTATTTTCTAAATCTAACGCACCTTTTCTAATTCCTAAGCTTATTATTTCACTACTTAGAACATTGAGTCGACTTTCATGCAACTGCATGTTTGCTTCAATTTTTTCTATACTGCTGTCTAGGTTTTTTATTTCTTTGTTTAAAGTAGCAATTTGGGTATTTTGTTGGCTATTCTGATTTAGTTCTTCTGTTTTTTGAGTATTTTGCTGAAGCTCAGTGAGCATTAATGTCGCAGAAGAGGACTTAACATCATCATTTCCTCGTTGATTTTTTATCTCATCTGTAATTTTTTGGTAATTATTATTTGCCTCTTCTTTTTTTTCAGCAATCGCCGCATACTCATTCTTTAATTGATTTATATTTGTTTCGGTTTGAGTATATTGGCTTTTAAAATTCCCTTTTTTAGCTAAATCATTGATTTTTTGACGTTTTTCTCCTATTTCAATTTGTAGTTTTGCTTGTTGTAATTGCATACTTCTATCTTCAATTTGAGCTAAGTAAAGCTGTTTTCGACTAACTAAAAGTTTTCTGTACAGCTCTTGATTTGTTTGTCGTGAACCAATCAATTCAGTAAAATTGTTCGTTATCACTTCAATTTTTTGAATAAAAACATTTTTTTCGATGGATAAATTAAAATTTGTTGTTAAATAGTCATCCCGATTATAAATCCGAACAACACGTTTACCAATCTGATCTATTAGACGAACATCTTCAATGATATTTTTAAGCTCTTCTGTTTTAGCATGATATTCTTTACCCAACAAACTGATTTTTTTGTTATTCCCTTGAATATCAGTTCTTGTTTTGTCAAAATATAGTTTCAATTCTTTTACGGATTTGCCTTTATCAAGAACTTCTTTTTTGTCAGTGTTAGCATTATCAAATTGCCTTTGTGCTTCGTTTATCAATTGTTTATTTTTATCAACGAAGTTGTCGATTTCATTTCCTACTTTTTCCAATTTATCGACTTTCGGAGCAATCTTTTTTTCCACTAATTCTTTACGAATTTGTATAAATCGTTTACTTATCTTATTCAGCTCAGTTTCAATATCTTTAACTTTCCTGGCCTCAGATATTCTATGTTTGTACAAAGTAAATGCACTGTGAGTATACTCTTGCTTTCTCTGAGCTTCTGATAACGATTTATCTTTTAGGAAATCATCGTATACAGGGGTTTGTTTGTGTGTTTCTACTAATTTTTTTTCTTTGTTGAGTTGTTCTTCTAACGTTAATCCTTCGCTTCTTAATTTAGCTTGCTCTATTTCTAGTCCTTCTAATGGCCTGGCGTTTAGCCTAGCTAGTTCTATTTCAGCATTAACAAGTTTCATTTTGTTTTTGTTCAAATTTACAGATGTGGCAATATTTTTTTTTCTTAATTGCACAACAAGTTCAAAATAATAATTAAGTTTTTCGCTTGCTTTTTCAGGTGAATATTCATTTTCCATCTCAGAAAAAATATTTTTTTCTGTACCTTTAATAGCATTAATATTAAAATTCGCTTGGCCAAAATATTCTGTCAACTTCTCTTTCATCTACTCACCCTTTACCTTGTTTTTATTAAACGCAATCTTCTTCCAACAAAATAAAAATAGGTCAGTTAAGAAAGAAGAAGAAATTCACACGAATTATTTTCAAAATTCCTATAAATTTCAACTTATTCCTAAAATCACTACTTTTCCTTCATTTATTGAATGGATCAGATACTGAAAAAATGAACGCTTTACAAGTTACGCCATCCTACAATTCTTACCTAACTCGATTAGATTCAGATACGCGTTCCATGCAACTTCTTGAATTAGAAATATTCATTTTAAAAACTTTATTACTCCCTATCTCTTTTACTGATGCTCTATGAGGGTTTTCTTTCCCTCGCCAGTATGATTTTTTTTGAGGGGTTCCTTCAACCCTTGAATCTGTTGTATCACCTTTTTTACATGCTTTAGAATACTTATAAATAGTCAGTGGTAATAGTAAAGTAAATTTTAAAACCATGTACGTAACTACTAAAGCTGTTTTTATTACCTGAAACAATCCATAAAACAAACAGAATATCATCGATGCTTCTTGTCCCATTTTTTTCTCTCCTCACTAATTTTAGGTTATATTTATAATAATCTGAATTAACTAATTCTTTCTTTTCCTTTTTTCTTTTTCAAGAAATAATTGACATATCCCATTTGTATCAGTATGTTTCTAACTGTTTAACCTTATTTTCTCCATGGAAAAAACCTCGAATAACCAGAAAATCTAGTTTACTCGAGGATCAACTATACTAATATAATAATGAAATGATAACTAAACAATATAATGCATTTTCAAATTAAGAATAAAGAACTTTATCAAAATTCTCCCAGAACAATGCTGTCGGAATTTTTGATAATTTAAGAAAATCTGACGAGAATTTTTTGGGGTTTAATTCTGATTCGGATAAAACCATATCATATTGATTAATGTATCCATAATCTGAAATTGTATCTTCAATATGAATGTCTATTTTATTTAAAAAGGGATATCTGCGAGAAATTAATTGTTTATACATCTTTCCTAAAGACACACTTTCATCGGAAATAATCAAAATAGTTTTCTTTTTCAAGTTAGGTTCTATCAAATCTAACATCCGTTCTTCAAGCATAACAATTTTGATTAACAATTCCTTGTACAATGATTTGTTTTGTTTAAGTTGCTTTGATAATTTTGATTCCTGTATACACTCTTCAAATATCTCTGTTAAAATGGGACTTTTTTGTTTAAGCTGATGATAAAAAATATCATGATAGTTAATTTGAAAGCTATTTATAAACCATTGAAATTGTAAAAATCGAAATATTTCGTAGTGTAAATTATCATTACATGTGTTTTCAAGGTTTAATTTTTTAAATAGTTGTTTCAAGAAAACACCAACTGCCTCATACTCTTTTTTTTCTTTTACAGTTAGGGTTTTAACATCCAATTCATTTTGACACAACCAAGCAACCTTGAATGGAAGCACATCATTGACATTCCGTTCATTCAATACAAAACCATATCTCTTACCTAATTCGGGACTTAAAACAGTAAAATTTTGGAGAATATCTATTATTTTACGAACAATTTTTTTATTTTCCGGAATTCCTCCATCTGCTTTTTCAAAATAATAATGTCCATTGCTTACTCGAATAAGAGCAGCCATAATAAAAAAGATCGTTTCTATATAAACTGAAAGGTGCTGCTTCGGAGCTTTTAGTTTTTTTAAACACTTTAAAACTCCCTCCTGAAGTAAGGAATATTGCGGGAGACATTCTTTATTATAAATTTCTAGAAACATTTGATAAAAAAATTGTCTTATCGAAAGTTCATTACCAGTAACCATCAATTTAGGGGTAATTATAATTTCAATATTATACTGTGATTGTTTAAAAAATTGATTCCAACGTAATACATTTCTTCTTATACTGGTTTCACTTAAAAAAATTTTTCCACCTAACTCTTTTAACGTTGGTTCATTAATATAAATCTCTTTTAATGCTGATACTGTTACTGAGGAATTTAATATTTTTGCATATAAATCTCCCATACTCATATTACTTGGTGTATGCAAATATAAATGCTTATATTCATCAATTTCAATTCGAGCAGGCTTATAAAATGAATTGAATTCCTGTATGTCTGCGTAAATCGTTTTATCTGTTACACCCATTTTTGCAACAATAATATCCATACTTGAATTATTCATATTCAGTAAAGTTATGAGTTCCATATATCTGCTGATTTGTTTTTCTAGAATCTGCTTCTCTCCAATTCCTTTCATATGTTTCAACCACTCCTTTGATCGCAATTAGAAGATCTCACTATGACACTTTACTATATATAAGAAAAACACATCTGTCATTTATTTCTAAAGAAAAGAAAAAAATGATTCAAAAAAAAAGAATAATATGATTTATACTTTTTTTGTGTAATACTAAAAATAATTAACAACACAGAGATATAATTTAACAATCTTATGTAAAGTATTTTAATGTAAAAATATTTGATTTTTATTAAATATTTTTTATTTAACGCCTTAAAAACCATTTTTTCGCTTGAATACATACGCAATTTCACCAACCCAAAACTTTACAATTTCTTTATTTCAGCAACATAGAAAAAATAGGATGCACAGATATAATTTATCCATATTCCAACTCCAAATTCATTGGGAAAACAAAAAAAAGCCGAAGGGAAATTCCCTTCGACTTACGTCCGAGTACGCCGATGTTTTACGTCGGTTTTATTTCTTTATATTAAATCGTTAAATTTAAATTATTTAGTGATTTCAGAAACAACGCCTGAACCAACAGTACGTCCGCCTTCACGAATAGAGAAACGAGTTCCGTCTTCGATAGCGATTGGGTGGATTAATTCAACGTCCATTGCAACGTTATCACCAGGCATTACCATTTCAGTACCTTCTGGTAATTCAACTACACCAGTTACGTCAGTTGTACGGAAGTAGAACTGAGGACGGTAGTTAGTGAAGAATGGAGTGTGACGTCCGCCTTCTTCTTTTGATAAAACATAAACTTCAGCTTTAAATTTTGTGTGTGGAGTGATTGAAGCAGGTTTTGCCAATACTTGTCCACGTTCGATATCTTCACGTGCTACACCACGTAATAAAGCACCGATGTTATCGCCAGCTTCAGCGTAGTCTAACAATTTACGGAACATTTCAACACCAGTAACTGTTGTTTTAGCAGTATCTTCTTTGATACCAACGATTTCGATTTCGTCACCAACGCGAACTTCTCCACGTTCAACACGGCCTGTAGCAACAGTACCACGTCCAGTGATTGAGAATACGTCTTCGACTGGCATCATGAATGGTTTGTCAGTATCACGAGTTGGAGTTGGGATGTACTCATCAACTGCAGTCATTAATTCCATGATTTTTTCTTCGTATGAAGCGTCGCCTTCTAAAGCTTTCAAAGCAGAACCAGCGATAACAGGAGTGTCGTCACCTGGGAAATCGTATTCTGATAATAGATCACGAACTTCCATTTCTACTAATTCTAATAATTCTTCGTCATCTACCATATCCATTTTGTTTAAGAAAACAACGATGTATGGTACACCAACGTTACGTGATAACAAGATGTGCTCACGAGTTTGAGGCATAGGACCATCAGCAGCAGATACTACTAAGATAGCTCCATCCATTTGTGCAGCACCAGTGATCATGTTTTTAACGTAATCCGCGTGTCCTGGGCAATCCACGTGGGCATAGTGACGAATATCAGTTTCATATTCGATGTGAGAAGTGTTGATTGTGATACCACGTTCTTTTTCTTCTGGAGCGTTATCGATATCAGCATATGATGCAGCATCTCCGCCACCGTGTTTAGCTAACACAGTTGCAATTGCAGCAGTTAATGTAGTTTTACCATGGTCAACGTGTCCAATAGTACCAATGTTTACATGGGGTTTAGAACGGTCAAATTTTTCTTTAGCCATTTTAAATGTTCCTCCTAAAATATATGAATTTTATTTTATTTGATAGATAGTGACAACTACCTGATCATCTTTAATTAGTTTAACCGAAATCGGTAGAAAATCCTAGTCATAAATAAGCATGTACTTATTTTCTTAACTATTATGCGTTGTTTCCGCCATTTTTCTTGATGATTTCTTCTTGTACAGATTTTGGTACATCTTCATAGTGGTCAAAGACCATCATAAACGTACCGCGACCTTGTGTTGCTGAACGTAATGTTGTAGCGTAACCGAACATTTCAGCTAGAGGCACCATCGCGTTAACGATTTGTGAGTTACCGTGTGCTTCCATACCTTCAACACGTCCACGACGACTTGTAACGTGTCCCATGATATCACCTAAGTAATCTTCTGGTACAGTGATCGTTACTTTCATCATTGGTTCTAAAATTACAGGCATTGCTTTTTTAGCAGCCGCACGTAGTGCCATAGAAGCAGCTACACGGAAGGCTGTTTCATTTGAATCGACATCATGGTATGAACCATCGTAAAGTTTTGCTTTAATATCAACTAATGGATATCCAGCAAGAACACCGTTGTTCATAGATTCTGCCAAGCCTTTTTCAACCGCTGGGATGTATTCACGAGGAACCACACCACCGACGATAGCATTTTCAAATTCAAAACCTTTACCTTCTTCGTTTGGTGTAAATTCAACCCAGACATGTCCGTATTGACCTTTACCACCAGACTGACGTACAAACTTACCTTCTGCCTGAGTTACAGGAGCACGGAAAGTTTCACGGTATGATACTTGTGGAGCACCAACGTTTGCTTCAACCTTGAACTCACGTCTCATACGGTCTACTAATACGTCTAAGTGCAATTCACCCATACCAGAGATAACTGTTTCACCAGTTTCAACGTTTGTTTCAACGCGGAATGACGGATCTTCTTCTGCAAGTTTTTGCAGAGCGATACCCATTTTATCTTGGTCAGCTTTTGATTTAGGTTCAACAGCTACTTGGATAACCGGTTCTGGGAACTCGATTGATTCAAGAATAACTGGTGCATCCATCGCACATAAAGTATCACCAGTTGTTGTATCTTTCAATCCAACAGCGGCAGCAATATCTCCTGAATACACTTTGTCGATTTCTTTACGTGTATTCGCGTGCATTTGAAGAATACGACCGATACGTTCTTTTTTGTCTTTAGAAGCGTTCAATACATATGAACCACTTTCAAGGACACCAGAATATACACGGAAGAATGTTAGACGACCAACGAATGGATCCGTCATAACTTTAAATGCTAATGAAGCAAAAGGTGCTTCGTCATCAGCAGGACGAGTTGTTTCTTCGTCTGTTTTAACGTCGATCCCTTTGATTGCTTCGATATCTAGTGGTGATGGCAAGTAATCAAGAACTGCATCAAGCATTAATTGAACACCTTTATTTTTAAAGGCAGAACCAGCCATTACTGGGAAGAATTCAACGTTGATCGTTGCTTGGCGGATACCCGCTTTTAATTCTTCATTTGTAATTTCTTCACCATCAAGATATTTCATCATTAGGTCTTCATCAGTTTCAGCAACAGCTTCAACTAATTTTTCACGCCATTCAATTGCTTGTTCCATATATTCTTCTGGAATTTCAGTTTCTTGAATGTCTGTACCTAAGTCATTTGTATAGATTTCAGCTTTCATCGTAATTAAATCGATGATCCCTGTAAAGCTATCTTCTGCACCAATTGGTAATTGGATTGGATGTGCATTTGCTTGTAAACGATCATGTAATGAGTTTACAGAGTATAAGAAATCCGCACCGATTTTATCCATTTTATTACAGAAAACAACACGAGGAACTTTGTATTCAGTTGCTTGACGCCAAACTGTTTCAGTTTGAGGTTCCACACCTGATTGTGAATCAAGAACGGTTACAGCACCATCTAATACACGTAGTGAACGTTGAACTTCAATAGTGAAATCCACGTGTCCTGGTGTATCGATGATATTTACACGGTAACCTTTCCACTCTGCAGTTGTCGCAGCAGATGTGATGGTAATACCACGTTCTTGTTCTTGTTCCATCCAGTCCATTTGTGATGCACCTTCGTGCGTTTCACCAATTTTATGGATTTTACCAGTATAGTACAAAATACGCTCTGTTGTTGTTGTTTTACCCGCATCAACGTGAGCCATAATACCGATATTACGAGTGTTTTCTAACGAAAATTCTCTTGCCATTCTAGGTTGTTCTCCTCTCTTTATTTAAATCGATTGTAAAGTGACTGTCTGCTGTAAAGTTAAATTACATACAGAGAGGATCTTACCAACGATAATGTGCAAACGCACGGTTAGCGTCCGCCATTTTGTGTGTGTCTTCACGTTTTTTAACAGAAGCACCAGTGTTATTGGCAGCATCCATGATTTCTTTCGCTAGACGTTGTTCCATTGTATGTTCACCGCGTAGGCGAGCATAGTTAACAACCCAACGTAAACCTAAAGTTGTACGACGTTCTGGACGAACTTCAACTGGTACTTGATAGTTAGAACCCCCAACACGGCGAGCTTTTACTTCTAGTACAGGCATAACGTTTTTCATTGCTTGCTCGAAAACTTCCAATGGATCGTTACCTGTAGATTCTTTGATGATATCAAATGAATTATAGATGATATTAGCAGCAATCCCGCGTTTCCCATCAACCATTACACGGTTGATCAAGCGAGTTACTAATTTTGAGTTATAAATTGGATCTGGTAAAACATCGCGTTTTGTAACAGGACCTTTACGTGGCATCCGTAACTCCTCCTTCCGAAAATTCTTTATTATATAAGACCTTATTGATTGTCAAATTATTTAGCAGCTTTAGGCATTTTAGTACCATATTTAGAGCGGCTTTTTTTACGATCTGTAACACCGGCTGTATCAAGCGCACCACGTACGATATGATAACGTACCCCTGGTAAATCTTTTACACGTCCACCGCGTAATAATACCACGCTATGTTCTTGTAAGTTATGACCAATACCTGGGATATAAGCTGTTACTTCGATTAAGTTAGACAAACGAACACGGGCATATTTACGTAAAGCCGAGTTAGGTTTTTTAGGTGTCATTGTTCCCACACGAGTACAAACCCCACGCTTTTGTGGTGAGTTTACGTTCGTTTGAGATTTCTTAAAACTATTATATCCTTTGTTCAACGCTGGTGAATTAGATTTCTCCACCTTTGATTTACGAGGTTTACGTACTAATTGATTAATTGTAGGCATTCCTTGTTTCCTCCTTCCTCATTTCGCATCTAGTTCCACACATCCAGGTGGTTCTTTTTTAGCGATAAAAAATAATGCAATCTCTGCACTCATTATCAAATATGCTTCGATAGACAGTCAGCACGTCTCCAACGAGAGACCTGTAGATAAAGCACCTTTGATAGCATATCATGCCATAATTCGTTTGTCAATCTCTTTATTCCAAAAAAACATTGCTCATTGTGCTATTTATTTGCTTCGTTTTTCACCAAAATATGTTCCTCGTAAAACAACACAAGTTACTCCAGTTAAACAATATTTTTTCGACCATATTCTACCACCAATGATGAAAATCTACTATTATTTATATGGAACAATGACAAAAACAATCTCTGACACCCCCCCCCTTGCGATATCACAACTTATAATGTCTATTTCATTAAATAAATTTAGGATTAAAAATCTGATTAAACCCATTCAATCGGCTATCTTTTTTGATTGCTTGCATGTATTATATTTGTGTGAGAGTTGAATAGAGAGGATGTTTATATTGAATCTTAAACAAATGGCAGGAATCGAAGCAGCAAAATATGTAGAAGATGGTATGATCGTAGGTTTAGGAACAGGATCTACAGCGAAATTTATGGTGGATGAAATCGGCCGCCGCGTGAAAGAAGAAGGTTTATCGATCGTTGGTGTCACCACATCAAAAGAAACTGAGCGCCAAGCATTAGCGTTAGGTATTCCTTTAAAAGGGATTGACGACGTTCCTTATGTCGACTTGACGATTGATGGAGCAGATGAGATCAGCGAAGATTTCCAAGGTATCAAAGGTGGCGGTGCTGCTTTATTATTCGAAAAAATCGTCGCGTCGTACTCAAAAAAATGTATTTGGATCGTTGATGATTCGAAACTTGTAAAAAAACTTGGTAAATTCCCATTGCCTGTCGAAGTTGTTCCTTACGGTAGCCAACAACTGGTTCGTTTATTCGAAGAAAAGGGGTATGCACCTGTTTTACGTACAACGTCTACTGAAGAAACATTGGTCACTGATGGCGGTCATTATATCATCGATCTTCATTTAGAAGAAATCACTGACCCCATCGCTTTAGGTAGTTATTTAGACCAGTTAGTTGGTGTCGTTGAACATGGATTATTCCTTAACATTGTTTCAACTGTGATCGTCGGCGGAGAAACAGGTCCCAAAACCATCCACGTACCAAAATAGAAAATTATTTGAAGACGATTTGAAAAGAAAGAATAAGATTAAAGAAAGATAAAAAAACAGCTATCATTTCATCCGTTTATATGCTACATTTTTAGTATCCTATTTTACTTTTTACTAGAAAGGACGAACGATGAAAATAATTGGTTATGCACGTACAACAATCACTGACAATGATTTAGATGCTCAGATCAAAATCTTATCTGACTTCGGTTGCGACGAAGTTTATCATGAATCTTTCGACGTCACAAATGACACTCCTCCCATCTCTGAGCTTGAGACTGTTCTCAACAGTTTAGAAGCGGGCGACACCTTAGTCATCTGCCGTTTAAACCGTTTAGGACGCTCTACACGTCAACTGACTGAGCTGACACAAACGTTCAAAGGCTCCGGTATTCATCTAGTCAGCCTAGATGAAGAAATCGACACTCGCCATCCAATGGGGGAAATTTACTTCAAGTTAATGAATGGTTTGGCAACGATGGAATGCGATCTAATCACGGAGCGTACTTTAATCGGATTGAACAATGCCCGAAAAAAAGGCAAGATCGGTGGTCGGCCTAAAATAGATACAAAAAACGTAAAAAAAATCCGACACTTATATCACGAAAAGAAGGAAACAATCCAATTTATTTCTTCAAAATGCAATGTTTCTGTCGGAACTTGCTACAAATACATCAATTTATCTGAAGCAGATATTGCTAAGATTTCTCAAGAGTAGCCAGAGTAATTCTCCAGAAGAGTGCAGTCACTAGGCTGCACTCTTCTTATTTGTTTCACTTCACCCAGATTAAGCTAGCGTAACCGAACTATACTAGCTAGCATTTCCAGTATTTTTTACTAATTTACAATGGAAATCTATTTTAAAACGGTGTACAATAGAACAGGAAATGAAAGTTTCAGAAACTACAACTCAAAGGAGAGCTATACATGCCAAAATTAGTATTTTCTCGTCATGGACTTAGTGAATGGAATGCGTTGAATCAATTTACAGGTTGGGCTGACGTAGATTTAGCACCACAGGGTGTTGAAGAAGCAATCGAAGGCGGCCGCAAAATCAAAGAAGCTGGAATTGAATTTGATGTAGCGTATACTTCTGTATTAACTCGTGCTATCAAAACATGTAACTTACTTTTAGAAAACTCAGATCAATTATGGGTTCCTCAAATCAAATCTTGGCGCTTAAACGAACGTCATTATGGTAAATTGCAAGGTTTAAACAAACAAGAAACTGCTGAAAAATACGGAGATGACCAAGTACACATTTGGCGTCGTTCTTACGATACTTTACCTCCATTGATGGAAGCAACTGATGAAGGTTCTGCAGCAAATGATCGTCGTTATGCAATGCTAGACCAACGCGATATTCCTGGTGGAGAAAACTTAAAAGTTACTTTAGAACGTGCTTTGCCATTCTGGCAAGACGAAATCGCACCCGCTTTATTAGACAACAAAACTGTCTTAGTAGCAGCTCACGGTAACTCTTTACGTGCTTTAGCAAAACATATTGAAGGTATTTCAGATGAAGATATCATGGATCTTGAAATCCCAACAGGTCAACCACTTGTTTATGAATTAAACGATGACCTAACAGTAGCTAAAAAATACTACTTATAAAAAAAATTAAGACTCCTGAAACTGGAAAGTTTCGGGAGTCTTTTTTACTTATTTCTCTAAATAATCTTTTAAGTGCTGTAGCCAATTTGCGATAGCTTCCCGCTGTGTTACAAATTCAAAATCAGACATATTATAGTGCACATAATATTGTCCATCCACCAAACGTACCATGATCGAGGATCTCACTTCCTCTTGTAACGCATCTTTTTGTAACTCTTCACGGTAAAATATCCAACTTGTAGTTAAAACATCGTTAGATACTTTCAAATCAGTGCGAATAATCTGGCTGACCATTTCAATTAAATCTGGTTGTTCTATATCTTTGAAATAAGCATACCAAAGCGTTCGATTTTCGGAATATGTTTCATCAAACAACTGCTTCATAGAATTATTCCCTTCTCAAGTAGTTCATTTTAGTTACGCAAAACTAGATTCCGTTAAACATGCTCGATAAATTGCTTCAACATCTGATTCTGTTAAAGGAACAAAGGCATCTGTTTTGATTGTACTGTGGGCTACAGCTTGTTTGGCCATCTCTCCAAATTTTTCCTCATCGATCCCAACAGCTAGTAATGTCATAGGAATATCGCACGCTTTGAAGAAATCATATGTTGCTTGAATCCCTTTTTTCGCTGCAAGCATTGGATCTTCTTCAACAATTCCCCAAACATTATGAGCAAACTGAGCAAATTTAGTCACTGTTTTTTCAGAAAGAACATATTCCATCCAACGTGGTGTTAAAATAGCTAGCCCAATCCCGTGAGTAATATCAAAAAAAGCACTTAGTTCATGTTCCATCGCATGACATGACCAAACACCGTGTTTGCCGTTTCTCGTCAATCCATTCAATGCTAAACTACTTGACCACATCAAATTGGCACGGGCATCATAATTGTCAGGTGTAGAAAGTGCAATCGGACAATTCTTAATGACCGCACGCATCAATCCTTCTGAAACAAAGTCTTGTACATCTGTCCCTTCCGTTATGTTGAAATAACTTTCAAATAAATGACTTAAGATATCAGCAGAACCTGCAGCTGTTTGATAAGCTGGTACAGTAAATGTCGTGGTCGGATCCAAAAATGAAACTTTCGGCATCATTGCGGGTCCACCAACGCCTAATTTTTGGTTTGTTGCTAAATTTGTGATGACAGCTCCGATATTCATTTCACTGCCAGTTGCTGCTAAAGTTAAGATTGTAACAATCGGTAAAGCAGCACCTTGGAATCCTTTGCGTCCTACTATAACTTCCCAAGGGTCTTCATCACTGTAAAAGCTCGCTGCAATCACTTTAGAACAATCAATCGTTGAACCACCACCTACAGCTAAAATTACATTCACATCATTTTCACGGCATAACGCTACACCGCGCCTAACTGTTTCGATACGAGGATTCGGTTCTACACCACTCAATTCAATCACTTTATTTTGATTTTTTTCAAGCAAGTTGATGACTTGTTCATATAACCCATTTTTCTTGATACTACCGCCACCGTAAACTAACAGTACATTTTTGCCGTAAGTATTTAGCACATCCGTCAACTCTGTTGCCAAACGGTCTTTCCCAAAACGAATATCTGTCGGTACATAAAATCTAAAATTATCCAATTTTTATTCCTCCATTCAATTTAGGTTTCGTATTCTATGATAGAACAAGATCTCTGAAACGTCTCTTGTTTTGCTCTCAGTAAATAAAGAGCGTGGGACAAAACGAAAAATCAGTTTTGTGTCACGCTCTAAATCCGAATAAACGGCGAGAAAAAAGCAACTCCTTCAAAAATAAGCTGAAATTCATAAAAATTTGAAGAGCAATTTTCGTGAATTCCCTCTTATTTCTTGGAGCTAAACACTTTTGTCTCGGCCTCTTCTGATTATTAAATATTGATCGCCGTTTCCAATCCTACTTCGATCATATCATTAAATGTTGTTTGACGTTCTTCAGCAGTTGTTTCTTCACCCGTTACCAAACTATCACTAACGGTCATGATCGCTAACGCTTGTACATCAAATTTTGCTGCTAAATAATATAATGCCGCAGCTTCCATCTCGATTGCTAAAACGCCTAATCTACCTAGCTCAAAAACGCCGTCCATACTATCTTTATAAAAGACATCATCAGACAAAACATTTCCTACATGAGTAACAAAGCCTTTTTCTTTTGCTGTTGTATATGATTTCAACAACAAATCGAAATCAGCGATTTGCGGAAAATCATATTTAGGGAAATCATTACGAATCATTGAAGAAGGTGTCGCTGCCGCTTGAGCGATCACTAAATCTCTCACATGGACTTTCTCAGAAATCGAACCGCAAGTACCGACACGAATCAATTTTTTCACATCATAAGAATTGATTAATTCATGGGCGTAAATAGTTGCAGAAGGCATCCCCATCCCAGTCCCTTGGACAGAAACTCGTTCACCTTTATAGGTCCCTGTGTAGCCTAACATCCCTCTTACTTGATTGTAGCATACTGGATTTTCTAAAAATGTTTCGGCAATGTATTTCGCACGTAACGGATCTCCCGGTAATAAAATTTTATCTGCTATTTCACCTTGTTTTGCTTCGATATGAACACTCATATTTTTTCTCCTTTATAATAAAACTTTTATAGTTCTGCTAATGTCGCTTTGATCAATTCTTTAAATTGAGATTTAACACGCTCTGTCGTTTCTACAACTTCTGCATGGTTTAAACTACTTTGCATACCAGCAGCTAAGTTTGTGATACATGAAATCCCTAAGACTTTCAATCCACTATGTGCTGCAACGATGACTTCGGATACTGTCGACATCCCAACTGCATCAGCCCCCATCACACGAGACATCCGGATTTCTGCTGGTGTTTCATAAGTTGGTCCGGAATACCCCATATATACGCCTTCTTGCAATGGTACGTTTTGTTCTTTCGCTACTTTTTTAGCAATTTCAAAGTAAGCTGGTGTATAGGCATGACTCATATCAGGGAAACGTGGTCCCATAGCTTCATCATTTTCCCCAATCAATGGATTATCTCCAGTAAAGTTGATATGATCCGTGATCAACATCAAATTCCCTGGTGTGAAGTTTTCGTTTACGCCGCCCGCAGCATTGGTTACTACGATTGAATGAGCACCCGTTGCCGCCATCACACGAACTGGATACGTCACTTTTTGCATTGAATGACCTTCATAATAATGGAAACGTCCTTGCATCGCTAATACTTTTTTCCCAGAAAGTGTACCATAAACTAACTTACCAGCATGTCCAACAACCGTCGAAACTGCAAAATGAGGCACTTCTGAAAAAGGGATGGCAATGGCATCTTCTACTTCGTCTGCCAACTCACCTAAACCAGAACCTAAAATCAAGCCAAAATCAACTTCTCCAACGCCTTTTTCTTTTAAAAATGCCGTTGTCTCTTTTAACATCTCACTTAGTTTTGTCATCGTTTCTCTCCTATACCAGTTTATTTAAAAAGCTTTCGCCATTTTCTGTTTTTGGAACAGCAAAGTTTTCAGCCACAGTTGCCGAAATATCAGCATAATGACCTTGCGGCAAGCTACCTTGTCCATTCATTTTTTTACTGTAAACTAATAATGGAACGTACTCTCTTGTGTGATCTGTTCCAGGGAAAGTCGGATCATTCCCGTGGTCAGCTGTAATCATCAGCAGATCATCTTCTTCCATTAAATCAATGATTTCTGGAAGTCTCAAATCAAAGGCTTCGATCGCATGAGCATAACCAACTACATCACGACGGTGACCATATAATGCATCAAAATCAACTAAGTTAGTAAAACTTAATCCTTCAAAATCACGTTTCATCACCTTAAGTAGTTGATCGACACCATCCATATTGCTTTTCGTACGAACAGAATCTGTAATGCCTTGACCATTGAAAATATCATTGATTTTTCCAACAGCGATCACTTCTTTGCCGTTGTCTTTCAATGAATCAAGCACTGTATGACCAAATGGATCTAATGCGTAATCATGACGGTTGCTTGTTCGAGTAAAGTTCCCCGGTTCGCCAACATATGGACGAGCAATGATACGGCCGATCATATACGGTTCATCTTTGGTAATATCACGAACGTACTGACAAATACGGTATAATTCGTCCAACGGAATAATTTCTTCGTGTGCTGCGATCTGTAATACTGGGTCAGCGGATGTATAAACGATCAAATCGCCTGTTTCTATTTGATGTTTGCCGTAATCGTCTAGAACTGTTGTCCCACTATAGGGTTTGTTACAAACAATTTTACGTCCTGAAAATTCTTCGATTTGTTTTAATAATTCGTCTGGAAATCCGTTTGGAAATACTCGGAAAGGTTTTTGAATATTCAAGCCCATGATTTCCCAGTGTCCTGTCATCGTGTCTTTTCCTACCGAAATTTCTTCTAGTTTTGTTGCATAGCCTTTATGATCTGCTACTGCTTCGACATTATGAAGAGGGGCAATCGTTCCTAGACCTAGATTTTCTAAATTAGGAATCGTCAAACCTGCTTCTTTGGCAATATGACCCAATGTGTCACTGCCTACATCGCCAAATTTTTCAGCATCTGGCGCTTCCCCGATTCCGACTGAATCCATAACTATTAAATGCACACGTTTAAACATAACCATCCTTCTTTCTTATTTTTACTTACTATTGATAAAAAGGGCATGACTTCAGAAATTGTCCCATAGCCCCGCCCTTTTATACTACTCTATTTATTTAGATTTGATATAATTTTTTCCAATTGCTTTTGGTCCAGAGGCTTTTCCTAAGAAAACAACCAACACAATAATGGTCAAAACATACGGCGCTGCTTGTAAATAAACAGCTGGTATTGATGAAATTACTGGTAAATTTGATCCAGCAATACTGATATTTTGAGCGAAACCGAAGAATAAAGCAGCTCCCATTGCACCTAACGGATTCCATTTACCAAAAATCATCGCTGCCATTGAAATAAATCCTTGTCCAGCAATTGTTGTGACCGCAAAACGACCAGCGATCGTTTGAGCAAAGACTGCACCACCGATGCCGCCTAAAAAGCCTGAAATCAAAACACCTGCATAACGCATAACATACACATTGATTCCAAGTGTATCTGCTGCCTGTGGATTTTCACCTACTGAACGAAGGCGTAACCCGAAACGCGTTTTGAACAATACAAACCAAGAAAGAACGGCAACTAGAATCGCCACAAACGCTGGCAAAGTTGTTTGTTTGAAGAATAAATCACCTAAAATCGGAATATCCTTCAATATTGGAAATGAAAAGTAACCAAAGGATTCTGTGATCGTATCTGTTTGGCCTTTTCCATAAATTACTTTAATCAAGAAAATCCCTAAAGCTGGCGCCATCAAATTGACCACGGTTCCGCTGATGATATGATCTGCTCTTAAATTGATCGTTGCAACTGCATGAAGCAGTGAGAACAGCATCCCAACCACACCACCGACCAAACAAGCAAGCCAAGGTGTTGCCGCACCAAAGGTTTCAGCAAAAGTTAAATTAAATACAACCGAACTAAAGGCCCCCATCACCATGATCCCTTCAAGTCCTACGTTTACAATACCACTGCGTTCGGAAAAAGTCCCACCCAAAGCCGTGAAAACTAAAGGAGTAGAATAAACCAAAGTTTGTGTAATAATCGGCGCCAATACAGCGATTAATGCAATATCCATTAGATTTTTCCTCCTTCTTGACTTGTCGGATCTGATTTTCCAACCAATTCTTCCACAATCGCTACTTCTTTTTTACTACCTGAAGCTTTTGCTAATAAGAAGCGAATTAAATAGCTGATTGCAACAAAGAAAATGATTGCCGCAATTACGACATCCACTAGTTCGATTGGAACACCAGCACGAAGCGGCATTCCTTGACCACCCAGCTTCAGCACACTGAAGAGGATCGCCGATAAAAATATCCCGACCGAACTTCCTGCTCCCAGTAAGGAGATAGCCATTCCGTCAAACCCGATACTCAATGAAGAACCTTGAACAAAGAAGTTGCCAAATGTTCCTAAACCTAGAACAACGCCACCCAGACCAGCTAATGTTCCAGAAATCACCATTGACATCACGATTGTTCGTTTACTGCTCATCCCAGCATATTCTGAAGCGAATGGATTCAATCCGACTGAACGAATCTCGTAGCCCAATGTTGTCTTCTTCATAAGGAACCAAATTAAAACTAAGAAAATAAGTGCCATAAAAATACCAATATTCAAACGTGAACCGCTACTCAATTCTTTCAAGAAGCCTGTACGCAAACTGGCATTTTCACCAATTACTTTTGTAACACCCTTGTTGGTCATAAAATCTTTCGACATTACATTATTAACAATGTGAGTACTAGTATAAAGAAAAACATAATTCAGCATGATCGTAACGATTACTTCACTTGTACCAAAGAAAGCGCGCAACAACCCTGGAATAGCCGCAGCCATTGCTCCAGCTAATGCACCTGCCAAAACAGCCAAGGGTAAAACGACCATCCGTGGGGCATCGGGCATCGAAAGTGCTACCCAAATACTTGTTACCCAGCCACATAATGCTTGGCCTGAAAGTCCAATATTAAAGAAACCAGCTGAATTTGCTACCGCAAATCCTAATGCAGTAAAAATCAATGGTCCTGCTGTTACAAAAATTTCCCCGATACTTTTTGGACTTTGAAATGCAGTCTTAAGCATCGCTTGGTATCCAGCAATCGGATCTTGACCTGAAATCAACATAATAATTGCACCGAGAATAAATCCCATCAATACTGATAAAATAGGAACTAAAATATTCCGTATTCTTTCTGATCGATTATTCAACTGCCTCACCCGCCTTTTGACTTAATTCAGCTCTAGCTTCTTCTAATGAATAACCAGCCATTAATAATCCTAATTCGTTTTCACTTGTTTCTTTTGGATCAACGATTCCGACGATTTTTCCTGCATGAATAACTGCAATACGGTCAGAAACATTTAAAATCTCATCTAATTCAAAACTAACAACCAATACCGCTTTATCTTTATCTCGTTGTTCAATCAAACGTTTATGGATATATTCAATCGCTCCAACATCCAATCCACGAGTCGGTTGAGAGACGATCAACAAATCAGGGTTACGATCGATTTCTCGCGCAATGATTGCTTTTTGCTGATTTCCTCCTGATAATGCTTTAACAGGAACCAATTCATTTACTGTTCGAACATCGTATTCTTCAATTAATCTGCGAGCATACGAGTTGATTTGATTATAATTCAAAACGCCTGTATTGCTTAATGGTTTTTTATAGTAGGTTTGTAATGCAATATTTTCAGCTAATGTCATATCCAAAATCAAGCCATATTTATGACGGTCTTCCGGCACATGTCCAACACCTGCTTCTGTAATCACACGAGGTTGTTTGTTCGTAATCGCCGTTCCTCTTAATTCAACTGAGCCGCTTTCTACTTTACGTAATCCAGTTAGCGCTTGAATCAATTCTGTTTGTCCATTCCCATCAATCCCAGCAATCCCCACTACTTCACCAGCTCGTACATCTAAGCTAAGGCTTTTGACCGCTTCTAAGCCACGACTTTCTTTAACGACCAAATCTTTGATCGAAAGAACGACTTCTTTAGGTTCTGCTGCTTTCTTTTCTGTTTTAAATGATACAGAACGTCCTACCATCATATCTGCTAATTGTTGTGAAGAAACATCTTTAACTTTGACTGTATCAATACTTTGACCACGGCGAATAACTGTACAACGGTCTGCTACTTTTTTGATTTCGTCTAATTTATGTGTAATCAAGATGATCGATTTGCCTTCTTGAACAAGTCCACGCATGATTTCCATCAATTCATCGATTTCTTGAGGAGTCAAAACAGCTGTTGGCTCATCGAAAATCAAGACATCGGCTCCGCGATACAACGTTTTCAAAATTTCTACTCGTTGTTGTGCGCCTACAGAGATATCCCGAATATAAGCACTCGGATCTACGGACAAACCATATTGTTCAGAAACCCGTTTGATCTCAGCCGTTGCTTTTTTACGATCCAATACACCAGCATTCGTCGGTTCGCTACCTAGAATGATGTTTTCTGTTACAGTAAATGCATCGACCAGCATAAAATGTTGATGCACCATCCCAATTCCTAAACGATTCGCTACAGTTGGTCCATTGATCGTTACCTTTGAACCATTCATAAAGATTTCACCCGATGTTGGTTCTAATAAACCAGATAGAATATTCATCAAGGTCGATTTCCCTGCACCATTTTCTCCAAGCAATGCATGGATTTCTCCAGGCCGGACAGTTAAGTTGATATTATCATTAGCCTTAAATGTTCCAAACTGCTTAGTGATATTGCGCATCTCAATTACATAGTTTTCCTGAGCCACATTTTTCACTTCCTAACAATTTAATCACTTGCATCATCTATTAATACGGTACTTCTTAAAAATAAAGTAGCTTTTAGGCACTTAAAGAAAGAAAATGAATAAATATATGATTCGTTTTCCTTCTTTAAATACTTAAGAAAATCTTAGCGCTGCTACTACCACAGCGCTAAGCAGAAGCATTTATTCTTTTACATCTTTTGGTACTTCTGGAACAGTAATTTTTTCAGCGATGATTTCTTCTTTCGCTGCATCAACAGCTTTTTGTGCTTCTTCTGACAAGTAGCCTTTTGTCAAATCAACACCGCCGTCTTTCAAACCGTAAACTAAGTGTTCGCCACCAGGGAATTTATCTTCTAATGCACGATTAGAGATATCTTGTACTGCAGCACCTACACCTTTAAGCGTTGACGTTAAAGTGAAGTTATCTTCTTTGCCGTCTTTCGTTTTGTATTTACCTTCTTTATCTTGGTCACTATCTACACCAATAACCCAAACTTTGTCTTTTGAACCCGTTTCGTTCAAGTCTTTTGCTTCTTGGAAGACTCCTTGGCCTGTACCGCCTGAAGCGTGGAAAATGATATCTGCGCCTTTTTGGTACATAGAGGCAGCTAATGCTTTCCCTTTAGCAGGATCTCCAAATGAAGCAGCATATTCGATTTCAACTTTGATGTCTTTGTCCAATTTTTTCGCTGTATCGATTACACCTTGATGGAAACCAGCTTCAAAACGGTCGATAACTGCGCCTTCTTCACCGCCGATAAATCCTACAGTGTTTGTTTTTGTTGTATATGCTGCTGCTACACCAGCTAAGTATGATGCTTCTTGATCTTTAAATGTTGCAGATACTACATTGTCTTTTCCTTCGATGACACTATCGATGATACCAAATTGTGTATCTGGATTTGCATCGGCTGCAGTACCGATAGAATCCGCTAATAGATAGCCAATGCCAAAGACTGTTTTAAATCCATTAGAAACGGCTGTATCAATATTTGTTACGTATTCTGAAGCATCGTTTGATTGAATGTAATCAAATCCATCTGCTCCTTTTTTCAAATCATGTTCTTTACCCCAAGCTTGTAAACCTTCCCAAGCTGATTGGTTGAACGAGCGGTCATCTACCCCGCCAATATCAGTAACGATAACAACGCTATGATCTGCGTCCCCACCTGCTGATTTTCCATCTGTTGAATCTTTTTTACCCCCGCCACATGCCGCTAACGCAAGTGTTAATGCTAGTGCAGTCAAGCCAAAACCAAATAATTTTGCTTTTTTCATCTCTGTAAAGCCCCCTAAAATAGTTTTATATTTTCAACAGCCGGATGACTGAATGAAACAAGATAATAATGAAACAACTCTCTCTTCGTTCGCCTTGTACTTTTCAACATCAAATCACTTTGTTCTTTGTGTTTCTAAGCAATAATGAAACAACTCTCTCTTCGTTCGCCTTGTACTTTTCAACATCAAATCACTTTGTTCTTTGTGTTTCTAAGCAATAATGAAACAACTCTCTCTTCGTTTGTCTTGTACTTTTCAACATCAAATCACTTTGTTCTTTGTGTTTCTAAGCAATTAAGAAGAGGTTTGATTCGTGTAGCTAGATCTCATAAATCTTTTTCTGTAAATGCATATGGCAATAATTCGCCGACAGTCATTTCTTTAGTTACACCATGTTCACCGACTAATGTAACCGGCATTTCAGGCGCAAAAAATTCAGCCATCACTTGGCGGCATGCACCGCACGGAGAGATCGGCTCAGGTGTATTTCCTGCAATCACTATATGTTGAAACTCGCGTTCACCTTCTGAAACAGCCTTGAAAATCGCTGTTCGTTCGGCACAATTTGTCAATCCGTATGAAGCATTTTCGATATTGACGCCTTGATAAGTTTGTCCTTCTTTGGTAACGAGACAAGCCCCCACTGGAAAATGAGAGTAAGGTACGTATGCTTTTGTTAATGCATCCTCTGCAATAGCTAGCCATTCTTGTTTTGCTGTCATTTGTCCGCCACTTTCTTCTTTAGATTAATAACCTGCTCCGGTAGCGCCTTCCATGATTGCAACACCAGCACTTGTTCCAATACGTGTAGCACCAGCTTCTATCATAGCAACTGCCTCTGCTTCATTATGGATACCACCAGAAGCTTTTACCCCCATATCTGGTCCTACTGTTTCACGCATCAGTTTAACATCGGCTACAGTTGCTCCACCTGTTGAAAAGCCAGTTGATGTTTTGACGAAATCTGCACCTGCTTCTTTAGCAAGTTCACAAACCTTGACCTTTTCTTCATCTGTAAGTAAAGCTGTCTCGATGATTACTTTAACTAAGGCTTTCCCTTTTGCTGCATCAACAACCGCTTGAATATCTTTTAAAACTTTTTTGTACTGCTTAGACTTCAACGCACCGACATTAATAACCATGTCGACTTCTGTCGCACCATTATTGATGGCATCTGTCGCTTCATAGGCCTTCACTTCTGATGTGTTGGCTCCTAAAGGAAAACCAATTACCGTACAAACATCAACAGAAGTTCCTGCCAAGTGTTCTTTTGCTAAGGCAACCCAGCATGGATTGATACAAACTGAGAAGAATTCATATTTTTTCGCTTCTTCAACAATTCGTAAAACGTCCTCTTCTTTCGCATCTGCTTTTAAAATAGTGTGGTCAATCATTTGATTTACTTCCATTATTTTTTTACACATCCTTTATGCTGTTATTATATCATGAATCAGCTCAGGTTCAGTTCCAGAACTGCCGATTTCGATATTTTTATATAAAAGTTCTTTTACCTTCTCAATTGATTCTTTATTTGAATAAATAGTCAGTAATGACTCACCTGTCTCAACAGGCATACCAACTTTTTTATGGAGCTTGATCCCAACTGCATGGTCGACTGAATCTTCTTTCGTTTCCCGTCCTGCACCTAAAAGCATCGCTGCAATACCAATTTCATTTGCAACGATTTTTCGCACAATTCCTGATGACTGCGCTGGTAATTCTATTTGATATTTGGCCGTTAATAAACGATCAGGATGATCGATGATACTATCATCTCCACCTTGATTACGGATCATCTCACGGAATTTATCCAGTGCTTTACCTGATTCTAGCGCCTCTTTTAGCATTGCACGCGCTTCGTCTAATGTGTCAGCTTTTTTAGCTAAAACAACCATCTGGCTACCTAAGATATAGCACATTTCCATCAAATCTTCCGGCCCTTTGCCTTGAAGTGTTTCAATTGCTTCAACAACTTCTAAGCTATTGCCGATCGCTTCACCTAGCGGTTGCGACATATCTGAGATTACTGCCATCGTCTGACGATTTGCTAAGCGTCCGATCCGAACCATTGTTTCAGCTAAGCGGCGTGCTTCAGCAATGTTTTTCATAAAAGCACCCTCGCCCGTTGTAACATCCAACACGATCGCATCAGCACCAGATGCAATTTTTTTACTCATGATAGAACTTGCAATCAACGGAATCGAATTAACTGTTGCAGTAACATCACGCAATGCATATAGTTTTTTATCAGCTGGGGCTAAATCACCTGATTGACCAACGACCGCTACATGGCTTTCATTTACCAAACGAATAAATTCTTCATCTGGTATCTCTACATGAAATCCAGGAATCGCTTCTAACTTATCCAACGTACCACCGGTATACCCAAGTCCTCTGCCGGACATTTTAGCAACACTCACACCCACACTTGCAACAAGTGGTGCTAAAATCAACGTCGTTGTATCACCAACGCCCCCAGTGGAATGTTTATCTACTTTGATCCCTTGAATCGACGAAAGATCAATCATTTCGCCTGAATTTGCCATAGCCAATGTCAAGGTCGTAATTTCTTCATCCGTCATATCTTTGTAAAAAACAGTCATTAAAAATGCGCTCATCTGATAATCCGGAATATCCCCTTTGGTATAGCCGGAAACAATGAATTGAATTTCTGCATCTGTTAAGACCTGTCCATCACGTTTTTTCTCGATCAAATCTACCATTCTCATGCTTTTTTCCTCCGAATCAATCCCCAAGGATGTATTATACACTAAAATCATTCAGGTTAAAACCTTTTAGTAAAACAGTTTACTAACGCTTACATAAAATGAAAACGCTTGTAAAACGAACATTAAATCGAAACACACTAATTGTCAATCGATTTCGTGCTATTTCTTAAAATAAATGTTGTATCAAAAATTTTATTCGGTATTTTTTTCTCTGGATGATTGATTGCCTCCACTAAAAATTGTGCCGCATAAAAGCCAATATCAAAGCTAGGTTGATAAACCGTCGTTAAACCTGGCACCAAATATTCCGAAATTTCCAACCCGTCGAATCCAATAATAGAAATATCATCCGGAATCTTCTTACCATATTCTTCAATCGCCTGATAAGCCCCCATCGCCATTTCGTCATTCCCGCAAAAGATAGCTGTAATTCTGGAATTCTTCAATACATTTTTAGCTGCTAGATAACCGCCACCTAAATTCAAATCTCCACTACTCATGTACTCGTCTCTGACTGGGATTCCATGATCTTTTAGTGCATGTTGATAAGCGGTCACTCTTTCAGTCAGTTGATAATAACCATCATTTTCTTTCAGCATCGCGATATGCCTATGACCTTGTTCAATCAATGAATTCACCGCCTGGTAAGCGCCCTCATATTCTTTCACGATCAAGCGACCACTTTCTCTTGGATTGATGCCGCGATCGACGAGAATCGCAGGAACTTTCCGTTTGCTTTTATTACGCAAAATGTGATTAGCAGGTAAAATATTAGGTGTTGCAAAAATAATCCCGTCAACTGAGCGATGAACCAGTTCTGTAACGTACTGTGCCGCTTTATCTTCATCATGCTTGGAATTACATAATAAAATCATATAGCCTAACGAATTTAGATATGTTTCGACACCTTCGATCACTTTAGCAAAGAAAAAATCGGTCACATCAGGTACGACCATACCAATCGTTTTCGAATGTCGGGTAATGATGTTCGATGCAAAATAATCCGGTTTATAATCATATTCTTCTACTACAGATAAGACTTTGTTTCTCGTTTTTTCGCTGAAGCGGCTACCTTTGTTATTGATGATTTGAGATACGGTCGTCACCGAGACACCCGCCATATCCGCAATTTCTTTAATGGTCAATTTCATACTTCATTCTCCCTTCGTTGACAAGACCTACCAACCATGTCAACGTTTTCAAATTACTTTTTGAATGATTCTAGTTTATCAGAATTTGATAAAATAAAATAGCTTAACCAAGAAATACTCAGCTAACTGTTTCGTTTCCCCTCTTTTCCTGATTTTTACCAATTATTAGTTAGCATTAAAAGGCCTGGAATCCAACAAGTAACGATTCCTTCAAAAATCGCAAAATACAATACAGGTTTACCGATTTCCTTTTTCAAGACGTATTCAATGAATCCTGTCAGCCATAAAATCCCCCAAGATAACCAAATCAGAGCAAATCGCCAATCACCATCCACTGTGTAGGAAATATACGCTGCCGGAATCGTATTCACCGCAACAAACAAAGCAAATATCCCGTAAATCCGCATGTCCAGACCAAAGACATAAATCACCCCAACCATTAAATAGGTAAACGCGAATAAATAGCCTGTTCCTGCATCATAATAAGCACCTCTAATTAGGTAAATCGTATTAATGATAAAAGACAAACTTCCTGTAAATAAGTTGATCAAGCCTGTTGATTTTTTATCCACTCCAACTAAACCGCAATAGCCATTACTGATCAGCGTGATCGCCACAAATAATAATCCTACTCCTAACAAAAAAATCCCTCCAATAAGTAATCCAAAAAGATCGTTTTCTACTGGACTATTTTACTTTAAAATGTATGAAAAAACCACTCTCCTTTCAAAGCGCCTCTTCCACTTATTGACAGAGCCACCTCAGCGTGTTAAAGTCGTCAAAATACATATCGAACAAGAGTAATCGTTCTACAAGAAAAGAGAGGATGATATCGTGAAACGTGAGCATGTCAAAAAACTACCAAAAATAGAGTTGCACTGTCATTTAGACGGCTCTATCCGTCCAGAAACATTACGAAAAATCGCAGAGCCTCAAGGTATTTCACTGCCAGCAGATAACGAACAATTAAAAAATCTACTAGTAGCACCTGTCGATTGCCAAAATTTAAATGATTATTTAGAACGTTTTGATTTAGTTTTGTCTTGCTTGCAAACAGAAGCAGCTTTAAAAGCCGCTGCGTTTGACATTATCAGTCAAGCAGCTGAAGAAAATATTCGCTATATCGAAGTTCGTTTTGCGCCCTCTCTCCACACTGAAAAAGGACTTTCTTTACCTAAAATCGTAACAGCCGTTTTAGCTGGTCTCGAATATGGGCAACAAGAATTTGACGTAAAAAGCAATGCGCTCTTATGCGGCATGCGCCATGAAGAGTTAGCAGATATCGAAAAAATCGTTTATTTGGCTGAACATTTCAAAACAGACGGTATTGCTGGATTCGATCTTGCAGGAAATGAAATTGATTTCCCCCCCTATACTTTTGAAGAAACACTGGGGCTTGTCAACCAATTGAATATCCCATTGACTCTTCACGCAGGCGAATGCGGGTGTGGAAAAAACGTTGCCGACGCAATTCATTTAGGTGCTAAACGAATCGGACATGGTATCGCTGTAAAGGACACACCAGAATATTTTTCCTTATTACAGGATAAAAATATCTTGATCGAAATGTGTCCAACCAGCAATTTTCAAACAAAGACGGTCACTAAATTAACAGACTATCCTTTTAAAGCATTTCTTGACGCTGGTATTCAAGTTTGTGTCAACACAGATAATCGCACAGTATCAGATACAACGTTAACCGATGAATATATGAAACTCCATGAATGGTACGGCATTACATATGCTGATATGGAACAATTGAATCATAATGCGGTTAATGGAGCTTTTATTTGTGAAAGTGAGAAACAAATTCTTCATGATCAACTAACGAACAATTATTAGTTGAATGACCGCTAAAAAAGGCAGAATGGATCTTTAATTTCGATCCACTCTGCCTTTTTTTGTTCAGCTCAACTTCATACTTACGGTTTGATGATTCCAATTTGATTAACGCCAATAATCTGCCAATCATAAATTCTTGCTGTTTTTCCATTTTGCTCTGCTTTTTCCAGAGAAAGTTTGACATATCTCGCTTCAACCAGCCCAATCGCATCTTTACTGCTATTAGCTGTGTTCCCTCGATGCTGAACAACGGTTGTCCAGTCATTGCCATCATTACTCACAGAAATATCATAGTCTCTAGTATTCCATTCTGGACTTTCACCACCTGCCCCAGCGTGGAAAAGCTCAAAACCCGAAATTGTTTTCAGTGCTCCAAGATCCGCGATCATCCACGGTTTTTCACTACCATTATCGCACCATTTTGTATTTAAATTCCCATCCAGAGCGAAACGATAACTTTCACGGTCATTGGTATACCCAGAACCTTGAGTAGCGGTTGTCGTTGGTAAGGTAGAAAG
The DNA here is from genome assembly GCF_050527835.1 of Enterococcus sp. DIV0840. NCBI lineage: Bacteria > Bacillati > Bacillota > Bacilli > Lactobacillales > Enterococcaceae > Enterococcus > Enterococcus sp. DIV0840. The sequence goes on along the minus strand of NZ_CP172876.1, from coordinate 459,343 downwards.
ATTTTCTATTTTGATTCCTGCATTTTGATCATAAACATGGAGATAGTTTTCTTTAATAAACTCCGTTTCGCCTGTCGCATTTGCCGCAATTGCTTTTACCGTGTATATGCCTGCTTTAGCAAAAGATAGAGACACTTCCTTGCCTGATGCACTTTCAGGTGTTGCGCCAACTACTTCCCAACCGACTGTCTCTGTCGATTTTGAAACATCCGCTGATAAAGTAATCGTTTCGCCCACTGAAATCAATGTGTTACTGGCATTGATCGTTATCTCAGGTTTTTTCAATGCTTCAAACGTATAAACGGCTGCGGCACCTTTTTGTTGTTCTTCACGACCATAATGATCGACTGGAATCACTTGATACGTCGCAGTATCTCCTGTTCGTTCTTGATTTAATAATGTGTACGACGTGTTAGCCGTCTCTCCTTCAAACTGTAGCTGACCATCGACCTCTCGATAAATGCGATAAGATGCAGTATTCTTGCCTTTTGTCTCCCAACGCATCCGAATGCTTTCAGTCAAATCATCAACAATTGTTTTTCCTGAAAAAGTAAGATTACTGATTGCACTAACCGGAGTAGCATTTTCTTTGCCCATTCTTAATTGACCTAAATAAATTGAAGCCACTTCTGTTTGGGCATTTTTTATATTCAAGCCAACTGTTGTGATTGTTTGGCAAGCTGCTGGTTTTAACGAATACGTCGTTTGTACCCAACCATTTTCTAGAGGATGTTGCGTCCCTTGAATGGTCAGCGGTTGTTCTTTTCCTTTTAGCTCTAAAACTAATGAGGTTTCGTCTGCTCCTTTGGTTACAACAGTTACTGTATCTGACGCAGTCACTTTTACTTGAGCAGCATATAACTTGATAAAGGTTTGTTTGTCCGCTGTCATCTGACCTGTTAGCTTGATCGAAGAACCGCCATTAAAAGCATCTTCATAGCTGATCGCAGCTTTCAATTGGTTCTCTTCATCATTATCAATGACCCAGCGATAGGTTGGCATAACATCTTGAATACTACGGTTGTTAAAGGTTCCTTCCTTAACTTTTGTACCGTTTTTATAAATAGCATCCCCATTTCCCACGTTAAAATTCGTTAGAAACGGTAAACTTGTTACTGGTGTTTTTTCTACGTAATAGCGAGAGACTCCTTGCCATTCATTTTTCGGACTTTCCACAGCGCGAGGATCTCCTTGCGGGTTTATCCAGAGTAGCTTTTCATTTTCCCAATAACGATCAATATCATATTGTCCACCATCTCTTAACGTCCAATCGGGACAATAAAGTCCTAAAGAAACGAGAGGAGTGCCATCAGTTCCTAGAATACTGCTTGGTTTGCGTCTACTATTTACACCATTAGCCTGCACATCGATTCCAGCAAAAAGCTCGTATGGATCACGTTTTAATTGAGTTGCTTTTTCTCTGGACGAAACAAGTCCTTGCCAACGGAAATCAATAAACATCTTATCTGAAACACGCTTCTTACCTTCTTGGAAATACCCTTGGTTCGTGTCATTCAGCGCTCCTTGCCAAGCTACATTGCCGCTTGGAATCATAGAGTCATACCAAATAACCTGCTGATTTTTTGGTTTGCGAGCTTGTAAATAGAGCATAAACTCTTTCATAGCGCTGGCTGTCTGTTCATTGACATTGGTTTCTTGATTGATAAACCAGCCATCAAATCCATAGGTTGAAGACATTTCCAACAGCTTATCCGCCATCGGAAAATTACCTTTCCGGTCTTTTCGCACAAATTGTTCTCCCCATTCACTCTTGCCACCATAAGCTTCCGGCGGGAAAAATACCGTTCCAACTACAGGCACGCCATTTCTGTGCGCCGAATCGGTCACATCTCCACTTGGCGGAACAATGATTCCTTCGCCAGAAGAACCTGCCCACGCAACCAACGTGTCAACATATTGCCAATTTGTAAAATTATATACGGCTTTATCCGTTCCACCTTGAGATGGCGTTCCTTTTGTATGCTGGTTTACAATTGCGATTGATAATACTTTTGCTTCGGTACTTTGATCAATATTCATTTTCTTTCCTTGTACTCGTGTACTTAAAGGAACTTTGGAAACATTAAAGGGTGCATCTGGATCACTTTTGGGATTCCAATTCAATAATGTTTCAGGAAATAAGGCCGTAGATTCTGGTACTTGATCAAACAGCGGAATGCCACTATCCTTATTGATTCCTGATTCATATGACTCTGCGTAAACATTTGGCGCAAACAACAGATTTGCTCCAAACGTAAGAGCAAGCACGGTAGCTGAGTAGCAAAACACACTTTTCCAAGTTTTTCTTTTCAATGAATGAACCTCCTTTGATCATTTGCCTAAAATTCTAGCATTATTCATTCTTACACGAAATGTTAACGCTTTCTTTCGTGATTATAAATAGACAAACTATAGTATTTATATCAAAAAGTATAGGTTTCTTTCATGACCCTCCATAAAAAAAGCTGAAACATTGAGCTTTACGCTTTATATTTCAGCCATCCTCTGATTAAACGTTATACAAATGAAAAGAGAGACCTTCCATTAATTTTACAAGATCTGTTATTATCTCTTTTTCGTCTTTCGCTTCCGGATTGTCACACCAGACTGCCAAAGCTGCGCCTTTGATTTTGCTCTGTTGTTCTGAGGGTATCTGCTGTTGTGAAGCAAACAAATCTGGCCGCCACTCTTGCTTTATTTTCTCAATTGTCGGATACGTGTATCCCGCATTTTCTCCAAGTACGTAATAGAGATAGTTATCATTGAAATTAATGACAGAATAGCCCTCATCCACAAATGTTTGCACAGAGGCCATTTGTTTTTGCCACTTAGTCCAATAGGTGATCTCAACTTCTTTTGTCAGTGTAGAGCTTTTACCCCTTCTGAAAAATGCGTCGTTCCAAACTCTAGGAATAAAACCGTGACCTTTAACAAAATTCGCAACGGTGTTGACATACGCTTCAAATTTTTTTATTCCTTCGTCCGCCAATGCAGGATACTGTTTAATCTGATCAAAATCAACAAACTCATCTCCACCAATATGAAAATATCGGCTGCCAGCAAATAACAGCATATATTCCTGATACAGCGAAAGTGCGAATGCTACAGCTTTTTCGTTTGTGATGTCTAACGCAGACGGAACTTTGTGGATTTCTCCATACATATTTTCTATAGATAATTGCCAATCAGGAGATTCTTTCAACAAGTGCTCCATATGTCCCGGCGTATCAATATCAGGAATAATTTCAATCGATAGATATTCAGCATAACGAATCAGTTCTTTTACTTCAGTAGTTGTTAAAAATTTTTCTGAAACTAGCTCTGGATAATTCACTGATTCAATCCGAAAACCAGTGTTCTCGGAAAAATGCAACTGTAAGTAATTAAATCCATATAACGCCATTTGCTCCAAAATCAGACGTAGCCCTGAAGGAGAAAAATATTTCCTGCCAATATCCAACATAATTATCCGCTCAGCCAAATCATCATGAAATGTTCCTGGTTTGATTTCAGCGTCTGTTTTTAATAGCTTTGCTAGGTACATAGTGGCTCGAAAAGCTGCCAACGGACATTTAGCTTTTATCATAACCGTTTCAGTCACCTCTAGAACAAAGGATGCTTTCCAATCTGAGGAAGAATTAACGACAACATGAGCTTCTTCAACTGTCTCTACAAAGTAGATTTTTTTATTTAATAACTGCGAGTATAGATAGGCAATTTTTTCCTTTTCTTTCGCAAAAGGCTGATCTAAAAAGAAGTAGATTTTTTGTAACTTAGCTAAGGAATCCGCTCTATGTTGTTTCATTCTAGACCTTTTTGTTCCTTTGCCAATAACAAGCAGCCCCTCGTTCCGCTATTATCACCTAAATCACAGCCGACAACATAATTTTCTAAATTAGGTAGCGAAACATAACCACCTAGTTGTTGCTGTAATGATTCACGAATTTTTGGGAAAAGTTGCGTTTGTTTCATTACACCACCACCCAAGATAATTTTTTCTGGCGAAAGCACTAATGTGTAGTTCATCAAAGCCTGTGCTAGATAAAAAGCTTCGATCTCCCAAACATCATGATCTATCTCCAATAATTGGCCTTTGACTCCTGTTCTTTTTTCTAAAGCCGGTCCAGCAGCCAGACCTTCTAGACAATTGTCATGGTAAGGACACGTACTTTCTAATCCATCAGCCTTATAGCGCTGAACGGAGATATGTCCCATCTCTGGATGACTAAATCCTTGCAAAACATCACCATTCACAACAGCACCGCCGCCAATACCCGTGCCTACTGTTAAGTAGATACAGCTTTGCGTTTTTTTCCCAGCACCTAAATGCATCTCACCATAAGCTGCTGCATTGACATCCGTAGTCCAAGCTATCGGGATATCGTAACGTTCTTTTAATGCGCCCAAAAGATTTACATTTTTCCAGCCCGGTTTCGGTGTAGATGTAATATAACCGTAAGTGCTTGATTGACGATTGACATCAATTGGCCCAAACGAACCTACTCCGAGAGCTTTTAATTGATAAGCACCAAAGAATGTATTGACTTGAGTCAATGTCGCTTCCGGTGTTGTCGTAGGTATGCTGATTCGTTCCACAATCTTTAATTCTTCATCCGCTACCGCACAGATAAATTTTGTGCCGCCAGCTTCGATTGATCCATAATACTCCATCAAAATCACCGTTCCTTCTTATCGGTCAAACCCAATTGTGCGAATTTCATAAGCATTTAGGGTTTTCATTACTTTCTCAGGTTGTTTTTCTTCTAGTAAATTCAATAAATAAGATGCTTCACTAGTATTTTTTTCGAGTTCAACTTCATCTTGTTCACCACTCATATTAAAGCCTCTGACAACAAGCATACGGTTATCTTCACTATTTTTCATTGCTGTTACAGCAAAAGTTTGGCCTTTGACAGTTAAATAAGTATCTTTAGCCTTTAATTGACCAGCATGTTTGGTTGTTTGCTTCACACTAAAAGGAATTTGTGCCGCATATGCTCGTTGATAAGTAGCATATCGAGTTGCTTCTTCTCCGTGAAAATCGATACCATAATTAAATGTATGTTGGCCCAAGCACTGTGCTTCTGGCGTTGGAAAATATCCCCAATCGCCCATTTCTCCAACAGCTCTTAAAAATGTTAAAGCGATCGTATTATTTCCAGGTAAAATTTCATATTCGTTCAAACCAAAATTAGAAATGGTCACGCCCGATTTTTCATCATGAATATTAACAAACGCATGCTGATGTTGAGGATTTGTTGGATTCTCCCAACTTTTGCTAACTTGATTAGGTCTTGTAACCACTTCGTAAATGCTGTCAGCTTCATGTGTATCAGTTTGAATTCCTGTTGGAAATAGCATCCGCAGACGATGATCTTTCACTTGATTGTCAAAGGTCGTTTCAAAACGTAAGTGAGTAGAATCTTTTTCCATCGTCAAGAGGGTTTCGATCGTTACTTCTTTCAGTTTTGATGAACGTCCAGATTTTCGATAACGGAAATCAACCACAGCTTTTTGTTCTTGCTCCAACAAATCTTCTGCCGCTTCTGGCAATATCATACGTTGAATAATTTTAACTTGAGCCACAAATGATTCATTTTTAACTACAGAAATTTCTGCTGGTTGTCCACTAGATAAAATAGGGTTCGCATCTTCTGGTTGTTTAAAAATATACTCATTGCCGATATCACCTGTGTCTTCGAGCGTCAATAACTTGTCATATTCTCTACCTGAAGATTTGTCTAAGACTTTGATCGTACCGTCTTCATTGATCGTAACAATTAGACAACTGTTTTCCAGTACATACTTTTCTGAATCTTTGATCATTGAATCTGCTTCTTTTACTTGTGTTTCCGTTTTTTGTAGTGCAAAAGTATTCCATGAAAAGGCTGGCATATCATTTATTGCCATCTCAACCTCGACATATTTAGCCATATACGGTACTCTAAAACGATCTTTAGGTAAATCATAGCCAAAACTAACTTCAGGATTTGAAATCAGGGCTGGTATTGTTTGTCCTTCTGAGTCGACTACTTCAAATATTGGCATCTCACTTTCAGAAAGTTCTTCCCACAGTTCATGAGGAATCCCTTCTCTGAATGGTTTTCTCTCGATTTCTACTTTTACTTTTACGATTTCCGATTTCTGATAGCCAGATGTATTGAACACAACAAACGAATGACTTGTTTCTGGGAATTTTTCTGTATCAACTGCCTTAGCCAAATGGGTCAATGCTTCTTCAGCTAAAAACTTCCCAACTTCATCTGCTTTTTCAAATCTAGGAATCATTTCACGGTGTACTTCATCCACAGAACACCCGCAAATACTGTCATGCGGATGGTTTTGCAACAATAGTTTCCAAGCATAATCTAGTTGATCATGGGGATAACTTTGCGTTAAATCATAGGCCATTGCAGCAAGTGGTTCTGTCACATTTTCTAGTTGTCGTTCTACTTTCGTGTTCCATTGTTTCAAATAAACTCTCGCTGAAGCCGTATTCGCTAAAGTAAACCATCCATCTGTCTCTTGACTCGTCAATTCTCCATGAACCGTTCCAACTTTTTCTGGCAAATCTTGGCCCATCTGCTCTAAATACTCATCAAAATTCGAGTGAATAAATTCATAATCAGGAAATAGTTCATTGGCTAAGGCGATTGCTTTTGTAACGTCTTTTTGAACCGGTTGATGATCGACGCCATTCATCATCAGCAAGTGATCAGTAGATGCAAACTTTTCGGCTTCCGCCAATTTTTGTGTCCAAAACGCTAAAGCAGCTTCTTTTTCAGCTGGTATCTCATTACCATTACTATACCAATTAGCAAACAACAAGCCTAAGATAGTACTGCCATCGGGTCCTTGCCACCACATTTCAGAATACTGAGACGTGTAATTTTCATCATCCAATACTTCATTGTTAAAACCAACTGGTTTTACGCCTCTACCAAAAGCTGCTGCGTCTAAACCTGCCTGCTTCATCATTTGTGGTGTTTGTCCCATATTGCCAAAGGTATCTGGGAAGTAACCTAATTTAACTGCGGGTCCCCATTTTTCGCTCTCTTTTTTACCAATCAGCATGTTGCGGACATTCGATTCAGAGCTGATCAAAAAATCATCTTGCAGGATATAAAATGGCCCAATTCGCAATTTTCCATCTGTAATCGCTTTTTGAACGGCCGCTTTTTGCTCTGGTCTAACTTGTAAGTAATCATCTAAAATAATCGTTTGTCCATCTAGATGAAAACTGTTAAAGTTCGGATCATTTTCAGCTAGCTCCAACACATCATCCATCAGCTCTACTAAACGCATATGGTGCTGTTCGTAAGGCATGTACCATTCACGATCCCAATGAGAATGCGAAATGATATAAACTTTTTTCTTCATGATTTTACGCTCCATTTCCTTCTTTTATCGCTCTACTCGAATGTCAAAGTAATCCATCACTAATTCGCAAAACATCATATTTGCCCACGAGAACCATTCCCGTGTATAGTTTGCAGGATTATCAACATCAAATCCTTCATGCATTAAATGAGTTCCACCATCATTTGCAACTAAAGAATTCAAGATTCGTTCTTTTTCTGCCTTGTCTTTTGTGGTCATCCCTTCCATTGCAAGAGCGATCGGCCAAATATAATTTTCTGGGGTGTGAGAACTTCCAATTCCTTTTGCACACTTTCCTTCGTAAAAATAAGGATTTTCTTTGCTTAAAACCGTTTTACGCGTTGCTTGGTAAACCGAATCATCAATCGTTGTATAGCCTAGATACGGTGCTGAAAGTAAGTTAGGAATATTGCTATCATCCATGATGCTGGCGTTCCCTAAGCCATCTACTTCATACGCATATACAAGTTCTCCACCTTGATTATCCGCTTTTCCGTATTCTTTAATTCCTGTATCGATCTCTTTTCTAAGTGAAGCCGCTTGTTCCACCAATTGCGGGTCTGATAATACCTCTGTAAAAATTTCTTCAATATAGCCTAAAACAACCACTGCAAACATATTTGATGGAACTAAATAGCCGTAGCGACAAGCATCATCACTAGGACGGAAACCTGACCACGTCATTCCTGTTTTGCCGACCTCGCTGCCTCGACCGTTATTTGGAAGCGTATCTTCTAATCGAGTTGTATCTCGTTCAAATGTATAAGGAGAATATTGGTGTTCTTGTTCTATCGCAAATACAGTCAGAATTTTTTTCACACCTTCAACAAAATTTTCATCGAATTGCTTTTTGCTACCAGTATTTTTAAACAATAAATAAGCTAACTGAACAGGATAACATAATGAATCAATTTCATATTTTCTCTCCCAAATCCAGGGATCCATCTTAGTATGATCGGTTTGATGTCCAGCACCATTTGGCGTTTCATTGAATGCATTAGCATATGGATCGATCGTGATATAGTAAAATTGCCGTTGGACCAGTCCGCAAATCATGTCTCTCAATTCATCGTCTTCTTTTGCGATAACTAAGTAAGGACGAACTTGAGCAGTTGAATCTCTCAGCCACATTGCAGGAATATCACCTGTTAATAAAAAAGTGGTCCCATCCGCTTGTCTTTTCACCGTCGTGGTCAATGTATTTGCAAAAGCTGCATTAAAATTTTCAGCCCAGCCAGCATGTTCTTCTCCACACAATTGAGTAATCTTATTCATAAATCCTTGAACCGATTCGGGTATTTTTTTATAAGTCATACTTACCTCCTGATATTTGATATATCATTTCACAACGAAAGTATATGCTAATGAAAGCGTTTTGTCTACTGTTTCATCAAATATTTTTGAATTGAACTCTTTTTCTTTCTATGTTACACTAACAACAATGATATATCATTTCACATTTAGGAGAACAACGATGTCAAAACCTTTATATAAAAAAATCATAGACGATTTATTAACAGCAATCGAAACTGGTCAATTGTCTGAAAATGCACAACTTCCTACAGAGAAGGAACTTTCCCAAACCTATAATGTCAGTCGCATCACTTCTAAACGCGCACTAACAGAGCTTGAAAATCAAGGGTTGATTTATCGCATCCAAGGAAAAGGCAGTTATGTACAAAAGCATAAACCAAGGAAGAAAAAAGTTTCTCGTATTTTATTTTTGATTCCATTCGTTAACGATCTTTCTCTTGGTAACTTCAATGAAGGTCTGGCACCTGTAACAAGCGAACATCATTATGAAGTCATCATGTCTTCAGCTGAGTTTTTGATCAACAAGCAAGCAGCTGATATCATTGAAGATTTCGATGGAATGATCTACTATGCTCACAACACTGAAGATTTTTTAGATACGTTATTTGAGCTATCTATTCAGCAATTCCCGGTAATCATTTTAGATAAAAAGATTCACGATCTACCTTATCCTACTGTCCAATCAGATAACTTTTCTGGTGGCGCAATGGCCACAAATTATTTAGCTGCTCTAGGACATCAACGAATCGCTTATATTTTCGGAGAACCGACTTTGCCTCAATCTGTGCGTCAGCGTTATTTAGGCTATATCCACGCAACCAAAGAGCAGCCCTTATCTTTTCATACGGCTTTAACAGACAAGCAAGCCTTTTTAAATGCCGATGTTATTGCTTATCTTCGTGAAAACGAAATTACCGGGGTCGTCTGCGAAAACGACTTAGTGGCAATTTCTTTAATGAATCAAGCTAAACGAGCCAATATTGATATACCAACTCAGCTGTCAGTTGTCGGCTTCGATAATATTCAAGCCTCTTCACTGATTGACCCTTCACTGACAACGATCGCCCAAGATTTTAAAGGGATGGGCAAACTTGCTGGTACAATGCTGATCGAATGGATCGAAAAGAAAGTGATCCCAACCGATCAACAAGTTTCAGTAAAACAAATTATTCGACACTCAACAAAGGAGACTTAATGGATGAAATCAACTTTGATCGATACTAGACATGGAACCGATAATCAACATTCTTTTTCAAATGGTAATTGTTTACCCTATACTGGTGTGCCTTTTGGTATGAACTATTTTGCACCTCAAACTAACGGAGATAACGGCAGTTGGTGGTTCAATCCTCGTGATCGCGTTTTTCAAGGTTTTCGTTTGACCCATCAGCCTAGTCCTTGGATGGGGGATTTTAGTTATTTGGTCATGTTGCCTTTTAATGGGACACTAAGTGAGTCGACTGTATTTCATGCTCAGTCTTCTTACCGACCAGATGAAAGCGTTTTTAACCCTAGTTATCTAGAAATTATTGCTCAACGGTACCAACTGACTACTCGTCTGATTCCAAGTATGTATGGCGGTGTTTTAACGACGAGCTATACACAATCAGATGCTGGATTTTTGCTTTCATTACCTGGAAAATACACGATTAACATCGAGGATGCTCATACGATTTCCGGCTCTATAATAAACTACGCAGGTTGTGAGGATAATCATTTTTCTTTTTATTTTACGATGTACTTTAAGCAACCTTTATTTTTTGAATCTCCTCTTGAGTTAAAGGGAGAAGATGATTCTATTGCTCTTTCATTTGGGGATATCGAGGAACAAGTTATACAATTTGGTACTTCTTTTATCAGTTTAGAACAAGCTAAATTGAATTTATCGCGTGAAGCTCATTGGCAACCTCAAGATTATCTATCAGATTCAAACGAACAATGGGCGCATTATCTGAATAAAATCGACATTCAGGACAAAAATCAGCAACGTCGTTCAACCTTTTATCATAATCTATATCGAGCTTTTTTATTCCCGCAAACATTCTATGAAAAAGATTCCGATGAACAAATTATCCATTACGATACCTTAGCAAAAAAAATAAAACCAGGATTTCTTTATACTAATAATGGGTTTTGGGATACGTATAAGACGGTATATCCTTTGTATTCGTTGATTGCGCCAGAAAAATACGCAGAAATGCTGGAAGGTTTTTTGAACAGTTATAGAGAAGGCGGCTATTTGCCTAAATGGCTTTCGCCAGATGAGCGGGGCTTGATGCCAGGAACGTTGATCGATGCAGTAATTGCTGATGCCGCAGTAAAAAATATTCGTCCTGATTTGATGCCTGAATTTTTAAATGCCATGATCAAAGGAGCAACGATTCAAAGTGAAAATCCAAATTACGGTAGACAAGGAACCAACGATTATTTGACATACGGTTATGTTCCTGCCGATTATCATGAGTCAGTAAATCATACCTTGGATTATTGTTATAGCGACTTTTGCATCAGCCAAGTTGCCAAGACATTGAATGAACCTACCACATCTGAGCATTATGAAAAAAAAGCCAAGAATTATTTAACAATTTTTGATCCTAACACAGGTTTTATGCGGGCTAAACAAACAAACGGAGCTTTCAAAGAACCTTTTAGCAGTCATCAATGGGGTGGCGATTATGCTGAAGGTAGTGCTTGGCAAAGCAGTTTTGCTGTGTATCACGACTTTAAAGGCTTGATTACAGCCTTTGGTGGGCCAGAAAAATTTCAGGAGAAGTTAATTGATTTATGTAATCAGGCACCGACGTTCGACGTCGCTGGATATGGTTTTGAAATTCACGAAATGAGCGAAATGGCGGCGATAGAGTTTGGTCAGTTAGCGATTTCTAATCAGCCAAGTTTCCATTTTCCATACTTGTTTAGTTATCTTGGTAAGCCAGAGTTTGCTCAGCCCTTACTAAAACAATTAATGATTCAAGAGTTTAATGATAGTCCAACTGGTTTCCCTGGTGATGAAGACAACGGCAGTATGGCCAGCTGGTATATTTTTAGTTCATTAGGCTTTTATCCTGTTTGTCCTGGTTCTGGCGAATATGTGATTGGTATGCCTTTGTTTGATAAAGCTGTTATTCATTTGTCTAGTGGTGAAACCTTGACGATTTCTACTAACCAAAATCAAGAGCAGCAACAATTTGTAGATCATATTCTTTATAATGGTTCGCTTCACGAGAGGTTAGTTTTTGACCACGACTCCTTGATGAACGGAGGAACGATTGATTTTAGTTTAGGGATTGTACCTAGACCAAGAATTTATACAGAAGAACAACTTCCATTCAGTATTTAACTAGATTCATTTTAGACAAATGAAAAAGCGAAACAAAAGGAACTATCCGTTTTGTTTCGCTCTTTCATTCCTAATGGACGGCAAGAAAAATACAACTCCTTCTTACTCACTCTTCACCCACTGAATCATAATGATGTTTGTATTTTTCTCGAAATTCTTTTGGTGTAAGATCGTTCATTTTTTTAAAAATCTGCGAGAAATATGTGCTGTTATTAAAGCCGATTTTATCAGCGATTTCGTTGACGTTGTCATCTGAATACAGTAACAGATTTTGTGCTTTTTTCATACGGTATTGGTTCAAATATTGAGAAAAACTCTTCTTGGTTTCCTTCTTAAATAGCTGTCCTAAGTACATCACATTAAGATGTAGCGATTTAGCCACACATTTTAATGTTAATTCACTCGTGTATTCAGAACGGATTTTATCGATAACATTTTGAACATTTTCTGAATAATCGTAGGCCATCTTTTCTCGAGTTATTTGTCTGACTGTAATCGATAAGATCTCATGTAGTTTATCTGCATTCGATGAATGATTGATATCATCCAAAACTTGCTGGTATTCCTCTTCATCTAAATGATTGAACCTGCGATAAATATCCATAAAAAGCATAAAAGTAATATGGCGAACATCTTCTGGACGAGCACCGATTTTTTGAGTTTTCGCAAAGATTTCAGCAATCGTCGTCTCAATCGTGGTAAAATCTCCAACCATCAATGTTTTGTTAAAATTTATGATGTCCGCTGACAGATCAAAGTCATCTGAAAAGACAGAATATAATACATTACTGCCACTTGCTTCATAAAACTTATAACGCTGCAATGTTTGGTTAGCTTTTTCATAACTATCCGGGACATCTTCCCAGTCGCTAACGGTCTCACCAACACTTATCAACCAACTATCATCCTCATCTGTTTGTAAAGGATTTGCCGTTAGAAGCTGATTTAATTGATATTTACCACCTTTAAAAATATGTACAATCAAACTTTTATCGCCTAGATTTCGTGAGAAAAATAATGATTGTTGTTGTTCTTCCAGCCACTTGATCACTTTGACCTTATTTTCACGGGTTACTTCAACTAACAAAACCGTCCAATCAGCTTTTTCTGTCGTATTGACCACTTGATCCAATTCTTCATAACTATCCGTATCGATCTCACCATTCACCCATTGCGACAATAAAATTTCACTATATAAGTCATTTCTAGTCTCCTGTTGATTGCGATTATCTAAACGTTTCTTTGCCTTTTTGACACTTTTTAAAAGTTCTAATTTGTCCACGGGTTTCATCAAATAATTGATGGCCCCCAGCTGTAATCCCCCTTTTAAAAAATCAAATTTCTGATAACCTGAAAGGATCATAAATTCAAATTGACGTGCCTCTTTTTGAGCAGCTTCAATAAACTCTAGCCCTGTCATTTCCGGCATAGTGATATCTGTGATCACTAGATCAATGGACTCTGTCTCCATCAGCGTTAAAGCTTCTTTCGCATTTCTAGCTGTCCCTTTGATTGAAAAACCTTCAGCTTCCCAAGAAATAATTTTTTTTAACCCATTCACGATCATATATTCATCATCCACTAGTAAAACGTTATAATTCATTTTATCACTCCTTTACTCCTACAATCACTCTTCACAGAATGATTTTGCTGTGAAATACAGAGAATATTTTTATGAGTTGATCGCTATCCTTACTTTTTACGAAGTAGGCTCATTGAAAGAAAGTTCTATTGCAATGCCTTTTGTTTCATTTTGCGTGATTGCCATAAAAAAAGAAGGACCAAAATAAGCACGCAACCGTTCATTTACATTTTGCAGTCCAATCGAATCGTGTAGTTCGATCTGCTCGCTTGCAAGTTTACCTTGAATTACTTTCAGTTTCTGTAAAGAGATACCTTTACCATTATCACGTATCAAAATCCGCACTTGTCCATTCACCAAATGAGCTTTGACGCTGATTGCATTATCATTTCTAGAAAAATCGATCCCATGGACAAAATAATTTTCAATCAATGGTTGAATCGAAAATTTTGGTAAAACTAGTTCCTCTAATGCTTCATCGATTTCAAAGTGATAGGCGATCCGATCTGGATACCTCATTTGATACAAGTACACATACTTTTCGCAAAAACTCAGCTCTTTTTCTAGTGTTGTTGTTTTTGCCTGATCCGTATTATTTCGTAGCAATGTTGAGAATGCATACACAACATCTGCCAGTTCCTCGCTACCCTCACTTAATGCATACATCCGAATGTACTCTAATGTGTTATATAAGAAATGCGGGCTAATTTGAGACTGCAATGCTCTCATGTGAGCATCCTGTTGTTTAATTTCTAGTTTATAGATATCCGCAATATATTGTTCAATGTTATCCAACATCGTATTGATTCCTTTTGAAAGTTCCTTTAATTCAAATTGTGTCTCCTGATCATTGATCCGCGTATTCAGATCCCCTTTAGAAACAAGTGCCATCGAGCTCATAATAATATCGACTTGCTGAGAATATTTAGTAAAGGTTCGATATAATAAATACAACAATAATAATATTAAAATCAAACCGCCTAACATTAAAATGCGCAAATCAAAAAAAACATGCTTCAAAATCTTTCCCTTAGAAACGGTTACTAAAATATCAAAACCGCTCGTTGTTTGGAGATGCTCTAATATATTTTTTTCTTCCAACTTTTGAATTGGTAATAGAGATGTTTCAGCCATTTTTTGTTGAATCAGCTTTTGATCAAATGCGTCATTTTTCTCTGTATACGTCAATAGTTGATAGCCTGTATTTGAAAATACATAAGCGGATAATCCGTCAAATGTCGTTAAATGAGTCAAACTATCCACGATATCTTTTTTAGAAAATTCAACATAGAAGCTCCCTAATACTTCCAAAGTTACTGGATTAGTGATGGGATAAGCTAAATAAAATTTGTTGTTTAAACGAGGGGTTCCACTGATTTTTCTGCCGCTCTTATCTTCAGCTGTAGAAAGATAATAGTCAGTATAATTGTTCAATACCATAATGATCGATTCGATGTTATCGTACATCGTATAAAAATTTTTCACTTGGCTAGGTAAAAATAGATAATTTCCTGTTTCCAATTGTTGATCGTAAGAATAGTTCAAATAACTTGAAATCGAAAAATCCATATAGCGATTTAAGTTGTTGATCTTCTCTTGATTATCTATTAAACCATTCAACATCGTTTTCCCTTGTAAATTCTTATCGTTGAGCGATTGGCCGATCGTATCGACTGCTTCTTGCGCTGTATTTTCCCCTCTTCCCATCGATTGCCAATAGGTATTCATCCCAATACTGACCATACCGATCAAAATCAACGAGACCAGAATCAAGGCATAATTTTTCAGCAGTCGGTTCAGCAAAGTTTTTTCATTAAAGGAAGAAGGTTTCTTTTTACGCATGAAGTTCCAATCGTTGATCTATTGTTTGCCGCCACGATTTGGTCGCAGTGAAACTCCAAATTTGAATCATAGAAAAAGTGCCAAATAAAATCAAGCCTTTGAATTTCCAGGTGACAAATAAAATCACACTTACACCGATTGCGATTTTTAATAAATTTGTAAAATTAGATAACGTTGAGATAAATGCTAGCTTTAACAAGTTCTTTAAACCAATTTCATAATAGCTATCTAATAATAACGAGTATTGGAACGTAACAGCTGCATAGATCATGGCAAAAACTAAGAGAAAATCAATCATTAAAAACGATAATCCCTGAATTTGAACCGATAAAAATAGATTATATGCTAATAATGCTAACAATAAAAGTAACGCATAAAAAATAATATTTCCCCTAATGAAATTACGCTTAAAACTAACCCAACCTTCTTTTAACGTAATGTCTTTGTAGTTGAATTCATGACTGACAAATAATTCATTGACTGTTTTCAAGGCTGGTCCCACCCCTGCCACAATCAAGCCACAGCAGCTAAACAACCAAAAGAATAAATTTAATTTTACGATGACCCATATCTTAATGAATAACGTTTCTAACGCTTTTCCAACCATCTAACTCTTCCTTTCTACTTCTCTATTAGTATAATAAATAACTATTACGAATATTCCAAATAAAAAACTACTGCATATAATAAACTACGCAGTTTAAACAGGATATTGTTTTTTTTAAAAGAACCAAGTAAAAACGATGCATCATCGAATCACTTGGTTCCATCTACTTGGTCTGTTCTATTGTTTCAAAAAGTCATCGTATTGTTTTTGCATTTCAGTCAGAACTTTGTCGTAACCAGCATTAGCAAGTGCTTCTTTTAATTTAGGAACTGTTTCTTCTGGATCAACGGTCCCTGTATTTAAACCATCCAAATATTGGCTCATAACGTTGGCTATATTACTCATCTCTGTTTTTACATTCGATGTTACAAAGTTGAATCCTAAAATCGGAGATGTCTCTGCTTTAGCAATAGATTCATCACGTTCTTTGATCATTTCATCTGTGATGGTATCTTGTGTATAGAGAATTTTATTATTTCCAGTATTCCATGCAGGTAAGTGCGTATTTGGTTTATAGCCATCTAATAGCTTGATTTTATCCTCTTTACCAGGAATTTTTTCCCAAGCTTCGCTTTCTATTCCCCAAACTAAACCGTTCAGTAATTCTGGATCACTATTGATTTGACCTAAAACTTCTACAGCTTTTTCTTTGTTTTTAGAGGTATTTGAAACCACAAAGTTCGCCATTCGTGCTTGATCACTTGATTTTAACGGTGTAGTAAATGCTTTGGAAACTAATTCTTGACCTGCCGCATTACTTAAAATCGTATCACCATAATCGTAAGGACCTTGTGTTTCTTGACGGATGAACCATGTATTTCCTTCTAGCGGAAACTCTGTATTGCTCGTTGCTGCGTCTGATGGAATATATCCTGCTTGATACCATTTATGCATTGTTTTTAGGGAATCCATAAAGTCTTTGTTTTCGTACTGGTTGATGATTTTTTTCGTATCACCATTTAAACTGACGGCAAACGGATAACCATTTCCAATTGGAAAATCAAAATCGCCTTGTACTTTAAACCCTTGACCGATTGCGAATGCAGCAATATTCGGTTCTTTTTCGTGGAACGTTTTTAGTACGCTTTCTGCATCTTTATATGTTTTGATATTATCAATCGATAAGTTGTATTTATCCAAATATTGCTTGTTGAACGTCAAGACTTGTTGTGAGTATACATTACCATTGACTGGAAACGCATATAGCTTACCATCTACTAAATTCCCTTTTATATACGCTTCATCTAACTGATCATAAGCATCTTTCGCAAACTTCGGCGCAAGTTCAGTTAAATCAGCATATGCTCCTTTTTGAGCGTTCGGCACATAATTATCTGCAAAAGCAATATCATAATTTTCACCAGAAGAAACAATAACACTCATTTTCTTCTCGTAATCGCCCCAACCAATATACTGAATATTTAGTTTTGTTCCTGTCTTCTCTTCGATCCTCTTGTTGGCAACTTCCATCAATGTATCATAATTATCTGGTTTATCGCCAATTTGATACATCAATAATGTATTCTCGTCTGACTTTTTACTGCTTCCGTCAGTCTTCGCTTTACTTCCACCGCCACATGCTGTTAACGCACCTAAAAGAACAACTGCTGTACTTAAACCGACTACTTTTTTCCACGTCTTCATTTCTGTTCATCTCCATTTTCTATATATTATTCCTTAACTCCGCCAATCGTTAACCCTTTGACAAAATACTTTTGGAAAAACGGATAGCTGATCGCAATTGGTAATGTCGAAATAACTACGATTGCCATACGAGCAGATTCTCCCGGTATTGCTGCCATTCCGCCAGATAATTGACTACTTGCTCCGGCATTTTGAGTCAGATACTGAATATTATTTTGAATCTTCATCAATAAATATTGTAGTGGAACTAAGCTATCTTTTTGAATATATAAGAGTGCATTAAACCAATCATTCCAATAGCCTAAAGCTGCAAATAAACTAATTGTTGCAATCCCTGGCACGGCTAACGGTAACACGATTTGAATAAAAATCCGCATCTCAGAAGCGCCATCGATCCTAGCCGACTCGATAATCGAATCTGACACTGATCGTTTGAAAAATGTTCGCATCACAATAATATTAAACGGACTGACCGCCATTGGCAAAATCAACGCCCAAATCGTATCTTTTAATTGAAGTAAATTCGTCATCACGATATAGTTTGCGACCATTCCTGGTGAGAATAACATTGTGATCAAACAAAAAACTGTAAAAAAACGACGGAATGGAAAATTAGATCTTGAAATCACATAAGCATAAAGTGACGTCGCTGTACTATTGATCAAGGTTCCAACTACTGTCACTAACACTGTCACAAATAACGCTTGAAAAATTTTGTCCTGCATCTGATCAAATAAATAAGTATAGCCGAACAAACTAAATTCCTTAGGCCAAAAACTATAACCGTTCGCGGCTAGTGCTGTTTCATTAGTCAGTGAGATCGCCACGACAAACAAGAACGGCAAAATACAAGATAAAGCAAAAACAGCGATCAAAATATTAAAAAAGAAGTTAACTGGTTTGTTAAATGAACGAATTGCTACTTTTAAAACTGGCTTTTTCCTCAATGTTTTCACTCCTCCTTAGAATAATGCCGAGTCATTATCGAATCGACGAACGATTCCATTTGTGACCATCAACAAGACAAAACCGACCGTTGACTGATACAACCCAGCTGCAGCTGTCATCCCGATATCTCCCGTAGCAGTCAAACCGTTAAAGATATACGTATCTAAAACAGACGTAACCTGATACAACGAACCTGAGTTTCTCGGAACATTATAGAACAAACCAAAATCCGCTCTAAAGATATTTCCCACAGCTAAAATCGTCAAGATCGTCATTAGAGGTAATAATTGAGGTATCGTAACATTCTTGATTTGTTGCCATTTACTAGCACCATCTACCATCGCAGCTTCATAATAAGTCGGATCGATCCCCATAACAGAGGCAAAATAAATGATACTATTGTACCCAATTCCCTTCCACGTTCCGATAAAGACTAAGATAAACGGCCAAAATTTCGGTTCACTATACCAATTGATCGGTGTTCCTCCACGACTTGTGATCCACTGATTAAAAATCCCTTTGTCTGGGCTTAAAAAGGCATAAACAAAATACCCAATAATAACCCAAGATAAAAAGTACGGCAAAAGAGACATCGTTTGATAGACTTTCACCAAACGCTTATTCCGCAGTTCACTCATCACGATTGCAAAAAATACAGAAATGACAAGGTTCAAAATAATAAAGGTCACGTTGTACAACACTGTATTTTTAGTAATCAAAAACGCATCATTAGAAGAAAATAAAAACTTGAAATTCTCTAAGCCAACCCAAGGACTCGCTTTTAAACTAGCAATAAATCCATCTGGTGAAATATGAAAATCCTTGAACGCTACCACATTGGTCAAAACTGGAATATAAAAGAAAAAAATCATCCAAACCATCGCTGGAATCGCCATTAAGATCAACGCCTTATATCGCCAAATATTTGTAAAAAAAAGCGAGCTCTTTGACTTTTTCTTCATTTCCCCAACTCCTTTCATCAAATTGTCTACAATAGAATTGTAGCGCTTTCAATTAGGGATAAAAATAAACAAAATATAGATATTCTTATAGAAAATATAGATGTTGAGAAAAACGCATCAAATAGCCTACTTAACGAAGCACTGTTAATCAGTATGATACAATGAACTTATAAACTCGATTGGAGGAAATATCATGCAAATTTATCAAAACACAAAAATTGCTAGCAACAAGTCCTTATATATTTCTGGTCAAACACCAAGCAAAGAGGGACTCACATCACAAAGTATTGAAGAACAAACAGAGGTTGTATTGGAAAAAATCACAGCCGCTTTACATGAGCATGATTTAACAGTAGATGATTTAGTCAAAATTACTATATATATTACAGATATTTCTTATTTACTAAGCGTTAGAAGTGTATTAGCAGATTTTATAGGGGAGTCAAAACCAACTGCTACGTTAGTCGTTGTTGCAGGGCTGATTGATCCAGATTTTAAGGTAGAAATCGATGCTATTGCAGCTTTTTAAATGCCACATTGATACAATCGCAGATATCATCATCGTAAATTATGTGGTACCGTTTGGCAGATCTGACACCGCCTTCTCACTTGTAAAAAAAATTTAACGAAGCTAGCACTTGGAAAGCTATTTATACATAGTTTTTTTACAGCTCCTCATAGAATAATACGCAAAAAAACGAGACCCTTGTTTCGATGGTCTCGTTTTTTTATGTTATAAATTATGCTTCTTTAACACTTTTCAAAATATAATAGCCTTTGTCTTTCGTTACGATTTCTACATTACCAAAGACTGCTTCCATTTTTTTCTCAGCACTTGGCGCACCTTGTTTCTTCTGAATCACTACGGTCAACGTCCCACCAACCAAAAGTCTCGGATGAGCTTCACTTAAAATTTCATGAACCACTTTTTTTCCTGCACGAATCGGCGGATTACTGATGATTGCTGCATATTGTTTTTCATGAACTTCAGCGTAAATATTAGATGTATGGATATCAACATTTTCTACCCGATTTTTCTTGGCATTTTCTTGTGCCAGCGCAACAGCTCGTTGATTGACATCGATCATTTCAACTATTCTGCCACTAAATGTTGCAAGCGTTAAACCAATTGGACCGTAGCCACAGCCGACATCCAGTAACTTTCCTTCTGGTAGTTCTTCCCAGTCAAATGCATCGATCAATACACGAGAACCAAAGTCCACTGTATTACGGGAAAACACTCCACTATCTGTTAAAAATTGGAATTTCTTTCCTCTTAACTCAAACGACCATTGCTCTAAATCATGCGCTAGATCTGGATTTTCTGTATAATAATGATTCGTCATTTTCTTCTTCCTAACTATTTTCTTTTGTCACCAGTCTACCTTTTATTTCTCGAACAATCAAGGCAGCTAATAAATCATAACCTGTTTTGGAAAAATGCAGCCCGTCTGCTTGCAGAAATTCATATGTTCCTGGATAAACGACCATCGCTTTGTATACATCGATCACAGGGATTTCATATTTAGCACCGATCACTTTCACTCGTTCAACATACTCACGAATACGGTTATCATCTCGGGTTGGTTTTCTAGCACAATCCACATAAGGCGGTGTGAGTAGAATGACTTTTTCTTTACCGATTTTAGTGATCATTGTTTCGATATTTTCTGCATATTTTTCTAAAGGAACTAAGTTATCGCTATTCGTGTCATTAGCGCCAAAGAAAATCGTCACGATATCTGCTTGTTCTGCCAATACTTCTTTATCCAAACGGTTCATTGCACCTTGTGTCGTATCTCCTGGCATACCCGCATTCACGATCATAACTTCTTCATAATTTTTAATGGCTAACTCTTCTGTGATCAAGTTCTGTAAGATTGGTGTGATTGCTTCTTCGCCATATCCTGCAGTGATGCTATCTCCAAATAAAACAATTTTTTTCATCAGGCATTTTCCTTTCCAAACTAGTTTTCTTTATTTATCATACCATTGAAAAGACTGTTTTGCTGAAGCAAAGAATTATTTCAGGAATTGGTGTTAGGTCTAGCTAAATTATGTTAAAATAAGAGCGGAAAGAAATGTTGGCTTTGGTGGAGGAACCGATGGACGATAAAATGAATTATTACCCCATTTCACGGAAGGAATGGCAGGGCTTCTATCATAACGGCAAAGCGCCGCTGACAGAAGAAGAATTAGAAGATATTAAAGGCTTCAACGATCAAATTTCACTTCAAGATGTGCAGGACATTTACGTGCCTTTAACACATCTGATTCATTTATATATGAAAGAATTTGAGTCTTTGACTGTTAGCAAAGGGCTGTTTTTGCATGAATATGTACCTGTTCCGCCTTTTATCATCGGGATCGCTGGTAGTGTGGCTGTTGGGAAAAGTACCACCGCCCGCTTGTTGCAGCTGATTTTATCCAGAACCTTTAAACGCCGCAATGTCCAACTGATTACGACGGATGGCTTTTTATATCCGAATAAAGTGTTGGAAGAAAAAGGTATCATGGATCGTAAAGGATTTCCTGAAAGCTACGACATGGAAAAGTTGATCGACTTTTTAAACCAAGTCAAAAATAGCCAAGAAGAAATCAAAGCACCACTTTATTCTCATAGTGTGTACGATATTATCGAAGGCGAATATGAAGTGATCCAACAACCAGATATTCTGATCGTTGAAGGAATCAACACACTACAATTGCCTGCCAATCAGCAAATTTACGTCAGTGACTTTTTTGACTTTTCGGTCTTTGTAGATGCGGAACCGAAGCTGATTGAAAAATGGTATCTTGAACGATTTGGCGCCTTACTCGATACGGCCTTTCTTGATCCAGATAATTACTATTATCAATATGCGATCGGCAATCGTGAAGATGCCTTTGCAATGGCTAAAGAAGTTTGGAAAACTGTGAATTTGAAAAACTTAGAGGAATATATCTTGCCAACTCGAGGTAGAGCGGATATTATACTTCATAAGACTGAAAATCATATTATTGATGAGATATTTATGCGTAAATATTAAAATCAAGTTCACTAAGCTTGGAACATCTGCTACTATTTCCACTCAACAGTAGCACTACTTAATTTGATTCTAAAGGGGTCAGAATTTTCCTAACAGAAAATTCTCCATAAACGGTGTAAAAAGAGCAGGTTCTTCGGCAATTTCCTAAATCATATACAATCCAAAAAACGGATTCCACATGATTTAGTCCAATTGCTCGAACCTAAACGCCCTTTTTACAACCTCTTATTAGATAAATCTAAATGGATAGGGGTAATAAATGTGACCAATGTTGCCGATTTGACAACTGTCGAAAAAATTATTGTTTTAGACTTTGGTAGTCAATATAACCAATTGATTACTCGACGTATTCGTGAATTTGGCGTGTTCTCAGAATTATTGAGCCACCGAATCACAGCGGATGAAATTCGCGAAATGGCACCAAAAGGAATTATTTTCTCTGGTGGCCCAAATAGTGTTTATGATGAAAATGCATTCAGTATCGATCCTGAAATTTATGAATTAGGCATTCCAATTCTAGGGATTTGTTACGGTATGCAACTGATGATGCATAATTTAGGTGGAAAAGTTGAACCTGCTGGCAACCGTGAATACGGCAAGTCAGAGCTATCACTTTTGATTCCTGATTCACCTATTTTTAAAGGAACACCTGAAAAACAAATCGCTTGGATGAGTCATGGTGACCTAGTCGCTGCTATCCCTGATAGCTTTGAAACTGTCGCAACTAGCGCAGATTGTCCGTTTGCTTCAGTTGAAGATACTGCTCGCAACCTTTACGGTGTACAATTCCATCCAGAAGTTCGTCATTCTGAATATGGGAATGACTTATTACGTCACTTTACTTTTGATATTTGTAAATGTGAAGGCAACTGGACAATGGATAACTTCATCGAAATGGAAATCAACAAAATCCGCGAACAAGTCGGCGATAAAAAAGTCCTTCTTGGCCTTTCAGGCGGCGTGGATTCAAGCGTTGTTGGTGTGCTTTTACAAAAAGCTATCGGCGATCAATTGACGTGTATCTTTGTGGATCATGGTTTATTGCGTAAAGGTGAAGCAGAACAAGTAATGGATAGTTTAGGTGGGAAATTTGGCTTAAACATCATTAAAGTAGATGCGAAAAAACGTTTCTTAGATAAATTAGCTGGCGTTTCTGATCCAGAGAAAAAACGGAAAATCATTGGAAATGAATTTGTTTATCTTTTTGACGATGAAGCAACAAAACTTGATGGAATCGACTTCCTAGCGCAAGGAACCCTTTATACAGATATCGTAGAAAGCGGAACTGAAACAGCGCAAACAATCAAATCTCACCATAACGTGGGCGGATTGCCGGAAGATATGCAATTTGAATTGATTGAACCCTTGAATACGTTGTTTAAAGATGAAGTTCGTGAATTAGGAATTGAATTAGGAATGCCAGAAGCGCTTGTTTGGCGCCAACCATTCCCTGGTCCTGGTTTAGGGATTCGTGTTCTTGGTGAAATTACTGAAGATAAACTAGAAATCGTACGTAACTCTGATGCGATTTTACGTGAAGAGATTGCTAATGCTGGTTTAGACCGTGATATTTGGCAGTACTTTACTGTGTTACCTGGCATCCGTAGTGTGGGTGTAATGGGTGATGGTCGTACGTATGATTATACTGTGGGGATTCGTGCAGTGACTTCGATTGATGGGATGACGGCTGATTTTGCGAGAATTCCTTGGGATGTGTTGCAGAAGATTTCTGTGCGGATCGTGAATGAAGTGGATCATGTGAATCGGATTGTTTATGATATTACGAGTAAGCCACCTGCTACTGTGGAGTGGGAATAAAAAGCTAGTACAAATTCAAATAGGATTATCTATTTGACAACATTTATTGAAATACAAAATGAGTAAAAACAGCTTCTTTTACCAAGTAAAATCCCTGTCTTTAATTTTAGACAGGGTTTATTTTTCATAAAAAATTTCAATGTTCATGGAAAAAAAACTGCGTTATAAGACTAATAATATATGGAATAAACATCCCAATTGATAAAAAAGCCACAGAAATTTTTTGAATCAATTTCATTTTTAAAACTATATACTCCAAGAATAATTCCTAACATAAATAAAAAACTACAGAAATTATATATATAAGCTACAATTGTCATTTTAGTTACTCCTTTTCACTGTTAAGTTGTTGATAAATATAATTAGTTTTTAATAATTCTTTATGTGTGCCTATTCCCATAATTTCCCCTTCCTCCATCACTATAACTTTATCAAAATATTTGGCTAAATTAAGGTTATGAAAAACAGAAATTATAGTTTTATTTGCCATCTTTTTAGTCATATATTCAATTATTTTTTTTTCTCCTAAAGAATCTAAATTACTCGTGCCTTCATCTAAAAATAAAAAATGAGCTTTTGAAATTACTAATCTCGCAAGCACAATCATTTGTTTTTGCCCACCAGAAAAGTTATTTCCCTGTTCAGTCACTTGTGTTTCCACGCCTAATGGACATGTTTTAATGAAATCATTGAAACCTATTATGTCTAAAATATCATTATATTTCTCAATACTATCTTCATCCGTATTCAAAAAAAGATTATCTTTAATTGTTCCTGTAAATAAATCGCATTTTTGAGAAATGTACCCTATTCTCTCTCTATACTCTTTTTTTGTAGAAATATTTATATTTTTTGAAATTAGCAGTTCTCCTTTTTCCGGAGTAATTAAACTAGAAATAATTTTAAGTAGCGTAGATTTCCCGGAACCACTTTTCCCCACAATAGCTACCTTCTCATTTTTTTTAATTTTAATATTTATTTCTTTCAAACATTCATTATCAAAATTATAAGAATGACTAATGCTTTTTAAAACAATCGCAGATTCTTTGTCATTATCTTTAGAGAGTAACTGCAGATCCCCTTGTTCAACGGGTGTTTCTAGTATATCATTCAATTTTCCAATTGAAGCATGCATTTTTTGAATATCTGGTTGAATTCCCATAAGATTTTTTATAGGTAAAATAAAAAATGGAACTAAACTTAAAAATAGAACCAAGCTTCCAAGAGTCAATAAATCTAGAGCAATGTAGGTTGCACCTTTAAATAGAATCAAAAGCATAAAAATGCTTTCTACTATCGTTATAATACTCATCAATATATTATTAATTTGTATTTCTTTTCTTACATAGTTAGTTAGCTTATCAATAGATTTCATAAATTTTATTGCATATTTTTCTTCTAAAACTTCTGTCTTTATAGTCTCTATTCCTTGTATTGATTCAGATATAGACATTACTGCTGATCCATTTACTTCAATTTTATTTTTATTTAGAATATTAATGGGTTTAACAAATATAAGAGTTATAACAACATAAATAATTGCCATTGCACATGTCAAAACAAATAAATTTATATTTATATTTATTAGTATAAATGATGCAGTAATTAAAGAAAAAAACTCTAGAATAACTGTCAATACTACTTTAGAAATCATTTGTTGAATGTCCATGATTGTTTGATATCTTGATATAATTTCTCCCGTATCACGACTATGAAAAAAGGATTCCTCTAACTTTAATAAGTGATTGATAAACTTAGAATATAAATCATCATTCATTTTTTTTGATAAGTTAGAAACCAAAACGGCTCGAAAAATACTTATTATTCCTTGTATACCGAAAAATAATAACATCCCAAACAGCAGTGCTGGTAAGTTGCTAAGCAAATAGTCAAATAACTTTGCAAATACTCCCATAGAATCATTTGTTAACTTTAGATCATTACCCAAAATTACTTTATCAATAATAATTTTATATACATAAGAAACAGCTATAGAAGAAATAGATAATATGATTGAAAATATTGTAATAATAACTATTATCGAGAATTTATCTTCAAAAAGATTGATATATTTTTTTAAAGGCTTCAATTTATCCTCTTTTTCCAAATAAGTTGAATTTGTTTTTGAAAATGTTATTAAATTACCTGTCCATAACTTTTCAAAATCAGCATATGAAACCTCTTTTTTACCAAAGCCTGGATCAAATAATTCTATTTTTTCTTTAGTCATATTAATTAAAACTACAAAATGAGACATGCCCTCCAAAGTAGTAACGTGTGCTATACAAGGAAACTTGATACTCTCATTTTCTATCTCATCAGTAAACTCTTTAAACGATCCACTTAACGCTTCTGCCTCCAACCCAACCTTTTTACTTGCCTCCAAAACACCAAAAATGGTTCCTCCTTGATTATCAACCTTAATTAATTCCCTTAATCTAATCATTGATATATTTCCACCAAAAATTCTAATAACTGTCGCCAAGCAAGCTACAGAACAATCTCTTTGATTTTGTTGCATGACACCATAGCCGAACATAATAAAACCCTTCTTTCTCAAAATAAAAAGCAGCATAGATTGTCAAATGCTACTTTCTATCTTATTTTTCATTTTAATCTCATCATAGAATAAACTTTAAATAACTAGTTTATTCCTCAATTTTAAACTAGGTTATACTATATGCTCATAAATGGTCCATGAAGATAATTAATTTGAGCATGACGCAATCCTGCACCAACATTTGTTCCTTTCGCTCCACAATACGGGAACCAACAAGTCCAACCTGCTTTTACTTGTTTTGTTTCTTTTACACTCATTTTTTTCATCTCTATTCCTCCAATTAAAAATTTATTTATTGATAAAGATTTAAAAATTTTAGACAATCTATTATTTTTAAATCATACAATACTTCAATTCAAATAAACTATTTTCAATATTCTTTTCTTAACAAAAAGTATACTGATAGCGAACAAACACATTATTCCCAAAACTATACTAAACATTTTTACTATACTAAAAATATGAAGCCCATTCCTGAATGTGCTTCCAATCGGAAACATCTCCATTAGTAAATACAAAAATTTGTTTATAAATATCCCCGCCAATAGATACCCTAAAATTAAAAAAATAGGAATCAAATAACATACTTCTATTACAATTTCAAAAGAAATATATGTAGGTGTAGCTCCCAGTAATAATTTTGTCTCAATATCATCCTTTTGAGCAATAATTTTTTGAATTAAATAAATGAAAAATCTGAAAATTCCGAAAATTATGAATCCAACTATCATTATAAGCAAACCTATTTTTATAGTTAATAATAGAAATTTCAAATCAGTCTCCGTATTAACAACCTGTATGTCATCTACAGTTGAATTATTAATTGATTTTTCTATCGAATTAGAGGCTAAACGAAAAATATTTAACAAATAAAGAAGCAAAAATTCAAAAAAGAAAAACATTAATGTTGAAACATCACTATAAATTGTTTCTCCTAACTTTCTCCGTCTAATTTTCATACTTCTATAAAAAATATTTTTGATATAGATGATAGAATGTTTATTCTTTGTAGTATTGTCCATTTTTTTCATCCCTTATTATTTCTCCGTTATTTAACTCAATAATTCTATTGTTCTGCTGATTTACAATTCTTAAATTATGGGTAGCCATAATAATAGTTTGACCTTCTCTGTTTATCTTCTTTAAATAATCCATTATGTTATCTGCACTACTTGGATCTAAATTCGCTGTAGGCTCATCAGCAATAAGTATTTGAAAATCTCCAACTAAAGTTCGAGCAATTGCTACCCTTTGCTTTTCACCACCTGACAATTGGTTAGGAAATCTATTTTCAAAACCAATTAAATCTACTGTCTCTAAGGCCTCTAATACTTTCTTTCGAACTTCTTCTCCATTGTAGATCCCTTGAACCTCCAATGGGTATGCCACATTTTCAAATACATTTAAGTCTTGAATTAATCGAAAGTCTTGAAAAATAAAGCCAATATTTCTTCTGTAATAATTCATTTCTGATTTATTATTTTGATCCATCAACTTCTTATTGAAAATTATTTTCCCTTCATTGACTCCCCCACCTAAAGATAACGTTTTCAAAAGTGTTGACTTACCAGAACCACTTTTCCCAATAATAAAAACAAATTCCCCGTTTACAATTGATAAATTTATTTTTTTAAGAATAATTTTATTTGTGATACTTCTATAAACGTCAACTAACTCAATTATAACCAAAATATAATCAACCTCTCACTTTCTAAATTAAACTATATAGCACAAACATAAAAAAGTCAACATGTAATTTAAAAATTACTTAAAGTTCTTTTCGTAGTGTATATACATAACTTCAGAAAATGTTATTAAAATAAACTATTGTATTAAGTTTATATACACGCATAAAACTATATAAAATATGTTTTTTTGAGGCTCTATACTTTCTAATTATTGACAAAAAATAAGTAGGCACCTTTTTTAATGCAAAATAATGGAAGAGCCATCCAAAATACCTTTAGAATTACGTCGCCTAAAAATAATGCTACTGTTTTTTTAAATGGGTTATTCGTGTTCTTGGTGAAATTACCGAAGATAAATTGGAAATCGTGCGTGATTCTGATGCGATTTTACGTGAAGAGTTTGCCAAGGCTGGTTTAGATCGTGATATTTGGCAATACTTTACTGTGTTACCTGGCATCCGTAGTGTGGGCGTGATGGGTGATGGCCGTATGTATGATTATACTGTGGGTATTCGTGCAGTTACTTCGATTGATGGGATGACAGCTGATTTTGCTAGAATTCCTCGGGATGTTTTGCAGAAGATTTCTGTGAGGATCGTGAATGAAGTGGATCATGTCAATCGGATTGTTTATGATATTACGAGTAAGCCACCTGCTACTGTTGAGTGGGAATAATGTACAGGTGAATGACTCACAAATCCATTGATTTATAAGGGGTTTTGCACCATTCAATTATTCCTAAAAAAAAAAATTATGCAAATTTGGTAGCTTGTGTGACCACGTTTGTAACCTCTAAGTCAGTCAGAAATGGCTGGCTTTTTATATAAAATAACACAGAAAGTGAGAGTCTTAATGAAAGCATACAACTATCAGTTTACTCAATTTATAAGTAAATCTTTAGTTACTTTTGATGATTACCAAGAGGAAGAGGAATTTACTTTATTTTGCACACAGTTAAGTAAAGAACGGTTTCCAAAGAAGAATGAAAGAGATAAAATTTTAAATGACTGGATAGCTTTTTTTGAAAATAATCCTGAAAAAATAAAAAAACTTCATGTCACTGGAAGAATGAATCAAAAATTATTTAATGCTATCTGCACTCAAAAAAATTTAGAAGAACTTTATATTAAATGGGGAGTTTATCCTGATTTAACACCAATTAAACAATTAAAAAATCTCAGATACTTATCTTTATGCGCTGGTGCCTCAGCTAAGGACATTTCTCCAGTTAGCTCACTCACCAAACTTGAAGTATTAATTTTAAAAACAGTAGGCGTTATTGATTATTCTTCTTTTAGAATCTTGCATAATCTTCAACAATTAGGAATTCACAGTGGTATGGATAATTTAGTTAAAGTGGAAAGTTTAGAATTTTTAAAAAATTTACCACAACTTAAAAATTTTAGAACAACAGGGTTTCGGCTATTGAATCATGATTACAGCCCAATTCTCTCATTAAAAAATTTAGAATTTCTTTCTGTAAATATGCCTGCATATGACCATAAAATATGGAATGACCAATTAGCTACTCATTTTTCTCATATATCAGAAAACAAGCACCAAATTTTTTATTCTTAATTAGAAAATTTGCTTACATTCTACAATATGCCTTCTTTATTTTTTTGAGAAATGCTAAAGAATTACCCCTTTTGGAAAAACTAGAAGTTCTAAGCCATTCTTAAATTCGTTGTGGCCTTAGACACCTATTAAATATAAAGCAAAGCGATTTACTCTTTATTGAGCACGTCGCTTATTTTTATACATTGAACGAGCAAATCCTCTTTTTCTTTAGGAGACAATTTTTTAAGTTTCTCTAGTTCATTATCTTCCTCAATCTCAAAAAAGTCTTTATAAGACATTCCAAATGCTTCAATCAGTTTATCTAAAGTTATATAGGCTTTTCTGGTTATTCAACCATTGGGAGAGAGTTTTCTTCTGGTGGCTTTGCTCCCTATACAGTTGCTATTCATATTGTATATTTTGATGACCAAAATCAATTAATGTTTAGAAACTACACTTCAGATTCTAACGATGATTACGAAGACACTGTTGGTACTTTCAAAGAAGCTATGGAAAAACTTGTTAATTGTGAAAAAATCCATGATATTCAAACAGATGGATTGATCGCTTTAAGAGATTATTATAAAAATGGACATTTCCCTACTTTTGGCGTTGTAAAAAAATGTCCTTAAAACATCATTTTGAACTCATTCATCTAATACTTAAACACTATATATAGTGCCTAAGTATTGACTTATTTCTTGAGAAATATATACTTATTAGTGTAAGTTGGATACATGGCATTAGCTCTAGTAATTCTATGGAGGAGATGCCTATGACAATGTATCAAGGCCTTTATCTACTTTTGGCAGCATGTACATTTGTTTTAAAATGCTATGATAGCTTTAAAAAATAAACAAAAAGCCCTTATCTAAACTTCCCAGTCCAAGATAAGAGCAACATGAAAATCTGAGCTTCTAGTCAAAAAAACAACTTACTTATAAGTCAGTGTTCGAGCACTGACTTTTTATTTTGTCTAAAAACTACTTATAGTTTTTTTAAATTAAACCACGGATTTCGTGGTACTTACTACTGGCATTATACAAGTACTTATATGTAAATGTCAACAAAGTTAACTAACTTATAAGTTATACTAGTTCTTTAATCCCTACTTAATTTCAATATGGGCATCTTTATTTATTCATCATCAAATATTGTATTATTCATCTCTGGAAAATCCAACAATTAAAGAACTGGCACGAAACATTCAGTTTAATAAAAAACAACATCCATAATCACTCTATTCCCGATAACCTCTTTTATGAGCATGAGCGAATACTAAAAACATTAACTCAAGAAACACAAAAACTTAAAACCAAAAAGAAACTGAAAAACATTTTGATTTAAAATCCTAGCCGCAAAATGGGATTTTAAAGTTCATCAGTATTAGCCGAACTAATACTGATGAGCAATAGATTTAAACAAGTAGTTAACTATCTAACTACTTGTTTTTTTGAAAACAGCTAAAAAACATAGTATAATGAACAAACACAAGGAGGGGTTATTATGGCATTTCAAATTGAACTAAATGAACAAGAATTATCCATTCAAGGTGTACAATTTCAAACAAAAAAAGAATATACCATAATGAAGAACTCTTTAGGTTCAAGTATGTATGAGGGCTTCGAGCCAACAAAAGACATGGTTCAGCTTCTAAAAGACATTCATGATGGAAAGAAAAGCAGAAATGATATTCTTACTTTTGTCTTAGGAAATTAACTCATGAATAACAATTATAACTATATAGATAACGAGAATCTTTACACTTACCCTAATTCAAAGGTTTTAAAAAATATTCCTGCTATTGACGATTTAGAAAAGTTACATTTAACTGAACATCTTTTTGTATCTAACAGGATAGCTGAATTAGCTGAAAATCCCATTTTAGTCAACTCTATGGACTCTATTAAGGACATTCATAAGTATCTTTTTCAGGATATGTACACTTGGGCTGGTGAATATCGCAAAGTCAATATCAGTAAACAAGGTTATCCCTTCATGGCGTTCCAATCTTTCCCACAAGGTCAGCAGTATATTAATGGTTTGATTCAAGAATTTTTATCTGGAAATCTCTCAAAAATAGAGATTAGTAAACAGCTTGCTACTATATTAGATGATTTAAACCATATGCACCCATTTCGAGAAGGAAATGGCCGAGGTCAAAGAGAAGCTATTCGCTGTCTAGCATTAGAAAAAGGATATGTACTGGAATTGAATCCCGCAGATAAGGAACAAGTTTATAAAGCATATATGGACGGTGTGATTCATTCCCATCTTGAACTTTTGGAGAAAGTTATCTTTGAAAACTTAGCACCACTTTGATACTAACTCTTATAAACTAACTGCTTTTTAAACTATTCAAATTAGCTTAAACCCTTTTAAACTGGTGATTTCCAGCTTATAGATTCTATTAGTTTATCGAGTGGGCATGATACAACAAGCTTGGAAATCCTTATTTATAGGGATTCTCAAGGCTTTTTCTTTAAAGGAGGAATAAAAATTAAAACAAAGATGCCTGAAATTCTTTCTTTCATTTCAGAAGAAGCTGTTAGTAGAAAAATGACAAGTGAGGAAATTGCCGTTCACTTTGGTTATGATAAACATCACTTTAGTCGGAAATTTAAAGAAATCAATGGATTCAGTGTTGCTGAATTTCTCTCTAGTTTAAAAGTTGAAAAGGCGATCTTTGAACTTGATGAAGAAAAGCGAATACTCGACCTACAAGAACGTTCAGGTTTTGAAAGCAGCGGTAGTTTCACGAATACGTTTAAAAAATATACAGGAAGTTCTCCTAGAGCGTACAAAACTGAAATGAGTGCGCTTTTTGATGATATGAAACGTTTTGAAACGGATGATAAGGATCAGTCGATAGCGCATTTTGAAGAAAAGAGTCATTCTTTTTGCACAGTAACGATTGAAGTACCGGCTGGATTTGAAAAAGGGATCCTATTTATTGGACTTTTCCGTACACTTATACCGAATCATATGCCTATATCTGGATTAGCTACTAAAAACTTAATAGGAAATAAATTGAATAATATTCCAAGAGGAGACTATTATTTATTGGCTTGCGGGATAAGCCGTTCCAATAATGTTCTATCTTACTTTAACTTAGGCAATAGTTTACGAGGTAAAGAAGATGAAAGATTATCTTTCCCGAATTGTTCTGGCAATCATTACACGATTAAGCTAAGAGAACCAATACCAGAAGACCCACCCATATTAGTGAATGTGGGAAAACTTTTGATCTCCCGTTTAAAGAACACAATCTAGGATAATATTATTTGATCATGAAATGATAAAATAATTGTAAGTTAATGAAATGGAGGAAATGTTTATGGGTTTAAATGTAAAGAGTATCACTGTAGGTCTACCAGTAAGTAATTTGGAGAAGACTGCAAGTTGGTATGAAAAACTTCTTATGAGTGATGAGAAACTTATCCCTGTTGAAGGCGTTATTGAGTATCAAATTGGTTCTGTTTGGATTCAACTGTTCGAAGAAAAAATGACTATTTCAGAGAACGTTTTACGTTTAGAGGTGGAAGATTTAGACACAGAATTTGAACGTTTAAAAACACTTGGCGTAATCGTTGACGAGGTGATAGAGGATGTACCAGGTATCATTCGATACGTTGATTTCTCTGATCCTGATGGCAATAAGTTATCGTTCTATTGGTTATACGATCAAGAATCGGTTTAAACAGTACTTATATAATGAACATAACGCTAAAACGACGGATAGATGATTCGTCGTTTTTTAATTCTAGAAATAATACTTAAGTGGAGTAAGATATAACTTTGGTATGATTCTCTCTGTTGTTCCAAGCGGAAGCAAGAATAATAGCTGTAAAAGAAAAAATGAAAAACAGTTTGATTAAAATTCTAGCGGCAAATAGGATTTTAAAGTTCAGCAGTATTAGCCAAACTGATATTAAATAACGATAAATTTAGACAAGACTTAGATAATCAACTACTTGTCTTTTGAATTAAAAAGAGCAGAAATAATAATCTAGTCCGCTATAAGAAAAACTGTCAGGAATAACTCATGACAGTTTTTTCTATTCAAGTATTATAGAACCCCACGGCTCTCTTTTATTCTCCAATCCCATTCACCTTCTCTAAGACAACAAATAACCTATCATACGAAAAAGTTAGGATAAACTTCTTTTAAACACTCAGATAATTGACCGTTTTCGATTGATTGAACCTTTTCAACAAATTCTTCAGCTACTAATTTTCGATGTGAATTGCTAGAAAAACTTAATTTCAAGAGATAATCAATTTCTTCATGATGAAGAAAATAAAGTGTTTTAATAATAGGAAAATCTAAATTCTGTAATGATTTTGATATTCTATTTGAGAAAGTAATCAACGTATCGAAGTTTAAATGATTAAGTAAATATAATTCATTGATATGAAGAGTGTCAATAATGTCAACATCAAAATGATAGGTCAATTGTTCAGCAAAAAAAGCCGTTTTTTCTTTTGCTGAATTACTTATAATGACAATCTTTTTGGTATTACGACCCATTATTTTATTTTTTAATACGTGTTTTCGAAAAATAAGAACCAGCGTTGAAAGCTGTTCTTTACTCATAGAAATAGTCGGTTCTATTCTGTGTCGATAAGCGTTTGTCACTTGCTTAAATAAAAATGGTAATTCTTCTGAAACATGATCTAATTTATTATCATAAAAATCATACTTCAATGTGTTCCTTATTTTTACTTTATAGATATAATCATAGATTTCTTGAATCAATACAGTTCTTGTATAAAAGGTTGTTACAATATTTTGTTCCACCTTTTCAACAAATTGATCACATTGTTCAACTAGCTCTGGACTAGTTGGAATAGACAGCTTTTTATTATAATCTAACGAAGCCAATATGGCATTAATTAAATTGTTTTCATCTTTTTCGTTAAAAAAGAAAAAATCTGGTATTTCCGAAAAATTGGTTTCTCTAACGTTCTGATCTTCCCGAATCCGACAAAAAGCGATTAAATAATAAACAAACAAAAATTTTTTACTTGAGTAATTGATGCGAACTTCATGTTTATTTAGCAGCTCTTCAATATAGTTCATATCAATGATATTCTTCGACATATACTGCGAAAATGCTAAGTAAATCAGTTTTTGGATTGGATTATTTGCTAAACGTTCTACAATTCGATTGTTTTCATCTATTTCTATTACTTTTGCAAGAATTTTGGCTAATTCTATTCGATAATGTTGTTCCTCTCCTATGACCTGTATTCCTTTTGAAGGGAAACTTTTAATGACAAATTCTCGTTCCTTTAGTAAATCAGAAAACAACGTTCGATCTTTTTTCCGAGTGGATTGACTAATCTCCAACTCATTATACATCGTTGTCAAATTAATGTACTTTTCTGTAAAAGAGATAACCATTAAATAGTCTAATCTCTCGTAACTATTTGTGGCATAATCGGTAATCTTCAGAGCACTAATCGCATGAATTAAATCTGTATAGCTCAATTGACTGATAATTGTGGCATCTGTAATAATGAATTGTTTCTCTAACGCTATATGATCATTTAATTCTAAAATCGTACGGCGAATCGTTGAGGGAGATCTCTCATATCGATAGGCTAAATAAGAAATGGTAACATTGGATTTTTCTTGTATCCTATTTGCGATTAAAATAGAAAATTCATTGATTGGCATTTCGTAACTCCCTTTAAAAAATTTATTTTATTATATCACAGCGTACAAACAATAAGTGAATGGTCATTATTTGAAAAAGTTCCTTTTCAAAATATGACATTTTATAGAAAACGGATTCATCGTACTATATAGGCATAAATAAGTTAGGAGAGAAGAGAAGAAATGAAAAAGAAATCGAATTTAAAAAAAGGGGTTCAAACATTTGGTCGTTCACTTTTGTTACCAATTGGAGTGATGGCTCCTATCGGCATGATTATGGGGTTAACTAATGCCTTGACACAAAGCTATTTAATTGAAAAAGCATCCTGGTTAGGCAATGATACTTTACAACAAATTTTAATTAGCTTGAAAACAATTTCTTCTGTTGTTTTCGAGAACATTCCTTTGTTATTTGCAATGGGTGTTGCGTATGGAATGAGTAAAAGAGATAAGGGAATTGCTATTTTTTCATCTGTGTTAGGTTATTTGACTCTGCAAGTCGTAATGAATGTATACTTAACCATTACGGGTACACTTGCTAATCCTGAAAAAATGAGTGAGGTTGGTCAAGGGTTGGTTTTAGGCATTCAGACGTTAAAACTTGAAGCTGCTGGTGGGATTATTGCAGGTTTATTAGCAGCCTATTGTTGTGAAAAATGGTATACGAAGGAATTACCACTTGCTTTTGCTTTCTTTGGCGGGAAAAAATTCGTGGCGATTGCAACATTCTTATTAATGATTCCGATTGGTTTAGTTCTTCCAGTTGTTTGGGCGCTATTTACTAAGTTCTTGATTTTTATTAGTCCAATATTCATGAATGATACGTTTGGTGTTGGCTTGTATTGGACAGCTCATAGGTTGTGTATTCCCTTTGGCTTACATCATGTTCTTGCATCCGTCGTACGTTTTACCGAAGCTGGTGGTGTGTATGTGATGGATGGCGAAAAATATGTAGGTATTTTGAATGCAGCAAATCACTTATTATTCAATTTAGGACCAGATAGTCAATACTGGTCACAATTAGGACCTAAGCTATTTAGCTATCTCGCAAGCGGACAAATGTTAACAACTCTTTTCCGTATCCCTGCTATTGGTCTTGCCATGTATCATACGTCTTTTGTAGATAACAAAAAAATTGCGAAAGGCGCAATTTTAACGGTTGTTTTAACAGCTTTCTTGGGAAATATAACCGAACCTATTGAGTTTTCATTTTTATTTATTGCACCTCAGTTATTCTTTGTTTATGCCGTTTTATGTGGAGTGATGTCTATCCCGTTAAACTTTTTACATGTTTCGATAGGCTATATTCGTGGAACGATTTTTGATTTTGGTATTTTTGGTTTACTTTATGATAAGACCCATTGGATAAATCTTGTTTTACTTGGAATTGTAAACTTTATTGTATTCTACTTTGTTTTCCGATTTGTGATTAAGAAATTTAATCTTGAAACGCTCGGAAGAGAGAAATCCATGGGCGATAAAACACTGTTAATGGAAAAACGTTATGATGAAATAGCAGAGTTAGTCATAAAAGGGCTCGGAGGAATTGAAAACATCAAAAACGTTGATAATTGTGTTTCACGTTTGCGTATAGACTTGGTAAAAAATGATGCTGTAGATAAAGATATGTTGAAAGATACAGGAACAAGTGGGGTATTCTTTCCACAAGAAGGACATATTCATATTGTTTTTGGTCCCTATGTAGAATTTGTTCGAAATGCAGTAGATACCGCAATGAAAAAGAAATAGAGGTGATGAACATGGCTTTAACCGATTCAATGAGTAAAACCCTTGATGATTATGGCGTCAATCAATTATTGTCTAAAGAAACAAAACTCCAAACATGGTTAGATGTTGAGAGCGCTCTGGCTACAGCGCAAGCAGAATATGGTGTAATACCAACATGGGCAGCTGAAAATATTAAAAAAAATGCGAAATTTGAGAAGTTAGATTTAGATAAAATGGATGAGATTTATCGTAAAGTGGGGCATGGTTTTGTTCCCTTTGTTAAAGTATTTGTTCAAGCTTGTGATGAAGAAAGTGGAAAATACATTCATTACGGTTCTACAACACAAAATATTCAGCAAAGTGCTCAAAACATCATCTTAAAACAGCTCAATCAAAAGTTCCTTGATTTAACAAAGAGTATCCTATTAAATCTTGCGGATATAGCAGAAAAAAATGCATCGACTGTGATGGCCGGCAGAACGCATGGCAAGCATGCCATTCCCATCACATTTGGTTATAAAGTTTCTACGTGGATGTCAGAGATTTTAATGAGCGTGGAAAGACTTGAACAGCTTGAACCAAGAGTCTTTACGATTATGATGGGTGGTGCAGTGGGCGCATTCAATTCCACAGGAAAAGTTGGTTTAGACGTACAAAAACGTGTTGGAGAGTTGTTGGACATGGATGTGATGATGATTCCCTCTCGATCAATTAATTCGCAAAAGATTGAATATATTAATGCATTAGCTCTTCTTGCAAACAATTTTCATAAAATTGCAGAAGAAGTTTTCCAGACCTCTATAGAAGAGTTTGGAGAAGTGTCTGAGAACTTTAAAAAAGGAACGATCGGCAGTTCAACGATGCCACATAAGATTAATCCA
Source organism: Enterococcus sp. DIV0840 (assembly GCF_050527835.1). Lineage (NCBI taxonomy): Bacteria > Bacillati > Bacillota > Bacilli > Lactobacillales > Enterococcaceae > Enterococcus > Enterococcus sp. DIV0840. The sequence continues at coordinate 420,798 of NZ_CP172876.1, read as the reverse complement.
AAATTATCTAAAGGAATTATAGCAAATGCTCAAAAATTATATTCATTAACGCAGGTTGGTTACTTTTCAAGTGCACGACCTTTTGAAGCGGATAGTACTTCTAATATGCTTTTCGATGGACTGTTGACAGATTCCGTAGAATTGATGCGTGAAATTATTATTCGTACAGTTGACTTAACAAAGACCTTAAATATTCATAATGAGCGTCTCTATGAAAATGCAACGATCAATCATGGGATCGACAATAGTGAATATATTATGATGAAGTTAGCAGAAAAAATTGGAAAAGATCAAGCACATGAAATGGTCTACGAACTTGCAATCGATGCAGAAGTCAATAACAAAAAATATTCTGAAGTCTTGCTTGAACATGAACTACTGAAATCTATGTTTTCTACTGAAGAACTGTTAGAGCTACTCAAACCAGAAAATTATATAGGTCTATCAAAAGAGATTACGCTTGATACTGTAAAACTGATTCGAGGAACCTATTTATAATTATTTTTTAAGGAGGATGTGTGTATGTTTGGCTTAAAAAGAAAAAAAAATCTAGCATTAGTTACCCCTACAACTGGAGAGGTAATCAATTTAGATAAAGTGTCTGACGAAGTGTTTTCTAGCCGGATAATGGGGGATGGTTTTGCTATCATTCCTACTTCAAATGAAGTCGTATCTCCTATAGACGGTGAAGTTTTAAGTATATTTCCAACCAAACACGCCCTAACAATTAGAAGCAATGAAGGATTGGAAATCCTTATTCATATGGGAATTGATACTGTCGCTTTGAAGGGAGAGGGATTTGAAATTTACGTTTCAGAAGGGGATAAAATTTCTGCAACTCAGCCAATCGCGAACATGGATTTAGACTATATTAATGAACAAGACAAAGAAACTACTATTATGATTTTGATAACAAATTTAGATAAAAGGAGAGTCAACGTACTAGAAGGGCAATCTGACCCTGGTACATTAGTTTTATTTGTAAAATAACAACTAAAGCATCAGCATGAGAGAATATTAAAAACATTAGCTCAAGCAACATAATAAATTGAAACCAAAGAGAAACTGAAGAATCGTTTGATTTAAACAAGTAGTTGGATAACTGGCTACTTGTTTTTTTGATACACATCAGTAGTAGTTGGTACTAACTGTGGAAGTCTAGACTAAAGATAGTAGCAATACTGCAGCAATCCCCCAGTTGAATTTTGTGCTCAAATTGTGCTGCTTTAATAATTTTTCAATCATTTGTTACTCGTACTTTCTATCCAGTATCCCAATACTACTAACATATCCAGTTTATTCTATCCTATACAACTCAACGTAATTTATACAATCGACAACAGCTCAATACTCTACCATTTTTTTCACAAGTACACACCGCGTAGTATATCTAAATGGATTAAAAGACCAAAGTTCCTGAGCTTTTTAAATATAATTCACGACTTGTTCCGCAAGAATGATTCATTTCCCACTTATCATCGGGAAAAAGCTGCTTTATTCCATCTTCGTCAAAATAATAATGAGGAACGTCTTCTTCTATTCCCACCTTTAACACAAATGTATCTTTTTCGATTTCTTCTCCTTGCCATACAAATCCGCTTTTGTCGATTTGATCGTTCCAAAAAAATAGCCACCTGTTATAAGAGAATAATAAATGCAATCAACCGCTTCAATTATTTTATTCAAAGTTCTATGCTGAAGAACCACCCAACTAAAAACATCATGCAAAAACTCTTTCTTGCTCCAAGGATAGTTTTCCATTAACGACATAGACTTAGCATATATGTTTTTTTGATCGCAAAATAGTGTATTACAATCTGCCTTATTCTCCCCATCTTTTTTAAGTTTTCCATTTGCTATGTACTATAAGTATATCATATTTAGCTGGTCGTACTTTCCTCAAACTCTTTATTTCAACTGTAATTAATTGATAACCTGTGCCATAATTATTTTTGAACCATTACTTCTTGACTTGGATCCTATTTTCGAAAAACCAGTTATATCAATATTTCTACCAATGTAAACACCTGTATACACACCTATTTTTAACAAAGTATACGCTAATAGACAGACAAAATAGACCCTTCTATATTATCTTAGACTCAAAGGAGACAGTAAAATGAACTTTAATAAGCAATTATAAATTTATCGTGAAAGAGATGGGTATTCTCAAGAGGAACTTGCAGAAAAAATCTATGTTACACGGCAAACAATTTCTAAATGGGAGAACGATCATACTTATCCTGATATTCATAATTTGATTGCTTTAAGCACTTTTTTGATGTCACTTTAGATGAATTAGTCAAAGGAGATGTAGAAATTATGAAAAAAAATCAAAACATCGAGGCTGATAGAATGAATCGACTCTCTTGGGTCATGCTCGTATTTATGGTTCTGGCCGCTTTATCCATCGGTCCTGTTATGTTACTTTGGGGCTGGTATGGCTCAATTATTTCTTTTGTTCTTTGGGGAATCTCTATGATTGCGGCTTTAAAAATAGAGAAAATCAAAAAGGAAAGAGATGTTCAAACCTATAGTGAAATTGTTGCTTTTATAGAAGGGGAAGATCTTGAGGCAGCCAGAACCAAACGAAATAAAACAAGGGATCGCTGGAATAAAGCAAAAATCATTATTGTCTTTTCATTAGCTGCTGGAGGGGTTGCTGCACTCAGTTCTTTTCTATGGATTTGGCTTTCCTAAAATTACAATGTACTGATAATTACGGTCTGAGTATAAACACTAAATAACAGTTGAAAGTGAATGATCAGCTTTCAACTGTTATTTTATTAACTACTTTTGTATTATTTGACCATCTTCAATCTCTCACAACTAGCTTAAATATAATACAAATTCTCAGACGGATAAACCGCATCACTCGTAATATCCAATCCTAACTCTCTTAACGTTTGCTCATCATTCTTACTCAACATCACAGTAGAATGTGCTTGTACATCATTTAATTCAGATAACTTATCATAAGCCAATTGTGCTGTCGGGTTCGTAACAGCACTAATCGCTAAAGCAATCAAAATTTCATTGGCTTTTAACGCTGTAATTTTACTGTGTAGATCTTTTCTTTTCATCGTTTGAATCGTTTCAAGAATCACTGGTGATAACAATAAAATTTCATCCGATATATTGGCTAAGGTCTTAATAGAATTCAAAATAGCCGATGAACAAGAATCCATTAAACTACTGGTTCTGCCTGTTACAATTCTGCCATCTGTTAACTCAAATGCAATAACGGCAGGTGTATCATTACTTTGGGTTTGTTCTCTTAATCGTTCTGAATACTCTCTAGCAGGAAGCACCGCTTTTCGGTCTTCTTTTTTCAGCTCGACTTCTTCCATGATCAATTTAATACGATTAACTGTTTCTTCATCGATCAAGCCTTTTTTAAAGTCACATTCTGTGGCAAAACAGCGACGGATAATTTCTTGCTTAGACGCTTCTTTCACCACGTCATCATCGATGATCCCAAAACCGACACGATTAACACCCATATCCGTTGGCGATTGATAGATAGATTCTTCACCTGTAATTTTTTCAATGATTCGTTTGATTACAGGGAATGTCTCCACATCACGATTATAGTTGACCGCAACTTTTTGGTATTTATCAAAATGGAATGAATCGATCATATTCACATCTTTTAAATCAACGGTTGCTGCTTCATAGGCAATATTTAGTGGATGCTTCAACGGAACATTCCAAACTGGGAAGGTTTCAAATTTTGAATAGCCGGCGGTCTTACCGTTTCGACTTTCATGATACAGTTGATTCAAACATGTCGCTAATTTCCCACTACCAGGTCCTGGTGCTGTCACGACCACGATTGGTTTCGTTGTTGGGATATACTCATTTTTACCAAAGCCTTCTTCGCTGACGATTTTTTCGAGATTTGATGGATAATCTTCAATCGCCCCATGTTTAAAGACTTTGATATCTCTTCGTTCCAACTTGTTAATGAACATTTTTGTAGACGGCTGTCCGCTGTAGCGTGTAATAACCACACTATTAACTGCTAAGCCGTACTCTCTTAATTCATCGATTTGGCGTAAAATATCCATATCATAAGTGATTCCATAATCGCCACGAATTTTGTTGCGTTCAATATCACCTGCGTAAACACAAATCAAAATCTCAGCTTGATCTTTTAATTTTTGTAAAAGTTTGATTTTAGCATCTGCATCAAATCCTGGTAACACACGTTTTGCATGCATATCGCCGATTAATTTACCGCCAAATTCTAAATATAATTTATCATAGTGATTAACTCTTTCAAGAATATATTTTGATTGTTCTTCAATGTACTTTTGTGGATCAAAACCCAGTTTTTTCACGTGAGAACCCTCCGATATTTGTATACTGTCATCTATTATAAACTTATTTATTGCTGATTACGATATGGAATTTTAAAATTTAACAATGAAGAATAATATAAAAACTGCGAATCCTTTAATACTGCAGAATTCACAGTTTCTTTTTATCGTTATAAACGACTGTCTAAAGTGAAATAGTTCATTCCTAACACCCATTACTTTGGTATAATAATGATACGTTAAGAAATAGCTGAAGCTCTGAACAAGGAGTTCAGCCATAAAGATATTCCTTCTGAAATTGTAGTAACGCTTGTTGCTTACTATATTGTAGTAGTGATTAAATTTTTTATCACTCTACTCTTTAAGTAAAAAGAGCACCCTCCTTTAGAGTCAATTTTCCTAAGTCTAATTATCTATTTTCGGTTGCTAAAAAAACTATAATAAGCATAGACGCTAGCATCTTAGACATCATACATAGGAGCTGATTTTCAATGATAAAAAAAGAAGAAATGCCGCTTTGCGATGTGGCGACTACTGTTCAATTGATCGGCAGTAAATGGAAGACATTGATTTTACGAGATCTGATCACTGGGCCAAAAAGAAATTCTGAGCTAAAACGCTCATTATCTGGAATCTCACAAAAAGTCTTGACTGAGAGTCTTAATTCCATGATAGTAGATGGCATTGTAGAACGAGTTGATTTTCAAAAAGTGCCGCCTCATGTTGAATATCAATTAACACCACTAGGAGAAACGTTGCTCCCTGTTATTGAATCCATGCGACAATGGGGGCAGTTTTATAAAAAACAGCTTGGATAGATGGTTACAAATTAGTGCCTACTTAACATTTTCTGGAAAATTGTCTATACTTTTATTAAAGCGATACACAATTATGAGGAGGATATCTAAATGAATACTGAAACTACACCCATCGAAGCTGTTCATACCGACGTTGAGTATACAAAGCTAAACGGCGAACCTGTTTTAAGAGTTGTAAAAAAAGACAAGCTGATGGAATTTGACGAGAATACATATGCTAAATTAGTTGGGTCATCTTTTCATAATGGCACAATCGAAGTGAAAATGTTAAGCCGTTTATTACCAGATGCGCCAGATTTTGCGCGTGGTTTTATTGGGATTGCCTTTAGAATCAATGACACAGATACAAAATTTGACTCTTTCTACGTTAGACCGACAAATGGCCGCATAGAAGATCCTGTAAGAAAAAATCGTGGGGTTCAATATTTTTCCTATCCTAAATACACGTTTGACTATTTTCGAAATCTTGGTATTACCGATTTTGAAGGGCCAGCTGATATTGGGCTTGATGAATGGATCAGCTTAAAAGCTGTGATCAACGGGGCCAAAGGAGAATTTTATCTAAACAATAGCGAAGAACCTGTTTTAATAGTGGAAAATATGAAACACGGTGCTAATGCCAAAGGAGCGATTGGATTCTTCGTTGACATTGGGACAGAAGCCTTCTTCAAGGATTTGAAAATTACCACAGTAGAGTAAGAAAATCATATAAAGTGGTTGGGACAGAAGGGGTTGCTTCTGCTCCAACCGTGTATTTGTACTTAGGGTGTGAAACAAAAGTGATTTTCACTTTTGTCCCACACCCTTCTTGTTGTTATATTTTTGTTTCATGTCATCATCGGTTGATCTTCGCTGAATCTTGTTCAAGAAACATACTTACTTCTGATTCTGTATACTGATTACAGTCACCTTTGAGCATATGCTTCAAAACCGAAGCGGCTGTTGCAAATTCAACTGTTGCTTGCAGTGAGTTTTCCAATAATAGACCGTGTATTATCCCTCCGCTATATGCATCACCGCCACCAATACGATCAATAATAGGATCGATTTTGTAATTTTTAGACGTATAACACTTTCCTGCGATCCACAACGTACCTTGAAGTTCGTTACAACTTGTTGAATGAACGATTCGATTCGTTGAATAAAAGGATTCTATTTTTGGAAACATTCTATTCATTTGTTGATAGTAATAGGCAATATCTGCGCCTGCTGATTGTTCAGGAATTCCCAACAAGTGAACTGCATCTAATTTTCCCGCTGAACAATAATCAACATATTCCAAAATTTCTAACAGAAAATCTCCAGCTTCTTTTTGGCTCCAAAGATTTTGCCGATAATTGCAATCAAAGCTAACTTTACATCCTTTACTTTTAGCTACTTTTACTAATTCGAGTGTGAGTTGTTGCCAAGGTTTAGAAAGTGCAGGCGTAATGCCAGAGATATGGAAAAGATCCACTTCTTCAAAAAGTCCCGAAACATTCCATTCCAACTCCTTCATAGAAGCAAACGCAGAACCTTTTCGATCGTAAATCACGCTAGTTGCTTTTTGGCCGATCCCCTGTTCTACATAATAAGTTCCTAAGCGACCTTGACCTTTTAGTAAATGATTCGTTGAAACACCATAACAATTTAAATGTTTTTCGACCGCTTGACCAAAATCATTGTCTGAAACTTTACTGGCAAATTGTACCTGATGCCCATAATTAGCTAATGAAACTGCAACATTAGCTTCGCCACCGCCATAATAAACATCTAATTGATTCGTACGGTTAAGACGAATGCCTGGATTGGTTGACAAACGCATCATGATTTCCCCAAGACAAATGACTTTAGCCATTCTCCAAACCTCTGATCTCAGTTAATTTTGCTGCATATTGTTTCGCAATTTCTGTGACTTTCTTAAAGTTCCCTTCTGCCGCTGGCGCAAGTAGATTTCCACCAACACCAACTGCTACAACACCAGCATCAAACCAAGTCGTCATATTTTCCAAACTAACGCCACCTGTGGGCATCAAATTAATATGAGGTAAGGGTGCTTTAACAGCTGTGACCATGCTTGGGCCACTGATGTTACCAGGAAATAGTTTGATAATGTCAGCGCCGCTTTTCAAAGCCGTTTGCATTTCCGTAATCGTCACACATCCTGGCAAATATGGAATTTGATACATATTGCATAACTCAGCTGTCTCTTGATCAAAACTTGGACTTACCACAAATTCAGCGCCTGACATAATTGCCAAACGGGCAGTTACTACATCTAACACCGTCCCTGCACCAATCACAACCTCTTGCCCTTGATAAGATTGGATTAATTCTCGAATTACCGTTTGAGCATTCGGTACAGTAAAGGTCACTTCAATTCCTTTTAGCCCGCCTTCTATGATCGCTTGACTGGCTTTAATAGCTTCTTCTTGATCTTTTCCACGAACTACTGCAATCACACCAGCTTTTTCTAAACGTCTTAAAATCTCCATTCGTTTCATCTATTTATCCCGCCTTTTTTATTAACTAAGCTGCGCTCTTTCAAGTAATGTACCAGCTTGATGCTGACCTTCCAAATCTCTTAAACCTGACAATGTTAATACACGATCCATATTCGTAATCACAACAACGATCATGCTTTCTTTTCCTTGGCTGTGAATATAATCAAGATCCATTTGGGCAATTTTTGTATCTATAGACACCTTGTCTCCGACTTTTACAAAAAGTTCAAAGCCTCTTCCAGCTAAAGAGACAGTATCAATTCCCATATGAACAAGAACTTCAATACCGTTTGCGGTTTTGATTCCAATTGCATGCTTTGATGGAAAAATCGTTGTAATTGTTCCGTTAACAGGTGCAAAAACCGTTCCATCGATCGAATCAATGGCAAATCCATCACCCATCATTTTTGTTGAAAAAACTTCATCTGGTACATTCTCTAAAGGAATATAGTTACCTTTAGCTGTTGCATGAAGATCAACTTCATTTGTTAAAACGTCGTCTTCCTCTTCTTGTTTAGGTACCATAACGTAACAAAGTACAAAAGACAAAACAAGAGCAATCAGCATTCCTAATACCGCAAAAATGAAATATTGACCGATATATGCTGGTAAACTGAAAATACTAGATAAGATATAGCCATAGATACGAACTCCAAAGAAACTAATAAATGCTGATGCAACAGAACTACCAATTGTTGCAGCAATAAATGCTTTTTTATATTTAGACAAAATTCCAAACAACGCTGGTTCTGTAATTCCTAAAAGACCAGAAATTGCCGAAGATAGTACAAGCGATTTTTCCTCTTTTGTTTTTACTTTCGTATAAATTGCGGCAGTCGCCCCTGTGATGGCCATATTCGCCATAAACATCATTGGCATCAACATGTCATAGCCTTGATTAGCGAAGTTTTGTAGGGCAATTGGTGTCATTGCATGATGCAAACCAGTAAAGATTGCAATTGGACGAATCGCACCCACAACGATTCCAGCTAAAACAGGTGAAATTGAGAATAACCACGCAACGCCTGCTGCCAATAGATTTCCTAAATGAATACTGATTGGGCCTATCACGGTCAACGTTAACAATCCTGCAACAAACAGTGAAATGGTCGGCGTGAAAACTGTTCGTAATACTTGTGGCAAGACTTTATCCACCCAACGGTAAATATAACTCAATGCCAAAACAGCAAAAATAATTGGAATAACGGTACCAGCATAATTAAAAACTGGAACTGGTACGATACCAAACAACTGAAATGCCGATATCTTACCTTCAGCAACCGCTGCAGTCATCGTTGGAAATTGTAAAATTGCTGCAATTGCAATGGCCAGATACTGATTCGTTTTAAAAATTCTTGCTGCTGATGCTGCTACGAAAAATGGTAGAAATGTAAAGACACCACTAGCTACCATATCGATAATCAAATACGTATCCGTTTGGTTAGAGATCACATTCAACGCAACTAAACCAGCCATCAACCCTTTGATCATCCCAGCGCCTGCAATTGCTGGAACAATTGGACCAAAAACGCCTGAAACAGTGTCCATGAATACTGAAACAATTCCTTTTTTCTCAGTGTCACCTTGCTGACTATTTTCATCTAGCCCTAGTTCTTTAGTAATTGGTGTAAAATAATCTGCAACATCCGTTCCGATTACAACTTGTAGTTGATCGCTTTGATATTTAGTCCCAACAACTTTAGGCCTTTTTTCCAACGCGGCATAATCCACTTTCTTTTCATCCTTCAGATTAAAACGTAATCTCGTCATACAATGCCAAACATTATTGATATTTCCCGCTCCGCCAACATCTTCAATGATTTGCTTTGCTATTTCTTCGTGCTTCATTTTTTATCCCCCTTGTTCGGAACATTTACTTCCACTCATTTGTCTGAACCAATAGAATGGGCATTCTTGTTTCCGTTTTCACCAACATAGTAGCATGGAAAAACTCTCTTGTAAAACCAGTCCTTTTAACAGAATATATATATATAACACCTATAAATCAGCGTTTTTAATTACAAAAGTAAAAAATTGGACTGGTTTTATATCGTTTAACTCATTTTTTTCAGACCAAATTGACAGGGTCTTATTATCATGTTTCAATAAACGTAGAATTAATCTGTATCAATAAAAATTGGAGTGAAAAAAATGACACCATCAATCATTACCGACATAAAAAGTTTTGCGATAAAACCCGATAGACATAATCTACTTGTAGTTAAAGTTGAGACCGACAAAGGTGTTTCCGGTATTGGCTGTGGAACTTTTCAGTTCCGGCCTTTAGCTGTCCAAACAGTTGTGGAAGAATATCTGAAACCACTTTTGATAGGACGAGATGCCAATCAGATCGAGGATATTTGGCAAGTCATGAATGTGAATTCTTATTGGCGCAATGGTCCTATCACTAATAATGCGATTTCTGGTGTAGACATGGCTTTATGGGATATTAAAGGAAAACTTGCCGATATGCCCCTCTATCAATTGTTAGGTGGAAAAGCTCGGACGGCAATCCCCGCTTATACTCATGCAGTGGCAGATAATTTAGAGGATTTATTTGGCGAAATTGATAAATTTCTTGATGAAGGATATCGCTATATTCGTTGCCAACTAGGTTTTTATGGCGGGAATCCTGAAAATCTACAAACACCAAATCAGCCAATCTGTGGTTCTTATTTTGATCAGGAAGACTACATGCAAACGACCTTAAGCATGTTTGAAAGTGTAAAAAACAAATATGGCCATCGTTTCCAAATGTTGCATGATGTTCATGAACGTTTACACCCTAATCAAGCTGTTCAGTTCGCTAAAGCGTCGGAAAAATATAATCTGTTCTTTTTAGAAGACATTTTGCCCCCAGATCAAAACGAGTGGTTAGCGCAATTACGTAGCCAATCAGCAACACCGATTGCTACTGGTGAATTATTCAATAATCCTATGGAATGGAAAGAGCTTGTCCGTAACCGTCAAATTGACTTTATGCGGGCACATGTTTCTCAAATTGGTGGGATCACACCAGCATTGAAACTTGCACACTTCTGTGAAGCAATGGGCATTCGTATCGCTTGGCATACGCCTTCTGATATCACGCCAGTTGGTCTAGCAGTGAATACGCATTTGAATATCCACTTACACAATGCTGCGATTCAAGAAAATATAGATATTCCATCTAATACAAAAACACTTTTTGGCAATATTCCTGCTCCTGAAAAAGGCTTCTTTTATCCGATTGAGCAAAGTGGTATTGGTATTACATTTGACGAAGAACGTGCAAAAGACTATCCAGTTGTTTATCGTCCACATGAATGGACACAAAGCCGAACACCAGATGGTACAATCGTTACACCATAAGAGTATGAATAAAAACGACTAACTTCTTTATAAACAGCAACCTATTGCTGAACAAAAGAACCTTAGTCGTTTTTGTATTTAGTCTATTCTTGAACGATGAATCTCTCGATCGAACGGCCGAATATACGTCACGGAATAGTCAATCGCAATAATACTACTATACTCAAAGACCTGCCCATCCTCTAATATCGCGCGATTGGTGATTTGCATCGCAGGGGTTCCTCTTTTACATAATAGTAGTTTAGACTGTTCCTTTGAGGTGGTGATAGGATCATAACTCGTAATATAGTGGGAAATACGGTACCCTTTCTTTTCCACATAATTTTGAATTGAATGCTCTACCACTTGCTGAGATAAATCAGGAAACATCGAAGCTGGTAGCTTAGAAATCTCTAATTGCTCAATTTTGTAGTTTACGATTCGAATTCGTTCAAAGGTCCAAATTTCCTCCAACTCACTCACTTGAAAAATTTTTTGTTCTTCCAAACTAGCCGGTGCTTTTTTCAACTTGATCATTTTTGATCCAATCCGATCATATGGTGTTCTAGTCAATGAATTGAAGATCAACGGATTTTTTCGCCATTTTTCATGAACGAAAATCCCTGAACCTTGGATAACTCGTACAATACCAATTTCTTCCAAATTTTTTACTGCTTGTTGGATAGTAAATCGTGACACACTATAAATTTCGGCAAGTTTTCTCTGATTAGGCAATTTACCGTCTTTATATTCTTCTTGATAGATTTTACTTAACAAATCTTGGACGATGAATTCACGTTTTTTCATGAGAGTCTCCTTCACTTGATTATTCTCTTTTAACTATACCTTGATTATTCTAAGAAGTTAATGGAAAATAGCATTTAATTTTATCGTAAAAAAAATTATTTTAGATACAGCTTATCACATCTATTCTGATTTTAATGCATCATCGTTCACAAACTAAACATTTCACCTTCAAAATACATTGACAGCGCTTTCTTTATAGTGTATATTTGCTTTGTTAAATGGATAGTGATTATTAAGTTAAGCTAAACCTAAACAACGCCTCTTGGGCTTTTGTTTGGGCTTTTTTTCTATTCTTAGTCTCTTTATTTATGGTAAAAGGAGGACGATTGCTTTGGAAATTCTAAAAATATTAAATAATAATGTCGTCATTGTTCGTAATGATGAACAGGAAGAAGTAATTCTTATGGGCAATGGATTGGGATTCCAGATGAAGGCTGGATTACAAGTAGAGGCAGAAAAAATCGAAAAGGTTTTTAAATTGGAAAATCCAGTTGAATCGGAACAAATCGAACAACTATTTGCAGAAATTCCGGAAAATATCATTGAAATCTCCTACAAAATTTTATCACATGCCAAAGACGTTCTAGATAAAGAGCTAAACGAAACGTCCTTTATTGCGATTGCTGATCACTTACACTCCTCTATCCAACGAGCTGAAAAGAATATCCAAGTAAAAAACTTTTTATTATGGGATATCAAACGTTTTTTTCCAGTCGAATTAGAAATAGCACGTTCGGCTATCAAAATGGTCAATCAGCAACTACATGTAAATTTGACTGATGATGAAGCAGGTTTTCTAGCTTTGCACATCACAAATGCTCAACTCGACAGCAACCATGAAGATGCCGTCAGTCTGACTCAGTTGATTGAAGAAATATTGACCGTCATCAAATATACACTCAGAATTAATTTTGCTGAAAATGATATTTACTTTCAGCGATTTATTACACATTTAAAATTTTTCACCGAACGAGTATTAAAAGCTCATCCCGCCAAGACCTCTGCAGACCAAGTCGAAAATGAGCTATTTACTCTTGTCACAAATCAATATCCAGAAGCTTTCGAGGCAACAAAAAAAGTCACTGAATTGTTAAAAAATAGACGCAATTACACGATGTCAAAGGATGAGCAGGTCTATATCACCATCCATTTAGCTCGAATCATCGATAAAACAAGTTAGTTAGAGAGAAATTCTCTTCATCTATATTATTTCCCTAAAAAGGAGCGTAGGAAATCGTTTGCCTTTGGAAAGGCGCTGGATCGTGACATTAAGTTGGCGAGACCTCTGAATAAAAAATAATAAATCATTTGGAGGAACGAAAATGGGTAAATACGAAGTACTTGCAAAAAATATTGTAAAAGAAGTTGGGGGCAAAGAAAACGTCAATTCTTTAACAAACTGTATCACACGCCTTCGGTTTAAATTAAAAGATGAAAGTAAAACAAACACCGAAGCCTTAAAAAATATGGATGGGGTCGTGACAGTCATGCAAGCTGGCGGACAATATCAAGTCGTGATTGGGAATCATGTACCTGACGTTCGCAAAGATGTTGATGCTGTCTTAGGTGTTTTAGAACCTGTTGCGGACAATGGACCTAAAGGGAATTTATTCGATCGATTTGTAGATATGATTTCAGGTATTTTTCAACCTATTCTGGCACCTTTATCTGCAGCAGGTATGTTAAAAGGGGTCAATGCTATTTTGGCCTTTGCTTTAGGAGCTGGTTTTTCAGCCAGTCCAACATATGCAGTCTTTAATGCAATGGGAGATGGGCTCTTCTTGTTCTTGCCGATTTTTATTGGCTATACAGCAATGAAGAAGTTTGGCGGTTCACCATTCTTAGGAATGATGATTGCTTCCAGTCTGGTTTACACTGGATTTATTGACGGTTCTGCTACAGCAGCATTTGCGGAAAGTGGTGGATTGAATTTCTTTGGGATTCCGTTTTCGATTCCAGTAGCGGGTTACGGTTCAACCGTTATGCCGATTATCGCGGCAACTGCATTCGCAGCATTCTTAGAAAAGCAGTTAAGAAAAATCATCCCAGACGTTGTAAAACTATTTTTAGTCCCATTCTTTACGGCAATCGTCACGATTCCACTAACCTTCCTAGTCATTGGACCGATCATGAATGTTGTTTCTGACGGACTTGGAAATGGGTTACTTGCCATTCAAGCATTCAATCCGATCATCTTTGGTGCAATCCTTGGTTTCTCTTGGCAAATTCTCGTTATGTTTGGGATGCATTGGGCGCTTATTCCATTTGTTATCATTGCACTATCTCAAGGGCAACCAACCTCTCTTTTAACTGGATCAGGAAGCGTATCTTTTGCTCAAACAGGTGCAGTACTTGCGGTCATGTTAAAAACGAAAAATTTGAAATTAAGAGAATTATCCATTCCAGCCTTTATCTCAGGACTGTTTGGTGTGACTGAGCCGGCAATTTACGGGATCACCTTACCAAGAAAGAAACCTTTCTGGGCTTCTTGTATTGTCGGAGGTGTGACTGGTGCTATTGCCATGGGTTTAGGCATTCAAGGTTATCAAATGGGCGGGCTTGGTATTTTTAGATATACATCGTCCATTTCACCAGATGGCGATATAAAATACGCGATATACAATGTGATATTAGACATTTGCGCACTTGCAGCTGGTTTTGCTTTAGCATGGGCATTAGGCTTTAAAGATGATGAACCAACGATCCAACTATCAAAAGAAGAAGCAAAACTTGCCGCTACAGGACACAAAAAGAAATTAGCGAAAGACGACGTTTTTTCTCCTGTAGAAGGTAAAGTGTTGCCGTTAAGTGAAGCACGGGATGGGGCCTTTTCGGAAGGAATCATGGGTAAAGGAGTGGTGGTCGAACCGACTAAGGGCGAAATTGTAGCACCATTTGATGGGACAGTAATGACTCTTTTCCCTACCAAACATGCGATTGGTTTAATTTCAGATAATGGAACTGAGCTATTGATTCATATCGGTATCGATACTGTTCAATTAGAGGGCGAGGGATTTGAATCATTCGTTGTGCAAAATGCGAAAGTCAAAAAAGGTGATAAACTGGTTACCTTTGATATTAAAGCGATTGAGGAAGCAGGCTACAGCACACAAGTTCCGATCATTATTACAAATACACCCGACTATGCTGATGTGATCGCGACTTCTGAATCATCAATCAAGCAAGGCGACCTCTTAATCACTGCGATCATTTCAAATTGATTGTATTGAATCAAAACTAATTTTATTTATAAAGGAGTACAAATACATGAGTTTTCCAAAGAATTTTTTATGGGGCGGCGCAACAGCTGCTAATCAATGTGAAGGTGCCTGGGATCAAGATGGCAAAGGGGATTCTATTTGCGATCATAATCGGGCTGGAAGTCGAACAGCCAATACACATCGCGCATTCGATTTAGAGATCGATACAGACCAATATTACTACCCCATTCATACGGCGATCGATTCTTATCATCGTTACAAAGAAGATATCGCCTTATTTGCAGAAATGGGTTTTAAAGTTTACCGGATGTCGATTGCTTGGTCTCGGATCTTTCCTAATGGAGAGGAAGCAACACCCAATGAAGCAGGTTTACAGTTTTATGATGATGTTTTTGATGAGCTCGCTAAATATGGGATTGAACCACTTGTCACGATTTCCCACTTTGAAATGCCTTTTAGCTTAGGAAAAAACTATGATGGTTTTTTAGACAAACGGACGATTGGTTTTTACGAGAATTACGCTACGACTCTGTTTGAGCGCTATAAAGATAAAGTAAAATATTGGCTAACGTTCAATGAAATCAACTTTGGTACAATGGATCATGGTAAACGAATCAGCGGATTATTCAATCGTGACTATACCGAAACTGAACAATACCAAGCACTGCATAATGTTTTTCTAGCTTCAGCGCGAGCCGTTATTGCGGGTCACAAAATCAATCCAGAATTTAAGATCGGCTGTATGTTAGCTTATATCACTATGTATCCAAAAACTTGTCGACCAGAAGATGTTTTGAAAACACAGCAAATCAACGAAAAATTCAATTTTTTCTGTGGTGATGTTCAAGTCAAAGGAAAATATCCTTATTTCATGAAACGTTATTTTGAAAAGAATACTATTCAAATAGAGATCACAGAAGAAGATAAAGCACTTCTCAAAGCTGGAACAGTGGATTATTATACATTTAGCTATTACATGACCACTTGTATCACAGATGATTTAGAGTCTCGTGACGATAAAACCGGTGGAAATCTGTTTGGCGGCGTATCAAACGAATATCTTGAAACCAGTGATTGGGGTTGGCAGATTGATCCTGTTGGCTTGCGTTATACGTTAAATCAAATCTATTCTCGTTATGAAGTACCGTTAATGGTCGTAGAAAATGGTCTTGGCGCCTTCGATGAAGTAGAAGCGGATGGCTCGATCAATGATGATTACCGTATCGATTACTTCAAACGCCATATTATTGAAATGGAAAAAGCAATTGATGATGGTGTCGACTTGATTGGCTATACACCATGGGGCTGTATCGATCTAATCAGCGCTGGAACAGGAGAAATGAGTAAACGGTATGGTTTCATTTATGTTGATCGCGATGATGAAGGAAATGGTTCGCTTGATAGAAGTCGAAAAAAATCATTCCATTGGTACAAACAAGTAATCGAATCGAATGGGGAAAATCTTTCTTAAAACATTTCTGATACAAGACGGTATAAGTAATTTGCGAAGCCAAGTTACTTATACCGTTTTTTCTTATAAAATTTTGAGCGCATCAATTGATATTAAGGCTAAATCTGTTATCGTAAAAATAAAAGGAGTGTGATCAAAATGAAACAACCAATAACGTTTATATCAGTAGCTGAACATGCAAAAATTCAAATGGATTTCTATGTAGAAACGTTTCCAAACACCAAGATTCAAGCAGTCACTTATTATGATGAATACCCTGAACGTGTCTTAAACGGACAATTAGATTTAAATGGAACCCCAATCTACTTTTTAGAAATGGGACCAGAAAATCCAGTTGCACCAGGTTGGAATCTTTCCTTATATGTGGAAATGGACAGTGAAGAAGAATTTGACCAAGTATTCTCAGCTTTAGCTGCAGATGGCTTTGTTATGATGGGACCAGAACCTGCTGGGATTTTCCAAAAAGTAACATGGCTAACTGATAAATTTGGTATTACTTGGCAGTTCGTATTCGCTGGAAAATAAACTAACTCCTATTTTATTAGATTAAGTATTCTCTTTATACCGAGATTTTTTACCGCTTACTTTTTAAACCATAAAATAATCTGTATAGACAGCCCAGTTTTAGTGGCGTGCTTATACAGATTATTTTTGTTTATCGAATTATTGGACTCTTTTATGGCTGAATGCAAAAACACTCATAGTTAGGAAAACGACTACAAAACCAGCAATCATCGTAACGTAGCTATCTTTACTTCCTGCTTTTGGTAATTGTTCTTTTGATTGAGCTTTAGATGTGTTCAAAAGAATTTTATCTGCTTTCGGTTGTTTCTTTTCTTCTTTTACTGATATTAGTTCACCTTCTGCGTGCCCATTTGGTTTAATATCCTCTTTTACAGGCTTATCTTGATGTACCTCTACCTCTTTACCAGAAATTGCAGGTTCCAGCGTTGGTACTTCCGTTACTTCAACGGTCTCTGGTTCGATTGGTTTGATTTCTTCTAACTCACTTGATTCATCTTCGATTGTTTTGATTTGTTCATATACGTGAATTTCTGGCTGTTCTTCTTTGGCTTTGTTTAATTCTTCTTCTTGGCTTTCTTTTACCTTCTCTTCCTCGATTGGTTGAATCTCTCCTAGTTCGTTGGATTCATCTTCGATGAGTTCGATTTGCTCGCCAACATGGATTTCTGGACGTTCTTCTTTGGCTTTATTTAGCTCTTCTTCTTTAATTTCTTTTGCCGTTTCTTCCTCGATCGGTTGGATTTCTCCTAGCTCACTAGATTCATCTTCGATGAGTTCTGTTTGCTCACCAACATGGATTTCTGGCCGCTCTTCTTTTGGTTTATTTAATTCTTCTTCTTTGGTTTCTTTCGGTCGTTCTGGATCAAGCGGCGTGATTTCTTCTAGCTGACCTGATTCATCTTCGATGAGTTCTTCTTGTTCGATGGGTTCTTTGATCAATTGATTTTCATCACCGATAGCATTTCCATCTAAAAAGATATTCTTCACTTTATGCGTTGCCGTTTCATTGATTGATTTTTCATATAAAAGTTGATAATCGATTTGACAATCATTGGTAAAGTTCGCTTGTTTTTTCCCAGTTTCAGTTATAGTTGCTGTGTACATGCTTGAAAATGAAGCCAAACGTGCTTTGTCGCGATATAAACGGATCACAAAAGCATTATCTTCTCCAAACTCAACTGTTCCATATCGCTGATTTTCAAACTCTTCCAAACTTACTGTTGATTGTCCTAAATAATTATCGATAGTAAACATAAAACTATCTTTATTTAATACTTGGCCGCCACCTGATTTGTCTGTCAAAACAATATCCTTAGCAAGGTCACTTTTATTCAAATTAGCGTTTAAGAACCAACGGATTTGACCTGATTTCCCTAATAGATCGCCTGTTTTATAAAAGAACGGCAGCTCTCCTTCAACATCACCGCCAGAACGTCCATTGACCACTATATTTGCTACAGTGACAGAGGTTCCCAAATTTACTGGTACTTCCTTCGTTGTATTTTCCTCAATATTTGTTACGCGTACGCCAAAAGTAAACTCGCCGCGAACACGATCCAACTGATTTACTTTTTCATTAAATATACAAACCACTTTATCTTTATAAACACGGGTTACACCTAACCCATTTAAATCAATTTCACGTGGCGTGCCATCAGATTCTACTAATCCTTCAAGCTCTTTAGGTAATGATAGCGTCAAGACATCTCCAGCTTTTAGCTTGGTATCTGACTTTTCACTAAAGGTTACCCGAATCGAGGTCAGCTCTCCATCCATTAGTTCGGTTTTATCAAAGTGGATCGAATCAACAAATCCTCCACTATTTAATTCCGCAGCTAATGACTGTTCGCTAAATCCGACTAATCCTAACAAACCTACAAACATTACTAAACACCATGATAATTTTTTTAACATCTTTTATACATCGTCCCTTTCTTTTGATTGATATAGACCAGTATGTATTCTTTATTACTTTTTGATTTGTCAAATTAAGCTAGACAATTGTCTTTCATTTATGTAACTCAAAAATACTTCTAATGGTGTTCGATAATTTAAAGATTTCCTTGGTATGTGATTTCTTTTAGAGGCGACAGCCGCAACAAAAGCTTGGTCAACTTGATTAAAATCCATTGTTTTAGGCAGCCCATCTTTACGTAATAACCCATTCGAATGCTCATTTAATCCGCGTTGTGAGGGGGTTCCAGGGTCTGCAAAATAGATAGAAATATCATTGACATTACTCATGTTTTTCCAATTTGAAAATTCTTTTCCACAATCAAAGGTCACGGATTTGAACAAATTTCTGGGAATCTTTTGTAGCCAATCAGTTGTCGCTTTTTCAATATCCAATGCTTTCCGACCATTTGGTTTTAATGTAATAATCACTTTTGAAAGGCGTTCAACTAGAGTGATGATGGCACTTTTATGATAAACGCCAACAATTGTGTCCCCTTCTAAATGCCCAAATTCCTGTTGGAAATCAGGGTAGTCAGTGGATCGTTCTGAAATATTGCGTTTAAATGCTTGCTTTCCGCGACGTTCTTTATGCCCGTTGGGCTTTCGTTTCCCTTTCATTGGTAGTTTTGAGCAATCAAATTGATTTGCTTTAAACTGACGATAAAGTGTTCTAACAGAGCATGAAATAGGAAACTCAGCTCGACCAATAATCACATCAGGTGTCCACCCTTGAGCCACCATAGTTTGAAGGTAATCATGCTGTTCTGTAGGCAAACTAATGGGTTGTCGACCACAACGCGTTTTATTTTCTTTATATTGTTGGTAATAGTCACAGATAGATTTTCCTTGTTTTAGGAAGTTGTAAACATTGTAGATTGTCTGTCTAGAACGATTTAAAGTCTTAGAAACCATCGTAACAGGTTGGCTCATATTGAAATAAGCTTCTATCATCACGAGTTCATTTGATGTAAGATGAGTATAGGTCATTTGTCTTCACTCCTTATAATTCTTTGGTCGGAACTATTTTGAGTGTAGCACAAATGACTTATTTAGTTGTCTAGCTTAATTTTACTATCGGCGTTTTTATAAACAAGATTAGCTTAAACTATTTTAACAATTCTGTAAACTCAAAATTTTTCAATAAAAAAACTAAAGAGAAAAACTTTAATCTCTTTTTCTCTTTTTCTCTTTTTACACTATTCTACTAAGCTCTTAGTCTCCTTTTCTCTTTTTCTCCCTCCTTAATAATTATTTCTCTTAATCTCTTTTTCTCTTTTTTCCCTAAAAGAATTCAGTGTTTTCAAGCTTTATGTATTGTTCCCTTTGAATTTGCATTATTTACTCTTTTTCTCTTTTTCTCCTTTTCTCCTTTTCTCTTAAATAATTCTACGTCGTTTCTGATTCACCCAACACATCTACAAATCTCTTTTTCTCTTTTTCTCTTTATTACAATTGTGTGACAATCATTTAAAATGGAGAAAGTCTCCTTTTTACATTTTAAAAAGAATGGAAGTGTAGTATTGTGAATGTTGAATTGTCTTATGTAATCCCTGAATTACCTAAACGAAAAGGACGAGTAATCATTAACGCGAACCAAAAAGGGGGGGTCGGAAAAACAACTGCCAGTACAACTGAATCAAGTGTTGCATCTTTGCCTAATGAAGAATTTGATTACAAATGTCTATTTATTGATTGGGACAAACAAGGAAACGCTACATCTTTATTTGGTAAAACATACAATGTTAATTTTCCTAAATCAATTTACCGTTGCATCGAAGACGGTGACTTAAAATCTGGTGTAGTATCTCTAAATGAGAATCTTGATATGATAGCTGGCTCGGGAGATATGTCTAACCTAGGCGATCTATTGGAAGAGTTATACCCTCGTTCAACCGCTGACTATAAGCGAAAAAGAACATTTCATTTTTCTAAACTGCTTGATCAAATCCGTGATGAGTATGATTTCATTTGGATTGACGTTGGTCCCTCGACTGACATAAAAGTTGATAACGCAATGGTATGTGCTGACTATGTAATTATCATCCAAGAAACGAAAACTTATTCTTATGAAGGTTCAGTTGATATCATTCAAGAATATCTGCAAACACTTGTAGAAGATTTTGGTAGTGATTTTAAAGGCGAAGTCATTGGTTTATTACCGTTTTTATTACAGCCAAAAAGAAATCTACATGAAAAGATATTAAAAAACACTTATGAAACCTTTGGAAGAAAGTTTGTGTTTAGCACTACAGTCACAAATAATAAGCGCTTGGAAGACTATCCAGAATATGGTATTACGGTCAATGATTATCACGATAGAAGAGTTTTTGGAATGTTTGCAGATATTTTTACTGAAATTAAGGAAAGAATAGCATTTACTGAAGTATACGGGGACGTTCCTGACGACTACAGCTATCAAAATAAGTATCTTGACGGAAACAAACTAACAAGGCTATCAAAGGAGTTGAATCTAAATGAGTTTACTAGATAGACAACCAAAAAATAGACCCTCAGTAAATGATATTGGTGAATCATCTAGAGTAGTCCCTAAAAAGAAAACTGGGTACTCTGCAGCAGACAGAAAGACTATCAAAGTTGATCCTCCAGTCAAAAACAGAGTAGAAATATTGAAAAGTATTACTGATAAAAAAGAGTATCTTTTGCTAGAAGAAATGGTTGACTTTTATATCAATAATAATTTGGACGAAAGAGAACAGCGTATAGTTAAAAGAATGGAGGAAGCAAAAAGAGAATAGGAGACTTATCTCTTATTCTCTTTTTCTCTTTTTATTCAATCCATCCATTATCATCAAAATATTCAGTATACGCAGCATCCATTAACTCTTGATCAGATTCAGTGTTAAAATAATCATTATGAGTTCCGAAAGGGGACTCATCTAAAATGCCTGGATCTGCTGACCATTTCCTAAAATCATGAATCTTAATATACCGTATGTCCGTATAATCTATATACTGATCACCGATTATTAAAACATCCAGATCCATAAACCCTCTAAAATTGCCCCATATAGACTCCTTAGTACGTCCTAATTGATCTAGACTGTTTAACTGCACTTCTAGGATTTTGTTATGCTTGATCGATGACTATCTAAGAAGACTTGATAGAAAAGAAGAACATGAACGTGAACGTCTACAGAAAAAACTTAAAAAGAAATAACATTTATAAATTGTAATTTATAAATTATAATTTATAATTTGCAATTTATATTTTATATAAACAGAAAACCACCAATGTAAGTATATTACATTGGTGGTTTTAAGGATGTGGCGGAAACAACTTCCCACTAACAAAAGTATAGCATCCTTTCATTCTTTCATTTATTATGTATACCTTAGTCGAATATTCAGCAATTCAACGTGTAACTGTTCCAGCGTAGCGAACCGTTGCGCTTTGTGTGGCTGCCAAATCAGCACGGCTCCAGCTGATTACTACTTCTTGTCTATTCATAATCAATTGTTTCTCAATCTATCCATTCATCATCTGAAAAATACTCATTGAATACTACTTCAAGTTTTTCTTGTTCCTCTTGCTCTATATTTTTGTACTCATCTTTTTCAAAAGGAGAGGGGAGAGCTTCACTTTCTGCTTCAGACCATTTTCTAAAGTCATGAATCTTAATATGTCGTACGTCCGCATAATCAATATACTGATCACCAATCATCAAAACATCTAAGCCCATAAATCCTCTAAAGTTTCCCCATATTGGCTCTTTCACACGTCCTAATTGATCCAGGCTATTTAGCTGTACTTCTAGTATTTTATTATGCTTGATTGATCGTTCTAAACAGTATTCAATATACCCAATTTCTTGCTGTGGCAATCGCTCTAAATCTCGTCTTGATTCTTTTGTGGATTCTTTGATTCCTTCTTGCAATTCACCTAACGCAAAAGCAGTATCCCATTTGTACCCCATGCCACGGTCTCGATACTCATTATAATCAAAAAACTCTTTTCTTGTCTTTTTTGTCATGAACTTAACCCCACATTGCCTCCTGCGTGCCCACCGACTAACGACGCTCTTGATACAGCTGTTGCACCTTCCATTAAAGAAGAAGCATGTATCAAGGCTTTAAATCCGTATTTCTTCCTGATTGTATCGATCAAAAAATCTAACCGTTCCTCATTTACTTCCTGGACTGGATCAGAAAAGAGGTCCAGCTGAAGTACGTCTGTTTGAACTAGCTTTGAATAGGAAACACCAATGTGGCGTACATCCTGATAATTGTATTCTGACCGAAATAGCTGTAAAACATGTTCCGATAGAACTTTTGTATTATTGGATAATGAGACCTTTCGCTGCTTACTCCATCCTGAACGTCCTTTGCTATCAAGGTAACCCTTAGAATACCCAACAGATACAGAAACACATCCAGTTTTTAAATGACTGCTACGTAATCGAGAAGCCACTTGATCGACAATTTCCTTCAGCACTAATTCTAGTTGATCTTGCCTGGTATAATCTCTAGGCAATACCTGACTATTTCCAATTGATTTATCTACTTTAGCAGCTGGTTTCTTTTGACCTAAAAAACTACGATCGATACCCCATGAGTGGGCGAACAATTGTAACCCCATCACACCAAACTCACGCTTCAGTCTGTACGGATCAGCTTCAGCAATTTCTCGAATAGATCTGATCCCTAACCAATTAAGGCGTTTAACTGTCCGGTGTCCAATACCGCAAAACTCTGTCATTGGGCTTATTCCCCATACTTTCTCTTGTACGTCTTCATAGCGCCATTCAGCGATAAAGTCTTTACTGTGTTTTGCGCCATTGTCCAGGGCCAACTTGGCCAATAAAGGGTTGGCTCCAATCCCTACAGTGACATAAATTCCTGTTTGTTCTTTCACCTTCAGTTGTATCTTCCTTGCCATTTCATAGGGATTTTTGCAGTTAAATAGCTTCAAAGAATCTGTGACATCTAAAAAAGATTCATCCACGCTAAAAACAGAATGATCCTCGTCCGCAACAAACGACTTATACACTTGATTGATTTCTACATTTTTCTTCATATACAAATTCATACGTGGTGGCACGGTCACAAGGTCTTTATGATACGGAACTTCATTTGATCGAGTGACATTTGAAACACCTAACACTTTTTTCGCCAGGGGAGAAGCAGCCAGCACTAACCCTCCTGCATTGTCTGCACCACTCATAACAATTAACATCGTTTTTAGTGGGTGAAGTCCACGTTCTACACATTCAACGCTGGCATAGAAGGACTTGCAATCGATACATAAGATATCTCTATTCGGTTCTTTGTCATAGTCAAATTTCATTTACCTCACCTTTTTCGTATGGATTATATACCCACAATTATACGAACTTGTGTTCCCTTTGTCTAGCATGAGATATTATCCTTTAAGACAAAAAAAGCCACATACATTATTGTATGGAGCTTTAGCATACACTATTAATTTTTATAGTATTAACCAGTTTTTTTCTATTCTACAGCCATAGATCATTTCAGAAGTTTCTTTTTTCTTTAGTAGTTGTAATGATTTATGAAGCATTAGTGTGGTGACTAATTCTTTCGTTTCTATCGGCTTTTGCGCTACTTCAGTAGCAACCAATACTAATTGATTCTGATTCTTTGTGATCTGGCCAATCGAATATACCTGGTCTTTAAGTTCAATCTTGATCTCCTTAACAGCATCATGTTGAAAATCGACTGATAGAATAGTTAGAAGCTCTGTCGCTCTCATAAGCTAATTCTTCAGTTCTACGTATTGCCCTTGCTGCAATACATATTTACGCTGACATGATCCGCACTCAAAATAAGATTGTTGATATTTCTTTTTTGCCAGGTTGCCACAATCACACTCTACATAATAAGGCATAGCATGATTAAATCCAGTGATTTCTATTTTCCAGGTGTCAAATACTTTTCTGGCCATCCTAATTCCCTCCTGCTCACTTCTTATTATTTTTGTCTATTTTTTTTACATAAATTAAAGTGTTCTCTCTAATCCTTATTCCATAATTTTTCTTATTTTCGTCTAAGTAATTAAACTTCAGCTGATCGATCACCTGAGGTGATTGTTTCATTGCTTCCTTTATAGCTAACTTCTCCAGTAAAAGATTTGCTTCTACTTTAGTGTCACACCCTCGGTCATCCAATACCCGAAAATCGGATTCCACTATTACACGCCAAAGACCGGCATTTGCTTCTTTTTCTGTTTGACCCGTTAAATATTCCATTCCTGCTTTGGTAATAATCCATGTTCCTTTTCCATTTCCAATAACATCAAATGATCCTGGGAGAAATTTATCCGGAGAACTAAAATATTTTTGAAATACAAACGTCCGCTCTCTATTCCATCTTTCACTTGCTTCAGGAAACGTCATGATCTCTAATTCTGTCAAGTTAATATGAATCGCTCCTTCTAAATACAATATTTATTGTCAAACTTTATTATACAACATATATTGTCTTAATGAAATGCACATCATATATTGTCTATTATAGGTATGCTTACAATAGACTAACGAGACCCTTTGCAACATAGCGTTGGTGTGACCTTTTCACATGTATTTTTTTGCAAAATAATACAGCTTTTCAACTTAATTTCTGATACACTGAAAGTGGTCGCTTTCCTCTTCAGCGATACAATCGCAGAAGGGGGGGTGTATTCTTGTGATCTTGTTATATTCAACGTTGATTGCTCCTATTGTTGTAGGGATAGTTTTAGCGCTATTCAAACAATGGCTTGACAAACGGAGCAAATAAAGCGACTGAAAGCCAAAAAGAACCCCACCATTTAGCGGATGGTGGGGTTTGGTGTATCTCATAATCTGTTATATTCCCATTTAGAATACATCTAAAACTTTATTTTGTCAAACTACTAGCACTTATACTGATCATTCTTTGATCTCATGCATGCAGCTATCGATCCTTTTTAACATATGATTCATAATGATTTCTTTTTATGCAAATACAACATATAAATAATAGCTATTACAATAGCACATATTCCAGTTATTGGTAGCCCATACAATCCATAGATTATACATACTAATGGGAAAACCCCTAATCCATTTTCAGATTGATCTAAATTAGGAAATAACTTAAAAATAAGAAAAAATATTAACGGTATTACTATGAGTATAAGTATATTTATAAACAAAAAAATCTGACTAACAACAAATGTTTTTTTCATCCATACTCCTTTACTGATCCTTTACAGGATAAATTATTCTACTCTTCTTCTTGTGTCTCAAAAGTAAATAGTTCTTCAATTGTTGTTCCCAGAACTCTTGAAATATCATACATAGTTATTACTGAAGGATTTTGCCTATTTAGTTCAATATTTACAATAGTAACCCTTGATACTCCAATTTTTTTAGCTAACTCACTTTGACTCATTCGCTTCATTGCCCTATAAACATGTATATGAGTCTCTACGATTTTACTTTTTCCCATTTTATTCAACTCTCTCTCCTTTTGATATGTAGTTCGTCATGTTGAATATGGCTATTATCCTGACATTACCGTTTGGCTGCCTCTAAGTATGTTTTACTTGGTTGCATGTATGCTAATAAAGTAGACAGCTTTTTTGCTATACTATTAATAAATTAGACACTATTTAAGAAAGGACTTTTGATTATGGTAGATAAACGTAAAACAAAGCGAAAGTTTGACGAGGATTTTAAAAAATCAATCGTCAAACTTTATGGAAGTGGAAAATCACAAAACGCATTAGCTAACGAATATGGGATTGCCCTATCTTCTGTCGCTCGATGGGTGAAACAATATTCTGAAGTTAAAATCGATGACGATACGATCCTCACGGCTCGTCAGATTAAACAACTTCATAAAAGAAATCTCCAATTGGAAGAAGAAAATTTAATTCTAAAAAAAGCGATTGCCATATTCACGCCACACTCGACGAACGTTTAAATGCGATTCGTATTCTACGACATGAGCACTCTGTTGTCACTCTCTGCAGGGTTCTTAAAGTCAATCGCTCGACTTACTACAAACGTTTTTCTGGGAAAATAGCTCCTAGAACAGTAGAGAATCAACAATTAAGAACGATCATTTTAGAAATCTATACGACTTCTAAAACACGAGTAGGTCCTGCAAAAGTAAGACGTATGCTTCTAAGTGACTATGGCATTTCTATTAGTATTGGTCGAGTCTATCGTTTAATGAGTACCATGAACTTACCTAAAATGTATACAGTGAAACCTGCCTTTAAACCGACCAAAGGTCAGATTTCTTTGAAGCACCCAAACTATTTAAAACAAGCGTTTAATCCTCCAGCACCGAATCAAGTATGGACTAGTGACTTCTCTTATATTCCTATTGGGAAAAAATCTTTTGTTTACCTTTGCGTGATTCTAGATCTATTTTCCAGAAAAGTCATTGCTTGGACTGTCAGCAAAAAAATAGATACTGCTTTGGCTATTACAACAATAGAAAAAGCAATCCAAGTCAGAAAGCCTAAGGCTTCCGTTCTTTTTCACACAGATCAAGGTTCCCAGTATACTTCTTTTGAATTCAGACAATATTTAGAGGATCATTCTATTGTTCAGTCATTATCGAAACCTGGTTATCCTTGGGACAATGCTGTCACAGAAGCCTTTTTCAAATATATGAAAAAAGAGGAACTCAAAAGAAGAACTTTTTCTTCTCTTAAAGAAGTACAACTGACATGCTTTGAGTACATCGAAGGGTTCTATAACTCCCAACGCCCTCACGGCACCCTAGATATGCTTACACAAATGAAAAGGAGGATAAATATTTTGATTCTCACTAGGTATTTGCTCTTTTTGTGTCTACTTTATTGACATTTATCAAAATCGATTGGACAGTAACTTAGAAGCAGAACAAAGAACGATGTTTGGAATGTACATGAAAACTTACAATTAAGAGATAAAAAAAGAACTAACAGAATACTAGTTCTCAGAATTTTGAAAGACAATTTGTCTTTCGTTTTTATTACTCCATATTCTCTTTAGCATAAAACCATTTTTGATAATTATGTTGAATAATGTGTCGAATATCCTGATAGTCAATTTCGGACTCTTGACATATGGGCCCATGTTATGCATAAAAAAGTCGTACAAAAAAACTTTATACACACCTTGACTAAATCTATCAAGATGCGCATAGAGATCTCTATTATTCTAAATATGCCCACGTGGCTTCAGTTTCTTTTGAAAACGAAATAGTAGTTTTTTCTGATTCTAAGAAGACCCTAAAACTAAAAACACGTTCGCCTTCATTCAAATACAGTTCTATAAAACTATTATCAACAAACACATCAACTGTGATATTATTTGCTAATTCAGCTATTTCACAGGTTCGTTTCATACCATATTCGGTATCAATTTTTTTAGCTAAATGACCACGATCAATCGTTACTGTCTCTTTTTTTTCATCTAAATTCAATTGCCAAAAATCATCTTTTGTACCAAAGCAAATAGTCGACTCTTGTTCTTTGTTCAATTCAAATTGAAGATGATAATAGGGATATTCTAAAAGAAGTTGGTCAGTTCTTATTGTTTGTTTATCTGTAAACTGTTTTTGTACTTCTTTTGTTGGAAAACGTCTTAATTTTCCATCCACTACTCTCATTTCTTGTGCAGTCGTTAATCCATGTTTCCAACCTTCAGTGTCAATTGGATACACTTGCTCACCACAGCCAAACCAACCTAAAGTTAATGGCAACTGATTCTTTCCATAAAATGATTGAGGAGCATAATAATCAAAACCAGCATCCAACTCATCCACATGCTCTAATGCAAACGTTCTTTTTTCAACATTCAATTGCCCTACTAAATAAATGGAAGAAAAGCGATTTTGGTAACGATACGTTTCTTTCTCATAGCCCATCGGTGATAGAAATAAAACATCTTTTCCATCAATCGTTACAAGGCTCGGACATTCTAACATATAACCTTTATCAATCGGTAAATCAATCGTTCCTTGATACGTCCAATCCAATAAATTAGTACTCTTATACAAAAGCAATTCACCAATGTCACCGAAACCCGTTTGTTCTCCCTCCACAAAACGACCTCCGCCAAGTAACATATAAAAAGAACTGTTACGCTCAAAAACAAAAGGATCTCTTAATTCTTGACTAAATCCTTTCGGTGCACCCTCAAGGATTGGATTCTTCGGATATTTAGTAATAGTTCCTTTTTTGTCCATGATCGCCAAAGCTTGCTTCGCTACTTTCCCTGTATCTGTTTTATAGTTCGCTGTATAAAACAAATAGAGTTCGTCATTGTATTCGAAAGCATTACCAGAATACGCACCATTTTTTTCATATTCTTCATCAGGGATAAGAGCAAAACCTTCATCCTTGAATTTAACTAAGTCTTCTGAAGTAGCA
This sequence comes from Enterococcus sp. DIV0840, assembly GCF_050527835.1. NCBI lineage: Bacteria > Bacillati > Bacillota > Bacilli > Lactobacillales > Enterococcaceae > Enterococcus > Enterococcus sp. DIV0840. The sequence goes on along the minus strand of NZ_CP172876.1, from coordinate 391,493 downwards.
TGTCCCCAATGTTTCATTCCATGAAAAGAATCAAATGGAAACCATTGATAAAATACTTGATACTTGCCATTAAAATAGCTCAAACCGTTTGGATCATTCATCAAGCCTGTCTTGGGGTATAAATGATACTTTGGGAGATAGGCGCTCTCGTTTATTTTTTCTTCTAATTGACTTAAATGTTCTTGCCATTCCGTCGTATAAAATGTATATTTTTCAATTTTTTTACTCATCAATTGCTCTCAGACGTCCCTTCTTTTTATAAGGTACTACCTTTTCCTATTTCTGCTCCTTTTACCCCTTTAACACGATTCCAAACAATCAAAATAATAATCGGTAAAATAAATGCCATTAGATTTCCGATGATATAAAAAATCAATCTAGGTGGGTATACGATCGTCAAACCTGGTAGACCCGTTAAAGCAAAACTTGTTGCTTTGACATCAAATATTTTCATAAAAGCACCACCGATCCCTGCTGAAAATGAAGCAGCAAGAAATGGAATGATCGAGTCACGTAAATTGACTGCAAAAATAGCTGGTTCTGAAATACCAAATAATGTTGGAACAAAGCTAGACATTGCTGTTTCACGACGCTTAGAATTTTTCTTTGCAAGGAAAAACATGCCCAATGCTGCTCCCCCTTGTGCAATGATTGAAACGGACCATAATGGTTGAATATAGTTGAATCCTGTGGCTACCACTAATTGTGCTTCAATGGCCTGGATCGCGTGTTGCGTGCCCGTTACAACAAGTGGCTGAAGCAATGCTGCAAAAACAAAGGCACCCACAAATCCTGTTTTGTTGTATAGAATATCAATGATCCATCCTAATCCCGTGCCGATTGCATTACCGATCGGACCAAATACTAAGAATAAAGCAAGAGCAGAGAATAAAATCGTAACTGTCGGTACCAAAATAAAACTCAACGCTTGTGGTGTTTTTTTCTTCGCAAATACTTCTGTTTTTGATAAGAACCATGCTGTTAAAATTGCTGGAAACACGCCACCTTGAAACCCAACTTGTGGGATGGATAACCCAAATACATGCCAAGAGGATAAGGTATCATAATTGCCCAAAACAAAGTCATTACGATTCATCAAATCTGGTGTAATCATTACAAAACCTAACACTAAACCTAAGATTGGATTTCCACCAAATCGTTTAGTTGCTGAATACATGACTAAAACAGGAAGATAAGCAAATGTTGTCGCAATCACACCTAGAAAACTAGCTAAATCTTGCGCCCAAAGCCATTCCTCCGCCATTGAACCACCTAAAAAACCAAATTGTGTCGTTAATAGTGACTTCAAGCCTAAGATCATCGCTGCCCCAACAAAAGCTGGAATGATTGGAATGAATATATCAGAGAATACTTTAAATGCTTGTTGTAATTTATTCTGTTGCTTCGTTCCAGAGGCTTTTACATCTTGCAATGAAGCTTCCTTTATCCCTGAAACTTCTTGAAATGCAGCAAAAACCTTTTCTACTGTTCCTGTACCAAAAATAATTTGTAATTGTCCACTATTAAAAAATACTCCTTTAACGCCTTCAATATTTTCTAATGTTTCTTTATTATAATTATTACTATCATTCAATACTAAGCGTAAACGCGTAACGCAATGAGCAGCATTCGCTATATTTCCTTTTCCCCCGACACCTTCTAAGACTTCTTTAGCAATTTTTTTATAATCCAAACTATTCATCTCCTTGATTGTTTTAGAAATACTTTTTTGGAACGTTCCATTTTTAACTATTATAATACTTGGAACGTTCCAAAAAAGCAAGGGCTTTCAAACAAAAAAATTGGATTTATTTTTCATCCAATTTTCTAGTCGTCTTAAATGCTGTAAACTTCACTGGTAATATATGTTTCTTCTGTATAGCTAAGCTATCATCAAATTCCACTAACTCTTTCACACTTAAATGAGCAATCTCGCGTACATCCTGAGACATTGTTGAAATAGTCAATGACTGATTAGAAAAGCTTCTAGCACCATCGAAACCAACTAATTGTACATCTTCGGGAATCGACCAAGGTAAATGTGCAAATGCATTAAAAACAAATTCTGCATATCGATCTGTTACAGTAAAAATCCCATCAAAAGGACAGTTTTCTGAAAATTTTTCAGTTAGAAATATATCCAGTCTTTTGGGAAAATCAATTGAGTTTCCTTTATCCAAATAAACTTCATATTCCAATTCATTATGGGTACAATAGTCAATAAAACCATTCATTCGTTCAAAAACACCTAAATTATTGGGCAACTCTCTTAAAATCAACAGCAGTCGTTTTGAACCTCGTTTGTGCAATTCTTCTGCTGCTTGTCTAGCCCCACCAAAATTATCACTTGTTATAAATGGAATAGTACTATTAAAATAACGCTCAATTGAAACAATCGGGATGTTTGAAATAAGATAGGGTTCTATATCACTGTAAGAAATAGTTAAAATTCCTTTGACTTTCTGTTCTTGCGCCATTTTTATATAGTCTAACTCTAAATTGTAATCATTTTGAGAATTACATAATAACATTTTAAAATTTTGAATTTGTAATTCTAATTGGATATAGTATGCCAATTCAGAAAAAAATGGTGTCCATATCGTTGGCAATATAAATACAATGATGTCACTTTCTTGTTTTTTTAATGATCTAGCCGCTTGATTTGGTATATAATTCAACTCTTCAATTGCTTTTTCTACTCTAACAGCTAATTCTGGCTTGATTTTTACATGATTGACATAATTGGATACAGTTCCTCTAGAGACGTTTGCTTTTTTTGCAACATCATTCATATTGACCATTTACCTTCACCTCATTAGATAGTATATCATAATAAAAAATGTGGCATGATTATTTTAAGCTGTTATTCATGTTCATTCGCAGAAGATTGAATATTTTTTGATAACAGAAACGATCGGTAGGATGAAGTAAAATGGAACTATCTAAAAAATATGAAGCAATATACAAGGATCAATTATTAAATAAATATACTCTAAGTATAAATGTTATATAGGCGGTATTGAATACACAAAATGAAGTTCCTTCTGAATTCATTTTAGATCAAATAACTGAACAAATAGAGCGTTTAAAAACAGAAGAACAAGAGCTACTAGATTTGTATTCCAAAAAAGGATCAGTAAAAACTAACAATGTTGTTATCGAATAAAAATAATGCTATACTAGGGGTGCAAATGAATAGCACAGTTAACATTAAACCCCTAGAGAAGTAGGATTCTCTAGGGGTTCTTTTTTGGCTGATGTCGCCGTTAGGATGTTTTACTTCTTGTCGGCTTAATAGTAGCTTTATTCAGCCAATACTCGAATAAAGCTACTATTAAGCCGACAAGAAGGGGGCAAATGAAAAGTTCTAGCACAGTTAACACCTCCTTCCAGTCGCAAGACTGTATGATTGGCGACATTTAATTATAACCTAACTTGTAAGTAAAGGCGTTAAGAAATAAAATATTTTCTTAAAAAGGAAAAAATATGCTTTTCCAAAAAGGATCGTTTTTGGGATAGTGTCTCTAGCTCATTTCAAAAATAATTTGTACATAGAAAACACGGTTCATATCCACGTAATAACGAATAGTTTTGACCTTCTTTAGATTTTCACTATCCAGCTCCTCTTGTAAAACTGCTCTGTAGAAAGGTAGCTTATGACTAATTTTTTGAACAGCTGCAGGCATTTTTACCAATATCGTTTTAGTATTTTTTTCTTCAAAGAACTGTCTTTCAAATGTTTTCAATTCATAGTCTTCCGACTGGAAAAACAAATCCTGAAAACTAGATTCTAAATTGTCAATTGCCTTATCAGTTACATCACCATAAAAATTTAATCCTGGTATATTTTTTTGTTGAATGTTTGAAAAATTCATTTATCTTGCTCCATTTCAATTAGTTATTTGTACGTTTTACGGTTATTTGTGTACGATTTCATCGATTTCGAACCACAATTCACGTTTTATTGATCCTTTTTGGAATACAAGTCTTGTAGCTCTTTCTCTTCCGTTTTTAACCGCTCTATTTGTTCAGTTATTTGATCTAAAATGAATTCAGAAGGAACTTCATTTCGTGTATTCAACACAGCTTCAATGACACCTATACTTAGAGTATATTTATCAAATAATTGATTTTTGTATCTTACTTCATCTTTTTTAGATAGTTCCATTTTACTTCCTCCTACTGATCCTTTTCGAGAATCATACCTTGTTCATCCCATTTACACCGATAACTATCATTGTTTTTAAAATATGTAACCATATCTGAAGTAATAGGAACAAACCTAAACCAATCAATGTCAAATGTACTCATTTCATACTCTTTTCCTTCAGAAGTGAAATGAACGCTTTGTTCGTCCTCGATCATATCCTCCACCAACTTTAATGAAGTGATCTGTTCAAATACATACTTTACTTGATTATCATCTTCATCATTTTCTTCCATCATAATACATAAAGCTTTCACCATTATACTTCCTCCTACTGATCCTTTTTGATAAATAGTTCGTAATTCTGACTTTGTTCATTGACCAGGTATAATTGATTGTTCGTCTCTTTGATCATTTTCTCCAGTAGATCTCACACTGCAGCCGGACAAAATGACCTATTTTTCCGAACAATCGTTTTTGGATCTCATTCATGCTGCTATCGATCCTTTTTGGAAAACTACTTCATTGAAGGTATCAACTCATTGATATTTATAATATCTAATGCTTGCATTAAGCTCGTTAATGCATTAACACCTAATTTATCACCATCAAAAATACCTTTATGGTACATATCCGCTATTATTTGTGAATCTAATCCTGTGACTTCTGACAGTCTTTCTAAGCTAATGCCTTTGTTATCTACAAATTTTTTTAAGTTGATATTTTTCATGTTTAATTAATCCTTTCTAGTTCTAAAAGTTTGTATTTTGACAAAATAAATAATGAATTGTTTTTCTATCTTTAAATCTTGTTGTCTCCTGAAAATCTCTTTGTTCTACACATAAGCTATTCAGTTCTTCGCTGTTTAAATTTTTTAAAAAGTGTTCTGTTGATCCTTTTCTTAAAGAACCGTAATTATCAGCAAATTCAATAAATATTTCCGTTTCAGGTCGAAACTTTTTCAGTTTGTCTTCTAAAAGTATTTGCTTCATTTTCCTTATCTCCTTCAGTTGTGATCGTTTTTGGATCTCATTCATGCTGTTATCGATCGCTTATGGTATCAACAAATACATCAAAAAACTCTTAGAGGGATAAAATAACAATAAAATAGACCTTAAAGGGATTTTTCCCCTCTTTGCTACGATGAGTCCATGAATAACAATATTTTAGTTTGCTATCCTGTAAATGTTTTCACTAAATTTAAATATATTTTTATTTAAATATATAACAATATCTTATGAAAATTAAATAACAAAAGGAATTTAAAATCCCTATTGACAAATACTCAAGAAAACGATATCATTCTCTTATATTATGTAAGGGGGCGTTTTTATGAAAAAAATGTTATTACTCGTTTTAACTGGATTTTTATATGTTGTTTTAGCAGTGCCTCTAAAAGAGGTACAAGCGTCGGAAATCAACACTCTTCCAAATGGATACTACACTGTTCAACCAAAACTTAATTCTAACCTACAGGTAGACTACAAGTTTAAATTAGCTAACTTAACCCCTGGATATGGTAAATTTGAATTTTACTATATCCCCAACAAAGATGCTTATGTCATTAACGACCAATTTGGCTTTCAAAGTGTAAAGTGGGCGGGCTCCATTGGAGTTGGGAATCTTGATTGGGAAAATCAGAATATAAATGATTCCAGTATGCTTTGGACAGTCGAACAAGTCTCCGACAATCAATATATTATTCACAATAAAAAAGATGGCAATCTAGTTTGGGATGTCCATAACTATAACCCTAATCTCGGAACTCCCATTAAATTAGAAAACCAACATCCCGCAAATTCTCCATCTAGACAAGCTCAAATTTTTGTATTAAATCAGTAAATAATAAGGGCTCTTTGTCAACTGATGTTATTGAAGAAAATCCAAAGAATTAAATCATTTATTAGGAGTCCTAGAGGGCTTTGAACTGAACCCCGAATGTTGAACTTTTTAAATGGATTGTTTTCTGAATTGAACAGGTGACAGTCCATTTAATTTTTCTTTTATTCGTTGGTTATTATACCACTTAATATATTCATGAAGTTCCTTAGAGAAATCCTCAATAGAATGAAATTTTTTTCTGTCGTAAAATTCACTCTTCAATATATCCAAAGAAATTTTCCATCACTGCGTTGTCTAGGTAGTATCCTTTGCGCAACATACTCTTAATAACGTTGTTTTCCCTCAATGCCTTTTGGTACTGCCTCATCTGATAGTGCCATCCTTGATCAGAATGTAAAATAACTTTATCCTTTATCTTCTTTTTATTAAAAGCTTGAGACAACATGACTTCAACCATTTTATAAACAGGTTGCTTAAAAAGGGAATAGGAAATAATCTCTCCATTAAACATATCGTTTTTGGATCTCATGCATGCAGCTATCGATCCTTTTTGGGAAATTAAATTTCATCAGATTATTTAAGCTTGTATTCCGTAACGTTTAGATCCAGCCCAAATAGTTTAAATTGTTTGCCGCAATATTCCCATGCTGCTTCATTAGATATAAATATTTCTTTTATTACATTTGAGTTCTCGTCTTGCACAACCCAAACTGTTTGATTCTTCATACCCGTTTTTCCTCCTACTGATCCTTTTCCGAATCTTTTTTTCTTGATTTTCTCTTACTGTCAAAAGTTCCTGCAACTCCTATTGCTAATCCTATTGCAATTCCTAAAGTGAAATTATTGAAAATAATACCAAAAACTACACCTATACAAATACCTAGTGATATAGAATCATTATTCTCTTTATTCATTTTTTCCTCCTATCAATCCTTTTTGATAATCACTATTTCTATTCTTATTTCAGAAATTCTATACTAATTCATCACAGATTATTCAAATTTCAATTGTATTATTTATTCATACCAAACAAACAACCCTAACAAACAAAACTTTTTCATTTTTAACTCCTTTTCCTACCTTCCCCAAAGGTAGGTCTTTTTGTTTGTAAAGAATTGTTTATCCTTTTTCAAATTGACAAAGCTACTTCATTCACTTAACATTGAATATAAGAGATGTATCTTTTATGCCAAAAACGAGCGTTTTTGAGAATTTATCTATTCACTGATTTAATAAACATAAAATATTGATATTGCTGGAAGTTGTTTTAGTTTTGGGACAGCTTTTTTATTTTGCCAAAAACGCCGTTTTTGAGAATCCTCAGAGGGATCATTCAAGATAGTACCTCAGTTTAAAAGTTGAAACGACCTTAGAATCACTCTACCATTAACGTAGATTTATGATAGATAGAATTTGGCATAAGTTTTGGTGATATTTTGACCTTTTTAATGACTACAAGTCTTCAGTATTATATTCTGTATATCCTTCGTAGTAATAGCTAACGTCGATACCTTTCATGTATGTTTCACGATCATTTACTAACGAAGTTAGTGCCTGCTTAATTAAATGAGAGATTTCTAAATCATTAACAGGACTACGTTCCATTGCAGAAAGATAAGCTTCTTTGTTGATCAGGTTCCAATCGATTACTTTGTTGATTTCTTGTTTAAGAATCAGGTCTAGCCATATTCTTGTACTGCGGCCATTGCCCTCACGAAACGGGTGCGCAATGTTCATCTCAACATATTTTGCTACAATTTCATCGATTGTTGATTGCGGCATTTGATCAATATGATCTAACGAGACTTTCAAATACATTACTGGCGCAAACCTAAAATTTCCTTTAGCAATGTTCACCGTTCTAATTTCACCGGCAAAATCATAAATATCTGAAAAAAGGTATCGATGAATATCTGCTAGCCCTTTAAATGTTCCTACTTCTAGTTTATCAATGTCCCCACTATCGTGTAATTTCTTTGCATTCGATTTACTGATCTTTTCTTCTACTCTTGCTAATTCAACTTGGTTTGTTATGCCTAATTTATTTGTTAACATCTTTTTCCTCCTGTTCTTCTCTTTTTATCTCAGAATAGTAGCAAACTATTGATAAACAGATCGCAGTCACTCCTTCAAATGAATGACTCTTGGATCCTACCAAAAAAGATATATCTTCTCTTATTTGCTAAAAAAATGACGTGTTTCTTCTATTATATAGTAAATTATCTGTGGTTATAAATCTAAACTCATTACTGCAGTATCTTTATCCTCTTGTGTGATTCCAATATAACGTAATGTCTCACGCTGTGATGAATGATTTAGTAACTCTTGAATGATCTCAATATGTGTTCCATTCTTATAAAGAAAGTATCCAAATGTTTTTCTCATCGAATGACTACCGATATTTTTCATCCCTATACTTTTAGCTGCTTTACTTAACACATCCCAAAGTGCTTGTCGGCTTAATGGTTGATCCTCTCCCTTCCTACTCGGAAATAGAAAGTGATCAAAATCATGTATTGCTACCTGATAAGGAAATACTTCATTCACATATTCTAAAACCTGTTTTCTTAATTTATTCGAAATAATAATGGAATTGTGTTTACCAGTTTTTTGTTCTTTCATTTCTAATCGTTCTTTCGCGATCACTCGACCACGAGAAATAATTAAAACGTCTGATAATTTCAAACGACGCAAATCTGAAATGCGATAAGCGGTATTTATTCCAATCGAAAATAGTAACATATTTCTTGGTCCCATTTTTCCGGAAGACAAAATGGCCTTCATTGCATCAATTTGCTTTTTTTCTCTGATTGGTTGGACAATTTTCATGAAAAAATCCCTCTTTTTATCAATATGACTTAATTCTATTATACTATAGTTTTAGTCTCATTCAAACAATCTATAAATTTAAAGAGCCACTCAAACATTGAGTCACCCTTAGAGCCATCTGTCTTTACCCTATTTTAACGAATGTGACACAACTAGCTTGTGTCAGATTCTAATTATTGACTTAACTAATATGGTCTCTGTAAAACAAAATAGGATAGAGAAATTCTCTATCCTAAATTTATGTTTTGAGCAACTCTATTGAACATTTTAAAACGTTGTCAGAGCAACGACTTGAAAATATTCATTTGCTTATACCCTATTGAACTTTTCACTAACGAAAAAGAACCATGATACAATTTCTAACTATGTTTTCAATGTAAAAAAAAAGAAGTTGAATAATCAACTTCTTTTGCCAAATCATACAATTTATACAAAGAAAAAAGTCACTACCAAGTACTAAGGATGTGTACCTGTAATCATTTACTAATCAAATACATTTACTTCTACTTTTTTTAATATTACTCTCGACTCAATTATTCTGTCTTTAACTTGAATGTTACTTGAGAATTGTAGTCTTTACGAGCAAACCACTCTTTTTTCTCTGAGCCATTCATATCAAATCCAGCTGTCTTAAAATCATTATATGTTACGTAGCTCTTTCTATTCATATCACTTGTGCTGTATATTTGGCCAGTTATATTTAATATTACATTATCAGTAGGTAAATCTTGTGAGTTTCTTACTGACTCATGAGGATTCTTAATTTCAAAATCTGTAATATTACTTTCTGCTTGATAAACGTAGGGAATACTTTCAATTTGGGGTTTTAATCCTTGTTTCTGAGATACTATTAGTTCAGTATAAACTATTATAGTTACTGGATTTATCTCAGAAGAAATCACTAAATGACTTCTCCAACTTTATCATCCCCTTGCTTATCTTCTTCTGATGTTCCTTCTGAATAACTAGCAAGTATTTTTTTCGACTTCTTATCAGTAACAACCGCCTTTATTCCACCTTCTATGTCTTCATATTTTACATTTATTTTGTTTGAAGTAAAAGTTGTTGGAATTTCGAAATTGGCAAGCTTGATCACCTCATTAACATTCATATCTGTACTCACATCAGATTTTGCAGCCTTATCTTTTCCACTAGCATATGCTATTCCTCCAAAAGATAATAAACCAAGTATCAAAGAAATAAGTAGTAACTTTTTTTTTATTTTGATCACACCCTTCAAATTATTTAGCCACTGAGCCTTAATTCATAACACGAAACAAAACTTGCGAATTATAATTTTTCCGCGCAAACCACTTTCCTGAATTTTAACCAGACATATCGAAACCAGCTGATTCTAAAAGGCTAAAAGAAAATCCTGCACTAGCGCTCCATGCACTTTCAGTATAAACTTGACCAGTTATGTTTACCAACATCCAAGTACTTGGAAATGTTGACGGTGAGCTAATCGATTGATACGTATCTTTTAACTCATAAGCTCCGCTTTTTCCCTCTGTCTGCCAAATTCTATTAACTTTTTCAATTTGTCTCCAATTGGTATCCCCACGAAGCACAACTTCTGCATAAACATTAATCGTTGCCGGTTGCACGCTGTAGGTAGATTGAATATGGCTAGTCCATACTTGTCCGGTCGTTCTTGTATTTACATTACGATTCTCTATCATTTCTGAATAAGTTGCAAGAACTTTACTTGAAGCATTGTCAATAATTTCCGCTTTCTTACCATCAACCATATCTACATAGCTGAGTGTTGTATCAGAGACTAAAAATTCCGTTGGGATTTCAAAATTAATCAATTGAACTTTTTGAGTGCTAACCACTGAATTCTCGATAGTTTCCATTTTTTCTTGGTTAAATTCTTCAGCAAAAACAATCGCACTATTTGAAGTCAGAAATATACTACCTTATAATAATAACAATACTTTTTTTATCTAATAATCCCCCTATTTTTTAAAATTATACACTGTGTACGCCCATGAAAACAGTTCTCCTCCTGAATTAATGTTATCCAGTTGCTTACTTGATAACATCATATACCCGCCATTATAATCTAATGGGTTCCAAGCAATATAAAAGTCTTCAAATTTTGGATCTTTTGCTTCGACATATCCTATTGCAGTTAATGCGTGTCCTACTCTTGAATTTCTAATATCCATCCTTTTGAGAAGACTACTTAATTTCGGCTTCAGGATTTTTCTTGTCTATACTCAAATGGGTTTTTAGCAGACGTTACTTCTTGTAAAATGACTAATGGGTCAGAAATTAATTCAAACTTTTCATCTTCTGGATAGGTCACAGCTATTTCAGGATTATTACCAGCAAATTTTTTTACTGAATCCATATTTTCCCAAATTGAACATAGAAAGAAGTGGCAGTATTCTTCTTGATCTACTACTTTTAAATAGGTGTTTAAATTGCCTTCTGTATTTCGAGTTTCTTCAACTCCAGTTATTAATTCATAGTCATAGAATCCTTGTTTATGTTTCATTGGAACGCATCCATGCCATGTTCTTGAAATCATCTAAATTCTCTCCTTTTCATTTCTATCCTTTTTAGGATACTATTAAATTCTCTACATATCTCAGTAAAACTATTCTCACCAAGTTCTATCCAATTTATCTGAATAATACATTATTGCTCTTTGATAGGTTTTAATCTCTTCATCTCTTGAAGTTGTGGCAATTAAGCCTAACAAAATTTCCATACCTTCTGAATACTGATTCAAATTGTATAACACCATCGAATAAAAAACTTTAAGAGCATTGTTATTTGGAAATCTCTTTATTCCATTCTTTAATGTTTTTTTAGCTAAATCGTACTTTCCCAACGTTCTATATGTACTACCCAGACCAAGAAATGCCCCTGCCAAGTCCGCACCTTCTAAACCGTTATCGATTGATTTTTCGTAATAATACACTGCTTCAGAATCTCTTTCTAAGATATCAAAACTCCAAGCAATCTGATAGTTTAAATATGGATCATCAACCCCGTTTTTTAATAGTTTCAATAGCAACTGGTTAGATCCTTCTAGGTTACCTTCTTCTCTTAGATGCAAAGCATCATTTATAGTATTCTCCATTAGCTATCTTCCTTTCCATCCTTTTTGATAATATTATTTTTTAGCTTTTTCATAAGTGTAAATACTATTTCCCTTGGTACGTACACATAATTTTTTACTCTTGATATCCAATTCTTCAAAGTGAATAGTTTTGTCCTTTTCCTTAGTTTCTTCAGCAAGGCTCCTATAATGTATTATGGACAGAAATGTTCGCAATAATACATTATAGGAGCCTAATACGGTTGTTTAAGCAACATTTTTTTGAAGTTTCAAATGTTGTGTCATAGAGGTTTGATATAAGTATTTTTGTTATTTTATATAAATCTCAAAAACAACAGTTTTTGGCTACCTCATAACCCAATTAAATCGATAAAAAAAAGAGTATTCAACAACTTATAAGTTGTTGAATACTCCCTTTTTTCATTTTATATTAATTTTAGAATTCATAACAATTTTTTAAGTATCTTTTAATTTTAAAGTCCTGTTCGCGTTTGTTGCATAAAATCAGATTTAAGCAGGTAGTACTCGTTTAAATCTTTAAATTCATCATGTAGAAAAGCATCTTGAACTTTTACTCCTACAAATTTAAAATTAGATTTAAGCGCAACGGCATTGCTAGCACTATTATTTACATCTGCAAATATAACTAATTTATTCAGACCTAAAATGTTAAAAGAATAGTCACATAAAGTCTTAACCGCTTTAGTAACAATATTTTTACCAGTGTAACTTGAATGAATCCAGTAACCTATTTCAGCTTTACTGATTTTAATATCAATATTGTGTAAATTAATGCATCCAATTATCTTATCTTCTTGAGCTATAAAAAATAATTTATCTGTTCCATTAGCAGCACCCTGCATTTTCAGTTTTAAATAACTAATTTGACTACTTACATCTGTATAATCGTCAACAAAGTCTAAAAAATTTCGTAAATGTTTTCTATCAGATTCAATAAGCTTATAAACTTCAGTTGCCATACCTAATTCAGGAATAATCAATTGAAATCCATTACCTATATTTAGTCCAAAATATTTCAACATAACAGTCCCTCTCTCCTTTAAAAATAAAAAAGTTATATCATAATAACCATGGTACAAACAAGTTAAATTTTTTTGTATTACTTACATTAATGTGAAGAAAGATTGTATTATGGATTACTTTGTTTCCGTCTAAATAACCATATACATAAAGCTAGTAGTAATGTAGTAACACCAGAAAGTGTGACAATTAAGCTGACATTCTCACCAGTTTTAGGTAGTAATTTTGAGTATTTACGATGATCTGAAGAACCAGTTTTTCCTGTAACAGTTGGTTTTCCGTTAGATTTTTTTGTTGGCTCCGTTGGATTCTTGGCATAGATAAAGGTAATAGATTGTTCTTTATCTGAAAGATTACCTTCGGTAGGAGTGTTGTCTTGGACTTCTTTGAAAAAATACTCCTCAATATCTAAATGTGTTCAAAGAGTAATGGAGATAGACGTCTAATATACTTGTTTGTATAGGAAATTCCTTCTACAGTAATTTGTTCTAAGACCTTCTCTAGATATAAGGCATTCCAATAGATAACAGCATTTGTGACTAATCCTAAAGCGGATAACTGCTCTTCCATCCCTTCGTAGTAGGCTTGATATAGTTTTCCATTTTTACCAAAATATATTTTCCGGCATAAATTATATCTAGACTCTCCTTTATTCAGCTGATTGAGAATAGATCTAGCATAGTCTTCGTCGCAATAATAACGTAGAAAGTTCTTTATTTTATAGATTTTCCCCACTTTTTCAAGGGCTTGACCTAAACTTGCTGAATGGTTTTCTCTACGTAGCGCTCGAATCAGTTCAGTTGCAGAGACTAATCCTTCCTTTAAAGAATGTTTTTGGTGATCACACATTTTGAAAAAAATTGACACACGTTCTTATATCAGTTCTATATGCCGTTCAAATTATGATTGTAACTTTTGATAGCTTAATATCCTGATTGTTGTTGCTTGAGTTTATACGATCAATACTTTTAAGTTTTGATAGTTTATCTTTTAAATAAATGAGCAAGACAATCTCACTCATAATTTTTATTAATCTGAAAACTAGTATATCTTTCTTCTATGACCTACTTCTAACGCAAGAACAACTAATTCATTTTCTTCTATTTTACAAATCACTCGATAGTCACCAATTCTGTATCGCCACTTTCCGTTGTGATTTCCAACAAGTGGTTTTCCAGATTTTTTTGGATTATCAGTATTATCTATGTTTTTAGATAACCATTTCAGTATCATTCTTGCAGTAAACTTATCTAGCTTTGCTAATTGTCTATCAAATTTTGGTGTGGTTTCTACTCTATAGTTTGGCAATTAATCTACCTCATACTTTTTCAAAAGATTTGCTAAAAGATTACTTTCTCCAGTTTTTAAGTATTCTTCATAAGCAATATCTCCAATATGTGCATCATAGCTATCTTCTAAACTTTCTAAAGTAGACGTTCTTAACAAATCTGATAAACTTTTGCCTTCAAATTTGGCCATTTCATCCAAAAATTCCTTTTCCTCATCGGAAACACGAACAGTAATAGTTGCCATATTTAGACACCTCTTTCTTCATTAGTATACTTAAATTATATCATGAACACAAATGTGTGTAAACGCAATTGTGTTCATGGTTTTTTGATTTGTCAAATTAAGCTAGACAATTGTCTTTCATTTATGTAACTCAAAAATACTTCTAATGGTGTTCGATAATTTAAAGATTTCCTTGGTATGTGATTTCTTTTAGAGGCGACAGCCGCAACAAAAGCTTGGTCAACTTGATTAAAATCCATTGTTTTAGGCAGCCCATCTTTACGTAATAACCCATTCGAATGCTCATTTAATCCGCGTTGTGAGGGGGTTCCAGGGTCTGCAAAATAGATAGAAATATCATTGACATTACTCATGTTTTTCCAATTTGAAAATTCTTTTCCACAATCAAAGGTCACGGATTTGAACAAATTTCTGGGAATCTTTTGTAGCCAATCAGTTGTCGCTTTTTCAATATCCAATGCTTTCCGACCATTTGGTTTTAATGTAATAATCACTTTTGAAAGGCGTTCAACTAGAGTGATGATGGCACTTTTATGATAAACGCCAACAATTGTGTCCCCTTCTAAATGCCCAAATTCCTGTTGGAAATCAGGGTAGTCAGTGGATCGTTCTGAAATATTGCGTTTAAATGCTTGCTTTCCGCGACGTTCTTTATGCCCGTTGGGCTTTCGTTTCCCTTTCATTGGTAGTTTTGAGCAATCAAATTGATTTGCTTTAAACTGACGATAAAGTGTTCTAACAGAGCATGAAATAGGAAACTCAGCTCGACCAATAATCACATCAGGTGTCCACCCTTGAGCCACCATAGTTTGAAGGTAATCATGCTGTTCTGTAGGCAAACTAATGGGTTGTCGACCACAACGCGTTTTATTTTCTTTATATTGTTGGTAATAGTCACAGATAGATTTTCCTTGTTTTAGGAAGTTGTAAACATTGTAGATTGTCTGTCTAGAACGATTTAAAGTCTTAGAAACCATCGTAACAGGTTGGCTCATATTGAAATAAGCTTCTATCATCACGAGTTCATTTGATGTAAGATGAGTATAGGTCATTTGTCTTCACTCCTTATAATTCTTTGGTCGGAACTATTTTGAGTGTAGCACAAATGACTTATTTAGTTGTCTAGCTTAATTTTACTATCGGCGTTTAATAAAACTAGAAATATTCTGTCCCCAAAACGAATGTTTTTGGTGTAAAGAAAAACACCATGAATTTTTTCATGTTACTCTTTGAATTTTTACTCTCGAATATTTATATTTCATGTCCATTATATTAGGTATTATCTAAATAACTAATTTTATCCTTCGAACATATGATATAATTTTATTTGGCAACTGCCCCGTAAGGGGGTGTATAAAATGTTTGAGAAATTACTTTCGTTGGTTATCGCACCACTTTTAGTGGGACTAATATTATCATTAGTTGATCATTGGCTAGGTGATTAGAAGATAATCAAGCAGTTGCCACTAGTTCAAACGCTGAGTCGCAACAGCGAAAAGAAAACCACCCTACTCGCAATAGGGTGGTTTTTTGATGTATAAAATGTTTAAATTACTTTCGTTTCGCTCTGTCATTATATCATAAAAATACAATAACGTCATGTAAAAAATTTTCCCACTTCGGTACTTATGATAGTAATTTTTGACAACCCGATATCCTTACTATTGTTACACAATTTTATTCGATCGAAACTTTTGAGTTTTGATAGTGTTAGATCGAAGTTTAGCATCTATTCACTTTCATTTCTCTCCCAGAAAACTTTCAATTTTTACTAATTTTAACAAATCAAATAAATTGGGTGATATAATATACAAAGACTGTATAGGAGGTTGTATTTAATGAATGGATTGTTTGGTGATAACATATTCTTTCTTTTTCTTTTTGCCTGTATAACAATAATGAATTATTCCAGAATGTCTGAAACTCAAAAAATGATATTGTTTTATTTAATGACATTTGGTTTAGTCATACTAAAAATTATAAGTATCAAAGAAAGTCTATTGTTTTTATTTATTGTTTCATTTCTCTATCTTGAATTTTTAACTGAGGATTCGGAAAAAATTAAATTTATTACAAAGCTAAGATACAAGGTTCTAGATTTCTTGTTTTTAATGGTCTTTCAGTATCAGTTCATACTTTTGTTAATTTCCTTTGTCTTTGCTAGCGCCAGATTTCAAACTTATATTTTAAAAATAAACTTCTTTCCTTTTACTCTCAGTAATTCTTTAGTTCAAGGGTTATCGATAATCTTTTTTTTCATAGCAATATTTAAAATGTCACAAGAAAAGTTTAAAGTAAAGAGTTTCCATTCCTTACTCAATGACGTGTTTATCCCACCTATCAATGAAAGTGATTTAGATCCATACAAAGAATACTTTCAGATTTTGGTATGTATGGAAGATAAAACTTATCTTTCCAGAACCAAAAACGGGCATTCTGTTTCATTCGAATTACTTTCATCTAAAATGAAGACTTTTTGGAAATCACTCAAGGATATAGGCATCAGAAACACGCTAAAAAGGTATAGTAATATTCCACAGATTATTCGTGGCTATTCGACTCTAGAAATGCAGTTGTTACGGAGTGTTTCTCTTGAATCAGGTTACAATAAGATACTTTCAAGAAAGGTATTTGAAATTCTATATACAAACATTATTTTTAATAGTATGCAGGAATACTACAATAAAAATAACTATGTAAATAGCAATCGATTCAGCGAGTATTTATTAAGCATCTACATTTGTAATATCAGAACTAATATCAACGGAACTGTTTTTTCAAATATGACTAAATACCTTGGAGAAGACATTTACAAATGGTCAAAAGAGAAATTCTACATCGCTTGCTTAGGACTGCCTTATCAAAAATTCTCGGAATACTATATTTTTGATCTGTATCAAGACATTATTACTGAATATTCACTTGATACTGCTGTTATAAAGGACGAGATAATAGCTATAGGAAAGGCTGAACAAGATTATTATGGTGCAGATAGAGTGGAGAATAACTTTACCTATATCTTCTAATGATGAGCTACTTCTAATTTATTCAGTTGAAGTAGCTCTTTTAATTAATAAGTGAAGTATAACCAAAAACGAATGTTTTTGTTAGAAGTACGCCTTGTACTTTAAATCATTTTCTCTGTGTATGTTATACTGTACTCATGATTAACGTCAAAGGAGTTTACTTATGATCATTGTCCCTACGAAAAAATCATTACCACTTTTTAGTGAATTTCCAGTTTCTACTACTACATCCAGCTCAACTGAACGATCTTTTTTCTCTTGGCATGCAAATTATTTTACTTTAGACAGAAAAAAAGTTTTAGTTTTGGTAAATGATCTGTCCTTTTCTCCAATCGTTTTAGCTGATATTAACGCTAAAAACAAACAACAGCTTTCTGTTTACATAAAAGAAGGCATTGAACATGTTTTTGGTTATAGTACAGACAAACCTTATCAACTAAAAAAATATTTTCTTAGAGCTGGCAGAATGGAAATTTCTTATTCCTATAATCGTTCGATCAGCGGCATTAACAACAACATGATTCAAATGTTAAAAGTTTATCCTGAAGACATTGACCTGAATTCACGACTACAGACGTCTGTAATGGAATTCCTTGCTAAAACGCCATATCGTAGTATGACACCTGAATATACGTTTAGTATTGACGTAGTAAAAAAAGAATTAGATAAGCTATAAGCTTTCTAACTCCTTTTTTGAGCAACTCTATTGAACACTGGAAAATCTTGACAGAGCAGAGTTCACAAAATGGTCAATTGCCTATACCTTATTGACCATTTTTAATAAAAAAAGTAACATGATTTTTATCGTCATACTTTTCCAACTTTTAAAGTCGGAAAATAATCCTGTTATCTTTATAGTCTACAAATTTTTTTACGTTTATAAATATATTTGAAAAGCTACCAGCCTCTATTTAAATAAAATTTTATTTTCAACTATTAATTGACTTTTTTGTAATCATTTGACAACTATTTAGACACAATCGTTCTAAATAGTTATCAAAAAACGTTTACAAGACTTTCAGATTAGTATATAATTAGATTTAAATTAGAAAGGTGTTTTTCAAATGAAAAAAACATTAGTTTCAAACTTTATTGCACTATGCTTACTCGTTCCAGTTTTAACTTTCTTTTCTGCAGATACAGCTCAAGCTGAGGAATATTCTGCTGATCAGAATACTCTACAACCAAGTCTTTTACCAGATTATACTGAAACTGGATATTTGGCTACGAGAGCAGCTCCGAGCACGTGGTATTATTCAACCTATCGATCTTTCAGTGGAATTCCACCACACACAATTATGTTTCTGTAGAAAATACAGCAGTTAGAAAAGTTTACAGAGGTTACCTTACTTTACAATCTAATGGATATGCCCCTGGTAATTGGCGCGTTTATGCAGGAACTCTTTATTTAAGTGGTGGTAATTACCCAATCCCTAGTCGTGCGATCGAAGACATATAATAGGAGTTAATAAAATTTTAAATTGCTCCGTATAACCCAAAAACTAGTTTTGGTTATACGGAGCAATTCCTTTTGCTGTGAACTTTAACATTTTTTCTATAACAATCTAGCCTATTTTCTTTTTACTTCTCCGGAGCGTCTTTCTTGTAATTCTTTTTCTTCAGCAATATTTTTTTGTTGCTGTGCAATATCGTATACACGATCAATTGGGTTCTTGTTAATACCGCCTGAACCGGTATTAACCATTGATCCCCAACCCTTTTTAGTAGGATTTTTACCGAGAGCTCGCATTTTATCATTTCTCTCTCTTATCCTTTTGTGCTTAGATCTACGTTTTTCATCAAAATAATCTGAGATTTTATTAAGAACATTCATTCAAACACCTCCATTAAAATTAACTTTTTCTAATTTATTTTAATCATTATATCATAATTTTTCATTTAATACAGCTTACAGTAACTGATTAAAAGTTTTTTACACTTATTATTAACTCAAAGAAAGTGATCATGTAGCAGCTGTTGAAGATAATTTTTGTCTATACCAATAATTTACACAAAAAATCACAATAAGTACTCTTATTGCGATTCAACAATTTATTTATTTTTTTACAAGCAATCTCTTAATTTACTTAGTTCAACTTGATTGGCCTGAATTACTTTTTTACTTGATTTATCATTTTCATTTACAGTAAATAATTGATACTCAGTAACTATTGTTTTTCTGATAAAATCATGAAGATTAGATTCGCTCAGTACAAGCCAATTTCCTTCACTATCTATTCTATGAACCATTGTTCTATTTCTATTAAAATGCTGAGTGTTGGCAAAATCAAAGTCGAATAGATTAATAACGTCACCGCTCGTAAAAGGAATCCATACATATTCTCTAGTTGTTGCTGTTTTCTTAAAAATCTCTTGATAGTTTAGCAATTGCAATCACTCCCTAATTTTTTAATAATTATAACATATATCCTATACAAAGAATTATTAAACACTTATCTTTGTTTATAATACCTCGCCATTAAAGTTAAACTCTTATGCTTTCATTTATTTCGTATAGTGAAATCGACATGATACTATTTCAATATATTCATCTGTATATTTGTAGATCAATCTATGCTCACTGTTTATTCGTCTTGACCAATAGCCACTCCAGTCGAATTTCAAAGGTTCAGGTTTCCCCAACCCTTTATATGGTGTCTCTATTATATTCTCCAACAAGGTTTTGATTTTTTTGACCTTAGCAGCATCATTCTTTTTCCAATAATTCAAATCGTTCAAGGCATCATCAGACCATCTTAATTCCATCTTAAATATCCTCTAAAGAAAGAGTAGTGTAATGTCCATCTTCCAACTGTTCCATAGATTCATTTATATGTTCTCTATTCGCTTCATTAGACATTAAGTACATATTTTCCATGAGGTTATCGTAATCAGACTTTGCCATCACAACAACGTTCTTGTCGTCTTTTGAGGTAACGATCAAGGAATCAGAGTTATCGTTCACTTGTTCCATATAGTCTTTAAGGTTTTTTCGAAAATTGCTATAAGTTGTTGCTTCCATAATTAATCATTCCTCTCTCTCATAACAGTACAATAAGTTGTACATAAAAGCAAGAGAGAAATATACAGAAAAAGAAATTTAAACTTTTGTTGCCTTACCTGTTTTATAATCAATAGAGTAGCCATCCTGGACGTTAAAAACATAGACATTATAAGCAAAATCATCCGCTTCAACACTTGCTGCTTCTAACTGAACACCTCTAGCGACAAGCTCATCATCGATAAAATGCGGCGTTACTCTGTACCGAACATGATTTCCTGATAAACGGATATAGTCCATAATCTGATTTTCATAATTCAACATGTGCGGCGTATTAAACTGCCTTGTGCCTGTCATAAGATTTTTCATATTGTCGTTTTCTCCGGTAAGCTGAAAGCCAATCAGGTGGCATCTATTGTAGAGCCATTGACCGTCTGAAAGTATCTTTTGTCTCCAGCCTGTAGGCTTAACAGTTAACGGCTCCCTTGCTTCAGTTGGAAATAATTCTTTTCCTATCAGTGCATTTGCAATCCCTACACGATTAAACTGATCCAAATCTGAAAAAGATTGCCACACACCTTTTGACAAATCTAAATCAGAGTCAGTAAATGTTGGCCGATTACCATTAAGGACAACTTCTTGATTCATACCGTCATACTCTACAGGGAAATTTCTTGAATAAGAACTTTCTTGTTGAGAAACTTCTGTTGAATCCAATGAACTGTTGCTTATGCGTTCGATAGAATCTACCTGTCTACCACAACCACTCAACATAAAAAAGAAAGCTGCTAGTATGGACAGCTTCCTGATTGTAAATTGATTTTTCATTTTCTTTCCTCACATTCTCATTAGATTTTCGGTTTCAGATTTTTTTCTTGTTCTTCCTTTTGAGATTGAATTGCTTGAATTTCATGGAGCTTGTCTATCTCATTTCGAGTATTTTCTAGCTTACTCTCCAGTAGTGATTGGCTTAATGTTATGGATTCTATTTCCCCTTGAACATCTTCAAAAGTGAATTCCGAAAGTGTCGCATCCGTTAACACTTCATGAAGTTGCTTTTGTATTTCTTCCGTATCTCCTTGCAGCTCTTTTTCAAGTAACAGCTTGCATAAATTGTTTAACTCGATAATTTTCTCATCCAAATGATCTAATGTTTCTTCGGCTTCAAAGAATGCCTCTTTTAATTTCTGTTCAAGGGTTTCAAGTTGTCTTGATCCCTCAACATCATGCTCTGCTAAAAAATTAATCGCATCGACGAGCTGATCGATTGTCCGCATCACAGGTTCTTTCTTTAATGGCGTTGTGCCGTTATATAAACGTAATTGTCTGATCAAAGAAGTGCCAGTCAGATATTTACTTTCACTCGACGACTTATCATTCATAAAATAAAAATAGTCATTGCGTTTTACATAAATATTAAAATCTCCATTCTCTAATGGATCGACTTTGTATCCACCTATAAACAATTTCCCATGATTCCCAAATCCATAATCAACATTTAAATAGTATCCTCGTTCCGTTTTATGAGAGATCTGCCAAGGCTCTATTGTTAATTGATAATCAAAATCGTTCTCGTCTTTAGTCACGATTTCTTCATAACGAGCAATCACATCCTCAACGCTAAATGTCATTTTGTTTTCTTTCAATCGTTCACCGATTGCTTCATAGTTATATTGATCAGGATTATTTTTCGATAGGCTTCGGCCTCTCGTGTTCCTTAATTGCGGTTCATCCAATAATTTATAAGTTGCCCATTTTTTTGAGAAATCAACTGAGAGATCTAATGCATTTGCTTTCTGGATAAAATCGTCAATCGACGAACTATGCGCAACTAAAAAATCGATTCTTGATTTTATTTTCTGTTTAAATAATGATTCTGTTTGCCACTTTGTATATTTTGTATGAGTTTGTCTTGGTGATTTTTCTATAATTTTTGCGCCTTCTTTTGCTGCAATCTTATCGGATATTTGTTCATAAACTCGTTTGGTTCCTTTCTGCCATCGAAAGGCTTTTCCTGTTTTTAAATTCGTTGAGTTGAACAGAATATGATTATGAATATGTTCCTTGTCCACATGAGTCGCAATCACAAATTCATATTCACCACCCGTTAATTCCATGACAGTGTTATACCCTACCTCATGTATTTTTTCAGGAGACAAGTTATCGTCTGGTGAAAACGATTGGATCAAGTGGTGAGCCAGTACCGCATTTTTTCGTTCCAATTCTGTTAGTGACGGTGGGACAAGTTTGTTTGCTTTTAGATCAAGTGTATAGCCTTTTTTTTGTTGAAAAGCCGTTCTCAATTTTGTGAATTTGAATTCTTCATAAGCATTTGTTGGATCGATAATGCCATGCCCTGAGACCAATTGTTTCATATTTGTTTTCTCATCGTTTGCGATATATTGAAATAAATGAGCGAGGTGATCTTGAGTGTCTTCATTCGTGACAATTGTTTTTTCTGCATTTTCAATGTAGCCACATGCCTTATTCAATTTATCAAATGTATGGATCACAAAATGTTTTGTGTACACCATTTAGGCTCGCTCCTTTAGTTTGATTAACGTTGCGAGGTTGGTCTGAACGGTCTCCGTTAAATCTGCTAATTCATTTTTTAATTGTTGAATATCGGTACTCGAAATTTCGTTGAACTGATTGGCCAGTCGGGTCACTTGATTAATATTAATTCCTATTCTATGAACCTCTGTCGTCAATTGTTGCAGCTCTGAATAATCGATATGACGAACCTCTCCTTGAATTAACATGTGTAACGCAAAGTTTTGAAAGTTAGGAAAGAAACTCTCGTCAATTTTCTTCTTTATTAATCTATTTTCTTCCTTTGAGAACCGAATTTTCCGTTGTATCGGTCGTCGCAACTTATTTTTATTTTCCACCGTTCATACACCTTCCTTAAATAGTTTGTTTGAGTTGCCTTAGTTGACATCGCCCAAATACCAGGGATAGACTTTCTTCTTGCAAGCGGAGCAACATGGTACCATGTTGCGATATTTTAAGAGCCACCTACCTAAAAAGCAGGTAGGTGGCTCTTAAATTTTTGGGGTCTCCCCCAATCCCCGTTTCTATCTTTGACTTTTATTGACCTATTTTTAGTCTATTTGAATGATTATGAACTATAAGGCTGCAACAATTCATCCACAAAAGTTGTGTATTTCTCTTTCCCACGTAACTTACGAAGAGTTTTTGCGGCTTCTTTGTATGGTTCTAAATCAATATCTGTTTCAATTTCTTCTAAATCATGGATCAGTGTGTCCAACTCTTTCAATACTGTTCCTTGCCGTTTCTCTTTCTTCTTTGAGTGAATACGTGGGACTTCACTTGTCGGATCATCCAAGAAAAATTGTACAATAATAAACTTGCTTTCATCGGTTAGATTGTCCATTTGTTGGCGCTCCTTTCGTTAATTCTTTTGGCTTCGTCCCGAACCGTTGACTCACAGAGTCTTCGTGGGACGCTGTACTTTTGGGTCAGCTACCTCATATTCTTTCACAGGGGTTCGTGGTTCAGGAAGCTCTTGTCCTCTTGCTCGTGCAAGACGTTCTTCAAATTTATTTGTGGGTGCATCCAGTGTATATACTCTGTTCAATAATTTATCTGCACGTTCAATCAATCCTTTTGCCTGTGTTGTAATGGTTTCTAATGAAGTGGTCAATTCTTCTAATTTATTTCCCTGATCTGTCCAGGAAGACAGATAACCAAATGAGTAATCACTTGTATCTAATCCAAGGTGATTCGATACAATATAGGCGACAGATTCCGCTTCAAATTCTTGACGGCGATATGTCTGGTCACCAAAGAATGCTTGCGAATCAGTATGAAGCGTTGCATGGGTCAGTTCATGAAGTAACACTTTTAGGGTCATGATCTCCCCTAATCCTTGACGGACAACGATTTCTTTTTTTGTAGGATCATAGTAGCCGTTGGCTTCAATTGGAATAGGTTGAATAGAAACAGGCACTGGTGACAGTTCCACCAATGCCTTGTACGTTTGCATAAATGTTTTTGAGTCGTCCATATCCTCTGATAGATTGTAAACAGGTTTAGGAATTTCTTTCCCCTCTGTTTGACTAACATCAAAAACAGGGGTTAAGAAGTACCGTGTTTCTTTGACAATCTCCCCATTTTCATCGGTTACTTTATTACCTTCTTTATCTACTTTATCTTTAAAGTAAGGCGCATAAACATAAATTGCCTTACTTCCTTTTTTGACATTCCGTTCCTTCTTTTTCCAAGCTTGAAAACCTGCAATGTAGCTTGCCGTTGGTTTCTGAGCCAAAATCAATCGGACATTTTTTTGAGAATACTTATGAAACTTAGAAACAAAATCTAAATAGTTTTGAAAGGTATCACTGTCTAAATAGTCCTTGATTCCCTCTTCCAAGTGTTCAGACAATGCTTTGTAATCTTTCTTCTTTATAATTTCTGAAAGAGAGAGTTTAGGTGATTTGTTCTCTTGCACAAATGATTTTTCTAACATGAAGAATCTCCCTTCTAGTGTTGTGTTCTCTTGCATTATCTTCTTAATGAATGTGCTTGTTCTACCGATTGTTCTTGTTTTTGATACTGTTCAGCGACCACTTTGTTCTTTACTTCAGCTTGTATTTTTCGTTCTTCAAATTTATTTTTTGTACTACTTACTTCTTTGGATTTGGTATAATTTTTATCCATTGTACTGATAATTTCGGTCGCATTTTTTGCACTGTCTGTCAGTGACTTCGTAAAATCTTCAACGGTATATCCTTGCTCTTTCAATTTAGAAAGAGAAGAAAATGTAAAGGAACTTGTATCTAATCCAATATGATTGGCCACCATGTAGGTGGTTGCTTCTTGTTCAAAGGTATTCAGTGAAGCAGCATTTTTTAGAATCTCATTTTCCATATTGTGTAGTGGAATCACTTCATTGAGAAGGGTCTGAATGGTTGCTTCTTTTCCTAATCCTTCATTGATAATGACGGTATGATTTGCTGCATCATAGTGACCGTTTAGATTTCCTAGTGGTTGAAACGTAATAGTGGCATCTGATAAGTTTGTCACACTTTGATAGACTGCCATAAACTGATCTTTGTTTGACAAGTCATAAGTGATTGGTGCTTTTAATTGACCAGCTGTTGTTTGGCTGACATCATAAACAGGCTTCAATTGAAACTCAACTGTTGTTTCTGGTTGATTATTTTCTCTATATTTAACCCGTCCTTCTTCATCTTGAATTGGCACAAATTTAGGTTGGTAAATTTGGATTGGTTTTGCATCTTCTCGTAGTTCATAGCCTAACTTCTCCCATTTTTTCTCGCTAGCTATTTGTGTAGCACCTGGATCTTGTTCCATGATCAATTGAACATTTTTAGGGGAGTAATTATGGAATTTACTAGCCGAATCAAGATACGATTTTACATTGTTCGGATCATAATATTCAGCCATATTAGACTTTAATTGTGTATTGATTGCGGCCGTGTTTTGAGTAGAGAGTGCAGTATTTAGTGATTCATTTTTAACTTTTTTATGTTCAACGACTTGCTTCGCTGCTACAGCGGAAGTAGCAACGAATGGATTTAACGTAGGCTCTTTTACTTCAGTTTGTTCAGTTTCTTTAAGCGTTCCTTTTTCAATAGCAGTGAGTTGTTCATTCACAGTGGTTAGCTGTTGATCTACTTGCTTGAATGTATCGAGTGAACCTTCTTGACGTAAAAATTCTGGTTGTTGAACGAGTTGTGTTCGTTCTTGTTCCAAGCGCTCTTTTTCCTTCACAAGAGCTGACAGCTCATTCAAGGTTTCACCTTTCACTTCTTTCGTTGCGGCTTCATTCATTTTAGGTGTAGTCGTTTCAATACGGCTTTCTACTGCCGCAATAGCTTTTTGATTTTCTTCTAGTTCTTTCTGAAGCAAATCGATTTTCGCTAATGGATTCACTTGTATTTCTTGTTGGATCTGCGACAAGAGCGCTTCATTTGTTTCATTGAGGGTAATGTACTCTTGAACGTCTTTGATTAATGCAGAATCCTGATTTAATAACACTTCTTCCTTTTTATCTTCTGAAATTGTCGTTACTTCTTCAGAAATAATCGCTTCTTTTTTCTCTCCAGTTTCCAAAGCAAAACGTCGATCAATGGACTCCACAAAGGTTCTGATTTTATTGTTAAGTGCTAGTATTGGCTTGTTAAAAGCGTTCTTTACATAGATTCGTAACTGATTGGCTTTTTCTTTCACATTCGATACAGTCACCTGTTTTGTTTCTGCTAAAGCTTCAGCTAATGACCGTTTCACCTCTGAATTAGCCGACTCTACTGTCTGGATTAATCCTTCTTTTAGCTGTGTGGCTTCTTCTTTTGTTGGTTCTTTTAATAAGTCATGAGAGGTCTGAAAGTGTTCGATTAATTGTTCTACTTTTGCAAAATGTTCGTCCATGATCTTTTTTACGTCTTCTTCTGTGAGGTAATGTGTTGGGTCATTGGTGCTCTCCATCGTGTTTACCGTTTCTTCTAGAGCTTCTTTTAGCTCTGCTAGATAATCATTTGTGACAGTAAACGTCTTTGGTTGAGGCACGTTTTTTTCTTGCTTTACATTTTGCTCTTCTAAAGTTGGCTCTACTGATTGTGCTTGTCTTTTTTCCATATTTTTTTGCTCCCCTTTAGTGATAAGTGGTTTGTTTTTTTGATCCTTCACATGATCATTCCAATCCGACTTCTTTTTCCCTGGTAATAGTGGTGGCAACTCCTTTTTCATTACACCAAATCCTCGTCCAAAGCCTTTAACAAACCGTTTCCCTGCTTGATCATTATCTACAGCGAAAACAAATTTGATTTTATCCGTATTTAATGTTGACTGTTGCAGCTTCGTTAATACATTGATTTTTTCTTCTTCAGAAACAGCGGAGCCTAAAAAATTAGCAATATACTTTGAAACGGTCTCTTTCCGTAAGCCATTCATACAAAGCAGTACCGCATCCCCTATCGTTTCTTTGTTTAGTTCGTAATAACTCATGAGATCTATTGGCGCTTCAAATACAATGATCGTCAGTGGATTTTCTTTTGTAGCGGTGGCTTCTGTTGGGGGATTACCAATTCGAACGGTTAACCCATAATAGCCATCACCCCAAGTTCTTTTTAAATAGCCTCTGTCACCATGTAATTCATGATTTTCCCACATTCCTTGTAAAGCAATTCCCTTTACCTTTCCATCGAAGTCAAAGTGCTTGAATACAACGACAGGTTCCGTTTTTCCCGATTCCTTATCCTTATAGGTAGCTTGTGCTATTAGACCTTTTTCGACAAAAAAATCAACTGTTTCTCTGGAAAGTTTGCGTTCTTTAACTAAATAATCAATTGTCGCATCCATTTTGCTATGTTCTTTTAAGTGATAATGAAATGGTCGCCTTTTTGCTTGTTTGACTTCGTCGAATGTCCCAATTTCAATATTATTCAAGTAATTGACTGCTTCTTTATAGCTACAGTCCTTTACGATTTGAACTAGTTGAATAGCGCCGCCACCTCTTTGGCGAGAATTCCAATAAAAAAGATTCTTTCGAGTGTTAAAAACAAAACTATCGTGTTCAGACCAGGTATAATTACGACCATTCCGAACTAAATCCATCCCTAAGCTTTGAGCAACTTCTACGATATTTTTTTCTTCAGCTGCTTCTAATGCTTTTTTACGTTCTTCATGCGTTTGTGCCACATTCATTCCCCCTCTCTAAGCAAAAAAGAGCGATCACATTTGACCGTCCCATTTTTTATTTTATGCAGCATCGTCCATAATCGTTCCGTGATCCACGATATCTTCTTTTCTGACTTTATCCAGCAATTCTTCTTCCTCGTTACGATAACGTTTGTATGTGTACCAGTTTTCGTCTCCAGGATCATTGGCAAGTTCTGAAGCTTTCTCATGATCGCTTACTGTGTACTTTTTGTCTTTAAAAACATATTGCCCAGAGATATAAAGTAGCGCATCTGATCCTTTTAATCGACCAATTTCATCAGGCGTTAACAAGTCACGGCCAATGGTATCACGGTTTTCAGAGCCCCCTCCTTGTCTTCCCTTAGAAATACTATGTTTTCTAATAGAAATTGTTTGCTTACCTGCTCGTTTAGAAAGATATTCTGTAGTCTCTTTTTCATCTCCTCCTAAAAAGAGAAAACTATCACAGCTATTGACCAACGTTGCCCAACCATATTTGTACATTGTTTTTAGTTGATCCAATGCTTGTAAAATGATAACAATTGACATTTCTCTACTTCTAAACGTTGCTAATGCCTTGTCTATATTTGGAATACGTCCAATATTCGCAAATTCATCAATAATAAATCGAACATGCAACAATCGTTTCAATCCCTTTAAAATACGTACACCCGTCAATACTTCATCTGCTTTATTTCTTAAGACTTCCATTGCAGTGGCCAAGAAAATAGCAGATAAGAAGTTATATGTGTCAGACGTTTCAGGAATGGCGATAAATACTACCGTTTTTTCTTCATTCCATGACTCAATATCCATTGTGTCCGTACGAACCATATCAACCACTTGCTCATGATCAAAGATTGAGTAACGACCAGCTGCTATAGCTAAAACACTCATACGTGTTTCTGATTTGTACAGATCATTAAATAAAGACCATTGTTTATAAGCATAATTATTTGGGTGTCGTTCATTTTGTTCCTCAAACCATTCTTCAACGGGACTTGGTACTTTTGGATCTTTGCGTTCAGTAAAACGAAGCATATCTGCGATCATTCCTAAGTGTGGAAGATAGTCATTATCTTTCCCGTCAAACCACAAATAAGCAATAAATGCTCTGATCAATAATGCTTCCGCTTGTCTCCAAAAATCATCTCCACCTTGTTGATCGTTTTTCTTTGTTCCTTCCGTAATTGCTTCTAATACACGATCAATATCTAATTCTGTGTGTATATATTGAAAAACATTGAAACTATCACTATTGGCAAGTGTTGCCAAATCAAATATTCTGATTTTATAACCGTTCCTATTGAACATTCCACCTGTCTCATGAACAAGCAATTTTTTAGGATCTGTAACAATATACGAGGCGTTCATTTGCATCAAATTTGGCTTTACAAAAGTGAAAGTTTTTCCTGTTCCAGGACCACCTATGACTACTCCATTTTTATTTTTCTGATATTCATAAGCAAGCCTCCGATTGAAAAGCCCCATTCTAGCACTTCTTGTATAGATCAAGTTATTTTGAGGAAGTTCGTCTGCAAATTTTTTGATTTCTTCTTTAGTCGCAAATCTAGCAGAACCGTGTTCTTCGCCATTTCGATAAATTCCACGATCATTGTCGTAAACATACATCAGTAAACCACTGAAGAATCCAAGAAATCCAGTGCCAAAGGCTAAAAAGCTAGGTGTAATAAAGAATGAAAAAAAAGAACTCTCTACGTATGGTAGGAGTTCTCTTGTAAATAAATAGTTTAGTTTGGACGAATAATCATATCCTGGTAACAAGTAAAAAAAGTTTCCTACTGAAAAGCCTAGTACAAATAGGACACAAGCAAGGATTAAATAAGGTTTTAGTTCCTTTTTGTATGTCTGCACTATAGACCACGACCTTTCGATTTTTGATTGGTTGGCTGAATAGAACCTTTATAAGCCGTTTGAGATTTAGCATAAGCGATTTTTTCTTCAAATGTCATGGTTCCTGGTTTCTTCAAGATCTTTTTTGGGTCTTTCTTAATATCTGTTATCACACGCTCTAAGGCTTTTTTTGCTAACTCTTTATCTCTTAATTGGTGCCTTCAGGTGTCTCCCTGAAGGCAAAGGGAAGGCCCTGTTCTCCCAGGTATTCTTTCAATTTGGTTAAATTGACTTTTTCATTTAAAAAAGCCGAAGTTAAAGGATCACTTCGGCTCATAAGCTTATACAAATTTGTTTCGCCATTCATAGGGAAACGACTATCTTTTATTTTTACTAGTCCATCCATTGATAAGTGAGACAATGCTTGAAGTGTCTTATCCAAGGTGTTAGTCCCCATAATATAATATCGATGGACAATTTCTCTTTGTTCCATTCTACACCTCTATTCTTTTAGGAAACAAACAAGTAACTTATCCATCACGTTGAGATTATTTAGGATCGTAGATCAACATGCGACAGTTTCATTGGAGAATGTATGCTTTTTAATAGCTTTACCACAAAAAAAAGCCACTACGAAAAATAGCGACTCCTAATTATCTTATTATTTGTTTGTTAAAAAAAAGATTGCCAGAAGAGCTTTGAAAAAACCTTTTACAAACCTTCCTACCCAACGCCAAGTAAACATTATAACAAACAGAAAAAAACATACTGACAACACCTCTTGTGTTAGTACATTATGCTGAACTGTTTGTGGATCTATCGCGAATACCAAACAGAAACTAGCCACAGCAAATCCAATAACTTTAAAAAGCCATTTCCAAGCTCGCATTTTTTATTCTCCTCTAATGCTAATTTTTTATAAATTTGATTTGTCAAATTAAGCTAGACAATTGTCTTTCATTTATGTAACTCAAAAATACTTCTAATGGTGTTCGATAATTTAAAGATTTCCTTGGTATGTGATTTCTTTTAGAGGCGACAGCCGCAACAAAAGCTTGGTCAACTTGATTAAAATCCATTGTTTTAGGCAGCCCATCTTTACGTAATAACCCATTCGAATGCTCATTTAATCCGCGTTGTGAGGGGGTTCCAGGGTCTGCAAAATAGATAGAAATATCATTGACATTACTCATGTTTTTCCAATTTGAAAATTCTTTTCCACAATCAAAGGTCACGGATTTGAACAAATTTCTGGGAATCTTTTGTAGCCAATCAGTTGTCGCTTTTTCAATATCCAATGCTTTCCGACCATTTGGTTTTAATGTAATAATCACTTTTGAAAGGCGTTCAACTAGAGTGATGATGGCACTTTTATGATAAACGCCAACAATTGTGTCCCCTTCTAAATGCCCAAATTCCTGTTGGAAATCAGGGTAGTCAGTGGATCGTTCTGAAATATTGCGTTTAAATGCTTGCTTTCCGCGACGTTCTTTATGCCCGTTGGGCTTTCGTTTCCCTTTCATTGGTAGTTTTGAGCAATCAAATTGATTTGCTTTAAACTGACGATAAAGTGTTCTAACAGAGCATGAAATAGGAAACTCAGCTCGACCAATAATCACATCAGGTGTCCACCCTTGAGCCACCATAGTTTGAAGGTAATCATGCTGTTCTGTAGGCAAACTAATGGGTTGTCGACCACAACGCGTTTTATTTTCTTTATATTGTTGGTAATAGTCACAGATAGATTTTCCTTGTTTTAGGAAGTTGTAAACATTGTAGATTGTCTGTCTAGAACGATTTAAAGTCTTAGAAACCATCGTAACAGGTTGGCTCATATTGAAATAAGCTTCTATCATCACGAGTTCATTTGATGTAAGATGAGTATAGGTCATTTGTCTTCACTCCTTATAATTCTTTGGTCGGAACTATTTTGAGTGTAGCACAAATGACTTATTTAGTTGTCTAGCTTAATTTTACTATCGGCGCTTTTATAAAAAGCAACTTTTTTGATGTTAAACAATAAATGAATCTGTGTCAAAACATATACACTTTAGATTAAATTATGATGATTTCAATTCTTGACGGCTGATTTTGCATAAAAACCGACAAATGATCAAAATATACACTTACTTCTTCAAGTGCTGGCTTTAAGATCTTTTGGTCAATTTGCCCTACTTGATAATTTCTGGGAATTCCTAATAAAAAAGTGAATGTTTCGATTGGTATTTCCCAGTATCCCTTTTTCTCAAACTGTTTTAATATACGTTAAAGATTTTTCGAATATTTCTTTTTCAGAGAAACAAATTCTTCTAAAGAAAAACAAGTAGCATTCGTATTGACCTGATTCAAGAGACATGTAAATTTTGGATTAAACTGTGCTTCGATTGCTTTTTCTTTTTCAAGAAAGGATATTTTTGTTGGTTACTTTCCGTTAGATAATCCCCCCTTTGATCACTGATGAAAAAAAGGAAGAGAAACGTGAAGATTTATCTGGTGGTTTTGAATTGACCAAAGAAATGAGAATCACTGCTAGAGATGTGACAGATGTGATTTTCAAAGAAGATGCGCGCAGAGAAAATTTTGATGTTCCCATCAAAAAAGCTTAGCTTCTATAACTCACATAATAAAAACGAGTAAAAACTTGGAAATAAACTGTTTTTACTCGTTTGTTATACTGATTATGTTTTACTTTTATCCTCTGACAAAAGCTCGATCAGCTGTTGTTGCTGTTCAATCACTTCTACCAATCTTTCATTCAATTCGATCTGTCGACTTCTTTTCGTCCGCTGTAATTTCGCTTCTATCCACTGACTATTTTTAATGATACGAATGCCTTCAATTAAATGCCCTACCAGAATAATTCCAACTGAGCTAATACTTAACCCAACCAGCCAGTTTTTCAAAACAAGCAACTGTTCCCAAGTTTGTTGTACCAGATTTGGAATTCCTGCGATATTTTTGGTTGTTTGGATCAATTCTCTCAGTTGTTCGAATAATGATGCTATGCTGGGAATCAACTGCTCTAGCTTAAAAGTGCTTTGAAGGAAAATATCAGAAAGCTTTTCTTGAAATGTGTTTAGTTCATTTAAGCTCAGACTATTGATTCTTTGATCGATAATCGAATACGTTTGATACGTTTCAATCGCCATTTTTGTTAAAATCGTCAAAAGGCTGATTATTAAAAATACATACCCAATAACAAGTAATTTTTCGCTCAAATGCCAACGATCGTTCTTTCTCAACCGCCATAAAAAATACCCGATCAGCACTAATCCTATCACTATAATCACACTTTGAATAATAGCTAATAGCGCTAACTGATTGATCATCTGCCGAACATTATCGACAAGGCTTGCTTGCCAATCTTTAGATGAAAAAAAAGTTAATACGTTATTAAATGTGATCCTGAAATTTTTTCGAACGATCCTTTCAATAAATCCTTGTTGATTAACTACTAAAAATAACAATACTGCAAGATAGATCAAACTACTAAAATGAACCATCGCTCGCAAACGAACACTTTTCACTGATTGCTGTTCCCCCATCGTAACTCCTCCTCTTTTCGCTAACGGATAAACTATAAACTCATCATAGCATTAAACATTAAAACTCTGTATTAATAAACTTATTTAGAATTTTTCTTATAAAAACTCCTATAGTATTTATTTGATTATAATTTTAAACTACGTTAAACTTTTATAAAGTTCACTTTAGCTTATATTATTCTATAATCTTATTTTTTAGATATACTATTTATTTCATATAAAAGAGGGAGCGATAATCGATGTGCACAAGTGTGACGATGACAACGAAAGATCAACATGTTTTATTAGCTAGAACAATGGATTTTGCGGTTGTTTTAGATGCTGAACCAACGTTTATTCCAAGAAAAAAATTTGTATTCGCTAATGATGAAAATTATGATCGTAAAAACGAATATGCCTTTGTGGGAATGGCGCGTCAAGTAGATAAGGAACACTTTGTTTTCGCTGATGGTTTGAACGAAAAAGGACTTTCCTGTGCTGCTCTTTATTTTTCAGGCTATGCTGATTATAACAGTCAAGACGGCGATAAAAAATACTCCTTAGCACCGCACGATGTTGTCCCATTTCTACTCTCTAACTGTTCAACTCTTACAGAAGTAACTCGAATAATGGAAAATGCTCAAGTTGAAAACACAGCCTTGGATTTCTTAGGAATCGTCTTGCCTCTTCATTGGGTCGTGACCGATAAAACAGGAAAAAGTATTGTCATTGAATACACAGAACAAACATTACACATTCACGAAAATACGATCGGTGTCATGACAAATAGCCCGGATTATAAGTGGCACACTACAAATCTCAGAAATTACATTGGCCTTCAACCTGAACAAAAAACTGAAGTACATTTAAAAGATATGGTCATGAAACCTTTTGGTGAAGGCGCTGGTGCTTTTGGTCTTCCTGGTGACTTTACTCCGCCATCAAGGTTTGTCAGAGCTACTTTCTTAAAAGCTTGCTTACAAGATGTTCAAACAGAATTAGATGGCGTGACTTCAATGTTTCATGTCCTTGCTAATGTTGATATTCCTAAAGGTGACGTAAAAACAACGCAAGCCTATGATTATACACAATACACTTCTGTTATGGTGAATAGCTCACTGAATTACTATTATAAAACATACAATAATCAACGGATCCGCTGTATTCAATTAGACAATGAAGATTTCGATGCGACTTCTGGAAAAATCTGGTCTAATGGTGATTCAGAAGATATTTTGTATCGGAATAGCAAAAAATAAGATGTTAAAATAGCAAAGCGATCCACAACCTTTTTTTAGTAAAGGTTGTGGATCGCTTTTAGTTATTAATTAATCAACGATTTCTTTTCTTTTATTTACCGTCTCTTTCAGCAATTCTACATATTCTTTTTGGTATTTTTTCAAGTAAACTTTTAACGATTGTTCTTTTTCATCTGACCAACTCGGATCGCTTTTTATTAAGTTTCCAGTCTCAGCTACTTCAACTGTTGCATCATATTTCACTTTTGGATCATTCGCTTTTGAAATCACTACATAGCGTTTGTTATTCTCTTTGACTTCAACCACTAACTTGTCTTTTCGAGCGATTACCCATGGATTGTGTTCTTTTAAGGGGATAGGATTGAATTCTGTTTCTATAATATAGGTTGTATACAAAACACCATCCTCTTCTAAAGCATAGCTCCCTGAGTACCGATAGTCATCTTGCTCCCATGAATGCACAGCAAGATTCTTTAAATAATGCTTTTCATCCATTCTCAGTTTTGTATTAAATCCTACATAGATCAAGGTTAATACGCCAATAACTAATAATATCCGCTTATAATACTTGTTCCATCTCATTTTTTTCGATAAATCTTTTGTCATTTCCGTGTCCTCCCGTAATAAGTTATCAAGAGAGATACCGAACAGGTCGCTGATTGCTACAATCGTTTCTAGATCCGGATAATTTCTACCGACTTCCCAACTGGAAACCGTAGAACGAGAAACATTTAATAAGTCACTTAATTGTTCTTGAGTCAGTTCTTTTTTTAAGCGTTGTTCTTTGATTTTGTCGCCAATGTTCATGGTATCACCTCTTTCTTTTTTATTATCTTGATAACATATGGTAAATGGTAGCCACTTTTCGTATCATTTCTAGATTTTTATCTGATACAATTCGTATCATGTTGATTTATCAAGGGTTTCAGGAAACAGCACTTAAACATTATAGCAAAATTTTAGTTGCGTATTCTCTTTTGAAACTAAAAAAATACGGTCAAAAACTTGTAGACTCTACGAAGTTTTTGACCGTATTTATCTGTCTTCAATTAAACATTCATTTTTCTGCTAGCCATCCATTTGATCATTGCTGGATCTGCGTGAGAGAAAAATTGGCTTTCACCTTCATTCAACGTTGCAATTGCTGCTTTGTCTTCATCCGATAACTCGAAATCAAAAACAGCTAAATTTTCAGCCATGCGTTCAGGTTTAACTGACTTAGCAAGAACAACGACCTCTTGTTCGATCAGCCAACGGACAATGATTTGAGCAACTGATTTGTGGTATTTATTGCCAATCTCAGTTAAAATTTCATTTGTGAAAATGCCATTTTTCCCTTCAGCAAAGGGCGCCCAAGCTTCTGGTATGATTCCTTCAGCTTTCAAGGCTTCGATATTTTTTGTTTGTTGATTAAACGGATTGATCTCGATTTGATTAACTTGGGGAACAACTTTATTAAACTCAGCTAAATCAACTGCTCGATCCACAGCAAAGTTTGACACACCGATTGCACGTATTTTTCCAGCTGCTTGTAGTTCTTCCATTGCACGCCAAGCACCATAAACATCATTGTAAGGTTGATGCAATAGAAGTAAATCCACATATTCAAGACCTAAACGATCCAGCGAGCGTTGAAAAGAGGTTTTGACGCCTTCATACGAAACATTTTCGACCCAAATTTTAGTGGTAATAAACAATTCTTCACGGGAAACGCCCGAAGCTGCAATCCCACGACCAACTGCTTCTTCGTTCATATAAGATTGGGCTGTATCGATATGACGGTATCCTGCTTTGATTGCATCTACAACAGCTTGTTCTGCTTCTTTTGGATCAGTGATTTGATAAGTCCCAAAACCTAAAATTGGGATTTCTACTCCATTATTCAATGTGACGGTTTGCATATTTATTTCCTCCTTCTTATTTCATGACAAGAATACGATAAACGATGAAGTCCACTTCATAGCAAGCAATTTGTTCTTACTTTTTGACGTTTACCTTCCAAAGTTCTTCCACATTATCTGAGGTTACTTCTCCTGATTTAAACTTGGCGATATGCTCGTCATAGGTATCGATTTTGTACTGGAGTAAATCTCGTGTTTTAGTCATTTTTTCTAACTTATCAGTGATTTCTTGTAGTTGATCATGCAGAATTTGTTTTTGGGCATCCTCAACATTTCCGCCAAGTTGAGAAAGGGTAGCAAATTCAATCAGTGATTCGATCGACACTCCAGCCTGACGTAAACTTTTTGCCAAATAGATCCAATTAAGATCTCTCGTAGTATATACACGGTAGCCATTTTTATCCCGTTTGATTGGTGGAATGACACCCACTCTTTCATAGTAACGAACCGTATCTGTCGTTAGGTCAAACATTTCAGCTGCTTCTTTACTGTTCACTTGTTTCACTCCCTTATTCTAAACTTGAAAAATCATGATTGATGATTTCTATTAATGTAAATGTATCATGCCCAAATTCAAATTTCAAAATGCAACAGTTTCCTAATCGCTCTTTTTGATCAACTTCACTGGTATGGGCCCAGTTTCGCATAAACTGACGACAGGCTGCACCGTGAGATACAGCTAAAACTGTTTCACCCGCTTCTTTCATGATGTCCATCAAGGTTTCAGATACTCTTTCTCTAAATTGAAATTCTTCTTCTCCGCCATATCCCGCGAAAAAATCTCCATATGGTAATGGTGGATTCAGTGACTCACTTTCTGATTCAAAGCGTCCAAAATTCCATTCTTTTAACCCTTTGAGTCTTTTATAGGGCATATCTGTTACTTGCTCTAAAGTATCACTAGCACGTTCAGAAGTAGACGCGTATGCGCTATCAAAAGTAATAGCATCATTCTTAAAATAATTCCCAGCAATTTGGGCTTGTTTGATTCCTTTTTCTGTTAGTGGTGAATCGCACCAGCCTTGGATTTTTTTCTGTTGGTTGAATAGTGTTTCGCCATGTCTCATTAGATATAAGGTCTTGGTCATTGTCTTGTCCCCATTTCTATTCATTGTATTTATCATAAACTATGAAGTGGACTCCAAGGCAAGAAAAAAAGCTGAACTTTTATTGTTCAGCCCAACTTTTTTTCTTATTCAAGCAAGCGCCCATCATCATGCCACGCACCATACATCTTTTTCGCTTTCGTATTCTCAATCAATTTATCTAAACGTTTCTCAAATAGTTCCGGTTGATGTTTATAATTTTGGATCGTATCGATGCGGATACGTCGATAGAGCTCTGGGAATGACAGGAAAATCTCATAGATTTCCACATCTTCTTTTAGTCGTTCTGCGATCATCTCATCGATTTGAAAAGAAGCTTCTGTCATATCAGGTAGCACTTTTCTGCCTTGATCAGTCATTAAGCCTAATTTTTCAAGACGGCGGACACGTTCTTTGTTTAATTCTGTCCAAGGACTTTTTTTCGCTCTTGGTGACAGGCGTTGAGCAGTTTGTGTTTCAGATATTTTCTTTTTGATGCCATCGATCCAGCCGAAACAAAGGGCTTCTTCTACTGCATCTAGGTATTGAATTTTATTGGGTTCGGTTTTGATGCTGACGATGATCCAGCAATATTTTTCGGTTGTGCTATGAGCTTTTAGCCAGGTTCTTAGTTCTTGTCTAGTGGTTATGGGTAGTAGGTTATTTATTTCCATGTACTAACTCCTTTTTTGTTGATAAAAGTATTATACATTAGTTGAGGAAAATAGAGAGATTCTTACTTAATAAAAACACAATAACTTGAAACAAAAAAATAAGACAAAGCATTCCAGCTCGTCTTATCACTAGTCTTAATACAAATCATTCTGATACTCTAAAAACTCTGCAACAGATGCAGTGGCAATAATCTCATTTCTATCACACCTATAATGTCTTTTTCATCTACCAATCCATATTGCCGACTATCCACCGAGTAAGGGCGATTATCACCTAAAACTAAATATTTTCCCACCGGAATTTCTGATGCTCCAGTTAAAGTGAAGATTGAAAAATCATCTGTATAAAGTCGACCATTTTCTTGGGAGGTTTGTTGCTCGTCAAAGATAAATTTTTCTTCTCTGTCTTCTCCGTCAATTTGTAGTTGATCATTTTTATAAGCTATTTTTTGTCCAGGCAGCCCAATGATCCGCCGAACTTCTTTTTCTTTGGTTCCCGGTATCTGCACATACACTAACTCGAAGGTTTTGAGTTTCCCCAGCTTGTTCACATAGACACGGTCTCCTTCTCTTAACGTAGGAACCATTGAATAGCCTTCGACTTTCGGTAGCGAAAATAGAAATATAGAAAGAATAAAAACAAGAAAACCTGCAATCACTACTGCTCCTAAAAGTTCCAACAATAATACTTTGCGTTTTTGTTTTTTTCTTCTTTTCCTCGCTTCGATCATCGCTTTTTTCGACTTGCCAGATCGCTTTACTTTTTGTTTTGGCCAAATTGGCTTTGCGGATAATTCTTTTTTTTTTTTTTGCGGCTTCTTTTTCTTGCGGACTGGCTTCTTTACTTGCTCAGAATGACTTTTTTTCTTTTGGACTGTACGTTTTCGTGATTCCATACTAAATCACCTCAATTATTTACTTTTCCTTACCTAAAGCAGCTTCATTGACATTGTACAGCTTAAATACTTTTTGTTCGTACTCTTTTACCTTTTTAACGTCTTCTTGGTATTCTTTTGCCAGATCTGGATTGTTATAAATCTGAGTATAATTTCTCATCACATTTGTGCCTAGCTCTTTCATTGCATTGTAATAGCGATTTAAGGTTAATTGCCCCTCTTGTGTATTGACGGCACTCGCTTTTTTCGTTCCATAGCTTGCAATACTATTGCCTAGATAGCGTAAATTAGTTTCGGTCTTTTCCTTACTGTCTGTGGCACTTGCCGCTTTCGTCAATTCATTATCAAAATCACTGATCAAATAATAGCCTTTTGCAATCGAATCAGAATCATCTGTAGTTAAGTTCATCGCTTGGTAATAAGAAGAATAAAACGCCCCAGCACCTAATAATAGTCCTGCAAACAACGAAAGGATAGCCGCTGTCCGCTGACTTTTCCTTTGCTTGATCAACTTCTTTTTGACAATACGAAGTTTTTTCTTCTTTTTCTTTGTTTTCGGTTTTCTTTTACTTAAACTTTTTACCTTTGCCCCAGTTCTGATGGTCAACAATAGGAAAAGGATGAAAAATAGGCTGGCAAGGACTGCCAACACTAATCCTATAATAAAAAACCAATCTAAGGTTGTCATGATCCTTCCCTCCCATTATTTCCCAGCATTATTTACTTGTACCTTGATCTTTTTTATTTCTACGACGTTCTGCTTTTTTAGCGGCTTCTCTTTTTTTGCGAATCGTCCGGATAATAAAGAAAATAACCAAAATAATAACGAATAACCCAACAGCGGCACCGATGATCAACGGCCAATTCGTGCCTTTTTCTTGCACTAAACCAACATCTTCACGGTTAAATTTATCGGCTTCTTCTGCGGTGATTTCAAATTCTTCCGTCCATTCCCATTTTTTACTGTCGGCCGTTGCCAATATATGGGCACGGTATTTACCTGGAACCATTTTCTCCCCTTGCATACTGACTGGGAACGTCATATTAGAATTTGGTGCCATCCGCATAGAAGATTTCTTTGTTTCATATAATACTTCATCGCTTTTATCAGACATGATTTGTGCTTCCATTGATAAATTGTCTAAGAAGTTTGCTTTCGTATTGGATACATCTACATAAACTACATTTCGTGCATTTGATTGGCCTGCATTGACTTTATTCAAGTTCAGTTCGGGTTCTACTTTAGCCTCTGTTTCTTGTAAAACCATTGCGATGACGTAGGCGTATTTGTTAATAACGTTGGCGCCGTTTTGTGTTTTTTGATCCTCATCATCGGCTTTTTTTAATTGAATACCGCCGACGATCACGCCATCATAAGAGGCTTTTGGCATGGTAATTTCTATGTCTAATGTTTTTTCAGAGTTTGGTGGCAACACCACTTTTTCTGGGGCTTTAACAAGATCAACAAAATCATATTTTAGGGAGGCATCTTTTTTTAGATTGATTGGGCCATATTCTAAGACACCGTTCATGTTCGTTTTAGCGCCATTTAGGCTTGTTTCAACGGTAATTTCTTTGTCTCTTGGATTTTTTAGTAACACTTGTACTGTTTGTTTTTGACCGGGTGTCATTTTTAAATCAAAATAGCCGGCCTCTTTTTGTTGGTTTTCAGGAAATTTTATTTCATAAACAAATCCTGTTGCACCGCCTGCTTCTTGCGCGATGCTAGTCGTTGGCCATGTACTAAGTGTAATGATTGAGATGAGAATCGTTGTTACTATGTATGTTAGTTTATTTTTCATAAAATTTCCTTCTTCCATTCTATACTCTAAACAAGATCACTGATTCCAATAAAGGAACCAGTATCTTGAGTATTGACTATTTTTTTTTTATTATCTTTTATTTTGTTGGAGTTTCTGGAACTTCTGGCGCTGCTGGTGCTGGAGTATACTCGATTGACCAAGTAATGTCTGCAACATATTTTCCTTTAACGATGTTTTGTCCAGCTGGAACTGTTAATTCAACGGAATCGCCTGCTAAACCAGTAGAAGCTTCTGCAAGAGTATTTTTAGCATCTGCAGTTGATGTTCCAAATTCAGCGTAGAAAGTACCTAAACCGCGGGCACCTGTTGATTCAGCCGTATTATTATCAAGAACAACTTGACTTACTCCGTCTTGAGATAAAA
This sequence comes from Enterococcus sp. DIV0840, assembly GCF_050527835.1. Taxonomy (NCBI): domain Bacteria; kingdom Bacillati; phylum Bacillota; class Bacilli; order Lactobacillales; family Enterococcaceae; genus Enterococcus; species Enterococcus sp. DIV0840. Next base: position 349,933 of record NZ_CP172876.1, on the reverse strand, counting down.
CAAAGTCTGCTGGACGAGTTTTTGGCCAGTTTGCTCCTCCCATCTCTGAATTAAGGAAACCATTAGAATAAGCAATTGTTGCGTTTTCTAATTTATTTGAACCATTGGTAAATTGTTTTGTCATTGCTGCTTTGATTTGGTAAGTGTGGTCATTTCCTGCACGTTTGTCTGTCCATTGTACATAGTTACCACGTGTTACAGTTGTTCCATCTGTCAAAGTTAACGTAACAGGATTTGCTTTAGCTGTTGTTGGTTTTGATGATACACCAATTTTTTGGTTAGGGAAGATCACGTTAGAAACAACATCGATCGTGATTGGTCCACCATCAGGGTTAACAGTGATATCTGGATTTTCATCTGGATCTACTTTAGTTCCATCTGGATCTTCTGGATCACCAGGTTCGTTTTTGCCGTTATCTTCTTCGTATGTTACTTCACCTTTACCAGTTAACGATTTTGCTTCTGTTTCGGCATTTGCCGCCATTGGTGCTAAAGCTCCTGTTGTGATTGCTGCTACTACTGCTACTGAACATAATGTTTTGAATTTCATGTGTGTTTCCTCCTAGTTTTTTATATGTGTGTGTTTTTTTATGGTAACTCGGCTAATATCCAAGTTAACTCGGTTTGATATTGTACGGGATGGATTTTTACGGCATCCGGTACGGATAAAAAGATGGCTTTATTTCCCTGAACTTGCTGATTTTCAAAGTTCTCATCTAAGATCGGTTGATTTTTTTCATCAACTTTAGGAAAAAGTGTGCTTGCTTGGTCACCAGCGTTCTCAGCGGATGCTCCAAACGAAATGATCCACGTTCCTTTCCCTTGCCCTTGATTGGCCGTAGCTACTGGAAAGGTTGTGCCTGGTGCATTCAATTGAATGATATCTTTACTGAGTTGGGGCGATTTTTCTTGAGTATACGCAGAATTTGCCCACGCTTTATCAAAAGATAAGACAGCCCCTCTTAGTTTTTTTTCAGTCTCTTCTTGAATGACATCATTTTTGAATTGGTATTCTTGTCGGACTTGAAGCGTCCAGCCTGAAGCTTCTGCTCTAGAATCTGTCACTTGCAAGAAGTTACCTCTGGCAGGCGTTCCATCATGAAATAGTTGCGCATTTACATAAAAATTACGATCTGTTTCAGTGATTTTACTTCTACCAAAATTCAACGTTGGTGCAAAATCGAATCTAAGATCACCATCTGTTGAAGGTCCGGGTCCTGGATCAACTGGTTTCACTGGATTTTCAGGATCAACTGGCTCTTTGGGATGTTCGCCAGTATACTCGACCGTTCCATGTCCGCCTATAGTATTTTCTTCAGCAGAAACGATAGTCTTCGTGCTCATTGCTAGTAAAAACAGGACGCCGACAGCTAAAATCAATGTTTTCTTTTTCATTTATTATCTGCCTCCTGCTCTTTTTTACGTTTCTTAAAGAAAAGAAACAGTGCAATAGCTACTAGCGCAATTCCGCCAATCCCAATTGAGCCCTTGATAATTTCGCCCGTGGACGGATATCTTCCAACAGGTTTTGTTACCTTAGGTTCTGATGGGCTAGACGGCGTTGGTTTTGACGGTTCTGTTGTCGGCTCAGTCGAGTCTTCATAGAACGTAATGATTCCTTCAGTTGTTACTTGTCCTCCATTTTGGTTTTCAGCTGCAGTCACAGTCAATGAAGTCGGTGTGAACGCCACCAGACACACAATAGAAGCCAGCATAATAATTATTCTTTTTTTATTCATACTTTTCACTCCTATTTTATGGATTTTCTGGTGGTGGTCCTGCGACCAATTCCCAAACAATTGTTGCTTCATATTTACCAGAAGCTATGGATTGACCAGAATCAACATTTAATTTGAAGCCGTCGCCATCTGGTGACCAAGTACTACTGATGTTATATGGATCATTATTATCATTTTTACGTGAGATGATCGGCTGCGATGCTCCCATTAACGTGATTTCATCATTTTTGTGTACATAACGAATCGCTCTAGGGATAAAGACATCCGGCTCACCAACTTTGGCTAATTCTTTTTCTAAACGGGCATTCAAAGTCCATGTTTCTTGAACCGCACGGCCATCTTTCACGACTAAATCCGCTCCTTCATAAGAAGGATTATTGATTTTTGTTCCTTTAGGACTAAAGATAGTTGTTCCAAAATTAATATTTTTGGGTGCTGAAACAAGTTCCAAAATACCGAAAATACTTCCTCCTGGATTATCAACGTTTGCATCTTTAGAAAATACATCATGTGCTCGATCAGGATCGTCAGGTCCTTCTATAAATTCCCCGGATTCTCTTGATGAAAAACCAGTTGCTGTCCCGACGTTATTGATTACTTTTCCAACTCCAGATTGCTGAACTTCTGTTTTAAAGGTTACAATCGCAGAAGCTCCCGCCTTCAAATTCCCGACATTCACTGTCAATAAACGAGAATCGACATCATAGGTAAAGTCCGTCTCAGATGCCGCTTTACCATTAATCGTCACGTTTGCTGTTGCTGGATCAAAATTTAATCCGTCTGGAATCGTATCTTTTATAGTAACTTTATTCCAAACAGCATCTAGACTAGCGTTTTTTCCATTAGTAGCGGTTAGTGTATACGTTAGTATATCGCCGACTTGCGTTGTTCTATCACCAGAAGAAACAACGGTTTTTTCCATTAATGGATTGTCCGGAAGCCCATCTTCAACAATGAGTCTTTTGGCTGGATCAAAGCGATTATCATCCGTTCCACTTTTTACTGCATCATGGTAACCTGAGTAACCTCCTGCTCCATCATAGCCATCCACTTCTACATTGATATTTCCAAATATCCCATCTGGTTCTTGTGTGTAGGTATTTGGCAATGTATAAGTCGGCATAGGACTGATAACTGTTTTATCTTTTAAATAAACATCTACTTTATCAGATTTTTCTAAATATCTAGATAAATCAAGTGTCCATTTCCCAGCAGCAACAGTTGTAAATACTGCTTTACCATCTGCACCTTTTAACCACTCACCATTTACTTTGACAAAAACTTTTGCACCGTTTTCGTCACTTGTTCCAGATAATTGTTTGGTGGCATTATTTAATTTGTTTGCCTCCCCTGTTTGGGTGGGCGGAGTGACATCGATGACTGTTTGAACGCCTGTTTGAATATCTTCTGGTAAACTTTCGTGCATTTTTCCAGATTGACTATTCGCACCTCTACGTCTGGCACCGGTCACTTCTATCGTTTGACCTGTTTCAAGAAATTTACCGTTTGGAAGGTTGATTTTAAACAACCCATTTTTAGCAGTTTCTCCCCACAGAGCAAGACCTGGCGAACCAATTGTATCGTCAGTCAAAGTGTAAGCAACAGAACCATCTGCATTTTTTACAGTTACATCAACCTCGACTTCATCTGTCCAAGCATCACGAATACCTTCGACCCCTTCCGGAACTGAAACGTGCCCATAAATTGCTTTATCAGCATTCGTCGGTATTCTTAAGTCATCCACGATCGGTCTAGCATTATTCCCACTCATTCGGGCATAATTATTTGGTTGCCCAAATAGTGATTTAAAACCAGTATCACTAGTACTTGCAATTGTTGCTAAGTTAGAACCAGTTAATGTAAAATCAATCAAGGTCCAATCGTATAACGGATCATCTACGTAAACATTTTTCCCTTTTTGCCAAACACTGACATCGGTATTATTTGCTACAAATTTTCCGCCAGCACCACTCAAACTAAAGATGTTGGCTCCGCCTGAACGTGTATTGGCAAAATCATAATAAATCGGATTATCGATCAGAACACTGGCATTAGCTCCCATATTGAATACACCATAGGCTTCACCGCTAGTATTTCCTCTAGCGATAAACTCTGTATCTGGCCCTGCATCGATTGTGGATGTATTTGAATTTCCATATACAGCCGGTCCGTAATTAGCAATCATGTTCACTTGACTATCCTTATCACGAATCGTGAAAGTATTATTACTCCCAGGTAAGTTCAAGGCTTCATTCGAATTATTACTTGCATTGCCTGATCCTTTATTGTAGAGATTCAATTTTGATTTTCCAGATACATTCGTAATAAAACCATCTCCATTTAAACGTAAAGCTGGAGCTTCACCGGCTAAATGTTGAATGTCGATCTCTGAGTTATCTGAAATATTAAACTCATTATTTGGATTATTCGTTGAAAAACGTACAGTCGCTGCATCGCCACCTGTTGTATCAGTAATCGCTGTTAATTTTGAGTGATTGGCCACATTAAATTTATTGCCCCCATAACGTAAGCGAATAGCAGAAGAACCAGTGGAATGTGCTACTAAGGTGGCATTATCTAAATTAATCGTTCCGCCACCACGATTTCCATCATTTATACCAACTGCCCAAACCGTTAGAGTGTTGCTTGATTGGTTCGTCGTAATATTACTTTTAGCACCATCACTTGAATAAACATGTAAAATCGTGACCGTATTATTTGTAGCGTAAAAATTATTTTCACCGGCTAATCTTAACGTACTATTCGTAGCCTCGATTACACCTGGAACATTATTTTCTGGTGTACTCACATTATTGAATGTCACATCCCAAACAGCGGAAGCTGAGGACGAATAAAAAATCGAAGTTGCTCCTTGTTTAGTTATCGTTGCATCATTTACCACTAATTTATTTACGGAAGTGGCACCTAAAGTTACGTTACCATTATTGGCACCAAAATCGATTTTATGATTGTTCCCATTGATCGTTAAATCTCTGGACAATGTTCCAGGAGCAGAAGCTGCATTTGTAGCTGTTCTTGTAATATCAGCATCAACATTGATCACATCAACTGCAGTATTCGCTAAAGCCGCTTTAAATGTATCCCAATTATTAACAGATACTGCACTTCTAAACCCTCTCGCCTGCTCTTTCACGTCATCTTTGACCACAACTGGTGTTTCAATCACTTCTTTTTGATAGTCCAAATCAAAACTAGCTTTAGAAACTACTTTTTCTTCACTTATTACTTTAAGCGTATTGGATATCGTTTTATTATATTCCGATGCTTTAAACATTATTGGCAATGTATAGTTACCAAGTGTTTCTTTAAAAGTAATTGTGACCTGATTTTCCGTATCATCATCTATGATCTCCAATTTTTTTGCGACCTCTTCTGGAAGATAATCCAGAATGTTTTCAGCATATAAAATACGTTGGTCAGAGTTATCTAAAGATAATGTGATTGTGCTCTTTTGGGGATCTTTCACTTTTAAATCAAACTCAACTTGATTTTTAGTTTCTGACTTCTTTTCTAAAACGTATGAACTGCCATCTTTGTCAGAAGCTTTTATTTTCGTTTGATTATTTAAAACTAAAAAGCTCATTACACCAAATAGACTTATTAAAATAGCAACGAAAGAACTTTTTTTCAAAACTTTCAATATTTTTCCTCCTTTCCTCAAAAATGAGTGTGCCGTATGTTTAGACACATCTATTTCAAGTTTCTCTGCTCTACGCTATTCATTAATTGAATAAACGATTACAGAGAAAAAATGAAAACAGTTATCAGTATTTTCGTGTAACACATTCTTATTAATTATTCAGCATATAACCTTTCGAACGAACTGTTTTGATGTACTCTCTCGTAGTGTTACCTCCATCAAGTTTTCTGCGTAAATGATAAATAATATTTGCCACTCGATATTGCTTGTCTTCGTCTTCACCACTCCAGACATTCTTATAAATTTCTTCATATGCTAAAGCCTCTCCTGCATGTTGACTTAACAATTCGATCGTTCTAAATTCAAGCTTAGTTAAGCTCACTTCACGATTACCATTTAGCAAGACACTGAAATTAGATGGGATAAGTTTAATCTTATTCTTAGTTAAAACAGGTTCTTGAAGTGCTGGATGTTCGTGAGATTTGAGTGTATTTTGTTTTTTTTCAGAATAACGCTTCAAATTTCCTTGTATAAACAACGAAAGTTCATCTGAATCAATCGATGCATTGATAATTCCATCCGCTCCTAATTTCATATAGACAATTCTTGTAGATTTATCTGTATTTTTAGACAACACCCACAATAACGCAGAGCTTTGTTCGCGGATTTTTATTATAGATTCACAAATTATACTCATCTGATTTTCTTCGTCTTCAATGATCAGTGCATCCAATCCATCTTCAGTGATGTTCCATTTCTGTTGCTCCTTCAGATGATGGACAATACATTTTGTTTCTTTTATCGCCTCTATGTATGTGTTATCAGCCAATTCTCTATTTGAAGAAATAACCCCAATATTGTACATATCCTTTCTCTCCTCCATCTTCTATGTTTCATTAATTTTTTCTAATTTAGTCAATATATTTGCAGTATTTTAGAATAGTTTTTATACTGTTTAAAACTGGGTGTAGTCCGCTAAAATACATCTTGTTTTTCGATAAAACAAGAAAAAGAGAGAATTTTTCTTTATTTGTAAGGTTTTAAAATTTCTGTTGACGGCGAATTTGACGGCGGATTTGACGGCGGATTTGACGGCGGATAAAAAATAAAAAAAGCTCTTTTTGCTTTTAAAGGGCTTATATTTAAAAACACAGATAATATAAAGCTGAATAATAACGTACGTTATAAAAACGACGAGAAAAAGAAAGCGATTCTCTTAGCATTTTTTTGAAAGTCATTAGATAAATGCTAATTTATCAATCGCTACTCTTTGTTCGTCTAAGAACGAATTCGTATACGTATCTAACGTCAATTTAATAGATGAATGTCCTAATAAAGAACTGATTGCAGCAATGTTAACGCCTAATTCCACACAACGAGTTGCAAATGTATGGCGCAGGGCATGAAAAGACACATTGATCAATCCCAATTTTTTCTTGACACGTTCAAATCGATAGCTGATTGTACGAGGTTCAATCGAATGTCCTTCACTCGTTACAACATAAGTAGAGATAGCTTGTTTTTTCCAATGTAGTAGAGCGGTTTTAATTTTTTGGGTAAGCGGAATAATCCGGTTCGCGTTGACAGTCTTCGGTGGCGTTTCAATAATTTTTGTTCGTTGACCTGAAGAGCTTGGTAAAGCGATTCGTTGTTTTGTTCGTTGGACTGTTAACACAGACGACTCAAAATCAATATCTTCCCATTTTAATGCACAGATTTCTCCAATACGCATACCTGTCTCTAACGCTAATAGAATAGGCAATCCTTTGATACTTTTCAGACTTTCAGCTTCTACTGCTTTTTGCTGCGTGCGTGTCAATGCTTGAACTTTTTGTTTATTTATTTTGGGCAAAGCTGTACGTTCACAGGGATTTAAATAGATATAACCTCGCTCTTTGGCAGCTTCAAAACAATTTTTTGTGATACGAAAAACAATATGAACCGAACTAGCAGATAATGTTTGTGCTAAACCTTTAAATAGCTTATCCATATCAGAAGCTGTGATTTTTTTTAGAGGACGCTTCTCTAAACTTGGTAAAACATATAATTGAAGCTTATGACTATAACTGGCATACGTGCTTTCTTTCAAATTCGGAGCCATAATCTCTGTTAGCCAAAGATTAGCCCACTCCCCAAACGTTCCGTGAAATTCTTTGACAGATCCAGTGTAAACAAGTGTTTTCTGCACTTTTTTATCAAGTAACTGCTCTTTCACTGCACGATATGAACGAGCATAAATGTACCCGTAATGAATGCTTCCATCTATTTTTCTTGCTTTTGGGTATCGACCTTCCCAGCGTCCATCTTTGCGTTTATAAATATTTTCACCTTTAGCCAAAAAAATCAATTCCTTCCTATATTATTGACGGCGAATCTGACGGCGATAAAAAATAACCGAGAATCCACTCTTCATTAAATTTATTTCAAACAAGTAAAGTATTTCTTCGAAATTCTCATTTTTTTCTGTTTTTCTATTAAAAATTGAAAAAAATATATTGCTTTTTTCTTGATTTCACTATTGATTTATCATTAGCAAACCAATAGAATAGATTTAGATATCAAAATAATTTAAAAACATTCACAAACATATCTTGTTTTATCGAAAAACAAGATATGTTTTTTCAGTCTATAATTATCAAAAATCAGCTTTATATATAGCCTTTCAACAACCTTTCGTACTATTCCCTAAAGAAAACTATTCTAACAAAAATAATTATGCAATAATTCACATGAATTTTATTGTTACTTTCTACAAATTTCTTTATACAATAATGATAATAAAACATTTAAATATAAAAAATATATACAAAAGCATTAGAAAAAGGCTCTACAGTTATTAGAAATTGATTCCTAAAAACTGTAGAGCCTACTTTTTATTCCTTACATTTACTCCTAGCATTTCTTATCGCTTCCTTACTTAATTTCAGCTCAGTACCTCGATTTTAGCATACAGAAGACAGCCAACATTTGAAGCAAGAAAATAGCTACGTGAAATCCCTCTTCTTTAATATGTTTCGTTTAATTTGATTATTTCTTGTTTATGTCGCTCTTTCAATTTTTCTGGTGCTATAACTTTTACACCGTTACCAAACATCAACAAAAAGGGAATGATCGTTTTTTGCTGATTTGCATAAACTCTTACATCTACATGATTCTCTTCTACTTCAATTTCATCTTCCGTGTAATAATCATATAGTTTTCCTAAGTCTTCTTTTTTAAAACGTAATTGGATCACGTCTTCATCAGGTTCAATGAGTCTTGTATTAGAGTATTCAACAGGTTCGAATGTCCTCTCCTGAATCATAAGCTGACGAATGCGCGTGACTTTAAAATATCTAAAGGCATCTCGTTCCTCACAATAAGAATAGATATACCAGCTGCCGTTCATCAACATTAATTCATATGGATGGATCGTTCTTTGCGTATGATCACCTTTATTGTCTACATAATCAATTATTACTTTTCGATTTTGTTTCAGAGAAAGATTGATATAATTGATTTTTCTTTTCGTTTCAACTTCAATTTCTAGCCGATGCATGGTCGGTGACTCAAATGAAAATTGTTTTTTCAGCTGGCCTTTTTGATTGTTTTTCTGTTGTATCAATGTAATTTTCTCTTTGATTGTGTTTTGCTGATCCGAAATTCCGAATAAACCTTCTTTGATATTTAACGCATTAAGGATATCTTGCTTTTCTTCTCCACTATAAGTATATGTTCGCAATTTGAAAGAATCCACTAGTGAGAAACCACCCTTCCGACCTGGATGAGAAATAATCGGAAAACCAGCTAATTCAATCGTTTCGATATCTCTAAAAATGGTTCTTTTGGTCACTTCAAAACGTTGAGCCAATTGAGCAGTTGAAACAATCTCATTTTCTAAAAGTAGAACGATGATTGCCAGTATTCGTTCGATTTTCTTCAAGTTGCTTCCTCCCTTAGTCAGAAAAAGGACAAAACTAGTCTCATTTAGCCTAGTTTCATCCTGATAGTAAATTGTATTTTTACTTCATTACTTGATTCATTGTTCCCGATACTTGATCGCTAAACCCTTCAGGAAATTTCTTGCATAGCGGTCGCCACATTCCATGTAATTTCGGTGTCCTTCTTTTCTTAAGATTGCACTTAGCTCACTCTCTGAAGCATAAACGCCGGCCAGTCTCAAAACATCGAGCATATCGTCACTTGTCAGAGTTAACGCAATCTTTACTTTCTTAAGTAAAACATTATTGACAGTGCTTTGATTCGAGATCAAGAATGTTGGCTTAGGTGCTACACCATTTTTCACAGGTGCTTTGCCTCTTTTATACGTGATCAAACCGTTCAAGAAGGCCTCTAAGGTACGATTATCACAAACGGCATCACGTGGAAGTTCATCTTCTTCATTTTGCTTTGTTAGTAAAACTCGCAGCTCTTCCCTTGTGACCTCTAAATCACCCAATTTAAAAATCTTGATCATATCTGTATCTTTAATGTCTAATGCGTAACGTAAACGGATCAGTATATCGTTATTATTCATCTTTCTCCTCCAGAAAATATATCATTATTTCTTAGTATAAAGCTTTCTTTCAGAGAATGCATCAATTTGTTGTGATTTATTTTAACTACGCACCACGATAGACTGCTTCAATATTATAGCCATCTGGATCAAGAATAAATGCCGCATAGTAGTGAGCACCATAATCTGGCCTGATTCCAGGTTTACCATTATCGGTTCCACCAGCTTTTAGTCCAGCATTATAAAATGCTTCAACCTCTTCTTTGGAGGCAGCACTAAACGCAAAATGAATGAGTTTTGGCTCACCTTCTGTTATCCAAAAACTACCCGCAGGATCTCCGCTGATAATCTCTTTCTCACCAAAGCTAACGCTCTTACCAAAATCAAACTTCATTTCATTTCCTAATGGTGCTAAGACCTCTTTGTAAAATTGTTTACTTTTGTCGATATCGCTTACATTTATTGAAAGATGATCTATCATATTTATTCACCTGTCCTTTTTTATTTCTATAACCAATATACAAACATGCGTTCTTTTTGTCAACTAGAATTGTCAAATTAAGTACAACATAGTTATACCTCAAAGGAAACTAAAAAACATACCACCCGTTAAAATTTAGGGTTCATATCTCTTAAGGCTTTGTTCAGCATCTATTTCATTTAACGACCACTCGTGTAGCGAAAGGTGTCCTCACTTTGCGACAATGAAGCCAAATGAAAAATCTAGTGTCTTAACTTTTCTCCTTCTTCCCATGAAATAATTAATCGATTCAACCTTCTTAATCTGGTTTCTTCTTTTTTTGCACTCATTACCCACCAAATAGAATCTCTTCTATAAGAAGGCGGAAGTTGATTGAAAAATTCCCAAGAACTCGGATTTTTTCTAATTTCATCCTCATATTCTTTTATTAGAGTAACATTCCTTTGAACTGACGAATAACCGGTTTGATCATTTCTTTGATTGAAAACAGCCAATCCCTCAGGCCTCATTTGCTTGAGTTCTATTAGTTTATGCACCTTTTGCACATTAACTTTACTCCAAAGGCTATTAGGCTTACGTGGGGTAAAACGAATTTTATAGCGATCTTCATCAATTGTTTTTCGTATTCCATCAATCCAACCAAAAGCCAGTGCACAATCTACTGATTCTGGCCAAGTGAGACTTGCTTTTCTGGTTTTTTTCTTTAAAAAAACGACCCAAATTTCACTCACGGTTTGGTGATGACTAGCCAACCAATCAATAAATTCTGTTTGATTACTAAAAAATAGAACTTCACTCATTTTTTCAACCATTCTAAAAGGATTTGATTGAATTCAACTGGTCTTTCTTCTTGAATCCAATGACCAGCGTTTAAACTCTTAATGTCTATATTAGGTACAAAGTCTTTGATGTTTGGAAGCGGCGGAATAATATCTTTCTCGCCATAAACCATCAAGGTTGGCTGATGAAGAATAGGAGATACATCCGCTAATAGATGCCAATTACGATTTAAATTTCTGTACCAATTGATGCTTGGAGTGAATCCTGTCTTATTGAAAGCTGTGATATAAACAGAAAGATCCTCATTGCTCATAACAGGTTCACCTAATGGCTTGATTGCTTTAGCTAAATTAATCATTTCCATTCCTTCACTAAGCCCTTGTGCTGGCACATTTTTTCGATATAAGTTATGAAGAAATCGTGAGGCATTTTCGTCCAATATAGCATCTGCAATACCTGGTTGTTTGTTAAAATGAACAAAATAGTAATTATCTCCAAAAAATTCTTCCATAAAATCAAGCCAAGGTTTCTCTCCACGAACTTGGTAAGGCAAGCATAAGTTAATCATTTTACGAACACATTTTGGATGTAGCAAAGCCATACTCCAAACAACACTTGCACCCCAATCATGCCCCATAAAAATAGCATCTTTGTATTGGTAGTGATCCAATAATGCTACAAGATCACCGGTTAAATGTTCAATGTCATATTTTGTAACTTCCTTGGGACAAGAAGATTTTCCATAGCCACGTTGATTTGGAATAATAACGTGATAACCTGCTTCTACAAGTGGAGTCACTTGATGTCTCCAAGAAAAAGCATGCTCTGGCCATCCGTGGCAGAGAACGATAGGTTGCCCCACATTTTTTTGTCCCGCTTCAAAAACTTCTAGCTCCACACCGTTAACTGAGATAAGTGTTGCTGTTGGAAATCCATCATTGTTTGTCATTTAATATCCTCCTAATTTTTAGAAGCTGAGCAGGTTTGTTCAGTTCTGACAGAAAAACATGGAAATCTAAGGGGAACGTTTTTTGTCACAGCCGGATTTCATCTGTTTTCCGAAGTCCTAACCTGCGAAGCTAAATAATTAAAATAAAAGTGTCTTACAAGAACAATATTATCATGGAGGTTTGACAACAGTCTGTCAGCTTTGAAAAACGAACTTAATGATATTTTTCGGTCATCAATCTGAGTTTTGTAGCCATTTTTTGGCGCAGTTCTTTTGGCGCTAATATCTCTATATGCTCTCCAAAACTAAATATGAGAGAGAATAACCATTCCTTTTCGGGGAATGTAGCAGTAACAAGAAGTTCACCTGTCTCTAATACTGCAATATCTTCTTTATTAAAAACATCCTCCACACGAGACTTCATTTTAGGAGAAACTTTCAAGACAACAGTTGTCATTTTTGCTTGCTCATTTAATAATGCCATACTCTCGTGATAGGATTTTTCTCGACGTTCGAATGAGCGATTTTCAATATGAAAATCACTTATTCGGGAAACTATAAATATTCTGAATTCTTCTTTTAACAGACAATAAGCAAATAAATACCAAGTATAATTTTTAAACACAAGCGATATAGGCTCAACTTGTCTTTTGCTGACAATATTATCATAATTTCTGTAGTCAATAGTCAGTATATTAGTCTGTGTAATAGCTTTCCTTATCGTCTTAACTAACGTTTTTTGATCTGGAGCGTCTCCATAAGGATGTAAATCAATAATGATTTCTTCCATATGCAACTTTAGATACTCTTCCTTATTTTTAGGAATGATATTTTGCAATTTTTCTATAGATGATTCTAACTCAATGTCGTCAACTGTTGAATTGATATCCTTGAGAACAGAGAGAAGGGAGGACAGGTTATGAAGAGTCAGTACTTGATGATTTAATTTGTAACTCTCATAGATACTGAATCCACCATTATTTCCAGAATGGGAAATGATGGGAATGCCCGCTAAATTGATTGTTTCGATATCTCGGTAAATAGTTCGGACCGACACTTCAAATTTCTCAGCCAATTCATTTGCTGTTACACGGTTTCTATTAAGCAGCATCACAATAATGGTTAACATACGTTCTATTTTCATCTTGTTCTCCTTTGGTTTTCAATAACTAATTTGCAAATTATCTCCTTCTAACTGAGTAAGTTTAAGCAATATCATTATAACAGGAATTTTATTTACATTTTTTCAGGTGTTGCATTTAATTTGTATATCCACTAATGTGAACAGAAAAAAATGTTGAAAAGCAGCCTTACACTGACTTTTCAACATTTTATCAATTCTTTATTTTAAAGATACATTCTTATAATAAGGAGCACCAATTGCACGATAAACCAACCCTTCGACACGATCATTTACCAAGAAGGCTTCTGATGCCTGGTAAAGTGGTGTCACTGGTGAGTTGTCCATCAATACTTTTTGAGCATCCAACAAGGTATTCCAACGTTTTTCATTTTCAGTGGCATAGGTTGTTGCTGATTCTGTTAGTAATTTATCGTATTCTTCATTGCTGAATTTACCATAGTTTTGTTCTCCACCTGTTCTAAACAATTGTAGGAAGTCATATGGATCAGCATATGTTGCTGCCCAACCAGCTAAAACAACATCAAAATCACCTTTGCTCATTTGGTCTAAACGGTTTTTAAATGGTACGCTTGAGATTGTTACTTTTAATCCTTTTAGGTTTTCTGTTAATAATCCTTGAATGTATTCCGCCATTTTTTTAGCTGTATCGATATCTGACGTTAACAATGTTACTTCGGCTGAGTCAACACCTAATTCCTTCTTGGCATCTTCCCATAATTTTTTACCGCCTTCAACATCGGTCTTCATTAATTGGCCTGCTTCTTCAGCGAAATCTTTCCCAGTTTCTTGGTTAGCGATTCCTTTTGGTACAAACGCTTCAATTGCCATTGAACCATCTTTTAGAATATTCTTAGCGATTTGATCTGAGTTGATCAGTTTTGTAATCGCATTTCTAGCATTTTTATTCGCAAATACTTTGTTTTCAGTATTGTATTGCAAGTATGAAGTGGATGGATAAATACGTTTTACTAATTCTGGATTATCTAGTTCTTGATCAACATATTCACCTTTAATTGGTGCAATATCCGTATCGCCTGCTTTAAACAAGTTCACATTTGTGCCGATTTCTTTACTTACTTGAACATCGACTTCATCTAATTTCACTTTGTCTGCTGCTCTGAATTGATCATTTTTCAGATATTTCCAGGTAATGCTTGTACCATCCCAGTCAGAAAGAGTAAAAGCGCCGTTGTAGATCATGTTATCGCTGTTTGTTCCATATTCTTTCCCTTTTTCTTCAACAAATTTTTCATTCAATGGATAGAATGTTGGTTTTGCTAAAAGAGAAGATAAGTATGGAATTGGGTATTCTAAGTTGATTTCCAATGTGTGATCATCAACTGCCTTAACGCCTAAATCAGCTGCTGGTTTTTCACCTTTAGAAATTGCTTTGTAGTTTTCAAAGCCATCAAATAAATACGCATATTCTGAACCTGTTTTGGGGTCAACCGTACGTTTCCATGAATAGACAAAATCATTTGCTGTGACTGGATCGCCATTGCTCCATTTGGCATCCTCACGTAAGTTGATTGTGTATGTTTTTCCATCATTTGTAGGTGTAACGACTTCTTTTGCAATCGCTGGTGCTGAAGTGCTATCATCGGCAAATTCATATAAGCCTTCCATTACTTGACTGATTGCTGAAAAACTAACAACATCTGTCGCTTGAGATATATCCATTGTTGGCAGTTCAGCACTTTCAATAACGGTCAATACTTGTTTTTTATCCCCAGTTGATTCGTCTTTCTTACTTCCCGACCCGCATGCAGCAAGTGATACTACTAGTAATCCTGCGGCTACTGTCGTTAATGCCCATTTTTTCATGTTCATTTTTCAATTCCCCCTATTTTCTTTTCTATCATTAAAAGCTGTCGATTTTGGCTTTCGTTAAGTCATTTACGATAGCGACGGCTAGTTGATGTGCTGCTTGGTAATCTTCGTATGCAACATAGCCATAATGGGTATGTGCATAACGGACTGGCACGCCAATTACAATGGCCGGTACACCTTTGTTCGTCAAATTGATGATAGCGCCGTTAGTACCGCCGCCTTTTCTAACTGAACTTTGCATTGGTAAACCATATTTTTCAGCTGTTTCTTTGGCAAACCGCTGGAAACGCGGATTAGTAATCATCGAAACATCAAAGTTTCTAAGCATCGGACCACGTTTTAAGCCAGATTGAATCATGCATTCTTCTGAAAATGTATCATCTGCTGGACAGCCTTCAAACACGATAGCTAAATCTGGTTTGATATTATTCATCGCTACTGTTGCACCACGTTCACCGACTTCTTCCTGTGCTGTCATCGTACCGATCAGATTGAATTCCGATTCCTTTTCAGACAATTTTTTCAGTGTTTCAAGTAAACAAGCACAACCAATACGACAATCAAACGCTTTGCCTAGCATCACGTCAGTCGCTTCAAGGTATTCAAAGGTCACATCTGGAATCACTGGATCACCGATTGCAATGTTTAGTTTCTCTACAACTTCTTCGGCGCTGGTACAGCCTACATCAATCACCATATCATCGATTGTTTGGACTTCTTTGCGTTCAGCGTCCGTCATAAAGTGAGGTGGTTTGCTAGCAATAATGCCGGGAATTTCATTACCGTTGGCTGTTTTGATTCGTACGCGATGTGCTGGTACTGTATTTGGCACCCAACCGCCTAAAGGCAGAAAGCGCAATGTACCATTTGGTTTGATGGCTTGAACGATAAAGCCCACTTCATCACTATGAGCATCAAACACGATTGTTGGTTTATCCGCTTTGTGTTCCCCAACTTTCATGTAAACATTTCGAATATGATCTTCACTCACCTCAGCAAAAGGTGCCGAGAATTCTTTAGCGATTGCTACTACATCGTCTTCAAATCCAGAAACACCAGATGCGTTCGATAGACGTTCAATTAAATGTAACGATTCTTTTTTTGTCATTGGGATGCGTGTCCTCCTAATAAATTCAACTAGTTATAAAACAGATGGTACTGAAGAATATGGCAAATTTAAATCAGTCGCAACAGCATGATTGGTCATTGCACCATTTAATGTATTAACGCCTGAAAGTAACGCCGGATTTTGTTCTACAGCACGTTCAAATCCTTTATTCGCTAATTCTAATACATATTGTAAAGTCGCATTAGCTAAGGCAAATGTGGCCGTTTGCGGAACAGCTCCTGGCATATTAGCAACCGCGTAATGGATCACACCATGTTTAACGTAAGTTGGATGTTCGTGTGTCGTCACTTCATCGATTGTTTCAAAAATCCCGCCTTGATCGATAGCAATATCAATGATCACGGAATGTTCCGGCATAGACACGACCATTTCTTTTGTGACTAATACTGGTGCTTTGCGTCCTGGAATCAAGACTGCTCCGATGACTAGATCCGCATCCTTCACTGCTTCTTGAATATTGAAATGATTAGAGACAAGCGTTTTGATTGCTCCATTAAACTGATTATCGATCTCTTGGAGTTTTTTGATATAGACATCTAAAATCGTAACATCTGCACCAAGCCCTAGCGCAATCTTCGCCGCATTACAGCCAGAAATCCCACCGCCGATGATCGTTACTTTGCCTTTTTTAACCCCTGGAACGCCGCCTAATAGAATCCCTTTTCCCTCTGGAACTTTTTCTAAAAATTGAGCGCCGATCTGAGCTGCCAAACGTCCAGCAATTTCACTCATTGGTGCTAACAATGGTAATTCCCCATTAGCTAATTGAACGCTTTCGTAAGCAATTGTTTTCGTTTTTTTCTTCATTAATTCTTCAGTTAACGGTTTATTGGCTGCTAAATGAAGATATGTGAATAGTGTCAAATCTTCTCTTAAGTATTGATACTCTTCTTTTAATGGTTCTTTTACTTTTAAAACTAATTCTTGTGCCCACGCTTCTTTAGCTGATGCTACAATTGTTGCGCCAACAGCAACATATTCTTCATCATGAATCGAAGCACCTAATCCAGCATTGGTTTCAATAAAGACTTCGTGACCGTGCTTAATAAGATCTAAAACCCCAGAAGCCGGTAAAGCTACACGATTTTCGCCATTTTTTATTTCTTTTGGAATACCTATTTTCATCATTCAGGATCCTCTCTAACTCATTGCTTATCTATTTTGACGATAAGCCACTTACTAGATTATAGTTTAATGAAAGTTTATCCGCAATACATAGAAAAAAAATTTATTTTCTCTTTCTTTTTTAATCCTTACTTTACTAAAAAACCTGAAATAAATCAGGAATCGATTTACCTCAGGTATTTTTTATCCAACTTCAACCTTTGAGCGCCAAGATGTTCCACAACGATCAACGATTTCGTTCAATGTTTCAATATTCTCTTTCCCTTGTGTGGCAAACCAATCACGACCAGCGGCTTCACCTTTTGATGAAAATGGTTTGACTCCTTCACGCCAAGTTGCACGTCCACATAAGACACCGCTAAAATTAGAACCAGCTTCTTTTGCAAATTCCAACGTTTCTTGGAATAATTTTGTTGAAACACCCGCACTTAGAAAGATAAAGGGTAGTTCAGTCAATTCGCTTTGCTTTTTAAAATAGCCTAAAGCTTCTTTTTTACTATAAACGATTTCATTTTCAGCAAAACCTTCCACATAATTCATATTGACGGGTACTTCCATTTTTAAGACATCGATATGGTAGTGCGGCTTAGAAAATTCGATCATTGATTCCAAGACTTTGTGCGGTTTAACTCTGGCAAACGCCGCAGAGCTCGCATCCGTGATCTCAGAATCATACGTCACGATCTCAACAAAGAGCGGAATATCCTCACCTAAACATTCACTGCCTAAACGTTCGACAAAAACATGCTTTAACTTATTGATTGCCACAGGTTCATCTGGATCATAATATAGTAGGAACTTGATTGCATCGGCTCCGGCTTCTTTCAAACGTGATACTGACCATTCTTCTAATAAATCCGGCATTCTACCAGGTGTTGAAGCATCGTACCCAGTTTTTTCATAAGCTAATAATAATCCGCAATTCTTATCCCGTACCTTGGTTGCTGGTAAACCGTATTCTGGATCAAGTAAAATCGCTGACCCATAGGGAGTTAACTCTTTAGAGGCTACTTTTTTAAAGTCGACAATTTCTTCTCCTGTAGCCATCGTACTGGCATCTGCAATCATTTTCTTTAGAGAACCTCGCTGATCGATTGCCAACGCTTCGATCAACCCTTTTTCATTAGATAATCGATTTAGGGCATCCATTTTTGCTTGACTGATTTTGATCATGATAATAGCTCCTTTACTCTTTTTTGAGGGAAAACCTCTCTTACTTTCGAGTATACTCGCTGGTATTTAGAAAGACAAAAGCCCAGCCTTAAAGGATCACAGTATTTAAAAATCCCCACAATTGAATAACAGAATATATGGTATAACCACTTAAGCAAATTAGCGTAAACAGATAACTGTAAATATTGATTTTGTTTAAAGAAGATTTTTTCAATTGAAATAAAATAACAAACATACAAATCACTTGGGCATATAATAAAAAGTCTCTCAGAAAATGGTATTTAAAGCCTAGAATAAAACTGGTCATATCCAGAGAAATTACAAGTAATATTGATAAACCAAATAGGCGAAACGTTTTCTTGGCACTTGTTGTCAGCTGGCTAGGACTTAAGGATCCATAAAGAACAACCATTGAAATATAAGCAATATAAAATAAATTATTAAAAATAAAATCCATTTTTCTACCCCTCCTATCTTTGATTAGTTCAAACCTAGTTTACCACATTCAGTAAAGAGGCAGGAGTGTTTCGGGTTCAAATTGAGCATTAAACTGCCATTTATTCCGGTAATAGATCGTAATAAAAGAGCTTAGCAATGATACGTTTCACCGTTCATTAACTAAACTCTTTGTCTATCAAAATTTGCTTAGATCATTTGACTGTTACAGTAAAATTATCAATCACAAGGTCATACGCACCACCCGTTGTGTAAATACCAAACGTAGTATTCCCTGAAGTGTCACCAACAATTTCTGCTTGATATTTTTTGGTTTTCCCATCTGCTGATGTTGGTAAAATTTCGCCAACTTTTTTCAGATCTTGGAGTGTTTTATATTCACCCGTCACAGATCCTGCAGAAAAGATATCTTTTCCATCTGTTTGGTAATCAAAGCTGATTGTGTATTTTTTCCCTGCTTCAAATTTTATATTTTGCGGCGTTGTTTGAAGCATTAAGCCTGCGCCTTGTTTGTGCGCTTTTAAAGACCAATTGCCTGATAACACATCGGATACTTTATTGCTATTCCAACCATATTGCGTATATGGTTCGTTCTTCTCTGATAAGTGTATCCTTGGATCTTCAACACCGCCAGCTTGTCCTTTGACAAACGGGAATAGGCCGATTGCTTGAGTATCTTCAAAGTCTTGTTTGATAATGGTTTCACTTGTTGTATTCATTACATCTGTTTGTCGCTCAACAATTCGAATATCATCAAATTTTGTTTTATTGGTCCCTGCTTCTGCAGCTAAAGTAAGTGTGACTTTTTTCGCATTCTCTGGAACAACAAAATCGACTCTAGCATTTTGCATATATTGAGGATATTTGCTGCTGGTATGATTGATATCTGCTTGAATATAGTTTTGAACGACAGAATTGGTGTATTCTTTTGTATATTTTTTCCCGTCGATTTCTATCGTTATGCTGGCTTTTCGATTGTGTGTTTCAGTATTGACATAGGCGCTGTATTTCCCAGCTTTTGCTACTGTTAATTCTTGCTTGATCGTCATAGCCTCTTTTCCAGCATTCAAAACATAGTCACCGTTTGGATCTTTAATAACTGCGGCATCGCCTTGAATGACTTGCCAGTTTTTAGCCAACGTATCTTGTTCATTGAATCCAGGGTCTTTCACTGGTGTTCCTGTACCAAATTTTACTGGTTCAGTCGTCTCAGGTTCCGCAATCACATACGGTGTTTTTGCTTCTGCTTGAATCGTTACTTGGTTTCCTGTAATAGATGCGGCGCCCTTATCTTTTCTGCCTTGATCTGTTAATTCATATACGTGTAAATTGTTTTTTCCTTGTAACTTATCTGGAATCGTCCACGTTGTAGAACCGCCTGTTTCATTCCAGTGGTATAACTTCAGTTGATCCTTGTTGATCCATGGTAGTAAATAGGTATTCCCTTTTAATACGTCAACATTATTTAATGTTATGCGTTTTTGATCATTCGCGTCTTTTTGCGTCACAACTACCTTGTCACCAGCGTTTGCCAATTTGATCGTGCCATAGATTTGACCATCGGCTGCGGTCGTTGTCTCCCAATTTGTGATTTGGTAATGCTGTAAAAATTTTGTGGGAATATTGATTGCAAAAGTTTTATCTTTATACGTATTGAAATTTGTTTTTCCAACCCAGCCTTCATATGCCTCAAATTCTGCTCCGCCTAATAACGGATTATCTGAAATGATCCATGTGTCTTTTTGATGATTACGGATAAAGCGCACAATATTGCTATTAAATCCTTTCGTTGCTGTTCCACCGTAGGCTTTTTCAGCAGACCAATGATTCCAGATTGAATCATATTCTAGTGCATTCGGGAATTCATTAGCCGTGATCCAGCCTAGTCCATTGATTTCTTTACTCAATTGGCGACTTAACCAACCAGCTTCACCTTGATTGCCCCAGACATCTACATAGATGTAATCTAAATTCGGCACATTTTGCTTCAACTCTTTAAAGCGGTTCAAACGGTTTCCACTGATCGTATCTGATCGTTGTTTGATGAAATATGATGGATCTAGCCAATCCCAGCCTCGTTTTGTTGGATCGATCAAGTCTTCATTGAATGATTTTGCTTCGGGATATGACTCTGTATCGTTGACATGTACACCAAAGATAGCGTTCAGTTTGTGTCCTTCATCGATCAATTTATTTAGATCGTTTTGACCACCTTGACGTTTCCCAACATCACCATAATCTGGATGGGCTGAATCGTGGCCTTCATTTTGATAGCCTTTCAACAAGTTCATTTGTCCTAAACCATCGGTCAGATTATACACTCGTTTTGATTCATCCAGCGTTACTGAAAATGGATTTGTCGCCTGACTAGCAAAGTTGAAAGGAATCCGTTGATTGACTAATTCAGGAACTTTTTCCGCGCCAATTGGATTATTCATGATTGCCCGATAGTTGATTGCTGCATCTTGCCAGTCGACTTTACCGTCACCATTTAAATCTTTTGCAAATTTGATTTTTACTTCTGGTATGTCTCCCGTCAAATAAGCATCTGGCGCATCAAATGGTCGATAGGTCCAAGAACCACTCCATAAAGACGTCACATAGCCTGCCTTCGTTTCTTTCGTTTGTTTATAAATTCGGTTGTTATCGCTGTTGTCTACAGTGCCATCCCCATAAGCATTGGTCCAAAAACTTGCAGCATAGGTATCCGTATTTAAAAATCCGTACATATATTGTTTGGTGCTAACTTCATTTGATGTCATTAAGTTCTGGAAGGTATCGCCATTTTTATTGCCATTATTAGCATTCGTTCCAGTGTTCATGACTACACCTGAAAATGCCGCGCCAGCATCGGTACTGTTCACGGAAAGTAAGCCTTGATTCGCAATGGCCAGCGTATGAATTTTTGTTGCACCTTCTTTGATATCTGTCATTTTCATAGAAACTTCTTGCCCATCAGAAACAGTGAAACTAACTTTAAAACTCAATCCTAATGCTGGAACCGTTACTTGATAAACTGCCTTATTTTTAGTTGTAGACTCTTTGACAGCTGTTGCTTCATATGGTTTTCCATCAATCAGAACTTGGCTGATTTTTTCTTGTTGTCCTTTAAAAATGATTTTGTTATCACTCGGATTTTCGTAGCGAATCACTCGTGGAAAAGTAGGATCTAAAACTGCTGTAATATCAGCAGATGAGATTTTGTCCCCTACTTCACTGCTACCATCCTCTGTGACGGTGATTGTCGCTTTGGCTTTTAATGCTGTTCCGGCAACTGTTCCCAATACATCAAAACTGCCAACTTTTTGATAAGATTCTGGTGGGATATTGTCCCAGATCACGTTCTCTTCTTTTTGATTGCCAGTATTGTAAATTGCTTTGACTGTGGTCGGTAGTGTTGGTGCTATACCGATTTTCGTAAAGATTTTAACGGGTGTTAACTCAGTAATTTCTGGTACTAATTCAGGAAGACTACCGCTGTCTCCATTTTTGAAATATTGATAGCTGACTGTTTTTTGATCATACCAAGTTCTGACACCGATTCGACCTGTGGCTGTCGGAATTTTGCTTCCGTTAGCTAAGACTGGTTCTCCATCATAAAATTGGGTGCCATTTAGCCAAATCGTGAGTTTGGTTCCAACGTAACGAACTTTTAAAACGTAAGTCGTATCGGCCGCTAATGTTGGTCCAGAAATACTATCATTCCAAGATGTTGGACTTTCAACGAGCCATTTTCCGTTTACATTATAGCCAACAAAAACCCAGCTATCTTTTGAAGCCCCTCTGACAATAACACCCGTTCGGCCTTCTCCTGTGCTAAATTTAAATGACGTTTCTACTTCTCCGTCTGCTTTTTGGGGTGAATCTAAATTGATCGATACCGCATTGTTTCCAGCCGCTGCTTTACGAGAAATCTCTAGTGCCTTGTTATTGATACTTCTATTTGTTCCACCAACTAAATCCTGCCAATTGCCTAACACACCATTTTGAAAATTCGTCTGCCAATAATTCGCTACAACTGCTGGATCTGTCGCGATCTGTGATTGCGCCTGATCACTGTTCTCACTTTCATCAGCCAGAACACTCATTGGTGCTAATACAGCAGTACATGCCATTAATGCTACTATACTGATCGACGTAGTCCACTTTTTCTTCATTCCGTTGTCACTCTCCTTCTCATTTTGAATACGCTATCATTTTATAAAAAACGAAACTTTACCTAAAGAGCTTTATCTATCAAAAACTAGAATGAGGTCATCAGCTTTTTATCCTCATTCTAGTTTTCAAAAATCAGACACTTTCTTTTTCTACAAATCGTTCACTGCTTAATAGAGTACTTCTACTTTATCATGCCAAGAACTTGCCGTTCGTTCTACTACTTCATTTAGTTGTTGAATATGTTCTTTTCCTACTGTGCTTAGCCATTGACAACCAGCCTGCTCACCCTTCTCAATGAAAGGGGCCACACCCTCTTTCCAAGTTGCCCGTCCACATAACACGCCATTAAATGTAGAGCCCGCTTCCTTGGCGAATTCTAAGGTATCTTGGAACATTTTAGCTGTAACCCCAGCACTTAGAAAAATAAATGGTAACGGTGTGGCTTCACTTTGCTGCTTAAAATAAGATAGTGCTTGCGCCCGAGAATAGACAGATTTTTCAGTGCCGATTCCTTCAACATAGTTCATATTTACAGGGACTTCTACTTTTAACACGTCGACGTTATAGCGTGGTTTTGAAAATTCTTTCATCATTTTGATGACTCTTTCAGGTTTGATTTTCGCATATTCACTAGAAGTAGCATCCGTGATGTTTGCATCATACGAAACCAATTCCAAATAAAAGGGAATATCATCACCTACACATTCACTACCTAGTCGCTCGATAAAAACGTGTTTTAGATGATTGATTTCTTGTGGCTCGTCCGCATCATAATATAGTAAAAATTTAACTGCATCTGCCCCTTTTTCACGTAAACGTAGTGCAGACCAATCTTCTAAAAGATCTGGTAGTCGTCCTGGGGTTATCGCATTATAACCGGTTTTTTCGTAAGCTAGTAGTAACCCTGCTTCTTGATTTCTTGCTTCAGCTGCCACGATACCATATTCTGGATCTAATAAAATCGCAGAAGCAAATGGGGTTAACTCTTTCGAAACCATCGTTTTAAAATCAATGATGTGCTGTTCAGTAGGTTCTTTCCCCAACGCTTTGATCATTTTTTTCAATGCGCCTCGTTGATCGATCGCTAAGGCCTCAATAATTCCGTCTTTTGTTGATAAACGATCCATCGCTGCTTTTTTATTCGCTGTTATTTTTAGCATTTGTTTCTCCTCGATTTTTTTATTTTAGTCTTGATACTCGTAGATTTTTACTCCTTTTACTACGCGATTAACGGTCCCTGTAGCAGAAGGTGTATCTGGTGTATTGTCGACATTTAACGAGCTATGGATCGCGATCGTTTGCGCAAATAAGACGTATGGCAAGACCAAGTAGGCTTCAGGTAATTTCGTGCCTTTTGAATAGGTAAAACGGTGACCAGAGAAGTTCTCATTACTATCCACGTCAAGTGTTACGATCCTTGTCGCAATGTTATCGGCTTTGATTTCTTCTGCGATATCCAAATCATATTTTCTCGTATACGGGTCATTTGTGACAAAGACAAAAACAAGTGTTTTTTCGTTAATGAATGATTTTGGACCATGTCTAAACCCAACAGATGAATCAAAAATCGTTGCGATTTTCCCTGCAGTCAGCTCAAGAACTTTTAATTGTGCTTCTCTTGTTAAACCAGCTAAACTACCTGAACCAAGATAGGCTATTCGGTCAACTGAGCCTTCTAATAATGCTTCGATTTCAGGCTCTCTTGTGATAACGTCTTCTCCCATTTGGATCGCGTTTTGAACAAACAAAGTTTTTTCTTCCATGCTGCTCGTATCAAAAATCAAGAGAGCACTAAGTAACATACAAGTGAAGCTACCTGTCATCGCAAATCCTAAATCATTGGATTTTTCAGGCATCAGTAATAGTAAATTACTTGCATCGCCTGCCGCTTCTTGAGCAAGCTGACCGTCTTTTGCACATGTAATCGTGAGTTGATATAGATTTTTAACTAGCTGTTTGGCCAATTTCACGGTTGCAACTGATTCTGGTGAGTTACCGCTACGAGCAAAAGATACTAAAATCGTTGGTACCTCTTTTTGTAAGTAATCATAGGGATTAGAAACAATATTCGTGGTTGCTACACTTTCGAAAATAAAATCTGCTTGATTTCCTTTATGATTTAAATAAGGTGTAATTGAATCACCTACATAAGCAGATGTGCCTGCTCCTGTAAAAACCACCCTGATTTTTTTGCCTTTTTCGGCTTCTATAATCGCAGCAATAAATTGTTCTATTTTTTGACGTTGATCCTTATAATTATCAAACGCTTCTTGCCATAATGTCGGTTGTTGTTTTATTTCTTGTGTCGTAATCAAAGCACCAAGTTTTTCAAGTGCTTCTGGGGTTTCTTTAAATAATTCCATTTTATTTCATACTCCTATCTATTCATCTTCTTCATCAAATGCATCTGCCGCTAATAATTCGTTGACTTTGACCGTATTTTCCTTTGCCTCAGCCACAAAATCACTTTGACTTCCTAACAAGTTTGCATTAACAAAACTGATGACCATCGGTAGATTCATCCCTGCATATAAGTCAAATGAAGCACCGTTCATTATTTTTTTCGATAATATATTGCACGGCGTTCCACCTAATAAATCTGAAAAAACGATAAAATCATCCAATGATTGTGTGCTTGCTTCAAATTTTGCTAAAAACTCTTTTTCGCCTTCTTCTGCTAGTAAAGGAATGGTATAAATATTTTTTTGTTCGCCCATGATCATCTCCGCACTGGCTTTTAATTCTGTACAAAAGTTCCCATGACTGACTAATACTAAATTATTCAAACTTAGCGCCTCCAACCTATTTTGAAATAACACCTAAAGCAGATAACGCAACTGAAATGATCAGTACGATAAAGATTGCTCTAGTCGATGTGATATTTTTCTTGCCGAGTAACCAATACACACCCCCAACGATCGCAGCTGGTAACAAGCGCGGCATGATCATATCCACATTGTTTTGAACATTGATCGTTAAATCCCCAATCGAAGGAGCCCAAGCAAAATGTACATTGATCATCGTTGCGACCAAAGCCCCGACCATAAAAACACCCATCAAGGTTGCTGCATTTGTCATCGCTGTCAGCCTACTTTGCATTGTTGTGACTAAAGAAATTCCTTCTTTATAAGCAAACGCCAATTGTTTCCAACGAAATACCATAATTGCAATTTGTGCCGCCATCCAAATAAATGCACCGATTGGATTACCATTGACTGCCATGTTTGCTGCTAGCGCTCCAAAGATAGTTGGGACTAACGCCCCAAAAATCGAATCCCCAATCGCAGCAAATGGTCCCATCAACCCAACTTTGATACCCGCAACAGACTCTTTTGCAGAGTATCCTTCTTTTTCTTCAATGGCTAAATCGATCCCTGTAATGATCGTATTCAAAAAGTTACTTGTATTAAAAAATTGTGCATGGGTACGCATCATTTCTTTCAACTCAGGTGTATCGTCACCGTACATTTTTCTTAATTGGGGTAAAATCGTATATAAATAGCCTGAACCTTGCATTCTTTCGTAGTTCCAGCCTAATTGGAAAGTGAATAAACTTCTTTTATTGATTTGATTAAAGTCTTTTTTTGTTAATTTATAGTTAGATTTCGTCATCTTCGATCTCTCCTTCATTTGTTTCTTGTGAATGACCTTTTATCGCAACAGGCTGTGCGATTGATTTTTTGTATTCATTTAACGCTAACGCAAAACCGATCAACGCAATCGCAAGCATCGGTAAATTAGTAAACATTGGCGCAAAATCTTTTGCTACACCTGCAACTGCTCCACCTAATAATTGGATATTGCCAAATACGGTGGTTAAAAGAGCTGTAAGTACAAATCCTAAAATCAAATAAGATAAATGCTTTTTGACTGGTAAGTATCTTAATAAAATTGCAAAACCGACAGCAGGTAAAACAGCCCCAGCAACTGATAAACCATCACCTAGCCATTTTAGATCCGTGTTCAAATACCCTACAACATTATCGACAAAACCACCGCCGAAGCTCAGAGCAAAAAATACTGGCAAGGCTCTTGAAAGCGCCCAAGGTAAAGCCCCTAATAAGAAATTACGTTCAATACCTTTATAATTCATCGCTTCAATATTGCTGTCTATTCTATGAGCAAAAAATGTATTCGTAAAACGACCAAGAATATCCATTTGAATCATCAAACTAGCTACTGGTACCGCAATCGCAGCAATCGCTTGTTCTGGATTCATACCTAACCCGATTGAAAAAGCCGTTGCCAAAACGGTCCCTGAATTTGCATCAATTCTGGAAGCGCCACCAAATGTTCCTACACCTAAAATCGTCAACTGCATACTTCCACCAATAATCAGACCCGCCGTTACATCCCCCATAATAAAACCTGCCACCAAACCTGCAAAAACAGGTTGGCTAAATGCTGAATAAATTTGTAGCTCGTCTAAAATTTGATACCCTGCATAAAGCGTTAATAATAAAATTTGCCACCATTGAATTGCCATTGATATTCCTCCTAATTTAAAAGTGTAGTGGGCTCGTTTAGCTCTGACAGAAAAATAGGAAAAATTGATTGAGACGCTTTTTGTCTCACTCCATTTTTATCTTTTTTCCGAAGAGCTAGCCCGCGAAACTAGATAACATCTAAAATGTGTAGTGGGCTCGTTTAACTCTGACAGAAAAACAGGAAAAATTGAATGAGGTGTTTTCTGCCTCATTCTATTCTTACCTTCCTTCAAGAAATGCTCCCCATAAAACTCAAACGCTATTTCAATAAACTCATAAAATCTTCTGATTTATCACTCGGAACCATCTGAGAAACTAGTTTTACACCTGCTGCATCTAATTTTTTAAAGTCTTCAATATCATTTTCCAACACGTTAATCGACTTAGTAATTGCTTTAGAATGCTCACTTTGCGACATATTGCCTACATTTATTTCTTTGATTGGAACGCCTAATTCCACTAATTTTAATAACCGATCTGGTTTTCTAGCAATGATCAATAATCTTTGCGAATCATATTTTCCAGCCAAAATATTGGTAGCCGCTTTTGCTATTGGTAAAACACTTAGTTTCACACCAGCTGGCGTTGCTAATTTCAGTCCACTCTTTTCAATCGCATTTTCTGATACCTCATCATCAACCACCATGATGCGGCTAATATCCAGTTTTGTTGTCCAAAGATTAGCTACCTGTCCATGGATCAGTCTCCCGTCGATTCTTACTGCAATAATACTCATCTTCTTCACTATCCTTCCTGTATTTCTTTGTATTTTGGCTGCTTATCAAAATTAAGTTCAGATCCCCACTCTCCTTCTGTTTCAAAGATAACGATTTCATTTACTCCTTTTCCTAAAACAGATGCAGGAACATACAAAGAAAGTGTCGGTCCTATGTTCCAAAATCTACCTAAGTTGAACCCATTGATGATCACCACTCCTTTACCAAATTCGTGTAAATCAATAAATGTATCAGCCGGCGTTTCAACAACTAATTCATAGCGGTAAAATGCTGGCGTTCCTTCGATCCACGGCTGCTTGTAATCGATATGATCAAGCGTTGAAAAATCAATACTATATTGATCCCATTCACAAATAAAGTGCAAGTCGGACATGACGCCACTACGAATACCTTTTCGTTGTGTATCAGCCAATAATTTATGCCCGTAATTCACACGTCCCATGTTTTCAACTAAAATATCAAGCTGATTTTGCTCTTCATTCGGTTTGCAAAAAATCTTTTCCCCGATTTCATCTCGATATTGGGTAGCGATTTTAGTTTGATTCAAGAAGAAATGAACCCGATCACTTGCATCGATCACACGATAAAATTCTTCTCCCGATCGTTTAGGCTCCTTTGTTCGATACAGTATATACCCATAATTCTGTTTTAGTTTTTCCATACTTTCAGGATATTTGCTATGTTGATGCTGTGAGATCGATGCTGCAATGGAAAACAGACTAACTTTTTCTTTTAACAGAGCTTTAGCAGGCTCTAGTGATGTTTTCGTAAGTGGTTCTGATTGTTTTATATCTGGAAACAGCTCATGGATTTTTCGTTGGACTGAGAAAAATTTTTCAGTTGGATTCCCTTGTTCATCTAAAAGTGCATCATAATCATACGACGTTACCTGAGGTAAATCCTTCCGTCCTCTTGCAGAACAACCATTCATAAATCCAAAATTAGTGCCGCCATGAAACATATATAAGTTGATGCTGCCTAATTTTAAAACTTCTCCAACAGCTTCCGCTAATTCTTCTGGATCTCTTCTAATGATTTCTTCTCCCCATCGATTGAACCAACCATCCCAAAATTCCATACACATTAGCGGCCAGTTTTTCCCATGACGTTGATGAAGACCTCTTAGCTCAGTGAAATTCTCTTGGGCTTTTGAGCCAAAATTACCAGTACTTAAGATATCTTTTTCCAAGAGCATTCCAGCTGTCTGTGCTTCTTCCCATGCACCATCTGAGGTAAATAACGGAACCGTTACTTTATTTTTTATCATTAAATCGTAAAGCGCCAACAAATATTCTTTATCCTCACCATACGATCCATACTCATTTTCAAGTTGCATCATAATAACAGGACCGCCGTGCTCGATTTGCAGTGGCGTGATTTGTTGAAACAGTTCTTCATAATAACTGGCTACTTTTTCAATAAACGTTGAGTCAGATGACCGTATCCGCATCTGTCGCTCATTCAACAACCAGGCTGGTAAACCGCCAAACTCCCATTCTGCACATATATAGGGTGACGGACGCAAAATAACAAACAAACCTAAGCTTTCTGCTAAACGTACAAATTTTTGGATATCTAATTGATTCTCAAAGTCAAATGTTCCTTCTTGCGGTTCATGCAAATTCCACGGAATATACGTTTCTACCGTATTAAACCCTAACGCTTTCAAATTATATAGCGAGTGATACCACTCTTGTGGTCTAATTCTAAAATAATGTATAGCCCCTGACATGATCTTAAACGGTTTCCCATCCAGTAAAAAATCCTCTTTCACTTCAAATGTATGCATTCCGACCTCTCCTTTAAAACGCTTTCAGTTAATATATTAACATATTAACTTCTTTCCGTAGGATTTGTCAATAAATATCTTTTTTATTTTCTATCATGAAAAATCATGGCTATTTCTCATCATTTAACTTATTATATTAAGTAAGAGAAAAAGGAGGTGCACTATGAAAATTCCAAAGTACCAACAAATCAAAAATGATTTATTAAACAAAATAAAATCTGGCGAATTTGAACATGGTGATCGTTTTTATAGTGAGAACGAGTTGATCAAGCTATATAATGCTAGCTCGATCACTGTGATCAGAGCGATTCAAGAATTAGCGTCAGAAGGCTATCTGGTCCGTTATCAGGGCAAAGGAACTTACGTTTCACGTTCTAGAAAAAGAAAACTGGTTGAATTTACAGATATCGAAATTTTTGCAGGTAAAACAGAAACTGTTGAAGTTATCAGTATTGTAGAAGAGTCTGATCCAAAAATACTTAAAGAGCTAAACTTGCAACCTGACCAAACATACCGACGAATCACGCGGGTTCGTAAAGTCGATGACGTCGCTTTTATTTTGCATTTTACCTATATGCCGAATCAGTTTATCAATCCTGAGGTGCAAGAATTAAGTTATTATGACTCGATCTATGAACGCTTTAAAACGGAATTCGGGATTCACATGTACGATGAGCACGCAACTGAAACAAACGAAATTTTATTTCCCACACCCAAAAAAGTAGCAAACCTTTTAGCTATTTCAGAAACTGAACCTGTCGTTTTCCAGAAAAAAAAGACGACCTTGCAAGATGGAACCGTAGCAGAATATGTTGAAAGCTATAAAAAATGGGACTACTATAAAATCGAATTTTCGACATACAAAATGTGATGAGCGGCACATGCAAGAAATGCACATAGAATACACCCTTCGTTTCTTTTATGTGTCATTTCCAAGCTCAAATATGAAACCGCTTAACTTTCTCAATAGTTTAATACGTCAATAAGATGTCAGGAGTTGTTTCAAATGATTCATTTGATTTGCCCAAACCCAACAATCGATCGAACGATTTTAGTCGAAAATTTTACCGCTGAACGACCAAATCGTCCTTATGAAGTAAAAGAATTTGCTGGTGGAAAAAGCTTCAACGTTGCTTATGCAATGGACTTTGAAGATGCATCCGTCCCTTATTGTATCCATACAATTTTAGGTGGACAAAATGGAGAATACTTAAAAGAACTTGCCTCAACAAGAGATATTCAACTAGACATAACTGATGTAGAGGTCAATACACGATTTTGCAACATCATTGTAGATACAAAAGCCAGTAAAATTTATCCGATTTATGAAAATAGTTTCGTGTTAGATGCGCTTTTATTAGACAAATTCACCAAGCAATTACTGAATGCCATCAATCCCCAGGATACTGTTGTTTTTTCAGGTTCTTTGATGAAAGGAATGCCTGATAATTATATTGCTCAGATCCAAGAACAATTAAAAGGGCAAAACATTCGCTTTTTCGTTGATACCAGTGGATCAGCTTTAATTGAAGCCTATAAAAGAAGTCCTGAAGTGATCAAAATCAATGATGAAGAATTAGGTGAGTTAGTTCCTGATCACACTTTTAATGAGTTAGAGGATTACGCTCAGTTTCTAAAATCCGAAACAGCCGCACCTATTTCCTATTTCATTGTCACACTTGGTGCAAAAGGTGTTATCGCAAAATTAAATCAACAGGTCTATCACCTTTTCGTTCCACCTGTACAAGCGAAAAACCCAATTGCCTGTGGTGATTTTTTTCTGGGCGGATTGGTCAAATACCTAACACTAGAACACTTAGAAGATATCGACGTCTTAAAAAAAGCAGTCAGCTATTCAACTGCCAATGTGCTTAACGGGTTCCCTGAAATGAAACAAGTCGATATCGATCGGATCGAACAAGAAATCATCATCAAACAGTTATAACAAAATAAATTAGACAATTCCTCTTGACCTGATACGCGTTTCATACGTTATAGTTGAAAAAAAGACAGGAGGAATCGATTTATGATGAATGGCATGCTTGAATTAACGGATTGTTTAGGTCTCGATTATTACTTCGTTTCTTTATCAACTGAACATGGAGTACTTGTGATACGTAGTTTGAATAACTATTGCAAACCGATCGATAAAGCAGTAGAATTGGCTGAAATAGAAGGTCTAACGTTTGGAGAAGAAGGCGAGCTTGATTTCATTTGCTTTGATTATGAGGGCGAACACTATCACTTTATTGATTACGGAAATCACCTGATGCCTTTTTTAAACCAAATTTTGCGTCCCGTAAGCGTTAGTTACTAGGTTTGAAAGGAGTTCCTTATGGCAAATATTCGTGATATTGCCAAGTTATCTGGTTGTTCAGTCGCTACCGTTTCTCGTGTTTTGAATAATCATCCTTATGTATCTGAGGAAAAACGAGCAAAGATCTTGAACATCATGCATGAGCTTGATTATATACCAAACGCTAAAGCACGTGATTTAAGTAGTGGAAAATCAAAACATATTGCGGTCATGATCCCTTATGCCAACCATCCTTATTCAGATAAAATCGTCAGCGGTATCTTGAATGCCGCTTTTGAGGATGGCTATAAAGTAACCCTGCTTCCAACTAATTATGATCCTAAAATCGAAAAACACTATTTGGATGAATTAGCCGCAAAAGCGTGGGACGGCATGATCATTACCTCAAAAAAAGTTTCTTTTGAAACCATTGCACGTTATTTAAAATATGCGCCCATCGTTTGTTGTGAGGATACGGGTGATTTCCCCATTTCCTGTGTTTCGATCAAGCGTGAAACATCCTATGTCGATCTTTTTACTAGTTTGAAAAAACAAGGGCATCATAAAATCGGTTTAACAGTCGGACGTACTGAAAAAGAAAGTGCTAGTACTGGACTGGTTTTGCAAGCATATAGCA
Organism: Enterococcus sp. DIV0840; assembly: GCF_050527835.1. NCBI lineage: Bacteria > Bacillati > Bacillota > Bacilli > Lactobacillales > Enterococcaceae > Enterococcus > Enterococcus sp. DIV0840. The sequence continues at coordinate 316,867 of NZ_CP172876.1, read as the reverse complement.
ATATTATCGGCAATTCGGATGAGTCAGTGATCGTTAGAAACTGCCGTACATACGAAGATGGCATCCAGGCTGGGAAGCATTTTGCAAAGTTAAAGGAACTTGAAGTGATCGTCACCAATGGAGATGATGTGGCTGCTGGTATTTTGCAACATGTTTCTCTAGACCAAGTGACTGTGATCGGCGAGGAAAATTTACTTTCTAGCAGACTACTCAATTTTTCTACAATCGATCATCATATCGATCAGTGTGGGGAAGCAGCTTTTCATCTTTTGTGGGAAGAAAAAAGTAGAACAGTGTCAATTCCTTATACATTTATTAAACGAGGGTAGGAGATGAAACACTTACTCTATGATTTGCCAACTAAAAAGGGACTATAAAATACAGCGTGTCATCTGCTGTATTTTATAGTCCCTTTTAGTTTATCTCTTATGGTAAGTCAATGCTTGTTCAATACAAAAAGTCAGTTCATTGACTGGCAGTTCTTTTTCAGGATCAATTACAATTGCTCGATTCTTAGAAAAATCGAGCACATCACTAAACAACGCTCTAAATTCCTCTACTAATGTTGTTTGACAGTGAAAGAAAATCACGATTTTTTCAGCACCAAAACGATCGATGCGGATTGGACTACCTGACTTGCTTACTTTCGTTGCATAAGAAGGTTGATTCCATTTTAAACTTTCTTCCAACTCACCAACAACCGTTAAACGCGCTGCCGTATTAAAAATCAGTTCACGAAGTGCCAGTAAAGGTTTTCGATACTCTTCAGGATAATGTTCAAAGACAGTTGCTACACCTACATCTGTGTTTCCTTTCATTTTATACCTCTTTTACTATTTTATAGGAATCCATAATTCACACTGATAATCTGCCGCTTCCATGTCTCCAAGCGGATAAAATTCAATTCTTGGAATCTCAGTATTCTCCAAAACCGGCTCATCTGTCCATGGTGCTTGCATATTTTGTTTTAGTTGCATCAAATTGTTACGCTCAAAAAGTTGGTTTTCAGCGATTGCTTTAACTCCTGCTGAAATTGCGCCAATACACTCAAATACTGCCCAAGCTGATGCTGGAAAATACCGATCATTTAAATCGTTTTTAGCAAATCCCTCGTGATTTACACTCGTTCCAATCGTATAGTTAAATTGTTCTTGTTGGCTCTCGTTACTATCTGAAACACCTAATAACCCCTGAACAATGCCATCTGAAACAGACACCAACTGATTGATTTTCGCTTCAGTCAAATTTGACCAGAAGTGTGATATTTCATAAAAATTTTCATTACTTTTGATCTTAACCATTTCTTTTGTGTACCCTCTAACAGTAAATGCGGCTTTTTGCTCAACTCTATAATTCATAGTATCATCCCCTTTTATATGATGACTATAAATTAACATGGAAATGCTGACAACTTCATGTCATCATTTCAACTATTTCTAAAGAATCACATATCAGCTGAGGTAAAAACTTCAGATACATCATCGTCTTCTTCTAGTTTATCAATCAACATTTGCAGTTGTTCTTGTTGATCCTCTTCCAATTCTACTAAAGTTTGCGGCACCATCGTCAATTCAGCTTGCGCCAACGTATAGCCATCTTTCTCTAAAGTATCTCTGACTGTAGTAAAATCTTCTGGTGCCGTATAAATTTCAAACACGTCTTCTGATGTTTCTAAATCCTCTGCGCCTGCTTCCAGCACATTTTCAAACATCGTATCTTCATCAACAGAAAGACCTGAGCGCTCAATTGCGATATACCCTTTACGATCGAACATATAGCTAACAGAACCTGTTTCGCCTAAAGAACCGCCATTTCTAGTAAATGCAACCCGGACATTCGTTGCTGTGCGGTTACGATTATCTGTCAAAGCATAAACTAAAATCGCAACCCCTGCTGGTCCATAGCCTTCATAAGTGATCTCATCATAATGCTCATTTTCTCCTGCACTACTGGCTTTTTTGATTGCGCGGTCAATATTATCATTGGGCATATTAGCAGCTTTGGCTTTATCCATAACCAGTCTTAACGCTGCATTCGTTGCAGGATCAGCTCCTCCAGCTTTGGCTGCCATATAAATTTCTCTTGATAACTTTTGAAATATCTTCCCACGCTTTGCATCTTGCGCATTTTTTCTACCTTGAATATTTTTCCACTTACTGTGACCTGCCATTGACTTTTCCTCCTAATCTAAAAGCTGAACAGGCTCGTTCAACTTTGACAGAAAAATAGGGAAAATCGATTGAGTCGCTTTTTGACTCACTCCATTTTCATTTTTTTCCGAAAAGTTAGCCTGTGAAGCTAGATAACATAAAAGCTGAAAGAGCTCACTCAGCCTTGACAGGAAAATAGGAAAAAATAACTGAGACGTTCTCTGGCTCATTTATTTTTTATCTTTTTCCCAAAAAGGCTAGCTCTTGAAGCTAGATAACATTAAAAGCTGAAAGAGCTCGCACAGCCTTGACAGGAAAATAGGAAAAAATAACTGAGATGTTCTCTGGCTCATTTATTTTTTATCTTTTTCCCGAAAGGCTAGCTCTTGAAGCTAGATATATTGCTTATTTACCTTCTATTTTACTATGCTTCTAAATAGTTGCAACCTTTACTATCATTCAAGCTGTTTGCTATACTAAACAAAAAGAAAATCTCTCCATTGAAAATAGGAAGAATCGTGAGTGTATTTTTAAAGAAACTGCAAAAGCATCAAGATAAACTCAGCCGTTTAGAGCAGCAAGTCTTAGCCTACATCATTGAAAATCCCGAAGAAATCACGCAAAGCCGCATCGATGAAGTCGCTAAAAAAATTTATGTATCAACTGCAACCATCAGCCGAACAAGTAAGGCTCTTGGTTATACTGGTTTTCAAGAGTTAAAATATACCTTGATCCATCATTTAGAAGAAGAACAACGTCCAATTTACCAACCTTCAGCTAATTTTACTCAACTGGCCGAACGCGTCCAAAATGAAATCAGTCAAACGTTACAATTGGTGAACCAAAAACATCTCGATACGGGCGCTAATTTACTTGCTAATAGTCAACGTGTAGAATTCTTCGGTGTTGGCAGCTCCTATTCCTGCTGTTTTGAAGCAGCACGCAAGTTGACCTTTGCTGGCAGAATTGCCAGTGCTCGTGAAGATTGGGATGAATTGCGGATCGTTGCGAAACACTTAACAGCATCAGACGTTGCTATTTTTGTCAGCTACAGTGGTGAAACCAATCTTCCCTTGGAATATGTCTCAATTTTAAAAGAAAAAAATGTCCCGATCATTGCCATCATCGGTTCTAAAAATAGCCCACTTGAAGAATTAGCAACATTGGTCTTTCATGTAAAAGTCACGAACGGCTATTATGGTGATATTGACATGAGTTCTCGAATTCCGATGCATCTTGTTTTAGAACTTTTGATTCTTCATTACATCGATAATTATGTAGAAAAATGAAACACCGTACATTTTTTGTACGCTCTTCCTATATTTTGAAAGCGCTTGTTTTTATATTCCTCCCCACGTAAACTAAAGCTAGCAATAAAGAAAATAGCTACTTTTCTTATCCAAAGGGGGAATAATACTATGAAAAAGAAGTTTAGTTTTTGGGAGTTTTTCCAAGGTATCGGAAAAACGTTTATGCTGCCTGTAGCCTTACTCGCTTTTATGGGATTGATTTTAGGAATCGGCAGTTCCTTTTCTAGTCCATCCACACTTGAAATACTTCCCTTTTTAGATCAGCCTTGGCTGCAAGTGATTTTTAGGTTTATGTCCACGGTTGGTGGTTTTGCTTTTACGTATTTGCCATTATTATTTGCGATGGCAATTCCTTTAGGTCTGGCTCGTAGTGAAAAAGGCGTTGCTGCTTTTTCTGGGTTTATCGGGTATGTTGTCATGAACTTATCGATTCATTTTTATTTGACTGAAACAGGCAAACTGGCTGATCCGGAGCATTTACGTGAAGCGGGACAAGGAATGGTCTTAGGCATGCAATCGATCGAAATGGGTGTACTCGGCGGTATTATTGTTGGGATCATTGTTTACTTATTGCATAGTAAATTCTATACGATTCAATTACCCGATGCATTTGCCTTTTTTGGCGGCGCACGGTTTATTCCAATCATTACGTCTCTGGTCATGGCACTTGTTGGTGTCTTGGTCCCAATTATTTGGCCGATATTTGCCCTTGGAATTAATAGCGTGGGGTTTGCGATTCAAAAAGCGGGAATTTTTGGTCCATTTTTGTTTGGTGCAGGTGAGCGCTTGTTATTACCTTTTGGTTTACATCATATTTTAGTTTCAATGATTCGTTTTACCGAAGCGGGCGGTACACAAATCGTGGATGGTCACAGCGTATCTGGGGCATTGAATATTTTTTACGCCCAATTACAAAGTGGTTCCCCCATCAGCCCAGCAGCTACGGCCTTTCTATCACAAGGAAAAATGCCGACGTTTATGTTTGGGCTTCCTGCTGCTGCGCTAGCAATGTATCAGACCGCTTTGCCGCAAAATCGTCATAAAATCAAAGGACTGTTGATTTCTGGAGTCATCGCTACTTTCGTTACTGGAATTACGGAACCGCTCGAATTTTTATTCTTGTTTATCGCACCCGTTTTATACGGATTTCACGTGATTATGACAGGTTTAGGGTTTATGATCATGGCACTCCTTCAAGTAGTCATCGGTAATACTGATGGCGGTATTCTGGACTTTTTGATATTCGGGGTCTTACAAGGAACATATACAAAATGGTACTTTGTCTTGATCGTTGGTGCGTTGTGGTTTGTGCTCTATTATGTGGTTTTCAAATTTGCGATTCAAAAATTCAACTTGAAAACACCTGGTCGTGAATTAGTGGCAGAAGATATTTCTGAAAAAGAACGGACATATAAGAAAAAAGGAACGTATAATGGTCCATTGATTCTTGATGCACTAGGTGGAACAACAAATATTGTGTCACTGGATAATTGTGTTACTCGTCTGCGTCTGGTCGTGGATGATATGACTGTTGTAGATGAACAAAAATTGAAAAATCAAGGTGCTATCGGCGTCATTAAATTAGATGCAAACAATCTTCAAGTCATTATCGGGACTCAGGTCGCGTCTGTAAAAAATGAGTTAGAAAGTTTGATGGAATAGGAAGTTAAGTAGATGAGAGAAAAAATAGATTTTGATACAATCGTAGATCGAAAAGGTACTTTTTGTACACAATGGGATTATGTAGCGGATCGTTTTGGCCAAGCTGATTTGTTACCGTTTACTGTCTCTGATACTGATTTTGCTGTTCCTAAAGAGATTTTAGAGACCCTTCAGCAACGAATCAGTCACCCCGTTTTTGGCTATACACGTTGGAATCATCGTGCGTTTAAAGAAAGTATTCAAACCTGGTACCATACGCGCTTTGATTATCAGCTTATTAGTGACTGGATCATCTACAGTCCATCTGTCATTTATTCGATTTCTAAACTGATCGAATTAAAATCAGATATTGGTGAGCAGATCGTTGTTCAGACACCAGCTTATGATGCCTTCTTCAAAATGATCGAAGCGCAAAATAGAACACTGATCGAAACAAAACTTCTATATCAAAATAACCAATATACGATAGATTTCAGCGATTTAAAGACCAAACTAAAACATCCAGACTGCCGAATTTTTTTACTTTGCAGTCCTCATAATCCGACTGGCCGTGTCTGGACAAAAGAAGAGCTCACCCAAATTATTTATCTTTGTGAGAAATATGAGGTTTTTTTGATTTCTGATGAGATCCATATGGATATTTTGCGTAACGGACAGCAACATTCACCTATTTTTAAGTATGCAGAAAACCAAAATAATCTTGCCTTATGTACTTCAGCAAGCAAAACGTTCAACACTCCTGGACTAGTGGCTTCTTATCTAATGATTCCAGATAGTACCTTGAGAGAGCGCTTTTTACTTCTGCTAAAAAATCGCGACGGGCTGTCATCTACAAGTATTTTGGGGATGTTGAGCACGGTCACAGCTTATAATCAATGTGGTTATTGGCTAAATCAGTTGAATGATTATATAGATCAAAATGTTCAATTGACAGAAAACTTCATCCAAGAATATTTACCTGAACTAACGGTTGTTGCTTCTGAAGCTACTTACTTACTCTGGATCGACTGTTCTACATTGCCCTTTTCAATGAAGGAAATTCAAAAATCTCTTGTACAACAAGGTAAAGTCGCTATCATGACAGGTGCAACTTATGGTGAAGCCGGTGAAGCTTTTTTACGTTTAAATATTGGCTGTTCTAAGGAGAAACTACTTGAAGGCTTACAACGCTTAAGAAAAAGCATTGTATTTTTAAAAACGAGCTAAATAAAGAAAGGTAAAACAGCGCATTTCTGGCGTTGTTTTACCTTTCTTATTTTGGTGCTAATCCGTAATCTTTAGGTGAAGCTCAACACCACGTAATATAACTGTTTCGCCACTTTTAAATGGAATCGTACATTCTTCTTGTGCGCCACTTAATAGTTGAATATTGATGCATTCTGTATCTGGAAAAATGCGGTAGGCCAACATTCCTAAAGTAGGGATCGTCATAGTATCTCTTGTTTTCTTTTTATTAATAGTCATAATTTCCATGATTTATCACTCCTTACTCTTATTATAAAAGGGTTTGTTTTAAATTTGAGTATTTTTTGCATAAGAGTTCTTTCATTTAGCTACAATAATGGCATTACTTTTTCCGGCAATTCTTTTTTATCGATTTCTTCCCAAAATATCACATTTTGACCTTTAACAGTGAGTTTAATAAATCTATCCGGGGTTAACTTTTTTCCAAACGAAATATACTCTATTTTTCGTTTTTCCCCCTTATTCGTGTAACAAGTTTGAACATAAGCAAAATTTTCTATTTTGGTGACTGCATCTGGGTATGTGTAATCGGATTTTTCAGTTGTTTTAGTATAAAGAGTTGCCGTTTTGACTAATGGATTAAAGTAATCAATCATCGTTGCAGCAGTTGAGGTATTATTATATGTAAAAATTCTAAGTCCAATAATACTGATTACTACGATGGCGATTAGCATCAGAAATGTTTTGCAAAAATGTTTCATCAGATGCTGCTCACTCCTCTTCGACTGATTTCATATACTCTACTTATAATAGAGTTTTTTGATTCTATATGCATCCAGCTAGAGACTGATTTTTCGAATTAATTTATAAAAAAAATGAAGCAAGGCTCTGGATATCAAAGTCTTGCTCCATTTATTTTTTTATTTTAAAAAAACTGAATTACTGTTCCATATGTTTTTGACTGTTCAATTTATTTTTTTCTCAGTTTTTTGATACCAATCACAAGCAAACAAAGAACAACTGCTGTAAGTGCTCCGATAGAATCCAACATCACATCCTGAAATAGTGGTGTTCGTCCGCCTGTCAACATTTGATGGTATTCATCCAAACCAGCGTAACCAGTTGCTGTCAGCCAGGCAACAACGCCGATCAACAGTGGTTGTTTGATCTTCATGTTTAATCCGATAAACCAACTTCCGCCTAATAAAAAGTATGTACCAAAATGAGCTCCTTTACGAATAAAAAACTCCACAAATTTTGTATATCCTCGTGCTTGAATACTTACTTCACTTCCAGCATAACTAAATGAAATTCCTTTTAATTGATCTTTAAATGGATGATTGCTCAATAACTTGTCCAGCAACCCAACTTGAGATTGTTGTTCATAGGTTTGAGAGGAGCTGTAAAATAAAATGGCCATGATCAAAAAGGCCAGAAATATATAAAAATTACTATTTTTCAACTGTTTTTTCAATTTGTCACCTCGTTTCAGTTACTATTATAGTAGTTTTTCTAAATAAAATAAACAATCGCTCAATCTTTTTTTCTTGTGATATACTAGAAGAAATAGAATTAAGAAAGAAGGAATCAGATATGACTTATTCACTCGTTTGGGATTTAGATAGCATTTTCCCAGGTGGTAGCCACTCGGCACAATTGGAACAACGCTTAACAGAATTGAAAGAGCAAAGCCAAACTTATCACCAGTTGATTGAACAGTGGACACCTGAAAATGATGCTGATTATCAGGAATTACAACAAATTTTAACTTTACAAGGAAAAATTTCTGATGGTTTTTCACAGTGCAGCAGCTTTATCACGGCTTTATCATCTGCTGACACAAAAGATAAAAAAGCTAAGATCTTATCTGGCGATCTCTTTTCGTTATTACCTGCGATTCAGTTAGCAGAAACTATTTTCACTAAAAAATTGACAGAAATTTCTGATGAACATTGGCAAACATTAACAGCTTTACCTGCCTTTGAATCGATAGCATTTCGTTTAAATGAAATTCGTCGTGATGGTATGCAGCTATTATCCGAGCAAGAAGAAAACATTATCAACACATTGTCTTTAGACGGGCTTAACGCTTGGAGTAGTCATTATGATACAATCGTGGCAAGTATTTCGATTCCATTTACAGAAGATGGGCGAACACTATCTCTTTCGGCTGGGCAAGCATTTAATCGGATGATGAGCGACCCTAGCGCAGACGTTCGTGCCAAACTATTCAACGAATGGGAAAAAGCTTGGAGCGAAAAAGCGCCATTACTAGCAGATACCTTAAATCATTTGGATGGATTCCGTTTAAGCGAATACAAACTACATGGTGTCACTGATTTCTTAGAAAAACCGTTAAACTATAACCGTATGCAAAAAGAAACGCTAGATGTTATGTGGGCAACGATTCAAAAGAACAAACAGCCCTTTATCGATTTCTTGACACGCAAAGCGCAATTATTTGGAAAAGAAAAAATGGACTGGCAAGACCAAGATGCTCCTATCATTTTAGGTGATTTAAAAGAAAAAACATATAGTTTTGATGAAGCCGCAGAATTTATTTTAGAAAACTTTGAAAAATTCAGTCCAAAAATGGCGACATTTGCTAAAGATGCTTTTGAAAAAAGCTGGATCGAAGCAGAAGATCGCCCAGATAAACGCCCAGGCGGCTATTGTACTGAACTTCCTGAAACCAAAGAATCTAGAATTTTTATGACATTTGGAAACTCGATCAATGAAGTCGCAACCTTAGCTCACGAATTGGGCCATGCATTCCATAGTAGCGTGATGTGGGATCTTCCAGCACTTGATCGGGAATACGCGATGAACGTCGCAGAAACGGCTAGCACGTTCGCAGAATTGATTGTTGCAGATGCAACGCTTAAGGAAGCCGCGACCCCAGAAGAAAAAATCAATTTATTAGACACAAAGATGCAAAATGCCATTGCGATGTTTATGAATATTCACTCTCGCTTCATCTTTGAAAATAGCTTTTACGAAGCTCGTCAAAAAGGATTGCTTAGTGAAGATGAAATAACCGAGTTGATGCTTGACGCGCAAAAAGAAAGTTATCAAGATAGTTTAGGAACTTATCATCCTCATTTTTGGGCTAGTAAATTGCATTTCTTTATTGATGATGTACCATTTTATAATTTCCCTTATACCTTCGGCTACTTGTTCAGCATGGGAATTTACGCCTATGCGAATAAACAAGGCAGTGATTTTGAAGATCAATACATTGCCTTACTTCGTGACACTGCATCAATGACTTCAGAAGACTTGGCTAAAAAACATCTTGGTGTTGATTTAACCAAACCTGATTTCTGGCAAGCAGGGATCGACCAAGTGATCAAAGATGTGAATGAGTTTATGACATTAACAGAAGAATATATTAAATAGTATTGAGAAGTTTCAACGTATTTTTCGTTGAAACTTCTTTTTAATTTGTATACAAAAAAAGAACCAGACAATTGTCTGGTTCTTAAATTATTAAGTTAATCTTGATTACATACGTACAGCGAAGCTTGGTGTGAATGAACCAACGTTGCTGTATTCAACGCCTGTACTTTCGTTACCAGCGTGGATATAACCGCCGCCGCCTGTAGCAATCGCTACATGGTAAGAAGCACCTGGGCTACCCCAGAAGTATAAATCTCCGGCTTGAGCTTCACCTACAGAGATACGTGTACCAGCACTTTCTTGTGCAACTGTATAACCACCGACATTACGGCCAGTTGAGTTCATAAATGCGTAGTAGACTAAACCTGAACAGTCAAAGCTACTTGGTCCTTTAGCACCCCAAACATATGGTTTACCAACTTGTGCTGCTGCAACAGAGATTGCAGAACCGCCAGTTGATGGTGGTAAAACTGGTGTTTCGGGTTCTTTTGGAACCTCTGGTTGTTGTGGTTGTTCAGGTTGCTGTGGTTGCTCAGGTTGAACTGGTGTTACATTGCCAGAATCTGAACTTCCAGTTGATGAACCTGTTGTTGATGATTCTTCAGTAGTTGAAGATGAAGCAGTTGTTGTGCTTGGCGTTGTTGCTTTAGCCGTTTTAGCTTCTTCAGCTGCTTTTTTAGCATTAGCCGCTACTGCTTTTTCTTGTTCAGCAATACGTGCTTGTTCAGCGATTGCTGCTTCTTTTTCTTTCACTAATCCAGCTTTTTGATCTTCAGCAGTTGCTCTTTCAGCAGCTAATGTTGTTTGTAATACATTCAAATCAGCTTCTGCTTTAACAAGATCGCCTTTTTGTGCTTCAAGTTCTACTTGGTTATCTTGAAGTTCTTGTAATTTTTCTTCGTTTTCAGCTTTTTTAGATTCAACAGCTTTTTTATCTTCTTGTTGTTGTTTCACTAAATCGTTGTTTGCATTAACAATTGTAGACATTGCAGTTACACGAGTAATAGCATCAGAAACTGATTTTGCATTCAATAATGCATCCATGTAGCTTGTGCTGTTACCATTAACTTGTACGTCACGTGCTTGGTTTTGGATAGCCACTTCACGTTTTTCGATACGTTTAGTTAATTGAGAGATTTCTTTTTCTAAGTTAGTAGATGTTGTTCTTAATTTGCCTTGTTCAGCTAATAATGTTTCTGCTTTTTCGTTAATAGAAGCTACTTGATTTTGTACTGCAGCCACTTGGCTTTGAGCGTCAGCTTCTTGAGATTTCAATCCTGAAATTGTTTGATCTTTTTGTTGAATTTTAGAGTCCACTTCATCTGCTGATGAAACTAACGGTAATGCTACAGATGTAAGGGTTAATGAGCAAATCATTAGTAATGGTAATATACTTTTTTTCAAAATTCATTCCTCCGACTTTTTACTTATAATAAATTCGTTCATCGTTTGAGTAATTTTCATTCTTATTATTGACAACGAAATCATTGTATCATAATCACATGTCATACATATAAAATTAATGTTACAGGAGTATTTCATTTTTGATAGTTCAAAATGACAGTCAACGTAATGGGTTTTAAGCAGGCTAAGAACGTATGAAATACAGCATTTAGGAGTATTTCATAGGATAAAACATTTTAGGATCGAACGATAAACGTAACATTGATTCTTTTACCATACTTCATCCAACACTATATTACAAATAATCCCCATCCACAAAACCAATAGATTTTGCAGCTGGGGATTTACTTTATCAGTTTAACTTATCCTGGAAAACGCCATACAACAGCTCTAAAGTTTGCTGCATATGGACTTGGTGTCCAACCTGTTGTTGTTGAGACATATCCAGAACCTGCTGGATTATTTGATTCCACGATTTGAACAGAACTACCGTTGACTCCAACGACTAAGACTGTATGAACGCCATCCAACCAAGCATCAGGGCTAAGAGAGTTTTCGTATTGAACAACATCTCCGACTTGAACATCAGACCAAGAGACTTGAACGGCTCCTGATTGCGTGTATCCACTATGTGGACCACCTGGTGAGAATCTAACACCTGCTGCATTTAGCCAATTTTGTACGGCTACAATACACTCACCGCTTTGGCCCCAACCAGTTGGGTTTGTCTGACCAACAGCATTTAAAGCGATTTGCGCTGCTTTTTTCTTCGCCTCTGACACGCCGCCAGTACCTATACTGCTACCACCGCCAGTATTACCACTAGGTTTTTCCACTGGTTTTGGCGCTTCTTGAGTTGTATTCGTTGTACCATTTTCTTCTACAACATTGGTTTGGGCAAGCCCCGGATTTGCAGCTTGTGCTTCTGCAAGTTTCTTAGCTGCTTCTGCATCTGCTTTTCTTTGTGCTTCTGCTTGTTTGACTTGCTTTGCTTGTTCTTCTTCTAATTTCTTTTGTGCCGCTGCTTTTTGTTCAACGTATTCAGATTTTTTACTTTCTTCTGTTGAGCGTTGTGCTTCTAAATCATTTTTAGCAATTTCTTGTTCAATCTTCAATGTATTTAAAGAAGCTTGTTTTTCATTTAATTCTTTTGCAGACGTTTCTAATACTGAGATTTGTGATTCTACAGTCTTTGTCTTTTTTTCAACATCTTTTTTATCAGAAGTTTGTTGTTCTAATAGATCATTATTCGCATTAACCAATGTCGTGATTCCTTGAACTCGGCTAATTGCATCAGAGATAGACTCAGAATTGATGATCACATCTAAATAGCTAGTACTTGTTCCACTTACTTGAACGTCACGAGCTTGATTACGCATTTGAACTTCTCTTTTTTGAATGCGGACATTCAAATCAGAAATCTCGCTGTATAATTTTGTAATTTCTGCTTTAAGTGTTTTTTCCTTTGCAGTTAATTCATCAATCTTAGTCGCAGTCGTTAGCATATCGGCTTCGATCGCGGCTACCTTAGTCGCGGCTTCTGACTCTTTTGTTTTTAATCCGTTGATGATTTCATCTTGTTGTCCAATCTTTGTATCATAGTCATCTGCAACTGCAGCCATAGGCAGAACAGCTGAGGTAAGCGTGATTGAACAAACCATCAATGCTGATAATATACTTTTTTTCACTCTTTATTCCTCCGGTATTTACTTTAAGTATTTATAATTTATGAGTATTTTTTTCGGTCGTATTTAATTCAGTAACGACGTAATTGTAACATAGCAGTATGACATACAGATAAACAAGATATTACAAAATTGTTTCATGCAACATAATTAAATAACGATCGAAATTTATAAAAAGACCAAGTAGAGACGTTTTCAAATAATATCATTTGTAATTTTTCAAATGCCTTATCAATAAAAAAGAGACTATTCATTAGCGAATAATCTCTTAAGCGGATAAGAAAAAATAACGAATATCAACATATTAAAAAGCAATGTTGGGCCTAAAACTTTCGTGATAAATAATAATGGCGCTACATTTGATATATGGAAAACAATTTGAAGTCCTACTGCAATCAATTCATACGTAGTTACAAAAATAATCATTCCAAAAAATGCTGTCAGCAGATTTGTATGAACCACTCGTTGGAATCGATACATCATCATAACCGTTGCTGTTAATGCAACTGTATAAATACCAATAATCCCAATATAGTAACTATCACAAATCATCCCCAAAACCACAGCTGTAATAACCAAATAGCGTTTAGATAAATTAGGTATTGCCATCAAAAATGCCAGCAACATAAAATGGGCATTTGCAAAATAGACGTTATCTGTTATATTCCGTGCAGCTTGAGTTAATTGACCGTCGAGCAGCATCAGTAAAAAGAAAACTACCGGCGCATAGTATTTAACATTTTCTTTTCGGATTAGTTGCATCTTACTCCCCCGCTCCAGCTAGTCTCTTGATGATCGTTACAACGGGTATATTATACATTTCAGCATAAGGCTTAACATAAACTTCTCGATCTAAACCATAACTATCTGGTTTAACTTTTTGAACCACACCGACTGGTAGATTCGCTGGAGAATTTTGCCCTAATCCAGATGTTTGAACAATATCGCCTTCTTTGATGTCCATATCGCCTACTAGTTGGCTAACGATCAATGTATTTTCTTTATCATCATATTTTTTTAACAAGCCATAAGAATCGCCTTTTTCCGAATTGATTTGGACAGGAAAATGATTTGAATTTTGATTCTTAGATGTTAATAGTTCAACTTTAGACGATGTCGCATTCACTTCAACCACACGGCCGATCAACCCTTTTTGAGCTAAAACTGCCATATTCGGTTCGATGCCGTCATTTGAACCCCGATCAACAACCAATAAATCTTGCCACATATCAGGAGAACGAGTAACAACGGTTGCTGTTACTTTCTCATAATTACCTAGTGTCTCATTCAAAGATAATTCTTTTTTCAATGCTTCGTTTTCTTTTTTTAAGTTGTCATTTTGGATAGAGAGTTCACCATATCCATCGATTCTTTCTTTCAAGCGTTCATTTTCATCGTAAGTGTTAAAAAGTGTACTGATTGACGATACACCATTGCTGATTGCTTTACCTGGAAACGAGATAACTTTGTCAACAAAGCCTACGCTATCATTGACTGCTGATTGACCAAGATTCGTCTTTCCGCTATTTGCTCTATGCGCTGCGGTCAAACTAATGATCGTCACCACAATGATCACTATGATCAGTGTGATAATTATATTTTTATTTGGATTAAATTTTTTCACATCGACACCCCGACTAATCTTTAGACTGATAGCAATAATTTTACCACTAATTAAAGGCAAACAAAAGAGCTGTGGTGCGTCTTTACCTATTTTTATTAAATAAAGTCGTTTTCACAAAAAAACAGAGTAGGCTAAACACCATACTCTGCTTTAATCAAATGTAAATCAAAAGCAAATTTCTATTGCTTATTTTTCTTTATTTTCTTCAGTCAATAACGCTTTACGTGAAACATTCACGCGACCTTGTTTGTCGATTTCAGTAACTTTTACAAGCACTTCATCGCCAAGTTTTACAATATCTTCAACGTTATTGACACGTTCATTCGCTAATTGAGAAATATGAACTAATCCGTCTTTCCCTTTGATCAAGTTAACGAATGCGCCGAATTTTTCGATACGCACAACTTTACCAAGATAAACTTGTCCAACTTCTACTTCTTTTGTCAACTCTTCAATGATCTTGATCGCTTTTTTGATCATATCAGCATCAGCAGAGGCAATACTTACATTACCTTCTTGATCGATATCGATCTTCACACCAGTTTCATCAATGATTCCGTTGATCGTTTCTCCGCCTTTACCAATAACGTCTTTGATTTTGGCTGGAGCGATTTGGATCATTTCGATTTTCGGTGCGTATTTGCTTAACTCTGGACGAGGTTCAGCCAATGTTGATGTCAATTCAGCAAGAATTTCCATACGGGCCTTTTTCGCTTGAGTCAATGCTTCTGTTAAGATTTGTTCAGTGATCCCTTGGATTTTGATGTCCATTTGTAGTGCTGTGATTCCATCTTTTGTTCCAGCAACTTTGAAGTCCATATCGCCTAGGTGATCTTCTAAGCCTTGGATATCTGTTAAAATCGTATAGTTTTCGCCATCACTGACAAGCCCCATCGCGATTCCGGCAACTGGCGCTTTGATTGGCACACCAGCATCCATCAATGCTAAGATCCCTGCACAGATACTTGCTTGTGAAGAAGAACCATTTGATTCTAAGACTTCTGATACAACACGGATCATGTATGGGAAATCTGCTTCATCCGGAATAATTTGCGCCATCGCACGTTCACCTAAAGCACCGTGACCGATTTCACGACGACCAGGAGATCCCGCACGACCTGTTGAACCAACAGAAAATTGTGGGAAATTATAATGATGAATGAAACGTTTGCTGTCTTCAACACCTAAACCATCAATGATTTGATGTTCGCCAAGCGGTGCTAGTGTCACAACAGACAATGCCTGTGTTTGTCCACGAGTGAATAAACCAGAACCATGAACACGTGGTAAAATACCAACTTCTGAAGCCAATGGACGGATTTCGTCTAATTTACGGCCATCAGGACGGATTTTATCGATCGTGATCAGTTCACGAACCACATCTTTTTCTAGATCTTCAGCGATTTGTTTTACTTCTTTAGCCACTTGCGCTTCTTCTTCATGGCCAGCAAATTTTTCAGCATATGCTTCTTTTAATTGATCTTTAACAGCATCGATATTCACTTCACGAGCTAGTTTTTCTTCTGTCATAACGGCTTCTTTCATTGAAGCGTAATATGCATCGAAGATTTCTTTTTTCAAGTCAGCATCCACTTGTAATAATTTGATTTCCATTTTTTCTTTACCGACAGCGGCAACGATTTCTTCTTGGAAAGCAACTAGTTCTTTGATCGCATCAAACCCGAAAAGTAATGCACCAAGCATATCTTCTTCAGATACTTCTTTAGCACCACTTTCAACCATGTTGATCGCTTTTTTCGTTCCAGCAACGGTTAATTCGATATCTGTTTTTTCAGATTGTTCAACGGTTGGGTTCAATACGTACTCACCATCAACACGCCCAACATCAACACCTGCGATCGGTCCGTCAAATGGAATATCTGAAATCGCTAAAGCTAAAGATGAACCAAACATTGCAGCCATCTCTGGTGTGCAATCTTGTTCCACGCTCATTACAGTATTTGTGATTTGAACTTCATTACGGAATCCTTCAGCAAACATCGGACGGATTGGACGGTCAATTAAACGAGCCGTTAATGTTGCGCGTTCGCTTGGACGACCTTCACGTTTGATAAATCCACCTGGAATTTTACCCACGGAGTACATTTTTTCTTCGTAATTCACTGTTAATGGAAAGAAATCAAAGTCTCTTGCATCTTTTGAAGCAACTGCTGCACTTAGTACTACTGTATCTCCATAACGAACTAATACTGCCCCGTTTGCTTGTTTGGCTAATTGGCCAACTTCAACTTGTAAAGGACGTCCGCCCCAAGTTGTTTTGAACACTTGTTTTTCTGACATGTATCTCTTCTCCTTTGATTCTTCGGAAAAGTTAGACTACTACTAAACAAATGAAAAGATTCAAAAGAATTGAGTCCTTTTATTTGGTTAGTAGATTCATTCAAACTTTCCAAAGATGATGATTTTTTAGTATTTTAAGGACACTCAACCTTTGCTTTTAAATAAGCTAAAAAGCGAGGTTCGTTACGAATCTCGCTTTTCTAGTGTTTGATTAACGACGTAATCCTAAACGTTCGATCAATACGCGGTAACGTTGGATGTCAGTCTTACGTAAGTAAGCTAACAAGTTACGACGGTGACCAATTTTTTTCATTAGTCCACGGTAAGAATGATGATCTTTTTTGTGAACGCGAGCGTGTTCATTCAAGTGATTGATATCAGCAGTTAATACAGCAATCTGTACTTCTGGTGAACCAGTATCTCCTTCATGACGAGCGTATTCGCTAATGATTTCGTTTTTCTTTTCTTTTGACATTGCCATGTTTTTCACCTCTTCTTTAATAGTCATCTTCTTACTGAGTAATGCGTTGGTGATTCGCACAACCAAGTAAAAGACGGTACGTTTCCATACAGGTATACTTTACAGGAAAGTTCTTTAAAATGCAAGACCAAGCTCAATTCATCCACTGTTTTTTTGAACAATTTATCCCCATTTTGAATGGTTTTATGATAAACTGTATAGGCGAATAAATACATTAATGGAAAGATTTAGTTTCTGACTGAGACTGACCTAGACTTTTAAATATAAAGGAGGAATTATCCCATGATCACCATGGAGGATATTATCCGTGAAGGAAACCCAACTCTTAGAGAAGTGGCAAAAGAAGTAGCGATGCCGCTATCTGATGAAGATATCAAATTAGGCGAAGAAATGATGGAGTTCTTGCATAACAGCCAAGATCCTATCAAAGCAGAAGAATTAGGTTTACGAGGCGGTGTTGGTTTAGCTGCACCTCAATTAGACATTTCTAAACGAATCATTGCGGTCCATGTGCCAAGTGGTGATTTGGAAAATCCAGAACCGACATTAAGTGCCGTGATGTATAATCCTAAGATTTTAAGTCATTCCGTCCAAGATGCTTGTCTTGGTGAGGGGGAAGGCTGTTTATCTGTTGATCGTGAAGTGCCGGGGTATGTGGTACGTCATAATAAAATCACACTTTCCTATGTAGACGCTGACGGCGTTAAGCAAAAAATTCGTTTAAAAAATTATGAAGCAATCGTCGTTCAACATGAAATCGATCATTTGAATGGTGTGATGTTTTATGATCATATCAATTCTGAAAATCCATATGCGTTGAAAGATGGCGTTTTGGTGATTGAATAACTAAAAAGTGATTTGTACAAACTAAAATAGTTTTGTACAAATCACTTTTTTATCCTTAAATCGCCTTTAATTCTTTCAACGCTTTCCAAATACCATCATTATCATTTGTATCCGTCACGATTTTTGCTTCTTTTTGGATGTGCGGCAAAGCATTGCCCATTGCCACTCCAATTCCAGCCTCACGCAACATTTCACGGTCGTTTTCACCATCGCCAAATGTGATGATATCTTCACGAGCAATTCCAACTCGGTCTGCCAAATTCAGTAAAGTCGCTGCTTTAGAGCCATTATTTGGCACGATATCTACACTTTCAGAATGCCAACGAATAAAACGGAATTTAGAAAATTCACGGTCAAACATGCCATCTGCTGACTCATCATAAAAGGCTAATGCTTGATAAACATCATTTTCTTTTTGAAAGTTCACATCATATTCTGGCGCTTCAAAGTCGATAGAACCCATCGCTTCTGCCATTTGTGCACGACGATGATGATTATTTTTCTTCACATCATCTAGTCCAACATACGCCAAACCAATTTCTCTTTTCTCTACCTCTGAAGCAAAACGATGCAATTCATCTTGATCCAGTAAATTTTGAAAATATTGTTCGTGATCCAAAAACGCTGCTGCTCCATTACAAAGCACATAATTGGAAAAATCTAAGTCTAAAATAATATCTTGCGCCATAAATCGGCTACGACCTGTTGCAATTGTTACAAGATGTCCTTGTTTTCTTAACATCCTTAATGCTTCTCGTGTGCTTTCCAACGGTTGTCTGTCGGTTCCAAGCAGTGTTCCATCAATATCAAATGCAAAAAGTTTTCTTCTCATGGCGTAATAACTCGCTCGCTTTCTATGGTTTTGGCAAATATTTACTGCCTTCTCTAACAGCTAATCGGCTTAATTCGGTTGTCTCGATCAAGGTTTGGACCCATAAAGGATCTGTTTTGCTATATTGACGCAAGGACCAGCCAATTGCTTTTTGAATAAAGAACTCATCTGTAGTTTTATCATAAATAATGGCTTTTTTCAATAACACAGTGTTTGTTTTTTCTTTATATAACAGTTGCAGATTGATTGCAATTCGCCTATGCCAAAAATCTTTTTCACCAAAAAAGGCTTCAAATAGCTGAGGCATTTCCTCTAAATGATAAAATCCCCAAAGTCCAAAAAACTTACGCCAAGAATCAACGCTATCCCACCAGGCTTTATCGATCACAAAAGGCTTAAAGCATAAGACTTCTTCAAAAGAGAAGCGTTTTACATTAACTGTTGCTAAATCAATCGCTAAATACTGGTATTCTCGTTCAGGTTTGCCATAGTAAAAATTGATTAAATCAAACAACTCCATAAACGGTAGTTTCTTGCTAGCTTTCAAAAGTTCTTTCTCTAACACCGCGCGCTCTGGTGCCGTAACACCTGCAAAAGGAAATAAATTTTTCATGTAGGCTGCCATTTGTTCAGCTTTTTCTTTATTTTCTGGAAAAACAACTTTATTCATTTCATTGCCCCTTTTTCTTCTTTCCTCTATTTTACTTCAAATAGCTTCTCACATCAAAAAAAGCTGAAACGAAAATAATTTCCGTTCCAGCCCTATAAACAGTGAAACAGAAATAACTCCGTTTCAACTTCTAATCTAAATATGTTGTATCTGCATTATTCAACCATGCATAACCCAAGCCCATCACTAAGCCACCACCGATAAAGTTACCGATCAAAGCAAAGAATAGATTGTGTGCTACGCTACCAACTGTCATTGCCGCCATTGTTCCGTGAGAAGCGAAATACGCTAAACTAAATGCTGGGAAGTTGGCGATAACGTGTTCGTAACCTAAGAAAGCAAAAATAAAGATGATGAAAATGATTGCGGCAACTTTACCAGCATCATCTTTCATACGCATACTTACTAACACGGCTGTGTTTACTACGATATTAGCAAACATTCCTTCAACTAAAATTTGTGTAGTTGTTTTATCTAATTTACCAGCAATTGATGTAAAGAAAAAGCTGTCAGCAGGTAAATCCTGGAAAGGAACTGTCAACGAAATCAAGTAGCCAAAAAGAACGCCACCGACTAAATTAAAGAAAATACATGCAAATAAAATCTTCGCTGCAAAAGAGAAATTGATCTTTTTACGGTAAACCCCAACTGTCATATAAAGCATATTTGATGTTCCAAGTTCCGCATTCATATAAAGAATCATAACAAGTGACCAGCTGAACATAAAGGCATACAGAATTTTGCCTAAGCCATGTACCATTCCTTCGCCTTTAATTGCAATCGCAAAGGCAACCGCCGTTCCTAATGTTAAAAACATACAAGCTAGCATTGCACGAAAAGCGTAACGCATAAAACTACTTTGAAATAAGTTCATTTTTTTACTAATTGATTTGTCGATCTGCTCAAATAATGGCGATACAGGTTTCATTGTGTTTCTCCTTTTCAATTTGTTTTCATATTACATTTTCAAAAACATCCTTTACCATTCTAAAGACCAGCACGGGTTTTGTCTAGTGCTTTTTCATACAAAGTATCACTTTTTTTCATAGGATAACAAATTAAGCTGAAAATTCCAACTAAATCTTTTAAAAAGACAATGAAAATGCATCTTAAGTAGGATGATTTTATTTTATCTGATGGTAAAATAGTAGTATTAACACTCAATGATTCCAAGGAAGGAGTATTATGTGAATGAAAGTGAAAACAGTTTTGTTGGTGGTAAATAATAATGTAAAAGAAAGCTTGGTATCTTCTTTGGGGAAGGGGGCAGGTTCTTATGTATCGATCCGTTCAAAATAATCAACCGCAACAATTAAATCAAAAAATTATTTCTCATTATCGCTCTTTAAAAAGAAGAAACGAGATTTTTACGGTCATTTTATTGTGGATCTTTCTATCTTGTGGTTTTTTTTTAGTTTATTCTTTATAACAGATAAGCATTATCCTGAAAAAATGGCCTCTTATGATCAACAATTAGTCTCTCTTAAACAAGAACGAGCAGACATTGAGACGGGAAAAGTAACAGAAACGAAAAAATCATTTGATACAGTTTTACAAGAAAATTTGGATAATTTAAAAGAATATCCTGAACAGGAAAACAATTACTCTGTCGTTATCGATGGAACGGATAGTAATCTAGTGATCAACAAAAATAATATATTTGTCTCAGATAACGCAAATATGTTAGATGCGACAGTAAAGAAAAAAATCTATGATTTAAATAAACAATTGGCTGCTAGTACCAATGGCGCTCAGCTAGAAGTCGTAACAGTACGTAATCTGCCTAAGGGTGAAGACATTGAATCTTATGCCAATAAAATTTTTAACCAGTTGGGGATCGGTAACAAAGATGAAAACAATGGTGTTTTATATTTGGTTGCTTTGGCTGACCGAGAATTCCGTTTAGAAGTTGGGTATGGATTAGAAGGGGTGATTCCTGATGGCGTTGCTGAAAATATTATCAATGACGATGCGGTTGTCGATGAATTCAAAGAAGAAAACTACAATACTGCCGTAAATCAAGTAGTGGATCAGGTTTTTGCATTAATGAATACAAAAACGGCTTTGGTAGATTCTAAAATCAATCAAGTTGAAGCACAAAAAAACTCAGCTAGGTTTGCTCACGGAAGTCTATTCATCTTGTTGGCAACTATAATAACAGTTAGTTCATTCTCTATTGTAAGACTAATACGTGCAAAAAAGGGGTTAAAATCAAACTACAAGGAATACCAAGAACAAATGACCGTTTACTCTAATGACATCGATCTAAATGATACTCAATTACTTCTTGAAAAAATAAAACAAACCGATCTTTACTATATTATGCTAAGTGAAACATTCTTAATTTCATCGAGAAGAAGTCTACGTCGTGCCATTACAAGAGGAAGACTATTAAAAAATCCAGCTGCTCAACAAAAAGCATTTGGCCGGATTTTAATTGGTGATACTCTTTATTCAGGTAATGGAGACATTTTAACTACAGCTTATCTAGCCTCCAATTACAATTCTAGTAACTGGTCAGACAATGATTCCTCTGGCAATGGAAGTGGCGGATCTTCTTGGGGTTCTTTTGGTGGAGGATCTTCCGGTGGCGGCGGCGCATCTGGTGGCTGGTAGTTTATTAGGGATAACGCAATAAAAAGCTTGAGTTATCCCCTCTTTTGCGCTATACTATGCTTTGTGTAAAATAATGCAGCAGAAAAATAATAGGCTCGTCAACATTTCATTGCCTTGATTGCTTCGGCTTTCAGGTTCAACTGCGTAACCCACGGCTGCAAAGGGCGAAGGTTGAAGAATGAACTGAACGAATATGAATTTTTCAGAAGATTATTTTACTCCAAAAAACTTATTTTATTGGAGGAATTTTTAATGTCACGTTATACAGGACCATCATGGAAAATCTCTCGTCGTCTAGGTATCTCTCTATCAGGAACTGGTAAAGAACTAGCACGTCGCCCATACAAACCAGGACAACACGGACCAAACAGCCGTGGTAAAGTTTCTGAATACGGTATGCAATTAACTGAAAAACAAAAATTACGTCATATGTACGGTATGAACGAACGTCAATTCGTTAACTTGTTTATTAAAGCAAGCAAGATCAAAGAAGGTAAACACGGTGTTAACTTCATGATCTTACTAGAACAACGTTTAGATAACGTCGTTTACCGTTTAGGTCTTGCTACTACTCGTCGTCAAGCACGTCAATTAGTAAATCACGGTCACGTAACTGTAGATGGCAAACGCGTAGATATCCCTTCATACCACGTTGAAGTTGGTCAAGTGATTTCTGTTCGTGAAAAATCTCAAAATATCGTAACTCTAAAAGAAGCTGTTGAATCAACTGTTGGACGTCCAGCATTTGTAAGCTTTGACACTGAAAAATTAGAAGGAAGCTTCACTCGTTTACCAGAACGTGATGAATTATATCCTGATATCGACGAAGCTCTTGTCGTTGAATACTACAACCAAAAACTTTAAGATTCTCTTGCTTTTATCGCATTATGGATCTTTCGAAAAAAACCTTGTACAGCTCTGCTGTACAAGGTTTTTTTATATAAAAAGTAGAACGAAGCTAGATTTCAGCTTCACTCTACTTTTTTAAGTTCATTGTTTTTCCAGCACTCCATCTTTCATCACAAATACTTCGTCACAAAAATCGATCAAACGCTGATCATGCGTCACCATGATCGTTGCTTTATTTTTTTCTTTCGTTTCCCGCGCTAAAATCTTTACAACCTCAAAAGCTCTATCCGAATCCAAACTTGCTGTCGGTTCGTCTGCTAAGATGATCGACGGATCATTATACAAGGCCCGAGCAATCGCTACCCGCTGACGCTCTCCACCAGAAATTTCATCTGGGTATTTTTTCTTTAACTTTTCAATTCCAAGCTCTGTTAATAACTTGTTGACTTTATCCACATCAGTCTTTTCTTTTTTAACTTTATCCACCAAACGTAATTGCTTTTCCACAGTGAGAAACGGAACTAAATTCGATGCTTGTAAAATAAACCCAATTTCAGAGAAGCGAATTTTGGACCGTGTTTTTTCATTTTCTTTACTAAATGCTTCATTATTTATTTTAACTTCGCCGCTAGTCGGTGTTTGTAAGCCCCCTGCAAGTGTTAAAAAAGTACTTTTCCCCGAGCCACTTGGGCCGATCACTGCAACGAACTGACCTTTTTCCACAGAAAAATCTGTGGATTTTAATGCTTCAATTGTCGTATCACCATCTAAAAACTGTTTATCCACAGATAAAAATTCGATTGCCTTCATTTTAAACTAGCCCCTTTCTATCCAATTGCCTTCAGCGGATCGATTTTAACAATCGTCCTAACCGAAAACAGCGCACCTAATACCGCAATCACTAACATTATCCCGCCAATTGATAAGAAGAATAACCAATTCGTTTGAAATGGAACAGCTGTTGGTAAAACGAGAGAAGTTCCCACCGTACCTAGCAAACCAAAAGTTATCCCCAAAACGGCCAAGACAAACGTTTGAACGATTACAGAGACTGCGATATAAAAACCAGAAATCCCCTGTGCTTTCATAATCCCGAAAATCGTTGCTTTTTGCATGGTCAAGACATAAATGAAAATACCGATAACAATCGCGGCAATCACAATCAAGAAGCCGATCATAAAGCCAAAAGTCAGTACTTGAGCATTATATCCTGGTAATTTATTAATAAATGTTGCGATACTATAACGAGCCAAGCCGTCCTCTTTCAAGTGAACATTTTTTAAGTTCCCGTCTTTTGCACGAAAAACAATCGCATTCACACGAGCATTTTCAGTAGTATCCGATTTTTCAAAGCGAATTTGCTGAAAAGCAGCTGTGGATACGTATAATACAGGTGCAACATTAAATTTAGCATTGTCCGTAAAACCTACAACTTTAAGTTTTTTATCACTACCAGCTAGTTTTATTGTATCTCCAAGTTTGAGGTCATTTTCTTTTTTCAAACTGTTATCCACAACTGTCTCATTTTCATTCGTAAATGATTTTCCTTCAATAACATTCGGCATTAAAAATTCATCTTTATTAATACCAAAAAAACTAGCATTGATTTTTTCAGTATTCTTTTTGTCTAATTGGATCACAGCTGCCGTTTGTCCTAATGATGCTTTTTCTTTTGCTTCAACTTCATCCATAAACTTAATTGGAATCATCGACATATTGATATTGGTATTCGATTCATCGGACAATACGATGCCGTCCGCCTGCCATTTATCCACAGCTGTTCGATTATCTTCAGCCAAGCCATACGCTAAACCTGTTAAAAAGAAAACTAAATAAGAAATCAAAAACATCACACTAATGATCAGCGCATAGCGTAATTTCGAGCGGGTTATTTCATTCCAAGCTAAAAACATAGTTCTTCCTCCTCCTTATCAATCGATAAGTTCTGTAAAAAGTATAGCAAAATTTAGAAATGACGACAAAATATCTGCTTTAGTAATTTTCTTAAACGAACTAATTTCATAATTCCAACCCCTTGAGGCGCAAGAGTTAAAATTAAATAAAAAGAGGGAACCTCCCCATTTTTGATATAATGTAGTTACGACACAAGCATAATCAAAAAGGAGTGTTCCCTTATGACCATTATACAACAACCTACTTTCATTGACATAGAAATTTTAATACAACTTGATGTCAAAGAACGACATGCCCATATTTTCTCCCCAATCGATTTTTATCCAATGGTATTGCTCTTTCAAAAAGAAACCCACGTCGGTGCTCCCATTACTCTCAACTATGAGGCGGCTATTAGAGCGATGATTACCCGCTATATTGAGGGGATTCCATCGATTAAAGCCCTTGTTCAACGATTAAACGAAGATGTCGCCTTCAAACTAAGTTTGGGCTTTCTTTATTCTGAACGGGTGCCTTCAGAAGCGAGTTTCTGTCGAATCATGAAAATCTTAAGTGATAACCCAACAGTTTTAGTTCAATTAAACGACGAGTTACTGGCCAAAATCAATCAAGAATTTCAAATTTATACGGAAATCGTTGCCATCGATGCAACCTCTGTTGACGGTCATTCCAAGCCTAAAAAAACAGAGAACGAAAAAGTCTCATCGACAACTGTTCAAAAAGAAATGACACTTAAAGAGATCCGCCAAGAATTACCGATTTATCCTTCGTGGGGTGTGAAAGCAAACAGTCAAGGCAAACATAATTATTGGTTCGGTTATAAGACCCATTATGCCGTCACGGCCCATAGCCAATATATCTTAGCTGGCATCACAACGTCTGCCTTTGTCGCAGATGTCAGTGTTGCGATCCCCTTAATGATGAAAGTAGCCGAT
The DNA here is from genome assembly GCF_050527835.1 of Enterococcus sp. DIV0840. NCBI lineage: Bacteria > Bacillati > Bacillota > Bacilli > Lactobacillales > Enterococcaceae > Enterococcus > Enterococcus sp. DIV0840. Next base: position 291,004 of record NZ_CP172876.1, on the reverse strand, counting down.
TTAGGTATCGAAGATACCATGGTTCTAATGGACAAAGGCTATGACGCTCACTCCATCTATGAAAAAGCCCATGAGTTAAAACTTGAACCGATTATTGATTTAAAACGTGTGCCTAAAAATGATGGCGAAATTGATCGTTTTTACGCCCCAACGTGCTTACTAGAATATAGTTACAAGTATGATAGTTTTGATAAGCGTTACAGTGCATTAAAATTTACGAAACCTGAAACCCATTGTCGCGATTGTCCGTTAAGAAATGAAGGCCTCTGTCAAACCGTCATTAAAATCAAACAATCTGACAACTTTCGCAAGTACTCACAGCCAGCCCGAGGTACACGGGCATGGCGGAAACATTACAAAGAGCGAACATCAGTCGAACGCGTTAATGCCTATCTTAAAGACAATTATAGCCTTAATAGCACGAACTATTTTATCGCCACACGAGTGGTAGTCGAACACCAATTAATCCAACTGGCTTACAATTTAAAAACATTTTGCGCACAATTATTAGCTAAAAAAGAAGCAGTCATGTCATTTTAAAAATGATTTATTTAAAATTGGATGAGTGTTTACTTTTTTTAAAAGTGAATTATGAAATTGGCTCAAACATTAAATAATCCATAAAATTGTCTTATTTGTTCGATTTATTCTGGTATACTAATATGAAATACTAAGTAAAAAGGAGTTTATTTATGAAAAAGAAACACGGTAAGCTTTATTTAGTGATGCAGTTTGCTATGATTTTGCTATTTGCGCTTTTCTTGAGGAAGTTTGTTTTGACACCTGTGGAAGTTGTGGGCATTTCGATGGAGCCAACTTATCATGAATCAGACCGTTTGTGGCAAACCTCTTTGGTCAAACCAAAACGATTTGATACCGCAACATTTCCTAGTCCACGAGATGGAAAACGAATCGTGAAGCGCATTGTTGGAATGCCTGGTGATACCATTCGAATGGAAAATGACCAATTATATATCAATGATAAAAAGTATGATGAACCTTATTTAGATGAATTTAAAGCAGCATTGGAAGATGATATGCCTTTGACTGCTGATTTTACTTTAGCGAATAGTGCGGCAGGACCTGGCACTGTCGTTCCTGATGGGAAATATTTTGTATTGGGAGACAATCGTCGGAAAGCAGATGATAGCCGTTATTTTGGTTTTGTGGATGAAGAGGATATTGTGGGTGTGGTTTATTTTCGATATTATCCACTGAATAAGATTGGTGTGCAATAAACGTATTATCCCCGTATCACAAGCTGACTTTTGGAGTCATTTTATTAAAGGCTGTATAATGTAAAAAATGCATTATATAGCTTTTTTTGTGTATTAATAATGAAAGATAGTTTCTAATTTTCGAGAGTAAATCAACTATAGAAAGGATTGTAAAAAATGGAAAACTCACCTGAACGATTAGAGGGCCGCTGGATAATACGAGGGACTAATTTTCCTCTTTGGCTATCGAAAAAGCGTAGTGATCCTACTATACAATATGAAAAATCGAAAAATTCTCCCCTCGAATTTTTGGATATTGTTACTTATAAAAATAATAAAGGCCGACAAAAAAAGATTATCGGAATAGATACATATAAACAAGATCACTTTGTTTGGCGAGGGAAAGGAATCTTAACTATTTTAAGTAGCAAATGGTCCATCTTGACTATTACAGAGACGATTTTAGTTATCAAATTCGAGCGCTCTTTTTTAACACCTGCTGGAATTGACATTTTGGTTCGAGAAGGCATCGATATTGATGATCCAAAACAATTTATTTTAGATTCGTTTGAACAGTATTCCCTTACTGCAAACGAACTCAATAGTCTAGTTTGGCTTTAGAAACTTGAAATATCGCATAAAAAGAGCAGAACAACAGTCCATATAGTGACCTTTGTTCTGCTCTAATCTTTAGTCTTACTCCTGTAAGCCAATCGCTAGCTGGTACAATGGAATTAATTCCTCATACGTCTTCAACATATACTCACGGGCTTTTTCTGGGTCGTTCAACAAATCATCTGTCTTTCTAATGATTCGGCCAATTTGGAATTCACCTTTTTTTACATCGCGAAAACGGATTAAATGTTTCTCCAAATCCGCTTCATTCAACCGTTCGATCTCAGGTTGGGTATGATCGATCGACAGATAAAAATCAGCATCCAATTGCTCAAATAATACTTGATTGTCTAAAAAAGCTTGGGCGATTTCCTTCTCTTTTTTAGGATTATCAATCAAAGATAACCACATACAAAGATAGTCTGGCCAAATGCCTAACTGAAAATGAGCTTCCATTTTATAGCCGCGTTTTTTCTGGCTTAGTGCAGACCACGTATTTTCTGGCGGATAAACTGTTCTACGGCGATGTTGGGCGATATGAACAAAAAATTCCGTTTCTAGTTTTTCACCTAATTTTTCAGCAAAATAATCATCTAATTCTTGAAATTTTGGTTGGATTGTCGAACGAATACCAGCCATTCTTGGGTCTAAGCCTTCGATCGTAAAAACATCAAAATCTTTTTCAGTAAACATTAACATGTATTCAATTCTCCTCTGAGCTATTCTGTAATTTAGTTATGCAATTCTTGCCATTCTTCTAGCGTGATCCCTCGAATAATATCTGTAACAACTTTCCCTTTCCACATCCGGGCATTCGGGATATTGCCTTCTACTTTCATACCGATTTTTTCCATTACACGGCCAGATTTAGGATTATCGATATCATGCGTCGCAAAAATACGCATCAGTTTTAACTCTTCAAAGCCTAAACGAAGTAATTCATGCGCCGCTTCTGGCACATAGCCTTGTCCCCAAAATGCCTTGTTTAAAGAATAACCGATTTCTGCAATATTATGCTGATCCACCACACGTAAATCGATCGTTCCGATAAACTTGCCAGTTGCTTTTAACTCGATACCATATTTTCCAAGCGGCGCTGCCATGAAATAATTTGCAATGCTTTCTTTGGTGTCCTTAAAAGACTGATGGATTGGGAAAACATAAGTGACCGTTTCTTCATCGGATGCATATTCGTGCATATCGTTAGCGTCACTTAATGTTACTGGACGTAACTTCAAACGTTCGGTTTCCAAATATTGGTTTTCTGCAAAAATCAAATTACGATTGATAACAATTTCCATAATTCCACCTACTTTTCATACTACTTTACAGAAAGAAATGCTCAGAGGCAAGAGGAAAATAAAAAAATAAGAAATCTAAAATTAGTTACTTACTACTTCTTTGATAAAGGCACTGACTTCCGTTTGTTTTCCTTCACTAAGTAGCTGAACGATTTTGCTACCTACGATCACACCTGCACAACTTTTCCTAAAACGTTCCACATGTTCTTTAGATGATATGCCAAATCCTGCTAAAACTGGTTTATCACTGACTTTTTGAATATAGGCTAAATGCTCGTCTAATGTTTCTTGATAATTTCGACCAGTTCCTGTTACACCATTGACTGCTACTGCATAAATAAATCCTTCTCCCGATTCTACTAATTCCGGGATTCGCTCTTTGGGTGTTGTTAAGGCAACCAATGGAATCAATGAAATATCACTACCATTTAATAATGGTGTTAGCAATTCTTGATGCTCATAAGGTAAATCTGGAATAATCAGTCCTTTGACATCTGTTTTGACCAAATCGTGAATGAATGTTTCTAAACCATAACTAAAAATCGGATTGAAATACGTCATGATCACCAAAGGCGTTTTGGTTTTTATTTGTTTTAGCTGCTGGATTATTTTTTTCAGTGTTACTTTATTTTCTAATGCTCTTAGACCAGCAGCTTGGATTACAGGACCGTCTGCAACTGGATCTGAAAATGGAATGCCTAATTCGATTGCGCTTGCTCCAGAATCTGTCAGTAGCTGAATTTCATCAGCTAGTTGGTTTAGCCCTTGAGCCCCCACCATAATGTATGGAACAAAGATCGTTTCATTTGCTTGTTGTTTTGCCTTTAGTTGCTTCGTTAATGATTTCATTGGGATGCCTCCTGTTCAAATAATTCTTTGATTTGCTGTACATCTTTATCCCCACGGCCTGAAAGGCAAACAATAATTTGTTTATCTGGTCCAAGTTCTTTTGCAACTTTGAGTGCATGACTAACGGCATGAGAACTTTCTAAAGCTGGGATGATTCCTTCTGTTTGGCATAAAACTTTAAAGGCATCTAGCGCTTCTTGATCAGTTACTGATTCATAACTTGCTCTCTGTGTTTCGTTTAAATGACAATGCTCTGGTCCAAGCCCTGGATAATCTAAGCCGGCTGAAATCGAGAAGGCTTCTAAAATTTGGCCATCATCATCTTGTAATAGCTTCATCATCGCTCCATGAAGTACACCTGTTTTGCCTTTGGTGATCGATGCTGCATGCGAGGTTGTCTCTAATCCTAAGCCGGCCGCTTCAACACCGATCAACGCAACCTCATCATTGATAAAGGGATAAAAAATCCCCATGGCATTACTACCGCCGCCCACACAAGCAACGATGGCATCAGGTAATTGGTTTTCTACCTCTAAAAATTGACGTCTTGCTTCAATTCCGATAATGCTTTGATAATCTCGAACGATTTCTGGAAATGGATGAGGACCTAAAACCGATCCCATCACATAATGAGTATCTTCAACATTGGCAACCCAAAAACGTAACGCTTCGTTCACCGCATCTTTCAAGGTTTGACTGCCTGATGTCACACTTTCAACTTTAGCACCTAATAATTCCATCCGGAAAACATTTAGTGATTGACGTGCCACATCGACTGCTCCCATAAAAATTGTACATTCCATTCCAAACAAAGCCGCCACTGTAGCTGTTGCTACACCATGTTGCCCTGCTCCTGTTTCAGCAACGACTTTTTTCTTACCCATTTTTTTCGCTAATAAAATTTGACCGATCGTATTATTGATTTTGTGGGCACCAGTGTGATTCAAGTCTTCTCTTTTTAGATAGATCTTAGCGCCACCAGCAAAATCTGTTAAACGTTCTGCAAAGTACAATGGATTTTCCCGTCCAACGTATTGTTTTAAGTAATAGTTCAGCTCCTTTTGAAATGCCTCATCCGTTTTTGACGCTTCATAAACTTCTTCTAATTCTTTGACGGCATACATCAATGTTTCTGGGACGAATTGTCCTCCAAAATCTCCGTAAAATCCTTGGTTTGGTTGATTATACATGATTTTCCTCCTTATAATTAAAGCTGAACGGGCTCGTTTAGCCTTGACTGAAAAATAGGGAAATATGTTTGTGACGCTTTTTGTCACAGGCATATTTTATCTTTTTTCCGAAAGGCTAGCCCGCGAAGCTAGATAGCATTAAAGCTGAATGAGCCGCTTAACATCGATGAAAAATAGGAAAACATGAGGGTGGCGTTTTTTGCCACATTCAGGTTTTATCTTTTTTCCGAAAGGCTAGCCCATAACTAGGTCGCTTTCTTTAGAAAAGCAATGATTTTTTTGGGATCTTTTACTCCATTTGTTTCAACTCCGCTGGATACATCAACTGCATATGGGTTGAATCTTTGTTTGGCTTGTTGTACATTTTCTGGGGTTAGGCCGCCAGCGATAATGATTTTTTTATTTTTGATAGAGCTTGTATCTAATTGCTGCCAATCGAATACTTCACCATTGCCTCCGACAAATTGTTTGGGTGGGGCATCGAAGAGCAGAAATTCTGCGCTTGTTTCTTTAATGTATTTTTCTTGATCCACTCCGTTAACTGGAATTGCTCTAATTAGCGGAACAGTATAGTTTTCTGTTGTCAAATCGCCATGGATCTGCACCATATCTAGTCCAGCTTGTTGGATGGTTGCTTCCACTTCTGATTGGATCGGCGAAACAAAGACTCCCACTTTTTTAACTTCTTTTGGTACATTCTTCGTGATTTCTTTGACTTCTTCAGGAGTAATCTGACGTGTACTTTTTGCAAAGACAAAGCCAAGATAATCTGCACCATGTGCTACTGCTACGTCTACCTGCTCTTTAGTTTTCAACCCACAAATTTTTACTTTCATCGTAAGACCTGCAATGCTTTGACTTTCGCTTTCGGATCAGTTTCCCGCATCAACCCTTCTCCTACCAAAACTGCTCGATAGTTTTCTTTCACAAGAGCGACTTGTTCACTCGTTGAAAAACCGGATTCACTGATATATACAGCATCTGTTTTTTGTTTTTCCCCTAACGTTTGGCTCACTCCGATCGAAACATCAAACGTTTTTAAATTTCGGTTATTTACGCCAATCAATTGTGCCGATAACGCTTCAGCAATCCGCAGTTCCTCTTTATCATGAACTTCTACTAAAACTTCCAGGCCCAATGCCGTTGCTTTTTTATATAGTTCTGCCAATTTTTGTTTGGACAAAGCCGATACGATCAGTAAAACAATCGTTGCTCCAGCATTTCTTGCACGGATCAGTTGTTTTTCATCAATGATAAAATCTTTGCATAATACAGGAATAGTCACTTCTGATGTTACTTGCCTTAAATCTTCGATCGACCCTTTAAAGAAAACTTCATCTGTCAATACAGAAATTGCTGTGACGCCTGCTTGTTCATAAGCTTTTGCTTGTTCGATCACGTTGACGGATAAATTGATTGCACCTTTAGACGGAGACGCTCGTTTGACTTCTCCGATGATGTGCATTTTTTCAGGACAATCTTTGACTTGCTGATAAAATGAGTATGTTTTTCTCAGTGGCTGAACCGTTTCTAACGGCATTAGGTTCACTTCTTGTTTTTTTTCATTGATAATTTTTTCTAAAAAATCCATTTAGGCAACCTCCTTTTGTACTTGGATCAGCTGTTGTAGTTTATCAAAAGCCGCACCGCTCGCCACACAATCTTTCGCCAATACAATTCCTTCTTGCACAGTTGATACTTTTCCATTGCTGAAAAAACCTAGCCCTGCATTCAATAAAACTGTATCCAAATAGGGACTTGCTTGATTTTTCAAAATCGACAACAGAATCTCAGTATTTTGCTCAGCTTTACCGCCACGAATTGCTTCTATCGGAAGTCGAACAAAACCAAACTCTTCGGGTTCGATTGTATGCATCGTGATCAACCCTTTTTCCAACAAAGCAAAATGTGTCGTTCCAGCAAGAGAGGCTTCATCCAATCCGCCGGAACCATTGACCACTACCGCCCGTTTGCGTCCTAATTCGCCCAATGTTTTCGCTGTTTCTTCCAGCAAGTCTCGTCGATAGGTTCCCATTAATTGTGAGTTCAAAAGCACTGGATTCGTTAACGGACCAATCAAATTTAGGATTGTCGGCGTCCCTAATTCTTTGCGTACTTTCATGACGTATTTCATTTTTGGATGCATATGAGGCGCAAAGAGAAAGGCCAATCCAACTTCATTCAATACCGTACTTAATTTATCTGGTGAGAGAGCAATATCTACACCTAAACATTCAAATATATCCGCACTGCCTGATTTACTGGAAATACTGCGATTGCCATGTTTAGCAACAGTTACGCCCCCCGCTGCCAAAACGAATGCTGCGGTTGTACTAATATTAAAGCTATTTGATTGATCGCCGCCGGTGCCACAATTATCCATGACGTTTTCTTTTTGACAATCAATGGTTACTGCTTTTCGCTGGATCGTTTCAGCTATTCCCGCCATTTCTTCAGCCGTTTCTCCATTACATTTTAGTGCTGTTAAAAAAGCTGCGATTTGACTATCGGTTAGTTGGCCCTCAAAGATTTTTTCTGCTACTTGTTGCGCTTCTATACGCGACAAGTGTTCATTTCTAAAAACTTTTTCAAATAGACTTTTCATGTCGTTATTCCTCCATTAGTTGGATAAAATTTTTAATGATTGTCGTACCGATTGGTGTTCCGATCGATTCCGGATGAAATTGCAGACCAAAAATGGGATAAGTTTGGTGTTCGATCGCCATGATTTCCTGATCGTCTGTCGCTGTTGCCGTGACGATGAATTGTTCTGGTAGTGTTTTTCGATCAATTACTAGTGAGTGATAACGCATAACTGAACCTTCATCGGCGCTTCCTTTAAAAAGTCGACTGACTTTCTCTGTTGTAATAGTGGATTGTTTGCCGTGACGGATTTCTTTAGCCGTTATCACTTTAGCACCAAATACCTCACCGATCGTTTGATGCCCCAAACAAATACCTAATAATGGTTTCTGTTGGTAAAAGTTCTGGATCACTTCTTTTACATAGCCTGTTTCTGCTGGCGTTCCAGGACCAGGTGAAATCACGATTGCATCCGCTTGTTCTGCTAAATGAAACATATCATCTGAATCATTTCGAACGATTACTACATCGTGACCTGTCCCAATCATTTGAGCTAGATTATATGTAAATGAATCATAATTATCGATCAGTAAAATCATTTTCCCACCTCCAAAAGTGCTTTGGCTTTTTGTAGTGTTTCTTCATATTCTTTCGTAGGATCAGAATCAAAAACAATCCCCGCCCCTGCTTGTACGTAGGCTTTATTTTTATGGATGACCATTGTTCTTATCGCAATGGCAAAATCTGCTTGATCATTTTTAGATAGATAACCGACCGCTCCAGCGTAGATACTTCGTTTAACTGGTTCAATTTCGTAAATACGTTGCATCGCTCGGATTTTTGGCGCACCGCTGACTGTTCCAGCAGGCAGTGTTGCCTTTAACGCATCCATCGCGGTCAATCCTTTTTTTAGTTTTCCTGTCACAACTGAAACTAAATGCATTACAAAGCGATACTTCTCAATAATCATATAAACAGGGACTTCAAGTGAGCCCACTTCACTAACTTTTCCTACATCGTTTCGACCTAAATCAATCAACATTAAATGCTCTGCACGTTCTTTTTCATCGGTTAGTAATTCTTGTTCTAAAGTCAAATCCTCTTCCACCGTTTGCCCTCTTTTGCGTGTTCCCGCAATTGGATTTGTTGTTACGATTCGGTTTTTGACACTGACGAGACTTTCTGGTGATGATCCAATCACGTATGTTTCGCCAAAATCTAGAAAATACAGATAAGTTGATGGATTAGTGACCCTTAATCTGCGGTAATAATCGAAAGGTTCTTCTTCAAAATCAGCTGTTAAGCGTTGTGAGGGCACCATTTGGAACATATCGCCTTGCTTGATATATTCTTTTACTTTCGCGACTACTTGTTCAAAGCTTTCCTTGGTAAAATTGCTTTGATAATTTAATTTTTTTAACTGGATTTCCTTTTGTTCTTCTTTGTTTGGTGTTTGCAATTCATTTACTTTCTGTCTGATTGCTTCATTTAAAGCTTCTTCACTTCGTTTTGAGTAAGTATCCGCTTCAACCAAAAAGATTTTTTCACCGACATGATCGAAAATCAAATAAGAATCGAATAGATAAAAGTGGATATCAGGAACATTTAATTCATCAAATGGCAGCTTGCCTAAATCTTCATAACAGGCAATCACATCATAGCCGACATAACCGATTGCACCACCTTGGAAAGGAAGTTCTTTTATGAGTTCTTCTCTCTTCAATACCTGTTTTTCGATTTCTTTTAATGGATCTTTTACTGTATTCGTTTGCCCATTGATCGTGAGTTTTTGACCCAAACAAGTGATTTCAGAAACAGCATCCCAGGCAATGATTGAATAACGTCCTTTGCTTTTGTCTCTAGGAATGCTTTCTAAAAGGCATTTGTTTGTTCCTTGGATTCTTAAAAATGCGGATATCGCCGTTAGATAATCTGCTTGGATTTCTTTGATTAATTGCATGTTAGTTCCTCTTTTCTATTTTTTTTGAGAGTTTGATAGAATATGTGATTATCTAGTAATGAAACTTCTCTCGCTTTGCTCGCCAAGTACTGTTCATCATCTACTCTGGCATAGCCAGTCGTAGTGATTCCTACTACGGTTACTTCTCTCTCCTTAACACACCTTCTATTGTAAACCACTTTTTTCACGCTTTACATTTACAATAAAATAAGCCCCCAAACCACACAAAATCTGTGGTTTGAGGGCGAACAATTCACGGTGCCACCTCAAGTTTGAAAGAAATTCTTTCCTCTTATCAGTCGTCTATCAACGACCTTACTCTATAACGGGAGTTCCCGAAAATGCCTACTGAGATTCAACATTTCGCTCGAAAGTCCATTCACAACCCATCCCTTACTGATTCGCAGTCCCATCAGCTCTCTGAAAAGTTCCAGTGTTGTTACTCCTCTTTCTCAAAGCTTTGCTATTGAGGACAATCATATTAGAATATTCTAATCTTGTCAAGTTTTTTTTATTTATTCCATTAAACTCTATCGTTTAAAAGTTCAAATAAATAACACTCATAATAAGAATATAAATAATCACCGTATAGTTATTCCTTTTAATTTATAGTCTTTTTGTATATACTGAGTAAACATTATAAAACACAAAAGGAGGAATAACATGACATTGTTTAAAAGAATCATCTTTGGAACAGTCAGTCTAACTATTTTAATCGTTACATTTAATTTGATTCATAATAACTTTATTAATAGCAACTATTCTGACTTGTCAAAAGAAGATCAGCAGATTCTTTTAGAATATAATCAGTATTATAATGCCGCAACAGAAAAAGATGTTTGGCAAAATTTCAACTTACAAAAACAGACAATTTTAGCAATTAATAAAAAAGTATTTGGTTCGTCCTATCTAATTAACCCAAAGACAGATATTCATAATCCTTTTGCAAAAGAGATAAAACTTCCAGATGCCTTCCATATAAAGGTGTATCGTATCCCTTATCTTAGCTTAGAAAGAGCAAAATTTATATTTGCTGGAAATTTTAATGGAAAAAATGAAAAGTATAACGTTCACAATAATAATGTATTTTTTACCAAATATTCAGCGGAAGAATCTGTAAACAAAAAATGGAGCTCCTCCCACTATATCACTTTCTTGACTCATGAAGCTTTCCATTATTATGCACAAGAAAAGTGGAAAGATGCATTTTTCCACGGAGAAAATATGTCTGATAAAGAATTAGACTTACTGGATGCACAGTATCAAGTCTTAACAGATATCCAAATGGAATTATTAAAGCCTAATACAGATAAAAAAGTGTTAAATCAGTTTGCCAAGCGCTACGTTGAAGCAATGAAAAATAGAATACAAGGTACAAACAAAAACATTATAGAACATGAGTTAGAAACAGAAACGATGGAAGGAACTGCCGAATATGTTGGGATAAAAGCCTCTCAAATTGTTGGTTATGATTATGGCATTATGTATTTTGATAATCAAAAAAATGTCCCTTTTTATACCGTTATTCCTCTTATAAAAGAAGGGAAAGTTGACCAATCTCGCCTTAGACAGATCGTTTACAGTTCTGGTGCTTTACTTTCTCAACTACTAGAAAAACTTGAAGTCAATGGCTGGCAAGAGAAATTGAATAGTCAAAACGAAAAAAATCCAATCACTCTATATTCCGTTGTAGAAGATTATGTCAATAACTTAAATAAGGAAGATCATTAAATTTGCACAGCTTTTCCAAGAATGAAACTGGCCGTATAAACGTAAATAAGGTAAGACAAAAGCAACTCCGTTGGAGCCTAGCACTTTTGTCTTACCTTATCTTTTGCTTCACTTATTTTCTATGGTTGGAAAGTTTTCTTTAATGATTTCCACAATCGTTTTAGAAGCTAACGCCATTGACTCTAACGTAATAAATTCATATTGCCCATGAAAATTTTCCCCGCCCGTAAATAAATTAGGGGTTGGAATACCCATAAACGAGATTTTCGACCCGTCCGTTCCGCCACGGAAAGGTTGGATATCTGGTTTGATTCCTAGTTTTTCCATTGCTTTAACAGCAAGTTCTACAGGGGTCATATCGTTTTCGATGATTTCTTTCATGTTGTAATACTGGTCCAGAAAGTCAATCGTGATTCGTTCTTTGTCGAATGATTCATTTAGCTTGCTAACAATCTCAGTAAGTTGGTCTTTTCTTTTTTGGAATAATTCCTTATCATGATCCCGAATGATATACGTCAGCTCAGCATGGTCTAAGCTTCCAACAAATTTTGTCAGTAAATAAAATCCTTCATATCCACGTGTTTTTTCTGGAACTTCCGCTTGAGGTAATTGAGCATCTATTTTCTCACCCAATTTGATTGCATTGACCATCGTTCCATATGCTGTTCCTGGATGGACACTTGTCCCTTCGATCATGATCACAGCTTGTGCCGCGTTGAACGTTTCATATTCAAAGCAACCGACTCTGCCACTATCTATCGTATAAGCAAATGCTGCTGGAAAATTCGCCGCATCAAACCGATCTGCACCACGTCCAATTTCTTCATCTGGTCCAAAAGCAAGTAATACTTCTCCATGAGGAATTTCAGGATGGGCCAATAGATACTCAACTGCATCTAAAATTTCTACGATTCCAGCTTTATCGTCTGCTCCTAAAAGGGTCGTTCCATCGGTTGTGATCAAGGTTTGACCGATATACTCTTTAAGATTGGGAAACTCTTCGGTTGTCATGATGATTCCAAGTTTTTCATTCAGTACAACATCTTGACCATCGTAATTGGGAAAAATGTTGGGCTGAATATTCTCAGCGTTATAATCAGCTGTATCCAAATGCGCAATAAACCCAATCGTCGGTATCTTCTCATTTGTGGTTGCAGGTAAAGCAGCTGTTAAGAAACCATTTTTTTCATTGTAGTGAATATCAGAAAGTCCAATTTCTGCTAATTCTTTTTCGATGATTCTTGCAAAGTCCACTTGCCCTGGTGTTGTCGGAACTGTCTGACTTGTGGCATCAGAGCGAGTGTTGACTTTAACATATCGGATAAATCGTTCTAATAATCCAGTCATCGTATACCTCTTTCATTTCAAATTTTTAACCCATATAGTGTTTTTTATTCTTCTAAATAAGCTGTTCTCAGGTTGAAATAGTCGCCGTATAGGTGATAGCTAATCCCTTTGATTTTTGGATTAATCAAATAATTAGACGCACTTTGATAAAGTGGTACTTGAGCAGCATCTTGATCTAATAAAATATCTTCTGCTTTTTTATAATCATCAAATTGCTTATCTGGTGTATTGGCATTAATCGTACGTGCGTCCGTGACTAGTTTATCGTAATCTGCATTTTTGTATGAACCATAGTTATACGCAGATTCCCCAGCATATAAGTTAAAATAAGAATCTAAATCACTACTACCCGCGATCCAGCCAGACAATGAAAGTTCATAGTCTTTATCTTTACGTGTTTGTAATAGATTATTTCTTGGTTGTGCATTGATCGTGATTTCTAAGCCTTTCAAGTTTTCTTGTAATTGACTTTGCACATATTCAGAGATTTTTTTCCCATTATCATCATCAGAAACCAATAATGATAACTTGATTTTATCTCCTAAATCAGCTTTGGCTTTTTCCCATTCAGCTTGTGCTTTTTTCATGTCATGAACCAAATGATCGCCACTAAATTTTCTAAAGTCTTCAGACGTTTCAGGATTTTTGTATAAGTTACTCGGAATCAAACCGTTCAATGGTTTTGAGCCATCGTTAAGCACACTTTTTGTTAATGCATCTTTATCGAGCGATTGCGCAATTGCTTTTCTTAAATGACTATTCGCAAGAGCTGTTCCTTCTTTTTTGTTGAAATCCAGATAATTGTTGGCTACATCTGAATGCGTTACGTAACCCGCATCGTCGCTGTATTGTTGAACGTATTGACCGCTGATTCTAGTCAAATCTAATTCATTTGATTGATATAAATTGATTCCTGTATTTTCCTCTTTGATTGTGTTTACTTTAATTTCTTCTAATTTCACTTTATCAGCATCGTAGTATTCTGGGTTTTGTTTTAATGTCCATGTATCAGATGAAGCATCCCAATCCGTTAAGATAAAGGGTCCGCTGTATATTAAATGGTCACTATCAGCTGCATACTCTTTTCCTTGTTTCTCAACATAAGCCTGATTTTGCGGTGCTAACCAACCAATCGATACGACTGTTAAAAATGATGGTTGCGCCTGTTCTAATGTGACTTCAAATTCTTTATCACTTGGTGCTGAAAGACCGATCTCGTCAATAGATTTCTCCCCATTGCGGATTGCTTTGCTGTTTTTCACGTTGTCTAGTAAATAAGCATTTGGACCTATCGTTGCCGGTGTTACTAGTTTCTTCCATGAATAAAGAAAATCTTGTGCCGTGATCGGCTCACCATTACTCCATTTTATATCGTCTTTGAGTGTAAATTTATACGTTAAGCCATCTTCGCTGATCTCGACTTTTTCTGCCAATCCTGGAATCGGTGTACTATCATCATCAAAACGATACAGCCCTTCAAAAAGATGTTGAACGATCGTAAAGGTGTTTTTATCCATTGTTTGTGTTGTATCTAATGTTGAAAGTGGTGCTGGTGAACTGATTTCGATTTTTTGACTTGTTGCGATTGTCCCGTCTTCGCTTTTAGCCGTTTCTTTTTTGTCGTTGCCCCCGCATGCTGTTAGTAATAATCCCGTTAATACTGCACTTACGACTAATAACTTTTTCTTCATTTTTGTTTCCCCCTTCAGTATCTGTATACATTAACTACTCCTACCTTTTTGTGTAGATGTCAGAAAAGCTGAGTATTGTTCATCATCGAATCACTTTTTTCTTCGTGTTTTACAACAATGAGTTCGAAGCGGAGTGCCGTGATTCACTAGTATGGTGACTTCTCTCCCTTTGGTCGCCAAGTATTGTTCATCATCTACTCTGGCGGAGCCCTGTCATAGGCCTTCCATTCTTTAAGTTTTTGCTCTTAGAATTTGGGAGTTCGAAACGGTGGACCGTGATTCACTAGTACGGTGACTTCTCTCCCTTTGGTCGCCAAGTATTGTTCATCATCTACTCTGGCGGAGCCAGTCGTAGTGATTCACAACAAAAAACTCTCATCCTAATAAAAGGACGAGAGTTTCAACTTTCGCGGTACCACCTTCAATTGACTTACATAATAAGCCCACTCTTTCAGTACAATCATACTGAGACGTTATAACAGGCGCACCTGAATTGATCTTAACGTGTTCGATCAATTTGTTCAAAGGCCATTTTCTTTTCCATATTCACTGTCTCTTCCCACCAAACGAGACTCTCTTTGAGTTATCTGGAAAATACTTTCCTTATCTTCACATTTAATTTTAATAGATAATGTATTATATGGATTGTAGCATAAAAATTTAGTGAGAGTCAACAAAGATTTCTATCCGTTTATTTAATTTACCAGATCCATATAGCCTTCGATCAAGACTTGTAAACGCTCTATTTCCATCACTCTCCTGTGTCGAAAAAACTTAACACTTGAATTACAATCCATTACATTGTTCTCTATTTCTTATAAAATAATGTCTTTTTTCGATAAAAAGCTCACACTTGATAATGGTATACTTTAATTGGTATCAAAATGATTTGATACTATCTAGGAGGAGAAGGGAAAATGAAAAAAAACAAAAGATTTGCTAGTTTAGCATTGGTAACTTTACTAGCGCCAACATTATTGAATGCACAATGTGCACTTGCTGAAGAAACACCATCAGTTCCAGCAGAGCAACAACAAGAGGTCGTACCTGAAAAAGAACAGCCTGAAGCTGAAAAAGAGGTTGAACCTGAGAAGCAACCAGAACCAGAATCAGAAACTAAACCTGAAACACCAGTAGAAGAAACTAAGCCTGAAAACAAACCAGAAAAAGACCCTACAAAAGAAGAAGCTAAACCTGAAGCTGAAAAAGAAGCTGAAAAGAAAGAACAACCTAAAGAAGAAAAAGCTGCTACTAATGTAACAGTGACTGTTAGTCTTATAGATCAGACAACGGGCATTATTCAAAATCTTCCTATTACTGGCGAAGCAGGCTCAACAACTAACATTAAATTGCCTTTACCAGCAGGACAGTATGAATTTGTTTCAACTTCAGATGCGCTGGCAATCCCAATTGCAGACGCTACTGGTCAGTTAGGCTTACAACTAACATTCCCAAGTTCTGCTACAAGTAGTTATGATATTTCTGTTACTGTTAGACAACTTGCTGGGATCGTCGGCGGAAATGTCTTTGTTCTTCACCTCGATGACTTAGGAAACGAACTTACACAAGCAGTGACTATTTTAGGAGGGTTTGTTGGTGAAGGTTATACGACTGAACCAAAAAACATTCCAGGTTATACACTAGTAGAACCACCTCTTAACAATATCGGTACGTTTACAGAAACTGAACAGTCTGTCACTTATCGTTATGACCGTGTACAAACAACCGTTAGTGTAGTTTGTGTCGATGAAAACGGTGTACCATTAGGAGATGTTGTTTCCCAAGCTGGTAAATTTAACGATACATTCACTATTACTGCACCTGAAGTGGCTGGTTATGAATATTTAGGAATTTCTCAAGCAACCTATTCAAATCCTTCTACAACATTCAGTGGAACATATGGTTTAGAAGATCAAAACTTTGTTGCTACGTATAAAAAAATAGTCGAAGTACCTGCTACGCCTGCTGACCCAACACCAAGTATTCAAACAGCAGCAGTCCCTAACCTATTAAATCAAGTTCCAGTTAAAACAGAGAACCCTAAAAAAGAGCATAAAAAGTTACCTGAAACAGGTGAAACTGAAACTAGCTCATTCGTAGTCTCTATGGGTGTAACCTTAATTGCAGCCGTTTATTTCACTAAGAAAAAAAGAGAAGATCAATTTAGTTTATAATCAGTTTTTGATACTCTATTAAAAAATCGGGACATAGGTCGGATAATGACCTATGTCCCGATTTTTTATTTAGTAAAGATTACTTCAACGCTTTTTGTACATCTTCAATCATCAAGTGCGTAGACTCTAATCCACCACCACTTAGGTACCAAACATCAGGTTGTAAAGAAATAACTTTACCATTTTTGCCAGCGTTCGTTTGTTTTACCAATTCATTATTTTCTACATTATCATTCGTATCATCGCCACCGATTGCTTTCGTACGGTCAACAACAAACAAGATATCTGGATTTTTTTCTAAAACATATTCATAAGAAACGCTTTGGCCATGAGTGGATGCTTCGATGGCATCATCTGCTTGCTTGAAGCCGAATGTATCATGAACGATACCGAAACGAGAACCTGTGCCATACGCTGAAAGTTGTCCTTCATTTACTAAGACTACCAATGCTTTTTCATCACTTGCTTCAGCTTTTTCTTTAACATCTGCAATTTCTTTTTCTAAATCAGTAATTTTTGTTTTCGCTTCATCTTTTTTATCGAAAATTTCAGCTAACGTTTCGATGTTTTTCTTCGTAGAGTTCCATGTGTCTTTAGCATCGACTGATAGATAAATTGTTGGTGCGATTTTGCTTAATTTATCTTGGAAATCTCGTTGACGTCCAGAAATAATGATCATGTCAGGTTTCATTTTGTTGATTTTCTCTAAATCAGGCTCTTTGATTCCACCAGCTGATTCTACTTTTTTGTAGTCAGCTAAATATTCAGGTAAATTCTTTGTTGGAGCACCGACAACTGTATCGCCAACACCCAATGCGTCCATTGTATCCAATGAGCCATTATCAAAAACAACGACTTTTTTAGGATTTTTAGGTACTTCTACTGAACCATTTGAATCTTTTACTGTGATTGTTGTTGCTACATCAGAACTTGATTCTTTAGAAGCTGAACCATCTGTCGCTTTTTTCCCGTTGTTACCACACGCACCTAAAGTAAGCAGTGCGATCATTGATACCGTTGCAATTGCTAAGAATTTCTTTTTCATTTTATTTCCCCCAGTTTAATTAATATTTTAAAATTTTTCTACAATAGATTAAAGTTTTTTTCTGCTTTTCTTGTGATCTAGCTTCGAGCGTTAGCTCTCAGCTTTTCTAGTTAAAATACATACAAAATCTTTTTCCTTCAATTTCACAAATTCGGATGTTCATATCATAAAGTTTATTCAAAACTTCGGATTGAATAATATCATCTGTACTACCATGAGTAAATAACCGACCATCTTTCATTGCTACGATCTCATCTGCATAACTAGCTGCAAAATTGATATCATGTAACACAATTACCACTGTTTTGCCAAATTCATCGACTAAGCGACGCAGCGTCTGCATCATTTGGACCGCAAAGTTCATATCTAAATTGTTTAAAGGCTCATCCAGTAAAATATAATCCGTATCCTGAGCTAAGACCATGGCTATATAAACACGCTGTAGTTGTCCACCTGACAAAGTATCAATTAAATCATCGGCCATATCCAACAGCCCTAGATTTTCCATCGCTTCTTCAACTTTTTCATGATCTTCTTTTTTCAAACGCCCTTTACTATAAGGGAAACGCCCAAAATTAACTAACTCTCGAACCGTGATTTTAAGATTGATACCATTTGTCTGTTTTAAAATCGATAATTTTTTAGATAGTTCGCTTTGTTTCCACGTCTTTACTTCATTGTGGTCTAAATAAATCTCACCAGTATCTTTTGGAATCAAGCGGCTCATCATTGAAAGCAGCGTACTTTTCCCTGCCCCATTTGGACCGATAAAAGCGGTCAATTTTTGTTCTGTGATCGGCAATTGAACCTCTGAAACCACAATCTTTTCACCATATCTTTTTGAAACATTTTTGATTTCGATCATCTGCGCTGCTTCCTTTCACTAATAATCTTTCCGACAAAATATACACCGCCGCCAAATTCGATCACAATACTTAACGTCGTATTCAGCTGAAACACTTGCTCTACAAGAAACTGTCCAAAGACTAACAAAAGGATGGACAATAAACTACCGCCTAAAAATAACTCACGATGTCTATATGTACCCATTAACTGATAGCTCATATTGGCAACAATAAATCCGAGAAAGGTCACAGGCCCCACCAAAGCCGTCGATAATCCTATCAAACCACTGATCACAGTCAATAATACAAACTGAAATCTCGGAACATTGATCCCTAAACTTGTTGCTTGCTCATTACCTAAGTGCAAAACATCTAACGCATGACTTTTGAACCATAAAAATCCTACTAATAACGTTATCAAAATTCCAGCAATCAACAGATGCTGACTATTCACATTCCCAAAACTAGCAAATAATTTACCTTGCAGCAAATCATATTCATTCGGGTCCATCACAACTTGCAGGAACGTACTGATACTATTGAAAAATGTCCCTAAAATAATCCCGATCATTAATAATAAAAACAGATCGTTACCACCTTTTTCCAACAAGAAACGAGACAACACAATACTCGCACTCACCATCAATAAAACGTTCAAAAGAAATGTAGTGATTGTTTCATTACCTAAAAGCTGCTGTCCACCTAAAAAGAAAAACAACAAGGTCTGAATAAATACATATAATGAATCCAAACCCAAAATATTCGGCGTTAAAAAATGGTTCTGCGTCATCGTCTGAAAACTGATCGTTGAAAATGTTGCAGCGATCCCCACAAAAACAAAAGCCAGTAATTTTTTCCCTCTAAGCTCTAAAGCAAAAGCCCAATTTCCATAGGTTTTATACGATAAATACAAGGCGCAAACCACAATCACCGCAATCAACAATAAACTAATTTTTACCGCTGCTGACTCGAAGAATTTTTTCATGCTGTTTTCCTCCTCATCAATAATGCGATAAAGATAAAGCTTCCAAGTACGCCAACAACCACGCTGACCGGCACTTCATAGGGTGCAATCACGACACGCGCTAAAACATCACACGCTAATAAAAAGATACTTCCGCCGACCGCTGTGATCGCCAGTGTATTTTTCATATGATCGCCATATCGCATCGACACTAGATTAGGAACGATTACACCTAAAAATGGAATATTTCCCACCATAATCAAGACAACCGCACTAGATAAAGCAACAATCCCTAAACCGAATAATTGGATACGCTGATAATTCAACCCCAGATTTGTTGCCATATCTTCACCCATACCGACGACTGTAAAGCGATACGCAAAAAGATACGTGATGATCAATAACGGAATCGTCAGATAAAGCAGTTCATAATTCCCTTTCATCACAGTAGAAAAATTTCCCTGTAACCAAGAAGACATATTTTGAACCAATTGGAATTGATAGGCAAAAAATGTCGCCACCGAACCTATAATATTCCCAAACATCACACCGATCAGTGGAATCATTACTTGATTTTTTACCGGTAAAAACCGTGTTAAATAAATAAAAATCAATGTACCGCCAAAAGCAAACAAAAATGCGATAAAGGATCGAAATAATAACGGCGCACTGGGGAAAAAAATCATCACGACTAAAATTCCTAAACGTGCACTATCCATCGTACCTGCTGTACTTGGCGAAACAAATTTATTCTGTGTTAAATGCTGCATGATCAACCCAGAGATACTAATTGTACTCCCGGCAATCACCAAACTAATCGTTCGGGGCAGCCGCGTTGTTAACAATACTAATTGTTGCTGTGAATCCCATTGAAATAATTGTGTCAGAGAAATATCTTTCACCCCGACAAAAATCGATAATACAATCAAAAGGAGTAAGAGAACAAATAGGCCTATTTTTTTCATATACTTGCTCCGTTTTTCTACTTGCTGGAATGAAAGCTTCTCAAGAACTGAGCGAGCTTGCTCAACTTTTCTAATTGTCTAGCTTTCCAGACTAGCTCCTCGGAAAAAAGATAAAACCTGCTCGTGCCCAAAAGCGGCACAATTATGTTTTCCTATTTTTCTGTCGGTGCTGAACGAGTCTGTTCAACTTTTCTCTTTGTCTAGCTTTACAAACTAGTTCTTCGGAAAAAAGATAAAACCTGCTCGTGCCCAAAAACGGCACAATCATGTTTTCCTATTTTTCTGTCAGAACTGAACGAGCTTGCTCAGCTTTTCTAATTGAGAATGATTTTCATTCTTACTTATTAGTCTATGCGAAATTACCAATAAAAGCAATACCTTTTTAGCTTTTATTCATTCTCAATTAGCGAGTAAATTCAGTTCTTTCAGGTGTTTCCTGTTTGTTCTATGCTATAATTTGAAGTAAGACTATATGGAAGCAGGTTAGATAATTAATGGCACAAGATGACTTACAGAAACATTTAGACAATGCAATGTATGGCACCCCGCTACTGAAACCAGAAGAACAGCGCAAATACATGGGAACTTTCCGTGAAAGATGTTACTTGACGATGACGATTACACAGATGAAAAATACTGAAGATAAAGCAAATTTCTTAAAAGAACTGACACAGCATCCTGATGCTACTGTCCTATTGAACGGCGCAATGGCTATTGATCTACAATCGGCTTATATTAAGTTGATCAATGAGCGGAAAGTAAAATTCACAGTGGTCAATGACTTTGTTGAGAATACGCCAGATGCTTTAGGTTTAGTTTTAACTGCAAAAGAGGCAGTAAATGAAGAAGTTATCGATATTGAAGAAAAATATCCGAAACAAGCTGCTTCAACTGTACAAACAGAGCAACCTAAAAAAAGTTTTTGGCATAAATTATTTCATTAAATAGGAGGAATTATCATGGTAGAACCACATTTATTGAAACAAGATTTAGCTGATGCATTGAATGTCCATATCAAATTATTACGCGAAGTAGAACAAATCGAAGCGGATCACATGGATGCTTTTACGTTTATGATGCGTAGTTTTGGTTTTATGCTGGATCGATCCCCGAAAGTGCTTTTGGGATCTGATGATGAAGAGTTGAATTATATGATGTTTCAATATTATAGCTTGTTGACTGAACTTAAATATAATTTGATTTTGAATTATCCTTATGCTCACCTGCAAGGTAAGACAATGAGCGATGTGGTCGCTGAGTTTCCAACAACTTATGAACGTGAGCTGAAACAATGGTGGGAAGAGAAAACTGGGTTGGAAGTAGAAGAGACGAAACAAACAATTGCGATCAAAGAATTAGAATATTAAGAACGCCATTTTATGATAACGAAATAGAAGCTTGAAATCTTATGGATTTCAAGCTTCTATTTTTGTTATTTCTCCAACAGCTCTGGATACAACATGTTCAATACATCCATAGTCAGCTGACGTCCCTTACCCGAATGCGGATACGCATGCATATGCATCGCTGGGTTAAAGTTTGCTTCTATAATGCCATAGGTTCGGCTATTCTTCATTCCTTTGACCGATTTATCGGGAATGATCAAGTCGATTCCACAAATTTTTGCCCCCAAGGCTTTAACTGCTTCAACAGCAATTTGTTTGTAGCTTTCGTCAAAATTATCCGTTACGTCGATTGAATCGCCACCAGTACTAACATTGGAGTTTTCCCTTAAATAGACAATCTGATCTTTTTCTGGAACAGAGGTCGTCAATAGATTCTGCTCTTTTAACATCAAACGCTCGACATCACCCAACTGAATCACCTCTAATGGCGAACGGTGATTCGTTCCTCTTAATGGATCAAGATTCTTTTCTGCGACTAACGCTTCAACCGAACGAATCCCGTCACCGACAACATTGGCCGGCACACGCAACATGATTGCCCGCACCTGATCATCTAAAACAAAGAAACGGTATTCTGTTCCTGGCATAAATTCTTCGATCAAAATAGCTGAATCTTCTTTAAAAGCTAATTTCAAGGCTTCTGTATAATCAGCTAAAGATGCTCCTTCTTTAAAAATAGTGATTCCAAGACCATAATTGGTTGTCTTAGGTTTGATGACAAACGCTTTTTCTGAATATTTTACATACGCTTGTTCTGCTTGCTCTATCGCATCAAACTCATCTCCACCTGGTACGGTAAAGCCAGCTTCTGCCAAAACTTTTTTAGTGACGGTCTTATTCTCCATAATCAAAGGAACAATGTAGCTATCTTTACTCGTCATATTCGCATTTTTAACGTATTCGATATGATCATTGTGTTTGAGTTTTAAAAATTGTTCTGCTTCATCTAATATCTCAACTTCCACACCTTTTTGAATGACATCAAACAAAAACAACTGTGTAGAGAGCTCCATATTTCTAAAACCAGCTAATTGATAAGGATGTTCAAACGCCATCCCTTGGTATTCTTTTCCAAAAATGATCCCTAATTCTTGATTAGAATTGCTTTCAATGATCGTCCACATCTTTCCGGCAATCGTTAAATCTGGTGTTCTTAGCTGAGCTCGATGGACTTCTAATGATTTCTTCGCTCTAAACAGCCCTAAAGCTTCGATCATTTCATCCATTTCAGCAAAAATACGATCTCCTTCTGCCAAAAGTTTCACTTGAGCAAACGGATGTCCCAACGCGACTTGTTCATTTAAGAAGTCTCCTGTCGCTACCCAATCATTCGGCGCTTCTTTTTCGTCCGTCCATAATAAATACAACATAAACAAATGAATAAACTCAAGGGCCTCTTCATCCACGCCAAGTGGCGCAAATGGATTTAAATCCAGATTTCTAAGTTCGATGTAACGAACACCAGTCTTAGGCAAATCAGCCATTTGTTTGCCGCCACGTAATCGAACGGCCGAATAAAATTCTTTTTCTTCTGATAATATGCCATTTTCAACCATCCGATGGATATCTGTGATGTACTGTTGCAAAGATTCATAGGATACTTTGACATTTTCATTGTTTTTGTAGCCAAATGCACTGTTTCGCAGACTTCTGACGGGCTCCTTCGGTCGTTCTTCACGTTCAGTAAAGTAACCAGACTCACTGACAGGAGAAGCACCAAATAAATACGTAATCAGCCAACGGTAACGCAAATAGTTACGTGAGACTTTCATATATAAAATATTTTTGAATTCTTCAATCGTTTCGTACTCTATTTGCGCTGAGAAAAGCTGTTGGACCAACTCGATATCGTATTCAAAATTAAAATGAATACCGCTGACCATTTGTTTACGTTTGCCATATTCTCTTGCTAAGTAGCGACGATATAAAATCCCATCATACTGTTCTAGTTTGGCAATTTTTATATCTTCATCTTTTAGCGGTAATTTTGGCGGCATGCTTAGCGGCCAAAGCATCTCATGTTTATTCATCGAACGCAATGCTACATCATGAATAGTTGCCAGATAACGCATCATCTCATTGATAGAATTCGCCACAGGTGTAATTAATTCCATTTGCGTTTCGCTAAAATCAGTTTGAATATACGGATGATATGTTCGATTCCCCAAAACTTCCGGATGATCTGTCTTTGCTAGTTGACCATCAAATGTCGTGCGCTGACTTTCTTTTTCTAATCCAAATCGTGCAGCCATAACATACGGACGTGCACTTTTTTGCTGTAACAACTCTTTAAATTTCATACTGTCGCCTTTCTTCCCTGTTATTATTCCATTACTCATCATTATATAGAAAAAGAGAAGCAAAAAGAATATTTTAGCTTAAATTTTGTCAAAAAGAAAAAAACTTCCTTAATTGGTAAAAAATAGGTCTTTTTAGATTTTTTATTCACTAAAGTATATCCTTTCAAGTCATTTGACTTCATTGTATACTAAAAAGAAAAATAATTTAAAACCGAGGAGCAAATAATGAAGAATAAAGCCTTGATAGTGATTGACCTCCAAAAGGGTCTAGAAAATTTTGGATCTGGATTATTTCGTCTTACGGATATACTAGAAGGTGTAAACCAGCGTATTACAGATTATCGAAATAACCATCTACCCATTATATTTATCCAGCATGAAGATTGCGATCTTGTTGTGGATAGTCCCGACTGGCAATTATTTGATCAACTTGATGCTAAAACAGAAGACTTCTACATTGGAAAAACACATGCTAATTCTTTTTTTCAAACCAAACTAAAAGAACTTTTAGATGAATTTTCAGTCACTGAGCTTGAATTTTGCGGTGCTCAAACAGAATATTGTGTTGATACAACCATCCGCATGGCTCACGGTTTAGGCTATACTTGTTTTATGAAACGTGGGCTGAGTACAACGTTAAACAACGATTTGTTAGGCGCCCAAACGATTATCCAGCATCATGAAAATCTATGGGATGATCGTTTTTTAACTTTTATTTGAGGAAATAGAGACTGTTTTTCAATTCTCTCTAATTTTACCATATTCATCGGCTAAAAAATTAAAATTATCTCATGATATCTTCTAGTCATTCGTGATAGTATAACTAGGGGATATTTGTTGAACTTTTTTATTTTGCTCTTATTTTCTGTTCAAAGTGGAAATACCCCATATTCTATGAAAATGGAGAAACATTTTATATGAAATTTACGAAAAGACAAATCCAAGATACGTTATACGTTACAATTGGTTCTTTTATTTTAGCCGTATCGATCAATTCGATTTTACTGCCAAATAAAATCGTAGCTGGTGGTGCCAACGGTATTAGCGTCGTAATCAACTATCTATTTGGGATCAATCCGGCTTTAGTTTTATATGCGATCAACTTACCTTTATTACTTCTTTGCTTTTTGCTACTTGGAAAAGAAGTTGGGATCAAAACAATTTATGGCAGTTTGATTTATCCTTTTTTTGTGGGAATCACAACGCATTTACCTGTGCTCACCCATAATATTTTTCTCGCAACGATCTTTGGTGGTCTTTTAACTGGGATTGGATTAGGACTAGAATTCAGAGGGAATGCTTCTACAGGCGGAACAGCGATCATCTCTCAAATCGTTAATAAATATTTTAAAATTTCACTAGGTGTGTCGATTTTGTTTGTGGATGGCATCGTGATTTTATCAGCACTATTTGTTTTTAATACTGATACCGTACTATTCTCTCTGATCTGTTTATACCTTATTGGACGTGTGGTGGATATGGTCCAAGTCGGTTTCGTTCGTTCTAAGAATGTTCTGATCATTTCTCCAAAATATGCGGAAATCAAAGAAAAAATCTTAGTTGATATGGATAAAGGATTGACGATGATCCCGATCGAAGGTGGGTATCAAAAAAATCCAAGTATGTTGATGATGACTGTTATCAGCGAAAAGGATTTTGCGAAGATCAAAGAGAACGTCATGGCAATTGATGAGGAAGCGTTTATTGTTTCAATGAATGCGAGTGAGGTTTTTGGTCGAGGGTTTAGTTTGAAAAAAATTGCGGAAGATTATGGGATTGAAGCGAATAATTTGTAATCAGAAAAGCTGAATGCGACTGTTTGCTGTTTAGCAATCTAATAAAAATAAATTTTTCATTCCAGTGTGTACAAAATTCGTTCTCAATGCTATAATTAGTTTGCAGAAAAAAAGCATGAGGTACACTAAACCCCTGAAGAGTTAGGATCTTCAGGGGTTTTTTCGTGGGCTAATGCCGCCATATTTTGTTTCACTTCTTCTTTTTGGTATTTAGCCAATACTCAAATAAAGAGATTAATACTCCTACAAGAAGTGGGCAAAAAAATGCTAAAAGCATGGTACACTTCCATTCAGTCGCAAGACTGGCGGATAGGCGACATAGTAAAATACGCTGTTTTGTTTCAATCGCATTATTCTCATTATTGGTGGAGATATTGCGAGTCAATCCTATTTTTATACTATAAAAATTAAGCATACTAAGATCATTGTGTTCATCCAATAATCTTAGTATGCTTATTTACTATTCAATTGTTGGTTTATCTCTTTTGGTCATCACAATTTAAACTAATTGCTTCACCACTATCAATCAAATGCTCCGCATGTGTCTCTCCCCAAGAACAAAGTAAATCGAGAATTTCTCCTAATGATTCGCCATATTCACTTAAGCTATATTCAACTTTTGGAGGAATTTGGTTATAGGACTTTCGATCAACAATATTATCTTGCTCCAATTCACGTAACTGTTGCGTCAACATTTTTTGCGAAATATTCGGTATCGCTCTAAGTAATTCACTTGTGCGCATGACTTGATGCCTCAAATTGCAAAGAATGATCGGTTTCCATTTACCGCCAATCACATCCATTGTGACTTCTACCCCTATATTATATTTTTTTTCGACTGTTGTTTGGACTGTTTCCATACATGCACATCCTTTCATGAGTTATTTAACCAAAAAAACGCTTAAAAATCAATTAATTACTTTTAGGTGTGTATAGAACTTTAAAGTACGTACTGTTCATTTCAACTAGTAGCTGTTACGATAGATTTACTTTAAAAGCGAAAGGAAGATGAGCATTGATCCATTCATTAACAGACACAATTCTATTAAACAATAAGGTAAAAATGCCAGGATTTGGTCTAGGTGTATTTCAAGTAAGTAATGAAGAGACTGTTTTATCTGTACAAAAAGCAATCGAAGCGGGTTATGTAAGTATTGATACTGCACAAATTTATGGCAATGAAGCAGGTGTCGGCGAAGGTATCAAGCGTGGTCTAGCTTCAACTGGGAAAAAACGTAACGAGTTGTTTGTCACAAGTAAAATTTGGAATCATGGGTTAAACTATGATCAAACGATCACAGCCTTTAACGACAGTTTAGCCTCATTAGGGTTGGATTATTTAGATCTTTATTTGATTCATTGGCCTGGAGACAACGAATTTTTAGAACCTTGGTCAGCATTGGAAGATTTATATCTTAGTGGGAAAATCAAAGCGATTGGCGTTAGTAACTTTGAAATCCACCATCTAAAAACACTCCTTGAAAAAGCGAGAATCATACCGACAGTCAATCAAGTCGAACTTCATCCAAGAATGGCCCAAAAAGAAGTTCGAGCATTTGCAAAAGAAAAAGGAATCCAGACTGAGGCTTGGTCCCCTTTGATGCAAGGCCAACTATTAGAGGATGAAACAATTTTAAAAATTGCAGAAAAATATCAGAAATCAGCAGCTCAAATTATTTTAAGATGGCATGTCCAAAACGATATTATCGTTATTCCAAAATCAGTCCAAGAAGCGCGTATTAAAAGCAATGCAGCGATTTTTGACTTTGAACTAGCAACAGAAGATTTAGCTATGATCGATCAATTAGACAATGGAACCCGAGTCGGTCCTAATCCAGATACATTCTTTTTTGAATAACATTTAGTGAGGAGATAGGCATCATGGAAATGAATATCAAAGGAAAAACAGCATTAGTCACAGGTTCTACTAAAGGAATCGGTAAAGCCATTGCGATTGAACTGGCTAAAGAAGGCGCAAATGTCTTGATCAATGGACGTAATGAACAAGAAGTCACAGCTCTCGTTAAAGAACTAAAAGAACATTTTCCAGAAACCACACCTCGATCCGCTGTTGGCGATATTGTCTCACCAGAAAATCGCCAATTATTATTCGATACATTTCCTCACTTAGATATTCTTGTTAACAACATGGGGATTTTCCAACCAATGGCATATGAAGATATTGAGGATGAAACTTGGGAAAAATTCTTTCGGACAAATGTACTTGCTGCTAATTCACTCGTCAAATTCTATCTACCAAAAATGTTAAGTGCAAACTTCGGCAGAATCATTTTTATTGCTAGTGAAGAAGCAGTCATGCCTTCTGGAGAAATGCCACAATACAGTATGACAAAAACCATGCAGCTTTCTTTAGCCAAGAGTTTGTCTACGTTAACAAAAGGAACGCAGGTAACGGTCAATACGATCATGCCTGGTTCTACAATGACAGAAGGCGTACGTGATATGATCGAAAAAATGTATCCTGATCCAGCAATGACCTTAGAAGAAAAAGAAAAATTATTTATGGCAAACAACCGGCCCCTCTCTCAAATCCAACGCTTGATCGATCCAAGTGAAATCGGACGTTTAACTGCATTCATCAGCAGTCCTTATGCCACAGCTTTCAGTGGTGCAGCAATTCGAATGGATGGCGGTATGGTCCCAACAATATTTTAACGAATAAAAAAACCTTTTGGAAGTCTACTCACAAGTAGTCACTCAAAAGGTTTTTGTTGTTTCTTTAATCTTCGACTTTTAGTAAGCCTTTAAACAATCCAATTGCAAAATCATTTGCATCAAACGGTTCTAAATCATCGATTCCTTCACCTAATCCAACTAATTTTACTGGTAAATGCAGCTCGTTACGAATCGCTAAGACGATCCCACCTTTTGCTGTACCATCCAATTTAGTTAAAACTAAACCAGTGACATCTGTCGTTTCTTTAAATTGTTTTGCTTGTGACATCGCGTTTTGCCCAGTCGTTGCATCTACTACAAGTAATACTTCGTGTGGTGCATCAGGTAATTCACGCTGAATCACGCGCTTGATTTTTTCTAATTCGTTCATCAAATTGACTTTATTTTGCAAGCGTCCTGCTGTATCAACAAGTAAGATATCGGCATTCTCCGTTTTCGCACGTTCTACTGCATCAAAGACGACTGCCGCTGGATCGCCACCAGCATTGCCTCGAACAACTTCGACACCCGCACGTTCACCCCAGACGACTAATTGATCGATTGCTCCTGCTCTAAAAGTATCAGCTGCTGCCATCAACACTTTTTTGCCATCTCGTTTGAATTCATGGGCTAGTTTCCCGATACTGGTTGTTTTACCAACACCATTTACGCCGACAAATAACATCACGGTTAATCCGTCTTTTTGAATATTCAATGCATTATTTTCTTCGATACCTTCTGCTTCGTACAAATCAACCATTTTTTCAATGATCGTATTTTGAACCGCTGCTGGCTTTTTCACATTACGTAATTTTACTTCTTGACGAAGGGATTCTGTAATTTTTATTGCCGTATCAAAACCAACGTCAGCACCGATTAATGTTTCTTCTAATTCTTCAAAAAAATCTTCATCAACCGAGCGGAAATTAGCGAATAATTCATTCAACCGTTCTCCAAAAGTTTTGCGGGTTTTTTCTAGCCCTTTTTCATACTTGTCTTGCACGATGATTTCTTCTTTTTGCTCCTCAATGATTTCAGGATCAACAAGTTCTTCTGCTTGCGTTACAGGGTTCACCGTAATAAGGGGCTCGATTTCCGGTTTTATTTCTACTTCAGGTTCTGATTCTACATCCACTTCCGGTTCTTCTGCATTTTCAAGAGAATCTTCTTGTGTTTGTTCTATTGGTTCTTGCTGAGCTTGTTGTTCTTCTTGAACTGTATCTTCTTCTACGAGTTCTTTTTGTGTTTCATCTGGTTCGATTTCAGCCGGCTGCGTTTCTTTTTCGTTCATGAAGGCTTTTTTTATTTTATCGAAAAATCCCATTTAATTTCCTCCTCTCAATGGTTCTAAAACAAATTTTTCAACAGCTTGTGCGACACCGTCATTGTCGTTTGTATCTGTGATGATGTCTGCCAAGTCTTTTACTCTAGGAACTGCATTTTCCATCGCTACACCAAGTCCTGCATATTCGATCATCGGTAAATCATTTTCTTCATCACCGATCGTCATGATTTCTTCTTGCTTGATTCCCAAATCTCTGGCTAATAATGAAATACCGTATGCTTTCGTAATCCCTTTAGGCATAAATTCTAGTAAATTACTTCTAGTCTTGATGATTTCATAGCGCTCGTAAAACGGACTAGGTATTTTTTTGATTTGCTCATCTAAATACGTTTGATCAACTGCAATAACGGCTTTATTGTAGATTCTATCCGTAGTCAATTGCGCTAATTCGTAAGATTCATATGTCAGTAATTTATTTAACTGGCTATACAACGATTCATGATCCTGTGTTGTTGGTAGCTGCAACACAAGTCCATCAGATAAGATATCTAAAGGTACGTTCAATGATGTAGCTAATTCATACAAATCATGGACATTTTCTAAAGGCATAGAGGCTTTTTCAATGATTTCACCTGTATCGTTTTTTTGAACCAAACCACCATTGAAGGTGATACTGTAATCGCCATTGTCCCGCAAATTCAACGCATCTAAATAAATACCGATTGCGGCTAACGGTCGTCCTGTACAAATGACGATTTTAACACCTGCAGCTTTTGCTTGTGCCAGCGCTTCTTTATTTCTGGCAGATATTTCTTTTTTACTATCTAAAAGTGTGCCATCTAAATCGATAGCGACTAATTTAATCAATCTATCTTATCCCCCAATCCTATACAACTAAGCTTCAGCGACGATCGCGCCGCCTTCTTTGACTTCTTCCAAACGAACAGAAACAATTTTCGACACACCTGATTCCTGCATTGTAACACCATACAATACATCTGCGGCTTCCATCGTTCCCTTACGGTGCGTTACCACGATAAACTGTGTATCGTCTTCAAATTCACTTAAATAATGACCAAAACGCGAAACGTTCGCATCATCTAAAGCGGCTTCGACTTCATCCAAGACACAGAATGGAACGGGTCTAACACGGATGATCGAGAACAAGAGCGCAATCGCTGTTAACGCACGTTCCCCACCGGAAAGTAGGCTCAGATTTTGTAATTTTTTACCTGGAGGTTGCGCTTCGATCTCGACCCCAGTATTCAGTAAATCTTCTGGATTCGTCAAAATCAGCTCTGCTCGACCACCACCAAACATATTCGGGAACACCACTTTAAATTGTGCACGAATCGCTTCAAAGACTTCACTAAAGCGAGCTTTGACTTCTTCATCCATTTCACCCATTGTTTCGAACAATTGCTCTTTGGCATCTAACAAGTCATCACGTTGAGACACTAAAAACTCATGACGTTCATTGACTTGCTCGTATTGTTCAATCGCATTGAGATTGACTGGTCCTAAGCGTTCGATATCACGTTTCAAGCGTTTGACTTCGATTTTGGCCTGCTCTTTATCGATTGTTAGTTCATAATCTTCATTCGCACGTTCAAAGGTCAAACTGTATTCTTCTTGTAAGTATTGCAAAGAGTTATCTAGTTTGATTTCTGAACGGTTTTTCTCGACTTCGATCTTAGTTTGTTCCGTCAATAAATGTTGTTGCTGTTTATTTTCTTCTGCTAGACCAGTGTCGATTTGATCAACTTGGTCTTGTAATTGTTGACGAGCGGTTTTGGCTTCTTGAATGCTTGTTTGCAGCTGGTCTTTTTTCTCGGCTAGTTGTTCTAACTGAACCGCTAAGCTTTCTTCTGTGACCAGATGATCCGTTGAATGATCATTTAATTGTTGTAATTGTTGACGTAACGCTGTTTCTCTTGCTAAGAATTCATCTAACTGGGTTTGTTTTTCTGCTACTTGTTCCGTTAGATGAGCCAATTGTTCCGTTACAACAGCTTGGTCTGCTTGAACTTGATTGAAACGTTCAAATGCTTCTGCTCGTAATGTTTCCATTTGGCTAGCTTCTTGGTCGACTTGTTTCATTTCTTGGTCTAAACGCTCTTTGGTTGCATTCAGTGTTTGTTGTTGTTCTGTTAACTCTTCTTTTCTTGTTTGATACTCGGTTAAGAATTGATGCAATTCACGGGCTTCAAATTCGAAAAGACGTTGTTCTTTCGTTAAACGAGTAATCGTTTCTTCTTGATTTGCCAATTTATTTTGTAATTCTTGTTGCTTCAAACGACTCATTTCACCAGTTGAACGCAATTGTTCTAATTTTTCATTGAGCTGTTTGACTTCATCGGTCAACTGCTGTACTTCTTTTTCGTTGGCGGTTAATTGTTTTTCAACACGTTCCATTTGATCCGTCAAGGTCTGAAGTTCTTGGGTTTGAGAGAACAAGCTACCTTGGTTACCACGCTTATTGGCACCACCTGTCATTGAACCTCCAGAGTTCATGACATCGCCATCTAAAGAAACAACACGATATTGGTAGTTTACTGCTTTTGCTAATTGATTGGCGCTTTCTAACGTTTCTGCTAATAAGGTCACACCTAAAAGATTTTGGATTACATTGCTGACATCCTCTGAAAAGTGGACTAATTCGCTGGCAATTCCTAGAAATCCTTGAACATTGCTAACTCGATCACGAACTGCACTAGAAACGGTTCTTGGTTTAATTGTCGTCAGTGGTAAGAATGTTGCTCGACCGCTATGTTGTTGCTTTAGAAATGTAATTCCTGCACGACCATCTTTTTCCGTTTCTACGACCACATGTTGAGCAGCTCCACCTAAGGCTGTTTCGATTGCCAAAGTATATTCTTTCGGTACATCGATCAATTCGGCTACTGCACCGACGATTCCGGTTAATTGTCCTTTATGTTTTAAAACTGCTCGAACACCTTGATAAAATCCTGAATAATTCTCTTGGATTTCTTGTAGGCTTTTTTGGCGAGCCTTTGCTTGTTGCACCTGATTCATCGCTTGGTACATTTGCTTTTGTTTTACTGCTAGTTGCCCTTGCTTTTGGTCTAACTGATGTTTTAATTGCGTATATTGTTCTCTTTGGTCGGTTAACGCTTGCTCTGATGCTGATAGACTGGTTTCTAGTTGTTCTTTTTCAGCTAAAGCTTCTGCCATTTGTTTTTCCAACGCTTCATGCTTTTGAATAGATTGTTGATTTTTAGCCGTTTCTTGTTGATACTGACGTTCTAAATATTTTAGATCGTTGGTCGTATTGGCTTGTTCTTGCATGACTTCAACATATTGACTACGTAATTCTTCTAGTAATTCTTTTGACGATTTGCTGTATTTTTCAACTTCTAGCTCGGATGCTTTGATTGCTTCAACTAATGATTCACGTTGGGCTTTTTTCTCAGTGACTTTCGCTTGTAAGTCTTGGACTTCTTCACGATATCGAGTGATTTTCTCCGCATTTTCTGCTAAAGATTGTTGATATTCACTGGTTGTTTGCATTGTATGTTTTGAGCGTTCAACTAGGACATTTTTTTGTCCTTCGGTTTGTTTCAATGCTTCTGTGATTTGTAGAAGCTGCTGTTGTTCCGTTTCGATTTGCTCATCCAATTTGTTGCGTTTGCCGCGTAGTTGGAATAGTTCATCCTCTGAATCACAGATTTTTTTGCTGGCAATCTGTAACTTTTCCTCGATTCCTGCAAGTTCTGCTGTTTTTATTTCCCAGACTTCTTTTGCTGCTTCGATTTCTGTCACGGTCAAGCTAACATCAATTTCAGTTAGGCTCTCTTTAAGCTTCAAAAACTCCTTGGCCGCTTCGCTTTGTGCAGCTAGAGGAGTCAGTTGATCTTCTAATTCATAGATGATATCTTGCACTCGACTTAAGTTATCTTCTGTTTCAAACAGTTTTTGTTCTGCTTTTTTCTTACGTTGTTTGTATTTCAAAACACCTGCTGCTTCTTCAAAAATACCACGTCGATCTTCTGGCTTACTATTAAAAATCGCTTCGACTTTCCCTTGTGAAATAATCGAAAATGATTCTTTTCCTAAACCAGAATCCATGAATAAATCGTGAATATCTTTCAATCGGCAGGTTTGTTTGTTGATATAAAAATCACTTTCACCTGTTCTGCGATAGCGACGCGTCACACTGATTTCCGTAAAATCTAGAGGTAAAAAGTGATCACTATTATCTAAGACAACCGTTACTTCTGCAATATTTAATGCTTTACGGCCTTCAGAACCCGCAAAAATAATATCCGGCATCTTGCCGCCGCGAAGGCTTTTGGCTGACTGCTCGCCTAAGACCCAGCGAATCGCTTCGGTGATATTACTTTTTCCACTGCCGTTAGGTCCAACGACAGCTGTAACACCATTTTCAAACTCTATAACGGTACGATCCGCAAAGGATTTAAATCCTGCGATCTCAATTCGTTTTAAATACACGAATAAAACGGCTCCTTCCAAGCTTACTCAGGATTTTGTTTCAGCGCTTTTTCAGCGGCATCCTGTTCTGCTAATTTCTTCGACTTCCCAAAACCCGTCCCGATCATTTTTTCGTTGACATAAACTTCTACAAAAAAGATTCGATCATGGGCTGGTCCTTCTTCATTGACTAAGCGGTATTCAATGGTGACGTCTCCTTGACGTTGCAGGACTTCTTGTAAATGTGTTTTGTGATCCATCTCATGTGAAAAAGCACCGGCATCGATTTTTGGAAAAATGACTTCTGCAATGAATTTCTTGACTGCATCTACTTTTTGATCTAAGAACAAAGCACCTAAGAATGCTTCGAATAAATCACAAAGTAACGCTGGACGTGTCCGTCCGCCAGAATTTTCTTCTCCTTTGCCTAGAAGAATATATTGGTCGAAATGACATTCTTTCGCAAATTTGGATAAACTATCTTCACGAACGATTGCTGCTCGCATTTTCGTCAATTTGCCTTCTGGCATCTCTGGAAATTGTTTATACAAATATTGAGAAACCAATAATTCTAAAACGGCATCTCCTAAAAATTCTAATCGTTCATTGTCAGATAGTTTTAAGTATCGATGCTCATTCACATAGGATGAATGGGTAAAAGCTTGTTCTAATAGGTTGACATCATGGAAAACAATGCCGTAACGTTCTTTTAATTCTGTAGTTAGCTGATTGTCCATTTGCTACATTCCTTTAAGTTTATTTACAACCTTCTCTATTATACTTTTTTTTACGGAATTTTTAAATGGTTAGGGAGAAATTGCGCTAAAATCACTGCTAAATTCATGTTATTTGAGGGATTTCCTATTGATTTTAGGGTACAGTATGAGACTTTTTATAATAAACAAGGGGAATCCTAGTAATTTTTGTCATTTAAAAAGGCAAAAAGCGTTCAAGATCATCCTACTATCTTGATACGCTTTTACTTTAATTCGGTTCGTTAAAAAATCGCTTGATCTCAACCATAGCCGATTCTGGTGAATCTGACGCATGGATAATATTTTCGTAACTATTAGCACCGTAATCTCCCCGAATCGTTCCCGGTTCAGCTTCTAAACAATTTGTTGCGCCAACCATTTTACTAACCGTTTTAATGACGCTGTTTCCTTCTAAAACAAGATAAATAACTTCTGATGAAGTCATGTACGTTATCATATCTTCAAAGAAATCAAATTTCCTCACATGTGCGTAATGTTCTTCTGCTAATTCTCTGGACATTGTTGCTACTTTTAATTGAGTAAGCTTTAATTGCTTTTTCTCAAATCGCTGTAGGATTTCTCCAACTAATTTACGTGAAACGCCATCTGGCTTGATGATAACGAGTGTTTTTTCCATATGATCTCTCTCCTTTTTTTTCAAGCGAATAAGTTTGTAAGCGCTTAAATTTAAGATTATCACGCTTTAGAATTCACGTCTAGGCTACAAATGACAAAAAATGTTTTTTCTTTGTGATTGGTAGATAGTTTTGTGAAACTGATCGAATATCTAAGCGCGATTAAACACAAATAGTTATGAATAATTAACTTTTTTCTCTCTATAGATTTATATTATTTTACATACTAATCTAATCATTCTTATTGAGGCTCGTCTCACCGAACTCTGTATATTACATTTCTCTTTTTAATGTGTTAAAAACTTTTCCGCATAATCATTATAACTTGGTTGTTCCTTAGTATTCATGGCATAAACTAGAGTGCCATCTAGATAATCATCACTATCTATTTTCAAAAATAACGCTAAATCGGTATTATCTTTTTCCGGAAATAGTATAGAATATTTTTCATTATCAATCGTTAAACCATAATATTTAACGCCATTTTCAATTCCTATAACATTTTGTTTGTAGTCTAGTTTTTCATTTTCTTTATCGTTTGAAATATTTATTTCGTTGGCTTTAATTTCTATAGAATACACATTATCCGTCGCATCTTCCGCTTTCCAAGTTTTCTGAATCTCTTTTGACCCTGAACAACCCACCATAATAATCAGAGTTATGCAAACTAAAAGAAAAATTTTGTACTTATTTTTCATATTAATACCTTCCTTCTATAAATTGGGGATTGTACTTACTTTTTAATTCTTTGTTTATCGTATACTTATAATTAATCTCTTTGGATTTGTACGCAACTTCATTTGGTGAATAGTACGCATTATCGTAATAAACCGCAAAGAGGAATGCCAACATTTGATAGTTCTTATCTAATGTATTTATTGTGTAGGTGCTCTTATTATCGTAGGATATATTGTCTTTTTCAATCAGGCCTACTTGAATGTCCTCAGAGTCATACATTGGAATTTTTAATCCTTTTTTTCCTAGTCCTATTGCATAGAAGTAATACGTTTCATCATTGTAATTCAATTCAAAAAAAGTATAGCCAAACAACCATTTTGTTCTTCTTTCACACAAAGACCCCACCCAAACATTGTTTTCGTTAAATAGTTGAAATGGTAGTAGTCTCACATTTTTAGTATAATCGAAACGGCTTAATGCATCTTTAATAATGGAAAATTGTAATTTGAAATTTTTATTTGCTATTGAGACATTAATCTGTGTTCTTAAATTTATTGGTATTTTAGTCGTACCAATGATTTTATTTTCTTCTCTTAGTTCGTATATTTTTCCAAAGTTGGCTTTTGTTTGAATAAGTCTATTCGTTATCATTAGATTTCTCCTTTTGGCGTCTTCCTAGATATACATTTCAAAATCAATGGATAAGTATCAACTCTCATCATACTTACCTGATTTCATTTGCTTTTTTAAAATTCGAAATGCTTTCTGTTGTGCAAATGGATGGACAGAATAATGCATTAGACTAGTTACAAAACTTACTAATAGTAATAGAATCGTATTTTCTGTTGACAGCCTGTTAATTGAAAGTGAATATAAAAAAAACATACCGTATCCCAATAAAAATATAAATTGTACCCATACCAGTAGCTTTAAATTACTTGAGTTCCTGAGAACTTTCATTACTTCTTCTTTTTTGAAATTTTTTTTAATTCGTTTTCCTCTGGATTTCTCTACAAATAGATTAGCTAAAAGTTTTCCTATAATCCATCCTACTCCAAAAAGGCAAAGAACAGTTAAGTAAATCGGCATAAAAGAAACAAATTTAAACTGTTTGGCAAGTAGTGGAATTATTAACAGTCCTCCTACCATGCTTATTGACCACGTACTGGATTTAGAATAGCTTCCTCTTGCTTTCTCAGTAAACGGACCATCAAATTCTTGGATAAACAATTCACTTTTGGATAAATCAAAGTAAATAGATTTATCTGTATCTATTTTCAGTAATGGTACACTTTTATCATTCAACTGAGTTCTCCCACTTTTTCTTAATAATAAATTCCCAAAAACTCATCTTACTTTATATAGATATATTTTTTTCTACTATTATGTTTAAAATTTTTATCATGAATATACTCACCAAAAATATTACTGGCTCCACCCTCATGACAATTCGATAAGCAGAAAAAAACTATCTATTTTTCTATTAAATCATTCTTTTTAGTTTATCAACTTTATTATTTTTCCTTTTTCTTTTTAAAGGCTAGATAATAAAATATTGCTGGGAATGCTATTAAACTTACGAGACTTCCCGCACCATAAGATTCAGATAAATCCATTCCTTTTACCAATTGATTGATTGCCCCTAGTGTAAATAACACCGCAATTACTAATGCCCATTTACGTTGTACCTTTTTTTCATTCATTTTTTTAGTCTCTCCTTTTAGTTGTTTTCTTTTATTAAATTTTAGAGTACTTGCATTTTAATCTGTATAAATTGCTCCCTGATCGATCTTTCTTTTGATTTTTCATTCCACCATTGCTTGGTACCAACTTTCAAGAATTATAGAATATATCTCATCATTTGATTTATTTAATTGTGAATCCATTATATTAGTTTCTATTTTTTTGTCATTCTGTAAATTTAAAACTAAAAACTCTTGATTCAGGGTTTTACTTAATTTGATATCTAAT
The DNA here is from genome assembly GCF_050527835.1 of Enterococcus sp. DIV0840. Taxonomy (NCBI): domain Bacteria; kingdom Bacillati; phylum Bacillota; class Bacilli; order Lactobacillales; family Enterococcaceae; genus Enterococcus; species Enterococcus sp. DIV0840. Next base: position 252,573 of record NZ_CP172876.1, on the reverse strand, counting down.
ACTTCTTTCCATTTCAGAAATTTAACGTTCCACATACAAAATTCAAGTCCCTCTTCATAAACAACAAGCTTCTTGTTTCCGAACCTGATCAACATATTAAGAGTTTGTACACCTAATACTATAAGCATTAAACATATTAAAATTGGAATAATTGCAAAAAATGGTGCTATTTGGATAGCTGCAATTGTCAAAAAAGGAAAAGTAAATAACATAGGTAGTAATAACAAAAGTGGTACAAAAATAGTGATAAAATTCTTCTTAATCACAACTAGTTCAGTTCGGTTATCTCTAGCTTTCTTCATATTTCATCTGTGTCTTTCTCCCTTCAAAAACTGTTTCACCGGTGCGCTTGTTAACCTATTTTTCTCTTACTACAAATTTTCAAGCATTCATATTTTCTGCTTGATATCCTTAACCAAAGAATTGATAATTCTTACTTATATAGCATATAACGACAAACAAAAAATAACAAGTCTATCAGCTATTTTTTCTGATTGACTTGTCCTTTTTTATGTACAGTAAGTTCATCATTATACTTTTGGATGTCAGATACTACTATACCGATTGCTCAAAATCATTACTTTTATAACTGTTTTGAAGGCCATCAGGCTTACTAACTATTTAGATAAAACCTCATTTTAATATTACAACTGTATCATAGATTAAACTCTTTTTTGATATTTTTCTACTACGTTTAACCATCGTATGAGATTATTTTCCCATACAAGCAAGATTGAGGAAAAAGGTAATATACCCATTAGACTTATAACTATTATTTCGCTACCAATTTGGTGACCAATTAATTCCCCATTCTGGTTTACAAAATATGCTACAAGAATTATTGCTACAGTACACCCTACTACCACGATAGTTAAAAGCCAGGCTGTTAACTTTTTCCAAATGGTGACTTTCTTATTGTTAAAAATATTCCATATATTATTTTCTTTTATAGCATATCCTAGTTCTTTTTTGTAGCCGGAACAGCTGATCTTACATTTTTATACAGCGTATTATTAATTAACTTAGTTAAAAGAAATACTTCAAAAATCCACATTATCACTATTAAGGTCAGCGTCACATAAGTGTATCTTCCAGATAAAAAACTTTTTTTAGTAAAAAAAGATATACTGCTGATTATTATAAAAAGTGAAATCAAAATTATAGAACTCCACCAATTATTTTTTTTAGTTTTTTTACTGTCTATATACTGACTATTCGGTGATTTCATAGGGATTTTTTTCTTTACATCAAAATAAATCGTTTCGCCATTAACCTCTCACATGTAAATCAATTCCCTAAGTAGCAATATTTATCCTCCTTACCAAAGTTTGAAATTATCTAGATTCTAATCAGCATGTGCAAATCCTTAATATATTGAAGTCTCCGAGTAATCGTCAATTTTTGTTTACATACAAACTGTCCCTAGTTGACACATGTTCATAATTATTTTCTCCATCAACTTATTGTTTTTATTAGTTTTTTTGTAATTGTAAAATATATAAATGGCTCATAAAATGCAGCAACACTAACAAATACACATAACCAGGAAAATAGAAGAAACAATAGTACATGCATAAAATAAAATAAAGTGGTACATATTATACCTAGAAAAAAGAATACACATGTTAGCTTTATTAAACCTTCTAAATTGCTCATTCGTCTTTTCTCAACAATTTCTTTTAATTTGTCACACGAAAAAGATATCTGATTTTTTTCAAGCATCTTCTTCTGATGTTTTTTTGAAAAAAATATCAGAAAAAGTGCTGTAAATATAGCAAATAAGTATGTTACAACTATTAGTAATGATATATTTTCAACATTGTCATATAATAATTTTCCGAGTACGCAATTACCCAATAATGTAGTAACTAATGCAATAATTCCAAAGTTACTTTTTACTGTTGCAACGTTGTTAGTATTACTATTTAGCTTTAGTTCAGCTAATTTTTTCTCTTTTTCATTATAAAAAATCATATGACCATCCGTGTCACTATATATTTTTTGATACATATCTCATCACCTTTTTTCATTTTGATTCTTGAATTTTGTATATTCTAAAGAAATTCTTATCTACAAAATTTTGTCATATGAATATCTTATCAAAAAATAAAAATTATATTTAATTATGATTATCAATCATAAATATCAGGTATGAATTTCTTACTTATACAGCATATAATGACAAGCAAAAAAGAACAACCCCATCAGGTTTTTTTCTGATTGAATTGTTCTTTTGATATAAAGTAATGTCGTCATTATTACTTTTCTATCTACTTTAAAAGTGGCTCTCCATTCTGCTTATTTAATAAAATTCAACTTAATTAAATTTTTTCTTTACTTCTCAAAATGCTAATCTGGCTTTCCATTTTTTGTAAAGTTTGCGAAAAATCTTTGTGAAAATTAGTATATAATTTTGAACAAACATAGTATTCCCTCATTACTTTATCCTTATCGAGTGGTTGGAGATTTTCAGTAAAAAATTGGTTAAGCAAGTTTAAAATAAGATTCCATGAAGTAAGTTGTTCTAACGTATTTGCAATAGTATGAACGTCTTGTTGTGGAATGTTTGGTAACGGCTGATTATTCTGTTTAGCAATGATTAGTTTTTTCTTCTAATAATTCTCCTTTGAATTTTTCTGTAAACTTGGAGAATTTCTTGAATTATGATATGATTTACTTGTCTAAAGTAGAGATTTAATTCAAGAAATTCGTTTCTTGTTTATTAAAGCTCTGCTTCTTTTTTGCCTGTTTATTTTAAACCCTTCTAACACTCCTCTCACTTTATCATTCGCAAAAAAGAATTTTTTATTCGCTTTAACGAATATATAATACCATAAAATGAATAATCAGTCAAAAACTAAATTTTATTTACAGAACTATTTATTCGTTTAAGCGAATTTATTATGTTGACTAATGAATATAAGAATTTTATACTAAAGAGACAAATAAAATAGGAGGTCCTCACAAATGCCAATTATATATAATCGTTTATGGAAATTATTAATTGATAAAGGAATGACAAAAACCCAATTACGAAAAGAAATAGGGATAGGAACTGCAACTCTAGCAAAAATTTCTGCAAACGAGAAAGTTTCGATGGATGTTATTGAAAGGATTTGTGTTGCTCTTGATTGCCAACCTGAGGATATTATGGAGTTTATTTCTGAGAACAAACGAGACTGAGTTTGTTCAACATTGCTTGGTTCTGTACTGATGTGTCCTAATTATTCTTAAATAGCAAAAAGTCAGAATTAAGAGAATTTCTTCTCCATTCTGACTTTTAATTATTTGAACTCATAAGTCCTAGTTGAAAAACCTAGAGGAGTTTCCTCTAAGTTTCATCACCATTGATTTAATTCTTTGGATTTTCTTCACCAAGATTAGTTTACAAAAAAACATTAAAACTTATTTTAATCTTCAACAACTAGTTTTGGATAAGTAATTGTTTCTATATTCTTATCATAATTATCTGCAAAATCAATTTCCTGACTGTTTCTATAACCTTCAAATATTACTTCATCAATATCTTCTATATTAAAGAAAACAAATTCTTGGCTTCCATCTATTCCTTGCGGATATAATGTTGCTGAATAATCAAAATACCCTATTTTACCATTTTGATTGAAGAGTTGGGCTCTACCTACAATCATTAAAAGAACATCGCCTTTTTTTAATCTTACGATAGAACCAATTGGCAATATATAGTTGTTCTCACTCATCATACATACCTGCTTTCATTTGTTTTTTTAAAATTCTAAATGCTTTTTGTTGTGCAAATGGATGGGCTGAAAAATGTATACCACTTACAGCGAAACATAGTGCAAATATGCCTATAATTCCTTTCACAGAAGTTTTTTCAATAAAAGGTAAGATTATTAAAAATATACTATATCCAAATATAAATAATAATTCTGTCACCGCTAAAATTCTTAAATTTGATGAATTATTTAAGATTTTTTGGACATCTTTTTTGGTGAATTTTTTTTCAATATATTGCCCTTTGGACCTATCTATCAAATAAACTGTTAACAGCTTTCCCATAAGAAAACCCACACCAGAAATGCAAAGGATATTTATATAGTTTGGAACTAAAGATACAAGATTAAATTGTTTTGCAATCAGCGGAATTAAAAACATTCCTATAAAAGCAGATATTCCCCATGTTTGAGATTTAGAATAACTCTTCCCAGATTTTTCAGTATATGGGCCTATAAATTCTTGAATAAATAATTTACGCTTCGATAAATCAAAATATACTGATTTATCAGTATCAATTTTCAGCAAAGCAACCGATTTATTCTTCAATTAAATGCTCCTCCTAATGAATTACCAATATTTGAAAACCATTTACTAGTGCCTTGCTTGATATCATCAACAGTTTTTGAAACTTTAGAAGATATGTCATCAATAGTTTTTTTAGCTTTACCTGTTTCTACCCAGTCATAAATCTCAGAACCTACATACCCAATTCCTATACCAACTACTGCACCAAAAGCTGTTCCTAAGACAGGTACAGGGATGGCTGATCCTAGAGCCGCGCCAATCTGCCCACCAACGGCTGCTCCACCTGATCCAATTACCGAATGAGCTATTGTATTTTTTATTGCCCTTGCCTGATCATTGTGCTGAGTCATTTGATCATTATAGTCAAATGCTGCCCCTGCTACTGTTCCAACAATTCCTAAACCTTTACAAATTTTGCTACCAGAGACAGCATTAGAAGTATTTATTAGATCATCTCCCGCACTTTCTAAAGCCCGTGCTCGTTTGCCTATTCGCGATAATTCATTAGGAGATATACTTCTGCTTCCCATTTGCAAAGCATCAACTCTCATGTTTTTACCAGTCATTTTAAGTCCTTGTAAAACACCATCACCTATAGCTTGTCCATAGCCTAAATTTTCAACTGACTTATTAAATGCGGTATAACTAATCCCATTATTAATATCATTTATCCGTTTCTTCACATCTGGATCGTCCACTCCATACTTCGCAATCATTTCTGATGGCGTCATTGAGTTCAGATCTTTTTCTTTCGTTTTTCGTTGCTTTTCATCTGCTTCAGTCACCTTTTTTTGGAACGCTTGAACATTATCTGCTAAAGCAGTACTATTCGCAAATGCAAGGAAACGAGGATCGGTATAGCCTAATCCTCCGACTTTCTGTGCTGCTTTAATTTGCGTGCTTAAAGACTGAATCATGTCTTCATTAGCCGAATTGCCTTGCTTACTATCGAACTGATTGACTTTTTGAATGATTTCATCCGCATATTTCTTCGTCGCATCCGCTACTTGATTAAAGTCACTCTTTGAGGCGGATAATGAAATTAGATCAGAAATACTGCTATAAACGGACTGGAAACTCTTCACTTGTTCTTGATAGGTTTGTTTCATCTTGTCAATTTCTGGATTAGTATAAAATATAATTAACACTCTAATTTTGCACGTTTGTCTACACCCTGAAGAGGCTAGGACATAACTTTACAAGTCATATCCTAGCCTCGAGGAATCCGAGTGAACGGTAGTAGCAGAGTCAACTCTTTCAGAAAACTCCGCAATTTCCGCTAGCCTTTCTTATTTCTCGAAGTTAAACAATTCTGTCAAAATCTCTTTTTTATATTGTGAACGAAAATATAAAACGACTTTCTCATTATAGTTTTTTATATAGACATGTAATTTATTTTCTTTTACTTTTTATCAATTTATTTGCTAAGTAAGTTCAACGTATCAACACTATTTAATCAAGTTTATCCATATGCCTAAGTACTTTAGAAACCTATAGTACTTCACTGAGGTTTCCTTCTAGTAACTTTTCTTTAATGCTGATGTAGGTTTTTCCATTCTCACTATAGACTATCCACTGATAGAAACTCCTATAAATTTTGATAAAGTGTCTAAATACATTTAATGTTTTATAATTGACCTATTGTTGCTCCCCTTCAGAAACCTTTCCCTTTAGAATATGTTTATTATCTTCTCTCCATTCACACAAAGCTGTCAAAATTCTATCTTCATTCTCTCCTATATATCCTTCGTAAATTACAGAACTAATATCTTCAGCATTGAAATAAGCAAATTTCTCTAAATTGATTAAACCAGTCACCTGATTAACAGCAGCATAATCTAGATAACATTCTTCGTTGTTAATACGAATAATTGGTTGTCTCGCCACAATCATTAATGGAACAATACCTTCACTTAAATAAACGACACTGCCTATTGGTAATAATGTTTGATTTTTCATATTATTTCTCCGTTCTTATTATTAAGTATTCACTTACTTTTTTGCTCAAAATATTGTTACCGTTAAAAAAAAGCAAAAGTGCAATTAAAATTATCAATAAAGCAAACAATCTTTCTTGAACTAAAAAAGGAAGTATAATTGTAAAAAATATTATCAATCCTAATAAACATGTTAATGGAAAAATATTTTTTATAGTAATTATCCTTGTATATTATATTTAAGGTTTTAATCTTCCGATTTTAGTGGATAACCTTATGAACCATTGTTATTTTTCATTAGGTATTAACTCAATAAATTTGAGATAATATAATTACTGGATTGAGAGGCTATGTCGTTTTCTCCTTGAGTCTATGAGCTCGTCATCGAAAGACTGACACCTCTCTCTGTTTAGCTGTTTACGAATGAGTTAGATGTTGAAAGCCTTCTGGCTTTACTCCGTATCTAGAACAAGGTAGTAACGCTTTTCAGTTGAGTGGATTTCAATCCAAATCCTTATGAAGGCGGTATAATTATGTTCTACATTGGAATTGATATTGGGAAACGTTCCCATGTTGCTTCAATCATGAATGATGAAGGAAAGGTTGTTCTTAAAGGATTTTCTTTTCCGAATACCATTGAAGGTGGAGAAAAATTACTTGGAAAAATTCATGATTTTTCTTCTTCATCAGATGATTTTACTGTAGGTATGGAAGCTACCGGTCATTATTGGTTAACGGTTTTTTCATACTTACATGAAAAAGAGTTTTTAATTCATGTTCTTAACCCCCTCCAAACGGATGGGTGGCGTAAAGGGACAGAAATTCGTAAACGTAAGAATGATATTATTGATTCAGTTTTAATTGCAGATCTGATTCGCTTCGGTTCCTTTGTTGAAACGACACTCTCTGATGAAAATATTTTTTCTCTTAAACAGCTTTCCCGTTATCGTACTTACCTAGTTGGGACAGCGAGTGACTTTAAACGTAAAATCATTGCCGTATTAGACCAAGTTTTCCCTGAGTATGACTCAGTATTCGGTAAATCAGGTGTTTTTGGTAAAGCATCAAAAGAAATTTTACTTGAATTTAGTTCTCCTGAAACACTCCATGATATCTCTGCGAATACTCTTGCGAAACTACTTAAAGAAGCGAGTCACAATCGTTTAGGGATAGATAAAGCCAATGCCTTAAAAAGTGCTGCGAGTCGATCTTTTGGTATTACTTTTGCTCAAGAGACCTTTACTTTCCAATTACGATCAATGATTGAACAACTTAAATTTCTGGAAGCCCAAATTAAAGATACTGAAACTGAAATCAAAAAAATCATGGTTACTCTGCATTCTGTCATTGAAACGATCCCAGGGATCGGACCAATCAATGGCGCTACTATTCTTGGGGAAATTGGAGACATTAGTAAATTTTCCAATCCTACAAAATTAGTCGCATACGCTGGTCTAGACGCGACTGTTTCTCAGTCTGGTCAATATCAAGCAACACATAACGTTATGAGTAAACGTGGTTCCCCTTATCTTAGAAAAGCCTTATTTTCAGCTGCTTTAATTGCAGTACAACATGATCCTGTTCTTAAAGCCTTCTACGAAAAGAAACGTTCTGAAGGGAAACACCACCTCACAGCTCTTGGAGCAGTTTCCAGAAAGTTATGTTACATCGTTCATGCGATTCTCAAAAAGAACGAACCTTACGAAATACGAATGTAACTCAAAAAAATACCTTTGCTTTCTCTTATTTGTTATGCACTTTTTTGTTATTAAATTTTGGACTAATTCTTTTATTCTTTACTTGACTTCTTATAGTTAGTCTTTCTTTAGAAATATTTATTTCATGTCCTTCACCAATTAAATCCAAATCACCATTACAGAAATACTCTAAATTTGATATAAATTTTTTTTTTCTATATTTTGATACCAGAAAAAAAACTAAAATAAAAACCATCCAAAAAATCATAAGATTAAAAATACCCGTTACTATATTTATAGGGGAATTAATTTTTCCAAATATCCAAGACATATCTATGCTGTGCCTCAAAATTGCGCTTATTATTAACCCTATAGAAATACCAATATAATTGTGTTCTGATTTTTTTTTCATGGCTTTCTTCATTTCATCTTTAGAGAATATTTTATTTCTAAAATCTATATTTGATTTATAGATTTTCCGACTAATTTTATGTTTTCCCAATCCGATTATTCCTGAATTTTGTCTTATCAGATATTCTTCATTTTCTTGGGTTAATAACAATACCCAACCTACTATTACTTTTTTATTATCAAAAGAGATATTATAAAGTTCACCTTTTTTGATTTCCGAATTATTTATCATGAAAAAACTCCTCCAAAAAAAATCGCCAACTTTATTAGATACTTTATTCCATCCAGAAACAACCGCATTGTCCACATTATCTTCGAAATTTTTACACCTTTGAAATTATCTCGAAGCCAGTCATTTGCAAAACCTATACCAACAGCTATAGCTATTCCTCCAACGACACCTACACCTATAGGATTAGCTAATACTCCAGCGCTTACTAATGCTGCAGACCCTAATTCAATCGCACCAGTAACACCCACGGAAGCAATACCAGTTGTAATTCCCTTACCCCATGCTTCTTTAGCAGTATCTCCTTGCCACATATCTATCCCTACACCAATAAATGTGCCACCAACTTCACTAAATCCTCTACCAATACCTTTCGCGAAACCTGTAGCTGTATTTTTAGCAGCTTTCCTTACAGCTGAGGTTGCTCCAGAAGTTTGTCCCAAAATTCTTCCATCAGGTAAGGTAATAGAATATCGATTTGACCAAATTGCATTTGACAGCTTATCTCCATACTTTGCTCCAGCTTTTTCAAAGCCTTTCTCAATTTTATCTCCTCCTATTGTAGTGCCAATAGTAGTACCTATACCAATAGAAGTGTTACTAATCCCGTTGTTAATATCATTTATTCGCTTCTTCACATCTGGATCGTCCACCCCATACTTCGCTATCATTTATGATGGCGTCATCGAGTTTAGATTTTTTTTCGTTTTTTATTGCTTTTCAACTGTCTTCTTTAAATAAATAGTAGTCACCAGAACGCGACTGGTAACTACTACGATTTACTTTCTCTTTTAGTGGATTACTAAAGCGTTTCTTTAATTGACAATTTCTTATATGTGGTAGACTTTAATTGTTGTTTAATATTTTTTTGTAATTCTTGTTCTTCTTCAGAAATATATCCTGTAAAGTGAATCGTTTTAATATCTTCACTATTAAAAAAATAATTTCCCTCATTGAATTGACCTTGGGGATAGAAACAACCCGCATAATCAAAATAACCTACAGTTCCATTATTGTCGTATAATGGGAAACGAGCAGTTATCATTAGCTCTTGCTCTCCATCATTCAACGTTACTACAGTTCCAATTGGTAACAATTCCATTATAATTTACCTACTTTCATTTGATTTAATAATTGTTTCAAGGATCTAGTTACTCTTCTATGTCTGATAAAGTTTGAGCTTCTTACAAAAAGATAATAACAAACATTTAAAGTCTAAATAGAAATCCAAATAATTTAATCTTCTTTGATTAGATAATTATTGAAGTTCTATTATATTTTTCAGTTTTTTATATACTTTATTTCTTCTTATAAAATCAAATTGAAGCCATATGTTTATCAATAATGCTATTAATAATATTGACAACAAAGCGTCAGCGATAGAATTATTATTGTATAAGTCTCTATAGTTAGACAAGGTAAATGCAATTAAAACTATATAAGAAATTACTTGTGGAGTCATCAATTTTTCTCCTCTTGAAACAAAAAGTAACACATCTTCGCTATCAGTTATTTCTTCAATTTTTTTACCTACAATTTCTTTTTGTTTTTTTAAAAAAACAGGTAATAAACCTAAGCAAGCACCCACTATGGTCGTTATTACAACGAGCAAGATAGGGGCAAATGATATAGTTTCTTTTTTCAAAATTTTAAAAAAAGGATAAAAAACCAATGCTAAAAATGCATAATTACTATTAAAAGTATTGAAATCAGACAAAATGACTTTTTTTGAAGAAAGCTCATAATAAATCGCAGTATCCTTGATTAATCCTTTACAGATAAATACATAATTTTTATCCATTCTGTTTACCCGTTAAATAAATTACTAACCCATTTTCCAGCAGCATTTACTCCATCTCCTATAACTTTTTTAGTCGAATCATATATATCATCTATTTTATCATTTACAAGACTGCCAACAACAATACCAGCAACTATAGCCCAACCTCCTGTTAATCCTAATCCAGCAATTGCAAGTCCAATTCCAACACCTGCGATTGCATGGGCACCAGTTTTTGCTAAAGCATCTGTGCTATTCTCACCGCTGTAAACTTGTGAACCATAATCAATTACTGACCCAATTATTGGAAAAGCTTTCCCTGCTGAACCTGCCAGTGAACTAGTGGCTTTTGACCCCGCGTAAAATGCCGATGCTACTTCTGTTCCACCAAAGTACCTCGTTCCTACATTGTATAGACCAGCCGCTAGATTATCACCATATTTAGCTAGATATTCTTCTGTAAGACTTAATGATGTATCCGTTAAGAATCCATTGGCTGTAAGTTGATTGTTTAGACTGTTCAGCCGCTTCTTCACATCTGGATCGTCCACTCCATACTTCGCAATCATTTCTGATGGCGTCATTGAGTTTAGATTTTTTTTCGTTTTTTATTGCTTTTCAACTGTCTTCTTTAAATAAATAGTAGTCACCAGAACGCGACTGGTAACTACTACGATTTACTTTCTCTTTTAGTGGATTACTAAAGCGTTTCTTTAATTGACAATTTCTTATATGTGGTAGACTTTAATTGTTGTTTAATATTTTTTTGTAATTCTTGTTCTTCTTCAGAAATATATCCTGTAAAGTGAATCGTTTTAATATCTTCACTATTAAAAAAATAATTTCCCTCATTGAATTGACCTTGGGGATAGAAACAACCCGCATAATCAAAATAACCTACAGTTCCATTATTGTCGTATAATGGGAAACGAGCAGTTATCATTAGTTCTTGCTCTCCATCATTCAACGTTACTACAGTTCCAATTGGTAACAATTCCATTATAATTTACCTACTTTCATTTGATTTAATAATTGTTTCAAGGATCTAGTTACTCTTCTATGTCTAATAAAATTCATATTTTCCATAAGTGGCAATAAGAAACAGCATAGTATACTTAAACAAAGTAACGAAGTATAGTTTGATTTATCAAAGAACATAACCGACATAAAAATGAAAAAGAAAATCCATACCAGTAATAATGCTATTTTTATTTCTTTTATTTTTTTTAAATTTATTAAACAATCTTCAATTTCTTGTATACTCAAATTTATTTTAGTTAATTGATTTGAGGAATACGAACGGTGGATCAAAAATAAGCATATACAGCCTAAAATTAAACCAAAGAAACAGGCAAGAAAGTAATTTATTCTAATGCTTCCAAAAACATTATTATTTAAAATCAAATTTAACGGAGCTAGAAATAATCCAACAAATCCCCACTTTTTATCAAAATTCTGATTTTTCAATATATAAAACTGTTGAGATTTCCCTTCGTAGTAAATAGCTGTATTGTTTTCTTGATTAATATACAAATAAGTATATCTTTCTTTTTCTTTGGTAATTATTTCCATAATGAATCTATCCAATCTACTCCTGCTTTTATTGCATTTCCAACAGGTTTTTTCAATTTATCATAATGTATAATCAACATCTGTATTTATTACGAAACCAGCAACTTCTGTTACACCACTTAAAATTGTAAAAACTACGATTACATAGTTAGCTCTTTTATTTATAATTTATTTTTCTCTATAATCGAAAAAGTTTTAGTTTTATTAAAATAATTAATAAACACAAACAAAATCGTAACTAGCATGCTCGAAACAGTAATACCTACAAAATACATCCATGTTCTATTAAAGTAAAAAGAAACACAAATAAATACTAGGAACATACACGCAACAATCAAAAATTTAAGTTGATTGGATAACAATTTTTTCCCGTTTTTCAAACATTCTTCTATTTCAGATGTAGATAATTCAAGTATTTTGAGTGACTGAGAAGATTGGAAAAATTTATTAATAAGTTGAATAATACAACCTAACAGAATTCCTGAAGCAATCGCTGCTAATAACAGTAGCAAAAAATTTCCGTCTACTGATTGATACTTTAATGACCTTGTTGCTGCCATTGCTAACACAGTTAAAATATAAACTCCAGAAGGTATTTTTTGTTGGCTTTTAAAAAAATGATTCTTAGTTAAATCATAATACAAATTATTTTCTCCATGAAATTTATTGGTTATTAAGATATAGTTATTTTCTAAAAGCATAGTAAGCTCCTTATTTGAATAAATTTCCAACCCATTTTCCAGCAGCATTTACGGCATTTCCAACAACTTTTTTAGTGGTATCGTACAAAGGGTCTACAATAAATTCATTAATGAGCCATGCTGCTCCAACACCTGCGACTACCGCCAGTCCACCTGACAGCCCCAAGGCAGCTACACCTAAGCCAACACCTACACCAGTAATAAAATGAGCTCCAGTTTTTGCTGCTGCGTCATTGGCGGATTCCCCATTAGCAACCATGCTACCATAATCAATTACGGAGCCAATAATTGGCATAGCCTTACTAGCTGCTCCTGCAATTTTTGATCCAGCATAAAAACCAGAAGCCACTTCAGTTCCTCCAAAATATTTTGTACCAGTATTGTATAAGCTAGTTGCTAATAGATCACCATTATTTGTTAACCATTCTTCAGATAAACCCATTGCAATATCTTGATTGATTGGAAAAACTATATTTTCCATACCATCTTTTAGTTTGTTTAGTGCGGTATAACTAATCCCATTATTAATATCATTTATCCGTTTCTTCACATCTGGATCGTCCACTCCATACTTCGCAATCATTTCTGATGGCGTCATTGAGTTCAGATCTTTTTCTTTCGTTTTTCGTTGCTTTTCATCTGCTTCAGTCACCTTTTTTTGGAACGCTTGAACATTATCTGCTAAAGCAGTACTATTCGCAAATGCAAGGAAACGAGGATCGGTATAGCCTAATCCTCCGACTTTCTGTGCTGCTTTAATTTGCGTGCTTAAAGACTGAATCATGTCTTCATTAGCCGAATTGCCTTGCTTACTATCGAACTGATTGACTTTTTGAATGATTTCATCCACATATTTCTTCGTCGCATCCGCTACTTGATTAAAGTCACTCTTTGAGGCGGATAATGAAATTAGATCAGAAATACTGCTATAAACGGAATGGAAACTCTTCACTTGTTCTTGATAGGTTTGTTTCATCTTGTCAATATCTGATTTTGCTTTGGTCAAGACTTCTTCGCTAAGGACTGCTGAATCAGAGGTTTCTCCTGTTGTCCCTTTAAAATCCTGATACGCTTGGCGTAGCTCCATTTCAACGGCTAGATAACTACTTTTCAATCCAACAATTACGGCATTCTGGTTATTATTGATATCCGCTGATATAGCTTGTCCTACTTTACCAGACATTGCGTTACTGTTAATTATACCATTCATTGCGTTTTTTGCAGTATTTAATTGACTTTGCGCTGTCTTAGAAAGCTTTTGATACTCTTCTACTGCTTTCTTCATTTCTGCTGTATCGACATAAAATCCCATAATACACTCCTTTCCATGCGTTTACCCTATTATTCTTGTTCTGACAACTCAGACAACACTTCAAAATAAGCAATCGTATCTTCTGGTTTCATATACGCTGTTGAAACTTGTTGCTTGGTTACCTGAGTCGCTCGTAAACCATCGAAAGCAAACGCTTCTTCATACTCATTTGTAGGACTTTCCGCAATGACCCGTTTGATCATCATATTCGAAATCAAAATAGGATCATTCCCGGGAATCTCACCATAAGGCCATAAATGACCCAGATAATCTACAATGTATTGCTCAAACCCACTCATCAAAGAAATCTTCCGACCGCTTAACGTGACAACTGCGCCTAGCTCTTCCTTTTTAAAGAGTTCCGCTAGTTCTTCTGTTAACATACTTTCATCTAATTCGACCGTTGTTCCAACAGGATAAATCGGCGCAAAGGCAACATCGATTTTCCCCATATACTGAAGAAACTGTTCATTGGTCAGTTCTACTTGACTCGTTTGACGATCAAGCACCACACGTTGAGTATCATGATCAAAAGAGACCGTCAATTTAGCACCAACCATTGGCTTATGTTCGAATTGTTCTTCTTCATTACGATAGGCTTTATAAATTCCTTTTAACAAAGGAAAGTTTGTTCCTAATAAAACGCCAGTTGTAATCAACTCATTCGTTACCTCAAAAAGTAAAGAATCATCATTTGCTAGAACCTCTTCAAAGAACTTTTTTGTATCGTAACTCGCCATTAGTTGAACCTCACTTTAGATGTTTTTTGCTCAAATAATGTTGTATTTTGTTCAAATGATTTAGATGCTTGCTTGTCTTCGCTGACAATATGTTCAGCAACTTTTTTCATTTTTTGCGTATCTGTTTTCGAAACATTTTTGAAGGATTCTACTGTATTTGCAAGTTTCTTTTGGGTTTCTATTATTTTTTTGAATCGCTTCAATGTTGTTTTTCCTAAATTGTTGATGGTTGGTTTTGAAATGCTTGATACTGTACTCTCTGCTTTGTTAACCGCACCATCCCAGACTTGTTTATCAACACCTATTGCCATAGTTCATCTCTCCTTTTTCTTACTAAAAAATAGAGGCTAAAAAATTTTTTGCCATATCAAAGGCGCTTCCGACAGCACTCATCAAATCACCTTGCTCTAACTCTTTCTTTGCTATTTCTGCATCTAGTTTGGATAAATTTTGTTGATGCTTGTTTTCTTCTTTATGCAAAGCTGTCCCCATTTTTTTAGCCTTCTGATCGAATTTTGTACGAAGCGTACCTTTAAACTGTCCCGTACTCAATTTTGTTGAGTATTGATTGACTTCATTTTCGAATTTGGAGAAGGACGACATTGACTTATTTAACGCTCGTTTTGCTTCTTTCAATCGTTCTAATTTTTTTTGATTTCGATCATAATTTGCTTGTCGCTCATTTGCGATACGTTGCCATTTTGTTGCTTCCTGTCGATTTCGACCATTACTCTCTTGTCGCTTTCTTTCTGCTGCATCGTCTTTACTCATCGTTTTACCTCCTTTTACACTTAAACTATCAATTATTCACTAACCAACTTCACTCGACAAGCATTTCGTCCAACAAAGAAATGTGACTCATCTAGTTCAACTGTTGGTTCACTATAGCCTGATTTCACATTGATAAATCCTTGATCCGCCAAACGTGTACCAATCATCCCTGCTGGGATATTCGTACGTAGTCGTTTATTAAAGTCATCGAAGCTATTTTCAATTTGTTTTTGATTGCCTTGGAAAATAAAGTAAATCTTCACTTTCGCGGCTTTTCTTAGGTACACGTCAATGGCATCATTGGTAATGAATGTCTTATCTCCAAATACATGCGCCTCTGGAACATAGACAAACATTGGTTCTGGATCTGTTGCGTCCTGACGAACTTCTTCCGTTATTTAATTCGTTCAGTTTTTATTTTTGATACAAAACAAAAAAGCCCAGACACATAAATCAACTTGTAGTAAACCAAAAAAAGTTAGATTTTTTAGTCTAATTTTTTTGGTTTACTTGCTAATTTGTTCTAAGCTTTTAAACAACATTTCTATTTCATTAAATTTTTTCTTTGCCTCTCAAAATGATAATCTGGCTTTCCATTTTTTGTAAGGTTTGTGAAAAATCATTGTGGAAAGTAGTGAATATCTGAGAACAAGCATGGTATTCACTCGCTATTTTCTTTTTATTAACAGGACGTTTTTGATCGCTAAAAAATTCATTTAGTAGTTTTAAAGTACGCTCCCATGAATTTAGTTGTTCCAACAGATCATGCAGAGAATATACCTCCTGATAACTTATCATTTTAATCGGTTGATTATTTTTTGTCTTTACACTTTGATTTTCAATAATTCTCCTCCTTTTTTCAGAATTGATGCTTATACAAACACCACTTCTTTTTTTATTATACTATATGATGTTCTTATAAACAACACTAAAAAGGGAGAGAATTCTATGGAAAGAAAAGTAGAAATTCGTTTGAAACAACTAGTTGAAGATAGGGGAATCTCTTTAAGAGAACTTGCTCGTTTATCAGATATCGAGCCTTCAATTGTTAATAAATTGGCTAATAATAAAAGAGAGAAAATTTATTTGCCACATATTGAGAGGATAGCCGATGCTTTGGACATTGATGATATAACTGAAATAATTCGGTTGAAATGAGTAGGAAATGCTGTGTAAACACCATCATTTGGGAACTTACACTGTTTTTATAGTAAGAATTTTACTTTTTAATACTGCTCTCTGGCTTAGTTTTTAACCATTAGATTATTTAGAATCTATAAAATACATTGAACTTGTTCTGATGTATTTCAATAAGTCTTTTATTATTTAAACAGTTCTCTTATCGAAAATTTGATTATCCTACAATTATGCACAAAAAATGGTATCAGCATTTTTTGCTGATACCATTTTACTAGACTTATTGAGACTGATTAATCTATTAACTTCAGATAATATTCATCATCTTCCGAAATCTTTTTTAAAAATTCTTCTAGCGAGTCGGCTATCTTAAATTCATCATAATAAATTTCATTTCTCTCATTATTAGATATTTTTATTGAAATCATCGCGGTTTCATTCGCTTCGAAAAATACCAATTCATTTTCTAAATCATCATAAACTTCAATATCTGGAAAAAATTCATAATCATTTTGTTTTAATTTAAAATCTCTTATAGAATAAGGATCCATTATACGGTTGATATTATATTCAGAGCCTTTTATAAAACCATAACCTACACTCAAAAAGAATTCCTTTAGTTCTTTAGGAATTTCTAATTCTAATGCCGTTTCTACTTCAATTATGTCTTCCATTTTTATATTGTAAAAAATATTCCCACTATTATCTTCGCTACATTTAATCATAAGTCGTTATTCCCTTATTTCATCGTAAATAAGTATAGCTTTTGCTCATATATTTTTTATAGAACTGGTTCATCATTTTCATTCATTACAGTTTTTATTTCATTATTTTCATAAATTACCATATATTCATCTGGGAGAGCCAGAACTTGAATTATCTCAGGTTTTTGTTTTAAAAGTTGATAAGCATATAAGGCATATAGATCTTCTTCTGAATTATCCTCTTCTATACTACCTATATACCAACCTGAATCACCTAGTTCCACATCACTAGATCTTTGCATATACATTGTATCGAAAGTTAAAATATTTTTTTGAAGTATGATTTTATCGCTAAAACTAATTGATTTGCCTTCTAAGTTTAGTTTTCTCAAAAAATGACCTTGTTCTAACTGTACCCATAGTGCCAAGGTTAAATCTTTAGTCTTATCTTCAAAAGGATTTTTGCTAGTATCATTTGTTAGTATAACGAATGAGTCTTTATTTATTTCTTCTAAAAAATAAATTGACCAGCCAATTTGGAATGAAAATCCATTTATTAACTCTTCCTCATTCATATTTTTTAGGATGTAGAACAGGCTTAACAATTGAGGCTCTAACTCTTTTTCTACAGTAGCTATAAATTCTTTATTTCCTATTTTTTGCTTAAATTCTCTCATTCATTTCAACCTACTTCTGATGAGTATTTACAAAGATTCCAAGACTTTTTTCTAATTCTAATATTATCTCATCAGCAGAGAATCCCCTTACCGTAGATTCTCTATTTTTACTCTTTAAAAACTATTACATAAAATATAAGCAGAGACATAATAATGATGATTATTTAATCTTTGATAGTAAAACTTTTTAAAAATCCATTAAATGTGTCTGCTACCCAATATACATTTTCTTCATCTGAAGAGCCTTCTAGTTCTTGTGCATCATCCCAAAAATAAACTCCCTTTTCATCTCCAATGGTTATCATAATAAATAAACCTGAATTATATTCAGTACCAATTATAAAGCTTGATGGCGGAAGTTCATCTTCATATTCAAAAAACCAAGTTTCTAAATCAAAATTTTCATTTTCACTTATTCCAAGTAATGAACCCAAAACTATTTCTTCTCCTGTATTGTCTAAATGAGTGATTAAATAATTTTTTTTAGGTAACCCTCCGTTATAATTTTCTAAAAACTCTTTATAGTCATCTGGAAATACAATATCAAATTTTTCTTCCAAAGATAAAATATCTACCTCTGATACATAACCAAATCCGTTAATATTATTCATTAATTCGCCTAAATATTTTTTTTATCGAAAATCTATTTTTGAAAAGTCTTTCTAATTTAACATTAAACAACTTAAGCCAAAACATAAGTCACCCCATAACATCATGAACATACAGATTTATTTGAACATCGCAATAAAATCAGTAAAGCTATCAGCAATCCAATAGGTATTTACCTCTTCATCAGATCCATCAAAATTATAAGCATCGTCCCAATAGTATACCCCTGCATTTTCTCCACTACAAATTATCAATATCAATCCTTGAATGATGTCATCACCAATAATGACTGTATCTTCCAATAAATCTTCCAACAAACTATCCATCCAATAATTGATATTAGCTTTTTCTTGACCGGTATCAACACCATAAAAAACATCTATAATTATTTGTTCATTGATATCTTCAACGAACACCCCATTCGATTCATCCTTCTCAACAATCCCTCCATTATTACTTAACAAGAAAGTTTTGTAATCATCAGGCAGAATCAAATTATATTTATTTTCCAACTCGTTTATTTTCTCTTTCGTAGTAACACCGAATTGATTCAATTTAATCATTATCTATTCTCCTACTTTCTTTTTTTAAGTGCCATTCCACCTTTATGTGTGAACTCCTTGTGAATTCCTTTATCTACTTCTTGTAGAGTTTTCAAATCTTGATGGTGATGCCATGTATTATTTACCGCATCTCTAGGTCCATTAGGAGCAAGTTTGTCAGCATTTTTAAAATCATTGGGGTAGTTAGTAAACTCACCTATATTTACTTCTTGCTTTACAAGACCGGCTTCTTTAAAGTCTGGAAATCCATCCGTATATTTAACTGATTGCCCGCTAGAGTTCGTATATACCCAAGTTCCATCTTCTAAAATATCGATTTCTCCACCTTTTTCTAACCATTTTTTGGGATCTCGAGAATTTTTAGGCTTCGTTTCTAGTACCTCTTTGGTAAAATCATCGGATTTTAATTTCTTAGCCACATCATCAACAGCGCCACTACCCTTACTAAAGTTAGCTTTTGCTGCCTTCATATAATCATCCAACGTTCCCTTACCAACAACTTTGACGCTTCCTCCACCTGCAAGAGCTATTTCGTCCATTATTGGCATTGGAATATTCTTCACTTTTGTCATAAAGGCTTTTAAGGCATCATCTCCATACTTCAAGCCTTTATCGACCATCGATGTCACTTTGCCTAGTTTACTCAACGTCGTGGCTTTCGTTGTTGCTTTGAACGCATTTAATCCCTCAGCTATTTTTACGCCTAACTTCGTTCCTTTCAGAGCCGCATTTACTTCTCCGACTCCGACAAACATACTCGCTACATCAAATACATAGCCACCTATCGCATAGGCATTTCCTGTTTTTATATCGTTAACTATAGTATTAACGATTCCTGCGCCCATGTCAAAGGTTTCTTTTAAAGCTTCTCGATGCATTGGGCTAACTGCCAATAACCATGGATTCGTGGCTCCTTGAAGCCCCAAGCCGATTGTTTTTAACGTACTGCCAATCGCCTTTGTATTTTCCCATGCTCCTTTGATATCGTCTAGTTTCCATTGGGGTGTTTGAATACCTCTCGCTGAATCAAGACCCCATTCGACTAATTCAATGCCTAGATGAATTAACTGGCTACCTCCAATAGCTACTGAACTGACCATCTCACCTGCGGCACCAAGGAATCCTTCTCCAAATAGAAGAATATCTTTAAACCCTTTAGGGATAGAAAGATTTTTTGTTCCCTCTACTACATTGCCCCACCAATCGCCGATGCTATCTGACATATTTTGTAGGAAGTTTTCTACTGGGTGATGTTTTGCCCATTCTTCTTGTTTTTCCTTGGCGGCTTTTTCCGCCGCCAGTTTTGCATCTGCTTCTGCCTTAGCAATTTGACTATCGATATCTTTGATTGCTTCTGCTAATTCTGTTTGTGAGACAAATTCCATAAATCTTGGATCTGTATAACTTAAGCCACTCGCTGTTTCAGACATTTTGATTTGTTGAGCTAAAACATTGATGATCTCTTCTGCTGAGCTTGGTGGTTGCTTACTATCAAACTCATTGACTTTTTGAATGATCTTATCCAACTGTTTTTTTGCTTCGTCACAAGCACTTGTAAAGGTACTACTGCTTGGCATAGAGAGCGAAATCAGATCGGCTATATCACTGTACGTTGATTTGATGGTTTGTCTTTTTTCTTTGTGTTCCGTCTTAAATTTATCAATAGCTGTTTTTGCCTTCGTTAAGACATCTTCATCTAACACCGCACTTTGTGAGGTTTCTCCTGTGGTTCCTGCAAAATCTGCATAAGTTTGTTGGAGGTCTGCTTCTACTAACTTATAGCTATTTTTTAAGCCAACAAGTACGGTATTTTTATTATTATTGATATCAGCCGCGATTGCTTGGCCTACTTGACCATGCATCGCATTACTGTTAATGATACCGTTCATTGAACTTTTGGCATTATCTAATTGTTCTTGTGCCGTTTTGGATAGTTTTTGATACTGTTCCAACGCCTTTTTCATTTCGGCTGTTTCTACATGAAAGCCCATAATATGCTCCTTTCTTTACATTTTACTATCTACTCTGTTGTTGTCATTCCAGAAAGTGTTTCATAATAGGAAATCGCATCTTCTGTCGTCATGTACGCTGTAGAGATTTGTTGATTTAATACTTGGGTAGCCCGTAATACATCAAAGGAAAAGGCTTCTTCGTATTCATTCGTATAACTTTCTGCAATTACACGCTTGATCATCATATTTGAAATCAAGACTGGGTCATTACCAGGGATTTCTCCAAACGGCCATAGTCGTCCTAAATAATCGACAATATAATGATCAAACCCTGACATCAACGGGACTTTTCTTCCAGTAAGAGTGACAATTGCTCCTAAATCGCCGTCTTTAAACATCTCTGCTACGCTGTCTGGCAACATACTTTCATCCAGTTCAACGGTTGTTCCAACTGGATAAATAGGCGCAAATGCAACATCAATTTTGCCAATGTATTGTAAAAATTGGGGAATAGTCAATACCACTTGACTTGATTGGCGATCAAAGGTAACCGTTTGTTCCTCATAATCAAAGAATACGCTCAATTTAGCACCGACCATAGGTTTGTGTTCAAATTGCTGATCTAAATTTCGATACGTTTTATAGACTGATTTTAATAATTGAAAATTTGCTCCTAAGAGAACACCCGTTAGAATAAGCTCTTCTGTCACTTCAAAGGTAAGTGATTCATCATTGATCAAAACACCTTCAAAAAATTTCTTTGAATCATAATTTGCCATCACTTAAACCTCACTTTGGTTGTATTTTGTTCAAATGATTTAGATGCTTGCTTATCTTCGTTGACAATATTTTCAGCAACTTGTTTCATTTTCTGTGTATCTGTACTTGAAACATTTTTGAAAGATTCTACTGTATTCACCAGTGTTTTTTGTGTCTCTATCACTTTTTTAAAACGTTTTAGAGTTGTTTTGCCCAATTCATTAATCGTTGGTTTGGAAATACTTGAAACAGCACTATCTGCTTTTGAAACTACTGCATCCCATGCCGCCTTATCTACACCTGTTTTCCCCATCTATAATCTCTCCTCGTATCAGGCTAAAAGATAGAAGCCAAGAAATTTTTTGCCGTATTAAAGGCACTTTCTGCAGCACCAAGCAAATCTCCTTGTTCTAATTCTTTCTTTGCTATTTCTGCATCTAATTTTGCCATATTTCTTTGATAAGAATTCTCTTCTGTGTGCAATGCCGTACCCATTTTGTTTGCTTTTTCATCAAATTTATCTCGAAGTGTTCCTTTAAATTGTCCTGTGCTTAATTTTGTTGGGTATTGCTTCACTTGACTCTCAAACTGTGCAAAGTTCTTCATAGATTTTTCTAATTTGCTCTTTGCTTCTTTTAATCGTTCTAATTTTTTTTGATTTTTATCATAATTTGCTTTTCGCTCATTTCCAATTTGTTGCCATCGTGTTGATTCTCGTCTATTTTGAGCATTCTTCTCCTGACGCTTTTTTTCTGCTGCATCGTCTTTAGCCATCGCTTTTCCCTCCTTGTCACAGTAAATAATTATTTATTTTATTCACTAACCAACTTCACTCGACAAGCATTCCGTCCAACAAAGAAATGAGACTCATCTAGCTCAACTGTTGGTTCACTATAGCCTGATTTCACATTGATAAATCCTTGATCCGCTAAACGTGTACCGATCATTCCTGCTGGGATATTCGTGCGTAGTCGTTTATTAAAGTCATCGAAGCTATTTTCAATTTGTTTTTGATTGCCTTGGAAAATAAAGTAAATATTCACTTTCGCGGCTTTTCTTAGGTACACGTCATTTGCATCATTGGTAATGAATGTCTTATCTCCAAATACATGCGCCTCTGGAACATAGACAAACATTGGTTCTGGATCTGTTGCGTCCTGACAAACTTCTTCCACTACTTAACTCGTATAATTTTTATTTTTTGATACAAAATAAAAAAGCTTAGATCTACAAATCAACTTGTAATAAACCAAAAAAAGTTAGATTTTTTAGTCTAACTTTTTTTGGTTTACTTACTAATTTGTTCTAAGCTTTTAAACAACATTTCTATTTAATTAAATTTTTTCTTTGCCTCTCAAAATAATAATCTGGCTTTCCATTTTTTGTAAGGTTTGTGAAAAATCATTGTGGAAAGTAGTAAATATCTGAGAGCAAGCATGGTATTCATTCGCTATTTTCTTTTTATTAACAGGACGCTTTTGATCGCTAAAGAATTCATTTAGTAGTTTTAAAGCACTCTCCCATGAATTTAGTTGTTCCAACATATCATGCAGATAATATACCTCCTGATAACTTATCATTTTAATCGGTTGATTATTTTTTGTCTTTATACTTTGCTTTTCCATAATTCTCCTCCTTTTTCACGGACGATGCCTATACAAACACCACTTCTTTTTTCATTATACTATATGATGTTCTTACAAACAACACTAAAAAGGGAGAGAATTCTATGGAAAGAAAAGTAGAAATTCGTTTGAAACAACTAGTTGATGATAGAGGAATATCCTTAAGAGAACTTGCTCGTTTATCAGATATTGAGCCTTCAATTGTTAATAAGTTGGCTAATAATAAAAGAGAGAAAATTTATTTACCTCATATTGAGAGGATAGCGGATGCTTTGGATATTGATGATATAACTGAAATAATTCGGTTGAAATGAGTAGAATATAAAAACAGTGTACGTATCCTGATAGCGATACGTACACTGTTTTTGTTATAGTATAGATTTTTTCAATATCTATCTAGGTTACTACTATGCCTACTGTCCTTTTTTAGTTAGCCCTGATATATGGAAGAACTCTCATACTAATTAAATTTTGTTAGCTATTGAATTATACAGACCCTTTATGATAACTTGAATTTTGAATCATGTTATCATACTGCTCCTCAAATTCTTCTTCTTTTTCATTTCTGAATCCTTCAAAAACTACTGTTTCAACATTCTCCTTATTGAAAAAATAAACAGCCTCTGGAGCTAGCATTCCTTGTGGAATCAATACAGCACCATAATCAAAATAAACTTCTTTTCCTTTATCTTCGATAAGACTTCCTCTTGCTATTATCATCAGTTCAGAGTTGTCTCCATCTTTTAGTTTCACTATTGTACCTAATGGTAAAATCTTATTATTCATACTAATTTCTCCTCACTCGATAATTTAAGACTTCATTTTTATATAAAAACTTCATTAATCAGTTATATTTTTAAATATAATTATTCGTTCTATCTACGCATTTTTATTTGTCTTTCTGTTTTTTTTTGATTTTTTTAGCTGTTTTATACCATATTTTTGGATTATTCACTAAAATTACAGTTAATAATCCTGCGATTGCTACTCCTAAAATTAGGGAAAGAAAAAGCTCTTTTATTATTATCATAATTTCAACCTATTATCTTTCTTAAAATTTACAAGGTAGACCATATAAACGGGTATACTGATAAATAAAATCATAGTTGGTATACGAATAAATTCTTGTAAGCTATTAAGATCAGGAATCGCCTGAGATAGTCCCAAAGAAACAAACAATATAACTAAAACTAACACCATGTAATGAAGCCTTTTGTCTAAGAGCATAAAAATCAATGGACTCTTCAAATATCCAGTACTTCTGATTGCATGCATCGCATCTTCAAGGCTAGTATCAGTATAGTCTTCGCTGTTTCCATACATCATACGATTGATGAATAGCGTTATTGTGGTTGCAAAAAAGATAGTAAACACTATCATGCTAATATTATTGATTTCATTACTAATAAATTTCATTTTAAAAAATGAAGTAATCACTCTAATGATAATAAGACAAACAAATAGTCCACCAATTAGATACTTATTTGATTTACTTTTCTTTGCAGATACTTTTATACTTCCGTCTCTAACTGCAACATCTCTTTTTTTATCCCAATATACGCTTCCACCATATTTACTATCTCCCAACCAAATATATCTTCTCATAGAAAAAGACTCCAATCTTAAATATTAACGGTTATAGTTAATTACCAAAAAGTGTACCCCAACTGAAAAACTTATTATCTTTAGAATGAGCTAATTCATCCCAAACTGAGTTTAATACATTTCCAACAACAAAACCTGCTGCTGCACCAACAAGTGTACCTACCACCGGAATAGGGATTAGAGAGCCTATAGCTGCTCCTGCATAGACAGCTCCCACGGAAGAAGCAGCATGCGCGGTACCATCTACTGCAGCACTCGTTGTTCCATACTTATCTTTACGTTCGAAGAACGTTGTACCTCCATCAAATATAGCACCCGCAGCTCCTAGATAGCCGAGGCCTTTAAGACCACTTCCAATTTTACCTGTGCCATTTAAAACTTCATCATAATGTTTTGCATTTTTGACAGCTTTAAATCTATTAACATCACCATTAACTTGTTTCCATGTTTTGAATCCTGATTTTGTACTTTTAACAGAAGATCCATGCCATGTACCATTCTTAATTTTCTTACCACTAGCAATGGTTTCTCTAGCTAAAAGATTGGCTGTAGCTGAGTGACTAATGGCTTCTGTACCATCTTTTAGTTTGTTTAGTGCGGTATAACTAATCCCATTATTAATATCATTTATCCGCTTCTTCACATCTGGATCGTCCACTCCATACTTCGCAATCATTTCTGATGGCGTCATTGAGTTCAGATCTTTTTCTTTCGTTTTTCGTTGCTTTTCATCTGCTTCAGTCACCTTTTTTTGGAACGCTTGAACATTATCTGCTAAAGCAGTACTATTCGCAAATGCAAGGAAACGAGGATCGGTATAGCCTAATCCTCCGACTTTCTGTGCTGCTTTAATTTGTGTGCTTAAAGACTGAATCATGTCTTCATTAGCCGAATTGCCTTGCTTACTATCGAACTGATTGACTTTTTGGATGATTTCATCCGCATACTTCTTCGTCGCGTCCGCTACTTGATTAAAGTCACTCTTTGAGGCAGATAATGAAATTAGATCAGAAATACTACTATACACTGACTGGAAACTTTTCACTTGTTCTTGATAAGTTTGTTTCATCTTATCAATATCTGATTTTGCTTTGGTCAAGACTTCTTCGCTAAGGACTGCTGAATCAGAGGTTTCTCCTGTTGTCCCTTTGAAATCCTGATACGCTTGGCGTAGCTCCATTTCAACGGCTAGATAACTACTTTTCAATCCAACAATTACGGCATTCTGGTTATTATTGATATCCGCTGATATAGCTTGTCCTACTTTACCAGACATTGCGTTACTGTTAATTATACCATTCATTGCGTTTTTTGCAGTATTTAATTGACTTTGCGCTGTCTTAGAAAGCTTTTGATACTCTTCTACTGCTTTCTTCATTTCTGCTGTATCGACATAAAATCCCATAATACACTCCTTTCCATGCGTTTACCCTATTATTCTTGTTCTGACAACTCAGACAACACTTCAAAATAAGCAATCGTATCTTCTGGTTTCATATACGCTGTTGAAACTTGTTGCTTGGTTACCTGAGTCGCACGTAAACCATCGAAAGCAAACGCTTCTTCATACTCATTTGTAAGACTTTCCGCAATCACTCGTTTGATCATCATATTCGAAATCAAAATCGGATCATTCCCGGGAATCTCACCATAAGGCCACAAATGACCCAGATAATCTACAATGTATTGCTCAAAACCGCTCATCAAAGAAATCTTCCGACCGCTTAACGTGACAACTGCGCCTAGCTCTTCCTTTTTAAAGAGTTCCGCTAGTTCTTCCGTTAACATACTTTCATCTAATTCAACCGTTGTTCCAACTGGATAAATCGGCGCAAAGGCAACATCGATTTTCCCCATATACTGAAGAAACTGTTCATTGGTCAATTCTACTTGGCTCGTTTGACGATCAAGCACCACACATTGAGTATCATGATCAAAAGAGACCGTCAATTTAGCACCAACCATTGGCTTATGTTCGAATTGTTCTTCTAAATTACGATAGGCTTTATAAATTCCTTTTAACAAAGGAAAGTTTGTTCCTAATAAAACACCTGTTGTAATCAACTCATTCGTTACCTCAAAAAGTAAAGAATCATCATTTGCTAGAACCTCTTCGAAGAATTTTTTTGTATCATAACTTGCCATTAATTGAACCTCACTTTAGATGTATTTTGCTCAAATAATGTTGTATTTTGTTTAAATGATTTAGATGCTTGCTTGTCTTCACTGACAATATGTTCCGCAACTTTTTTCATTTTTTGCGTATCTGTTTTCGAAACATTTTTGAAGGATTCAACTGTATTTGCAAGTTTCTTTTGCGTTTCTATTATTTTTTTGAATCGCTTCAATGTTGTTTTTCCTAAATTGTTGATGGTTGGTTTTGAAATGCTTGATACTGTACTCTCCGCTTTGTTAACCGCACCATCCCAGACTTGTTTATCAACACCTATTGCCATAATTCATCTCTCCTTTTTCTTACTAAAAAATAGAGGCTAAGAAATTTTTTGCCATATCAAAGGCGCTTCCGACAGCACTCAACAAATCACCTTGCTCTAACTCTTTTTTGGCTATTTCTGCATCTAGTTTGGATAAATTTTGTTGATGGGTGTTTTCTTCTTTATGCAAAGCGGTTCCCATTTTTTTTGCTTTCTGATCAAATTTAGTACGAAGCGTCCCTTTAAACTGCCCTGTACTCAATTTTGTTGAGTATTGGTTGACTTCATTTTCGAATTTAGAGAAGGACGACATTGACTTATTTAACGCTCGTTTTGCTTCTTTCAATCGTTCTAATTTTTTTTGATTTCGATCATAATTTGCTTGTCGTTCATTTGCGATACGTTGCCATTTTGTTGCTTCTTGTCGATTTCGACCATTACTCTCTTGTCGTTTTCTTTCTGCTGCATCGTCTTTACTCATCGTTTTACCTCCTTTTACACTTAAACTACCAACTATTCACTAACCAACTTCACTCGACAAGCATTCCGTCCAACAAAGAAATGAGACTCATCTAGCTCAACTGTTGGTTCACTATAGCCTGATTTCACATTGATAAATCCTTGATCCGCTAAACGTGTACCGATCATTCCTGCTGGGATATTCGTACGTAGTCGTTTATTAAAGTCATCGAAGCTATTTTCAATTTGTTTTTGATTGCCTTGGAAAATAAAGTAAATCTTCACTTTCGCGGCTTTTCTTAGGTACACGTCAATGGCATCATTGGTAATGAATGTCTTGTCTCCAAATACATGCGCCTCTGGAACATAGACAACCATTGGTTCAGGATCTGTTGCGTCCTGACGAACCTCGATTTCGCTGACTAAATCATTTACAAAGGTACTGTAATCTGGTTCAGCAACCATCATGTCAAAGCTTTCCGTAAAGCCGCCGAAACGTTCTGAGCCGTTAAAGACTACTCGTTGTGCTCGTCCTTCAAAATGTTTTAGATTTTCTACAATGACTTTTTCAATATATTCTGTTTGTTGCGGTGAATCGTCTCCAATCACAAAGTAGCCATGTTCTTGTGGGTCAAATCCGACAACATTGGTTGTTTCTTTATCCAAACCAATTGGCAATTGCATATTTTCCAGCATCATTTGTGTTTGTTTTGACTCGTAGAAATCAGCCATTGAAACCACTTTTGCAAGCATCGGAATCTTAATCGGACGTTCACCAGTCCAGTCTTGATCCATTGCTTCTATCTCTTGCTCTAAATGATTTAAGCGGTCAATATCATTTTCGCCATGTGTTGGAAGAAAGACTTGAAGTTCATGTGGATCATCTAATTTGATTTGTGCTCGTCCAATGATTTCTTGTGGAATCAATGCATCTCGCCCAACAACATCTCTGATTGCCCCTTCCTCTACAAGGAATAGACCGATATGAGACGGTATATTGCTTGCCATGCTCATCTTGAAGGTAGATGTTCTAAGAACAGATAAAGCAGCGTACAGACCTACACTAGCCCCTTCTCGTAGCAACTGATTCACAACAGATTCAATTTCTTCTTCTAATGGACTTTCCTTGATGGCATCAAATCCGTCAATGATGGTAATGACTACAGGAAGTTTATTCCCTGATTTTTCTTCATATTGAGATAGACTGGCTACCCCATAATCGGTAAATGCATCTTTTCGCTCTTGAATCTCTTTTCGGATTCGCTTCAAGAATTTTACTAATTTCTCTTCTTCTTCTAAACGCACTAAATCTGCGACATGAGGAAGTTTTTTCAGCGGAAGTAAACCATTTGTACCGAAATCAAATAAATTAAACTGCACTTGACTCGGTGTGTTTAGTCTCGCAAGATTCATCACTAATGTTTGAAGTGCTGTTGATTTACCAAAACCTGGTGAGCCATAAAACGCCGTATGTGTCAGTTCGTTAAAATTAAAGTTGAACACGACTTGCTCTTGTTTAGAAGGAATATCCATAAAGCCAAACGGAACACTTAATTGTCTTGTATCGCTCCATTCCTTCGATAGAATAGGCGAATCAATCACTGTTTCTAGTGGAGGAAGCCAAGGTTTTTCTGGTAATACCGCGTTGGTTTCTTCTGAATACGCTTGGATTGCTTCCACAATGGCATCCAACTGCGTTTTTTCTTCTTCCTTTTTCACAACGGTATCTTCTTCTTGTGACAAATCGGCTGTTAATAATTCGTATTGTCCCAATTGATTGATCAGCCAAATACGTTCATCTACTTTTTCTTCTCGTGAGACAAACGGATCATAATTCGCTCCGCTCCAAGCAGATTGGAATAGTTCATAAATTTCATTGTTTCCGACTTGTAAATACGCACGACCTGGTTGCGTGATCGTTGCCGCATCTGGTGTTTTGATGATTTCATTTGAATCATTGGCATCGGCTACTTTCAACGCTAGTTTGAAACGAGAGTTCGACCAAATTTGGTCATCCACAACGCCACTAGGTTTTTGAGTCGCTAAGATTAAATGGACACCTAACGAACGACCGATTCGAGCCGTTGAAACAAGTTCCGCCATAAAGTCTGGTTCATTGGCTTTTAGCTCGGCAAATTCATCACTGATTAAGAACAAGTGTGGCAATGGATCGCTTGGGTATTTTTTCTTTTCTTCTGGATCGGTAATTGTTTTGCCTTGTTTATATAATTTTGTATAGCCATTGATATGATTCACACCAAATTGGCTAAATTTACGTTGTCGTTTTTGTAACTCTGCCCGAATACTTTGTAAGGCTCTGGCAGAACTCGCGCCATCTAAATTGGTAATAGAACCAAGTAAATGAGGTAAGTCAGCAAATAAATTCGCCATCCCTCCACCTTTAAAGTCAATCGGTAAAAAGCCAACATCTTCTGGCGCAAAGTTCACGGCTAAAGATAAGATATAACTTTGAACGATTTCTGATTTACCCGATCCTGTTGTACCCGCAACTAAACCATGAGGGCCGTGTGCTCGTTCGTGTAGGTTAAGGTAAACAATATCGTCTTTACCACGAACACCTAATGGAACCGCTAATGATTTAGACGTATCTGCTTTTGTCCAACGTGTGCCGATGTTTAATTCATCTACTGCTTTTACATCATATAATTCAAGAAAATCGATTGCTTCTGGGATGGCATTCTTCTCCACTTCAACATGATGTAAGTTCGCCAACCTCTGCAATGCTTCTTCAATTGGATAAGCAGTCGGCAAATGAGTCGGTACAAACGCTTGATTTACATACTCATTATTTTGATTGATCAAAATCGCCGCTTCACTACTTTGGTAATCGATCAACGTCGTCGTTGTCTCAGGCAACATCGGCAGTGCATCTTTCCCCCAAATCACGGTCACACCATACGGACTCATGTCTTCTGCTAAAAATTCATTTAGCCCATGTCCAGATAACCAGCTCTCTTCTAAAATAGAGAATACATAATGCGGCTGGAAACGAATCTTTTCATTGCCATTTTCTTTCAGTTCTTGTCTTCTTTTCGTTAAAATTTGGTAAAACGAGTTAAGCACCATATCTCGTGTTTGGGCATTGTGGATGATCCCTCTTAGATTCAAACTGCGAATCTTCAAATGAGGCAGCCAACGCCACGCATGCCAATTAGTATCATAGTCATTTTCAGGAACCAATGTCACAAATTCAACATCTCGATACGAATGCAGCATTGAAATTTGGAATAAGAGCGTTTGAACAGCTGTCCGTAATACTGGATAATTCCCGGCTAGACCAACCGTTTGATCCATTAAAGGAATAACGATCGGTGCTGCTTCTAATTGTTGATACGGCCAAACAAGCTGCTTCTCTGCTAACGAACTCAATTCGCTTTCTTCATTTGGTTGATATCTCACAGAAAAGCTTGACTTGATTTCTCCCGTTCCCACATGGACTTTTAAGAAATCTTCATTGGTTGTCATGCGCTCATAGATCCGTGCCTGATAATCTTTAGCCATTAAGGCAAGATCATTCATCGAAGGATACATATACGTAAGCGCATGCTCTTGTTCTTGTTGTAAAAGAGAAATACCCCCTTTTTTCTGAATCAGGTATTGTCTATAAGAGCCTTCACTACGTTCATTCTTCTCTTTGGTTTCTTTCTTATTGGTAAAATAACTCGAAACAGAAAAACCTGCCGTTAATAAACTAGCGCCACCCATACTGAGCATCATGATCGGATTTCCGCCACTTAAAAAGCTTGTAGCACCACTTAAAACAACCATTCCTAAAGGAGGGACAAGGGTTCTTAATAGTTCGTTTTTCCCTTCCTTTTCTTTCGGTGTAGGTGTCGTTACTTCTACTTCCATCTTCGGTTCTTTTAGATGGATACGTGGGCTTCGTCTGAATAACGGGAATTCTGAAGGGTATTCAGGTTCGTAGCTTTGTTCAATGATTTCAAAGGGATTCAATTTAAAGTCAGAACCTAAATTTGTGAGCTTCAGCTGATTTTCTCGTACTTCTATAATCAGTTTATCAATTACTAGCTGATCGCCCGTATTAAAGTCGAATTTCCCTTTGGCAACTCGTTGCCCGTTGAAATAAATGGTTTCTTCATTGGCGTAAATATCAACAGTATAATTAGTCGTTTTTGCCTCAATTGAAACAAACGCTGCCGTTGGCAAGCTGATCGCTGAAGAAGCTCTACTAGAAATCGTAAAGTCTTTTTTAGGTTTGTTTGTCGCGATTGTTTGATAGTCCGTTGGTTTTACAATAATAAATTTAGGATTATTTTTTTCGAACGGCTTGTTATCAAGTAACACTTTCTGGCCGTCGTAAGAGACTAAATGTCCATCGATTTCTCGTTCTTGTTTGGCTGTCGTTAATTGATGGTGAGAAAAGACATTACCAAAATAGAAAACATCAACGAAAACATTTGCAGCTGGTTGCATTTGATCATCAATAGGAACAATTGACTCATCTTCTGTTTTATTCGTTTTCAGAATCATCGGTTGCCCCTCCTAATAATTTCATATATTTAGCAATCGCTTCTTCGTATTTCGTCAATAGCTCTTGTTTCTTTTCACCATTCATTTTTGTATCTAGTTTTGTTGCTTCGTACAATTTCGTATAGGCATGTAAAATGAATTGGTTATCGCCTACATTTTGAGCAATATCAAGGGCTTTTTCAAATGAACCTTTTCCTATATAGATCCAGTATAAAAGCGTGTTTTCATTTGATTTTTGAGAAAGATTATTTAAAATCATCTCTTTTTGCTCATTGGATAAATTATCTAATTGGATCGAGCTTACCGCGTACACATATTGTGCACTCTTAGGCAGATTCTCTGGTGTATCTTCTTTCAGCGTGCTTAATACGCCTGAATAGTCATTGGCGATATAATTTGCTTCTGCTGTAATGATTCTTTCTTGTGTAGGTACTTCTTTCAGTGCATAATTCCCCACAAAGAAACCTAAAATAAGCGTTGCAACCAACAATACTAGACTGCCCCATTTAAACAACGTATAGCTTTTTTTGTTTACAAGTTGATTTTGTTTCTCTTGTTTCATTTTTTGGATAACGACTTGTTCACTAATCATTTGATCGATTTCTTCTGGTGAAAGAGCCGCTTGAATATTTTTAGATAGTGGATCTTGTAATGTTCCAGCCCCTTCGATCAACCGTTCAAAATCTAATTTTGGATGAAGAATAAATAGAATCAATGCTCGATACTGTTTTAAAAAGTCTTCTTCATTGGTCACATAGGGGACAACTAAATTCATAAATCCTCTATGTGCAATGGATAACTCTTCTCCAAAAAGAAAAATATTTCTTGGATGGATAAATGGTTGAATCGTTGAATGGATAAACGGCTCAATAAAACGAACTTTTTGCGCTAAGAGCAATCGATTGATTGACGACATTTTCCGTACTGCATCTTCGATCGATACGGCATAATTATCTTTATCATAAGACAAAACTAATTGTTCTTCAGTTGCCTCCAACATTTCTCCCGCTAATAGCGTCTCTCTTTTTTGAAGAACCGCTTGAAACTGATCCAGCTCTGATAAGCGATATTGATTCGCTTGTAGCGTAACTAGTACCTTATCTTTTTGAACTTGGATATCTATTTTTTCTGATATATCTTTTACTTCACTCACGTTTTAGGCCCCTTTACTTTTTCATCATTTCTCTAACAACTAATTGGTCCCCATCGCCTAGTGCATAGTTTGCTAGAAGAACTTCTCCGTTTAACTTAATTGACTTATTTATAATTTCTAACTCAAAGGTTTCTGGTAAAGAGATGTTCAATAATTCTAGTGATTCTCTCAATAGTTCTTTTAAGCGATTTCCAGAAACTTTTATAGGAATCTGTAAATCAATAATTTGTTTGCCCACATGTAACCCAATACCAATAGATGTATCTTTCCTCATAAAATTCTACCTTCCTATCCTTTTTTTACCCATGTAGGAAATGCTCGACCTAATAAAATTCCGAGACCTATAACAAGGAGTCCACCGACTACACAAAATAAAATAAATCCAATATTGTTTCCTTGCTTTAACCCTGAATCTCCTGTATCTAAACTGTCATTCAAGACATATCCGCTTGAGAAAAGAAGGGGTGTTATTTGTTGGTTAACTGTACGTTGTGCTGGTGTTTCTTTCATAAAAATTTCTTTTTGCGCATTTGTAACTTGCTTCATTTTTTCTTCATCTAATTGTTTATCCTGCTCAGACATATCTTTCATAAATAATTGATTAATCGTAAAGGTAGCAGAATTACTCTGACTACCTTCACTTTTATCGTAGATAACATGGTTATTTATTTTCAAGTCGCCAGTATCTGCATGCACAGGAACGCTTTGTAAGAAAATGAACAGGACAGGAAGAAGCAATCCTTTTAAAATCCTTTTAAAATCTATTTTCAGTCTATGTTGCATCGTTTTTCTCCCTTGCAAATAATAGAAAAGATCATGCTTTCACTTTTTTGTCTTCTGGTTTCACCCAAAAATTCAATAGAATACCACTAACTGCTAGTATTACAAGAACCAGATAGCTTACCCAGCCGATGCTGGCTCCGTTTAGTAGAGCTGTGAAGCCATTTTGAATATTTTGTAATGGTGATACTCGATACAATATATTGGCGAATGTGCCTGTCTTAGTAGCTACTCCTAATAAGGGTGTCAGCATAAAGAATAGTCCTAATATTGCGCCGCTAAGATAAAGCGTCAGTAATCTGAACTGTCTCATACAGCCAAGTGTCAGCAGTAATCCCGCAAGTAAAACTAAAAAGGCATAACTAAACCAAGCAATTTTCGCATTCATCCCAACCACAAGGCTCAAATTAAGGGCAAATGCACTAGACAAGGCAACGCTGCTTAGCAGTATCACGAGTACATTTGACGTATTGTACCAAGCTCTGGATGGATTCATTAGTAAGTCTGTTTTAGACACTTTTCTTCGCTTCATGTATTTTTGCATCGCGGTCGCGACCAAAATAATAATAAATGCAGCGATGATTGTTGCATAATATGGAATCAGAGAATTTTGTCTTGTTTTTCCAAAATCGCCTTTTTCTTGAATTGGATTTGATAGGAAGTTAAAGACCGTTGAATTATCCGAACCGCCATTTCTGGTATTGGAAAGAACTTTGTCAAAGGTTTCTGCATACTTCGCATTGTCATTTGTTTTTTCATCCACTTCAGTAACGGTTTTATCTAAGTTCGTTAAAATATCATTTGCATTTGTCTGAACCTTGTTTGTCGATTCTTTCAAGGTCTGAATAATCGGTGCAACGTCTTTGACTTGCGCCGCAGATTCTTCTGTTGATTTAGCTGTTTCTCTTGAACTACTAACTAATGTCTGGATACTTTTCACTAAATTTTCAGTAGTAGAATTGATCGCAGCTGTATCATTCTTATCAGGATGTGCATTTGTGTCCGTGATAACAGACTCTGGTGCTACTCTTTCTGTTTCTTTCCAAGAATTATATGTCGTATCGATCGCTTCGCTTGCTTTGTCGAACCAGTCTTTTAAAATCGAGGCTTCTTGTAACATCATATCTGGTACAGTCATTAAATTTAATGTGCCATATAACGTCATCGCTTCGCCTTCATTTTTATCGGTACTTGTTCCGATTGTGGCGTTTAATTTGTCGATTTGCTCTACAATATCGTTATATAGGCTATCTCCGTTTGCCCTATAATTTTTATAGAGTGACTCTGAAATTTGTGAAACTTTTTTAGTATCCGTGACATTATCATATAGCCAATAAACAGAATTAGGTGTAGCTATTTCATTGAAAGGTTTATCTAGATTACTTGTAACATAACCAGCAAAGCTAACAACGTCTTGTTGTGTCGGATCAGCGTATATAGTGGTTAATTTCTCAGCAGCTGATGTCAAGGTTGTGAACAGGCTAAAAAGTTCAGGTAAATCTTGCTTTAGAGGCTGGTCTTTGTCTATATAAGCAGCCAATTGCCCAGACGATGTTACTGCATTGTTCAATTTCCAGAAGTAACTACATTGATAATATTCATTATGATCACTAGAATCATTCGGATATGTCCATTGTATTTGGGATTCAAATGTGTACGACATGTTAGAATGCACAGGCTCTTTAGGCGGTTCAGTACTTTCAGTGTCCTTAAGTATAATTGCTATCGTTAGCTGTGTTTCATCATTAGAAACAGTTGCGGTATAGTCTGAACCAGATAGATTACGAAGGATTTCTCTTTCTAAATCTTCTCTGATTGTTGCCATATTAATAACTTCGACCCTACCTCCGCTTCCAGTATTAAATATATGTCCAAATTGTATACTCTGATTGGCCCGTTTCAAATCTATATTAACTGTGTTCGTTACATTGAAATTAGATGAAATATCTTCTTTAGGAACCGTTGACAGTATGTTAAATTGATTCCCATTCCCAGCGGTGAGAGTAGGATCATAATGCGTCACCAAATTATATGAAGCACTTAATTTGTCACTTTCTGATGGCGTAAGTAGTCCATCACCTAAAAGTTTTGCTAAGAGAATCGGAAAATCCGTGCTCGAAGGAAGAGCCTGTTCTTGTAATTTTTGAATTTCGTTCTTTACAGCTGTTAAGTATTCTCCGTCTTCCTTAATCTCAGAATCTTTATCAACCGGTGATATTAATTTTGAAATAGCTAGTTTCACTTGGTCTTCTTCCGCAGTTTCTGGATTAGCACTTCTATCGTTGTAGTACTTTTCAGCAACGTCTTCTTTTAAAGCGGTTAATTCAGTTACTTGTTTTTCCAAGTCTGTTATTTCACTTGTTAGCTCTTCGATCCTCTTACTTTGAGTTCCTTTAAATGCATAGGCATTCGTTAAGAAATTTGCGTAAATGCCAGTATCTTTAGATTCTTCAGACCCTTTTGTAAGAAACAGTCCTAATTGATTTTTTATACTATCATCAAAACCATCAAATTGAGCTTTGTATCCCTTCAAATCGTTTTGCCATTGATTTTCTAATTGTTCTTTTTGCAGCTCAAATTGCTCATTGAACTGTTTAATGGATGTGTCCAATTTTTCATTTGCTTCATCTGCATAATCGTTCACAGATTTCTGTACTTCCTCTGTGGATTGGCTATTTGCTTCTAAACCAGTGTTATTACTTTCCATCAACTGCTTCACTGATTGAACAAACGCTTGTTGCTCTGATGTAAACATCTTATTATCTTCATCTAAAATACTTGCCGTATCGATGACACTCGAAAAATTAGTTGGTACTTCTTTAAATGGTAAATAAATTGTTTTTTCCAAATTATTTTTGTGGTTTGTTTCCAATCCAACAATTTGATTGACGTTTTGTTGGGCTTCCGACAGATTCCCTACAATACTTGAAAAATACATTTGGACAATTCTTTGGTTGAAATCTTTTAAAATATCATTCACTTTTCCCTGAATCGCCTGATTGGTTATCTCATTTTGACCTTCTCTTACTTGGTACTCTACTAAAGCTTTTTCAGGATTTATACTTTGCAATGAAAGCAATCGTTCAGAGAAATCTTGCGGAATAATAATCTGCGCATCAAATTGTCCATCTGTAACGCCACGACCAGCAATATCTCTGGTAGTGGTCTCCCACCGGTTAGCGGTATCTTGATTGATCAATGTGACAAAATCGGTTCCTAAAGAGTATTTTTTCCCTTCAAAAAGAGTTCCTTTATCTTCATTCACCAACACATACTGCATTTTCGTTACCTTTTCATTAGATGTCTGTTGGATATTATCACTTTTAAACCCAATATAAGAAAGAATAGATAAGAACAATATGCTGCCAACAACGATCGAAATAATAGGAAGATACTTTTTTAGTTTGTTTTTCAATTTGCTCTTCTCTCCTAATTTAAAAGCTGAAAGGGCTCATTCAGCCTTGAAAGGATAATAGAAAAAAATTGACTGAGATGATCTTTATCTCATTTATTTTTTATCTTTTTCCCTAGCCCGTTCAGCTAAATAATTAAAAAAACGCCCGCGCAATGAATTGCACTGACGCTTTTTTATTTCAAAATTAATTTAGTTTAAACCGAAAGAACCTGCATCTTGTTGATCACGTTGTGCAACTGTATCAGCATATTTGTTCAATTGACTATTGATGCTGATCAATAATTCTTCCATTTTTTTAACGTTTCCTTCTAATTGATTGTATTGTTCTAAATACGATTGAAACGCTTGACCTTTCCATTCTTGTGCGATTTGTTGATTCATTGAATTTACTTTTCTAATCGCATCTTGGATTTGTTGTTGTGATTGTGTATACACCTTCGCTTGTGATTTCAGTTGCTCGGGTGTGACCGAAATTGCTCCTGCCATTATAATCTCTCCTCTATATAATCAATTTGTTTACATCAATAGTATATCGGTCATTTAGTCTGATTGTCAATGTTTTTTAGAAACAAAATTCGATTTAAAGCAAATAATAAACTTCTAATTGATAATTTTTTATATTTTATAGAATAGATATTTTTTTATTTGTAAAATATTTATATTTAATCATCCAAACGTAAACTGATTGCTTGTAAATAAAACTCTCTAAGTTTTTCATCAGAAAATAGATTACTGATTGAATTTAGTTTAATGAAGCACTCCCAGTTTCCCTTTTGTTCATGGTTAAAATCGTAAGCTAGTTTATTCTGATAAGCTAACTCACTAAAACCAAATAGATAATCCTCATATAAGTTAAATGCTAAAACTGTTAAACGAATAGACTCCTCTGTTTGCCAGTCTGCAGAAATAGATTCATGTTTAGCACCCTCTTCTTTTGAATAAATTTCGTTAAAATGAATTCTGGTTATTTCCGCTAGTCCCAGCAAATAAATTAAAGAAAACTCATAGCAATTAAATTCTTTATCTTTAGTATTTTTTTCAAAAAATGTTATATGTTCTTGGTTTTTGAATATAAGATCACGATTCATATTGATATCTCCTATACATTTTTATTCAAACATTTAAATAGGTATAGATTAGTTTTTCTATTTGAATTGATGCAAATATTTATTTTACATTAAGTTTACCATTTTCTAGCTCATAAGACAATGAGCGTAGTAACATTTTTCGATACGTATCAACATCAAAAAGACACCTCCAAGAAATATTGGAAGTGTCTAAATTATCGTCTTCTTTTATTGCAACAGACTAACGTTTTTCAGCTGTTAATTCAATACCATAATAATCTCTAGTATCTTCATAGTTCCAAGTAAATGATTTTACTCGATCATTAATAGGCATGATTTCATTACGATACAATGTTGGAATAACTGGTGCCTCTTCGAACATGTATTTTTGCCATGCATCGTATGCTTCTTTACGTTTTGTATCGTCAAATGAAGCTTTCGAATCGATTG
The DNA here is from genome assembly GCF_050527835.1 of Enterococcus sp. DIV0840. NCBI lineage: Bacteria > Bacillati > Bacillota > Bacilli > Lactobacillales > Enterococcaceae > Enterococcus > Enterococcus sp. DIV0840. The sequence continues at coordinate 213,237 of NZ_CP172876.1, read as the reverse complement.
CTTTCAACAGTTTGTCATTTTCTTCTGAAACAAAACGAGAGTAGTTGAATGCTGCATTACGTCCATATAAACCAGCTGGTGATGGTGCACTGTTGACACCCCAAGCAGCTTGGAAAACATCGACTTCTGGATCATCATTTTTAATTTTATCATAGAATGCTTGGAAATCGATTAAACGGCCAGTTGCCAATTTCACATCTAAACCAATTTCTTTCCATTGTTGTAGATAGTAATCTGCTAATGGCTGAGCTGTTTCGCCACCTGCCATTGAAGCAAAGTTGATTTGTAATTTTTCACCTTTAGGATTTTCTCTTAGTCCATCACCATCTGTATCTTTATAACCTGCATCATCCAAGATTTTCTTCGCTTTATCTAGATCGTATTGGTAACCTTTTACCTCTGTATCATGTAACGTTTTGAAGATTGGTGGAATCAGTGTAGTTGCTCCAGTGCGCAAGCCATTGTAGAATTTTTGACCTATTGCGTCATTATCCATTGCGTAGCCCATTGCTTGACGCAATTTCACATCTGCCATTTTGGCATCTGGATTCATAACAGATTCGCCTTTTTCTTTGTCAAAAGTACCAAGTTTGAAACCAATATATGTGTATGCTAATTCTTCACGTCCTAGCATTTGGTACCCTTCTGAATCTTTGTATGTTGGATAGTTATCTGTCGGCATTGAGTAAACCATATCATATTTTTTCGCTTTTACAGCTTCAACGATTGATGCTGTCGGTACGTTTGTAAATACGATTTTATCTAGTTTAGGTTTGCCTTGATAGTAGTGCTCATTTGGTAAGTATTCCACTGACTCTCCTGTTACGATCTTACTCATGTAATAAGGTCCAAATGTTATAGGATTTTTGCGGACTGCGTCACTTTTTTCTTGGTCTTTGATTGGAATATCTTTAAAGACATGTTTTGGCATTGCGTATTGATAAACACCACCACTTAACTGTAACATGCCTGGATTCATTTCTTTATATGTTATTTCGATCGTTTGATCATCTACTTTTTTAATACCAGAAATAGTATCTGCTTTTCCATCATGGTATTCATCCATACCCACAACGTTCATAAAGTCATCATCATAACGAATCCCTGTATATTCTTTATTCCCAATTACTTCATACGGGTAAACCAGATCATCAGCTGTTACAGGTTTTCCATCTGACCACTTAACATCTTTTTTCAATGTGATCGTTGCTTTTTTATTGTCAACGTCTAAATCTAATTTAGCAACCCCGTCATCTGTAATCACGAAGTCTTCATCATACGAGAATAATCCTTCATGAGATGGACGCATATAATAATTATCATACGCATCTTGGTAATAGACTTCTGAAAATAATCCTTTAAACTGAGTATCTGATGCAACTGCAACTTCCAAAGTCCCGCCTTTGATTGCTTCTTTATCATTTTTGACCGTCATTGTAAATTTACTGATATCTTCAGTTTCCACACTCTTATTATCGGAACCTGACTTCTTGCCTCCACATGCAGCTAATGTTACAGCCACCACTGCTGTTAATGTAACTAAACCCAAAAGTTTTTTGCTTTTCACACTACTTCCTCCTCTTCTTAACCTAAACGTTGTCTAGCATCTGCTGAACGCTTAAACGCTTGGCCAATATAATTTATACATAACATCATTACTAAAATTAGTACTGATGCAGGTACCCAGATCCATGTTTTGTTCGCTAAAACGTCACCATTGCTGGCATATCCGATCAATGTTCCAAGACTCGGTACATTTGTCGGCAAACCAAAACCTAAGAACGTTAGTGTTGTTTCGATCCCGATATTTGCCGCAAAGTTGATTGTTAAGTTCGTGATGATCAATGAACTCAGATTGGGCATGATTTCTCGAAACATGATTTTAAAGTCACTTGTTCCTAAGGTTTTTGAAGCACTCACATAATCTCTTCGAACTTCCGATAGTGTTTTACTTCTGAATAGCCGCGCCTTTGCGACCCAGTAAAACGCACTCATGATCCAAACAAAAGACCAAACATTATAATTGGGAATGATCGTAACAAATACAATGATGATCATCATAATCGGTAAGATCATGATAAAATCAACAACACGCATCACCGCATTATCAAACATTCCACCATAATAACCTGAAATAATACCGATACCTACACCGATGATCGATGTCAGGATCGTAATTGCAAAACCGATCACAACAGAATTGCGGGCACCAATGATCAATTGCCCTAGCACATCCCGTCCACCTTCGTCGGCTCCTAGTATAAAGTTCCCACCAGGTTCGGCATATTTATCTAAAATACTGACTGTCATTACTTTGTCTTGATCGGTCAATAAAGCACCGATAAAAACAACCAATAAAATGGCTACTAACAGTACAAGTGAGAAAATCGCTAATTTATCTTTTTTGAATTCTCTTGCGATCATTCGAAATCCCATCGGTGGGATCGTTTCTGGTACAGCAACTGCTGCAGTTTCTTTATTTTTATCCATCTCGTCTCTTCCTCTCCTTAAAATTGATTTTCTATTGAACCCGAATCCGCGGATCTACAAGACTCATGACGATATCTGAAATCAGATTTCCGACGAGCGTTGCAACTCCTAAAATCAATACTAAGGCCGTGATTACTGCATAATCACGTTGTCCGATCGAGTCGATAAATAATTTCCCAATCCCCGGATAGCCAAAGATTTTTTCGATAACTACCGAACCACTGATCAAAGCGGTGATTTCATAACTAAGTTGAGAAACGATTGGTAAAGAAGCATTTCTGAAAATATGTCTTGTATAGACTTTATTTGTCGGTACCCCTTTTGAACGAGCAGTCCGAACATAGTCTAGCGATTGAGAATCAATGACTTCATTACGCAAATACTGGATCGTGATCGCCGTTCCAAGTAAGGCTTGAGAAAGCGCAGGTAAAATCAAATGATAGAATCGATCCCAGATATAAGCACCTGTTCCCGGCTCAACACCACTGGAGATTGAACCTGTCGTTGGAAACCAATCTAAACGATACCCGAAAATAAATAGCATAACCAATGCAAAAATAAATGGCGGTACCGCGAAACTGAAAAAGTTATAAATTACGACAAATTTATCTAAAATAGAATTTTGGTAACGACCTGACAAAACACCTAACGGTAAAGCAATGGCGTACATGATCACAACCGTTACTAATGACAAGAGAATCGTATTGATCGCGCGACTGCCGATCAAGGTTGAAACAGGTAATTTAAAAATAAAACTCTCACCAAAATCGCCATGGAAAACATTAACGATCCAACGCACATATTGCGTTGTCCACGGATCATTCAGCCCTGCTGATTCACGCATTTTTTCAATCACGGCTGGATCTGTATTTGGATTGATCAGCCCAGTAAACGGATCACCTGGCATCATTTTAGCCAACATGAAAATCAATACGCTTAAAATCAAGATTTGAGGGATCATAAAGAGTACACGTCGTAAAATCGTCTTCCACATTAGATTGCACCTCCATCTTTTAACGCTACTTGATGTGTATCGCTGATTGTACGTAAATCATACACCCGGCCATTTTGATCGTAATAATCTTTTTGATGCTCAATATATTCTTTTTCCACTTGACGACGTTGCGCTTTGTGTTCTTCACGATGCGCTACATCGATTTTAGGAATTGCTGATAATAAGCGTTTAGTGTAAATATGTTTCGGATTCGTATAAATGTCTTGACGAGTTCCGATTTCTACAAATCGTCCTTTATACATAATCGCAATGTTATCACACATATGTTTTACAACACCTAGATCATGTGAAATAAACAAATAACTCAAGCCATACTCTTCTTGAATATTTTTCATAAAATTCAGCACTTGAGCTTGAACCGATAAATCCAACGCAGAAACTGGTTCATCTGCAATAATCAGCTTTGGATTGGTCGCAACCGCTCTGGCTACACCTAAACGCTGGCGCTGCCCACCTGAGAATTCATGAGGATATTTATACAACGCATCTTCCGGCATCCCAACGATGTCTAGGAGCCCTTTGACTTTTTTCTTTTCTTCTTGATCACTCAATCGTTCAAAATTACGGATTGGTTCTGCAATAATATCCAATACCCGTTTTTTAGGATTTAAACTAGACATTGAATCTTGAAAAATCATTTGAACATCTTTATTGTATTTCATGGCTTTACGATTATGTGCTTTCGTCACATCTTGATCCTGATATAAAATACTGCCGCTCGTTACCTTTTCTAAACCAATAATCGCTTTTCCTGTAGTTGATTTTCCAGAACCTGATTCACCAACTAACCCATAAGTCTTCCCTTTTTCGATAATAAAATCAACACCATCAACTGCCAGCACATGATCAGTCACTCTGTTAAAGAAACCACTACGGATAGGATAATGAACTTTCAAGTCTTTTATTTGAATAATTTCTGCCATTATACTTCCTCCTGATCGTCTCTAAAATGGAAATGCTGATAACACGTACAACGAACAAAATGTCCTTCTGACACCTCATGCAAAGTTGGTTCTGCTTCATGAGCATCCTCTGGAATCCAAGGAATTCTCGGCGCAAAACGACACCCTTCTCTCGGTAATTTGCTTAATGAAGGAACCACACCTTCTATAACGTGCAACTGACTGTCATCTGAGTTTTCTTGCGGGATCGACTGGAGTAAAGAACGAGCGTATGGATGTTTTGGATTATTAAACAACTCTTCTGCAGTTGCAACTTCAACGAATTGTCCAGCATACATCACAGCCACCTTATCCGCCATTTCAGCTACCACACCTAAATCATGTGTGATCAAAATAATTCCCGAACCCGTTTCTTCTTGTAAATCCTTGAGTAAATCTAAAATTTGCGCTTGAATCGTCACGTCCAATGCAGTTGTCGGTTCATCCGCAATAATAATTGCTGGTTTACATGCAATAGCGATCGCAATGATCACACGTTGACGCATTCCTCCAGATAATTCATGTGGATACTGCTTTCCAACACGTTCAGGATTTGGAATTCCCACTTGTGTCAATAACTCGATTACTCGTGCTTGTTTTTGCTCTGCATTCATATCCGTATGATACGTCAAACTTTCCTTGATCTGATCTTCGATGCGCATCAAAGGATTCAATGCTGATAAGGGATCTTGGAAAATCATCCCAATATCATTGCCTCGAATTTTATTATAAAGTTGTTCGTTAAATGTCGTTAAGTTTAAATCCTTATAAAGAATTTCTCCAGTTACACGAGTATTATTTGCATCGTGTAGACCGATAATTGTTGTAGCCAACGTACTTTTACCACAACCAGATTCACCAACGATCGCTAAAATTTCATTTTTTCCTAATTCAAATGACACATCATCAACAGCATCATAGTATTCATCTTTAATACGAAACCCGGTATGTAGATGCTGAACGTCTAACAATTGATTACCATCACTCACTTTAATACACTCCTCCATGCTCAGATAAATAACTCATTACAATAAAAAACTTATTAAAAAAACCTCTTTTTTTAATAATTATTCTTCGTCTCCTCATTGTAATCGTTTCAAACAATTCATATTCTCATTGTAATCATATTTAGGCAATTGTATATAAAATTTGTAAAAATTGCAACATTTTGGTAATGTAAATTTGCCCAAATAGACAAAAAAGCGGAACAAAACAGGATTTGTTTTGTTCCACTTTTTTTCATTTCAAATTATAAGTTATTCATAATATAATCAACAGCGGCACCAACTGTTTCAATTTGCTCTGCGTCTTCATCAGAAATTTCTGTACCAAACTCATCTTCCAGCTCTAAAACAAATTCCATTACACTAATTGAATCTGCATTCAAGTCATCTTTAATGTTTAATTGATCTGTCACTTTCTCAGCTTCAATATCAAAGTGGTTTGAGATAATCTTCGCTACTTTTTCAAGTACTTCTTCACGAGTCAACTGTATTCACCTCCACTGCTTTTGAAAAGCGTTCCTCACGATTGAGTTAAACGCTATGATACATTGTACTCACAATTGATCGATTTGTCCATCTTTTTTTGCAAAACTATTACAACAGGGTTGCAAACAGGTTGCGGACATATTTATTCTTTTGTTTCATAATAGCTGACAAGCTGAGGTACAACTTCGGTCTTCAGCATTGTATGGATTTGACGAATCGTATAGCGTACAGCCTCAGGTCCTGTTGATCCATGTGTTTTGATGACTGGTGCTTTTAAGCCAAAGAGAACCGCTCCGCCATGTTTAGAGTAATCCATTTCGTCTTTCATACCTCGCAAGGCGTTCTTTAAAAGTAATGCCCCCATCTTGCCTTTGAATCCTTCTGCCAGAATCGATGACTTTAAAAGTCCCATCATGTTTAAAGCTGTTCCTTCAATTGACTTTAACACAGCATTTCCTGTAAAGCCATCTGTCACAACAACATCGGCTGCTCCGCTTAGTAAATCACGCGCTTCTACATTCCCAATAAAATGAATTCCCTCTTCTTCTGAAAGTAATTCAAACGCTTTTTTAGTCAGCTCACTGCCCTTGGTTTCTTCCGCACCATTATTTAAAAGAGCGACACGAGGTTTCGTGATATTTCTGACTTTTTTAGCATAAAAAGAGCCTAACACAGCATATTGAACAAGATGCTCTGGTTTATTATCCGCATTTGCACCTAAATCTAACATATCAAATCCACCATCTGGTTGACCGATCACTGGCAAAGTCGACATCAAACCCGGGCGTTCAACATTTTTGATTCGTCCCACAATAAATAACCCAGCAGCTAGTAACGCACCTGTGTTACCTGCAGAAAAAATCGCATCCGCTTCGCCATTTTTTACGGCTTGTGCAGCTAACACCATCGAAGCTGTTTTCTTGCGACGAATCGCTTTTACTGGTTCATCGTCACTATTGATTTTTTCATCCGTATGGATAATCGTAATATTCGTTTCATCTGTTACATATTTTTTAATTTCATCTTCTTTTCCATAAAGTAAAAACTCAATCTCTGGAAAATCCTGTTTGGCTAACATCACACCTTCAACAATTGCTTGGGGCGCATGATCGCCACCCATTGCATCAACGGCAATCTTCATAACATAGTCCCTCCTAGGTAAATTACAATAAATAGTATAACATATCGAAAAGCGGAACAAAGCGTTTAACTCTCATGAAAATTAGGAATATGACTAGGAAACGCTTTTAGTTTCACAGTCAGATTATCTATTTTCCTTGGGAGTTGCTTTGTGTAGCTAGATCATATCGAAAAGCGGAACGAGTCGTTTCGCTCTTGAGCAACCAAGTAGGTACCTCTCTACATAAACTCATTTTTATTCGTTGTGTGTCAAGGTAATTAGGAAATTTTTTGAAAGATGTTCTTTATCTTTCCAAAGATTTATCTATTTGCCGAAAGAGCGGACTCGTGTAGCTAGATCAGGAAAAGCGGAACATATTTCTCAATCATTTTTCAATCAAAAAACTGCTGCTCATCATCATTTGGCTTAATTTTATCAGCAACACCGCGATATTCCGGTAAAACCCACCATTGCTCTTTTTTCCAAATAACACTAGCTTCTTGCCGTGCCACTTCAAGGATGTTGAAATCGGTCACGATATCGCCAACGGCAAATTGCGGAACACCTGATTGTCTAGCGCCGAACACTTCACCCGGTCCTCGCAATTCCAAATCCTTTTCACTCAGCACAAAACCATTATTCGTTTCTGTCATGATTTTCATTCGCTCAACACCCATCTCATTTTTTGGGTTAGCAACTAAAATACAATAAGAAGCTTCTGAACCTCGGCCGACACGACCGCGAAGTTGGTGTAATTGTGCTAGTCCAAAACGATCAGCATCCATAATCAGCATGACCGTCGCATTCGGAACATTGACCCCGACTTCGATCACTGTAGTAGAAACTAGCAACTGTAAGTTATTTTCTTTGAACTCCTGCATAATCTCTTCTTTTTCCTGATTTTTCATTTTCCCATGAAGCAAACCGACCTGATAAGTTGGATTAAAATAAGCCGACATATGTTCAAATATCTCTGTAGCATTTTTAACATCCAACGCTTCAGATTCTTCGATCAGCGGACAAATCACATATGCCTGATGCCCACGCGCTAATTCTTTTTCCATCCACTCTAAAACAGTATCTAATTGAGGTGGACGAATCCAACGGGTTTCTATCGGAATACGTCCAGCTGGCATTTCATCAATGATCGAGACATCCATCTCACCAAAAGCCGTGATTGCTAGGGTTCTTGGAATTGGTGTCGCAGTCATGAACAATACATCAGGTTTCAGGCCTTTTTCTCTTAATATTCGGCGTTGATTCACACCAAATCGATGTTGTTCATCCGTTATCACTAAACCTAATCGATGAAATAAGACATCCTCTTGAATCAAGGCGTGCGTACCAATAATGATATCTATTTCACCGTTCGCTAGTTGTTCAAGAATCACTCGACGTTCTTTTGTTTTAGTCGATCCAGTTAATAGTGCTGTGCGAACTTCTAAGGGATCATATAATTGCTGAAGACTTTCCATATGCTGTTGGGCCAAAATCTCTGTCGGTACCATTAAAGCGCCCTGAAAGCCAGCTGTCATCGTTGCGTAAAGAGCAATTGCCGCAACAACTGTTTTTCCACTCCCAACATCGCCCTGTAATAAGCGCTGCATATGATTCGAGCTCATTAAATCCCTACAAATTTCGTTCGTTACTTTTTTTTGAGCTGCAGTCAGTTCAAAAGGTAATTTCTGGGTAAATGATTTTAAACGCTCCACATCATACTGAATGTTCAATCCATTTTTTTCTGCTTTTTCTTGTCGCTTCAACCCTTGCATTTTCAATTGAAATAAAAAGAACTCTTCAAATACGACCCGTCGCTTTGCTTGATGACTTTCTTCTGGATTACTCGGAAAATGCATCGCAAACATCGCTTCTTTTCTTGGCATCAAACGATATTTCTCTAGTAGCTCTCCTGGTAAAATCTCTGAAATCAACTCACCATATTTTTCAAATCCAGTGCGAATGAGCTGGATCAAACTACTTTGTCGAACTTTTTTATTTACATGATAAATCGGAGCGAAATCTTCTCCGTCGTTTTTTGCCGCTAAGATTTTCATCCCATTCAATGACTTTCTTTTAGCATCCCATTTTCCATAAACTGCGATTTCTTCGGACATAATGATTTTGTCTTTTAAATAAGGCTGATTAAAGAAGGAAACATTGATTACAGCATGGTCTTGCATCATCCGAAACATCATTCGGCTTTTCTTATAGCCATAACGGCTCACAACTGGTTCCGATACAACTAGCCCTTTTAAGGTAACTTTTTCTTGATCTTGGATTTCATTTAATTCCTTTTCTTGGATATCATCATATCGAAAAGGGTAATAGGATAACAAATCTTCGATCGTTTGAATGCCTAATTCTTTTAAATTTTCTGCACGTTTTGGACCAACGCCAGTCAAGACACCGATATCATCCGATATGTTCACTCATTTTCCTCCTTTCACCATAAAATACGAAATTATTCTCTCTTTTCCTTAGCTAGATTCAATAGATCTCTTTTTCTATAGAAAAAGCCAAACAACAAGTGTCTGGCTTCGATAAGTCATTTATTATTCAGCTGAAAATAAATATGGATAAACCGGTTGTCCACCTTCATGAAGTTCTGTTTCTAGATCTTCGTATTCAGCAGTCAGTGCTTCTACAAATTTTTCAGCTTCTTTCATTGTACCACCCTCACCGACAATGATCGTTACGATTTCTGTATCTTCATCGATCATGCGTTTTAGTGTATCCAATGATGCTTTAAACATATCTGGTTCAGAAACTACGATTTTACCGTCGATCATTCCTAGATAGTCATCTTTTTTGATTTCGACATTATCGATCGTTGTGTCACGTACAGCTGTTGTTACCTGTCCACTGACTACACTTTCGATCATTTCCGTCATGGTTGTTTTATTTTCTTCAAGCGTTTGTTGATCATTGAATGCTAGCATTGCTGTCATCCCTTGAGAGATTGTTTTTGTAGGAACAACCGCTACCGGAATATCAGCCACTTCTGCTGCTTGATCAGCTGCCATGAAGATATTTTTGTTGTTAGGTAAGATAATAACTTGGTCAGCGTTAACTTCTTTAACAGCTTTCAATATGTCTTCAGTACTAGGGTTCATTGTTTGACCGCCGCTAATGATATAACTTGCACCAAGGCTACGGAATAATTCTTGAACACCTTCTCCTGCCGCAATTGCAATAACTGCATAAGGAACACGTGCTTTTTGAGCAACTGCTGCTTGAGCGTCATGTTCAACCAACGTTTCATGTTGTAAACGCATGTTATCTACTTTGATTTTCACTAATGAACCGAATTTTTGACCATAATTCATCACTTCACCAGGATGTTCTGTATGCACATGTACTTTGATGATTTCATCGTCATTTACAACAAGTAATGAATCACCTAATTCATTTAAGTAGTTTCTAAATGTTTCATAATCGAAATCACTGTCCACAGTTGGACCTTCACCGATTTGAACCATAATTTCTGTACAGTAACCGAATTTGATATCTTCAGTCGCCACGTGACCGCTGACACCACGATGATGTTCAGCATTGACCATTTCATCCATCTCACCTGGGCTTGGCTCATAGAGTTCAGTTGCTAAAAATTCTCCAGATAAAGCTTCCAAAAAGCCTTCATAGATAAATAATAAACCTTGACCACCACTGTCGACTACGCCAACTTCTTTTAATACAGGTAAAAGGTCAGGAGTTTTAGCTAAAGCACGTTTCGCACCTTTAACGACCGCTTCCATCACTTCGATACAGTCATCCGTTTCTTTTGCTTTACGTTCACCAGAACGCGCAGCTTCACGGGAAACAGTCAGAATCGTACCTTCTACGGGCTTCATTACTGCCTTATAAGCAGTCTCTACACCATGAGTAAACGCTGCTGCTAAATCTTTTGCATTCAACGTCTCAACATCTGGGATTTGCTTAGAAAAACCACGGAATAATTGCGATAAGATAACACCAGAGTTTCCTCTAGCGCCCATCAATAATCCTTTTGAAAGAATCGTTGTGAGTTCTCCGACTTTTTCAGAACGAGAATCGGCTACAGCCTTCGCTCCACTTGTCATAGATAAGTTCATATTTGTTCCTGTATCACCATCTGGTACAGGGAAAACATTCAATGAGTTGACGTATTCTGCATTCACATGCAGACGACTCGCACCAGCCTGAACCATCTCTTGGAACTGACTTGCACTGATTTCTGTTACATTCACCTAAAAAATCCTCCTTTGAGATTCCTGCAAATAGATGATAGTTCATCTATTTGGCAGCTGGCTACCTAGTCAGGCAACACACGAACACCTTGCACAAATACGTTGACTGAATTAGCTGTCACACCTAATAGTGTTTCAAGGTTATATTTTACTTTTTCTTGTACATTACGAGATACTTCTGAAATTTTTGTTCCATAACTTACGATTGTATATACGTCGACCGCAACGCCATTTTCTTCTTGTCGCACGACCACGCCTTTAGAATAATTTTCTTTGCGTAAGATGCCATTTAAATTATCTTTGATTTGGTTTTTACTAGCCATACCGACGATTCCGTAGATATCTGTCGCAGCACCGCCAACTACAGTGGCAATAACCTCATTGGTAATCTCAATGGTGCCTGCTGGTGTTTTGATTTTTACAGCCATTGATGAAAGCCTCCTTAAAGAGCACAATTGCCCTATTTTCTTCTATAATATTTTAACATAGCCGTACCTCAATGAAAAGGAACTTATCCAGATAATTATAGAGAGTCTCATCGAATTTACCAATAATTGTATAATTTACATCGTTTGAGGGAAAAAGTCAAACTGATTTGAAATAAAAAAAGCAATGCAAACCCTTGATGGTCCGCTTTGCTTTTGAAAACTCATAAGTTTTTCATAGCTCTTACAGAAACGAAACAAGTTTCTCCATTGCTCATTTCGACTATTCTTTCACTTTTTATTATTTTACTGATATGGTTTCGGTTTATTAAGTATGATTTATGGCATCTATAAAAAGAATCGCATTGTTCTTCGATCTCTTTTAAGGCGCCGTAAAATTCAATTTCTCCATTTTCTAAATGAAGAATTATTTTATGTGATGTAGCAGACGATTCAAAGAAAATGATATCTGCAGTATCAATGGAACGGACGGTATCTCCATCTTTTAGCTTAAACAAGTTTTTTTGCTTACCACGATCATTGGTCACCCGTTCATGCGCTAACTGTATACTTTCACAAATCCTCTGCTGAAGATCGTCTTTGTTATCCTTTATGATATAATCCATCGCTTCAATCTTATAAGTAAATGTAAGATAGGACAATTCGCCATGGGTAGTGACAAAAACGATTTTACCCAAATCATCATATTTCCTAATTTCTGCTGCTAGAGTCAACCCTGACATTTCATGCTGTAAATCAACATCAAAGAAATAAAGTCCAGTCATTTTGGGATTACTTTTAACAAATTCCAATACTTCTAATGGATTGCCAGTAGAAAATGCTAACTCCATATCCAAGCTCTCCATCATGATATAATTTTTGACATATGTCTCGATTGTTTGGCGTTGCCTCCAGTCGTCTTCACAAATGATGATAGATAACATTACGTTCACATCCTTTCCGTGTTGTCTATTGTTAATTTTTGAGTAAATAGCTCTTCGTTGATTGATGTAGCTAAACGAACGTTACCTAATGGTGCAATTAAGTCTTGAACATTACTCAGCCCTTCGCCTCTAGCATCTCCTTTAGTAGAAAAACCTCTTTTTTTGAGTATGTGAAATTTAGGTATATCTTTTCTACAGGAGTTTTGAATAACAATATGAACTGCATGTTTATCCTTGTACAATGCAACTGCGAGTTCTCCTTCACCAATATAGTCTAACTCTTCTAACGCGTTATCTAAAAAAATCCCAAGTACCCTAACTAGAATTACTGAGTCTATGGAAAGAAAATCTATTGTTTCATTCACCTCTACTTGTGCATCAATCTCTTTTTCTTGGGCTGAAATCAATTTAGACGCTACAATACTCTTTACTTCTCTTACTTTTATATTCCCTATAGCATCTAGTTTATAATCATTTTGGTCAATAGTCTGTGAAGTCTTTTTAATTTTGTTAAAATAATAATCGTTCAACCCTTCATAATCTTCATCAACAAAAAAATCTTCTAATGAGTTCAGTATATTTTTATAGTCATGGCGAAATTTTCTTACTTCTTTATATTGTTTTTCCATAAGCTCCATATAACGCTGATTTGCTGAATATTCTCTTTCTTTTTGCTGAATTTCATATTTATTTCTCATTGAACTAACATACATAAAAAAAGTAATTAAAGAAACGATTAAATAAATGCCTAAGAAAAACAAATTTAAACCTATTAAATCTACACGATTGTTTGGAACGATTCCAAAAAAGAGTAATATATATATAATAGAAGAAGTTATTATACCAATCACACAAATAAGTATTTTAGTTTCAGCAGATATTATTATTTTACTCCGTATATACTCCAGAAATTTTGCTATACCTAATGTAAGCACCATTGAAAATAGGCAACCAATAATTTGATTTATTATCAAGAAAGAACTATCAGAAAAAAAATTCCTTCCTTCAAAAATCTGCATGTTCATTAACGTCACACAATGATTACTCACCATCAAAATCACCAATGAGTAACTCATTATTCCAATAATTTCTATATATTTTTTTCTTTCGATAAATATCGCTAATAACATTAGCATAAAAATCAGCACTACTTCACCAAGAATTGCGCCCACTAAAGAATAAACCCAACCAACTAGGATAGACAAACATCCTAGTTGTAATATCTCAGTTAGTCTTACTTTCTCCGACGTCAAAATTTTATAATTAAGATATATAAAGACAAATTGAATAGCAATTAAAAATATAACCATATCGTACCCCCAAGTACTTATGTCATCATTCTATAATGAACAATAATACACTACATTATGTTATTCAATTCTAATCTAAAGCTAACTCATCTGTCAAATTTCTCTAATAAAAGAAGTGTGTTAGTAACCTAAATTGGTTGCTAACACACCCTCTACGGTAAAAGGTTCCCCAAAAAAATCTATCTGTGAATTGCTCACAACAATTTCATCAAATTCACAATTATATTGCTTCAATTTTCTTTTGATTCTAGCTAAAATCTTTGAATTCCTATTTTCATTATCTTTTTTTAATACCAAAATGTAATGCTTAGATGCATCAAGATCTTCATCTTGTTCATTCTTGTATACAAATACATTGCCTTCCGCTATATCTTTATAGTAAGCTTCTCCTTTTATCAGGAAAACAACTCTATAATTATTCTTTTTAAGTTCTGATTTTATTTTGTCCAGTAATTTAAATATCGCAAAAAAAATAATTTCTTCTCCATTCGCCTGTTGAATCATTTCAAGCGTTTTATACGGAATTTCAGCGACAAAATTGCTTACCTCAATTTTGAGCATAGTACTTTCCTGATTTAAATGCTTTTTTCAAGATAGTAGTAAGTTTATCTCCACTATAGATGAATACACCGCCTTGATAGACGCTCTTCCCGACTAACGCTAATATGACAGTGGCGCCTAAATTAATACCCATAGCAATGACGAACATAGTCATCGTTGCATCACCTAGCATATATCTTGCATACATAACAATAGGTGATAAAAATGGTAGGTAGGATGAAATCGTGATGACTTGGTTACTCCCTGCTCCAGTTGCCATAATAATTACCATAAATAAAGCAATAAACAGTGGAATAATTAAAATATACATCAGTTGTTGAACTTCTTGAACTGAAGATACCAGTGACCCTAAAATTGCAGCTGTCACGGAATAAATCAAGTACCCTAAGATAAAACAAACCACAGCTAGCACAATTGCTTGACCATTTTTTCCTTCGTTTAAAAACGCAAACATCCCAGTGCTGTCACCAAATAGTTTATAGGAGGCATACGCAGAGATTCCGATAGCAGTACCTTGCGTTAAACCTACCATGCCAATACCAACTATTTTCCCTACTAAATGCTGAACTGGTGTGATTGTCGTCAATAGAATTTCCATTACTCTTGAGCTCTTCTCTACAGCAATATCTTGCGCAACCATCGTAGAAAAAAGCATAACTGCCATATAAAGAATAAATCCTACAACATAGACTAATAGTAATGTTTGTCCAGAACTATCTTGATCTCCATCCAATGACTCCATTGGTAAAATTGTACTTGTATTTAAAAATTCTTGTTGTATTTCATCTAAATTTAACTGATTCAATTTAATTGATTGATTCACGGCAGTTACTAATGTTTGCAACTGTTCAGAAACATTATGCTGCGCGGCACCTTGATAATAAATCCTGCCTTGATACAAACCCGCTTCATTTCTATCTAGCATCAAAACTGTTTTGCTAGCAGCGTTTTTCAAATCTTTCTCAGCCTCCGCCAACGTATTACCACCTTTAACAAAAGAAACATTTAATTCTGCTCCTGCTTCTTGTAACGCAGAAACAACTTGTTTGTCTTTTGACACCACGAGAACTTTCTCTTTTTTTGGCTCTTCGCTCTTAAAAATACCTTCATAATTCATTCCAAAAAAAGTGCCAAAAGCTAATACAAACAGCATAATGATAAACACTTTTGACTCCACTTTTTGTTTATATGTTTCAATTGCGATCGTTAACATGTTTTTCATATTATTCACCTACTCTTTCTAAAAAGATATCATTTAAGGAAATTGATTCAATTCTAAATTGTTGAATATTTTCAGACTGTAAAATAAATTGTTGAATTTTTTTTGCAACAAATTTATCTTGTGTATAAAATGAAACAATACCATCACTTTCCTGATAAGATTCAATAGCGAATTCTCTCTTTAATGCATCTCTTTCAAAATCTGCTTGAATGGTAATTTTTCGTTTATCCACGTTATCCTTAATTTCTTGTAAATTACCACTCAGAAGAACTTCTCCTTTTTTGATCATACAAATATTTTCACAAATTTCTTCTACATTTGCCATTTGGTGAGAGCTAAAAATGATGGTCGATCCACTTTCTTTTAAAAAAAGAATGGCATCTTTTAATTGGTTAGCATTGATCGGATCTAGCCCAGAGAATGGTTCGTCTAGTATAATCAGTTCTGGACTGTGAATGACTGACGCAATAAATTGAATTTTTTGCTGATTTCCCTTAGAAAGCTCACTGATTTTACGATCTATATTTTCTTGGATTTCAAAAAAATTCAACCAAAATTCAATACTTTTTTCCACGTCTTTTTTATTCATATTATGCAATTTCCCAAAAAAAGCTAATTGCTGTTCAACCGTTCTTTTTGGATTTAAACCGCGTTCTTCTGGAAGGTACCCTATTTTCGTCGCATCAAATCTATTGATTGAGTTCCCTTTCCATTTAATTGTTCCTTCATCTGGGGTGTAAATCCCTAAAACATGTCTAAAAATCGTTGTTTTACCTGCACCATTTGCACCTAAGAAACCATAAATTTCACCTTCCGGAATAATTAGGTCAATTTCTTTTAATATTTCTCGTTCATTCATTGTTTTTTTTAGTTGTTTAATTTCTAAGCTCATTTTAATTACCCCTTTCATTTAAACGATTGTATAACCATAGTCCACGATTATATTTTGTCCTCGAATCGCTTTGCTATAGTCTGATAATAGAAAATCGATGGTTCCAACTACATCTTCCAACTGCACAAATTTTTTTAAAGGTATTTTTTTCAATAGTTTTTTTCCTTCGAAAGAGTCCGTCAACAATTTCTCATTACTTTGATTTAAAATATAAGATGGAGAAACAACATTAACTTTAATATCCTTTTCATTATCCACTTCAAAATCCAGTGTTAGATTTTTAGCTAATTGGATAAGTGCTGCTTTTGATGGTCCATAGTCAATTCGTTGCTCATGGCCCACTACGCCATTTTGCGAACCAATAAGTACAATTGAAACCTTCTCCTTAAAAATGGGATAAAGTTCTTTGATCATAACTACAACCGACTTTAGATTTACTGAAAATGTTCTATCCCATGTCTCTTCACTAATACTATAAAAACTCTGAATAGGATTGATTCCTATCGAGAAAATGATAGCGTCCATCTTAACTGACTCTTTTTCAAGCTCTTCTTTCACTTGCTTTATACTCCATAAGTCTGTAACATCAGCTAAAAATTCCTTATATACCGCTTCTTCATTATGGTCACCTTTTACCTTATCAATACCCCAAAATCGATATTTTTCTTTATTCATTTGAATATACGATCGTCCTAAGTAACCGGCAGAGCCAACAATCAATACATTTTTCATACATAGCCTCCCCTTCCTTGTATCCATCTCAAAAGAAAATTTGTATAATCTGTGTTAATCCGTTAATCAGTACGTATGTAATAGCAACAACGTTAAACATAGCTAGTAGTAATTCAGAAGCCTTTATTGACTTATTTTTCCTTCTAATCCATTTTTTAAAAGCGAGCATATAATCTTCGGATTCAATCAATAAATTGATTATCCAGTAACCGTCTGTTTTTATAAATGGAACTAGGTTAATAACAATATTCAAAAGATTTAAGAAAAATAACATTAAAAAAAAATCTGAGGTTTTAAATAGCATTACAGTGCATAGTATTCCACTAATGATCAACTGTGTTTGAACACCTGCAATCATGATTTTTAATTGTTTCCTCTTTGAAAGGTGATCCATAAAGTTAACATTTGTATAGAACATAAATAAGAAAAAATATCTTAGTAAGAAACCAAAACGAAATTTATTCGAAGTAATGTATTTTTGATAATAATAATAATGACCTAATTCATGAAACATAGTAATCGCAATTTGGCTGGCATATAAGCCAAACAACATTAACCAGTTAAATTCAGTCGCCCTCGTTGCATAACTATTGAATCCTTTTTGAAGAAAAATAGGTAGTAGTAACATACCTATTAATGTAAAAAGTTTACACAGCATAAATGCATATCTAGAGCTCATAAAATTTAAAAATGTTGAAAAAAAATGTTTAGGAATACTAAAACCTTTTAATTTGAATTCCAAAAGCTTTCTCTTCCCCGAACCAAAAATAAATTTATCGATTGCCGGATCATTGTGATTATTATCAGGCTCATAGGTTTCTAAATAAGCAATCATTTCATTAGTTGTTTTGACCATCCGCTCATTTTTCGTATTGTAAATATAGACTTCTTCATCACGCTGTACATATTCAAAAAGAAGGTGCTCCACTTTCAATTGTCGTACATCAAGCATATGATTTCACCACCTTAGCGATCAACTTCACTACCTGTGCTATTTTTCTAGAATCTGAATAATACGATGGCATCAGGGTAATCCCATTATCTTCAGATGAATTAAAGTATTGATAACACAAAATTCCTGCCTGTTCTAATGCATCAATAATTAGTTGTAGTGCTAAAGGATTGTTTATCGTTATTGCGAACATACATCCCACTCCTCTACACGCAAGCCCTTGTCCTTTTCCCACTCCAAGAATGGCTTCATTTAATTTTTTTATGTTTTCTGAAACTTCTACTTCATTTTTTTGATAGTAATTCAAGGTTTCGTTTGCACTGATTATTCCAAGCAGATTCCCATTTTGTGTGGAAAAATGTTCCAAGTTTTCATTTTCCAACTTTTTAGTAAGTTCGTTAGATAATAAAACCGTTCCAAAAGGCAAAACACCATTGTTGATTCCTTTGCTAAGATTGATCATATCCGGTTTAAAATCTAGATAATGGAAGAAAAAACGTTTTCCTGTTCGATAAAAGCCTGTAGCTACTTCATCAAAAACAATCGTAATATCATGTTGTTTCAATAATCCACCTAGTTTATTCATAAATGTGACAGAAGGGATTTTCACCCCTGCTGATCCTAAAATAGGCTCAATAATCATTGCACTATATTCATGATGATGTCGCTCAATATACGCTAATAGTTCTTCTTCTTCTGATTTATTTTCTGGAAATTCAATAAATTCCATATTACTTAATTTAGGATTATAGACTTGAGTTACTTCTTGATCCAAGCCGCTCACTGACATACCACCCCAAAAAGTACCGTGGTATCCTTTCGAAAAAGCAAGAGTTTTCACTTTTTTCTTATTGATTTGTCGTGATAATTTCAGCGCTAAATCAGTACATTCAGATCCACTATTTGTATAAATAAGCTGAGTATAACTCCCGTCAACATCAACAAATGTACATAGTTTTTTCGCATACTCTTGATAAAGCGGATGATGAAATGAGTGAATATCTAAATACGTTAGATTCGTTGATAATTGCTCATTCATTTGCTGTTGAATAGCCTCGTACAGCTCTTTTCTATATCCCAAATTCACATTCCATAATCCACTTCTAAGATCAATAAATCGTTTTTGATTTTGATCAAAGATGTATTCCTCCTCTGCTCTTATCGGTACCAATTTATTATTATTTACAGATGAAATATCCCCCATTGGAACTACATAATTATATTTCATTATTTACCATCTCCATCATGACATAGCCCTTATTACATCTTAAAACATGAGCTGTATATCCAAATGTTTCGCATAACTGATTCACTTGTTCTACTGAATAAATATTTTTAATTGAATAGCCTAGTTTTCTTTCTCCAACAGTTGTTTTTGTATAAATGTTATAGATAAACTGTTTTTCTTTTACAAAGTTTCCTGACATAAATAATTGATCATTAATCTTTTCTACAGAAACCTTCTCATGCAACTCCGCTATGCACTCTGGACTGAGAAAATCAAAGAGAATCTTACCTTTACTTGTTAATAATTGTTTTGCATTCTTTAAAAAGGTCGAAAAAAATTGTTCATCAAATAAAGAAACCGATGTAGCGGGAATAATGATGTGAGTATACTTTTCGGAATGTTCGAAATACTGAATATCTTCAATTCCACCGACAAATACACAACTTTTTTCTTCTTCATTTAAAAAAGTCAGCATTTCTTCTTCAGGCTCAATACCATAAATTTCAATGCCCTGTTTTAGTAATGGTTTTAAGATTCGCCCATTTCCCGTGCCGATTTCTAATATCCGGTCATTTTCATCGAAACTAGTTAAGTAATAGTCTAAATCTCCGTTCATATTTTCTTGAGCAATAGCCTCATAATAACTGGCAAATACCGGCTCTTGATAAATATTATTTGTGATTTCTATTTCTTCCTTTAATTTTGATTTGAATGTGCCAAAAAATAGAGTTTCATACACTTAACATCAACTCCTTTTGTTCTTCAATCACTTCGTCTGTTATTTCACTGTCTCTATCTTTAACTAACTCTGTACACCCCTTAACCTGTGCTTCAAATATATCTACAAACAACTGGTTTACTTCAAATGTCCGATTGCTTTGAATATGAAAAGCCAAGTAACCTTCTCTAGTTGATAAAACGATCCACTCACTTGGATATGTCTCTAAACAAATCGCTCCAAATTGATTGTCATTGAACGGTGTAATAAAAGATAATTCATCGTCTTTTAAGGAAAGTGCAAGACTTATCAATAGCGGAAACACTTCATATAAGCCATTTTTTTCTTGTTTTTGATTTAGTCCGCTCTTAGCTAATTCTATTTCTGCAAAAGAACGGCTTACTTCACTAAATAGTTTTTTTGTTCGTCTATAATCTAAGTAAATCCCATCTTCAAATATAAATAATCTTTGTGCTAGTCCAAGAGATAACATATCAGAATAATCAATTATGCCATTTTTACGTTCTTGCCAAGTAATTGTCCCGGTCTGACTAAATATTTCGAATTGTTGATTGAGCATTTCCTCCGACAACTCTTCCAATTCCTCATCTTTAACAAACGTGTTTAAAGAGTCTTTAAACACAACTATACCAGGAATATTCTGCTCTAATTTATTCCACACACTTTGAGACTCTTCAATATATACTCCATGATTGATTGCACAATTCAGATAAATGGACGGATGTATATTAGCTAGGTCTGTCACATGTTCAAAATATAAATGTTTAATTAGGTTCTTTTTAAATATTCTAGGGTAGACTCCTGTAAATAGTGCCATTAAACCATTTTTTAAGATAACTTCTGAAGGCTCATCTACTTTTTCTTTAGAAGCTAATTTTTCTCTATCAATAAATTGTTCCATTGTTTCATTTGATATTTCATTGATAGAAACAAAATGAAACCTTGTTGATTGACTAAATTTATTAAGAAAATCAACAATCTTAGGTAGACGAACAGACTTTGATAAGCTAACAAAAACATAATCTGTATAGTCCTGAAATTCTGTATAATCCATCAAATCAATAAAATTATTTGTATCATAATCATACGTATCAAAACTTAACTCTTCTAGTAAACAGTTCTCATTTAATATATCTGAGAGCTTCACATCGTTTACACTTCTTAATACATGTTTGCTTTCTTCCACTAATGTCATTCCGATCATTTCGATCACTCCTTTTGTTTATCTGTTTTCATTATATGTATGAATTCATGGTGATGCGCACCTTTTCTTAAATCCATTTATTCTTGGCTTTATTGTCTTGTTTTACGTTCAGGAATGCCCAAACGTTAAGTAAAACGAATAGGCTATAGAATTAAGATATGAGGAATAAAGAGAAGTGAATGAATAAATTAGCCTATACTTTAAGTGTGCACAACAACAAACAAAAAATAGAAAGAGAGGAGTTAGGAAATATGAACAAGATTAAATTTGAGGAAACAAACAGTAAAGTACTAAATGGTTTTTGGCAGGGTGTTGGTGTTGGTATTGGTATTGGCGTAACTGTCGGTGGTGCAATTATTTTAACTTAACAAATAGAAATAGAAAAAATCAGGAGGTGACAATTATGAAGTGGATTTTACCAATCATGCTCCCTATCTGGATCTGGCGGTTTTATTAATTAATACAAAAATTGAATCGAAGGAGAAATATATAATGAAAAAAATTGAATTCACAGAAGTAGACAAAAAAGTTTTAAATTCACATGGAACTGATTTTTGGACTGGTGTAGGAATTGGTGCTGGTGTTATTGCAGCGGGCGCAAGACTTGCAGCTGTATTAACTTAATTTACGAGGAGGGAATCAAGATGAGAACTATTAAAATGACTGAATGTACAGTGAAAAATTTAAATTGTGGATGGTGCATGGGTGCTGGTGCACTTGCTGGTGCTGTCGCATCCGTTGGCGTAGGAATGATTATTGTAACTTAACAAGATAAAACACATTGAAAGTAGGTGTTTCTGCATGAACCAAAAATATATACCTGTGCTACTTGGCTTAATCTTCCTACTTGTAGCAGCAACTATTTTGATTAAGCCATTGTCTGTAAAAGCTATAGCAGCTATTGTTACAGTTATCTGCAGTGGTTACTTTTATCAGTTTTGTACTTCATTAGTCCGTAACAAAAATAATTAGCGCAAAAAAAAGTTAGTTGTCACTAAAATCAAGTGATAACTAACTTTTTAATCTCTCTAACCAAAATCCCCTTGCAAAAAACTGCTTTCTATGATAAATTAAATTAGTATGAGCTGAAAATTATCGCTCCGAGATCAAAGCAAAGGAGGAAACTAAAAATGGCAAAAGTATGTTACTTTACTGGTCGTAAGACAAGCAGCGGCAATAACCGCTCACATGCAATGAACGCTACTAAACGTACTGTTAAACCTAACTTGCAAAAAGTTCGTGTATTAATAGACGGTAAACCTAAAAAAGTTTGGGTGTCAACTCGTGCTTTGAAATCTGGTAAAATCGAGCGTGTTTAATAGAACGTAATCAAAAAGCTGAACGGCATGCCGTTCAGCTTTTTTTATTTATCATCCCGACTTTGGATCACAGCGATCATTCCTGTATCGAATGAAAAGCCAGCCGTTTCTCCCACAAACTCATTGCTTGCATAAGAAGTAGGAATCCCAACATCCACGTGATCTAACGTATATTTACTTTCGGTTAACGTCAGGTTTGTAACGGGTGTTAAACAACAGTACGCTAAATAGTTCATCCTTGCTTCTTTTTTTACCACATATTCTCCTGGGAGGTAGTAAGCAATACTATTTTGATGATCTTTTAGTTTTATTTGATGGGCAAACGTTTGAAAACGTGGTTCTAACGGCAACCACAAATTAGCTAGGAAATGATCCAAACGGCCCCCCGTTGCCCCGATAATTGTTATGTCGGCATCAGGAGACTGGTCGACAATCAGAGCCAAAGCTAGTTGGGTATCTGTATCATCTTTTTCCGCTTGCGCCTGAATTAGTTCTTTTGCTTGTTTTTGAACCGTCTGTTGTTCATCATCTGTTAAAGAGTCAAAATCTCCCACTGCTAAATCTAATGGCCAACCATTTTCTAAAATATATAAACTTCCTCGGTCGATTCCCACAATGTAATCAAAATCCTGCGATTTAAACTGCGGCCACTCATTAGGCGAACCGCCTGCCACAAGAAGAATCTTCATTAATCTAGCACAGCTCTCAACGCATCAATACGATCTTTAGGACTTTCTGAATCATAGATATAAGAACCTGCAACAAAAACATTTGCTCCCGCTTCTTTACAGCGTTTCGCTGTTTCTGGAACAATGCCACCGTCCACTTCGATATCGTACGTATAGCCCTTTGTTTCTTTCCACTCTTTTAACTGAGCAATTTTGTCCAAAGAACTTTCAATGAAAGATTGACCGCCAAATCCAGGATTCACTGTCATGATCAACACTTGATCCACTAAATCCAATACATATTCGATTGCAGATAAAGGAGTCCCTGGATTGATCACAACACCTGATTTAACACCTGACGCTTTGATCATTTGAACCGCGCGATGGATATGCGTCGTTGACTCTGCATGAACCGTAATAATATCCGCTCCAGCTTTAGCAAATGCTTCAATGTAGTTTTCCGGCTGAACAATCATCAAATGAACGTCCAACGGTAATTTTGTCACCGGTCGAATCGCAGATACCACGTTAGGTCCTAAGGTAATATTCGGAACGAATTGACCATCCATCACATCTACATGAATGTAGTCTGCTCCTAATTTTTCGACTAATTGAATATCTCTTTCTAAATTGGCAAAATCGGCACTTAAAATCGATGGCGCTATTTTCATTACAGTCACTCCTTTAATTTTTATAGGTTATTTATTTCCTATTTTTTCTTATAAATTGGTCGACGATCTTCTATTTCTAATAAAAATTGCAGATAATTATCATAACGTGTTTGGGCAATCGTTCCTGCTTCTACACGTTTTTTCACTTCACAAACTGGTTCTTTTCGATGCATACACTCCCGAAATTTGCATAAAGATGAAGCTTCTACAAATTCTGGAAATTGTTTCGGCAGCTCTGTTGCTTCCATCTCTAAAAAGTCGATCGAACTAAATCCTGGCGTATCGGCGACTAAACCATCATATAATGGCAATAGTTCTACATGACGTGTTGTATGTTTTCCTCGCCCTAACGATTCAGAAATTTCATCCGTTGCTAATTGTAAATCAGGTGAAATTTTATTTAATAAGGTAGATTTTCCCGCACCAGATTGTCCCATAAAAACAGTTAAGCGCTCTGGAAAATACTGTTCTAGTTTACGAACTGCTTCCTCGTCATTGGCTTTGGTTGCAGCAATTACTGGATAACCAATTTCCTCATATACGTTTTTAACATCTGCCACACTGACTGATTCTGTCTCAGTCAATAAATCGACTTTCGTCAAATAAATGATCGGAGAAATTCCTTTATCTTCTAATGTGACTAAAAATCGATCCATTAAATTGTATGAAAAATTAGGTTCCACCATACTCATAACAATTACTCCGATATCCACATTAGCCACTGGTGGCCGAACCAATTCATTATATCTAGGAAATACTTCAAGTAAATAGCCATCGGTTGGATTATCACTTTCAAACATGACTTCATCGCCAACTAATGGAGTGATGTTTCGATTACGAAAATTCCCGCGGGCTCTCGTTTGAAATGTTGCACCATCTGCATAAATGTAGTAAAAGCCACTTATCGCTTTTCTGATTTGACCTTTCAGAAATGCCACCTCCTCGTTTCTATTGGTTCCATTTTACCATAGGTTGAAGAAAAGCTAAACGCAGGGCTAGAGAAATCGCTTTTTCACATAAAAAAGTGACTAAGACAGCGTTCGTCTTAATCACTTTATGGTACTTACTTATTTAATTATTTCCATCGTTTGTTGGGTCCGTTGCATTTGAGAAATTGACGGTGACAGTTTCTCCTTTAGCAAGAGTTCCCCCAGCACCTGGTGAAGTACTCACTACTTTCCCTTTTGAAGCATCACCAGAACCTTCTGCATACTTCAAGCCACTGCCTTCTAATTGAGACTTAGCCTCTGCTGAAGAAAGTCCTATTAGATTAGGAACACTAACATTACTTGGTCCTGTGCTAACTTTTAACGTAATTTTACCATTTTTAAGATCAAACGTTGCTCCTGCTCCTGGATCCTGTGAAATAACAGTATCTTTAGGCAAATCACTAGCTTCATCCACTCTCGATATTTGATTTTCTTTAATACCTAAATTAGTCAATGCATTTACCGCATTTTGATACGTGTAATTTTCTGCATAACTACCTAAAACAACTGTATTTGATTCAGAACTAGCCGTCGTTTTATCTGGTCCAGAACTTACCGTTAATGTAATCTTACCTTTTTTAGGATTAAACGGATTACCTGCAGCTGGATTTTGAGCAATTACTAAATCTTTAGCTACTGTATCACTTGGTTTATCCACGCGAGTAATCTGACTTTCTTTGATTCCATAACTTAATAACTCAGTCACCGCATTATTATAACTGTAGCCCAAACTTGCGTAATCAGCTAAATAGATATCATCTGGTCCTTCACTAACAACCAAAGTAATCTCATCTGTTTTAGGATCGACTTCTGTACCTTTTTCAGGTGTTTGGCTAATGACTTTATCTTCATCTACTTTAGAGTCTGTTTCTTTCGTGATTTTGATTTGACTCTCTTTGAAACCTAATTTGCCTAATGCTTCGATCGCATCTTTATAATCTTCTCCAGAATAATCATCAAGCTTGATTTTCTTGTTTCCAGAACTTATATAGAGTTCGACTTCACGATTTTTTTTCACTGTAGAATCTATAGCTGGGTCTGTTTTAACTACTTTTCCTTCATCAATCGACTCATCTGGTATTTCTTTCGTCTCATCTTTGACTTTCAATCCAGCATCTTCCAGTATTTTTCGTGCTTCAGCTTCCGTTTTATCTTCTACATTAGGAATCTTGACTTCACTACTGCCTTGTCCTGCAAGATAGAGTCCACCACCGACGAGCAAAGCTAGCACTAACAAAATGATAAAAATGATCAATGGTTTCTTTTTCTTTTTTTTCTTCTTTGCTGCTGCTTCTTGCTGCTCGATTTCTTCATGTTCATTTCGGTCTTCTGAGGGTGTTTCCATCGAATTAAACGAAGAAGGCATCGCCATTTCGTCTGTAATCGGCGTTAAAATTTTTGTTTCACCCATTAAGCCTGTCGGTTGCCATTTTGGTTCATTTAAACGATTCGCAGCCAAAACAGTATATAGATCACGAGACATTTCTTCAGCCGTTTTATAGCGATCAGCTGGGTCTTTCGCTGTTGCATGTAAGACCACATTTTCCAATGATTGAGGAATATTAGGATCAAATGTTTTAACTGAAGGCATCTCTTCTTGGAAATGTTTCAACGCAATTGTAACAGCAGATTCACCGTCAAATGGTACATTACCTGTCAGCATTTCATATAAAATGATCCCAACTGCATAAACATCTGATTGATTAGTGGCCATGCTGCCACGGGCTTGTTCTGGAGATAGATAGTGAACAGAACCTAGCATCGTATTGGTTTGCGTAATCGATGTTTCCGTTAAGGCAATCGCGATCCCGAAATCGGTGATTTTCACAACGCCGCTTTCATCCATCAAAATATTTTGCGGCTTTAAATCTCTATGAATGATTCTATGTTCGTGTGCTAGCGAAACTGCTGATAAAATTTGTTCCATGATATCAACAATTTTTGCATACGGAATTGGATACTGTGTCTGGATAAATCGTTTTAGATCCATCCCTTTCACATATTCCATGACTAAGTATTGCATGCCGTCTTCTTCGCCTACATCATAGACACTGACGATATTTGGATGAACCAATTCAGTAGCGGCTAAAGCTTCTCTTTGAAAACGACGGATGGCTGCTTGATCGTTTTGAAAGTCAAAACGAAGCACTTTGACAGCTACATCACGATCCAAAATCAAGTCATGCGCCAAAAAGACGTTTGCCATACCACCGCTACCGATATTGCCAATAATATGATATCGACCATTCAATTTTCTGCCGATTTCGATCATTGGTTTTCCTCCTCATGTTCGTCAAAATGAATCACTAAAACAGTAATATTATCCGCGCCACCCGCTTCATTTGCTGTCGTGATCAATGTTTCAACTTTTTCATTTAATGGTGTATCTGAAAGTAAAATAGCCAAAATATCCTCTTCTGAAACCATATTTGTCAGCCCGTCTGAGCATAGCAAAATATAATCGTCTGGTACCCAAAGGTGATTTGCTACATCAACTTCTACCATTCTAGGCATCCCTAATGAGCGCGTCAAAACATTTTTTCTTGGATGGTTTGCAGCCATTTCACGCGTGATTTCCCCAGATTTTACTAACTCATTGACCAAAGAATGATCTTCTGTCAGCTGGCGTAATTGATTATTGCGGACTAAATAAGCTCGGCTATCACCAATATTGGCCAATACGAATGATTGGTCCAATAGTACCGCACTAACAATTGTAGTCCCCATCCCTAAATATTCAGGACGAGACTGGCCTTTTTCATAGATCATTGTATTTTCATCTTGGATTTCTTTGATCAGCCATTGTACAGCCTTTTCTGATGTATCGATATGACTTTCTTGCCAGCGCTCACCAAGATTATTGACCGCCATCTGGCTTGCCACATCTCCTGCCTGATGACCGCCCATCCCATCCGCTAAAATGGCTAAAGAAACTCCTGACTGATTCTCAAATAGACCAGCATAATCCTGGTTGGTATTCCGTTTTCGTCCGACATCTGTTTGAAAATTGATTTCCACTATGCTTCACCTCGTTTAACAAACTTTCTGCATACAGCAAATAAAAAATCCATCCGTCCCTAATTGATGCGGGTATAATGTAAGCATTTGGTCCTGCACAGAAGGCTGAACTGCCTCACTGACACTCACATCGATTTTTTTGAATTCTGGATGCTTCTCTAAAAATGCTGCAACTACTTCCTGATTCTCTTCTTCGGCAATCGTACATGTGCTATAGACCATTATACCGCATTGTTTCAATGTTTGGGCAACACTTTCTAGAATTTCTAGTTGAATTTTAGGTAATTGCTCAAAATCTTGCGCTGATTTATTGTATTTAACATCCGGTTTACGACGCATCAAACCTAATCCTGAACAAGGTGCATCCACTAAGATTCGATCAAAATATTCAGCAGGAAATTCTTCCCCTACTTTACGTGCATCTAATTTTTCAGTATCGACAACATCTTTCACATGAAGACGTTCTGCATTTTGTTTAATCAATTTTATTTTATGATCATGAATATCTAAAGACTTAACACGACCACCTTGTGCAGCATCAAGAAAAGTTGCAATATGAGTTGTTTTCCCACCTGGAGCAGCACAGGCATCTAAAACAACGTGATTTTTTTCGATTTGCATTGCTGGTGCCACTAACATAGAGCTCTCATCTTGGATCGTTAATTTACCTGCTGCAAATAAATAATGACCCGCCAAAAAGCCTTTATCTGCCACTACACCATAAGGCGAAACTTGACTGGCAGACGCTTCAATATGATCTTTTTGTAATTCTTCCAGTGCATCTGAAATACTGATCTCTCGTGTATCGACACGCCCGCTAACATGGCTTTTTTCAAAAAGAGATAAGCCTAATTTTCTTGTTTCATCCATGCCCATTTGTTTGATTAACTTTTCTGTCAACCACTTAGGCATACTGATTTCTACAGAAAGGCGTTCAACAGGATCTTTAATATCCTCTAAGCTTGGTGCCCCTTCACGCTGAAATGCACGAAGTACGCCGTTAACAAACTTACCGATCCCCACATTCCCTCTGTGCTTTCCAATTTCTACCGCTTCATTAATGATCGCATGATCCGGAATTTTATCTAAAAACACTAATTGGTAAATCGACAAGCTAAGTAAGTTTTTCACCCAGCTGTCTACTTTTTTAGGATTTGTAATAAACGTTGTCAAATAATACTCCAGTAACAACTTACGGCTGATCGTACCATAGACAAGTTCTGTGAATAAACGGCTGTCTTTTTCTCCTAAAGCAGATTTATTGATCATTTCATTTAATAATAAATTTGAATAAGCGCCGCCATTGTCCACACGTTCAATGGTTCTTAGTGCCACATAGCGAACAGAACTCTTTACTCTTGCTGGTATTTTTTTCCCCATATTGATTAGCCCACCTTATCTGATTCTGCAACTGTTTTACCGACTCCATTTAAGAAATCTTGAATAAATAATTTTCCTTTACCGGATGGCTGAATCGTGTTTATAGAAAGAACCGTTCCTTCTCCACAAGCGATCCATAACTCTTTTTTACCGCGCTTGATAATTGTTCCAGGAGCGTCCTCTGTTGTTTCTTCTAAAGGCGTGACTTCCCATAATTTCCAATTGACCTCATTGTATGTTGTGAACGCTGTTGGCCATGGACGCATACCACGGACTTGATTGTCGATTTGTTCCGCTGTTTTATTCCAATCGATACGTTCTTGTTCTCTCGTAATGTTCGGAGAAAAGGTTACTTGACTCTCATCTTGTGGAATCGGCGTGATTTCATTCGCTAATAATTTAGGTAAAGTATCAAGCAGTAACTCTTTTCCAACGACACTTAGGCGGTCAAACATCGTCCCTACATCATCAGCTTTAGTGATCGGGATTGCTTTTTGCGATAGAATATCACCCGCATCCATTTTCTTCACCATTTCCATGATTGTAACACCCGTTTCTTTTTCGCCTTCGATGATCGAGTAATGAACAGGGGCGCCACCGCGATATTTCGGCAGTAACGATGCATGAACATTAACTGCGCCAAATTTAGGTGCATTTAAAATCTTTTCTGGTAAAAATTGACCGAAAGCAGCTGTCACAATAAGATCAGGCGCAAGTTCGATGATTTTTTCCATTTCAGGTGAGCCAGAGATTTTTTCCGGTTGTAAAACAAGTAAACCATGCTTTACTGCAGCTTCTTTCACAGGCGTTGGTGTTATTACTTTTTTTCGTCCAACTGGGCGATCTGGCTGAGTGACTACGGCTAGGATTTCATAGCCATTTTCAATCAGTCCTTCTAAAATAGGCACTGAAAATGCCGGTGTTCCCATAAAAATTAGTTTAGTCATCTAAATGTTCCTCCATATATGCATCTAAATCTTCTGGTTTAATTGAGTCGATGATTTTATCAATAAATAATTCGCCATTTAGATGATCGATTTCATGTTGAAAAGCTCTGGCGAGATAACCATAAGCTGTTACTTCGATTTCGTCTCCTTCACGATCAAAATAACGAACCGTCACTTCATCTGCCCGTTCGACTGTGCCGTACGTTTCTGGGATACTTAAACAGCCTTCCACATCAATGTCGCTCCCTTTACGCTCGATGATTTCAGGATTGATCAATTCAAATAAACCTGTTTCTTCATCCACTTCAATCACTGCAAGCTGAAAATTTTTACCGATTTGAGGTGCAGCCAAACCGATACCGTCATGAGCGATCATCGTTTCATACATATCTTCCAAAAGAGTAATTGTTTCATCGGTGATCATTGTTACTGGTTTTGCTTTTTGTTTCAGACGTTCATTAGGGTGTATTACTATAGGATAGCGCATAGAATTTCCTTTCTTTTATAAGGGTGAACAGATCATATAAAATTCATCGGCTCAGCATCGATCGACAATTTCAAACCATGTGCTGTTGCTCTTTGGGTGTCAGTCAGTATTTTTTTTAAGATAGTTTGTAAATTTGGTTCGTTTTTATATTTAATGATTACTTGATAAAAGTAACGATTGTTGACCCGCATAATTGCATTTGGTGTTGGGCCAAGTAAAATACTCTGGTCAGATAATCCTTCTTTTAGCTCTTTGACTATTTCAAACATCTGCTTAGCTGCTTGATTTTCTTCTGGGTGGCTGGCTGTGATTTGTACTGTAAAGTAAAACGGCGGATAATCTCCACGATGCCGGACGTACATCTCTTTTTGATAAAAGTCTTCATAATCTTGTGCTTTGGCTAATTGGATCGCGTAATGTTCAGGATTAAAAGATTGAATGATTACTTCTCCAGGCTTTTCTGCGCGTCCTGCCCGTCCACTGACTTGAGTCAATAATTGAAATGTCCGCTCACTGGAACGAAAATCAGGTAGATTCAGTGCAGTATCAGCGTTTAATACTCCGACTAATGTCACATTAGGAAAATCTAGTCCCTTAGCAATCATTTGTGTCCCTAACAAAATATCCGCTTCATGATTGCCAAATGCCGTCAGAATCTTCTCGTGGGCACCTTTTCGTCTCGTTGTATCCACATCCATCCGTAAAACACGACTTTCAGGGAAAAGAGCTTTTAGTTCTTCTTCCACTTTTTGAGTTCCAGTTCCATAATAACGGATCTTATCCCCGCCGCAGTTGGGACAATGATACGGGATTCGTTCTTCATGACCACAATAATGGCATTTCATCGTTTTCGTATCCATATGTAATGTTAACGAAATATCGCAGTTGGGACAAGGTAAAACATAGCCACAATCCCGGCACATCACAAAAGAAGAATAGCCTCGACGGTTTAATAAAAGAACACTTTGTTCCTTTTTAGCCAAACGATCTTGGATTTTTTCTTGAAGTGCTAACGAAAAAGAAGAGGTATTTTTATTTTGAATTTCTTCACGCATATCTACTACATCAATTGTTGGTAATGTCGCCGTCTGATTGGCTCTTTTCGATAATACTAATCGTTCGTAAACATTTTTTTGCGCTCGTGCTCGTGTTTCCAATGAAGGCGTCGCACTTCCTAAAACTACTGGACAATGATGATAGGATCCCCGCCAAATAGCTAGATCCCGTGCATGATAGCGTGGTGTTTCTTCTTGCTTATAACTTGCTTCGTGTTCCTCATCGATAATCACGACACCGAGATTTTCCAAAGGAGCAAAGATAGCAGAACGTACTCCAACCACGACTTGTGCTTCACCACGTTCGATTTTACGCCACTCATCGTACTTCTCACCTTGAGACAATGCGCTGTGCATTACGGCCACCTGTTCCCCAAATCGGCTCTTAAAACGATGAACCATTTGCGGTGTCAATGAGATTTCCGGTACGAGCATCATAGCTGTTTTCTCTTGATTCAACACTTCTGCGATCACTTGCAGATATACTTCAGTTTTCCCACTGCCGGTAATGCCTTCTAACAAATAAGTTTCGCTTGTAGCTTGGTTTACTGAGTTTAGAATTTTATCTACTGCGATTTGCTGTTCATCATTCAAAGCAAGTGCTGTGGTTTTTTCAAACGTATGATCAGCAAATGGATCACGATAGGCTTCCGCTTCGATAAAAGTCAGCCATTGTCTATTGGCTCCGTCATTTAAAACAGCTGTACTAAATCCTAGTTCTTTCATCTCTTTGACCGTAGTCATTTTTTCTAACCCTAGTTGCTGTAAATAATTGATCAACTGCTCTTTTTTTTGTGAGCCTTTTCTAAGCTCTGTTCGTGCTTCTTCCAATTGTTCAAAGTCTTTCAACGCTTGGATATAACGGATTGTTTTCACTCGATTTCGCGTATTCACTTCGTAACGGATGTCGACTTTTTGCTGTTTTCTAAGCTGCATCAACTGCGGTAAAATATTACGAGCCAAAGCGTCTTCCCAAGCGATTTCTTCCAATCCGTAAAATAACTCATCTTGCAACTCTTCATCTAATTCATCTGTTAAATATATGTATTTGCTATAATCTGCACGCATCACACTTGGCAGCATGGTTTGTAAACAAGTAATTTTAAAGGCAAATGTTTTTTCCTTCATATAGTCAGCCAGCTCCAATAGTTCAGTATTGAGTACTGGTTTTAAGTCTAGAACTGAAAGAATTTCCTTCCATTCAAACTGTTGCGCTGCTATCACGTCTTCCGTTACTTCATCTACTGCTAAAACAAATCCTTGCAGATGCCGATTTCCATTGCCGAAAGGAACTTCAACCCGCATACCGACTGTTAATTGTTGTTCTAAATTAAAAGGAATCAAATAAGTAAACGGTTGATCTGTCTGCATCGTTGGGACATCAACAATGACTTGTGCCGCTTTTCTCATAAACATTCCTCCATTCTATAATGATTGATTTTTCATTAGTGCCAAACGATTCGTTCAGCTTTTCTTTGATCTAGCTTCTCGAACCAGCTCTTCGGAAAAAAGATGAAAGTTGCTAGTACCAAATTACGGTACAATCTTCTTTCCCTATTTTTCTGTCAGAGCTAAACGGGTTCGTTCAGCTTTTCTTTGCCTATTGTACTAAAGAATCAAGCATTTGTCTTGTTCCTCTGATTTCTATTACCAAAAATTAAAGCAGCCGTTCGTTGTTTATTTTCTAAACACGCCGATAGTAAAATTAAGCTAGACAACTAAATAAGTCATTTGTGCTACACTCAAAATAGTTCCGACCAAAGAATTATAAGGAGTGAAGACAAATGACCTATACTCATCTTACATCAAATGAACTCGTGATGATAGAAGCTTATTTCAATATGAGCCAACCTGTTACGATGGTTTCTAAGACTTTAAATCGTTCTAGACAGACAATCTACAATGTTTACAACTTCCTAAAACAAGGAAAATCTATCTGTGACTATTACCAACAATATAAAGAAAATAAAACGCGTTGTGGTCGACAACCCATTAGTTTGCCTACAGAACAGCATGATTACCTTCAAACTATGGTGGCTCAAGGGTGGACACCTGATGTGATTATTGGTCGAGCTGAGTTTCCTATTTCATGCTCTGTTAGAACACTTTATCGTCAGTTTAAAGCAAATCAATTTGATTGCTCAAAACTACCAATGAAAGGGAAACGAAAGCCCAACGGGCATAAAGAACGTCGCGGAAAGCAAGCATTTAAACGCAATATTTCAGAACGATCCACTGACTACCCTGATTTCCAACAGGAATTTGGGCATTTAGAAGGGGACACAATTGTTGGCGTTTATCATAAAAGTGCCATCATCACTCTAGTTGAACGCCTTTCAAAAGTGATTATTACATTAAAACCAAATGGTCGGAAAGCATTGGATATTGAAAAAGCGACAACTGATTGGCTACAAAAGATTCCCAGAAATTTGTTCAAATCCGTGACCTTTGATTGTGGAAAAGAATTTTCAAATTGGAAAAACATGAGTAATGTCAATGATATTTCTATCTATTTTGCAGACCCTGGAACCCCCTCACAACGCGGATTAAATGAGCATTCGAATGGGTTATTACGTAAAGATGGGCTGCCTAAAACAATGGATTTTAATCAAGTTGACCAAGCTTTTGTTGCGGCTGTCGCCTCTAAAAGAAATCACATACCAAGGAAATCTTTAAATTATCGAACACCATTAGAAGTATTTTTGAGTTACATAAATGAAAGACAATTGTCTAGCTTAATTTGACAAATCAAAACATATAAAAACTGAGATGAAAACTCTTCATAGTTTCATCCCAGTTTTTATATGTTATAGACTTTTTTCTTCGCGGATGCGATTTTCAAGTTCTTTTTGTTCTTGTTCATGTCTCATTTTTTGTTCTTCTTTTGCCATACGCATTCTTTCGCGTTTTTCTTCTGGGCGAGGATCGTTGATCACTGTTGCAGCGTCGATTTCTTCTAATGCTTGGCCTACGCTTTTTACAGATTCAAAACTTTCTAGTGTTGGTTGTGCACCTTCGTCTAATTCATGCGCACGTTTACTTGCTAGAATCACAAGTGAATATTTTGATGGTACTTCTTTTAATAATGAGTCAATAGATGGTTTTAGCATCATAAGGCTACATCTCCTTCAACATTTTAATATATTTACCAATTACTCGATCAACGCGAAAATGTTCACTCGCGATAATTTCTTTGATTCGTTTCACTGCCAATGGCACTTTATCGTTCACAACAGCATAATCATATAATGCCATCATTTCGATTTCTTCGCGAGCCACACGCATTCTTTCTTCAATCACATCATGATCATCGGTACCACGACCAACGATTCGTGATTTTAGCTCTGATAAATCTGGCGGCGTTAGAAAAATAAATACACCGTCCGGCACTTTTTCTTTCACTTGTTCGGCACCTTGGACTTCGATTTCTAAAAAGACATCTTTTCCCTTATCAAGCGTTTGGTTAACATAAGAAAGAGGCGTTCCGTAATAATTCCCTACGTACTGCGCATATTCCAACATTTCACCAGCTTCGATCATTGCTTCAAATTCTTCTTTTGTACGGAAGTAGTAATCTACTCCTTCTACTTCTCCTTCCCGCATTTTACGGGTAGTCATAGAAATTGAGTACTGAAAATCATTCTCTTCACTATCAAAAATTGCTTTTCGTACTGTTCCTTTACCAACTCCAGAAGGACCCGATAGTACAATTAATAATCCACGCTCTGACATGACGACTTCCTTTCAAAATATGTCTTTTAAGTATTACTTCTATAATGCACTTTTTTTCAGTAATTTTCAAGGCTTTATTGCTTAATATTTTCAAAAAAGGAATATACTCTTCTATCTATCAAAATTGTCACCTCTATTACAAAAATATTTGCAAAAAAAGTATACACTTTATCTACTTTTCAAGTAGAATGAAGTTATTACGCACTTTTATACTCTGGCAACTGACCAACTCACAGAAATTGATGTATAAAAAACGAAGGGATTTAAATTTATGTTCATTAAAAAAAGATTTTGGAAAGCCACAACGGCCTTCTTACTTGCTGCTTGTATTTTACTTGGAGGTTTTGCGCAAACAAGTTATGCAGAAGAAGACCTAATGGAATTTGCAAAAAAATCAGGATACCCTATAAAAGACGGCTATCGGCCAAAAGCCTCGATTGTGATCGATGCTGATTCTGGTCAGATTTTGTGGGAAGAACAGCCTGATCTATCTTGGAGTCCAGCAAGTATCGCTAAAGTCATGACTATGTATTTAGCCTTAGAAGCGATGGAGCAAGGTAAATTCAATTTAGACACGACTGTCACTGCAACTGAAAAATATGTAAATATCTCTCAGATTTACGCATTAAGCAATAATAAAATTGCCTTAGGCGTAGATTATCCTGTTCGAGACTTGTTCTCAATGGTAGCCGTTCCCTCCTCAAACGTTGCCACACTGATGCTAGCAAATCTAGTTTCTGATAATGATGAAGCTGGTTTCATTCGCAAAATGAACGAAAAAGCAGCAGAATTAGGCATGAAAAATACAACCTACTTTAACTGTAGCGGCGCCCAAATCAGTGCCTTTGGAGGATTATATCAAGCGCCAGGCATCGATCCAGAGGGCGATAATAAATCAACTGCTAGAGACTTGGCTATTTTAACGTATAATTTAATCAAAAAATACCCTGATGTTTTACAATTCACCAACAAGCCCGTTGTTACGACTATGGAAAATACACCTTATGCTGAAACCTTTGAAACTTATAATTACTCATTACCTGGCGCAAAATACGGTTATGAGGGAGTCGATGGATTAAAAACTGGCTCAAGTCCAACTGGCGGTTTTAACTATATCGCAACAGCTAAAAAAGGCGATACCCGATTAATTGAAGTTGTTCTAGGCGTAGGTGATTGGTCAGATCAAGAGGGCGAATATGAGCGTCATCTTGCTGGAAATGCGATTTTAGATCATGCTTTTTCTACTTATGAATATAAAAAACTACTTTCTAAAGGATCAAATAAGATCAATGGAAAAGAAATTACCCTAGAACAAGATTTTTACGGATTTGCTAAAAAGGATACTGAACCTAGTTTCACGTTAGCAGATGGGAAATTGTCTTTAAAGAATGAATACGGTCAAGTTTCTCCAAAAATCCCTGTTCAAAGTGTTCGGTACCAAGAAACCAACTCAAAAGCAACGGATGATCCGTCTACCAAAACAGAGAAAAAGAAGCCTGTTCCGTCTTCATCTACAAAAAAAGAAGGACATAATTATCTGGTCACCGGCATCCTAGCTGTCTCAGGTTTGTTGCTACTGATTCTTTCAAAAGTATTTAGGAAACGGATCGCTGGTGTCAGACGAGGTAGCCGAAAAACAGCAACACCCATGACTCGCTTGTTATTTGCTTTAGGAATTATTTTCATTCTTTCAGCAGTTGGTATCTTTATCTTTTTATAAAAAACAAAGAGGATGAGTCAAAACTATTTTTAGTTTTGACTCATCCTCTAAACTTAATAAACGCTTTTGTCTCATCCTCTTTAAATTATTGATTCTCTTAAAATCCCATATTCGATAAAGTATTCACAACACCCATAATTTCATCATGGCGTTTGATTTTTTTATCCACAGGTCCATCCACTTCTTCAACATCCACACGGACAACGAAATGACGGTTCAATGACACAAAGGCATCTTCATTCACACGAATATTAAAAACATCCTCTGTAAATGACACACAAGCATCTTCCCAAACATCAAATGGTTCTTTATCCGAAATGATTTCTCTTTTTACCACAGATTTCCCGCTTAATTCATGGAACGTTACATCATAATACTTTGACATACTTATTCACCTCTTTGCTTTCTTCTCTTTAATTATAGCTTTAAAAAACAGAATCACAAACTATTTTCTATTATTCGACATTTTGGATCTGTTCACGAATTTTTTCAAGCATCGTTTTCATCTGAACTACGATGTTTTTGATCTCGATTGGACTAGATTTAGACCCGATCGTATTGACTTCACGATTCATCTCCTGAATCAGAAAATCTAATTCTCGGCCAACAGGTTCTGGCTGTATCAATAATTCCTTCAGCTTATCCACATGAATTGCTAAACGATCTAACTCTTCATGTATATCCCCTTTTTCAAGTAAAATCGCAAGTTCCGTCAACAAGCGTGCTTCATCAACTTGACTACCAAGCCAATCATTCAATTTCGTTTCAAATTTTTCACGATAATCCTTTTCAAAGATAACCACAAAGCCTTCCAACTCACTCACCAAAGCAATGAAATCTTGGCAATAAGCGGACAGTACTTGCTGAATTTTTTGACCTTCCTGTAAGCGGCTGGCATCGATTCGTTCGACTGCTTTTTTCACACAATCTAGAATCAGCACGCCAAATGTTTCATCTGCTTCCTGCTTTTCTGTCACCTCAACATAATCAGAATTGTTCAACAGTTGGTTGATATTTTGCGCAGGATCAAATTCAGCTTTGGGATAATTAGCGGCTAATTCTTGTTGGACTTCTCCTAACAATTGATGGATGAGATTCCAATGAACTAATACTTCTTTATTACCACTACCCGTCTGCTTGATGTTAATGTAGGCTTCGATCCGCCCACGTTGCAACGTCTCTTTCATTAATTGGCGAATAGCCATCTCATGAGGATTGACCTCTTTGGGCATTCGTAATTGAATATCTAGAAAACGTTGATTGACACTCTTGATTTCAACATCGATTTGATATGTGTCATTTAAAAATGTTTCTTTTCCAAAACCAGTCATGCTTTTCATCGACAGGGTGTCCTTTCTACATAGATTTTATTGCTTTAGATAAGATCTCAAATTCTTCATTCGTTAACGTGATTCCTTTACCCATTTTTTCATGGTCTGAAGACCAATCTCTTAAATCAAATTTTGGCGGACGACCATTCCAACTGACCAAATTGAATTCCTTGCGCCAACCTTGGGTATTTTCTGATAATATTGCGATTTCTTCTACGATTTCATATGAAAATTCTTGTTTCATTATTCATCCACTCCTTGTAATATAAATTCTTTCATTAAAATTTGTAACGTTTGCGTTGGTAATTTATCTAGTAAAAAAGCCAAGCGTTGTGGTTTTTCCTTCTCATCTGCATCCAGTAAATTATTCATTAATGATAGCTGTTGTTTGTCAGAAAGTAAAAAGTAATCTTCATAGTATTTTTTCAACCATTCTTGGATAGAAATCATTCCTATTGTCTCCACCAAATCAACCTTCATCTGTCCACTTTTCTGCAAAATTCCGACTAATTCTTCGATCTTATATAGCTTAGAAGCAGAAATTTCTTGACTCTTTGCTAATAATTCGACTAAAACCAAACCGATATTTTCAGTATACACCCTGTCTTTATAAACTTTACGCAATTTCTTACAGATTTTATTTTGTTGTTCAGTAGAATCACATAAATTTATTTGATAGACGTTTTTAATGTAGACAAAAAAGTCTTGTTGGAATTTCTCAATATTTTTCAGCGTCTCATCAAACGTATACCAATGACCTAAATATTTCCGCCCAATAACTTTCATAGTTTCTAAATAACCTAGCTTGATATTTTGGGCCGAACGAGCCCCATCAAATAAAAGAACCGCTCCCATAGACCACGATGTCTGCAAGTTCAGCATAGTTGCCGTTGCTGGTATTTTGATTGGCTTTGTAATTCCAGGACCTTTAACATCGACCACAATACATTCTGTCGCCCCATTTTCTAGCGCAATATCGATTGGAATATTATTCCGATAACCGCCATCTACATAATATTTCCCATCGATCTGAGTGGCTGCCATAGCTGGAAAAAAAGAAGCAGAAGCCAACAGCCAACTCTGCCATCGATCACTTTGACATGTATTGAAGTGTATATCTTTTTCTTGTAAGCTAGGCAATTCAGTCGTTACTAAATAAAAATCTGATGTCACCTGTCGCATTTTTTCCTGTGAAAAAGTATCGTTGATCAAATTACGTTTTGGTACTGTTGAAACGCCGTTTGATTGGATCGCATTTACAGTAAATGAGCCGATTTGGCTGACCATACCGCTTAATGTATCAGCTGATGCTGCTGTTACTGGAAATGATAAAATTTTTTGAGTATCGATTTTTTCCCACATATTTTTAGCAGCTTCAAAATCATCTTGTAAAATCAATGCACCATTCAACGCACCTACCGATGTGCCTGTAATGATCTTCAATGAGATACCTAATTCCTCCAACGCTTGCCAAACACCGATTTGATAAGCACCACGGGCTCCGCCACCACCTAATACTAACGCGGTATTATAGCTTAAATCTTTAGTACTTATTCGCCCTTCATCAACCGTATATCCTTGTTTCAAGAAAACTTCTTGTAAATGTAAGGTCAGCGATTGAGAAAAATCAAATGTGATCGTTGGTTGAAACGATTGTTTAAAAAGTTTCTCAATCATTAGAAATATTGCTTTCCAGCTAATTTTTAATGATTCTCGTATCAAAACATTGGTGACGACTCCTTCTTCAACGGTCAAAAACATATACGGAGTCTTTCCTCTATAGATAACATACGCAGTTCCTGAATTTTCTCGTGTTTTTTTATTAAATACTTGTCTAGCCAAAGTATGAGTACTATAAAAAGGCAGTAATAATATGCTTTTAGAAATCTGTTCAGAAAAGTAGTCCAATTGTGAAGCAACCATCTGTTCAATCTTCATTTCAAATCCACCTCCGTCTTTTTAAGTATACCAAAACTACTAACAAATTACTTTTTATTTAAAGTGTATGAAAAAGAAACAATTTTATTTGTTTTTCACGTAGAATAGAAGCGTTACACTTTTGCTTTAACATTGACTTTGCTAAAAAACGATAGTTTAATAGAAGATGGTGTTTTTATTTCGTCAGTCAAAATTTCGAATCACTTGACCCACTTAGTTAATTAAATACAGATTGCCGACATTTTACGTTTACAATTAGCAACTAAAACGTCAACTTTCCAGTTTATTTATAGAAAAGAATAACAAATTACAAAGGATGTTTATATGAAGAAAAGAACCATTTTACTAAAAATTTGCTCACTAATATTAGTTCTAGGCTATTTTTCAGGTCTCTTCACAGCTGCCAGTGCCTACGCTCAAGAAGATATTCTGACAATCACTAAAAATGCAGGTTATCAAACGAATGAATTTTATAAGCCGAAAGCCTCGATCGTAATTGACGCTCAAACAGGGCAAGTTCTTTGGGAAGACAATCCTGATTTAAAATGGAACCCAGCCAGTATTGCCAAATTAATGTCTGTTTATCTGGTATTTGAAGCAATGGAAAAGGGACAATTCACTTTAGATACAACAGTTAAGGCGACAGACAACGACCAAGCTATTTCACAAATCTATGAATTAAGTAACAATTCGATCGTTTCTGGTGTAAACTATCCAGTTCGTGATCTGCTGTATGCAACGCTCGTACAATCATCAAATGTCGCAACAGTGATGCTGGCAAACCTTGTAACAGCTAATGATGAAGCAAAATTTATCCATATGATGAATGATAAAGCCAAAGAACTCGGTATGACAAATTCGACATTTTACAATTGCAGTGGTGCTGAAACAGGTTCATTCAACGGTTACTATAAACCTGAAGGGATCGACCAAAACGCGGATAACGTCACGACAGCAAGAGATTTAGCGATTCTATCTTATCACTTACTGAAAAATTATCCAGATACGGTGACATACACAAGTCCAACTCAAATCACGATCATGGAAAATACGCCTTACGCTGAAGTTTTAGAAAATCATAACTATTCATTACCTGGCCTCGCTTATGGCTATGAGGGGGCAGATGGCTTAAAAACAGGTTCTAGCCCAACAGGTGGCTTTAACTATGCAGCAACTGCTAAACGGGAAAATACGCGTCTGATCGAAATCGTATTAGGCGTGGGAGATTGGGAAGATCAAGAAGGAGAGTTACAACGTCATGCTTTTGGTAACGCGATTTTCGACAAAGCTTTCGCGACATATGAATACAAACAATTACTTACTAAAGGGAACAATACCATAAATAAAGAAGAAATAATTTTAGATCAAGATTTTTATGGTCTTATTCAAAAAAATACCGAACCGACTTTTACTTTATCCGCTGACAAAGTAACAATCGATAACGGGCTTGCACAAGTTTCACCTACAATCAAGGCTCCAAGCGCTACTTTTAAATATGAGAAAAAATTAAAGGCATTACAAAATTCTGTGCTTAAGAAAACAGGTAAGAAAAAAAATGCCTTATCTACTTTTTTTGTTAATGGCTTACTAATTATTTTAGGACTCTTATTTGCAGCTTTATCAAAATTGTTTAAAAAGGGACCTAACCAGTCTAAAAAATTCAACCTTCTATCCACTTTAAGTGTTCTGTTTATTCTTGCAGGAATTATTTTGAGCATCTATACAGTGGTCGTTGGCCCTTGGATTTAACTAAAAAGAATGCAGCTCCTTTATTAGGCAGCTGCATTCTTTTTAGTCCTTCGCCAACATGACTTGACGAAAAATATAGTTTTATAATATTCACACAAATTTGGGTAAGAAAATTGAGAATTAGTCGTTAGTTATTAGGGAATTATTTATTTTTTTTAAGTTGCTTAATTTCTTTTTCGATTTGGTCGATTTGTTTACCTAAAGCTTTTTGCTCATTTTTATCGCGAGATACTTTTTTCTTGTTGATCAATTCTTGTTTTTCTTGGATCAATGCATTGATTTTAGCTGTATTGTCTTCTACAGGTGCTGATGGTGTCGTATTGCCAGTTGATCCACCTGTTGTGCTACCATTTTTTAACGCTTGGATTTCGCGTTCGATTTCGCCAATACGGATACCTAAAGCTTTTTGTTCTTGTGGATCACGGCTAACTTTTTTCTTGTTGATTGCTTCTTGTTTTTCTTGGATCAATGCGTTGATTTTTGATGCTGTGTCTTCACCTGGCGTTGTTGGTGTCGTTGTGTTTCCAGTTGATCCACCTGTTGTACTACCGTTTTTCAATGCTTGGATTTCACGCTCGATTTCACCGATACGGATGCCCAATGCTTTTTGTTCTTGAGAATTACGGCTAACTTTTTTCTTGTTGATCACTTCTTGTTTTTCTTGGATCAATGCATTGATTTTTGCAGTGTTATCTACAAGTTGAGCTGAGTTTGCATGCGCTTGAGTAGCGGTTGCAATAAACCCTGTTCCTCCGATTGATAAAGCTAAACCAGCAACTACTGCACCTTTTACAAATTTGTTCATTCTAAATTCCTCCAAATTTTTTATTCGAACACTACTGTTCATATGATAATAGTTTCGATACACAAATTATACCCACTGTTTCAAAAAAAGTAAACTATTATTTTATAAATAGTAGTATCAGAAATTTTTATAAGTACCGAAAAAAATGATAAAGACTGATTCAACAAGGTTTTTCAGCTTTATTTTTGTAAAAAAATAACTTTAGAAAATAAAAAAATCTAACCTTTTTACTCGAAATCAAGTAGAAAAGTTAGATTTTTACTAGTAATTTTTTAATACTCGTTACATTGATCCTTTAAAGACGTTTGCATTTTTCACAAAATAATCGACTCCAGAATAAATTGTAAATAGCAGACAAACGTACAACATAATTTGATCTAATGGAAACCCAATTGCTGCAAATGGGATATTATTGATAAATAATAATATAATCGCAACCATCTGTGTTGCTGTTTTTACTTTACCAGGCCAAGCAGCAGCCATCACTTCGCCGCCTTCAACTAATAGCAACCGTAATCCAGTAACCGCTAACTCTCTACAAACAATGATCGCTACTACCCAAGTTGGTGCTTTTTGTTGCCCCACTAAAACGATAAAAGCCGTCATCACAAGCATCTTATCTGCTAATGGATCGGCAAACTTGCCAAAGTTGGTAACTAAGCCTCGTGCTCGAGCAATCTTTCCATCTAACCAATCGGTAATACTTGCGACTGCAAAAATAATCGCCCCAACTAACTGAGTAATTGCTAAAGATGTTCCCGCTATTGTAATCGTACCCCAATCCATTGGTATGCTAACGACAGCAATAAAAATTGGAATCATAAATATTCTAATAACTGTTAATTTATTTGGTAAGTTCAATGCCTGTTGCCCCTCTCTTCTCTTCCTTATTTTACGTTATCTTGTAGAAGGTGTCACGAAAAAAGACACATTTTTATTTTAAAGAAAACCTTGTTAGGTATATTTGGTCACGATCTCAATAAATGAGCGAGAAAAATACTTACAACAGCTTGTCATCTATCGTAAATTTTTCTCGCTCATCACCTATGAACAAATAAAATCATTTATTTTCTTTATTGTGGTTGAGACTGCTCTGATTGTTCAGTTTGTGCATACGCTAATGTCAAATTAATATTTCTCGGCCCAATTCCAGCATTATTCGGATTGAAATCAGCTTTTTGACCGTCTAATTTGAATTCCATATACTCTGAAGCACCTAAACTAATAACCACTTGCGCCGTTCCAGCTGGAATCTCAACAGATTTTGGCTGCCCAGGTTGAATGGTTTCTTGGTAAAAGTAGCCATTATCGTTGTTAGCCGCTGTAGCGATATAAACACCGACCCAACAAGGTCCGGTCACAGCGCTAAATTCAAGTTTCCCTGGA
Organism: Enterococcus sp. DIV0840; assembly: GCF_050527835.1. NCBI lineage: Bacteria > Bacillati > Bacillota > Bacilli > Lactobacillales > Enterococcaceae > Enterococcus > Enterococcus sp. DIV0840. The sequence continues at coordinate 168,551 of NZ_CP172876.1, read as the reverse complement.
TTTGCCACATTAACTGCACTCATATTAACTGTTACACCAGATTCATTTTCAAATTTCACTTCTGTTGGTGCCTTTGGCTCCGAAGAAGAGCTTGAACTTGATGCCTCTGTACTACTTGAGGTAGGGGCTTGACTCGATTCAGAACTTGCTTGGGAAGAAGAATCTCTGATGATTTCAGAAGCTGGCGGTTGGATCATTGGTGCCGCCTGCCGATCTTGCCATGTAATGTAAAAAACAACGATTGCAATTGCTAATCCGATCAACGAAAAAATAACTGCAGGTAAACTACGCATAAAGCGTTTGGTTTGGCTGTTTTCATCATACAATTGTGTACGTGACTCATCTAATGTTTCATATTGGATCGTTGTCTCTATGTCTTCTGGTTCATCTATTCCATCGTAAATCTCGACTAATTCATTGCCGTCTAACCCGACCGCGCTTGCGTACTGACGAATAAATGCACGTACGTAAAAAGTCCCCGGCATAGAATCAAAATCATTTTCTTCGATTGCTATTAAATAGCGCTTTTGTGTTTTAGTAATTTGCTGCAGTTCGTCTAATGACATATTCTGCTGCAGTCGTGCATCTCTTAATTTTTTTCCTATATTTACGCTGGCCACTCGTCCATCTTCTCCAGTCTTTCTAATTTATCAGTTTCACCTAAATCGATCAGGCGATTTTTAATCTGCAGTTTATTGTTAAATAAGATACGGTACTTCTGAATAGCTCCCTATCTAACTGCTTTTTTGTAAGTTTGTGATTGTCTTATGTAAAACGTTAGAGTAAAAATAGCACAATTCACTATAATTACTGAATAAAATAGTCGGAAGCATCTATTCATCCAACTCTTCTAAGGATAACATAAAAAAATACTGATGAGGATAACATTTTTGAAAGTTTTTGTCTAAATATCGGACTTTTTTTATTTCGTATACCTGTCACTTCAAATACTTGCATTTCAACTTTAACATCTGATGATTTTTCTCACTCATAAGAAAAATCATCAGTGTCAAAAAAATACATTATTACCGCACTAGCCGTTTCTAATAAACACTTATTATTTTTTAGGATACATGTAAAAGCGGCTCAATCCATCTTTGTTGATAAATGCTTGTGCTACTGCTTTCACGTCAGCTAATTGAATACTTTCAATCACTTCGGGTGTATCAAACAACGTCGTTTCACCATAAAGTGATTGTGAAAATTGGTTTGCGATATATTCTAGTGAGTTTAACGATTGGAAATATTTCCCAATCATTTTCTTCTTCAACAATGATAAGTTCTCATCTGTTACTTCAGAACTTTTGTCGACAGACAGAAGGATCTCTTCAATTCGTTCAGCTAATTGTTCCGGATGGTCACTGTCTCCTCCAAAATCAGCAAAGTGGAAGCTACGGTCTAAATTAAATTCATAGCCAAAACTATCATCTAGTAAACCTTTGTTATACAAATTCAAATAATTTTGCGATGTATTGCCAAATAACAATTGGAACAGTAAATTCGCTGTGGTTTTGTATTTAAGCAACTCTTTGCCATCCGTTGGAACTTCATCTAACCCTTTTAAGCCAACAATAACTTTTGAACGGCTGATAGCCATGGAAAGAGAACTTTCTTTAATGATGTCTGTTGCTGTTTCTGTTGGAAAATGACGTTTGATCGGTTCAGCTTTAGCAAATGTTTTTGCTGACTGGTTTTTGCGGATAAAGGCCATCATTTCTTCTGGATCCATTTTTCCAACAACAAATAATGTCATGTTACTTGGGTGATAAAATGTATTGTAACAAGTATATAAGTCATCTGCTGTGATTTCGCCAATACTTTCCACGGTTCCTGCAATATCAATATGCAGAGGGTGTTTTGGATAAAGATTACCTAATGTGCCGAAAAATAAGCGCCAGTTAGAATCATCCAAATACATTTGGATTTCTTGTCCAATGATTCCTTTTTCTTTATCGACTGTTTCTTTTGTAAAGTAAGGCTCCTGAACAAAATCGATTAAGGTTTCTAAGTTTTTCTCTACTTGATCCGTTGTTGAAAACAGGTAGCTTGTTTTTGTGAAACTTGTAAATGCATTGGCAGAAGCCCCTTGACGACCAAATTGTTGGAACACATCGCCATCTTCTTTTTCAAACATTTTATGTTCTAGAAAATGAGCAATCCCATCTGGTACTTTTACAAAGTCTTTTTTGCCGATCGGCACAAATTCATTATCGATCGAACCATAATTTGTCGTAAACAAGCCATACGTTTTGTTGTACTCTTTTTTAGGTAGTAAATAAACAGTTAATCCATTTTCAAGGACTTCTGTATAGAGAACTTCGTTGATTTGAGGATATTCTTTTTTATTCATCGACTTTTTCTCCTTCCAAAAAGAAAATGGCTTGTAGTTGCACTAATTTTGCAACACGCTGAACATCAGCTAATGTGACAGCTTCCATTCGGCGGATCCACTCGTCATCTTTTAAACGAAGGTGAGGAATCAAATCATTCAAATATTCATTTTCTAAAACTGCACCTGCATTGTCTAAAGAAAGTAAATATTGATTTTTCAACATTGCTTTGGTTTGTTCGATTTCTAAGTCTGTCACATTACCTTGACGGATATTATCTAATTCTACTGAAATCAAGCGTAAAACTTGATTACGATTCTTGCCGTCGATCCCTGTCTGAACACTTAAAAACCCACGGAATGTATCGATACTGCTAGATGCATAATAAGCTAAATTTTCTTTTTCACGTACATTCATGAATAATTTAGAATGTGGAAATCCGCCAAATACACCATTGAAAATTTGTAGCGCAAAATAGTTTTCGTCACCATAATAGACATCCGTATGATAGCCTAAATTTAATTTTGATTGTGCCAATATTTCTTGTTCAGAACGTTCTTCGATCACATTTCTAGACGGTTGTGCATAAAAAATATCTGCAATTCCAGATGCGCGATCTTCAAATGGTAATTTACTAAATAGTGTTGTTACTTCAGCTTCATCCACATCTCCAAGGACAAAAATATCCACTTGGTCCTCTCGGATCATTTGTTGATGATATGCCGCAATACTTTCAGCGGTTTCTTTTTCTAAATCAGCGATAGTGCCGAAACTCGGAATTTTTTGGTCTTCAGATCGGCTGAAATATAAATTTTGTAAAGCCAAAGAAGAATAGACTTGTTTGTCTTCTGAAATACTTTCATAATAAGCTTTTAAATTCTCTTTTTCGCGTTGGAAAGTCTCTGTTTCAAACTGTCCATCAATGACGTTTGGATAAAATAAAATTTCTTTCACAAAATCAACCGCATCCGCTAAGACATGGCTATTTTCCAAGTATTTATCATTAACTAAGTTCATGGAAAGATTCAACCAATGCAAGTTACCTTTCTTGTTCACATTGATCCCAAAACTAGCACCGTATAACTCTGCTAATTTTTCACTTAATTTTACTTGGTCTGGATAATTCAAACTATTGGTTTCCATCAAGCTAGATAGAAGAGTCCGTTTCGTAATCGTTTCTTTATTCAAACGCGTATTAAAACGAACTAAAATACGCACTGTTTTATATTTTTCTGTTGGAACAACATGTAAGTTGACCCCTTTTGCTAATCTGATCGGCATCTTGTCAGCTCCTCTTTGTTTTCATCATAATAAAGCCCAGTCTGAAATACAATCATCTGGCCGTTTTTAAATGTTTTTTTAAGATTTTCTACATCCAATTAATTATAGCACAGCTCAACTGTCTTTCCTTGATGTAAGAGTCTTTCATTTCAGTTTTTTTCATTTTTTCTGTATACTGGATTTGAGAAAGGGAGGTTAAACTTATGATCAAAGAATTTAAAGAATTTATTATGCGTGGAAATGTCCTTGATTTAGCTGTTGGGGTCGTTATTGGTTCAGCTTTCACTGCAATTGTTACACAAATCGTTAACGGATTGATCACGCCGTTAATTAGTTTGATATTCGTATTTACTACTGGAGAAAAAAGTGCAGATGATGCGCTAGGCGCCCTTGTTTTTAACGTCAAAGGTGTAGCTTTCAACATTGGTGATGTGATTAGTGCCCTTATTACATTTTTAATTACTGCCTTTGTGTTATTCCTAATCGTAAAAGCTGTTAATAAGATGAAGAAAACACCACAACCAGAGGAAGAAGAAGTTACTGGTCCTACAACGGATGATCTATTAGAACAGATCCGTGATTTGTTGGCAGCTCAAAATGCCGCGAAAACAACGAATATTTTGAAAGATAATGCTGAAGAGATTAAAAAGTAGCTCTCAACGATTAACACTAACTCAATTTTGTGAATTAGCTTTCCCAACAAATGCATCTGCATTTATTGGGAAAGCTTTTGTTTGTATTAAAATAGTCCGAACATTCCAACAAAGATTGATGTATACTAAATTGATACCATACATCAAGGAGGAAAAATAGTATGAAAAAAAGTTGGATTACATCTGAATCTCTTGTCTACATACTTATTCTGGGGTTTGTCGGGGAAATCATTTTGAAAGATAGCTATCCACGGTTAGGAACACTTATTTTCAATTGCGCACTAGGTATCGCGCTCATAGTTGGTGGCTGGCAATTGAAATTAAAGTCAAATTTGTTAGCTCGAATTGTATTTGCATTAGGTGTATTGTGGTTAGGATATTTATTTTTATATTATGTAATTGGTTTTAATAATCCTCAATTTTAATTTCTAGTACTAATAAAAAAATTGACACACATTTTTCATGCGTGCCAATTTTTTTATTTAGTTTCTCCTCATATGGATATGAGGAATATCATCTTCCAAATACACATCAGAAATAGCTTCAAACCCAAAAGTTCCATAAAAATTTATTAGATGCGCTTGCGCACCAATAATAATGGGACGATTTGGATATTTCTCTTCGACTACTTTCAACGTTTCTTCTAAAAGTCTGTTTCCTAATTTTTTCCCACGATACTCAGGATTCACTATTACTCTACCAAATGTTACCGTATCACCTTGATCAATGATTCGGGTATAGCCTACAATATCTGATCCTTCTTGCAGCCAAGTATGCCAAGCAAACTCGTCAGCGTCATCCACCTCTTGATAAGGACAGTTTTGTTCAACCACAAATACAGCGATTCTAAGCTTTACGATTTCTAAAAATTCTTTAGTCGTCAATTTTGTAAATTCTTTTACATGATACTCCATTTCATTGACCTCCTCAATACGTCAAATAGTGTAAAATAATCGTTTTTAATAATCAAATAAACAACTGTACACCATTCCATAAATTTAATAGCAATACCAAAATAATGACAAGTTGAAACACTTGAGTCACTCGTTTAGAGGAAATTTTCCCACTGATCAACGCTCCCACAAAACCACCCAAAACAGCAGCTGGGATCACGTATAATAAGATAGAGAGATCGAACCGCCCAAAACCCGTTGTTTGTGCAATCGTAAATAATTTTGCTACCTGCGAAAAGAAAATCGTAATAATCGAATAAACCGTTGCTTCTTTGATTGGAATTCCAAAGCACAACATCAATAATGCTACATTGATCGGTCCACCGCCAATTCCTAATAAAGTAGAAATAAATCCTAAAAATAAGCCGACAATCACATACCAGATAGGATGAGATAAATCAAATGAGCGCTCATTGCCAACTTTTGTATAGAAATAAGCAAATAGCAACGTTATGATTGTCAGAATGATTTGGATCAATTGAACATATTTTTCATCAGAAAATAATCGCAACAAGGATTCGAACAACGAATTTCCAGAAATCCCACCTATTATAGAACCTAAAGATACTAATACCGCAATTGGAATTTGCAGCCTTAATCCATTTTTCATCTGCCTAAGCGTAGAAACGATCGACATAGTGAACACTGCTACGCTAGAATAAAATGAAATTGCTGCTACTGGATGGAAGTCCAGCGTATCTAGTACGGGTTTGATGATCACACCACCACCCATACCTGAAATTGCACCAACTGTATTCGCTAAAATAATGACAATAAAATAAATGGTTCCTATATGCACAATTTTTTTCCTCTCCTAAAAGTAATCAACATTTCTTTAGGCTTTTCTTCGTCTGGCAAAATCGACGAATTTGAATTTATCTAATCTATGCCTAGATTCTGTGTATTCAAAACAACGTGTGTCTTCTAAACTCACTACACTACGGACAACGACCACATGAGTATCTTCTTGAATATCCATTAATTTGCGGTCATCTTCCGTTACTGCTTCCACTGTAATTTCTTTTTGAGCGTAGCTGATTGCTAGTCCTAAATCATTTTCAAAATAATCATAGATAGAATCTGCCGCACGTTCTTCAGGCAACTCCTTAACGATTTCTTTAAGTAAATAATCGATATCCACGATCACCACTTCTCCGTCAATCTCCCTTTGTCGAACTAAACGCCAAACCTCAGCATCTTTTTTCCATCCCGTCAAACGAGCCAAAGATTCACTAACAGTCTCTTCTTTTAATTCCACAACTCTAGTGACACTATGTATTTGTTGGGCACTTTGTAGCTCTCTATAACTGATAACACCAGAAATCGGCAAATCGAATTTCCTTACGTTTAAGACGATCGATCCTTTCCCCTGCTGCTTTTGGATATACCCAGCATTGATCAGCAAATTCAACGCTTTACGAATCGTTTCTCTTGAAACGGAATACTGTTCAACTAATTGATTCTCACTTGGCAGCAATGTTCCCGGCTGATAATCTCCATCTAAAATCCCTTTTTCAAGCTCTAAAAATATATCATGAAATTTATTCATGTCCATCCCTCCACCCTAGGATACTCAAAGAAAATGATAGCACATTCTTCCTTAAAAAAATAGCATTCCCAAAAAGTAAGCTTTCAATCTGAAACAATTCTTTTAGATTATCCGACTTGTATTTACAAGCGTTTCATACTATAATGAGAACGAAAACATCAACATGTCTATACAAGTTTAAATAAATCTTAGTCAGGAGCCCTTTATAATGAACTTTCTTTTACTTACACTTACACAAAATAGCTTACATATCCAAGAAAAAGCACAGAACACCTTAATCTCAGAGCACACGTTTCCTTTTTCTGATTTTGAATTTCCTAAAACAGCAGAAATTTTAGCCGCACAGATCAAAGAACTATTCCCAACCGCTACAGGCGCTGTTTTTAGTGAGATAGTCCCTGAATTTTATAGCGAAAATACAAACGTAACAGCTTTAAATGCAAGCATAGAAAATCTGATCAAGCATTTTTCAGAATTATTGAATTTACCAATTCTTACCGTTTCTGAACTAGAAGCGGCTACAGATTTAGCTACAGCATTTAAAGAAAAATCAGAGTATTTAACCTGGAATTTAGATTATTTTGGCTATGCTCCAGGCAAAGAAGAGTATTCAGTTGAATCACTATTAACGATTGGTAATGGCTTTATGGGCTTGCGTGGTACTGTGCCAGAAATGACACTTTCAAAAGAACACTATCCTGCAACTTACATTGCGGGACTTTATAATGAAGAAAAATCAGAAGTCGCTGGTCAAATCGTTGAAAATGAAGATTTTGTCAATACACCAAATAACCAATATATCAGTATCAAAGTAGACGGAGCAGATGACTGGTTGACTCTTGAAAAAGCCACGTTGCATTATTTGCACAGAAATCTAAACTTAAAAACTGGCTTATTTTCTTCTCATATGATTATTGAAGATAGCCACCAGCATCAATTAAAAATAACAGCTAAAAAAATAGTCAATATGGCTAAAAAGAATAATTACAGTATTCAATACTTGATCAAGCCATTGAATTTTTCTAAGGATATTACCGTCAAAACAACAACTGATGGCGCAGTCTACAATTTCAATGTTGAACGATACCGTAATCTAACTGCTAAGCATTTCCATATAACCCAATTGCTTGCAGAAAAAAACAAAGCAATGATTGAGGTCCAAACCAATCAATCGAGAATAAATGTCCAACAAGTAGCAACGATTACGGGTGATTTTTTTGACGCTGATACTGTCAAAAACTCTATTGGTCAAGAAATCATTGAACAAGAAATTACTTTTTATGCGGAGAAAAATACCACGTATACTTTCGAAAAGCAGGTTCAAGTTAAAGCATCTATAGCCAAAGAAAATTGGGAAGCACCTTTACTTCCAGCAACTTCTTTTGATTCAGAATTTACTGAGAGCAAACATGCTTGGGAAACCTTATGGAAAAAATCAGATATTCGCGTTACAGGCGATCTGATGTCCCAAAAATTATTAAGAATCCATACGTATCACTTATTAGTTTCTGCTTCCCCATTTAATAATAATGATCTAGACGTTTCTGTCACTGCTCGCGGTTTGCATGGTGAAGCCTATCGTGGTCATATTTTCTGGGATGAGATTTTTATCCTGCCATTTTATATTCTGCATTTCCCTGAAACCGCGAAACAGCTGTTGATGTATCGTTATAATCGCTTAGGTAAAGCAAAGGAAAATGCTCGTGAAAGCAACTACGCTGGTGCAATGTATCCTTGGCAATCAGGCCTTGATGGTAGTGAAGATACACAAAAGCTTCACTTGAATCCGTTGAATGGGCAATGGGGTGAAGACCACAGTATCCTTCAACGTCATGTTTCATTAGCGATTGCGTACAATGTCTGGATGTATTGGAACAACTCGGGAGATGATCAGTTCATCAAAGAATATGGCGCTGAAATGCTACTAGAAATCGCTAATTTCTGGCGCAGTGCTGCGACTTTTGATGAAACGACCAATCGCTATTATATCGATAAAGTCATGGGACCTGATGAATTTCATGAAGCTTACCCTGACAGTACCGAAAGCGGCTTAAAAAACAACGCCTACACAAACTTAATGGTAGTCTGGTTATTTGAAGAGTTAGAAAATATCCTTTCACTATTAGATACGCAAGAACAAACAGAATTATTTAATAAAACAGGCATCACGCAAGAGCATCTGAAAAAAATGGAAGACATTCGTAAACGTTTATCGATCGAAGTCAATGAAGACGGAATCATCGCTCAATATGAAGGCTATTTTGATTTAAAAGAAATCGATTGGGAAAAAGCCAAAGAGAAATACGGTAATATTTATCGGATGGATCGTATTTTGAAAGCAGAAGGTCAGTCACCTGATGATTATAAAGTGTCAAAACAAGCCGATACCTTGATGTTATTCTACAATTTAAATAAAGAAAAAATTGATGAAATCTTAGCAGAACTTGGCTACGATTTACCTGAAGATTATCTTGAAAAAAATCTTTTATACTACTTAAACAGAACATCACATGGTTCAACTTTATCAAGAATCGTTCATGCGCAATTAGCGGAAGAAGTAGCCTTTCATGATTTGTCTTGGAAGTTATACCAAGAAGCTTTATACTCTGATTATCAGGATATTCAAGGCGGAACGACGGCGGAAGGAATCCACACAGGTGTGATGGCTGCAACTATTTATGTTACTTTGACAACTTACGCTGGAATTGATATCAAAAAGAACCATCTAACGATTCAACCTAATTTACCGCAAAATTGGACTGAGATGATCTTTAATATTGATCATAAAGGGATTCACTATGATTTGATTGTTTCAAAAGATTTTGTTCAAGTTTGTCCATCACAAGATACAACGGTAATTGTCCAAAATCACCCTTACCAATTGCTTGCCCATGACGTCACAACGATCAACTATTAAATATCAGACAGGAGAATACACATGAAAAAAGGTTTTGTTTTTGATTTAGATGGCGTGATTACTGATACGGCCAAATTCCATTATATTGCTTGGAAAGATTTAGCAACCAATTTAGGGATAACAATTGATGAAACATTCAATGAAACATTAAAAGGGATCAGCCGTATGGATTCCTTGGATAAAATTTTAGCTTATGGACACAGAGAAAATGATTTTACTACAGCAGAAAAAGAAGCGTTAGCCAAAAAGAAGAATGATGAATATGTTAAACTCTTAGCTGATCTTTCTGAAGCTGACTTGCTACCTGGTGTTCACGACTTTTTAGTCCAAGCAAAAAAACGTAATATCCCTTGCTCGATTGCTTCAGCTTCGAAAAATGCACCGATGATTTTAAAGAAATTAGGTGTTCTTGATTTCTTCGGACACATCGTTGATCCAGAAACTCTGAAAAAAGGGAAACCTGACCCAGAAATTTTCGTAAAGGCGGCGGAAAGTATCGACGTTGCGCCAAAAGATGCAGTAGGTTTCGAGGATGCACAAGCCGGAATCGAAGGAATCAAAGCAGCAGGAATGTATGCTGTAGGTATTTCTGCAACAGAAGTCTTAGCAGGAGCAGATTTACAGGTTGCTTCATTGACTGAATTAAATATTGAGCAACTAATCAACCAATAAAACCAAAAGAAGAGGTAGCGATAATCTTAACCGCTACTTCTTCTTTTTATCTCTTCATGACGTTAACACAAGTTTCTTCCATTTACGGATTTTAGTTCGGAAATTGGTAAATGGCGCTACAGTGTTGATATGTACCCATTTATATAAGGGCCACATCGCTTTAGTTGTAGCATAGTTTCTCTGACCTGCTTCAAACAACTCCTCATCAGACAATGTTTCCAGCCATATACATACCTGATTGACAGCCTCTCTCAACATTTTCCTTTGCTCCGCGATACTGTATTCACCGTATTTTTTATAAAATGACTGATATAAGCCGCCTAAATTATTCCATTTATATCCTGGCGCAGGAGTTTGTACTATTTTTCCTGCCTGCTCGTCTTGCTCCCACTGAAGAATCAAGTTCACCCAACCAAGCTGATAAGACAAATTTTCAGAAGGCGTTTTATCTACCTCTTCGATCCGTTCATTCTTTAACGCTTCTGGTACTTGTTCAAACTCTTCATCATACTTCTCATATCTCTTTTTTATTTCATCGATCAATTCCTGTTTATTTTCGTATGTACGCATAAGTAGACTCCTTTCGTGTTGCTATTTATTTCTATTTTAAACCTTGTCATAATGTCAAAGTCAAGTATACTAATAAAAAATGACTATCTATTTTAAGGAGTAAAAGAATGTTTAAAATCAGCGAATTTTCCAAACTGACAACGATCAGCCCGCGTATGCTACGGCACTATGACAAGTTAAATTTATTAAAACCTGAGAACATTCAAAAAGAAAATGGCTATCGCTATTACACTCCTGAACAAATCAATCAAGCAAACCAACTTCTTTCACTAAAAAACGTTGGGATTCCGTTAAAAGAGATCAAAGCCCTTTTAGATCATAGTATCGATCAAGAAAACTATTTAGCAAAACATCGAAATTTACTAGAAACTGAATTGGCTGAAAAAAAATTGCAACTGGCCTTTTTAGATCGTTTAGAAGAAAAAAATACCACTTCAAACTTCGACGAAATAAATTATCCCATAGAAATAAAAACGATGAATGATCATTTGGTCCTTTCCTATCGTCAAAAAGTGGATTCTTATTATGATGAAAAACAACTTTGGCAGAAATTATTTTCTAAAGTAAGAGCCCAAGACATCGTGAAATTTGGTCAATCTATTGCTGTTTTCCATAGTGGTAACACTGAAATTATCGATATCGAAGTAATGATCAGTATCCCTGAAAAACTCAGTCCATTTTATCCAGAAGCAAAAATATTCTCCCCAGGATCTACCGCATCTATCGTTACAACTGGCGCTTATTCGACTATGCCAAAAGTTCATGCAGATATGGTTGAATGGCTTGGATTGAATAATTATATACTTGCTGGAAATATGTTTAATATTTATCATTCTAGTCCTGCAACAGAAGAAAGAGAAGAATTATATATTACTGAGGTTTGCTACCCGATAAAATAGTAGCAAGTCACTGTTTTATCGGGTAACTCACAAATAAAAAACTGGCAGAATATTTTTGATCCTGCCAGTTTTTTTAGTTCAATTGTCCTTTTACGATTTTCTCTACCACACAAAATTCCTTATCCAAAAGAATCAAGTCAGCGTCATATCCCACAGCAATCTTGCCTAATTTCTTTTCTCCTAAAATAGTAGCTGGAGTAGTTGAGCCCATTTTGATTGCATCCTCTAGCGGAATTCCCATCTCCACGCTCAGTCTAAGGGCTTCGTTCATCGTGACTGTGCTAGACGCCAATGTGCCATCATTTAAGCGGGCAACACCATTTTCAACAGTGACATGATGTCCGCCAAATTCATAAGCGCCATCTCCCACACCCATAGCTTGTAATGCATCTGTGATCAAAACCACCCCATCCGCTCCTTTTATTTTGTGCAATAGGCGGACGATTCCCGGATGTAAATGAATTCCATCAACAATCGCCTGAACACTGACCGTATCATTTTCAAGAGCTGCAGTAACCAAACCTGGTGCTCGATGATGAATCGGCGGCATTGCGTTGAAACAGTGAGTAATATGCGAAGCGCCTTGTTGAAAAGCCGCTTGTGCCTCTTCATAAGTTGCATCAGAATGTGCAATTGCCACGACTACGTTTTTTTGTTTTAAATAGGTGATCAATTCCAAGCAGCCTGGTAATTCTGGTGCTACGGTAACCATTTTGATCAAATCACCTGCTCGTTCAAAAATCATGTCCATTTCTTTTAAATCTGGGTTTCTAAGATAATTTGGATCTTGCATGCCCTTTCGTTTAACATTTAGATAAGGTCCTTCTAAATGGATACCTACAATCTTTGCTCCAATTTCATGTCCAACCACTTCTTTGGTTCTGTCGATCATCGTCAATAATGCTTCTAACGAAGAAGTGACCGATGTTACTAAAAATCCTGTACAGCCAGTCTCTAAACATTTTTTAGACACTTCTTGAATACTTTTTGTCGTACCATCCATCATATCAAAGTTATTGGCTCCGTGAATGTGGACATCGATCATTCCAGGTATCAACAGTTGGCTTTGACCATCGATTCGATGATCCATGTCCTCATTAGAAAAAGCGTTAGTTTCTGATGCTTCTACCTTTAAAATACTTTCGTTTTCTATCAAGATATCGACTAATTCTAGGCCATCTTCTTGACTTATCATTACGTTTTGAATAAGTGTTTTCATTTTTTTCCACCTTCAACAAGAATAATTTTGACTTCGTTTTTTCGCAATTGTTTGGTGATTGTGTCTGATAGCGGCTTATCTGTGATCAATAGATCGATTTTGGCAAAATCTAGTTTAAAATTGGTCGTATTTCGAGCTTTAGAGCTATCGAGCACTACACACGTTCTTTTCGCATTTTTGATAATGGTGTGTTTTAATTCAATGTCTTCTAATTCAGAGTAAAACAAACCTGTATCACTAATTCCTGACGCACCAATAAATGCGATATCAAAATAAAAATTAGCTAGTTGAGCAATCACTGCTGCACCATGTAATAAGTGAGAGTTAGAATTGAAGTACCCTCCTAGCAAATAGACTTCCTGCTTATTATTGACTTCTGTCGCTGATATGGCATTATCGATCGAATTAGTGACAATCAAGACATTTTCTTGCGTGAGTTCTTTTGCGATAAACTGAACAGTTGTTGAAACATCTAGCCAAATCGTTTGATTCGCTGAAATTTCTTTGACTGCTTTATGAGCAATTCGAATTTTTTCTTGGCTGTTTAAAACTAAACGTTTGGAATAATCTTCAATCTTTGTCTTGATGATTGGTAGAGCAATTCCTCCGCGATATCTTTCAGCTAAACCGTCATTGACGATCAACAAGATGTCGCGACGGATGCTGTCTTTAGATATTTGGAAATAGTCGGCTAACTCGGTTGCATCTAGCTTTTCCTTCTCTTGGAGTAACTCTAAAATTTTTGCGATTCGTTCTTTTTGATTCATACGTTCCCTCCTGATTTATTTTGAGTATAACAAATAAATCATCGTTTGCATATTATTAAGTTTTAAATTCTATTTTTTAAGTTTTGTTAAGTTAAATATTTCTGTGAAAAAAATTCTAATTAAAAAACTACACAAAAAAGCTGAACACCCTTTTACTTTTGGTGTGTTCAGCCGTAATTTTTCTCTATTTAAATGATTCTTTTTTATACCATCCTATTGCTGTTAAAGAAATAAGTAACAGTCCTGTAATCCAAGTCCCGTTCGTGCTTGGATCATTTGTTGCAGGTAATTGTTTCCCAGTTGGTTTTGTTGTTCCGACAGGCTTCGTCGAACCTGTAGTATTTTCAGTGATTTTGACCTCAACCACTTGCGCCCCTTCTTCTACGTAAAACTCGTACCCTGGATATTTTTCAGCCAGCTTTTTCATTGTTTCATCAGACCAGTTATACGTATACATAAATGAGGTAGTACCCGTTTTTAAGGCTTTCCAGTTACCTGCTGAATCAATTTCAATGATCGAAGGGTCCTTGATAATCGGAGCAAATGAACCTGCAGCATCGTTAATTCCTTCAATCGGTTTTACTTTGATTTGTCCAGTATCACCGATTTTTCCATCGATAGAGGTGATATCGATCCTTGGCGTGATATTTAATGTTCCTGCTGGCTTCACTTCTACCTTAACTTGAGTGGCAATATCTCTTGATGTCAACGTGCTACCTGGATTTTTGTCTTGAATCTCTTTACGCGATTCATCTGAAAGTTGGAAATCTAACACAAATTCCACCGTTCCAGTTTTTAAAGCTGTCCATTTTCCATCTACATCTACTGATATTATTCCTTTAGAATTATCTGGAATATAGGCTAGATAGGTTCCTTTTGGATTTGCTACTCCACCCATTGGAGCCACTTTAAATTGCCCAGTTTCACCTATTTTTGCGTTGATTGTTCCAACATTGAAGTTAGGAGTGATGTCGACACTCTTTTCTGTTGCCGCTGTCACTTCAACAGGAACATCCTGAGCGATGTCTTTTTTAACTAATTGTCGATCAGGATATTTTTCTTGGATTTTTTGCAGTGATTCTTTATCCCATTCAAAATCCAATGTTACTATGGTTTTGCCCGACTTCATCCCTTGCCATTGACCCCGTTCATTGATTGAGAGGATACTTTGATCTGCAACAGTCGTTTTGAACGTACCTTTTAGCTCTTTCATTCCTTCGATTTGTTCAACTTCTACGGTACCTTTCCCGCCGATATCTGTTTTAATCTCTTTAGTTTTAAATTTTGGTGTAATATCTATTTCCTTTTTTCCTTCAGTGACTTTTGTTTTTATTTCAGATGTTTTAGTCACTTCTACTTCAGCTTCAGAGCTATTCTCTGTAGCAAATGAAGTTGATGAAAATGACAAACATACTGAATTAAACAAGATTCCCAACATCAAGCCTTTTACTATTTTCATTGATACTCCCTCTATTTTCATTATAATTGATACACTTTCATCTTATCAAATTTTAATTTTAAGAGCAACAACTGTTTTGCAATAAAAAACTGGTCCAAGCTTTTACTTAAACCAGTCGTACATCATTATTTAGGCATTACCTCTGCTGGAATTGCCGATTGATATTTCTTCCCACCAACTGTAGCTTGGTGTTCTGCTTTCGCTTGTGCAACTAATTCAGGATTGATCAATAAATCATAAGCTGTTGTTGCAATTGTTTTACCTGCCGCTAGTAATCCTTTGTGTGCCACAGATGATTTCCCGTTTGCTACCCATTGCCATGAATGCGGCGGCGTTCCTTGAGGTTCACAGCCAACCAACACTTGAGCAGTTGGGCAAACCCAGCTAACGTCACCCACATCCGTTGAACCAGACGTTGCTTCTGAGAAAACCAAGGGGCTGATTTGGTCTAAGACTGGCATTGTTCCAAGTCGTTCTATTTCTTCTTCACTAGCAGTTGGATTGCTTTGTCTTGCTCTAGTTATTAAATTTGCTTTTGTCGCTTCATTTAAGCTGTCATAATATCTTTGGCTATACTCTTGGTCTTCTTTTGTTAAATTCAAGTTGCCGAATTCTTTAAAATTCTCATACATGGCTGTAGTAACCGCTTGGTTTGGCAAGTAGTTAGCACAGGCAGAGTCAAAGACGATTTCAAGCTCTGTTTCAGTCATTAACGCCGCACCTTCTGCGATTTTGTTGACACGTTTGTAGATTTCTTCTGCTTGTTCTAGTTTTGGTGCGCGAATAAAGTAATATAAGCTCGCTGTCGGTTGAACTACATTCGCAGATTCTCCGCCAGCATCCATAAAGGCATAGTGAACACGGCCTTCATCAATGATATGTTCGCGTAAAAATTGAACCCCAATATTCATTAATTCTGCTGCATCAAGCGCACTGCGTCCTTGTTCAGGAGCTGCTGCTGCATGAGCCGAAATACCCTTGAAGTTATAATAAATTTGATAAACAGCTAAACTGCTCAAGCCCCAAGCCATATTTGTGTCCATTGGGTGCCATGAAAGAGCAACATCAAGACAATCAAACACGCCGTCCCTTGCCATGAATGCTTTACCATAACCACTTTCTTCAGCTGGACAACCAAATAATTTAATCGTCCCCGTTAACTTTTCTTGTTCCATCAAATCTTTAACGCCAATAGCACCAGCTAATGCACCCGTTCCAAGCAAATTATGGCCACAGCCATGTCCATTACCGCCTTCGACTTCTGCTTTTTGTTCCCCTAAATCAGCGACTTGACTTAAATTACCTAACGCATCGTATTCAGCTAAGATGCCAATAACAGGGTTGCCACTGCCGTATGTTGCAACAAATGAATATTCCATGTTAGCAACTCCCTTTTCAATTGAAAAGCCCTCTTTTTCTAAAATTTCTAGAAAAGGTTTTACAGATTCTGTAGTAGCAAATCTCGTTTCTGGTGTTCCCCAAATCTGATCTGCCGCTGCGATAAATTGATCTTTTTTTGCATCGATCAATGTTAAAATTTGTTGTTTTGCATTCATTCTTAGTTCTTCCTTTCTTAATTGTATTCAATAGGCTATTTAGTTAAATCATATATATTTTAATTTATCGATCGATCCCAAATAATTCTTTGGCGATTCGTTTTCCAGTTTTTGTTCCAGCTAATCCGCCGATCCCAGTCTCACGAATATCGGCTGGCATACTCCGCCCAACACGATACATTGTTTCGACCACTTCGTCTGCTGGGATCTCGCTTTCAATTCCTGCTAAAGCCATTTCTGCTGCACTGATGGCATTTGACGTTCCTCCTGCGTTCCGTTTAATACAAGGAATTTCTACTAGCCCTGCAACAGGATCACAAGCTAAACCAATCAAGTTATTCAAAGCAATCGCAAAGGCGTGACTGGCTTGTTCTGGTGTGCCGCCCACCATCTCGACTAATGCCACTGCTGCCATTCCAGATGCCGAACCGATTTCGGCCTGACAACCGCCTTCTGCACCTGAAATCATAGCATTATTCGCTGTGACAAATCCAAAAGCCGCCGCTGTAAATAAAAAGTGCAACATGTCCTCTCGCGTTGAGGTGAATTTTTCACTAAAGGCTAACAAAACGCCTGGAACAACGCCTGCCGAACCTGCTGTTGGTGTGGCGCAAATCATGCCCATTGCTGCGTTGACTTCATTAGTTGCGACCGCATAACATAAAGCTTTAACAAAGGTATTATCTGTCAGAACACTTTTATTATCTAAATAAGCTTGTAATTTTTTCGCATCATACCCAGTTAAACCAGAATGCGAGCGCACACCTTGCACACCTTTGGCAGCGGCAGTTTCCATCGTTTCTAAGTTTAGCATCATTTGGTTCATGATTTCGGTTCTACCGCGTCCGGATGTTTCTATTTCTTGTGCGATCATGACCTCGGATATTTTACATTGGTTCTCTTTTGCTCGTTGTACGAGTTCTTCAATTGATTCAAACAAAAAATTCACGTCCTCTAATTTAGCCGGTCGTAGGCAAAACTGCTGTTATTCCCGGTATTTCTCTGATTTTTGCTACTAATTTTTGACTGATGTCACTGACCGTTTCCACAAAGAAAACCGTTTCTTGATTTAACTTCTGAACCTCTATAAAAGCTGGACTTTCCAATGCATTTTCTACACTTGGAAGAGCCGATTTTAGATCTGCGGTAAAAACTAAACCATTGCCTTGGTCTTGATTCAATAAAGTGGAGTGATGGTTGAGCTCAATCAGTTGAATACTACCGCCACCGATAGAAATAGCTGTTAGATTCAATTTTTCTTGTTCATCGATCAACTCTAAATTGACTGTATTCGCATGTTCTGTTTCCTTTGCACTAACTAGAAATTCTATGCTGACTCCTTGTTTTTCCGCAATTTCAATAGCGTCTGGAATACGTTCATCATGTGTTTCGAAACCTAAGACGCCTGCAACGATTGCAACCGCTGTACCGTGTCCTTTATAGGTTTCAGCAAATGAACCGAAAAATGTCACGATTAATTTTTTAGGTGTATGTTTATAAAGTTCTCTTGCCATATTACCGATCCTGACCGCTCCAGCTGTATGAGAGCTGGAGGGACCGACCATGATTGGACCGATGATATCAAAAGCACTTTTGTATTTAAATTTTTTGTCTGACATTACGCTTCTTTTTTCACTCCTAATACACAAAGTCCGCAAAGTAGACTTGCTACTGCCATAAAACCGAATGCCAACGTAAATGAACCACCAGCGGCTTTGATCAATTGGCCTAAGATCATCGGTGCTAAGAATCCACCTAATGTTCCACCAGTGTTGATGATTCCGATTGAAGAACCGATAATCGATGGGTCCATGATTTTATGCGGCCATGTGAAAATCGCGGTAAAAGCACTAACGGAAACCATGCTGACTGAGATCAAACAAATCATTGATACTACTAAATTATTTGATGCAACAAAAGCTGCAACTAGAATAGCTGCTAAAACAGTGGCACTAATTATAAAAATGCGCTCTTTACCTAAAAATAGTTTAGATAATAGTTTTCCTGCAAACATCGTTGCTATGGTTTGAAAAATTGCATTCACAGCTAATAAGTAACTGATTGTTTTAATATCTATCGCAAATTTTTTCGCTAAGAAACTTGGCAACCAAGACATATTTCCATAAAGTAAAAAGTTCAATAATAACATTGCAACAAACAAAACTAAGACATTACGATTTGTGATTACCTGACTAAATTTGATTGCAGGTTTATTGCCACTCGTTTTTTCGCTTGTTGCTTGTTTAGGAACAAATACTCCTACAAGAACTAACGCAACCGCAAATAATGTTCCTAACGCTAAGTAACCATAACGCCAATTTATGTTAATCAAATTGGCTCCTAACGTAAAAGCTAAAATTCCGCCAATACCTGATGTTGATAGAATCAATGATTGAATAAAGGTTCTACGTTCTTGCGGAAAATTATCGGCAATTGATTTTGAACAACTCGGCGGATAGCCGCCATGGCCTAATCCCGCAAAAAAGCGGATAACCATAAATAACATCAAACTGCTAACTGCACCAAATGCGAATGAGAAAATTGAAATAATTGCTAGTGACAACATCAATACTTTTTTTGCTCCGATTTTATCGGCTAACCAACCACCAGGAATTTGCATCAGTGAATAGCCCAAGAAAAAGAACGACATAATCAACCCTGTTTGACCTGTATCCAAAGAAAATTCTTCTGCCATTGTTATAATTGCTGTAGAAATCATGCTCTTGTCCATGTAGATCATCGAATATCCAGCCATTAAGGCAAAAATCAACCCAGCACTACTTTTGTTTACTACTGTTTTTTCAACTTGTGTCTCCATTTTTTTCCTCCATAGCTCAATTATAAGAAAACGTTTTCTATGAATTCATTATATTAAACAATTCACAAATAAAAATTACTTTAATTGCTTGATATGGTCTTAATATTTTGAATATGGAGAGAAATAAACAGGAAGAGCAAAAAAAGACTAGTCTTTTTTGCTCTTCCTTGTACTAATTTAAGTTATTCATTTCCTTTTAACCTCACCTGAGCGACGTTCATTCATTTCATGTTCTTCCGAAATATTTTTTTGTTGTTGGGCAACATCATAAACTCTTGTAGTAGGATCCTGATTAATACCACCTGTTCCTGTATTTACCATCGTTCTCCAGCCTTTTTTAACAGGCGTTTTCCCTTTTGCTCGTAGCTTATCATTTTTTTCTCTAATCCGTTTATGCTTTGCTTGTCGTCGATCATCAAAAAAATCTGAAATTTTATCCATTTTTTCCAATCCGATCACTCCTTAGTGGCCCTATTCTAAAATTCGATTATTAAATCAACGCTGAGAATCGAAGCCTATTTCGTATTTTTCATATTACTCTTTAGATCAGTACAAAGGCTGAAACAAATACAACTGACACGCATTCAACGTCAATGTTGCTTCCAACTCATAACCAAACGAATCAATCTGCTCTTTTTTCAATTCAAACTTAGGGACGATCTTTTGCTCCAAGTATTTCTGCAGCTCATGATCTAACTCCGCTTGACCGCCAACTCTGATCCAATCATTATAAATCCCGCCATGATCTTTATCCAAGACATATTCCCGAATCAAATAATTCCCTACAGGCAGCTCGCTTAAATGAATCCTGACTTTTTTTGTCTGATACTGAACTTGAAATGTATCGACTGAATAAAGCGGATCTAAATAGCTTGAATTGTAAAGTAACAGCTGATACTGCCCTTGATTTCGTGTCAAAATATAGCCGTCTCCGCTAGCAAGCAGTTCTCCTTTTAAATGGTTCAAAAAACGCAATGAAAAGAATAATGGACGCCGTAATTCCTCATAAAGAAAAACAGATAAACTACTGTCTTCTCTTGTATGAGTTTGTCGTTCTTTTACCTTGATGTTCAACCAAAAAGCAATTCCCGTCACTTCTTTTGACAATTCAACAATTGATTCTAAGATCAGCGCTGAACGGAAAAACGTGCCCGAAAAGGTATTGCCTTCGCCTACTAATGTATTCCAATCTGTTAAAAACAACTCGGGGGCCCAATCTGAAAAAACGGAATTAGCTTCTGATTGATGTGCAGTAATGACCGACTTTACTCTACTTAAAATAGCTTGTTGGTACTTTTTAAAATGCAACGCATGTTCCTCTTTGATCAGTGCTGTTGCATAAGGATCTGCATGGAAACTAATAAATTCCGGGAGACAATGCTGGATTCCTTGTTCATCAATAAAAGCTTGATATTGCTCGTATTCTGTTTCATCTAACGAACGCAGTGACATCAATCCTAACTTACAGCAAGGAACTAACTGTTTCAATTTACGATAAAAATAATGATAGCCCCAACGACTACCATGGTTCCAGATCCCGCTTACTTTAGGCAATGACCATTGAAGGTACCACTGATTTACTTCCTCTCGGCCATAGCGATTAACGAAATGACGAATGATTTTCAACTGCTTATCACACCATAACTGAACCTCTTCTTTTTCAGTATACTCTTCAGGTAAATAAAGCTGAATCATCGGTTTCAGCTGGATCTTCACTAAAAAATCGAACCATTGGTTGTTTAAAATATACTCTGATACCATCAAAATATCATTTTCAAAATTCGTTTCTTCGCAAAAACCTTCAAATTGAACTAAATCAAAGGTCAAATCCTGTTGTAAAATGCACAATTCACGCTGTACACCATTTGCTAAGCCTTCTCCAGCAGGACCGATTTTGATGATTTTTTTACTACTGTTATAATTTGGTTGAGGCTCCGAGGGTAACACTAGCTGCATACGTTGCTCAATCGCAGCATTTTCATCAACGATATCTTTTTCTACTAAATACTTTGCCAGCTCTTGTAACGCTGCTGCTCCAGTTATTTCTTGATAATCTGCATTTCCTGCCGTCTGTTTTATCTGATTGCTCGTCAGAGAAAATTTTTTACGAAAACTTGCAGGCGTTACCCCATACTGTTTCTTGAATACTTGGTGAAAATTTTTCGTATTTGAAAAACCACTATTCAAAGCAACCTTGATCACTGATTGTGACGTCAAAATCAAGTTTTCCGCCGCGTGCATCAGGCGAATTTGATTTAAATACTTAGTGAAATTGACCCCCACCTGCTTTTTAAACGAACGAGACAAATGATAATAAGATAGCCCACTTTTTTCAGCTAATGACTCCAATGAAATCGGCTGATCGTAATTCTTTTGAATTTCTTCTAATAATTGATTCATTCGATCATCGGCTAATTCGGTCGCAACTTTTGGAACCGTAACGACTTCTTTTTTAAACTCTTTGACTAATTGTTTCAATACAGTAAATAAATGCTGATAAATTTCCAATTCAGCCTCTTCGTTTTGTTTAAAATAGGCAGCCATTAAATGGACCAAAGCCTCACGCAATCGCTGGAATTTTTCTGCATCAGCGGATTTCGCATCTGTTGAGGCGCAATCGATGTATGGTAGCCAATTTTCTTTAACGTGAGCGATCAATGGGGTTCTCGAAATGCGTAATGACAACAATAGATTTTTATCAGAGCTTTTTACTTGATACTGTTGATGCGGATTAATGACCAATACATCATCTGTATTTAGCTGATAGTCCTTTTCCCCTATCGTTACGATCATACTGCCACTAAGCATGAGAAAAAGTGTTAAATACTCACTGATTTGCGGTGGTGCGTAACTGACTTTCATCAACGACAGATGAAATGGAAATTGCTTGGTCTCTACCATAAACAGCCCCTCCTTACTACTTTGTGTTTTCTTTAACAAAATATAGCATCAAATTCTCGTTGAAACAAGCTGTCTTTTTGGTGGGAAATTGTCTATACTATGGATAATTTAAAAATGATAGCGTTCCAAGATGGGAGGAAAAAATGAAAATCAGTCAGGGCGATGTCTTTAGAAGAAGGGAAAATTTAATTAGACGATTAAAAGAAAGTGACAGTTTGACTGTTAAAGAACTCGCAAAATTTTTTAATGTTTCAGCCGTAACTATTAGGCGGGATTTACTATTTTTAGAAAAGAAAAAGATGATCGAACGTTTTTACGGCGGAGTGAAATTGATTCCTACTAACGAGTTGAAACAACCAGTCCAACTAGAAAAAATAACCTTTCCCGTTATGATTTTTGTCGAGGAAATCAAACCTTTTTTAGTGGATGGTGCACAGCTTTTTATCGGTGCAGGCCTTTTTTCTACTGAACTAATTTATGCACTCTCTTTTTTTGACATCGTTATTTTAACTAATGATGCTACCGCCTTTTCTATTGATCATTCTGATAAAAAAGCCTTGATTTCAATCAGTGGCGGTGAATTGGAGAAAAACACGAATGCCCTTGTTGGTGATTTTGCTACCCATTCCTTTAATAAGGTTGCAGCAGATCTTTGTATTATTGAAGCAGCAGGCTTTAACACACATGAAGTAACGACCAAAACATTGAACGAATCCTTTGTTTATCGGACCATGATCCAGCATACCAAAGGACTAAAAATCGTTTATACTCCTTCCGTTAACTTAGAAACCGTCAGCTCATTCATGATCGATCGAACGTTTTTGTTTGATAGGTTATATACAGATACGTCGATTTCACCTTCCATTTTAACAAGCTATCAAGCACAAGAAATCCCCGTTAAAGTGTTATTTGAATAAAAAAGGTATACTGGGTAGGTTAGCTTTTTCTTAGGTAATCGGTAAAATGAACGCAGACTCTCCTCTTGAACTGTTCATAAAAATTCTTTCATGAACAGTTCTTTTGATTGTATTGAATTTACTCAAACAATCACTTATTCTAGAGCCAAAGAAAACGCTTTATAAAAAAGACAGAATGGAGAAACCAATGACACATACATTTCCAGAAAATTTCCTATGGGGCGCATCGATTTCCGCCCATCAAACAGAAGGTGCCTATACTATTGACGGCAAAGGCTTGAGTGTACAAGACACGCGCCAAAGAGATAATCATGATATCGCAGATTTTACAGTCGCTGTCGATCATTATCATCATTATAAGGAGGATATTGGTTTATTAGCTGAGATGGGCATCAAGGTTTTCCGTTTCTCGATTGCCTGGACACGAATTTTCCCAAATGGACGAGGAGACATCAATCAAAAAGGATTACAACATTATAGCGATGTCATTGATGAATTACTAAAATACGATATTCAACCATATATCACATTGAATCATTTTGATCTCCCTCAAGCTTTAGAAGACGAAGGTGGTTGGAGCGTTCGCAGTACAGTAGATGCCTTTAAAATTTATGCTGAAACCTTGTTTGATGCTTATGGAGACCGCGTAAAACATTGGTTAACGATCAATGAGCCAAACATCATGCTATTAGTCGATAAAAAAATTCTAGGAAAAGAAATTCCGCTGCAAGAAAAATACCAACAATTTCATCATCTAATGATTGCTGAAAAATATGCATTCAAACGATGCCACGAATTAGTTGTTGGCGGACAAATCGGGCCTGTTCCAAATATTTCCTTAGTTTATCCAGCCACTAGCAAACCAATGGACAATCAAGCCGCACTTTATTTTAATAGCGTTCGAAACTGGGCCTATCTGGACTTTTCTTGTTTTGGTCGCTATAACGCTGTCTTTAAAGATTACCTGAACCGTAATAACATAACGATCGACTTTGCCCCAGAAGATAAAGAGTTGATGGAAAATAATTTCCCAGATTTTGTTGCAATGAATTTTTACACGACGGTTACAGTTGAAAAACCAACAGAAAAAGAGGGTATGGCAAACGGGATCAGTGATCAGCAAAGTGAAGACATTATGGAATGGGGCTTTTATAAAGGCTTTACCAATCCTTATTTGAAGAAAAACGAATTCAACTGGACGATCGATCCTGATGGGTTGAAAACAACACTTCAAACACTTTACGATCGTTATCATTTACCGATCATTATTACCGAAAATGGTTTAGGGGCAAAAGATGAACTTACCGAGGATGGCAAAATTCATGATCATTATCGCATCAACTATTTGGAACAACATATCGATCAATGTTTACAAGCAATCGAAGCTGGCGTTGACTTGATTGGTTATAGTCCGTGGTCCGCCATCGACTTGATCAGCGTTCATGAAGGGATTAGTAAACGTTATGGCTTTATTTATGTAGATCGCACAGAACATGATGAAAAAGAACTCACTCGCTACAAAAAAGATAGTTTTTACTGGTATCAAACCTTGATCGAAACGAATCAATTGCCTTCATAAGGAAAGACTAACTATAAGAAGTCAAGTAAAGAATAAAAGAATTAGTCCAAAATTTAATAACAAAAAAGTGCATAACAAATAAGAGAAAGCAAAGGTATTTTTTTGAGTTACATTCGTATTTCGTAAGGTTCGTTCTTTTTGAGAATCGCATGAACGATGTAACATAACTTTCTGGAAACTGCTCCAAGAGCTGTGAGGTGGTGTTTCCCTTCAGAACGTTTCTTTTCGTAGAAGGCTTTAAGAACAGGATCATGTTGTACTGCAATTAAAGCAGCTGAAAATAAGGCTTTTCTAAGATAAGGGGAACCACGTTTACTCATAACGTTATGTGTTGCTTGATATTGACCAGACTGAGAAACAGTCGCGTCTAGACCAGCGTATGCGACTAATTTTGTAGGATTGGAAAATTTACTAATGTCTCCAATTTCCCCAAGAATAGTAGCGCCATTGATTGGTCCGATCCCTGGGATCGTTTCAATGACAGAATGCAGAGTAACCATGATTTTTTTGATTTCAGTTTCAGTATCTTTAATTTGGGCTTCCAGAAATTTAAGTTGTTCAATCATTGATCGTAATTGGAAAGTAAAGGTCTCTTGAGCAAAAGTAATACCAAAAGATCGACTCGCAGCACTTTTTAAGGCATTGGCTTTATCTATCCCTAAACGATTGTGACTCGCTTCTTTAAGTAGTTTCGCAAGAGTATTCGCAGAGATATCATGGAGTGTTTCAGGAGAACTAAATTCAAGTAAAATTTCTTTTGATGCTTTACCAAAAACACCTGATTTACCGAATACTGAGTCATACTCAGGGAAAACTTGGTCTAATACGGCAATGATTTTACGTTTAAAGTCACTCGCTGTCCCAACTAGGTAAGTACGATAACGGGAAAGCTGTTTAAGAGAAAAAATATTTTCATCAGAGAGTGTCATTTCAACAAAGGAACCGAAGCGAATCAGATCTGCAATTAAAACTGAATCAATAATATCATTCTTACGTTTACGAATTTCTGTCCCTTTACGCCACCCATCCGTTTGGATGGGGTTAAGAACATGAATTAAAAACTCTTTTTCATGTAAGTATGAAAAAACCGTTAACCAATAATGACCGGTAGCTTCCATACCTACAGTAAAATCATCTGATGAAGAAGAAAAATCATGAATTTTTCCAAGTAATTTTTCTCCACCTTCAATGGTATTCGGAAAAGAAAATCCTTTAAGAACAACCTTTCCTTCATCATTCATGATTGAAGCAACATGGGAACGTTTCCCAATATCAATTCCAATGTAGAACATAATTATACCGCCTTCATAAGGATTTGGATTGAAATCCACTCAACTGAAAAGCGTTACTACCTTGTTCTAGATACGGAGTAAAGCCAGAAGGCTTTCAACATCTAACTCATTCGTAAACAGCTAAACAGAGAGAGGTGTCAGTCTTTCGATGACGAGCTCATAGACTCAAGGAGAAAACGACATAGCCTCTCAATCCAGTAATTATATTATCTCAAATTTATTGAGTTAATACCTAATGAAAAATAACAATGGTTCATAAGGTTATCCACTAAAATCGGAAGATTAAAACCTTAAATATAATATACAAGGAGAAAAAAATGAATAAAGTATTTACGTTTTTGGAAACAAAGTTGATGCCGCCTTTGAATAAAGTTGCAAACTTGCGCTTTATTCGGGCTATTATGCAGGCTGGGATCATTACGGTGCCATTTACGATCGTCGGATCGATTTTCCTGATCATTAATAATTTACCGCAAATCATTCCGCCATTGGCACCATTTTTTGAGAATACGATCTTGAAATTCGCACCGATCTATAGCGTGGCTACTACTATGTCGATTGGATCGATCGCCATTTTTTATTGTTTGGCGACTGCTTATTATTTAACGGATATTTACCGGAAAGAAGAAAGTGACGGGCTAAGTAGTTTTGTTGGGGCTATTTTAGGATTGTTTGCCTTTTTGATGACGATTATCCAAACTGATATCGTTGATGGCGGTGCCCAGTTGATTCAATCAGAAAGTGAAACGTCAATTGTTTATAATGGGGTCGCACTTGGTGGTTGGGTCACTCGTTTTAGTGGTGTTGGGATTTTTATTGGGATCATCACTGCCGTGATTTCAACTCAAATTTATCGTTGGTGTGTGAAAAAAAACGTTACCATTCGGATGCCTGAAGGAGTTCCTGATGGTGTAAGTAAAGCTTTTGCTTCATTGATTCCTGCTATTTTTATTGCGTTCGTGATGATATTTATTAATACGATTTTAGCGATATTCCATACTGATTTACACGGTTTATTATCAAAACCGTTTGAGTTTGTTAAAGATTTGACCGGTTCTTGGTTGGGTATCATTGTTATTATGTTGTTGATTCATCTGCTTTGGGCTGTTGGGGTTCATGGGACTGCCGTGATTAAAAATAGTTTTATCAATCCGATTTTACTCGTTGCGCTGACTGAGAATGTGAATGGCGGAACCAATATTTTTGCTGGGGATTTCATTAATATGTATATCTTCATCGGTGGTGCTGGTAGTACACTTGGCTTGGTTTTACTGATGATTTTTGTGGCAAAGTCAGACCAGCTTAAGGTACTTGGTAAAGCGGCGGTGCTTCCTGGTTTGTTTAATATCAATGAACCTGTGATTTTTGGGGCACCGATTGTTTATAACCCTTATTTGATCATTCCGTTTATTGTGACACCTTTGATCAATGTGACGATTGCTTATTTTGCTTCATCCGTTGGTTTCGTGAATAAGGTGACGACTGGGATTCCTTGGATTTCTCCTGTGGGAATCGGGGCATTTCTGGGAACTGGTGGCGATTTTAGAGCAGTGTTACTTGCATTGATTAATTTGGCAGTTTCGATTGTTTGTTATTATCCGTTTTTCAAGATGTATGATGGGAAGTTGTACGTAGAACAGATGGCGGCTGTGAAAAAAGATTAAGCTGAATTGAATAAAGATAAAAAAGATAACAGCTCTATTACAGAAACTGTTATCTTTTTTGTTATTATAATTTGTTCTCTACCGAAAACAAACTGCCTTATCCTTCTCCATAAATCTTAGACGCCGTATATCTATTAATCAACGGCGTCAACAAATTCATCACCAAAATCGCCACACCGATTCCACCAGGTAAATCAATACAAATTCTCAACACTGCTGCCAAAACACCACAGCCTATCGCAAAAATATACTTCCCCTTATCCGTCAGCGGCGAAGTCGTATAATCTGTCACCATAAAGACTGCGGCAAAAATCAACGCGCCACTCAACAAATGAGCATTCGCAAAGTCAAAATCAAATGAACTATACAGCAAGATTGCCCCATAAAATGATCCTAACGTGAGAACTGGTACCAACGGATTGATGATTTTACGTGCAATCAAATAAACAGCTGATAAAAGCAAAGCAAACTTACACGTCTCTCCAATCGGTCCACCTAACCCAAATCCCATAAATAAATCAACTAAATCAGGCGTTGATGGAGAAACCTCTCTAGCAAAGTGTCCTAAGTCAACCAATGGCGTAGCTGTTGCCACAACATCTGGTTGTGGTGTGACCCAATTTGTAATCCACGGTGAGAATAATAATTTCAATAACACACGGGCAGCAACCGCTGGATTGAGCCAATTTCTACCAATACCGCCAGTCAATTGTTTTACTACAATAATTGCAATAAAATCGCCAATAAGAAGTGTCCATAGAGGAGCTGTAACTGGCAACGTCAATGCCAAAAGCCACCCTGTGATCACTGCACTATAATCCGTTATCGTCACTTTTCTCCAAACGATTTTCTGAAAAGCAAACTCAAATCCTACACATGCAACAATACTCACAACCACCATCACTAAAGACCATAATCCAAAAAAGTAAGTCGCCGCAATTGTCGGAAACATCAAAGCAATCAATACTTGCTGCATGATCCACTGTGATGTCCATTTTTCTCTAATATGAGGTCCCATAAACGATCCTGTACTTGTATATTTTGTATTTATCATTATCTGCTCCCCAACACTTTCTGTTTTGCTGCTCGGATATCTCCTAAAATATCAATTTTTGATGGACAAATATAAGAGCAGGCCCCACAATCGATACAATTCAATACACCTAATCGCTCTGCTTCTTCAATATCACCTGCTCGATACGCATTACTGATCGAAATCGGCTGTAAATTGACGGGGCAAGCATTCACACATTCTGAACAGCGGATACAATTTTGCTCTTTAGGAATATTTGCTTCTTCTCGAGTCAAAGCAAGGATCAAGGACGTTGTTTTAGTTACTGGTTCATCCAAACTTTGGATCACTTTTCCCATCATTGGGCCGCCATTGATCAGCTTCATTGGGCTGTCAATAAAACCACCACAGGCTTCAATGACATGTTCAATCGGCGTGCCGATTCTTACACGTAAGTTTTGAGGATGTTTGATTGGTGTACCAGAAACCGTCAAAACGCGATCAATCAACGGGCGATTTTCTTTCACTGCATGAAATGTGGCTAATACGGTAGACACATTCATGATTCCAACATTTAAATCAATTGGCAATTTTCCAACTGGTAGTTCTTTTCCAAGGACAGCTTTGATCACGATTTTTTCAGCCCCTTGAGGATAATGATTCGGTAAAATTTTTAGTTTGATCCGCTCATTGTCGATTTTAGCCTCCAAGTCACGGATTGCCTCTTGTGATGAACTTTCTATCGCGATCACACATTGCTTGATCGACAGCATTTCTTGAAGCAGACTGATTCCTTCGATAAAATCATTCATTTGTTCAATAATGATTCTTCTATCAGCTGTTACAAAAGGTTCACACTCGACTGCATTTACAATCAAGGTTTCCATTTGCTGATGCTCTTTTAAAAGAAATTTTACATCTGTTGGAAAACCAGCTCCACCCATTCCAACGATTCCGTTATTTTTGATTGTTTCCACGAGATTTTCACTACCTGATTGCGGTATTTCATATGTATCTTTAAAATCATTTTTGATGACCACAACGGACACTTCATTTACTCCAATGACTCTCTGCTCAATTTTCTCAACGATTCCTGAAATCGAACTATGTATATTGGCTGAAATCAAGCCATCTTTTTCTCCGATCAGTGTTCCTATTTTCACTTTTTGCCCGATAGAGACGATGATCCTTGCTGGTTTACCGATGTGCATATTCATTGGTAAAATAATCTGCTTAGGTGCGCTTAAGTCATTGATGGATTCTAACTTTGTTAACCATTTATTTTTCGGAACCTTGACACCGCCGAGTTTTCTTTTTATTCTAAAAAGCATTGATTTATCTTCCTCCCCGTTCATTTTTGTCTATCTGTAAATAAAAAAGTAATAGACTAACGCGATAGCTACAACAACTAATTGTGTGGTCAAACCCCAAATTTCATATTTTTCTCTTTTCATGACTACTCCTTTTGCATTTCTATTTTTACTATGTATAACACTATTTTGCATATTAAAATTAGCATAGCATCAAATCATATAATCCATAATTATTTTTTTCCACTAGTTGCCCAAAGATGAACTTGCGATTCTTCTATGAATCAATTTTTCCTGAATTTTTATAAATAAAAATCAATAAACCGTTTTCCTACTAGCACAGTTGAATAATTGGATTGAATTTATTGAAAATAAATGATTAACAATCAATATTTTCCTGTTATAAAACTAAATCTGACACTTTCGCATAAAAAAAGCCGACAAACATCATTCTTCTGCATTTTTACATACAGAAAAATAATGTCTGTCGACTTTTATTGATTGATGTTAACGACGTTTCGTTTCAAACAATGGACTGACTGGTTTGTTTTCATGGATACGTTTGATCGCATCACCAATTAATTCACCCACACTGATTTCATCGATTTTATCGATTTTGCGATCATCAGAAAGGTAGATAGAATCTGTTACAACTAAACGTTTGATCGCAGAATCTTCAATGCGCTGTAAAGCAGGTCCTGATAGTACTGGGTGTGTACATGAAGCATACACTTCTTTTGCGCCAGCTTCTTGTAATGCATTGGCAGCTAATGAAATTGTCCCAGCTGTGTCGATCATGTCATCGATCAAGACACATATTTTGCCTTCTACATGTCCAATAATGTTCATCACTTCAGCAACATTCGCTTTTGGACGGCGTTTGTCGATGATTGCAATCGGTGCTTTCAAGTATTCCGCAAGTTTGCGGGCACGTGTCACACCACCATGGTCAGGAGAAACAACGACAACGTCATCCCCTTGAATGCCATGTTCCATAAAGTAATCTGCAATTAATGGAGCGCCCATCAAGTGATCCACTGGAATATCGAAGAATCCTTGGATTTGGACGGCATGTAAATCTAATGTCAACATTCTAGTTGCTCCTGCTTTTTCAAGCATATTTGCTACAAGTTTCGCTGTGATCGGTTCACGGGCACGGGCTTTACGATCTTGACGTGCATAACCATAATAAGGCATCACAACGTTGATTGTTTTTGCACTAGCACGTTTTAACGCATCGATCATGATCAACAATTCCATCAAATTATCATTGACAGGACTACTTGTTGATTGGATGATATAAACGTGAGAGCCACGAATACTTTCTTCAATATTTACTTGAATTTCACCATCACTGAATTGAGTGACAGAAGATTTTCCTAATTCTACACCGACCGCTGCAGCGATTTTTTCCGCTAATGGACGATTCGAGTTAAGAGAAAAGATTTTCAATCTAGGATCAAAATAATGTTTTGACATGAGGACCTCCACTTTCTTTTACTGAACAATAGTTTCCTTATAAATAGTAGTCACTTTTTCAAAATAAATCAAGTGATTTTGAAGCATTCCTCTAAATTAATTCGATTTTCTAATAAAAATCAGCAAGTCTTCACGTGAAAAAAATGAACTCAGTTAAAATATGTGGATTTTGTCATTTACTTTTGAAAAATTAGAGCATTTTCTAATGACAACACACAAGAAATATATTACTATTTAGTTGGACCTAAAAAATGAAAGCGCATTACTTTTCTGTAACGAATCTTGATTAATGTGCTTCGGATTATCTAGTTTTACGAGCTCGTTCAACTTTTACTGTGAAACATAATCAACTATTGTTTCATAGTAAAAGAGTTTCATAGAAACTGTTGATCAATACTTATTATTAAGAGGAGGATTTTTGTGAAAAAGTCAGTTTTGAAAAAAGTACAACTTGGTTTACAGGTATTCATGGTTTCCACTTTACTCGCAGGTACTGGTGCAACGACCGTCTTGGCTATTGAGACTGTATCAAGCACTGAAACCCAAGCAACAAAAGGAACTACTACAGAAAGCTCTACTGTTTCAAGTACAATGCAAGAGGAACAAGAAATTACTCAACAAGTAGCCGCAGATTCAAAAATCAATGCTCAAAAATTGACAATTTTAGGAACCTCAGATGTCCACGGCCAGCTCTGGGACTGGTCATATGAAGATGACAAACAAACACCAGTAGGTCTCTCTCAAGTTAGTTCGGTCGTAAAAAATATTCGTTCAGAAAATCCTAATGGTACTATTCTAATTGACAACGGAGATATGAATCAAGGGACGATTTTAACAGATGATTTGTATAATAAAGCCCCTTTGATCGATAAACCAAATCCAATGATCAAAGCGATGAATTACATGAAATATGATGCCATGGTTTTGGGGAACCATGAATTTAATTTTGGCTTGGACTTGATCAAAAAACTTAATACTGAGGCAGAGTTTCCTATCTTATCTGCGAACACCTATGTAAAAGACTCAAACAGCCGCTTTGTCGGTGGTACGATGAAAAAAGACCTTGACCTAGACGGAGATGGACACAATGATTTGACTGTCGGCATCATTGGCCTGACAACACCACAAATTCCATTATGGGACGGAGCTAAAGTAGACAGCCTGTATTTTAATCCGTTAAAAGAAGAAGCCGAAAAAGCTGTAGCTGAATTAAAAGACGACACGGATATCATTGTCGCTTCGATCCACGCCGGACGTCAAAACTCTGTTCCTACCGCAAGTGCTGATCAGGTCATTAATAATGTTGCCGGCATCGACGCTTATATTTTGGGACATGATCACCGCTCTTTCGCCGAACAAGTTCAAGGACCAAATGGACCTGTTCCTGTCGCTGGACCAAAAGATACTGGAACTGAAATGATCAAAATCGACCTTGATATCGAAAAATCTGCTAATAAATGGCACGTTAAAAATAGTAATGCAGCAATCGTCAATACGAAAACTGTTCCAGCAGATGAAGCGTTAAAAGCCGAAACAAAAGAATACCATGACAAAACAAGAGAATTCATCTCAGAAAAAATTGGAACAGCCACGGGAAATTTTTTACCCGCTGAGGAAGTGAAAGGCATTCCTGAAGCGCAACTTCGACCTACTGCAATGATTTCACTGATCAATAATGTACAACGAAAAGCAACTGGCGCACAACTAGCTGCCTCTGCGCTCTTTAAAGCAGACAGTAAATTAAATGCAGGAGATATTTCTTATTCTAATATTTTTGATATTTATAAATATCCTAATACACTAGTTAGTGTCAATATTACTGGAGAAAATCTACTAGAATACATGGAAAATCAAGCAGATTACTACAATACACTTGGCCCTGACGATTTAACAATCAGTTTTAATGAAAAAATCCGTGTGTATAACTATGATGTTTTTTCTGGCATTTCTTATAAAATCGATATTTCCAAACCGCATGGACAACGTATCATCAATCCCACGATCGACGGAAAACCAGTTGACCTTGAGGCAAACTATACGATTGCTATGAATAATTACCGCTATGAAGGTTTATTGGCACAAGGTCTTGTTAAGGATGACCCAATCAAATCCACTGATCCTGAAACATTACGCGGATTGATTGCAGATTATATCCGTGAAAAACAAACCCTTGATCCAGCACAAGAAATCGAGCACAACTGGGAAGTTATCGGCTATCATTTTAATAACAACTGGCGTAAATTAGCTGTTCAATTAGTCAATGACGGGACATTGCAGACACAACCTGCAGCAGATGGTCGTACCCCAAACGTTAAACCAATCACGAAACAAGATGTACGCAATGCTAGTTACGCTCCAGACTCAGAATCATTTACGATTATGCATACCAACGATGTTCATGGACGATTAGAAGGCAACGGCAAAGATGTTTTAGGTTCAGCACGTTTGAAAACTTATAAAAACGTGATCAATCCAGATCTCTTAATCGATGCAGGAGATTCATTTCAAGGCTTGCCGATTTCCAATTTCTCTAAAGGCAAAGACATGGTCAAAGTGATGAATGAAGTGGGCTACGATGCCATGGCTGTTGGAAATCATGAATTTGATTTTGGCTTGGAAACAGCACTAGAGTATAAAGACGAATTGAATTTCCCAATCTTATCAAATAATACTTTTAAAGATGGAAAATTAGTCTTTGAACCTTCTACAATCGTTGAAAAAGGCGGCAATAAATACGCTATTATCGGCGTAACCACACCTGAAACAGCGACAAAAACACATCCAAACAATGTAGTTGGTGTGACTTTTGCTGATCCAATCGCTGAAACAAAAAAAGCCATCCAAACATTCAAAGATTCAGGGGAAACAATCACTGCCTATGTCGTTACTGGACACTTAGGTATCGACGAAACGACTCCACATGAATGGCGTGGTGATACTTTGGCAGAGACATTAAGCAAAGAATTTCCCGATTTGAATATTACTGTTTTAGATGGGCATTCTCATACAGCCGTTGATGGCGGAAAACAATTTGGAAATGTGATGTACACCCAAACAGGGAATTATTTGAATAATGTCGGTTTAGTAAATGTGGATTTGACAGACCTTAGCAAAAAAACAGCTTCATTAACTCCTGCAGAAACCTTAGCAGATTTAGAAGAAGATCCTGCCGTTAAAGCCTTAGTTGACCAGGCCAGAGCGAATTTTGAAGCATGGGGTTCAGAAGTTGTCATTGAAAATAACCCTTACCAGTTTAATGGTGAACGCGACAATGTACGAACAAGAGAAACAAATTTAGGGAATCTGATTGGCGATGCCATGTTAGCTTACGGACAGCACGGTTTTAAAAATCAAGCTGATTTTGCAGTAACAAATGGTGGCGGTATTCGAGCAAATATCGAACCTGGAAAAGTGACACTAGGAGATATTATAGCTGTAATGCCTTTCGGTAACAGCATCTCCCAAATCAAAGTGACAGGTGCAGAGGTCAAAGAAATGTTTGAGCTTTCACTTCGTTCAATGGCACAAAAAGACGAAAACGGTGCAATCATTTTAGACGACTTTAATCAACCAAAACTTGGTGCAAATGGTGGCTTCCTACATGTCTCCAGCACCATCCGAGTCCACTATGATTCAACGAAAACGGGCTCATTACTATCTGCAGATGAAGGCAACGGAACGGACAAAACGATTTTTGGAGAACGGGTTCTGCAAGTAGAAATCCAGGATCGTACAACTGGAAAATTTGCACCGATCGATGAAAAAGCAACCTATCATATGGCAACGAATGACTTCTTAGCAGCTGGCGGTGACGGCTACGATATGTTAGGCGGCGAGCGTGAAGAAGGACCTTCTTTAGATACTGTCTTGATCAATCATCTAAAACAAGGAACAAACCTTCGTCTATATGATGCCGCTACAAATATTGACTTGTCTCAATACAAAGAAGCCTTTCCAGGCGAACGGATCATTTCTATTTCAGAAGCTGAGTTCAATAAGAAAAACAAACCCGAACCTGTACCAACGCCAGATCCAAAAGATCCGATTGTAACGAAACCAGATGAGTTCAAAACAGCTAAACCTGTCGGAAAAACAGCAGATTATCCGAAAATGGGTGAAAGGATTGTTTCATACGGCAGTTTGGGTTTACTTATCATTGGTCTTTCTGGCTATGGCT
The DNA here is from genome assembly GCF_050527835.1 of Enterococcus sp. DIV0840. NCBI lineage: Bacteria > Bacillati > Bacillota > Bacilli > Lactobacillales > Enterococcaceae > Enterococcus > Enterococcus sp. DIV0840. The sequence continues at coordinate 132,577 of NZ_CP172876.1, read as the reverse complement.
TTTATGAATATAATCGTAAACGGAAAATAGGATAGCTAAAAAAGATGACTCCCAATAAATGGCAGTCATCTTTTTTTATTTCTCGTTATTCATATAAGGCATGTTTTTCCCATACCCTTCTTTATTCACTTGTCTTGCCCGGGCAATCGCCAAGTCAAATTCTGCCACATCATCTGTAATCGTGGAACCTGCTGCGATCACTGAGTTCGCTGCAACGCTCACAGGTGCGATCAAACTTGCTGATGACCCGATAAACGCATGATCCCCTACTGTTGTACGATGTTTATCTTTTCCATCATAATTAACGAAAACCACACCGCAACCAACATTGATATTTTTCCCTAAGTCTGCATCACCAACATACGTCAAATGACCGACTTTAGTGTCTTCTGCCACTGTCGCATTTTTGATTTCCACAAAGTTCCCTACATGAACACGCTCACCGATTTCAGCTTTCGGACGGATATGAGCAAATGGACCGACATCCGCATTTTTGCGAATAACACTTTCTTCAATCACAGATTGTGAGATTTTTACATTATCCTCAATCACGCTATCAACAATTTCAGAATGTGCGCCGATAAAACAATCTTCACCGATCACTGTTTTTCCTTTTAAATGCACGCCAGCTTCAATCACAGTATCTGAACCAATCACAACACCTTCATCAATGTACGTTGAATCAGAATCAACGAATGAAACACCATTTCTCATATGCATCGTATTCAAACGACGGTGCATGATTTTATTCGCCTCAGCTAAAGCCACACGATCATTGATCCCCATTGCTTCTTCAAAGTCAGCCATTTGGTATGCCGCAACGGTCTTACCTTCTTTTTTAAGGATCTCAATAATATCCGTTAAATAGTATTCCCCTTGTGCATTGTCGGTATTGATTTTAGATAAAGCATTAAACAAGGCTTCATTATCAAAACAAAACGTTCCAGTATTGATTTCCTGCACACGAGCTTCTTGCTCAGAAGCATCTTTTTGCTCTACGATTTTTTCAACGATCCCTACATGATCACGGATAATTCGACCGTATCCAGTTGGATCTTCGGCATGAGCTGTTAAAATCGTTGCACTCGCGTTTTTCCCTTGATGATAGTCAAATAGATTCGCTAATGTTTCAGCAGTTAATAGCGGCGTGTCCCCTGTAATAACAAGGGTTGTGCCTTTTTTGCCTGCTAAATGTGCTTCTGCTTGTAACACGGCATGTCCTGTTCCTAATTGTTCCGCTTGTAAAGCATATTGGCTACGTTCACCTAAATGGCTTTTGATTGCCTCAGCCCCATGACCTACAATCGTCACAACTTCACTTGGATTCGTTTTTTCTACTTGATCCATGATGTGTTCCACCATTGGTTTGCCAGCGACAGGGTGCAACACTTTATAAAGTTTTGATTTCATGCGTGTTCCTTTACCGGCAGCGAGGATGATGACATATCTGTTTTCCAATTGCTTCACTCCTAAGATTTGTTTTATGTTTAATCGTTTATTTTCAATTTAAAATAGCGCCATGTTTTAGTTTAGCCTACTCTTTGCGGTTTTTCAACTGAACCAATTGCTTTTTTGCTATACCAATTTATAATTTTGCGTGTTTGCGTTATAATAAAGGAAAATTATGTTAGCGGGGTGATAATATGATACCAATTCAAAAACACGTATCTCGATCAAAAGCCCATTCAGGTTTGAAATAATAAAGTACTTTGGTTGTTGAAGGATTGCCTTTACGCAAAGTACTTTATCACTTGAATGATAGAGAGGAAATCCATTATGAATAAACAAATACAACCATATCAATTTAATTTTATTAGAAAACAAGCCAATATTTTGCTACAAGCTCATTTGTCTGTAAATGACAAAAATACAGTAAAAACACTGCAAGCAATCGTTCTTGAGAAAATCAATGATCAGTTTGGTGCAGATAAAGATGCTTTACAACCATTATTAGATGGATTTATAGAAGCTGCAACTTCTAAGCCTAGACTGGAACAATATTTGGAAGGATTAAAAGAAGCGGTTATTCCGTTTGATCCGCCTTCAAAACAACAATTGACAAAGCTTTTTAAAAAGACCAAGAAGTTGAAAATTCCAGACTGGGAAACGATGGATTTGCGAAATTATACCTTTTATAGTTGGAATGATAGCGGGAAACAGCAAAAATTTATTATCGCTTCAATTGACGGACAGCTAGTCGGTGTTTCAGGAACGATTTCTCCTACGACTCAAAAAGGCATCTGCCCGATTTGCCATGAAACGTCAGAAGTTTCAATGTTTCTGTCTAAAGTGAAAGAATCTGGTGATGGGATGTATACCAAGCGTGGAAATTATATTTGCTACGATAGTGAGAAATGTAATCACAATATTGAACGTAGAGAAGAATTAGAAGCGTTTGTTCAGAATGTGCAGTTTATGAAATAGAATGTTACCTAGAGGAAATCGCCTCTAGGTTTTTATTTTTTTGATCTCCTCAATTTTGCTATTGGCAAGGAAAAGTTCAAAAAATAATATGTATAATTTAACTAACAATCAAGAGGGTCTCAAAAGTAAACTATGACATACTATAAGAGTAGGTTCCTAATAGAGTAGCATGAACTTCGAAAGGGGTGATTGCCTATGAGAAATCATTGATACACTTTAGAAAGGAGACCCACACTTTGTTTGAATGGCTTGCTGTCAAAACGGACACGGTAGTTACTTACGTTACTTTTGTAGTAATTCCCGTTGGACGTTTGGTGCTAGACTACATCGAACATTTTAAACGCAAAAAGTAGTTCCGTCGTTTGACTGATTCCTGGCAGAATCAGAGACGTGAACTACTTTTCGGATGATTTGACTGTCTAGTTACTCTAATGGGACCTACCCAAGATAATCATCTGGAAGGCGTTGGCTTCAAGGTGCTAAGCAATAGCCCTTGGAGTTGTTTTTATTTTTAGGATATTTTGAGGTACAAAATTTATTCATTATGTACAACAATTAATATCTAAATTCTAACAGCCTTCCTGCACAGCTATTATACCATACGATATATAATTTTGTAGATAAATTGGTTGACAATTTTTTTCATTTTAAATTTCATACTCTTTTAATCGTTAACATTCACTTTCAATCACTTTTTTTGATTTTATAGATAATTAAAAATTATAAATTTTGTATACTAATAAGGAAAATGGCGCAAATAAATTCTTATTTAAACATATAATTTATTAACAGTAAAAAATTCTGACTCAACCGCTAATTTCGTTAGCGCATTAAAAAACATGTTATAATGACATTGAAAAGAAAGTAATGCGCTAACATAATTCTCTAATTTAGATTATGCCAGTGAAAAGCTGGCAGGCTATTTTCAGGTTTATTTTTTTGATTAAATTTCAATAGTGTAACCACTAACAGCGCAAAACTAATCGCAAGGGTCAAGGCTTCGTATACATACAACTCTATTCTTTCCCAAGTACACAGCCATTAATCATAAGGCCTCACCCCTTTTTCAACTAATTGATTAATTTTTCAAACTAATTAGTCCTTAACAATAAAGATCATCATTTTTGAGGTGTATCTTAAAATGAAGATAATTGTGTCTAACTGTTTGTTTTGTTATACTTTTATTAATCTATAACAAGGAGACCAGCATGTCAATTAATAGTAATTCAAGTTCGTTGAAAGCGCTCCGACTTCAGTTATCCTATCTATAATTCTATTGAACAGAATAGATGTTGTTTCAAATGCTTCAAGAATAAATATCTCAGGTAATACTTACATTGAGTAGTTCATCTCAAATTTTTCCAGAATGAATTAAAACAAGTGTCGAATGGAAGAAAAATTTTATCATTACCAACTATATTTAGAACAACTGCATGACACTTAGCTAGAGATATGAAAACAGAGACACGCAATAGAAACATTACAAGAAGATTTCTTCGATTTAAAAAATTTGCTCAATGGTAATATTGAGAATTTTAATCTAGACAAACATGCTTTTTTTAAGAACATAGCGATGCTAGTCTGCATCGGGAAGGGAAAATTTAGAAGAAAGAACCACCTTTCGCTAGACTGTCATTTTTCTTTTTAAATGGCATGATTTTTATCTCGATAAATGGCAAACCAACCATAGAATAACTTACTGCTTATAATAATAAGTTATTCTATGGTTGATTTGTCAACTAATGATTAGCTTCCAAATTATTCTTCTAATTCCCGCCTAATTCGATAAATTGTCGGTCGAGTTATACCTGTCATACTTTCAATAGTAGTAATTGGAAAGCCACTTAGCAACATGTCCTTAACTTGAAAATAGGTAGCTCTTGCTTTAAGATTTTTTGAATTTGCAGAGTACATGGTGGGTCTTCCTTTGTATACGCCATTTTCTTTGGCCCGCTGAATGCCTAGCAATTGTCGTTCTCTGTTCCACCCTTCCTTTATGCGAGGTATCTCTTCCAACAAATTTACAAACAGTTGGAATCCCAATTCATTAAATTGAGTATTGTCAGTTTCAAAATTTAAAAAATTAGAATTTATGACTGTTAGGTGCACTTTTTGAGAATGGATAGAAATTACTCGATCACGAATTTCACGATAATTTTCCCCTAAGTGATTAAGACTGACAATAATTATTCTATCCCCAGGTTGTACCATTTCCAGCATTAATTGGAACTCTTTCTTGCTTTTACCTTTAGAAGGTAGGTCGATAAATATTTTCTGTATATCAAATTCAGCTAGTTGATTTTTAAACAATGAAATCTTTTTTTCATTTTTATACATAGATGTATAGGCTACGTTCATTGACTCACTCCAGTTTTATTTTATCCCAATCACTAGGCTATCGCGTGCTGCTTCCACAACTTCTACAGAAATAGTCTTTAATTGATTTATTTCGAGTATTCGATCAATTTGAGTAAAAAGTCTATGAATTAAACGGAAATTCCCACCGGTAATTTTTACAATGCTAGTAATTGCTTCGTAATCTGAGAAGTCTTCTAATTTTATGGGAATACCTAATTCTGACCATTTATATTCTAATATATGATGGGTTTCGTCTTTACTTAATTTATCAAATTCATGTGAAAATCCGATTCGAGAATATAGTTGTGGGTAGCGAGATAACCTTTTTTCTATACCAGGCATTCCAATAAATATCATAGCTAAATTATGCTGATCATAAATGTCCCTAAGTTGTTCTAAATGTTGTAGTTTCAAACGATCAATTTCATCAATGATAATCAATTCAACTTCTTCGAATTCACTGAGTTGAATAGGCTCAATTTCACTTTCAGTTATTTTTGATTGGTATATTGATTTGCCATAAGACATTTTATAACCCAGATCACGAATATCTCCACTTATTTTTGAACCTTTCTCAGCAGGTGCTGTATAGAAAAGTTTGTTGGCCATTATTAGTTCTTTAGTGGCATATTTCCCTACTTGTGAAAGTAGTTGGTAGTCTAACTGCGAACCTATCATGTCCCAATTTGTATAATGACGAGAAGATAAAGTTTTACCTACACCTGGCGTACCGTAACAAATCCCAATATATTTATACTTAATACATGCATCACAAAACTCAGCAAACCTTTTATATTCTTTTGTTTCAATAAATTGCTTTGTATTAGTCATTGAAGTACCTCTTTATTTTGGATTTATTAGATTTTTCACTTTTTACAGTTAATTCTGACATTTTATCTTCTATTACAGTCTGTGCCACTGAGTTTATTTCTATAGATTCTTTTTTTAACTGACGTCTTCTTTTATTTCTAGCAGCTACGATATCATTTAAATCAACAGTGAGATTTGATAGATCGGGAGCTATAGCTGTACATAAATACTTATTTTGGAAAAACACTCGAATCTCTGCTAAATCTTTAGGGTTATATCGGATTTGAACAGATTCACCCACATACGCAGATAAGTTACTATTTATATATCTAAATCCTTGAAAATATATACCATCCGAATGAACCTTTCTAGCTTTGGATATATACAGTAACAGTAGATCCAAGTCTTCCAAAGTATCAGGCATTTGTGGTAAGAAACCAGAAGCGTTCCAGAGGTTAACGGGCGTTTCTTGAATACTTGTATGAATTCTATGATTGTAATTATAAATAAGAAACTCTTCGAGCTTGCGCTCTAATTCTTGTATTGTTAATAACGATTCTGACTTACGGTTTTTAATATATCCAGGTAAATTTTCCAGAAGTAATTGATTCACACTTTGAAAAAAACGCTCTATTTTTCCACGGCCTCTAGGAACACCAATTTTTGAAAAAATAAGTTGCATTTTTAAATCTATAGCAACTTGTTCCAGCTGTTTAGACGTAAAATCACTTCCATGATCCGTATAGAATTTTTCAGGTATACCACAAACAGGCCATTTGGGATTTTCTTTTCTCCATATAGCCTGGTAAAGCATTAGAGCTGTATTAATTGCTGACGGATTTTTAAACGAAATATAATATCCTGCAATTGCTCTACTGTAGTCATCAATAATGATTGATAGCCACGGCCTACATATTCTGTTTTTTTCGTCTAAAACTTCAATGTCTAATAAAGTGTGATCTGCTTGCCAAATTTCGTTTGGTCGCTTCGATTCTCTTGTATAAACCAAGTCATATTTCTCTGAATAAAGTTTCTGACCATTATGAGCTAATTCAATCATTGAATCTGGGAGTTCCTTCACTATTTTGTATACCTGTTGATAGCTAGGAGCTGTTAAATCTTGTCGTTCACACTGAGAAATGATTTTCCGATGTATTGTAGCAATGCTAATTCGTCTATTACTCAAGCGAGAATTTTTAATTAACGATTTTATATGATTTTCAACCTTTATCTCTCCTAAATCTGATCTCTTCTGCCGAATCAATCCCTTCAAACCTTTGGTATTATATTTTTCTTTCCACCTATATAAAGTCCTTAAAGGAATGCCAGTATCGGAAGATATTAGTGATAAAGGATGGTCATTCAGTATATTAGGCTCAATAGTTTTATACTTCTTTTCAGCACTTTCTCGCTGACTATCTGTAAAATAGCTCAAAGGCTTAAAGTTATTCATACTCTTTCTCCATCTTCTCTAAATAGCGATAGACAGTTGTTCGAGAGATATTCCACTTATCCGCAATAGCTTTAATTGGTGTTCCATTATCCACCAAAGTTTTCAATAATTCCAAATCTTGTTTCGTTAATTTTTCTGGTCGTCCACCAAAGCGCCCTCTAGCTCTTGCAGCGGCTCTACCAGCAGCAGAACGTTCTAAAATGAGATTACGTTCAAATTCCGCAAATGCTGCAAATAGATGAAAAATCAATTGACCAGTAGAACTGGACTTCTCCATTGTAATATTCTCTTGTGTGCTGTGAAAACTAATCCCCTGTTCATTCAATCGATTCACTAAAGAGATTAAATCTTCCATATTTCTCCCTAATCGATCTAATCGCCACACAACAATTTTGTCCCCAGCTCGCGCATAGTCGATCGCAGCTTCTAAACCAAGACGTTTGCTTTTTGAACCGCTCAAATGATCAGTAAAGATTTTTTCGCAGCCATATTTTTTTAGACTATCTTCCTGAAGGTCTAAATTTTGTAATCCAGTTGATACTCGTGCATAACCAATATTCAAATTAATCAACTCCTTTCCATTTGATTGTACCATATCTTTAATAAACACAATTAATTGAACATAGAATTTGTTACGGCTTTTTGAACATGATATATTCGAAAATAGTTGGAAAAAGCTTAAAAAAACTAAGTGTACAGAAAATGGATATTTTCTGTACACTTAAACAAATTAATTGCTATCAAATTACATTAGTTAAAATGATTAAGGAGCGAAAAACTATTTTCATACGTCAGCGAATTTAATTCGCATATAGGCTATTATATATTGACTTTTTCGAGTTTGTCATTTATAATGATTTTAGCATCCAGAAAATAGTAATTATTTTCTTGGTCATATCCTTTCAATAAATTGGAGCATAGTATGCTCGAGGAGTATGATACATATACTCTACCACTTTAAACTGCTCGGGTTGAGTCCCAAAGAAAATCAGGCTAAGCGGTAAACCGCTTGCCGGGCTCCGAGGAAAGGCTCTCAGAGCCCGAAATAATTAATCAGGTCAATTCTGTCTTTAACCAACTCCTTCTGACGAAAGGTAGCCTCTACAATATGGCTATCAGAAAGGAGATTTTCAAAATGGAAAATGAAAACTTTGAAAATTCACGGATGCAAAAGAGAGAGAGTCTCAAGGATAAGAAACAGGCTAAAAAACTATTCTGGTTTAAGACCTTTTTTAAACTATTAGAACTTATCCATCTGATAATAAAAATTGTAAAAACTTTGTTATCAGTGTAGTAAGAGACGCCTGGTTAATTTATTTTATTAAGAAGGAATGAACATTTATGAGTATTGGAGATACATTAAAGAAATTACGGATGATATATGGATTTACTGCTAAAGAAATGAGTGCAGAATTAGAAATTTCTCCCAGCTATTTATCTGAAATTGAAAATAATAAAAAAGAACCATCTTTAGATATTCTAAAAAAATATTCCAATATTTTAGATATTAAGTTATCTAGCCTCCTATTATTTTCTGAGCAGTATTCGGATTCAGAAAAAGATGGTGAAAAATGGATAAGAAATAAAATGGCAAAATTAATAAATAGCTTTTCCAAGGAGACTGATTAACTATGAAAGAATATAGTATTGATCAGTCTCCTTTTTTCAAGTGTCAACAAAAAAAGAAACTTGCTAAAATACTTGGAGTACAAGTGAGTGAATTAAAAAAAATAGAAAAAAACAGAAGGTATAGGGAATTCACTAATAAAAAGGGACGGCTTGTTTATGAACCAAGCCCTGACTTAAAAAAATTACAGAGTAATGTAAATGACTTATTAAGTAGATTGGAAAAACCTATTTGGCTTCAAGGAGGCATAAAAAAGCGCAGTAATTTGACGAACTCGAAACGTCATATACATTCACATTATTTTTTGGTCTTAGACATAAAAAAATTCTATGAACATTGCCATAGAGAATACATTTATCTTTATTTCAAAAACAAAATGTTAATGTCTTCTGATTGTTCGAAAATAATGACTGATATTTGTACTTTTAAAGGAAAACTAGTTACTGGAAGTCCTTCTAGTGTTTTGATAAGTTTTTTTTCTTATCAGGACATGTTTGTGGAAGTTTGCTCGTTGTTAAATGAGGATCAAATTCTTTCTGTATATATTGATGATATTACGATTTCCAGTGTCTCCCCGATTGGAGCTCCCAATATTTTAAAAGATAAAATAGATCGAATACTTAAAAAGTATGGTCATTCCCTAAATTTAGAAAAGTCACGTTATTTAGGTAAAACAAGGTTTAAAAAAATCACAGGTGTAGTTGTGACACCTGACAATGAGCTTCGTGTTTCTAACGAGCATAGAAAAAAAATCATTGATGGAATTAGAAATATTGATAAAACTGAAGACCATAAAGAAATATCTAAGTTATCCGGCAGATTAGCATATGTGGGACGAATCGAAACTAATATATTCCCAAATATCAAAGCTAAATACAAAAAAAGAAAACATTGAATCATCGGTGTTTTCTTTTTTGTGTAAATTTATACATCAAATTTTTTTTAAGATATTAGTAACTATAATAAGTCTCACAATGGTACGGTAAACGAATTATGCCATTTATCAAAATAAAAACTGTGCCATTTAAAACGAAAAATGACACTCATGTTAATCAATACTCAAAAAGTGTCTGATATGGGCGTACCCTAATTAGACATTTTTTGATACCTATGAAAAAATGATTTTAAGAGAGGGGGTGAGAACATGGAACAGAGAAAAAACTTGATTCATTATTCTGAAGAAAAACGATTTGCAGCAATGAAGAAATATAAAATTATAGAACCCTATTTATCGAAGCAATGTTCGTTAAGTGAAGTTGCAACTAATTCCAACTATTGTATTCGGACGTTAAGGACCTGGATATCTAATTATAAGAAAAATGGATTAGTGGGACTTATTACAAAAGAGCGTTGTGATAAAGGGAAAATAGAAATTTCTAACGAAGTTGAACAAATGATTAAAAAGTACACTCTAATGAATAAAAACATATCAATTGCTTCAATACAAAGAAAGATAGCCGTGTGGTGTAATGAAAATCAAATTACAGAACCGTCATATTATCAAGTTAGAAAAATTATTGCTAATATTCCGAAAAACTTAACAGTATTAGCTCAGGAGGGAGCTAAAAAATATTCTAATCAATTCGATTTGATATATTTGAGGGAAGCAGATTATCCAAATCAGATCTGGCAGGCTGATCATACTTTACTTGACATAAATATATTAAATTCCAAAGGGAATTTAGTGCGGCCGTGGTTGACTATTATTTTAGACGATTACAGTAGAGCAGTGGTTGGCTATTATATAGATTTTGAAGCACCTAACTCTTTAAAAACAGCTTTGACTTTGAGACAAGCGATTTGGAAGAAAAAAAATCCTAACTGGCCTGTTTGTGGTATACCTGAAACATTTTATACGGATCATGGTAGTGATTTCACTTCTATACATTTAGAGCAAGTGGCTCTAGATTTGAAAATGTCACTACTTTTTTCTAAGGTAGGGGTGCCACGTGGTAGAGGTAAAATTGAACGTTTTTTTGATACAGTCAATACTATGTTTCTAGAATCATTACCAGGATATACAAAAAATAATAGTACAAAAAAATTGCTAACTGAAGAAGAACTTTTGATAGCATTTAATGATTGGTTGCTGAATACTTATCACTACAGAATTCATGGAACAACCAAACGAAAGCCAATAGACATGTGGAATAGACCTGATTTTTTACCAAATATGCCAGATTCTTTGGAAAATCTCGACTTACTATTATTAGAAGTCAAAAAAGAACGTGTTGTACACTCTGACGGAATTCATTTATTTGGCTTGAAGTATATTCAACCCAATTTATCTGCATTTGTCGGGGAATCTGTAGAAATAAGGTATGATCCTAGAGACATTAGTGATATCCGTGTATTTTATAATAGAGAATTTTTGTGTACAGCTGTTTCGACTACATTAGAAAACTATTCAATCAGCTTAAATGATATAAGAAAAGAACGAGATAGCGTGCGCCGAAAACTCTCTAATAATCTTCAAGTAACTACAGAAACTGTTATAGCACATATGCAAGAGAATAGAAAGGCTGAAACAAATAGTAAGAACAAACATAAAAAATCAACTCTAAGGAGCTATAAAAATGACTAGTACTTTTCAGTTTATTGAAACAAAAGAGTATCATAAATTTGTTGAATTTTGCGATTCGTGTGCTAAGTACAAATATATTGGTGTTTGTCATGGTCTACCAGGAGTTGGTAAAACAGTAGCTGCTAAAAATTACAGTAAATGGGAAATAATAAGTCCCACAGTTACAAAAGCACGATCATTAAATCAACGGAAAAATGATAAAATACCCATAGAAATAGCACACGCAACTACAATATTTACTACAGCACCTCCTGTAAAATCTGCAAATTTATATAATGAGCTTAAAAATTTGGCTATAAACCTTAGATATTCTAAAGAATCCTTAGGTATCCAAGAAAATAAAATACCTGAAGAAGAAGCTCAAAAAATGACCAAACACCTATTGTATGCAGAGGATAATGAACCTTATAAATCGGTAGAGTTAGTAATTATTGACGAAGTAGATCGGTTGAAACTACAAACTCTTGAAATTTTAAGAGACATATATGACCAAAATAATATTGGCATGGTTTTAATTGGTATGAATGGGTTAGAAAAAAAGTTGTCTAGATACCCTCAACTTTATTCACGTATCGGTTTTTCACATGAATTTAAAAAAATAGCCAAAACTGAACTTCAGCATATACTGGAATATAAATGGCAGGAAGTTGGTCTTGCACTATCTTATGAAGATTTTGAAGATTACGAAGCAATTAATAGTATTCTAAAGTTGAGTAATGGGAATCTTAGATTACTTCAACGTTTGTTCACACAAATTGATCGCGTTATGGAAATAAACAATCTTCAAAAAATTACTACTGAAGTAATTGAGGTAGCAAGAAAGCTATTAATAATTGGTACTGTTTAATAGAAGATAAGCACGCTGTTTTTTCAAACGGTGTGTTTATCTTTTTCGTGCAGAATTATTCTTAAAAAGTGTGCAGTTTATCTTCAAAAGTGACAGATTTTTATTTTAAATAGCTCTAAATGCGTTATTATGCTAAAATATAGCTATAATAACGCATTCTATCAGGGGGTAAATTCATGAGTTACAACGTGCAGCCATTACGATCAAATGACGAAATTAATGACTTTCTTTTTTTCCTACGTCGGCATCGATATGCTAAAAGAGACGTGTTTCTTTTTTTGTTTGGGATCAATACAGGATTAAGAATGTCAGACATTGTTTGTCGTAAAGTAAGTGATATTAAGTATTCCAGTACGCCCCAAATCATCGAGAAAAAAACAGGAAAAAAAAGAACCCTCTATTTAGAGAGTATGCAAAATCAGATTGAAGACTATATAAAAGACCTGGACGATAATGATTGGTTGTTTCCGAGTCGAAAGGGAACAGATCACCTTCAGCCAAAAGCTGTTTACAAGATTTTTCAAAAGGTTGCTACTGGATTGGATCGAAGTGATATCGGAACCCATACCTTACGCAAGACATTTGGCTATCACTATTACAAACGTACTATAGATATTGTCTTTTTAATGGAGATATTCGGTCACTCAAATCAACAGATCACTAAACGATATATTGGGATCACGCAAGACGAAATAAGTGATTCGTTGAAAAATTTTCGTTTGGGTTTTTAATTAAATCCCCACTAAAAATCTTTATTTATTTTCCAACTAACATTGATAAATTCCATTGAAAAAGATCATTCAGAAAATCCAAACGATCTTTTTAAACGGTGCTACTATTATTAGTTAGAATCTTAGAACTACAAAAGAATTCCATGAACTTGTGTCAAGATTATTCCAAAGTGCATCTTTTCTATCCGTGGTATGTTGTGTAATATAAATATTTGATCCTGATTTTTTACTTACATATGCAATGTGTGTAAATTGATAAGTATTATTTTTAAAATAACCAATAAAATCTCCTTCTCGGGCATAAGATTGTGCTTGCGCTTTAGAAGTGAATTGGCGTGTAGTCATCCCATCAGCAGTCCAAAAAGTCATAAATCCGTGAGCTAAAGTCCACGCACGTGTAGCATTAACACCGGCGTTATGATTCCAGTTCAATCCACTTCCATTTGCATTAGGACGAAGTGGTTTTCCACCGTAATATGCAATCTGTGAGGCAAAGTTGGTACAGTCACTTGAATAACTTGGAAATAACATATTTCGTCTAGTTGCCCAAGTTCTAGCATAGCTAGTGGCTTTAGCAACATTAAATCCAGCTCTAGAATTTAGATAATTAGGTTTTGAATTTTCAGTTGAAAGAATCATATTCATATTTTCTTGTTTTATTTCATCGAAAGATTTACTTAATAATGTCTGTTTTTCTTGAGTAACAAAATCTATATCTTGTTCAGTAGGTTCTACGGGTAATATTGAACCTATTCTATTCAGATATATCGATGCAAACTCACTATATTTTAAATTTTCCTCTTCAACAGAGCTCAAAGTTAAATCGCCGAATTCTATATTTTGTAAAAATTCAAAATATTCCTGTTCTAATTGTGTTTCAAATTTTTTATTGAATTGATTTTCAAATAAAACTAATAGCTCCGCTTGTACCTGCCCTAAATTTTGATCTAGATCAATCTCACTATTTTCATTTTTGATATCTTCTTTTACAACTTCTGATATTTTCATACCTTCTGATTCATCAGCGTTCGCTTGAAATCCAGTCAAAATAGCAGTACTTAATACTGCACATGTAGTTACCACAATTCTTAACGTCGTCTTTTTCATAATTTTAAATCTCCCCAATTATTTTTTTATGCTTCTCCATAGTATTCCGCAAAATAAAAAATATAGTTTTTACTTACATGATACGTTTTCAATTCTGAATTAGTTGCCATTTCAACAGGAGCTGGAGTAATCGTATAGAATTCGTCATCAATTTTCTCGATTTTTGAATTGTTAGCTATACTAAAATATCCCGCTGAAAAAACTGCTGTCCTCACAGATACTTCTGGGCTCCTGTGAGTGTACCAAAAGAAACAAAAAAATACTGTCCCACCCACCAAAATCCATTTGAATTTATTTGACAAACTTTTCCTCCCTCCTCTAACAAATCTCCAGAACACAAAGAGAGCACTTACAGTAAAATAATATCATGTAATATAATCTAATTCAATAGTAATTGAAAAATCTCTTTAATATTAGTTAAATTTCCAAATAATCATATATACAACACGCCTTATTTGTTTGAATTGATATTAAAATTTTTTTCAAGCGACTAAATTAATCATCTTTTATCCTTCAAAAACGACTGTTTTTAGGACACAACTAATTAAGAAAATCTGATTAAACATGCTATTGTAAATACTGATCAGTCACATACATATAAATTAAAAAAAGTGATCTCGCTGCAACTGTGCAAAATCTCTTTTGACTACTTACTAATTTGATATAAAATGGATCGTTCTTTCCTTCACCTAAAACGAATGTTTTTGGGAAACATACATTTAAGAGAATCTGACACAATCCGTTTGTGTCAGATTTATTCATGTTTTCCTGCTTAATTTTCTCATGACTTATGCTTGCAACTTTTGATATCTTGGCGTCCTGATTTTTCGTGTCTCCATTTTTTGATTGATACTTTTAAGTTTTGATAGTCACCCATGAAGAAAAAATGAGTAATTTTTTTACTCGTTAAGAATACAGATCAATCATTTCTAACCCGCTGATTTTTTATCCTTGAATAATAAAGAGCTTAGAGCACAAAGCCCAAACTCTTTATTATTCTTTTATATCAAAAACATCAAGATACATTTCAGAGCCTAAATCCGTATATTTCAAATGCTTAAATTTTTCTAACAAAATTTCTAGTTCTAAATATATTTTATTACTGATGGGATAGATAGATTTTTTTTCCAAAAAATCATTAGCCCATAATAGTATGCCTATTATTCTTAAAGAGGATTGCTTGTTGATCTCTAATTGGAATTAGCTGTAATTTATTTTTATTGTCATTATATATTTCATCCATTACCTCACCAAAGTAACTCGAATTATAATGAGGTAGTGGGTATACATCTATCTCTCCTAATCCTTTATAATCATTTAGTAAAGGTGCTTTTTCTTTATCATCTGCCTTAGATATATATTCAATATGAGGTGAAACAATAACAGATCCTGCTGACTCCCCGATATAAACTTTACCATTTTTAATTTCTGATTTAATCAGAATGTCAATATTTTTCCTTTTCATCTCTTGCAAAAGATAAAATGTATTACCTCCTCCTACATATATATATGAATTATTTCTAATGCTTTTTTCTATTTCTAAATAATTTCTTGTAGCTATATCAATTATCTCTACCTTTAATCCTAAGGTTTTAAAAGTTTCAAGTGCATCATCAATATATTGTGTGTATTCTTCAACCTTACTTGCTGTGTTAATAAATGTGACTGTTCTGTTTAATAATGATTCTTCAACAAAATCTGCTAAATACATATAAGAATCTTTAAAAGAAGACGTTAAAAATAATTTTTTCATAGTAAATTCTCTTTTCTTAATTATATTTTTCAACCAATGTGTTACATAATAGTTTTTTCTAAAATATAAATATCATTGCATCACCTCGTATATGTTATGAATATACTATAACAGCTAACGGGGTCAAAATATGACACTTTTGAAAAAATTCAATATAATAAATCTGACTCAACGTGCTTAAGTAATATCCTGAATAGTTACACCTACAACTTACAACAAAAAAAGTGATCTCGCTTCTTCTAAGCAAAATCACTTTTAGCTACTTACTAATAAGTGAATAGAATAGACACACCTTCTGATCTTTTCACTTTTGAGCAACTCTATTGAACACTTTTTATTATTGTCATAGCAGCATTCCTATTCTGCCCAATAAGGTATACTCTATTGAACATTAAAAAGTCAAAACAATTCGTTTTGACTTTCTTCATATATTTTTAGTTGGGGAAGTTCTCATTTTTTGTTGTATCTATTCTAATCACCTAAACTGTCTAATTTCTTTTCTTGCTTATCAAACGCTTCTTTTACTGATTTTCCAAATTGTCCTTTGATTGACCCTTCTAAGGAACTTGTCGTTCTTGAAAGTGAAGTCTTCGCTTCTTCTAGGATAACCTTTCCTTTTTTCTCAGCATTTTTTTGATTGTTTTCACTATTTTGTACCCCAGCCATTCCAATAGCTCGAACACTTGCAGCCTGGTACCTTTTTCGTATCTTTTTTAATAATTCATCTATTAAATCCGTCATGTTTCTTCTCCCATATTTTGTGTTTCTTCTCTAAGCTTCTTTAACTGAGTGTAATAGGTATTTTCTGCTGCTTCTTCTTTTTGCTTTAATATACGCTTTTCATTTTCTAATTCCTCTAGAAAATGGTGGTTTTCGTTTTCCATTTCACGTCTTGCTTGATTAAAGGGTTCCCCGTCCAATGCTAAATCTTTCAGAATATAAGAAAGCTCTTGTAAAGAATCCTCTAAGAGATACTCCCCTTTTTTCCGTTCAGCCTTTAGTTCATCCTCTTGTTCTTCAAGTGATTGACGTGTCGCTCGATATGAGTTTATAATAGTTTCTTCATCCATAGTGGTCCTCCAATACGTTTAAAACTGAAGTTGTCTTGCTAAATCTTGATCCTGTTGAACAACCGCTGAAATTTTACTATTTATTTCGGAAACGAACGTGTCAAACGTTTCTCCTACTTTTTTGGCTTCTTGTATCTTTTGCTGGTATTGTTCATTTGGTCGATTCACAATTCGGTCCTTAGTGAATCCAACTGCAGACAATTCACTCTCCATCTCAGTTTCAGATAGTTCAGAAGAAGCTCCTCGTGCTTTAGTTAAAATGTTATTCCATAATTCTTCTGTTTTGTCCATTTCTCCTTGATAGTGCGTAATTACTTTACTCATGGCGACTTTCAATAGACTAGAAGCTGTTGTCACAATCGATCTGGCTAATGTAGCATCCAAATAGATTTCCTCTGTACCGGACAGGCCACCGCCACTTGCTCTGAGCTTTGCCTCTAAAGTCTTCAGTAAATACATACTCGTTACAAACTTACTCATTAGATTTTGTTCTAGCTGCTGACCATCCATTAAAGCATATGTAGTATCAGGAATTCTTAAACGTCCGTCTTCATCAAATTTCCACAAGGTCAGAGCATGTGCATCTAAAGGATTCGCGGGGCTCCCTTTCGTGTACCCTATCATTATTTCTGCGCCTGTCCCATTTCCCATCAGATTTCCAATCAAATCAGCAAAATTCCGATAATTTGTTAGCATACCTGGATTATTTTTGACCCACTCTTTAGCATCTGGAGAAAGTATGCCATATGGATCTGGACCGTTGAAGCCAACGTTGCGCCATTCATTTTCTGCAGCAATCATAAGTGCCAAATACTCACCCAATGAATGACCCGTTGTTGTAACGACTGCATCGGGGTAAGTTAATTTGATCCAATTTGCAAATTCCTGAGCTGAAACAGCTTGACCAGGATTCCAACCCAGTTGTTTCATACTTAAACCAACAGTTTGAGCATCGGTTACAACATCTCGCCAATCGCCACCGAAATTAGTGCCTGCATAGGCAACTGTAAGCTGAGTTGTATCAGGATATCCACTTGGATTCAAAGGAGCTACTGCCATAGCCTGCATTCCATTACTTGATTCTGATTTAATTTTTAATATTTGGTAATCTTTTCCGCCTAAGTCAATTATTGCTCCTTCTTTCAAATCTGGATCATAACCTTCATGTTTTGGATCTAACCAATAGACGGTGTTACTAGCTTCGTTATATTCAATATCTGTCGCCACTAAATTTCCTCCGTTGATTCATTTGAAAAGACTA
This sequence comes from Enterococcus sp. DIV0840, assembly GCF_050527835.1. NCBI lineage: Bacteria > Bacillati > Bacillota > Bacilli > Lactobacillales > Enterococcaceae > Enterococcus > Enterococcus sp. DIV0840. The sequence continues at coordinate 114,552 of NZ_CP172876.1, read as the reverse complement.
CTTTAACTTTTGAAGTTGTGGTACCACGTTTTTGAATAGACTTATCTTTTATTGGATAACCACTTACTTTTTCCCTACCATTTGAAAATCCGTACGAAAAAGAAACTTTCTTGTTGTCTGTGTTAATCATTGTAATGAACATCCTGTATGAACTAGTCATAGGATCATAGCTACTTTTTTCAAAATAAATTTCTTTAACATTGCTAAATGTATTCTTTAGAGCAGTTACTGATTGTTTTTCTGCTCCAATCATATTTTCATCCTGCTTAATTTTTCTGTTGTCCATGAAATATTTCCCTCCAATGCTTATTAACACTAGTAAACATAGTCCTACTATTAAAATAGTATTTCTTTTTTTCATCATAAGCTCCTTTAGTAATAATAGATTAACTATACCATATAATTGAATAACAATATATTAGTAAAAATGTGTTATTTGCTAAATTTTATGTGTGTTAGCTAGTTATGTAAGTATTATTTGAAAATATGAAAAGACACTACAATCTTCATTATAGTGTCTTCCCATGCTTTTAAAGTCGGACATTAGCCCTATCTCGATTGTACGCTATAATTAGTTTCCAATCAAAATTAACGATAAAAAACTACTAGTACCAGCTTCTGTCATTTTTCTTTTTAAATGGCATAGATTTTATATTGATAAATGACACAAACTCATATTACATTTAGAAGAACGGCTATTTACTGAAGGGCATTCGTCTATTGTGCCAAATAAGTCGAAAGAAATTTTGCCATTTAAATCAAAAAATGACACCATAGCAGCTAAACCACTTTTCATATCACACGTGCCGCGACCGTACATTTTACCATCACGAATCTCAGGTTTAAACGGATCAGAAGTCCAGTCAGATTCATTCCCTGCTGAAACGACATCCATATGTCCTGAAAATGCTAAAACTTTTTCACTATTTTTATTACCGATTTCAACAATTAGGTTGTCTCGCTCTTTGTCATATTCTAAAAAGCTTGAGTCGATCCCGTGTTTTTTGAAAAGCTTGCTTAGGTACTCAGCGACTTCTTTTTCATTACCGTTGACTGATTTGATTGCGACGATGTCTTTTAAAATTTGAATTTTTTCTTGATTTTCCATTGTGTTGGCCTTCTTTCATTTGATTCATTCAGTTTCTCATCGTGTGTGGGAGATACTGGTTAAATTTGCTTACAGGTTAACTATACACCTAATTTGGGATTTCGTTAAATAAAAGTGGTTCTATTTTATCTCTAAAATTAAAACGAGTGAGACAAAACTGAAATCAGTTTTGCCTCACTCGTTTAGTCTTTATTCATCAAAATAATTCCCAGGAACGACATTGATCGTTTTCGTTCTTGTATCCACATCTTCCACATAAAGTAATGACGTGTAATCTTTAATCGCACGTTGCCCTTTAAATTTAGACTCCGCAAACACAGTGATCCCAACAAGTTCCGCCTCAAATTCTTCGATCAGGCTCTTCATTCCGTTGACGGTTCCGCCACCTTTCATGAAGTCATCTACGACTAAAACTCTTGAACCACGTTTTAAACTGCGTTTTGACAATTCCATTTTTTCGATACGTTCAGATGAGCCCGAAACATAATTCACGCTGACAGTAGAACCTTCCGTGATTTTTGAATCACGACGAACGATTACAAACGGAACATTCAGGTAATAAGACACAGCTTGAGCAATCGGCACGCCTTTTGTCGCAACAGTCATAACTGCATCGATTTTTTCCCCTAAATATTTAGAAGCAATGATTCTCCCAACTTGGCGCAACAATTCCGGCTGTCCTAACAAATCAGAAAGATACACATATCCTCCTGGCAACAGACGATCTTGTTCTGATAAACGTTCACACAAAGCCATAACCAATTCTTTTGATTCCTCATAAGGAATTTCTGGGATAAACCGAACACCGCCGGCCGCTCCTGGAATTGTTTCAAGAATCCCTGTACCTCTTTGTTTGAATGTCTTTTTGATGATCGCTAAATCCTCACTGATCGATGATTTGGCTGATTTATAGCGTTGTGCAAAATGGGTCAAAGAAACCAATGTATGTGGATGATCCAACAAGTATTGTGTCATATCAATCAATCGTTCGCTTCTCCGAATTTTAGAATCTGTCACTTCTTCTCCTCTTTCCTTTAAGGTTTATTATCCAATAGAATAATTACTATCCCTTATTTTTTATAGGTTTGTTATTAATTATTTTTCAATAGGTAAAATAAATGATACTCCCTTACAATCTATCGTTCCCTATTATAGGGTGTTTTGCAAAAAAAATCGAGCATTTTTTGAAAAAATCGAAAAATAGTTCGCAATTTAAGAAACAAAAAAGAAGATAAAAGAAGAAACTTTCGTTTTCCTCTTATCTTCTATTCGTTTAAACTGATTTATCGCTGACTCATTTTCTTATTTCTCTGCATCGTCACCACTACTTTACGGACAATACTTACAAGGATAAATAAGGCGATAAAAATCAATGTGATGCTGGCACTTGGCGGCGTTTCTAAATAATAAGACCCCGTCAATCCTGTTAGCATGCCAATCAATCCCATGATGACACTAATGATAATCACCGTGTTAAACCCTTTACCGATTCGCATACCAATCGCAGCTGGTAAGACCATGATCGCCGAGATCAATAATGCTCCAGCAATCGGGATCATCACCGCAATCGCCACACCTGTGATCACGTTGAATAACATCGACATCCAGTGAATCGGCAATCCATCCACGTGCGCTGTGTCTTCATCAAAAGTCAACACATACATTGGACGTTTGAATAAGACAAATAAAATCACCAATACTACAAACAGAATCGCCAAAATAACGACCTGCTGCCATGTAATCGTCACGATCGAACCAAACAGATACGACTGAATACTGGCCGCTGAATTACCTCCGCTGAGATTCATCAGAACCAGAGCTAAAGCGAGTCCACCTGACATCAAAATCGCAATCGAGATTTCTGAGTACGTACTGTAAATCATTCGTAGATATTCTAAAATAATTGCAGCAATGATCACGACAACTAGCGTCATAATATCTGGATTCCAATTTAAGAAAAATCCTAGTGCAACTCCGGCGAGTGATACATGAGAAAGAGTATCCGCCATTAAAGATTGTCTTCGAATCACGAGAAACACACCCAACATCGGCGCAATTACTGAAATAAAGGTTGCCGCTAAAAAGGCTTTTCTCATGAACTCATATGAAAGCATCTCCATTGTGAATCCTCCTTTCGAACCAAACGAATTTGTCGATCGGCATACGATTTGATATCTTCATGATCGTGTGTGATCATCAAAATCGCTTTGCCATGATCATGTGCATTATGGCGTAAAAGGCGGTAAAACTCATTTCTAGACGTTTCATCCATCCCTGTTGTTGGTTCATCTAAAATAAATAAATCAGGGTCTGTCGCAAAAATACGAGCCAAACTGATGCGTTGCTTCTGTCCACCAGAAAGTTCACCGATCCGTTTATGGCGCATATCCCACATACCAACTGCTTTGAGTGCTTTTTCCACATGTTGATGATCCCTTTTAGTTAAAGGTTTAAACCAGCGATTGCGTGGGAAACGCCCTGAACGAACCAATTCGATCACCGTACTTGGAAACCCAGCGTTAAATGAGGCAACTTGCTGAGGAATATACCCAATACTTAGTTTTTCGCCCACAGTATTTTCTTTAGCGATCGTAATCGCACCTTTTGTTGGTTTCAATAGGCCTAAGCTACTCTTGATCAATGTCGATTTCGCTGCACCATTTTCACCAGTGAGAATGACAAATTCACCTGGGTCAACATAATATGAAACATCTTCTAAGACTGGCTCATCATCATAATAAAACGTGAGGTCTTTGACTTCTAGATAATGCATGACTCTACTCCTTCTTAAACCTTATAAACTGCTTAAATCGGGAGAAAAAACTGTACGTCTTTTATCCCGATTCTTTTTACTTGATACTTTTCTTCAACGCTTCAAGATTGGCTTTCATCACTGAAATGTAATCTTCCCCTTGATCTTGTTCTTTTTGGGTAATACTTTCTAACGGATTAAGAACCGCTAATTCTACATTTGTTTCACGCGCCAATGTTTCAGCAACTTTTGATGAAGCAGACGTTTCAAAATAGATTACTGAGACATTATGCTCTTTAATGTATTTTTTCAACTCTGCTAAACGACTTGGTGACGGTTCTTGATCGGGCGAAATTCCCGCAATTGATTCTTGTGTCAAACCGTATTGTTTTGCTAAGTAGCCGAACGCTGCATGTTGCGTTACAAATGTTTTGTTTTTAGCATTCGTAAATGCTTCTTTATATTCTGTATCTAATTCTTTTAATTTTTCAATATAAGCTGTGGCATTTTTCTCAAATGTCTCTTTTTTATCTGGGTATTTTTTAACTAAGGCATCACGAATTGCTTCAACTTCTTTTTGTGCTAAAACTGGATCTAACCAAACATGAGGATCTAATTCGTGATCATGATCATGCTCGTCATGGTCTGCTTCTTCACTATCATGATCGTGCTCATGAGCCGCACCTTCCATTAAATCGATCGAACCTGCCGCTTCCACAACAGCAACTTTTTTCTCGTCAACGTTTTCCAGGACATCTTTGACCCACGTCTCTAATTCATGGCTGTTATATACAAACACATCTGCATCTGTGATTTTGGCGATATCTTTGGCACTTGGTTCATAATCATGGGGCTCTGTTCCGGCTGGGATCAATAATTGAACATCTCCAGCATCACCTACCACATTTTTAGCGAAATCGTACATTGGGTAAAAAGTTGTCACGACTTTTATTGTATCACTTTTCCCAGATTTATCTTGCTCTTTTGTTTGTCCACAAGCAGTTAGTGTAAACATTACTGCTGTTAAAAGGAATCCTACAATATATTTCCAGCTGTTTTTTCTCATCTCTTTTATCCCCATTTCGATTTGTCTTATTCAAATCGTAATATTTACGATTTGGTAGCAAGAACTAATTTACCAGAAGGAAAAGAGAACGTCAAGAGAAAACAGAAAAAATATTTTATTACTTTTGATTTGTCAAATTAAGCTAGACAATTGTCTTTCATTTACGTAACTCAAAAATACTTCTAATGGTGTTCGATAATTTAAAGATTTCCTTGGTATGTGATTTCTTTTAGAGGCGACAGCCGCAACAAAAGCTTGGTCAACTTGATTAAAATCCATTGTTTTAGGCAGCCCATCTTTACGTAATAACCCATTCGAATGCTCATTTAATCCGCGTTGTGAGGGGGTTCCAGGGTCTGCAAAATAGATAGAAATATCATTGACATTACTCATGTTTTTCCAATTTGAAAATTCTTTTCCACAATCAAAGGTCACGGATTTGAACAAATTTCTGGGAATCTTTTGTAGCCAATCAGTTGTCGCTTTTTCAATATCCAATGCTTTCCGACCATTTGGTTTTAATGTAATAATCACTTTTGAAAGGCGTTCAACTAGAGTGATGATGGCACTTTTATGATAAACGCCAACAATTGTGTCCCCTTCTAAATGCCCAAATTCCTGTTGGAAATCAGGGTAGTCAGTGGATCGTTCTGAAATATTGCGTTTAAATGCTTGCTTTCCGCGACGTTCTTTATGCCCGTTGGGCTTTCGTTTCCCTTTCATTGGTAGTTTTGAGCAATCAAATTGATTTGCTTTAAACTGACGATAAAGTGTTCTAACAGAGCATGAAATAGGAAACTCAGCTCGACCAATAATCACATCAGGTGTCCACCCTTGAGCCACCATAGTTTGAATGTAATCATGCTGTTCTGTAGGCAAACTAATGGGTTGTCGACCACAACGCGTTTTATTTTCTTTATATTGTTGGTAATAGTCACAGATAGATTTTCCTTGTTTTAGGAAGTTGTAAACATTGTAGATTGTCTGTCTAGAACGATTTAAAGTCTTAGAAACCATCGTAACAGGTTGGCTCATATTGAAATAAGCTTCTATCATCACGAGTTCATTTGATGTAAGATGAGTATAGGTCATTTGTCTTCACTCCTTATAATTCTTTGGTCGGAACTATTTTGAGTGTAGCACAAATGACTTATTTAGTTGTCTAGCTTAATTTTACTATCGGCGACTATAAAAAACATTGCCAATTGTTTGATGACGTTGATTCAAAATAATTCTTCCTCTTCCAACATAGTTAGAAAAATAGGAAATTCCCTAGACGTAATTTTACCGAAAAACAGTGGAATCGTGGAAGGCGAATCCTTAGTTTATCAAAAAATAGGGAATATTATTCAGTTAGATTTATCTGAAGCACAAAAAAATTATGCACTATTCTATCGTATCAATGAATCAGAAAGAAAAATTAAGATTGGAAATATGTATCATCAAAAACAGATGCATTTTTCCTTTTAAGCCTTTTATAACTAACGAAAAACCACTCAATTGAGTGGTTTTTCGTTAGGCTTAAAGTCCCAATATTTTCTTTTTCGTTTACTTCAACGTCCGCACAATATACACTTCATCACAAAAGCCTTTTAAACCATTATAAATCCGTTGTGCTCGTGTCTTCTTCTCGCATAAAGCAAAAACAGTTGGACCACTACCGCTCATTAGCGCTGCATCTGCTCCGTATTTCATCATGTGGTCTTTGATTTGCTGAATCACAGGATGACGTTTGATTGTTACACCTTCTAAAGCATTACCGATTTTTTCTGCCATCAATTGATAGTCATCTGTTTCGATCGCCTGCTTTAGACCACGAATATCAGGATGCTCTACACTGTTGAATGATAGACTACCAAAAATCGTACTCGTAGAAACACTCATTTTTGGCTTCACTAAAACAACCCAACATTGCGGCATCGATGGTAAGAATTCGACCTTTTCACCACGTCCACTGACAAAAGCCGTACCGCCATGAACACAATAAGGAACATCTGAGCCGATCTTACTACCTAGTTCAGCAAGTTCTTCTAATGATAAACCTAAGTTCCATAAACGATTTAGCCCTCGTAACGCAGCGGCACAATCACTACTGCCGCCAGCTAAACCAGCTGCTACGGGTATTCTTTTTTCTATATAAATTTTAACTCCCTGCGTAAGATTAAACGTATTCTTCAGCAATTCTGCCGCCTGATACACATGATTTCTTCTATCTACGGGCAAAAAGGAGCTATCTGTTTCGATCACTATTTCATTTTTCGGCAATAACTCAAAGGTCAACCGATCTGCTAAATCTACACTAGCCATGATCATCTCTAACTCGTGATAACCATCATTTCTTTTATAGAGAGCATCCAACCCCAGATTAATTTTTGCGGGCGCTTTTTCTATGATTTCCATTCTTTTTCACCTATCTAATCCCATTACCTGACCAACTTCACAATCTTTTAAATTCTAACATATGTTACTAGATATGTATATAATTGATAAAAACTTGCTTTATTTACGTAATACTTCAAAAAAAGAACCATGAAGCACCTCAGCATCGAAGGCTCACAGTAATCTACTCATTTTCATACTTTACTTTTAAGTGATTAAACAATCTCGCTTCTAGTTTTAATGATCTTATTGACGATCCCATATTCTAAAGCTTCCTCAGCACTTAACCAGTAGTCTCGAGCTGTGTCATTTTTCACCTGTTCAATATCTTTTCCTGTTTCTTTGGCTATCAAAAGGTTCATGAATCATAAAACGAGTATTCGGCAAACAATAGCGTCGCTCTTTTTCACTAGATAAATAAATAAGCGCTTCGGCACTAACGACCCAACCTAAACTAATAATATTGATCTTGGAGTTGATGAAATTAATCATATCAAATATTAAATAGCCAGAATCGACATATCCACCATTGCTGCTGATAAACAAATTCTATATATCGACGCACATTTATGGATTCCTCCATTATAGTTCGTGATGTGCTTAATAGTTATTCTTCTATAAACTCTTGAAATCTAAAATTCTTGCCTAAATGCTTATCCGTTGTTGCATATTCCCTAAATTTGTAAATCAAAGGATGCCATTTCTCCACATCTATATGCGCTTCATCTGCTAAAATTTCTTCTGAGACATGGATTGCATTTATTTTAGTTTCAATTATGGCATAATTTTTTCGTACCATAATCTCAGTAACATTAGCTTCTATTTGAATGGGGCATTCTGCTATGCGCACAGTAGAAACTGAAATGCCTGCTAATTTGGAAAAATTTGCTAAACGGAACTTGTCTTCACAATAATTATAGCCCAATTCTTTTTTGTATTCAGGGACTGTTTTATTTCCAGTTGTTTTCGCAATTTTCTCAACCTGCTTCCACAAGCTTTGTTCTGCAATATTTAAAGTTAAATCCCTACCAATCTTTAAATTGTCAAACCCTTGATTATCCAATCCTACACCTAAAATCACAGATTGATCAAGTGTCCATGTTGAACTGATTGGAGTTAAATCATCATGACCAGACTCTTTGTTTTTTGTTGTCATCAAAACCACTGGAAAACCATAATAGAAAGAATTTTTTTTGAGTTGCTTATACATTGAAATCACCTCTTCTTATAAGATATAAGTAGTATATAATAAAGATATCTCAATCTATATCGAGATGTTAAAGGAGGGGAATAGATGCAGGGATTTCCTGATATCAGCCAAATAACGAAAACGCTAAGCGATGAATCACGTATCCAAATTGTAACTATTTTAATGGATAGCCGTTATCATACTGTTCACGAGCTTGCTAAATTAGTTCACATTAAAGATCATACAGCTTCTTATCATTTGAAAAAAATGGGTGAATTAGGTTGGGTCACGTCTTATAAACAAGGTCGGCATGTTTATTATTGCCTTTCCAATGTTGAAATTGCTGAATTAATGGAGAGGCTAATGATTATTAGCCCAGTAAAACCAATTACATCCTATAACCAAAGCACAGAATACAAACAGTTAAAAGCTGGCCGGAGTTGTTATTGCCATCTAGCAGGTGAATTAGGTGTACATTTTTTTGATCACCTATGTCTAATGCAGTTTCTTATTTTGGAAAATGAGCAGTTATTTCTTACCAATTCGGGAGAAGAATTTTTTTCTGAATTAACAATTAATGTACAAGAATTAAAAAAGAAGGCAGGCGTGTTGGTGAAACCTTGTCTCGATTGGACAGAACGAAGATTTCATTTAGCTGGAAACCTAGGTACAGCATTTTTTAATGAAGGTCTTCATCGTGGTTGGCTGATCAAACATCCTCAAAATCGAAGTGTCGTTTTAAGTGAGTTAGGTACGAAATGGTTTCAATCATTCTTTGCCTTTGATAACAAAGATTAGCTAAAAATAGAAGTAAACGCGCATATATCAAAAAAAGCAGAGCTAAAGCGTTTTCGCTTTAGCTCTGCTTTTAAAAATCAATTCTTGTTTTAGACTGCTTCACTGACAAATTCAATCTCTACTGTGCGTGTTAGCACATCAGAATAACTATAAGAAACTCGTTCAAATGAGTTTTCATCTGGATCTAAATCTACAACGAAGACAGATGGATACGTTTCTGTTAAAATACCGTTACGTTCAGTTTGACGCTTTCTGCCGGTTTGAGCAACTAATGTGATTTTGCTGCCGATACGACATTCTAGATCTTTTTTAATTGACGCTAAAGTTGTTGGCATTGCATTCACCTCAAACTCCATTATACCACATATTAATAAAAATAACAAGTTTACCATAGCAGAAAATGAATTGCAACTAATTATAATTTATAAAAGGATAATTATTTGATGTGAAAAGTTTTAAAGTTCTCATTTAATCATAAATAATCGCTTTCAATTTCTTTTTTGCTCGATCATAGGCACTTCTAACGGTTATTTCACGGTTATCAGTGTCTTTGGCAATCTCTTCCAATTCCTTGCCACTCATATATTCTTCAAAAGTAATTCGTTCAAACGGAGACAATACAGTCGGCAACTGCTCCAGTTTTTCTCGAATGATCATCTGCTCTAATACATTGGTATCTTCCGTCCCTATATAATCAAAAAAAGACTCCCCTTGCTTTTCTATTTTTTGATCTAATGAAACAGACTGTGCATCAATCGTCCGCTTAATTGCACATTGTTTTCTGACCAAACTACGAATATGGTTTTCAAAGTTTGACTTAAAAAATGTCCCAATCGAAACGCTGTGCTCTTCTTCATATTTTTCCAGTGAGCGATGAAAGATTATTCGGCCTTCCTGTAGCCAGTCTTCTCGATCAAAATCCTTTAGATAATACTTTTTTCGAAACTTATGCACCACTGGATGATATTTTCGATACAAACGGTCAAATGCTAATGGGTCTCCTTTTAAAATCTCTTCATACTTATTCATCAACAACATTCTCCTTCCAAGCATTCTACCAAAATGCTTGAAAAAAGCGTAACACTTTCTTTAAAAAAAGCGGAGAAAAATATATAATTAATCTTTCTTTTTGGATAATTCGTCCAACTTTTCGGACAATTTTGACAATTGCTCTAGATTCCATGGAGAATTTCGTCGGAAATCCTGAAAATGGATATCTGTTGCATGAACTGCAATCGTGCGTTCTGTTTTTTGAACATTTTTATACAGCTCATTCGCAGACGCTCGCAATGCTCCTTTTGAAAAAACCAGCCATTGTTCTGCCAGATCGCTCGTTGCGACCGTTACTTGAGTCAGCCGATCATTTTTCTCGCCTGCAATCCGCTCAATATAGCTATCTGCTGTCTCCTCTTCTTTGGTGAAGACGACCGTTAAATGATACTTTTTATACGTTTGCTGAATTCCTGGAACCAATTGTGCATCAAAAACTACGATCACTTCTAAATCCTCGTATTTTGCATAGTTGGATAAACGCTGCAGTAAAACTTCTCTGGCGTCTTCAAGTTTATTTTGATTCTTCAGCTGAACCAACTCAGGCCAAGATCCGATCATATTATAACCATCAACGATCAATAACTGTTTTTTCATTTTGCTTTGTCACCTTCTTTATAATGATGCTGAGATAGAAACTCACGTTCAAAACCGCTTCTATCTCGCCACTAATTTAAATTTCTAAAGAGGATTTCGTCCACGGTAAGCTTCATACATCAACAAACCAGCTGCAACACCTGCATTCAAACTTTGAACATGTCCGCTCATTGGGATTGTCAATAATTCATCCACTTCTTTGTGTAGTCCTTGACTCATCCCACGACCTTCATTACCAATAATCAAAGCGATCGAGCCTTGAGTATTCCATTTACGGTAATCAGTACCTTTCATATCCGTTCCGAATATCCAGAAACTATTTTCTTTAAGCGTGGCAATACTTTGCGTTAAATTCGTTACACGAGCAACTGGAATATATTCAACTGCTCCAGTTGAGGCTTTTGTCACGACCGGTGTAATGCCAACTGCACGGTGTTTAGGAATAATGATTCCATCCACGCCTGTTGCATCTGCTGTTCTCAATATCGACCCAAAGTTATGAGGATCTTCTAAGCTATCCAAAATCAAGAAAAATGGTGTCTCTGTCTTTTCTTTCGTCCGATCAAGTAATTCTTCCAACGTTAAGTATTCATACGCTGTAATCGCCAATACGATTCCCTGATGAACACCGTGATTTGTCATTGTATCTAATTTTTGTTTTGGTACCCATTTAACAGGTACAGCATTTTCTTTTGCTAATAATTTTAAGTGTTCAACTTTTTCACTTTTACTATCTTCTTGAAGAAATAATTTATTTCCACGACCTTGCTGAATCGCTTCGATAGTTGCATGATTTCCAAAAACAAAGTTGTCTTCGATCTCTTCTTGTGAAATCTCACGCTCTTTTCTTACTGGCTCTTTTTTAAATGGCTGATTTTTTTGTGGTTTGTTTCCCTTAAAAGGGCGTTTTTTATCATTTCTCATTTTTTTCACCTATTTTCTTTATACACCAATCGATCAATTCTTCCAAGCGTTCCGTTTGTTTAGTCAAGTGCAGATAGCCCATCAATGCTTCAAATCCAGTTGAAATTCGATATGTTGTGATATCAGCATTTTTAGCAGACGTGTGGCTTTTGGCATTGCGTCCGCGTTTGTACATTAGTTCTTCATTTTCTAAAAGTAATTTTTCTTCCAACATTTCTTGAATCAAAAAAGCTTGGGCTTTAGCTGAAACATAATTCGTCGCCATACGGTGTAACGTGTTCGGTTTGGTTTGTCCTTGTTCCACTAAGTAATCACGTATATAAATCTCATAGATTGCATCTCCAACATAAGCCAAAGCTAAACCGTTTAATTGAGTATAATCTCTCATTCACTTCTTCTCCATCTTGTTCCTTGGGCTGTGTCTTCCAAGGTTATTCCTTTGTCTTTTAATAAATCACGAATTTCATCACTACGGGCAAAGTCACGATTTGCACGGGCTTGATTGCGTTCTTCGATCAATTGGTCGATATCATCATCTAGCAACTCTTCTGATAAGAAGAAAATACCGAAAATGCCTAACCATTGTGTGAACTGTTCTAGTGCTTTTTCGATCACCACAACTGATACAGTCTCTTGTTCACTATATTGGTTCAGCCATTTAGCCATTTCGTAAACAACAGTGATTCCATTTGCTGCGTTAAAATCATCATCCATTTCAGTGGTGAAACGTATTTCTAAATCTGCTAATTCCTGCAGCTTTTGATTATCTTCAGCACGTTCAGCTACTGCATCTGATTTTCTAAAAGACACGTTCTCAAAAGCATTTTTTAATTTTTGTAGGTTGACGCCTGCTTCTTTCATCGTTGTTTCACTATAACGAATTGGGCGGCGATATTGTGTAGTTGCCATAAAGAAACGCAAGACTTGTGGGTCAACTTGCTTCACTAATTCATGAACTGTTACAAAGTTCCCTAACGATTTGCTCATCTTTTCATCATCTTCACCAATCGTAACAAAACCATTGTGCATCCAGTAATTGGCAAATTTTTGACCTGTTTTCGCTTCACTTTGGGCAATTTCATTTTCATGATGGGGAAACTCTAAGTCTTGTCCGCCACCATGGATATCAATTGTATCACCTAAATGTTTGGTTGCCATCACAGAACACTCGATGTGCCACCCCGGTCGTCCAGCGCCCCACGGAGAGTCCCAAGAAATTTCGCCTTCTTTGGCTCCTTTCCATAATGCGAAGTCTAACGGATCTTCTTTCAGCTCTTTTTCCATACCAGTACGTTGGCTAGCCCCGACTTCTAATTCATCGATCGATTGATGACTAAGCTTGCCATACCCTTCAAATTTACGTGTTCGATAATAGACATCACCTTGTGATTCGTAAGCATAACCTTTGTCGATCAATGTTTCGATAAAGGTTAAAATATCCGGCATATGATCCATTACACGAGGGTGTAGCGTTGCTGGTTTAACATTCAAGATATTCGTATCTTCTTCAAATGCATGGATAAAACGATCTGCAACTTCTGGTGCCGTAATCCCTAGATCTTTAGCGGCTCGGATGATTTTATCATCTACATCAGTAAAGTTTGACACATAATTCACTTCATATCCGCGATATTCTAAGTAACGTCTGATCGTGTCAAAGGCCATCGAACTACGGGCATTGCCGATATGAATATAATTATAGACAGTCGGACCGCAGACGTACATCCGGACTTTTCCTTCCTCTATTGGTTGAAACACTTCTTTTTCTCTCGTTAATGTATTATAAATTTGAATCATACGTTACCTCCAATTTTTCTCCTTTTATTCTGACGACCTTTGCCGGGACTCCTACGGCTGTTGCATCGTCAGGAATATCTGTTAAAACAACAGCAGCAGCACCAATTTTTGCTCTTTCACCAATCGTGACAGGTCCCAATATTTGAGCATGTGCATGGATCATAGCCCCTTTTTTGACAGTCGGATGACGTTTCCCTGTATCCTTACCTGTTCCTCCTAAGGTCACACCATGAAATAACACGACATCTTCTTCTATTTCTGCTGTTTGACCGATCACCACACCCATTCCGTGATCAATAAAAACGCCAGGTGCGATCGTCGCTCCAGGATGGATCTCAATTCCTGTTAAGAATCGCCAAAACTGCGCATGGATCTTCGCTAATAAAAACAGTCGGTGTCTATATAAAAAATGGGAAAAACGATGCCAAAACAACGCATGTAATCCTGGATATGTAAGCAACGCTTCCAACGTCGAACGTGCTGCTGGATCATTGTTTTTGACTGCCCTAACAGCTCTTTTTAACCAACTCATATTCATACTCCTTCATTTGATTTTAAATTCATGTAGCTCCGACGGAAAAAATAGAAAAATAGGTTTATGACACATTTGATACCAGACAAATTTTATCTTTTTTCCGAATATCTAACCTGAAAAGCTAGATATTAAAACAAATAAGCGTCTTTTAAACGAAATAACTCCGTTTAAAAGACGCTTCTGCGTGGTTCCACTTTTTTTCACAGGTTTCCCTGCCTCAAAACAGATAACGGTTGTTGGCCGTTTTCAGCTACATATCGCTGAAACTATTCAAAGATGCATTTCAAAAAGGGCTGACAACTGTTTTCACCATCTACAGTCTCTCTAAAGACACGCGCTTTTTTACTTCTTCTTCTCTACATATTTGTATTATAAAACGTTATTTAAATGATCTAAAGCTTTTTCTTTCCCTAGCAGTTCGATCGTATCACCTAATTCTGGTCCATGCATTTGTCCTGAAACAGCTACACGAATCGGCATAAATAGATTTTTACCTTTAACACCTGTTTCTTGTTGAACTGCTTTGATTCCAGCTTTGATACTTGGTACATCTACAACGTCCATCGCTTCTAATTGTGCTTTAAAAGAAGCTAAAACGGTAGGCACAGTTTCTCCAGCTAAGACTTCTTTGGCTGCATCATCTAAGACTGGATGTTCGTTGAAGAATAATTCAGAAACATTGACGATTTCAGCAGCATAGCTCATTTGTGGTTGGTACAAGCTAACAACTTTTTTCAACCATTCCAATTTTTCACCGCTTGGTTGAGCTTCAATTTTGCCTTCTGCTACTAGATAAGGAAGACACATCTCTGTTAAAGCATCTAAGTCTAATTGTTTCATGTATTGGTTATTGACCCATTCAAGCTTCTTCCCATCAAACGCCGCTGGTGATTTGCTTAAACGTTCTGGATCAAAGATTTTGATCAATTCATCTTGTGAGAAGATTTCTTCTTCCCCGACTGGTGACCAACCTAATAATGCTGTAAAGTTGAACATTGCTTCTGGTAAATAGCCAAGTTCACGGTATTGTTCGATAAATTGTAAAATCGATTCGTCACGTTTACTTAATTTTTTACCTGTTTCAGAGTTGATGATCAACGTCATATGTCCGAATTCTGGTGCTTTCCAACCAAATGCTTCATAAACCATCAATTGCTTTGGTGTATTGGCAATATGATCGTCTCCACGTAGAACATGAGTGATTTTCATCATGTGATCATCTACTGCTACAGCAAAGTTATACGTTGGCATACCATCACGTTTTTGAATAACAAAGTCGCCGCCGATATTGTCTGATTCAAAAACGATTTCGCCTTTGACCATATCTTCAAATGTAAAAGAAGTGTTTCGTGGTACACGGAAACGAATAACAGGAACAAGTCCTTGTGCTTCTTTTTCTGCTTGCTCAGAAGGTGTCAAATTCGCACATTTACCAGAGTAATGCGGCATTTCGCTACGAGCACGTTGCGCATCTCTTTCAGCTTCTAATTCGTCTTCTGTACAATAACATTTATATGCGCGATTGCTTACCAACAGTTGATCGATCAAAGGTTGATAAATTTCGCCACGTTCTGACTGACGATAAGGACCGTATTCACCTGGTTTTTCAGGAGATTCATCCCAATCCATGCCTAACCATGCTAAGTTTTCCAACTGGCTTTTTTCGCCGTCTTCAATGTTTCTCTTTTGATCAGTATCTTCGATTCGGATAATAAATTCACCATCATTGTGGCGGGCAAATAAATAATTAAATAAAGCAGTTCTCGCATTTCCGATATGCAAGTGTCCAGTTGGACTTGGTGCGTAACGTACACGTACTTTTGTCATTGTGCATTCCTCTTTCTATTTTTCAAGTAAAGCGACCGCAATCGCTCCCATACCTTCTTCTTGACCAATGAAACCCATTTTTTCCATCGTAGTTGCTTTTAAATTGATTTGATTTGTTTCAATTTCACAGGCTTTGGCGATGTTTTCTTTCATTTGTTCTAAATAAGGTTTCATTTTTGGTTGTTCTGCTAAAATTGTACAATCAATGTTGCCAATAGTAAAGCCGCCAGCCAAAATTTTTTGATTTGCTTCATATAATAATTTCATTGAGTCCGCATCTTTAAACTCTGGATCTGTATCAGGAAATAAATGACCGATGTCTCCAAGTCCTGCAGCACCTAGTAGCGCATCCGTAATTGCATGTAGCAACACATCTGCATCAGAGTGCCCTAGCAGACCTTTTTCAAAAGGAAGTTCCACACCACCGATGATCAATTTACGTCCTTCTACCAATTGATGAACATCAAAACCTTGTCCAATTCGTATCATTTTTTCACCTAGCTTCTTTTTCGTTTCACAATCGCTTCACCGATCAGCATATCTTCTGGTGTAGTCAATTTGATATTTTCATAACTTCCCAATACCATTGAGACAGGTAAATTACTGTATTTTTCAATGAGTGATGCATCGTCTGTTCCTAAATAACCTTCTTGTTGGGCACGGACATGAACAGCTAGTAAATCCTCCCCGTAAAAAGCTTGCGGCGTTTGAATTTGCCATAATGTTTCACGTGGAACTGTCTCTTGTACGATACCCTCAATCACTCGTTTGATGGTATCTTTGACTGGAACACCTAAAATAGCCGCTCTCGTTCCTTGTACCTTTTGGTGCAATAATTTCAATTGTGTCAAGTTAACAAATGGTCTTGCGCCATCATGAACCATTACGATATTCTTTTGATTCAGCAACGCTTTTAAGCCATTATAAACACTGTATTGCCGTTCACAACCACCAGATACGATTGTAATTGGACATTTTTTTTTCTTTGTTTCCTTTTTGACCATTGCCGCTAATAAATCTTGTTCATCTTCTTGCGTGACCAAAACGATGTGTTTACACGCAGGATCATTTAAAAATGTATTTAATGAATAAGAAATAACTGGTTTGCCGATTAAATGCAATAAAATCTTATTTCGGCTGGCGCCCATTCTCTTACCTTGTCCAGCAGCCAATAATATGACTTCATAATCCAGTGCTTTGTTTCTATTTTCAGCTTTTCCCATTGGCTTTATGTTCTTCTTTACTGTCGTCGATCCCACGACCTGAGTGAGCTGGTTTAGCAAAAATCATCCGGCCAGCTGCCGTCTGTAATGCACTTGTTACAACAACTTGAATATGTTCGTTCATGTAATGCTGTCCATCTTCAACTACAACCATTGTGCCATCATCTAAGTAAGCCACACCTTGCTGACGTTCTGTTCCGGCTTTTACAACCATCACATTCATCGTTTCACCTGGAATCACAACAGGTTTTACAGCATTTGCTAAAGCATTGATATTCAAAACAGGAACATTTTGGAACTCAGAGACTTTATTTAAGTTGTAATCATTTGTTACAACCACACCATCCAATAGTTTTGCTAACTTGATCAGTTTACTGTCGACTTCTGAAATATCTTCAAAGTCACCTTCATACATTTCAACCGAAATTCCATCTTCTTTTTGCAATGCATTCAAAATATCCAAACCACGACGTCCACGAACACGTTTTAAGCTATCACCAGAATCAGCAATATATTGCAGCTCATACAACACAAAGTTAGGAATCAAAATAACTCCTTCTAAAAAACCGGTTTTAGCAATATCATAGATTCTACCGTCGATGATCACACTTGTATCTAAAATTTTGTACTTATGAAAATGATCTTCTACTCTACGATCTAAAACTTCTCCTTCACCTTCAGTTTGAACCTTTTTCTGCTTAGGAGTAAAAATTTTACGCCATTCATCAATTCGAGTCGTACCCATACGAAACCCAAGGTAGCCAAAAATGATCATGACTAGAATCGGTAAAACACTATTAACAAACGGGATATTCAAGTTATACATTGGAATCGAAATGATCACACCAATGACTAGACCAAGAATTGCACCAATACTCCCGAATAATAGATAAGTCAAACTCATTTCGTTTAATGCTGCTTCTACTTTTTTCACAACTGAAACAATAGACTTTGCTAACCCTAACGATAAAATAAAGAAAATAAGTGCACCAATCAAACTGTTAGTAAAGTTATTGTTCAGCCATGTATTATCTGCCTGTTTCGCCATGTCCCAAGCCATCGGTAATAATGAGATACCTAAGCTTGCGCCTGCGACGACCATTAGCAGTGTGATAACACGTTTCTGCATAGATTCATCCTCCAATATAGTTATACTTAATTTAAAGATTGAAAGGAAGAGATCGCTCCTAAAATCTTGTGTCGACCTCTTACTCTCACTCTATTTGAATACTTTTCTTAGTGTTTCTCCGATTGTCGCAACACCGACAATCTCGATTCCCTCTGGAGGGGTCCAGCCGCCTAAATTGTTTTTTGGTAAATAAATTTTAGTAAAGCCTAGCTTTTGTGCTTCTCGTACTCGTTGTTCAATACTATTCACACGACGAATCTCACCTGTCAGACCAATTTCACCAATAAAACATTCTGTTGGCTTCGTACCATTTTCTTTATAGCTGGAAGCGATACTTACCGCTACTGCCAAATCGATAGCTGGTTCGTTGATTTTCACACCACCAGCAGCCTTTAGATAAGCATCTTGATTTTGTAGTAACAAGCCAGCACGTTTCTCTAAAACTGCCATGATCAAGGAAACCCGGTTAAAATCCAATCCAGTCGTCGTCCGCTTGGCATTTCCGAACATCGTCGGAGTGACCAAAGCCTGAACCTCAACCAAAATGGGGCGTGTCCCTTCCATTGCGACCACAATCGCTGAACCTGTAGCATCAGCCAATCGTTCTTCTAAAAACACTTGAGAAGGATTCGCGACTTCTTCCAGCCCATGCTCTCTCATTTCAAAAATCCCGATCTCGTTAGTCGAGCCAAAACGGTTTTTCACTGCTCTCAAGATTCTGAAGGTATGATGCTTGTCTCCTTCAAAATACAAAACAGTATCTACCATATGTTCTAGCATACGTGGTCCTGCAATCGAACCTTCTTTGGTCACATGACCTACAATGAAAATCGCAATACCATTGGTTTTAGCGATTTTTAACAGTTCGGCTGTCGTCTCTCGTACCTGACTAACGCTGCCAGCCACGCTGGTAACATCTGGTTGGGTCATCGTTTGAATGGAATCAATGATCACATAATCGGGCTCTAACTTTTCGATTGCACGGCTTATTTCGTTCATATCCGTTTCTGCGTACAAATAAAATTCCGTATCGATCGAACTTAAACGCTCGGCACGCATTTTGATTTGTTCCGCACTTTCTTCTCCAGAAACATAAAGTACTTTGCCGCCGATTTCTGCAAGTTGTTGTGACACCTGTAATAGCAACGTCGATTTACCGATTCCGGGATCCCCACCAATCAAAACCAGTGATCCAGGAACAACACCGCCGCCTAACACACGGTTCAGCTCTACCAACTTTGTTTTAACTCTCGGCTCTTTCTTAGGAACCACTTCAGCTAAGCGCTGAGGCTGTGTCTTTTTACCCGTTAAACTAACTCTAGCACGACGATCTGTCGTATCTTGAATGATTTCTTCGGTCATTGTGTTCCACTGCCCACAGTTCGGACAGCGTCCTAAATATTTAGGGGAAATATACCCGCACGTTTGACACTCAAATTGAACTTTTGCTTTTTTTGCCATATGCTATCCCCTCGTTTTGATGTATTCTTTATTTTACCATAGTATCAGCCACTTAGACTAAGACTTCCCACTGTAAAATACGCAATTTTCCAATGAATTTAACTTAGTTTTTACCTGAAGATCCAAAACCGCCTGTGCGTTCAGTTTCCACATCATCAACATCTGCTAAAAGAAACGGCTTAAAGATACCTTGTCCGATTCGTTCGCCTTTTTCGATAACCATTTCTTCATACCCAAAATTCAAAAATTGAAACATGATATGGCCTTCATTGCCTTCGTTATTATAATAATCACGATCGATCACACCCACGCCATTTGCTAACATTAAAAAACGTTTCAATGGGTTTGATGAACGACTCACTAATTCTAAATACTCATTTTCAGCCATATATGCTTTGATTCCTGTTTTTACCAAAACGGGTTTTGGCGCTATACCTTGTGCTTGTAATTGCCAAATACTTGGTACAACAACGGTTTCTGCTGCTTCAAAGTCATACCCTGCAGCGCCTTTTGTGGCACGTTCAGGGATTGCAATCCCTTGGTCTTTATAATCAGTAATAATTTCAAATCCTCGTTGTTTCATCAAAAATCTCCTCTACTTGTAAACTATTTTTATTTTAACATACTACGCTGATTCCCAGCTTACTTTTACAGTATCTTTAATATTCTCTTGTGTTTTTTTAATGTTTCAACATCATTTAGACTCATTTTGTTCATGTTTTACTACTTCGTAAAAAATAAAAGAATAAAATAACATCAATCCAATGATACTAATTATATGAACATGCTCCACCAATTGAAGAGCCACTGGATTATGGGTTCGATGTGCCGTGATTTGCAATACTGTTTTGACTGGTAACTGTGCTTGTTTAGCTAACAACCACAAAATACTCATCAATAACAACTGATGCGTCACACTGCCTTTTGTTTGGGTACTAAACTTGGTAATGATTCGAGTATCTTGCGGCAAATTCTCTTCTTGATAATACTTTTGATTCAAGAAATTGCCAGTAGCACTAATAAAACAACTTAGCAGAAAAATCCCAATCGGAAAAAGTGGGCGAAACAATAACAAGAATAACGAGAAGATGAATCCCCCAAGATGAACGATTCTAACATCCACTTTAGGAAACAGTCGATATAAAAATTTAATAACAACTGCTGATCCAATAATTCCTATAATATACGGAACATATAAATTTGCAGTAAGACGGTCTATTCCTAAACGTAGCGAAACATAAAATGTGCCAAAAAGCAGTAGAAAGTTCATACACATCCCATTAGCAAACGTTAGCAAATTCAACCATAAAGGAAGCTTCCACATTTTCCTTTGGCGATTCAAATACCAAGCAGTGATCACAAACAACACAGAAAAGCCAATAATTCCAACATCCAAAAGCTGCGGATCAAACAACAGTCGAGCCGAACGAATAAATAACAACAGGACAAAGAAAAACAAAAATAAAAAGAACTCTTTGATCGATATTACCTGTTTGTCGACTTCATTAAAATCAATTTCATAATCAGGATAATGAGTGACCGTATGATAGGCCGCTATATACAACAAGGTATACTCTCCTAAAACCAAAGGAATTCGCAACTCCTTCGTCAGCATCAAAGAGGCGATCACCCCACCTAATATCAATAGGATAAACAGATATTTTCTACCTGTCAAAGCGGAATAGCCTTGCTGTTTTTCATGATAATTGACTGTGGTATTGGCCGCAGGAAGCCACGATGCGCTAAGTCCTATTAAAACAGCCGAAAATAGATACGCTGGAAAGTAGAATTGTCCTAGCATCCCAACCAAACAGCCTGCGCCTCCAATCAAAATAGAAATAATCAGCACATTAAAACTCGTTAACGCTAATTTGAAACTTTTTAACAAGAATATCCCAGTCATTCGAAACGTATAAAAAAGTACGAAAGGTAAAACTCTCTCTAAAGTCGCACCATCGCTTAGGTTCAAAAACAAAAAGTAAGGGATAAAAATAATTGTATTAGATAAAATAAACGGCGCAACTTGCAGACAATTGCGGGCTAATTCTTTTAATTTAGACATTGATTGATCTCCTTTGAAACGGTTTGTTATGTAGGTAGTCTACCACGTTCACAAGAAAAGTAAAATCCTCCACTCAACTAAAAAACGCCTATAACATAAATTATGCAATAGACGTCCTTTTTTATTAAAAAAATAACTTTTTCTTCAAATTCCTACAACACTTCATCCACTAATTTTTTTTGATTTTTCTCCAAAACTTTAAAGAACGGATAGTAAACAAAGATACTCAAAACCACTAAGAAAATGTAGAAAACAATATTACGCCAGTCCATCGTCGCCAAATATGCTTGAGCAAAAAACGGTGTGAAAGACGGATCAACAATAAATCCTAGTGAAATCATCCCGATTTTTTGCGCAAAGTAGGTTAGAAACAGTGAAATAACCGGCATGATCAAAAACGGAATCCCTAAAATCGGATTAAAAACAATTGGTAATCCGAAAATAACTGGCTCATTGATAGAACAAATTCCGGGTACAAACGATAATTTTCCAATCGTTCGATATTGCGGTACTTTACTGAACATCATCAAAATAACTAAACCTAAGGTATTCCCAGCACCGCCCAAAACAGAAATCCGAAACATTTGCAAATTCATCAAATGCGTCATTACTTCCCCATTGGCGGCTTGTTCCGCATTCAAACCAGTCTGAGCTACACCTAATGTAAAGACGATTGGAAAAATGATCGATGAACCATTAATGCCGAACAACCAAAGAACGTTTCCCAATGTCACGATCAATAACAAGCCACCTAAACTCCCAGCGATATTCACAGCCGGCGTTAGCACTGACATAACTGCATCAGGAAACGATTGATCGATCAAACCTAGAAACACCAAGTTCAATCCATAAAATAAAACAATATTCGTCAACAAAGGAATCAACGTATTAATGAACGTCACAACCATCGGTGGCACGGTATCCGGCAGTGAAATCTTAATATTTTTCACTTCGAAGAAACGGCTGACCTCAACGACTAGCAGTCCTAAAATAATTGCCACAAATAGCCCGTTCGTTCCTAAATAAGCTAGAGAAATCGTACCATCCTTAACCGGCGTACACACAAGCAAATAGGTCACCATGCTGACCATCCCATTCATAGCAGCATTTAGTTTATACTCATTTGATAGTGAATAGGCGATGCCAAAAACACTGATCAAACCAATGATCCCCATCGTCAGATTATATGGCGCCGTAATCACATCATAATTAGCAACAGCAAATTCTTTCCACGCCGCTAAAAATTTCATAAATATCCCTGCTTGAGCTGGATCATACTGATCTATATTGATGGGTGGATTGGCAAATATCAAGAAAAAAGAACCAATCACAATAAACGGCAACCCAAACATCATTCCAGTAGAAACAGCTTTAAGATGCCGCTGATTGCCAATTTTATTTGCAAACGGGCTTAAAATATCATTTAATCGATTTACAACAGATCCTTTATCACGTGCTGATTTATTCATCAGATGATCCTCCTTAGACTTGCCAAGAATTAAATTCAAAAGCCGATTCAACGACTTCATTCGGGTCATAACGGTCAATGATTTTTGCATATTCTTCTTTATAGTTATTAGTTACTTCTGCCTGTGGGATAACAATACTTGCTTCATTTAAGAAATGCTTTGAATCACGGCCCATTTCTTTGCCTCTCGTTGTATGTTTATCCAAAGCGATATCTGGAATTTCCGGTACATGCCCCATTGCAAAACTTTTGATCACGATATTTTTTAATAAATCAGATGAACGGTCTTTTTCAGATTGGCATAAATAGCGGATTGCGTGGAAAAAGAACATCGCACGATCAGATTCGTTGTATTGAAATTCTTTACGCATTTGATTTAAATTATTGACCATGATCGCAGCTTGATCGTTGCCCATCCCAATATCTTCTACCGAAATTGCTAGTAATCTGCGCCATAATTTTTCTTCAAACTGTGGAGACGTGATATACATTTCATAAGCAAAATCACAGGCTGCACGCTCATTCCCGCGACGAATAGACTTTTGTAAAGCAGAAACAACCTCATCACCATTTAAATTATTTCTAGTTTTAACTCTTGCCCATGGATCATTGATATATTCTTGTTCTGTCATGTTATAATACTCCTAACTAAATTGATTTTAAGGGTGATTCAAGTGAATATTGATAGTCTTGCTGAAAAATACCAATTGAATAAAACAGAAATCCAAATTTTACGGTATATGACCGACCATCGTCTGGAATTAAAAAATTTAGGTATCCGAGAAATTGCTAAACAAAGCTTTGTTTCAACCGCAACGATCATCAATATGGCGAAAAAAATGAATTTCACAGGATACAGTGAACTCGTTTTTTACATCAGTGAATTCAATCTCAACCAAGAACGTCTAGAAAAACATGATGTAATTAAAGCTTACGGCGATAATTTTTTGACACTTTTGAAAAAATATCAAGATAAAAATATTATGATCTTAGGATCTGGATTTTCGCAAAATTTAGCGAATTACTTTTCTGAATACCTGAATCTTTACGGATTTAGAGCTACTTCTAATAGTCATCTGGAATTTTTAAGAGAAAGTCACAAGGATGACGTATTACTGATTTTCATCAGTAATTCCGGTAATACTGGTAGGATGTTTGAACTAGCAGAAATCGCTCAAACGAATGAGTTGGAAAGTATTTGCTTTGTCGGCAGTGATCATTCTGCCATTAGCAAACTTTCTACGCTTTCTATTAGTACAAATACTTACTCTCCAAGCTCCCATCAAGATTTTTATCCCCAACTATTTTTTGGTACGGTTCTAATCCAATTTGAATTATTAATGAGTTACACACTTCAAAATCTACAGTAGAAGAACGATTCAGCCGATGTCTCTTCATGACGTATTATAGTAGAAAACAACTGGTATAAGAAGCGCTTTCAGGAAGATATGAACATGTTTACCGATTTATAAACATGTTTTCTTTAAATATACAAAGCTGAAAAACACTGTGAAAAATTTTACGAAACTTACTTTTAATCTTTTTTTAATCTAGCCTTTCTGTTATAATGATTTTCACATTTACTATACGATAGTAGATGAATGATCATATCAAAGGAGAGATAAATGTATGAAAACTGTTTACAATTTTTCAGCTGGTCCCGCCGTTTTACCTAAAAGTGTATTGGAAAAAGCTCAATCCGAATTGGTGAATTACGAGAACAGCGGCATGTCCGTGATGGAGTTGAGTCACCGGTCCTCCCTTTTTGAAACGATCATTGAAAATGCCGAAACGTTACTCAGAGAATTGATGAATATTCCTGATAACTATAAAGTGCTCTTTTTGCAAGGTGGCGCTAGTATGCAATTTACCATGGTTCCATTGAATTTGGCGCAAAATAAAACAGCCTTATACGTCAACACTGGGTCTTGGGCAAAAAAAGCCATCAGTGAAGCGAAGAAACTTGGTAATATTGATGTTGAAGTAATTGCTTCAAGCGAAGACAAGAATTTCACTTATATTCCCGAAATCCGTAAAGAAGATATTCCTCAAGATGCGGCCTATGTTCACATTACGACCAATAATACGATAGAAGGTACAACTATTTATGATTTACCTGATACAGGTGACGTACCGATTGTAGCTGATATGTCATCAAATATTCTATCGATCGATTATAATGTAGCCGATTTTGGATTGATTTACGCAGGAGCACAAAAAAACATTGGCCCAGCAGGACTAACGGTTGTCATCGTTCGTGATGATTTAATCGGTCAAGCGGATGTTCTTAGCGCCATGCTAGATTATGATATCCAAGCGAAAAACGGCTCAATGTACAACACACCGCCGACATACAGCATTTATATGGCAAAACTTGTCTTTGAATGGATCAAAGAACAAGGCGGCGTTAGTCAAATGGAAAAACAAAATAAAGAAAAAGCAGCTATTTTATATGATGAGATCGACTCATCTGACCTATTTTCTTCACCAGTAAATCCAAAAGACCGTTCGATCAACAATATTCCTTTTATTACTGGAAGCGATGATCTAGATAAAAAGTTCAATCAAGAAGCCTTGACAGCAGGATTCCAAAACTTAAAAGGGCACCGTTCTGTAGGTGGTATGCGTGCAAGTTTGTACAACGCATTCCCAAAAGCTGGTGTTGTAGCTTTAGTTGATTTAATGAAAAAATTTGAAGCAGAAAATGGAGGAGCAAAATAGATGTATGATATTAAAACATTCAATGCAATTGCACCAGTTGGTTTAGCTCGTTTTAATGAAGAAAATTTTACGATCAATAAAACTGAGACACCCGCCGGTATCATCTTACGTAGTGAAAAACTCCATGATTATGACTTTCCTGCTTCTGTTTTAGCTGTTGCTCGTGCTGGAGCTGGAACGAATAATGTTCCAGTCAAAAAATGCACTGAAGAGGGTATCGTTGTATTCAATACACCAGGCGCAAATGCGAACGCTGTAAAAGAATTAGTCATTGCTTGTCTACTTTTATCTGTCCGTCCGATTTTAAAAGGCTCTAACTGGGTACAAACTCTGACCGGAACAGACACTGAAGAACAGGCCGAAGCGCAGAAAAAACAATTTGCTGGGACTGAATTAGAAGGTAAAAAGTTGGGCGTGATCGGTCTTGGTGCGATCGGTGCAATGGTTGCCAACGATGCTTATCGTTTAGGGATGGAAGTCACAGGATTTGATCCTTTTGTCTCTGTTGATACCGCTTGGAGTATTTCACGTCGTGTCAAACGTGCGCAAAGCATGGAAGAAGTATTAAAAACATGCGATTTCATTACCGTTCATGTTCCTTTATCTGAAAATACCCATCATTTGATGGGAAAAGAACAACTGGCGCAAATGAAAAAGAATGCTGTTTTACTGAACTTTGCTCGCGGTGAGTTAGTCGAAACAGAAGCCGTGGTCGAAGCTCTAGCACAAGGTGAAATCAGCAATTTTGTTACTGATTTTGCCGATGAACGCCTCCTACACAATGAAAAAATCTTAGTTCTTCCTCATTTAGGTGCATCAACAGAGGAAGCAGAAATCAATTGTGCCAAAATGGCTGCTCGTACCTTAAAAAAATTCTTAGAAACTGGGAATATAAAACGTTCTGTTAATTTCCCAACTGTGGAAATGGCCTTCAACTCACCATTCCGTTTCACGATCATACACAGAAATGTACCAAATATGTTAGGTCAAATCTCAACTGGTATTGCGAATTTAGATATCAATATCGATACGATGATTAACCGTAGTCGTGAGGATTACGCCTATACGATCGTTGATATTGCAGAAACAGACGAAGCAAAAATCAATGCCGCAGCGGAAAAAATCCAAGCAGCCGAAAATATCATCCGTGTGAGGACAATCAAAAATACTGAGGTGGTGAGCTACTAATGGTTAAGATTCACCCATTTAAAAGCATTCGACCAGCCGCTGAGTTCAGTGAAAAAATTGCTACATTGCCTTATGATGTTTTAAGTTCCGATGAGGCGCGCGAACTTGGTGACAACAACCCTTATTCTTACCTGCATATCGACAAAGCTGAAATAGATTTACCTGAAACACTTTCGCCTTATGATGATCAAGTTTACGAAAAAGCGGCTAATAATTTACAAACATTTTTACAAAAACAATGGCTGCTCCAAGATGACCAACCGCTTTTATACCTTTACGAATTAACGATGAACGGACGAGCTCAAACTGGTCTTGTAACCTGTACCTCAATCTCTGATTACACGGAAGGTAAAATCAAAAAACATGAATTTACCCGTCCAGAAAAAGAAGTCGATCGCATTCGCCATATTAAAGCGTGCGATGCGAATACTAGCCCGATTTTTCTAACTTACCGAAAAAACAAACAGATCCAAACGTTAACGGACGACTGGAAAAAAACTCACGATCCCGTCTATGATTTCACGAGTTTTCATGAAGTCACTCACCGTGTTTGGCTTGTAGATAAACCAGAAGTGATCGAACAACTCGTTACGACTTTTGCTCAAGATGTACCCGCTTTATATATTGCAGACGGCCATCACCGGACAGAATCAGCGGTCAAAGTTGGACAAAAGAAAAAAGCTGCTCATCCTGACGCTACTGAAACAGCAGAATTCAACTACTTTTTATCTGTGATTTTTCCTAAAGAAGAATTGGAAATTTTAGATTATAATCGTGTTGTGAATGTTCCAATCGAAGCTGATTTCTTCGATTGTTTGGAAAAGAGTTTCACGGTCACAAAAACAAACACAGGAAAACCTACCCAACCGAACACTTTTGGTATATATTTGGATGGTCAGTGGTATGCACTAACTGCTAAAGAGGCAATTCTATCTGACGATCCAGTTGATCGTTTGGATGTTTCTTTACTGCAAAATCATGTATTAGCAGCCATTTTCGATATTCAAGATGTGCGGACAGATAAACGGATCGATTTTGTTGGCGGCATTCGTGGAATGAAAGAATTAGAGCAACTAGTGGATAGCGGACAATGGTCAGCAGCTTTTGCTATTTATCCAACGACGATGGATGATTTATTAAATGTTGCGGATGCGGGTAAAATCATGCCGCCAAAATCAACTTGGTTTGAGCCTAAATTGTTAAGTGGATTATTTGTTCATGATTTAGAGACAAATAACACATAAAGCTGTAAAATAGAAGAATAAAATCTAAGCTTGGACAAAAGCCAAATTTTTGTCCAAGCTTTCTTGCAAATAAACACCTGGAAAGAAACGAGGTCAACCATGCGAAAACAATTAAAAGAAGCAAAACGAATCGTCATCAAAGTTGGGACAAGTACGTTGATTTACCCCAATGGAAATATCAATTTAAGCGCCATTGACCAATTGGCCTTTACCTTATCCGATTTGCGTAACCAAGATAAAGAGATCATCTTAGTATCATCTGGTGCGATCGGTGTAGGTTTAAATAAGTTAAACATGGATAAACGACCCCCGACCATTCCAGAACAACAAGCAGTAGCGGCAGTGGGACAAGCGGAGTTGATGAACATTTACAATCAACGCTTTTTGACTTACAGCCAGCAAATCGCCCAATTATTATTGACCAGAGACGTGATCGAATATCCTGAGAGTCGCAAAAACGTAACCAACACAATAGAACAACTTCTGCAAATGGGCATCATTCCTGTTATCAATGAAAATGATACTGTGGCAATCGATGAATTAGATCATCTGACAAAATTTGGTGACAATGATCAATTATCGGCAATCGTAACCCAACTGATCCAAGCAGATGCGTTGATCATGTTATCCGATATTGATGGATTTTTCTCTGATAATCCGAATACCAATAAAGACGCCACCCTTTTCTCTGAAATCAATGAGATCAACGACAATCTTTTACAATTAGCTGGCGGCAAGGGCAGTCGCTTTGGAACGGGCGGTATGTACAGTAAATTGAAAGCCGCAGAACGTGTACTAGCACATAATGGTGCTATGATTTTAGCAAACGGGCAGCAACCTAAGATTATTTTTGATATTTTAAATGGTGAAATGATTGGTACGTTATTTATTTAGTTCGAAAAAGGAGGAACCTTTCATGACTGATTTAGCACAATTAGGCAAACAAGCGAAAGAAACAGCTTATCAACTAGGTTTGATGGACACAAAAACAAAAAATGATCTGTTACTGCATATGGCGGATGAACTAGAAAAAAATACTGCTAAAATCTTACTCGAAAATCAAAAAGATTTAGCTACAGCCACAGAAAATGGCATTACTGAAACAATGCTAGATCGCTTACGTTTAACTGATGAACGGATTAAAGACATGGCGGATGGTATCCGACAAGTTGCAACTTTACCTGATCCAATCGGTGAAGTCGATAAAATGTGGAAAAATGAAGATGGCTTGATGATCGGCAAACAACGTGTGCCACTCGGTGTGATCGGTATCATCTATGAATCTCGTCCAAATGTGACGACAGATGCGGCAAGTCTTTGTTTTAAAACAGGGAATTCTGTGATTTTACGTGGCGGTAAAGAAGCTTTTCATTCAAATCAAGTCTTGGTAACTGTTTTACAACAAGCGTTAGAACAAAAGGGCGCTTCTCCTTTTGCGATCCAATTTGTTGATGACACTTCTCGGGAAACAGCGCAAAAATTGATGAAATTAAATGACTATTTAGATGTTTTGATCCCTCGTGGCGGCGCTAACTTGATCAAAACAGTCTTAACAACTGCAACTGTTCCAGTGATTGAAACGGGAACCGGCAATTGTCATGTGTATATCGACAAAGACGCTCAATTAGAGATGGCAACCAATATCATCGTTAATGCAAAATGCCAACGCCCTTCTGTCTGTAATTCAGCAGAAACATTATTGATCCATCAAGAGGTAGCAGCGGATTTCCTACCTGTTATCGAAAAAGCACTGAATGAATATAATGTGGAATTACGAGCTGATGAACGAGCGCTAGCTATTTTTGAACAATCGATCCCAGCCACTGAAGAAGATTGGGAAACAGAGTTTAACGACTTTATTTTAGCCGTTAAAGTTGTGGATTCTTTAGAAGAAGCTATTCAGCATATCAATCGCTACAACACTAAGCATTCAGAAAGTATCATTAGTGATAATTATTTTGCTACACAACAATTTTTAAAACAAGTTGACGCAGCAGCAGTTTATGCTAATGCATCTACACGCTTTACGGATGGTTTTGTTTTTGGCTTTGGTGCTGAGATTGGGATCAGTACGCAAAAGTTACATGCACGTGGACCGATGGGATTAGATGAACTTACTTCTACGAAATATATTGTTTATGGTGATGGACAGTATCGGAAGTAAATATTAATAAATGACCAATACAATTCTATATAGAATTGTATTGGTCATTCCTTTTATTAATGGTGAGTTGGCTCATCCTCCACACTCGGTGCTTCTTCATATTCTTTATGCATTATGTCTCTGTACATTCCTGGAATTGAATCCCAAGAAACAAAGGATATGCGCCGTACATATAATCCTTTGTGTTGCACTAAAGCATAATTTTTCCCTTCTGGAGATTGTCCTCCCTTAAAATCTAATCTAGTTCCTTCACCAAATGGATCATCTATAACCCAAATATCCTTGTATGGATCTGGAATTTGCAGCTCTTTACTACTTTCTTCATACTCTTTTCCCCCATTATAAGTAACGTTAGTCGGTAATGTAGCATAGCCTATTTTCATTTCCATAAAGGGGTTGAATCTGTCTATCCACTGATTCTTATATTGATACGTATTCAAAAAAATGATTGTTCCTAAAAAAATAGTTATAGTCGCTATCAATGCATATCGATAAACTTTTTTTAATTTTAAATCAGCATCGATCCTTTTTATCATTTTAGCATCTCCTCTCATAAATTCATCCAACGTAATATCAAATAATTCACTGAGCGTAATCAACATTGCAACATCAGGATATGTACGCCCTGTTTCCCAGCTAGAAATTGTTTTATCTGAAACATTGACTTTTTCTGCTAATTCTTTTTGAGTCCATTCATGCTTAATTCGGTATTTTTTCAATTGATTTCTTAATTCCATTAATTAAACTCCTTTCTAATTACAATATAAAATGAGAACGATTCCTATGCTACCTTGTATCTGTAGAATGAGGAATATAAGGAGCTCTATAGTTTGTAGAATACCTATAAATAAACGTTTCTATATTGATTTATTATACCAAAAACGTTCAGCTCAAACATCGCTGTTTTTACTTTGGAAAAAAATAAAAATATACAATTAAATCTCCTTTTGCTACACTGTTTATAAATAAATGAACAACTTATACACACAAGAGGGGGAGTTTCATGAAACGTGACGGTCACACCCACACAGAATTTTGTCCACATGGAAAAATCGAAGATACTGAATTACTGATCAAACGCGCAATCAGTCTCGGCTTTAAAGAATACAGCATCACAGAGCACGCACCTTTACCTACAGGTATAGAGGAACTTGCAGCTGGAGATCCAAATGTGTGGACAACTGCATCGATGTCCTTGAATGATGTGGATAACTATTTTAAAAAGATGAATGATCTGCGAAAAAAGTACGCTTCTGACATTATTATTTACGTTGGATTTGAGCTAGATTATTTTTCAGAATTTGAAGGATGGACCTGTGATTTTTTAGCTGAATACGGACCACAAACCGATGACGGGATTTTATCAGTACATTTTCTTAATGGGAAAGATGGATTACGTGGAATCGACTACTCTTTTGAAGAATATAAGACCGGTGTAGTTGATGGTTTAGGTAGTTTTGAAAAAGCCCAAAAACGTTACTATCAAAAGGTTTTAGCCTCTTTAGAAGCTGATTTAGGCCCTTTTAAACCTACACGCTTAGGACATATTTCTTTATGCCAAAAATTTGAACGTTTCTTTGATGAATCGATTGATTATCCTTCTGAAAATATCGCACTTGTCCACACCCTTTTAACACGTGTGCAGCAGGAAAAATACAGCTTAGATTTAAACACTGCTGGATTTTATAAACAAGGTTATCAACAGACTTATCCACAGGTGTGGATAAGTAAAAAAGCTACTGAATTGGGGATTCCATTGATTTACGGATCAGATACTCATTCATTGGCTGATGTGGGACAAGGATATGAAAAAATCGAGAATTGGCTATAAAAAATACTAAGATTTGTTGAGGAATTAGCTCACAGATCTTAGTATTTTTTGTGCTTTTTTTTAATTTAAGTCTTCATATTGCGGTGTTTTTACTAACTCAT
Source organism: Enterococcus sp. DIV0840 (assembly GCF_050527835.1). Taxonomy (NCBI): domain Bacteria; kingdom Bacillati; phylum Bacillota; class Bacilli; order Lactobacillales; family Enterococcaceae; genus Enterococcus; species Enterococcus sp. DIV0840. The sequence goes on along the minus strand of NZ_CP172876.1, from coordinate 81,938 downwards.
AGATTTTGATCTGATCCTCATTTCCTGCTATTTCATCAAAATGGATCGTTTGAATCGTAAAATTATCATACATTTTAATATACATCTGTCTCTTACTTAAATCGTAAATAGAAGTATATTGTGTGTATTGACGATCTTCCCCTTTGGGTTCGTCTAATTTGACTACGCCTTTGACAATATCAGATGTGGATAAAATATGGAAAGCTTTATTGATAATGTCTTTTTCCCCAACAGGATCACTAAATTTCAACAAATACGCTGCTCGAACAAAACGCGAAGTCGCTGTGTAATCTCCAGGAATACCATGCATGCCAGAACCCTTGCCTGCTGATAAAATTTTATGATCGTGGAATAACGCATCTTTTGCATTTTCATCAGATAATCCTGTATAGTTTTCTAAATTCGTCAGATGCCAGTCAAACTTAGGACTGTTAGTCATCACACCAACTGGATTTTCATATACAACAAATCCTAATTTTATTGAAGGTTCTACAACGATCGTACGGCCAGTAGCATCTGTAAACATAAAATGCTGCGGTAAACCTTGTGCTTTACCTTTAACAGAAAGATCTGCAATCGCTACATCTAAAATCTTTTCTTCAATTTCTTGTGTATTCTTACAATTCGCTAACACCCAAAAGACAAATTGTTCCGCTATCAGAGGTAATTTACCAGCTTTTTTTATTTCTTCAACACTCGAATAGTGATTAAATTCCGCAAAATATTGCGTAATCCCACCAAGTCCACATTCATTGACGCCATCAATCACGCTCTGAGCGACTTTTTGCTGGCTTTCCTTGATTCCTATCCCTAATACAGAATAAATTGTTTGCCACTTTTCGATACTTTCAGTAATTTCGATTTTTTTAGGAATTTGTACACCCGCATAATCAAAATCAATATTGTATTCTTGGGTTCTTCCTAAGTAATGATTTCCTTCTAATGATTTTAAGCTAATTCCTGTACACACTGTCATCCCTTACTTTCTAAAAAGATAGTATTATGTTTCTTATTATACGCTAATTATTATAAGAACAGCTAATTAGACTATTTTTCTAATTTATTCGTTTATAAACCTTTCGATTTTCTTTAATTTTTCTCTTTCTGGCAATCAATTTTCCAATGGATATGCTAAACTATATATATTCTATTTATTACGTTGCGAGGTTGATTATGAAGAAAAAAATACAAGCATTTATTAAAGAAAACTGGCCTTATATGACCGCTAGTTTTTTCATTCCCTTTTTTGTGATGGTCATTATTTATTTAAGTATCGGCATTTATCCTGGAAGTAGCCGGAGTGTGATGGCAAGTGATTCCTTTTCACAATTTTCCAATTTCCATGCCAGTTTCAATAACGTACTGCACGGTAAACAAAGTATTTTTTACACGTGGAATGCGTCCCTTGGTTTAAATTATCTTTCACTAATTTCCTATTACCTTGGTGGACTATTTACACCACTCGTTATCTTTTTTAAAAACCAAAATATTCCTGATGCGCTGTATTTGATCACGTTACTGAAAATCTGTTCAGCTGGTTTAGCTTTTTGGGTGTTTGCTAAAAATACCTACAAGATACCAAAATGGGGACATGTCATGCTTAGTGTTCCGTATGCTTTGATGTCATTTGCTACAGCTCATTCCGAAATTATTATGTGGTTAGACGCGTTTACTTATCTACCACTCGTTATTCTAGGAATTCATCGTCTGATGGATGAACGAAAACCAACGCTGTTATTTGTTAGTTACCTACTATTATTTATCTCGAATTTTTACATGGGCTTTATGATCGGTGTCTTCTCTTTCCTATACTTTATCGCCCGAATGTTGACGAACTGGAAAGTTTATAAACAGCGTATTCTACCTTACGGAATCACCTCTCTTTTAGCAGGTGGCGCTTCGATGATCTTGGTATTGCCAGCTGTCCTAGATTTACGGGCAAATGGTGAGACTTTATCTCAAGTAACTCAGTTTAAAACCGAAGCGACAGCTTTTTGGGATATTGTCATGAAAAATATGATTGGCGTCTACGATACAACAAAATATGGCTCGATTCCGTTTATCTATGTAGGTCTGCTTCCATTGATTTTCTGTATCTTTTATTTTGTAACAAAAGACATACCACGGAAGAACAAACTACTCTTTGGCAGCTTATTCGTTCTTTTGATTGCTAGTTTTTATATCACACCATTGAATTTATTTTGGCATGGTATGCATGCGCCAAACATGTTCTTGTTTCGCTACAGTTTCTTATTTTCTTTCTTAGTTGTTCTATTGGCAGGGTATGGGTTTGAAAAATTCAAAACGGATGATTTGGGCTTGTTAGCTGGTTCTACGATTATGCTGATTGCGATATTTGCTTTAGCTGAAGGAACGAAAAGTGCAACAAGTTATGACTATATCCCGATTACAGCATTCGTTTTGACCGTTTTATTTTTGCTACTGTACCTTGCTGGGATCGTTTTTTATCAATTGAAGAAAATACCTATGCATTATCTGATTATCTTGTTAGTATTACTTGTTTCAGCAGAAGCGTTCATCAATACAAACGCAATGGTGAAAGGGATTCTAAAAGATTGGAATTACGCTTCACGTAGTCTTTATTCTGAACCTTATCCATCGATCAAAAAACTAGTGGATAAAACAAAAAAAGAGAATGATGAATTTTATCGTTTAGAAAACCTAAATCCTGTTTCTTCTAATGATAGTATCAATTATGGTTATAGCGGTGTCAGTTTGTTTTCTTCTATCAGAAATCGTCATTCCTCTTCTTATTTAAATGACTTAGGTTTCCGTTCTAGAGGAACTGGCTTGAATATTCGTTATCCAAATAATACGCTGTTAATGGATTCATTCGTTGGAATCAAATACAATATTTCAGAAAGTGATCCATTGAAGTTCGGTTTTTTCCCAAAAGATAAAGCGGGTAAATTTTCACTATACGAAAATAGTAATGCTTTGCCTTTAGGCTTTTTAGCAGACGATGATATCTATAAAGTCAAACAACCGGCCAATGATAATTTAAGCAGTCAAACCGAATTATTCAATGCATTATCTGGGCAAAAAGAAAATTACTTCAAATTTTATCAACCAACGATCATTAATAAAAAGAATGTCAAAATCGAACAAAATGCAAGTTCGGTAACCTATAAGGAAATCCAAAACAACATCGCAAAAGATATCACTTGGACAGTTGATGTACCTGCAAATACGCAAGCGTATCTTAGCTTGTTCCCGACAGATTTTGGTCAGCTTGAAAGTTCTACTGCCACAATGTCTGTAAATGGGACGAGTCAAAAATCACAAATCAATATCACAGGTCAATATTATAATATTGGTTACTATGATAAACCAACTAGCGTTACCTTTACTGTCAGCTTCTATGGCACAACAGCGGTCAGCTTTATGGAGCCAAAAGTTGTTGGCTTAGATACCAAAGCCTTCGAAAGTTCCATTAAGACGATTCAAGATAAAGGCGCTGATTTAACAGCTAAAGGACGGAAAGCGGTTGGAACTGTGAATGCAGAGAAAGATCAAGTACTTTTAACAACGATTCCTTATGATAAGGGTTGGAAAGCCTATGTAGATGGGAAAAAAGTACAAATCAAATCGTTTAAAAAGGCCTTTGTGAGTATTCCAGTAACGCAAGGTGAACATACGATTGAATTTGTTTATCTGCCGGAAGGGTTTGTGCCGGGCGTGATTCTATTTATTGTTTGTATTGGTGGGTTTATGGTGTATGTTAGAGTGACCAATAAACCTAAACTGGCTTTAGTGAAACCGAATAAACGCAAACGTAAAAAACGTTAAATCAATATTTTATGAAGGAGCTTTGTTATAAAGCTCCTTCATTTTTTGTTATATAGGCTTCTTTTCTAGTTTTTCCTAATTTATAATGTTCTTCTTGGTTTTCTTTTTATTGTTATTAGATGCACTCCTTGTCTTTTTAATACGTGTAGGTATTTTATCCTTATCGTTCGACTAAATGCAATTTATTAGGTAAATTTTAATCCATACCTTTTTTTCTAAGATATAAAATGCTATTATTCAAGAAGTATTAAGAAAGGGGGACTAGACAAATTGTCTACTATAAAACAAAATAAATATAGCATTAGCTTGATTTTTCTGATCTATCTATTAGCCAACTTAGCGATAGGGATAGTGAATTTTCCTTATCTAGATGATGTTGGTCGACAATTATGGGGTTATTCAAAATTTGCAGAAGGGTATTCACGTTGGGGAAGCGAGATTTTAGCTTGGGTGATACAAGGGAGTAGACATCTAACAGATCTAGGATTAGCTTCCTCGATCATAACAGCAATTATTTTAACTACTTCCAGCAGTATCGTTGTTTACACTTTAAATGATAAAAAATTAGAGTTTGCTCCGATGATTGTATCCACAATTATTGGTTTAAATCCTTGGTTCCTTCAAAATATAAGTTTCAGATTTGATGCTCCTTTTATGGCATTCAGTATTCTATTCTCTGTCGTCCCGTTTCTTTGGTGGGAAAGCAAGAAACACTACTTTTTTGCAGCATCTTTTATTGGTATTTTTCTGATGTGTAATACCTACCAAGCATCGTCTGGATTATATATTCTTTTGGTATTAGCATTGTCATTCAAAAAAATTTTGGCAAATGAAAAATGGTTAACTATCCTTAAACAGATATCACTTTCAACACTTGCCTATATCGTTGCTATGCTAGTTTATGTATTTGAAACCAAACTTAATCCTGAACTAACAAGCCGCGGTGGTAATGTTGCAATAGCTTCCTTAAAAGATATTCCTGCAGTTATTGTTATCAATAGTAAAATGTATTTACACAGAATCATGGAACAAAGTACTCGGGTCTGGATTTGGCTATTTTTAATTTTGTTGATATTATTTATTTTCGTTCATGTCACCACAACTAAAACGAATCTTGTTAAAAACCTCTTTTTTTCTCTCGTTTATTTGGTTTTAGGCTCAATTTTAAGCTATGGTGTTTTCTTGATCTTCCCAGAAAAACTAGCCTTAGCTGCGCCAAGATACGCTTACGGATTTAGTGTTTTTGTTGTCATAACGCTTATTTTACTTTTGAATCGGATGCAGCAACAGCCTGCTCTAAGAATAACAATACATGGATTCGTTTATCTGTTTTGCTTTTATTTACTTTCGTTTCCCTTTATTTACGCCTCGTCACTATTTTACCAACTAGGCGCATTTGAACGTCAAAGTCTTGTACTGGCATCAGACTTAAAAAATTTAGTCCATTCAGATAAGGCAAAAGTCTACTCTACTATGCTTTTCAAAGAGTCTCCTGTATTTGAAAATACTGCTAAAAATTATCCAATTCTAAAAGATTTAGTACCAACGAATACCGCATTTTTCTGGCCAAATCAAGTCTTGTTCAAAACATATTCCGGTATGAATTTCGATATCCAGCCTTTTAACTTAGAAGATTTCAAGCAAGATAACCATGAACTAGCGATATCTGATTACTACTATGATGTTTATAAAAAAGATCAAGATTTTTATATTATTGTGAAGTAAATTATACGAACTTTTCGTTTATCATCACATCTCACTTGGCAGATATTGTGAGATCACTTTTTGATCATTGGTTATTCGATCAAGACGAAGATTGAAGCAATTGCTGATAACAACGCGCCAGTAAGTACAACTGGTGAAAAAAGACACCCTGTTCGCAGCAGGGTGTCTTCGTGTTTGTATTGAATAATTTTATTCGTTAGCAAGTATACTATACCGTAGGAAATTACTTACGTCATATTTTGATTTTCTTAGCTCTCATATCTGAATAACTGCTATGACAAAGATTTTAAATGATTAATTGAGTGGTTTGAAAAAAAGAATTTCGATGAAACCTTTTTGTTAAAATTAGAGTCTAATAGCTATAACTGGGAAGGAGAAGTGTATGGAAAAGAGGGAACAAATAAGTTTGGTGAAAAAAGCGAAAAATGGCGACGCACAATCGTTTATAAAACTTTGTGAAGCCTATCAAGTCGTGCTATACAATTCTGCTTATAAATTACTTTTAAATAATGAAGATGTAGCCGATTGTCTGCAAGAAACTGAAATTCGCGCATGGCAAAAAATACCTAACATTAAAAATGAAGCAGCGTTTAATTCTTGGATTTTTAGAATTATGATCAATATCGCTAAGGACATCTTGAAAAAAAGAGTTGAAACAGTTGAATTTGAAGAAAGTTACATGAGCACAAAAGAGAACAGCTACAAAAGATTTAACTTAGAAGAAGAATTTAATAAACTACCAGATAGATATAAAATCCCTATCATTTTACATTATTATGCAGGTTTTAACATAAATGAAATTGCTGAACAACTAAATCTATCTAAAAACACTGTTAAAACAAGGCTTGCACGAGGCAGAATGAAATTGAAACTATTTTTGGAAGGAGAAGAGAATGGATAAAAAAAAGAATGAGAACATCATACAAGAAAAGGAAATCCCAAAAGAAGTAATGGAAAAATTAGTTCAGAATCGCAAGAAAATTTTAAATAATCCTATTAAGCAAGAAAAAAAGAAATTCAAAATGAGATACAAGAAACAAATAATTATTACTTTTACAACGGCTGCGGCAGTAATTTTAATTGCCATGATCAACCCACAAATAAATACAGCAATCAAAAATGCTTTAGGAATTAGCCAAGATTCAGGTGTTGCGATGATAGAAAAAAAAGGTATACAAAGCGAACTCAATTTAACTAGTACACAAAATGGACGAGAGATCACATTGACTAAATTTGTATCAACAAAGAAAAAATTTGCCTTTGATTATCAATTTAAGTTAGATGATGAAAAACTAAAAGAGTTATTGGAAAAACAAAGCTCTCCTGATCGGGTATTCACTAAAAATGCGACAGACGCTCAACATATTGACCTCGGCCTTTTTGTTGATGATAGTGATGAAGATATATTCGGCGGGGTTTCATCTCAATCTACTTTTCGCATAGAAGGAGATATTTTTTATGGTTCTGTCGTAGCAACTTTTAATCGAGAAAAAATACCTGAGGACGCTAAATTGACCCTTCACATTTATAAACTATCTTGGCAAGATGCTGAAGAACTTGATCAAGCATTTATCGAAGCGTCTAATACAGGGAGTCCTTTCGGTGTAGATAATGCTTTAGAATATGAAGGTGACTGGCGTTTTGACATTGATTACAAACCATTGACTCAAACTGCTGATACACAAATCAGTAACGTAAATAATATCACAGATATCAAAGCAACCAGCGATGCTTTACAAACAACTATTCGATTTATTGCTCCTCTCAAAGAATTTAGTACTCCAGAAAAACCTTGTACCCCACGAATTACTTTATATAAAGATGGTATAGAAGTTGAAAATCAACTATTTACACAAATATCTAACTTAGAAACTGGAGAGATCGAATTATCGATTAGTCTAAGCTCGTTAGATACAACATCCGTATATAAAATCCAAGTAAACGATGTGGATAATTTTTCTGGTGAAGCGATCAAGGAAGTTGGCTTTTTCGAACTACAAAATAAAGAATCAAAGTCCTCTAAATAAAAGAGTGAAGAACAGAACCAAAGACCATTCTGTTCTTCACTCTTTTACAATTATCAATCACACTTCTTAATCGCTTCTAAAAACCACTGTCTAAACTGTTCCTCATCAATATCCACACAAACTCGACAATTAGCTGTTTTACCCAAATACCCAGCCAAATCAACCAAAGTAGCCCCTGCCGTCAACATGCCTTGCGTTTCAATCCCAACATAAGCCTCTTTCACTTCAAACATTTCAGGCTCTAACAAATAAGCAATCGCACAACCATCATACATCTTTAACCCAGTCTCTAAACTACCACCTCGATATTGTCTAAACAAATGATCGATCATGTCTCCAGTTTTATTCATTTTCTGAACTTGCTCACGCTCTTTAGGCAAGACCAAAGCTTTCTCCCCAACATCCAATCCGACCATCGTCAGTGAAATATTACTTTCAAAAACAATCTTCGCTGCTTCTGGATCTGCAGCAATATTGAATTCTGACAGCACACCCGCGTTTCCTCTCCCCAAAGAACCACCCATAAGCACAAGCTCTTCGATTCTTTCTACACATTCTGGATAGATTCTTAGTAAAAGTGCAATATTCGTCAATGGACCGATCCCGACAATCGTCGTTTTTTCTTTAGAATCCATCAGGACCTTGTACATCTCAATCACGGCATGGTTTTTTGTTAGTAATTCATACTTAGATTCTGGAAATTCATAGCCATCCATCCCTGTGCTTCCGTGAATGTCACTTGCATTGATTGCTTTACGCAACAACGGACGGTCAGAACCAATTGCAACAGGTATTCTTTTGTTCCAAAAAGCTAACAGCTTCAGTAGATTTTTTGTAACTTTATCTACACTAACATTGCCTGCAACTGTCGTAAACAGCATGATGTTCAACCTTTCATCAAATAATGCAGCAGCAATTGCAACAGCGTCATCGATTCCTGGATCTGTATCGATGATGATTTTTCTTGGTTTCTTCACTTTACTATTCCTTCCTTTTAAACTTTAGCTACACAAAACCAGCAATTCTCCCATGCTAATTTATTCGCACTAAAGCTACCCCTTTTTTATATAAAAAGCGGAAAACAGAAAAGTGCCTGTCTCCCGCCCTCTTCTATTTTTAATAATCCAACTGCTTCAAATGCAGTAGAAATGACTCTTTCGTTAAACGCTTGATCGTATAAAGACGTTCGATTTGCTTGCAGAGTTTTTTATCTTCTTTTGCCTTAGGATCAAAAACATCCATCAACTTACTGATACCATATTCTAAAAGAATACCAGTTCCACCGCTACCAACAGCAAAACCTAGCTCATCTGTATCATTTAATTGACCCTTTTTGATGTCTGAAATGTTACGACTGAAATCGCCTTCAACAATAATTTCATCTGTCTTCTTGTCTAACTCTACCGCTAATTCAGCTTTTGTTTTTACAGTTATTTGTTCGATAGCCATCCCAAAAACCTCCTTTTATTAATTATTATACGCTATTCCACTATTTTTACTAGTAGGATTTGAGACTTAAAAACAGGTAAGGGTAAAACCATTTTGATTTTACCCTTACCTGTTTTATTTTATATCCCAATTATTACTTCCTCTACCAAAGAAACGGCCTTTCCTTTGCCTCGTTCAATCAATAACGCTAGTTGAATAAACGCAAACAACACATTACTTTGTTTAGAATACGCAAAATATCTAGATTCCCAGTTTGTTACATACTGTTCCTTCTCTTTTCTTGTATCTTTGAATCCATACATTTGATCGCCATATTTATAAAAAATATTGATAAAGCGTTCATTTAAAAACGAATATTTTGTTTCACCAACATTTGCTAACGGAGCCGTACCTAAATCAACTATACGATACCCTCGTTTTTGATACTCAGCGATAAAATGGGTCAATAAATAATCCGTAACGTGCTCCGGTGCTGACTCAGAATAACGCAATAAATCATAGGACATTTCATGATTTTGAACGATGGGTTTAGCCGTGATGAAACCGATCACTTCATGACGTTCATTTCGCAAAACACCAATATCGCTTAAAGCTAAATACTCTTTATCAAAATGACCACCCACAAAATTTCGTTCTCGCTGCGAACCTAACCACTCTTCTGACACTCGTGCTATTTCTTGAAACAGCTCATCTGAAACAGGGTCATGATACATCGTAAAGTTATAGCCTAAATTGCTTAAATGCTGAAGCTCCATACTATTCGTTGCTAGAGAAATCGGGGCTGAATCGAGACAAGAAAAATCAATGATTCCTTCTTCTCCAATTTTCATAAAATTAAACCCTAAATCATGTAATACCATTGTATATTCTTCACTGATCCGATAAAACGCCGCTTGATAACCCAGAAGGTCGGCAGCATCCATGAATGCCAATGTGGCTTGTGCCCATTTTTCTTTATCACCGATCGGCTCTGCCAAAACAAAACATTTATTCGCCTTGATCTGATAAGCGAACAATACGTGATCTTCGTTATTTTCCTGATAATAGTAATAGGAATAATTTTTTAAATACAACAAATGACTGCCTTGTGTTCCCCCATACTTACTGATCAACGCTGTTAAACGTTCTTCTTGATACGGTACACCCAAATGTTTGGATGTATCTGCCAAATACTGATATAGCGTAATCAAGCCAATCATCGAAATACCCAGCCCAATCAAACCAGAGAACCAGACATCATCAGATGGAAATAGTAAAAATGTATGTGGAAGTGGTCCTGTTTTATCCGGATGAGAACTATAATACCCAGCTACGGCATAAATAATAAACAAGAAACTAAACAATACACCATCAACCGCTAACGCCCCCCAAGAATAAACAAATTTTTCTCGGTAAAACTCTTTTCTTGCCAAAAAAACGGCTGAAAGAATCACTAGATAAACAAGAATCAACTGCCAAGAAGACGTTCTAGAAACCGTATTAACAATGCCAAAAATCAATAAACCAATCGTAGGCCAATATGCTTTTTTCACTTTCATAGAAATCCCTCTAGCTAACCCTAACAATAAAAAGCCGATCAGCATATTGAAGGTTTGATCTAAAAAATCAAAAGAAAATGGCATTAAGAATTTAAATAGCCGACTAACATTCGATAAGTTTGTGATCGTTGAAAGTAAAACCATCATGATTCCAGCAAAATAAAGAGCTGTCACTAAAATAAAATGCGCCACTTTTTGCGAGAACATCCGCGGTAAATTATCAAGAAATCGATTGATTTTGATCCCTGTTTGATGAATAAATAGAATAATTCCAGTAATAAAAGGGAATACATAATAAAACAAACGATAATAAATCAGCCAAACGACTGCGGTTGACTGTCCCACACCTAACTGAGACAAACCTAAAATCATCAATACATCAAAGGTTCCCATCCCTCCAGGCACCATCGTCAACATTCCGATCAAGGTCGCAATCACAAACATCGGATACACTGAGAGTAAAGACACATCGACTTTCATCAAAGCACCTACACTTAAAAAGACAAACATCGCACCTAACCACTGGCCAAGTGACGCCCCGAATAAAAGAAAAATACCTTTCGGGAAAAAATCCTTAAATAAGGTATATTTTTTTAGTTGTGTAAACAATAATAAAGCCGGTGCAATCAAACTGCCTGCTAGCAGCCAAACCCAATACTCTCGAAACAAACTATCTGGTCGAATAAAAAAGACATCAATAAATGCACTAAACGATAAAATAGACAAACCAGAAATCATAAACAATGCGACTTTAGAAACCGTTACTACAACTTTTTTGCGTGGTGCGTCCTTACCATAAAAATTAGCCCGCAAAGTCGCTCCAACCACACCGCCAAATCCCGCAAGATTATTGATCGTATTCGTGACCCAAGCCGAAACAAACCACTCCCAACGGTTCATTTTTGGCTTACCTTGCTCTTCAAGTACATTCACCACGACTAAATCATATAAAAGCATCGGTAAAACACCAAGCAAACCTGCCACAATCATTCCAATGATCCTAAAGCGGTTTTGTTGCCCCATTGTGTGGAAAACATCCTGCCAAGTCATTCCCTGCACAATATGCGTTACTTGATTGGCTACGAAGATCAAAACGGAGCCCAGAAAGATTAATTTTAATAATAAACTGTGTTCTTTCATCCAGTGAAATAGCTGGTTTATTTTATGTTTCATCTGCTCACCACCTTTGTATATCTTAGAGAGTTTTCCTTTATATGTTAGCTTATAACGAATTATTTTTCCAGTTTCCTTCTTGAAATCCTTGTTTTATGCAAAAAAACAGTTGTTAAGCTTCACTATCTAAGCTTAACAACTGCTTTCAACCAACGACTATCTATTTATGATTCTTATACTCTTTCCCAATCTTATCTGCCACAATAATTGCTGCCTTCACTTGATCCACTGTAATCGGAAATGGCATTGAATGAATCGATTCTTCTGGGATACACGATTTTTCAGCTACTTCAGTCAGTTCAGCATCCGAAATTTCTTTCACACCTAAATCGGCTAAACAAACCGGTAATCCAATCGATAAAGCAAAGTCCAATACTTCATATAATTCGGCTTTTGGTGCATTTTCTAAAACTAACTGACAAATCGTACTGAATGCTACTTTTTCGCCATGAGTTGCGCCATGGGCATCATGTAAAACAGTCAACCCATCGTGAATCGCATGAATTGCAGCGAGTCCCGCACTTTCAAAACCTAAACCAGAAAGTAAGATGTTTGCTTCAATGATATTTTCCAGTGCAGGTGTTACAACGTTATTATCTGATGCTTCTTTAGCTTTTAAACCATCTTCTAAAATCGTTTCATAGCATAATGTAGCCAGTGCCAACGCTGTATTTGTTCCTTTTGCTGGTGGACAGACACCTTCACGAGCACCACATGGCAAACCAGCATTTACATTCGAATAAGAATTATGTGTTGCTCTTGCTTCAAAATAAGTTGATAGCGCATCACCCATACCGGAAACTAAGAAACGTGTTGGGGCATTCGCAATGACGACCGTATCAATCAAGACAACACTTGGACTTTGAACAAAGTACGCATAATCATCAAACTGACCATCTTCTGTATAAAGGACTGCTGAATGACTCGTCGGCGCGTCTGTTGCAACGATTGTTGGTACAATGATCAAGTTATGCCCTTCCGCTACACATTTTGCTGTATCGATCGCTTTACCACCACCAAGACCGATCACACAATCACAATCATTTTCTTTAGCCACTTTTTGCAAACGAGCCACTTCTACTCGTGAAGCCTCTCCATGAAAATTACTTTCTACAAAGGAAATATCAAAGGTTTCAGCTGTTTTATCCAGTTTATCTTTTACTCGATTCACATCGTCTGCATGTGCAATCAGTAAGGCTTTTTTCCCAAATGTTGTGACAAAATAACCTAAATTCAATAACTCGTCTTCACCTTGAACGTATTTCGTTGGACTAATAAACGCTTTTCTCATGTTCTAAACTCCTATCCTACTCTTTATTTTATTTTTAAAGGGGCTAATTGCTCCTTTATGACATCGATCGGTGTATCTACTTGTAATAATGCCGCCGCTGTATAAGCGCTTTCTACTAAAGCCGTATCAAATAATAAAACTTCTTTTTCTGTCATGTCGATGGCCATTTCTAAATTCATTTTAGCGCTGCCTAAATCATAAAAAGCTAATAATGTCTGAGCTGAATTTTTTTCAAAGGCATCCATGATTTTTTCAAATGAGGTTCCAACTGCTCCTTGATCCAACCCAGCGGCGACAGTTATCGGCACATCTTTTGCCACTTCTTTGATCAAACGATCGACACCTTCTCCGATTTCTTTAACATGAGATACAATTACTACACCGTTACTCATCAAATACACCTGCTTCCATTAGAGATTGAAAGAAATACATACTAGACATTGCCCCAGGATCGATATGACCGATCGATCGTTCACCAACATAAGAGGCACGCCCTTTTGTCGCAGCGATCTCTTTTGTTGCTTCTACAGCCTCTTCTAGTACTGCATCTGTTAGCTTTCCAGTTTTAATTGCCTTGATTGCTGGAGCCCATTCGTCTAGCATTGTTTTTTCACCAGGTTGGCTGTTTCCACGTTTCTCGATTCCTGCTAAACCAGCTTCTAGACTCGGTAATGTATCAGACGTTGTTGCTGAAGCTTTAGCCATTTCCATCATAGCTGTTCCATACAGTGGACCAGAAGCTCCGCCGACTTTACTAATCAAAGCCATCGCAGTTAGTTTGAAAACATCTTGTATCGTTTCGGGATCTTTATTCTGCAAACTTTCACTCACAGCATCCATGCCACGCGCCATATTATTTCCATGATCCCCATCACCGATCGGCGTATCTAATTCACTTAAATAATCTTTGTTCTTATCGATTTTTTCTTTGAACAATTGTAATGTCTGTTTTAAATTTTCTACAGTAAACATTTAAGTACCCTCCTAATTTAAAAGCTGAGCGAGCTTGTTCAACCTTGGCAGAAAAATAGGGGAAATTAACTGTGATGCTCTTTATCACATTTAATTTTGATCTTTTTTCCGAAAGGCTAGCTCGTAAAGCTAGATAGATTTAAAAGCTGAGCAAGCTTGTGAAGCTAAATCACTTACCAAGCTACTGTATCAACCTCTTCATTCAACGCGTCTACCCAATCATCTTCTACTTTCAGCAACGTTACAGAAATTCCTGCCATTTCCAAAGAAGTCATATAATTACCAACTTTTGAAAATGAAATCTCTACACCAGAAGCATCCAATAAATTCATTGCATCATCATAAAAAATATATTGTTCCATCAACGGTGTTCCACCTAATCCATTGACTAAAATAGCAAAACTATCGCCTTTGCTCCATTGAAACGCCGCCGCTAATTTAGAAATCAATTCTTCTGCCATTTCTTTAGATGGTTTGATTTTTTCCCGTTTGTAGCCAGGTTCACCGTGAATACCAACACCAAATTCAATCTCATCATCTGCTAACACAAATCCAGGCTTCCCAACTTCTGGTACTGTGGCACCTGTTAAAGCAACTCCGATTGTTTTTAGATTTTCTACAACACGTTTCCCTAAAGCAACTAACTCATCTACTGATGCACCATTACGCGCTGCTGCTCCTAAAACTTTATGAACTAAAATCGTTCCCGCTACACCTCGTTTGCCTTGAGTATACGTGCTATCTTCTACCGCTATATCATCATCCACTATGACTGTGCCGACTTTGATATCTTCCATTTCAGCTAAATCTTTCGCCATGTCAAAGTTCATAATATCGCCGGAGTAGTTTTTCACAACCATCACAACACCTTCTCCTTGATCAACTGCTTTGATCCCTTCAAAAATCTGATCTGGTGTTGGAGATGTAAATACTTGTCCGCAAACAGCTGCCTGCAACATGCCTGAGCCAACAAATCCAGCATGAGCCGGTTCGTGGCCACTGCCTCCGCCACTGATCAAGGCAACTTGTTTCCCAATTTCTTTTTGCTTCAACACGAAAGTTTCTGGTACTTGCTCAATTGATTCATGATGAGCACGGACAAATCCTTGGACCATTTCCGGTACTACATTTTGTGCTTGATTGATGATTTTTTTCATGATGTTCCCTCCTAATTTTATCTCTGCTTTAGTTACTCCAATTTCATCTGAGTTGAACGATTCCGCTGCACTTTTATTTTATCTGGCTTCACGGGCTAACTCCTTGGAAAAAAGATAAAATCTGATTGTGGCAAAAAACGCCACCCTCATATTTTCCTATTTTTCTGTCAGAGTTGAACGATCCCGCTGCGCTTTTATTCATTGTATACGTTTACAATACTCGCATATGAAAAAAGTTGCAACGGACAAACAGGTTTATGTGTCCGCTTTCATTTCGTTTTTTTTCAAACTATAGTTTTCACTGGAAAGACAGCGTATAATAGAAACAGATATTATGGAAAAGGAGCACGTCTCAATGAAACAATTGATCAATTCCAGTGGACACATTCGCCAGCAACTATTGGCTGGACTTACCTATACATATAATGACAAGCTAGATTGGCAGACAGGAACAGGTATCGTTACTAAAAAATTGATTCCGGAAAATAAAGTTGTCCTAATCAGTGGTGGTGGCTGTGGTCACGAACCAGCTCACGTCGGCTATATCGGTGAAAATATGCTGGACTGTGCGGTGATGGGGGCTATTTTTGAGCCACCTACTAGCATCGAAATTCTTCAAGCGATCGAACAAACCTACAATGGACGGGGAACCTTATTGATTATCAAAAATTTTGAAAAAGACTTAGCCAGTTTTCTAGAAGCTGAACATCTAGCCAAAGCAAAAGGATTATTGGTTTCACACGTGATCGTGGATGATGATTGTTCTATCGAAAGAGGCACGTTTGAGAAAAGACGTCGTGGAGTTGCTGGAACTGTTTTTGTACATAAGATTCTTGGGGCAGCCGCATCTGCTGGTAACTCTTTAGATGAACTGCAGGTACTAGGCGAAGCGTTAATTCCTATGATCAAAACACTAGGTGTCGCTTTTTCACCTGCATCTCCCATCGGCATTATTCCCCAACAATATGAACTAGCAGAAGATGAAATGTATTTTGGTATCGGCATTCACGGCGAACCTGGTTACCGTATTGAAACGATGCAATCTTCTGAACGAATTGCAATCGAATTGGTCAATAAATTAAAACAACAATACACCAGAAAAGAATTAACACAGGCTGCTATTTTGGTAAACGGTTTAGGTGGAATTCCCTTACTTGAACTTAGTATTTTCATGAATGATGTTCAACAATTATTGGATATTGAAGATATTGAGGTAGGGTATAAACGAATGGGGAATTTTTTAACTGCTTATAACACAAACGGACTTTCCTTGACTTTATTAGCAATCAAAGACCATAAATGGTTAGATTATTTAAGTGTTCCGACTGACGCCTTTGGCTGGAGATAAGAAGAAAATGAAACAAAAAGACAATGAACAACAGCGTAAATTCCATGTACACGCCGTTGTTCATTGTCTTTCTTCAAATCCCATTAAAAAAGCGATTTTCATTTGCTCAGCAAAACAATGCGAATCAATCTTACAGCCATCAATGATCCATTTTGTCGTTAGTGAGACAAATGCATTCGCATAAAATTCTTCTAAAAATAAGCGATCTGCTTCGTCAACCCTCTTATCTTTTTGCTTCTTAACAACTAAAACTTGATGAATCAATCCTTTTAAATGTTGCGTATAATAGTCTTGAAATGAATTTTGCCCCTCAAACGTTAAAATTTTTCGATAAAAGACCTGATTTTCCTCAAAATAGATAAACAGATTCTCTACAATAACCTGCCAACCTTCATAAGCAAGATTGTCTTCAATCTTTTCAATTGCCTCTTGTTGGAAAATCCAATCCACCAATTCATATTTATCTTGAAAATAATCATAAAATGTTTGCCGTCGCATGTGACTTTCCTGCATGATTTTTGCAATCGTCACTTTTTCAAAGCCAATTTGTGCAACAAGCTTTTTAAATGTTTTCGCAATTTTCTTTTTCGTGATCAATGATCCTGTCATTTGCCTACACCTTTAATTTCTTTATTGCTTTTATTGTACCAGTTAATCGTCATTTAGAAAATCAATCATTCTATCATCAAATAAAAAAACGATAAAGTCAGGTCATCATGCCCGCTTTATCGTTACATTATATTTATAAGTTTTGTTTTTCTAACGTTCTCAATGAAATATAGCCAAAAACGACAATCGAAATA
The DNA here is from genome assembly GCF_050527835.1 of Enterococcus sp. DIV0840. Taxonomy (NCBI): domain Bacteria; kingdom Bacillati; phylum Bacillota; class Bacilli; order Lactobacillales; family Enterococcaceae; genus Enterococcus; species Enterococcus sp. DIV0840. The sequence goes on along the minus strand of NZ_CP172876.1, from coordinate 64,645 downwards.
ACTGTCAGGAATAATTGGAAGATATAACTTCCGGTTGAACTAAAATCAAATGAGTATGCTAAAGTTTGTAAAATTCCAGTTACCATACTGCTAAGAATATTAAATCCAATAAACAGTAAAAACGAAAGGTTTTTGCCTTTCATGATAATACAAGCCGTTGCAATCACCATCAGCATATTTAAATAACCAAGCAATCCTGAAAAAATAAATTTCCCAAAGCTTAAATCTGTATAATAAAATACTGAATTAAAACCATCCGCAAAATCATTCCAAGCATCTAATTGTACTAATTTTATCAAGAATAAGATTGTAGGAATCAATGCGATCATTAGCATCAACGCAATCGTACAAATAAAGATTGCACCAATTTTTGCAAAGAATAATTTTCTTCTATTCACACCAGACGCAACCATCATTGCCATAACATTGTTCTTATAATCCATAGAAATCATATGGAAAGGATACACGTAAGCAAAAATTATATTTCCAAAAAAGACGATTACACCAACAATTGCGACTGTTCCTATCATTGATGCAGTAGCAGTCGATTCATAATATGAATCCGAAAATGCCGATGCCAGACTTAATGAAAGCAAGGTTAAAACAATATTCAAAATCCCAATAACTCCAGCCGTAATCAAAAAGCTTTTATCTCGTAAAAATTTAAATAACTCCATTTTAAAAATCAGTTTTCCAGTCATTATCGCCCCTCCTAATTCAATTTCTCATCTAAAATTTTTACTTTAGACAACTCTGAAATTTCAATTGTTTCCTCTGTTAAACGTTGTTTGATAAGTACCCAGCGTTCATCAGAGATATCCAATTTAACGCCGCCTTCATCTTCTACTTGATAATAATAATTGACTTCATCCAAAATTTCGATCAGACGAGCATTATTGGTCGTATCAATACGGCGAATTTGTTTTTCTTTTTCAGCATTGATGTCGATCGATTCTGAAATTCGACCGCGGTCGATTACATACACGATGTCACATAATGCTTCTAAGTCATTTTGGACATGACTGGAAATCACCAATGTTAATCCTTGTTCTGTCAATTGTTTCAAATATTTTTTAAACCATTTAACCGTGTCGATATCTAAACCACGAAACGGTTCGTCTAAAATCAAGACTTCTGGTGTATGCATCAAAGCGATCAATAAAATCAATTTTTTCTGCATTCCATAAGAATATGTTTTTACTTTTTGATCCAACACAGCATATAAATCCAGCTCTCTTGCCAAATCTCTGGCTTTTTCTTCGTCAAAGTTACCACGCAGTCCAGAAAAATACTGGATATTGAACCAACCTGAACGATTTGAGTAGACAGACATGCCATCTAAGACAATACCAACATTCAATAATACTTCATTGTGCTGTTTCACAGAAATATCATCGATCAAAATTTCTCCTTGGTAATTGGAGATGATATTCGTCATACATTTAAATAACGTTGTTTTACCCGCACCATTGTGACCAACCAAACCATACGAAGTGCCTTTTTCAAAATCCAACGAAGGAATATTCAAAACTTCAGCACGACCATAGCGCATAACTAGATCCCTTACTTTAATTTCCATAGTAAACTCCTTTAATTTTTTTGTTAGCTTTTCTTTTTGATTTAGCACCCTAAGTATAAAAAGACTAACAATATTAGTTTATCATGTTTTTTATTGTATAGGGAGATAGATTGGAAATAAAAGTTATTTTGCTAGTGTGGTAATGAATTTAAGTATCATAGTATATAAAAATAGAGAAGGTTCATATTTTCTTCTAAAAAAATGTTACTAAACTGTATCGGTCTTGCATGAATAATGTCGATTTAATTCCTAAAATTTCCTTTACCAATTTTAATTAATATACAAGATTTAGTTTAATTCAATTATTTATCTTTCAATTCAAAAGTATTATTCCCAATTCATTTAGAATAAATTTTTTTATTTTTACCAAAAAAATAAAATTAATATCAAATTATCAAGTCTTTTATTTTTTAATTATATATTAATGATGCTATATTTAATCAGATTTAAAAAAAGAACTTTCTAAAGTTAATCTTTTTGAAGTTCCTGCACCACTTATAGATACAGTTACCCCTTTACACTGGATTTTAACAGATACGACTGGAAATTGTATGGTGATTGAGCCAACTGGAAAAATGCTTCATCTTAAAGAAAATCCAGTCGGTGTTATGACAAATACCCCCCTTTTAGAATGGCACATTGAAAATTTAAGTAATTATTTGAATGTTCGTCCTAAACAATACGATCCTGTCGAATTTGGAACCTACACTTCTCACGCATTTTCTCAAGGAACAGGAACATTAGGTTTACCTGGTGGCTATACTCCTCCCGAAAGATTTATTCGGGCAGCTTTCTTCAAAGAAAATATTGATCAACCAGCAATTGAAGTTGAAGCAGTAACAAATGCTGTCAAAATTTTAGCAACTGTTCAAATTCCTAAAGGGATTGTTGTTACAACTGACGATAAAGAAGACTATTCTCAATATATTGGCATGATGTGTAATGAAAGTAAAACCTATTATTACACCGATTACAACAATACGCGTATTTCTCAAGTAACGTTAACTAAAGAATTACTAGAAAGAAAAACACCAAAAGTGTTTGTGACTAAAAAGGCAGAGGATATCAGTATTCTTAACAAAGAAAATAGATCACCAGAAGAAACAGTTTCTAATATCGAACAAAAAGAGGAAGCTGGAATAAATACATTAGATATCCTTCGTCAAGAATTAGCATTGGGCTTAAAAGCAGCAAAAGATGGCAGTTTGGATAATGATGCGCATCAAACAATTGATCAAGCGATTGAGCAATTAAAACAATTAAAAAATAATATTTAAACTTATCTGACTGACTGTAAGATTCAAATTTTTTTCCCACAATTCTTAATGGGATAGTCTGAATAAGGCAGTTATAACTGCCTTATTCAACTTAAAACAAACTAAAAAGCCGAAAAATTCATTTTTTAGCTTTTTTATGGCATCCTAGTACCTATTTATGAATTATTAACTATAGGAAATAGATTAAAATTTTGTATTTAAAAATAAAAAAATGAAAAATTAAACATATTAAATAAGGGGGGGAATGAGAAGTGGATAAAAAGAAAAGTATTTCCGCATTTGGTTTTTTCGCGATGACAGCTTCGTTGTTTATTACTGTTTATGAATATCCAACTTTCGCAGATTCAGGTAAAACGTTAATTTTTTTCTTATTAATTTGCGGGGTATTTTGGTTTTTACCTGTTGCGTTAAGCTCAGCTGAACTTGCTACCATAGAAGGATATCAAGAAGGCGGGATTTTTAGTTGGGTTGGTGAACCGTTAGGTGAAAAATTTGGTTTTGCAGCTATCTTTTTTCAATGGTTTCAAATTACAGTTGGCTTTGTAACGATGATTTACTTTATTATCGGAACAGTGTCAGATGTTTTGAATATACCCATTTTAAACAATAATGTCGCTGTAAAATTCCTTTTTGTTATTTCAATATTTTGGTTATTAACCGTTCTTCAATTTAAAGGAACAAAGATAACCGAACGAGTAGCAAAATATGGCTTTTCTATTGGGATTGTCGTTCCAGTATTGCTCATGCTAGTTTTAGCAATCAAATATATTGCCTCTGGAAATCCGATTTCAACAAATTTTACAGATTCCCACTTTTTACCTGATAAAAGTAATATTGCCGCACTCGTTTCATTTGTACTCGCATATATGGGGGTTGAAGCGTCTGCTCCACACATTACTGATTTGGATAACCCTAAGAAAAATTATCCTAAGATTATGTTTGCTTTAGTTATTGTTGGCGTTGTTCTCAGTACAATCGGTGGTAGTGTTGTAGCAATGGTTTTACATGGAAATATTTCAGCTAATACAGGCGTTGTAGATGCACTAAAACAAATGATTTCACCAGGAAAAGAATCTCCCTTAGTCATTATTTTGGGTTTACTAGTCTCATTTGGTGTTATGGCACAGGTAAGTTCTTGGATTGTCAGTCCCACAGAAGGATTGCAATTCGTTGCTTCAAAAGGTTTATTACCAAAAAAATATGAAGAAACAAATGAACATGATGTTCCAGTTCCGCTATTAATGATTCAAGGACTCGTTGTAACTGCTTGGGCGGCTATCTTGACCTTTGGTTCTGGTAGTTCAGGAGGCAATGTTTCATTCCAAACTGCAATTTCATTAACGGTAATCATTTACTTAAGTGCCTATATTTTATTTTTCATCGCTTATCTAGTTGTCGTTTTCAAAAAGAAAGAGTTGAAAAGGGATTACCAAATACCCGGCGGTCAAAAAGTTAAAATTTTTGTTGCCAGTGCGGGTCTATTGGTTTCAATTGCTGCTATTGTCACTGCATTTATAATACCCGATACAATGACCAAGTCAGAAGGTAAAACGTATATAACCACATTAATTTTTAGCTACATCATAACTGTCGTTGCTCCTTTTCTGTTTTATCAGTTTTATAGCAAGAAAAATAAACTGAAAGGAGTGGTGCATCATGAAGATGGCCAAACAGGAATGGATTAACTTATTCCGTAATAAAATCTTATTAATCTCAGTCATCGCAATTACATTTATACCGATTTTGTATTCATCTATTTTTGATAAATCGGTTTGGGACCCCTATGGTCGGGCGAAAGATTTACCAGTAGCAGTCGTAAATGAAGATAAACCAACAGAATTATTAGGACAAAAAATGAATGTTGGGCAACAAGTTGTTGATAATTTAAAAAAGGATCATCAGTTAGATTGGCATTTTGTTTCAAAAGAAGAAGCAGAAAAAGGCATGAAGGATTTAAAATACTACATGATTGTTACAATCACTGAAGATTTTTCAAAAAATGCGGCTAGTATCATTAATAAAACGCCAGAAAAAATGGAAATTGTTTATACAACGAATGACTCATTAAATTATATCGCCAATGAAATTTCAACAGTAGGTGCTACTGCCCTGGAAACGCAAGTTAGAGAGCAAGTTGTTACAGCTTATGCAACGGCCGTTGTAGAGGCGGGAGAAAAATTAGTTGGCGCGCTTGGCCAAGCCGCTGATGGTGCAAATCAACTTGCAGGTGGTGGCAGTCAACTTCAAACAGGACTGAAACAATATACTGATGGCGTCTCTCAAGCAGATGATGGTTCCAATCAGTTAGCCGATGGGACTGGTCAATTAGCGAATAGTATTGGGCCATTAGCTTCAGGAGTATCACAACTAGATTCTGGTGCGAATCAACTAAGTTCTGCTTTAAATCAAGCAAATAGTGCTTTAGCTCCAGTCCAAAATAATATTACAGGTATTGATGCTGGTCTAACTCAATTAGCTGCTGGTACTCAAGATTTAGCTAATGCTTTGACCACATTCGAAAATAATTTAGATCCTAATGTAAAAGTCATTCTAGATAATGATTTACAAAATATTCGTAATGAAATCAACTCAATTATTACAAATAAAGATAAGCTATTAGGAATTTCCGGTGAAGCAACAGCTGTAGCGGATCAAGCAACTGTGGCAAGTAATAGTCTAAGTGGTGCCAATTTGGAGATTCAAAAAATACAAACAGATATTGATTCTTATGTCGCTGGATTACTTTCAGACACAACGATTCCAGAGGATGAAAAAGCCAATATCGTAAGTTCGATCACCAATAAGGTTGATACAATTTTAAATGAACAGATAGCATCCGCAACAGCACAAATCAACACTTCTTTAGTAACAGTTGAATCCGAACTAGCTACTTTAAGTGCTAGAGCTGCAGAGTTATCCACTTCGGCAAACGATGTTAGCAATATAACAAATGCTATGGCAGCTTCTGCACAACAATTATCTGCTTCTGAAGCAAGTATCCAAGCTGGCGTTAATACGTTTGATTCATTATTAAATCAAGTGCCAGGTTCATCAAATGCCGTAGGATTAACGAATGGTTTATATGCCATCAGCTCTGATTTAAATCTTGTGGCTACTAAGTTACCTACTGCTTTAACTGGAATCAATCAATTAACAACAGGAAGTGAACAACTATCTTCTGGTTTAGATCAATTGCAAAGCCAAATTCCAACACTTTCAAGTGGGGTAAATCAATTAAATACAGGCGCAGATCAACTGCAAGCAGGATTAGCAGAATTAAATGAAAATTCACCTGAATTAATGAGTGGTATTGGTCAGTTAGAAGGTGGCGCGAAAGAATTAGCCTCCGCTTTAGATGAAGGTGTTAATGAAAGTTCAACTCTAAAAATTACAAAGAAAAATATTGATCAATTCGCTGCACCTACTTCGTTGAAAAATGATGAATATAGTAAAGTAGCAAACTACGGTGAAGCGTTAGCTCCTTATATTATGTCACTTGCGCTATTTGTCGGCTCTATGTTGTTTAATTTTATCTATCCAATTAGAAAAATTTCTATAGCAGGACAATCAAGTGGAGCATGGTGGTTGAGTAAAGTCAGCCTAGGTTTTGGTGTTTCAAGTATGATGGCAGTCATTCAAGCAAGTGTAATGTTATTGATTGGGTTACACGTTGATAATGTTTTCCAATTTTTCTTAACAGCATTTGTTAGTGCTTGGTCATATATGGCTATTACAATGTTCTTAGCCATGACCTTCGACAACCCAGGACGATTCGTGGCGATGATTCTCTTAGTGTTACAACTAGGCGGTGCAGGCGGAACATTCCCAATTCAATTACAAGCACCATTCTTTAGTATGATCCATCCGTATCTTCCGATGTCTTACTCCGTTTATGCATTTAGAGAAGCTATTTCTGGCGGGATTGGGGCTCCATTATTTACAAAGAGCATCTTAATCCTAGCCGTATTAATGATTGTTTTTGTCGCACTATTACGCTATTCAATGCATATACTACAAAAGAAACACCTGCAAAATGTTTCTGAATTGAATGATAATCAAAAGTTACAAGGTCTAGAAAATTAAATGTATTGAAATCTAAAAAGTAACTAGTTTGTACTGTACAAAGTTTATAAAAATAAACAGAGAATAGGATGAATTATTATGACAAACAAAGATTTTTCTACCCAAAAATTACCTTCAAAAACATTTTTTGAAGATGGCATTGGCTCTGAAATTGCGTATGATGCGATCAAAAGTTACTTAATCGATGAAGGTAATTCAAGACAAAATTTAGCAACCTTTTGCCAAACTTACATGGATGATGAAGCAATCAAGTTAATGTCTGAAACATTAGATAAAAATGCTATCGACAAATCTGAATATCCAAGAACAGCTAAAGTAGAGGCCTCTTGCGTAAATATGTTAGCAAATCTCTGGAATGCACCGAGTGAGAATTTTATTGGTACTTCAACCGTCGGATCAAGTGAAGCATGTATGCTAGGTGGAATGGCTATGAAATTTAGATGGCGTAATCTAGCAGAGAAAAAAGGAATTGACGTGACAAAAAGAAAACCGAACTTAGTTATTTCATCAGGCTTTCAAGTTTGTTGGGAAAAATTCGGTGTTTATTGGGATGTTGAACTTAGAGAAGTTCCTGTCGATCCAGAGCATTTAAGTTTAGATTTAGATCGTGTCTTTGATTATGTTGATGAGTATACGATCGGTATCGTAGGTATTTTAGGGATTACGTATACAGGTAAATTTGATGATATTAAGACACTAGACAAGATGGTCGAAGAATATAATGTGAAAAACAACGTTGATCTCGTTATTCATATTGATGGCGCAAGTGGTGGAATGTTTGTTCCTTTTGTCAATCCAGAATTAGTTTGGGATTTCCGCTTGAAAAACGTCGTTTCAATTAATACCTCTGGTCACAAATATGGATTAGTCTATCCAGGTGTTGGTTGGGTCATTTGGAAAGATCGTGAATATCTTCCAGAAGAACTGATTTTTGATGTTAGCTATTTAGGCGGGCATATGCCAACAATGGCAATCAATTTCTCAAGAAGTGCCAGCCAAATTATTGGACAATATTATATGTTTTTAAAATTAGGTCACAATGGTTATCGTCAAGTTCACACTGAAACTAAAGAAGTCGCTATGTATCTTGCTAAATCCGTTGAAGAAACAGGATTGTTTGAAATTTATAACGACGGTTCAAATATCCCAATTGTTTGTTATACCTTAAAAGAAGACGCTCAAGTGAAATGGACACTGTATGATTTAGCTGATCGTTTACTCATGAAAGGTTGGCAAGTTCCAGCATATCCATTACCAAAAGATATGGATAATGTCATCATCCAACGCTTTGTCTGTCGTGCAGACTTAACTATGCCGATGGCAGAAGAAATGGTTGAAGATTTTAAAGCAGCAATTAAAGAGTTAGCAACTGCGACCGTTCTAGGTCACGATAGCGGTGAAAAAGTTCATGGATTTACCCACTAGTTGTAAAATTGCTAACAGAATTCATTTTCTTTAAATCGTTATTTTACAGGCTTCTTTTAGAAATTTAGATGCCTTTATCAATTAATACTAAGCACCCATTATAGTAGACACAAGAAAAACAAACATTTTTCTAGTCTAGTATAGTGGGTTTTTTTTACATCGTGCGTAAAGTAAGTTTTCATCAGAAAACCATCAAAAAGGTACACGCCTTAATTCACAGGATCAGAGAATTATCATTATGAATAAATCCTATTAAAATACGACAACCTAACGCCAGTAAAAATCTGGGTTATAGTCGTCGTATTTTAATTTTCACTTCATTTACAAAACATAGTTCAACAATCCATTGCTATCCTTCACTTTGTCGTGCAAGATATGTCTCCAGATATTCACTCAATAGTTTATATCCTTCCATCTTTTGTTCCACTTCTTTCGGGCAATAAATCCACTTACCCATGACTTTCCGTTTCTTAGACAATACATCTATCTCTTCTAAAAAATCATTCAAATCATCGATCAGTTTTTGACTACTCAGCTCATTGCCCAACAAAATATCTTTCTTTTCTCGTTCATATACAGATGCCCATAAGTACGGCAGCACTTCAATTTGGCGGATGTTCGCGTAAAAATCATCTTTTGGCATCATTCCTTTATGCCCAATCCCGCGTCCTTGTTGGAAGAATGAATGAATATCCCACTCTAATTTTTTCAAACGTCGTAATGATGGACCTTGTGAATCATGAGAGTCAGTACTATTTTGATTATATCCTTCATCTAATGCCCAAGATTTTTTGGTTCCTACTGTTTCAGGATGCTTCTCTGAAACACGATCGAGCATTTCTTCGATCGCTAAAGTAACGGTTGGTCTTTCTGCATCGGCTTCTACCACAAGTTTGGCTGGTCGGTTTGCTTGTAGAAATGTCTCTTTTGTCGGGAAATTTCTATTCACTTGTGTAGCTTGCTTTTGCTGTGATGTTTCTGGTCGTGTTGGCAGTGCTTGCGGTCCCATAACTGGATTGCCTGCTCTTGTCACAGGTGTCTGCTGAACAGCTGAAACTGGTTCTTTTTTAACGATTGGAGCGGCTTTTTCCGTTTGACGCATTTTTTGTTCTAATTCAGCAATTTTTTGATGCGCTTTAATCAATTGAACATCTACTTTACCAACAGTTTGTGTTAATTTTTTGATTTCTGTCGCATTTGATTTTAGTTGTTCTTGATCTTTTTGGTGTTGTTCTGCTAACCTTTTCGCTGAATCACTTTTTGTCAGCTTTGCAGTAGGTACTTTCTTTTTGTTATTTTTGACTGTTTTAAGTTCTGTTTCCACTTTTTGTAGTTTATTTGTTAATTGATCGATCACTTGGCTCAATTTAAGCGTTTCTGTCGTTGTTTCCTGTAATTGCTCATAGTCTTTTTCTAGTCTTGCTATCACTTCGGGATCTGGCTTTGGTTCTAAAACAGTCGATTCTACAGCAATCAATTTATCATTGAACTGATCTAATTGTTGCGCAATCGTGGTAACTTCTTTACTAGTTATCGCTAATTTATCAGCTAGCTTATTTTGCTCATTAACTGCTTTTTTAGCTATTGAAAAGTTCACTTTTGGTCTCGATACTTGTTTATTTTTTTCGATTATTTTATTCAATTCTGCGACTTGCTGATCTGAGTGTTTCATTTTTTGACCTAGTGAATCAATCCGCTTTAACGCTTCTTCTAGACGAGATTCCACGGTTGGACCTGATTCTTCACCTGGCCCCAATGTAATTTTGAATTTCGGCGGTGTCTTCGTTTTCGGTAGGTTGGCTAAATTTCCCTCTACATATCCTTTAAATGCTGAAAATTCTTCCATTAATTGATTAACTTTTTTGTTCGCTGTTTTTAATTGTCTCGCATTTTCAGATTCTAACGCCTCTTTAGCTGCAACTTTACTTTGTACTACTTTAACTACTGGCGGCTTTCTCTTATCTTTGACCGTTTGGACCTCTTTATAGATATCATTTAAGTTTTCACTAAATTGATTCATCATTTCTGTTAAAAGTAAAACTTCACTATTCGTTTCTTGCAGCCCTTTTACCATTTCAAGCGGAACTTCTTCAGAAAAACTAGTTATATGTTCTAAAGGCAATTCAGGAACTTCCAAGCTACTGATCCACGTGCGTAAATCACTGATTTGTAGCTTACTTAGCGGATGTGCTAATGCTAAAAGTAGTGTAATATAAACAGCTTTTTGCGTTACACGGACGTAAAGATTTTTTGCGACACAGTCTTCAAATTCATGATTAAATTGTTCTGGAAGGTCTGCTAAAAGACCTTCAAATTGCTCTGGCTGCTCATAATCTTCTGATACTTCGAATTTTCTTAGGAGATAGACAGAATATTGACTAAGCACATCGTCTGAATAGAGTTCTTCTCCTAATCGATTAACTTCGATTTCTTTTCTTAAAAAAACTTTTTTGCTTCCTGTTGTATTCTTTGTAAGACTCAACTTCTCCATATGTACTAACGGCCCCTTTTTTACTTGTACCTTACCTTTTTATTTAGAAACACCCTTTTTAAATTCAAAGAGGCTGGAACCAAAATTTTGCTTTGAAAATCAAGACCACCAACTTTCCTAGCACTAACTTAAAAGTCGATTAGATTGAATGGGTCATATATTGTCAAAATAACTTTTGTAATACCAGTTTATTCGGATTAAAGTAACATAAAGCAATTCAATGCTTTTTATATTCCAATCCCCTCTACACCCTTTTTATAATTCTATGTTTATTACGTTCTTTTTTAACAATCATTTTTAATTTTACCCTAAAAACAACCCTAGTTGTTTTCAGAAAATGTTCTGATATAGTAAAAAAATGAGAATATACAATTTTAATACGCGATTCGTTTGTTTATTTATTTTGATTTGTCAAATTAAGCTAGACAATTGTCTTTCATTTATGTAACTCAAAAATACTTCTAATGGTGTTCGATAATTTAAAGATTTCCTTGGTATGTGATTTCTTTTAGAGGCGACAGCCGCAACAAAAGCTTGGTCAACTTGATTAAAATCCATTGTTTTAGGCAGCCCATCTTTACGTAATAACCCATTCGAATGCTCATTTAATCCGCGTTGTGAGGGGGTTCCAGGGTCTGCAAAATAGATAGAAATATCATTGACATTACTCATGTTTTTCCAATTTGAAAATTCTTTTCCACAATCAAAGGTCACGGATTTGAACAAATTTCTGGGAATCTTTTGTAGCCAATCAGTTGTCGCTTTTTCAATATCCAATGCTTTCCGACCATTTGGTTTTAATGTAATAATCACTTTTGAAAGGCGTTCAACTAGAGTGATGATGGCACTTTTATGATAAACGCCAACAATTGTGTCCCCTTCTAAATGCCCAAATTCCTGTTGGAAATCAGGGTAGTCAGTGGATCGTTCTGAAATATTGCGTTTAAATGCTTGCTTTCCGCGACGTTCTTTATGCCCGTTGGGCTTTCGTTTCCCTTTCATTGGTAGTTTTGAGCAATCAAATTGATTTGCTTTAAACTGACGATAAAGTGTTCTAACAGAGCATGAAATAGGAAACTCAGCTCGACCAATAATCACATCAGGTGTCCACCCTTGAGCCACCATAGTTTGAATGTAATCATGCTGTTCTGTAGGCAAACTAATGGGTTGTCGACCACAACGCGTTTTATTTTCTTTATATTGTTGGTAATAGTCACAGATAGATTTTCCTTGTTTTAGGAAGTTGTAAACATTGTAGATTGTCTGTCTAGAACGATTTAAAGTCTTAGAAACCATCGTAACAGGTTGGCTCATATTGAAATAAGCTTCTATCATCACGAGTTCATTTGATGTAAGATGAGTATAGGTCATTTGTCTTCACTCCTTATAATTCTTTGGTCGGAACTATTTTGAGTGTAGCACAAATGACTTATTTAGTTGTCTAGCTTAATTTTACTATCGGCGTATATAAAAAAATAAGATAAAACTGAAAAAGTTTTATCTTATCTTCTTTCATTAATTTTATAGAAAAGTATAAACCGGCGTTCACTCTTTATATTGTTTTTCAATTCGGCGGTCAGGTATGATCCACATAATCAAAATACCGATATTGACAATCAATACAAAATACGGATGGATCAACAGACCTAGAATCAGGCCTAAAATGTTCAAAACTATCGTGACATAAGATTTATTGTAGCGCTGAAAAAATTCACTTAATTTGGAATCACTACCGTTTACTCGTATCAGCTCTCTAGTCAGTAGCAAATATGCAATATTTGCTAGAAGGGTTATCACGCCATACGTTAATTGAGGAATTAAACTATCGATAAAATCCCCAACCCAAGCAGTAGCAAATGGAAACAATGTCAATGTAAAGATAAAGAAATTATTGGCCCAAAGTACACGCCCATCGATTTTATGAACTAGTTGAAACATATGATGATGATTATTCCAATAAATTGCCAACAGTACAAAACTTACGATATAAATAAATAATTTCCGTTCAACTCCAGCTAAACCAGCTAAAGTATCTGTTGTCGGTTGATGTAATTCTAACACTAAGATGGTCATCACGATCGCAATAACGGCATCTGTAAAAGCTTCTAACCTTGATTTTGACATATTTTTCATCCCCTTATTTTTATTTTACGTTCTTTTTAAGTAAATGCAATGATTATGACCGCCTAAAGATGGAGAGAAAATCAGCCTAAAGGTGGATTCCGTGCTCAAGGATTCTTGCTATACTTTATTCATAGAGAACAAGAGAAAAAATGGAGGTTTTTAAAATGAGACAACGCTCAATGGTAATGAATATATTAATGGTAATCGGATTTTTCTTTGTAGGAAGTATTATTTTAAGTATTGTGCTTGGGCTTTTAGGTGGTCTATTGTGGTTTGCAATCAAAATCATGATTCCTGTGGCTATTGCGGTCTGGTTAGTTCGTGTGATTTCAGGTCCGTCAAATAATCGTCGTCGGTATTATTAAAAAAGCAAACAAGTCAGCACTTTTTGCTTCTTCATAATTACAAAACGATTCAGCTCACTTGAGAGCTGAATCGTTTTTCGGTTTATTTGTACATATTTCCTCGGAAAGCTTGTTCAAGGCTATCAAAGTAATTGATTGAACCTTTTGTTTGAATTTCCCATTTATCATCTTTTTTCTTCATGATTATTTTATAATCATCATAATCGTCAATGCTTACTGGTTTTGAATTTTTTAAGATTTCAGGCAATTTATCTAACTCTGCCTTTTGAGCTGCTTTACTTCTCTCATCAAACTCTTGATCTCTGTGCGCTTCAGAATATTCCTTATTTGCAACTTCCATGTCATCCTTCATCTCTTTAAATGACAATCCCTCCACTTTCACTGTTACTTCAGCCACATCAGGAAAATACGAAGCAATCTCATAATCAACAGTTGCAACTTTTGCATTGTCTTCCCTAAATACCTTAGCAAGTGCTAAGCCTTCTTCATCAGTCACTTTATAGTCATAAAATTGTTTCTTCAGTGCTTTGCTGAAGTTTTCATCAAAGTTTTTAACTGCTTCATCACGATCATTCGCAACTAGTTTGTTATACTCTTTATTTTCAGTAGTTAAAAAGACTTCATCTACAAAAGCTGTTGCTGCCTTGATTGCATCGTCACTATGATCTTTATACTCAGAAGTATCTACATCAAGAATGATTGGTTTCGGTTCTTTTTCTCCATCGTAAATTCTTGGTTCAAAATGTAGTTTATATTCCGCTTTTTTTTCTACAGGAAATACGATATAACCCGTTTTACTTTTCTTGCCAGAAATTTTTTCATACGCAAGAAGAGGTGTTTTACTATCATCTAAATAAAGACTCAGTGCTTCAATTTTACTATCCTCTTCATCATAAAGCATGATGTCAGTCGCACTCATATCTAAACTTTTATCCGTTTCATTTTTGATTGTTACTTTTAACGCAAGAAAGCCTTCCCCTTCATCTGCATCCTCTTTCTTTGGAACGACATATTCCCCTTCATCGATCGAAATAGATGCAATTTTAGATTTTGATACTTTTTTTGCTGTCTTATTGTCGTCTCCACTTTTACTAGAAGATCCCGTTCCTCCGCATGCTGCTAATGAAATAATAGCAACTACTGATAAAAATACTAACCCAAACTTTTTCATTTCCATCTCCCCCTTAACTTTTGTTGAATACCATTTTTATTCTACTACAGTGGGAAGACTATTTTATCTCAATTTTATTAGAATTTACACAATTTTTTTAGAATTCAAAATTATTTATTTTTTTCTTCTGTATACATTTTATCTAGATGAAGTAACAATTGCTGTTCTTTGATTTCTTCAATAGCTTTTACGGCATATAAAACACCCATATGATAATCTTTATGGACTTGTTTTGAAACCGTTAAAAGATTGCTTTCATGATCGCTTCCACCTGCTGATACAAAAACGAGGTGATGGATTTCCACTTGATGGTCACTCGCTGGAATTCTGACGCCAAAACGATTCGTTACCGCCAAATCTTCACCAGTGACTCTACAGTAAAAACGATCTCTACTGGCAATTCTATAAGGCAACGTTGAAATTCCTCGCTTGAAAAAAGTCGCTTTACCATAATTTCGGCTACAGCGGTCCGAGCAAAATGATCTTCTTCGACCTTCCAAAGGTTGATTACACCATTTGCATAATCCGGTATCTTCCCTAAAATCAATCGATTCAAATCCTAATTTCTCACCAAACGCTTTTTCGTATTCATAAAGACTTAACCACCGTCTTTTGTATGTATCTGTTTTTTCTTCTAAACGTAATTGACTGCCTTGTGCTTTATAAATGTATTTATCAGGAATTTCTTCAACAATTTCTTGAATTTCTTTTTTTCTTGCTGCTGAAAAATCTGAAAAATCATTCGCTGATAATTCACCCACACCAAATTGTCCGACTGTTTTACATTTAAAACAAATATAAAATTGCGGCATCTTCGAAGACTCTTCTGAAAAAAGTAATTCTACTTTTTTTGAACATTTTGGACAATAAGCCTTAGGTAGTTTAAAACGATGATAGGTCATGTTGTCATTCCTTCGCCTTTTTTTCTATTATAACGTATTTTTAAATTAAACCTACTTTCAAAAAGTAGAGGACAATCTCAATAGATCATCCTCTACTTTTTTTATTCAATTAAAAATCAGTCATTACCCTAATTCTTCTGTTTTTTTAACGATTTTTTTGATTTCGTGAATAGCTTTCTTTTGTTCCAAGTAGCTTTTCACTTTATTTTCATCACTATCGATTTTACCTAACGTTGAATCTAATTTATCGATTTCAGCATTGATTTGATACACTAATGAATCTTGATCATCGATCCAGTTTTCAGCATTTTCCACTGCTTTATCGTGTGCTTTTTGTTCTTCTTTTTCGATCTTATTTTCTTTACGGATAATTGATTTTACTTCATGCAACGCTTTTTCTTGTTCATAAAAATGTTTGATTTTGCTGTCAGTGTCTTCCATTTTTCCGAGTGTCACGTCCAACTTATCCATTTCTTTACCAATTTTTTCTACTAATTTTACTTCTTTTTCTGCATAATCTGCCATTACTTGTTCCTCCTTGTCTTATCTAAATGCGTAAACGATATGTGTGATACCAAAAAGCATAAAATAAAATCCAACTAGAAAACTTAATGTTAGTGCTGAAGATAAAGGATTCATCAATAACATGATCCCTAAAATGATTCCCAAAACATCCACGACTAATGTAAACCAGAAGTAGCCAGTACTAACTGATTTCGCCAAATCTAAAGCAAATAGCCCAAAAACAGAGTCTAAGATAAACCAGATTGCAAATATAAATGGTAACGCTGCAACCCCGATATTTAAGTTAAATAAGAAATACACACCGATAATAATATCGATTACACCTAAAACAATTGGTGCATACGCTTTGTATCCAGTTAATTCCTTCATTCTATTACGGGCAAAAATTTCAAAAATTCCTTTTAAAATTGCAAATATAGCAAAAACCATTACAATAGCAATTAAATTACCCGCTGGATCTTGAAATGATAATAATGATGTTAATACAAAAAGAATTCCTAGTACTAAAGATCCCCAATCAACACCCGTTTTTCTTGTTTCATTCATAATTTCCCACTTCTTTCATCGATATTTCTTTCTACATTTTTATGGTACTCCTAAAAATTGGTATAGTCAAAAATAAAGACCTGCAAGTCAAGTTTTTCATAAAGGATAAAGAATAACATGAATAATTGTCATTAATTTCCGATCCGCTATATTGTTTTACAACATAGTAAATTCGTGGTATATTGTATTACAAGATACATAACGTAAATGTTAAGGAGGTACTCTATTGGATGCGACCCAAATGCTAAAAGGATTGCTCGAAGGCTGTATCTTAAAAATCATTCAAAAAAAGACCGTTTACGGCTACGAAATGATTACCCTATTATCAGAATATGGATTGAATATGGTTAGCGAAGGGAGCATTTATCCTATCTTACTCAAACTCCAAAAACAGCAAATGATCATTGGTGAAATGCGCCCCTCTTCTGAAGGACCGAAAAGAAAATACTATTCTTTAACATCAACTGGCGAAACCTACTTGCAACAATTTGAAAAACAATGGTCATTGATCTCAACAGGCGTAAATAATATTATGGAAAAAGAAAACGAGGACTGAAAATGAAAACAACAGATATGATCAAACAAAACAACGAGCTGAGAAAGCAGTTAAATTCAGAAAATAAAAAATACTATGAAGATATTCTCGTTTATATCCGTGTAAATTTGAATAAAGAGGAGCGCCAAACAGAGGAAATTCTTTTAGAAATTTTGCAGGATATTTTAGATGCACAAAAAAATGCCACTTCGGCACAAGAATTTTTCGGAAAAAACCCGAAAGAAATCAGCGATAGTATTTTAGCAGAACTACCAAATGATTCTGAGAAATATTGGAGTAAATTTTTATTTGTCTTTTTCTTGATTCTTCTGCAATATAATTTATTTGATTTACTCCTACAGCCAGTTGTTTCTATAAATTGGTTCAACACGGTGATGCCTGTGATTTTTTTAATCATAACCGCGATATTAGGGCTTAATTCGATCAAATACTCAGCCTTTACCAGTGACAGGAAAAAAAGTTACTTTTTCGCTTTCTTGGCGTTATTTTTCTGGATAGCAAGTATTTTAATGCCAATTATCGATAAGAAAATGAATGGTATTGTCGGCTATATATTGTTCTCTCATCAGGCATTTGCGGCCATCTTATTTATTCTTTCAATTTTCTTATTAGTCGTGCAATTCCGCTTCAAAATGAACAATGCTGCTGGGATCTATATCACAACGTTTTTTGCAGTATTGGAAGGTGCTGTTTTACTTGGGATAGTCAATCCGATTTTTGTGTCGACAGGCTTAAAGATTATTCTTTGGGTAGTCATCATTCTTGTCAGTATCTTAGGTGTTGCACGCGATAATCAAAAGTTTAGAAAAAACTAAGATAAATAAAAAGGAAGTGACTGGGACATGACTCTGTGAGTCACAACCTAGTTACTTCCTTTTTTATTTATCCTTTTTTCTTACCCAACGATCGAAACGCACGTTTGATTACATCAAAAAAGCCTAAAGATTGCACCATATGATCTGGTGCTACATATTCTTGTATTTCACGAAGCACTTTTTTGGGCTGTTTAGAAGAGAAAGTAAATGTTCCATTTTTCTTCGTTTGGATCGCGTAACGTGGAATCCATTTGCCTTTAAACATGACAGATGCGATCACATAATCAACTTCTTCCCACGGAATTTGGACAAATTTTCGGCTATCACGGGAATTATAAAATTCAAAACCTTTGTCGCCGATCATAATTTTTCCGTAATCCGTAAGTCCTGTAAAAGCGGTGGCATCTGTTATGAAATCTACTTGTGTATTCAGTGATTGAACCATTTTATCTACTCCATTTCTTCCGTGATTTATAGTCTCCATTATATGTGTTTTTAACTCATTAAGCTATGTAAATGAAACTTGGGACAAAACCAACTGGCTTTATCCCAAGCATAAAACGCATAGACAGATTATAATAATCCGATTACGTGGCCAAGTACGCCGACTACGAATAAACCAAGAATGATAACGATTGGAGAAACTTTTTTCTTCAATAACCACATACAGAAGAATGTTAATAGTAAAGCGGCTAATCCAGGAATCAATTGATCTAAGTTATCTTGTAAAGTCGTTACTTTCATTGCTGAGAGTGCTTTACCTGAGCCAACTTCTTCAAATGCTTTTTGTAGACCTTCTCCATTTATTGGAAGTTTATCCCATTCAACATAAGCACCTTTATCCAATTTAACTGTGGATACGATCGGCATAAATTTGATTGATACCCACCGCTGTACTAAGGCTGCCAGTACAAACATCCCGAGGATCGAAGCACCTTTTGTTACATCTTGCAGTAATCCGCCTGAAAGGTCTTCTGTGATTTTAGAGCCCGCTTTATAACCGAATTCTTGTGTATACCACATAAATGACCAACGAATAATATTCCAAGCTAAGAAGAAAATGATTGGACCAAGAATATTTCCACCAATTGCAAGTGAAGCACCCAATGCACCTAACATCGGACGAATCGTAAACCAGAATACTGGATCACCAACACCGGCCAAAGGACCCATCATCCCAACTTTAACCCCTTGAATCGCTACATCATCAACTGGAGCTCCATTGGCACGTTCTTCTTCCAGTGCTAATGTTACACCAAGGATCGGTGAAGCAATGTATGGGTGAGTGTTAAAGAACTCTAAGTGACGTTTTAATGCTGCTGATTGATCTTCTTTTGTTTTATATAATTTTTTAATTGCTGGGATCATTGAGAAAGCCCAACCACCATTTTGCATACGTTCATAGTTCCAAGAACCCTGAATGAATGTAGAGCGCCATGCAACGGCTAAACGATCTTTTTTAGTTAATTCAATTTTTTCTGCCATGTCTCTTCTCTCCTCCTTCAGGATTAATAATCATTTAAGATGTCGCCAAGTGGGTCACCAGTATTGCTTCCGCCACCGCTACCATTTGAAGAACCACCCATTTTAGAAAGGTTCAAGTAAATCAATGCTAACGCAACACCTAAAGCACCAAGTGCGATCAATGTTAATTGAGAAATTGCTGCTACGACAAAACCAATGATAAAGAACGGCCACACTTCTTTTGTCGCCATCATGTTGATTACTAATGCGTACCCTACAGCTACGACCATACCACCACCGATAGCCATACCTTCAGTTAACCATGCAGGCATTGATTCTAATGCTGCTTGAACGGTATGTGCTGGGATGAATAAAAGTGCGGCTGCTGGAATTGCAATACGAATTCCTTGCATACATACAGCTAAAATGTGTAACATTTCGATTTTTCTGATATCGCCTTTTTCTGCTGCTGCATCCATCATATGAACAATCGGTACAGCAAGTGTCCGAACGATCATTGTTAAGAAAAGACCTGCTACTGCAAGTGGTACAGCAATCGCGATTGCTGATGGAACACCTTTAACACCTTGTCCACCTAATACTAAAATAATTGCTGATGCAACAGATGCTAATGCCGCATCCGGTGCTACTGCGGCTCCAATGTTCGCCCAACCAAGTGCGATCATTTGCAATGTTCCGCCAAGAACGATCCCAGCTTCCAAGTTACCTGTTACTAAACCGATCAAGGTACATGCCACTAACGGTTGGTGGAATTGAAATTCATCAAGAATTCCTTCCATACCAGCTAGAAAGGCAACTAAAATTACTAAAATAATTGTTATAATAGACATGATAAGCCTCCTATTTTCATTTGAATTTTTGGATTATTTTGAGTGTGCTTGTGCTAACTCATGTTTTGCTTTTTTAAGGATTTCATCCATGTTTGCACTAGAATCATTCGGTACTTTACGAACGTCGAATTTAACGCCTAAATCTTCTAATTTCTCAAAAGCTTCAACATCCTCTTGTCCCATTGATAATACTTTACTTACGACTACTTTACCGACTGAATGAGCCATAGAACCAACGTTAACTTCTTTGATATCTACGCCTGCTTCCACTACTTTTACCACATCTTCCGGGTTTTCAAATAATAATAGTGCTTTGGTATTACCGAAACGTGGGTCTTTTGAAATTTCGATCATTTTGCTGATCGGAATAACATTCGCTTTCACGCCTGGGGGAGCCGCTTGTTCGATCAATTTTTTCCGAAGGTCATCTTTTGATACCGCATCTGAAACAACAATAATTCGATTTGGTAAAACCGATTTTGTCCAAGCAGTCGCTACTTGACCATGTAATAAACGAGAATCAACACGTGCTAAAACGAACTTGATTTTGCCGTCACCAACAACTGTTCCTTCTGGTAATGCTCCTTTTGGCTGAGCATCTTCCACAACAGCTTTAGGTGCTTCAGCAGGTTCTAACTCTTCTGGTTTGATTCTCACACCTTCTTTCGCTGTTTCAAGAATGTGCGTTGCGATTTCTTGTGCTGAATTCATTGAGAAGCGTGACGCATATGCTTCGATCAACATTGGTAAGTTCAAGCCGCTAACGATCGCCCATTTGTCTTTATGTTCTTCAAAAAGACTATTAGCTTGGTTAAACGGTGTTCCTCCCCACAAATCGACTAAAAATAATACTTCGTCTTCTTCATCAAACGTTGCGATTGCTGCTTTCAATTTTGCTTTTAAATCGTCTGGGCCTTCGCTAGGCATCAATACAACTGCTTGTACTTTTTCCTGTTCACCAAAAATCATGGAACCGGATTGTAAAATGCCTTGAGCGAATTCCCCATGGCTAGCAATAATAATTCCTACCATAATTTGATACCTCCTATATTTTTTTCAACTACTTTGTCATTACCATCATCAACTGAGGAAAACACAAGCTAGAAAATATAAAAAAGAAAAAATGCGTTACTCAATGTGTTTTCAATTACTTCTTGCAATCTGTCAGATGATTTCTGATGACTACCTATTATTCAACGATCACTCCATGTATTGACTTTGATCGATCGGACCACTCCTTCCAATTCTATGCATAAGATACGACAATTAACATCCAGTCAGTCCATCACGCATCACGCTATTTATATAGAAGCTGAAAAAGAATCATACTAACTGTTCTTTTTTCAGCAATTCCATCAAATCTACTTTGTTGTCTGCGACCACTTTCCGAATCTCTAACGTAATACCATGATCATGTAAATACTTGAACGCTGCGATGTCCTCTTTATTGACCGCAACAGCATTTGTGATCATCCGCTTGCCGCTGGTAAAACTCATTCCACCAATATTGACAGAGTTGAATACTACCTTTCCTTCTACCACACGTTTTACGTCTTCTGGATTTGTGAACAACAACATTACTTTTAAGCTGTCAAAACGTTCGTCTGAAAAAATATCAATCATCTTCTCAACCGTAATGACATTGACTTTTACACCCGGTGGCGCTGCTTGTACAAGCAATGCTTTTCTTAGTGTATCGTGTGCAACTGCATCACTAATGACTAAGATTCGGTTTACATTGGTGCTTTTGGTCCAGACAGTCGCAACTTGTCCATGGATCAAACGATCATCGATTCGCACTAAACGAATATCCATCATGTGCATGGTTCTCCTTTTTCAGGATGTTTAAATCTGCAAATTCTTAATTCATTATTAATAAAATACTATGCCCAGCCATTTATTGCCAAAATAACGACTAGCAAGATCAGCCAAATCATTACAATGGATTGATTGAACAATAGACAGATTTCATCCACTGACTTATTTAAAGCAATTTCCGTGCCAAAATTAGTGTATTGTCAAAATAAAGGAAAAACTAAGGTTTTTTTTAAGAAAATACACAAAGAAGATACACTAAAACAGTGTATCTTCTTTGTGTATCGATTGTAGTGTATCTTCTGTATTTTGTGCTTGATTTAACTGTGTATTTTTAATCAGCTGGATAATATAATAGACTTCTTCCATCGGCAACTCTATTTTGATTAGTTGTTTTAGATAAGCCGCTGCGCTCGTTACGACCTCAAAACTAGGATCTGTTGGAATCTGACTTAGTTCTTCTTCTGTTAGTGTCAATGTATCGTGCTGTAGTATTCTTTCCAACATACCTGCTAAATGCATGACTAAATTAATATAAAAAGAGTAATCCAATCGCAGATCAAGCTTAGTTCTGATAATGTCTGCAAATTCCCATAGAGGATCGATCACTTTTTTGGGGTTGATGAAGGTAAAGCTTTCTTCCATATAATCAATACAGATTTTTTTAGCCGTTGGTTCATCCATTTCTTCTGTTTCCACACGAATGTCGCTGTCCATCAATAACTGATTGATCACAGATTCAGCTTCACCTGAAAAAAAGGTTTCCATCGGAACAAACGGTGCGGCAATTTTAGGATCGGTAATGCCCGTTGTAGCAATGACACGATACTCTTCTTGAATCGCAACAAGTTGTTCTTTCATATCGATAATAGACAACGGTAATACTTCTAGTTCTAAGCCTAATTGCGGTGGAACAGCTGCTTCGATCATTTCTTTCATTCGTTTGGCTGTCCCTTCACCAGACGCACAGATTGCGATGATCACTCGTTTTTTCCAAGTTTCCAAAGGATCGATTTCTCTTTCTTGATGGATTTCAGCATACCCTTGAAAGTTTTTAAGTGAATCATACAACGTGTCCAACTGCGTATCAATCAACGTCGTTTTTCTGGCTGTTTCTAAAACAATTGGTGTGGTGACCATATCGACCGTTCGAACTTCGATTCCTGTTTGCCGTGTGATTTCATCTGAAAAAGTAGCTAAAGAACCCATATCCACTAAAAGAATTACTCCACTGTCTTCATTGACTTCTTTGACTACATTGACGATTTGACGTAGCGCTTCTTTCGGCTGCATTTCTAACGGCATATCGACCGCTCTTAGATTATCAACATTCAACAGTTGAGAGACCACTTGAACCATACTTGTAGCCGTACTTTTTCCGTGAGCAGCAACTACGATTCCAATCCGTCCTGCATCTTTATTTTCCCTTAGTGAAATCAGTAGAACTGCTAGGTAATAGGTTTCAAATTCAGGGATTTTCATTTGATAATTGATTTCGATAATTCGTTTGATTTCTTGTGCTGTCTCAAATTCTATTGGATAATCCAGCACCATATTTTTAATATTTTCATTTAATTGATGCTGACGTTCTTCGCCATTTTGAATTCGTTTTAAAAACGAACTGATGTGTAAACTCATAGCGTAAATAAAATTTGATTGAAAATTATAGTTTAGTTTTTGTTTGGCAAAATTATAGATTTCTTTTGTGACATCGATGATACGTTGATCGACGATTTCTGCTAACTTATTTTCAGTATCAAAGGTAAAACCATGATCTTTATAAAAAGATTTTAAATGAACATTGATATCTGTTGTAATAAAATTGTTGATCACTTCTTGTTCTAGTCCATCAGCTTTTAATAGGGCTGCTTTATCCCCAATAATTTCATATAAATTATATGGTAGTTCATACGAATCTGACTGTATCGTTACTAAAGGTTCATTTGGCGTAACGATCATTTGCGGTTCTAAATATTTAGATAGTTCCGCCAATGCATCACGATTGCTAGCGAGTTGCATCATGCCTTCTTTTATACTATCAGTCAATTCATCGATTGTGATCGTCAGTTCATCTTGGTCGATGTGATTTAAAAAACCTCTGGCTGTCACTAATTGAACATTTGACTTCAACTGACCTACATTTCCATAAGAAACACTCCCAATCAAAGCTTTCACGACATCTTCTGATAAAGAAATTTTCTTCTGAATACGTGATGCTTCCATTGAGATCATCACTCTAAGTAGATCGATTTTTTCTTTTGCAGGTCGATCAATAAAATTAGGTAACTGAATAATGATCGGAATCCTACGAACAAAGGTATTTAATAAAGAAGAGGTTGGATTTTCAGTTGTGGCACAAATGATCCGCACATCTGCTCGACGGTTTTTAACAGTTTCACCTAACCTTGAATACGTCCCATGATCCATAAAATAAAAGACCATCTCTTGTCCTTCTGGCGGTAAGCGATGAACCTCATCAAGAAACAAAATACTTCCGTCTGCTTCATGAATGATTCCTTCTTTGGCTTTCGTTGCACCAGTAAATGCTCCTTCAGCATAACCAAAGAGGTGAGACATTAATAATTCAGGATTGTGGGCATAATCGGCACAGTTAAAAACAACTAGTTTTTTATCTGGATCGATCACATGATTTAACAATGCAAATTGAAACATAGCATGAGCAAAATACGTTTTTCCAGAGCCTGTTGGGCCTGTGATCAAACAGTTCAATCCTTTTGGTGGGTACAATATAGCCGCTTTTGCTTGTTCAACAGGGGTTCTCATACTACCAGTAGAGCCAATCATTCCTTTAAAAATGTCTTCTCCAGCAAATTTTTTAGTTGGCTTATGGATAGGATTCACAGATGTTGTGTGCTCTTCAAGGAGGCTGTGCTCACGATAACTTTTTACTGGTTTGGATAAAGGTTGATATTTAAAAATGGTTTTATCAACATACTTAACTGGACGTCCTTCTGTCTTCTCTAACAACCCTTCTCGAACGAGCTGATTCAAGTCTTTACTAGCATTTGTTCTTTGAATACTCAAAGCCTTTGAGACATCTTCAGTCGTCAGACCGCTTCCAAAGGAAACATCACTTGATGTGAGATTCTCGGTCTGTTCTTTTACATAAAGATAAATTCGGTCTATACGCTTCATTCTCATTACTCCTTTCACCGCTAAATAGTTTAAAAGATACACTAATTTCATGTGTATCATACAGTGTATCGTTTCAAAAGTACACTAATAACCTTTTTATTAAAATGTTTCACATGAAACAAGGATTTTATAAAAAGTGATCTCATTTTAGTAAAATCCATAAGGTATTTCTGAAAAAGTCTGAAATTCCTTGAAAAATATGGGTTTCCTCGCTATAATGCAGAGAGGTTTAACTATTCTATATGAAGTGAGGAAAACAATTGATTACTGTAAATGATGTAAGTTTGCTATTTTCAGACCGCAAACTTTTTGATGATGTAAATATTAAATTCACACCCGGTAACTGTTACGGTTTGATTGGTGCTAATGGCGCTGGTAAATCAACATTCCTAAAGATTTTATCTGGCGATATTCAGCCAACGACTGGAAATGTTGCTCTAGGTCCTGATGAACGTTTAGCTATCTTGAAACAAAATCATTTTGATTTTGAAGATAATACTGTTCTAGAAACTGTTATCATGGGTCACAAACGTTTGTATGAAGTAATGAAAGAAAAAGATGCTGTCTACATGAAAGAAGATTTCACGGATGAAGATGGGATCAAAGCAGCTGAACTTGAAGGTGAATTTGCGGAATTAAATGGTTGGGAAGCTGAACCAGAAGCGGCTGTTTTACTACAAGGTTTAAACATCCCTGAAAATCTGCATGACCAAAAGATGAGTGAACTGACAGCTGGTCAAAAAGTTAAAGTGTTGCTAGCGCAATCACTATTCGGTAAACCAGATGTTTTACTACTAGATGAGCCGACCAATGGTTTGGATACTCGTTCGATCAACTGGTTAGAAGAATTCTTGATCAACTTTGAAAATACTGTTATCGTCGTTTCCCATGACCGTCACTTTTTAAATAAAGTATGTACGCACATGGCCGATCTTGATTTTGGAAAAATCAAATTATATGTTGGTAACTATGATTTCTGGTTAGAATCAAGTCAATTAGCGTCAAGACTACAATCAAACGCTAACGCTAAAAAAGAAGAGCAAATCAAAGAATTACAAGACTTTATCGCTCGTTTCAGTGCCAACGCATCGAAATCAAAACAAGCGACTTCTCGTAAAAAAATGTTGGATAAAATCACTTTAGATGACATCCAACCCTCTTCACGCCGCTATCCATTTGTTGGCTTTACTCCAGATAGAGAAATCGGAAATGATTTACTCCATGTGGAAAATGTCTCTGTGACGATTGATGGTAAGAAGATTTTAGACAATATCTCATTCTCTTTAAATAACGTTGATAAAGTAGCATTCATTGCAGATAATGATATCGTTACAACAACTTTATTCAAAGTGATCATGGGTGAAATCACACCTGACACAGGTAGCGTACGTTGGGGTGTTACAACAACTCAAGCTTACTTACCGAAAGATAATAGCAAAGACTTCGATACTGATTTAACGATTTTAGATTGGTTACGTCAATTTGCAAGTAAAGAAGAAGATGACAATACATTTTTACGTGGTTTCTTGGGAAGAATGTTATTCTCTGGTGAAGACGTACTGAAATCAGTTAACGTGCTTTCTGGGGGCGAAAAAGTTCGTGTGATGTTATCTAAGTTGATGTTATCTAAATCAAATGTACTTGTTTTAGATGATCCTACGAATCATTTAGATTTAGAATCAATCACAGCTTTGAATGATGGACTCATGGCGTTTACTGGCGCAATTTTATTTGCATCACATGACCACCAGTTTATTCAAACATTAGCAAACCGTATTATTGCTGTATCTGATAAGGGTGTAGTTGACCGTGCGGATACAACTTATGATGAATTCTTAGAAAATAAGGATGTTCAAAAACAATTGGATGAATTATTTTCTGGTGAATATTAAAAAAAAAGATCAAACGCATATTTAGCGTTTGATCTTTTTTTTAGATACTTGCACCGCCTCCTCCAGAGCTGCCTCCACCTCCAGAAAATCCGCCACCTGAGCTTCCGCCGCCACCGCTCCAAGAACTACCGCCAGAAGATGAACCGCCACCCCAGGAACTACCACTGCCACCATCACCTTTACCAAAAATCGCAGATAAAATCCAAATAGGTACCAATAATACCATTACCAGAATAAATTCTGAATCCTCTGAATTCCTATTACTTGAAGAAGTATAAATTGTATCATCTTCTTCATCAAAAGAATCTAATTCTGTTTGGCTTAATGCATGCTCATCAACAGGGTACTCATATTTTTGATTGATCAACGTTGTTACAGCATTAAATACATAACGTAAACCTTCATTAATCACCTCAGGATCAGATGATTTCAATTTGTCTTTTTGACTGATTAGAATATTCATTGCCGTACTGTCTGTAATTACATCTTCCAATCCATAACCAACTTCGATTCTTATATTACGCTCTCCATCATTTAATGCATATAAAATCAAAATTCCATTATCATATTCTTGATTACCGATCCTCCACTTTTTGAAAAGCTGTGGTGCATAACTATCTATACTATCTCCTTCAGTTGAATTTATCACTCCTACAACAACTTGGGGATTTTCTGGTTGTACTTTATAGTATTCGCCTTTGTCATCAAATAGTTGTTGTGTCTCTTGATTTAAAATATTCAATTGGTCCAAATAAAAATGAGTCGGTGCCTCTGGCAAGTTCTTTTCCTCAGCGGAGGCAGCAATTGGAACATTGATCAATAATACGAATAACAATAAAAATAACCCTTTTACATTCACTTTTTGTAAACTTCTCATAATTCTTAACTCCTTTTAGTCAAGTGCTTACATGCTTTTACCAACAAACTATTTAGTAAACGACTAGATATTCAATTACGTAACACTATTGTAATATTAAGGAAACATTCTTGTAATCAGACTTTAGTCTTATTTTTTTCTTTTTGAACAATATAAAAAAGTGTGAAACAAAACGAGCATTTCTGTTTTGCTTCACACTTTATCATTAAATAATATCCTATACTCGTTTCTTTCCACGCGAAAATACTGCTATACAGCCATTTCCAGTATGACTAGTAATTGTTGGTCCAAGTGGATGCAAGCGAATTTCTTTGACTTGAACTTTTTCTTCAATCAATGCTTTGACTTTCTCTGCACTCTCTAAATCACCAGCATATGCAATAAATACCGTTTGTTTTAACGGTTCGATCATTCCTTGAACAGTTTCATCAGCTAATTTCTTCAATGCTTTAGTGCGACCACGAACTTTGCCTATATTTTGTAGTTTTCCTAGTTCATCTACTACAATGATCGGCTTAACATTCATCAACCCGCCGATTGCAGCTGCGGCTTTAGAGATTCTACCACCACGCTCTAAATGTTTTAAATCGTCCACTGTGACCCATGAATGAACGGTCATTTTATTTTCAGATAACCACAATAAAATATCTTCTAAAGAATGGCCATCTTCTTTCAATTGAATGACTTCACTGACTAGCAAACCTTCGCCTAAACTAGCAGCTTTCGTATCGATCACATAAATTTCTGCATCATTGTATTCTTCCTTCAATATTTCAACAGCTTGCATCGCACTTTGGTAAGAGCCGCTTAAACCAGAAGAAAAGGCTAAATATAATATCGGCATCTTCTTTTCGACAAAGGGTCTAAAAAATTCAATATAGCGTCCCACATTTACCTGAGAAGTGGTCGGCATGCCACCCGTTTTTATTTCTTGTAAAAACCAATCATAATCAAATGTTTTCCCTAAATCATCGACTAATTCTTTCCCATTTAATTGAATGGTCATACTGATAAAATCAACATTATTGGCTTCTAAATATGTATATGGTAAATCACAACATGAGTCTGTCATTAATTTAAATGTCATTTTTAAATCCTCCCTAACTGTTTTTCTATTTTAACACATAATTGATGGATACTCATGTTTTATATAAGAGAATAGATAATCAAAAAAGGCTTCCTGTTTAGAGAAAAATGAAAAAAAGCGAGAGACAATTTTTACTTTGTCTCTCACCTGCTTTAAGATTTAAATTTGTGCCCAAACGCTTTCTAATACATTCGTTTGATTACGGTCTGGTCCTACTGAGAATGTTGAGATACGCACGCCAACTAATTCAGAAATACGGTGTACATAGTTTCTTGCATTCGCTGGAAGATCAGCTAATGTCTTACATCCTGTGATATCTTCTGACCAACCTGGTAACTCTTCATAGACTGGTTTACAGCGGCTCAACTCTTTCAAGCTAGCTGGATAATGATAGATCAATTTTCCATCTAATTCATAGGCTGTACAGATTTTTACTGTTTCTAAACCACTTAGCACATCAATCGAATTCAATGATAAATTCGTGATGCCCGATACACGTTTAGAGTGACGCATTACAACCGTATCAAACCAGCCTACACGACGTGGACGACCTGTTGTTGTACCATATTCTTTCCCCACTCTGCGAATCGTTTCTCCTGTTTCATCAAACAATTCTGTAGGGAAGGGACCATCACCAACACGTGATGTGTAAGCTTTACAAACACCAACGACTTTATTGATCTTAGAAGGACCAACACCACTACCGATCGTAACGCCTCCAGCAACTGGATTTGACGATGTAACAAATGGATAGGTTCCTTGGTCAATATCCAACATAACGCCTTGTGCGCCTTCAAATAATACACGTTTGCCAGCATCTAATGCGTCATTTAAAATAACAGAAGTATCTGTCACGTATTGCTTGATTTGTTGGCCATACTCATAATATTCTTCGAAAATATCTTCAAAAGCAATTGGTTCGCTATCGAACATTTTAACGAATTGACGATTTTTTTCTTCTAAATTGATTTTCAAACGCTCTTCAAAAATTTCTTTATCTAATAAATCTGCTACACGAATCCCTACACGAGCGGCTTTATCCATGTATGCAGGCCCGATCCCTTTGATCGTTGTACCAATTTTGTTTTCACCTTTAGCATCTTCTTGCAATTGATCCAATTGGATGTGGTAAGGTAAAATCACATGCGCACGATCTGAGATACGTAAATTATCTGTTGTGACATTATTGTCTTTTAAATAAGCCAGTTCTTTTACTAAAGATTTTGGATTAACTACGACGCCATTTCCGATCACACTGATCTTGTCTTTGTAAAAGATACCTGAAGGAATCAAATGTAGTTTATAAGTGACACCATCAAATTTAATGGTATGACCTGCATTATCTCCGCCTTGATAACGTGCGATGACCTCAGCATTCTCACTTAAAAAATCTGTGATCTTTCCTTTTCCTTCATCGCCCCACTGCGTTCCAACTACTACAACTGATGACATTCGAACACCTCGTTCTAAATTATTTTGTCCTGATTCATTGTACCAGTAAAGCAGAACGCTTTCAAGGAAAAATCGAATAATATCATTCTTTAAAAATAAAAAGAGGTTAAAACACGAACATTAATCAATATATCAAAAAACATTGAATAAAAAAGCGAATATTGGCTGTCTGTCCTATAAATGAAAAAATAGATGCCTTATCATTTTCGAAGACTGTCATCTAAAAATAACAAATTGCATATTTCTTTTTCTAGAAAACTAACGTAAAATATAATACGCAATTCATTTTAAATAGGAGGGTTTTTATTTTGTTGGGTGTTGTTTTATTATTCGTTGGCATTACATTGATTAGTAACGGCTATTGTGGGTTAGCGGGAGTTGATGGGAAATCAACTGCCTTTATAAACTTATTTACAGGAAGTATAACGTTTATAGCCAATACAACTTTTTTATTGCGTGGCGACTATTTTTCCGCTGGTACTGGTTTTTTATTTGCTTGTACAAACCTTTTGATGGGCGTTATCTACTTGTTTGATTTAGACTGGCGCTCTTATGGTATTTTCGGATTATTTGTTGCAGTAAATGCCATTCCTTGTGCCTACCTTTCATATGCTAGTGGTGACTGGCGTTTTGCCATCATCTGGATACTCTGGGGAATTCTATGGTTTTCTGGATTTTTACAAAATGTTTTGGCACTTCCAATTGGAAAATTCGTTTTGTACTTAGCCATTTTTGAAGGAATCGTTACTGCTTGGATTCCTGGATTTTTAATGATAACAGAATTATGGTAAGCAAAAAACAGCTATGACCGGAATAAATACCGGCGTATAGCTGTTTTTTTATTTAATGGTTAAAAATCATCTGGTCTTTGGGATAGCGAAGCAAATTTATTGAACTCTTTAATAAATAACAGCTCAACCGTCCCTCGGGCACCACTTCTGTTTTTCTCAATAATTACTTCAATGACGTTATCGATTTCAGGTTCTTCACGATTGCCATCTTCTCCCTCTTCACCACGATCATAATAATCATCACGGTAAAGGAACGCCACGATATCCGCATCTTGCTCAATAGATCCAGACTCACGGATATCACTTAGTACAGGACGTTTATCCTGACGCTGTTCTACACCACGGGATAATTGAGACAAGGCAATAACTGGAACTTTTAATTCTTTGGCCAATTTTTTTAATTGACGGGAAATTTCAGATACTTCTTGTTGACGACTCTCGCGACCAGTTCCTTCAATCAGCTGCAGGTAATCGATCAATATCAACCCAAGATTGCCACGTTCTTGTGCTAACTTCCGGCATTTTGCCCGAATTTCTGTGATTTTAATACCTGGTGTATCATCGATATAGATTTGTGCTCTGGATAAACTTCCCATCGCAATAATCAGATTTTGCCACTCTTCTTCTGAGAGCTGACCTGTCCGCAGGTGTCCAGCTTCAATCGAACCTTCCGCACAAAGCATCCGGTTAACTAACGATTCTGCCCCCATTTCCAAACTGAAAATAGCAACAGAACGATCTGTTTTAGTCCCAATGTTCTGTGCAATATTCAACGCAAAGGCTGTTTTCCCTACCGCTGGACGAGCTGCCAAAATAATCAATTCCTCAGCTTGTAGTCCTGCTGTCATTTTATCCAAAGCTGGGTAACCAGTAGGTAAACCAGTGATTTCTTCATCATTTTGATAAAGTTGGTCAATATTGGCAATCGACGTGTTCAATACATCCGCGATCGATAAAAAACCACTTCGATTTCTTTTTTCTGAAACTTCTAAAATACTACGCTCTGCATCGTCTAATATTGTTTCAACATCTTCGCCTTGCTCAAAACCTTTGGTAACAATTTCTGTAGCGGTTTGAATCAAGTTGCGCAGCAATGATTTTTGCTCAACGATTTTTGCATAATACACAATATTAGCAGCTGTTGGTACAGCTAACGCTAAGTCAGACAGATAGCTTAAACCACCAACGTCTTCTAGTAAATTCTCTTGCTCCAAACGATCTTTGATCGTAATAACATCAATCGCTTCATTTCGATCATTCAAGGTAAGCATAGTCTGAAAAATCAATTGATGATTACGGCGATAAAAATCTTTTGGTTCTATGTATTCTAAAGCATCGATAATAACCTCAGCATCTAAAAAAACCGACCCTAAAACGGCCTGCTCTGCTTCCATACTTTGGGGCGGTACTCGATCTTGCCATACTTCATTCATTTTTTTCTCTCCTATAGCTATAATTACGCTTTTCAGTCTTTCTATTTTAACAAGAAACAACCGAAATGTACAATGACAATATCGTGTCTTTTCTTCTTACCGATAAACAAAAAACAGAGGATAACCTCTGTTTTTACTAATTATTCTTCTATTACTTGAACTTTGATAGTTGCCGTTACGTCATGATGTAATTTCGCTGGAACTTTTGTAAACCCTAATGAACGAATTGGTTGTGATAGTTCTAGCTTACGCTTGTCTAATTTGACCTTATATTGCTTGTTTAAGGCCTCTGCGATTTGTTTTGAAGGAATAGCTCCAAAGAGACGTCCATCCTCACCAGCCTTTGCTTTAAGCTCTACAACTGTATCTTCTTTTTCTAGGAACTCTTGCATTTTTTTCGCTTCTGCTAAAATTTCGGCTTCATGCTTATCTTGGGCCTTTTTTTGTCCAGCAAGGGCACTGATACTTCCTTTATTCGCTTCTTTAGCATATCCATTTTTGATTAGAAAGTTTTGTCCGTATCCGTTTGGTACTTCTTTTACTTCCCCTTTTTTTCCTTTACCTTTGACGTCTTGTAAAAAAATAACTTTCATGCGTATTACTCCTCCTCGTATAGTAATTAATGATCAGCTCCAACTAAAATATGAAGGCAATACTTTTTGCGACAATCTTAAAAGGTACTAGCCCAGTGAATCTGAATCATACATCACATCTATATTTTGATAGATCACTTTTAGCAGCTGCTCTTTTACCTCAGCTACTGTTACATTAGATAATTGTACCGCAGCATTGGTAAAATGACCACCTCCGCCTAAATTTTCCATGATTAGTTGGACATTTATTGACCCGTTACTGCGTGCACTGATACCAATTTGCTTATCGATCCGTTTTGTTATGACAAACGCCGCATTGATTCCGACCATTGATAATAATGTATCCGCTGTTTTAGCAGCTGTTACACTATCATATTCTTTCTCTTCACTGCCAGTCACGATAACCGTATCTGGCGTAACATATTCACTTTGGGCAATCAAGCTGTTCATTTCTAAATAACTAGTTAAATCTGAGCTTAATAAGTATTGTACTAAAGATGAATCTGCGCCACAAGTTCTTAAATAGCTAGCCACATCAAATGTGCGTGCCGTAGTCCGAACACTAAAACTTTTTGTATCAACAACGATTCCTGCAAGCAGTAAGGTTGCTTCAAATTTGTCCAACTGTTTTTGTGCATTACTTTGATACTCAATCAATTCTGTCACCAATTCTGAAGCAGATGAAGCGGATGACTCGATGTAAGAAAGTAATGGTTTAACAGGAAACTCATCACCGCGACGATGATGATCAACGATTACAACTTTATCAAATTGTTCATATAATTCTTGTGAGATCGAAAGTGAGGGTTTCTGGTAATCTACCATGATCAATAAACTACTATCGGTTTTCTTTTTCATTGCTTCTTTTGGTGTGATGATCTGTTTTGCTAGTTCAGGATATTTTTCCAGCTCAGACATCACTCTTTCAACATCCGGAATACTTTCATTTTTCTCTAACACAACCCAAGCTTCTTTACTATGAAATTTGGCTAACCTTGCCATGCCAAATGCCGAACCTATTGCATCCATATCAGGAAAACGATGGCCCATAATATAAACATCTGAGGACTCAGAAAAAATACCTTGAATTGCAGTGCTCATTGCACGAGAGCGAACACGCGTTCTTTTTGCGACTGATGCTGTTCTACCACCATAAAAAATTGGTTTTGCATTATCTTTCGCTTCTTTTACAACGACTTGATCACCGCCTCTAACTAATGCAGTATCTAAGTTTGTTTGTGCCGTATTACCAGTCTGGCTCAACGTTTCTCCACCATAAGAAATCCCCATACTTAATGTAATCGCTATCTCTCTTGTACTAGATTCTTTTCTGATCTTATCTAAAATTTGAAATTTAGAATCCATCATCTTTTTTACATCTTCTAACTGAGCAATGAAAAAATAACGCTCTGCGTTCAATCTTTTATAAAAAACTTGATATTCATCCATCCAATCAGAAACCATTGTGGTGATAAAACTATTTAAGTAAGATATCTCTTTTTCGTCCATACTATCTGTAATATCATCATAATTATCAACGGAAACAATTCCAATAGCTGTCTGCATTTCTAATTTTTCATGATACAGATTGCTTTCTTCCGTAATATCTTTAAAAGTGATTGTATTTTGTTTTGTATCAACATTGAAACGATAAACGTGATCCCCAACTTTAAATATATCTTTATCCTTTTCTGCCAGTGTTACATAGGTTTGTATTAATTCTGGACTAATAAGTGTTTGACCATCTTTATGAAAAATTGCTTCTGCGAAAGGATTTAACCACTTAGCTTCTTTTGTATCAGGATCAAAATTTATAATCCCAACAGACACTTCATTAAAAGCATAATCCAATGACTTTTCTGCAATCGTACTTGCTTCTCTAATTTTTTCTGTATTAGATATCTCAATTTTTTTGATTAGGTAAACTATTCGATTTATCAATACAATATTGAGTATCAGTAATCCAGCTATAAATATATATTTATTAGATATGAAGAAAAATAACATTACTTCTAATAAAAAGAGAACGAATACAGAACCCAAAATCCGTTTCATTCCATTTTTTTTCATTATAAAGACTCCTCCATTGTTCTGCAGATAAGGTTATTTTAGCATAAAAAAAGAAATTCTGCGAATTACAAAATGTTTCACGTGAAACATTTCAAGAAAGGATTTATGGAATTTCATCATTGACTATACAAAACACTTTTTCTACTTGTTTTTCATATTATTCAATCATAAATTTATATATAAAAAAAGAGAACAAAGAACTAGTCCTTGATCTCTTAAGCAAATTCTATATTATTGCTCTTCACCAACAAATGGTAATAAGCCCATGATACGTGCGCGTTTGATTGCAATTGTTAATTTGCGTTGATTCTTAGCACCAGTACCTGTTACACGACGTGGCAAAATTTTTCCACGTTCAGAAATGAATTTTTTTAATAATTCGATATCTTTATAATCAATATATTCAATATGGTTAGCAGCGATATAATCGACTTTACGACGTTTACGTCCGCCTCTTCTTTGTTGTGCCATTCTTATTCCCTCCTATCAAATTCGTTTAGAATGGTAAATCATCATCTGAAATGTCAATAGTAGAACCTGTTCCACCAAACGGATCAGAGTCTCTATCAAAATCAGGCATACCGTTATTGTTAGACTGAGAGGATGATTGATTAAAATTGTTTTGTCCAGAGAAATCATTATTTTGTGCTGGTTTTGGTTGGAAACTTCCACCGCCACTGTTGTTAGCACCAGCATTATATGTTGATCCTGATCCTTCTTGTGTTTGTCTTTGCTCTGAAGCAGAACGAGACTCTAACAATTGGAAATTATCACATACAACTTCTGTAACGTAAACACGTTGACCTTGTTGATTTTCATACGATCTCGATTGGATACGTCCAACGACACCTAACAAAGTACCTTTACGTGCATAGTTTGCCATCGTCTCAGCAGGCTTACGCCAAATCACACAATTAATAAAATCTGCTTCACGATTTCCATTTGCATTCGTAAAGTTACGGTTTACCGCTAAAGTAAATGTCGCAACCGCTGAACCACTAGATGTATATCGTAAATCTGGATCTTTTGTTAGTCTTCCAACTAATACAACGTTGTTAATCATTTAAACATCTCCTTTCGTCATTCCAATGTTTCACGTGAAACATTTGGATTATGCTTCTTCCTTGATAATCATATGACGGATAATACTGTCATTGATTTTAGCAAGACGATCAAATTCATTGATTGCTCCTGCAGTTGATGGAGAAGATACTTTAACGATATGATAGATGCCTTCACGGAACCCGTTCATTTCATATGCTAAGCGGCGTTTTTCCCAATCTTTTGATTCGATAACTTCTGCTCCGTTATCTTTCAAGATTGTGTCGAAACGTTCAACTAAAGCAGTTTTTGCTTCTTCATCAATGTTCGGACTAATAATGTACATAATTTCGTAATTCGTAGCTTGACTCATTGATTTTCACCTCCCTATGGACTTTAGGCTCTTAGTTTGCTAAGAGCAAGGAGAGTTATCTAAAATATATAGACTACTCACAAGGTTTCATTATACAGCTAAAAGCTGATAAAATCAAGCATTCTTCACAAATTTTGTTCATCTTTTTAATCAATCACTTTTTCTCTCTGTCTTACTTTAATATACGTATAAATTTATTCTTTTCATTTTTTTGCTATTTATTTAGGTTATTTATTTTTCATGGTATACTATCTTTGTTCGATATTACACAAATACTTTAAAGAGTTTGAAAGGATGCTGTTACATTGAATCAATTGTTAGAATACCAACCGCTCAACTTATACACGAATTATCTGGATGCTGCACTTAAGAACCCAGAAACTGCTATCATTCATGATGAGGCTTTACCAGCTTTTCCTGAACTTGGAACTAATTATACCTATCAATTAAGTCATGAAGCGATTTTAAATCGTGCCTATCAATTGGCTAGTTTAGGTGTTAAAGCGGAAGACAAAATCATTATATTCAAAAGCTCAAAATTCGATACGTATTTGTTGGCAGTCGCTGCTTCTTATTTAGGCGCTGTTCCTGCGATGATTTCTTATCATTTTCCTGCTGAAACGATTGAAGTTTTTGTTGATCGTTTGGAAAATCCATTTATCTTATTTGATGATGAAACTGCCGCTAAAGTAGCTAAGGTGAAAAATAGCTCTCCAGAAAAACAAATTTCAGTAGCAAAACTTTTACAGGCTCAAGCTAAAGAAGTCCCACAAGTAGAATTACCTAAGGATACTATTGCTTATATGACACATACCTCTGGCACAACTGGCATTCCCAAATTGATTTGTCACTCTGCTAATTCAATGGGCTGGCGTACAAAATGGCAAAAAACGATTTTTACGAAGATCGCCGAGAAAAAACTTGTTGGATTCCATATTTCACCGGTTCATTCTCGCTTTAATATTGGGATTTCTTCCTTAATGGCGATGGGTTTTCCGATGATGCCATTATCGATTTCAAATAGTGATTCTGTTTCGAAAATGCTTATAAAGTACCAACCAATTGCGCTTGAAACACATCCAAACAATTTTGTTCAATGGACTTCTCTTGCAAAAAGACAGCCTGAGGCTTTCGCTAGCGTACGCTATTACCATTCTACGTTTGACGCGATCAATAATGCGACAATGGGCCGTTTCTTAAAAGCTTCAGAGAAAAATGATCCAATTTTCCTTCAAGTCTACGGTCAAAGTGAATGTGGCCCAATGATCTTAAAAGCTCATACTTTAGAGTCTCTAAAAACATCGGATGCTCGTGATATGGGTGTTGGTTTAGAAGGGTTAACGGAAGCACGAATCGCAGATAAAGATGGCAATGTTTTACCTGCTATGACAGATGGACATATTCAATTTTTATCTAAAGGACGCGCCTTAACTTACTATAAAGAAGATGATCGATTCCAAGAAACCGTCTTTGGTCCTTGGTGGGATAGTGGGGATTATGGCTTTATGAATGAAAATGGTCATTTATTCCTGAAAGATCGTCAAGTTGATTTGATTGAAAAAATCGATAGTAATTTGGCAATTGAGGATCATTTATTGGATGCTCTTGATTTTCTTCAAGAAGTAATCATCGTTAGAGCAAAAGACAATTCTCCTCAACCAATTCTCGCAGTTGATCCAAAACAAGGCATGGATTGGGATGCTTGGTGGGAACAAGTAACTGACTTACCTCATCTAAACAAACCGATTATTATGGATTGGGACGAAATTCCTCGTACAGCTACGATGAAAGTACAACGATTACAAATTGAGAAAACTTTAAAGGAAAAATAACAAGTTATTATAAATAAGAATCACAGTCTAAGATAAAAAATTAGCCTGTGATTCTTTTTATTTAGTAAATATCGTATCATAAATACCATATTTTAATAACGTTTCTACGGATAAAGAAACACCAATTCCCAAGCCATCAGGCACACTGATTTTACCTTTTTGAATTTCAATAGGCTCAGTCAAAATATCTTCATAGTAATAACGATTAGAAGCTGAAATATCTCCAGGAAAAGTAAAGATTTTTTGAGAAGCAAATTGTAAATTCAACGCTCTTCCCACGCCAGATTCAAACATACCACCTAGCCAAACAAGTAACTTTTTTTCATTACAAAAATCGACTATTTTCATAGCTTCTGTAATTCCACCTACTCTAGGAATCTTCAAATTGATACTTCGGCAGCTCCCAAAAGAAAATGCCAACTCACAATCTTTAAGCGTTCGAATATTCTCATCCAAACAAATATCTGTTTTTAATTCTTTTTGCAATTGTGCATGATCCAAAAAATCATTCGCCGCAAAGGGCTGTTCGATCATTGCTAAATTGTATGTGTCTAATTGTTTTAAGTGCGCTATATCTTTAATGGTATAGGCAGAATTAGCATCTACCATCAGTGTAAGATTGGGAAATTTTTTCCGAATCACTTCGATTGGTTTCAAATCATAGCCTGGTCGAATTTTCAATTTAACTCTTTGGTACCCAAGAGCAACATATTCAGTAATTTGATCCGTTAATTTAGTTAAATCAGTCTGAATACCCACACTGACGCCAACCGGAATTTGAGCTCTCGTTCCATTGAAATACGTTTTTAGACTTTCTCCGTTACGTTTAGCATATAAATCCCAGATTGCTGTCTCAAGGCTGGCTTTTGCCATTTGGTTGCCTTTAACCTCATTGAAGAGAAGTGATACTTCTTTAGGATGATGAATCTCTACGTCTTTTATTAAAGGAATCAAGTGCTTTTCTATAATAATTCGTGCAGTATCAATCGTTTCTTCTATGTAATCTGGCTGTTCAAAAGGGACCAATTCACCTATCCCCTGATTACCTAATTCATCTGTCACTAACAAAAGATCAAATGCTTTCTCTGTTAAGCGACCATAACTTGTTTCAAAAGAAATCCGTAAAGGTAGCCGAACACGATAACGATCAATGCGGTGAATTTTCAATATGGTTTCCTCCTTTTAAAAGTGTAGCGGGCTCGTTCAGCTCTGACAGAAAAATAGGAAGACATAACCCGAGGGGCTTTTTGCCTCAATTATAGTTTTATCTTTTTTCCGAGGAGCTAGATAAAAACGTATAGACAACTTCTTCAACTATTTCCGGTTTTTCCAAATGAACACAATGGCCAGCATCACTTACGACTTCAATAGACATATCAGGTTGCTTTTCCTTCATACTTTGGGCTATGTGCTGAAATTTAAGGTCTAATTCCCCCACTATCACCAATGTAGGGATTTTTATTTTGTCCAACTCTTGCCAAAAATCAGGCTGAACTCCTGTACCCATATACCATAAACTACAAGCCAACCCAAAAACTTGTTGAGATAATCGTTCTTGACGAAGTGTTTCCTGAATTTTCGAGGATAGTCGTTTTTGGCTATCAAAAAGGGACAGTTTT
Organism: Enterococcus sp. DIV0840; assembly: GCF_050527835.1. NCBI lineage: Bacteria > Bacillati > Bacillota > Bacilli > Lactobacillales > Enterococcaceae > Enterococcus > Enterococcus sp. DIV0840. The sequence goes on along the minus strand of NZ_CP172876.1, from coordinate 24,440 downwards.
TCCCATTTATCAACAAAGGCTTCTATAGGGTGACTCATTATAAACCCAGCTAGATGTTCATCAGAACGTTTGCGCATAATTCGCTCCGACATGCTCTGTAAACCAGGAGAACCACTCTCTAAGACCAGTTGATGAATCTTTTGAGGAAATAGGTACGTAAATCCTAAAGCTACTCTAGCGCCCATTGAATAGCCTAATAAAGAAAATGAAAGTATCCCTAATTTTTCGGTCAATAACGCAATGTCCTGACACAAGCAATCCATCTGATATCGATAGGGGTGAACATAACAATCCGTTTGACCATGACCAATCAAATCAATCACTAAAATATTTCTATCACTTTCTTTTTGAAAAACTGGAGCAAACGTTTGGCTTGTTCCAGTAAACCCATGAAAACAAACCAATGTTGGTCTATTTGACTCATAGCCAGACAACCATTCATAATAATAAATTACACCATTTATACTTGTTTTCATTTATTTTTTCCCTAGCTTTTTTTTCAGTCCATCAATGACTTTTTCATATAACAACACATTTTCATGACGGTCACCTACAACTTCAATCAGTTGGAACTTAGGTTGCTTTTGTGTAGCTTCCAGCAACAGCTCTAATTGTTCTAAGGTCTCTGCTTTTACATATTCAGCGCCATATAATTGAGCAACTAAAGAAAAATCTAAATCGATCGGTGTACCAAAAATCGGTTCAAAATCCTCTACTTTCAATTGGCGTTGTGAAAGAAAAGAAAAAATGCCGCCACCATTATTATTTAATAAAACAATCGTTAATGGCAAATTATACCGTTTGGCCAACAATAAACCATTCATATCATGATACATAGCCAAATCACCGATTAACAATACATTTTGACGGTCTGGGTTTGTCGCACACATTCCCAAGGCAGTTGAGATGATGCCATCGATTCCATTGATTCCTCGGTTACCAAATAAATGATAATGATTGCCTTTAGGTGTTGAAAATCGGTCTAAAAAGCGAATCGCATTGCTGTTTGAAACAAACAATTGACCATTTTTCGTCATTTTTTTATGCACTAAAATACTTGCAGAGGTTTCATTTAGTGTCTTCATTTCGCTAAGTTCAGTTAATTGTTGTTCTGTTTTTTCCTGCCAGTCGATCCATTGATTACGCCATGAATCTGCGGTTCTCATTTTAATTTTATCAGTAACTGCCTTAGCAAAAGTTTGTTCTTCTGCCTGTATAGCAACTTGTGTTTGTTTTAATTGATCTTGCCACTCACCCGTTTCATCGACGAAGTAGATCGTTGTTGTCTCATTAAGAGATTGTAGCCAGAGCATCGTATTTTTTGAAATTGGCAACATTCCAAATCGTATCACCACTTCTGGATATTGGATCATGTCAACTTCTTGGATAAATAAGTCCGCATAACTCATAATCAAAGGACTCTCTTTACTACCCGAATTGATATTTGCCAGGGGATCACTAAGAATCGGCCAATTTAACATTCCTGCTAATTCAATAAATATTTTGGCTTCTTCTGGTGTGTGGCTTCCACCAACAACTAAAACACCTTTTTTTCCTTGCCATACATCGACACACTCTGCTAGTTGTTCCTCTGACAACTGCTTTTTACCCGCGAAGATTTCGGTTGTTTTTTCAGTGACCAATGATCGATTTAAATCAGGTAATAACGGCTCCCGCAATGGGAAATTCAAATGAACTGGACCTTTGGGTGTTTGGCAAGCGGTATCTGTTGCACGCATTCCTTGCCAATAGGCATAGTCCAGCATCACCTTCGTTCCTTCTGGAATCGCCATTTCTATAAATTCCTTTACATGATTTTGGAACAAATGAAACTGATCCATCGCTTGAGGAGCACCAACTTGCCGTAATTCGTGGGGCCGATCCGTTGTCAAAATAATCAATGGAATATGACTAGCGTTAGCTTCACAAATCGCTGGATAGTAATTTGCTGCGGCTGTTCCTGATGTACATAATAAAACAACCGGCTTAGTGCTTGCTTTACTTAATCCTAAAGCAAAAAAAGCTGCCGAGCGTTCATCTACTTCAATGAATGTCTCTATTTGTGCTTGTCGATGTAACAATAATGCTAATGGTGTGGAACGAGAACCAGGACTTATCACAGCTTGCTCCACTCCACTGCTGATCATCCCTTCAACAAAGGTTTGTAAATAATTTGTCATTTCACTTTGATTTGCCATGATCGTCCCCGCCTATTCCTCTTAACATCGGTTGAAATTTAATTTTTGTCTCTATTCTTTCTTGCTCTGCTTGAGAATTTTTCACAATACCACATCCAGCATATAAGTAGCCGATTTTCTCAGAAAATACAGCCGAACGAATCCCCACCGCAAATTCCCCTACATCTTCTTTGATAGCGACCCAGCCGATTGGCGCGCCATACAATCCTCGATCTAACTGTTCATGCTCTTTAAGCCATGCCAAAGCGAGTTCCTTTGGTTCTCCGCCTAATGCGGGTGTTGGATGTAATTGCTGAATTCCTTTCAAGAATTGATACGCTTTTTGACGTTGCCCTTCAATCGGTAAATGTAAATGCTGAATATCGCGATTCTTTAATAATTCTGGTTTCTTAGTCTCTATGGAAGTTCCTGTCATCTTTTCTAATTCTTTGATGATTCTATCGACAACAATTTTGTGCTCCTGTTTATTCTTCATATCATTTAATAAATAGTTACCCAGCGCATCATCTTCCGTCTCCGTTGTTCCACGTGAAACAGAACCAGCGATGCTTGCCGTTGAAAAAGTCTTTTTAGAAGCTTTTAATAAACGTTCCGGCGTGGCACCGATAAAGACATGTTCATCCGCTTCAAACACAAAAAAGTACGTATTGGTTTGCTGTTGTTGAAGATTCTTTAAAATGATATCTGCTTGAAATGGACGATCGCTTTTCACTTCCATCCGTCTTGCCAACACAACTTTCTCTAAAGGTCCTGCTTCTCGTAGTTTTGCTACAGTTTCGTCAACGACCGTCAGCCATTCTGAAACAGCGATTTCTTCCGCTTTTATTTGCATAGTTTCTTTTTTTTCAATCAGCTGAGTAGCCATTACTTTAGCAAATTGTGATGTGAGTTCCAACCACTTTTGCTGTACTATTTCTTTATTTTCTGCACTGAAATTCAGCGTAAGATACTGTTTTCCAGCGGTTTCTGTCAGTAAAAAGGTCGGCAAATAAAACAATCCTTGTTCCATAATTCCCCAGTCATTTTGTTTAGACTGTTTGCTATCAAAAGCGAATCCTCCAAATAAAATAGCACCTGTTCCAGGAATAGAATGGTTTTGATAAATTTTATCTTTTTCTCCTAAAATAAATGTATCTACTTGTTCAAATGAAGCTTGATCATGCGCTAATTCTTTTTCTTTGCCGAAACCGACTAGCGTAAAATTACTGTCAGGTGTTTGCCAATAAAACCGTTCACCTTTAAAGGTTTTTTTTCCCTTCTCAAAAGAAGTACGCAAAGAATCTACATTTTCATTTATTTCTTTGACCCAGCTAAATTGACGATAACCATTTTCATAAGCTTGTTCTAATTCTTTAGGAATGCTCATTTGCTTAAAAAAGCCTCCCTCTCTCTTGTTGTTAAGCGATGTTTCGCTAATTTCCCGCTAGCGGTTCTGGGTAGCGAATGGCACAAGTAGATCCGTTTAGGCAGTTTATATTTTGCTAAATAGTTTTTAGCAAAGGTATTTATTGTTTCGATTGTGATCGTTGATTCTCCGACAATATAAGCCACAGGAACAGCGCCCCATTTTGCATCGGCTTCACCAACTACAGCAACTTCTTTTACCCCAGGAAACTCTTGGAGTATATGCTCGATTTCTGTAGGATAAATATTTTCGCCGCCTGAAATGATCAACTCACTTAAACGGCTGACTAAATACAGATATCCTTCATCATCTAGATATCCCATATCACCTGTTTTAAACCAGCCATCTGCCGTCCATTTTACCGTTTGCCATTGTTCGCCATTTAAATATGTACGAACGATATTCTTTCCTTTTAATAGAATCTCTCCAACTTCATTTGGAGACACTCGTTTTGCTTGTCCATCAACGATTTTGATTGCTATCCCCGTAAATGGTTTACCCGCAGAACCAATTTTATTCGCCGCATCTTCAAAGCTTAATGCCACGACTTGAGAGCAGGTTTCCGTCATTCCATATGATTGGATCACAGGAATACCATAGCTTTCACATTTTTCCAACGCTTTAGGAGAAATTGGTCCGCCGCCGAGTAACATCTCTTTGAAATTTGGGCTATAGCCCTTCTTAGGATAGTTTTCCAGTAGTTCTTGCAACATAACAGACACAACGGATATCACGGTCCCCCGACCTTCAGCTAGATCATTTGTCACTAATTTTGCGTCAAACTTACTATATAAACGGAAACTGCAACCTAATACTAATTGGCGAATGATGATCGACAACCCGCTAATATGAAATAAAGGTACTGGACACAGCCAGCAATCTTCCGCTGTAATCTCCATATTTTCTTGTGTTGCCAAAGCACTAGCCAAATGATTACTGAAACACTGTACGACTCCTTTAGGATTTCCTGTCGTACCTGATGTGTACATGATCGAAGCCGTATCATTAAGTTGATAGATAGAGTCTATTTCAGTTGCTAATGCTACTTTAGTACCTTCTGGCTCTATCATTTCAATTAGGGTTAATTGCTTCAACTCAGTAAAAAATGGCAAACTTTCAGTAGAAACCACCACCAGATTCACCTTTGCATCGGTCAATTGGTAGTGGAGTTCCTGTAAGCTTAAATGTGTATTTAACAAAACTAGCTCTTTACCTAATTCCCACAAAGCTAAAATCGAAAAATACATTTCTTTTGAGTTACGGCTAAATAGAGCAACTCGTTTTTCTTTAGCTGGTATCTTTAACGAAAACGATGCTGTCCATTGCTTAACTTCTTGAGCTACCTCAGCAAATGACCATACTTCATCCTGCCAATAAAAAGCAGGATGATCAGGTCTTTCATTTACTTGTTTTTGGAGCCAACTACTCATGTTTTTCACCCTTTTATTTTATGGAAATTTAGGGAATTGGTCGAAATCAGGATCACGTTTTTCTTTAAACGAATCGCGTCCTTCTTTGGCTTCATCCATTGTGTAATAAAGTAACGTTGCGTCTCCCGCTAGTTGCTGAATTCCAGCCAATCCGTCTGTATCAGCATTTAGAGATGCTTTGATCATACGTAAAGCAAGCGGACTTTTCTTCAACATTTCTTCTGCCCACTCCATTGTAACATCTTCAACATCTGCTAAAGGTACAACTGTGTTGATCCAGCCCATATCCAACGCTTCTTCAGCTGAATATTGTTTGCATAAAAACCAAACTTCTTTGGCTTTTTTATGACCGACCACACGGGCTAAGTAGCCAGAACCATAACCTCCATCAAAACTACCGACATTTGGTCCAGTTTGACCAAATTTAGCGTTATCCGCTGCAATCGTAAGATCACAAACAAGTTGAAGTACATTACCTCCACCGATCGAATACCCTTTGACCATTGCAATAACAGGTTTTGGAATCACACGAATCAAGCGTTGTAAATCTAGTACATTTAAACGAGGAACACTATCCTCACCTACATATCCGCCATGCCCACGGACTTTTTGGTCTCCGCCTGAACAAAATGCTTTATCTCCTGCACCGGTTAAAATAATTACGCCGACATCTTGTTTATCACGGCTGATGTTAAATGCATCGATCATTTCCATGACAGTTTTTGGTGTAAAGGCATTGTGTACTTGAGAGCGATTGATGGTGATTTTCGCGACTTTGCCTTCTTGTTCAAATAAAATTTCTTCGTATTCTTTGATCGTTGTCCAGTTTCTCATGAGGAAACCTCCTTATAATTTTAAAAGCGGAACAAATCGGTTAATCCTGTAGAAAATCAGGAATTTGACATTGAAACGCTTTTAGTTTCACTGACAATTTATCTATTTTCCAAAGGATTGATTTGAGCAACTAGATAGTTTAAAAGCGGAACAAGCTGTTTAGCTCTGACAGAAAAATAGGAAATTAAAACTATGGTGCTTTTTGCCTTATTCATAATTCATCTTTTTTCTGAAGAGCTGGTTTGTCCAACTAAATTAGTTTTCAATGCTTCTATTATACACAAATATATAGATTTTAGAATGATAGACGGTTTAGATACTGGTGAAAGATTAAACGAATGATACTAGCAAGAAAATAGTAGAAATAATTCAAATACACTAAAAAACTGTCTGATACAAACGCCACAACCAGCTTGTATCAAACAGTTTTATTTTCCTTTAATTTATAGTCAGCTGTTACCCCAACTATAAACGACCTTTCGGAAGGGTCTTTCATCTAATAACCATGTTACCACTTGAATTAACCTTGGTCAACACTAAACTCTGGCATAATTCTCCCAAAAATCAATATGTTTTAATTATTTCAGAAAACATATTATACTTTTCGTTCAGCCAAGGATGATTTATATATAAGTCTTCATTTCGCTTGCATCTATTCAGCAATTCTTCTAATTCAGCTTTTCTGCTATCTCTAATTCCTGATGATTCAACATATGTATCGTGCAAAAATAACAACGATACTAAATCATGTACTCTCATATTCGTTAGATTAGGATAGATACGATTATTACTAAAATCTGTTCTTATTACATAATCTGTTAACTTTTTATGAGGATACCTGGATGGGCTTTCCTTACTCCCAAATTGAAATTCTTGATTTAAATATAATAAAATAGTTCTACTATGAGCTGCACAATTTCGTACATTCTTTGAGTATGGTAGAAAAATTTTAGCCACTTCATACTTACTTGATTCAAACAAGTTCTGTTCACAATAAAATTTGATAAATGATGATAACTGTCCAAAAGTCATTAATTCTAAAAGGACCCAAATAGATGGTTTCTTTATTCTTTTACAATATAAATCATAATCATAGTTTTTTCTATTGCTTCGTTCATTCATTATTTTATCTACTACATCAATGTATTTCGCTTGCTGCTCTGCTTGTTCTTTTTCAGAAATATTTTTCCTTTCAATCCATGAATTGAAATTACTTTTCTGATAGTTATTGTATTCACCAACAATTGAATAACCATCATCATCACCTTTTGTAATTGAAGATATGATTTTCGTTTTTAGCGAGTGTTCAATATCTAATGTTAATTTCATTAGTAAATATCTCAAATGCATATCAATAATTGCCAAATCAGATAAATGTTTTAAATCTAAATTCTGATACTTTCCATCAGAATTCCTTTTAAAATTTTTTCTAAATGCAGTCATTTTATAATAATATGTATTTTCAGATAATGTTTTTATTGCGCTTGCTTCATCACTTTCTTTAAATTCAATACCTTTAAAACTCATATACTTAACCTGCTCTTCTACACTAATTTTCTGTTGTTGCTTTATCTTTTCAAGTATTGTTAACATTTCAATATCCATTTTTATTCTCCTAAATACATTTATATTCATTATACTTTCTAAAAAGATATTTAACAATATGACATACACAGATTTGATTTAACTCTTCATAAATAAAGAAACATACAATCAAAAATAGAGTAGCTAAGCCATGATTCAGCTATAGACTACTCCTATTTTTTCCTATTCCATATAAACACTGTTAGTAGGCACTACTTGCGCACCAAATGGCATCAACGCCAACTTAGCTAGTTTAAATGACTGCATACCAAATGGAATTCCAATAATCGTCACACATAAAAGAATCCCACTGATACAATGTCCTACCGCTAACCAAAATCCGCTGAGAACCAGCCAAAGAATATTCACTAAAAATGAACTCGTACTTGTGCTATACACAACTCTTTTGCCAAACGGCCAAAAACTCAATCCAGCAAGCTTGAAACACTGTAACCCAATTGGGATTCCAACAATCGTAATACACCAAAGAACTCCAGCTAAAAGCCAAGCCAAACCACCAGCGAAACCGCCAAAAATAAACCAAATAATATTTCCTAGACAACCCATCTCTGAACCCTCTACTTTCTTCTTGATCGTATAAAAATAAATTATACTATAAAAGCTAAAAACAAACTCTTGCTTGCCCTATAAATTTACTAAATCATATAAAATTCCTTGTACACATTCTATAACTTCGTTACTATTATGACTATAAGCCTCATTACGAACAGCGAAGGAGATTATTTTTATGAGCACAGCAATCTTAGTCTATCAAAGTACACCCATGTTTTTAAAAAGCAAATTACCAAACGGAAACATTCTAGGTATGTTTAAACAAAATAAACTAGTAACGAAGCTGAATCAATCGTTGGAAAAGAGAAATAGTCACTGGATCGCTGTTCTAGACGATTCAATAGCAGATATTGACGTGATCGCTCAGGAAGCAGATGCCATTATTTGCGTTCCAGGCTTGCAAAAACAGTTTGAACTAAAAGATTACCCCAAAGAAAAAGTATTCTACTTTGATTCTTTAAGTTATCATGATTTAGCACTGGATAAAGTAATTGATTTTCTAGAATCGATTCAACAATAATTTACTTAGAAAAATGAGAGGATTGATTTTCGTGCATTTATTAGATTATTTAAAAATCGAAACAACTGAACTATCTAAAGAAAAAGTTATACTAAAAATGAACATTGAAGATTTTCATAAACAACCTTATGGCGTTTTACATGGAGGAATGAATGGGATTTTGATCGAAACTGCTTGTAGTTTAGGCGCTAATGAACAACTGGATGAGAATTCTTATGCAGTTGGAGTAGATCTTCAAATCAATCATCTAAAAAGTGTGTCAAATGGAACATTAACGGTGATTGCGACAGCAAATCGTGTCGGACAAGCAATTCAAGTTTGGGAAGGAAACGTATTTAATGACGCTGGGGAACTAACAGCTGTTGGGCGCTGTACGTTAATGGGTAGAAAATTTGAAAAGTAAAGAGAATCATTGGCGAGACAAAAACAGCTTATTACTTGGAGTTAACGCTTTTGCCTCGACCACTTTCAACTAGATTATTTCACCTGTAATTACTTTCAAATTCATCAGTAAAGAGGTCATTATATCCAATTCTCGTTGATCTACTTCTGAATATTTTTGATTTAAAATTTTTTCTCTTTCTTTTTTTACGAGTAAATACATTAAATTCAATTCCTCTGAAGTTAAATTTGATAAATAAACATGATTCGGTTCAGAGTATGCAAATGCTTCTATTTCGAATGTTTCCGGATTTCTCTTTAGACTCGTTCTGATCTGAAAACCATTTGAGAAAGTGATCATCTCAACATAAAGATACTCTGAAAAAGTAATCGGTCTACGTTCATAAACAGTCGTTTTTCCTCCAAATATTTCCAGTATATTTTCAATAAAGTTAGATAATGCCGTTCCAATATTTAATTGCTTTGAAAAAGTTTTAGATAGTAATAATTTTTCTTGTGTCATCATTTTTACCTCTCACTTCTTATTACTCTTATTATAATCATACTTTTTTTCAAAACAAAGCAAAACGATATTATGTTTTTTTTAAATATAAAAACTATGCAAAAAAGAACATCTCAGCATTCCACTGAAATGTTCTTTTTTATTTATTCTTCAGTCGTTGTATCTATTTCAGGCGTTTCAGTTTCAACAACTGTTGTTTCTACACCTTCAACTTCTTCAACGATTTCATCTGGCTCCGGCTCTACAACCGCCATCGTCACAACTTTTGCATCCTCTTCCATTCGCATCAAACGAACCCCTAATGTAGCGCGTCCTGTTTGAGAAACTGAATCAACATTGAAACCAGAAAACTTTATATTAAATTACCAATTAAACTCTTTAAGTGTTGTAATTCTTACTAATAGATGTTAAACTTGTATAAAAATCTGAATATTCAGAAAAAAAGGAGCGAAGTATTTATGTGGGCTTTAATTCTTTTAAATTTTTAAAAATGCCCTGAAGAAATCTATTAACCTTTGAAAGGAGTGATCTCTACCATGATTATAGACTTAGGTAAAACGATAGATTTTATTAGAAAAGGCAAAAATATATCCATAAAGCTTCTGACAAGTGGCGTTATTTCGAGATCTCAATATCATAGAATTATCAATAATCAATCTGAGATATCCGCTGTAACATTTTTTAAACTGTTAGAACAACTCAATGTTTCTATAGAAGAATTCATGTTTATTGGTAATTCTTTTAAAGAAGATGAATTTAAACGACTATTTAAAAACGTTAAAAAAGCTTTTCTGGAAAAAGACACTGAGAAACTAGAAAATTTAAAATTATATTCACTAAATTTGTATAAAAAATCTTTAATAGAAAAATATAAGCATATTTACTTGATAATCGATTTGTTAGTCAATCGATTAAACTTAAACAATGACTATAGAAAACAAAATGAGATTCAATATTATTTATTGAATCTCAATTTTTTTACACACTACGATTTGGTTTTATATATAAATACTTATTTTTCATTTTCTAGAGAAATAAATGAATTAATGATTAATAATATCTTTAACAGTGCCAATAAATATAAAAATTTAAAACAATACGAATCAGAGTTAGTAAAAATACTTGTTAATATGATAATTATCGAAATAGAAGAAAAAGATATCTTAAAAGTCCACAAGTATGCACAAATACTTGTAAACTTGAATATTTCCGATGAACTATTGTTAGAACAAGTTTTACAAAATTTTTTTATTGGGCTTTCCTTAATAATAACTGAAGACTGTCAGAACGGAATTTTAATTACTAAGAAAAACATTGATTTTTTAAAGCAACTAAATAATTCTTATTGGAGAATTTTAGAAAATATATACATAGTTACAATACACGTCATGAACGAAAAATAAGGAGAAAAATATTTTGAAATCTTTAAAATATAAATCAGTTAAACAAAATGATATGAAAGATTGTGGTGCGGCATGTATCGCGACAATCTTACGTCAATATAAATCAAATATACCAATTTCTAAAATCAGAGAAATGGCTGGAACAAGTGAGCTTGGAACGAATATCTTTGGAATCGTTCAGTGCTTAAACAATTTTAATTTCGAGAGTAAAGCTATAAAAGCAGACATGTCTATTTTTGATGATCCCACTCTCCCATACCCAGCAATAGCTCATATAATAAAAGATGAAATGCTCCTTCATTTTGTTGTTATACATAAAGTGGCAAAAAATTACCTACTAATTTCAGATCCAGCTGAAGGTTTGGTAAAACTTTCAAAACAACAATTTGAAGAAATGTGGACTAAAGCCATCATTTTTACTTTGCCTAAAGAGGATTATATTGCTCTTTCAGAAAATAACAATTCCCTACTCGATATTATGAAAGTCCTTTTTTTAGATAAAAAATTAATTTTTCATGTTGTAGTGGCTGCATTTACAGTGACCCTACTAGGTATTATTGCTTCTTTTTATTTTCAAACACTAATTGATTCCATTATACCAGAAGGTGCACTTACAACTTTAAATGTAATTTCATTAGGTATCATTTTTCTTTATATTTTCCAATCAGCATTTGAAAGTATCAAAGCATATTTATTAGCAGTTTTAGGAAATAGAATGAGTATCAGACTAATGCTTGGTTATTACAATCATGTACTTCTCTTATCAATGAATTTTTTTGCCACAAGAAAAACGGGAGAGGTTATTTCACGATTTACTGATGCAAGTAAAGTTGTAAATGCACTTGCAAGTTCTGTATTGACAATCATTTTAGATGTTACTATGTTATTGCTTATCAGTTCAATAATGTTCTTTCAAAATGCTAAATTATTTGCTTTAACACTAATTGTTATTCCTTTTTATTGTATTATTATACTTGCATTTGTCAAAAAATATGACGAATTAAATCATAAAGAAATGGAAGATAACTCTCTACTTAACTCTTTCATTATTGAGTCTGTAAATGGGATAGAAACAATAAAATCAATTCAAGCTGAAAATGAAGCGTCAAAAAAAGTCGATAGATTATTTATTAACTACATTCACTCTATGTTTAAAACTTTCAAATTAGATAACATCCAAACTGCTTTAAAACAAATACTGCAATTAGTGGTGAATACAGTAATTTTGTGGTCTGGTGCAAAATTAGTTATTGAAGGTACTTTGAGTGTTGGACAATTAATGACATTTAACATGATGGTTTCTTATTTTTCAACTCCCTTAAAAAATATTATTAACTTACAACCACACTTACAAACAGCAAAAGTAGCTGCAGATCGATTAGGAGAAATTTTTACCATAAAATCTGAATTAGATGAAAATGATAGTGAAAAAATCATTCATGAAGATATCTTCAGAGGAGTCATTGAATTAAAAAATGTGTCTTTTAACTATCCTATGCAAAGAGAGTGCTTGAGTGAAATAAATATGAAAATAAACTTTGGAGAAAAAGTAGCTATCGTTGGAAAAAGCGGTTCGGGTAAATCAACATTAGCAAAATTACTTGTCTCACATTATGAATGTACAGAAGGAAAAATAAAATATAACGATTACAATATTAAGGATGTTTCAAAAAAAAATCTACGTAAAAATGTCACTCTGATTCCCCAAACTACTTTTTTCTTTAGTGGTAGTATTTATGAAAATTTAGTGTTTGGCTTAGACAGAGAAGTCACCTGAGAAGAAGTCATTCACTTTTGTAAAATCGTATGTATCCACGAACATATCGAATCTTTACCTTTAGGATATAGCAGTTTTATAGAAGAAAATGCAGCGAACTTCTCTGGAGGACAAAAACAGCGTTTAGCATTAGCACGATCGTTATTACGAAAATCTCCTATAATTATTATGGATGAAGCAACAAGCAGTATCGATAGTTATACAGAAAAAAAAATAATTGATAATTTAATGACTATTACTTCATTAACAGTCATAATAATAGCTCATAGATTGTCTATTTTGAAAGAATGTTCACATATTTATGTAATGGAACAAAAAAAGATTGTTGAGCAAGGAACTCATCTCAATTTACTACAAAAACAAGGTACCTATTATAATTTATTAGGTTATTCTGAATAAACTATCTAGATTATTAAAGGAGTGCGCTATGAACGAACTTTTAAACATAAAAATAGGAAAAGACTTATTGGATACCAATTATAGTAAAACTGGATTATATGTACTTTATCCGTTTATTTTACTTTTAATTTTTGGCACTATTTTTCTAACTTTCGGAACAATGGAGCTATCCATAAAATCCACTGGTGCAATTTTGTCTAAAGATCTTGGTATTACAATTTCTAGTCCAGTTAACACAAAAATATCTAAAATTCTAGTATCAAATAATGATGGAGTTGAAAAAGGAAGAGATTTAATTATATTTGACTCTAGCCAGATACAACAAGAAGTAGACAAGACTGCTGAGGCAATTAAAGAAAAAACTGAACAACAGAATTACTTGTCATTATTTAAAGACAGCATTAATGAAGAAAACAATAAATTAGAAAATGATTTATTTGGATATAAAAGTCAAGTAGAAAATTATCTCACAGCTTTGAAAAAAAATAATGTTGATGACAGCCAAATAAAAAAGTCATCTCTTAGTGAGCAACAAAATCTTTTAACCACTCAATTATCGTCAATTGAAACAAAATTAACAGATTATGCTACATTCAAAGAATATGTCAACAACGACTCCCCACATTCATTTTCTACTGATATCGTTCATGTTGAGGTATTAAGCTATGAAGAAAAGAAAAAAAGTTTGTTAGATAGTAAAGAACTAGCCACTTTTAAAATTGAAATTCTAACTACTATTGAAAAAAATGTTCAAATGCTTCTTCAAGAAAAAATAACCTTAAATGAGAAACAATTACTTTTGAAAGAGAGTATTGATACTACTGATATAAACAAACAACAACAGTTACTAAGCTCTGAAGAAACAAAAACACAATTACTAAGTACTATTGAAGCAACCGCTGCAGAGACAAAAAACAGTAAACAAGAATTAACCCGACAGCTAGAGTCTCACAAAAAAGAACTAAATAAGTATCGTTTAACAGCCGAAGCTGATGGAACAATCGAATTTTCTGAAGCTGTTTCAAAAGGGAAAATTATTCCAGAAGGAACTGAGGTAGGCAAAATTGTTAGCCATAAACAAGAAAAGTATATCGAAGTGTATCTTCCCAGTAACCAAATCCTAGGAGTTAAAAAGGGACAAGAAATAAAATTTACAGTAAATAATTTAGAAAGCAATAAAAATAAAGTAATAATTGGAACAATAAATAAAGTACAGACTGAACCTAAACAAACAGAACAGGGAAGTTTTTATACTGTTTTTTGCGAACCTACAGATGTTTTAAACTATCCACACGGAACAACCGGAAACATCAATATATTAACTGGTAAAACAACTTATTTATCTTTCTTATGGAAAAAAATTTTTAAGTAGATTCCATATATTGTCCGATATATGGAACGTTTTCACAAATAATAATAAAGTGTATATATAATTAACTTATAGAAATTTCTATAACAAACTTTTAAAGGAGGAAATAGTATGAATAACGGTTTTGCAGCTTTAGAATCAAAGTATACTGGACTTGAGTTAGAAGAAATGTATGATATCAATGGCGGTATTACTATTATAATTGCTGGTGTTGCAGTAGTTCTCACAGCTAAAGCAATTGCCGCTGGTGTCGGAATTGTTTCAGCAATTATAGGTGGTGTCTATTCGTTAGGTTATGTTCTTGGTAAAGGTTGGGCTTACGTAAAATAATAGTAGAAGGAGCTTTTATTATGAATTCATCAATAATTGATTTATCTCCTAAGATATTAAAGCTTGTGACTTTTTTATTTATTTTCTTAATTGCAGGAAATATTTTGATGGATTTGATTTATAAAAAAGATATTGATACTGGAAAAATCTTTTGGATGATTATTTTACTATTTTTCATTAATTAACAATAAATGTAAACTAAAATATTTTAGATAATGGAGGAAAAATTTATGGAGAAACTAAATGCTTTAAATACTCTTGAAACAAAATATTCTTTACTTGACTCGGATGAGATGTATGATACAACTGGTGGTTTAACTATCATCATTGCTGGTGTTGTCTTTGTTGGTTGGAAAGCTGCTGCTTTAATCGCAGCAGGAGTCACTACACTAGCTGGTGCTGCCGCTTTAGGCTTTTGGAATGGGTATCATGATAATAAAAAATAAGTAGACTGTAGGTGATTAGTATGCTTAAAATATTAAATAAAAATATTAATTTATGGACATTTTCGTACAGCATCGTTTTAATAATGTCTCTTTTAATTATTGGCTTACAAATAATTTATTATTTTGTTTATGGTAGCAAATTTTTAGATAAATATACTTTAATCGGCTTTGTATTATTAACCTTCTCATACTATAATTTATTTTTAAAATAGTTTATGGATCGTTAGGTATCTTAGCAAAGAAAGAATTACAATATATCCATAGAAATTAGAACATTTAGCCTGTACTACACAAAGTTACATCTTCTAATTTTTTCTTGCTAAAAAACCTCGTTTCAGTCTAATGTTGACTGAAACGAGGTTCTTACTTTTTATTCTTCAGTCGTTGTATCTGTTTCAGGCGTTTCAGCTTCAACAACTGTTGTTTCTACACCTTCAACTTCTTCAACGATTTCATCTGGCTCCGGCTCTACAACCGCCATCGTCACAACTTTTGCATCCTCTTCCATTCTCATCAAACGAACCCCTAATGTAGCGCGTCCTGTTTGAGAAACTGAATCAACATTGAAACGAATAATGACACCTTTATTGGTAATCACTAGAATATCTTCATCACCACGAACGGTAGTAAGTCCTGCTAGTGGACCATTCTTCGGTGTGATATTGGCTGTCTTGATCCCTTTACCGCCACGGCCCTTCACAGGGTACTCAGAGGCTTTTGTACGCTTACCGTAACCATTTTCCGTCAACACTAGAACTTCCGTGTCAGCGTCGAGTAAAGAGGCTCCTACGACGTAATCTTCTTCTCTTAGACGAATACCACGCACACCTGATGCTGTACGACCCATATCACGGACTGCTGTTTCAGCAAATGTCACAGAATAACCATTATGCGTTCCGATGATCATGTTTTGTTCGCCATTTGTTAAGACAACATTGACTAGCTCATCCTCTTCTTTTAGACCGATTGCGATCAAACCATTGCTTCTAATATTAGAGAATGCTTTGACTGCTGTACGTTTAACAGTACCTTTACGGGTCGTGAAGAATAGATAATGTCCTTCTTCTGCTTGTCCTTCAACAGCGATGATCGCTTGAATCTTCTCACTAGAATCAATACCTAGCATGTTGATCACAGGGATTCCTTTAGCTGTTCTGCCGTATTCAGGAATTTCATATCCTTTAGCACGGTAGACTTTACCGTTATTCGTAAAGAATAGTAACGTATCATGAGTTGAACAAGAAACTAGGTTTTTCACGAAGTCATCATCATGAACGCCCATTCCCTGAACACCACGACCACCACGGCGTTGTGCTCTAAATTCACTGTTCGCTAAACGCTTGATATAGCCATTGTTTGTTAGTGTAATAACAACTTCAGCTTCTTCGATCAAGTCTTCATCTTCTAAACTTAGGACTTCACCCACTAATAATTCAGTGCGGCGAGCATCGCCATATTTATCATGAATCTCACCTAATTCTGTTTTGATGATCTCAACGACACGTTCTGGTCGAGCTAAGATATCATTCAAATCAGCAATGAATTTCAATAATTCTTGGTACTCATTTTCGATCTTATCGCGTTCCAAACCTGTCAAACGGCGTAAACGCATATCCAAAATCGCTTGTGCTTGACGATCTGAAAATTCAAAACGTTCGATCAAAGAGGCTTTCGCTTCATCATCTGCTTTTGAATTTCGAATAATTGCGATGATCTCATCAATGTGATCTAAAGCAATTCGCAAACCTTCTAAGATATGAGCACGTGATTCTGCCTTTTTCTTATCAAATTCTGTACGACGTGTAATAACTTCTTTTTGGTGCTCTATATAATTTTCCAGAATTTCTTTCAGACTTAGAATCTTAGGAATCCCTTTTTCGATTGCTAACATATTAAAACCAAAAGAGGTTTGTAATGCGGTCATTTTATAAAGGTTATTCAAGATAACAGAGGCACTGACATCGCGACGAACATCAATGACGATACGCATACCTTCACGAGAAGATTCATCACGTAAATCAGTGATTCCTTCAATCCGTTTTTCACGATGTAATTCTGAAATTCGTTCGATCAAACGCGCTTTGTTGACCATATACGGCAACTCAGATACTAAGATACGTTCTTTACCATTCGGCATATCAACGATCTCAACTTTAGCACGAATCGTAATCGATCCTCGACCTGTTTCATAGGCGCGGCGAATTCCTGATTTACCCATAACTAAACCACCTGTAGGGAAATCTGGTCCAGGCAATACTTCCATTAACTCATTCGTTGTCGCTTCTGGATTTTCCATCAGCAAGCTTGCAGCTTCGATAACTTCTGCTAAATTATGAGGTGGAATATTTGTTGCCATCCCAACAGCGATCCCTGTTGTTCCATTCACTAAAAGGTTAGGAAAACGTGCTGGCAGTACATCTGGTTCTTGTTCTGAGTCATCATAGTTTCCATGAAAATCAACTGTATTTTTATTGATATCACGAAGCATTTCCAACGCAATTTTACTCATTCTAGCTTCGGTGTAACGCATTGCAGCAGCGCCATCACCATCGACAGAACCAAAGTTTCCGTGTCCATCAACGAGCATACTGCGGTAACTAAAAGGTTGAGCCATCCGTACCATTGCTTCATAGATCGATGAATCTCCATGTGGATGGTACTTACCCATAACATCCCCAACGATACGAGCTGATTTTTTATGTGGTTTGTCAGGTGTTACACCTAACTCATTCATTCCGTATAAAATACGGCGGTGAACTGGTTTTAACCCATCACGAACATCTGGCAACGCACGAGCCACAATAACGCTCATCGCATAATCAATGAAGGATTCTTTCATTTCACTGGTCAGATTGACGTCTTGAATGTTCTCTTTCATTTCTTCACTCATGAATTTATCTCCTTCTTAATTAAATATCTAGATTTTTCACGTAATGGGCATTTTCTTCAATAAATGCTCGGCGTGGTTCAACACGGTCTCCCATCAACATTTCAAAAATTTGATCGGCTTCGATCGCATCATCGACACTGACGCGTGACATCAAACGTCTTTCAGGATCCATTGTTGTTTCCCATAATTGATGATCATCCATTTCTCCAAGACCTTTGTAACGCTGAACACTTGGTTTTGGACTAGCTGGTAGGCTCTCTAAAACTTGAGCTAGTTCTTCCTCAGCATTTTTTCCTGGTTGAACATAGGTGATATTTTTCCCTTGTTTTACCCCATATAAAGGTGGTTGAGCGATATATACATATCCCGCTTCAACAACTGGGCGCATGAAACGATAGAACAATGTTAACAATAGCGTACGGATATGTGCACCATCAACATCGGCATCGGTCATGATTACTAATTTGTGGTAACGAGCTTTTGATACATCAAAATCAGCCCCAAAACCTGTTCCCATCGCTGTAAATAATGAACGGATTTCTTCATTCGCTAAAATTTTATCCATGCTAGCTTTTTCAACATTCAAGATTTTCCCACGAATTGGTAAAATCGCTTGGAATTCACGGCTACGTCCTTGTTTCGCTGAACCGCCGGCTGAATCTCCTTCGACGATGAAAATTTCGCATTTTTCAGGATCTTTACTTGAACAATCGGCTAATTTACCAGGTAAATTACTGATTTCAAGTGCCCCTTTACGACGCGTCACTTCACGTGCTCTTTTAGCAGCCATACGGGCTTTAGAAGCTAGTAGGCCTTTTTCTACGATTTGTTTCCCAACAGTTGGATTTTCCATCAAGAATTTATTGAAATACTCAGAGAATAAACGGTCCGTAACAGTCCGAACTTCTGAATTTCCTAATTTTGTTTTGGTTTGTCCTTCAAATTGAGGTTCTGGGTGTTTGATAGAAATAACAGCTGTTAATCCTTCACGAACATCTTCCCCTGTCAGGTTTTCGTCATTTTCTTTCATGATCTTTTGTTTACGAGCGTAATCATTGATTACACGCGTTAATGACGTTTTAAAACCTGATTCATGCGTTCCACCTTCATACGTATGGATGTTATTGGCGAAACTTAATAAATTGGTATGGTACCCATCTGTATATTGCATGGATACTTCAACGATGATGTCTTGTTGTTCCCCTTCAATAAAAACAGGTTCTGGAAATAAAACATCTTTATTCGCATTCAAATGTTCTACGTAGCTCTTGATCCCGCCTTCGTAATGAAATTCTTTCAAGACAGGTTTTTCTTCACGTTTATCTTCAATAGAAATTTTTAGCCCTTTATTCAAGAATGCTAACTCTCTAACACGTGTTGCTAATTTATCAAAGTTAAAGACAGTTGTCTCTGTAAAGATTTCCGGATCTGGAACAAAATGGACTGTCGTTCCATGACGCTCTGTGTCACCGATCACTTTTAAGTCATCTTTTACAGCACCTTGATGGAATTCTTGGTAATAAATTTTTCCTTCTTTGTAGACCTTTACGTCTAATGTTGTTGATAAAGCATTAACAACAGAGGAACCTACTCCGTGAAGTCCGCCGGAAACTTTATATCCGCCGCCGCCAAATTTTCCTCCTGCATGGAGAACGGTAAAGACTGTTTCTACAGCAGGTCTGCCTGTTTTGGCTTGAATACCGACTGGGATTCCCCGTCCATCATCGACAACAGTAATACTGTTATCTTCTTCAATTACTACTTGGATACTTGATGCAAAGCCTGCCAAAGCCTCATCGATCGAATTATCAACGATCTCCCAAACTAAGTGATGCAAACCTTCCGAACTCGTCGATCCTATGTACATACCAGGACGTTTACGAACCGCTTCAAGACCTTCTAATACCTGAATCTGACTGGCATCATATTCTTGTGCACGTTCTTTCATGTTTTTTTCTTCTTCTGTCATATAGATGCTTCCCTCTCTATCTCTCCCTGATGAACATAAAATATATCTGGTTCAACAGCTAATTTATTGTTTAAATGATCCAAACTTGTCGTTGTTAAAAAAGTCTGAACCTTTCCTTCAATCGTTTCTAGCAGGTGCAATTGTCGTTCATTATCTAACTCACTCATGACATCATCCAATAACAACACAGGATATTCTCCTGTTTCTGAATACATTAAATCAATTTCCGCAAGCTTTACGCTAAGAGCTGTGGTTCTTTGTTGACCTTGTGATCCATATGTTTGGACGTTTTGTCCGTTTACATTAAAAATCAGATCATCTCGATGAGGACCTAAAAAGGTATTGGCCTTAAACAACTCACGTTTTCGGTTATCAAGAAGGCTCTGCAGCAGTTGCTTTTGGATCTCTTCTAGTGAAAAATTTTCTTTATCTAACGGGATACTTGAAAAATAATCGATCGCCAATTCTTCTTTTTCATGGCTAATTTTCTTATGCAGTAAATTCGCCCAGTGCTCTAATTTTTGGATAAATTCTAGACGAGCAAACAAGACTTTTCCGCCAAATTCTGCCAATTGTTCAGTCAAAATATCTAAATAAACAAGATCCGACTGTTTTTTTTCAGCTAACTGCTTTAAATATTGATTACGCTGTTTTAAGACAGACTGATATTGAACCAAATCATACAAATAAATCGGATTGACTTGGCCTAATTCCATATCGATAAACTTACGACGTAATTGCGGTGAGCCTTTGACAAGCAAAAGATCTTCTGGCGCAAATAAAATGACATTTAGCTGACCAATATATGAACTCAAACGCTTTTGTTCAATATGATTGACCTTTGTCTTGCGGCCTTTGTTAGAAATAATGATCTCAAGCGGCACCGTTCCTGTCTTTTTTTCAATAACTCCGCTGATTCTTGCTGAATCAGAATCCCAATGAACCAATTCTTTCTCGTTACTGGTTCTGTGACTGCGGGTCATCGCTAAAACATAAATACTTTCTAAAAGATTTGTCTTGCCTTGTGCGTTTTCCCCTAGAAAAATATTTAAGGTTTTAGGGAAATCTAAGGTCAGCCCATCATAATTACGATAATGCTGCACCTCGATTTCATTCAGTCTCATCGACTACCTCGCCTTTTTTGACCATAAAAAAAGTACCTTCTTCAGGTATTTCGAGCATCATACCAGCATATAATTTTCTACCGCGGCGATTCTCTAATTCCCCATCTACGAAAACACTATTTTCAGCTAAGTACCATTTGGCAGCGCCGCCACTACTGATAACGTCGACTTCTTTTAAGACTTGACCGAGTGTCATGTAATCTGTTTCTAAAACAATCGTCTTTTTCAAAATGCATCCCTCTTTTTTGTTTTCACTTTTACTCCAATATTATACTCTTTTTTACATCAAAAAACAAATTTATCCGTCTAATTTTCTTTCTAAGCAATTTTGAAGGCAATCGACAAAAAATATTCTAACGATTAAAAAAGGCTTAAAATGCATTTTAAGAAGAAATATACGAGTTGAGCTTCTTGAAAAGTTTTTTTAGTGTTTTTACTTTATTAAAAATCTATTATTTTAAAATCTGATTATTTCTATATTAAACAGTCGTCTACTTTTTTAGATGAAATGACATAAACGATTGGGTAAAACACGTCAACTATGCAACTAGTCTGTTGTTAAATAAAAAAGGACTTGCCTCGAATTTTTGAGGCAAGTCCTTTTTTATTTTTAATTCGTACGAACAGGTGTAATCAACTGAATAAAATCTAAATCAGTTTCTGTCGGTTCTAACGTAAATGGACGAATCGCAGAAATAAATTTAACTGTAATACTCATATCACCAAATGCTCGTAAAGCATCTTTCATATAATCCGGATTGAAAGAAATTTCTAGTGGATCACCAGTCACTTTTTCATAATTTAGCGGTTCTTCTACTTTCCCGATTTCTGGCGAGTTTCCGTAAAGAACAACAGAATCAGAAGCAATCGCTAAACGAACGATATTATTACGACCTTCATGAGACAATAACGATGCACGATCGATTGCAGATAATAATTCTGGCACATAAAAATCAATTTCAGTATTAAAACTTGTTGGAATCAAACGATTCGTATCAGGATAATTTCCTTCTAACAAACGAGAATAGAAATACATATTTTGTGTTTTGAACAATACTTGGTTTTCCATAATGCTGATTTCGACCATTTCTTCTTCATTCGTAAATGAACGAGAAAGTTCAGTCAAACTTTTTCCTGGAATGACAATATTGAAATTTTCAGCTGCTTGTTCGATTGGAATGATTCGTTGACTCAAACGGTGTGAATCTGTCGCAACAGCTAATAATTTTTGGTTTTCTAAAATAAAGTGAACTCCTGTTAAAATTGGACGACTTTCATGAAGAGAAACAGCAAATCCTGTTTCATTGATAATTTTTGTCAACAGGTGAACGGGTAATTGAATTTGATTTTTTGCATCGATTACGGGCAGGTGTGGATAATTATCTGCGTCTAGTCCATTAACCGTAAAGTCAGCCTTTCCTGAAGTGATCGCAACTTGATTATTTTCCAATACTTCTAATGTGAACATATCTTCAGGTAATTTACGAATGATTTCACCAAAGAAACGAGCTTGTAAAACAATACTACCTGTAGATTCAATTGTCATCTGAGCTTTTTCGTCTTCCTTACTTAGAAAACTTTCAATAGAAATATCTGCATTACTACCTGTTAATGATAAGCCTTCGTCAGTTAAAACGATTTTTACACCTGTTAAAATTGGGATAGTTGTTTTAGAAGAAATAGCTCGTTGAACGGTTTGTAATTCTTGTAAGAAGGTATTTCTTTTCACGGTTAATTTCATAATGATTGAACTCCTTTTTTAATTGATTTTAAAAGTATAAATTTTGCTAAGACAGTTTTGTATTTATATATAAATAAATAATAAAAGTAGTAGGTCCTGTTAATTCTGTGGAAAAGTTAGGAAACGAAATAAAAGACAAGTTTTCCACCTGTGCATAACTTGTGGAAAACTTTTTACTATTTCTCTTTTTTATCCACAGGCTACGAATTAAGCAAGTTTTTGATTTCGCCAACTTCTTTTTGAATTGTCGGATCTTTTTGCATTAATTGTTGAATTTTTTCATGAGCATGAATAACTGTAGTGTGATCTTTTCCGCCGAACTCGGCACCGATTTTTGGTAGAGAATTTTCGGTCATCTCTCTGGAGAGGTACATCGATATTTGTCTAGGAACAACGATCGATTTCACACGTTTTTTGCCTTTTAGATCTTTTAACTGGATATGGTAATACTTTGCCACTTCTTCTTGGATTTGTAAAATCGACAAATGATTTTGACTACCGACAGATTTTAAGGATTTCAGAGCATCCGCGGCTAGACTAGTTGTAATATCTTCCCCATTGATCGTAGCAAATGCTTGAACTCGCACCAAGGCGCCTTCTAATTCACGAATGTTGGAATCAATTTGGCCAGCGATGTAACTGAGCGTATCGTCAGGAATTTCCAAGCGTTCTGCATCTGCTTTTTTCCGTAAGATGGCAATTCGTGTCTCTAAATCAGGTGGTGTGATATCAACAGAGAGACCCCAAGCAAAACGAGAAACTAATCGCTCAGGTAGCTTTGGAATATCATTAGGCGGCCGATCACTGGTGAGAACGATCTGTTTGTTTTCATTATAAAGATCATTGAAGGTATGGAAAAATTCTTCCAATGTTGCTTCTTTCTCAGCTAAAAATTGAATATCATCGACTAGTAGTAAATCAACATTTCGGTACTCTTTTCTAAATTGTTCAGAATTCTTGGTTTGGATCGAATTGATAAATTCATTTGTAAATGTTTCACTGCTGACATATTTTACTTTTGCATCTGGTCGATTTTGCAGCATTTGATGACCAATAGCATGCATCAAATGGGTTTTTCCTAAACCAACACCACCATAAAAGAATAGTGGATTATAGATAGAACCAGGATCTTCTGCTACAACTAAAGCCGCTGCATGAGCCATTTGATTTCCTTTTCCGATAACGAATGTATCAAAAGAATACTTTGGATTCAATAAAGCTTTTTTCCCATGTTCCGCAATTTTTTCCTGCGTTACAGGGGCTTTTTTTTCTTCTTGAACCGGCATTGTCTCTTTTTCACCAGTAACAACAAAATGAGGCATCACTTCAGCACCAGTCAATTTAAAGCCGGTTTCGACGATTTTTGCGGCTAAATTCTTTTCCCAATAGTCTTTATGAACAGCAGAAGGAACTTCTAACCATAATTGATTATTCTCCAACTTTAGCGGTTGCGTTGTTTTTATCCAAGCATCAAAACTTGGCGCAGACAAAACAGATTGGTAAGTATCTTCTAGATCTTTCCAGAAACTTTCCATATCGGGCAT